>NZ_JH719395.1:532024-819079 GCF_000271845.1 Rhizobium leguminosarum bv. trifolii WSM2297 | reverse complement strand
CAGCGGCGCGCGAACCGGGCGTCGTTCCATTCGCGCCGGCAGGCCCGCACCCCGGCGTGCACTCTACATGGCCGCCTTGTCGGCTTGTCGCTACAATCCCGCTCTTGCTCGTTTCGCAGACACACTCAAAGCCACAGGAAAACCACCCAAGGTGATCCTAGTCGCCGTCATGCGCAAACTTCTCGTTCTCGCTAACTGCCTCTTAGCTCAGGACCGCCTCTGGACCCCAAATCCGCCTTGACAACCAACACAGATTCTCATCCGGCTGCCGGCACCGCCCGGGGTCGAGCCACGGGTCTCGACCCGTCCTTCGGACCCCCGTAAACGGGGCGAAGGGGATATGCCGTGACCTCTCCGTTCCCTCCTCGCTCTCGCAGGGCACGTCCCCTCGCCCCGTTTTTTACGGGGAGAGGGTTAGGGTGAGGGGCAGCCATCTGCGCAACCGCAAAGCGATACAAGACGACAATCTCAAGCTTCCATAAAGCTCGCTTCAAACAGCTCGCGCGCATAGGCATCATGGGTGGTGCCGGCCTGCAGATCCGCACTGGTGAGTTCGTCGACGAAGCAGCCGTTTTTCATGATCAGTACCCGGTCGCACATATGGGCGATAACCGCGAGGTCGTGGCTGACCAGCAGATAGGTCAGCCCCTTTTCCTCTCGCTGATCGGCAAGCAGGTTGAGAATTTCGGCCTGGACCGAGACGTCGAGCGCCGATGTCGGCTCGTCGAGCAGCAGGATCGGCGGCGACAGGATCAGCGCCCGGGCGATGGCCACGCGCTGCCTCTGGCCGCCGGAAAGCTCATGGGGAAAACGATTGGCGAAGCTTGTCGGCAGTCCCACCTGGATCAAGGCTCTTTCGACCTTCGCCCAAATCTCGGAATGGCCCATGGCGCGCAGCGGCTCGGCGAGCGCCGTGCCGATGCGCTGGCGCGGATGCAGGGATCCGTAAGGGTCCTGAAACACCATCTGGGCAAATTTCAGCTCCTCGCGGGAGCGCCTCTTGCCGATCGGCTTGCCGCCAAGCTCGATCTGGCCGGTCCAACCTGCCTCCATGCCTGCAAGGCAACGCAGCACCGTCGATTTGCCGCAGCCGGATTCGCCGACGATGCCGAGCGTCTCACCCTGGTTGACCTGAAAACTGATGCCGCGGACGACATGATTGCTTGATTTGCCCGAGGCAAAGACGACATCGAGGTCGCGGACATTGATCATTGCGCCGTCTCCAGATCGAGTTTTGCCCTATCAAGAACCGCAAGCCGGCGAACCGGGTTCTTTGGGTCGGGCAGTGCTGCTATCAGCCCGCGGGTATAGGGATGGCGGGCCTCTTCGAGACTGGTCAGCGTTTCGACGATGCGGCCGGCATACATGACGATGATGCGCTCGCAAAAGGCCGCGACCATGCGAATGTCATGGCTGATCAACAGCAGGCCGGAATTGTTCTCGCGCACCAGTTCGTCGAGCAGCAACAGCACGTCCTTGCGAACGCTGACATCGAGTGCCGAGGTCGGTTCGTCGGCAATGACAAGCTTCGGCCGCGCCAGCAGCATCATGGCGATCATCACGCGCTGGCCCATGCCGCCCGATATCTGGTGCGGATAAAGCGCCATGACCCGATCGGGATCACTGATGCGCACGCGCTCGAGCATGGCGCGGGCGGCGTCGAACGCCTGGCTCTTGCCAAGACTGAGGTGAAGGCGCGCAGCCTCGGCGATCTGCTTGCCGATCGACAGCACCGGATTCAGCGAATAACGCGGATCCTGCATGATCAGGGCGATATCCTTGCCACGAAGCGCGCCCATCTGCCGCTCGCTCTTCGACAGCAACGGATCGCCGCCGAGATCAAGACGTTCAGCGGTGACGACGGCGGCCGGCGGCAGCAGACGCATGATGGCACGACCGGTCGTCGACTTGCCGGAGCCGGATTCGCCGACGATGCCGACACGCTCGCGCCCGACGTCGAAACTGACATTGGAGACGGCGGGCACGGCGCCTCGCCCGAAACGGACGCTCAATCCTTTGACGGACAGAACCGGTTGCAGATCATGATCTTGCATGGCGGGGATCCAGAATGTCGCGCAGAGCATCTCCGGCGATGTTGAAGGCAAGGCTGGTCAGCAGGATGGCGATACCCGGCATGACGGCGACCCACCAATAATCGAGCATGAACTTGCGGCCGTTGGAGATCATCGCGCCCCATTCCGGCGCCGGCGGCTGGGCGCCGAGGCCGAGAAAGCCGAGTGAGGCCGCCGTCAGGATGATGCCGGCCATGTTGAGGGTCAGGCGGACGATGACGGAGGGAACGCACATCGGCGCGATATAGAGGAGAAGAATGCGGATCGGCGAAGCGCCGTAAAGGCGGGCGGCGACCACATAGTCGGCATTTCTGACGACAAGGGCTTCGGCGCGGGCGAGCCTGGCAATCGGCGGCCAGGCCGTCAGCGAGATGGCGATGATCGCCGTGCCCAGGCCCGCACCGAGCGCGGCGGCAAAGGCCAGCGCCAGGATCAGCGACGGGAAGGACAGGACGATATCGGTGGCGCGCATCAGCAGCGCATCGGTGCGCCCGCCGAAGAAGCCGGCGACGACGCCGATCAACAGGCCGATCGGCCCGACGATCAGGGAGATCGACAGTACGGTCTGAATGGTGATGCGGGTGCCGAAGATCAGCCGGCTCAGAATGTCGCGGCCGAATTCATCGGTGCCGGCCCAATGCGCCAGGCTCGGGGGCTGCAGTGCATCGCCAAGCGACTGCACGACCGGATCATAAGGCGCCAGAAGCGGCGCGAAGATCGCGACGATGCAGAGCAGACCGAGGATGACGAAGCCGGCAAGACCAAGCGGTTCGGCGGCCAATTTGCGGCCGGCGCGCGCAAACGACGCCGCCATGCGGCTCGGGACGCTCGGAGGACGGATCTGGATTTCGCTGCGGACAACATCGCTCATCGGGCCGCCTCCCGCATGCGCGGATCAAAGATGGCGTAGGCGACGTCGGCCAGGAAGTTCAACAACATGAAAATGAATCCCACAATGATGGTGCCGGCGACGATGGCGTTCATATCGCCGATCATCAGCGCGTTCGTCATGTACTGGCCGATGCCTGGCCAGGAGAAGACGATCTCGGTGACGACGGCGCCTTCGAGCAGCCCGCCATAGGAAATGGCCAGGATCGTGATCAGCTGCACGGCAATGTTCGGCAGGACATGGCGCAAGATCGTGCCTGTGGGGCTGACGCCCTTGGCCCGGGCCGCGATGACGTAATCCTGGCTCAGCTGCTCGAGGGTGAAACTGCGGGTCATGCGGGTGATGTAGGCCATCGCCGCATAGGCAAGGATGACGGCAGGCAGAATGATATGGCCGAGCGCATTCCAGAAGATTTCTGTCTCGCCCTGCAGCAGGCTGTCGATCAGCAACAGGCCGGTTCGCGGGGTGACGAGGCCTTCGTAAAACACATCGATCCTGCCCGGCCCGCCGACCCAGTTGAGGCCGGCATAGAAGATGACCAGCCCGACGATGCCGAACCAGAAGACCGGGATGGAATGGCCGACGAGTGCCACCACGCGGGCGACCTTATCGATCCAGCTGTCGCGAAACAGGGCTGCGGTGAGACCGAGCGGCACACCGACGAAAGTTGAAATGATCACCGCCAGCGTCGCCAGTTCGAATGTCGCCGGAAACGCCTGGGCGAGGTCGGAAGAGACGGGATTGCCGGTGAGAACGGCAGTGCCGAAATCACCATGCGCCAGCCCGTTCAGATAGAGGAAAAACTGCTGGTAGATCGGCAGATCGAGCCCCAGGCGCGCCCGCATCGCCGCATAGGCTGCAGGATCGGCAAGTTCGCCGACGATCGCACCGACCGGATCGTTGGGCAAGACGCGGCCGATCACGAAGGTTACGCATAAGAGGATGAACAGGCTGACCAGCAAATGCGCCAGGCGTCGGCCAAATTCGGCTACGGAGAGTTCCTTCATGATCGGCTTGCCCTGGGAGTCTTACTGGGTTTCTACCTTGGTCACGTTTTCGAGACGCGTGAGCTGAGACGGATGCCCGATATATCCCTGCACCTTGCTGTTGAGGACGATCGGCTCAAAGCGCTCGAAGAGCGGCAGCACGGCCGGCTTCTGTTCGACGAACATCTTCTGCATCTGGACGTAGAGTTCGCCGCGCTTCTTGGCGTCCGGCTCCATCGATGCCTTGGCCGTCAGCGCCGTCAATTCGGGAATGTCCCAGGCCGAGCGCCAGACGAAGTTGCCGGCATTGTTGGCCTCTTTCGAATTGTCGGGATTGGAGGAAAACTGCTCCATCGACCCGAGCACGTTCGGCATGTAGGCGCTTGTCTGCGGGATCAGCAGATCGAAATCCCGGGCGCGATGGGCGGCAATGATTTCCGAGCCATTGCCCTGCTGGATGTCGATCTTGATGCCGACCTGGGCAAGCGATGCCTGGATGGCGGTGGCAAGATCGATGCGCGGCGTCTGCGCAATGGTCTTCAGCGTCAATGAGAAGCCGTCCTTGAAACCTGCCTCGCTCAGCAACTGCTTGGACTTTTCGACGTCCAGATGCCAATCGGGGTTCGGGATCGCATATTCGAAATTCTCCGGAACGGGAACGTTTCGCGCCCGCCCGTATGGACCCATGATCGTCTTCTCGATGCCCTTGTAGTCGATGCCGTAGGCAATGGCCTCGCGGACCTTCGGGTTGGAGAGGTACTGGTTGCCGGCATTCATCGACAGCACATAGAAGCCGCCTGTCGGAATACGCTGGATGGCAAAGCCCTGCTTGTCCTTGAAGGTCGCGAGATCGGAGGCCGTCAGCGCGCTGGCAATATCGATGTCGCCGCGATCGAGCATCAGCCGCTCCACCTGGCTTTCAGGCACATGCCGGACGATGACGCGCTTCATCTTCGGCGCGCCGGTCATATAGTCCTTGTTGGCATCGAGAATCACCAGTTCGTTCGGAGACCAGCGATTGAGGGTGAACGGTCCGGATCCGGCCGAATGCGTCCGCATCCAGGCGTTTCCATAGTCGTTATCGACGGCGTGTTTCTCGACCTCGACGCTGTCGACCACGCTGGTGGTCGTCGTCGTCAGCCGGTAGAGCAGAAGCTCCGCCGTCACCTGGTCGGAGAGATCGATGCGCACCGTCTGGTCGTCGACCGCCTTGACGAGCTTGTCGACATTGTTCTTGTCGTAGCCGACGCGCTTGAGGTTGGCGGCGGCGGCCTGATCCCTTCAAGAGCCGCGCCAATGAATAGACCACGTCCTTCGAGGTGACCGGGTTGCCTGAGGCGAAATTGGCCTTGCGCAGGGTGAAAGTGATGCCTTTGTCGTCAACCTTCCAGCTTTCCGCCAACTGCGGAAGGATCTTGCCGTCCGCCGTGCTGGCGACCAGGCGGTCGTAAAGATTGGACATGATCTCGACGGCTTTGCCTTCGGTCGCCTGCTGCGGATCGAGGGACAGAACCTGCGCCAGCGATGTTCCGACCACCAGCTGGTCCTGCGGGGTCGCGGCCTGCATCTGCGGTGCTGCGACCGTCAGGGCGCCGAAAACGGCGCCGACGAACAAGCCTTTTGAAAAATGCTTCATTGTCACTCCTCCCTGGATTACTATAGAAGACATATTATGTCGCCCGTATGTCGTATTATGATTTAACGAAGTCTGGTATGATTTGCAAGCCCGAGCGGGAGACTTGATGCCAAAGGGATTAGAGGTTGGGGATTGGGGAGCGGAAAATGACAACACTCAGCCGTGGCCGGCAAAGACTGGCGCAGCAGGTCATCGATCAGTTGCGGGCGCAAATCGAGACGGGGAAGCTGCGTGTCGGCGACCAACTGCCGACCGAGCCGCAGCTTGAGGCCACCTTCGGCGTCAGCCGCACCGTGGTGCGCGAGGCGATTGCCGACCTCAGGTCGGCGGGCTTCGTCAAGCCGATCCAGGGCAAAGGCGTTTTTGTCGCGGACCCCAAGGCACATTCGGTGCTGTCATTGACGCCCGTAGAAATCAAAAGCATCCCGGAAACCCTGGAATTGCTGGAGTTTCGCATGGCGGCCGAGGGTGAAGCGGCGGCCATCGCCGCCTATCGCCGCACGGCCGAGCAGGAGGCTGCGATCCGTGAGGCCAACCGCCGCATGGCAAACCTGATCGAAACCGGACAGCAGACGGTGGAGGCGGACTACGCCTTCCACATGGCGATCGCCGCAGCCACCAACAACCGATTCTACGTCGATATCCTGCGCCAATTCGGCCCCAAAGCCATCCCTCGCGGCCAGTTTCCGACGCTGCCCGAGGCCAATGACCGGGACTATCTGCAAAAGGTCTATGCCGAGCACGTTGAAATCCTGTCGGCCATTGCCGACCAGGATCCGGAACGCGCCCGCCAGGCGATGCGTGCCCACATGATGGCCAGCCAGCGTCGCTACCGGATGCTCGCCGAACAACAATAGGGCTCGACTCTCTTCAAAATTCATATTATGTCATATGACATTGTGTAATTTCGAAAGAGACTCAAATGTATCTGGGAACACAGGTCGCCGCGCGGGATGACGACGATTATCGTATCTTTGCGCAACTGGGCGTGAAGCATATCAACGCCGACCCGCCGGGAGAACCGAGCAGCTGGACGCTTTCCGACCTCGAGCGCCACCGCGACAAGGTTGAAAGCTTCGGCCTGATCCTCGACATGATCCAGCTGCCCCTCCCCTCGCAGCCGATCGAGAAGGCGTCCTATCCCGATATCCTGCTTGCCGGCCCGGAGCGCGACAGACAGATCGACGCCGTCTGCAAGCTGATCGAGAATACCGCGGCGGCCGGCATTCCGGCCGTCAAATACAATCTCAACCTGATCGGCATTCCCCGCACACCGGATGAACCGGGACGCGGCGGCTCGATGAATGCCAGCTTCCGCTGGGACAAGGCGGATCAGCAGGCAGCACCCGGTCTTGCCGGCGTTCTCTCCGAAGACGAAAACTGGGAGCGGATCGATTATTTCCTCGAACGCGTTGTTCCCGTCGCTGCGAGCAACCGGGTCAGGCTCGCCTGCCATCCGCACGATCCCTATACACCGCCCGGCTTTCGCGGCGTCACGCGGGTGCTCGGCACCGTCGAAGGCCTGAAGAAGTTCGTGCTGATGCGCGAAAACCCCTATCACGGCCTCAATTTCTGCCAGGGCTCGATCGGCGAAATGCTCGAAAATCCCGGCAAGGAGATCGACGACGTCATTCGCTGGTTCGGCGAACGCAACAAGATCTTCAATGTTCACTTTCGCAATATCCGCGGCGGCAAACTCTCCTTCATGGAGACCTTCCCCGACGAGGGCGACATGGACATGCTCCGCTCGGCCAGGATCTACAAGGAAGTCGGCTTCAAATACATGCTGATGCCGGACCACGTGCCGACCGTCAGTGGCAAGGACCCTTCCGCCACCGCATTTGCCTACTGCTACGGCTATATCGCGGCCCTTCTGCAGACGCTCGAAAGCGCCTGAGACGGCCAATTTCAACAGGTAAGGAACAGGACTTTCATGATGAACCCGATTGAATTGAAGAAGGCCGTCGGTAGTGGTCTCCTCTCGTTTCCGGTGACGCATTTCGACGATCAGCTCATATTCGACGAGGCGAAGTACCGTCGCCATGTCGAGTGGCTTTCGGGTTATGACGCGGCTGCGCTGTTTGCCGCCGGCGGCACCGGAGAGTTCTTCTCCCTCAATCCGGCCGAAATCCCGCAGGTCGTCCGCGCCGCCAAGGCCGCGGCCGGCAAGACGCCGATCATCTCGGGCACCGGCTACGGCACGTCGCTCGCCATCGAGATCGCAAAGGCGGCCGAAAAGGCCGGCGCCGACGGACTATTGCTGCTGCCGCCCTATCTGATGTTTGCCGAGCAGGCCGGCCTCATCGCCCATGTCAAGGCGGTCTGCCAATCGGTCGGCATCGGCGTCATCGTCTATAACCGCGACAACGCCGTCCTGACGGCCGAAAGCATTGCGCGACTTGCCGAGGAATGCCCGAACCTGATCGGCTTCAAGGACGGCGTCGGCGACGTCGACAAGGTCATCGAGATCACCACCCTGCTGGGCGATCGCCTCGTCTATGTCGGCGGCATGCCGACCCATGAGGTCTATGCCCAAGCCTATTTCGCCGCCGGCGTGACGACCTATTCGTCGGCCGTCTTCAACTTCGTCCCGGCGCTGGCCCAGCGCTTCTACGGCGCTTTGCGCACCGGCGACCAGCCGACCGTCGACGAGATCCTGAAGAGCTTCTTCTTCCCCTTCGTCGCCCTGCGCAACCGCAAGAAGGGCTACGCCGTCTCGATCATCAAGGCCGGCCTGCGGGTCCTTGGGCAGAATCCCGGGCCGGTGCGCCCGCCTCTGACGGATCTCACCCAGGAAGAGCTGGCGCTGCTGGAGAAGATCGTGCAGGCCAACGGCGTTGAGCGGATTGCGGCTGAGTAAGCCGGAGATCGAAGGCGGCATTTCGCTTTTTATTAGGTCATCCTCGGACTGGGCAACTCTCCCGAGGTGCCCCTCATCCGCCTGCCGGCACCTTCTCCCCGCTCGCGGGGAGAAGGTGATATGCCGCGGCCTCTCCGTTCCTCGCCCATCTCTCGCGTGGCACGTCCCCTCGCCCCGTTTACGGGGAGAGGGTTAGGGTGAGGGGCCGGTTTCGGCAATCTCCTCGGCCGAGGATAGTCGTATGCCCAGCCGGCCATCCACCTACAGCGCCACTCCACTCCCGCGATCGAAGACATGCACTTGGTCGCTGGCGATGCTTGCCTCGAATACCGCGCCGTAGCTGGCGGGGTATTCGCCGTCGACGATGGCGGTGACCTGTTGTCCGGCGAGATCGAAGACCACGTGGGTCTGGGCGCCTGTCGGTTCCACCAGCATCGTGCGGCCGGCGAGCGGTGTGCCGGCGGCGACGCCGGGAATGAGATGTTCGGGGCGCAGGCCGATGGTGATGGCCTGGCCGGCCTTGACCTTGCGGTCGGGCGCGAGGCGGATCGCCCTGCCGTCTTCGAGGCGGGCGGCGGGTTCGCCGTTTACACCATCGACCGTGCCGTCGAGCATGTTCATTGCCGGCGATCCGATAAAGGCGGCAACGAAGAGATTGGCCGGCTTCCGGTAAAGTTCGAGCGGCGTGCCCTGCTGCTCCACCCTGCCCTGATTGAGCACGACGATGCGGTCGGCAAGCGTCATCGCTTCGATCTGGTCGTGGGTGACATAGATCGAGGTGGTTCTCACCTTCTGGTGCAGCGTCTTGATCTCCGAGCGCATCTGCACGCGCAGTTTCGCATCGAGGTTGGAGAGCGGCTCGTCGAACAGGAAGACGGCCGGATTGCGCACGACGGCGCGGCCCATGGCGGCGCGCTGGCGCTGGCCGCCGGAAAGCTGGGCCGGTTTGCGGTCGAGCAGTGTGGCGAGATCGAGCATGCGGGCGGCTTCAGTGACGCGGGCCTCGATCTGCGGTTTGGCGACGCCGGCGAGCTTCAGATTGAAGCCCATGTTTTCGGCGACCGTCATGTGCGGATAGAGCGCATAGGACTGGAAGACCATGGCGATGTTGCGCTCGCGCGGCGTCATGGCGTTGACGACATTGCCGCCGATGGCGATCTCGCCGTCGGTGATCTCCTCGAGGCCGGCGATCATCCGCAGCAGCGTCGATTTTCCGCAGCCGGACGGGCCGACGAGGGCGACGAATTCGCCATCCTCGATATGAAGCGAAATGCCGTGGATGACGTCGACTGAGCCATAGGCCTTGCTTACATCATTCAGTTCAACAGATGCCATGATAACACCTCCAATGGTTCGGCTCAGGACTTCACGGCGCCGGCAGTCAATCCGGCGATGATGTGTCTCTGGGCGACGAAAAAAACGATGATGGTGGGAAGGATGGTCAGCGTGATGAAGGCCAGCACCAGCTGCCATTCCGTGCCGTATTCGCCGCGATAGACCATGATGCCGAGCGGCCAGGGATATTTGGATTCCGAGTTCAGCATGATCAGCGGCAGGATGTAGCTGTTCCAGCTGCCGACGAACGAGATGATGCTGACGGTGGCGACAATCGGCCGGGAAAGCGGCAGCGAGATATGCCAGAAAAATCTCATATAACCGCAACCGTCGACGAAGGCCGCCTGGAACAATTCCTCCGGAAGATTGCGGAAATAGTTCCGGAATAACAGGATGCTCATGCCGAGGCCGAAGGCCACCTGCGGCAGCACCACGCCCCAATAGGTGTTCAACAGGCCGAGATCACGGATGCGGATGAACAGCGGCAGGATCGCGGTCGCCGCCGGAAACATCAGCCCGAGCAGGAAATAGTTGAGCAGGAAGGACGAGCCGAAGAAGCGGACATGGGCAAAGGCGAAAGCCGCCATCGACGAGACGATCAGAGTCAGCAACACGGTGAGAGCTGCAATGATCAGCGAATTGCCGATCTGCAGCCAGTAGCGTTCGCCGAACAGAATGTCGGTATAATTCGTCCATTGCCATTCGCTCGGAAGCCCGAAGGGATTGGTGCGCAGGTCGCCCAGCGTCTTGAAGCCGCCGAGCGCCGTCGTCAGCAGCGGCACCAGCACGATCGCCGCGATCAGGCTCAGCGACACGTAGAGATAGATGCGGGTCGACGTGCGCATGCGGATGGAAGAGCTCATATCAGTCATGGCGCATGAAGATCCTTTTGTAACCGAAGGCGAGCGTCACGCAGATGACGAACAGCACGACGCCGACGGCGCTGCCGAGGCCGACCTGCATGCGCATGACGCCATAGGTGTAGAGAAAGGTGACCATCGTCTGGGTCGAGTTGGACGGCCCGCCGCCGGTCAGCGGCATGATCATGTCGAAGAGCTGCAGCGAGCCGACGACCGCAAAGAAGATCGACAGACGCAGGGTCGAGCCGAGCAGCGGCAGCGTGACGTAACGGAACTTCTGCCAGCCGGTGGCGCCGTCGATTTCGGCCGCCTCCAGCACGCTCTTGTCGACCGATTGCAGGCCGGCGATGAACAGCATCATGTGAAAGCCGAAATATTTCCAGACGATGACCCCGAGCACGGCATAGATCGCCACGTCCTTGTCGGCGAGCACGTAAGGGTTGGCGAAGCCGAAGAAATTGGAAATGGCGGCAAACAGGCCGTAATCGCCGTCATAGACGAAGCGCCAGATCAGGCCTGCGGCAACATCGGCCAGCACGTAGGGCAGGAAGAAGATCAGGCGATAACCGACGACACCGGGAATGCGGTGGGCCAGCATGGTGGCCAGCCAGATGGCGAGCGGCACCTGGATGCAGATCGAGATGACGATGATCAGGCCGTTATTGACCAGCGCCTGGGTGAACGCCGCATTGCGGAACAGCACCTGGAAATTGCGCAGCGCAATGAACTCGGTCGGCGTGCCGTAGCCGTTCCACTTGTAGAGGCTGTACCAGGCCGCCTCGCCCATCGGCATGATGACGAAGAGCGTGAAGAGCAGCAACGCCGGCGGCAGAAAGATCAGCAGCACGGTCAAGCGGTCGTGCGCAACCGAGCTTCTGCTGTTTGCGGCTCGTCTTGCCGGCCTTGCGGCACTCGGTGTCGATAGGACTGATATATTGGCCATGGTTCCTGCTTTCGCATCTCGTCGGCAGCAATGTCGGCGCTCCACTTTTGGAGCGCCGACAGGGGTCTGCGGGCGCTGGTTATTGTTCCAGTTCGAAAGCGTCCTGGATCATCTGGGCGCCGTCCTTGGACTTCATCTGGCCGGAGACGATTTCCACCGAGACGTCGTTGACGACACGGCCGACGGCGGCGCCCAGATCCTGGTCGAAGAAGTTCTGGTGCCAGGTCGAACCCGCAAGCTGCTTGGCCGATTCGGCCAGCAACGGATTGACGACGCCATCATCGGCGCCGACGGCCACGGGCAGAAGCATGCCCAATTTGGCCATCGCCCGCTCGTTCTCGGCGTTGGTCAGGAAAGCGAGGAAATCGAGCGCTTCCTTCGATGCCTTCTTGGTGACGGCCCAGCCGTTCAGGCCGCCGAGCGTATCGGTCGGCTTGCCGGCGCCGCCGTCGACCGTCGGGAAGACGAAACGGCCGATATTGTCGGGCGAAAGCCCCTTGCCGTCGCCGGCATTCTTGCGCTGGTTGGCCTCGGTCGCTTCAAAGCCCAGGATCATCGCCGCCTTGCCGTCGCCGAAGACACCGAGCGTCTGCGGCCAGCTTGCGCCGAGATAACCGGGCTGGAAAGGTTCGAGCTTGCCGAGCTCGGCGAGGTCGTCGCCGGCCTTGATGATCGCCGGATCGAGGAAACCTTCGCCCTCACCATTCTTGGCCGCGTCGAAGACCTTCTGGCCGCCTTCGCGCATGACGAGATAGCTCCAGTAGAAGTGGATCGGCCATTTTTCACCGCCGCCGCCGGCAATCGGCACGATGCCGGCCGCCTTGATCTTCTTGACCGTGGTGAGAAAATCGCTCCAGCTCTTGATGTCCTCGGCCTTGACGCCTGCCTTGGCAAACAGCGCCTTGTTATAGAAGAAGCTGACCAGGCCGACCTTGTAGGGGATCGCCCAGGTCTTGCCCTCGAAGGTCAGGCCATCGACCGAAGCCGGAGTATAGGCCTTGCGCAATTTGCCGCCATCGGCATCGAGCGCTGCCGTCACATCCTGCAGCGCGCCGGTCTCGGACTGCTGCTTCAGAACGCCGCCGCCCCAGCTGAAAAAGAAATCCGGCACGTCGTCGGACTGCAGCAATGTCGGAAGCTTGGCCTTGAAGGCCTCGTTTTCGAGGAACTGCATCTGGATGTCGACGTCGGGATGCTGGGCCTCGTATTTCTTGACGATGTCTTCCCAGGCGGCGACGTTTTTCGGGTCGAGTTCGAGATGCAGCCACTTGACCACCGTCGTCGCCGAGGCAGCCCCGGCTCCCGCCAGCAGCATGCCGGCTGCCGCGGCCATGGATGCGATGCGCCTGCCGCCGAGAGCGGCGCTCTTCAACATAAAATTCATGATTTTCCTCCCAGGGGACCTATCCTCACAATTTTTCCCCAATGCGGATTAATTCAACGGAGCTTTCGCACAATGTCAACCCAATGCCTGTATTTTTATCAAATGCGCTTGACAGCACCGAGGATTTGCCCGTTATTTATTTCGTAACCCGTTAAAAATATTCGGGTTCCGCAGCAACGAAACGATCGCCTGGCTAATTCCAATGAAGACCGCAGATCCTGAATTAATGCGCGCGATCAATCGCTTGAACGTGCTCGATACCGTCCGGCGCCATGGTCCGATCTCGCGCATCGAGATCAGCGAGCGCACCCAACTCTCCACCACCACCGTTTCGGCGATCACCGCCTCGCTGCTCGATGACGGGCTGATCCTGCCGCGTCACGAAGGCGACATCCGCAACGAGGCGGTGCGTGGGCGGCCACGTGTGGCTCTGGAACTCAATCCCGATGCGGCCCGCGTCGTCGGCGCCAAGATCGCCGCCAACAGGATGGTGTTCGTCGTCACCAATTTCCGCGGCGACGTGCTGTCGAAGCTCGCCTTGCCGATCCGCATCGACCGCCAGCCGATCGGCGTCATCGCCGATCTGGTCGAAGACGGTGTCAGGCGCTGCGTCGTCGATGCCGGGCTGTCGCTCGAAGATGTCGACAGCATCTGCCTCGGTTTTCCCGGCGTCATCGAACATCGCACTGGCTACATCAGAAGCAGCCCGATCTTCCGCGACATCAATGTCGATTTCGCCGCCGAAATGTCGACGCGGCTGGCAACGCCGACCATCGTCGAAAGCGACGCCCACGCCATCACCCTCGGCCATCACTGGTTCGGCAAGGCTCGCGATCTCGAGGATATGGTGCTGATTTCGCTGGAACAAACGCTGGGGCTCGGCGTCTTGCACGGCAACAGCCTGTTCCGCGGCGCCGGCGGGCTCAGCCACAATCTCGGCGACCTCGTGCTCGGCATGGGGCCAAATGGCGTGGTTAGGTTGTTCAGCCAGGCCGGCGAAAGCGCCATTCTCGGCGAACAGCAGACCGACGGGCGTTTTGCCGAAGCGATCCGCCTCGGGCGCGGAATGACCCATGCCCAGGCTTTGATCAAGGCCGATGACGACCGGCTGATCAGTGCGGCCATCCGCGCCGGCGAAGCGGTGGGATTGACGATTGCCAACATCGTCACCCTGTTTGCACCGCCGCGGGTCATCCTTGTCGGCTCCAGCCTGGCGCTCGGCGAACCCTTTCTGAACAGCCTGCGCGATGCCTATGCGCTGGCAATTCCGCCCTCGCTGAAGGGGGTGAGCGAACTCGTCTTTGACGATTCGAGTGATGATTTCTGGGCGCAGGGTGCGGCTGCGGTGGCGCTCTACGAACTCTACGAATCGCCCTGGAACACGACAGGGCCGGCGCTCTGAGCGGCGCACAGATCAAGATCAATGGAGGAATTCATGGATAAAGTCGGTATCGGCATCATTGGATGCGGCAATATTTCGGGCGCCTATCTCAAGGCAATGGCATCCTTCCCCATTCTCGAGATCCGCGGCGTCGCCGACCTCAACCGCGAACTGGCAGAGGCGAAGGCTGCGGAATTCAACGTCCCCGCCAAGTCGATCGAGGAGCTTTTCGCCGATCCCAAGGTCGAGATCATCGTCAATCTGACCATTCCCAAGGCGCATGTCGCGGTCGCCATGCAGGCGCTCGACGCCGGCAAACACACCTATTCGGAAAAGCCGCTGGGGATTAATTTCGCGGAAGGGAAAAAATTGGCCGAGGCGGCCCGCGCCCGCAATCTTCGTATCGGCGCGGCGCCCGACACCTTCCTCGGCGGCGGCCATCAGACGGCGCGCGCGCTGATCGACCAAGGTGTCATCGGTCAGCCGGTCGGCGGCTCGGCAAGCTTCATGTGCCCGGGCCATGAGCGCTGGCATCCGAACCCGGCCTTCTTTTACGAGGTCGGCGGCGGGCCGATGCTCGACATGGGTCCCTATTACATCACCGATCTCGTCAATCTTCTCGGGCCGGTTTCTCAAGTCGCCGGCTTTGCGACGACGCCGCGGGCCGAACGGCTTGTGACCAGCGAGCCGCGCAACGGCGAGCGCATTCCCGTGCACGTGCCGACACATGTCGCCGGCATGATGAGTTTTGCCAATGGCGCCGTCGTGCAGATCGTCATGAGCTTCGATGTCGCCGGTCACAAACATGTGCCGCTCGAAGTCTACGGCACCGAGGGCACGTTGATCGTTCCCGATCCGAACAAATTCGGAGGCCCTGTCGAATACCTGAAGAAGGGCGGCGAATTCGAAGACCAGCCGGTGACATCACCCTATGCCGACGGCAATTACCGCTCGCTCGGCGTCGCCGACATGGCGCATGCGATCCGCTCCAACCGGCCGCATCGCGCCAACGGCGATTTGGCGCTGCATGTGCTCGAAGTCATGGAAGCCTTCCACACCGCGGCCGCGACCGGCAGGACGGTTGATATTACCACGGCGACGGAGCGCCCTGCCCCCTTGTCCGATTCCATCGTCGACGGACGGCTGGCGAAATAATTTCAGGAGGAAAGACTATGCGTGAAGCACTGATCGTCTGGGGCGGCTGGAGCGGCCACGAGCCGCAGGAATGCGCCGAAATCATCAAGACCATGCTCGAGGAGGACGGCTTCAAGGTCTATCTCGAACACGGCACCGAGGCGCTCGCCGACCCTTCCGTCCATGATCTCAGCCTCGTCGTGCCGATCATGACGATGTCGAAGATCGAGAAGGAGGAGGTCAAGAACCTCGCGGCTGCGATCGAAAGCGGCGTCGGCATTGCCGGCTATCACGGCGGCGCCGGCGATGCCTTCCGCGACTCCGTCGACTACCAGTTCATCATCGGCGGCCAGTGGGTGGCCCACCCCGGCAACATCATCGACTATACCGTCAACATCACCCGGCCCGACGATCCGCTGGTGGAGGGGATCGCCGATTTCCCCTACACTTCCGAGCAATATTACATGCATGTCGACCCCTCGAACGAGGTGCTGGCGACGACGAAATTCACCGGCGAGCACGCCTACTGGATCGACGGCGTCGTCATGCCCGTGGTCTGGAAGCGCAAATACGGCAAGGGCCGCGTCTTCTATTCCTCACTCGGCCACCAGGCCAAGGAGTTCGACGTGCCGGAGATGAAGACCATCTTCCGCCGCGGCGCCAATTGGGCGGCGCGGTAAGATTGGGTTGTTGGGATAGAGAGGTGGAGAAGACCCCTCCCCACAAGGGAGAGGGACTAAGCTCTGGTCCCCGGCAGCGACAAAAAAAGAGAAGCCGTGCTGGCTGTGATCGTTCTAGGATTGCTACGACAGAGGTTATGCAAAGCGGTGCGGCATCTTAGCCCCTCCCCCTTGTGGGGAGGGGTTGGGGAGGGGTCTTCTATGGTCTAGCGAATGATCAGCGCCGTACCATAGAGTCCCAGCGCAAACACCGTATGCGCCAGCAGGTTGAAGCAGCGGACCTTGTTGGGGTTTGGATGTTTTGAGGCGGCCCAGCCGATGCCGAGGCCTGGCTGCAGCAGGAACCACCCTGCCCCGACGGTGATAATGCCGAAGATCCAGGCGGGAAGGAATGTCGGCGCGGCGAGCCAGCCCTGCCCCATGATGAGCGCGAAGATCACCCCATAGAGAATGCCGACGGCATAGTGGCTGATCCAGCCGAGCGCCAGCTCATTGGCATAGGGTTCGGCATCGGCGATGCTGTCGTGAAAGACCTTGCCGCGGCGAAGGTGCCAGAACCAGCGGCCGACCGGCGCCCAGTTCGGCGCCGCCTGGCCGAAGACCTTGGTGAGCAATATCGCCCAGAGGTCCATCAGGATGGTTGCGCCGGCGCCGATCGCCAGGCCGCGCCACAGAATATCGAACATCGGGAATCACCGGAGAGCGTTGAATTGCAGAGGCGCTAGAAAAGCATTGGAGACACGCCGGTGCAATGGCTACGCGCGCATCATTCGCGCTCGTCATGCGAGGCCGGCGTGCTGTCGCCGAGATCGCCACTGATATCTTCTGCAAACTTCCGCATCAGCCGCACCAGCTCATTGAATTCGTGCTCGTCCCAGCGCTCGAAGATGGCGCGGCCGATCCTTTCGCGCGCCACGTCGATGCGATCGGTCATCGCCTTGCCCTTCGGGCTGATGACCGCCTCGCGCACGCGGCGATCGGCGGCACCTCCGCGGCGCTCGACCAGGCCGAGGCTTTCGAGCTTGGCAACCTGACGGCTGACAGTGGTGTAGTCGCGCCCGGCGCGGTCGGCGAGTTCGACCACGCCGATCGGACCGAGGCGTTCCACCGTGACCAATAGCGGAAACAGCGCGCGGTCGAGCGAAATGCCGGCCTCGCGCACCATCTGCTCGTCGCGCTGCGGACGGTTCATGACGCTGACGATCTCGATCAAAGCCCCATGCAGTTCGCGCAGTTTTTCCGACATATGTGTATTTTGCACATTTCTTGTTGACGCCGTCATATCGATTCTCCTATTGTGTGCATAATACACATATGGAGATGAATATGACATCGAATTCTACAATCGACGTGCTGATATCGGGCGCCGGTGCGGCCGGGCTGACGCTGGCAATCGAGCTGGCGCGGCGCGGCGTCAATTTCCGCCTGATCGAGAAAATGAACGACCCGTTCCGCGGCTCCCGCGGCAAGGGCATCCAGCCGCGCACACAGGAAGTCTTCGAAGATCTCGGCATCCTCGACCGGATCGTCGCGCTTGGCGGCGCCTATCCCAGGCAGCGGGAGTATCGCGACGATGGGAGCTTCAGCGACTCCGACTTCGTGCTGGATGAAGCGCCGACGCCTGCCGAACCTTACCATCTGCCGCTGATGGTGCCGCAGTTCCTGACGGAGGGCGTGATGCGCGATCGTCTGCTCGAGCTGGGGCACCGCCCGGAATTCGGATGTGAACTCATCGGCTTCGAACAGGACGATGCGGGAGTAACGGCGCGGCTCAAGGGCCGATCCGGCGAAGAGACCATCCGCGTGCGCTGGCTCGTCGGCGCCGATGGTGGGCGCAGCTTCGTGCGCCACGCGCTCGATATCGGCTTTCCCGGCAAGACGCTCGGCGTGCGCGCCATCGTCGCCGATGTCATGCTGACCGGCCTCGATCGCGACGCGTGGCATCGCTTCGGCGAAGGCGACATGCAGCGCCAGATTTCGATTTGCCCGCTCGCCGGCACCGAGATGTTCCAGATCCAGGGACCTGTTGCGCTCGTAGGCGATATCGATCTTTCCGAGGCAGGCTTGACCGCTCTGGTGAAGGAGCGCACCGGCCGGGCTGACATCACCATCCAGTCGGTTTCCTGGGCATCGGCCTTCAACATGAATGCCCGGCTTGCCGATCGCTACCGGCAGGGCCACGTGTTCCTGGCCGGCGACGCCGCCCATACGCATCCGCCGACCGGCGGCCAGGGTCTGAATACCAGCGTGCAGGATGCCTATAATCTCGGATGGAAACTGGCGGCGGTCGCCGGCGGCGCCCCGGACGCGCTGCTCGACAGCTACGAGGAAGAGCGCCGCCCGATCGCCGCGGCGATGCTTGGTCTTGCCACCGGTCTTCTCGATGCTCTGAAGCGCGGCGAGATGCGGCGCGGGCGCGAGGTCCATCAACTCGATATCGGCTATCCCGAGTCTTCCCTCGCGCTGGAAAAGCCGGAGCGTCGCGCCGGCCTGCTGGCAGGCGACCGTGCACCGGATGCACCGCTCACAGGTGCGGCCGGCCAGCCGAGACGTTTGTTCGAACTGTTCAGGGGCACGCACTGGACGCTGCTCGGTTATGAGGTCGAGCAACTCACGATACCGCTGCGCCCAGGGCTGCATATCCGCAGGATTTGCCAACGTGCCGACCTGATGGATCAAGGCGGGCATTTCCGCGAGGCCTATGGCCTGGCCCCAGGCGACTGGGTGCTGGTGCGTCCGGACGGTTATGTCGGCGCCATCGTTTCAGCGGCCGATACCTGGGCGCTGGAAGCCTATCTGGCAAATGTCGGTTTCGAGCATGATGCGTGAGCGCCAAGCCGACGCCGAGCCGTCGCCCGACTACGCGAATTTCCGAGGTCGACGCGCGCGTCACCCGGTGTTTGATGAGAGAGAAATTCGATGAGGGACGAACTGGGTTCGACCGACACGGCCGTAGAGGCTGCGCAGCAGCGACTTGACTGCCGCCTGATGCTGCCGGTTTTTCATCATCGCAGCCGGCTTTCCCGGATCGATCCTAGGCTCTGAATTGTGCGTCGCCGGTGGCTGGGCGCAGATCCGACAACGAGTTCGGCGCCCTTCGTGAGTGTCTGAAACGGCGGGCAGGACTGATGTTCAGAGGGCGTCGCGCTGGTATCGCGGCGTCCAACCGCGGGTCATCCCGCGGCTCATCGCCCGCTCCGCCAGCGCCAGTTGCCGGCGGAGATGTTTGCAGTCGTCGAGCAGCGAGCGGATCGCCGCCTTGGCATTGTCGTCATGCCAGGCCAACACGGCTTCGACTTCCCAAGCTCGATCGGGCCAAGCAGGATCGGGCCAAGCAGGATCGGGCGACGCCGGATCCGGCCAAACCGGATCGGGTTCCAGGACCTTTGCCGGTCGCATCAGTTCAGCGCCAATGGCAATTGAACCGGACGCGGCAAGGGCGGCAGCGGCCGGCTGAGTTCGACCTTTCTCTGCCAGGCGGCGCGGCGCAGCTGATCGCGCTCGCGCGCCGCACGGGAGGCTTCGACAAGGGCTAGGGCGTTGGCGATCACTTGTTCCGTATGTGTCATGACCATCTCCAATGTTCCTGTTTTGTTCCATTTTAGACGTTTGGCTGGAAAAGTCAAGTTGGGAGGATCTCGTTCAAAAAATGGATCGGGGCGGGCGTTCAGTCCGCAGCTTCAATGACGGCGATGCCGGCTTCCTGCGCAGCCCTGATGAAGGATGCGCGCACCTCTTCCGGCGGGAGATCGCCGATAATTGCATCCAGGCATGACTTCACGGCTTCGAGATAATCTTCGCCGTCATCGACCGGCCAGTCGTGCAGCAGCGTGCGCGCGGCGTCCCACACAGAGTTAATAACGGCATAATGGCCGAGCCCCATTGAGGCCAAGCCGACCGGTCGAAAATTTGCCGTCTGTCTCACTTTTCTACAGCTTTTCCAATTTCGGTGAGCTTACGAGTTAAAGATGCAATTTGCGTGCCGATGGCGGCGGGAACGGGCGTATCTCCGTGCGCCTCCAGGCAGGCGCCTTGAAAACATGCAACGCTTGAAGCGTCCGATCGGCTTCGAGAACCCCACGATTGGTTATCAAACGACTGATTATGGTAAATATCAGGCTTCTCCGGCCAAGCCTACTCATTAAAAACCGGGATTTCCTTAGTATTCTATAGGAATTGCAGCAACGCCGCGACTTTTCTCGAAGCAACAACCTCAATAAATCATTCATTGATTGTACCAAAGGTGGACGCAAAAGCATCCAGATCGTACTATGCCTTGCAAACGGCGATCTCGGAGGACGCGCCATGCCAATCTTCATGGACCGGCACCTTCTCGAGGGAACGTCGGCAGCCGACGTTGCCCAGGCGCATCGCATGGATCTCGACATTCAGGATCGTTACGGCGTCAAGTTCCTCACCTATTGGTTCGACCAGCGGCGCGGAACCGCCTTCTGTCTCGTGGATGCGCCCGATATGGAAACCGCCCAATGTGTGCATCGTGAGGCGCATGGCTTGGTCGCCAACGAGGTCGTCGAGGTCGCCTTATCAGCGGTCGAGGCTTTTCTCGGCCGAATTCATGACCCTGAACTGGCGCCTGGCCAATCCTCGGCGCAAGTGGATCCCGGCCACCGGGCCATTCTCTTCACCGATATCGTCGGCTCGACCGAGATGACAGCGCGGCTCGGCGACCGCATCGGGACTGAGATGGTGCGGGCCCATGACGCGATCGTGCGCCGATGCCTCGGCCAAACCTCAGGCCGCGAAGTGAAGCACACCGGCGACGGCATCATGGCGGCTTTTTCCGCCACCACCGCGGCCGTCGAATGCGCCATGGCAATCCAGCAGGAATTCCTGCGTTACAACGGCGGAAACACCGAGCCGATCCATATCCGCATCGGGCTGGATTGCGGCGAGCCGGTCGAGGACAGCAACGACCTATTCGGCTCAACCGTACAGCTCGCCGCACGGCTCTGTGCGGCCGCATCCAGCGACCAGATCCTCGTCTCGGAGAACATTTTTCGGGAACATGGCGCCGCCGATCTCTTCGGTCACGCCTCGCGCCGACGGCTCAAGGGCTTTTCGAAGCCGGTGATGGTGTTCCGATGTGACTGGGCGAATGGCGCCACTGCCTGAGATTTGTCGAGATCCCCGGGATCGCCTCTGCCTGTTGATGCTCGTCGCCAAGCATTGTCGCTGAGAAATAGGTGTTCGGCCGGCAGCCGACGTTAAAACCAGAACGCGCCGCACATGATGTGACGGCGCGTTTTTGCTCATTCCATCGTATCAAGCATTGCCGATATTTCGATCACCCATCAGCTGCTCGAATTTGGGCGCGCCCTCGACCTTGGCAAGCACACCCGACATCTTCAGAAACCGCCGGAAATTCTCGCGCGCAGCGCTCAGCGGGAAACGGCCGCTGGCCGTGTCCCGGCACGCCTTCAACAGCGTGTCATATGCCAGGCCCCGTTTCTCCTCCGGCCATTCATCGAGAAAATCGATGATTTCATCGAGACATGTGATCTCAGCGATGAAATGCTGACGATGAAGCAAAACCGGATCGAACCGAGTTTCCGCCATAGTAACCTCCCATTTATATTACTTTTTTATGGGATAATATTACTGAAAATCCTTGATTTATTCAAGATAAAATCGCCTGCATTTAGTCAAAAGCTTCCGCAACTACTTCCATAACGGCAGAATAGCCCGATGAGATTATCTTGAGGGAATCGATCAGAGATCGAGGTTCAAACGCACAAGCTCAAGGTCGATTGATCCATCGCACACGTGTTCAGCCAAGCGTGATCAATAGCGCCGGAAGTTTCGTATAGGCTGGTACGGCACGGTAGACTATGACCAAGATCAATTCCGCAAGGGAGAGCCCAGATGAACCGATTTCTGACATTTGTAGCCATCGGCGCGCTGCTCGGCGTGTCCGCGATCGCGTCTTCCTGCACCTCGCCTGGCAAGCACGATCGTGAAGATTTCCAGTATCAACGGGACACCTCGATCAACCCGGCGTGCGCGGGTGGTTTCAGACCCGGCAATGCGCGCTCGTGCAGCTATTAAGGCGCCCCCGGCCGACATTGGTGCACGGCCTCACTGCGATTGCCGCAGGGAGCAGCCGTGGTATGGCTGAGTCATTGAGAGGAGGCGCGCTGCAGCAATAGAAATGGTTAGGGAACTCCGAGCCTGCCCCGCAGTTAAGTGAACGGGTCACGTGTTGGCTCAATTCAAACAGGAGAACGGTTCCCAATGAACAATTTGATCTGGATTGTCGGCGCTGTCGTCATTGTGCTCGCGGTTTTGAGCTTCTTCGGCTTTCGCTGACTAATGTAAATTGTGGCGAGGGGCCTTTCTCTCCTTGGCAATCAGGTGGAGATGAGACCGCTGGCGCCGATAGATCGATAAGCTTCGGAGCGACTTGTCTCTGGTGGCTTTGGCTGGCCGGACGCTATTTGCGCGTGTTGTCCGCCGAGGGCCGAACCGCGATCCATCGACTTTTCGCCTACAATCCAAAAAAATGTCGGTTGGCCAGGCTACATCACCCCCCTCGACTTCCCTTACAATCACGCGTTTCGGCCTTCGCGAGGCCGGTCGCGAGGGAAATCGATGGAACGTCTTGGTCAGGAAAAAGCGACCCAATCCGACAAGCGGGCTGTAAAAGCCGAACACTCGGATGATCTCGCCCGGGATGTTTCAGCCGTCAAAGTCGGCGACTGCCTGCTGGGGTACAAGGCGGTCCGGCGCCGAGCGCGAGGCGGCCGCTGGAACCATTTCCGTGGCCGGATGCGCGAGATCGAAAAATTGATCAGGCATCGCCATGGAGATATCGTGCCCGAGGCGGATGATGCTTTGATCTATGTCGAGGTGATCGCCAGCCTCGCCTTTGTCGAATTCGGGCAAGAGTTCGTGGACGTTGTACTCGGCTGGGCGGCGCGATGGCTTCCCTGGGCCGGGAAAGCCGACGTGGAGGAGATCATCTACGAGCGGACGAAGGTGCGCTTTTCCCCGCTGTCGGCCGACGCTCTCGGTCACGCTCTGCATTTGAGCTATGCCGAAAGGTGCGCCCTCGATATCCGCACGATCGGCGCCTTCGATGTACCAAAGGGAAATAGAGCAAAACTGCAAAAGGAAAAGCGGCGGCAGCGGGACAGAAGCCGGAAAGACGAGCAACGCCGTGCCGCAGGCGCGCGCCCCAGAGCCGACTATCTCGCCAATTCCTTTAGCCAAGCGCGCCCCTGGGAGGCTTTCGGCATCAGTCGCCGGACATGGGAGCGCCGCGGCAAACCCATGCCGGAGGCCGAGACGATATCGGATTGCGGTTCGATGCCTCTGGCCGCTTAGCCAAAGTTCGTGGCTTTTAGGCGGGCTGTCCAAACCAGGTCGTCATCGCCTCGTGCAAACCATCCGTCGTCCCCTCGCCCACCCAGGCCACATAGCCATCGGGCCGGATCAACGCGGCGGTTGGGGCCGAGACCGCACCCAACGCCGGCAGCTCCCATACGCCGTCATAGCTGGAGTCAAGCAGTTGGACGCGGCCAGACCACGGCCCGATGTCGAGGCTGCCGGGCGCAGCGAGATTCAACAGCAGCGGTTGCACATTTTGGAGCAGCGCATAAACGCGCAGAGGGCCATCTGATGTGGTGAGGTCAAGGTCCGGCATGCGGCGGCCGAGCAGCGGATGCCCCTCGCCAAGGTCGTAATGGATGGCCAGCCCGGACATTTCGGCGGCGATCTTTTTTCGGTTCTCCTCCATGGCGAGGAGCTCCAAAACCATGTCTCGCAAGGCTTCGGTGCGGTCATCGGTCCGTTGCAGCGCGACCTGCGCCATCGTCGTGCGCAACACGCGGGCGGCCACCGGATGGCGCTCGGCATGATAGGTGTCGAGAAAGCTTTCCGGCGATATTCCCTTCACCACCTGAGCCAGCTTCCAGCCCAGGTTGACGGCATCCTGAACACCGGTGTTGAGGCCCTGCCCGCCCACTGGAGAATGCACATGCGCGGCGTCGCCGGCCAGGAAAATCCGGCCCTTGCGGTAAGCCGCCGCCTGCCGCGACATATCGGTGAACCTGGAAATCCACCTCAGACTATGGATGCCATAATCCGTCCCGCATGTTTCGATCAGGGCTTGCCTGAGATCGCCGAGGGTCGGCTCGCTCGTGCCGCCGGCCGTCTTTTCGGTCACCATGACGTTGACCGGACCTTCACTTGAAAAAACGACCTTGCCGTCGCGGATTTCGTACTCCTCCCGGCCGAATGCATGCATGCCGAGCGCCGTACGGTGCACGCCGAGCGGCGGCTCCTCCTCCATTTCGGCCTCGGCGAGAATGTTGCTGGTCGTCGCATCCCATCCCGGAAACTCGATGCCGGCCAGCTTGCGAACCAGACTGCGGCCGCCATCGCAGCCGACGAGATAGCCTGCCCTCAGCGACGCGCCATCGGAGAGTTCGATGGTGACGCCGGTATCGTCCTCCGCGAAAGCCGTCAGTTCACGGCCGCGATAGATCGCCACAGGCAGTTCTTCGACCCAGCCGGCAAGAACGCGCTCGATGTGCTTCTGCCTCAGCGCCAGCCCGTAATTGTGCCGGGTCGGAAAATCGCTGATATCCAGCCTCGTGACCGCAAATCCGGTGACCTGGGCGATCTGGCCTTCCGCGAGGAACCGGTCGACCACTCCACGCTGGTCGAGAACCTCAAGCGTGCGCGAACTCAGGCCGCCGGCCCGGGACCCGACAATCTCCTGGTTCGGGCGGCGTTCGACGATGGCGACGTCAACGCCCGCCAACGCCAATTCGCCTGCCAGCATCAGCCCCGTCGGACCTCCTCCGGAAATCACGACCGCGTGTTCTTTCATCCGCAGACTCCTCTTTCCGATTGCCCGACGCAATATCCCGGCGTTCCAGGCAGACCTGCCCGATGGCATCTGGAACGGCAGTTCAATAGATCCAGACCCCGGCACCGATTTCGGTGTCGCAGGTTGTTCCCCCTATAAATTTGGCTCTTTACTGGTTGGAAGGACTTGCGACAGAATTTCCCGCCTTGCTTTCCAAAGCAATGTTCGTTGCCGCTTGCTGGACTTGTGGAGTCCAACGCAGGCTTTTCAACACGACCTGACCGGGTGCACGCCGGATCTGGCAGAGGCCTTAGCGGTCATCGTTTGTTCTCGAAGGACGAAATTATCTCACTGCGGAGGCGTGGCTTTTTGCGGAATCGTCTCAGCAGCAGGTCGCTCGGACGGATCGCCGGGATGGCCGTAGATTGTGTACACGGCGCCCGCCAGAACACCGAGGACGAGTAGAGCCAGCACGTATAACATCATTCCGCGGATAGCCATCTTCGGTGTCTTGTCCATCAGGGGACCTCCAAGATCGCTCAGGGGTCAAATTCGGTGCAGGCGCTTTTGGTTCCGAAAGTGGAATGTGTGAAGGGCGATCGCCGATCCGCATCTGCGCCGGGGCCAAAAACGCTGTGCTTACGATGCGGGCGAGGCGCAAAAGCCGGAAGGCATTGAGCAGGCACGCACGGAACGATCAAGGCCGAATTCGGTTTAAACCCATATTCTCTTCACAGCGGAGGCCACCATGTGGGTCATCCTGACCGGAGCCGCTCTCATCATCGGCGGACTGCTTTTCCTCTTTTCGTCGGTGCTTGGTCGAAAGCCGAGTGATCCGCATCAACTGCCGCAAGGCGGCACGACGCTGGAACCACGGCGCCAAGGCCTCAGATTCCTCGGCCTATCCAAAAACTGGCCGGCCCTTGCGCTTATCGCCGGCGGCGCCCTTCTATTGGCTTTTGGTGGATAGTCATGAGATCAGCTGAAGAATGACGGCAAGAACCCGGCTTTCACCGGGTTCTTGCTCAGGCACTACCAAGTCTGCCGACCGTACCAGTCATCGATATCGCGTCTAATGCGATCCCTCTCGATGCCATACCGCTCCTGGATCTTACCTTCCAGTTGGTCGCGCTTGCCGGCGATCTGGTCGAGATCATCGTCCGTGAGTTTGCCCCACTGCTCTTTGATATTGCCCTTCACCTGCCTCCAGTTTCCTTCCACACGATTCCAATCCATGATCGATTTCTCCTGTTTGTCGATGAGGAGAGAACGGGAAGCAGTGGAAGTTGGTTCCTGCATTTTTGGCCGATTTGACAAACCGCCGCGTTATCCTGCCCTCGCAGCCTCTTGCTCGCGGCGACGAGGATAGGCTGGCCTTTTCGCAGTTGTGCTGATCAAAAAATGGTTGCCTGCGTTACGGCGCCAAATAGAAAAGCCCCGCCAAGTTGACGGAGCTTTCGCGCTTCTGACTAGCCGACAGTTGTTAGAACTTCACGCCGAGACCGAACTTGACTTCGTGCTGGTCGAGATCGACATCAACACCGAGAATGTCTTTCTTGCCGAAGTCGTTGTACCGGTATTCGCCGCGGGCGAAGATGTTGTTGGTGATGGCAAAGTCGACGCCAGCCCCGACGGTGTAGCCGTTGAAGGTTTCGGTTTCCTTGTCGAATCCCGGCACATCAACGTAGCCGCGCGTAGCGGTCCAGCCAGCTGCGCCATAGATCAGCGCCTTGTCGAAGGCGTAGCCAACACGACCGCGAACGGCGCCGGCCCAGTCCGTCCCAATGTCCGCTCCCAGGACTTCCTTCTCATTCCAGTTGTATTCCAGGTTGCCTTCGATACCGACGACAATGCTATCGAACTGGAAGTTATAACCCGCAAACCCACCGAAGACGCCGCCATTGAAATCCTCAGAAGCGCTGGGGCCGCCGAAGTCGAAATCACCGTTAAGCCATCCGGCGCCGCCATCGAGACCGAAATACGGACCCGACCAAGTGAAGACAGGGGCAGCCGCAACGGGAGCGGCCGGAATATCCTGAACGGCATCCGCTGCAAAAGCAGTCGATGCGACAAGTGCGAGGAAAGTGGTGGCGATAGTCAACTTCATTTTCTGTACCCCATGCATTAGAATACAAGCACAATATAATATTCACCAACAAATAGCTGTAGCAACAAAGCCACACTCGCAGGGACTGTACGTTTGGGACGACGCCGGCAGCGGCCGACAGGCTCATTGGTGGGTAAGGTAGCGCTTAGGCTTTGCCAGATTCATATAGCGTGGTGGCTGCTGCGGATTCGATTCAGTATCGGTCGCCATGCCACATGATTTAGTGGCGGCCGGACGGCGACACCAAATCGAAAAACACATTTTTGAAATTGTTGGTGAGAGCGTCGGGGTTCGAACCCGAGACCTACTGATTAAAAGTCAGTTGCTCTACCGGCTGAGCTACGCTCTCCCTCTCCGTGGGTGTGAAGCACCCCGGCTGGAAGTGGGCGGAACATAGGCAGGCGACCCATTGCGGTCAACCGAAAAATTCGGGTTTTTTCGGCGATCGGCACATTTCTTGCGCGCGCAAGGCAATTGCTGCCGAGCGCAAAAAGGTGATTGGCAATGCCGGACCAGCAAAGCTAGGAACATCACGCAGATAGCAGCCGGAGAGAATGTGTGTCGATTGCCGATATTTCCCTGTGGAGCGCGTTGATAGCCGGGGCGCTTTCCTTTCTGTCGCCTTGCGTGCTTCCGCTCGTCCCGCCCTATCTCTGCTACATGGCCGGCATTTCGGTCGAGCAGTTCCGCGGCGGTGGTGCGGTTGCGGTTGCGCCCGACGTCCGGCGCGGCGTGTTGTTCTCCGCCCTGCTGTTCACGCTCGGCTTTGCCACCGTCTTCGTGGCGCTCGGCGCCGGTGCCTCCAGTATCGGCATGGCGCTTCGCCAGCATCTCGACCTGTTGTCGAAACTCGGCGGGCTGATCATCATCGTCATGGGGCTGAATTTCCTCGGCGTCTTCCGATTGGGCCTGCTTGCCCGCGAGGCGCGTTTCCAGGGCGGCGGCAAGCCGGCGACGCTTACGGGGGCCTATATTATGGGCCTTGCCTTCGCCTTCGGCTGGACGCCCTGCATCGGCCCCGTGCTCGGCGCGATCCTCGGTGTCGCCGCCTCGCGCGAGACGGTCGGCTCCGGCGCCGGGCTGCTTGCCGTCTATTCGCTCGGCCTTGCCATCCCCTTCTGGATCGCCGCCGGCTTTTCCGGCGCCTTCATGCGCTTCCTGTCGCGCTTCCGCCGCCATCTGGGCACTGTGGAAAAGGTGATGGGCGTCTTTCTCGTGCTGACCGGCCTCGCCTTCCTGTTCGGATGGGTCAGCGATGTGGCGATCTGGTTCCAGCAAACCTTCCCGATCCTGATGCAGATCGGCTAGGCCACGGGTTGCCGATTTTCTGGCTATGCAGCAGGCTTTCCGCGTTCGCTGATCTGGTCAACTCCGCGCTCATCAGCACGCCGCCGGCAGTAAAAAGCAAGGCCCGCACCTATGCCGTGGTATGGCTTGCCCTGTCCCTCGGCCCCACCCGCCCTTATCCCTCGACCCAATCGATCGCAAACACGCCTCCATGTAGCGTCGTCGATGCCGTGTTTAAGGCGGCGGTCAGAAGGAGACGAACATGAACCTTGAGACAAAGATGAGCCTGGAAAACACCGCACACACCGGCATACCTCGGCTCGACGAATTGGTTCCGTCGCGCTACGCGGTGCGGGTCGGCGAGATTGAGGTGCTGGTGGTCAGCGATGGCGTGCTGCCGCTCCCAACCGCGATGCTGGGACACAACATCGATCCCGCCGTCCGAGCGGCCTGGCTGAAAGACATGTTCCTGCCTGCGGATGCTTTCGACTGGGCGCTGAACGTGGTCGTGGTGCGCAGCGGCGACCAGACCATACTCCTCGACGCCGGGCTGGGGATCGACCCGGACTTGCACCTGCCGCGGGCCGGGCAGCTGATCAAGCGATTGGAAGCCGCCGGCATCGATCTTGCGTCGGTGACCGACGTAGTCCTTACCCACATGCACATGGACCACATTGGCGGGCTGCTCGTCGACGGGGTGAAGGACCAGCTGCGTCCGGACCTGCGGATCCACGTGGCGGCGGCCGAGGTCAAGTTCTGGGAGGCGCCCGATTTCTCCCGGGTCTCCATGCCGCCGGGGTTCCCGGACGCGCTTCGGGCGACCGCCAAGCGGTTCGCCAAAGAGTATCGCAGCCATCTCAGGCTGTTCGACGACGAGTACGAGGTAGCGCCGGGCGTGGTCGTCCATCGCACCGGCGGCCACACTCCCGGGCACAGCGTGATCCGCCTGGCGTCTGGCGGGGACCGGCTGATGTTTGCCGGCGACGCCGTGTTCGCGGTCGGATTTGAACATCCCGACTGGTACAACGGCTTCGAACACGACCCCGAGGAGGCGGCTCGCGTTCGGGTCCGTCTTCTGCGGGAACTGGCGGAGACCGGCGAGCAGCTGGTGGCCACTCACCTGCCGTTCCCGTCCGTCGGCCGGGTGGCGGTCGATGGCGACGCCTTTCGCTGGGTAGCGGCCTTCTGGGACTACTGATCGCTCTGGTCAGGCACGTCCCACCTGTAGAGCGTTTCCGTCTTTCCTTGAAATGACGAAAGCGCTCTACCGATTTGTTCTTCCGCAATTTCGCAGCCCAAACCGCTACACAGTTTCGCTGGAATTGCGTAAGTCAGGTCCTGACCCGCCGATCATCCCCGCGTACTGGAAGACCTCTTGGCCGATATCGTCAGCCTGCTACTGCCGTTCTTCGGCCTGATCCTGATCGGTTATATCGCTGCCAAGGCGACGAAGCTGCCGGCCGAAGCGCTCGGCTGGCTGAACACCTTCATCATCTATGCCGCCCTGCCCGCTCTGTTCTTCAAGCTCGTCTCGCGCACGCCGATCGAAGAGCTGACGCGCGTCGATTTCATCGTCACCGATATCGCCGCGACCTATGCGGTCTTCATCATGCTGTTTGCCGTCGGCCGCGTCGTGCGCGGCAATTCGCTCGCCGATTGCACCATCCAGGCCTTTGCCGGCGCCTATGGCAATATCGGCTATATGGGCCCGGGCCTGGCGCTGCTCGCGCTCGGCGAAGCTGCCGCCGTGCCGGTGGCACTGATCATCTGCTTCGAGAATGCGCTGCATTTCATCGTGGCGCCGGCACTGATGGCAGCGGCGGGCGACGACAAGCGTTCAGCGGGGCGGCTTGTCGCCGATATCGCCCGGAAGGTCGTACTGCATCCCTTCATCCTGTCGACGGCGGCAGGCTTTGCGGTGGCCGCGCTTGATATTGACCAGCCGCTGGCCTTCCAGCGCCTCGTCGATTACCTCGCTCAGGCGGCGGCTCCCTGCGCGCTCTTTGCCATGGGCGTGACGCTGGCGCTACGGCCGCTGAAGCGGATTCCGGCCGAGATCTCCTTTATCGTGCCGGCGAAGCTGATCCTGCATCCGACCGCGGTGTTCATCGCGCTGACGGTGGTTGGCGGTTTCGAGCCGGTCTGGATCCAGGCCGCCGTGCTGCTTGCCAGCCTGCCGACGGCGACCAATGTCTTCGTCATCGGCCAGCAATATGGCGTCTGGCAGGAGCGCGCCTCGGCGACGATCCTGATCACGACGGTGCTTTCGGTGGTCAGCGTTTCGCTCTGGCTGATCGCGATCCGCTCAGGCCTTCTTCCGCTTCAGCTTTTCCCGTAGGGCACCCGGAATATCGCGCAAGCCGCGGCCGGGCTCGATGCCCTCGCGCATGACAATGCTGCGCAGCGGCGGAATGGCCGAGAGAATATGCAGGCCGGCGGCCCGCAGCATCTGAACGGGCAGGAAATCCGAAAGCAGCGAGCGGTTGAGAAGATCGACACTGGCCGTACGCGTCATGATATCGGCGCGGCGCTTGCGGTCGAAGCTTTCGCCGGCATCGGCCGGCACCGGCAATTCAGCCCTGTCGCAGAGGATATCGGTGAGCGCCATGATATCGCGCAGGCTGAGGTTCAGCCCCTGCGCCCCAATCGGCGGGAAGACATGGGCGGCTTCGCCGATCAACGCGATTCGCCCCTTGCCGAAACGGTGCGCCATCATGCCCGACAGCGGCCAGACCTGGACGCCCTCCTCCACCTCGACCTTGCCGAGCATGGACTGCATCTGCGCCTCGACGAGAGAGCCCAGCTCGGCCAGTGGCAATTCCATCCGGGCTGCCGCTTCGGCCGGATCCTGCACCCAGACGAGGCTGGAGCGATTCCCGGGCAGCGGCACCTGGGTGAAGGGGCCATGTTTGGTGTGGAATTCGGTCGAGATGTTCTGGTGCGGCAGCGAATGGGCGATATTCAAGACCATGGCCGACTGCGGATAGGACCATTTGCGGGTGTCGATTGCTGCCGTCTCGCGCAGCTTCGAGCCGCGGCCGTCGGCGCCGACGGCAAAATCGGCCGTCACCGTCTCGCCGCCGGCAAGGGTGATCGACACGGCCTCGGCCGATATTCCGATCGATTCGGCCATATCGGGGAAGCGGGTGATATTGCCCTCGGCGGCCGCCGCCGCTTCGAGGATCTCGGTCAGGACCTTGTTGGGAAAATTGTAACCGAAGGCATCGAGGCCGACCTCGACCGCGCGGAAAGTCGTCGTCGGAGCGCGCAGCAGCCGGTCGGTGCCGTCGATGATGCGCATGCTCGTCAGGGGTGCGGCCGCAGGGCGCAGTTTTTCCCAGAGCGTCAGGCGGTCGAGGAAGCGGATCGACTGATCCATCAGCGCCGTGGTGCGCCTGTCTTCCTTTGCGGCAACGGGCGCCACCAGCGCCACGCTGCGGCCGCCGCGGGCGAGCGCGATTGCAGCGATCATGCCGGCGAGACCGCCACCGATCACCGCCACTTCGAATGTCTTCATGCTCTCATTCCGCCATCGTGAAAAGGCGGCACCGGACGCTTATGCGGCCGGCTTCGCCTGACGGCGCCAACTATAGCCCTTGCCGGCTTCGGCGTCACGCACCGCCGGCTGATAATGGTGGGGAATAGCGGGAAGCCGGTTTTCGGAAAGCCGCTTCAGCGCCGTGGCATTGCTGACCGAGAAGCTGTCAATGCCGACGCGCTGCATCAGCGGCACCTGGTCGATCAGCACGTCGCCGACAGCGCGCAACTCGTTGGTATAGCCGATGCGCTGGCGCAGCAGCGAGGCATGGCTGAAGGCGCGGCCGTCGTTGAAGGCCGGAAAGGCGACCGCCACGATTTCGAGGCGATCGAGGTACGGCTCCAGCCGGCGCACATCATCGGCCGGCTTGATCAGCACGCCGAGGCCGACATCGTTGCTTTCGTCGGCCTTGGCGATCAGCTCGTCGAGGCTGAGCAGCGGCTTCTGCTCACCGGTCGCCTTCACCTCGTCGGTTTCAACAACCCAGGGATCGTTGTCGACAAAACCGGTTTCTCTCCAGATCTTCGTCATCATCGCCTCCTTATGCCGCTTCGGCCGTGGCGCCGTAGAGCGCAGTCTTGAAAGGCTGCGGTCCGACCCGGCGATAGGCGGCAAGGAAGGTCTCGGACGGATCGAGGCGCAGGCCGAGATAGGTGTCGACGATCGTCTCGATGGCGTCGGTCACCCGGTCGGGCTCGAAGCCGCGGCCGATGATCTCGCCGATCGAGGTATGTTCGTCGCCGGAACCGCCGAGCGTGATCTGATAGAGTTCGGCACCCTTCTTCTCGACCCCGAGCAGGCCGATATGGCCGACATGGTGGTGGCCGCAGGCATTGATGCAGCCGGAGATCTTGATCTTCAGCTCACCGATCTCGGCCTGGCGCTCGGCATTGCCGAAGCGGCGGGAGATTTCCTGCGCCAGCGGGATAGAGCGCGCATTGGCGAGCGCGCAATAATCAAGCCCCGGACAGGCAATGATATCGGTGATCAGGCCGGCATTGGCTTCCGCCAGATTGATGGCGACGAGGCCGCGGTAGACGGCTTCGAGATCGGCAAGCGCCACATGCGGCAGGATCAGGTTCTGCTCATGGCTGACGCGGATTTCGTCGAAGCCATATTCCTCGGCGAGATCGGCGATCGCATCCATCTGCGCGTCGGTCGCATCGCCCGGAATTCCGCCGATCGGCTTCAGCGAGATCGTCACCATGCCGTAATCAGGATTCTTATGCGGCTGCACGTTCTGCTGGATCCAGCGGGCGAAATCCGGATCGGCCTTCTTCCAGCGTGCGAGGTTTTCCCAGCCCTCGGCGCGCTCGGGCAGATCGGGCAGCGCGAAATAGCTGGCGATCGCCTCGACGTCCTTTTCCGGCAGCTTGAGCTCGCTATCCCTGAGCGCCGCGAATTCGGCTTCCACCTGGCGGGCCAGTTCTTCGGCGCCGGTTTCGTGCACGAGGATCTTGATGCGGGCCTTGTATTTGTTGTCGCGGCGGCCGTGCAGATTGTACACGCGCACGATTGCCGTGGTGTAGGAGAGCAGGTCCTCCTCGGGCAGGAAATCGCGAATCAGCTTGGCGATCATCGGCGTACGGCCCTGGCCGCCGCCGACATAGACGGCAAAACCGATCTCGCCCTTGTCGTTCTTCTTCAAATGCAGGCCGATATCATGAACCTGGATCGCAGCGCGGTCGCGCTCGGCGCCGGTGACGGCGATCTTGAACTTGCGCGGAAGGAAGGAGAATTCCGGGTGGACCGACGACCACTGGCGGAGGATCTCGGCATAGGGTCTGGGATCGGCGATCTCATCGGCGGCGGCGCCGGCAAAGTGGTCGGCCGTCACGTTTCTGATGCAGTTGCCCGAGGTCTGCAGGGCATGCATTTCGACGCTTGCAAGATCGGCGAGCGCATCGGGGATTTCCGACAGCTTCGGCCAGTTGAACTGCAGATTCTGGCGCGTGGTGAAATGGCCATAACCGCGGTCGTAGGTGCGGGCGATATGGGCGAGCATGCGCAGCTGGCGCGCGCTCAGCGTGCCATAGGGAATGGCGATGCGCAGCATATAGGCATGCAGCTGCAGATAGACGCCGTTCATCAGGCGCAGCGGCTTGAACGCATCCTCGGCGAGCTCGCCGGCAAGGCGGCGCTGGACCTGGTCGCGGAACTGCTCGACGCGCTCGGTGACAAAGGCATGGTCAAATTCGTCGTAACGGTACATCGTCTTCCTCAGACTGCAATGAATTCGGGATCGGCAGGAGCGTAGCCCGGTGCGTATTCCATGGTCGGCCCCTGGGCGCGAATACGTTCGCGCAGGCGAAGCGGCCAGAGAATGCCGTCGGTTTCCTGAACGTCGACGACGGCGACGTCAACGACCTCGTTGTCGGCATAGGATTTCTTGCCGATCGCCTCCAGCGCTTCAACAGCTTCGTTGTGGCGGGCGACAAGCGCTTCCTGCAGCGAGGTGGACCACTTGCCGTTCGCATCCAGCCAGACGGCAATGCCGTCCGTCAGCCGGTTGGCCGTCAGAACCTTGTCACCCATATTCAGCTCCTTGCAAGTTCCTCGAGCCGGGCGTTTGCACGCACCAGCGGCTCGGACAGTTCGAAATTGGCGCCGGCGACCGCATCGCCGATAATGACCATCACCGGCCCGGTCAACTCGTCGCGGTGCTGCAGATCGGGCAGATCGGCGAGCGTGCCATGCAGCAGGCGGCGCTCGGCGCGGCTGGCATTTTCGATGACGGCGACGGTGGTTTCGGCGGGAATGCCGGCCTGCATCAGCCGTTCGGCGACGGAGGCGGCAACCGTGCGGCCCATATAGACGGCAATCGTCGCGCCGGAAACGGCAAGGCTCGCCCAATCGGGCAGCACATCGCCGGTGAGATCATGGCCGGTGGTGAAAACAAGCGAGGAGGCGACGCCGCGTAGCGTCAGCGGCAGCTCGAAATCGGCAGCGGCGGCGAAGGCCGAAGTGATGCCGGGCACAACTTCATAGGTGACGCCGGCGGCGCGCAATGCGGCCATCTCTTCGCCTGCCCGGCCATAGACCAGCGGATCACCGGATTTCAGGCGGACGACGCGTTTGCCCTGACGGCCGAGATCGACCAGCAGGTCGTTGATCTCTTCCTGCGACTTGGAATGGCAGCCCTTGCGCTTGCCGACCGAAAGCCGTTCGGCGTCGCGGCGGCCCATATCGACGATCGCCTGCGGCACGAGCGCGTCATAGACGATGACGTCGGCTTCCATCATGACGCGCTGGGCGCGCAGGGTTAGCAGGTCCTCGGCACCAGGACCGGCGCCGACCAGCCAGACGTGACCGGCGACCTTGTCCACCGAGCGCAGCAGCCGGTCGGCGGCATGCTGGGCCTGCGGCAGGTTGCCGTTGGCGACCGCATCGGCAACGGCGCCGGAGAAGAAGCGGCGCCAGAAGACGCGGCGGGAAACGCCACGCGGCACCAGTTGCTCGACTGATTTGCGGTAGCTTGTCGCCAGACCGGCGAGCCGGCCGAGCGAGGGCGAAAGCAGCTGATCGATCTGCGCCCGGATCATCTGCGCCAGAACCGGCCCTGCCCCTTCGGTGCCGATCGCAACGGCGACGGGGGCGCGATTGACCAGCGCCGGCGTGAAGAAATCGCAGTAATCGGGCTGATCGACGGCGTTGGCCGGAATTCTGGCAGCGCGGGCGGCATCGACGATCTTACGGTCGTCGGCTTCATTGCCGGTGGCGGCAAAGACCAGTGCTGCTCCCTCGACCTGTTCGGCAGCAAAGGCAGCCCGCACCGTCTCGATCCGGTTAGCGATCAGGAAGGCATGATAATCGGCTTCAGGCCGCTCGGCATAGGCGACAATCCGCGCCCGCGTGTTGAGCAACAGCCGCACCTTGGCGAAAGCTTCGTCGCCATTGCCGAAGACAGCCGTCTTCTGGCCTTCCACGCGAAAGAAGGCTGGAAATACCGAAAGCTGTTCAGTCTTGGGAGACATCATCAATCCACTTCGAAGTTGCCAGAATATGCCCGTGATCGACAAGGGATTGAAGGAACAGAAATTCGAAAGCCCCAGCAAGCGCGTATTCTTTTGCTCGCGTCGTCGGCGATTTGAGAAAAGTCACCCGTGCTGACGAAATCCGCCTGTTCCCACTCTCTTTGTTGCGATGCAGTATAAAGCCTGTGACAAATGGCGTCCACCGGCGTTTGGCGCATTTAACTCGCGCCGCCAAGGCGATAGACTGCAAGGAAAACCGGAGATATCAATGCCTGACAAGACCATCGCCGACCGCCTGCTTTCGGTCGTGGAAGAGGATATCCTGCCGCTGACCGAGCGCGGGGTTTCGCTGGGCAACAAGGTGTTCGGCGCGGCGATCCTGCGCAAATCCGATCTGTCGCTCGTCGTCGCCGAAACCAATAACGAGCTGGAAAATCCGCTCTGGCACGGCGAAGTGCATACGCTGAAGCGCTTCTACGAGCTTGGCGACAAGCCGGCGACCAAGGATTTGATCTTTCTGTCGACGCACGAACCCTGCACCATGTGCATGTCGGCGATCACCTGGGCGGGCTTCGACAATTTCTACTATTTTTTCAGCCATGAGGATTCCCGCGACGCCTTCGCCATTCCGCACGACCTGAAGATCCTCAAGGAGGTCTTCGGGCTTGAACCCGGCGGCTATCGCAGGCAAAACGCCTTCTGGAACAGCTTTGCCATCGCCGATCTGGTTGAAACCGAAGAGGCTCAGTCGAAGACCGCGCTGAAGGCTCAGACCGCTCGCATCAAGGCGCGCTACGACGCACTGTCTTCCAGCTACCAGTCGTCGAAGAGCGCCAACGATATTCCGCTGAACTGAGGCACCATGGAACCTTCCAAAGACATTTCGCGGCTGATCGAGATCATGGCGGCGTTGCGCCATCCCGAAACCGGCTGCCCCTGGGACATCGAGCAGAACTTCGAAACGATCAAGCCCTATACGATCGAGGAGGCCTATGAGGTCTCCGATGCGATCGAGCGCGGCGATATGGACGATCTCTGCGACGAACTCGGCGACCTGCTGCTACAGGTGGTCTTCCATGCGCGCATGGCCGAGGAGGCCGGCGAATTCTCCTTCGGCGACGTGGTCAACGCCATCACCACCAAGATGATCCGCCGCCACCCGCACGTCTTTGCCCGCTCGGCGGCCGATACGCCTGATGCAGTGAAGATCCAGTGGGACGAGATCAAGCAGGCGGAGAAACGCGAGCGCATTGAGCGGCGGGCACGGCGTGGCATTACCGACGATTTCAAGGGCGGGTTCTTGGGCTCGGTGCAACGCAGCTTCCCGGCCTTGACGGAAGCGCTGAAGCTGCAGGAACGCGCCGCCAAGGTCGGCTTCGACTGGTCGGCGCCCGAGCCGATCCTCGACAAGATCGAGGAGGAGATCGATGAATTGCGGGCAGCGCTTCGGGAAGGCGATCGGGCAAAGGTCAGCGACGAACTTGGCGATTTGATCTTCGCGGTTGTCAATATCGGCCGGCATGTGAAGGCCGATCCGGAACAGGCGCTCCGGGGTACGAATACAAAATTCAGGCGTCGGTTCAATCACATCGAGCAGGTTCTTGATGCAGAAGGCGAGACGCTGGAGGCGGCCAGCCTCGAACGCATGGAAGAAATCTGGCAGGCGGCCAAGGCGATCGAGCGGGCTGTGACGGCCGGGGCTGAGTGAGTTGACGCCTGCCCGCTTCGTGCGGATGCCGCCCCTCACCCTAACCCTCTCCCCGTAAACGGGTAGAGGGGACGTGCCAAATGCAGCGTCGAGATTGAGGAAGCCGGGGCGGCATGTCCCTTCTCCCCGCAAGCGGGGAGAAGGTGGCGGCAGCCGGATGAGGGGCTGGCCGCGCCGAACTTACCGTTCCCAATCCTCTTTGCCAGGCTTCGGCCCGGCGCCGATGCGGCGCTCGAGTTCGGCGGCTTCGGTTTCCGACAGGCGCAGTTCCAGCGTGATCGAGCCGTCTTCGTTGTCCTCACGACTATCGACGATCGCGTGGTCGTAGAGCCAGGGCAGCAGCGCCAGCTTGTCGACGGGAAGGCGGATCGTCGTTTCGGTCATCACGCCGGAGAGACGCCGGCTGATCTCCTCCATCAGCGTATCGACGCCCTCGCCGCTGACGGCCGACACCGCGACGACATTGCTGGCACCTGATGATTTCTGCACCATGGCGTCGTGCACTTCGGGCTCCAGGCGGTCGATCTTGTTCCAGACCTCGATCAGCCGTTTGTCGGCTTCGGCCTCATCGATGCCGAGATCGTTCAAGATGCGCATCACGTCGGAGCTCTGCGCCTGGTTGTCGGCATCGGACATGTCGCGGACATGCAGGATGAGATCGGCTTCCAGCACCTCTTCCAGCGTCGCGCGGAAGGCGGCGACCAGATGGGTCGGCAGGTCGGAGATGAAACCGACGGTATCGGACAGGATGACGGTGCGGCCGTGCGGCAGCTTCATGCGCCGAAGCGTCGGGTCGAGCGTGGCAAAGAGCATGTCTTCGGCCAGCACACCGGCGCCGGTGATGCGATTGAACAGCGTCGACTTGCCGGCATTGGTATAACCGACGATCGCGACGATCGGGTGCGGCACCTTGCGGCGTTTGGCGCGATGCAGCTGGCGGGTCCGCACGACCTGCTCCAGCTCGCGTTCGAGCTTGATGATGCGGTCCTGCAGCATCCGCCGGTCGGCTTCAATCTGGGTTTCGCCGGGACCGCCCATGAAGCCGCCGCCGCCGCGCTGGCGCTCAAGGTGGGTCCAGCTGCGAACCAGCCGGCCCTTCTGATAATTCAAGTGGGCGAGATCGACCTGCAGCGTGCCTTCCTTGGTGGAGGCGCGGCGGCCGAAGATTTCGAGGATCAGACCCGTCCGGTCGATGACCTTGGCGTTCCATTCCTTTTCGAGATTGCGCTGCTGCACCGGCGTCAGCGGATGATCGACGATGACGAGACCGGAATCGCGCTCATCGAGCAGCGCCTTGATCTCTTCGATCTTGCCGGTGCCGAGCAGTGTGGCCGGTCGCGGATCATTGACCGGCACGATCGAACCGTTGACGACATCAAGGTCGATCGCCTGGGCGAGGCCGGTCGCCTCTTCGAGCCGGCTTTCCGGCGTGCGGGTCGAGGCCGATTCGCTCTGGCCGCCGCGACTGCGCGACTTCAGAACCGGCACGACGACAGTCGCGCGCATGTCGTCCCTGTGCTTGGCGGCCTCAGGGATGATCGAATCGTTCTTGGTATCGCGTGTCGAAATGACGGCTGATCCTGTTAGGACGCTGCTTCTTCGCTCTCGAACATCTGCATGGGCTGGCCCGGCATGATCGTCGAGATCGCATGCTTATACACGAGCTGCGAATGGCCGTCACGGCGAAGAAGAACACAGAAATTGTCAAAAGACGTAACAACGCCCGTGAGTTTCACGCCGTTGATCAAAAAGATTGTCAGGGAAATCTTTTGCTTGCGAACAGTATTGAGAAATAAGTCCTGCAGATTCTGAGAACGTTCCGCCATCGCGCCGCTTCTTTCTTTATTGCCGACCTCATCTGGCCGGTAGAATATCAATCAACCTCACTATGCGAAGACCGGTGGCACCCTCATTCCACCTGTCCAGCAAATCTTGGTATCAAATCGCAATCTTTTCCGCAACGTCGAAAAAGGCTTCGCGGACTTTCTGCGAAACACTGCCGGGATGGCCGTTGGCGATGGCCTGGCCATCGACGGAAACGACCGGAAAACAAATGCTTGTGGCTGCGGTGAGGAAAACCTCGCGGGCTGCGAGCATCTCGGAAACGGAGAAGTTTCGCTCGGTGATCTTCAGCCCCAGCCCGGCTGCGACATCCATTAGAGTGGTGCGGGTAATGCCGCGCAGGATGCCGTGTTCGGCCGGCCGCGTCACCAGCATTCCGTCGGAATCGACGATCCAGACATTGGTCGCTGCCCCCTCCTTCACCATGCCGTCGCCGTCGACATAGATCGCTTCCTGGGCGCCGGCCTCCTTGGCCTGCTGGCGGGCCATGGCGTTCGGCAGCAGACCGACGGATTTGATGTCGACGCGGTCCCAGCGGTTGTCGAGAAGCGTAATCGCCCTGATGCCGTTGGCATTCTTGCCGGCGATGATTTTCGGATCGGTGCTCTTGGCGGTGATGACGAGCGAAGGCGGCGTTCCCTCGGCCGGGAAGACATGATCGCGCCGCGCAACGCCACGCGTCACCTGCAGATAGAACAGCCCGTTGCGCACATGGTTGCGGCGCAGCGTCTGACGGATGACCTGGGTCAGCGCCGCCTTGCCCATCGGCCAGGCGATGCGCAACTCGCCGAGCGAACGGTCGAGACGGTTCAGATGGCGGGTGAGATCGACGATATAGCCGTGGCGCACCTCGCAGACCTCGTAGACGCCGTCGGCGAACTGGTAGCCGCGGTCCTCGATATGCACGCTGGCATCGGAATGCTTGACGTAACGGCCATTCACATAGGCAATTCTCGGCATAGGAAACCTGGTCTTCCGGGAAGCGATAAGGGAATGCGGCGCGGCATCGGCCGCACCTGAGATCAGACGCCGAGCGACTTCAGCTTGCGGTGCAGCGCCGAACGCTCCATGCCGACAAATTCCGCCGTGCGCGAGATATTACCGCCGAAGCGGTTGATCTGGGCGATCAGGTAATCCTTCTCGAACATCTCGCGGGCTTCGCGCAGCGGCAGTGTCATGATGTGGTAGTCGTTCTTGGCGGAAACCTTCGGCAGCATGTCGCCGAGATCGGTCGGCAGCATGTCGGCGGTGATCGGCGCATCCGGCCCATCGGTGCGGGCAAGGATCATCAGCCGCTCGATGTTGTTGCGCAGCTGGCGGATGTTGCCCGGCCAATCGTGCGCCTGCAGCACCGCCATGGCGTCGTCGCCGATGCGGCGCGGACGGATGCCGGCCTGCTCGGAAATCTGGCGCATCAGCTGATCGACCAGGAAGGGAATGTCCTCGCGCCGCTCGGCAAGCGCCGGCACACGCACCGGCACGACGGCGAGGCGATGATAGAGATCTTCGCGGAACCATCCCTCAGTGATGCGGCTCTCGAGATTATAGGCGGTCGAGGAAATGATGCGGACGTCGACCTTGACGCGTTTGGAGCCGCCGACGCGCTCGAACTGCTGGTCGACCAGTACGCGGAGGATCTTGTTCTGCGTCTCGCGCGGCATCTCCCCGACTTCGTCGAGATAGAGGATGCCGCGATGGGCTTCCTCAAGCGCGCCGATCTTGCGCGCCTGGCCGGGTGTTCCCTCGGTGCCGAACAGCGCCACTTCCATACGATCGGGCGTGATGTTGGCGGCATTGATCGCCACGAAGGGGCCATTGGCGCGGGCCGACTTCTTGTGGATCATCCGCGCCACCAGCTCCTTGCCGGAGCCGGACGCGCCGAGGATCATGATGCGGCTGTTGGTCGGCGAGACCTTCTCGATCGTCTGGCGCAGCTGCGACACGGCGACCGAAGTGCCGATCAGCTCCAGCGCGTCGCCGGTGCGGCGCTTCAGCTCGGAGACTTCGCGCTTCAGCTTGGAATTCTCCAGCGCCCGTTCGGCGATCAGGATCAGCCGGTCGGCCTTGAAGGGCTTCTCGATGAAATCGAAGGCGCCGCGCTTGATCGCCGAGACGGCGGTCTCGATATTGCCGTGGCCGGAGATCATCACCACGGGCAGATCCGGATGGCGGGTCTTGATCTCGTCGAGCAGCGACAGGCCGTCGAGCTTGCTGCCCTGCATCCAGATATCGAGGAAGATCAGCCGCGGCACGCGGTCGGAGATCGCCGCCAGCGCGCTGTCGCTGTCATGGGCCGTGCGCGTTTCGTGTCCCTCGTCGGAGAGAATGCCGGAAACGATCTCGCGAATATCGTGCTCGTCGTCGACGACGAGAATATCAGAGGCCATAAACGCTTTCCTTGTCATTGGCTGCGGGAGCAGCGGGCGTCGGATCCCGGCGTGGCAGATGCACGCGGATCATGGCCCCTCTTCCCCGGTCAAAATCGGCGGGCGCATCATGCAGTTCGAGCTGCCCGCCATGTTCCTCGATGATCTTCTTGACGATGGCGAGACCGAGACCGGTGCCCTTCTCGCGCATCGTCATATAGGGTTCCAGAATGCTGTGGCGGTTCTCCACCGGCAGGCCGCGGCCATTGTCGATGACATCGACAGTGAAGCGGTCGCGGCCGGCATCGAGGGTGGCGCGAACGAGAATCTTGCGTTCGTCGCGTTCGTCACTCGGAACGGCTTCGATCGCCTCCACGGCATTCTTGATCAGATTTCCGAAAGCCTGGCCGAGCATGCGGCTATCGAACAGGCCCTCCAGCGGCTGCTCGCCGAAATCCTGGGCAAAGCTGACGTGATGATTGCCCATCTCGCGCAGGAAGATCGCGTCGCGCAGGATATCGCGCAGGTCGCTCGGCTCCTTGATGGGCTTCGGCATGCGGGCAAAGGCGGAGAATTCGTCGACCATGCGGCCGATATCACCGACCTGGCGGATGATCGTCTCCGTGCATTGGTCGAAGACGGTGCGGTCGTCCTGGTCGATCTGCTTGCCATAACGCCGCTGGATGCGTTCGGCGGAAAGCTGGATCGGGGTCAGCGGGTTCTTGATCTCATGAGCGATGCGTCTGGCGACGTCGCCCCAGGCGGTCGAGCGCTGGGCGATGACGAGGTCGGTGATGTCGTCGAGCGTGATCACATAGGATTCGCTCATATCGCGCACTTCCTCGCGGGTGACCTGCACGCTCAGCGTCCTGACTGTTCCGCCGCGCACCAGAGCGATCTGCTTGCGGAAATCGCCGCGATGACGTGACGCCGCCTCGGTCAGCACGTGATCGACCTCAGGCGCGATGTCGGCCAGCTGCTTGCCGAGCATCTCGTCGGCCGACAGCGACATCAGCGTTTCGGCCGAACTGTTGACGATGGCAATGCGGCGATCCTGCTCGACGCCGATGACGGCGGCAGTAACGCCCGACAACACCGCTTCGATGAAGCGGCGGCGGTCATCGACCTCGTCCTTGGCCTCGAGGATCTCGTCGCGCTGGGTGCGGATTTCCGAGATCATCTTGTTGAAGGTGCGCGACAGATTGGCGACGTCGCCATCGACGGAATGCACCGGTACGACGATATCCATATTGCCCGATGCCACGCTGTCGGCCGCGGTGATCAGCAACCGGATCGGCCGGACGATGCGGTCGGCCACCGCGATCGCCGTCCAGATCGCCGCGAGCAGCACGATCAGCGCAAAGCCGATATAGAGCACGGCGAAAGCGATCTGCAGCGAGAAGCGGTTGGCTTCCATCGACCGATATTCGGTGGCGTTCTCCTCCATCATGCGCATGGCGCCCATGACCTTGGGGTCGACGGCGCGCACCGTATAGAGGAAGGTGCCCTGGATGGCATCGAGCTTGATGATGGCGCCGACGAGGTTGGTGACGCCGGGCGGAATGAGCGTCGGCTGCCCGGCAGCGGCCTTCTCCAGTGCGTCCTGCGGGATGGCCGGCAACGGCTTTTCGGTGGAGATGTCGGCCTGGACGATGACCGAGCCGTCACGCTCGACGAGAAAGGAGCCGAGCAGGCCGCGGCCCCTCGCCTGGCGCGTCATCAAATCGGCAAAGCCTGTTCGGTCGAGGCTGTAGAGCGCGCGGTTGCGCTCCAGGTCGTTGGCCATGGAAACCGTCTGCCCCTGCAGGTAACTGGCGTTTTCCATCATGTAGGCCTGGCCGATGTTGCGCGACGAGCTGACGATCGACTGGGTGCGCAACGCAAACCAGCGGTCGAGGCCGGCGTTCAGCGTGATACTGGCGAAGATGGCAACGAGGATCGCCGGCGTGATCGCGACGATCGAAAAAAGCACGACGATGCGGATATGCAGGCGTGCAGCCGCCCGACCGCGGGTGCGGGCCTTGAGCAGCCTTGCCACCTCACGGGCGATCAGCGCCAGCAGCGTCAGGACGAAAAAGGAATTGACGATTACCGAGGTGATGACGACATGCGACGTCGGCGCGATCGGTGTGAGGCCCAGCAGCACCAAAAGTGTCGCGGTGGCGCAGAGCAGCGCGCCGCCGGCAAGCACCAGGCCGGGCACGGCGAAAAGGGCGCGGCGATCGGTCACCGTGGTCACCGCTTCGCCCGCCGCCGCCGGCGATACCCCATCCTGCGTCATTCGGCCTCTCTTCAGACGGCACTGACCGCCCTCGCCATCCGATCGAAGCCAAAGAACGCCGGCTCAAGAAAGCCAGCGCTGCAACGACTCGATCGGGAGCGAATGTCCAAAACCCTGCGTGACCTTTAAGCAACGCATTGTGGCGAAAATGCAACGCACTCCGTCACATTGTCAAGCCAGATATCGGTCAGCGGCGGCGATCGGTGGAATCCCGGGTCTCCGCGAAAGTTGCAGAGCGCGCGGCCGGCACGCGAGCCCAGATCTCGGAAAATTCAAAGAGATAATTCTTTGCCACGCCGTCTCTATCACGGCCATTTTCGTATTGCCTAATCCAATTGATTTCCGCACGCGTCCATCTTCACGTAATAGGACGCCGGCATTCCAAAATACGATCCATTCGAACGATTCTCTTTGATGAATTGAATCTTGACGATCTTGGCCACGGTTCTCGACATATACTCGCCGAAACTTTCCGGAGAGAAGTAATCATTGGGATTTCCGCGGTATATGCTGCAGCATTCCGGATTATCCGATATGAATTTCCCCGCAAAAATAAAATTCGAGCTCAGGCTTGAGGATTGCCGATAATACGGGGAATTTTTCGAGGCCTGAATGCTTTGAGATACGGCTGCTAGTATAAATTCACCGTCACTCAGCGGTCCTCGATCACCGCAATCATACACACCCTCCCATGTATGGCCTGCCGTTTTGTATCGGATAAACGTCCAGGCACCGGTAAGGAATAGAGCCGCCAGCAAGATTAGGAAAAATCTCAATGCATTGCTCCCTCAAAAGCCTCAACTCGCATAGGCTTTCGTCACCACATAAATGACCACGGGAACAATGAATATTGCAATGACGACCATCCAAGCCTGCCTATAAAGCTGGAATCTATTCTTCAATGCCAACGGAATAAACGGGCTGCTCGGGTCTATCTGGGGGAGCGCCTTCGACCTTTTAGTGACAAGGTTCGGCCCGTATTTGTTGATCTTATTTGTCAGTTGCTCGAAGGCGATGAGCATGCAGACATGAAAAATTGCTGCCGCGATGAGACATCCGATCGCGAAGACTTCCAAGAAATGCATCACCCCGCCTGCCTCCGCCCGCTTCGCCACCGTTTCGCTCTACCATTGTTGGTCTGGCCTGTAGAGGGAATTCTGTTTCATCTAATGCGCGTCGCGATCTCCGGATACGCTCCGCGCTTTAGATCTTTATTTCTACCATGTCGTTGGCAGCAACCCGCTGCGCAGCTTTGCGCTAAAGGCTTTAGAACCGACGCGGTTCTTCCGGCTTGTTTCCGGCAATCGCGTCGATCCGGGCCATCACGTCGGACGTCATCTTTTCCCGATGTGAAAGGGCCGCGAGATTATCCTGCAGCTGGCTGGCGCGCGACGCGCCGAGAATGACGGTCGAGACGTTGCGATTGGCGAGGCACCACAAAAGCGCAAGATGGGTGGTGGACAGGCCGATCTCATCGGCGAGCCTTGCGAGCTGGCGCACCTTTTCGAGCTGGGCGCGGCCGGCATCACTGGACCACTTCTCCTTCAGCCATTCATAGCCCGGCAGATTCATGCGGCTGTCAGCCGGCACACCGTCGCTGTATTTGCCGGTCAGGACGCCCGAGGCGAGCGGTGACCAGATCGTGGTGCCGAGGCCGATGAGGTCGTAGAGAGGGAGATAGTCAGATTCGACCTTCTGGCGTTCGAAAATATTGTACTGCGGCTGCTCCATGGTCGGCGGCGTGATGCGCAGATCCCGGGCAATGGCATAGGCTTCCGTCAGTTGCTGCGCCGACCATTCCGACGTTCCCCAGTAGAGTACCTTGCCCTGGGCGACGAGATCGTGCATCGCCCGGACGGTTTCCTCGACCGGCGTGTCGATATCCGGGCGGTGGCAGAAATAGAGGTCGAGGTAATCGACCTGAAGCCGCTTCAGCGCCGCGTGGCAGGCATCGGTCACATGCTTGCGCGACAGGCCGCGCTGCGTCGGCTTCTGACCGCCCCAAAAAACCTTGCTCGAGACGACGAAGCTGTCTCGGCTCCAGCCAAGCGACTTCAGCGCCTCGCCCATGACGATTTCGGACTTGCCGCTTTCATATCCTTCGGCATTGTCGAAGAAGTTCACCCCGTTGTCATAGGCGAGCTTCATCAGGTCGACGGCGTCGCCTCCGTTGACCTGCTTGCCGAACGTGACCCATGAGCCGAAGGAGAACTCGCTCACTTGCAAACCCGACTTTCCCAAACGACGATATTCCATCATGCAGCTCCCGAAAATAATGAACTGGGCCGGCCTGTCACCGGCGTCGCGCGATCGATCGACGACCGACTGGCGTAATCTATGGCATGCGCGATGATATGCGAGCCGTGTCTGCAAAGAAAAAGGGCGCTCGACGACATCAGCCGGAGCGCCCGTTGCATGCAATCGACGACGTTTGCGGCGGAGGTCGACAGCAGCACCTGGAGATGACGAGATTCGGAACGGATTGGCAACATACAAATGGAATTGGGACGTTATCGCCCGCCGATCGACCCCTGTCATCCACCACTTATCCACAGCCTATCCACAGGCGCGGCGGCCACGATCGCAGCAACTTCAATGACATTCGCCCGGCGGCAAACCATGCCTCGCAAACGTCATGTGACTGTTGAATGACACTGCGCTTTTGTTTGTCCGCCCGGATATAAACCGCGGCCCGGCTCGGCTAGATTCAATTCTCTTCCCGACCGTGGCGGCGGACGCCGGGAGGAAGTGGGCGGTGGGCAACATGAGGGCCCGCCGCCCTCTTTTCATTCAGCCAGTTTTCATTCAGGCAGTGCGCGAGCTTCTGTAGACCGAGACACCCAGCTCCCTGATCTTCTTGCGCAAGGTATTGCGGTTGAGACCGAGAAGATCGGCCGCCTTGATCTGGTTGCCGCGTGTCGCGGTCAGCGCAGCGAGGATCAGCGGATATTCCATTTCCGTCAGCACGCGGTCATAGAGGCCCGGCGGCGGCAGGTTTTCGCCGAAGCCGGAGAAGTAGGTGCGCATGTTCTCCTCGACGGCTTGCGCGATCGTCATCGAACCGCTGCGGATCGGCCCCTTGTCGATCGGGCTGTCAGGCACGTCGGAGCGCAGCTCGGCATCGATGATCTCGCGGGTGATGACTTCCTGCGGATAGAGCGCCATCAGACGGCGAATGAGGTTTTCCAATTCGCGGACATTGCCCGGCCAGGCATAGGCCTTCATCAATTCCAGCGCTTCCTGATCGAAGCGCTTGGTGCCGAGGCCTTCCTTCTCCGCCTGTTGAATGAAATGGCGGACCAGATCGGGAATATCCTCGGCGCGGTCGCGCAGCGGCGGCAGGCGCAGCGGCACGACATTGAGGCGGTAATAAAGATCCTCGCGGAACAGGCCCTGGTTGATCGCCTGTTTCAAATCCTTGTTGGTGGCGGCGACGATGCGCACGTCGGTGCGGATCGGGGTGCGGCCGCCGACGGTGGTGTATTCGCCCTGCTGCAGCACGCGCAGCAGCCGGGTCTGGGCGTCCATCGGCATGTCGCCGATTTCATCGAGGAAGAGCGTGCCGCCTTCGGCCTGCTCGAAGCGCCCTGTCGAGCGGGTCTGCGCGCCGGTGAAGGCGCCCTTCTCGTGGCCGAAAAGTTCCGATTCGATCAGGTCGCGCGGGATCGCCGCCATGTTGATCGCGACGAACGGGCCGTTGCGGCGTTTGCCGTAATCATGCAGCGCCCGGGCGACGAGCTCCTTGCCGGTGCCGGATTCGCCGGTGATCATCAGCGTCAGGTCGGTCTGCATCAGGCGGGCGAGCACGCGATAGATTTCCTGCATCGCCGCCGACCGGCCGACCAGCGGCATGCCGTCCTGCACGTCGTCTTCCAGCTTGGCGGGCCTGCGCTTCGGCTCGGCGAGCGCGCGGCCGATGATGCCGATCAGCTCGGTCAGGTCAAAGGGCTTCGGCAGATAATCGTAAGCGCCCTTCTCGGAAGCCTTGATGGCGGTCATGAAGGTGTTCTGCGCACTCATGACCAGGACGGGCAGTTCGGGGCGCGCCTTCTTGATGCGCGGCAAGAGGTCGAAGGCGTTTTCGTCGGGCATCACCACATCGGTGACGACCAGATCGCCCTCACCTGCCGAAATCCAGCGCCAGAGGGTAGCGGCGTTGGAGGTGATGCGAACGTCATAGCCGGCGCGGCTCAGAGCCTGGTTGAGCACGGTCCGAATGGCCGCATCATCATCTGCAACGAGGATCGTAGCTGTCATCGAAAAGGTCCTGTCGAGCTTGCGGAAGAAGCGTCTTCGAGCGAGGCGTCCTTCGACACCGGCATGAGGACGCGGAATGTCGTGCGGCTGTTCTGGCTGTCGCATTCGATAATGCCGCCGTGATCGCCGATGATCTTGGCGACCAGCGCCAGGCCGAGGCCGCTGCCGTTCGTCTTGGTGGTGATGAAGGGATCGAAGAGGTGCGGCAGTAGATCGGCGGGCACACCGGGGCCATTGTCATGGACGCAGAATTCCAGCGGCAGCGAGATTTTCTCGCGCGTGCCGGCGACCGAGAGACGGATTCCGGGGCGATAGGCCGTGGTCAGCATGATCTCGCCATCCGACCGGTCGCCGACCGCTTCGGCGGCGTTCTTCACCAGATTGAGGAAGACCTGCACGAGTTGGTCGCGATTGGCATAGACGGCCGGCAGCGACGGGTCGTAACTCTCTGTGATACGGATGTTGCGGGCAAAACCTGCCCTGGCGACCGCCTTCACGTGATCGAGCACGGAATGGATGTTGACCGGCATGCGGTCGACTGGGCGTTCGTCGGAAAAGACTTCCATGCGATCGACCAGCGAGACGATGCGGTCGGTCTCGTCGCATATCAGCCGGGTCAGCGCCCGGTCGTCATCGACCGCCGACTGCTCGAGCAGCTGGGCGGCGCCGCGGATACCGGAGAGCGGGTTCTTGATCTCGTGCGCCAGCATCGAGGCGAGGCCGGTCACGGAGCGGGCGGCGGCGCGATGCGTCAGCTGCCGGTCGATCTTGTCGGCCATCGAGCGTTCCTGAAAGACGATGACGACGGCGCCCGGCTCGCTGAGGACGGGGGCGACATAGAGATCGACGAGCTTGTCCTGGCCGAGACGCGGCGAACTCAGGTCGACACGATACTCGTTCACCGGGGCCTTGCGCTCGCGCACCTGATCGATCAGGGCAAGCAGCGGGCTGCCGAAGGGAATGAAGGTCGAGATGCGGTAACGCGCCAGATGCGAGGCGCTGGCGCCGAAGAAGGCCTCCGCCTCCCAATTGGCGAAAACGACGAAGCCGGATTCGTCGACCATGACGACCGGGTTCTGGATGGCGTTGAGCACAGCCATGGCGACGGTTCCGCCGGCGTGATCGGGCGGAGAAGTCGTATCCTTCGTCATGCCGCCTCCCGGCTGTCGACAACTGCTGATGCCAGCGCATCGTAAAGGCGCCCGGCCACCTCGCGCGGATCGCGGGAGGTCATGATCTCGGCCTTTTCGCTGCCGGCGAGATCAGGGGCGAAACGCTGGAGGTACCAGCCGAGATGCTTGCGGGCATGGCGGATCGCCACCGCCTCGCCGTAGAATTCGAGCATCATCCGGTAATGTTCGACGGCGATGTCGGCGATCTCATGTGACAGTGGCTCGGCCGCACCTGATATGACGCCGGCATGCCATGGCCTGCCCTGGCAGCCCCGGCCGATCATCACGGCATCGGCGCCGGAGCGGCGGAGGATTTCCTGCGCGTCCTCAGCGGTCTCGACATCGCCATTGGCGATCAGCGGGATGGAGATCGCCTCACGGACGGGACGGATCGCATCCCAATCGGCGCGGCCTTCGTAGAATTGCATGCGGGTGCGCCCATGAATGGTGACGAGCTGAATGCCGGCCTCTTCGGCACGGCGGGCGATCTCGGGCGCGTTGATCGAATTCTCGTCCCAGCCGAGGCGCATCTTCAGCGTCACCGGAATATCGACGGCCTTGACCGTCGCCTCGATGAGGCCGAGTGCATGATCGGGATCACGCATCAGCGCCGAGCCGGAATAACCGCCGATCACCTTCTTTGCCGGGCAGCCCATGTTGATGTCGATGATATCGGCGCCGTGATCGGCGGCGATCTTTGCCGCCTCCGCCATCCAGTGCGCCTCTCGGCCGGCGAGCTGCACCATATGCGGCCGGAAGCCCGCAGCCTTCAGCCGCGACCAGGATTCAGCCGTGTCGTTGACCAGTTCGCGGCTCGCCACCATTTCGGTGACGACGAGGCCGGCGCCGAAGCGCCAGGCGAGCTCGCGGAACGGCATGTCGGTGACGCCGGACATCGGCGCCAGCACAACGCGGTTCCGCACGGAGACATCTCCGATTCGGAAAGGCGCTGCGAGGTCCTTGGAAATCAATTGATTATCTTTCAGGCACACCATGGAACTGCATTATTTTTAGCCATAGATCCATGTCTTGCCAAGGGGGCTCGGTTCGGAATCGATATTTTTTGGGCAGATGCTGGAAAAGGCCAAAGCAAGAGGTTAGAGCACTCCGGTCAATTCCGCATAATTTAGGGGATTTATGCTGCAAATGCCTTCCAAGCAACCGATATCGGCTGGAATTGTCATCGTTGCCGCCGGCCGCGGCGAGCGCGCAGGATCCTCCCAGGAAGGCCCCAAGCAATATCGCCTGATCGGCGGCAAGCCGGTTATCGTGCATACGCTTGAAAACTTCATGACATGGGAAGCGGCGACCGAGATCGTCGTCGTCATTCATCCCGACGACGAGGCGCTGTTTGCCAAGGCGTTCCGCCATATCATTTCGGCAACGCCGATCACAACGGTGCATGGCGGGCCGACCCGGCAGCAATCGGTGCTGGCCGGCCTCAGACACCTCAAGGAGAAGCATGTCAGCCATGTGCTGATCCATGATGCGGTGCGGCCGTTCTTCGACCACGTGCTTCTCGACCGCATTGCCGAGAGCCTTGGCGACGGCGCGCAGGCGGTGCTGCCGGCGACGCCGGTAACCGATACGCTGAAACGCGCCGATAGCGCCGGCACGGTGCTGACGACGGTTTCACGCGAGCAGCTCTTTGCGGCGCAGACGCCGCAATCCTTCGCCTTCGAAGCAATTCTCGACGCGCACGAGAAGGCAGCGGCAAGCGGGCGCAGCGACTTTACCGACGATGCCTCGATCGCCGAATGGCTCGGCATTCCGGTGACGATCGTCGAGGGCACGCCCGACAACGTCAAGCTGACGGTCAAGAGCGATATCGCCATGGCCGACGACAAGCTGTCAGCGCCATCGCTTCCCGATGTGCGCACCGGCAATGGTTACGACGTGCACCAGCTCGAAGCCGGCGACGGCGTCACGCTCTGCGGTGTGTTTATTCCGCACGACCAGAAGCTCAAAGGCCATTCGGATGCCGACGTCGCGCTGCATGCGCTGACCGACGCGTTGCTTGCCACCTGCGGCGCCGGCGATATCGGCGATCATTTCCCGCCATCCGACCCGCAATGGAAAGGCGCGGCCTCGCGGATCTTCCTCGAGCATGCCGCCCGGATCGTGCGTGAGCACGGCGGCACGATCATGAATGCCGACGTCTCGCTGATCGCCGAGGCGCCGAAGGTCGGACCGCATCGCCAGGCCATGCGGGCGAAACTGTCGGATTATCTCGGCATCGATATCGAGCGCTGCTCGGTGAAGGCGACGACCAACGAGACGATCGGCTTCGTCGGCCGGCGCGAGGGCATTGCGGCGATCGCCACGGCGACCGTCGTCTATCGCGGGGGGAAATGATGAGCCTTTTCCCGCAGGATATCCTATCGGCGGCGGAGACGATCATTCGCGACTTCACCGCCGCCGGGCTGATGGTGTCGACCGCCGAATCCTGCACCGGCGGGCTGATTGCCGGGGCGCTGACCGAGATCTCCGGTTCATCCGCCGTCGTCGACCGCGGCTTCGTCACCTATACCAATACCGCCAAGATCGAGCTGCTCGGCGTACACGAGGAAACATTGCTGCGGTTCGGGGCGGTCTCCGAAGAAACCGCGCGGCAGATGGTGCATGGCGCCCTCTTCCGCTCGCGCGCCGCGATCGCCGTTGCCGTCACCGGCATTGCCGGTCCCGGCGGCGGATCGGCCGAAAAACCCGTCGGCCTCGTGCATCTTGCCGCCAGGTCACGCGCCGGCGCGCTCCTCCACCGAAAGATGCATTACGGCGATATCGGCCGCAGCGAGGTTCGGCTGGCAACGGTCCGGACGGCGCTTGATATGGTGCACTCGCTCCTCGCCGGCTGATCGCCGAGCCTGATCTCACCGTCTCAGGCCGTCGTGTAGATCCTGTTTGCCCTGGTCTCGAAGGCTTCCGTGAACATGCGGAAGGCGCGGTCGAACATCGAGCCCATCAACGCCCCGAGAATGCGGCTCTTGAACTCGTAGTCGATGAAGAAATCGACGGTGCAGCCGCCGGTCGGCGTCTCGGCGAAATGCCAACGATTGTCGAGATACCTGAACGGGCCATCGATATATTTGACCTCGATGACGTGCTCGGCGCGGTTTAGCAACACCTGGGTGGTGAAGGTCTCGCGGATCGCCTTGTACCCCACCGTCATGTCGGCAACCAGCAGGATCTTGCCGTCGCGCTCCTTGCGGCTCCTGATGGCGAGGGCTTCGCAGAGCGGCAGAAATTCGGGATAGCGCTCGACATCGGCAACGAGGTCGAACATCTGATCGGGCGTGTGCGGGACGGGACGATGGGTTTCGAATTGCGGCATAGGCGGCACTTAAGCGGGCGCGCGGAGAAGATCAAGAAGCTCACGCATCTGACGGCGGGATTTTAGCTGAAGAACCGGCACGTCAGGGCCGTGCTCGGCGAGACCGGCAACGATGCGCGGCGCGAACTTCTCTTCGAATGTCCAGATGAAGCAGAGGAATTTCCAATCGATCTTCTCTGTACAGCCCGGGGCCATTTCCGGGCGGGTGCGACCGATCCACTTTACCCATCGGCTGATCGCACCCCAGATACACAGAAGCCGCGGTATACGGACCCAGACCACGACATCGGTCCGCGGCATCCGAATGTCCAGCGACGATGTATTGGTGCCATCCATGATCCAACGGTCTTCGAGGATCCTGCTGGCAATGATACCTCGCTGCTCTGCCCTGTCGCGCGTCACCCAGCCGGGAAGCCAATAAACGTCGCGGTCGAGTGAAATGTAAGAAAGCCCGAAGCGCCTGGCAATCGTCAGCGACAGAGTGGATTTTCCGCCGCCCGAGCAGCCCACGACGAGAATGCGTCGGGCTCTTCGAATGTCCTGCGCCGCCTGTTTAATGTCGGTAATCTGCTGACGCAGCGGCAACTCTGCTCTCTGATCCATCATGTCATCCTCGGCCCTCGCCACCACTGCCTGCCCCTCACCCTAACCCTCTCCCCGTAAACGGGTAGAGGGGACGTGCCAAACGCAGCGTTAAGGTTGAAGAGGCGGGTGCGGCATATCACCTTCTCCCCGCAAGCGGGGAGAAGGTGCCGGCAGGCGGATGAGGGGCATGCGGCGATCTCGGGGGCGAGGATATTCTCCTGTCGCGCGCCCCAACCTTACTCAGCAGCGATCAGCAGCTTCTTCTCGCGCGCCGCTCTCAGCCGCGCAAAGTCGTCGCCGGCGTGGTGGGAGGAGCGGGTCAGCGGGCTGGAGGCGACCATCAGGAAGCCCTTGCTGTAGGCGACGGTCTCGTAGGATTTGAACTCGTCTGGAGTGACGAAGCTTTCGACCTTGTGATGTTTGCGGGTCGGCTGCAGGTATTGGCCGATCGTCAGGAAATCGACATCGGCGGTGCGTAGATCGTCCATCAGCTGCAGCACCTCGTTGCGCTCTTCGCCGAGGCCGACCATGATGCCCGATTTGGTGAACATGGTCGGATCGAGTTCCTTCACCCGCTGCAGCAGGCGGACGGAATGGAAATAGCGGGCGCCGGGGCGAACCGTCAGATAGTTGCCGGGCACGGTCTCCATATTGTGGTTGAAGACGTCGGGCTTGGCGGCGACGACGCGCTCCAAGGCACCCGGCTTCTTCAGGAAGTCGGGTGTCAGGATCTCGATCGTTGTTGCAGGCGAGGCCGCGCGGATCGCCCAGATCACCTTTTCGAAGTGCTCGGCGCCGCCATCTTCGAGATCGTCACGGTCGACCGAGGTGATGACGACGTGAGACAGACCCATCTCCTTGACCGCCTTGGCGACATTCTCCGGCTCGGCCATGTCGAGCGCGTTCGGCTTGCCGGTGGCGACATTGCAGAAGGCGCAGGCGCGGGTACAGATCTCGCCCATGATCATGAAGGTGGCGTGCTTCTTGTCCCAGCACTCGCCGATATTCGGGCAGCCGGCCTCCTCGCAGACGGTGACGAGCTTGTGCTCCTTCACGATCGCGCGCGTCTCGGCATAACCCTTGGAGGTCGGTGCCTTGACGCGGATCCAGTCAGGCTTGCGCATGACTTCCGTATCGGGCCGGTGTGCCTTTTCCGGATGCCGCACGCGCTTGGCGTCGGGATTGATCGTGTCGAGAATGGTCACCATTGCAGTATCAGCTTTCCGCCGCCCCTACGCGGCATGATCTCTAGCGCCGCACCAGCCGCGCAAGGAATATCAGCAGGCAGGCGCCAAGGAAACCCGTCACGAAGTAACCGAGCCGGCCGCCGACCAAGGCGAGGTGAAACTGCGCAAGGATGGCGCTGGCCACGACCGAGCCGACGATGCCGAGCACGATATTCAGAAAAATCCCGTATCGCGCGTCCATCAGCTTGCCGGCCAGCCAGCCCGCAAGTCCGCCGATGATGATTGCCGAAATCCAGCCCACGCCTTCCATGCCTGCCCCTACCCTCAACTTGCCCTTCAGTTGCGCCTCAAGCGACCGCCCTGGCGATCAGCACCACGATAATGGCGCCGACCGTGGCGTGGATGATCTGCACGACCAGCGCGTTTTCAATGCCCAGCGAAATGCCGAGCGCGCTGAACAGATAACCGCCGACGAAGGCGCCGATGATGCCGCTGAGCAGGCATCTGATCAAGCCGCCGCCACCGACGACCAGACTGGCGAGGAAGCCTGCAACCAGGCCAATCAACAAAAACACCAGCAACGCCTGCGTCTCCATAGACATGATGATTTCCTTTCGTTTTTTCCAGCCCCCGGGTGATGGCTAGGCCATCCCGGAGGATGGCTTCGCCGCCTCGGGATAGAGGGCAGCCCTGGAAATTATCAAGCGTTCAGCACGCGGCCATAGGCATCGAGCACCGCTTCCTTCATCGTTTCGGAAACTGTGGGATGCGGGAAGATCGTGTGCATCAGCTCTTCCTCGGTCGTTTCCAAGTTCATCGCGACGACGAAGCCCTGGATCAACTCGGTAACTTCGGCGCCGACCATGTGGGCGCCGAGCAGCTCGCCGGTCTTCTTGTCGAAGATCACCTTCACCATGCCCTGGTCCTCGCCAAGTGCGATCGCCTTGCCGTTCGCCGCGAAGGAGAAGCGGCCGACACGGATGTCGCGGCCGAGCTCCTTGGCTTTCGCTTCGGTGAGGCCGACGGAGGCGACCTGCGGGTTGCAATAGGTGCAGCCGGGAACCTTGCCCTTGTCCGTCGGGTGAACATTCGGCAGACCGGCGATCTTCTCGACGCAGACGACACCTTCATGCTCGGCCTTGTGCGCCAGCATCGGCGGGCCGGCAACGTCGCCGATCGCATAGATGCCCGCGACATTGGTCTTGCCGTAACCATCGGCGACGACACAGCCGCGATCGGTCTTGATGCCGAGCGCCTCGAGGCCGAGATTTTCGATGTTGCCCTGAACGCCGACGGCCGAAATCATCCGGTCGGCGGTGATCTGCTGGACCTTGCCGTCTGACGTCTCGACATGGGCGGTGATGCTGCCGGCACCCTTCTCGACCTTGGTGACCTTGGCGCTGGTGAAGATCTTGAGGCCGCGCTTTTCAAGCTGCTTGCGGGCGATGGCGGTCACTTCGGCATCTTCGACCGGCATGATGGTCGGCATGACTTCGACAACGGTCACGTCGACGCCCATCGAGCGGTAGAAGCTTGCGAATTCGATGCCGATCGCGCCCGAGCCCATGACGATCAGCGACTTCGGCAGCGCATCCGGCTTCAGCGCCTCGAAATAGGTCCAGATCAGCTTGCCGTCGGGCTCGATGCCGGGCAGCGCCCGCGGGCGGGCGCCGGTGGCGATGATGATGTGTTTGGCGGTATAGGTGCCCTCGCCCTTGACATTCTTCGGCAGCGGGTGCTGCGGCTCGACCACCGGCTTCGACGACTTGCCGACGACGATCTCGCTCGGCTTGGTGATTTTTGCTTCGCCCCAGATGATGTCGATCTTGTTTTTCTTCATCAGGAAGCCGACGCCGGCATTCAGACGGGCGGAGACGGCGCGCGAGCGGCCAACGACGGCCTTGGCATCCGGCTTGACAGTGCCTTCGAGAACCAGGCCGAAATCCTTGAAATGATTGGCGTGATCCAGCACCTCGGCCGAGCGCAGCAGCGCCTTGGTGGGGATGCAGCCCCAGTTCAGGCAGATACCGCCCATATGCTCGCGCTCGACGATCGCGGTCTTTAGGCCGAGCTGAGCGGCGCGGATGGCGGCAACATAGCCGCCGGGACCGGAGCCGATGATGATGACGTCGTAGGATTCAGCCATGTGTTTCCTGCCCTTGTTATGCTGCGCTGCGGGTCATGAGCACCCACGCGTGGCTCTTGCTGTTTTCGAAGAGCGGCACGGCATCGGCGCGCGCAGCCTCCAGAAATCCGTTTCTTCCATAAAGCGACAAAGCCGCCTCGTTATCACTTGCGGTAATGAGACTGACGGGGCGGCGATCGGCCCTGTCGATCTGATCCTCCAGCAGCCTGCGTCCGATGCCGATGCCGCGGAGGTGGCGATAGACGCCGAGACTGCCGATGAACCAGCTTCCCACAACCGTTTTCTGCAAGGCGAGCATCGGCTCGGTCGCCGGGATCGTCGCCTCGATATGACCTACGCCATCCTCCAGCGCATGGCCGATCGCCACACCTGCGACCTCGCCATAAGCCTCGGCGATGACGGAATCCCGCCAGCCGCCGACAGTATCCTCCTCGCTCATCTTCAGCCGGCCCCGCTCCAGCGGCGTGTCGCTGACGCCATTCGCCACATCGGCGAACCAGAGCCACGAGGCAAAACCGTGCGAAGCAATATCCGCCAGGATCGCCAGCTCCGAGGCATCCCGCCGTGAGGCCTGCCGCAGCGCGATGAAGGCCGTCATGCTCAGATCCCCAGCATCATCCGCACGATCGATTCCAGCCCGCGCCCGAGCGCCCGCGTATTCTCCGCATCGAGATGGATGCCATCGATCGGCGTGGTCCTAGCGACGGAATTGCCGTCGAAAAAGCCGCAGCCGAGTTCGTCGGCAAGATCACGATAAAGCGTTGCAAGCTTTGCCGATTCATCGATGCCGCCGGGAAACGACGCGGCGAAGGGCACATTGCCCGTCGCGCAGATCGCCGGCGGCGCCACGATCAGGATCTCCGGCCCATCGAATTCGAAGGGCCAGGCATGATTGCGGATCAGCCGCACGAGGCGGCTGATGCCCTGGCAGGCCGCAAAGGCCGAACCAGCCACCACCGGCTTCATGTCGTTGGTGCCGAGCAGAAGGATGACGAGATCGAGCGGCGCATGCGTCTGCAGGATCGTCGGCAGGACGCGCGCCCCGTTGCGGTCGCAATCGGCGAGGTGGTCGTCGAAAGCGGTCGTGCGACCGTTCAGCCCTTCGGCGATGACACGCGCCTCGCTGCCGAGCGCTGCCTGAAGCACGCTCGGCCAGCGATTCTTGTAGTCATGACGGCCGATCGTTTCGGCGTCATAACCCCAGGTCAGCGAGTCGCCATAGCAAAGAACGGTCTTGGTCATTTCCGCCTCCGCCCAGCGATCAGACAAGCATGCCCATCGGGTTTTCGATATAGCCCTTGAAGGCTTGGAGCAGCTCGGCGCCGAGCGCGCCGTCGACGCAGCGATGGTCGGTCGACAGCGTGACCGACATCACCGTGGCGATCGCCATTTCGCCGTTCTTGACCACGACCCGCTGTTCGCCGGCGCCGACCGCGAGGATCGTCGCATGCGGCGGGTTGACGACGGCTGCGAAGTTCTTGACGCCCATCATGCCCATGTTCGAAACCGAGCTGGTGCCGCCCTGATATTCCTCGGGCTTCAGCTTGCGGTCCTTGGCCCGCTTGCCGAGATCGCGCATCTCGTTGGAGATGACCGACAGGGTCTTCTGCTCGGCCTTGCGGATGATCGGGGTGATCAGGCCGCCAGGGATCGAGACGGCGACGCCGACATCGGCATGCTTGTGCTTGACCATGTTGGTCTCGGTCCAGGAGACGTTGGCATCCGGCACGTCACGCAGCGCCAGCGCCATGGCCTTGATGACCATGTCGTTGACCGAGAGCTTGTAGGCCGGAGCGTTGTCCTTGCGGGGAGCCGCATCGTTCAGCTGGGCGCGCAGCGCCATCAGAGCATCGAGTTCGCAATCGACGCTGACATAGAAATGCGGGATCGTCTGCTTGGATTCGACCAGGCGCCGGGCGATCGTCTTGCGCATGCCGTCATGCGGCACGAGCTCGTAGGAGCCCGGTTCGAAGAGCTTGAGCACGGCTTCCTCGGAAGCGCCCTTCGGCGCGGCCGGGGCGGGAGCGGCGGCTGCCTGCGGAGCGGAAGCGGCCGGTGCGGCTGCAGCCTTGGCGCCACCGCCGGCAACGGCGGCTTCGACATCGCTCTTGATGACGCGACCATGCGGACCGGAGCCTGCGACTGCCGAAAGATCGATACCGGCTTCCCTAGCCAGACGACGCGCAAGCGGCGAAGAGAAGGTGCGGTTGCCATCAACCGAAACCGATGCAGGTGCTGCGGCAGGAGCCGGCGCGGCCTCAGCCTTCGCAGGCGCAGCCTCGGCCTTCGGCGCGGGCGCTGCATCAGCCTTTGCCGGAGCGGCGGAGCCCGCACCGCTTGCGGCAGCGGCGACATCCTCGCCATCAGCGGCGAGAACGGCGATCAGCGCATTGACCTTGACGCCTTCGGTGCCGGCGGCAACGACGAGCTTGGCGACCGTGCCTTCATCGACGGCTTCGACTTCCATCGTCGCCTTGTCGGTCTCGATCTCGGCGATCACATCGCCTGATTTAACCGTATCGCCTTCCTTGACCAGCCACTTGGAAAGATTGCCTTCTTCCATGGTCGGAGAGAGGGCGGGCATCGTGATATTGATCGGCATGTTAGTGGCCCTCCCTGAGCGAATCGACAACGGCGAGTTCAAGCTGCCGCCCACCAATCGACTTTCCAATTGTCCGTGCCAAAATAAAGTTGAACACAAAAAAACTTGCGATCAGACCGCTAATAGCACCACCCCATTGCAGATACGGCATCATCGTCTCCCGAGGTATGCCGGCGATCCCACCAGCAACCCCTAAAACGAACCCGAAAGCTGCACCGGCAACAAAACCGCAGATGGCGCTGAGTAAAACCATCTTCCAATAGATCGACCAGGCAATGCGCCTGACATCTTTCATCCCGGCCATCGCCCACCCCTTATTTGTAGCAAACAGCCTTCACCGCATCGACGACTTCGCCGACATTCGGCAGCGCCAGCTTTTCGAGATTGGCGGCGTAGGGCATCGGCACGTCCTTGCCCGCAATCGTCAGGATCGGCGCATCGAGATAGTCGAAGGCCTGCTGCATGACGCGGGTGGCGATTTCAGTGCCGACGGAGGACTGCGGATAACCTTCCTCGACGGTGACGAGGCGGCCGGTCTTCTTCACCGATTCGATGACCGTCGGCAGGTCCATCGGGCGGATGGTGCGAAGGTCGATCAGTTCGACATCGATGCCGAGCTTCTCGAGTTCGGCAACCGCCTTCGTCGCATAGCTCATGCCAATGCCGAAGGAAACGACCGTGACGTCCTTGCCCGGACGATGGATGCGGGCTTTGCCGATCGGCAGGACGAAATTGTCGAGCTTCGGCACGTCGAAGTGCTGGCCGTAGAGAATTTCGTTTTCCAGGAAGATCACCGGGTTCGGATCGCGGATCGCAGCCTTCAGCAGGCCCTTGGCGTCGGAGGCCGTGTAGGGCATGACGACCTTGAGGCCGGGGATGGCGCTGTACCAAGCAGCATAGTCCTGGCTGTGCTGGGCGCCGACACGGGCGGCAGCACCATTCGGGCCGCGGAAGACGATCGGGGCGCCCATCTGGCCGCCGGACATATAGAGCGTCTTGGCGGCCGAGTTGATGATGTGGTCGATCGCCTGCATGGCGAAGTTGAAGGTCATGAATTCGACGATCGGGCGAAGGCCTGCCATGGCGGCGCCGACACCGACGCCGGCAAAGCCGTGCTCGGTGATCGGCGTATCGATGACGCGGCGGGCCCCGAATTCCTGCAGCAGGCCCTGGGTGACCTTGTAGGCGCCCTGGTATTCGGCAACTTCCTCGCCCATAACGAAGACGTCTTCACTGGCGCGCATTTCTTCGGCCATGGCGTCGCGGAGCGCTTCGCGCACGGTCATCGACACCATTTCGGTGCCGGCCGGGATTTCCGGGTCGTTCGGGACGACGGCCTTCGGCTCGGCCGGAAGCGGTGCTGCGGCAGAACCGGTGCTGGCAGGCTTTTCTGCCTGGGCAACCTGCGGAGCGGCAGCAGCAGCCGGCTTGGCGGCGGAGATATCCGCGGCCGATTCGCCATCCTGTAGCAGCACGGCAATCTTGGTATTGACCTTGACGCCTTCGGTGCCGGCATCGACGAGCAGTTTGCCGATGACGCCTTCGTCGACGGCTTCGACTTCCATCGTCGCCTTGTCGGTTTCGATTTCGGCGATGACGTCGCCTGAAGTGACCTTGTCACCTTCCTGCTTCAGCCATTTGGACAGCGTGCCTTCTTCCATCGTCGGAGAGAGGGCGGGCATGAGGATATCGATAGGCATGGGTTCCCTCCCCGATTAGAGCAGAATGTCGGTGTAGAGCTCGGATGCATCCGGCTCCGGATCGGCCTGGGCGAAGTCGGCGCTGTCGGCGACGATGTCGCGGACATCCTTGTCGATCGCCTTCAGATCGTCTTCGGAAGCCCAGCCCTTTTCGATAAGGCGCGCCTTGACCTGCTCGATCGGGTCCTGCTCGGAGCGCATCTTCTGCACTTCTTCCTTCGAGCGATATTTCGCCGGATCCGACATGGAGTGACCGCGATAACGATAGGTCAGCATTTCGAGAATGATCGGGCCCTTGCCGGAACGGCAATGTTCGAGCGCCTCGTCGGCTGCCGCCTTGACGGCGCGAACGTCCATGCCGTCGACCTGAATGCCGGGGATGCCGAAGCCGGATCCGCGCAGCGAGTAATTCGACTGCGCGGTGGCGCGGGCCGTCGAGGTGCCCATAGCGTAACGATTGTTCTCGACGATATAGACGATCGGCAGCTTCCAGAGAGCCGCCATATTGAAGCTCTCGTAGACCTGGCCCTGGTTGGCAGCGCCATCGCCGAAATAGGCGATCGAGACATTGCCGTTGCCGCGGTAATGGTTTGCAAAGGCGAGACCCGTTCCGAGCGAAACCTGGGCGCCGACGATGCCGTGGCCACCGTAGAAATGCTTCTCTTTCGAGAACATGTGCATCGAGCCGCCCTTCCCGTGGGAATAGCCGCTGCGGCGGCCGGTCAGCTCCGCCATGACGCCGCGCGCTTCCATGCCGGTTGCCAGCATGTGGCCGTGGTCGCGATAGGCGGTGATAACCTGGTCGCCTTCCTTCTGCGCCATCTGCATGCCGACGACGACAGCTTCCTGACCGATGTAAAGGTGGCAAAAGCCGCCGATGAAGCCCATGCCGTAAAGCTGGCCGGCCTTCTCCTCGAAGCGGCGGATCAAAAGCATCTCGCGATAGGCCTTGAGTTCTTCATCACGATCGAAGTCGGCTACCGGGCCGCCATTCGATGCTTTAGCTGCCGGTTTTGCTGCAGTCTTGCGGCTGGAAACGGTCGCGGTCTTTCGCGGCGCCATTCAACCCTCCCTATGGGTTTGTCGGTTCTCGTTGGCGCGTACCATAGGGAAGAAATTTGACCACAGCAATGCCATAATTGCATGGCTCGTATTCGGCACTAAATTATTGGAAAACCTGCGAAAATTCCAATTAACCTAATTCAGGTTAATTGGAATAATGGTTGAATATGACGATCTCGTCCGCGCGCGACATGTTGAGCTGATAACGCGCTTTTTCGTCCAGCATATCCTTGTCGAGCGAGCCATCACTGAGCAGCGCGACCTGATTTTCCAGATGTTCGCGCTTTGCCTTCAAGATCGCAAGCTCTTTTTCACGCGCGAGACGCTGATGCTCGAACGTCTCCGTTGCGCGCAGGCCGTAATCGCCGTGAATGCAATGATAACCGAAATAGGAAAGGAAGGCGACCGTCATGGCTGGAATGACGAAGCGGCCAATCTTTCTCTTCTTATGATGCTTTGTCCACATACACGCATGCTCTTGAACGCATTACCAATTCGTTCAGCATAACGCTGAGAGATTAACCGTTCATTGACCGTAAAAAACGGGCAATAAAAAACCCGCGCCGGAAGGCGCGGGTCGAGCCATTGAAAGCAGATTCGATCAGCCGCGGATGATCGACCGGCCGGCATACTGAGCCTGCGGGCCGAGGCCTTCCTCGATGCGGATCAGTTGGTTGTACTTGGCGAGGCGGTCGGAACGCGACAGCGAGCCGGTCTTGATCTGGCCGCAGTTGGTGGCAACCGCGAGATCGGCGATGGTCGAATCTTCGGTTTCGCCGGAGCGGTGCGACATGACGGCGGTATAGGCTGCCTTGTGCGCCGTGTTGACGGCATCGAGCGTTTCCGTCAGCGAGCCGATCTGGTTGACCTTGACGAGGATGGAATTGGCGACGCCCATGCGGATGCCGTCGCGAAGACGGGCGGAGTTGGTGACGAAGAGATCGTCGCCAACGAGCTGGGTCTTCTTGCCGGCCAGGTCGGTCAGCGTCTTCCAGCCGTCCCAGTCGTCTTCGGCCATGCCGTCCTCGATCGAGATGATCGGGTACTTGGCGGCGAGTTCGGCCAGATATTCGGCCATGGCGCCCGATTCGAGCGTGCGGCCTTCGCCTTCGAGAACATACTTGCCGTCCTTGAAGAACTCAGTCGAGGCGCAATCGAGGCCGAGGCACATGTCGTCGCCCGGCTTGTAGCCGGCTTTCTCGATCGACTTCATGATGAAGTCGAGGGCTTCGGGTGCGCTCTTCAGGCCCGGAGCAAAACCGCCTTCGTCGCCGACATTGGTGTTGTGGCCCTGGGCGGCCAGTTCCTTGCGGAGCGTGTGGAAGACTTCCGAACCCATCCGCACGGCTTCAGCGATAGAATCTGCGCCGACCGGCAGGATCATGAACTCCTGGAAATCGATCGGGTTGTCGGCATGGGCGCCGCCGTTGATGATGTTCATCATCGGCACCGGCAGGAGGCTGGCGGAAGCGCCGCCGACGTAGCGGTAGAGCGGCAGGCCGGACGCCTGGGCGGCAGCCTTGGCGACAGCGAGCGATACGCCGAGAATGGCGTTGGCGCCGAGACGCGACTTGTTCGGCGTGCCGTCCAGCTCGATCATGATGTTGTCGATCTGGATCTGGTTTTCGGCATCGATGCCGCCGATCGCGTCGAAGATCTCGGTATTGGCCGCATCGACCGCCTTCTGCACGCCCTTGCCGAGGTAGCGCTTGCCGCCATCGCGCAGCTCGACCGCCTCATGCGCGCCCGTCGAGGCGCCCGAGGGAACGGCCGCGCGGCCCATGCTGCCGTCTTCGAGATAGACATCGACTTCGACGGTGGGGTTGCCACGGCTATCGAGAATCTCGCGGGCGATGATATCGGTGATTGCAGTCATGGGTTCTTCCTGCTCGGTGGGTGATCAATCGTTCGAAGCCTGTCATAATCGAAGGCGTGCAAATTACAATGGCGCATTGCGACGCCTTCGACCTGCATGTCTGATCGTCGCTATAGCACGAACATGTCAGGCTTTTGACTGTCAGCCCTTGGCGACGGCATCGAAGGCGAGCAGCTTTTCCAGCAGCCGCGGCATGTCCTTGAGATAGACCATGTTCGGGCCGTCGGACGGTGCGTTGTCTGGGTCCTGATGGGTTTCGACGAAAACGCCGGCAATACCGGTCGCCACCGCTGCGCGCGCCAGCGTTTCCACGAACTCCCGCTGACCGCCGGAGGAATCGCCCTGCCCGCCCGGCTGCGCCACGGAATGGGTCGCATCGAAAACCACTGGGGCGCCCATCGACGCCATGATCGGCAGCGAGCGCATATCGGAAACCAGCGTGTTATAACCGAAGGAGGCGCCGCGCTCGCAGAGCAGCACGTTCGGATTGCCGCTGGCGTTGAGCTTCTTCAGCACGTTCTTCATGTCCCAGGGGGCGAGGAACTGGCCCTTCTTGACATTGACGGCACGGCCGGTCTCGGCAGCGGCGATCAGAAGGTCGGTCTGACGGCAGAGGAAGGCCGGAATCTGCAATACATCGACCACCTTAGCCACTTCGGCGCATTGCTCGGCGGTGTGAACGTCGGTGAGGACCGGAAAGCCGAATTCCTTCTTGAGATCGGCAAAAACCTGCATCCCCTTTTCAAGCCCTATGCCGCGCTCGGCCGACAGCGAGGTCCGGTTCGCCTTGTCGAAGGAACTCTTGTAGACGAGACCGATGCCGAGCTTGGCGCAGAGCTCCTTCAGCGTGCCGGCAACCATAAAAGCGTGGTCGCGGCTCTCCATCTGACAGGGACCGGCAATCAGCGACAGGCGGCCGGTATTGGAAAAGGTGACCTGGCCTGCGCCCTCGCCGATCCTGACTTCAGAATTCGTATCAGTGCTCATCGTGTTTCCTCGAAGGCGAAGAGCGTGCCCTGCCCGGGCGCCGGCTTCACCAGAATGCGATTGTTCTTGCGCGTGTAGGTCACTCCGTTAGCAGCCAAATGCGCTTCTGTCACGGCAAGATCGGCGACGGTAAAGAGGATAGCCCGGCCGCGCAGGCCGCGGTCGGCGGATGAGACGGCCATCTCGAAATAGGCCTCCAGCCCTTCCGGCGTCATCAGGCTTATTTTCGCGTTCGGCGCTGCGATATTGACGCCGAAACCGGTTTTCTCGACGGCTGGTTGCGCCATGGCAAGACTGACGAAGGCGGCGAATGCAGCGGGATCCGGCGCGCACAGTGCGATCTCGGCAATGCCTGTTGCGCCATTGGCATGCGTCTCCAGCGCGCCGCGATCGGCCGGCAATGGATTGATGCGCTGGCAGGTGAAGAGAAAGAAATCAGGCGCCCGCAAGTCACCAGCAAAGGCCAGTTTGAAGCTGCCGACGCTCTCAGAACCATCCGGCATTTTCATCGGCCGGCTGAACTGCAGCACCTCGCCGGCGCTCGATCCGCCGGCAGCGAAGCTCTGATGGTCGAGGCCGGCGTCCTCGGTGCCGAAAACCACCGCCGAAAGTCCCTCCTCGCCGCAACGGAAGCGGAAGGCCCGGTTGCGGGCGGTGAAGACATTGCCTTGCCGCGCCGACGCCTCGCTCTCTGCGACGCTCGCGATACCCAGCGGCTCCAGGTAGGTGTTGTCGGCAAAGAAGACGCAGGCATTCTCCGTTCCGAAGGGATGGCGGGCATCGGCGGCAACGGTGAAGCCGAGCTTGCCGAGCCTTTCGCGGGCCAGATCGATATTAACGACGGGCAGCACGACATGATCCAGCGGGTGCGGTTTGGCGGAACGCTCGTTCATGATATCCCTCCCTCAAACGACAAGAGATGTGCGACAGCGCCGCCCCCAATGCAAGACATGCGTGCCAATCCGGCGAATGAAAATAAAAATCTCAACGAGTTGGCGGCAAGTTTTACGGAAATTTAGCTACTTGCGGAACACATATGGAACATATAGTGTCTGTTCTGGATTTGTTTCAATCAGGGGTCTGACGTCGATGCTCACGCGCAAACAACAGGAGCTTCTCCTTTTCATTCATGAGCGCATGAAGGAATCCGGCGTTCCGCCGTCTTTCGACGAGATGAAGGATGCCCTGGATCTGGCCTCCAAATCCGGCATTCATCGCCTGATCACGGCGCTCGAGGAACGCGGTTTCATTCGCCGCCTACCGAACCGCGCCAGGGCGCTCGAAGTCATCAAGCTTCCGGAGGCCTATAGCCCCAGCATCCAGCCCCGGCGCGGCTTTTCGCCGAGCGTCATCGAGGGCAGCCTCGGCAAGCCCCAGCCGGCCGCCGCCCCCGCGCCTGCAAAACCTGTCGCCGACAACGGCAACTCGGTCTCGGTACCGGTCATGGGCCGAATCGCTGCCGGCGTCCCGATCTCGGCAATCCAGAACAACACCCACGACATCGTCGTTCCGGCCGATATGCTCGGTTCCGGCGAACATTATGCTCTGGAGGTCAAAGGCGATTCGATGATCGACGCCGGCATCTTCGACGGCGATACGGTGATCATCCGCAACGGCAGTACCGCAAGCCCCGGCGATATCGTCGTTGCCCTCGTCGATGACGAGGAAGCGACGCTGAAGCGTTTCCGTCGCAAGGGCGCCTCGATCGCGCTTGAAGCGGCCAACCCGGCTTACGAGACCCGGATCTTCGGACCTGATCGCGTCAAGGTGCAGGGCAAGCTCGTCGGCCTCATTCGCCGCTATCACTGACACCGGACGGGCCGGGTTCGGCAAAACTGTTGCTGCGCCAGTCATAGGCGCGATGGCGCATCCACGGCCGCGACAAGGTTTCGAATGCGGTTGCGACCTCCAGGCCAGCGTCTGCGAAGCGCAGCTCGACGGAACCGGTCTTGCGCAGCGTCTCACCGGTGAAGAGCGTCGCGCCTGAGCGGCAGCTGTTGAAACGCAGGCGGACCGGCGTCACGACGATATCGGCCGCATCGCAGGCCGGACCGAGATAAGCGGCATTGTCGATGACAATGACGATGCGGCCATTGCCAAGCCTCGATGTGCACCAGGCCTTCTTGACGCAGGAAAAGCGGTTTGCTTCACCGTCCGTTGCGGCCGCCCGCATCGCCGTCCTCGCTTTATTCTGCTGATCGCGGGAAAGCCTGACGCGGCGGTCTTCTCCCTCGGGCGGGATAGCAGGGCCATCCAGCATCTTCGGCGGGTGATGCGCCGGTAGGACCAGCGCTCTTTGCCACTGGTCGAAGATGAAATCCGGCGGGTTTTCACGATTGGAAGCCATTGCCGCCGCCTCGACGAGCGCGACCAGACCACCATCCTCCGAAATCACCAGATCCGGCGGCCGGGGAACCGGCAGAATCAGCACAATGAGCGTCGAGACGGCGAGGATCGTTGTGCCGGCATGGCGCAGCCGGGTGCGGAGCAGCGTCAGCAGCAGAAAACCTGCCACGGCCACGGCGAAATACCAGGCGGGCAAGCGGCCGACGCCGATATCGCCGCCCCAGCCGGACACCGTCTTGGCGACGGCGATCACCAGATCGAGGCCAAAGCCGACCACCTTCCAGAGCGGCACGTCCAGACCGAACGGCATGAGCAACATCGCCAGCAGACCGGCCGGCATGACGATGAAGGAGATGATCGGCATCGTCGCGAGGTTGGCCGGCAGGCCGTAAGCGGTCAGGCGATGAAAATGCTCGATCGAAAACAGCGCCGTGGAAAAACCACCGATCAGCGAGGTCAGGAAGACGCCGCCGAAGAAACCGGCGACCGCAACGACCGGCCGGAAGACCGGCAGTTTCAGGAAAGCGTTTTCGCGGACACGCCGGTCCTTCCACAGCTGATAACCCGATACCAGCGCCAATGTCGCGGCAAAGGACATCTGAAAGCTCGGGCCCAGAACTTCGGAAGGCGAGATGGCGATGATGACGAGGGCGGAGAGAACGACATTGCGCAGGCCGATCGATGGGCGATCGAAGAAGACTGCGATCAGCATGATGGCCATCATGATGAAGGCGCGTTCGGCCGAGACCCCGAATCCTGAGATCAGGAAGTAGGCGGTGACGGCAATCAGCGCGCCGGCGGCGGCGATCTTCTTTGTCGGATAGGCCTGAGCAACGCCCGGAAAAAGGCTGAGCAGCATCCGGAAGCCGACGAAGAAGATGCCGGCCGACAGGGCCATGTTGAGGCCCGAGATCGCAACGATATGAGCAAGCCCGGACTGGCGCAGCGCCTCCGTCGTGGCGTTCGAGATGGCGCGCCGCTCGTCGGTCACCAGAGCGGCGGCAAACGCGCCGGTATCGCCTGGCAGGATCGCCCGAATGCGGTCGCCAATGCCGCTGCGCAGCTGGTAAAGCCATCCGAGCAGAGCTTCCGACGTCGATCTCGCTGCCTGCGGACCTGCCTGCAGATCGACTTTCTCCGGCGCGCCATAGAAGAAGCCGTTGGCGCCGATGCCATCGAAATAGGCACCGAAGGAGAAATCGTTGAGCTCGGGCAGTGCGGGGCCTGCCGGCGGCGTCAGCCGTGCCCTGCCGGTGATGATGTCGCCGATCTCGAAAGGCGCGTCGGCGCCGCGGGCGATCGCGGTGATGCGCCCTGGCCGCCGCTTCAGCTCCGGCGCCTGCGTGCCGGTGACGGCAAGAATATAGCGCCAGCGCCCACGCCCGTCGCCTTCCCGCCGTTCGACACGGCCGGTCACCGTCGTCGTCACGGATGAATCGAGGATCACGGTCGAAGCCCGCCAGCTCTCGAACTGTGCCGACAGCATGCCGCAGGCGACAAGCGCCAGCGCCAGGAAGCTGGCCCGCAAGGCCGGCCGGCTGCGGCCGGCAACGAGAACCCCGGCCGCCGGCACCAGCAGGCAGAGCAGCGACGCAACCAGGGGAAAATCCGATGCCGCAAGAAACCAGAAGGCTGCGCCGGCGCCGAGGAAGACCGGCGAGAACAGCAGCAGCCGGCCATGGTCGGCTTCCTCGCCCAGCATCCGGATTCCGGCACGCAGCGATTGCGAGGCCGCAGCCGGCAGCCGATGGTGCAACGGCATGGCGGACTGCGTCCTTGCCGGGCGTTTCACCACAGCGGGCGCGGAAAAACCTGGGGAATCGGCCAGGCCGACGCCCGCTTCCGGCCGCAATTCGACTGTCGTCAAGTCCCCCATGCCCCGCCCAACATCACCCGCGCGAGCGCCCAGAATGCAGCCTTCAATCAAAACGAGCAAGAATAATCGATTGAAATATGAGGGAAAATCGGCACCGCCAAAAGAGCAGTCGAATCATTGGCTTCCGGTATGCGCGCGGCTCATCGCTGCAGTGCCTAAAAGGTGATACCGCAATGCACAAAATGCCGTCACGGTAACTTGGCATTAGCTTCACGATCATATAGCTATCGGTGAGGACGCTTAACCCCTATGGCGCTTTTGTGGCGCCACCGCCATTTCGGAGGATCAGCATGACGGATCAAAGCGCTACAATAAAAATCGGTGACAAATCTGTCGACCTAGCCGTCAAGAGCGGCACGATCGGCCCGAGCGTCATCGATATCGGTGCCCTCTACAAGAACACGGCTTCCTTCACCTACGATCCGGGTTTCACCTCGACCGCATCCTGTGAATCGAAAATCACCTATATCGACGGCGACGAAGGTGTGCTGCTGCACCGCGGCTATCCGATCGAGCAGCTGGCCGAGCATGGCGACTTCCTCGAAGTCTGCTACCTGCTTCTCTACGGTGAACTGCCGACCACCGCGCAGAAAAAGGATTTCGATTATCGCGTCACGCACCACACCATGGTGCATGAGCAGATGAGCCGCTTCTTCACCGGCTTCCGCCGCGATGCGCATCCAATGGCCGTCATGTGCGGCTGCGTCGGCGCGCTGTCGGCTTTCTATCATGACTCGACGGACATCACCGATCCGCATCAGCGCATGGTCGCCAGCCTGCGTATGATCGCCAAGATGCCGACGCTTGCCGCCATGGCCTACAAGTACCATATCGGCCAGCCCTTCGTTTATCCGAAGAACGATCTCGACTACGCGTCAAACTTCCTGCGCATGTGCTTTGCCGTGCCTTGCGAAGAATATGTGGTCAATCCGGTGCTTGCCCGCGCCATGGACCGCATCTTCATCCTGCATGCCGATCACGAGCAGAACGCCTCGACCTCGACCGTCCGTCTCGCCGGTTCGTCGGGCGCCAACCCGTTCGCCTGCATCGCAGCCGGTATCGCCTGCCTCTGGGGCCCCGCCCATGGCGGCGCCAACGAAGCAGCGCTCAACATGCTGCATGAGATCGGCTCGGTCGAACACATTCCGGAATATATCGCCCGCGCCAAGGACAAGAACGATCCCTTCCGCCTGATGGGCTTCGGTCACCGGGTCTACAAAAACTATGATCCGCGCGCCAAGATCATGCAGAAGACAACGCATGAGGTGCTCGGCGAGCTCGGCATCAAGGATGATCCGTTGCTCGAAGTGGCGATGGAACTGGAGCGCATCGCGCTCACCGACGAATATTTCATCGAGAAGAAGCTCTATCCGAACATCGACTTCTATTCCGGCATCACGCTGAAGGCGCTGGGCTTCCCGACGACCATGTTCACCGTGCTGTTTGCGCTTGCCCGCACCGTCGGCTGGATCGCGCAGTGGAACGAGATGATCGAGGATCCGGAACAGCGCATCGGCCGGCCGCGCCAGCTTTATGTCGGCGAACCGAAGCGCGATTACATCCCGGTTTCGAAGCGCTGATCGCTTCACAGCCAAAAAGAAACCCGGTCAGATACGACCGGGTTTTTTCTTTTTCAGCACATCGAGAAGGATTTCGGCGGCATGCGCGCCGGGCGGTTTTTCGGTCTGCATGCGCTGCCAGATGAGCTCATAGCCTTCCTTCATCGCCTTCAGCTGGTAAGTGTCGGCCGACAGCCTTTCCATCCAGCGTGCGAGGCTTGCGCCGCGAACGACATCGTTCAGATATTCCGGCACGACAGCATAATCGGCAATCAGGTTTGGTAATGCGCCGGTCCAGGTCTTGATGCTCGATGTCAGCAGCCTCATGATCCAGTCGACCTTGTAGGCGGAGACGACGGGAACATCGGCAAGCGCCAGTTCAAGAATAACGGTTCCGGACGCCGCCATGGCTGCATCGGCTTCAGCGAAGGCCCTCCATTTCGCTTCCGCGCCGATAACGATCTCCGGTTGGACCGCCCATTTCGCCGTCAATTCGCGGACAAGCCCCTCCTTGTGCGTCACCGTCGGCAGAATAAAACGCATCGGCCCATTGCGGGCGGTGAGTTCGCTCACCGCCACCTCGAAATGCGGCAGGAGCTTCTGGATCTCGGAGGAGCGTGAACCGGGCAGAAGCAGGACCGCGCCTGTGCCGGGCTGCCGGCCGGCACGCAGTCGCCGGGTCTCCAGCAGCGCCCGGTCGGCGGTCAGCCGATGCCCCACATAGGTCGTTGCCGGCCCGTTGAGGCGCTGCATGGTTGCCGGCTCGAAGGGCAGGACAGCAAGCACGTGATCGACATAGCCGAGCATGCGCGTGGCGCGATATTCCTTCCAGGCCCAGACGCTCGGACAGACATAATTGACGACAGGCAGATCGGGCAGCGCGGTGCGAACCCGCTTTGCGACGCGATGGGTAAAATCCGGGCTGTCGATAATGACGAGAATGTCAGGCCTTGCAGCGATGATCGCGGCAGTCGTCTGACGGATCAGCCTATAAAGCGTCGGCAGCCGGCTCAGCACCTGGGTGATCCCCATGATCGACAGCTCGGAGAAATCGAACAGGGAGTTCAGGCCTTCCGCCTGCAGCCCCTCGCCGCCGACGCCGACAAGCTCCAACGGCCCGCCATGAATCCGCTTCAGGGCGGCGATCAGATCGGCGCCGAGCAGATCACCCGACACCTCACCGGCAATGACGGCGATCTTCAGCGGCGCCCCATTCATTCAAGCCCCCATGTCGCTAACCCGCGATCGATGCCGCAGACAAAAAGCCCGGCCTCATCGGCGGCCTTGATGACGGCGGCGCGATCAAGCACCAGCGAGCGGCCGGCCTCCACGGCGATACCGCCGAGACCGGCTTCTTTCGCGTTCAGGACGGTGGAAACGCCGATCGCCGGCAGGTCAGCGCGGATATCCTGCTGCGGCTTGCAGAGCTTGACGAGCGCGCCGCGGCGGCGCGGCGAGATGCGCCCGGCGGCTCTCAAACCCGCGACACGCTCGAGCATTTCGTCCGTGCCTTCCAACCCTTCCAGCGCAACGATGCGACCGCCGATGCTGACGGCGCCCTGCCCGACATCGAGCCGGCCGAGCATTTCGGCAGCTTCGGCCGCGCGGCTGATATCGCGGCGATCCTCCTCGCCGGGCGCCACTGCGCCAAGCGGACCGACCGCGGCAAGAAGATCGGGGGCGATTTCATGGGCGCCGACGACACGGCGGCCGTTTCCTTCGATCAGCCGGATCACCATCTGCAGAACCGTATCGTCACCGCCGGACAGCAGCGTGCGGATGGCGGCCGGCATCTTCATCAGAACGCGTAGCGTCGGGCGCACCTCGCGCCATTCCGGCCGCCGGGCCACACTGCCCGACATCACCACACGGCCGACACCATAACGATTGAGCAATCCATCAAGGGCTGCGAAATCGCCGATGCCGATGACGGCGTGGTCATAGCCTTCCCAGCGCCGGTCGCTTTCGTCCTTCAGGGCGACGATAACGGGATTTTCACCCGCCGCTCGCGCGGCTTCGGCGACGTAGGAAGGCAGAAGGCCGCCGCCGGCGATGATCGCCAGCCGGCCCGCAGCGGTGTCGCTGGAAAAAGCCACAGGACTAGCCCTTCTGCCCCCGGGTCGGCGAGGACAGGGCACGATCACTGTCGGCCGCAATGAAATCGAGGATTTGGACCACCGGCTCGCAATCGGCATATTCATCGCGGATGGCGGCGGCGTTTTCGCGGACGGAGGCCGTTCCTTCGAAGATCGACTTATAGGCGCGGCGCACCCGGTGAATGACGGCGCGGTCGACGCCGGCGCGCGTCATGCCGACGACATTGAGGCCGCTCAGCAGCCCGGGGTTGCCGTTCAACATGCCGTAGGGAATGACGTCGTAACTCACTGCCGAAAGCCCGCCGACGAAGGCCTGACGGCCGACGCGGGTGAACTGGTGAACGGCTGAGCCGCCGCCCAGGATGACGCGATCCTCGATGACGACATGGCCGGCGAGCATGACATTGTTCGACATGATCACGTGATTACCGACCTTGCAGTCATGCGCGACGTGAGAATTGGCCAGGAAGAGGTTGTTGTCGCCGACGATCGTCTGGCCGCCGAAATCGGCCGTACCGGTGTTCATCGTCACGCCTTCGCGCATTGTGCAGTTGGCGCCAACCGAAAGCGTCGTCTCCTCACCGCCGTGATGCACGCTCTGCGGATCGCCGCCGATGACGGCCATTGGAAATATGCGCGTGCCCTTGCCGATCACCGTGCGGCCGGTGACGACCGCATGCGACAAGAGTTCGACATTTTCATGCAGGACGACGTGCGGCCCGACATGGCAGAAGGGACCGATCTTGACGCCCTCACCGATCACAGCCCCGTCTTCGACGACAGCCATCGGATGAATGCGGGCGCTTTCGGCGATAGTGCTCATGCCTGTTCCTTACGAACGATCATCGCGCCGATATCGGCTTCGGCGACAAGCGCGCCATCAACCTTGGCGTCGCAATGGAATTTCCAGATGTTGCCGCGCTGCTTGTGCTTCTTGACGTGGAATTCGACGCGATCGCCGGGCACGACGGGCTTGCGAAAACGCGCATTCTCGATGGTCATGAAGTAGACGAGGTTGCCGGGCTGGCCTTCCTTCTTAGCACAGATCGCACCTGCGGTCTGCGCCATGCCCTCGATCAAGAGAACGCCGGGCATGATCGGAGCTTCCGGAAAATGACCGGTGAAATGCGGTTCGTTCACCGTGACGTTCTTGATGCCGACCGCGCTGTTGTCGCCATCGATCTCGATGATCTTGTCGACCATGAGGAAGGGGTAACGATGCGGCAGCAGCTTCATGATCTCGATGATGTCAGCCGAAGAAAGCGTTGTCGCGGCTTCATCAGTCATTTTGCGTGCCTCCAGGTTTCTTCTCGCGCTGCTTGGTCTTGGAGACCAGCTGCGCCGCCTCTCTCAAATAGTCTTTTAACGGACGCGCAGGGACACCGCCATATTGTCCGCCGGCTGGAAGGTCGGTCATGATACCGCTTTTGGCGGCGATCTGCACGCCGTCGCCAATCGTCACGTGCCCCTTGATGCCGGCCTGGCCGCCGATCTGCACGCCATTGCCGATCTTCGTGCTGCCGGCAATGCCGACTTGGGCGACGATGGCGCAATGGCGGCCGATCTGAACATTGTGGCCAATCTGTACCTGGTTATCGATCTTGGTGCCCTCGCCGATCACCGTATCGTCCATGGCGCCGCGGTCGATCGTCGTGTTGGCGCCGATCTCGACATTATCCTGGATGATCACCCGGCCGATCTGGACGATCTTGATCATCCCGCGCGGCCCCGGCGCATAACCGAAACCATCCTGGCCGATGCGCACACCATTATGGATGATGACGCCATTGCCGATCAGCGCGAAGAGAACGCTGGCGCCGGCCGCAATCGAACAATCCCGGCCGATCTTGACGCCAGAACCGATAACGCTTTGCGCGCCGATCCGCGTCCCTTCGCCGATCTCGGCATGCGGTCCGATCACGGCCAATGGCTCGACGATCACACCCTTTTCGAGCTTGGCGCTCGGATCGATCACCGCGCTCGGCGCGATCCCGTTTTCACCTGGGATGGCCGCCGGGCGCAATGCCGCGGGATAAAACAGCCCCCCCGCCATCGCAAAGGCTGCATGCGGATTGGATGACAGGATGACCGGGATATGCGGGGGGACGAGATCGGCGAGCGCCTTGTCGCAGATCACCGCCGAGGCTTCGCATGTCGCCAGTTCATCGCGGCTGCGGCGCGAGAGGATATAGCAGACATCACCCGCCCGCGCCCGGTTGAGGGGGGCAACAGAGCTGACGAAAACGTCGGCATGGTCGGAATTGGCGAGTTCCGCCCCAAGAAACTCTGCCAGCTCAACGAGCTTCAGACCTTCATGGGGCAGAAAAAAAACGTTTTGCTCCATCGGCAATGCTCCAGAACGGAATTGAGTCTTACAGTTCCGGACTGCCGATATCAGAATTGGTTGTTGATGCCAAACTTGAAGTTCTGCGTCTTGTCGAAGTCTTCCTTGAGAACCGGGATCGCATAATCCAGGCGCAGCGAACCGAAGGGAGACTGCCAGACGACACCGACACCGACGGAAGCGCGCAGGGAAGCGTCTTCGCCGTCAATGCCGTCGCCCCTCAGGTCGACGTCGTTGCCGAACAGCGTGCCGGCGTCGGCAAAAACCGCGCCGCGCAGGTTGAAGTCACGCGGGAAGCCCGGCATCGGGAAAGTCGCCTCGGCCGATGCGGTGAAATAGGTCGTACCACCCAGCGGATCGTCGTTGGTGCCGGAAACACGCGGGCCGATGCCCTTGTTTTCAAAGCCACGAATATCGCCGTTGGTCAGCGTGAACTGATCGAAGACATTCAGGTGCTCCCCGAAGCCGATAACATAACCAGCCGAGGCCGAAACCGAGCCGATGATATCGGCATCGTCAGCGAGCAGACGGTAGTAACGAGCCTTGCCGTAGATCTTATAGAACTGCGAATCGCCGCCGAGACCGGCAATTTCCTGCGTCGCCGTCGCGTAGATGCCTTCACGTGGCAGGACCGTATCGTCGAGCGTGTTGTAGGTCAGCGTCTGGGAGACCGAAGAGCGTGTCCACGGGCTATCCTCGACGAGATGCTGATACGGAGCGGACAGATCGGAAAGATCGTTGTTGTCCGCGTCATACTTCATCTGCTTGTAGTTATAGCGGAAGGTCGTCGCCAGATCCTCGGTGATCGGCGCGGTGACGCGCAGCACGACGCTGGTTTCCTCGTAGTCGTAGTTGTCGTTGCTCGACGTCTCGCTGTGGTTGACGTCGAAGCCTGCAGCCAGGCGGTAGCCGAGGAAGTAGGGTTCGGTGAAGCTGACGCCGTAGGCGCGCGAGCCTTCCTGACCGCCGCCGGCCGAGATGCGGATGTACTGACCGCGGCCGAGGAAGTTCTTTTCTTCGATCGAGGCTTCCAGCAGCAGACCATCGCCGCCGGCGGCATAACCGGCGCCGACACCGAACGAACCTGTGGACTGATCTTGCACGTCGACAACCACCACGACACGGTCAGGCGAGCTGCCCGGCTGGGTGGAGATGTTGACGGACGAGAAGTAACCGAGCGCTTCAAGGCGACGCTTGGCCTTGGTGATCATCTGCTGGTTGAAGGCGTCGCCTTCGCTCATGTCGAATTCGCGGCGGATGACGTAGTCGCGCGTGCGGCTGTTGCCACGGATTTCGATGCGCTCGACATAGGCGCGCTCGCCCTGGTCGACCAGGTATTCGACACCAATCGTGTTGTTGTTGAGGTCGCGGTTACCGCGCGGCGTGACGCGCGCAAAGGGATAACCGGCAGACGCGACCTGATCGGAGATCGCCTCGATCGACTTCTGCACTTCCTTGGCGTTGTAGACATGACCCTCGTGGGTGCGCACGAGCGGCTGCAATTGCTCGGAACCGACGCCTTCGACGGTCGACTGGACCGTCACCGGTCCGAAGTCGTAGCGCTGGCCTTCCTCGATATTGAATGTCAGCGTGTATTTGTTGGTCGCGTCGTCGAAGGTGGCGTCGGAAGAGACGATGCGCATGTCGGCGTAGCCGCGATTGTAATAAAACTGGCGCAGCGCTTCCTCGTCGGCATGGAGCTTGTCTTCGTTGTAGACGTCCTTGCGGGTCAGGAACGACAGGAAATTCGAACGCTTGGTGGCGATGACTGCAGCCAGGCGGCCGGCGCTATAGGCATTGTTGCCGACGAACTTGATCGAATCGATCTTGGTGCGGTCGCCTTCGTTGATGACGAAGGCCAGGTTGACGCGGCCTTCGCCGAGCGGCACCACCTGCGTCGTCACTTCCACTTCGCTGCGGCCGGTGGCGGCATAGGCATCCTTGATCGACTGGATGTCGGACTGGATCTGGGTGTCGCTGTAGGGGCCGGCGGCGTGCGTCTGGACGATGGTCGCGAGCTTGTCGTCCTTGATCTTCCGGTTGCCGTTGAAGACGACCTGATTGACGAGCTGGGCTTCCTGGACGTTGACGACAAGCGTGCTTCCGGAGACCGAGATCTTCACATCCGAGAAGTAACCCGTGCCGTAGAGCTGCTTGACCGAGTCGTCGATATCGGTGTTCGAAAAACTCTTTCCGGGAGCGATGGTGAGGTTCGACCGGACAGCTTCCGCGCCGACGCGGCTTGCGCCGCGCACATCGATGCGCTGGATGACCGCGGCTTCGGCGGCCGTAGCGGAAACGAACGTCAAAGCACCTGCGCCCGAAGCAACAACACTAGCAGACAGCGCAACCGCCGATACTGCGTTCAAAAACTTTGAACCAGCCTTCATTTCACCTATTACCTTTTTTTCCCTCGTCCCCGGCCTCAGGAGAACCCGATTCCGGTCACGTGTGTCGTTTTACCCGCTTTTGACATACAAGCAAGGGAGGTCGTTAATTTCTGTTTACTTCATTTCGAAGCGTGACCCATTCGCCACTACAGCCTTGAAACATCGTAAATAAATAGTAATTCCCCTGCCTTGCGCGTTTACCCTTAGCTCAGGCTAATGTCGTTCCAGGTCGTGAAAACCATCAATGTCAGTATCATGGCCAAGCCAATGCGAAATGCGATTTCCCGAGCCTTGGCGCCCAGCGGTTTCCCTCTCAGCGCTTCCACCGCATAGAACATCAGGTGGCCGCCATCAAGTACCGGAACCGGCATCAGGTTAAGCAATCCTATCGAAACTGAAAGCACGGCGGCAAGCTGCAACACTGCCCCTATCCCAAGCTTCGCCATCTGGCCCGAGGCTTGCGCCACGCGGATCGGTCCACCCAGTTGGTCCGCCCGCATCGTTCCGGCGAAGATGTTGCCGATATATTTGAAGGTACCGGTGACGATATCCCGGGTCTCGAGCACACTCTCCCGCAGCGCCTGGAGCGGCGTGTAGGTCTGGAGGCGGAAATTGCCGACCTCCTTGCTGGTGACGATGCCGATCTGGCCGACCTCGATCTTGTTGCCGAACTGGTCGGTCATGTCGACGCGTTGGGGCACCATCGACAGGTCCAGCTTCTGGCCGCCACGCTCGATGGTGACGACGATCTGCTGGCTCGGGCGGATGGCGACATAGCGGCGCACGTCGTCGAAAGTCTCGACCTTGCCGCCGTCGATGGCAACCAGAAGATCGCCGGGAAGGATGCCGGCGGCAGCCGCTACGCCTTCCGGCTTGACTTCGGAAACGACGGGATCGGCGACCGAACGGCCGTAGATCGAGAAAAGAAGGGTGAAGATGGCGATCGCCAGCAGGAAATTGGCGATCGGGCCGGCCGCGACCGTCGCGGCGCGTTTCCACAGCTTGGCGCCGGCAAAGGAACGCGCCCTGTCCTCTTCGGACATGGCACTGAGCTTGTCGGTGTCGGGCTTGCTGGAAGCGTCCTCGTCGCCGAAGAACCGCACGTAGCCGCCAAGCGGGATCAGCGAAATCTTCCAGCGGGTTCCGTGGCGGTCGGTGAAGCCGAATATCTCCGGACCGAAACCGACGGAAAAGGCAAGGATGCGGATACCGCTCCAGCGCCCGACGAGGTAGTGGCCCATCTCGTGCACGAAGACGAGCAGCGAGAGCACGAGGATGAAGGTGACGATATTCCCCATCAGGAATGCGTATATATCGGTCATCACTTCCAACAATTCCTTCCGTCAGGCTGCCGCATCATCAAAGGCCGAACAAGGCCGCGCCGAGCGACGTCATCGCAGTCCCCTTTATCAGGGAAAATAACCCAGCAAGCAAGAACGCCGAAAAACAGGCGAAAATCAGTCCGTCGACACGGTCCATGACGCCGCCATGACCCGGAATGAGACGGCTTGAATCCTTGACGCCGAATTTCCGCTTGATGAACGATTCGAACAGATCTCCCGACTGGCTGCAAACCGAGAGAACGAGTGCCGCAACGGCAGCGATGATTTCAGCGCCCGGGAGGAGAAAGTGGACGAGAACGACGCCGGCTGCAACCGCCGAAACGGCACCGCCGATGGCCCCCGACCATGTCTTTCCCGGCGAGATCGAAGGCGCGAGCTTCGGTCCGCCAAGCGCCCTGCCGACGAAATAAGCAAGGATGTCGGTTGCCCAGACGACGGCAAAGACGAAGAGCATGGCATAGAGGCCCGGCCGGTCATCGCTTCTGATCGCGGCGAGCGCCAGGCCGGTGGCGCCGGCATAAAACAGGCCCACCGGCAACCAGCGGCTGGTGCCGTGCAGGATGATCAGCGCTATGCCGACGGCGGTGACGCCGGCCAGCATGCCGGCGGCGAATTCGAAATGGCCGACAAGCACGAGGAAGGCGATCGCCGCTTGGCCGATCCAGCCGACGGCGTTGGCGACCCAATCACGCGCGATGCCGGTTATTGTCGACCATTCATAATAGATCAGCAGGCCGATCACGGCCGCCAGGATGCGGAAGGCAAAACCGCCATACCAGGTGGCGGCAAGAACGATCACCGCAAGAATAAGTCCCGAAACGATGCGGAGCTTCAATTCCTGCTGCATCAGGTGCCGACCGCGGCTGCCTGCGACGACAGACCCCCGAAGCGCCGGTCGCGGGAGGCGAATTTCTCGAGCGCCTGGCGGAAGATATCGGGGCTGAAATCCGGCCAATATTCCGGAACGAAGATGAATTCCGAATAGGCGGCCTGCCAGAGCAGGAAATTGGAAAGCCGCTCCTCGCCGCTGGTGCGGATGATGAGGTCCGGATCGGGAATACCGGCCGTATCGAGACGGGCGTTGATCAGCGATGGCGTGATATCCTGCGCCCTCAGGCGGCCGGCCTCGACGTCCCGAGCCAGGCTCACCACAGCCCGCGAGATCTCGTCGCGCGAGCCGTAGTTGAAGGCGATGACCAGCGTCAGCGCCGTATTGTCCTTGGTCGTTTCCTCCGCCTCGAGCAGCAGGCCGAGAATGTCGCTGCGCAGGCTGTGGCGGTCGCCGATCACCTTGATCCGCACATTCTGGCGATGAAGCTCGGCAAGGTCACGCCGGATGAAAGCCTTGAGCAGACCAAGCAGATCGGAGACCTCGGCCTCAGGCCGGCGCCAGTTCTCAGACGAGAAGGCAAAGAGCGTCAGATATTTTATGCCGGCCGCGCCGGCGGCGCGCACTGTCTCGCGGACCGCCTCGACGCCCTTGCGATGGCCCATAGTGCGCGGCAGGCCGCGCTGCTTGGCCCAACGGCCATTGCCGTCCATGATGATGGCAACATGCTCTGGCACAGTCACAAATACAGATTCCGACATTTCCCGTCCGGTCTTTCCAGGCAAAGGCACAGATCCACTAGACCTGCATGATTTCCTTTTCCTTCTCGCCAAGCAAGCGGTCGATTTCGGAAATCGTCTCGTCCGTCATCTTCTGTACACGTTCCGACTGCGCCCTGCCCTCGTCCTGGCCGATTACGCCATCCTTTTCGGCTTTCTTAAGGCCGTCCATGCCGTCGCGGCGAACGTGGCGAATCGCGACCTTGCTCTTTTCGGCATAATCATGCGCCACTTTGACGAGCGACTTGCGGCGTTCCTCGTTCAGCTCCGGCAGCGGAATACGCAGGTTCTGGCCATCGACGATCGGGTTGAGGCCGAGATTGGATTCGCGGATGCCACGCTCGACGGCACTGACCATCGACTTGTCCCAGACCGAAACCGCCAGCATGCGCGGCTCGGGCACGGTGATATTGGCGACCTGGTTCAGCGGCATGCGCGAACCATAGGCCTCGACCGTGACCGGATCGAGGATGTTGGCCGAAGCACGGCCGGTGCGCAGCGATGCGATGTCGCTCTTGAATGCGGAAACCGCGCCGTCCATGCGGCGCTTCAGTTCCTTGATGTCGATACCTTCACTCATGTCGATGCTCCCGTATAAAGCGCGTCGCGATGGCTGCGCCCGATAAAGCGGCGCAGTCTATATCAGTTGTCGGAGACGATGGTCTTGAGGCCACCGCCCGTCAGGATTTCAGCAAAACCGCCTTTCTCGTGGATCGAGAAGACGATGATCGGAATGGAATTTTCCCGGGCGAGCGCCACGGCGGCAACGTCCATCACCGCAAGGCCCCTGTCCAGCACTTCCTGGTGCGTCAGGCGGTCGAGACGGGTCGCATCGGGATATTTCTTCGGGTCGGCGGTGTAGATGCCGTCTACCTGGGTGCCCTTGAAGATCGCTTGCGCGCCCATTTCGGCGGCGCGCAGCGCTGCGGCCGAATCGGTGGTGAAGAAGGGATTGCCGGTGCCGCCGGCAAAGATCACCACACGTCCCATCGACAGGTGATAGAGGGTCGCGCGCTGCGAAAAGCTCTCGCAGATCTCAGGCATGGAGATGGCCGAAAGCACCACTGTATCGATGTTCAGCTTGCGCAGCGAGGTCGCCAGCGCCAGCGCATTGATAATGGTGCCGAGCATGCCCATGTGGTCGCCGGTGACCCGATCGCCGCCCTTGGACGCGACCGCGACACCGCGGAAAATATTGCCGCCACCGACGACGACGCCGACTTCCACGCCCATATGCCTTGCCTCGGCGATATCGGATGCAATGCGGTCCGCCACCGCAACATCGATCCCGAAACCCTGGCTACCCATGAGCGCTTCGCCGGAAGCCTTGAGTAGAACGCGTTTATAGACAGGCTCTAAAGACATCTTGGCTCCTCGTAAATTGCCGTGAATGCCCGATACACGAAGGGCACCGCGTTGTCACGCGATGCCCTTCTTGTTTTCCCAATTATGGCTGGAAGATCAACCCTTGACGGCAGCCGCAACTTCGGCTGCGAAATCGGTCTCTTCTTTCTCGACGCCTTCGCCGAGCAGAAGGCGGGCCATGCCGGCGACTTCGATCGGCGCGCCGACGGCCTTTTCAGCTTCCTTGACGGCGGCTGCGACGGTCAGGTCCGGATTGATGACGAAAGCCTGTGAGAGAAGGGCGACTTCCTCGAAGAACTTGCGCATGCGGCCGTCGACCATCTTCTCGATGATGTTGTCAGGCTTGCCGGAAGCGCGCGACTGCTCGATGAAGACGTTGCGCTCGCGCTCGGCGACGGCGGCATCGACTTCCTCAGGGCGGATCGCCAGCGGTGCGGTCGCCGCGATATGCATGGCGACCTGGCGGCCGATTGCATTCAGAGCTTCCTTGTCGCCGGTCGACTTCAGCGCGACGAGAACGCCGAGCTTGCCGAGGCCGTCGGAAACCGCATTGTGGATATAGGTGGCGACGACGCCATCCTCGACGGAGAGCGCGACCGAGCGGCGCAGGTTCATGTTCTCGCCGATCGTTGCGATCGCGTCCTTGATCGTGTCGGAAACCGACTTGCCGGATGCCGGGTAGGTCGCAGCCGCAACGGCGTCGACGCTGCCGTTTGTGGAGGCGGCAACCTTGGCAATGCCACGGACGAGATCCTGGAAGGCATCGTTACGGGCAACGAAGTCGGTTTCGGAGTTGACTTCGACGACAACGGCCTTGGTGCCCTGGCTCGAAACGCCGATGAGGCCTTCGGCAGCGGTGCGGCCCGACTTCTTGTCGGCCTTGGCGATGCCCTTGGCGCGCAGCCAGTCGATCGCCGCTTCCATGTCGCCGCCGGTTTCAGCAAGGGCCTTCTTGCAGTCCATCATGCCTGCGCCGGTCTTTTCGCGCAGTTCCTTCACCATTGCAGCCGTAATCTCGCTCATTAGCTTCCTCTTGTCGGTTCATACGGTGGGCAGCAAAGCGCGGCGCGGCACCGGATTGAGGCACGAAATGTACCTGTATGTATGACAGCGTGATGAAGACGCGCCATAACGAAACTTAATCGGCGAAGGGCCTGATGCCCTCGCCCTGAAACAGGCAAGGCCGCCGAACTTCGATGAGTCGCGAGCGGCCTTTCCCAGTCATGCAAGCTTTGGCGGAACTTTCGATCCGCCGGCTTTCATCAGCCTTCGGCTGCTTCCTCGAGAGCCGGTTCGACCGGAACTTCGGAGGATGCGCCGAGATCGCGGCCGGAAGAGCTCTGCTGACGCGCGATGCCGTCGATGGCGGCGCGGGAGATCAGCTCGCAGTAAAGAGCGATGGCGCGCGATGCGTCGTCGTTGCCCGGGATCGGATAGTCGATCAGGTCCGGATCGCAGTTCGAGTCGATGATGGCAACGACCGGGATGCCGAGGCGCTTGGCTTCGTCGATCGCGATCTTTTCCTTGTTGGTGTCGATGATGAACATCAGGTCCGGGGTGCCGCCCATATCGCGGATACCGCCGAGAGCCTTGTCGAGCTTTTCACGCTCGCGCTCGAGGTTCAGGCGTTCCTTCTTGGTGAAGCCCTGGGCTTCGCCGTTGAGGATCTCATCGAGCTTGCGCAGGCGCTGGATCGAGTTGGAGATCGTCTTCCAGTTCGTCATCATGCCGCCGAGCCAGCGCGAGTTGACGTAGTACTGGGCCGAACGCTTGGCGCTGTCGGCGATGATCTCCGACGCCTGGCGCTTGGTGCCGACGAAGAGAACGCGGCCGCCGCGGGCAACGGTGTCGCTGACGACCTGCAGGGCGCGCGACAGCATCGGAACGGTCTGAGCCAGGTCGATGATGTGGATGTTGTTACGATCGCCGAAGATGTACGGCTTCATCTTCGGGTTCCAGCGGTGCGTCTGGTGGCCGAAGTGGACGCCTGCTTCGAGAAGCTGGCGCATAGAAAAATCGGGCAATGCCATGCCTTTGTATCCTTTTCCGGTTGAACCTCCGCAAGGCGAACAGCATCCTCTTCGAGAATGCCACCGGGCGGAACGATCCGGATTTCTCCCGGACAATCCCATGCCTTACGTGTGGAATGCCGCTGCCCATACATTCGGTTCGGCATAAAAGCAAGGAAAACATTCCAATCGGCATACAAACAAGGTTTATGCCGAGAAATTCAGCCGCTGCCCCGCCCTTCGCATGCGGCCGCTCAGCCTGCCAGCATCGTCAGAAGCGACAGCATGACGCCGGCATCCGGCATCGGCAGGACGGCATCGACCTCGGCCGGCAGCAGGCTGCCGATTGCGCTGTCGGCGTTGCCGGCGGCGGTTCCAAGCGGACCGCGGAAGCCATGTCTCGTCCAGGCAAGTTCCTGCAGCTTCGGGCTCACCAGCGCTTCGACCAGCCGATTGGCGTTCTCGTCGACGACGATCAGCGGATGCGCTGAATAAACGGTCGGCCGCGGATAGAGCACCACCGGCTTTGCGCCCGCGCTTGTCTTGATGCGGTCCCAGCGCGAGGGATCGGCGAGGATCCATTCGACCAGCTGATTCTCATAGCCGACGATCATCGGCTCGCCGCCGAGGCCGCCTGCCAGATACTGGTCGAAGAGCTTGCCTGACGAGGGCGACTTGAAGCCCATGTTACGGAAGACCGCCTGCACCTTGCCGCCGAACGCGGCAAGATCGTCTGCGGTCGCGACATTGCCGCTGAAGAGGCTAAGCGCCAGGCCGGCGAACATGAAGCCGGAATTGGAGCGGTTCGGATCGGTCGAGACGATGCGCGCGCGGCCATACAGCGAATTGACGCCGAGCTTCGACCAGTCGGTGCCGGCGAGAACAGCATCCAGCAGCGCTTTGAGGTCGAGCTGATAATGGCCTTCGTTTGTGACCGTCACCAGTCCTGATTTCCTCAAGCCGTCGACCACCGGCTGCCAGGAATAGACAACGACGGGCGTGTTCAGCACGACCCGGTCATTGCGGATTTTGACGCCGCTTTGTCTGGCGATATCGACCATGATCGACGAGGACGGCCATAGAAATTGCGGAGTCTGCGAGAGCAGCGCCTGTTCGCGCACCATTTCGACCGACCCCGCTACGCGGCTGTTTACCGTCAGGCCATATCCCCCAAGTGCGCTGACCACGTCACGGTCGGCAAGAAAGGCTTCCTTCTCGCCACCGATGAAGCCGGAAAGCGTCGTGCGGCTGCCGAGCAGGCCCTGCAGTTCAGGCCGGTCCTTGACGGCGAAATAGCCGCCGGTGCCGACGACGCCGGCTCCCAGCAGTCCCACTCCAAAGGCGCGACGAGAAAGGGCCATCAGCGTCCGATATCCTCTTTGAGCGAAGCCTGAATGAGGCGCAGATCGGTGTCGAGCGTGCCGAGCGCCTCATCGATCAAGCTGTCGGCATAATGGACGAAGGCTTCTTCGAGCTTGACCAGCACGGCGCGAACCTCCTCCAGCTGCTTGGTATCAGGAACGCGTTTCGCCTCGATGACGGCAAAACCTTCCGCCACCTCGGCAGCACGCGGCAGATAATAGGAAAGGAACCGCCGTACGGCATTGGCGCTCTCCGGCTTGGCCTCGACCTTGCGAAAGACATCGGCGGCGATTTCGGCAAGATGGCGGACCGCGGCTGCCGTCTTCCGATCGGTGATCGTGTCGGCGGCAGCCTCCAGCCTCTGCGCAAAGGGAACGGCCGCCTCCAGGAGGTCGCGGGCAAAGGCGATGCGCCCGCTGCCAATGCTCTTGATATCGAGGCCTTCGAACAGCCGGCGTGGTGCCAAGAGAATGACGAGGCCGGCAAAAACCAGAAGAGCGATGATGACAGCGATCCAGAACGGCATGCCGGCGACAAAGCTCAGCAATGGCACGGTGATTGCCGCAGCCAGTCCCGCCACGATCCAGTTGCCGTCATTGCCGAGCCAGTTGCGCATGCCGGTCCTAATTATAGCCGCGTGCGGTGCGGAAAGCGGTGGCGAGATTCGAGCCGCCGTCGAACACGCGCGCCGATGTCTGCTTGGCGAGGCTATCGAGCTGGGTCTTGTCGGCGTCGCCGAATGTGATGCCGAAGACCGGCACATGCGGCTCGGTCGCATTCCATTTGCTCATGAAAGACCGGCTTAGATCGTCGGACCTGCCGTCGGTCATGATGACGATGGCAGGCAGATAAGTCGAGAGCCTGTCGGTTCTGGCGATCTGCTGCAGCGCCCGTTCGGCGCAGGCATACATGTTGGTGCCGCCATCCGCCTTCTGCCGGGAAATCTCGTTCAGCAGCCCTTGCTGCTCCAGCGGGTTTCCGCTGGCCATGAAGGTGTTGCGCACGCTGCCGTCGAAGGGAATGACGATGATCTGGTCGGCGGGCGACCATTGCACCAGCACCTTGCTCGCTTCGTCGGGCGTCAGGAGGAAACGCATCGCCCTCTGCAGCTGATCCTCGCCGTCTCCCTGCATCGAGCCGGAAAAATCGAGGCAGAGCGCAGTCAAGGACGGCTTGCGCAGTGCTGCCTGATAAAGAGTGAGTGCCTGGCGAATGACATCCGGCTCCGGCATGCGGATGGCAGTCACAAGCCGGGTGGGATCGAAATTCCAGCCAGGCTCCGGTTTTGCCGCAACATTGCTGAGCGGAATGCGCCGGCCGGTATCTGCGATACGCTGCTGCACGGGGGCCGAACGGAGATAGGCGAGCAGATCGCTGAAGAACGCCTGGACTTCCGGCCCGCGGCCATGATCGACGAAACCGAGCGGCGAATCCGCCAGGGCCACGCCATCGGCCGGATAGATCGCGTAGAGCGGTTCCTGCGACAAGGCGGCAAGCTTGTCGTTGGTTTCCTTCAGCACCGCCTCGTAATTCCACATGGCGTCGTAGACCGTGCCCTTGCCGGCGGATTCGACGTAGAGATCGGCAAGCCAGCCGGACGAGCCGGAAGAGCGCACGACGCCTGACAGCAGCGACCGCACGCTCTCCTGAACACCTTTGTCGTCGAGATCGCCGGGCTCGATCACCGGCTTGTTGCCGAGCGCACTCGACAGCATGGCGAGATAGGCGCTGGCGCCCGAATTGGATTGCGTCGCCGAGGTCATCAGGAATTTCAGCGATCCGTTTTCGACGGCCGCCAGAATATCCTTCATGAACACATCCCTGCCGATCCAGCCGAGCTGCTCAGCCTTCGACTTGCGCACGCCGAGCACCACCGGCGTCTGGGCGATCGAAGTCAGGCTCTTGACGCGGCGTTTGGTGTCGAACATGTCGACCCAGACGCTGGAGGCCGGCCAGACCGCATCCTGCTCGACGCCCTCATCGCTCTGCAGCGCCAGGCCGATATCGAGCGTGCCTTCATATTTGAAGGTGCAGCTCGCATTCTTCTGCTTGCAGAACTCCTCGACGATCGGCTGCAGAACGGTATTTTCCGATCCGGATACGATCGAGAAATCCGGCCCCTTGCCGAAGGGATTGCAGCCGGCAAGCGCCACAACGGCAAGAAGCGCCAAGCCTGAAAGCAGTGCTCGCATCGTCATCCTGCCGATCACGCCTCAGTCATCGCCTTCTTGAGTTCGACCGTCATCTGCTCCATCTGCTGCTCGGCCTGCGCCCGCTTGCGGCGCCCCTCCTCCTGAACCTGTAGCACGCCTGAAATCGTGTCGATCAGATCCCTGTTGGCCTTGGCGAGCGTATCGATATCGACGATGCCGCGCTGCGACTGCTGCTCGATCGATATCGCCTGGTCCTTCATCATCTCGGATGCCTGGCGGATCATGTCGTTGGTGGCGTCGGTCACCGCCTTCTGCAGCTCGAGCGCCGATTTCTGCCGCGTCAGCCCGAGCAGGATCACCATCTTCTGTTTCCAGGCCGGCACCGTCAGCGCCGAGGTCGCCTGCAAGTTCTCGATCAGCGTCTCGTCGCCCGCCTGGACGATGCGGATCTGCGGCAATTGCTGAATGCCGAGCTGGCGAGCCTGCTGCAGGTAGAACACGCGCTTTTCCAGCCGGTCGAGCGCCTGCAGGCTGTCCTGATAGGTCTGTGCCTCCAGCATGCCGCCGCCGGGGCCAGTCGCGGCCGCCTCGGCTTGTGCCTTCAGCCTCGGCAGCTCGGTGCTGCGAAACCGCTCTGCAAAAGTCTTGCCGGCCTGCACATAGGCCTCGAGCCGCATGATCGATTGTCGGGTTTCCTCATGCAGGTCGTCGAGCAGCGCGATGTCGCGCCTCAGCGTATCCTTGTGACGATCGAGCTCCAGGCCGATCCGATCGATCTGGCCGGCCACGTCTTCAAACTCCGCCTTGAACCGTTCGAGCCGGGACTTTGCGGAGGAGAATATGCGGCTGAGGAAACCTTTGTCCTTCAGCGACGCCGGGTCGAGGCCCTTCGACTTGAGGATGATGTCGGTCAACAGGCGGCCGACCTCGCCCAGATCCTTGTTGCGGACCTCGCGCAGGATCCTGTCGGCATAGTCGCTGACCGCCTGCTGGGCGCGGTCGCCATAGACCGAGATGCCGGCGCGGTCGGTGATATTGATGCTGTCGGAAATGCGGGCGATTTCCGCCGGATCGGCGGCGACGACCGGCAGGGCGGCGTTCTGAACAGTCGCGAGATCGGTATCGGCCATGAGGCGGGCTTTCCAGGCTTGCGGCAGTAATCGTCTGGAGCCCATCTTCGCAACAAACGGGCCTCATCCGCGATGGACTGGCCGCTAGGATCGCACCAACCCGAAAAGCAGGACGACGGAAGGCGACTCAATCATCGCTGGTCGCCGCACAATAATGAACTTTATGATACAGTTTTATGACAGTCGGAAAAGCTGTGCGGCTTACTTGCAGACCTCGGCCTTGCGGTCGAGCAGCTCGAGCTTTGCGAGCTTTCCGGTCAGCACGAAATCGCCGTAGTCCATCGTCAGGTCGCGGGTAATGCCGTTCTCATAGAGCTTGAAGGACATGCGATAAACCGGCAAAGCGTCCGATTTTGCATTCTCGTTGAAATAGGCGATCGTCACCGGCCAGAAGGCCGCCTTGGAGAAAGCGCCGGCATTACCGGCATCGGCCTCCTCGGCAATCGGCGTCTCCTGCTTGCCGACGATCGTCGTCGTTACCAGCGACTTGTCGCCGTCATCGGAGCCATCGAAAACTCGGGCCTCGAAGAAGCGCTTGCCGTCCTTGGCGTTCTGGATCACGTCGAGCATGTGTTCGGTTGGGAACCGGCTTTCGGCAAGCTGCAGCTCGCGGCTCGACGGCTGCTTGAGATCGACCTTGACGCCATCCGGCTGATCCTGAGCCGCGCCGTTGACCTCTTTGTCGAGCTGCTCGTCGGTGAAGGATTTGGTGTCGAAGGTGAACTTGCCGTCCTTGAGGTTCTCGAAGGTCTTCGTCTGCTGGTCACTGACGCGGACGCTGTCGCCGGTGTCGATCTGCGTCACGAAGCGGAAATTGGTGGTAAAGCCCTGGCAATAGCTGCCGTCGAACTCATAGACCATGCGACCGTACATGCCGGCTATACCGGAGCGGTCGGAGGCATCCTTCAGTTCCAGATCGTAGACGGCGCGATGTGCGACGAGGCCGGTCGCGATCGCAGCGCTTACCGCGGGCGCAGCCGCCCATGCATTGGCGGAAACGCTGGCGAGAAGCAGAGCGACAAGACCTGATCGGAACATTCATTAACTCCTGTTGGACTCGGTCGCGATGTTATAAGAACGCTTTCGGCCAAATCGAGGCTCGAACCTGTCATATTAAAGATTCTAGTCTTGATGCATAATTTTTGAAGAATTGACAACAAAAGCGGAGACGAAAATGTCCGATGAAATTGCAAAGCGCCTGACTGAGATGGGGATAACCCTGCCCGAAGCCGCAGCCCCCGCTGCAAATTACGTTCCCTATGTCATCAGCGGCAATCTTCTCTACATCTCCGGCCAGCTGCCGCTCGAAGGCGGCAAGATCGCCGTCTCCGGCCATCTCGGCAAGACCGTCGACGTTGCCGCGGGTCAACGCGGTGCCGAACTCTGCGCCATCAACATCCTTGCCCAGGCGAAGGCGGCGCTTGGCGGCGACCTCGGCCGCATCCGGCGCGTCATCAAGCTGAACGGCTTCGTCGCCTCGGCGCCCGACTTCGTCGAGCAGCATCTCGTCATCAACGGCGCTTCGAACCTGATTGCCGGCGTGCTCGGCGAGGCCGGCAAACATGCGCGTGCCGCCGTCGGCATGGCCGCCCTGCCGCTGAACGCTGCCGTCGAGATCGATGCTATCATGGAAATCGCAGAATGACCAATGCGGCCTGGATCCGGGACGTGCCGGTCGCCCATCGCGGCTATCACGACCTCAACAGACTCGTCTGGGAAAATACGCTTTCGGCCTTTTCGCGTGCCGTCGAAGCGGGCTTTGCGATTGAATGCGACCTGCATTACGCCTCCGACGGCGTGCCGGTCGTCTTTCACGACGAGGACCTGCAGCGGCTGTGCAATCTCACCGGCGACATCCGCGAGCGCACCTCCCGTGAGCTCGGCCTGATCGCCGTCGGCGGCACAAACGACAAGGTGCCGACGCTCCGCCAGCTTCTCGATCTCGTCCAGGGCAAGGTGCCGCTGGTGCTGGAGCTCAAGGGCCGCGAGGCCGATGACGAAGGTTTTGCCGAAGCCGTTCTTGAGGTGCTCGAGGGCTATGAGGGCAAGGTCGCGCTGATGAGCTTCGACCATTGGCTGCTGCGTGATCTGAAGGCGCTTGATGCCCCCTACCAGCTCGGGCTGACCGCCAACGGCAACACGCCGGAAGAGTTCGAAACGCATGCTAAGGCAATGGAGATCGGTCTCGATTTCATCTCCTATTATTATGACGACCTGCCGAACGCCTTCATCACAGGCGAACGCGAAAAGGGCATTCCCGTCATCACCTGGACGGTGCGCGACGAAGAGGCGCGCCGACGGACCTTCGCAAACGCAGATCAGATGACCTTCGAAGGCTTCGACCCGCGTGTGGCGGTTTGACGCTCGCTTTTTCGCCAAGATCATGCGCAGACTGCTGGATAATTCCTTAAATCGGATCGATTTAAGGGTAAATTATGCAGCAACTCAAAGTGTTACAGCGTCCTTTGCGCGTCTGAAAAGACGCGCGGCGCTGTAAGGCAGAGCCGAGACCATCCTCCCACAGGCTTCGCATTTGCCCCATGACCGATGAACTATCCATTCGCGTAGAACGCTCCTTCACCGCGATTTCCCCGGAGAGCTGGTCCAGCCTTTCCGGGGCGTCGAAGAGTGGCAACACGCTTGCCTACAACCCCTTCATTTCGCACGCCTTCCTATCATCGCTTGAAGAGTCCGGCTCGGCCAGCGCCGAGACCGGCTGGCTCGGCCACCATCTGCTGCTCGAGACCGATAGCGGCAAACTGATCGGCGCCCTGCCCGGCTACCTCAAGAACCACAGCCAGGGCGAATATGTCTTCGACCATGGCTGGGCCGACGCCTTCGAGCGGGCCGGCGGGCGTTATTATCCCAAGCTTCAATGCTCTATTCCGTTCACCCCGGCGACGGGCCCGCGTCTTCTTGTTGCCGAGGGACTTCAGCGGCTGCCGATCCAGAGCGCGATCGCCGAAAGCCTGAAGGAGGTTGTGCGCCGGCTCGGCGTCTCCTCGGCCCATATCACCTTCGTTCCGGATGACGAGATCGGCGTCTTCGAAATGGACGGCTATCTGCACCGCACCGATCAGCAATTCCATTTCATCAATGACGGCTATGCCAATCACGAGGAGTTTCTCGAAACGCTCGCCTCGCGCAAACGCAAGGCGTTGCGCAAGGAGCGGCGCGCCGCCCTCGAAAACGGCATCAGCATCGACTGGCTGACCGGCCGTGACCTGACGGAACGCATCTGGGACCAGTTTTTCAAATTCTACATGGATACCGGCGGGCGCAAATGGGGCCGGCCCTACCTCACCCGCAAATTCTATTCGCTAATCGGCGAACGCATGGCCGACGATATCCTGCTGGTCATGGCCAAACGCGACGGGCGCTATATCGCCGGCGCGATCAACTTCATCGGCGGTGATACGCTCTACGGCCGTCACTGGGGCTGCGTCGAGGATCATCCCTTCCTGCATTTCGAGGTCTGCTATCACCAGGCGATCGACTTCGCCCTTTCGAAAGGGCTGAAACGGGTCGAGGCCGGCGCCCAGGGCGAACACAAGCTCGCCCGCGGCTACCTGCCGGTGACGACGCATTCGGCCCATTATGTCGCCCATGCCGGCCTTCGCCGGGCGATCGGTGATTATCTCGCCCGTGAGCGCGCCGATGTCGAACAGATGAGCGAGTTGCTGACCGAGCACAGCCCGTTCCGCAAGGGCGAGCGCCAGCAGGAGGATTGACGCCGCCCTGCCGGCCGCGTTACCCGATCAAACAGCAAATGAGGAGATTTCGCGATGACCAGCGCCTATGACGACAACAACATCTTCGCCAAGATCCTGCGCGGGGAAATTCCCTCCCACCGCATCTATGAGGACCAGCATACGGTCGCCTTCATGGATGTGATGCCGCAGGCGCCGGGCCATGTGCTGGTTCTTCCGAAGGCGCCGTCCCGCAACATCCTCGATGCCGATCCAGCCACCCTCACCCATGCGATTACCGTCGTTCAAAAGGTCGCCAATGCGGTCAAGGACGTCTTCGACGCCGACGGCGTGTTCATCGCCCAGTTCAACGAACCGGCGGCCGGGCAAACGGTCTTTCATCTGCATTTCCACGTCATCCCGCGTCACGAGGGCACAGCACTCAAGCCACACTCCGGCAAGATGGAGGATGGCGCCGTGCTTGCCGCCCATGCCGAAAAAATTCGGGCGGCTTTAGCGTAAGGTCGATTACCGTCTAAAAAGAACGCGAAAACAAAAAGGCCGCGGTGACGCGGCCTTTTTCAATTCAGTGACAAAATCTCACTTCTTGCGCGGAACCTTCGGAACCGTGCTTCCCTTCTTGGGAGCGTCGCGGACCTCAGGCTCGGCCTGCGGAACCGTCTTGGCGCGGGTCTTGGGCGCCGCCTTGGTCTTCAGCTCGCCATCGCCCTGGTCGTCGCCTTCGGGATGCACGACTTCGGCTTCGGGCTTCGGCTTGATCGGCGCCGTATCTGGGATGGCCTCCAGCACGATACCGGGCTTGCCGTCTTCCTTCGGGCCGACGGTGACGTTGACGACGCCGCCCTTCTTGAGCTTGCCGAAGAGGATTTCGTTGGCAAGCGGCTTCTTGATGGTGTCCTGGATGACGCGGGCAAGCGGGCGGGCGCCCATCTTCTCGTCGTAACCCTTTTCCGACAGCCAGGCGATCGCGTCCTCATGCAGGTCGAAGGTGACGTTCCTTTCGGAAAGCTGGGCCTCCAGTTGCATGATGAACTTCTGCACGACCTTGTGAATGACAGCCGTCGGCAGTGCCGCGAAAGGAATGATCGCGTCGAGACGGTTGCGGAACTCCGGCGTGAACAGGCGGGTCAGCGCCTCCTCGTCCTCGCCGGTGCGCTTGGACGAGCCGAAGCCGATCGCTGCCTTGGCCATTTCGGACGCGCCCGCATTCGTCGTCATGATCAGGATGACGTTGCGGAAGTCGATCTTCTTGCCGTTATGGTCGGTCAGCGTGCCATGGTCCATGACCTGCAGCAGGATATTGTAGATGTCGGGATGAGCCTTCTCGATTTCGTCGAGCAGGACCACGCAATGCGGGTGTTGATCGACGCCATCGGTGAGAAGGCCGCCCTGGTCGAAACCGACATAGCCGGGAGGTGCGCCGAGCAGGCGCGAGACCGTGTGCCGCTCCATATATTCCGACATGTCGAAGCGCAGGAGTTCGACGCCGAGCGACGATGCCAGCTGCTTTGCCACCTCGGTCTTGCCGACGCCGGTCGGACCGGAGAAGACGTAAGCACCGATCGGCTTGTTGGGCTCGCGCAGGCCGGCGCGCGCCAGCTTGATCGAGGTCGAAAGAGCTTCAATGGCGATATCCTGGCCGTAGACAACCGAGCGCAGTTCCTGCTCGAGATTGGCCAGTACCGCTTCGTCATCCTTGGAGACGGTCTTCGGCGGAATGCGCGCCATTGTGGCGACCGTCGCCTCGATCTCCTTTTCGGTGATCAGCTTGCGGCGCTTCGATGGCGGCAGCAGCATCTGGGCCGCACCGGTCTCGTCGATCACGTCGATCGCCTTGTCCGGCAGCTTGCGGTCGGAGATGTAGCGGGCCGACAGTTCGACGGCCGACTTGATGGCATCGTTGGAATAACGCAGGTGGTGATATTCTTCGAAATAGGGCTTCAGGCCCTTCATGATCTCGATTGCGTCATTGATCGACGGCTCGCTGACGTCGATCTTCTGGAATCGACGAACCAGCGCCCGGTCCTTTTCGAAGAACTGGCGATATTCCTTGTAGGTGGTCGACCCGATGCAACGGATCGCGCCCGACGACAGGGCGGGCTTCAGCAGGTTCGATGCATCCATCGCGCCGCCCGAGGTGGCGCCGGCGCCGATCACCGTGTGGATCTCGTCGATGAACAGCACGGCGCCCGGATATTCTTCAAGTTCCTTGACGACCTGCTTCAAGCGCTCCTCGAAATCGCCGCGGTAGCGCGTGCCGGCGAGCAGCGTGCCCATGTCGAGCGAGAAGATCGTCGCATCGGCCAGCGCTTCGGGAACCTTGCCTTCGACGATGCGCTTGGCCAAGCCTTCGGCGATTGCCGTCTTGCCGACACCGGGATCACCGACATAGAGCGGATTGTTCTTCGAACGGCGGCACAGGATCTGGATGGTGCGGCTCACCTCGGCGTGACGGCCGATCAGCGGGTCGATCTTGCCGCCCTTGGCCTTCTCGTTAAGATTGACGCAATAGGCCTTGAGTGCATCCTGCTGCTTCTTGGGACCGCCCTCTTCCTCGCCGCCGCGCGCCGTCGGCTTACTGCTTTCAGCTTCTTCCTCGGCGCCGCGCGGGGGGCGCGCTTCCGAAGCGCCCGGGCGCTTGCCGATGCCGTGGGAGATATAGTTGACAGCGTCGTAACGGGTCATCTCCTGCTCCTGCAGGAAATAGGCGGCATGGCTTTCGCGCTCGGCGAAGATCGCAACGAGCACGTTGGCACCGGTCACTTCCTCGCGGCCGGACGATTGCACGTGGATGACGGCGCGCTGGATGACACGCTGGAAGCCGGAAGTCGGCTTCGAATCCTCGTCATAGCCGGTGATCAGATTGGAGAGTTCGTTATCGACATATTCGACGAGCGTCTTGCGCAGCGCGTCGAGATCGACATTGCAGGCACCCATGACCGCGGCCGCATCGGCATCGTCGATCAGGGCGAGCAGCAGATGCTCGAGCGTCGCATATTCGTGGTGCCGCTCGTTGGCAAAGGTCAGTGCCTGATGGAGCGCCTTCTCTAAACTAGGCGAAAATGTTGGCACGTTCAGATCCTCACTTCTTTTCCATGACGCATTGCAGCGGATGCTGGTGCTGCCGGGCGAAGTCCATCACCTGGCTGACCTTCGTTTCCGCCACCTCGTATGTGAATATTCCGCATTCGCCGACGCCGTGGTTATGGACATGGAGCATGATGCGGGTGGCACTTTCACGATCCTTTTGAAAAAAACGCTCCAGAATATGGATGACGAATTCCATGGGCGTGTAGTCGTCATTCAAAAGCAGCACGCGGTAGAGGTTGGGCTTCTTGGTCTTCGGCTTGGTGCGTGTGATGACCGAGGTTCGATTTCCGTTCTCCCCGTTCCTTTCGCTGTCGTTCTGCATCCGGATCGGCTTTGCGATCATTGTCATTCATTCCTCAAGCAATCCAGCGGAGCATGGGAGGGTGCTTTTCCCGCCGAATATCTGAAACACTAACTTAGTTCATAATAGGCCGATTTTAAGCCCCCTGTCAGTCACTGCAATCAAGAAATGGCCGGCATGCACGGGAAAGACCAAAAAAGTCCCCGGCCGATCCATGCGGACGCTGCGGCGAAAGTGGAAACAAAAAAGACCGGCTACAGATGCGTAGCCGGTCTCGGTATTTCAATATATAGCGCAGGTTGCGCTTTTCGAAATCAAATCATGCGGCGGCAGGTGTTGCCGTCGGCGCCTGCCGGGTCGTCTTGGCGACGGCAGTGGCGATCGGCGCTTCATAGGGCTTGTAAGCGGATTTGGCGAGATCGGCATACATTTCGCTGAGCTTCGTCGTCTCGGAGACGAGGCCTTCGAAATAGGCCTTGACGAAGTTGGTCTGAAGTTCGAAAGCGGCCTCGAAGCTCTTGACGCCGGCCAGCGTTTCGAAATGCGTCACCGCGTCCTGAAAGGATTTCTTCGAATAGTCAGCAGCTTCGGCGGCGATCGCCTGAAAGCCCCTAGTCGTATCGGAATAGGTTCTCAGCGCCGTGTCGACGGCTTCCTTGCTCTTCCTGTTTGCATCGTCAAAGTTGAACATGACCGTCCTCCGTTGGGCTGTGGGATGGCGGCAGGGTAGCTGCAACGCACAAATAGTCAAGTAGTCTTGTGCGTCGCAAAACACCCAAGAGTTGTATGACAATAATAAAACAAAGGATGCGCGCCGGGGCACGTACGTCTTTAACTGATTTTGCTAATATATATCAGATCAGCACAACCGGAAGCTTCAAATAAATTTTCGTCCCAAGCGCAAAAAACAAAAAAAGACCGAACGGATCGCGCCGTTCGGTCTTTTTGAAAGCGTTCGAACGCGTCAGAGATCGACGTCGAGGATCGCCATCGAAAAGTTGTAGGAGCGGTCGCCGTCCTCGTCATCGATATAGACGACGCCCAGAAATTCTTCGCCGAGATAGACTTCCGCAGAATCATTCTTGCGCGGACGCGCCTTGACGACGATCTGCGGGTTGAGCATGCGTTTGAAATAGGCGTCGAGCTTCTTGATTTCTTCTGGCTTCACTCTGTCATCTCCGTAAACGGTCTTGATTGGCCGCTTCTTGCACAGGAAAAGCAGCGGTGTAAAGGCAAGGTTGCCACTTGGCAATTTCCGTCCCCGCCTGAGGTCTCCGACTTTTCCCAATCCTTTTTCCGGCAGCCGATCAGATATCGGCGCCGATCACTTGGTCCATGTTGCGCGACGGCTCGGAACAACCGGCTTCGCCGACGACCTTGGCCGGCACGCCGGCGACCGTCTTTTTCGGCGGCACCGCCTTCAAGACGACGGAGCCGGCGGCGATGCGGGAGCAGAAGCCGATCTCGATATTGCCGAGGATCTTTGCGCCGGCGCCGATCATGACACCGCTGCCGATCTTCGGATGGCGGTCGGCGCCCTCTTTGCCGGTGCCGCCGAGCGTGACGTTGTGCAGGATCGAGACATTGTCGCCGATCACAGCCGTCTCGCCGACGACGAGGCCGGTGGCGTGATCGAGGAAGATGCCCTTGCCGATACGAGCGGCCGGATTGATGTCGGTCTGGAAGACGCTGGAGGAGCGGCTCTGCAGATAAAGCGCGAAATCTCGCCGGCCGCGATTCAGTAGCCAATGGGCGAGACGGTGTGTCTGCAGCGCATGGAAGCCCTTGAAATAGAGCACGGCTTCCATGAAACGCAGGCAGGCGGGATCGCGGTCGTAGATGGCCTGGATGTCGACGCGCAGAATAGAGCTCCATTCCGGCCAATCGAGCAGCATTTCCTCGAAGGTCTGGCGAAGCAGATTCGCCTGCATGTCGGGATGATCAAGACGTTCGCAGATGCGGTGAATGACGCATTCCTCGAGCGAATGGTAGTTGATCACCGTCGAGTAGAGGAAGGCGGCAAGAACCGGGTCCCGTTCGGCGGCGAGCCGGGCTTCCTCGCGCAGGCTGTCCCAGATGGGATCCATCACCTTCAGCGGATGGCCTGTCTCAAAAGCACGAATATCAGTCTTGGCGACCATCGCCGCTCTCCTCGTTGCCAACAGGAATGCCGTTTTCGGAATGCCAATATATAGTGGAAAACGCCAATAACATAAATGGGTGCCGTCGCCATGGTTTTTTAGCATAGTTTGCGGCATCACGATGATGTCACCTGCCGATGCCACCCCTTGGCGACTTTCGCGTAGAAGGCCAGCACGGCCTGCTTGAAAACCCTGTCGCCGACGGCGAGCATATGATCGCGCCCCGGAATATCGAGCGCTTCGGCATAGGGCATCAGCGCCGCCAGCTCCTGCGGCGAGCCGGCAATATCGTCTTTCGTGCCGACGCCGATCAGCGCCGGCATGTCGAGCTTTCCCATATCCGCGCGGGCGACGAGATCGCGCGAGCCGCGGATGCAGAGGGCAAGGGCGACGCGGTCACTCCTGGTCTGCTCGGCGAAGGCCCGGAACATCCGGCCGCGGTCATGCGTGACGTCCTCGAGTGACGGAGCAAGCAGCGCATCGGCGATCGGATCCCAATCGCCGACGCCGTCCGTCATGCCGATGCCGAGGCCGCCGAGCACCAGCGAGCGGACGCGATGCGGATTGGCAAGGGCGGCAAAGACCGAAATGCGCGCGCCCATCGAATAGCCCATGACGTTGGCTTCCGGGATGCCGAGGTGATCGAGAAGAGCGATCGCATCGCCGGCCATCACCCATGGACGATAGGCTTCGGCGTCGTGCGGCTTGTCGCTGGCGCCGTGGCCGCGATTGTCGATGGCGATCACCCGATAGCCGGCATCCCCCAGCGTCTTCAGCCAGCCCGGATGCACCCAGTTGACGTTTGCGGTCGAAGCAAACCCGTGGATCAACAAGACGGGCACGCCGGCCGGATCGCCCTCGTCGAAGAAGGCGAGCTGCAATCCGTCATGGGTGAAGCTTGAAAATGCGGGCGTGTTCAGGTTCATCGGGCCTTCCTTTTGGCGCGACCATAATCGAGCCGCCATTCGTCGTGAAGCCAAAAACTGCGGCTAAAACCGTGCCTAAAAACAGTATCCACCGCGGCGCTTTGGCTCTACACATTTGCGGCGAAGGCTTATAAGGTCCGCGCAGATTTCAAGCATTCGGAGAGCGACATGGCCGGCCACAACATTCCCCACTTCCAGAACGACGGCGGTCACCGGGTTATCGAAGTCGGCGTCAAGGAATTCATGTGCACCGGCGCTTCGGCCCCGTTCGACCATCCGCATATCTTCATCGACATGGGTGACGACAACGAGAAGGTCTGTTCCTATTGCTCGACGCTCTATCGCTTCAATTCCGCGCTCAAGCCCAGCCAGACCAACCCGGCAGGCTGCGTTTTCCACGTGAAGGCGGCCTAACCCGTCCAGATTTCGGATCGAACGGACAATGCCGGTCGAACATGCCGCCATCATCGGCGCCGGAATATCGGGGCTGACCGCTGCGCTTTCGCTTTCGCGCCGGGGCATCAGCTCCGACATCTTCGAGCAGGCGAGCGAACTGACCGACATCGGCGCGGGCTTGCAGCTTTCGCCCAACGCCTCGCGCATCCTTGCTGAACTCGGTATCCTTGAAGGGCTGTCAAAGGTCTGGCTGGAGCCGGAAACGATCCGGCTGATCTCGGGCAGTTCGCTTCGCCAGCTGGCGGCCGTGCCTGCAGGCGCATTCGCGCGGCAGCGCTGGGGCGCTCCCTATGGCGTCCTGCATCGCAGCACATTGCAGAAAGCCCTTTTGGCCGCGGTCGAGGCCGATCCGCTCTGCCGGCTTCACCTTAGTATCCGGATGGAATCGACGCTGCCGGCTATCGAGCGGGACGCCGATGTCGTCATCGGCGCCGACGGCGTCTGGTCGAAGCTGCGGCAATCCGTTCCGGGCAGCCCCTCGCCGCGGTTTTCCAGCAATATCGCCTACCGCTTCACCATTGCCGAAACCGAAGCGCCGGGTTTTCTCGACCGGGCAAGCGTTTGCGCTTTCCTCGGCGGGTCGGCGCATCTTGTCTGTTACCCTTTGAGGGAGACCGCCAGCTTCAACATGGTGGCGATCACCGCCGGCAATATCGCGCCGCAGGCCTGGCAAAGCGAGGCGACGGCCGAGCAGCGCGCGCAGTTGCTCGCGCGTCTTTCCGGTTGGAATTCCACGATCGTCTCGCTGCTCGAACAACACCAGCAGCTGAGTTTCTGGCCGCTGTTCGAAACCACATCAGGCGCGTGGCAGGACGGCCGCAAGACGGTTCTGATCGGCGATGCCGCGCATGCAATGATGCCCTTTGCCGCACAAGGAGCGGCCATGGCGATCGAAGACGGTTACGAACTTGCCGCGTTTCTTTCCGATCGTCCGGCGGCGGAAGCGCTAAAGCTCTTTGAAAGCCATCGGGCCCCACGCATCGCCAAACTTCGCCAGCGCGGCGCCTTCAACCGGTTTGCCTATCATGCGAAAGGACCGATCCGGATCGGCCGCGATCTGGTTCTCGGCCTCAAGCCGCCGCAAAGCCTGGCGGCGGATCTCGACTGGATCTACGGCTACCGGGCCGTGCGCCTGCCATAAGCGTGGGGCAGGCAGCGGCCCTCCCCGCGTCCGCTCAGACGGCGCTTGCGGCGGCAAAACCCCGTTCGATATCGGCTTTCAAGTCGGCAACGTCCTCGATGCCGATCTGCAGGCGGATCACCGCCCCATCCGTCGGAGCCTTGGCGACCTTGCGATCATTGAGGTGGGCGTGCAATGCGAGGCTTTCAAAGCCGCCCCAGGAATAGCCGAGACCGAAAATCCGGAGCGCGTCGAGGAAGGCATGCGCCTTTGCCCTGCATTTTTCTGGGCCATCAGCGGCGAGCACGAAGGAAAAGATGCCGCTGGCGCCCTTGAAATCACGTTTCCAGAGATGGTGAGAGGGAAAACTCGGCAGGGCCGGATGCAGCACGCGGGCAACGTCCTCCCTGCCCTCCAGCCATTCTGCGATAGCAAGCGCGCTTTCATAATGCCGCTCGAGGCGCAGGCCCATGGTGCGCAAGCCGCGCAGGATCTGGTAGGCGTCATCCGGTGCGCCGCAAATGCCGAGCACGCCATTCGCTTCCTTCAGCCGCTCCCAATGCTCGGCATTGGCCGATACCGTTCCGAGCAGGATATCGGAATGGCCGGACGGGTATTTCGTCGCCGCGTGGATGGAGATGTCGACGCCGTGATCGAGCGGCCTGAAATAGAGCGGCGTCGCCCAGGTATTGTCCATCATGACGACGGCGCCGTGGCGGTGCGCCACCGCCGAGATCGCCGGGATATCCTGCATCTCGAAGGTGTTGGAGCCGGGAGCCTCGGTGTGGACGAGCTTGGTGTTCGGGCGGAACAGCGTCTCGATGCCGGCGCCGATCGCCGGATCGTAATATTCCACCTCGACGCCGAGGCGCTTCAGCATCGTATCGCAGAAATGCCGGGTCGGGCCATAGACCGAATCGACGACCAGCGCATGGTCGCCGGCGGCGGCGAAACCCAGGAACGGAATGGTGACGGCCGCAAGACCCGAGGGTACGAGGATCGTGCCGGCCGAGCCTTCGAGTGCATCGATCGCCTCGCAAAGCGCATCCGTCGTCGGGGTGCCGCGCGTTCCGTAAGTATATTTCTGCGAGCGCGTCTCCATCGTCCGCGCATTCGGAAACAGCACCGTCGAGGCATGCACGACCGGCGGATTGACGAAGCCATGATAGTCGAAAGGGTCGTTGCCGATATGGGTCAGGCGGGTATTGATCCCGGCGTTCTGCAGCACGCTGTCTTTGTCTTTCATGTCGGGAATAGCCTTTAGCGAGGGGTCGCAAAACCAGACTTTTGGACGCGCCGCCGTTTCCGGTCAACCCCTTGACGATGGATTGCAGACAACGTTCTGGGACGACAAAAATGGGATTTTCGCGTTATTTTTCCGCAACCGGACGCCTATTTCGTAATCAGCCGCCTTCGAATGCGGCGCAATCCACCAAAATTCTGAATTTTGCCGCAATTATTGATGGCGACACTTGACCATAGTGACATTTGAGACTGTGATAGACCCACTCGCGCCGGGAGGGTGTCGAGACACATGGGAGGCGGCAGGTTTTCGGCCGGAGCTCCCACAAGAAAATATAAGACAACGGAAAAGGTTGGGAAAAAAATGAAGAACAAGCTTCTGTCCGCCGCTCTCGGCGCAGCAGTTTTGGCACTTGGCGCTTCGGCCGCCTCGGCCACCACTCTCGGAGACGTCAAGGCGAAGGGTTTCGTGCAATGCGGCGTCAATACCGGCCTTCTGGGTTTCGCGCAGCCTGATGCTTCCGGCAATTGGGCCGGCTTCGACGTCGACTTCTGCAAGGCCGTCGCTTCCGCCGTCCTCGGCGATCCGACCAAAGTCAAATACACGCCGCTGTCGGCGAAGGATCGTTTCCCCGCACTGCAGTCCGGTGAAATCGACATCCTGTCGCGCAACACCACCTGGTCGATCAACCGCGATACCGCCCTCGGCTTCAACTTCCGCCCAGTCACCTATTATGACGGTCAGGGCTTCATGGTTCGCAAGGGCCTGAACGTGAAGTCGGCGCTGGAACTCTCGGGAGCCGCCATCTGCGTGCAGTCCGGCACGACCACCGAACTGAACCTCGCCGACTATTTCAAGGCGAACAATCTTCAGTACAATCCGGTGGTTTTCGAAAAGCTCGAAGAAGTCAACGCGGCCTATGATTCAGGCCGTTGCGACGTCTACACGACCGACCAGTCCGGCCTCTATTCGCTGCGTCTGACGCTGAAGAACCCCGACGAGCACATTGTTCTTCCGGAGATCATCTCCAAAGAGCCGCTCGGCCCGGCAGTCCGCCAGGGTGACGACCAGTGGTTCGACATCGTTTCCTGGACGGCCTACGCGCTTGTTAACGCCGAAGAATTCGGCATCACCCAGGCGAATGTCGACGAAATGAAGAACTCGCCGAACCCCGACATCAAGCGCTTCCTCGGCAGCGAGGCCGACACCAAGATCGGCACCGACCTCGGCCTGACCAACGACTGGGCCTATAACATCGTCAAGAATGTCGGCAATTACGGCGAAGTCTTCGAGCGCAATATCGGCCAGGGCAGCCCGCTGAAGATCGCACGCGGCCTGAACGCGCTCTGGAACAAGGGCGGCCTCCAGTACGCTCCGCCGGTTCGCTGATTTCGCGCACCGTTTGACAAGCCGGGAAAGGCGGTAAAACGCCTTTCCTCTTCCAAAAAGAAAAGCCCAAAAACGGGCTCACAGGGGATTGGCTCGGCATGACGCAACAGGCTTCTATACCTTTGCACGATACCGGCTGGAGTTGGCACTCGGCTATGTACGACCCGCGAATACGCGGGATTTTCTTCCAAATCCTAACCATTGTCGTGCTTGTCGTGGCGGTCACATGGATCGCGCACAACACGGCGGTCAACCTTGCCCGCAGCAATACCGCATCCGGTTTCGCCTTCCTGCGCGGACGCGCCGGTTTCGAGATCGGCCAGTCGCTGGTTGCCTATTCGAGCGATTCCACCTACGGACGCGCACTGCTCGTCGGCATTCTGAACACGATCCTGGTCGCCATCACCGGCATCATCACGGCAACGATCATCGGCTTCATCATCGGCATCGGCCGACTGTCACACAACTGGCTGATCGCCAAGCTCTGCACGGTCTATGTCGAAGTGTTCCGCAACATCCCGCCGCTGCTCGTCATCTTCTTCTGGTATTCCGGCGTTCTTGCCGTGCTGCCGCAGCCGCGTGAATCGCTGCACCTGCCGCTCAACATGTTCCTCAACAATCGCGGGCTCGCCTTCCCGAAACCGATCTTCGAGACCGGCATGTGGGCCGTCGGCATCGCGTTGCTGATCGGGATCGTCGCGGCGGTCGTCCTGGCGAAATGGGCACATAAGCGGCAGGCGGCCACGGGCAAGCAGTTCCATACGGTCTGGGCATCGATCGGCCTGATCATCGGGCTTCCGATCCTCGCCTTCCTGCTGAGCGGTCTGCCAATGTCATTCGACATGCCGGTCGCCGGCAAGTTCAACTTGACCGGCGGCAGCGTCGTCGGTCCGGAATTCATGTCGCTCTTCCTGGCGCTCTCCTTCTATACCGCCGCCTTCATCGCCGAAATCGTCCGCAGCGGCATTCGCGGCGTGGCGAAGGGGCAGTCGGAGGCGGCAGGCGCGCTTGGCCTGCATCCGTCGAGCATCACACGCCTCGTCGTGGTGCCGCAGGCCTTGCGCATCATCATTCCGCCACTGACAAGCCAGTATCTGAACCTGACCAAGAATTCCTCGCTGGCGATCGCCATCGGTTTCGCCGATTATTTCGCTGTCAGCGGCACGATCCTCAACCAGACCGGCCAGGCCGTCGAGATCATGTTCCTCGTGGTCATCGCCTATCTGCTTCTCAGCGTCGTGACCTCGGTCTTCATGAACTGGTTCAACGCCAAAATGGCCCTGGTGGAGCGATAAGATGTCGGTATCCAATCAATCCTTCGTCAGAACCGCCATGCTGGCACCGGAACCTGCCCCGCTTGGCCAAAGGGGCGCCATCGCCTGGGTCCGCAAGAACCTGCTTGCGACGCCCAAAGATATGGTAATGACGGTGCTTGCCCTTGCCCTTCTCGCATGGGTGCTGCCGCATATGATCAACTGGCTGTTCGTCCAAGCCGTCTGGAGCGGCCCGGACCGGACATTCTGCGCCACGACCGTGCAGGGTGGCATCCAGCCGGATGGCTGGAGCGGCGCCTGCTGGGCCTTCGTCAACGCCAAGATGGACCAGTTCGTCTATGGCCGCTATCCGCTCTCCGAGCGCTGGCGCCCGACCATCGTCGGCATCCTCTTCATCGCGCTGATGGTGCCGATGCTGATCCCCCGCGCCCCGCGCAAGGGGCTGAACGCGATCCTGCTGTTCATCGCACTGCCGCTTTTCTCCTTCTGGCTGCTCTGCGGCGGTTTCGGGCTCGAGCCTGTGGAGACATCGCTCTGGGGAGGCCTGATGGTGACGCTGGTTCTCTCCTTCGTCGGCATCGCCGTCTCGCTTCCCTTCGGCGTCATCCTGGCGCTCGGGCGGCGCTCGCATATGCCGATCATCCGCACCGTCTGCATCGGCTTCATCGAGGTCGTCCGCGGCATCCCGCTGATCGCCGTGCTGTTCATGGCAAGCGTCATGCTTCCGCTCTTCCTGCCCACCGGCTGGAATGTCGACAAACTGCTCAGGGCGCTGATCGGCGTTGCGATCTTCACCTCGGCCTATATGGCAGAAGTCATCCGCGGCGGCCTACAGGCGATCCCGAAGGGCCAGTTCGAGGGTGCCGATTCGCTCGGCCTCGGCTATTGGCAGAAGATGCGGCTGATCATCCTGCCGCAGGCGATCAAGCTTGTCATACCGAGCATCGTCAACACGTTCATCGGTACGTTCAAGGACACGTCGCTGGTCTCGATCATCGGCATGTTCGATCTGCTCGGGATTGTCCGCCTGAACTTCAGCGACGCCTATTGGGCCAGTGCGGTCACGCCGCTGACCGGCCTGATCTTCGCCGGCTTCGCCTTCTGGCTTTTCTGCTTCGGCATGTCGCGCTATTCAGCTTTTATTGAACGCCATCTCGATACCGGCCACAAACGATAAGAATGAGGGAAAATAGTCATGGCTGAAGCTCCAGCTAAAAAGCTCACCGTTTCCGCAACGGAAGTGGCGGTCGATATCGTCAACATGAATAAGTGGTACGGCGATTTCCACGTGCTGCGCGACATCAACCTCAAGGTCATGCGCGGCGAGCGCATCGTGATTGCCGGCCCGTCGGGTTCGGGCAAATCGACGATGATCCGCTGCATCAACCGCCTGGAAGAGCATCAGAAGGGCCGCATCATCGTCGACGGCACCGAACTGACGAACGACCTGAAAAAGATCGACGAGGTCAGGCGCGAAGTCGGCATGGTGTTCCAGCACTTCAACCTCTTCCCGCACCTGACGATCCTGGAAAACTGCACGCTGGCGCCGATCTGGGTGCGCAAAATGCCGAAGAAGCAGGCGGAAGAGGTCGCCATGCACTTCCTCAAGCGCGTCAAGATCCCCGAGCAGGCTAACAAATATCCGGGACAGCTCTCCGGCGGCCAGCAGCAGCGTGTGGCGATCGCCCGGTCGCTGTGCATGAACCCCAAGATCATGCTGTTCGACGAGCCCACCTCGGCCCTCGATCCTGAAATGATCAAGGAAGTGCTCGACACCATGGTCGGTCTTGCCGAGGAAGGCATGACCATGCTCTGCGTCACCCATGAAATGGGCTTTGCCCGCCAGGTCGCCAACCGCGTCATCTTCATGGACCAGGGCCAGATCGTCGAGCAGAATTCGCCGGCCGAATTCTTCGACAATCCGCAGCACGAACGCACCAAGCTGTTCCTCAGCCAGATCCTGCATTAAGCTTGGGAAGACTTTCCTAATGGACCCGCCGCGCCTTCCGGTTCGGCGGGTCTTTCACGTTCAGCGCGAAGCTGACGCCTGCAGCAGACTGCAGAGACCGGCAAGACCAGAATCAGAGCCGCCCGAAGCGGACCCGCCTGGAGAGGAGATATCCGCGCAACGGACAAGCATCTTGCGTTGCTCATTGACGGGCCTCGCCCGGAAATCCTGCAGGGTGCGGGCCTGCGATGCGCTGAGGGTACCCTGAGCAGCGGATCTGTTGCTGCCGCCTGCCCCGTCTCCCGCGCCGACCGCGAGATTGGCATCGATGCCGCTGCCGCGTCTGACCGAGGCCGTGGTGTCAGTATCAAGCCTATCAGAGCCGCCGATGCGTGCATTGAGATCAGAATCGGCGTCGCGCCCGCCGCCGAGCCTGGCATTGGCGTTTGCATCGAGACCATTGCCGCCGCCGGCCCCCACGTTGAGATCGGCATCAATGCTCCGGCCGCCGACATTGACGGTCGCATCGGCATTGACGCCGCTCGATCCGCCGACGGAAGCGTTGGCATCGGCGCTGACGCCACTGCCGCCGCCGAGCGATGCCCCGACATCGGCGCTTGCGGCATTGCCTGCATTTACCGATACGCCGACATCGATAGCCTGTGCATCGCTTGCCGGCATCGCAAGCAGGGCGCAGGTGGATGCAAGCACCACCAGCGATAGTCTATTGTGATTATGTGTCATGTTTTCCTCCGTTTCCATTCGCCGGGCGATTTGCCCGGCAATCGAAAATCGAGGAACGCGCGTGCCTTCGATCGTCTGGACGCCTGCAGCCTGCAGGACATCCATGGCAAGGCAACGTGAGGGGATGACGAATGTTTCAAAGCACGGCACGGCAAGTCGGCTGAGCGGCGTCCAATGTTCTTTCACGGTTATCGAAATGCGAATTGCCAGCCCGACTGTGCCGAAAGCGAACATATCTTCCCGCGACCAGTGCACCGGCGCAGTATTTCTGTCCGGCTGCGTCAGGAATCTTGAATGCCGGCAAGCAAAGCGCAGTTCTCGCGACGATTGGGTGGCGATGGATCCTTTCTCAGCCCTTTGCAGATCGCCAGAACCTTGCCTCAGCGCTGGATTTTCCATCACTGATTGAGATCGCCAAAAATAACTCCCCTCCGTCTGGATATATCAGCCAGGAAGTCCATGTTTCAGAATGTTCTCATCTAATGGAACTGGAGGTTCAAGAATGGGCATTTTCGACAAGATCAAACACGCCATTTTCGGAGAAGCGAAAGCAGCCGAACCGGGTGCATCAAGCGCGCCGAAGACGCAGCCCGCCCCGGCTCCCGCCTCGCCATCGGCAGCGCCCAGTCCCGCACCCGCGGCCGCTCCCGCTCAGGGCAAGCCGGCCACGGCACCGGCCGCAGCAAATGTCGATATCGTCCCGATCCTCGACGCGGCCGTGAAAAAGAGCGGCCAGAAACTCGATTGGCGCCACTCGATCGTGGACTTGATGAAAGCGGTCGGGATGGATGCGAGCATGGCCGAGCGCAAGGAACTTGCCGCTGAACTCGGCTATACCGGCGACACCGGTGATTCCGCAAAGATGAATATGTGGCTGCACAAGGCGCTGATGAAACGCCTTTCGGAAAATGGCGGCAAAGTACCGGCCGATCTCCTGGATTGATCGATGAGCGAAAGCTGCCGGCGCTTCGTGATAGAGGCTCATCTGTCATGGTGCGTCGGCAACCTAGGCACACGCCAGTCAGGCCATCAGTGCCCTTGCCCGCAGGCACTGGAACCAATAACGTTCCGCTCGATTACTTCGATAATCGATCACGGGAGAATTAAATCCAATGAGATTGATGGCAGTCGTTGGCGTTGCACTTGGCTTGGGCTGTATTTCGGCCGCGGAATCCCCTTCAAACTATCGCTCCTACAGCGGCATTCGGGTCGATACCGAGCCGGTCCTGCTGGCTCGATACGACAAAGCGCTCCGCTGGTGCGTGCCGGAGGCAGGTTCATGGCAACGCGGCTCACCGGATCCACGCAGCCTGCACTACAACACGGCGCTCAGAAGTTGCCTCTCCAGGCGCGGCTTCATTGACAGAGGCGTCTACGCCTACCCCATTCCCGAAGTTTACTTCGAGCATTTTCTGGATCGCTGAGAAGGGCCGAACGGCGCCGATCCGCTATAGAAGTTCGAAGGTCAAAACAGAAACCCCGCCGTGTTGGCGGGGCTTATTGCCTACACTTGCGCGCATGTCAGCGTGTTTCCTAGATCGGCCGCGGCCGAAGCTGCGGTAGACTGCGAAGCTTAACCGACCGTCGAAACCGCATGAACTTTCATGTCATCGCGAACTTCATAGAACTTGTCGCCGTCTATATAGATAAAATGGCAGCTTGGCTTTTCGCCTTTGCCGTGGGAGCAAGCTTTATCGCCCTTGAACGTGAGTTTGGTTTTTACGTCTATCATCTTGCCGCCGACATCGGCCTTACCGGTGATGGTCGCCTTTTTCCAGTTCCAGACCAGATCAGCGGTCACAGGCTTTTCCATATCAACAATCTCCACCTTCACATGCTTGCCGTCAGCAAATGCTTTGAACTCTTCCATCGTGACCTTCTTGGCGCCGGCCGGAAGGTCGACGGCATAGGTGTTGACAGCCGACAGCAAGAATGCCGCAGCTCCGACGCTCGAAAATATCGTTCTCATGTTTCCGCTCCCAGACGATTGATGGTCAGGTTACATCGCATCGGCCGAAACGAAATCCCGCCTATTGTGATTAGCGGCAGTATACCGGCAGGTCGAACCCGTCCAAAGCGCGGCAAACCAACCTTATGATCGACATCGCAACTCGCGCATGGTCTTTCCCGTGTCACACGAATCGAAATAAAACAGCCGACGCTGTTCATTTGGGTAATTAAGGGAATATTTTAATAATGCGCGCTCGTATTCTAACAGTAATGATTGCCATGGGACTGCTGACTGCCTGCGTGCCGACACGTCAGGACTACGATGCTTACGTCACACTGCTGCAAGGCAGCTCAAGAGCAAGAAATGAAGCAGTGAAGGAATGCGCGAAGGGGTTCGATGCAAACGGCCGCCGCGGCGCCGGCATTGTGACAAACGTTTCGGACAAGGACGCTCCGAGAGTTGCATGCGAGCGATTTGTTGCAGCCGTGGTTTCCGGCCGCCTTACCTATGAGGACGTTATCGACGTCAGACAGCACCGGTTTACTCCGAAGATCATCAAGATTTTCCAAGGCCGTTAAAATAGGATCGCTCGTTGGCTTGCGATCTCGTCGTTGCAAGCCGTCGGCAATCCGTTGGGCACGGGGTTGTCATTCATGCCTTAGGTGCGTTTCGCTCCCGTTGTCGGTCGTATCGAGAAACGGGCCTGGCAAAGCCGATGCTCCCGGAGTCGGCTGACATTTGTCGGATCGCATCACAGCGTCCGCTGCCATTGATCCCCCATCGGGACTGCCGGATGCAGAGCAAGGTCGAATTGGCGGCCATCACCGCTGCCATTCGACTTAAACAGTTGTCGTCCGTTTGCTGCGACTGGGACAACTCACAGGTCTGCGGCGACCGTCGATAGGCTTCTTTCCAACGCGGTCAGCAAAACGAGAGACCCTGCAAGACATCGGCACCACGCTCGGCAAGCAGGATTTCGACATGACACAGGCTCAGCGGAAACCGAAAGTATAGTCGCACCGCCGCCGGATGATCTCGGGGGAAAAGCGGTTCCGCTTGAGGCCCTGGGCAATAGGTTTGACCCGAATCGACGACGGTCATTCCCGCCCTTTTCCATCTCGATCGGTGCCAATCATAGGGCGAAACTGCCCAAAATTGTTAAATTCACAAAAAAAATGACTATTCCGCTTTGAGGGAAGGAATCCAGCCACGCCCGCCAGATTTCTCCAACGTTTTCAAAAGATGCATTTCGCTATAGTTGCAGAAAGAATAATTCGCGGTAGGCGAGACTTATATTTTGCCACATTTTGGGCGACTCGAAATTCACCAAATATTTCAAACCGTAACTTCGGATCGATTTGGATAATGTGGCAGCAATATGGCTATGTTTCTCAAGCACTTACTGTCTCGTTGCTGTTGCGCCCCCGAAAACGCCGCCCTATAACCTGCCGCCGTAACCCCTGATTAACTAAAAATAGTAATCGGCAAAGACAACGCTAAGGTTGAGGAACAAGACAATGACGACATACTACGTAGCGACGACTGGCAGCGGCGGTGGTAACGGCAGTGCCTCCTCCCCATTTCGCACGATCAGCGACGCGATGGCGTCGGACCTTAAGCCCGGCGACGAGGTTGTAGTGCGCGCTGGCACCTATAACGAGTCGGTGAACATGTACAAGGATGGTTCCGCCGCCGGCTACATTACCTTGCGCTCAGAGGTACCGGGTGGAGCGGTGATCCACTCAGCATCGGGCGGCGCAAATGGTATCAACATCACTGCCAACTATGTAGCGGTCGAGGGCTTCGAGGTCTACGGGAGCGATTCGCACGGCATCGTTGGTGATGGCGTCCACCATGTGAAGATCGAAAATAACGTTTCCCACGACAACGGTGCGTCCGGCATTGCCTTCGCCGGATCTGACTTCATCACGATCGAAGGGAACGAGACTTACAAAAATGCGAGTGCCGGCTGGTTTTCAGGCATCTCTCTCTACCAGAACCGGAATATCACCGGGGCGCCGGACGATGGCGGCTTCCGCAACATCATCCGGAACAACATCTCGCACGACAACGTCACGAAGTCGGGTGCGCACACCGATGGCAACGGCATCATCATCGACGATTTCCAGAGCACGCAGACGAGCGGTCATCCGAACTACACGTTTAAGACCCTGGTCGACAACAACCTCGTCTATGAGAACGGCAGCAAAGGCATCCAGGTGACCTGGAGCGACTCCGTCACGGTGAAAAACAACACCGCATACCACAACAATCAGGACCTGCTGAACGACGGCACCTGGCGCGGCGAACTCAGCAACGCGCAGTCGAGCAACAACACCTGGATCAACAACATCGCCGTTGCCGACCCGTCGGTGAACAAGAACAACACCGCGGTCGATAACACGTCGTACGGCGGCTATACCAACGCCAACGTCGTCTGGGCCAACAACAACACCTACAACGGCACGGCCGGCCAGGCCTCGGTCAATACCGACGGCGGCAACGCTATGCCGAGCACGGCGAACGGCAACAAGCTCGGCATCGACCCGCATTTCGCGGGGGCAGCGAGCGACAACTTCCACCTCGCCTCCGGCTCGGCAGCGATCGACGGCGGAACCGCCAAGTACGGCGTCGGCTCGGTCGACCTGGACGGCCACGCTCGCGTCGTTGGAACTGTCGATATGGGTGCCTACGAATCGGGCTCCAGTGCGACACCGGGAACACCAACCACGCCGACGCAACCGACAACCCCAACCACACCGACGAATCCGACAACCCCAACCACACCGACGAATCCGACAACGCCAACCACGCCGACGCAACCGACAACGCCAACGGCGCCGACAAAGGAATTCATCGGCACCAACGGTAATGACATCCTGCCGCACACCGGTCAGTCCAACGGCGGCAACGAAACCTTCAAGGGTCTCGGCGGTAGTGACGTGTTGAAGGGCGGGGCCGGCGCGGACGTGCTCGACGGCGGTACTGGCAATGACACGGCCAGCTATGAGGGCTCCGACGCGGTCAACGTCAACTTGGCGACTAAGGTCGCATCGGGCGGCCAGGCGACCGGTGACAAGATCGCCGGCATCGAAAACTTGACCGGCTCAAGCTACAACGACGTACTGACCGGCGGCAATAACGGCGGCAACGTTCTCACTGGCGGGGCCGGCGCGGACAAGCTGGACGGCGGCGCCGGCAATGATGTCCTCATTGGTGGTGCCGGAAAGGACATTATGACCGGTGGCACCGGCGAGGATACGTTTATCTTGAAGGCACCGACGGAAACCGGGTCCGGCTTGAACCGCGACGTCATCACCGACTTCCAGCACGGCGTCGATAAGATCGACATCTCGGCGATCGATGCGAATGGCTCTGCGGCGGGCAATGGAACCTTCCATTTCCAGGCACAGGAGAATGCCTTGTTCGATCACAAGGCTGGCGCGCTCGCTTGGCACTATGACGACAACGCCGGAACCGCGAACGATGTTACCGTTATTCAGGCCGACACGAACGGCGACGGCATTCATGACTTCGAGATTCAGCTGAAGGGCCTCGTCCACCTGGGGGCAGGCGATTTTCTCCTGTAATGATAGCCGTTGTGGCGGTCGTCCGATCGCCACAACACGCAGGCCGCAAAAATCGGCTACTTCGGCGCGTGGATGAGGGAGCCCCCATCCGCGCGCTACGATGTTTCGACGGGCGTCAGCCGGCCTTCGGACCGTCTTTGCGTAAACCGATAGTTTGTCAGAACGACTCACCTGCCGCCCGTCAGGCGTATCGACGATCGTAGCGCCAATAAAATCAACTCCGACAAATTTCAGGCTGACAGGTCGGCAAGAACCTTCAGAATATGATCGCGGATTGCGGTGGCCGTTTTTTCCGCTGGCGCGGAAGTGACGTCGAGGACCAATGTGTTTGGGTGGCATGGATCGAAAACCCGCGCCCTGCGGCTGCGATTTCTCGAGGCTGCCACGTCGGTGGATTTTAACTTTTCGCGTCGCTCGGGGTTCGAAACCCGGTGAGCCAGCTCCTCTTCATCACACAGCAATCGCACCGGCACCAGAACGGCGTCGCAGGCTTCAGCAGCACTGGCGATCTGTTGAAAGGTACGAAGGCTCCGCTCATCACCCTCGATACCGGCATGGGTGAAAATGAAATTGGCGGACGGCACGTAAGCGGTGATTGCATCAAGGACGGTTTGCCGAACCCGACCCGTGAACTCCCATATTCCCTTTGGAAGCGACGCGGTTCCATCCTCATCCAGCAGACGCAGGATTGGGTTGTTGATAGAGTGGTTGTCGACAATTTTTGCCGAAACCAATGCGCTCAACTCTTTCGCGATGGTCAACTTTCCGACGCCAGGGAAGCCTATGAGCACGATTCGGAAACCCATGTTTCGCGACACCTATTGTCATGGACAGCAATCTCGCCTGAGAAATTAGCCATACATCCGCCCTCCATCGGATCGGACGGTTCGTGGCCCGCAGGGTCGCTTCCATCCTATTGAAGTGAATGGGATTTCACCAGCGTTTCTGGTCGACGGGCCGAGGCCGAAAGCTCATCCTATCCTCGCACGGATCAGGCCGTTGCCGCGGCTGGAATACCGGCGGCTCAGTACCGGCATAAACCACATCGAAGCTCTGCTCGACTTGCCGGCGCTGAAGGAAGTGAGAGTTCTCGACAACGAGATTTACGATCAAGTCACAACTGCCGGCACGCCCGCCAGGCATATTTTCGATACACTGAAGGATCGCGGGGCAAGTGTGTGGGTGCATTGGATGTCCGTCACGGAACCCACGCCGCCCGCTTTCGAATGATCAAGATCCAAAACATGGGGACCGGGTGCGGGTCCGAGATCAAGCCGCAGAGACACGACAATATACGGCATACCAAACGGCCATTCTGCCTGGTGTGTGAGGCTCAATTGAATGGTCGGAGTGGAGAGATTCGAACTCCCGACCCTCTGGTCCCAAACCAGATGCGCTACCAGACTGCGCTACACTCCGTGCCGTGGGCGGGGAGATACACGGTTCACTTCGCCGTCGCAACCCATAAATCCAGCCCTGGGAGCAGATTCCCGCCTGATATTTGGATGAATAGAGAAAATTCGTGATGGGCTGCCATTTTGTACCTGCCGGCGTAACTGGGCGTCAGGAGAAGGCTGCCTTAGCCGCGTTCGAGCAGGCCGATATATTGGGCATAGCTGATGGCAACGTAAAAGAAAGCCGTAATGACAGCCCCTATCACGATGGCATTGAACTCCGCCGAACGTCTCATCATGAGTGCAAATCCACTAAAATTGACTGAGCCGTAAATAGTGCCGAGGGCCTGCCGCGGCAATCAGGTTGTTATCACAACATTAGACAGACGGTAATATCGCGCAACCGGCCGGACCCCGTGGGCTTCAGCGGCGGCTGGACACGGAGAGGATTCCGCTGCCGGCCTGTCGCCGATATCCATTTTCGGCAGCATTACCTTATTGTCGGGATGCGATCGGCGGCGGCGCACAGTGCCTTTTTTCTTGAAATACCAAGGATTCGCGGATAAGCAAAACTCATCTCTTTGCGCTGTCTTTAGCGATGAAGCAAAGGCCCCGGCAACGGGATTGAGACCATGAAAGGCGGGCGCTGCCCGCATAGTCGGAGACGCCGCAGTCATGTCTGCCAAGATCTATCGTCCAGCCAAGACCGCCATGCAGTCCGGCAAGGCCAAGACCCATCTCTGGGTGCTTGAATTCGACCAGGAGTCGCCGCGCAAAATCGATCCGATAATGGGCTACACCTCTTCCGGCGATACGCGCCAGCAGGTGAAACTCACTTTCGAAAGCCAGGAACTGGCCGAAGCCTACGCCCAGCGCAACGGCATCGAATACCGCGTCATCGCGCCGAAGGACCCGGTTCGCCAGGTTGTCGCCTATCCGGATAATTTCCGCTATACCCGTACACAGCCCTGGACGCATTGAGATTTCTCGTCCAGAACTGCCGCATCCGGTCGCGCTCCCTGAAACGCGACCGCCGGACGGCCCCTTAGCTCAGCTGGATAGAGCACCTGCCTTCTAAGCAGGTTGTCGCAGGTTCGATTCCTGCAGGGGTCGCCATCTTTCAACTGATATTCTTGGAACGTTGACAGCCGCATCACGGCCCGCATTGTCGGGCGTGCGCGCCCGTCACTTCGCCTTCTTCGTTGTCGTGGCGCTGACGATCCTGTCGCCCGGTTTGATTCCGAGTTTGGCGGCGATGCCGGCGTTGAGTTCGACGACGTATTTCACTGGGCTCATCGAATCGATGATGTCGCGCGAATAAGGCACTGCCTTTTCCTTGATGTGGCGGATCGTGCCGGTGTCGTCGGCAAACAGCATGTCGAGCGGCAGGATGGTGTTTTCCATCCACATGGTGACCCGCCGCGGTACGTCGAAATCGAAGATCATGCCGGCATCATCGGCCATTGTTTTCCGAAACATCAGCCCGTAGGCGCGCTGATCGGGTGTCGAGGCGATCTCGACGGTGAAATGCAGCACCTTGCCCGCCGCGGTCTGGATGAGCAGCGGTTCCTTGTCGAAGCGCACCTGCTCATCGGCCAGAGCCGGCAGGGCGACCATGAAAAAAAGCGCCAGGATGGCGCTTCTGATCACATGAAACAGGACTGGGCCGCGCATATCAATGAGACCGGCTGGCCGGGCTCGGAATGTCGGGATGGATTTCCGCGGCCATCAGGCCCTTCTCGCCGTCGCCGAAGCGGACGAGCACCACCTGGCCGGGGCGCAGTTCCGTCAGGCCGAAGCGGCGGAGCGTTTCCATATGCACGAAGATGTCTTCCGTGCCCTCGCCGCGCGTCAGGAAGCCGAAGCCCTTGGTTCGATTGAACCATTTGACCAGCGCCCGCTCAAGGCCGCTCGTCGCGGTGACCTGCACATGGGTGCGCACGGGCGGTAGCTGCGACGGATGAACCGCAGTCGACTGATCCATCGAAAGGATCTTGAAAGCCTGGTAGCCGCGCTCGCGGCGCTGGATGAGGGCGACGATGCGCGTTCCCTCGAGGATGGTCTGGTAACCGTCGCGGCGCAGGCAGGTGACGTGCAGGAGAACATCCTGCATGCCATTGTCGGGCACGATGAAGCCGAAACCCTTTGCGACGTCGAACCACTTGACGACGCCGGTGATTTCAACAAGATCGACCGCCTCTGCCGATAGCTCGTCAAGGTCGGAGTATTCGTTCGATGAAATCCTATCAGCCATTTCGCCAGCCCCTCGAATACGCGTCACACTGTTACGGTTAACTGATTCTTGAAATCAAGATTAACATCTTGGTAACGGATAAGCGCAAGTCCTAGTTTTCGGTTATTCCCAACTGCACATTTTCCAAAGATGACTTGCCCGAAGCTGACCTCAGCTCGCCGAAAAAGACCAGCCCCAATAAAGGAGTAGATAGAATGCGTTATCTCCATACAATGGTTCGGGTCAAAGACCTCGACACCTCCCTCGCTTTTTACACCACCCTGTTCGGGCTGGAGGAGATTCGCCGCCACGAAAACGAGAAGGGACGCTTCACCCTGGTTTTCCTGGCCGCCCGCGACGATCTCGACCGTGCGCGCAGCGAAAAGGCGCCCTGCCTCGAGCTTACCTACAACTGGGATACGGAAGATTATAGCGGAGGGCGCAATTTCGGCCACCTCGCCTATGAGGTGGACGATATTTACGCAACCTGCCAGAATCTGATGGACAACGGCATCACCATCAACCGGCCGCCGCGCGACGGGAACATGGCCTTCGTGCGCTCGCCCGACGGCATCTCGATCGAAATCCTGCAGAAGGGCAGCCCGCTGGCCGCCGCCGAACCCTGGGCCTCGATGGGCAATACCGGCGCCTGGTAAGGCTTTTTTCCGCAAGGCTTTTGCGAGGCTTGCGGCTTTTGCGAATTCGGGTCTGGCCGGCGCCTTGGTGCTTGCCGCAATCCGGCCCCGCAGGCAATCTGCCGGTGACTCGAAGCGGAAGATGGCGGTTCGGCCATTTTCCGCATCAACCGGAGACTGTCGCTTGTCTAACATTGAGATGCGGATGCCCCTGACGGGCGCTTTGCTGATCGCCACTTCGGTGCTGGCGCTGTCCGGCTGCGCGTCGGACAAGACGGCGCTCGATTCCGCCGCGGCTGTCCCGGCGACGCAAGCCGCAGTACCCCAGATTGCCGCGGCAGCGCCTGCAAGCCCTGCCCCACGCTCGATGTACTCGGATCCTCGCCTCGTCAACGTCTCCGGCGCCCAGGCCGCGCCCCAGGCGGTTGCACAGAATCCGAACGCGCCTGCCCCACCGGCCGATCCTGCAACGGCAGCGCCGGCCAATATCGGAGGACTCGTGCTGCAGTCGACCCGGATCAACGCGCAGGCGATGAGCATCTTTTCCGACCACCAGCCGGCGCCGCAGAACAACAGCACGTCGACGGTCATCCAGCCGCAGGCCTATGCACCGGTCCAAGGTGCAGCACCCGCGAGAAGCAGCGTCTATAGCCAGCAACCTGCATCAGGACAGCCGGCGGAGCCGGTGCTGCCGCAGCAATCCTCGCAGAATGGCAGCCCACAGCTCGCGCCCGTCCAAACGGCCTCATTGGCGACAGACGGCAATCCGGCCCCGACGATGAATGCGCTCTACAGCGCACCGAAGCAGAACCTGCTCGGCAGTCTCTCCGGCCTGCTGCACAAGGCTGCCCTGCCCGGCATGACGCGCATCGCGCCGAACGGGCTGCATGTCCAGAACGACAAGGTCGAGGTCGGCTGCTTCAAGCCCGACCTCTTGAACGTGATCAAGACGGTCGAAAGCCATTTCGGCCGGCCTGTTATCGTCACCTCAGGCTATCGCGACGAAGAGCATAACCGCCTGGTCGGCGGCGCAGACGAATCGATGCACAAAAGCTGCGAGGCGGCCGACATCCAGATCGACGGCGTGACGAAATGGGATATCGCCGCCTATATCCGCTCTCTACCGAACCGCGGCGGCGTCGGCACCTATTGCCACACAGATTCGGTTCATCTCGACACAGGCAAAAGTCGCGACTGGAACTGGGGCTGCGGCGGCAAACGCGCGCCCATGGCGACTGCAAGAGCGATCTGACGGCCGCGCGCATTGCGCATGACGTTACGGCAGCGCCGCCTCGTCTTGTTAAAGAAACAACCGGCAGCCTATTGATTCAGCTTTCATAATCAGCTCTTCGAACGCATTCGGATTTCTTGTCATTTTTTTGAAAGAAAACCGAAATTGCCGCTTGCGGGATTCAAAACGCCTGACTATAAGGGCGCCACTACGAAGGAAGCGCCCTTCGTCTATCGGTTAGGACACCAGATTTTCATTCTGGGAAGAGGGGTTCGACTCCCCTAGGGCGTGCCACTTTCTCTCCATACAGAAGCCATCGCATCCGCTTGCATAAGCCGGTGCACGCTCCTATTTTACTGAATTGCCTGCGCCCTTCGTCTATCGGTTAGGACGACAGATTCTCATTCTGTAAAGAGGGGTTCGACTCCCCTAGGGCGTACCAGTCTGGTTGTGCAATCCGACGGAGCCATCCTAACGTCGATCTTTCCTAGGCTTCGCCTTCCCGCGGCGGCGCAGTTTTCCACAACAGAAAAAAATCAGCGAAAACCATGATTTTTTCACGCCTTCGCGCTTGCGGCTTTCGAAGGTGCTGACTATAAGGGCGCCACCACGAAGGAAGCGCCCTTCGTCTATCGGTTAGGACACCAGATTTTCATTCTGGGAAGAGGGGTTCGACTCCCCTAGGGCGTGCCACTTCTTCTCTCTAAATTCCATTTCTTTCAAATGCTTGCGCGACAGCCCTATTTCGCCGGTGCTGCGTCGCAGAGGCGCAACTGGATGCGGCGCGCACCTTGGTAATGTTCGGCACTGAGCGAGCCCGCGACGTGGAGGCTGGCGCCGCGCGAGTTGAGCAGCAGGTTGCCGAGCGCCGTATCGGCGGCGCGGAAGGCGATGCCGTCGAGCCGCGATCCATCCATTGCCTCCATCGTCACCTTCACATGTTTCTCGCCGACGAGGCGCGCGTCGCGCAGCCGGTGCGCCGGCACGGCGAAGAGCGGCTGAGCGTGGCCGGAGCCATAGGGACCGGCCGCCTCCAGACGGTCGATGAGTTCGAGCGTGGCGCCGCTGGCGCCGATCGCCCCGTCGATCTTCAAGGTCTCGTTGGCGACGAGGTTCGCCACCGTCTTTGCCGACTTCTCGGTGAAGAAGGTTCTCAGCCTGCCGAGATCGGCGCGCTCGACCGTCAGGCCCGCGGCCATGGCGTGGCCGCCGCCCTTGACGAGCAGCCCCTCGTCAACCGCAGCCCGCACCATCCGGCCCATGTCGAAGCCGTTGATCGAGCGGCCCGAGCCGGTGCCGCGGCCGGAGGGATCGAAGGCGATCGCGAAGGCCGGCCGTTTGAACTTCTCCTTCAGCCGCGCCGCAATCAGCCCGACGATGCCCGGATGCCATTTCTCATGGGCGGTGACGATGACGGAGGCGCCCTCACCGTCGCCATATTCGGCGAGCGCCTCCGCTTCCGCCTCCTGCAGCATGACGGCCTCCATGGCCTGGCGCTCGCGGTTGAGTTCGTCGAGTCGCTGGGCGATCAATTCCGCCTCGCCGGCATCATCGAGCGTCAGCAGGCGGCTTCCGAGGGCGGCGTCGCCGATCCGCCCGCCGGCATTGATGCGCGGCCCGATCAGGAAGCCGAAATGATAGGGTGTCACCGGGCCGGCAAGGCCGGCCTTGCGGAAAAGTGCCGCAAGCCCGGCATTGCTCTGATGCCTGGCGGCGACCAGCCCCTTGACCACATAGGCGCGGTTCAGGCCCTTCAGCGGCACGACATCGCAGACCGTCGCCAGTGCGACGATATCCAGCCATTGCAAGAGATCGATCGCCAGGATGCGCTTGTTGCCGGTAGCCCGCAGCAGCCTGAGTGTGGCGACCAGCACCATGAAGACCACGCCGGCGGCGCAAAGATGCCCCTGCCCCGAGAGATCGTCCTCGCGGTTCGGGTTGACGAGCGCGTGGCAGGGCGGCAGCTCATGTGTCACCTGGTGGTGATCGATGACGACAATATCGATATTGCGCGCGGCAGCCGCCGCCAGCGACTCGTGACTGGTGGAGCCGCAATCGACGGTGACGATCAGCTGGGCGCCATTGTCGATCAACTGGTTGATCGCCGCCGGATTGGGGCCGTAACCTTCGAAGACGCGGTCGGGAATATAGATGTTCGCCCTGACGCCGAAGTGGCTGAGGAAACGGAACATCAGCGCCGATGAGGCGGCGCCGTCGACATCATAGTCGCCGAAGATCGCGACGTTCTCGCCGCGCTCGATGGCGCTCACCAGACGGGTCGCGGCCTTTTCGCAATCGGTCAGCTTATGCGGATCGGGCATCAGGCCGCGGATGGTCGGATCGAGGAATTCGATCGCATCGTCCACCGCCACGCCGCGCCCGGCCAGCACGCGGGCGATCAGATCCGGCAGGCCGTGGGTCTGCGACATGGCGAGCGCCCGGTTCTGGCCGGCCTGGTCGAGCCGCGCGACCCAGCGATTGTCGAGCGCGGATTTCTCCACGCCGAGAAAGGCTCGCTGTACCGGATCGACGAGATCTGCCATGCCACACTCCGCTTACTTCATCTGCTCTTTTTACAGGAGCAGCGGAGATAACATAGCGGCGGATTTGCAGACACGGATTTTTACCAGAACACGGCCCAGATGATCATGGCGATGCCGGCCAGCTGCACCAGCAGGAACGAAAACAGCGTCAGGAGAATAGCCCAGTTGCGGCCTTCGGTGTGCTCATCACCATCAGTCTCGTCAGGGACCTGTTCACGAATCTCACGATAGGTCGGCTTGAGAATTGCCCCAAGCATCTCAGGACGTTCCGGCGGCACCTCGCTTGGGCGGCCATACCCCTTATCGGCGTGGCTGTCCTTGCTCATGAAATTCTCCACGCCGACGACTCACCATCTGTGGTTTTATTTATATCAATATTTCGGTATTTGTTAATATAGACTTCCGTTAGGGAAGGCTGAAAAAATCACAGAAAAACCGCCCTGTGGAGGCAGGGCGGTTCAAACGGTTCCACATAAACGGGAAAAGGGTTCAGCCGTCTTTCGGCCGCTCGATGCGGATCACCTGCGGCTCGCCGAAGAGATAACCTTCGGACTTGATCGAGGCGACGGCCTTGCGGACCGACTCTTCCATCGTCGCGTGAGTGACGAGAATGATCGTCTGGTGGTGCGACGGCGCCAGATGCTGTTGGGAGCGCTGAACGATCGATTCCAGCGAGATGTTGTTTTCGGCCATACGGGTTGCGACGCTGGCAAAGACGCCGGTGCGGTCGAGCACGGTCAGGCGGATGAAATAGCCGCCCTCATGGCTCTGCATCCGCGCCTTGCGGTAGGGCTCCAGCGCCTTGGCGGGGTGGCCGAGCACCGGCACACGCTGGGCGCCCGGCTGGCTTTTGGCGATATCGGCGATATCGCCAAGCACGGATGAGGCCGTGGCATTGCCGCCGGCGCCGGGGCCGACCATCAGCAGTTCGCCGAGCACGTCGGATTCGATCGCCACCGCATTGGTGACGCCGTCGACCTGGGCGATGACCGAATCCACCGGTACCATGGTCGGGTGCACGCGCTGCTCGATGCCGGTATCGGTGCGCTGGGCAACGCCCAAGAGCTTGATGCGATAACCGAGCTCGGCGGCAGCGTGGATATCCTCGATCGAGATATTGGTGATGCCTTCGAGATAAATGTCGTCGGCCGCGATTTTATTGCCGAAGGCAAGCGTCGTCAGGATGGAAAGCTTGTGCGCGGTATCGTTGCCCTCGATATCGAAGGCGGGATCGGCCTCGGCATAACCCAGCCGCTGCGCTTCCTTCAGGCACTCCGCAAAGGAAAGCCCCTCCTTTTCCATCTTGGTCAGGATGTAATTGCAGGTGCCGTTCATGATGCCATAGATGCGCGAGACGGCATTGCCAGTCAGCGATTCGCGCAGCGCCTTGATGACGGGGATGCCGCCGGCGACCGCGGCTTCGAAGTTTAGAAGCGCGCCCTTCTCCTCGGCGATCGTTGCAAGCTCAACGCCGTGATAGGCAAGCAGCGCCTTGTTGGCTGTCACCACATGGAGACCACGCCGGAGTGCGGCACGGACGGAGGTGTTGGCAGCCCCTTCGGCGCCGCCCATCAGCTCGACGAAGACGTCGATATCGCCCTTTTCGGCAAGATCCTCCGGCCGATCGAACCAGGTGACAGCGGAAAGATCGATGCCGCGGTCCCTTGCCTTGTCACGCGCGGAAACCGCCGTGATGGTGATCGGACGCCCGCAGGTGACGGCAAGCTCGTTGCTCTTCTGCTGAATGATGCGGACTAGCGAGGCGCCAACGGTGCCCAAGCCCGCAATGCCGATTTTGAGGGCATCTGCCATGGATCGATCCTGAAATATCTGTGTGGGGGCAGCCGCGGGACGCGGCTGCCTTTAAAGTTGGATTAGCGGTGCGCGTTCAGCGAAATGACGTTATGCATCGTCTCGTCCGCCGTCGACATGAACTTCTTGATGTTGCGCGCAGCCTGGCGGATGCGGTGTTCATTCTCGACGAGCGCCAGACGCACGTAGTCGTCGCCCATCTCGCCGAAGCCGATGCCCGGGGCAACGGCGACGTCAGCCTTCTCGACCAGCAGCTTGGAAAACTCAAGCGAACCAAGATGACGGAATTTTTCCGGGATCTTCGCCCAGGCGAACATGGTGGCAGCCGGCGGCGGCACGTCGAAGCCGGCCTTGCCGAAGCTTTCGACCATGACGTCGCGGCGACGTTTATAGACGTTGCGAACTTCCGCAATGTCGGAACCATCGCCGTTCAGCGCATGCGTCGCCGCCACCTGGATCGGCGTGAAGGCGCCATAATCGAGGTAGGACTTGACGCGGGTGAGCGCAGCGATCAGCCGCTCGTTGCCGACGGCAAAACCCATGCGCCAGCCGGGCATGGAGAAGGTCTTCGACATCGAGGTGAACTCGACGCAGATGTCCATGGCGCCCGGCACCTCGAGAACCGAAGGCGGTGGAACGTCGTCGAAATAAATCTCCGAATAGGCAAGGTCGGAGAGCACGATGATGTCGTGCTTCTTGGCGAAGGCAATGACGTCTTTGTAGAAATCGAGCGTCGCGACAAAGGCCGTCGGGTTCGAGGGATAGTTGAGGATCAGCGCCAAGGGCTTCGGGATCGAATGCCGGACCGCACGCTCAAGCGGCGGGAAGAAGGTCTCGTCCGGCTCCACCGACATCGAGCGGATCACGCCGCCCGCCATCAGGAAGCCGAAGGCGTGGATCGGATAGGTCGGGTTCGGGCAGAGGATGACGTCGCCGGGCGCGGTAATCGCCTGCGCCATATTGGCGAAGCCTTCCTTGGAACCCAAGGTGGCGACCACCTGCGTATCCGGGTTGAGCTTGACGCCGAAACGGCGGGCATAATAGGCCGCCTGGGCGCGGCGCAGCCCCGGAATGCCCTTGGAGGAGGAATAACGGTGCGTGCGCGGGTCCTGCACGACCTCGCAGAGCTTATCGACGATCGACTGGGGGGTGGGAAGGTCAGGGTTTCCCATGCCGAGATCGATGATATCGGCCCCGCCCGCTCGCGCGCTTGCTTTCAAACGGTTGACCTGTTCGAAAACATAAGGCGGCAAACGCCGGACTTTGTGAAACTCTTCCATTTCATTCCCCATGGAAAGGCGGCATTTCGGGCCGCAGTCGAAGTTCGTTCCGTCTCCCGGCGGCTGCGACACGAACTTCAGAATCGCAACGCCGTATTCATCAGACCTAAGCCACGCGGCAAATCTTTGACGGAAAGGCCGCGTAACGCGCATTATCGGGAAAATCGTATCTTCCGATCCATCCGGAAGGCTTTGCGTCCAAATTGCCTGAAAGGCAAGGTCTATTTGGAGATTTCGGAGAGCGTATCCGTGCCATGTTCGGCGGCAAGGCGGCGCATTTCGGCGACCTTGGCCTGATATGCGGCTTCCGAGAGCGTGCCGGCCTTGCGCTGGGCACCAAGCGCCGTCAGCTGATGCTGCAGTTCGGCCGCCTGCTCGTCGCTCATCTGGACATTGGCGGCCGTCAGCGGCGCGCCGAAATTCGGATAGCCGTCCGGCGACTTTGCCAGGCCGCCTTCGACCGCATCGCCCTTGGTGGCCGGCATGACGACAGCGGTCGGCGCCGCTCGCTTGGCGGCGGCAGCGGCTTTTTCTTCCGCCGTCAGATTGCATCCGGCAAGGGCCATCGCCGCCGCGGCGCAGATCAATGCGGTGCGGTTGAAGGTTGCGATGCGCCGAATGCCGTTCTTCGTCATGCCTCAAAATCCAGTTCTGACTGCGTCGACTGTTAAATTTGTCGCAGCCACAAAGCAATAGCATGTGCCGGCGCGGGTGGAACTTGTTTTCTCGTTCGATCACGATGTACAACGAATGGATAAAAACAGTGCTGCCGCCGGAGGAAATGGTGACCGACAGCAAGCAGGAGAATGGCGGCCAGAAGAATAGCGGCAAGGCCGGTTTCGACACGACCGATCTCGATCCCTATCTGTTGAAGGATCCCGAGACCATGGCGATGAATCTCGCCCGGGCGCTCGAGAATCTCGGACAGGCTGCCTCAGCCTGGCTTGCGCCGCGCGAACGCGGCGAGATCAGCGAAACCGCCATCGATCCGATGACCGACATGGTCAAGACGCTTTCCAAGGTCACCGAATACTGGATTGCCGACCCTCGCCGCACCTTCGAGGCACAGACGCAGCTGATGTCGTCGTTCTTCGGCATCTGGATGCGCTCGATGCAGCGGATGCAGGGCGAGCCCGTAACTCCCGAACCGGACCGCAAGGATAAGCGTTTTTCCGACGAAGACTGGCAGAAGAACCCCTTCTTCGATTTTCTGCGCCAGGTCTATTTCGTCACCACCGACTGGGTCGAAAAGCTGGTTTCGGAGACCGATGGCATCGACGAGCACACCAAGCACAAGGCCGGATTCTACGTGAAGCAGATCACGGCAGCGCTTTCGCCAAGCAACTTCGTCGCCACCAATCCGCAGCTCTACCGCGAGACGATCGCGACCGGCGGCGAAAATCTGGTGCGTGGGATGAAGATGCTTGCCGAGGACATCGCAGCTGGAAACGGAGAGCTTCGCCTTCGCCAGACCGATATGACGAAATTCGCCGTCGGCCGCGACATGGCGCTGACGCCGGGTAAGGTGATTGCCCAGAACGATATCTGCCAGATCATTCAGTACGAAGCTTCGACCGAAACTGTGCTGAAGCGGCCGCTGCTGATCTGCCCGCCCTGGATCAACAAATTCTACATTCTCGACCTCAATCCGCAGAAATCCTTCATCAAATGGTGCGTCGACCAGGGACAGACCGTCTTCGTGATTTCCTGGGTCAACCCGGATGCGCGCCATGCCGACAAGGACTGGGCCGCCTATGCCCGTGAGGGCATCGATTTCGCACTTGAGACGATCGAGAAGGCGACCGGTGAAAAGGACGTCAACGCCGTCGGTTACTGCGTCGGCGGCACGCTATTGGCGGCGACACTGGCGCTGCATGCCAAGGAGAAGAACAAGCGCATCAAGACTGCGACGCTCTTCACCACACAGGTCGATTTCACCCATGCCGGCGACCTCAAGGTGTTCGTCGACGAGGAGCAGCTTGCAGCGCTCGAAGGGCATATGAAGGCAGCCGGCTATCTCGACGGCTCGAAGATGTCGATGGCCTTCAACATGCTGCGCGCTTCCGAGCTGATCTGGCCTTATTTTGTCAACAGCTACCTCAAGGGCCAGGAGCCCCTGCCCTTCGACCTGTTGTTCTGGAACGCCGATTCGACCCGCATGGCGGCGGCAAACCATGCCTTCTATCTGCGCAACTGCTATCTCCGGAACGCGCTGACGCGCAACGAGATGATCCTCGACGGCAAGCCGGTGTCGCTGAAGGATGTAAAGATCCCGGTCTATAATCTCGCCACCCGCGAGGATCACATCGCCCCCGCCAAATCGGTCTTCCTCGGCAGCCAGTTCTTCGGCGGCAAGGTGGAATTCGTCGTCACCGGCTCGGGACATATCGCCGGCGTCGTCAACCCGCCCGACAAGAAGAAGTACCAGTTCTGGACGGGCGGCCCGGCCAAGGGCGAGTACGAGACCTGGATCGAGCAGGCGACTGAGACGCCGGGATCATGGTGGCCGCATTGGCGGGCCTGGATCGAGACCCATGACGGCAGGCGCGTTGCGGCGCGCAAACCGGGCGGCGATGCGCTGAACGCGATCGAGGCAGCGCCCGGAAGTTATGTGATGGAACGCGTCTGAAAGACCCCACGCATCTCTTTTTGAGACGTCGTGAGAAAGCGCAACGCCGCGTAAACAAATTAGAAACCATAATTCGTCATCCTTGCGAAACAGTCGGATGTCGCGAGTGGTCTAAATTCGGCCCATTTGCGCCATTACCGGCCCCGGCGAAGTGTAGTCAGTCAGTGCCGCCGGCCTGCGTAGCGAGTTTGAAAGACGAGTGTAGTATGGCGTTTGCGGTCGGGACGTTCGATGACGTCACCCCTCTTGGCGGATCTGCTGTTCGTTTGCGCAGATCTCGTGGCTTTCTTTACGGCGTTGTCGGCGCCGGATTCCTAACCTCAACATGGCTGATCGCCACCTTGGCGACGATGCATTCGATCGGCGCGCCCGTTTCTCCGCCCGAAAAATTCACGCAGGTCGCATCGGCGCCGAAGCCCAAGCCGGCGACGCACGAACGACTGATCCATGTCGGCAAAGCCGATCGGCTGGCCGCCTTCAACGCCAAACCGGTCATCGCCCTGACGGCCGACCTCGTCCAATCGCATGCGCAGAGGACCAATGCTGCCGCAGCGGCATTGGCGGCGCTTACAAAACACAATCGGCTTGTCATAGCTGCCGAGCAGCCTGAGGTCGCCGCGATTTCCGACAGCGCCAAATTCCGCAAGGATGATGTGGTCACAGCGCCGCCCGTCGAGGTCGCCTCGGCAGAGACGGTAGAAGATGATGGCGACCGGATCATCGTTCCCTCAAAGGAGGCCGTCGCCGCTGCCGAACTCCCGGCCTTGCTGGCGCTTGCCGATGCAGGATCCCAGCAGATCGCGCCGCCGCCGGTCGAGCCAACCGCATCTCCTGTCAGAACCGCGTCAATTCCCGCCTCGCAACCCGCACCGGTGGTCGTTGCCGCAGCGGATAACGCGCCGCCTTTCGATCTCGTGCTGACGCCGGAAGAAGATTCCGTGCCGCTGCCGATGGCGCGTCCCGACGGCCTTATCGGCAAACCGGCGCCGACCGCCAAGGGTTCGCAGCGCGCCGAGCCTGCCCTTGCCTACGCCCAGCCAAACTCGCCGATCCAGGACGACGAGGACGACGCAGTGCCGCGCTACGACAAGCCGGTCTTCTCGCCGAAGCTGCGCGCCGGCGTGGCGATCTACGACATCGAGAACAGCACCGTCTATCTGCCGAACGGCGAGAGGCTCGAAGCTCATTCCGGCCTCGGCAAGATGCGCGACAATCCGCGTTTTGCAAACAAGAAGATGCGTGGACCGACGCCGCCGCATACCTACGCCCTGACCATGCGGGAAAGTCTCTTCCATGGCGTCGAGGCGCTACGTCTGACGCCGCTCGAAGGCTCGGATGCCATCTATGACCGCGTCGGCCTGCTTGCCCACACCTATATGCTCGGCAAGAACGGCGATTCCAACGGCTGCGTTTCCTTCAAGGACTACAAACGCTTCCTCGCCGCCTACAAACGCGGCGACATCAGGCAGCTCGTGGTGGTGCCGCGGCTGAACAACAAGCCGGCCTCGACCCTCGCCTCGCTGTTTTCGTCGCGCAGCTAGACGATAGAGAGCGAGCAGCCGCTGGCGTGCCAGCTTGCTACTTCAACCAGGCCGAGATTCGCTCCACCGCCTCGGCGATCTCGGCTTGCGAGCCCGCATAGGACAGACGCAGGGTTCGATGTCCCTCCAGCGGATCGAAGTCGAGACCGGGCGTTGCCGCGACGTCGATCTCCGCGAGCATGCGTTTGGCAAAATCCATGCTGTCATTGGTGAAGCGGGTGACGTCGAGATAGGCATAAAAGGCGCCGTCCATCGGCGAGGCGATCGAAAGGCCGATCTGCGGCAGGCGCCGCATCAGCAAATCCCGGTTGGCGGCATAGCTTGCCTTGTAGCGGTCAAGCTCTTCGCCGGCGCCGAGCGCGGCGGTGGCGGCTATCTGGGAGAGTTCTGGCGGGGAAATATAGAGGCTCTGCGCCACCCGCTCGATCGGCCGCACCAGGTGCTCGGGCAGCACCATCCAGCCGATTCGCCAGCCGGTCATGCAATAATATTTGGAGAAGGAGTTGATGACGATCGCCTCGTCGGTCAGCTCGAGCGCGCTCGCCTCCTCGCCGGCGAAGGTAAGCCCGTGATAGATTTCGTCGGAGATGAAAGCGATGGAATGGGCAGCGCAGTAATCGGCAAGCGCCTTCAGCCCGTCGCGGCCTGTCACCGTGCCGGTCGGGTTGGCCGGGCTTGCGAGCAGCACGCCTTTCAACGTCACACCGCTTTCCTTCTGCACCGCCTCGAGGCTCTCAGGGGTGAGCGTGAAGTGGGTCTCGGCCGTGACCGGCACCTCGACAACCCTCAGGCCCAGCGCGCCCAGAATATTGCGGTAGGCGGGATAACCGGGTCTTGCGATCGCCACCGCATCGCCAGCATCGAAGAGCGACAGGAAGGCGAGGTTGAAGCCGGCCGAGGAGCCAGTGGTCACCGCGATCCGCGTCGGATCGATTTCCAGGCCGTGGCGATCCCTGTAGTGCCGGGCGAGTGCCGATTTCAGCCGTGCCGTTCCCAGCGCGTCGGTGTACCCGATCCGGCCTTCGGCAAGGGCTTCACGCGCTGCTGCAAGGGCCGCCTGAGGCGCTGGATGCGAGGGTTGACCAACCGCCATCGAGATGACCGGATGGCCGCTCGCGCGCCGCTTCGTCGCCTCCGCCAGGACGTCCATGGCATGAAATGGCTCGACTTCGCTGCGTTTCGATATGGAAAACAAGATCGCTTCTCGCTCGGCTTCTTCGATGACGGCCAGACAATTGCCGCATTAATCGGCTCATCACAATCCCGCGAGGGCGGCACGGGGGTGAAAATTCCTGTTTGAACAGAACTCGGCGCACCGTACCTTGACGCGACGCATTCAAGTCCATAACCCGGCGACGGTCTTCTTGACCAAGACCACATCGCCGATGACGAGGATATCATGGCCTTCTTCTCGAAAAGCTTCACCGCACTGGCGCTTGCCGCATCGATCGCTCTTCCGTTTCCGGCGGCAGCGCTCGATGACCAGCAGAAGAAGGAGTTCGGCGAATTCATCAAGCAATATCTGATCGAGAATCCCGAGATCATGCTCGATGTCCAGGATGCGCTGCAGAAGAAGCAGGAAGCCCAGCGGCTGGTGAAGGCCAATATGGCGATCGATGAGAACACCGCCGACATCTTCGATTCGAAGAACGACGTCACGCTCGGCAATCCCAAGGGCGATGTCACCGTCGTCGAATTCTTCGATTATAATTGCAGCTACTGCCGTCACGCGCTTCCCGACATGCAGGCGATGCTGAAGAAGGACAAGAACGTCCGCTTCGTGCTCAAGGAGTTTCCGATCCTCGGGCCGGATTCGGTTGCCGCCCACAAAGTGGCCGACGCCTTCCGCAAGCTGGCGCCGGAGAAATATGCCGATTTCCACGTCGCCCTGCTCGGCAGCGAGGGCCGCGCTTCGGACGAAACGGCGACCGCGGTTGCCGCTTCGCTCGGCGTCAGCGAGGACAAGATCCGCGCTGAAATGGCCAAGAGCCCGAATGACGGCATCGTCCAGGCCACTTACCAGCTTGCCTCCAGTCTCGGCATCAGCGGCACGCCGTCTTATGTGATCGGTAACGAACTGGTGCCGGGCGCCGTCGGTCTCGACGATCTCGAAACCAAGGTCAAGAATATGCGCAGCTGCGGCAAGACCGCCTGCTGAGCAGGTCAGCGGCCCGTCGGCCGCCCATCAAATCGCCAAAATCGAAGCGTTTCAACCATGTGGACAAATGTGGCGCGATTCCTGTTGGCCAATCCGTAAGGGCTTTCATTCAGCCTTCGCGGAGTCTATAGGTTGCCGTCGTACATTTTACGGAACATTCGATGACGCAAACGATTTTTGTCCTGAACGGCCCCAACCTGAACATGCTGGGCAAACGAGAGCCCGGCATTTATGGCGGCAAGACGCTGAAGGACATCGAGGCGGACTGCAAAGCCGCCGGCCGCGAACTGGGCTTCGACATCGATTTCCGCCAGAGCAACCACGAAGGTACGCTCGTCGACTGGTTCCATGAGGCCGACGAGAAGGCCGCCGGCGTTGCCATCAATGCGGGCGCCTACACGCATACGTCGGTTGCGCTGCATGATGCGATCCGCGCTATTTCCATTCCCGTCATCGAGCTCCACATATCCAACGTCCATGCACGGGAAGAATTCCGCCACAAATCGATGATCGCGCCGGCATGCAAGGGCGTGATCTGCGGTTTCGGGCCTCACAGCTACATCCTGGCGCTCCAGGCGCTGAAGAACATCACGGCATAAGAAGAAGACAGGGCAACACCATGGTTGAAAAGAAATCGGGCATCGATCAGGCACTGATCCGCGATCTCGCCAATATCCTCAACGAGACCGATCTGACCGAAATCGAGGTCGAGCAGGACGACCTGCGCATCCGCGTCTCGCGCGCCGGCACCCCGCAATACGTCCAGGCGCCGATCGCAGCACCGGCCTATGCCGCGCCCGCCGCCGCCGCTCCGGCAACCGCAGGTGCAGCCCCGGCGGCAGCTCCCGCCCGCAACCCCGCCAATACAGTCAATGCACCGATGGTCGGCACCGTCTATATGGCGCCGGCTCCGGGCGCCCGTCCCTTCATCGAAGTCGGCGCGACGGTCAAGGAAGGCCAGACACTGATCATCATCGAAGCGATGAAGACGATGAACCAGATCCCCTCGCCGAAGTCGGGCAAGGTAACCGAAATCCTCGTCGATGACGGACATCCCGTCGAATACGGCCAAGCCCTCGTCGTCATCGAATAGGCCCATGCCCATGATTTCGAAAATCCTTATCGCCAATCGCGGGGAAATCGCCCTTCGCGTGCTTCGGGCCTGCAAGGAGCTCGGTATTGCCTGCGTCGTGGTTCATTCCACCGCCGACGCCGATGCCATGCATGTGCGCCTTGCCGACGAAAGTGTCTGCATCGGCCCGCCGTCTTCGCGCGAGAGCTATCTCAACATCCACCAGATCGTCGCCGCCTGCGAGATCACCGGCGCCGATGCCGTGCATCCGGGCTACGGCTTTCTGTCTGAGAATGCCAAGTTCGCCGATATTCTCGAAGCCCATGGCATCACCTTCATCGGGCCGACGGCGGACCATATCCGCATCATGGGCGACAAGATCACCGCCAAGACGACGGCGCTGGAACTCGGCATTCCCGTCGTTCCGGGCTCGGACGGCGAAGTGAAAACCGAAGAGGATGCCCTGAAGACGGCCGCCGAAATCGGCTATCCCGTACTGATCAAGGCAACGGCCGGCGGCGGCGGACGCGGCATGAAGGTCGCCAAGAGCGAGGCCGACCTGATCGAGGCCTGGTCGACGGCGCGCACGGAAGCGGCAGCCGCCTTCGGCAATGATGCCGTCTATATGGAAAAGTATCTCGGCAAGCCGCGCCACATCGAAATCCAGGTATTCGGCGACGGCGAAGGCAATGCCATCCATCTCGGCGAGCGCGACTGCTCGCTGCAGCGCCGCCACCAAAAGGTTTGGGAAGAGGCGAATTCGCCGGCGTTGAACGTCGAGCAGCGCATGAAGATCGGCCAGGTCTGCGCCGACGCCATGAAGAAGCTGAAATATCGCGGCGCCGGTACGATCGAATTCCTCTACGAGAACGGCGAGTTCTATTTCATCGAAATGAACACCCGCCTGCAGGTGGAGCATCCGATCACCGAAGCGATCACCGGCATCGACCTGGTGCACGAGCAGATCCGCGTCGCCTCCGGCGGCGGTCTCTCGGTGACGCAGGATGAAGTGCATTTTTCCGGTCATGCCATCGAATGCCGCATCAATGCCGAGCACCCGCGCACCTTCGTGCCCTCGCCCGGCACGATCACGCATTTCCACGCCCCGGGCGGCCTCGGCGTACGCATCGATTCCGGCGCCTATCAGGGCTACAAGATCCCGCCCTATTACGACAGCCTGATCGGCAAGCTGATCGTGCACGGCCGTACCCGCGTCGAATGCATGATGCGCCTGCGCCGGGCGCTCGACGAATTCGTCGTCGACGGCATCAATACGACGCTGCCGCTGTTCCAGGATCTCGTCTCCAACCAGGATATCGCCAACGGCGACTACGACATCCACTGGCTGGAAGACTACCTCGCCAACACACCGGCGGCATAGGGCAGGAATGGCAGGATCGCGCAGGAAGTCACCGGGCATTACCCCTGAAATTCTCCTGCGCGCCTATTCCATCGGCCTCTTCCCGATGGCTGAATCTGCCGATGATCCCGAGATTTTCTGGGTCGAGCCGGAACTGCGCGGCGTGCTGCCGTTCGACCATTTCCATGTGTCGAAGAGCCTTGCCAAAACGGTGCGCAGGAAACCCTTCGAGATCCGTTTCGATCACGCTTTCGATCAGGTGATTGCCGCCTGCGCGGAGGAGACCTCCGGCCGCCCGAGCACCTGGATCAACCGGACGATCCGATCGCTCTATTCGACACTCTTCGACATGGGCCACGCCCATACCGTCGAAGCCTGGGACGGTGATGAGCTGGTCGGCGGCCTCTACGGCGTCTCGCTCGGCTCGGCCTTCTTCGGCGAAAGCATGTTTTCGCGCCGGACGGATGCCTCGAAGATCTGCCTCGTGCATCTGGTCAAGCGGCTTAGGGAAAAGGGCTTCACCCTGCTCGACACGCAGTTCACCACCGAGCACCTGAAGACCTTCGGAGCGATCGACGTTCCCAAGGCTGATTATGCCGGGATGCTTGCCGCGGCGATGGATTCACCGCACCTTAAGTTTTAAGCCAGATCGTTTCACCCTGGCGTTGATTTTCGAACCGATTTCATTAGGTTCGCGAACGCAACGGGGGATAGAATTTTGAAACGATATTTTGCAGCCGCAATCCTTTTCACCTTGTTTACAGCTCAGGCCGGCGCACGTCCTTACCAGGACATGTTCGCCAACAGGACCGACTTTACCGACGCAGAAAAACCACTGCTGGAAAAGCTCGATTTTCAGCAGGGAGTGATCAAGCTGCCGGAGGCCAAGGCAACGCTGAACGTGCCTGCCGACTTCTATTATCTCAGCCCTGCCGATGCGAAGACGGTGCTTGTCGATATCTGGGGAAATCCTCCGGCAGCGGCCGAGGGAACGATGGGCATGATCTTCCCGGCGAAATACGCGCCGACCGACCCGGGATCCTGGGGATCGATCGTGGAATATAGCGGCGACGGTTATGTTTCGGACGGCGATGCCGCCACGACGAATTACGACGAACTGTTGCAGAGCATCAAGGATTCGATCAGCGAAAAGAATCCCGAGCGGGAAAAGCAAGGCTTCCCGAAGATCACCCTTGTCGGCTGGGCTTCGGCACCGCGCTACGACAAGCCGACGCATGCAATGCACTGGGCGCGCGATCTGGTTTTCGGCAACGACACGCAAGCTGAGCACACGCTGAATTATTCCGTGCGCGTGTTCGGTCGCGGGGGTGTGTTTGAATTCGACTTCGTTGCCGGACTCGGACAGCTGAGGGAGATTGAGGAGGTCATTCCGACGGTCACGACGCTCGTGCAGTTCGACAAGGGAATGGCCTATGGCGACTATGTTGACGGCGACAAGATCGCGGCCTACGGCATGGCAGGAATGATCGCGGCAGGCGCAGGCGCCAAGATTGCCGCAAAGGCAGGACTGCTGGCGCTTGCGCTTGTCTTCTTCAAAAAAGCCGGCATCCTCGTCGTTGTCGTGCTTGGCGGGGCGCTTCGCTTTGCCAAGGGCCTCTTCAAGAGGAACAAAACACCGACCGCGTAGGTGCGCGATACGCGGATCAAAGACTTGCGGCGTCTCTTGCGCGTCTCAAAAAGACGCGCTGATACCAAGGTGTCGAAACGTTTTAGCGCGCTGTCGCCTTGGTGCCGTCAGGCGCCGGCACGTCCGAGCTGGTCTTGCAGTCCTTCAGCCAGACGTCGTAGATCGGATGCTCGACGGCGTTGAGGCCGGGGCTGGCGGCAAACATCCAGCCGGTGAAGATGCGGCGGATCTTGCGGTCGAGAGTGATCTCGTCGACCTCGACGAAACCGTCGATCTTCTGGGCTTCGGCCTGGTCCCGCGAATAACAGGCTTTCGGCGTCACCTGCAGCGCGCCGAACTGTACCGTCTCGTTGACATAGACGTCGAAGGTGGTGATGCGGCCGGTGATCTTGTCCAGGCCGGAGAAGACGGCAACCGGATTCTCGATGCGTGCAGCATTTGCCGCAACCGGCGGAAGCAGGGCCGAGAGCGCCAGCAGCGACCCGGCGGCACGCAGGACGATGTTCCGCGTGAAGAGCTTCATGTGTACCCGTCTCCAGACATTTTCAGTTCAACACCGCGGTCAAGCGCGGCCAACCTGCGGGTAAAGGTCAATTGTGGCCAAAAGCCGGGCTGAGGTCGCCCGGTCGAGCCGTCTCAGTTGCCCGGCGTCCAGGCGTCGTAATCGCCGGTGACGCGCGGACGCTCGCCCGGAACGGCGATGGAGCCCGGCGGACGGTAGGCCTGCGAAGAACCGGTGAAGTTCGGGCGATGCCCCTTTTGCCATTCCTTGGGGACGTAGTTTTCCTTGGACGGCGGAACATCGGTGCGATGATGCATCCAGCCATGCCAGCCCGGCGGGATGGCGGAGGCATCGGCATAGCCCTTATAGATCACCCAGCGCTTCGGCAGACCGTAGGACGACATGCCGCCTTCATAATAGACGTTGCCGAATTCATCCTCGCCGACGCGCTTGCCGAAACGCCAGGTCGCAAAACGGGTGCCCATCGTCTGACCGTTCCACCAGGTAAAGGTCTGAACCAGAAGATTCCACATGTCTTTTCCTTGTGCCCGCCAGATGCGGGCGAAACCAGAATTCGTTTCCTCGCTTATGCCGTCGCCAAGCCGAATTGTCCAGCGATTCCACGACAGCCGGAGGTCATTTCAAAGCCATCTTGAAGCCCAGATGCGAGGGCTTGAAGCCCAGTCTTTCATAGAAACGATGGGCATCTTTGCGGATCGCATTCGAGGTCAATGCGACCCGCTTCATCCCGCGGCCTTTTGCCTCGGCAATGGCGAACTCGATCATCCCGGCGCCGATCCCCTGCCCGCGCCTGTCGGCCCGCGTTTGCACGGCCTCGATGATCATCGCCGAGGAACCGCGCCCGGTCAGCGTTGTCGTCACCATCGTCTGAAACGTGCCGACAACCTCGCCGCCGCACTCCGCGACGTAAAGCGCCTGGTCGGGCGAAGCCTCGATGGCTGCGAAGGCCCTGACATAATCAGCAAAGGCCACTGGGTCGGTCGTGTCGCCGTGACCGCCGACGGCGTCGGCTGCAAAGATTGACACGAGGGCGGGCAGATCCTCCCGGCGCGCCCGGCGAATGCGAATGTGGGGCAAATCGGCGGCCACGCCTCAATGCCCTTCGAGCGGTTTTTCGAAGATAAGCGCCGGAATTCCGGATTGCCCGGGCGCGCTATTCTCGTTGCGGCCAACCTCGGTGAAGCCGTGCGCCTGATAAAAGGCGAGCGCCGCCGCATTCTGCGGCTCGACTTCGAGGCGCATGATTTCCGCATCCGGAAAGCAGGTTTCGAGCTCGGCGAAGAGATCGCGGCCAATGCCCTGGCGCTGCAGCGCCGGGCTGACATAGAGGAGATGCAGCATGACCGTCTTCGTCAGTTGCTGCGACATCGCCGCATAGCCCATACCGCCTATCTTGCGGCCGTCGTCGGCAACGAGGAATTCGGCATCCTTTCGCGCCAGCCGCGTCTTCAGCGCCGCCGGCGAAAAGAGCTGGGCAGTGAGTTCATCCACCCTGGCTCTGCCATGGAGGCTGTCATAGGCCGCGTGAAAACTCTCCACCAGCAGGGCGCGGACTTTCTCCAGATCGCTCTCGCCGGCAGTGCGGACGAAATACACCGCTTATTCCTCGATGCCGAGCTTCGCCTTGACGAGCGCCTGGACGGCCTGCGGATTGGCCTTGCCGCCGGTCGCCTTCATCACCTGGCCGACGAACCACGCCGCCAAGGTGGGCTTGGCCTTGACCTTTTCCACCTGATCGGGATTGGCGGCGATGATCTCGTCCACGGCCTTTTCGATCGCTCCGGTATCCGTCACCTGCTTCATGCCACGCGCTTCGACGATTTCGGCCGGATCGCCGCCCTCGGTCAGCACGATTTCGAAGAGATCCTTGGCGATCTTGCCGGAAATGGTTCCAGCCTTGATGAGATCGATGATGGCACCGAGCTGGGCCGGCGAAACCGGCGTCTGCTCGATATCCTTGCCGGTGCGGTTCAGCGCGCCGAGCAGGTCGTTGATCACCCAGTTCGCCGCCATCTTGCCGTCGCGACCGGCGGCTACGGCCTCGAAATAATCGGCGATCGCCTTTTCGGAGACGAGCACCGAGGCGTCGTAGATCGACAGGCCGAGTTCGCGCACGAAGCGCTCCTTCTTGTCGTCAGGCAATTCCGGCAGGTCGGCTGCGAGCGCAGTGACGTAGGCATCGTCGAATTCGAGTGGCAGCAGGTCCGGATCGGGGAAATAACGATAGTCGTGCGCATCCTCCTTGGAGCGCATCGAACGCGTCTCGCCCTTGTTCGGGTCGAACAACCGCGTCTCCTGCTCGATCATGCCGCCATCTTCCAGAATGCCGATCTGGCGGCGGGCTTCATATTCAATCGCCTGGCCGATGAAGCGGATGGAGTTGACGTTCTTGATCTCGCAGCGCGTGCCGAAACCCTCGCCCGGGCGGCGAACGGAGACGTTGACGTCGGCGCGCATCGAGCCTTCGTCCATATTGCCGTCGCAGGTGCCGAGATAGCGCACGATCGAACGCAGCTTGGTCATATAGGCCTTGGCTTCGTCGGAGGAGCGCATATCGGGCTTGGAGACAATCTCCATCAGCGCGACGCCGGAGCGGTTCAGATCGACATAGGACATGGTCGCATGCTGGTCGTGCATCGACTTGCCGGCATCCTGCTCCAGGTGCAGGCGCTCGATTCCGATCTCGATGTCCTCGAACTGGCCCTGGCGGTCCGGCCCGAGCGAAATGACGATCTTGCCCTCGCCGACGATCGGATCCTTGAACTGCGAGATCTGATAGCCCTGCGGCAGGTCGGGATAGAAATAGTTCTTGCGGTCGAAGAGCGAGCGCTTGTTGATCTTGGCCTTGAGGCCGAGACCGGTGCGCACCGCCTGGCTGACGCATTCCTCATTGATGACGGGCAGCATGCCGGGCATGGCGGCATCGACCAGCGAGACATTCGAATTCTGCGGCTTGCCGAATTCCGTCGAGGCGCCGGAGAAGAGCTTCGAATTGGACAGCACCTGGGCATGGACTTCCATGCCGACGATGACTTCCCAGTCGCCGGTGGCGCCGGGGATGAAGCGTTTCGGATCGGGCGTGCGGACGTCGACAAGGGTCATCTGATACTCTTTGCAGGCTGTTCTTTTCCATTGGTGAGGTAAAGGAAACGGCGTGCCGGTGCAAGGCTTTCGCAGAGCTGCATAGCAGTCGCCGGTGACCGCTCCCGCTCAGGCTGAAGGGCCGCCTTGCACCGGGGCGTGTATGTATTCCGCATAAGCCAGGCGATCGAGGCGAGTTTCGCCGTCGTCCGATTGCCGATACCGCGATAATCACTATCTTCCTCCACAATGCCGCTTTGATTTGGCGCCCTCACAACCTGGAGGCTCGGTTGAAGGATTATCTGCCCTATCTGGTCGGAACCCTTACGGGGTTGCTGATCGCGCTCATCATTTCCGCCGTCTTGACGCTACAGGGAACACCGCAGCTCATGCTTTTCGCATTGCTACCGGCCATAGGAGGCGCGGTTGTCGAGCGTATTTCCCAGCGTAAAACCGACAAGTTTTGAGAACCCCCGTGGGAAGACTGAAAGAAATCGTCATTGACTGCGACGTTCCCTGGCGCGTTGCCCATTTCTGGGCAGCGGCGCTCGATGACTACGAAGTGATGCCTTATGACGAGCCGGAGTTGGCCCGCCTTGCCACGATGGGCCTGACACCTGAAACGGACCCGACCGTGATGGTCGACGGTCCCGGCATACGTCTTTGCTTCCACCTTCGCCAGGGAGAGCGTCCCCCACGCAACCGTGTCCATCTCGATATCGCCGCACAGGATCGGGAGAAAGAAGTGGAGCGGCTCTTGTCCCTCGGCGCGACATTCGTCCGAAGGACGGATGCCTACACTGTGTTGAACGATCCTGAAGGCAACAACTTTTGCGTCACGTCCGAATAGTTCGCTGTAGCCCAGGAAGGACGGCGGCGGCGTTTGCTGCGCCACGGCCGGCTCAATATGACGGAACGCCCATTTGCGCACCGCAAGTATCCTCTGCGTTTTGAAACGTCAAAATTCCTGCCCGTATCCCTGGCCGTCTGAAACGAGCGTTTTCGTCAGTCCGACCGAAGGCACGTCGCGGTCAAGCTTCGGATTATAGGCGACAGAGAGCCAGTGGATGCTGTAGCCATGCTTCCGGAAAAAACCGATCGCCTCGTTGTTGCCGGAATGGGTCTGCATCGCCGCCGTCTCGAAACCTCGGCCGGCGATCTCCTTTTCGATGCGCTCGAGAAGGGCGGAACCCAGGCCCTGGCGGGTGAAGGCGGGATCGATCCAGAAATCCGAGATGGTTTCGTCCAATCCCTCGCGCGCCGCCCAGCCTGCGACCTGGCCGTTCTGCTCGACGACGGTGATGGTCAGCCAGTCATTTTCCACGAAATTGCGAAAGGCATTGCGGGCTGCGTCGATCATCGCGTCCGATTCGCCGATCGACGCCATCGCTTTTTGCCAGGCCCTCAGCCCAATCTCGCTCAATAGCTCCGCTTCGCCGTCGCGGGCATTGCGAATGTGGATCAACGACACCTCCGTTACCCCGCAACTAGACCATTGAGTCGGGGGATTTACCAGTGCCCCAGCGGGATGATGGCTGGAAACTGCGGTTTTCGACCGGTTTTGTCGGCAAACACGGACTTGACCGCCTTTTGCGCGCTGAATAAAAAACCTTATCGAGGTGTTTTATGTTGAGCCTGTCACAGACCCGGTAAAGGCCCTGCCCGCAAGTCCGCTTGCGCGCATGGGCCCGAAAAAAACGAAGCCCTGACGTTCGAAAGAGCGCCAGATCGTTTTTGTGCGCGCCTCTGGGCGCGATACCGGATCTCAACATGGACATTTCCCGCACGGAGCAGCGCATCCTGCATCTCATGGCCCAAGGCGGCCGCATCGAAATTTCTCGTGACGACAACAGGAAGATCGAGGCGGTCAGTTGCTTCACCCGCGACGGCTGGCTCTATCCCGGCGTCGATCTCGATCTCTTCCGTAAACTGAAACGGCTGAGGGCAATCAAGTCCTCGAGCGGCCAGCCCTACCGGATCACCGAAAGAGGGCTAGGGCTGGTCAGGTCGCAGCTGAACAACAGGTAATTCAAACAATCACCCTGACCGCGTGTCGTTATCGGTCGCGCGGTCAGGGAATAGCCTCAGGCCTTTGCAGAAAGTTCCGCCCGCATCGCCGACCACTCGTCGGCGACGGCGCCCGTGCCGCGGGTCTTGCCGGCGCGGCGATACCAGTAGTCGGCGTTCCAGTCGTCGCCCTCAATGCGATGGCAAAGCGCATGGCCCCAGTCAAACGGCTGTTCGCCTTCGTGGCGCTGGCAGATGTCGTGTACCGCCTGCCATTCCGCACCCATGGTGAAACCGCCGGCGGCAAGGCGATCGATTGCTTCGATCAGCCGCACAAGATCATTGCTTGCCATAGGACCTCCTCCTGGTTCCAGCTATCGATCGGCCAGGCGTTTTTCCAGATGCACCTTTTCGAGCGGTACACCCATGCTTTTGGAAAATTCGCGGCCGCGCCAGACGATGGCAAAGCCGCACCTTTCATAGAGCCGGATCGCGCCCTCATTCCTGGCATGGGTGTCGAGCCGGACAGTCGCCAGCCCTTCGTTTGCCATCAATTCACACAAATGCAATACGAGAGCCCGGCCGACACCCCTGCCCTGATGATCGGGATGCACCCAAAGGTCGGATATATAGTTCGGGTCGTTTTCACGCGCGCCCCAGCCGACGATTGCCTTGTGCCGCTCGGCGACGAAGATTTCACCTTTCGTCTCATGGGGAAAGACGTCGAATTCGTGCCGTACCTTGACGATCACGCCGGGATCGCGATAGCTGGTCTCAAAGGCGTCGCTTGCGGCCCAAGCTGCGAAGCCGACGGCGCCGACCGCTTCGTGGTCGGCAGCCGCCATCTTTCGAATCGTTGGCTCCGTTACCACCACTTGGCCGGCGTAAACCGGCCGGCCGCCTGTTCGATGACATGAGCGGTCTTGAAGAGGGTTTCCTCGTCGAAGGGTTTGCCGATCAGCTGCAAGCCGAGCGGCAGGCCTTTCTGGTCGAGGCCGGCGGGCACGGCGATGCCCGGCAGGCCCGCCATGTTGACGGTCACCGTGAAGATGTCGTTCAGATACATCTTTACCGGATCGGCGGCGAGGTTCTCATCGGCGACGCCGAAGGCCGACGACGGCGTCGCCGGCGTCAGGATGGCGTCGACGCCGGCGTCGAAGGCAAGTTCGAAGTCGCGCTTGATCAGCGTGCGGACCTTCTGGGCGCGGATGTAGTAGGCATCGTAATAACCGGCCGACAGCACGTAGGTGCCGATCATGATGCGGCGCTTGACTTCCTGGCCGAAGCCGGCGGCACGCGTCTTCTCGTACATGTCGACGATATCCTTGCCGTCGACGCGCAGGCCGTAGCGCACGCCGTCGTAGCGGGCGAGGTTCGAGGATGCCTCGGCGGGAGCGACGATATAATAGGCCGGCAGGGCGTATTTGGTATGCGGCAGCGAGATGTCGACGATTTCGGCGCCGGCATCCTTCAGCCAGGCGATGCCCTGGCGCCAGAGGGTCTCGATCTCCTCAGGCATGCCGTCGACACGGTATTCGCTTGGAATGCCGATCTTCATGCCCTTCAGCGACTGGCCAAGGGCTGCCTCGTAATCCGGCACGGGCAGATCGACCGAGGTCGTGTCCTTGGCGTCGACGCTTGCCATCGACTTCAGAAGGATTGCGGCATCTCGCACATCGCGGGCGATCGGGCCTGCCTGATCGAGCGAGGAGGCGAAGGCAACGGTGCCCCAGCGCGAGCAGCGGCCATAGGTCGGCTTGATGCCGACGGTGCCGGTGAAGGCGGCCGGCTGGCGGATCGAACCGCCGGTATCGGTGGCGGTGGCGCCGGCGCAGAGATGCGCGGCGACAGCTGCGGCCGAACCGCCGGAGGACCCACCGGGAACCAGCTGCTGGTTGGAGCCGCTAGCACGCCAGGGATTGATCACCGGGCCGTAATAGGAGGTCTCGTTGGACGAGCCCATGGCGAATTCGTCCATGTTCAGCTTGCCGAGCATGACGGCGCCGTCGTCCCAAAGGTTCTGCGTGACGGTCGATTCATAACGCGGCTCGAAACGATCGAGAATGTGGCTGCAGGCCTGGGTGTGCACGCCGACGGTGGCAAAGAGATCCTTGATGCCGAGCGGAATGCCTTCGAGGTCGCCGGCCTTGCCGGCGGCGATGCGCTCGTCGGAATTCTTCGCCATCAGGCGGGCGAGATCCGGCGTCACCTTGATATAGGCATTCAGATGATCATTGGCCGCATCGATCGCCGAGATATAGGCCTCGGTCAGTTCGAGTGCGGTGATTTCCTTGGCGCGTAGCTTCTGGCGGGCTTCGGCAATGGTCAGGCTGGTGAGTTCGCTCATGGTGTTTTCGCTTCGGGTCTTGAAATGGCAACAGGGTCGGAAAGAGGCTTCGAAGCCTTATTCGACGACTTTCGGCACCAGGAAGAAATTATGGTCGGTGACGGGCGCGTTGGCGACGATATCGGCGGCCTTGCTGCCGTCGGTCACCTCATCGGTGCGCTTCTTCATCGCCATCGGCGTGACGGACGTCATCGCCTCGACGCCGTCGACATTGACCTCGGAAAGCTGCTCGACGAAGCCCAAGATGCCATTCAGCTCGCCGACCATGCGATTTGCCTCGTCCTCGGAGACGGCAATACGGGCAAGGTGGGCGACGCGCTTCACGGTGGCAAGATCGACGGACATGGCATTCTCCGGATGGGATTTTTCCTACCCGCTATAAAGACCATGTCCGCCCGGTGCAACGGGATTTCGTCAGATCGACAGGCTCTCGGCGGGCTTCAGCGCCTTCACTTCCGTCTTCGATCCTTCCATGCCGGCAACGAATTTATCGGCCGTCTGGTCGATGATCGGGAAGGTGCCGAAGTGGCAGGGGATTGCCGTCTTGAAGTTGAAATAGCGCCGGCAGGCAAGGGCTGCCACGGCGCCGCCCATGGTGAAGCGGTCGCCGATCGGCACGAGGCCGATATCGGGCTGGTGCAATTCATTGATCAGCGCCATGTCGGCGAAGATGTCGGTGTCGCCCATGGCGAGGATCGAGGCTTCGTCATCGAAATGCAGCATCAGGCCATTGGCGTTGCCGAGCGCATGCGAGACGCCGTCCTCGGTAATCGCAGCAGATGAGTGCAGCGCATTGGTAAAGGTCGCCGAGAAACCGCCGAGCGCGATCGTCCCGCCGGTATTGCCCATCTCGATCTTGCCGACGCCCTTGGAGCCGAGCCAGGCGGCGAGGTCGGCATTGGCGAGTACGACGGCGCCGGTTTCCTTGGCAAGCGTCACGGTATCGCCGACATGGTCGCCATGGCCATGCGTCAGCAGGATATGGGTGACGCCTGCGGAAACATCCTTGATATCCTGGCCGGAAAAGGAAGCGTTATGGCTGAGGAACGGATCGAGCAGGATCGTCGCCTTTCCGGTCTCGATGCGGAAGGCGGAATGGCCGAGCCAGGTGATCTTCATGAAATCTCTCCTTTATTACGGGATGCAAAAGCCGGTTTCAGGAGATCCGGATGATTTTAGGCCGGATCGGCCTAAAATCATCCGGATCTCAATCAAAGAATTGGAGCATGATGCCGTCCGAAAACCGCTCACACTTTTCGGCATCATGCTCTATGGACATATCTTATGCGGCCGCAAAGAAAAGCGGCGGCGACTTCAATTTCTTTTGACGGGATGGAATGGCGATGACGGTGCTGACGATCGAGGAAATGGCCGAGACGCTTGCCCCGCGGCAGGCGATTGCCGGCCTCGATCTCGGCACCAAGACGATCGGGCTTTCGATGTCCGATCTCGGACGGCGCTTCGCCACACCCCGCCCGGTAATCCGGCGCGTCAAATTCACCATCGATGCGCAGGCGCTCATGGATTTTGCGATAGCGGAAAAGGTCGCAGGCTTCGTGATCGGCCTGCCGATGAATATGGACGGATCGGCGGGTCCGCGGGTACAGGCGACGCGTGCCTTCGTGCGCAACATGGAGCAGAAGACCGGACTGCCCTTCGTCTACTGGGACGAGCGGTTATCGACGGTGGCGGCCGAGCGGACGCTGCTTGAAATGGACGTCTCGCGGGCCAAGCGGGCCGAACGGATCGATTCGGCCGCGGCAAGCTTCATCCTTCAGGGCGCGCTCGACAGGCTTTCCTTGCTGGCGAGATCCGATGGGGACGAATTCAGCTGACGCGCCTTCCACCAGGCGATAATCGATCTGCGTTTCCGGAAGCCGAGGATGGCGAAGACGACGAGACTGTCGACCACGATCGCACGGGCAACGAGCGGCGGAATGTTCTCCGGCGGAATGCCGAGCGCCTCGCCATACAGCTGGAACGTCAGGTCATGGACCTGCCGCGACAGCATGAAGATGCCGAAATTCATGTCGTAATAGGAAAGCCAGTACCATCCGCCGAGAAAGACGATGGGGCCGGCCCAGAAGATCAGAAACCACTTCATGCGGCCTCTCCTCCATGCTTGCGCGCGACGGGCAGATCGAGGGAGACCAGCCAGGTCGACAATGCCATGATGCAAAGCACCAGCGTCGGAATTGCGATATCCAGCGCCAGGACTGCGAAAAACATCATCGCGGTGACGAGAATAGCGGCTTTGGCGATCCTGGTTCCCATTATCAACTCGGGGGCTCTTACTCATTCATCTCTGCTTCCTCCACACTGTCGGGTTAACTGCGGCCAGGCAACGTAAACCATTCATTAAGGTTAACGTGGCAGCCGCTCCCTGTGGATGAGTGAGTTATCAGCCGTAGACGCCGCGCACGATGCGCTTCAGCGCCGTCGCCGTCTTCTCCCAGTCCTTTGATGTCTTCAGCGCCAGACCGGCGCACTGCCCGCCGCTTGCTGCGGCAAGCACGAGATGCTGGATCGCGGCGATGATGACGGCATTGACGGCCGCCGCATCCACCCCCTTCGGCGGCGCCAGCGAGCCGCGCATGCGCTCCAGCCAGAGCGCGAGCGCCTTCGAACGCGCTTCGGAAAGCCGCCTCACCTGCTCGGTGTTCTCAGATATCTCCCAGGCGAGGATGCGGCGCATCAGCGGATCGTTCCGCAAGGCGTCGAGGAGGAGAAGCGACAGCCGCTCCATCAGGTCGCCATAGGTGAGCAGGAACATGCCGCCGGCGTCCTCCGGAATGCGGTCCCTCACCCATGTGCCGAGATCGGCGCCGATCGCCTCGACCAGCCCGTCGAGACCGCCATAATAACGGTAGATCAGCTGTTTATCGCAGCCGGCACGGCGAGCGACCGCATTGATGCCGAAATTCTGGAAGCCTTCCTCGGCCAGCAATCCCTTGGCGGCGGCAAGGATGGCGCGTTCGGTGGCGCCGCGATCCCGCACGCGCCGTTCCGGCTCGCCGCCGGCCTCAGGCAAATTTTCAAGTTTTACCGCTTCATCAAGCACGAACGACCCTTCCCCGCTGTCACCAATCGGTGAGTAGCGGGGAGGTTTCATGCAATCAATCCTATCCTGTTGGGAAGATTGTGGATATTTCATCCCATACCAATGATTGGATGTCACAGGGATGTGGAGGACGACATGCCCGGCCGATCGGATCGGCTCAGAAATCTCGTCCGGGCGGTTGATCGCGATGGACGAACCCGGCATAGCTGCATTATGAACAATTCTAATATTCTCCACTAAGGCCCTGCAATGGTGAACTATATCGAAGCCTCTTCCGCGCCCTCGAAGAATACGGGCGCCATCCGGCTTTACGACGCACAAGCATTCGAGGGCATGCGCAGGGCATGCCAGCTGACGGCGCGCTGCCTCGATGCGCTGGCCGACATCGTCAAGCCGGGACTGGTGACCGATGACATCGACCGGTTCGTCTTCGATTTCGGCATGGACCACGGCGCCCACCCGGCGACGCTGAACTATCGCGGCTACACCAAATCGACCTGCACTTCGATCAACCACGTCGTCTGCCACGGCATTCCAAACGACAAGCCGCTGCGTGAGGGCGATATCGTCAATATCGACGTCACCTTCGTGCTCGACGGCTGGCACGGCGATTCCAGCCGGATGTATCCGGTCGGCGCGATCAAGCGCGCCGCCGAGCGGCTGCTCGAGGTGACCTATGAATCGCTGATGCGGGGTATTGGCGCCGTCAGGCCCGGCGCCCGCACCGGCGCGATCGGTGAAGCGATCCAGACCTATGCGGAGGCCGAGCGATGCTCGGTGGTGCGCGATTTCTGCGGCCATGGCGTCGGCCGGCTGTTCCACGATTCGCCGAATATCCTGCATTACGGCCGCGCCAACGAGGGGCCGGAGCTGCGCGAAGGCATGATCTTCACCATCGAGCCGATGATCAATCTCGGCCGGCCGCATGTGAAGGTGCTGGCCGACGGCTGGACGGCGGTCACCCGCGACCGGTCGCTCTCGGCGCAGTACGAACACACCGTCGGCGTCACCTCCGACGGCTGCGAGATCTTCACGCTGTCGCCAGGCGGGCTCGACCGCCCCGGCCTGCCGTCGTTTGCCGGGTGACGATCCAATGGCGAAGGGGCCCGTTGCGACATCTTCAGACGACGAGCTGCCTTTCGAGATCGAAGAGCCTGTTGCCGCCGATGAACGCTCGTTTTTCGGCGGACAGCCGCAAAAACCGGTCACGCCGAATGCCAAGGCCCCCCTGCCCGCCTCGCTCGCCCCTCAGGAGCATTATCATGGACATCGCGAGCGGCTGCGTGACCGCTTTCGCGAACAGGGCGACATCGCCCTTGCCGACTATGAAATCCTCGAACTCCTGCTTTTTCGCCTGATTCCGCGGCGCGACACCAAACCGATCGCCAAGGCGCTGATCGAACGGTTCGGCTCGCTTTCCGGCGTCTTCGGCGCGCCTCAGGCACTGCTGACGGAGGTAAAGGGTGTCGGCGAGGCTGTGGCGCTCGACCTGAAGCTGATCTCGACGGTCGCCCACCGGACCTTAAAGAGCGAGCTGAGGAGCAAGCAGGTGCTTTCCTCGTGGTCGTCGGTCATCCAATATTGCCATGCCGCAATGGCGCACGAAACCCGCGAACAATTCCGCATCCTCTTCCTCGACAAGCGCAACGTGCTGATCGCCGACGAGGTGCAGGGCCGCGGCACCGTCGACCATACGCCGGTCTATCCGCGCGAGGTGGTCAAACGCGCGCTCGAGCTTTCGGCAACGGCGATGATCCTGGTGCACAACCACCCCTCAGGCGATCCGACGCCGTCGCGCGCAGACATCGATATGACGAAGGTGATCATCGATGCCGCCAAGGCGCTTGATATCACTGTCCATGATCACGTCATCATCGGCAAGGACGGCCATGTCAGCCTGAAGGGGCTGAAGCTGATCTGAAAAGCACAGGCAGGCTCGAATCGGCGGTCGTAAAACAATCTGTAACATTGACCGGCTACCGATAGACGGGCGACATTTTGCGTCGCAATGATTCCATTTCCAATCCGGGGCCAGATAATGCTTCAGTACGATCTCGTTGTGGTGGGCAGCGGTCCCGCAGGGCGCCGCGGGGCGATCCAAGCTGCCAAACTCGGCAAGAAAGTGCTCGTCATCGAGCAGGGCAAACGTGTCGGCGGTGTCTCCGTGCACACCGGCACCATCCCTTCCAAAACATTGCGCGAGACCGCGCTCAATCTTTCCGGCTGGCGCGAACGCGGCTTCTATGGCCGGTCTTACCGCGTCAAGGAAGAGATCAGTGCCGATGACCTGCGCCGCCGCCTGCTGATTACCCTCAACCACGAGGTCGAGGTGCTGGAACACCAGTTCGCCCGCAACCGCGTGCAGCATATTCGCGGCAAGGCAAGCTTCATCAATGCGTCGACGCTGCAGGTGATCAAGGATGACGGCGAGATCACCCAGGTTACCGGCGCCAGCGTGCTGCTTGCCGTCGGCACGAAGCCGTTTCGCCCCGATTACATCCCTTTCGACGGCAAGACCGTTCTCGACAGCGACGAACTGCTCGATATTCAGGAGCTGCCGCGCTCGATGGTCGTCATCGGCGCCGGCGTCATCGGCATCGAATATGCGACGATCTTCAGTGCGCTCGACACGGCCGTCACCGTCATCGACCCGAAGGCGACGATGCTCGACTTCATCGACAAGGAAATCGTCGAGGATTTCACCTATCAGCTGCGCGACCGCAATATGAAGCTGCTGCTCGGCCAGAAGGCCGACAAGGTGGAGACGCTTGAGGGCGGCAAGGTTGAGCTGACACTCGACAGCGGCCGTCGCCTGACCACCGACATGGTGCTGTTCGCCGCCGGCCGCATGGGGGCGACAGACGCGCTGAACCTTCCGGCCATCGGCCTCGAAGCCGACAGCCGCGGCCGTCTCAAGGTCAATCCGGAAACATTCCAGACCTCGGTTGCCAACGTCTATGCGGCCGGCGACGTCGTCGGCTTTCCGAGCCTTGCCTCGACCTCGATGGAACAGGGCCGAATCGCTGCCCGCGTCGCGATCGGTGCGGTCGCCAAGGAGCCGCCGAAATATTTCCCCTACGGCATCTATGCCGTGCCCGAGATTTCCACCTGCGGCCTGACCGAAGAGGAGATGAAGGAGCGCGGAATTCCCTATGAATGCGGTATCGCCCGCTTCCGCGAGACCTCGCGCGGTCATATCATGGGCCTCGACACCGGGCTTTTGAAGCTGATTTTCTCGCTGAAGACCCGCCGGCTGCTCGGCGTGCATATCGTCGGCGAAGGCGCCACCGAGCTGGTCCATATCGGCCAGGCGGTGCTCAATCTCAAAGGCACGGTCGAATATTTCGTCGAAAACACCTTCAATTATCCGACGCTTGCCGAAGCCTATAAGATCGCCGGCCTCGACGCCTGGAACCGGATGGGCGACATTAAGTCGGAACTCTGAGGGCGGATCACAGACGGCCGAACCGTCGTCCCAATCCGGCCCGCTCAGAACGGAGCCGAACGACATTGCGTATCATTTCGCTGAACGCCTGGGGCGGCAGGCTGCATGAGGCCCTGATCGATTATATCAGGCAGGCCGATGCGGATGTGCTGTGCCTGCAGGAAGTGCTGCGGGCGCCGGGTGCGGATGGGGGATGGTGGATCTATCGGGATGCGGGGCTGGAGCTGCCGCAGCGCGCCAATCTGTTTGCCGAGATCAGCGCCGCCCTGCCCGGCCACGATGGCTTCTTCTGCCCAACATCGAGGGGTGAGCTGCTTAACGGCGATAGCGCTATTGCCGCCGAATTCGGGCTGGGTACTTTCGTGCGCAAATCGCATTCGGTCATCGCCCAAGGGCTGGACTTCGTACACGGCAGTTTTTCCGCCAACGGCTGGGGCGAACATCCGCGGCCGCGGAACGCCCATTGCATCCGCCTCTTCAGCCATGAGCACGCGTCTACCGTGACCATCGCCCATATGCATGGCCTGCGCGATCCCGCCGGCAAAGGCGACACGGCGGCGCGCAAAGAACAGGCTGCGGCGCTGGTCAGGCTTATCGAGCGCATCTGGCCCGGCGACGAAGGGCTCGTCGTCTGCGGTGATTTCAACGTTTTGCCCAACAGCACGACTTTCGCGATTCTCGCCGGACTCGGGCTTTCCGATCTCGTCACCGGAAACGGCCTTGTAGACACGCGAACCTCCTACTATCTGAAGCAGGGCCGCTTTGCCGACTACATGCTGGTTACACCGGGGGTCAATGTCGCCAAATTCGAGGTGGTCGAAGCACCCGAAGTCTCCGACCACCGCGCATTGCTGCTCGATATCGGGTAGTATATTGAGGAATGATACGCTGCGCGAAGCGATTTGCGCGCAGTGCCGGTTTTTACGCCTTAGTTTGAACCCTCATAAGTCGCATTGGTACGCCATGTATGATATGTGCCTTCAACTCCATTTTGCCTCCGGCAAAAGCTTCTGAAGAAAGATAGATCGTCTTGTCCCAAGTCTTGGAAGCTGCGCGCCGACGTTTTCAGCTGATCCTGATCAAGCCATCGCATTATGACGACGACGGTTATGTCATCCGCTGGTGGCGGGCGATGATCCCCTCCAATTCGCTCGCGGCTCTCTACGGCATCGCCGCCGAATGCGCCGAGCGCAAGGTGCTCGGCCCTGATACCGCGATCGACATCACCGTGATCGACGAGACCAATACGCGCATCGACTTCGCCGGATTGCTGGCACAATTCAAGCGCCACGACAATTTCGGCATGATCGCGCTCGTCGGCGTCCAGACCAACCAGTATCCGCGCGCCCTCGATATCGCCCGGCCCTTCCGCGATGCCGGCCTGCCGGTTTCGATCGGCGGCTTCCATGTTTCGGGCTGCCTGTCGATGCTGGATGGCAAGGCGGTCGGGCTCGACGCCTGCCGCGATATGGGCATTTCGATGTTTGCCGGCGAGGCCGAGGGCCGGCTCGAGATGGTGCTGCGCGATGCGGCGAGCGGGGAGCTGAAGCCGCTCTACAATTTTATGAACGACCTTCCGGGCATCGGCGGCACGCCGGTTCCCTTCCTGCCGAAGGACAATATCCAGCGCACGCTCGGGCTCAGCACCAGCTTCGATGCCGGACGCGGTTGTCCCTATCAGTGCTCGTTCTGCACCATCATCAACGTCCAGGGACGTAAGTCGCGCTTCCGCTCGGCCGATGACGTCGAAAAGCTGGTGCGGATGAACTGGGCGCAGGGCATCCACAAATTCTTCATCACCGACGACAATTTCGCCCGCAACAAGGATTGGGAAGCGATCTTCGACCGGCTGATCGAGCTGAAGGAGCGGGACGGCATTCCGCTCGGCCTGATGATCCAGGTCGACACGCTCTGCCACAAGATCCCCAATTTCATCGAGAAATCCCGGCGCGCGGGCGTCACCCGGGTCTTCATCGGCCTCGAAAACGTCAATCCGGACAATCTGACCGCCGCAAAGAAGAACCAGAACAAGATCACCGAATATCGCAAGATGCTGCTGGCCTGGAAGGCGCAGGGGATCATGACGCTCGCCGGCTATATCCTGGGCTTCCCGGCCGACACGCCGGAATCGATCCGCCGCGACATCGCGATCATCCAGGAAGAGCTGCCGCTCGACGTCATCGAATTCTTCATCCTGACGCCGCTGCCCGGCTCCGAGGACCATCAGGTGCTGTGGAAGAAGGGTGTCGAGATGGACGATGATCTCAACATCTACGATGTCGAGCACGTCTGCACCGCGCATCCGAAGATGAGCAAGCAGGAGTGGGAAGACATCTACCACGAGGCCTGGGCGCTCTATTATTCGCCTGCTCATATGAAGACGCTGCTGCGCCGCGCCGTGGCGACCGGAGTCCCGCTCGCAAGGCTCGTCAAGGTTCTCGTTTCCTTTGCGACCACCGTGCCGTTGGAAAACGTGCATCCGCTGCAAAGCGGCCTGCTGCGCCTGAAGACGCCGTCGGAGCGGCGCCCGGACCTGCCGCGGGAAAATCCGCTGGTCTTCTGGCCGCGCTTTGCCTGGGAAACCTTCAGAAAACACGCTTCGCTCGCCGGCACGATCATCGGCCTGACGATCTCGGCATTCCTGATTTCAAGGGAAGCGAAGTCGAAGACCTATATGGATCAGGCCCTGACGCCAGTCGCCGATGACGAGGAAGAGACACTCAGCCTCTTCACCAAGACATCAGGCGGAACCGCAGCCGTGAGCCACGTCAGGAAAGTCGCGGAACTAACCCGCCATTGAGCCGCAATTGGCGCTGAAGCACGTCGCAGGAATCACGATTGATGCGACGCGCTTTGGCGGCTCCGACTCGGTTGCCGTTTAAGCGAATTGGATCATCCGGCTCGTCTCGGCCACTTGCAGCGTGTCGACGAATTCGACGATCTTGACCGGTTTGCCATCCTGGAAATGGATCTTGTCGACGAATTCCGTAGAGAAGCTTACGCCCGATGGGATGTGCCTGACCTCGCCTTCACGATGCGCAAAGACCATCTGCTCATCCTCGTCCACATAGATGCCGGTCGTCCTGACCTTGGATAGATCCCATGCTGCGATAAGCTGCGTTATCGTTTGGCGAAAGTCATGCCCGCTCGATTCAGTCGTCAATGGCGCCAGCCGTGCATTGCCGACCATGCGAAAGGTGCAACCCTCGCCGATCAGCGCAAGCGTACCCTCGATATCGCCACGGTCACGCACAGAATAGATTTCCTCTACCAGCGTCTTCATGTCATTCTTTGCAGCCATTTTCAGGTCCTCCACCACCCAAAGCTCTTTGGTTTTATGCATGTCGTCATCCCCGGGCGACATGCCCAGCAAATCTGCATCGGTTTATACTTTATTTCAACTATTTGTTGTTGCTGGGGAAGATAACACCATAATCAAGAGGTCGTCGAGTACCCCGTCCGGGTGACCCAAAAAAGAAAAGGCCCCGCGCGAGGGCGGGGCCTTCCAAACTTCAAAACTGAAAAGCGATTATTCGGCGCTTTCGTCAGCCGCCTTCTTCTTCGGAGCGGCCTTCTTCTTCGGAGCGGCTTCCTCGCCTTCGCCGGCGTCGGCAGCTTCGGCCTTGGCGGCAGCCTTCTTCTTCGGGGCGGCCTTCTTGGTTTCAGCCTTCGCCTCGCCTTCTTCCTCGGCGAGCAGCTCTTCCTTGGTCACCTTCTTGTCGGTGACGTCGATTTCGCTCAGCAGGTGATCGATGACCTTCTCTTCGAAGATCGGCGCGCGGATCGAAGCGGCGGCGCCCGGCTGGCTGCGGAAGAATTCGAGGATCTGCTTTTCCTGGCCCGGATACTGGCGCAGCTGATCGTAGATGGCGCGCTGCATCTCGTCTTCGCTGACTTCGACGCCGGCCTTTTCGCCGATTTCGGAGAGAACGAGGCCGAGGCGGACGCGACGCTCGGCGAGCGTCTTGTATTCCTCACGTGCCTTTTCTTCGGTCGTGTCTTCGTCCTCGAAGGTCTTGCCGGACTGGGCGAGATCGTTGTTCACCTGGCTCCAGATGCCGTTATATTCGGCGTCGACCAGCGAGTTCGGGGTCTCGAACTTGTACATCTCGTCGAGCTGGTCGAGGATCTGGCGCTTCAGCTTCTGGCGGGTCAGCGAACCGTACTGCGATTCGATCTGGCCGCGGACGATTTCCTTCAGGCGGTCGGCGGATTCGATGCCGAGCTTGGAAGCGAGTTCGTCGTTGATCTCGACAGCGGCGGGTGCTGCAACATCCTTGATGGTGACGTCGAAGGTCGCTTCCTTGCCGGCGAGGTTCTTGGCCGGATAGTCGGCCGGGAAGGTCACGGTGATGGTCTTTTCAACGCCGGCCTTGACACCGACGAGCTGGTCTTCGAAGCCAGGAATGAAGCGGCCGGAGCCGAGCACCAGTTCGGCGCCCTGGTCGGTGCCGCCTTCGAAGGCTTCGCCATCGACCTTGCCGACGTAATCCATGGTGATGCGGTCGCCGTTGGCGGCCTTGCCGGTCTTGGTCTCATAGGCGCGGGCGCTTTCGGCGACCTTCAGGACCTGCTCGTTGACTTCGTCTTCCGAGATGTCGATGACTTCGCGCGTGACCTTGATGCCCTTGACCGACTTCAGTTCGATCGGCGGCAGCACTTCATAGGAGAGCGTGAATTCGAAATCCTGCTCGGCGGCGAGGATCTTGTCGGCTTCGTCCTTGTCTTCGGTCATGGCGATTTCCGGCTGCGTGGCCGACTTTTCGCCGCGGCTGGACAGGATGGCGGCCGGCTGCTCGCGGACGATCTCGTTGACGAGCTCGGCCATGATCGACTTGCCGTAGACCTTCTTCAGGTGAGCAGCGGGTACCTTGCCCGGACGGAAGCCGTTGATGCGGACCTTGTCCTTCACATCGGCAAGACGCTCATTCATCTTGTCCTGCATGTCCTTGGCCGGGATAACGACCTTGATTTCGCGCTTCAGCCCTTCAGCGAGCGTTTCGATAACCTGCATGTCTTCCTACCTTCATGTCCTGGCGGCCGTGCCCAGACGCCGTTCGTTTCGATGAGCACGACGCCGGCAGCGTGCCGCGCGTGGCTTTTCCCAATTCCTGTCATTCCGCCCAAAAGAGGAACGGCGCTCGCTTCCGGGTATTCGGGACAACTATCTCAGTCTCCCGCTGCAAACAGCTTGGTGCGGGTAGAGAGACTTGAACTCCCACGCCTTGCGGCACCAGAACCTAAATCTGGCGTGTCTACCAATTTCACCATACCCGCGTTCACAAAACCGCATGCCTATGCCTGCGCATGAGGCCTTCCGGAGCGCGGCGTCTCTATATCACCCGATTTGGTCGAGGCAAAGGAAAAATGAACGGCAATGACAGGGATTTGCGGCCCGCAAACCGCTCTCTCCCGAAGTGCCGTCGGATCAGTAGAGCGGCTCGTCGTAAACTGGCTTGTTGTCAACGAGAAGACCGCGAATCTGCGCGCTTCCATCTGGCGAGACGCGCACGGCGATTGCGACATTGCCGCCGTTTCGGGCCTCCTCGATCGGCTTGCCCTCGCCTTCGGGAACGTAATAGCGCTCGATGCCGTATTCGACCCGGATGCTGTCGCCGGCGGCAAGTCCGCCGCTGTAGAATGGCTGGCTGCGCAGGATCACGGTCTCCGCCAGCGGCGGCAGTTCGTGAAAGGACGATTCGATCACCGTCCAGTAACCGTCTTCCTGCTTCTTCAACCGAACCCATAACGTGCGCTCGCCGGGCTCTGCCGGAATGCCGCCTGAGACCGTCTGCACCGGCACCGACGAAATGTCGTAGTTCAAGACGACATAGTCGCCGCGCAGGAAATCGCGCGGGTCGACGGGCGCCGTCTTCAACAGCACCTCGGCACCGTTGCTCAGGATCGACGCGCGGCTCTGGATGATCGAGCCGAGGATCAGGGTCTGGAGGCCGGCGACGATGATTGCCGAAAGCAGATAGCCTCTGCCGGATTGCAGCATTGCCATGAGCGAGTTCATGCGCGCTCCCCCTGTGCATTCGCCGAAAAGCGCCGTTCGAGACGGATGACGATCCAGGCGACCAGCGCGACGACGAGGCCGGAGAACAGGAAGAGGCTCGACGTGCCGAGGATCGAGCCGACGGTGACGGAAGCGAGATAAAGCATCTCGGCGGCAAAGGTCGTGTAGGCGAGATAACGCACCGCGCCGTTGTCCCTGCCATGCAGAGCGATCGCCAGCACCGAAGCGGCAAGCGTCGCCACTCCAAGCACCACCAGCCGCCAGCCGTCCTCGATCTCGATATGCAGCAGCAGGAAACCGATCGCCGCGACGAGGAAGCTGTAGAAGGCCGGAGCCGCACCGGCGCTCTTGACCAGGGAGGCAACAGACCGGTTTGGCACCGCCGTCAGGACGAAGGCCGCCATGCCGCCGATCGCGAAGGCGAGTGCCACGGCGATCTCCTCATAAAGCGTATAAAGCCAGGCGAGCCAGCCGATCAGCAGCAGATAGGCGAGATGGCGAGCCCGCTCGGCACCGGTATAGCGCACCAACCCGATGATGATCACCGCCATAACAGGCGCCATCCAGGGATCGAGCCCTATCCAATGTGTGTCGTAATTCTCGAGATAAACGGCAAAGGATGCCCAGGAGAGGAAGCCGGCGACGACGGCTACTGCGCCCGAGCGGAACAGGATCGCCGAGATCGTTGCAATGGCGAACCAGAGATACATCACCGTCTGCTCATCGCCGGAGAGATGATACATCTGCCCGACCAGCGAGATGGCGCCGCCGAAACTCATCGCGCCGATGACCAGCAAGCCGGCTGCCACCGCTGTCGCGCCGCGGGCGAGCATCAAGGCGGCGGCTATGTGCGCCGTCCAGATCAGCGCAAGGATGACGCCGACGCGAACAAGGCGCGGGATGGCCTCCCAGTTGGACGCGACGAGCAGCAGAATAGCTGATGCAAGCAGCACCGCTGCCAGCGCCATCAATACTCTGCCGAGGCTGAAACTTGCCGGGCGGCTGTCATATTCGGCAAGCAGCGCGCCTGCCGTTTCCTGCCCCAACAGGCCCTTGCCCACCCAGAGCGAGAGATCCCGCTCCAATCTGCCGCGATACATGCTCCCACCCCTTATTCCGCGGCGCTCAGTCCGGCGCCGCAGCTTCCGTCGTTATAGCCGCAGCATTGAGCTTCGCAAACGTCCTCGTGACAAATATACAAATTCCTCATTGGTCTAAGTTGGGGCGAGCATTAACCGGCTGCTAACGTCATAGGCGCTAATATAAGTGTATGTTCGGAGAGGTATGCACAAGGCGCATATCCATCATGTATTTATTGCACTGCAAAAAATCAATTAGTCATACTATTTACAGATTCATCGAAGCACGGGGATGGCGCCCCGGCCCGGCTCTGCCGGATGCCCGCGGATTGATTGTCCGTGACGAGATTCGCAGCCGCGCACTCCTCCTCCCAAGCGCGCTGCGATAAGACTGGCAACACTCCTCCTCCCAGTTGCCAGTCATCATAATGCGCCCGCCGGATCCTCCCCCGGCGGGCGTTTTATTCTGCAAAACGCAATTAAAACATGAGTGCCCTCAGAATTTCGGACGCTCGGCCCCGCCGTTCCAAACTGCCGCCAAACCGCCCCACCTAAGGCTGCGGATAAATGGGCGGCTTTCGAACCGAAGCGAAACGGCTCTTTACCGGTGAACGCATGTCGGAACCGCCGAAGGACCAGCGTTTTGGAGCACGGGCACCCGTTCGGCGCGCCAAACCAGATTGCTTTCCTCAGGATCATTCTGCCTATTCGTTGACCAAAAAGCGGCAAGACTTGATCAAAAACGCGTTGAGTATTGCATACGCCGCATAGGTGATTTGAAAACTTGGCTGTTTTCCTCTTTCGCGCCGCAACATATATTCCGGTCATCAAATAGAGGTCAGCGCCGATTAGTGGCTGCTGGCAGATCAAACCCTCGGAAAGGGGCTTAACATGAACTTCTCTCGCTCTTTCAATAACTGGCGCAAGTACCGTCAGACCGTTACCGAACTCGGCCGCATGAGCAACCGCGAATTGCACGACCTCGGCATCGATCGTTCGGACATCCATCGCGTTGCCCGTGAGGCTTCCTCCCGCTAATTCAAGGCGATCGCTGCTTCCTCCCAAGCAACTCGTCTTCGATCGAAACGCCCGCTGTACCCACAGCGGGCGTTTTCTTTGTTGCCGGGGCACTGCCGCGGCGGTTGCACGGCTTTGCCTGCTTTCGTAACCCGCTCAAAAAATATCCACCGCCTAATTGGCAAGCATTACATTGCACAATTGCATAGCAGACGCCTTTTATTTGCACTGCACAAAAGCACGGTTCTCGCCTATATAAACATCAACCGCAGAGATAGGCGATCCCGCCATCCAGCGGACATATGTTTGAGGAAAAAGACAATGAACCCGATCCGCATTGCAAGAAGCTGGCTCAGCTACCGCCGTACGCTCAACGAACTGGGCGGCCTTTCGAACCAGACCCTGTCCGATATCGGCGTCAGCCGCTACGACATCCGCAATATCGCATCCCGCTCATTCCGCTGATAGCGGGCCGCTAATAGCGGGCGCGATGCTTCCAAGACGGCGCCCTCGGGCGCCGTTTTTGATTCCGAGGTGTTGGATCGCACCTGCCGACATGATATCAGCCCGGAATGAACACGATCTCTTCCTATTCCCCCATCCATGTCGTCGGCGGCGGGCTTGCCGGCTCGGAAGCCGCCTGGCAGATCGCCAATTCCGGCGTTCCCGTTATCCTGCATGAAATGCGCGGGGTGCGCGGTACCGATGCGCACAAGACCGATGGTCTTGCCGAACTGGTCTGCTCCAATTCCTTCCGATCCGATGATGCAACCAGCAATGCCGTCGGCGTCATCCATGCCGAGATGCGCATGGCCGGCTCGCTGATCATGGCCACTGCCGATCGCCACCAGGTGCCGGCCGGCGGCGCACTCGCCGTCGATCGCGATGGCTTCTCCGAGGCGGTGACCCGGGCGATCCACGACCACCCGCTGATCACGGTGGTGCGGGAAGAGGTCACCGGCCTGCCGCCGAGAGACTGGGATCTGGCGATCGTCGCCACTGGACCGCTGACGGCGCCGTCGCTTGCCAGCGCCATCCAGGCGGAGACGGGCGAGGATTCGCTTGCCTTCTTCGACGCCATCGCGCCGATCGTCTACCGCGAGAGCATCGACATGGATATCTGCTGGTATCAGTCGCGCTACGACAAGGTCGGTCCCGACGGCACCGGCAAGGATTACATCAATTGCCCGATGGATGAAGCGCAGTACAATGCCTTCGTCGACACGCTGATTTCAGGCGACACGGTCGGTTTCAAGGAATGGGAAGGCACACCCTATTTCGACGGCTGCCTGCCGATCGAGGTGATGGCCGAACGCGGCCGCGAGACGCTGCGCCACGGACCAATGAAGCCGATGGGGCTGACGAACGCGCATAATCCGACGGTCAAGGCCTATGCCGTCGTGCAGCTGCGCCAGGATAATGCGCTCGGCACGCTCTATAATATGGTCGGCTTCCAGACGAAGCTGAAATATGGTGCGCAGGCGGAAATCTTCCGGATGATCCCGGGTCTGGAAAATGCCGAATTTGCCCGTCTCGGCGGTCTGCACCGCAACACTTACATCAACTCCCCCACCCTGCTTAACCCGTCGCTGACGCTGAAATCGCGGCCCGGCCTGCGTTTCGCAGGCCAGATCACCGGCTGCGAGGGTTATGTCGAAAGCGCCAGCGTCGGGCTGATGGCCGGCCGTTTCGCCGCCGCCGAACGCAAGGGCGAGGCGATCTGCCTGCCGCCGGCGACGACGGCGCTCGGCTCGCTGCTCGCTCATATCACCGGTGGGCACATCGTCACCGACGAAGAGCCGGGCAAACGCTCCTTCCAGCCGATGAACATCAATTTCGGTCTGTTTCCGGAGCTTCAGCCGGGTTCGATCGTCAAGCCCGAGGGCGTCAAGCGCTTCCGCGGCAAGGACAAGACGATCATGAAGCGGCAGTTGATCGCGCGCCGTGCGCTTGCAGACTGCGCCGTCTGGCTTGGGCAGAATTCAACGCTCACCGAAAACGCCTGATCGCCTCAGGCTTGGTTTCATCCATGTCATGACCCAAGACCGCTGCACAGTTTTGGGCTCATGTCCTACTGCTTGTTCGCCGCTGAGATATTGTTCGTCGGCAGGTCCTTATCCGGCTCGGCGATATAGTTGCCGAGCAGCCAGAGCGCGACTTCCGAGGACTCCTTGGCGGAGGCGAATTCGAAATCGCCGTTGTGATGAGGCGCATCGAGGAAATCGATCACCAGGCCCCTGCCCGTTTGCGAGCTGACGACGCGCACGCGGCCGGGCTCGATCAGATGGCAAGCGAAGTGGCGCGACATGTTGCGCATGAAGCCCGCCTTGTTGTCATGCAGGCGCACGAAGATGGCCTGGCCGTTCTCCGTCGCCTGCAACTGGCGGATCGCCTCGTTCGGAAAGGCGCGGCCGAACTCGATGATGGCGAGGCCAGTGTCATGCAGGCCGTCTTCCTTGTTCTGCGCGGCCATGCGCGTTGCCGCGAAGGCAAAGAAGATGACGATGGCGAAAAGGACGCACCAGACGATAATGCCCACGCCGAGTCTCCGTTCAAAAGGGTAGCGGTTCAAGCCTTGTAACGCGCGAGACTTGCGCGAGTTTGACCGGCGTCAGATTTTTCTGCAGATGGCCGAGAGCGCCATACCGAGCTGGCGGCGCCATTGCGGCGGCTGCAGAGTCCGGTCGAACAGGACGGCGCCGAGCTTCTGCGCCCTGAACAGCACCGGTTCGGCAAGCGTCGCCGGCAGGAAGGCCGGAAAGACCGTCGGCGCGATTGGCCCTGCCGCCCTCGCCTTTGCCAGATGTTCGCGACCGAGGCCGGCAAAGGCCTCGATGGCGGCGGAGATGCGCGTCCGGTCTTCGCCGGCAAGGAAGGCATCACGGTTAAGACCGGTGGCGGAAAGGATCTGCAGCGGGATATAGACCTGGCCGCGGCGACGATGCAGCGGCATCAGCTGCAACAGGCCGGCAACCGCCTGGGCCACACCGGCATGGCCGGCGGCGTCTGCCGATCGTGCGGCCTCCTCGGGCGAAAGCACGAGGCTTGCAAGCTGAATTAGGGCCGATGCCGTCTCACCAGCATAACCTTCGAGCGACAGACGCGTTTCCATCGGATCGTCATAGAGATCGAAGGTGCGGGCCTCGATCATGTCGATCAGCGTCTTGCGCGGCAGGCGGTGCGTCTCGATCGCCGTCAGAAGTGCGGCGGCGACGGGATTGGCCGCCGTCGAACCATGGGCGCTGCCTTCCAGCAGATCCCGCCAATATTGCAGCCGTACCTCGCCGGGCAACGGCTCGTGAACGAGATCACGAATGCGGGCAAGCTCGGCATTGAAGGCGTATAGGGCAGCAAGCGCGCCGCGCTTGTCCTCCGGCGACAGCAGGCAGGCAAGGTAGCGGTCGCGATCGCTATCGCGCAGCATCGCCAGGCAGATCTCCTGGTTCGTCGCAGGCTTTGCTTCAGCCATCGTCAGACCGCAATCAGTGCCGCGGCGACGGCGCGCTGCTCGGCGAGCATGATATTGAAGGTGCGTACCGCTGCGCCCGTGCTCATCGGATCGGAGGCGATGCCACGCGATTTCAGCGCCTGCTTCAATTCCTCCGGCAGGCGGCGAAGCTCGGTTCCAGTCCCGACGAGCAGAACCTCGATATCATCAGCCTCATCGAGCACACGCCGGAAATTTTCCGGCGACAGCGGTTTCGACATATCCATGTCCCAGCCGTGAATGCCGGAGGGCAGGCAAAGGATCGAGCCGCGATGCGACATGTCGGCAAAGCGGAAACCGCCATTGCCGTAAGTATCGATCGGCGCGCGCCCGGGAAAATGCGCGGCGCGGATTTCTATGCCTTTTGTCATGTTTTCAAACCACCGTGCCGGATTTTACACCAGCATCCGTCTTGTTGCTCTCTTCCCCGTCGAGGCTTGCCGGCCGCAGCCGGAAGACGATCAGAACAGGAGCGGCGATATAGATCGAAGAGAAGGTGCCGAGAGCGACGCCGAAGAGCATCGTGAAGGTGAAGGAGCGGATGACCTCCCCCCCGAAAAGATAGAGCGCGAGCAAGGCGAGCAGCGTGGTCGCCGCGGTCAGTATGGTGCGCGACAGCGTCTGGTTGATCGACGCATCGATCAGGATCGGCAGCGGCATCTTCTTGTATCGCTTCAGATTCTCGCGCATTCGGTCATAGACCACGACCGTGTCATTCAGGGAATAACCGACAACGGTGAGCACGGCGGCGACGCTCGTCAGGTTGAACTCCATGCCGGTGAGGACGAAGAGACCGAGCATGATGATGACGTCATGCAGCGTCGCGACGATGGCGCCGACCGCGAACTGCCATTCGAAGCGGATCCAGATGTAGATCAGGATCGCGGCCAGCGCTGCCAGGACGCCGAGCGTCGCCATCATCGTCAATTCACCGGAGATCGCAGGGCCGACAACCTCGACGCGGCGAAAATCATAATCCTCCTGGAGTTCGCCGCGCACCAGCGTCGCCGCAGACTGCTCGGCATTCTCGCCGCCGCCCTGGGAGGCGATACGAATGCGCGCATTCGACGGGCCGCCGGTGCGCTCGACGCTGATCTCGCCGAGATTGAGATCGTTCAGGCGTGATTGAATATCATCAATGTCGGCATTGCCCTGCTTCGCCGTCACCTCGATGAGTGAGCCGCCGGTGAAATCGATGCCGAGACGCAGGCCGGCGGTGGCAAAGGCGGCCATGGCGATCAGCGAGATGACCGCCGACGCAGTAAAGACGTAACGGCGGATCCCCATGAAACGGATATTGGCGTGTTCGAAAAGATGGGTCAGAACGCTCTTCGGCAGATGCCGGGGATGGCGTCCGTTCAGCCAGACGGCAACGATTGCGCGCGTCAGGGTGAAAGCCGTGAAGACGGTCGTCAGGATGCCGACCGCCAGCGTCACCGCGAAACCGCGGATGGCTTCGCTACCGAGGAAAAAGAGGATGATGGCGGCGATGAAGATCGTGACGTTGGCGTCGACGATCGTTGCAAAGGCGCGCTGGAAACCGCGGCCGACGGCCTCTGCAAAGGAGTGGGCCGTTCTTTCCTCTTCACGGATACGCTCGTAGATCAGAACGTTCGAGTCGACCGCCATGCCGACGATGAGCACGATGCCGGCAATGCCGGGCAAGGTGAGCGTCGCGCCGGCAAGGCTGAGTACCGCAACGATGAGGATCAGGTTGAAGACGAGCGAGACGGCGGCGATGACGCCGAGAATGCGGTAGAGCGCGATCATCAGTGCTGCGACCAGCACGACGGCGACGAGCCCGGCAACAAGCCCGCTGAAGATGGAATCCGCGCCGAATCTCGGGCTGACGCTGCGCTCCTCGACGCTCGTCAGCGTCGCCGGCAGAGCGCCGGCGCGCAGCATGGTCGCAAGGTCGCGGACGCCATCCTCGGAGAAGTTCGCCGAAATCGCGCCCTCGCCGCCGGTGATCGCCGCGTCGATTACCGGTGACGACATCACCTGGTCGTCAAAGACGATGGCAAGGTGCTTGCCGATATTCTTGCCCGTCACCTCAGCCAGCCGCCGCGTGCCTTCGGCGTCGAGGCGGTAGGCAATCGATGTATCCTGCGTCTGCGGATCGACGACCGGTTCGATATCGACCATGTTGCTGGCGTTGGCGAAAGCGGTGCGGTCGACGAGATAGGGGACCGGCGGATCGTCAAGCGAATAGAGCACCTGCGATGTGGCCGGCCAGCGGCCGTTCAGCGCCTCCTGCCCCGACATGCTTTCGTCGATCAGATGAAAGGAAAGCTTGGCCGGCTGGTTCAAGAGGTTCTTCAGCCGCTCGGCATCAACCGATCCCAGCACCTGCACGACGATCCGATCGGTGCCATCGGGGCGAACGAGGAAGTTTTCATAACCGAATCCGGCGATGCGACGGCTGACGATATCGAGCGACCGCGTTCGCGCCGCGGCGACGTCGGCGGCGATGCCGGCGTCGGAAATCTGCAGGGAGAGTTGGCCCTCTTCGCCCTGCTGCAGCGCGACGTCAGGTCCGGAACGCCCGTCGGCCGTCGTCAAGGGTTTCAGGAGATCGACCGCCTTCTGTGTCTCAGCCGGATCGGTGATCCGGACGGTGACGGTCTGGTCGTTGCCGGTCAGCCCGGTATAGCGGATGCCGGCACCGCGCAGCGCGTTGCGCACGTTGGCGACCGCCTCTTCCAGGCGGTCCTTGACGATATCGGAACGCTCGACCTTCAGAACGATATGCGAGCCGCCCTGCAGATCGAGGCCGAGCGTCACGCGGTCGTGCCGCAGCCAGCCCGGCAGAGAGGAACGCTGCGCCTCGCTCAGCAGATTGGGCGCAACGATGATGATGGCCGCAAACGCGGCCAGCCAGATCAGAAGTGTTTTCCAACGGGAAAAATGCAACATTCTCTCGACGATCTTCCGATCCGGCCGTGCAGCCGTTATCGCTTGTTACGCTGCGTCGGCCTTGACCGGTTCACCCTTGACGCGCACATCCGAAATACCGCTGCGGACGATGCGCACGCGAACGCCATCGGCGATCTCGACTTCGACTTCCTTGTCGTCGATGACCTTGGTCACTTTACCGACGAGACCGCCGCCGGTGACGACCTGATCGCCGCGACGGATCGCCTTCAGGGTTTCCTCACGCTTCTTGGCCTGTGCGCGCTGCGGACGGATCAGCAGGAAGTACCAGACGACCATCAGCGGCACGAACAGGATGATCATTTCGAAACCGGAGCCGCCGAAACCGGTTGCGGTATCGGTGGCACTCTGGGCGAATGCCGGGGTGATGAACATGCTAAACTCCTCAGGCTTTGGCGGCGGAACTCCGCCTCATTTTTCAGGTTGCCGGACTATAATTGCCGCTTCGATGAATGCAACAGAAACAGCCGGAAACAGTACCGATTCCGCTGCCTCATAACCTTTCCGCCGGCAAAACGCCATGGTACCCCGCAGCGAAACACAGGAGGCCTGCTATGACCGAGGAAATCAACACCGCCATGCTTGCCGAACTGAAGCGGCTCGCCGATGCCATCCAGCGTCTTGCCGGACCGGCGCCTGCCGTCAACGATTGGGATGCGGCTGACTGTTTCGTCTGGGCGCCGTCTCGGCAACACCTGCAGCCGGTGAAGAAGCCGAACCGGGTGGCGCTGAAGCTCATTCGCGGCGTCGATCATGTGCGCGATATCCTGCATGAGAATACGGTGCGTTTCGCCGAGGGTTATGCCGCCAACAATGTGCTGCTCTGGGGTGCACGCGGCATGGGAAAATCCTCGCTGGTCAAGGCCGTGCACGAGGATGTCAGGCGCGAAAGCGGCGTCGCGCTGAAACTGGTCGAAGTCCATCGCGAGGATATTGCGAGCCTCCCCACCCTGCTCGACTTCCTGAAGGATACGCCGTACCGCGTCATCGTCTTCTGCGACGATCTCTCCTTCGATCACGACGACACCGCTTACAAGTCGCTGAAGGCGGCACTCGACGGCGGCGTCGAAGGGCGGCCGGACAATGTGCTTTTCTATGCGACATCGAACCGGCGCCATCTGCTGCCGCGCCACATGATGGAAAACGAGCAGTCGACGGCGATCAATCCGTCGGAGGCCGTCGAGGAGAAGGTTTCGCTTTCCGACCGTTTCGGCCTCTGGCTCGGCTTCCACAAATGCAGCCAGGAGGATTATCTCGGCATGATCGATGGCTATGCCGATCACTTCAAGCTCGCTCTCGCACGCGACAAGATGCATGCCGAGGCGCTGGAATGGGCAACGACGCGCGGCGCGCGGTCCGGCCGCGTCGCCTGGCAGTATATTCAGGATCTGGCCGGCCGCATGCGCGTCCATATCGACCGAGGCTAAAGCGCGCATGTCGTTGCCGCAAAAACCGCGGCACACTTTTGCGCGACATGCTTTAGTTTTTGCGCATGTCGTTGCCGCAAAACCGCTACACACTTTTGCGCGACATGCTTTAAATGACAAAAGCCCGGCGGGTGGCCGGGCTTTTGCGCTTCCTGGGACGCTATACCTATTCCAGGAAAGTCATCGGGTTGACCGGGGATGCGTCCTTGCGCACCTCGAAATGGACCTGCGGCTGCTTGACGTCGCCGCTCATGCCGGAGACGGCGACCGTCTGGCCACGCTGGATCTTCTGACCGCGGGCGACGCTCAGCGTATCGGCATTGCCGTAGACGGTGACGGTGCCGTCGTCGTGACGGACGAGAACCGTGTTGCCGAGTTCCTTCAGGCCGTTGCCGGCATAGATGACGACGCCGTTTTCAGCGGCCTTGATCGGGGTTCCCTGCGGTACCGAGATGTCGATGCCGTCATTGCGGTTGCCGTTGACGTTGGCGCCGTATGAAGCAATGACCTGACCGCGGACCGGCCAGCGATACTTGCCGATGCCGGTCGATTCCGGTGCAGCCGAGCTGACGTCAGACTTCTTCTCGACATCGTCGACCGTCTGGGTGGCGGCCGGCGCCTTGTAGGGTGCTGGCTCGACGGCGGCCGTCTGCTGGGCGGGCGCCGTCTGAGCCGGCTTCGGATCGACCTTCGCGGCCGGGATCGAGGCCGTCTTGATGTTGTCGGCAGTGCCGTTCGGGATCTTCAGCGCCTGACCGATCTTGACGGAGCTCGCCGACAGATTGTTGGCGGCCTTGAGATCGTCGATATTGGTGCCGGTCGCCTTGGCGATCTTTGCCAGCGAATCGCCTTGCTTGACGACATAGGCGCCGGCAGGCGCTTTCGGATCCTTGCCGGAGCCGGCCGGAAGCTTGCCGGTGGCATCGGCGCTCGCCATGGTCTTGTCGCGGGCGGAATTGGCGCCGGGAACGACGGCGACGTTCTGCTCAGGCGCCTTTGCCGGTTCCGGCATCTTGCCGGGCTTGGAGAGATCGGCCGCCTGCGATGCCGCCTTGGCGGCATTGCCGCCGTTGAAAGTCGGGATCAGGATCGCCTGGCCGGGCTGGGCCGCAGATGCGGTCTTCAGGCTGTTGACGCGCAGGATTTCCTTTTCCGGGACGCCGAAGCGCCTGGACAGCGTGGCGATGCTTTCACCGGGACGCAGGGTTACGGAAGGCGCATTGGTCCCGGACCAGCCGGAGACCTTCGGCGTCGTGCCCGTTGTCAGAGGATCGGGCGTCAGCTTCGGCGCGGCCGGCGCCACCAAACGGGGCTTTTCAGTCTGAGGCGCTGAAGGGAAAGGCTGGGCGAGCGCGACTTCCTTTTCCCGCTGCCGGGCCGGCGCAACGGCCGTCGGAGCTGCAAGCTCCGAACGCTGCACCGCAACCGGCGCGGAGGCCATACGGGCGCTCGACGTGCGGACCGGATCATAACTCGGGTTCGACGGATAAGGCTGGCTCAGTGCGCCATTGCCGCCACCATAGCCCGACTGGCTTGCAACGGCGGAGCCGCCGAGGTCAGCGCGTGGCACCGGATCACCCTGGGCGCCGCCCCTGCGCGGAATGGAACTTGTGGTGATCTGATCCTGCCCTGAGGAGGAAAACAAGCCGCCAAACCGTGTCACATCGGAACTGCAGCCTGTTGCGGCACTTGCCAGCAGACCCACAACCAGAAGATTACCGGCTGACTTCCCGAACTTCGGCGAAAGACTGAAACGCATTGACTCGACCCACTGAGAACGCAACCATTTGTGAGTCTATTAAAACGCGTTAGTATTACCACGCAGTTAAGATGCTGGAATCAGTGCGATATTTTTGAGAAGTTGATAACCATAGCTTACGGGTGAAAAATCGCAGTCGCTACAGCAGCGAGGCAAGGCGCGGAACGATTGGCAGATAAGGGGCTTCGAACAGTTCCTCGCGCTCGAACCGGCTGCCGGTTTTCGTCAGCCGCACCATGCGGCATTCGTTCTCCGAGATCATCAGCGGCGCGATCATCGAACCGCCGGAAACAAGCTGATCGGTATAAAAGCGCGGCATCGCATTGAAGGCGGCCGTCACCAGGATGCGGTCGAAGGTGCCCTCTCCCTGCATGCCGGCACTGCCGTCGGCGTGGCGGATGATGACGTTGCGCAGACTAAGCGATTCCATGCGCCGCTGCGCAGCCGATGTCAGCGTCTTGTAACGGTCGATGGATAGAACACGCTCGGCCATGCGCCCCATGACGGCGGCGGTAAAGCCGCTGCCGGTGCCGATTTCCAGGACGCGCTGTCCTGGCTTGAGCTTCAGGTGATGCAGGATGCGGACGACAAAATCGATGCCTTCGAGGAAGGAGCCGCATTCGATCGGGATCGTCCGGCTCGAATAAGCGTCATCGGAAAATTGCGGCGGCACGAAAAGCGAGCGCTGCGTCTGCTCGACCGCCGTCAGCAGGTCAAGGTCGGAGATGCCTTCGGCGCGCAATCGGAGGACGAGCGCCGCAAAGCCCTCTTTCTCGGCCAGTCTTGCCGTCAAACCTGTGCTCCGTATCCCAGGGCCCGCGCCACGCGGTCCGTCACGGAATAATCGGTCAGATCCAGTTTCAAAGGCGTTACCGAAATCTTGTTATGCTTCAGTGCGTGAATATCGGTGCCTTCGATGAAGGCGCCGGCACGTTCGCCGAACTTCAGCCAGTAATAGGGAAAGCCCCGGCCATCGGAGCGGGCATCGACCTGCAGGTTGAACGCGAGCTTGCCCTGCATGGTCACCTCGGCGCCATCGACCTCGCCCGGACGGCAGTTCGGGAAGTTGAGATTGAGGAACGTGCCCTCCGGCAGGTCCAGAACCATCAGCTTTTCCAGAAGCGCCGGCGCATGCGCCTCGCAAACCTCCCATGGCACGATGCGCGCACCGTCCTCATAGAGGTAGGCCTGGCTCAGCGCGAAGGAACGCACGCCCTGCATGGTGCCTTCGATGGCGCCGGCGATGGTGCCGGAATAGGTCACGTCGTCTGCGACGTTGGAGCCTGAATTGACGCCCGACAGCACGAGATCGGGCTTGATGTCCATCACCTGCCTGATGCCCATGATGACGCAATCGGTCGGCGTGCCGCGCAGCGCGAAATGTTTGTCGGAAATCTTGCGCAGCCGCAAAGGTTCGGACAGGCTCAGCGAATGAGCGAGGCCGCTCTGGTCGGTCTCCGGCGCCACGATCCAGACATCGTCGGACAGCGTGCGCGCGATCCGCTCCAATGCGGCAAGACCTTCGGCGTGAATGCCGTCGTCATTCGTAAGCAGGATGCGCATCGCCTCAGGCCGCCCGTTCGATTTTGGTCAATCCGCCCATATAAGGCAGCAAAACGTCCGGAATCGTGACGGACCCATCGTCGTTCAGATAATTTTCGAGGACGGCGATCAGGCAGCGGCCGACGGCGGTGCCGGACCCGTTCAGCGTGTGGACGAACTTGTTGCTCTTGTCGTCCTTGCCGCGGTAGCGCGCATTCATCCGCCGGCCCTGGAAATCGCCGCAGACCGAGCACGAGGAGATTTCGCGGAAGGCGTTCTGTCCCGGCAGCCAGACTTCAAGGTCATAGGTCTTGCGCGAGCCGAAGCCCATGTCGCCGGTGCAAAGCGTCATCGTGCGGAAATGCAGGCCGAGGCGCTTCAGCACTTCTTCGGCACAGGCCGTCATGCGCTCGTGCTCGGCGATGGCGCTCTCGGCGTCGGTGATCGAAACCAGCTCACATTTCCAGAACTGATGCTGGCGCAGCATGCCGCGGGTGTCGCGGCCGGCCGAGCCCGCTTCCGAGCGGAAGGAAGGCGTCAGGGCGGTGAAGCGGAGCGGCAGCTTTTCCTGATCGAGGATTTCCTCGCGCACCAGATTGGTCAGCGTCACCTCGGCGGTCGGAATGAGGTAGCGGCCATCCGTCGTCTTGAAGAGATCCTCTTCGAACTTCGGCAGGTTGCCGGTGCCGAACAGCGCCTCATTGCGAACCATCAGCGGCGAGCTGACTTCGGTATAGCCGTGCTCGCGGGTGTGGAGATCGATCATGAACTGGCCGAGCGCGCGCTCGAGCCTGGCGAGTGGCCCGGTCAGCACCGTGAAACGCGAACCCGAGAGCTTGGCGGCGCGCTCGAAATCCATATAGCCGAGCGCCTCACCGATTTCGAAGTGCTCCTTCGGCGCGTGATTCCAGCGCGGCTTTTCGCCGATGGTGCGGGTGACGACATTGTCATGCTCGTCCTTGCCGACCGGGACGTCGTCGAAAGGGATGTTGGGGATGCGCGAGAGCGCGTCGTTGAGTTCGGCCGTCAGCTGACGGTCCTCTTCCTCGACCGCCGGCAGCAGCGTCTTCAGTTCGGCGACCTCGGCCTTCAGCTTCTCGGCGAGTTCGCCGTTCTTCTGGGCCATCGCCGCGCCGATCTCCTTGGAAGCTAGGTTGCGGCGGGACAGCAAGTCCTGCGCCTTCTGCACGGCGGAGCGGCGCTTTTCATCGAGGGCAACGAGGCTTTGGGCCAGAGGCTCCGCACCGCGCTTGGCGAGGGCGGCATCGAGCGCTTCGGGATTCTCACGGATCCATTTGATATCGAGCATCGTCGTTCCAGGTCGTTGCAACAGAAGTGACCCGGCCAAAGCCTGACTGGGCTTCGACCGGATGAGACGGCGTTCATGAAAGGATTTCCGGATTGCCGCTCAGACGCTGTCCGTCTTGGCAACGTCCGCGGATTCGGTGTCCTTTTCGACCGCCTGCCGGGCACGCTGGCGCTCCACGAGTCGCGCCGCATGGATGGAAATCTCGTAGAGAAGGATCGTCGGTATCGCAAGGCCGATCTGGGACATCGGATCCGGCGGCGTCAACACGGCGGCGACGATGAAGGCAAGCACGATGGCGAACTTGCGTTTTTCGGCGAGCCATTGCGATGTCAGCAGTCCGACACGGGCAAGCAGCGTCGTGATGACGGGCAGCTGGAAGACCAGGCCGAAGGAGAAGACCAGCGTCATGATCAGGCTCAGATATTCCGAAACCTTCGGCATCAGCGAGATCGCCACCTCGTCATGACCCGGCGCCTGCTGCATCGACAGGAAGAACCACATGACCATCGGCGTGAAGAAGAAATAGACGAGTGCGGCGCCCATCAGGAATAAGACCGGCGAGGCGATCAGGAACGGCAGGAAGGCCTGGCGCTCATTCTTGTAGAGGCCTGGAGCGACGAACTTGTAGACTTGGGCGGCAATGATCGGAAAGGCGACCACGAGGCCGCCGAACATCGCCACCTTGACCTGCGTGAAGAAGAATTCCTGCGGCGCGGTATAGATCAGCTGGGCCTTCTCGACGTCGAGATGTGCCCACTCCACGGCCGTCTTGTAGGGAATGACCAGATAGTTGAAGAGATGCTTGGCAAAAAAGAAGCATGCGATGAAGGCGACGAAAAACGCGCCGATCGACCAGATCAGCCGCGTGCGCAGCTCCATCAGGTGCTCGATCAACGGCTGCGGCTTGTCTTCGATATCACCGCTCATGCCTCGTCCTTCTTCGTCTGCACCGATGTCTTCGGCGCTGCGGGCTTCCTGGCTGCCGTTGTCTGTTTGGGCTTTTCGACAGGCACGGCGATGGCGGCCGCAGCATCGACCGTGCCGGCAGCCTTGACGCGCGGCTTGCGTGCGACCTTCGGCTTGGCGGCAACCGCATCGGTCTGGACGGCTGCTGCTGCAACAGGTTCAGGCTGCGCAGGCGCCGGCACCAACGGCGGCGTCTCCGGCAGGCTCATCGACGGTGTCGGGGCGGAAACCACAGCCGGCGGCACCTCGGTCTTGTTTTCCGGGACTGCGGCCGCCTTCTGCAGGTCGGCCTTGATCTCGTTGCCCATCTGGCGAAGCGGGTTCATCGCCTCGCGCAGGCTGTTGACCGGATTGAGCTTCTGGGCGTCACTGAGCGTCTGACGGACATCGTCAAGCTCGGCCTCGCGCAACGCTTCGTCGAACTGCGCACGGAATTCACCCGCCACTTTGCGGGCGCGCTGCGTCATCTTGCCGAAAGCGCGCAGCATCGGCGGCAAATCCTTGGGACCGACGACCACGATCAGGACGACCGCGATGACCAAAAGCTCGGTCCAGCCAATATCGAACATGCAAGGCTCCTGGACGGGAAGCGCGGGGGCGGCGCTTTTTCCCGCACTTGGTTACTTCGTTTCGTCGGCCTTGTGATCGACGGTCTTCGCCGTATCCGGCGCGTCTTCGTCCGTCATGCCCTTCTTGAAGCTTTTGATGCCCTTGGCGACATCGCCCATCAGTTCCGGGATCTTGCCGCGACCGAACAACAACAGCACGATGACCAGAACGATCAGCCAGTGCCACATGCTAAAAGAACCCATTACCCTAACTCCCTGTTTCGATGTTCCCTCGATGTAAGGATTTCCGACACCGTTTCCAACATCAAGCCAATTGAACTGCGCTTAATGTCACGGTATCGCCCTTTGTGACAAGCCATTGACCGGTCGAAAAGTGATGGCCGCCATTGTTTTCGCCATGCATGGCAAAAGCAAGACGCGGCTCTTCAATCTTCGGAGGTACCGCGCGGTGCCAGCAACCCAAGTTCCTCCAGATCCATCTGGGTGATCGGGTCCTCGTCCTCGGTCAATTCGTCGTTCATCAATGGCGAGGGAATATTGAAGTTTGCCGGAATTCGGCCCGACAGCAAGCCTGCGCCCTTCAATTCTTCGAGACCGGGCAGATCACGCAGCTCTTCGAGACCGAAATGGTCGAGGAAATCGCGTGTCGTGCCCAATGTCACCGGCCGGCCCGGCGTGCGCCGGCGGCCGCGGAACCGCACCCAGCCGGCTTCCATCAGCACGTCGAGCGTGCCGCGCGAGGTCTGGACGCCGCGGATATCCTCAATCTCGGCGCGCGTCACCGGCTGGTGATAGGCGATGATCGCCAGCACTTCCAATGCGGCGCGCGAGAGCTTCTTCACCTCGTTCTCATCACGGCGGATGACGAAGGACAGATCGGCGGCGGTGCGGAAGGCCCAGGCGCCCTCGATCTGCACCAGGTTGACGCCGCGCGGCGCATATTGCGCCTTCAGGCGCAGCATGGTGGCGCGCACATCGGTCGTCTCGGGCAGGCGCTCAGCGAGGAAGCCTTCGGAGACCGGTTGCGAGGAGGCAAAGACCAGAGCCTCGGCGATGCGCTCGGCCTCGATCTCCGCTTGCAGGTCGCGGCTCCTGCCTTCGAAATCGTCCTCGAAATCCTCGTCGCTCTTCGGATCGATCAAGCCGGCTGCTCCTGCTCCACCACCTGCAGCGTGGCGTGTTTGGGACCGCGGCGCATGTATATCGGCTGGAAGGCGCCGTCTTGGCGGATTTCCAGCTTGCCCTCGCGTACCAGTTCCAGCGACGCGGCAAAGGCGCTGGCGATCGCCGTGACGCGTTCCTCGGGCCCTGCGAGATAACGCAGCAGATAATGCTCCATCGCCGTCCAGTCGCCGATCTCGCCGATCATCTGGGTCAGCAGTTCGCGGGCATCGGTCAGCGACCAGACGTTGCGCCTCTCGATCGTCACCTGGGTAACGGCATTGCGCTGGCGCAGCGCCGCATAGGCGGTCAAAAGATCGTAGAGGCTGGCGGCATAGGCGGATTGCTGCCGGTCCGGAATATGCTCGGGCGCGCCGCGCATGAAGATGTCGCGGCCGAGGCGGTTGCGGTTGACGAGGCCTTCTGCGGCCTGTCGCATGGCTTCCAGGCGTTTCAGCCGGAAGGCGAGCGTTGCTGCCAGTTCCTCGCCGGAAGGACCATCATCCTTGATCTGCTGGGGTATCAGCAGCCGCGACTTGAGATAGGCAAGCCACGCCGCCATGACGAGGTAATCGGCGGCAAGCTCGATGCGGATGCGCCGGGCGCTTTCGACGAACTGCAGATATTGCTCGGCGAGCGCCAGCACCGAAATGCGCGACAGGTCGACCTTCTGGTTTCGGGCGAGATAGAGCAACAGATCGAGCGGGCCTTCGAAGCCGGCAACGTCGATGACCAGCGCCGGTTCGTGGCTGGCGCGCTCGGCACCGTTCTCCTGCCACAACTTGTCCATCGGCGTTGCCGCCTGCGGACGCTCCGTGCCCTTGACCGTGCTCACCACCCTGCTCCTCTGCGATCACACGATCGCAAACATAGCCTCGAATTCCGCCCGCAATTCCGCCTCATCGGCGGCATCCGGCGCGGCAAAACCTGCTTCCACCGCCTTTGCGCGGGCAAGCGATTGACCGGCGAGCGGTGGAACATTTGCCACGACATCCATCATCTCGTCCATATGGCCATTGCAATGCAGCACGATATCGCATCCGCCTGCAATGATATTCGCCGCACGTTCGCCGATCGTGCCGGAAAGAGCGTTCATCGAACTGTCGTCGGAGAGCAGCAGACCGGTAAAGCCGATATGCTTGCGGATGACGCCGTCGATCACCTTGCGCGAGGTCGTCGCCGGATTGTCCGGGTCGATTGATGTGAAGACGACGTGGCAGGTCATCGCCATCAGTTCGTCCTTCATCGCGATGAAGGGCGGGAAATCATGAGCTTCCAACTCGTCGCGCGAAACGGTGACGACAGGCAGTTCCAGATGTGAGTCCGCAAAGCCGCGGCCGTGTCCGGGCATATGTTTCATCACCGGCAGCAGGCCGCCGGCCTTCAGCCCTTCGGCAGCCGCCCGGCCCATGGCGATGACGGTTTGGGGATCACCACCATAGGCGCGGTCGCCGATGACGCTGCTGCTGCCCTCGACCGGCACATCGAGCACCGGCAGACAATCGACATCGATGCCGAGGCTCGAAAGATCGAAGGCGTGCAGCCGCGACATTGCCCAGGCGGCGCGCAGACCGAGCGCCGGGTCGCGGCGATAAAGGTCGCCGAGCGCCTGACCTGAGGGATAACGTGAGAAAACCGGCGCACGGATGCGCTGGACGCGGCCGCCCTCCTGGTCGATCAGCACCGGCGCATGCCAGCCGACGCTGTCGCGCAATTCGGCGACAAGGTCGGCAATCTGCCCTGCTTCGGAGATGTTGCGCCCGAAGAGGATGAAGCCCCAGGGCCGTTCACCCCGGTAGAAGGCTTTCTCTTCGGATGTGAGGGCAAGGCCGCTGCAGCCAAGGATCATCGCTTTTGATTCGGTCATATCAGAATCATAGACGGCGCCCGGCCAAATGCGAGCAAGCACAGGCGCGATGCACAAAAAAGAGCGGCGGACCGATCCGGCCCGCCGCTCTTGTTATTTCATTGAAACCCCAATGTTACTTGGAGATCAGGCAGCTTCCGCCCGCCGCGCGATACTGTTCGCAGAGCGCTGCGGCCTCGTCCTTGGAACCGGCCGGAATACGGACACGGTAGAAGGTGCCCTTGCCGGCAATATCGGCCCTGCGGATTTCATGAGCGCGGCCACCAAGCACACCGGCGAATTTCTTCGACAGGTTGGCATAGGATTTGTTCGCCTCGTCCTGCGACGGCAGCGAGGCGATCTGGATGCCGTAGCCGCCGGCGGAGGCGACCTGCTGCGGCTGGGCGGTCGCCGGTGCTGCAGCAGCAACCTCCGTCGTCTTCGGCTGCTGGGCAGGCTTCGGCTGCTGTGCGGGAGCGCGAACGTTGCCCTTTTCGGTCACCGTGCCGACAACGTTGACGGGCTGGTCGGCCGGGCGCGCGATCGGAACCGGAGCCGTATCGCCGACCGCCGTGGTCTTGACCGGGCGCACCGGCGCATCGACGGGGGCGGGATTTGCGGCCTGCGCATCGGCTGCAAGCGGCGGCTTTGCCGGCGCAGTTTCGGCAGGCGCTGCGGAGCGGGCATCGGCCGAGGCAACCTCGGCGCTCGCCGGGAAGCTTGCGGCCGTTCCACCCACAGGCGGCACCGGCGAAGCCGATTGTGCGGACGGGGCGGTCAAGGCCGGCACCGGCTGAGTGGCCTGTGCAGACTGCGTCGCCGGGGCAGACGATGTCACCGGGGCAGCCGGCTGGTCGACAGGCGCCGGTTCCTCGCGGGCGACCAGCGTGCCGTCAGGCTTGACGATCATCGTGCGCACCTTGCGCGGCGAAACCGATGGCGTCTTATCGGCATCGCTGGCGGCGGCGTTGTCGGCGCTGCTCTCGTTCGGCAGCAGACGCGGGTCTTCCGTCTCACCGACTGCGGTCGGCGTGACCTGATCGCCGTTATTGGCGTTCTCGTCGTCCTCAGGCAGCGCTTCCGGTGTCAGCGTGCGCTGGACAACATCGACCGGCGCCTCGTCGGAAGAAACCAGCGCCTTCTGCTTCGGCTCCTCGGCAGAGCCGGCCACACGATCGTAGACGGCCTTGTCCTGGTTCGGCACGGTTTTGCCGCCGGGATTTTCCGGAACGACCTTGACCGGCTCCTTGTCGGCAGCGATCACGCGCGGCTCGCCGGACGCAACAATGCCGAGCCCCTCGCCGTTCCAGACGGAGGAATAGACACCGTAACCGACGCCGGCGAAGACCACGAGCACGACGGCTCCGGCCAGCAGCCGGCGCATCGACCGGGCGCGGCTGAAATCGGCCGCCTGGCTTGCCGATTCGATGCGGACCTCGGAGGTCTCGCGGCGCTCGACCGGCTCGCGCACGCTGCGGCGGAAATCTTCTTCCAGCGCCCGTTCGAAATCGTCGAGGCCGTCGGCGATGGTCGGCTTGACCGGCTTTGCCGCGGCGGCAGCGGTATCGCGAACCGGCGCCGGGGTTTCCCGCGGCTTGGCCGGTTCAAAGAAGCTGGCGATCTCGGCGTCGAGATCGAAATCGAAATCCTGTGTTTTCGCGACCGGTGCGGGCTGCTCGACCGGCGGCAGCGTCGGCACGTGCATGTCGTCGACCGTCTCGGGACGATCCTCCGGATCGGAGATCATCGCCGGATCAAACGGCAGATCTTCGGTCGATTCGGCGGCAGGCCCCCAATTGAAGGCCGGAGCCGGAGTTGGAGCCTGGGGCTCAACGAAGGCCGGAGCAGGCCGTGCAGCGGCAGAAGCCGGCTGCTGGAAAGTCGGATTTTGCGGCTCAGGCGAAAAACCGGCGGCGGGCGGAGGAGAGACTGCAGCGACCGGCTGAGGGGCACGGACCGGCGGCTCCGGCTGCGGCGCGGGCTCAGCCGGCGCCAGCGCGGACTCGGAGAAATCGAGATCGGCGAGTTCCAGCTCGATGCCGGCAAGATCCAGCTCGAAATCATGGCCGGCGAAGGGGTCGTCGGCTTCCGGCACAGGCTGCGGCGCTCGCGAATATGCCATGGCGGCCGGCTGGGGTGCGATGACCTCGGCGGGCTGCGGCGCAACCGGGCTTGTGGCTTCGGCGGCATAGACCGGCGCCGGCTCGGCCGAAGCAGGCAGAACGGAGCCGAGCGGTGCCGGCGCGATCACTTGCGGCTGGGCAAATGCGGCGGCCACAGGGGCGACGGCAATTGGGGCGGCAGCAACGGCAGCGGCCTCGATCGATGCGGCCTGCGGTGAAACCGGCGCCGGATTGGGCCGTTGCGGCACCGGATAACGCGAGACGTCGGCAAGCAGATCGTCCAGATCGAACGTGCCGGCAGTGTGCGGAACTTCAGGCACGACCTCGGTCAGCGCCGCATCGGCCTGGATCTCGCCTTCAACGGCGGCCGCGATGAGGTCGAAACCGGCGTCGGACCTGAAATCTTCGAGTTCGTCTTCGATTTCGACGAAGTCTTCGGCCTCGGCAATCTCTTCCGAGGCGATCACCTCGTCATGGCGATCGAGCTCGGCGGGGAAGCCAAGCGACGGAGATGCGGATTCGAATTCCTCCGATGGCTCGACGGTGACGACCGGGGCCACTTGCTCGACGGGGGCGGACTGCTCGACCACCGGCTGCGGCTCGGCCGCGACAAGATCGGCAAATGGCGCTTCAGCCGCCGGCGCTGCTGCGACCGGTTCGGGCACAGGCTCCGGCGGAACAACGGCTTCCTCGCGTTTGGCGGCGTGGAAATTGGCAAGCGGCAACCTGATGCTGGCGGCCGACCATTGCGGCGCCTTGGCGGGCTGTGGCAGCGAGGAGACTGGAGCAGAACCGATCGACAGCTCAAGCTCCTCGATCAGATCACGGGCACCGCCGAAGGCCGATTGCACCGGCGCCGCGGAAGCGGGCTCGACGGAAAGCTGCTGCGGCCAAGCCGCCTCGTCGTCGGCGGGCGCATCCCAGTTGCCTGCGGCCGGCGCAGCTTCTTCCTCGACCTCGACGGAGGCGACGGAAACCGGTTCGGGCACTTCGGCCCTCTCGACGGTCGGAGACGCATCGAGAACCGGCTCGATGTAATCTTCAGGCGTGTCGTCATCGGAGATCGGCTCGGCGGGGCGGTCGAGCTCGGCGAGCGGGCGGGGCGAATCGTAACGGTCGAACTCGCGCCCAAGCTCGTCCTCGAGATCGAGGGCGGGCTCGTGCCGTGTTTCGGTTACCGTATTTGCTGCAACGCGCGGCTCGAAACCGACGATACGGGCAAGTTCGGCCAACGGATCATCGTCGGCAAACAGATCGTCTTTTCCGCGCGTATCATACGCAAGTTGTTTATCAGCCATGCCTATCCCACTCGCAAACGCCAACTCTGAGATGCCAGCGCATTGTGGGTAAATGGTGACGTTATCGCATTTCGTCCGGTGCGGCAGTGCCTGTAATGGCAAGTCCCGACTTCAAAACCGACGCGACGGCGTACACCAGCCCAAGTCTGGCAATACTTGATTCTCGGTTTTTATCATTAACAAATCGTAATTCCGGCTGATCTTTACCTTTGTTCCAGTGCGCATGGAACGAACTTGCGAGGTCGTAGAGGTAAAAAGCGACGCGATGCGGCTCCTGCGACTGGGCCGCCGCCTCGACGATTCGCGGGAATTCGGCGAGCTTGGCGACGAGCTGCAATTCGGCCGGATCGCCAATGCCTGCAACGGTTTGCGCGAGTTCCCCGGGCGAAACATCGAGGTCGCCGAAAGCTTCCCTCGCCTGCCGAAAGACCGACATGCAGCGGGCATGCGCATACTGCACGTAAAAAACCGGATTATCTTTCGACTGTTCCGTCACTTTGGCGAAATCGAAGTCGAGCGGCTCGGAATTCTTACGGTAAAGCATCATGAAACGGACCGAATCACGGCCGACTTCCTCGACGACCTCCCGAAGCGTGACGAAATCGCCCGAGCGTTTCGACATCTTCACCGGCTCGCCGTTGCGATAGAGCTTGACGAGCTGGCAGAGCAGCACCGTCAGCTTCGCCTTACCATCCGAAACGCCGCGTGCAACCGCCTCCAGGCGCTTGACGTAGCCGCCATGGTCGGCGCCGAGCACATAGATCATCTCGTCGAAACCGCGATCGAACTTGTTCTTGAAATAGGCGACGTCGGCGGCGAAGTAGGTGTAGGAGCCGTCCGACTTGATCAGCGGCCGGTCCATATCATCACCGACTTCGGTCGAGCGGAACAAGGTCTGTTCGCGGTCTTCCCAGTCCTCAGGCAACTGGCCCTTCGGCGGCGGCAAGGTGCCCTTATAGACATAGCCCTTGAAGGTCAGGTCGTTGATCGCCGTGCGGATCGAGGCCGCGCCATTGGCATGCAGGGTGCGCTCGGAGAAGAAGATATCGTGATGGACGTTGAGCGCCGCCAGGTCTTCGCGGATCATCACCATCATCGCATCGATGGTGCGGTCCTTGACGATCGGCATCCATTGGTCTTCCGGCATGTTGTGCAGCCGCACGCCATAGTCGGCAGCAAGCGACTGGCCGACCGGCACGAGATAGTCGCCCGGATAGAGACCCGAGGGAATTTCGCCGATCCTTTCGCCGAGCGCTTCGCGATAGCGCAGGAAGACGGAACGGGCGAGCACGTCGATCTGCGAGCCGGCATCGTTGATATAATATTCCTTCTCGACGCCGTAGCCGGCAAAGGCGAGCAGGTTGGCGAGCGCGTCGCCGACGACGGCGCCGCGGCAGTGGCCGACATGCATCGGCCCGGTCGGATTGGCCGAGACATATTCGACGTTGACCTTCCGGCCCTCACCCAGCGTCGAGCGGCCGTAATCGGTGCCGGCGCCGATCATCGCGGCGAGCAGACGCTGCCAGTAGCCAACAGAGAGACGGATATTGATGAAACCGGGACCGGCGACCGAAACATCGGCGACGTCGGCATCCTCCCTGAGCTTGGCGATGATGATGTCGGCCAGCGCGCGGGGATTGGTTCCGAGCGGCTTTGCCAGCACCATCGCGGCATTGGTTGCGACGTCGCCATGGCTCGCGTCACGCGGCGGCTCGACGGCAATGCGGCCGAAATCGAGCTCGGATCGCTTTTCCCTGACCAGATCGATCTGTTCAAGGGCGGTTTTGATCCTGGCTTCGAAGTCGGTAAAAAGGTTCATAGCACTCTTCCATGCATAGGCTGTGCCAAAGGCTCAAATCGAGCCCTTGGCGGGGCGACCGCTGCCTATCGCAAATCCGGAGTGTGGTCAAACAATCGCCTGTGGGCGCTGATCGCATAGGTGTCGGTCATGCCGGCGAGGTAATCGCCGACATGACGGGCCTTCGGCGCATCGGCGAGGCCGGCGATATGATCGACCCAGTAGTGGCTCTGCATCTCCTTGGGATTGGCCATGTAGGCGGAAAAGAGATCGGTGACGATCTGGGCAGCCCCGGCGCGGATGCGCATGATATCGGGATTGCGGTAGATGCGTTTGAACAGCATCGCCTTGATCTGTCTGTCGGTCTCGGCCATCGCCTCGGAGAAGGTGGCGATGACCCCGTCGGCAGCGCGGATGTCGGCGGCGCTCTCGGGGCGCAGCAGCAAAAGGCGCTCCTGCGCGACGTCGATCACGTCTTCGACCATACGAGTGATCTGCCGCCGCATGATCTCATGGGTGAAGCGGCTCGGCTCCAGATGCGGGTATCGCGCCCTCACCTCGGCCATCAGCCCGGCAAGGAACGGGATTTCCTCCAGCATGTCGAACGTCAGGTAGCCGGAGCGCAGCCCGTCGTCGATATCGTGGGTGTTATAGGCGATGTCGTCGGCGATCGCCGCCACCTGCGCCTCGAGGCTGGCATAGGTTGCAAGCTCGAGATCGTGCAGTTCGCAATAATCGAGGATCGGCTGCGGCACGGGGCCGCGCGTGCCCACACCATCCGGCGTCAGCAGCGGACCATTGTGCTTGACCAGACCTTCGAGGCTTTCCCATGTCAAGTTGATGCCGTCGAATTCGGCATAACGCCGCTCCAGCTTGGTCACGATGCGCAGCGATTGGGCATTGTGGTCGAAGCCGCCATAGGGCAGCAGCACCTCGTGCAGCGCGTCCTCGCCGGTATGACCGAACGGCGTGTGGCCGAAATCATGCACCAACGCCACGCCCTCGGCCAGATCCTCGTCGAGCTTCAGGGCGCGGGCGAGTGCGCGGGCGATCTGCGCCACCTCGATCGTGTGCGTCAGCCGGGTGCGGTAGTGATCGCCGTCCTGGGCGATGAAGACCTGGGTCTTGTGCTTGAGCCGGCGAAAGGCGGTGGTGTGGACGATGCGGTCGCGATCGCGCTGGAAATCGGAGCGCGTCGGGCTCTCATCCTCCTGATAGAGCCGCCCGCGGCTCGTCCAGGGGTCTGCCGCATAGACCGCCCTTTCGCTGCTGCCGAAACCTAAAGCACGCCTGTCGATCGTCATTCGTCACCGTCATCCTGCATGTTGCCGCATCTGCCCATTGACGCCGCTTTGCGCTCTTCATACCTATAGCCCGAAGAAACGGCAAAGAGGCGCTTTCTCAACCACCTCGGCGCATCATGGCCTTTTTTCGAGGATCATGATAAGTTTGTTTGATATCAGGCATTTGAACATTCAAGTGCAAAAACCCATTCTCTCCGGATCTTGACCCCGGCAGGAGGAAACATGACGGATACGAGTGTAACCCTTTCAGATGCCGCAGCAAAGCGTATCGCTGCGATCGTCGGCGCCGAGGCCGGCAAGAGCGCGTTGCGCGTCTCCGTCGAAGGCGGCGGCTGTTCGGGCTTTTCCTACAAGTTCGATCTTGCCGACAGCGCTGGCGACGACGACATCATCGTCGAAAAGAACAATGCCAAGGTGCTGATCGACAGCCTTTCGCTCGTCTACATGGCGGGTTCGGAGATCGATTTCGTCGACAATCTGCTTGGTCAATCCTTCCAGATTAAGAACCCGAACGCAGTGGCAAGCTGCGGCTGCGGCACCAGCTTCTCGATCTGAACCTAAGGCATTGTCCCCATCGAACCGGCCGAAGAACTGCTTCCGGCCGGTTTATCGTCTTGTCCCCTGGCGAAATACCGCGATACAAGAAGCCCACTAGAACATTTTCGTTTTTCTTCGAATCGCGAAAATGCTCTATCTCTTTGTTTTAACGCACTTCCGGACGCAAAACCGCTGCACACTTTTGCTGGAATTGCTCTAAAGCGCACCGCATCGACGCTGATTCATGCAGCACGCTTTAGCTCTTTGTTTTTATGCATGTCGTCATGAACGGGACAGAGCCATGAAGATCGCGACCTGGAACATCAACGGCGTCAAAGCGCGCATCGACAATCTCACGCAATGGCTCAAGGATTCCGATCCGGATATCGTCTGCCTGCAGGAGATCAAGACGGTCGACGAAGGTTTTCCAAGGCTGGAGATCGAGGCGCTCGGCTATCACGTCGAAACACACGGCCAAAAGGGCTTCAATGGCGTGGCAATCCTCTCCAAGACTTCGCCGTCCGAAGTGAACCGCGGCCTGCCCGGCGATCCGCTAGACGAACAGTCGCGTTTCCTCGAAGCCGTATTCACGCTGCCCGACACTCGCATTCTGCGCGTCGGCTGCATCTACCTGCCGAACGGCAATCCTGTCGACACGGAGAAATATCCCTACAAGCTCGCCTGGATGGAGCGCCTGCGGGCGTTTGCCGCCGAGCGGCTGGCCTATGAAGAGATGCTGGTGCTTGCCGGCGACTACAATGTCATCCCGGAACCGCACGACTGCTTCGATCCCAAGGTCTGGGAAAGTGATGCGCTGTTTCTGCCGCAGACGCGGGAGGCGTTCCGCCGGCTCGAAAATCTCGGGCTGACGGATGCGGTGCGCGCGACGACGGATGCGACGCAGTTCTATTCCTTCTGGGACTATCAGGCCGGCGCCTGGCCGAAGAACAACGGCATCCGCATCGATCACCTGCTGCTATCGCCTGAGGCCGCCGACCGGATGACATCCGCTGCGATCGAAAAACATGTGCGGGCCTGGGAAAAGCCGTCCGACCACGTGCCGGTCATCGCCTATTTCGATTTCGCGGCCTAGGCTCTAATCGTCGGAGCCGGTCGCGATGCTGTGCGAGAGGGATACCGCCGTGCGGCGGTCGGCCTCGTTGGCAACCGAGAAGGCCTGTTCCTGCAGTGCTTCCATCCAGTTGCAATCCTTGGGCTTGCAGCGGTCGAGCGCGGCGGTCATCAACGCCAGGCCGCGAGCCGTCTGGCCTTCGTCGAAAAGTATATTGCCGAAGACCGCCATGGCGCCGGGATGACCGCTCTTGCGGGCCTGGTTCAGCCATTTCTTCGCCTGCTGCGGGCTGGCATTACCGCCCTCACCGGCCAGCATCATCTGCGCCAGCTGGAACTGCGCCTCAGGGACGCCAAAGGTGGAGGCGACCTGAAAATAAAGCTGGCGCGCCTGGCTGAGGTCGATCCGAACCGGACTGCCTGATATGCCGTGTTTGTAATAGTTGGCGAGCGAGAGCAGCGCGTTGACGAAGAAGCCGGTATCTTCCGAGCCGGGCTCGACACCCTGCTGGGCGATCTCGCTGTAGATCTTGAAGGCTTCGAAATCATCCTGCGTCACGCCGTCGCCATCGGCATACATGTTGGCAAGCGCCCAGCGCGAGCCCGTATGGCCTTTTTCGGCAGCGTATTTATAGGCTTCGACCGCCTCTTCCTTCTGTCCGTTCTTATAGGCTTTGAAGCCGAACTTGAAGAGATCGAAGGGTCCGGATTCCTTGCTGACGGGGGCCTTGATGTCGAATGCGCGGACCGGGCCGGACAGCGCCAGCCCTACGGCCATAGACATGCCCATCAGCATGAATTTGAACAGTTTGAATTCGGACGTCACCATTTCAACCGATTTCTTTCGCTCATCACAGGCAGGAAGCAGCGGCGCTCGCGCCGTGCATTCCGCGGATGTATTTCGTCGAGGCGAGCGATCCCGCGGCGAGCTCCATGGCTCCTTTGCCCGCGTCGCATCCAGCCCACTGGCCTTCTCTCGAAGGCCGAATTCTCAGCGCATCATTCAGAACCACCCGGCTCCCGGCATGGCTCGACTGCAATCCCTGTGGCACTCTTTCGGCAGGTGCGGCATCCGCCTTCCCGCCTGCACCATATTCGTAAACAGCAAATGTGACGAAAGCGGTATCGACATCTCCGGCAAAGCCGAGATGCTCATCCGAGCGGGCCGAAAACAACACCAATGAACGGCTCGACGGCGTCACCGCGGGACCGCATCGACGCAGGGAACAGCCCTGTGCGGAAAGCGAAACGACCGAAATCGAACGATTGTTGCCAATCGTATCGCGCGACCTGTTATTACCGGAAAAAAATCGACCCATGCTACTGATTACACGCACCGTAAGTCTGCCATCACCTCGCCTGCAAATAGCGGTGCGCTCTCTTTGTGGCGGGAAATGGACAAATTCGCCCGACGGACATCATATGCAAACTGTCGTAAAAAAGTGTTGCTGAATCGTCACAAAACGGGACCGGCAAATGGCATGATTAACGGGCGCGAATAAAGAAGAGCCCGGCAGTGCCGGGCTCGTCAATTCTTCAAATCGGCAATTAGAACTTGACCTTTAGGCTCGTCGACAGTGCTGCGACCAGATCGTTGCCAAAGGAATAGGAGACGTCGTTGCCATAGGTCCGGCCATTATACTCGAATGTGCCGGACGAACCGCTCGTCAACACGCCCACGGCACCGGCGACGCGCCATTCAATATGTTCGGTCGGCGTGTAGGCGGCGCCGAGACCGAGCGTCCAGCTGTCGGTCTGTGCACCATAACCTTGACTGGTGCCGCGGTCCCACGTGAGGCTCACTGCGCCGGCCCACTGATCGTTGAACTTGTGGCCCACGCCGCCGGAGATGGTCCAGCCGTCACGATAGAAGAGATCGAGTGAGGTTAGACCACCCGCTGGGCAAGGCAACCCGTTGGTGGGGCAGAATGCTACCGACTGCAAGACGCTCCAATTCGTCCATTTAACCGATCCGAATGCAAGCCAATCCGGAGCGATACCGCTTTGCAGCTTCAGCTCCAGTGAATCCGGCGCTTCGGCGGAACCGGAAACAGGTGTGACAAGGCCTCCATATAGCGGCACGACCGGAACCTGACGGAGATCAACAGTGCCGGTCAGATTATCGTACTTGACGCGGCTGTTGTAGACGAGGCTCGCGCGCATCGCATATTCCGGAATCTCATAAGCGACACCGGCGCGCCAGCCCCAGCCGCTATCGTCGATATCCAGGCGACCGACGCCGGTGCCGGTGCCGAGCAGAAGCGGAAGTGTGGAAACCAGACGTTCCTTGAAGCCCTCGACTTCCTGATAGAAGGCGCCGCCGATGAAGCGAAGCTGTCCAGGACCCATATCAAAACGATAGGAGCAGGTTCCGCCATAGTTGCGGGTCTTGATCTCCGTCTCGATATTATTATTGGCGCCGGCCCAGTTCACACCGGGGTCGGTATGCGCGCCGAAGGGCTCGGAATAGTCGACAAGGCAGTCGATCGCATCGCCGAAACCAGCTTTGAAGCCAATATAAGGGATAGTGTAATTCGAGGTCTCGTCAGCTGTGTCTGGACGGCCGTTCAGATTGCCGCTTGAAAATATAGACGTCTCCGTATCACGGACGTCCTTCAGCTTGCGCTGCGGCGTGACGTAGGTCACCCCCGACTGAAATGAGAAAGGCGACGTATCGAACAGCTGATCGATGTTGTAGCCGCCGCGCTCCAGGCCGCCGGCGAAGGACGGCGATGCAAGCGACGAAAGAAGAACGAGCGACGTTACGCCCTTGGAAAACCTACGCGATGCCATTGTGTCTCCCCCACTCCAGCAATTGATGTGACGCCACTCTAGTAAGTGTTCGCTCGACATGGCAACGCGCCAGACGGCGGCACTCCCAGGCATTCCAGTGGCTAACTTACGTAAAGAAATTGACGGACACGTCAAAAAATCTGGTTAATAAAATTTTATTCCAGAGCGACCGGTTTTCAGATGGGGTTTTGGGTTTTCATTCCACACATTGTGGAAGCTGTATCAATCCGACAACAGTGACGGTTTTCGCCCGAGGGAGGCCTGGCAGGCCACAATCCACAGGCTTAGCGCCTGAAATCAGCCGCTTTCAGGGCCGAATCATGCGCGCTCAAAAAGAGAAAGACGCGCCCATTGGTGGAGCGCGTCTTTGAAATAGCTTACCAAAACGAGAGCTGAACCTTACCCGGCTTCGCTCACCCTGGAGAGGGCGATCTTCAGGCTGGCGATCTGCCCCTTCAATTCCTCGAGGCGCTCGCGCTCGGCGTCGACCACGTCGGGATTGGCATTGGCGACGAACTTCTCGTTGGAGAGCTTGCCGTCGATGCGCGAGATCTCCCCTTCCATTTTGCCGATCGCCTTTTCCAGCCGGGCCTTTTCAGCGGAAAGGTCAATCAGATTGCCGAGCGGCAGGCAGATGGTAGCCTCGTCGACGACGATCTGAGCAGCGCCCTTCGGCGCATCATCGGCCAGCGATATCGCCTCGACACGCGCAAGCCGCTTGATGGCGGCGTCGTGGCGGAACAGCCTTTCGCGCGTCAGGTTGTTGGCCTTGACGACGACGAGCGGAGCTGTGGCCGACGGCGGCACGTTCATTTCGGCGCGCACCGAGCGGATGCCGGAGACGAGGTCGATCAGCCAGTTGATCTCGTCGGCGGCCCCGTTATCGGCATAGGAGGGCGAAGGCCATTCGGCATGGCAGACCAATGTGTCGCGCTCCTTGCCCTCGCCTGCCGTATGCGCCCAGAGCTCTTCGGTCATGAAGGGCATGAAGGGATGCAGCAGCTTGTAGATCTCTTCGAGAATATAGGCGCTGCAGGCCTGAGCCTCGGCCTTGGCGCCCTCGTCCTCGCCGTTGAAAACCGGCTTCAGGAGCTCGAGATACCAGTCGCAGACCTCGTTCCAGACGAAACGGTAGAGTGCGCCGGCGGCATCGTTGAAACGGAAGGCTTCGAGCGCTTCCGTAACGTCACGTTCCGTACGGGCAAGCTCGGTCAGGATCCAGCGGTTGATGGTGAGTTCGGCAGCCTCAGGCACGAAATGCGGATCACTCTTCACACCGTTCATCTCGGCGAAACGCGTGGCGTTCCAGAGCTTGGTGCCGAAATTGCGATAGCCGGCGATGCGGGCCGGATCGAGCTTCACGTCGCGCCCCTGGGCCGCCATGATCGCCAGGGTGAAGCGCAGCGCATCGGCGCCGTATTCGTCGATCAGTTCCAGGGGATCGATGACGTTGCCCTTGGACTTCGACATCTTCTGCCCATTCTTGTCGCGCACCAGCGCGTGAATGTAGATCGTGTGGAAGGGTTCGACGGGATCGCCATTCTCGTTCTTCATGAAATGCAGGCCCATCTGCATCATTCGAACGACCCAGAACGGGATGATATCGAAACCGGTGACCAGAACACTCGTCGGGTAATAACGCGCGAGCTCCGGCGTCTGGTCAGGCCAGCCAAGCGTCGAGAACGGCCAGAGCGCGGAGGAGAACCATGTGTCGAGCACGTCCTCGTCCCGCGTCAAAATCTCGCCCGGCTTGAAGTTTTCGAGCAGGTCCTCGACATAGGCCTTCATCGGCCCCTCATGCGAGAGATAATGCTGGATCGCCGCCTGCAGCGCCTCTTCCTCGGTCTGCTCGACGAAGACCTGGCCATCCGGGCCATACCAGGCGGGAATCTGATGCCCCCACCAGAGCTGGCGGGAGATGCACCACGGCTCGATGTTCTCCAGCCAGTTGAAATAGGTGTTTTCCCAGTTCCTTGGAATGAACCTGGTTTTTCCGTCGCGAACGGATTCCAGCGCGGGCTGTCCTAAAGTCTTGTTGTCGACAAACCATTGTTCGGTCAGCCGCGGCTCGATCGGCACGCCGCCGCGGTCTCCGTGCGGCACCATATGCTTGTGCGGCTCGATCTTGTCGAGCAGCCCGGCCTCTTCGAAAATCTCGACGATAACCTTGCGGGCATAGAAACGGTCCTGGCCCTCCAGACGGTCCCAGGCACCATGCAGTGCAGCCGGATTGTCGAGGCCTTCGAGGAAATCCTCGTTATCCTTGATGGTAATGGTGGCATCGACGTTCATGACGTTGATGGCGCGCAGCTTCGCGCGCTTGCCGACTTCGAAGTCGTTGAAGTCATGCGCAGGCGTGATCTTGACCGCGCCCGTGCCGGCCGTCGGGTCGGCATAGGAGTCGGCGACGATCGGAACCTTGCGGCCGACGATCGGCAGGATGACATGCTTGCCGACGATGGATTTATAACGCTCGTCTTCGGGATTCACGGCAATGCCGGTATCGCCGAGCATCGTCTCCGGCCGCGTCGTCGCGACGACGATATAGTCGCGCGTCTCGAATTCGGTCGGCTTGCCCTCTTCATCGAAGGCAATCGGATATTGATAGGTGACACCCGGCTCGAGCGGATAGCGCAGATGCCAGAGATGGCCCTTCACCTCGTGCTGCTCGACTTCCATATCGGAAATGGCAGTCAGGAGTTTGGGGTCCCAATTGACGAGGCGCTTGTCCTTGTAGATCAGGCCTTCCTTGTAGAGCGTGACGAAAACCTCGAGAACGGCCTTCGACAGGCCTTCGTCCATGGTGAAGCGTTCACGCGACCAGTCGCAGGACGCGCCCAGGCGCTTCAGCTGGTTGAAGATCAGCCCGCCCGATTCAGCCTTCCATTCCCAGATCTTGTCGATGAAAGCCTCGCGGCCCATTTCGCGGCGGCCGGGCAGCTGCTGTTCCATCAGCTTGCGCTCGACGACCATCTGTGTGGCGATGCCGGCATGGTCCATGCCGGGCTGCCAGAGCACGTCCTTGCCGCGCATGCGCTCGAAGCGCACCATGATGTCCTGCAGCGTGTTGTTGAGCGCGTGGCCCATGTGCAGCGAACCGGTGACATTCGGCGGCGGGATGACGATGGTGAAGGTCTCGGCCCCGGGCTTGGCGTTCGCGCCGGCGCGGAAAGCGTCTTCCTCATCCCATTTCGCGGCGATTTTGGGTTCGACGGCAGCAGAATCATAGGTCTTGTCGAGCATTTTCTGACCAATTTCGAGGTTCGAGGGGTGGCGTTTGTAAATAGGATGGGCACGGGCAAGTCAATAAAAAAGCCGCCCCGGAGACCAGAGCGGCTTTTCAGGAAAAAGCAATCCGATCAGCGGCGCGGGCCGCGCGCCACGCGCTCGATTTCCTCGCGCACCAGCCGCTCGACCAGCGTCGGCAGATTATCATCAAGCCACTCGCGCAGCATCGGGCGCAGCATATCCTCTGCGATCTCGTCCAGCGAGCGGCGCTCCGCACCGTCGATGGCGGCGGCGAGCTCCTCGAAGGAGCGGCTGATCTGCAGGCCGGCATTCTCGGAAAGCAGCGTCGGCTGAACCTCGTCCGCAAGGCTCGGCAGAAAACGCTCGGCCGAGGACTGGGTCGGTTCCAAAGGCGGCAATGCCGTTTCGACGGCAGGCGCCGGCTCGGCGACTGCAACCGCCGGGGTTTCTGCAAACACCGGCGCCTCGACCGGCTGCTGAATTGCGACCTGCTGAACGGCAGCCTCGAAAACAGGCTGAGCCGGCTGCGGCTGTGGCTGCGGTGCCGCGGCGCGCGGCGCTTCCGGCATCGGGGCCGGCTGCGGTTCGGCCTGGCGGAAGCCGCTTGGAATTTCGCGCAATGCCTGACCGGCCTGCACGGCGCTGCGCTCGGAGGCGGCGCGCACGCGGGCGGCGACATCGGCAAGCGACAGGGCGCGAGCCGGCACTTCGGCTTCGGGGGCGGTGCCGGCCGAATTGGCGGCGATGAAACGCGGATCGGAGGAGCGCAGGGCCGGTTCGGGGAACTCCACGCCGGCATAGGTGTCATCCACCGTCAGATGGATTTCGGAGCCGTTGTCATCCTCGTCGGCGCCGTAGACCGGCGGCAGAGATGCGGAAATCGCCTTGCCGGCGCCGGGCTCATTGCTTTCGATGATCTGGCGGATGGAGGCCAGAATTTCTTCCATGGACGGTTCACGCGCTACGCTTGGCTGAGCCATTTCTATCCCCGTTATCCAAAAACAACGACCGGACGATGTGGAGCGTTCATCCGAATCACCACGACCTTAGAATACCCCAGCCATGAAAAAAATCATCGCGAATCAATTGAATGCGACCATGCACAGTTTTGTTACCTGATGTTTGCGACATGGCAGCGGCACGATAAATCACATTTGTGAAGGCTCTCACGCGGCCCCGATAAAAAAACGGGCGCTATGGCGCCCGTTGCTGGATACATCGATCAAAAATCGGTCTTAGAAAACGAATTCGCGGACCTTGGCAAAGCCAGGCAGCGGCTTGACCGAAGCGTTGAAGAAGACGTTTTCCGAAACGGCGCCGCGCTCGGCGACGAACATCTTGGCGCGGGCGGCATTGCCGTAACCTTCGACCGTGATCAGACGGCCGCCATCACGCAATTGACCGAGAAGAGCTGCCGGAACCTCCTCGACTGCGCCATTGACGAAAATCAGATCATAGGGAGCGCCGGCTGCGTAACCCTTTTCGAGCGGTCCGGTGACGACCTCGACCTTAGCATAGCCGGCGAGCTGCGTCTTCGCTTCGGCGGCCAGCGCCTCGTCGCATTCGAGCGCGATGACGGAGCCGGCAATGATCGACAGCAGCGCCGATGTGTAACCGGTGCCGCAGCCGACTTCGAGGACGAAATCATCCTTGGTGATCGCAGCCAGCTGCAGCAGCTTGGCGAGCGGCGATGCCTCCATCAGGAAGCGGGCCGGCTTTCCCGGTGCGGCGGCCGATATCTCGACATCGTTGTCGATGTAGGCCAACAGCTTCGCCTTCTCGGGCACGAATGCCTCACGCGGCACCGTCAGAAGCGCCGTCAGCACGGAATGCGAGGTAACGTCCGTCGTGCGAACCTGGGTGTCGACCATCTTTGCGCGCGCTGCTTCGAAATCCATCATGTCCTCTCGCTCTTGAAAGCGGTTCCTGTCCCTCGTCTCTTAATCCCCGCCACCGATGCTTTCAAGGCTTGGCAGCCGCCGGCGAAAAGAATCCGACAGGCGCTTCTTCCGCGCCACACAGGCAATGAGGCGCTGCGACGCAACGTGGAATCCCCTGCCCCTTCATGCTATGATCTTCAGCGGAGGAAATAGGAGGAGCAGGCCATGTCTGCGATTTTCGACCATTTGACGCTGTTCGACTTCTTCATCGTTGCAGCACTCATCGGGATCTTCTGCTGCGGGCTGCTGGACGGCGAAACGACCTTGAAGTGATAAAGGCGCCGAAAGCGCGCTCAAGATAGTCTCCGCATAGAGTCTGCGGCAATATCATGTTGGCGGACGTCAGGGCATGTACGCGGCGCTGGTTGCACTGCGCCTCAGCGCCAATGCGCCGCCGCCGCTTGGGTGCATTTCAGCAAAATTATGTCATGTGGGAAGATGTTGGAGGCCTCGCCCGGAATTGAACCGGGGTACAAGGATTTGCAGTCCTCTGCGTCACCACTCCGCCACGAGGCCTCACGCGCTCGTTATCTGAGCCGTGGCGAGCGTTTAGAATGATCGTAAGGAAATCGCAAGAGGGCATTTCGGAAAAACGCCATTCCGCGGTTGCCGAAAAGACCATTTTCCCGTGCCCGGCCGGCACGGCACAGGCTGGAATTTCCATGACCGTAGCGATGCCGCTTCCCGCCACTGATCGCATTTGAAACAAATCGTTAGCTTGACGATCGCTCCGCGGGCCTCATATTGCCACCGGGAGGGTGATAGGAGCTGCAATGGATTGGGCTGCCCTCAAATCGAAGCACGTGCGTGCCGCATACGATGCTGAGAGCCGGGATCTTCATGTAAAATTCCCGGGTTCTCCGACGGTCAAACATGCGGACATTCCGCCGCACGTCTACCAGAACCTGCTGGAAACGAGCGATCCGCACTTCTATTACAACTATTATATAGCGCCCTCCCGCGTATCACCGGGCCGCAGATATGCGGTTTCCGTGTCCTACGCGATGAAGCTCGTCCTCATCCTTGCCGCCTGCAGCCTGTTGTTGGCCACCAGCCTTGATCCGGACCACGGCGGCACTTTCGAGGAAAGCGAACTCAGATCGAATTAGACTGAACCCGGCTCAATCACAGGGCGGCGATGCGGCTGGGTGCAGCCTCGAAATTGTCGCTTCTGTTCTGATTGCGAAAGCGGCGATCGTCCCGGCCGCGGTCGTTGCTGCCATCACGCTCGTTCCGGCCGTTGAAATTGCGATAGTTGCGAGGCCCGTTGTAGCTGCCGCCCTGGCCGTGGTCGACCACGCAGCCTTCGGGACGACGGCAAATGCCGCGCGCGTCAAATCCCCGGCTGTCGACTTGGGCCTCGGCGGGAACGCCGGAGAAAATCGTCGCCGCAGACAGGGCGATAACAACAAAAGCCTTCATTTTCTGACCTTGGCCCATTGTGACGCTTTTTCGACGTTTTACTTCCATAAACCACGAATGCGAAAAGCGCTCTGCCGTTCCATGCCCCTCCGGGGCGGTCGTCATTCGGCCGGTTTCCGCCGCCTGTGCCACCAGACCGCCAGCCGCCGCCGAAGCCGGCGTGCGACAGGCAGATCGTGCGAAAGCACGAGGAAGCCGAGCGGCAGCATCCAGAAGCCCAGGATCGGCAGGAAGCCCAGAAACCCACAAAGAATGAGGGCGACACCGATCCCCATCCGCGCGATGGGCGAGCGCGGCAAGCCGATGCTGAAGGAGCCGAGCATAAGCCTGCCGCTCGCATGATCGATGCCGAAGCGCTTTGCCCGCTTCCCGGACTTTTCGCCGCCCCTCGCCTCGCCGTTATCATTCCCATTCGTCATTCCCCAGAGATGGGCGCGGGCATCCCAAATACAAGTTCATTTCATTTTTTTGAAAAAACCGCTTGGCAAATCGGGAAAGCATTTGTATTAGCCCACTCACACCGCGCCAAGCAGTGATCCCTGGTAGCTCAGCGGTAGAGCATTCGACTGTTAATCGACAGGTCGCCGGTTCGAATCCGGCCCGGGGAGCCATTTTTCAAGTTAATTGCCTGTTTCGTTGAGAAGTCCGAAGCAGGCAGTTGCTTACCCCCATTGCCTCCTCATTTTTTGGCACCCTCTGGATAACGTTCCATGGATCCGCCAGCGCTGCGTGGGCACGAGCCGTATGCTCGGTTCCGTGCAATGGCGGCGGGCATCGGTTGTCAATGCGCTCGATACGGCCCCCAGGCGGGTTCAGGACAGCGACGTGCCTGACAGCCGGGATTTACGCTCACGCGTTCATTGGAACAAAGAGGCTGGCGCCCCTCGCCTAGCCCTAAATCAGCACTCCCTAATCCTTGCGAAAATTCACGGGGCGCATAAATTCAATCTACCGGATAGCTTTTGCTGGTGACCACGGATGTACTGGCACCGTGCGGATGCAATCAAAGAAGGGTCGGCGCGAGCATTCGCCCCGACCTTTTTCTTTGTTCAGGCGCCGGAAACAAAACGCCCGCCGAGTTGGTAGCTCGACGGGTGGCGTGGTGAGGTCAGGCCGACGGCTTCAAGGGGCCGGGGCACTGCCGACTAAAAATCGAAATACACGGTCACACCTGACCGACGACGATAGGGGTAATCGTCGCGATAGCCGTAATAGTCGCGACTGCCGTAATACCGCGGACGGTAGCACGAGCCGTAGTACCGGCAGTCGCGGTAAGCGTAGCGGCTCTTCTTCCAGTGGCCATACGCATGCCCATTACCGTGGCGACGGTCCTTGACCTGCTCGACGTCGGCGGCGTGCATTGCTACCGCTTTCGGCACGACGATCGGCGTGGCGCTTAGCGGCAGGGCGAAAGATGCAGACAAGACCATGGCTGCAAGTGAGGAAAAAAGCATCTTCATCGGCGCATCCTTTCAGGCTGCGATTCTGGGTTAATAAGCATTAACCTCCGATGAACGGCTGCGTGCTTGAAGGAAGAGCGGCCGGCGCGCTGCTGGGACTGGCGAGATACCCGACAGACAGCGGCGGCGGTTTCCCGGCCGCATGTTCTTGTGTCGCGGACAATTGCCGTTCTGATCGGCCATCTTTGCGTTGCCGGTTTGATGGTATACAGACTGCCGCAGGACGCGACCGCCATTAACTTTAGAATGGGGTCGGGCGGCAGATTGACGTCACGTCGCTGCCACGAGATCACGTGGCCGTTCTGTCTTGATCACTAGGGCGCGGCACCAGCCCCTTCCACGAACATACGCCACAGAAACCAGATAGCATCAGCCATGGCTCTCGGTATGGCGCCGCGGTTGAAAGCCTCAGCAGCCGACCACGCTTAGTAGCTGCACGAACGGCCGTCGCCGGGGCGAAACCCATCCGCACAGGCCGGGTTCATCGAATCTCCGGGCTGATATCCCGATGCCGAACCGTATGAATTCGGCGCGGTCGAGCAGGCCGAGGCAATGGCGGCAAGCGTGATGACTCCGACTGCTAGAAATGCCCGTAATCCGTTCATCGATACTTCTCCAATTCAGGCTGTGACCAAAACGATCGGTGCTCCCTCCCCCCAGGAAATGGCAGGAGAAATTTTCCCGCGATTCATCTCTCTCCGGAGCACCCGCGTGGGAACATATATGTACTCTCCTTTGGCGGGCGACAGCGCCGAACGCGGAATATTTCCCGCCCTTGACTCGGGCACCACTCGGAACATAATAAGAACATCGGCAAAACCGCCGCCAACTGAAACCTTGCATCTGATAACTCTGAAAGAGATCGAGGCCGTGCGTCCGCAAATCCCCGAGAAACTGGCAGAAGAAGCGCTGAAGGAAGAAGTCGACGCAGTTGTCGCCTATCACGATGGCAACGTCCGTGCCGCCATAACGACGTTGCTGCTGGATTGCCGTCACTTGCGACTTCAGCTTGCCCTCACAGAAGGGATGACAAGCCGGAGCACAACAGCGGGATCGCGGCCGACTGTCGAACGGACATGAAACATCGCCGCAGTATCGAACTCGCGCCCCCTGAGGGCTTTGCCGTCGAAGTCGAAAAGCAGACGCTGGCGACCTTGCCGCAATGGTTCGTCATCCATGCCCGCTGTGGCGCCTGCCGTCACCAAACACCTCTCGAGCGGCGGGGCATTGGGCGGCGCTGCGGCCTTGACCTGTCTCTCGCCAGACTGGCCGGACGCCTCAAATGCCGCGAATGCGGCAACCGGCCCTGCAATCTGCTGTTGCTTGGTAAGCTGCCGCGAGATTGACTTACACGCGAACCGGAGGGCGTTGGGAAATTCTTCCTGCCCACCCGGAGCCGGCCGGGAACAATCGGCGCAGTAAAAAGTTGAGTGGCATCAACAACGTAACGTCAACCCTGACAGGAGGTCTCTCATGGGTCGCGGTATTCTACTTTGGCTGCTCGGTGTTCCACTGCCTATTATCATCCTTCTTGCTCTGTTTATGCGATAGGAACAGATCATGTCGGTTTCAATGACAGGTTCCGGAGAGATTGCCACGCCGGTCGAATCCTCCAAATCGGCTATGACATGGGGGCCTATCTTCGGGGGTGCCGCCGCTGCCATCGGCGTAACCCTGATCCTTCTGCTTCTCGGATCCGGCCTCGGGCTGACGATGGTCTCACCCTGGTCGGGGCAAAGCAGTTCGCTCGGCACACTCGGCGTGGCCGCGGCGATCTGGCTTGTTCTCGTGCAATGGCTTTCCTCAGCACTAGGAGGCTATATTACCGGCCGGCTGCGGACGAAATGGGCGGCCGTGCACACGGATGAGGTTTTCTTCCGTGACACGGCGCATGGGTTCCTGAGCTGGGCTCTGGCGACGGTCTTCGTTGCCGGGTTTCTTGCATCGTCGCTGACCTCGCTCGCCGGCGCCGGGGCACAAGCCGTGGGCTCGGCTGCCACTGCCGCCGGTACAGCAGCGGCTTCGTCGGCAACCTCGCCTGTGGATCTCTCCACCTCTTATTTTACCGACGCATTGCTGCGCCCCGATCAGGCACGCGCGGCGGCGACATCCAATGATGCCGCGGCAACATCCGAGGTATCCCGCATCCTTCTCAACGGTGCCGCCCAAGGCCAAATTCCCGATGATGACAAGGCCTATCTTGCGACCATCGTCTCTGCTCGGACCGGCCTTTCCGAAGCCGATGCGCGCACTCGCGTCGACACGGTGCTGAAGCGCATCGACGATGCCAAGGTCGCCACCCAGAAAGCTGCCGACGAAGCACGCAAGGCCGCCTCCACCACGGCCCTGCTCGGCTCCTTGTCGCTTTTGATCGGGGCTTTCATCGCCTCTGCGGCAGCAGCGTTTGGCGGATCGCAACGCGACGAGGAGGAGGATCTTCTCGTTACGCGCCGGCCTTAACAACCGTCGAAAAATGGGGGCGCGCGGTCGAAAGGCCCCGCGCCCCATTTTCGTGAGTCCAGGTGCAGTCATTTTCGCGCGCAGGCCGTCGCGACGTTGGTGTTTATTTTGCCGCGAGCGGAACATGTCGCCACTTTTGAGCTTCGGTTAGATCACACCCTTTCGGAGAAAATAAATGGCCCAGAAGACGAAGACCTCGCCCTCGGACGACGCGACGATTCATGATCAGAAACTGCACCGGGGTGCAGGCGGTGAGCTGCATCAGTTTGCCGAAGACGGCATGCCGGTGCTGACCACAGCACAGGGCGGCCCTGTTTCCGACGATCAGAATACGCTTCGTCTCGGTGCCCGCGGCCCCGCCCTCATCGATGATTTCCATTTCCGCGAAAAGATCTTTCATTTCGACCATGAGCGCATCCCCGAGCGGGTGGTGCATGCGCGCGGCTATGGCGCCCATGGCTATTTCGAAACATATGAATCGCTGGCTGCCTATACCCGGGCCGATCTTTTCCAGCGGCCCGGCGAAAAGACACCGGCCTTCGTGCGGTTTTCGACAGTCGCCGGCAGCAAGGGGTCCTTCGATCTGGCGCGCGACGTGCGCGGCTTCGCGGTGAAGATCTACACGCAGCAGGGTAATTGGGATCTGGTCGGCAATAATATTCCCGTTTTCTTCATTCAGGACGCGATCAAATTTCCCGACGTCATTCATTCCGTAAAACCGGAGCCCGACAGGCAATTTCCGCAGGCGCAGTCGGCGCATGACAATTTCTGGGACTTCATCTCCCTCACCCCGGAAAGCATGCATATGATCATGTGGGTCATGTCGGACCGCGCCATCCCGCGCTCCTTCCGTTTCATGGAGGGGTTTGGCGTTCACACCTTCCGCTTCGTCAACGCGGCCGATGAATCGACCTTCGTCAAATTCCACTGGAAACCGAAACTCGGCCTGCAATCCGTCGCCTGGAACGAGGCGGTCAAGATCAACGGCGCGGATCCGGATTTCCATCGCCGCGACCTCTGGCAGTCGATCCAGTCAGGCAACTTCCCGGAATGGGAACTTTGTGTCCAGCTTTTCGATCAGGACTTCGCCGACACGTTCGATTTCGACATCCTCGATCCGACCAAGATCATTCCGGAAGAGATCCTTCCGGTCAAACCGGTCGGCAGGCTGGTGCTCAACCGAATGCCCGAAAACTTTTTCGCCGAGACCGAGCAGGTCGCCTTCATGACGCAGAATGTTCCGCCCGGCATCGATTTCAGCAACGACCCGCTTCTGCAGGGACGGAACTTCTCCTATCTCGACACGCAACTGAAACGTCTGGGCGGCCCGAATTTCACGCATCTGCCGATCAACGCTCCGAAATGTCCCTTCCACAATTTCCAGCAGGATGGCCACATGGCGATGCGCAATCCAGTCGGCCGCGTGAATTACCAGCCAAACTCCTGGAACCAGGGACCACGGGAATCCCCAGTTCAGGGCTATCGTCACTTCCCGGCCGAAGAGCAGGGTGGCAAGGTCCGGTTGCGGCCGGAGAGCTTTGCCGATCATTACAGCCAGGCCAGGCAGTTCTTCATCAGCCAGACTCCGCCGGAGCAACGCCATATAGCAGCAGCGCTGATCTTCGAACTCAGCAAGGTCGAGACACCTGTCATTCGCGAGCGAATGGTCTCGCATCTGTTAAACATCGATGAGACTTTGGCCAGTAAGGTCGGCCACGCACTCGGCTTCAAATCGATGCCGAAGCCTGCCGATGCCGCCATGCCGACACGCCAGGATCTCGAGCCGTCGCCAGCGCTCAGCATTATCGAGCGTGGTCCCAAGCGGTTCGAAGGACGCAAGCTCGGTATTCTTGTCACCGATGGCAGCGACGCCGGCATCTTCAAGGCGCTGCTTGCCGAGATTACCGAACAAAAGGCAACATTCGAAGTGATCGCGCCAAAGATCGGCGGCGTGACGCTTTCGGACGGCAATTGGATCGAGGCGCATCAGATGATCGATGGCGGACCTTCGGTGCTCTACGACGCCGTCGCGCTCCTGCCCTCGTCCGAGGGAAGCAGCGATCTGCTGAAGGAGGCAGCGGCCCATGATTTCGTGTCGGATGCCTTCGTGCACTGCAAGTTCATCGGCTATGTGGAAACAGCGCTGCCACTCATGCAGAAGGCTGGAATTGCCGCTTCAGCGGATGAAGGCGTGATTGCGCTTGGCGCGGCTGGGGACGTCGCAGCCTTCCTCAAAGCGCTCGGCAAACTGCGGGTCTGGGGCCGGGAACCGTCGGTCAAACTGAATTGATCGTCCTGTCGCCATGAAAAATGGCCTGGCCCGTCGCCATACAAACCCGCGGAAACGCGGGTTTGAGGCTGTTCGCAGCGAGCATTTTATTGAACGAGAGTGATGGAAACGGCTGCGATCTGCTCCATCTTCTGTGTTGTGCGCTGTGGAGAGCCGTATGCGCTGGCGTTTTCGACAGATTTCCGACTTGGCCGTCTTGTGGGCAGGGCATCGCGCGGTGCCTGTGACGCTCATCATCTTCGCGGTCTTGTGGGCGGCCATCGGTCTGCACTTTTCTTACCCACGGCAATGGTTTCTGCTGACCAACATGGTGGGGACACTCATCGTATTTTTCATTTTGCTGCTGGTGCAACACGCCCAAAACCGGGACATGATGGCGCTGCAAACCAAGCTCGACGAACTGATCCGATCCAGCCAGGCCGGAAATCACTGGATTGCGGCCGAGAAGAAAGAGGCCGAGGCCATTGAGGAAATGCGCCAGCAACACCATGACCAGATCTCAGAGACAATGAACTGAAAGGCGTCGCATCGAGGCGATATGCGTCAGGGGGACGCTGCCTCCGCGGCAGATTTCTGATCCGCTTTTTCCTCGACGCATTCGGCTTGCGCGGCAAGCGTCTTGCTCATTTCTCTGAGTTCGCCCTCTTCCAGCTTTTCGATGCCGACAAACTTGTTGGCGGCCTGACTCGTCAGGATGAGTTCGTCAAGCTTGGCCTGCACAGCCTTCCCGTCGCGGTTCTGGCTGTTCTGCAACACAAAGACCATCAGGAAGGTGATGATGGTGGTGGTTGTGTTGATCACCAACTGCCAGGTTTCAGAATAGCCGAAAAAGGGGCCGGAAACCGCCCAGCCAAGCACGAGCGCCAGAGCCGCGACAAAAGTGAACGGCTTTCCCGAAAAATCGGCGACGAGGGTTGCAAAGGAAGAGAAGAAGCTGGGTTTGTTCGACATCTGAAAAGCCTCACTGGGTCGCAGCATCAATGCTGTCGATCGCCAACATCAACTCCATTTCCCGGCCGAAGTTCCTCGCGCCACCGAGGTCAATCACATTGGACGGAGCGGTCTTTGTCGTGCCCGCGCGCGGCCACCGAACGGCAGCTTTCACAGCGAGGCGCCGTCATGGAAAAGCCGGCCTGATCGGCCGGCTTTGAGATGTTCCTAGAAATCAGATACGCGGGCCGGTCGAATAGCGCCCGCGTTCGGCATCGACCTCGGCCGGCGTATAGGGATCGAGCGTATCGTCAAAGCGCTCCCAGCCGCCTTTGGCATAGGATGCACGCCGATCGGCGATGTTGACGCTCTCGGAACGATCGAGAATCGCCCTGGCTGCCATTGCCTTATCATCCTCGACCCGTGCCGTTACCAGCGAGCCGCCGCGGCGGACACCCTCGGCGTAGACATGGGCATCTTCTTCGGGCACACCCGATTTGACGAGAGCGCCAACCATGCCGCCTGCGGCCCCTCCGACGACTGCACCGGCAGTTGCTCCGGCCAGCGTTGCGACCAGCCATCCGGCGGCGACGACGGGGCCGACACCTGGAATGGCAATCATGCCGAGACCGGTGAGCAGACCGCCGGCTCCGCCTGCGAGAGCGCCGATCCCGGCGCCGGTGCCGGCGCCTTCAGCAGCATTGCTGCCCTGCTCCTCGACGGTGCGGCCATCGCCGGTATTCGAAACGATGCTGATTTCCTTCGATGGAATGCCGGCAGCCTCGAGTTCACTAACGGCCGACTTTGCAGCTTGGTAGTTGTCGAACAGTCCTGTTACAGTTTTCATGATTTTTATCCTTCGATGTTTGGGGAAAGGGTCGGCAAGTCACTTGGCGACGATGTTGCCCTGGTAGTCGAGCGCTACCTGCACCTGCTTGGCGTCCTTCGTCGCGGACGCACGCCAGACACCCTGATCGTCAAGCTTGAGACCGGTGACGGCGCTGTAGCCCGCATCCTCAAGCCGCGACTTGGCTTGGTCTTCGGTGAAGCTGTTCTTGCCTGGGACAGGCGCACCCGGATTGGTGGTATCAGGCGTCGCCACGGCCGGCGTTTCCTGGGTTGTCTTCGGCGTCTGGCTCTGGGCGAGCGAAATAGAAGCTGCCGTCAGGAATACGGCCGTTGTCAGTAGAATCTTTTTCATTGGGGTTCCTCGCGTTCACATCTTCATTGGGAAGATTGCCGCTGATAACCCCATCCCCGCGGCTATGTTCCGCTCGCCTGCAAAAAGAAAATAAGTTATCTGAATAACTTAGCCGGCGCGCTCATTAATCGGATCGCCTGGGCAGCCGGAACGCAGGCCACCTCAGAAAATATTGTGCAGCGCAGCAACTTTTCCCCGGCTGATACGTTTAGTTAAGCATCACCGCCATCCCGGCAGCTGATTGGCGGAGACTTTCATGAGACCTATGTCAGACACGCTCGCACGCCTTGCTGCGTTGCGAGCAACGCTTCGCCCCCGCGCCACTCAGGACAACTCCGATCTCGTCGCGCTGGACGCATTTGGCGCAAACCCTGGCGCTTTGGGCGGCTATACCTATCTGCCTGCGAAACGCGGGAAAAACTTGGCCCTGGTCGTCGTTCTGCACGGCTGCACCCAGACTGCCGCCGGCTATGATATCGGATCGGGCTGGTCGCAGTTGGCCGAAGACTATGGCTTCGCGCTGCTGTTTCCCGAACAGCGGAGGGCAAACAATCCAAACCTCTGCTTCAACTGGTTTAACCCCGAGGATATCCGCCGGGATCACGGCGAGGTCTTTTCCATTCGCCAGATGATCGCAAAGGTCGTTGCGGAACACAGTATCGACAGCCGGCGCGTTTTCGTGACCGGGCTTTCGGCCGGTGGCGCCATGACTGCCGCCATGCTTGCCAGTTACCCGGAAGTTTTCGCCGGCGGCGCGATCATTGCAGGCCTCCCTTACGCCAGCGCCGCGACCATTCCCGAGGCGTTCGACCGAATGCGCGGTCATGGCGGCCCGACCGCCATAGAACTCGAGCTGCGCTTGAGAAGGGCTTCAGGACATAAGGGCCCATGGCCGACATTGTCGCTCTGGCAGGGAAGTGCGGACAGAACAGTGGTGCCCTCCAATGCGAATGCGATCGTGGAGCAATGGAGAAACATCCACGGCGTCGCCGCATCGCCGTCGCGCGTGGAAAAAATCGGACGACATCAGCGAAGGGTGTGGACCGATGCTCATGGGGCCGAGGTGATCGAGCTCTATACGATTGCCGGAATGGATCACGGCACACCGCTCGATCTCGGCACCGGTTACGGGGCAAGCGGCCCCTTCATGCTTGACGTCGGAATTTCCTCGACCGTCGAAATCGCCAGGTCCTGGGGTCTGGTTCCCTCGTTTGAAAAGCGGCGCAAGGTAGAACCCTCTGCCGCGCAACCGGAAAACCCCGCGCCTCCATTCGCCACCGGCAGCGACCGCGGCGGCATTCAGAAGGTCATCGAAGATGCCCTGCGATCCGCCGGGCTGCTGCGGTAAATAGCCTAAGAGGGCGGTCTACGTGGCTTCAGCCGCCGGCCGCCCCAGCCACATTGTGCTATCGGTTTTGGGACTTGGGCAGCGGCCCGTTTTGATGGTTGAGGACGAGTTCGATCTGGACATCCTGCTGAAACTGCAGCACCCGCTCGCCGACATCGCTCTCCGGCATCCCGGCGGCTAGGAGCTGATCGGCAATCCTGCGGCATTCTGCTCTCCAGAATTCTATCGCATCAGCGCCATGTCGGCGGCCGAGTTCACGGGCGCAGCGCTCGATATTGGCGGTTCCGGTTCCGGAGGGAAAAGCAATCACCACGCCTTCACTGAGAGCGGCGGGGCGGCAGGTCATTTCAGTAGCCATCGAACACTGGTTCCTTTGATCCTGTTCGTTGTCTACGGGACTATGGTTAATGCTTTCTATCCTTCGCATCCGTTCTTTCCACGAAGGAGAATTTGCAGCCATAGCCGTCACTCCGCCTCACCTTCGACCTTGACGCCGGCACGGGGATGCGTCGACAGTCGGCATCACGATCGCCACTCCAAGCAGCAGAGACCACCAATGACCATAACCGCTCCCCGCGATTTCCTGAAAAGCCTGTTCGACGCGGCGGTCCGCGCCGCCGACCCGCTGACCGGCATCAAGGCGAACCTGCCTGACAGGCCGAAGGGAAGAACCGTGGTGATCGGCGCCGGCAAGGGCGCGGCACAGATAGCACGCGCGCTCGAAAGCGTCTGGGACGGACCGCTCGAGGGTCTGGTGGTCACACGTTACGGCTATGGCTGCGAGACACGCGACATCGAGATCATCGAGGCCGCTCACCCGGTTCCGGATGCTGCAGGACTTGCCGCGGCAAGACGGCTGATGGAGACGGTGAACGGACTGACGGAAGACGATCTGGTGATCGCGCTGATCTGCGGCGGCGGCTCGGCGCTGCTGCCGGCGCCGCCGGCGGGCCTCACCCTCGAAGACGAGATTGCCCTCAACGAAATGCTGCTGGCCTCGGGCGCGCCGATCTCGGCGATGAACGTCGTGCGCAAACATCTCTCGACCATCAAAGGCGGCAGACTTGCGGCAGCAACCAGGGCCAGGGTCGTCAGCCTGATCGTCTCCGACATTCCCGGCGACAATCCCGCCCATGTCGCCTCCGGGCCGACAGTGCCTGACCGTTCCACGCGGCACGATGCGCTTGACATCGTCAAGCAATATGGATTGCAGCTACCGCAGGCAGCCCTCGACCATCTGAATTCGCCGAAGGCCGATGCGCCGCGGCCGGACGATCCGGTCTTTTTCCGCCACGAGCATCACGTCATCGCGTCGGCCGGCGTGTCGCTGGAGGCGGCGGCCGTCCTGGCGAAATCGCAGGGGATCGAGCCCGCCATTCTTTCGGATGCGATCGAGGGAGAATCGCGCGACGTGGCGCAGGTGCATGCGGCAATCGCCCGCGAAGTGCTCGGCCGGAACAGGCCATTTTCGAAGCCGGTGGTCATCCTCTCCGGCGGCGAGACGACGGTGACGCTCCGAGCCAAGGGCGGCAAGGGCGGCCGCAACGGCGAATTCGCGCTCGCCATGGCGCTTGCGATCGACGGACAGGAGGGCATTCATCTCCTTGCCGCCGACACGGACGGCATCGACGGCTCGGAGGATAATGCCGGCGCATTTGCCGATGGCGGCACGGTCAAGCGCCTGCGCGCCGCCGGGCTCGATCCGCGCCGGCTGCTCGACGGCAATGACAGCTACTCGGGCTTTGCGGCCAGCGGCGATCTCTTCGAAACCGGCCCGACCGGTACCAACGTCAATGATTTCAGGGCAATCCTGATCCGTTAGCCGCCAGCGGGGATGGCGGATCAGATCTCGATCCGCCCCTGCCCGACCAGCCAACCCACAGCCTCCTGCACCGCCTGCAGCGAGGTGTATCTCGGTGTGTAATCGAGCAGGCGTCGGGCTTTGTCGATTGAGCAATTCGGGCTGCGGGCGATATGCTCCCATGTCGCCTGGGCGTCTTCGGCCGTCTGGCTTTCGGCCCAGGCGTCGAATGGGGCGAAGGTGAGCTTCGGCTCCTGCCCGAACCAGTGCGACATCGCTTCGGCATATCCACGAAGCGTCAGCGCCTGCTCCGAAACCGCGTGGAAACTTTCGCCGATCGACGCATTCCAGTTGGCAATCGCATCCATGAACATCGCCGCCACGTCATCGGCATGGACGTGATGGACCGTCTCCATGCCGAAATTGGGCAGAGCCAGGGCGTCTCCGCGGGCAAGGGTCGAAAAGACCTGCAGGTTGAAATTGCCGGCCGGATTCAGCGGCGCCCATCCGGGGCCGACAATATGGCCGGGATGGATGATGGCTGCCGGAAATCCGCGAAGTCGTGCCTGCTGCATCAGATAGGTTTCGATCGCGGCCTTCTGGATACCATAGTCACCGAAGGGAGACTTCGGCGCTTCTTCACGTGTCGGCACCGCCGTGGAGTAGCCATGCGTCCAGATCGTGCCGGTGTGCAGGAAATGACCGACATGCCCGGATAGGGAGGTCACCAGGTGCTCGGCACTCTCCAGCGTGAAGCAAATCATATCGATGACGATGTCGGCTTTCAATGCCCGCACGGCCGGGCCGAAATCACCCGTCCGCTCCATCTCAGCCCGATCCATATGCCGCTGATCGACGGAACCCCATGCCTGGTTTGCCGTATAAGGCTTTGCCGTGCCGCGACTGATCGTAACGACGTCGTGACCTGCCTCCACCAGACGGGGAACGAGATAGGTGCCGACATGGCCCGTTGCCCCGATGACCAAAACCCGCATTGTCGTTCCTCCCTTTGAGATGCTCCGCGTCGACTATGCTGCGCCGTCCCGCGATCCGGCAAGCAGACTTTTCGTGATCAGGGCCGGCCGGAGCGCGCCCCTACCTGTTCCTGAAGACAAGGCAGGTGCCGCCGTGCTTGCGGATCTGGCTGCAGAGATTGTCGGCTTCCATGCGTGTCTGCCGGCCGATACGGGCGGCATAACGCGGGCGAAAGCCGAAGCTGCGATCACGCTGGCGCAGGATCAGCGGCTGCTCCGCATTCAGAGGTGCTGGCAGATTCTCCACTGCATCGAGAAACATGCGCCGGGCCACGGCGACATTCGCGTTGGCGGCCAGCTGGACGCCCCAGGGCGCCCAGTCACCCTCCGGACGCCAAGGGGCTTCCTTCAATGTCCGCCTTTCGGCAAGCGCCACACAGCCATCGAGAAAGGGCTTGTCCTTGTCGAGCGGGGCAGCCGCCTCTTCCGGCGGATTATCCTTCCACTCCTCGACGGTATGGGCGGTGATCGCCATCACATAGCCGCGCGTCTCGTAAGGCAATCTTCCTGACGTTAGGTAAGACGCAAGGCCGTTTTCACCGGCATTATAGGCGGCGGCAGCAAGGCCGAGATTGCCGAAACGATTGCGCAATTCGTCCAGATACTGCGCCGATTTCCTGAGCGCTTCCAGCACCTGATAGCTGTCTTCGAGGCCGCGCAGCTTCGCCGTTCCGGGCATGAACTGCGCAATCCCCTGCGCTCCCTTAAAGCTGACCGCATCGGGGCGAAAGGTGCTTTCGCGCCAGATGAGACGGGCGAAATAATTCGGCGGCAATTGATTGGCGCTGGCGAAATGCTCGATCGCGACGCAAAGGTCGCGGTTGAAACTATCTTTCCGGATGCACAGCGTCTCACCCGAAGCTGACGCCGAAGGACCTGAGTAGAGACAGGCCGGCGCCCCAGCGCTTCCTTCCGGCTGGGCCATCATAGTGTCCGCTTGGGATAACAGAAGACAGAGCGAAAGCATGGCCTTGGCCGATCTCTTCCCAATGTCGGACTGACGTTTTCGGCGTGTCATCGGATCTCATGAGGTTTGAACTTCCATCACGACGCTGAATTCTAGATATCATCGATCGAGGCACGACGCTTCCCAATTTCCATATCTGCAGCTGAGTTGCTGGCACGGACGGGTCATAGGATTCTAATTTCGCCAACGATTTTGGAACAAACATATTCGACCTGCCATGGTCGTAGCGTCATCCTGTTTACTAGAAAATCGAGCAAACGAGGATACGCAGATGATTGATCTCCATTACTGGCCAACACCGAACGGCAAGAAGGTTTCGATCTTCCTGGAGGAGACCGGCACGCCCTATCGGCTGGTGCCGGTCAATATCGGGCGGGGCGACCAGTTCAAACCCGATTATCTACAGCTCAACCCCAATCACCGCATGCCTGCCATCGTCGATCACGAGCCTGCCGATGGCGGCGGTCCCTTGAGCGTGTTCGAATCCGGCGCGATCCTCTTCTACCTCGCCGAGAAGATCGGAAGATTCTGGCCGCAGGATCTGCGCGGCAAATACGAGGTCACGCAATGGGTGATCTGGCAGATGGCCAACCAGGGGCCGAAACTCGGCGAAGCCGGTCACTTCCGTCGCCTTGGCGATCGCGAAGGCGACCAGACCTATGCGGTGCGGCGCTTCACCGACGAAGCCAACCGCCTTTACGGTGTTCTCAACATGCGGCTTCGCGACCGGCGCTATCTTGCCGGTGACGAATTCACCATCGCCGACATCGTCAGCTATCCCTGGACTGTCAACTGGCAGGCACAGGGTCAGGACATCAACGAGTTCAAGCATTTCAAGCGATGGTTCGAGGAGGTCGGCGAAAGGCCCGGCGTTCAGCGCGGCCTTGCGGTCGGAGCCGATCTGAGCACCGACAACAGCAAGCTCTCCGAAGAGGAACAGGCGCGCATCCGCAAGATCCTCTACAACCAGCGCGCCCTTCCCGTTCGGGATTGAGCCTAAGCAATTCTTGCAAAAGTGCGCGGCTGTTTGCGTCCGGAATTGCGCAAAAGCACGGCGCAGCGGAGCGACATTCTTCAAGAAAAGACTGCACGAAAAAAGCCGCCGGGCCAATGGGCCGCGGCGGCTTCGGAAACGGGCTTGAAACCAGCGATCAGGCCGTCGGCTGCTTAGTCTTGCGGAGATAGGGCAGAACCGTATCGAAGGAGCCGAAACGCGTGATCGCGTCTTCGTTGGAAACCGCGGCGGTGATGATGACGTCCTCTCCCTGGCTCCAGTTTGCCGGTGTCGCCACCTGATGCTTGGCGGTCAGCTGGATGGAATCGATGGCGCGCAGGATCTCGTTGAAATTCCGGCCCGTCGTCATCGGATAGGTGAGGATCAGCTTGATCTTCTTATCGGGACCGATGATGAAAACCGAACGCACCGTGGCGTTGTCGGCGGGCGTGCGGCCTTCCGAGCTCTCGCCGGCACCGGCCGGCAGCATGTCGTAGAGCTTGGCGACCTTGAGGTCCTTGTCGCCGATCAGCGGATATTCGACGTCGAAGCCGGTGGCGGTCTTGATGTCGTTCTTCCACTTGGCATGGCTTTCCACAGGATCGACGGAGATGCCGATGATCTTGGCGCCACGCTTGGAAAAGTCCCCCGCCAGGCTGGCCATGGCGCCGAGCTCGGTCGTGCAGACAGGCGTGAAATTCTTCGGATGCGAGAACAGCACCGCCCAGCCGTTGCCGATCCAGTCATGGAAGCTGATCGGTCCCTGCGTGGTGTCGGCGGTAAAATCGGGGGCAATATCGTTGATGCGTAAGCTCATGGTCGGCCCTCCAAAGCCTTGTGTTAAATCTTGTTCGTCTCAAATCGCGGCCATGGGGTCCGTCCGCCGGAAGCGGTCGCTGGATTGCGGTCGTCAGGATCGCGCCGGCCGAAGGAAAAAACGTCCCATCCCAGGATTTTCAGTAGCCGATATAGCACGATAACCGAAGGCATGCTCTTTCGATTTCAGGCCTGCAGCGGCATTATTTTTTTGCCGACGCACCCACGCGATGAAAGGGCGATGTTTCCATCAACCCTTTCAAAAACAGCAGGGCCGCCACCCTCCCCCGCGTCACGCCGCCTGAACGGTTTTGATCCTGTCGATGCCGCCGACAACCGGCGCGAAATCAGCCCAGACGCCCCGCGCGCCCTTCTGCCATTCCTCGAAGGCTTCCGGCTTCAAGAGCTTTCCGCCATGGCCAAGCGCCGTCTCGACGGACTTCACTTCGTCGTCGACGATCAGCTGGTTGAAGTAGGCAGCCCCGTCGCTGGAAGCCTGCTGGAACGCTGCCTTCTGCTCGTCATTCAGGCCGGCCCAGAAGGTCGAGGCATAATAGATGACGCCAGATGCCCAGATGTGGCCGGTCTCGGTCATATCGGGCACGACCTCATATAGTTTGAAGCCGGCATAGGCCGATTTGGTCAGGTCCATCGCGTCGGCAACGCCGGTTGCGAGCGCATTGTAGGTCTCGGTGATCGGAATGCCAATCGGCGTCGTGCCGAATGCGCTCCACAGCTTGGTGTGCAGCGGGCTCTGGATGACACGGATGCGCTTGCCCCTGAGCTGCTCCGGCCGCGTCACCGGTTCCTTGGTCAGGAGATGACGGGCGCCGTAATTGATGAAATCGCCGACGACGAAATTCTGCGCCTGCAGTTTCTGCTTGAGATCGGAGCCGACGTCACCGCCGACGGTCCGGCGCACATGGTCGGCATCTCGGAAGAGGAAGGGCAGATCGAGGATCTGCAGTTCGGGCGCCCAGCCGGAAAGCGACGAGACCGTCGAGAGGCTGGCCTGGATCGAGCCGAGCCGCACGCCCTCGGCCACCTCCTTCTCGCCGCCCAGCGCGCCGTTCCTGACGATGTTGAACTTGAACTGGCCAGGAAGCTTGGCTTCCACAAGTTCGCCGATTTTCGTCCAGATCTTCGTTTCCGGCTTGTCGTCACCAAGCAGCGAGGCGATCGTGATCGTCGTCGTACGGGCGGCGGCCTCACGCACGAAGACGGGGGCTGCCAGTGCCGCACCAGCGAGCGCTGCGGTCTGCAGGAAATTGCGTCGGTTGAAATTGTCCATGGGATTGTCCTGTTCGTTAGAAAATGATGGCCCAGGCGCAGAGGATTGCGAGCGAGACCAGAAGGGCGAGCAGATAGGGAACGACAGCCCGGAAGAGCTCTGAGGCGGGGATGCGGGTGACGCCGCTGACGACGAAGATCAGCATGCCGAGCGGCGGCGTCAGTCCGTGGATCATCAGGTTGACGACGATAATCACGCCGAACTGGATGGGATCGATACCGGCGGCAACCGCTGCCGGCAGCAGGATCGGACCGAAGAGCAGGATCGCGGCGCCGATGTCGAGAACGAGACCGACGGCGAGCAGAATAACGTTGGACAAAAGAATGACGGCAAGCGCGCTGCCGCCGAGCGCCGTCGTCAGATGCGAGATCAGCCCGGACACGTCATCGACGGCGAGGAGGAAGGCGAAGGGGCCGGCCGCGCCGATCAGCAGGCCGATCGCCGCCGCCTCGACCGCTGCCTGGCGGAAGGCGGTATAGAGCGAAAGGATGCCGAGACGGGCGCCGATGCCGAGCAGCAGCGTGTAAAAAGCGGCGAGCGCTGCCGCCTCTGTCGTGGTGACGATGCCGATGCGGATGCCGACGACGACGATGACGCCGAGCCCGAAGGCCGGGATTGCCTGGACCGCCGATTGCCAGCGCTGTCTCGCGGTTGCGCGCGGCAGGGGCGCCTGCTCGCACACGGTCAGATGGATGGCGACTGCCAGGCATAGGGCCATCAGCCCGCCGGCAAAGAAACCGCCGACCAGCAGCGCGCCGACGGAAAGATTGGTCGCCGAGGCAAGGATGAGAAAGGCGATCGACGGCGGGATGATATTGTCGAGAACCGATGTCGCGGCGATGATTGCTGCCGCCTGCGCCGGGGGATAGCCGTGTTTGACCAGTTCGGGCTGGAAGGTCGAGGCGCCGAAGGCGGCATTGGCGACCGAGGAGCCGGAGGCCCCAGAAAAGAGGACGCTGGTCAAAAGCGTCGTCTGCGCCAAGCCGGCCCGGCGATGACCGACCACAGCTGCGGCGAAGCGCACGAGCTGATTGGCGACGCCGGACACCGTCAGCAGACCGCCGGCGAGCAGGAAGAAGGGAATGGCAAGCAGCAGGAACTTGGAGATGCCGGTGACGGTGGAGGAAACGATCGCCGGCTCCGGCAGACTGCTACCGAAGGCGATGGCAACATAGGCAGCAGCAAGAAAGGCATGCGGCAGCGGTGCGGCGAGCACGAGGCCCAACGCCGCGATCAGCCCAAGGAAAATGCTCGGCGGCCAGTCGAGATCAAGCGAGATATATGGGATGCCGGCATAGAGCGCGACGCCGAGGGTCAGCGAAAGAGCAATCGCAAGAACCTTGCCTTCGGCGATGCGCTGCAGAAACAGCACGATGAGGATCAGCGCGCCGCCGGCTCCGAGAAAGCCGAAGCGGATCCATTCCGCCAGACCGAGCGTCGGCGAGATGCCGCCGAGCATCGTCATGATCTCGCTGCCGCCGAAGGCGAGGATCAACGCCGAAAGCACGGTAAAGACATCGGCGCCGATTCGCGTCACCTTCTGCAGGTTTTCCGGCAGCATCCTGACGAAAACGTCGAGGCGCATCGCAAGCGCGCTGTTGAGGCTGAGCGGCGCACCGAGGGCGATCAGCGCCACATGCAGCCAGATGCCGAGATCCTCGGCGCCGATGAAGCCGGTGCCGAAGAAATAGCGCAGGCAAACGGTCACGAGCACCATGAAGAGCAGCACGGCGAGCACGAGCGCTGCGGCAACGCCGAGCACCGCCTCGATCGCCCGCAGCGCTCGCGCCGCGACTCCGTTATCCCTGGCCCGCTCGATCGGATGAAATTCGCTGGTGGCCAATAAATCTGCCTTCTGCCCGAGGATCTGGCGCTGCCGACCTCAAAAAGATGGAGGTCGAAAGCGTCACGCCTTTTCGCCGAAACCGAGCGCTTCCTCAAGCACCAACGGGCTCGAAAATGCGCTGCCGACGCCAGTCGCCTCGTTGGGAGAAGCCTGAAACTGCGGCAAATGATTATTTTTTAGGCCTGTCAGTTTCTGCACATTTTTGAGGCGCAAACCTTGCTAAAATTGCTGCGGTGCGTCATGAATATAACCATGAAGCATCTCGATCTGACGATTCTGGTGATCGACGAAAATGCCATTCGCGCCTCCATCATTGAAGAGGGGCTGCGCGAGGCAGGGCATGCGCGCGTCACCGTGGTGCATGAGGTCAACGGCATCGCGCGGACCATCGAAACCTTGATGCCCGACGTCATCATCATCGATATCGAGAACCCCAACCGCGACATGATGGAGCATTTGTTCCAGCTGACGCGCACGGTCAGCCGGCCGATCGCCATGTTCGTCGACCGCTCCGACACGGCTTCGATCGAGGCTGCCGTCGATGCCGGCGTCTCGGCCTATATCGTCGACGGATTGAAGAAGGAACGCGTCAAACCGATCCTCGACACGGCCGTCAGCCGCTTCAATGCCTTCAGCCGGCTGCGGCGGGAGCTTGCCGATGCCCGCTCCGCGCTGGAGGAACGCAAGCTCATCGAGCGCGCCAAGGGCATATTGATGAAGATGCGCGGCCTGTCCGAGGAAGAGGCCTTCGCCCTGCTGCGCCAGACGGCGATGAACGAAAAGAAGAAGATGTCGGAAATCGCCCAGAGCGTTGTCACCGCAGCGGGACTTTTGATGTAATGGCCGCCCTGGCGATTGTCCGGAGGAAACCGGAGTGGATATGATGACGAACACCGCCAGTTCCAGCGGCGGGCTGCCCTCGCCCGCACGCGTCAACAATGAAGGGCCGAAAGTGCTGCGGGCCGGCTTCATTCCGCTCGTCGATGCATCGGTGCTGATTGCGGCGGCGGAATTCGGCTTCGCGCGGAGGGAAGGCCTGACACTCGATCTCGTCAGGGACGTCTCCTGGGCGAATGTGCGCGACCGCCTGGCATTCCGCCAGTTCGACATCGCCCACATGCTGTCGCCGATGCCCGTCGCCTCCATGCTCGGTCTTGGCTCCAATCCCTCGCCGACGATCACGCCATTTTCGCTGGGGCGCGGCGGCAACGCGATCACGCTGTCGACGCGGCTCTTCGATAGGATGCGGAATGACGTGGGATTGCCGGAAACGGCAAGCGCGCTCGACAATGCCCGCGCCCTCGCAAAAACCTTGGCGGCAATGAAGGCCCGCGGCGAGCCGCTGCCGACCTTCGGGGTCACCTATCCTTTCTCCTCGCACAATTACGAATTCCGCTACTGGCTGGCAGCCGGCGGCATCGATCCCGACAAGGATGTCAAGCTCGTGGTCGTGCCGCCGCCAATGACTTCGGATGCGCTGGCAGCCGGTGCGATCGACGGCTTCTGCGTCGGCGCGCCGTGGAACATGGTCGCTTCGGAGCGCGGTCTCGGCCGCATCGTCGCCGCCAAACACGATATCTGGCCGTCGGCACCTGAAAAGGTGATCGGCATGCGGCCGGACTGGGCGGAAAGCCATCCGGAAACCGTTTCCCGGCTGATCGTGGCGCTCGACGCGGCAGCCCAGTGGTGCGACCGGCCGGAAAATCACGATGCGCTGGGGGCAGCTCTTGCCGACCCGCGCTATATCGCTGCCCCCGTCGAAATCATTCGCCGTGTGCTCGCTGGCGAATTCAGCCTCGACGCAAAGGGCAACCGCCGCATCATCGCCGACTATTTCATGTTCCATTCCGGCTTCGCCAATTATCCCCGGCCAAGCCATGCGCTTTGGATCTACAGCCAGATGATCCGCTGGGGACAGGCCGAGATCAGCCTTAACATGGCAAGGGCCGCAGCATCTGCTTACCGCCCGGATCTCTATCGCGCTGCTCTGGGTGACGACAACGCACCAGACGATGCGGATATCCGCATCGAGGGCAATACCGACGGCGACCGCTTCATGGACGGCCACGTCTTCGATCCGACGGCACTGCCGGACTATGTCGCGAGCTTTGCCGTCAAAAGCGCCCTGCCCTTCGCTTCCCATAGCGATGAGACCTGATCATGCCGGCCTGCACAAAACGCCAGCAAGTTCCACGCCCGCGATCACCGCAACGCACAAAAGATTTGCAGGTTTCTTGGCAGCCGCAAAAACGTGCAGACAGCGTTATCTTGAAAACTCCATTTCTGTTCAAATACTTAATGCGACGACACAAAACTGGCACGCAGTTTGCAGGGCTATTGATGCACAGATCAATGGCGATCCGCGCAGTATGAAGGCGCAATAGGCGCTCCAGAAGACCACGAATTCGGCGTCCAACGGCGGGCGCCACCAGCAAAGCCGCTGATCAGGATATTTCGCGCACCTCGTGCATGCGCGTCCTGACCAGCGGCTTTTTGTTTTTCACCCCCAGCGATGGATCGGCGCGACCTTGACGCGCCACGGAGAAGCCATGTCTGTCATCGAGAAAACGCAGCCCATGTCCGCCGGCGAACCCGCCAAAGCACTGTGGATCTCCACGGTCGCCTTTACCCTCTGTTTCGCCGTCTGGACGATCTTTGCGATCATCGGCATCCGCATCAAGCAGGAGCTCGACCTCAACGAGGCAGAGTTCGGACTGCTGATCGGCACCCCGGTCCTCACTGGCTCGCTCGTGCGCATCGTCCTCGGTATCTGGACGGGGCGTTACGGCGGCCGTCTCGTTTACACGCTGACGATGCTTGCCGCCGCAGTGGCGACTTTCCTGCTCTCCTACGCCCACACCTATACGCAGATGCTGATCGCCGGCCTCGGCGTCGGGCTTGCCGGCGGCTCCTTCGCGGTCGGCGTCGCCTATGTCTCGCCTTTCTTCCCGGCGGAAAAGCAGGGAACGGCGCTCGGCATCTTCGGCGCCGGCAATGTCGGCGCGGCCGTGACCAAATTCGCCGCTCCCTTCGTGCTGCTCGCCTGGGGCTGGCAGGCGGTTGCCGAGATCTGGGCCGTCTGTCTGGCGCTGATGGCGATCGTCTTCTGGTTCACCACCACTGATGATCCGGCCTTCCGCCTTCGCCGTGAGCGTGGCACCGCCTCCAAGAGCCTCGCTCAGGAATTCGCGCCGCTGCAGAACGTTCAGGTCTGGCGCTTCTCGCTCTACTATTTCTTCGCCTTCGGCGGCTTCGTCGCCCTGTCCTTGTGGCTGCCGCGTTATCTGGTCGGCGTCTACGGCTTCAACCTGGAAACTGCCGGCATGGTCGCGGCCGCCTACTCCATCCCGGGCAGCATCTTCCGGGCCTTCGGCGGCGTGCTGTCGGACAAGAAGGGTGCACGCAGCGTCATGTATGCGATGTTTGCCGTGTCGGCCGTGGCCACCCTCATCCTGTCGTTGCCGTCTGCGACCATCACACCGGTGATCTTCATCGCCGTCATCTTCGTGCTCGGCTTCTTCATGAGCCTCGGCAAGGCTGCCGTCTACAAGCACATTCCAGCCTACTATCCCGAAAGCGTCGGCGCCGTCGGCGGCATCGTCGGCATGATGGGCGGTCTCGGCGGTTTCATCCTGCCGATCGCTTTCGGCCTCCTCAAGGACATGACCGGCCTTTGGTCCAGCTGCTTCCTGCTGCTCTTCGCGATCGTCGCGATCTCGATGATCTGGATGCACCTGTCCGTAAAGCAATTGTCGCGCCAGGGGCACTCGGCGCCTGTGGCTGCAACCTGATCCAAGGACCTGTAAATATGACCGAAAAACTCGTTATCATCGGCAATGGCATGGCGCCCGGGCGCATGCTGGAGCACCTGTTCGAGCACGCCCCCGGACGCTATGAAGTCACGATCTTCAATGCCGAGCCGCGCGTCAATTACGACCGCATCATGCTGTCGCCGGTTCTCTCCGGGGAAAAGGACTACGAGCAGATCATCATTCACGGTGACGGCTGGTACATCAAGCACGGCATCATGCTCTACAAGGGCCACAAGATCGTCAACATCGATCGTGAAGCCAAGACGGTCACCTCCGATCATGGCGTCACCGAAAGCTACGACAAGCTGGTGATCGCCACCGGTTCGGTTCCCTTCATCATTCCGGTTCCGGGCAAGGATCTGCCTGGTGTCATCACCTATCGCGATCTCGACGACGTGCAGGCGATGCTGCTTGCCGCCCAGTCGCGCGAAAAGGCCGTCGTCATCGGCGGCGGCCTGCTTGGCCTCGAAGCGGCGGCCGGCCTTGCCCAGCGCGGGATGGACGTCACCGTGCTGCATGTCATGCCGACGCTGATGGAGCGCCAGCTCGATCCCGCCGCCGGCTACCTCTTGCAAAAGGCGGTCGAGGAACGCGGCATCAAGGTCATCTGCAAGGCCAATACCAAGGCAATTATCGGCAACGGCAAGGTCGAGGGTATTGAGCTTGACGACGGCCGCATCATCCCGGCAACGCTCGTCGTCATGGCCGTCGGCATTCGTCCGAGTGTCGGCCTGGCCAAGGATGCCGGCCTTGCGGTCAATCGCGGCATTGTCGTCGATGCCGGCATGCAGACCTCGGACGGTGATATCTTTGCGCTCGGCGAATGCGCCGAGGTCGGCGGCATGGTCTACGGTCTCGTCGCGCCGCTTTACGAGATGGCCCGCATTGCCGCAGCCCATCTTTCCGGCGATCGCTCGCCGGCTTTCGTTCACGCCGATACGCCGACCAAGCTGAAGGTCACCGGCATCGAGCTTTATTCACTCGGCGATTTCGCCGATGGCGACGATCGCGAGGAGATCGTGCTGCGCGATGCCAGCGCCGGCGTCTACAAGCGCCTGGTGCTGAAGGACAACAAGATCATCGGCACCGTGCTTTACGGCGAGACCGCCGACGGCGCCTGGTTCAATGACCTGAAGAAAAAAGCGACCGATATTTCGGAGATGCGCGAGACGCTGATCTTCGGACAGGCCTATCAGGGAGGGTCGCCGCTGGACCCTATGGCGGCCGTTGCAGCCTTGCCGGATGACGCGGAGATTTGTGGCTGCAACGGCGTATGCAAGGGAAAGATCACTTCGACGATATCAGGCAAGGGGCTGACGTCGCTCGACGACGTGCGCGCCCATACCAAGGCATCCGCCTCGTGCGGCTCCTGCACCGGCCTCGTCGAGCAACTGATGGCGCTGACGCTCGGCGACAGCTACAATCCGGCTGCCGTACAGCCGATGTGTACCTGCACCGAACTCGGCCATGACGATGTTCGCCGGCTGATCAAGGCCAAGGGTCTGAAGAGCATCCCTGCCGTCATGCAGGAATTGGAATGGAAGACCTCCTGCGGCTGCGCCAAGTGTCGGCCGGCGCTCAATTATTACCTCGTCTGCGATTGGCCGGATGAATATGCCGACGACTACCAGTCGCGTTTCATCAATGAGCGCGTCCACGCCAACATCCAGAAGGACGGCACCTATTCCGTCGTTCCGCGCATGTGGGGCGGCGTCACCAACTCGAACGAGTTGCGCGCCATTGCCGATGTCGTCGACAAGTTCGAGATCCCGATGGTCAAGGTGACCGGCGGCCAGCGCATCGACCTGCTCGGCATCGAGAAGGAAGACCTGCCTGCCGTCTGGGCCGATCTCGGCAAGGCCGGCTTCGTCTCCGGCCAGGCCTATGCCAAGGGTCTGCGCACGGTGAAGACCTGCGTCGGCTCGGACTGGTGCCGTTTCGGCACGCAGGATTCCACCGGCCTCGGCATACGCATCGAAAGATTCATGTGGGGCTCCTGGACGCCGGCCAAGCTGAAGATGGCCGTCTCCGGCTGCCCGCGCAACTGCGCCGAAGCCACCTGCAAGGATATCGGCGTGATCTGCGTGGATTCCGGTTTCGAGATCCATTTCGCCGGTGCCGCCGGTCTCGACATCAAGGGCACCGAGGTGCTCGGCCTCGTGAAGACCGAGGACGAGGCGCTGGAGCACATCGTGGCACTGACGCAAATGTATCGCGAGCAGGCCCGCTACCTCGAGCGCATCTACAAATGGGCCAAGCGCGTCGGCCTTGACGAAATCCGCCGCCAGATCATGGGTGATGCCGAAAAGCGCAAAGCCTATTACGAGCGCTTCGTCTTCAGCCAGAAATTTGCCCAGGTCGATCCCTGGTCGGAGCGTGTCTCCGGCAAGGACAAGCATGAGTTCAAGCCGATGGCGACGATCGGCTATCCGCAGGCAGCTGAGTAAGGAAATGGACATGAACTGGATCTCAATCGGTGACATCTCCGAAATCCCCTTGCGCGGTGCACGCTGCGTGAAGACGCCGCAGGGCAAGATCGCCGTCTTCCGCACCGCCGAAAACGAAGTTTTCGCCATCGAAGATCACTGCCCACACAAGGGCGGCCCGCTCTCGCAGGGCATCGTCCATGCCAAGGCGGTCACCTGCCCGCTGCACAATTGGGTGATCTCTCTCGAAACCGGCAAGGCGCTCGGTGCCGACCAGGGCGAGGTGCGGACCATACCCGTCCGCAACGAGGACGGCGCCCTCTTCATCGCCCTGGAAAGCCTCCTGATGGCGGCTGAATGATGGCGGCTGAGGTCAAGACCACCTGCCCCTATTGCGGCGTCGGCTGCGGCGTGATCGCCACGGTCGACGACGCAGGCGCCGTCAGCGTCAAGGGAGATCCCGAGCATCCGTCGAATTTCGGCCGGCTCTGCTCGAAGGGGTCGGCGCTTGCCGAAACCATCGATCTCGACGGCCGGCTGCTTTATCCCGAAATCGCCGGTCAACGCAGCGGCTGGGATGAGGCGCTCGATCTGGTCGCCCGACGTTTTTCCGAAACGATTGCCGAACACGGGCCTGATTCCGTTGCCTTCTATGTCTCCGGCCAGTTGCTGACCGAGGATTATTATCTCGCCAACAAGCTGATGAAGGGCTTCATCGGCTCGGCCAATATCGACACCAATTCACGGCTCTGCATGTCCTCGTCGGTCGCCGGGCATCGCCGCGCCTTCGGCGCCGATACGGTGCCGGGGACCTATGAGGATATCGAACTCGCGGATCTGGTGGTGCTCACCGGCTCCAACCTCGCCTGGTGTCACCCCGTCATCTACCAGCGGCTGGCCGCTGCAAAGGCAGCGCGGCCCAGCATGCGGATCGTCGTCATCGATCCGCGCCGGACGATGACATGCGACATTGCCGACCTGCATCTGGCCATCCGCCCCGACGGCGACGTCGCGCTGTTTATGGGACTGCTTGCCCATCTCGCCACAAGCTCGTCAATCGACCAGAATTATATCGCCTCCCACACCGAAGGTTTCGCCGGCGCCTTTGCTTCAGCCGCAGCACTCGATATCAACGATTTGCTGGAACGGACCGGCCTGCCGGCCATGCAGATCCGCGAATTCTTCCGGCTGTTCGAAACGACGCCGAAAGTCGTGACCTGCTACAGCCAGGGCGTCAACCAATCCTCCTCCGGCACCGACAAGGTCAATGCCATCCTCAACTGCCACTTGGCGACCGGCCGCATCGGCCGCCCAGGCATGGGACCGTTTTCGCTGACCGGCCAGCCAAACGCCATGGGTGGACGCGAAGTCGGCGGTCTCGCCAATATGCTTGCCGCCCATATGGCGATCGAAAATGCCGATGACCGCGACCGTGTGCAGCGCTTCTGGAAATCGCCGGTCATCGCCGCAAAACCCGGCCTGAAGGCCGTCGATATGTTCCGCGCTGTGGCCGACGGGCGCATCAAGGCGCTCTGGATCATGGCCACCAATCCCGTCGTGTCGATGCCGGACGCCGACAGCGTCGAAAGCGCCATCGCCGCCTGTCCGTTCGTCGTCGTCTCCGATATTCTGAGAGAGACGGATACGGCCCGGCACGCACAGGTGCTTCTGCCCTCGCTCGGCTGGGGCGAAAAGGACGGCACCGTCACCAATTCCGAACGGCGCATTTCCAGGCAGCGGCCGTTTCTCGAGCTCCCCGGCGATGCCAGGGCCGACTGGTGGCAGCTTGCCGAGGTCGGACGCCGCATGGGTTTTGCCGCCGGCTTCGATTTCGATGCGCCGGCGGAAATCTTCGCCGAACATGCTGCCCTCTCCGCCTTCGAAAATAGCGGCAGCCGCGATTTCGACATCGGCGCCCGCGCCGGCATGACCGACGACCTCTATGACGCGCTGTCGCCCTTTCAGTGGCCGCAGGCTGCAGGGACCGCCCCTGGCGTCACCCGCTTCTTTGCCGATGGCGGTTTCTACCATCCCGATGGCAAGGCGCGCTTCGTCGCGGTGGAAGCGCCGGCTACCGATCGCACCAATGCCGATTTCCCCTTCACGCTGAATACCGGGCGCATTCGCGACCAGTGGCACACGATGACGCGAACCGGAAAGAGCGCGCGGCTGTCTGCCCATATTGCCGAGCCCTTTGCGGAGATCCATCCGCGCGATGCGATCGAGACCGGCATATCAAGCGCCGGCCTCGTCGAGATCGACAGTCCGCATGGCAAAGCCATCGTCCGGGCGCTGGTGACCGATCGCCAGGCGCGCGGCGGCATCTTTGCGCCGATGCACTGGAACGACCAGTTTGCGGCAAAAGCGCGGATCGACGCCGTGGTCGCACCGATAACCGACCCCGTTTCCGGTCAGCCGGCATCGAAGAACGTTGCCGTCGCCGTCCGGCCCTTCCGGGCGACGCATTACGGTTTCGCCGTCTCGGCGGCAAAACCCGCGGCGCCTGACGCAGCCTATTGGGCGCTGGCGAAAGCTGACGGCGGCTGGCGGCTGGAGCTTGCCTTCACCGAGGCCGTCGAAGACTGGACGGCCTGGTGCCGCGCGACCTTCGCCATTCCTGATGAGATCGAGCCGCTCGGTTATGCCGACCGGCAATCCGGCGACCTCAGGCTCGCCTTCTTCGACGGCGAGGTGCTGCTCGCCGCGCTGTTCCTCGCCCGCGAGCCGGTCGCCGTCGCACGCAACTGGGCGATCTCCCAGCTCTCTGCCGCCCACGGCGATTTGAGGAAACGCTTTGCGCTGGTTGCAGGTCGTCCGGGGGCCGGCAGACCGGATCCGGGCGCCACCGTCTGCTCGTGCTTCAGCGTCGGGGTCAATCAGATCGCGGCCGCCGTGCGCGGCGGATGCCACAGCGTCGAGGCGGTCGGCAAGGAAACGAGCGCCGGAACCAATTGCGGCTCCTGTCGCGGCGAAATCGGCAGGATCATCGATCGCTGTCTTGCCGCAGCCGCGGAGTGAATGCGCAAGGCGGACTGGCCGGTGTCAGGCCGCTTTGGGGACGATAAACATCTTATGGTCGGCTGAGATGCGGACCGAGATCTCGTCATAGGACGAAAGGGTCGGATGCGTCGTCTCCATCTTCTGGTGATGGGTTGCCGTCACGACCATGACATCGGCGCCCGCCGCCTCGCCGGCGGTGATGCCGGCGGCGACATCCTCGAACACCAGGCAGTCGTGCGTGCTGACGCCGAGGCGTTCGGCGCCCAAGATATAACATTGCGGATCGGGTTTACCGACCTTGACGTCCTCGGCCGTCACCATGAATCTCGGCAGCGGCAGACCTGCCGCCTCCAGCCGCCGATGGGCAAGACGCAGCGGCGATGAGGTGACGATCGCCCAGCGATCCGGCGGCAGCGCACTCAGAAATGCCGCAGCGCCTGAAATGGCAACGACATCGCCGACATCGGCAATTTCCGCCTCGGTCACCAGCTTGGCTTCATGTTCGGGATCGACGCCGGGCAGGTTCAGGCGGGCGATCGTGTCGATGCCGCGCGATCCATGCATCTTCGGCAAAAAGTCGGCGACATCCAGCCCCTGACGCCTTGCCCAATCGCCCCATACACGCTCGGCGGCACGGATCGAATTGAGGATGGTGCCGTCCATATCGAACAGGAAGGCGGCATAAGGCTTCTCGAAGCCGCGGGGCATCGGCAGGGACAAAGGCGGATCCTTTAAGGAAGAGCATCGGATGGTTGTCGGTAAAGCGTGTGACATCAAATTTGGTTCGTGCGACGCGCTTCAGCTCGTTGTTAGCATGCATGTCGTTATCCCGGAACCGCTGCACACTTCCGGACGACAGGCATTATCGCCCGATGAAACGGCAAATCACTGCCTTTTGCAAGCTTCGGGAGATGAGGTTACGCCTCCAAAGCTGCCGTCCTAGAACGCCGCTGTGCCGGAAGTGGCCATCAGATCGCAGGAGAGGCGAAGACCGATCTGGTCATGGCACAGTTCATCGGCGCCGTCGGCAAGCACCAGTGCGGCCGGGGCGTCGGCACGCAGATAGGCCTGTGTTGTCGGATCGACGCGCATTGGGACAGCGGTCCACAACGAGGGGCGGCTGACGTCAATCGCCGATATACCGGTCTTTTCGCTGCCCACGGCAGAGGACGCGATTGCCATGCCGCTTGCCGTCAAAACGAGTGCAAGCGCAATCTGCAGACCGAGATCGGCGGCCTCGCGAGGGGAAACGAACATAGCGGCCTCATGCTGCTGAATTTTAGCCTTTCATCATGCCACTAAGGCAGGCAGCGGCGGCGATCCAGCGGCTTCGGCCGTTAAGGTTTATGCGTAACCATGCAATGCCCGCGTGCAAGTTTTTCGCGAATTTCGGAACAATGATTCCCGCAGGTGGTTACACCGGGGTCATCCAAGATGAAAATCAAAGGAGGATTCTCATGACAAAATCCCTTATTGCCGCTTCGCTGCTGGCGCTCAGCATGGCATCGTCGGCCTTTGCCCAGTCGAACCCCGATCCTGTCGGGCCGACCAATGGCGGTTCGACCGATCCGAATTCGGGTAACTATTCATCCGATTACACCAATAGTGACAACGGCATCCACCCGATGGCGGTTTCGCCAGTCGACCCGACGACGACACAGAGCATCGGCCAGCCGCAAACCTTGGATTGCCCCGGCATGCCGCAGCAAATGTCCGGCGTCGATACGCGTGGCGGCCAGAGCGGCGCCTCGATCAGCGAAGCCTGCCGTGAATACGACAACTGACAGGCAGTGTTGACTTCAAAACATGTCGCGCAAAGCGCGCCACTGGAAAAGGCCGGTTCATCCCGGCCTTTTTCATGTCACGGCAGCCGATGAAACTTTTGATCCGGACGTTGCGTACATCCGTAGCAGCTTGAAAGAACTGAAGGGACGGTCTTATTGGCAAAGAGGGCGGCAAATCCGGTCATTCTCTGGTTTCGCAAGGATTTGCGCCTTGACGACAACCAGGCTCTCAACGCCGCTCATCTCTCGGGGCGGCCGGTCATCCCCCTCTATATCAGCGAGCCCGCCGCAGGTGCCGGTCCGCTCGGTGCCGCGCAGGCCTGGTGGCTGCATCATTCGCTGGAAGCGCTCGACAGGGCGCTGCGCAAGCGTCAGGGACAGCTGGTGCTGGCAAGCGGCGAGGCGCTCGAGGTGCTTCGCGCTTTCATCAGCGAGAGCGGTGCCGCAGCGGTCTTCTGGAACCGGCGCTATGATCCCTCCTGCACAACTATCGACATACGCATCAAGCACGAATTGAAAAAGCAGGCGATCGAGGTGAGAAGCTTCGGCGGCCAACTGCTGCACGAACCTTCCCGGCTGATGACCGGCAGCGGCACACCCTATCGCGTCTATACGCCATTCTGGCGGGCGCTGGAGGGCGCGGGCGAACTAGCGCTACCGCTGGAGGCGCCGGTGAAACTGCAGCTGGCAGCGCAGCTTCCGAAATCGGAAAGGCTGGAGAGCTGGAAACTGCTGCCGACGAAGCCGGACTGGGCGAGGGATTTTGGTGATCTCTGGACGCCAGGCGAGCAAGGCGGCCGGGATAAGCTCCGTGCCTTCGTCGAGGACACGCTCGACGGCTATAGGGAAAACCGCGACTATCCGGCGAAGCAGGCAACATCGATGCTGTCGCCGCACCTGGCGCTCGGCGAGATCTCCCCTGCCCGCATCTGGGATGCGACACGCGGTCTGTCGAAACGGGTGCCGGCGGCCGATATCGTGCATTTCCGCAAGGAGATCGCCTGGCGCGAATTCTCCTATCACCTGCTTTTCCATTTCCCTCGCCTTGCCTCCAGCAACTGGAACGATCGTTTCGACGGCTTTGAATGGCGCAATGCCGATGAGGATTTCGAGGCGTGGTGCCGGGGGCTGACCGGCTACCCCATCGTCGATGCCGGCATGCGCCAGCTCTGGCGCCATGGCTGGATGCACAACCGGGTGCGCATGATCGTCGCCTCTTTCCTCATCAAGGATCTGATGGTCGACTGGCGCCGCGGCGAGGCCTGGTTCCGCGACACGCTTGTTGATGCCGATCCCGCCAACAATGCGGCCAGCTGGCAGTGGGTGGCGGGCTCGGGAGCCGACGCCTCGCCGTTCTTCCGGATCTTCAATCCGGTGCTGCAAGGCCAGACCTTCGATCCGGACGGCGATTATGTCAGAGCGCATGTGCCGGAGCTTCGAGAACTCGCGGCAAAATACATCCATCGGCCGTTCGAGGCACCGAAGAGCATGCTCGACGAGGCAGGCATCACGCTTGGTCAAACCTATCCGAGACCGATCGTCGACCACGCGAGCGCGCGCAACCGGGCGCTCGCTGCTTACAAGGCCACAAAGGATGTTGCATGAATGCGCGCGTCCGTCCCGCTACGCCCGTCCTTTTGGACGCGTAAAGGCGCTGAAATAGAGTGAACCGCAGTTATAATCTTATCTTAAATCAGTTCCGATTTGAGCAATTATACAGTAGCCTTCGATGTAATCGCCGGGGGGCGGCCGCACGTATATTACAGGGCTTCGTCGTCCCAAACCGGCAAGAAAATGCTGGAGGAGGAGAGATGGGCAAGGCGCAGGACTGGAATCTGCTGGCTCGTGATGCGGTGACGCTGACGGCCGAAAACATGTCCCGCATGGTGAAGGGGCTTCCCTTCAAGGCAAAGCTCGCTCTGCGCGGCCTTCTGCACATGCAACACGGGTCGCTCGCCGTGACCCTGCCCGACGGCCGCAGACTGTTGGTCGAAGGCAAGATGGCCGGGCCAAAGGCAGCACTGAGCCTTCACAACTGGAACCTCGCCTATCGGGCGCTGACAAGCGGCACGATCGGGGTTGCCGAAACCTATATGGACGGCGACTGGGACAGCCCTGACATCGCCGCCTTCCTCGAGCTCTTTCTCGTCAACGGCGAGGCAGCCTTCAGCTATGCGCATGGCAAGGGCGGCCTTGGCCGCCTCGTCGAGCGCGTCCGCCATTGGATGAACGCCAATACCAAGACGGGCTCGAAGCGCAACATTTCCGCCCATTACGATCTCGGCAACGATTTCTACAGGCAATGGCTGGATCCGAGCATGACCTATTCCTCGGCCCTCTATTCCACCGGGGCCAATGATCTGCAATCGGCCCAGAACGCCAAATACCGCGCTCTCGCCGAGGCGACCGGCATCGGGCCAGGCGATCACGTTCTGGAGATCGGATGCGGCTGGGGCGGTTTTGCCGAATTCGCAGCAGGCGAGCTGAACTGCAAGGTGACGGGACTGACGATCAGCCGCGAGCAGCTCGCCTTTGCGCAGGAGCGCATCCGCAACGCCGGCCTCGACGACCGCGTCGAATTCCGCTTCCAGGATTACCGCGACGAGACCGGGCTCTATGACCGGATCGTCTCGATCGAAATGTTCGAAGCCGTCGGTGAGAAATACTGGCCGTCCTATTTCGCCAAACTCAGGCAATGTCTGAAGCCGGGCGGCAAGGCCGGCCTGCAGATCATCACCATCAGTCCGGAATCCTTTGACCAGTATCGCGGCAATCCCGACTTCATTCAGAAATATGTCTTTCCCGGCGGCATGCTGCCGACGCGCAATCACTTGGCCGAACTCGCCGGCAAGGTCGATCTGTCACTGGTCAAGGATTTCGGGTTCGGGCTCGACTATGCCCGAACGCTTGCCGAATGGCGCGAGCGCTTCTGGTCGGTCTGGGAACGCATCCGCCCGATGGGTTTCGACGAGCGTTTTAAGCGGCTCTGGGAGTTCTATCTGTTCTATTGCGAGGCCGGTTTCCGCGCCCGCAATATCGATGTACGCCAGGTGGTGTTCTCGCGCCGGTGATCATTCCGCCAGATGCGGCGTCACCGGATGGTGACCCGCCGATGGCGGCCGCTCCCGCCAGCCGGTGACGCGGTTCACCAGCGGAAAATAAGCGCCATAGGGCAGCAGGCGCGCCAGCTTCAGCATGGTGGCGACGCGCTTCGGGAACGCGATCTCGAAAGCCTGCGATTTCAGCCCGGCGGCAATCTGCCGGGCGGCCTCCTCGACCGACACCAAGGCTGACATCGGAAAGGCGTTTTTCCCAGTCGCCGGCGTATCGAGAAAACCCGGGCTGACCAGCTGGATGCGGATGCCTATCTTGTCGAGATCGAATTTCAGGCTTTCGGCCATATTGATCAGCGCCGCCTTGGTGGCGCCATAGGCAGCACCCGTCGGCAGGCCGCCATAGCCGGTGACGCAGGAGACGATGGCAATCTGCCCCTGCCCTTTCGCCTTCATATGATTGACCGCCGGCAGCAGACAGTTGACGACGCCGGAAAGATTGACGGCAAAGCTTCTGTCGAAATCGGAGCGGTTCAGATCCTCGGCATGAACAGGCAGGTAAACGCCGGCATTGAGGATCGCCATGGCAAGCGTGCCATGTTCATATTCGATGGAGGCCATGACATGTTCCATGTCCTCGGCATCGGTGACGTCGCCGTCGAGAACGACAATGCTGCCGGAAAGGCCGCTTGCCTCGGACTGCAGCTCGACCAGCTTTTCATGGCTTCTGGCGGTGACGGCGACCTTGTATCCCTCGCCGGCAAGCTTCAGCGCAAGCGCCCGGCCGATACCGGAACTCGCCCCGGTGATCCAGACGATCCCATGTTCGGGACGGGCGATGAAATCACGCATGACATGTTCCTCCGGGTCTGCCTGACCAACACGAAAACAGGTCCGGAAGTTCCTCTACCTCTCCCGGATTTATGGCTCTATCACACCATTGTGGCTGCTTTCAGCCGATCAGGTCGCCGATCATCTGGCGAAGGGATCCGGTCAGCTTCACCGGCCCGTCCGAAACGGCAAAGGCGATGCAGGGCCGGTCCTCTTCGGCGACCGGCCGGTGGTCGATCGTCTCGTCGGCAATGGAGATGTCGCCGGGGCCGAAACGGCCGCGCTCATCGTTGAAGGCGCCGTCGAGAATGAGGATCAGTTCCATGCCTTTGTGGGTGTGCGCCGGCAGCGCGCGGCCAGGGCGGATCCACATCAGGTTGACCTCGCAGCCGTCGATATCGAGGCAATAGTCCTTGAAGCCCGGCAACCGTTTGCGCCAGGGCACGTCCTCAACCTCGAAGCCGACGAAATCGCGCAACGCCTGGGGAAACAGCGTGTTTTCCGGCCGCGCGGCCGCCCGTGACGCCGAGACCGGCGCGGCAGAGGAAAAGATTGCCTGAAGCCGCCGGTCGCGGTTCTCAATGGCGGTTTCAGGCGCGCTTTCAAGCGCCTCCCCGGCCAGCAATTCGAGGCTGGCCACCAGGCTGCGATTGTCGGGCTTCATTTCAAGATGGGATCGTACGAGCACCCGCGCCGGCTCGGGCAAGGAGCCGGCGACATAATGCGCCATCAATGCATCGATCGTGTCGATCTGCTCGTGAATCATGCCGGTTTCGGTCACGCCCTGTTGCCGCGCTCCGTTGTCGCTTTGTCGTCATCCGTACGGGGAAAGTCAATCTTCGGATCACCCACGCATGGCGGGATTGCGGGCGATGCGTCATTTCGGGGGACTAAGGCCAAATTTTATCGTGCCCGACAGCGGCGTGGAATAGCATTTCTTGCCAACTCAGCCTTGTGAAGGGAAAAGACCGTTCCTAAAGTAAGAGTTCGAATAGAGGCAGATTCCATGACCTTCCACCCTTCCGTCCTCGAAGCCATCGGCAATACGCCCTTGATCAAACTCAAGGGCGCCTCAGCGGCGACCGGCTGCACCATCCTCGGCAAGGCGGAGTTCCTCAACCCCGGCCAGTCGGTGAAGGATCGTGCCGCGCTCTACATCATCCGCGACGCGGAACGGAAAGGGCTGCTTCGGCCCGGCGGCGTTATCGTCGAAGGCACGGCCGGCAATACCGGCATCGGGCTGACGCTGGTCGCGAAAGCGCTCGGCTACCGCACCGTCATCGTCATCCCGGAAACGCAGAGCCAGGAAAAGAAGGACGCGCTGAAACTGCTCGGCGCCGAGTTGGTCGAAGTGCCCGCCGTTCCCTACAAGAACCCGAACAATTATGTGAAGGTCTCCGGGCGGCTCGCCGAGCAGTTGGCGAAGACTGAGCCGAACGGGGCGATTTGGGCAAACCAGTTCGACAACGTCGCTAACCGGCAGGCGCATATCGAGACGACGGCAAAAGAAATCTGGAACGATACCGACGGCAAGGTCGACGGTTTCATCTGCTCCGTCGGTTCCGGCGGTACACTGGCCGGCGTCGCCGCTGGCCTCAAGGCTTTCAATAAGGACATCAAGATCGGCATTGCCGATCCCGATGGCGCGGCACTTTACGAATTCTACCAGAATGGCGCGCTGAAATCCGAGGGATCGTCGATCACCGAGGGCATCGGCCAGGGCCGCATCACCGCCAATCTCGAAGGCTTCACACCCGATTTCTCCTATCGGGTCTCCGATGCCGAATCGCTACCCTATCTCTTCGATCTCGTCGAGAACGAGGGGCTTTGCCTCGGCGGCTCGACGGCGATCAACATTGCCGGCGCAGTCAAACTCGCCCGGGATCTCGGCCCCGGCCACACGGTGGTGACGATCCTCTGCGACTACGGCAACCGCTACCAGTCAAAACTCTTCAACCCGGATTTCCTGACGTCGAAGGGGCTGCCCGTTCCGGGCTGGATGGCTAGGTCGCCCGAGATCGACGTTCCCTACGAACCCGCGTGAGACCCCATGCCCGTCAATGCGCTTTATCGTGACGATTTCTATCTCTCGACATGCGAGGCGGTCGTCACCGCCGTTCATGACGACGGGGGCATTGAACTCAACCAAACCTGCTTCTATGCGACGTCAGGCGGCCAGCCTGGCGATACCGGCGAGCTTGAACGCGCCGATGGCACTAAGATCACGCTCGGCCAGACGAAGCATGGTCCGAGCAAGGATATCGTCATCCATGTGCCGCTCGAAAACGAGCCGCGGCCTGTGGTCGGCGAGACGTTGGTGCTGCATGTCGACTGGCAGCGCCGTTACAGGCTGATGCGCATGCACACGGCCTGCCATCTGCTCTCCGTCGTTTGCTCCTATCCGATCACCGGCGCTGCTGTCGGCGAGGAGGAAAGCCGCGTCGACTTCGACATGACCGAGACGATCGACAAGGACGCGGTCACCGCCAGGCTGATGGAGCTGGTCGGTCAGAACCATCCGGTCTATCTGCAGTGGATCACCGACGAGGAACTTGAAGCCAACCCCGATATCGTCAAATCGAAGAATGTGCGCCCGCCGATCGGGCTCGGGCGCGTCAGCCTCGTCTGCATCGGCGAGAACTCGTCGATTGACAGCCAGCCCTGCGGCGGCACACATGTCTCCGAAACACAGGAAGTCGGCCAGATTCACATCGCCAAAATCGAAAAGAAGGGCAAGGAGAACCGGCGCTTCCGCATCCGTTTCGGCACGCCCGGCGACGAAGCCTGACCATCAAGGGAGATCATCATGAGTGAGACCAAGAGCCGTTTCGTCGTCTCGGCCGACTGGCTGCAGGCCGAGCTCGGCAAGCCCGATCTGCGGGTGCTGGACGCCTCCTTCTATTTGCCTGCGCAAAAGCGCGATGCCGATGCCGAATATGCGGCCGGCCATATTCCCGGCGCCATCCGTTTCGACCAGGACAAGATCGCCGACCATTCGACATCGCTGCCGCACACGATCCCCTCGCCCGATTATTTCGCCGCCGAAGTCGGCCGGCTCGGCATCAGCGAGAACGATCGGATCGTCGTCTATGACGGCATCGGTGTGTTCGCCTCGCCGCGCGTCTGGTGGCTGTTCCGGGTGATGGGCGCAAAGAACGTCTTCGTGCTCGACGGCGGTCTCGACGGCTGGAAGGCTGAAGGCCGTCCACTTGAAACCACGACCCCCAACCCTGCGCCGGCGACCTTTAGGCCTGACTTCGACGAGAGCCGCGTGGTGACGCTCGATACGATGCGCGACATCGTCTCCAGCGGCGCGATGCAGATCGCCGACGCCCGCAGCGCTGGCCGCTTCGCCGCCGCCGAGCCCGAGCCGCGCGCCGGCATGCGCTCCGGCCATATGCCCGGCGCCCGCAGCCTGCCCTCCGGCACCTTCGCCAACCAGGGCCGGTTCAAGTCGCTGCCCGAACTGCGCCAGACGATCGAAGACGCCGGCATCGATCTTTCCAAGCCCGTCGTCACCTCGTGCGGCTCAGGCATAACAGCCGCGATCATCACGCTGGCGCTGGAATCGCTCGGCCATCACGACAACAAACTCTATGACGGTTCGTGGAGCGAATGGGGCAGCCGTGACGATACGCCCATCGTCACTGGTCCGCCGACACCGGTTAAAGCCTGATCGCCATGGGGAAGACACCCGCTTCTTTGAAAGCTCACATCACGCGGCTCGAAATGACGGCGGCGCCGAAGGCGAGCATGCCGGTGCCGGTCAATATCCAGACGGCGATCATGCGCGCGCCTGCGATCCCGCTGCCCTTCTATCGCTACCTCTACCGGCAGGTCGGCGCGCGCTGGCAATGGGTGGATCGGCTGCGGATGAGCGACGAGCAGCTTAGCCAGACGCTGAACGACAAGCGCAACAATATCAGCGTCCTCTATGTCAACGGCGCGCCCGCCGGCTTCTACGAATATTTCTGCGAGGACGAGGATATGATCGAGCTCAGCCATTTCGGCCTGATCGAACATGCGCTCGGCCTTGGCATCGGCAAATGGTTCCTGCTGCAGGCGCTCTACGCCATCTGGACGCTCAATCCGAAGCGGGTGGTCACCACCACCAACAATCTCGACCATCCGCGCGCGCTGCAGCTCTACCAGATGTTCGGCTTCTCCCCGGTGTCCACAGGCACCGGCATCGTCCGGCCGCTGAGCGACAAGGAACTGTTGGAGCTGGCGCGGAAAGGTTGACGGATTCTCGTCCGACGTGGATGGAACGGCTAACGCTGCGTCAGACTGTTCGGGCGGCGCGGATCGTTGCGGCGCTCGAAATCGAGCGGCGGCCCGACTGCTCCTTCAACTCCGCCACCTCCCGGCGCAAGGCTCTCAGCTCTTCCAGTATTTCTGCATTCTGTTGCGCCAACAGCGCGAGGTCGACTTCGGCCAAGGGGCTTCTCCTTTCGCCAAGCAGCATCTCACGAAGAATAGCCGCGGATTTCCCAGACGCAAGAAACGGGTGGCTTGGGCGATGGTCCAGGTGCAACTTCATGGCGATCATCAAGGAGATTTGCCATGACCGCCATTCGTTTTATCGCCATGCCGACTGCCGATGCTGAAGCCCTCTGGAACGGCGGCCGCGACGCCTATGACAATCTGCCGGAGATGGTGGTTTCCGACGGTGACGGCAACCCTTGCCGCCACTGCTTGAGGAATATCGAAGAAGGTGAGGAGTTCCTGGTTTTCGCCTACCGGCCGTTCCCCGCGCTGCAGCCCTACGCCGAAACCGGTCCGATTTTCCTGCACAAACAGCCCTGCCGGCGTTATGCCGCCGAAGAGATCCAGCCGCCGATGCTGGCGATGAGCCCCGATTTCATCGTCCGCGGTTACAGCGAGAGCAATCGCATCGTCTATGGCACCGGTGCGGTGGCCGAGATCGCCGATATTCCGACCTATGCCGGGACACTGCTGGCACGGCCGGAGATCGCTTATGTCCATGTGCGCTCGGCACGCAACAACTGCTTCCAATGCCGGATCGACAAGGTAAAGGCGCCGGCCTTTGCGGAGACCGGCGCCCTCACCTCACCTTGAGTGAGGCAACTTACGCTACGTTCAGCACGCTCTCCGGCGCGAAGGCCTCGTAGCCGAGCGCCTCGGCGACCGGCTTGTTGGTGATACGGCCCTTATGCACATTGAGGCCGTTCCTCAGATGCTTGTCTTCGGCGATGGCGCGCAGGCCGCGATCGGCAAGCGCCAGACCATGGACCAGCGTCGCATTGTTCAGCGCGTGCGCCGAGGTGACCGGCACGGCGCCCGGCATGTTGGCGACGCAATAATGCACCACGCCGTCGACTTCGTAGGTCGGATCGGAATGGGTCGTTGCATGGGAGGTCTCGAAGCAGCCGCCCTGGTCGATGGCGACGTCGACGATGACGGAGCCCTTCTTCATGCCGGACAGCATCTCGCGGGTGACCAGCTTCGGCGCGGCAGCACCGGGGATCAGCACGGCGCCGATGATGAGATCGGCCGAAAAGACCTCCTCTTCCAATGCCTGGATGCTGGAATAACGCGTGTGGACGCGGCCAGCGAAGATGTCGTCGAGCTGACGAAGACGTGGCAGCGACCTGTCGAGGATGCTGACATCGGCGCCGAGGCCGGCGGCCATTCTGGCCGCATGCAGGCCGACGACGCCGCCGCCGATGACCGCGACCTTGCCTGGCAGCACGCCCGGCACGCCACCGAGCAGGACGCCGAGGCCGCCATTGGCCTTCTGCAGGGCAGTCGCGCCCGCCTGGATCGACAGGCGGCCGGCGACCTCCGACATCGGCGCCAGCAGCGGCAGGCCACCGCGCTCGTCGGTCACCGTTTCATAAGCGATCGCGGTGACGCCGGAGGCGATCAGACCTTTGGTCTGTTCGGGATCGGGCGCCAGATGCAGATAGGTATAGAGAAGCTGACCGTCGCGCAGCTGCGCCCATTCGGAAGGCTGCGGCTCCTTCACCTTGACGATCATGTCGCATTTTTCGAAGATATCCTTGGCGGAGGCGGCGATCTTCGCGCCAGCCGCGGCATAGGCGGCGTCATCGGCGCCGATGCCAGCGCCCGCCTTGGTCTCCACCCAGACCTCGTGGCCATGGGCGACGTATTCGCGCACCGAAGCCGGCGTCAGGCCGACGCGATATTCATGATTCTTGATTTCCTTCGGGCAACCGACACGCATTGGCGTTCCTCTCATGTCATCTCCGCAATTGCGGATCTCCTCAGACACTGAATCCAACCACCAAGGCCGCGAAATGTCCTTGCAAAGACGATTTGCGAAGACGCGATTTTTCGGCGATTATTGTGCTCGTTCCCCCTTTCTTCGAAAGTTCTTCGAATGGCCGATCTCGATACCATCGATCTTGCTATTCTCAAGGCATTGCAGGCCAATGCCCGCATCACCAATGCCGAGCTTGCCGAGAAGATCGGGTTATCGCCTTCGGCCTGTTCGCGCCGGCTCGACATTCTGGAGAGAAGCGGCGTCATCGACGGTTATCATGCGCGGCTTTCGCACAAGGCGCTCGACTACAAGATGATCGCCATCGTGCATATCTCGCTCTCCGGCCAGTTCGCCAAAACGCTGGCGGAATTCGAGGCGGCGGTGAAGCTCTGCCCGAACGTGCTCGTCTGCTACCTGATGTCGGGCGAATACGACTATATCCTCAGGGTCGCCGCCCGTGATCTCGAAGACTATGAGCGCATCCACCGCGACTGGCTGTCCGCCCTGCCCCACGTCGTCAAGATTAATTCGAGCTTTGCCCTCAGAGAGATCATCGACAAGCCGAATGTCGGGCTTTGAGCCCTTGCATCTTTGCCGAAAGCCTGCCCAGACTTCCATGCGCGCGGGCGTTTCCCGCTCAATGGCACGTCATGACATCGAAGACCCAAGGCTATATTTTCGCTCTCTCGGCGCTCACCATCTTTTCGCTGCAGGACGCCATCTCGAAACATCTGGCAGCAACCTATCCGCCGATCTTCGTGACGATGATCCGCTACTGGGCCTTCGCGCTTTTCACAATCATCCTCGCTTCGAAGATGCGCGGCGGCATCAAGGCGACGGCCCGCACCAAACGCCCCCTCCTGCAAGTGACGCGCGGCGTGCTGCTTGCGGTCCAGGTGGTCCTGGCCATCACCTGTTTTGCCGTGATCGGCCTTGCCCGCTCACAGGCAATCTTTTCCGCGACGCCGATTCTGATCGCGCTGTTGGCGATGCCGATCCTCGGCGAGCGGGTCGGGTGGCGGCGGTGGGCAGCGATCGGCGCCGGACTTTTCGGCGTGCTGCTAATCCTGAAGCCGGAAGGCGAATTTTTCGACGTGAAGTTGCTTCTCGCCGTCACCTCCTGCTTCAACTTCGCCTTCTACGTCATCGCCACCCGCCTCGTCAGCCGCGATGATTCGTCGATGACCAGCTTCTTTTATACCGGCGTCGTCGGCGGTGTGACGATGACGCTTATCGGGCCGTTCTACTGGAGCTGGATGTCATCAGCCGACTGGGGCTGGATGGCGCTCGTCTGCATAACCAGCATTTCCAGCCATTATTTCCTGATCCGCGCCTACGATATTCTCGATGCCGCCGCCGTCCAGCCGCTGACCTATCTGTCACTTGTCTACGCCTCGATCATCGGCATGGTGATTTATGGAGAAACGCTGAGCTTCAACATGATCGTCGGCTCGGTCATCGTGGTCGCCGCCGGTATCTTCACGGTCTGGCGCGAGCATGTGGTCGGGCGCAGGGCCGCAGCCAATTGACAATTCGATGCAATTTTAGCCAAGCCCCTAAAACCATTTCAATTTTCGGGCGCTATGCTGCTCTCCATATTCGAGGGAGAACGTATGACTCGCAATTTGAAAATCACGGCCCGGAAGGCCGACCGGCAAAACTGCCGCGTCTTCGGCAGCGTCAAATATCTGAACAGCGAAATAGATGTCCGCATTCTCAACCTGTCGGCGACCGGCGCCGCCCTGGAGACCAAGACGCCGCTCCATGCTGCTTCCGGCAGCAAGGTGCGCATCGAAGCTGAAAACCTCGGTCTGCTCGAAGGCATCATCCGCTGGAAGCACAATGGCCGTGTCGGCATCCAGTTCGACGTGAATTCGAATGCGCGGGCACAGGTCTCCTCCTATTTCCGCTTTTTCCATAAGGAAATCCGGCCGGTGCTGGCGGTGCGTCAACTGAGAGCCGCGACCAACAGCGACCGCCCACCTCATTTGGCGACGTCGACGCCGAAATCCTAAGGCGGCACCGCTTTTGCGCCGAAGGAGCGGCCGAAATCGTTTCGGTAGCTGCGGTTAACATTGACGTCGAGGGTACCGGCCTGGTGCCTGCGCCAGCCTGGCGCCGAGGTTGCTGATGTCGACGGCGCGGTGCGCGATGGCGACCTGCGCATGATCTCGGCCCCAATGGATTTCAGCCGGAACGCTGCACCATAAATTGCATTTCAAAACCCCATCACCTTTGCTACCGATTGTTTTGCCGTCCTGTCATTTTTGCAGTGTACTCCTCGCCAAATCGTCCTAATTCTGACGGGCCGGACGATGCATGATCCTTCAAGGAGAGTTTCGATGTCTTCCATTTTCGATGTCGGCGTGATGAGCCGCCGTTCCCTGCTCAGCGGTCTCGCTGCTACCTCCGCCCTGGTGCTGCTGCACCCTTTCAGCGCACGCGCCAGCGCCAACCAGGCGCATCTCCGGCTGATGGAGACGACCGATATTCACGTCAACGTCTTCCCCTATGACTATTATGCTGACAAGCCGAACGACACGATGGGGCTTTCCCGCACCGGGACGATCATCGACAATATCCGCGCCGAGGCCGTCAACTCGCTGCTGATCGACAATGGCGACGTGCTGCAGGGCAATCCGATGGGCGATTACATGGCCTATCAGCACGGCATGAAGGACGGCGACGTCCATCCGGTGATCAAGGCGATGAACACACTCGGCTACACCGTGGGGACGCTCGGCAATCACGAGTTCAACTACGGCCTCGACTTCATGTTCAAGGTCCTGGGGGGCGCGAACTTCCCCTTCGTCTGCGCCAATCTGACCAAGGGCCAGCTCGCCTCGGACCCGAAGCAGGACGATCTTTTCTTCAAGCCCTACATCATCGTGGAAAAACAGATCAAGGACGGCGCCGGCAATGAAAGCCCCGTCAAGATCGGCTTCATCGGCTTCGTACCGCCCCAGATCATGCTCTGGGACATCAAGAACCTCGAAGGCAAGGCGCAAACGCGCGACATCGTCGAGGCGGCCAAGGCCTGGGTTCCCGCCATGAAGGAAGCCGGCGCCGATATCGTCATCGCGCTCTCCCATTCCGGCATCGACGGAGCCGCGCCGTCCGAAAAGATGGAAAACGCCTCGCTGCATCTCGCCGCCGTCGAGGGGATCGACGCGATCTTCACTGGTCACCAGCATCTCGTCTTCCCCGGCCCGAAGAGCTGGGACGGCATCGCCAATGCTGATGCCGTCAAGGGCACGCTGCACGGCAAGCCGGCGGTGATGGCCGGCTTCTGGGGCTCACATCTCGGCCTCATCGACCTGCTGCTCGAAAAGGACGGCAACAGCTGGAAGATCGTCGATTTCACCTCGGAAGCACGGCCGATCTATCACCGTGACGACAAGAAGAAGGTGGTTGCCGACTACGCCGACAAAAAGGACGTGGTCGAGGCCGCCAAATCAGAGCATGAGGCGACGCTCGCCTATGTCCGCACCCCGGTCGGCAAGACCTCCGCCCCGCTCTATTCCTACTTCGCGCTGGTCGCCGACGATCCCTCCGTGCAGGTCGTCAGCCAGGCCCAGACCTGGTACATCAAGCAGATGCTGGCCGACACCGAGTACAAGGATTTGCCGGTGCTTTCGGCCGCTGCCCCCTTCAAGGCCGGTGGCCGCGGCGGCGCCGACTATTATACCGATGTCCCGGCCGGCGATATCGCCATCAAGAACGTCGCCGACCTCTACCTCTATCCGAACACGGTGCAGGCTGTCGCCATCACCGGCGCCCAGGTGAAGAACTGGCTAGAAATGTCGGCGGGCATGTTCAATCATATCGACGCCGGCTCGAAGGATGCGCCGCTGCTCAACAACGACTTCCCGTCCTACAATTTCGACGTCATCGACGGCGTGACCTATCAGATCGACCTGTCGCAGCCGCCGAAATATGATTCATCCGGCAAGGCGATCAATCCGGATGCCAACCGCATCCAGAACCTCGCCTTCGACGGCAAGCCGATCGATCCCGCCCAGAAATTCATTGTCGTCACCAACAATTACCGTGCCAGCGGCGGCGGCAGTTTCCCGGAGATTGCAGCCGACAAGGTGATCTTCCAGGCGCCGGACACCAACCGCGACGTCATCGTCCGCTATGTCCACGACCAGGGCACGATCAATCCGTCGGCCGATGCGAACTGGACCTTCAAGCCGCTGCCGGGCACGACGGCGACCTTCGAAAGCGGGCCGAAGGCAAAGCAGTTCCTCGCAGCGGTGAAGAGCGTCAAGATCGAGGATGCCGGCGACGGTGCCGACGGCTTCTCGAAGTTCAGACTGGTTCTTTAAACGGAGAGCCGAGGCAGGCGCGGGAGCCGCGCCTGCCTCATTCGGCCGCAAGTGGCATGGCGGGTTCACGCAGTTCCGCGATCCGGGCGTGGAAATCCGCCTGGCTCGGGCAATGGGATAGCCGGTTGCGGAACGCGTCGATCATCCAGGTGGCGGCAGGTCCGGGCGGGTTGGCGAGCTGGCGCATCGAATAAATGGCATACTCCCCCTGCTCATAGGCATCCAGATCGAGATGGACGAGCGCGCCGCTCAGGAGATCGTCATGGATCAGCGACGCCGGAAGCCCGCCCCAGCCAAGCCCGGCCTTGATCAGCTGATGTTTCGTCGCGATATCGCTGACGCGCCATGTCTTATAGGACAGAACGTTGAAATCGCGCCCTTTCGTCAGGCCCGACGCATCGGTGACAACAAGTTGCACTTCCTCGCGCACGTCGCCGAGTGTCAGCGGCCGGTCGATCCCGGCAAGCGGATGATTGCGTGCGGCAACCGGCAACATGAAGGAATGACCGATGCGCTCCGTGACGACCGAATCGTCCGGCTTCAGCACTGCGCCGCCAATCCCGATCGTCGCCTTGCCATTGAGGACGAGATCCATGACCATCCCGAGTTCCCCGACGTTGAGGCTCAACGAAACGGATGGAAACATCTCGCGAAACTCATGCAAGACGTCCACCATGGCCTGTGAGGGCACCATCACACTGATGGCGACGGAGACCTCCGCTTCAAGCCCTTCCTTCAGGCTCTTGACGCGCGCCCGCATGACCTGCAGGTCGCCGAGAATTCGCCGCGCATCCTCCAGCATCGCCTTGCCCGCCTCCGTCAGCTTCGGCTGGCGGGCGCCGGAGCGCTCGAAAAGCGGCATTTCAAGCTGGGCTTCCAGATTGGCGATTGTATAGCTGACGACCGACTGAGCCCGGTTCAGCGCCCGCGACGCGGCCGAAAAGCTGCCGGTCTCGGCAACGGTCAAAAACACCTGCAATTGGTCCAGGGTCGGGTTCGGAAGCATATCCATCCATTCCATCGATAATTTCGATCGACATTATCACCGTTTTTTCGATAGCAGGCCAGACTTATTTTCCGTTTCGACAGCGCGGCTCACCTCCCTGCAACGGGCCGTCAAATCCAATTCGAAAGGAAATGCACCATGTCGTCCATCCTTCTCCTGACGTCCAGCCCGCGTGCCGAATCGCTCTCGACGCCGATCGCCGTCGAACTCGCCGAAAAGCTGAAGAACCAGAATCCGGGCAGCGTCCTCGTTCGCCGCGACCTTGCCGCCACCCCGCTGCCGCATATCGACGACCTCTTCACCGGCGCGATCCGCAAGCCGGCCGAGGCCCGCACCGCCGAGGAAGTCGCCGCCGTCAAGACCTCCGACGAACTCGTCGCCGAACTGTTTGCCGCCGACACGATCGTCATCAGCACCGGCCTCATCAACTTCAACATCTATTCGTCGCTGAAGACCTGGATCGACAACGTCGCCCGCGCCGGCGTGACGTTCAAGTACACGGAAAGCGGCCCGGTCGGCCTGCTCACCGGCAAGAAGGTTTACGTGGTGCTCACCTCGGGCGGCGTCTACTCGCAGGGACCGGCCGCTCCGTTGAACCATGCCGTGCCGTACCTGAAGTCGGTTCTCGGCTTCCTCGGCATCAGCGATATCGAGACCATTTACGTCGAAGGTCTCGCATTCGGTCCCGAAGCTGCCGAAAAGGCCATCGACGCCGCCAAGTCGCGCGTCCAGGAAATCGCGCTCGCCGCCTGATCGGCTCTCAAACGTTTGCTGCGTACAACGGCCGGCATTCGCCGGCCGTTTGTCATTTGTCGATAGCGGCGACAAAACCGCGGACCGTCTCGAGGATTTCGGCCGACAGAGCCTCATCCGACGAAATCCTGGCAAGCCCGACGCCGCCGGCCATCATTGCGAAGGCGATGATCGCCTTGCGCCGTCTTTCCGCTTCGTCCGCTCCCGCAGCCTTGCTCGCCAGTGACGCAAAATTCCGCCTGAGCCCGTCCGTCGCAATCCCCCGCGCCTTCTCGCCGCTGCGTGCTATATCCGAGGTCAGCGCGGCAAAAGGGCAGCCCTCACCGGGATTGTCGCGATGATAGGCGCTGACATAACGGTCGGCGACATCGGCAGCCGTCATCTTCGCCGGGTCTACGCCCTCGGCCTCCAGCTTGCGTCCCCATGAATCGAAAGCCGACTGGATCGCCTCGGCGACGAGATCGTCGCGGGAGGCGAAGTGCTTGTAGAAGCCGCCGACAGTCAGTCCGGCCTCCTTCATCAGATCGGCGACGCCGATACCTTCAAGCCCCTCCTCGCGCAGCCGCTTCGACGCGGTCTCGACAATCTTCTCGTGCGTCTTCTGTTTTTCCAGCTGCGAACGACCCATCGGACTCTCCCGTATTGCCTCTTGACTCACGTAGATTACAATCATAATCCTTATAGATAACGATCATAATCCAGATCGTTATCATTTCCAAGAGGAGCATGAGTCATGCGTCTAAGAAACAAGGTCGCCCTGATCACCGGCGGAAACAGCGGCATCGGTCTTGCGACCGCCAAGGTCTTCATCGACGAGGGTGCAAAGGTGGTGATCACCGGCCGCAACCCGGAAACGCTTGCCGCCGCCGAAAAGGCGCTTGGGGCCGGTGTCGTCGCACTGAAGGTCGATGTCACTGATGCCGCCGCCACCGAGAAGGCCTTTGCAGAAGCCGCCGCAAAGGTCGGCAAGTTCGACATCGTCTTCGCCAATGCCGGCATCGGCGGCGCGACACCGCTCGGCGACACATCGCCGGAACAGTTCAATCAGATCATCAGCACCAATCTCACCGCCGTCTTCTTCACCGTGCAATCGGCCCTGCCGCATCTCAACGACGGCGGCTCGGTCATTCTCAACGGTTCGGTACATGCCGTGCTCGGCGCTCCCGGCTGGTCGGCCTATGCGGCGACCAAGGCGGCGGTTCGCGCCATGACGCGCAATATGGCCTCCGAACTCGCGCCGCGCGGCATCCGCGTCAATCAGGTCACCCCCGGCGGCACGAAGACGCCGATCTGGTCGCCGATGGCACCAACGGAAGATGCGATGTCAGCGCTTGAGGCTCGTATGGGCGGCCTGAGCCCGCTCGGCCGGATGAGCGAAGCCGACGAAATCGCCAAGGCCGCGCTCTATCTCGCCTCGGATGATTCCGCCAATGTCACCGGCATCGAGATCACCGTCGACGGCGGCATGACCAGCGCCCCCTCCGGCGCCAAGATCTTCCGCGCCGCATAAGCCAGCGAGGCTGGGCAAGTCGGATTTGCCCAGCCTCGGCTCAGCCGTTCCTTGCGCGGTGGGCCACACGAAACAGCACGATTGCCAAATTGGCGACGGCAAGCAGCAGCAAGACGGAGAGCATTGCCTGACGCGCGTTTCGGTTTTGCGCAACATCCTAAACACCTGCAGCCGACATGCGTTGATCGACGAGGCCAGCCGGGGTTAAGCGAGGTTCACCACACCGGAACGGCCGACGACGCAGTTGCGGCCGCTCTTCTTTGCCGCGTAGAGCCTGCCGTCGGCGGCCGTCAGCACCGCGGTAAAATCGACGCCGTCCTCGTCGGCGGTCGCCACGCCGATGCTGACCGTAACCGGCCTGTCGTCCGGCGTCTTGACGCTGGTTGCGATCGTCCAACGCAGGCGTTCGGCAAGCAGCAGACCTTCCTCGTGGTCGGTGCCCGGACAGACGGCAACAAATTCCTCACCGCCGAAGCGGAAGACACGGTCGCTCGAGCGCAAGGTCGTGCCCAATCGGGCGGCGATCGACTTCAGCACCTCATCACCTTGGAGATGGCCGTAGCCGTCATTGACATCCTTGAAGTGATCGGCATCGAGGATGAGAATGGTGGTGAACAGCCCCTGCCTTAGCGCCTCGCGCAGCATCAGCGGTGCTTCCAACTCCATGCGCGTTCGATCGTAGACGCCGGTGAGCATGTCGCGGCCGGTGCGCTCCAGAAGATCGTTGTAACGCTCACGGAACGTCAGGTCGCCGAACACGTCGCTGATCGAGCGTGCGGACACGGCCGCCCCGCCCCGGCGAATGCGATATTCATAGATTGCAAACATTGTCGCATAGAGGCAGACGGCAAGCATTTTCGCCTTCCAACCCGCCCAGAATGCCGCGATCGGCACATTTAGGAAATATTTCAGCGCAGAGAAGAAGCCGATCTGGTCGAAGGTCAGCAGCACGAAGCCCGAAATCAGGAAACGCAGGACGACGCGCCGGCGGAAGAAATCGCCGAGTTTTTCGTAAAGCAGAATGATCCCGAGTGAATCGACATAGAGCAGCGCTGTGCCCCAGACCATCAGCCAGCCCATCTCCTGGAGGAAATCGACATCCGGCGTGTGGCCGGGCGACATCTGCAGCGGCACGTGCAGCTGCAGCACCCAGGCAATGCCGACAGTGAGCAGATTGCCGAGGAACAGCCCGTAGATCGGCTGTCGAACCGTCGCGGCATCCTCCTGCAGGTAGAGCATCAGGATCATCATCAGCTTCCCGGAGAAGAAGATCGACGACCCCGGCGACACATCGCCGAACGGCAGCGAGACATAGAAGACCGCCGCCAGATAGGTTTCCATGAAATGCATGACGCCGAGCGCCGTCAGAAAGACCCCGAGGCCGAGCCGATGACGGAAATGCAGAAGCGTCACCATCAGCGCGAAATAGGCGACGGCTTCGACGACGAAAAGAGCGAGGTTGAGCGTCTCCATTACGACACCCCGGCTTCAGGGGCGCGGCCTGAAGGGAACGCGGGCGCAACGGTCGCGACAGCGGATCCTTTGGTCGATCGTCCGAAAAAGTCAAACACGAGGGCGGCCCCGCAAATGCTGCAGGCGACAGCTTTGACTGCAATCCTTTAAGATTGCGTGAGCGAGATACCGATCAGCGGCGGCGTGGCCGCGTCACAGGATTGAAAAACAAGAATAATTGCGGCCGGGCATCACGCATTGATGCGACGGATCCCGGTCTCAGACCTGACGAAGCTTCTCGCCGTCACCAAAGAGTGACGCACCATGCTGATCGATGATCTGCTGCGCCTTGCGCACCGTGCATTCGAGCGCATCGTCGGAAGAGGAAAACAGATCGGCGCGGATAAAATTGCGCACCAGCACCTCGTCGCCGACTTTCTTTTCGATGCGGCCGGCAAGGCGATATTGGCTGCCTTCCCTACGCGGCTCGGCATAGATCGTGCAATCGTTGTAACGCTGCGGCTCGCCGGAAGGACCTGCCGCTTCGGAAGCCGGTTTGCCGCCGCCGGAGAACATCGAGAAGAGATTTGAAAGGAACGAAGCCATGATCCGCCTTTAGCACGATGGTGTTGTTATCGCCAAGTCAAATGATCAGATTGGCGAGGATCTCGTTTTCGGTGATATCCTCGTAACCCATGCCGGCGGCTTCGAAATTTCCGATCAGCCGGGCGAAATTCTCAGGCGCCTTGGTTTCGATGCCGATCAGGATCGAGCCGAAATTGCGCGCCGATTTCTTCAGATATTCGAAACGGGCGATATCGTCGTCCGGACCGAGCAGATTGAGGAAATCCCGCAGCGCCCCGGGGCGCTGGGCGAGCCGCAGGATGAAGTATTTCTTCAGCCCTGCGTAACGCATGGCTCTTTCCTTTACGTCGGGCAAGCGTTCGAAATCGAAATTGCCACCGGAGACGACGGCGACGATAGTCTTGCCGCGGATCGCTTCGGCGTCCATCGCGGCGATCGCCGTCAGCGACAGCGCGCCGGCCGGCTCCAGCACGACACCCTCGACATTCAGCATCTCCTGGATGGTGACGCAGATGGCGTTCTCCGGCATCAGTTGCACCTGCTCGGCCGGAAAATCGCGAAGGGCGGCGAAATTCAGGTCGCCGATGCGGGCGACGGCAGCGCCGTCGACGAAGTTGTCGACCTTGGCAAGGGGCGTCACCTTGCCTGCCTCGATGCTGCGCCTCAGGCTCGGCGCGCCGGCGGGCTCGGTAAAGACGAAGGCCGATTTCGGCACGGTGCCGTCGAGATAACCGGTGATGCCGGCGGCAAGCCCGCCGCCGCCGACCGGCAGGACGACCATGTCCGGCACCGTTCCCTCAGGCAGCTGCTGCATGATCTCGGCGGCGACAGTCGCCTGCCCCTCGATGATATCGGCGTGGTCGAAGGGCGGCACCATGACACCGCCGATTGCCTCGACATGGTCGCGTGCGGCCTGATAGCACTGGTCGAAGAAATCGCCGAACAACCGGATAGTGATGAATTCGGCGCCGAACATGCGGGTCTTGTCGATCTTCTGCTGCGGGGTCGTCACCGGCATGAAAACGACGCCCGGCACGCCGAAATGGCGGCAGACGAAAGCAAAACCCTGGGCGTGATTGCCGGCCGAGGCGCAGACAAAGGTCTTGCCGGCTGCCCCCTGGCCGATCGCCTTGCGGAAGAAATTGAAGGCGCCGCGGATCTTGTAGGAGCGCACCGGCGACAGATCCTCGCGCTTCAGCCAGATATCGGCGCCGTAGCGCGCCGAGAGATGATCGTTGAGCTGCAGCGGTGTCGCCGGAAAGAGGCTCCGCATTGCTTCTTCGGCGCTGTCGACATCAAGTCTCGTCACGGGCGTGGTCCATTCTCATGTTAGCCCCGCCGCTATGGCACAGGCAGGCCGGCAAAAGAAAGCCCGTTTCGGCCGTCTCCGGTTCGCTCCGGAGAAAGGCTTTCTTAAACCAATCCAGAAATTAGCGCCACATGGACTGATTTTAACTGTCAATGAAAAGAGCGGCCACTAATATGACGATATGACAATACTCAAAATCGCAAGACCGCTCGCCTGGCTGCTGCTCGCCTTCATCATCTTCGTCACGGTTTCGCCGATCGGGCTGAGGCCGGAAACGGTGACGACAGTCGATACCGACCGCGCGACCGCCTATATTCTTGTCGGCCTCGCCTTTGCGCTCGCCTATCCGAAACAGTGGAAATTGGTGGCCGTGCTGCTGATCGCTGGCACCGTCGCCATCGAATATCTGCAGTATCTCTCGCCGACGCGCCATCCGCGCTTGCATGATGCCGGCATCAAGGCCATGGGCGCCGCCATCGGACTGCTGGCCGGCTGGGTGATCAACAGGTGGCGCGAGACGCAGATTATCTCAGGTTAGAAACCGCGAAACTCCACGGCCCAGAAGAACAGCGGTATTGCAGCCATCGCGGTTCCCAGAACAAGCGCGACACTGGTCTTGAAGATCCGGACGCGCCGAACCCTGGCCCCAGTCCAATCGTAAACCATCGCCTTACTCCCAAAAGACAACACTTACTCAACCGCCGCGGCGCAATCCTTACACCGAAAATGCGATTGTCAAGCAATAACCCGCTTCTATCCACAATATACATGCATATTCAAACGGTATTATGAAGCTATCTGGGCAAGCCCCAATCGAACCAGCACAACCGGGGCCGATAGATTATCGCTGAGATCCGCTACACTTGATCGGCACCGGGAACGACTATGATCCCTCCAGTGCAGCAGCTGATGCTCGGCGGCGAGCAGGTCAATGCCCCGCTCGCCGTCTCGCGCAATTCCTGAGATCAGAATCCGGTACGCAATGGCGCTATGGCGCCAATCATTCACGCCTAGCCGTCATAATGGCCGGAGAATGCCGCTTCCGCCGACTTGACGGTGACAGCCACATTCACGCCCTTCGTTACCGTCGCGCCGGTGGCGCGAAGATCGGTCACGACTTTCAAGCCGCCTGACTTGGGGACCGGCAGCGGCAGTACAGTGCCGGCGTCCAGATCAGCGACCCAGAGCCCCTCTTGACCTTCAACACTAATAACAACAACTGTAGCCATGTTTCGCCCTCTAACCATTGATGTTTAAAATCCAGCTTTCTTCAGGCCTTCGCGATAAAGATCTTTATGCCACTGCTCTTTACTTGGAACTGCGGACAACCACTTGTCCACATCGAAGTCCGGATTGCCTTCACGAAACCTTCGTACGAAGATCCGCGCCTTGTCCGGATGACCCAACATGGCCCAACTTGCGGCGGACAACCTATCCGCTAAATGAGGATCGGCCATCTGCCCGATATAGTCCAGCGAAGCTTCGAATTCGCCGAGGGCATAGTTTGCTCCCGCAGCGGTCCAGAAATAGGTATCGGGACCGAGCGGATTCAGCTCGATTGCCCGCTCGATCTTTCGCAAGGCCATGGCGGGGAGCGAACAATGAACCAAGGTGTCGGCGTAGTCGGCAATCACGTCGGCATAGTGTGGCGCAAGGCTTTCCGCCACTTCCATTGCTTCGGCGCTTTCATCGAACGCGCCCTGCAACAATTTGGCGACACCGAGCTCGCGATAGCCATCGGCGAAGTCCGCACGCGTACCGGTGGCCTGCTTAGCGAATGTCTCCGCCACTCGCAAAAGATCGATATCCCCCCGAGCCGTCAGCAACCATTCCTTGGAGTAGGTTCGCGCCATCGAACTCATCGCCGGTGCGAAATCCGGGCTTACGCTGAGCGCGGCTTTCATTTCCTTGCGAACGCGCCGCAGGTTCGGGAGCGTCAACCGCGCCAGGTGCCGTCTGCCGACAAGATATCTGTGGTAGGCGACCGGGTTCAGATCTTCGCGCAACGCCTCATGGCGCTCGATTTCGCTGGATACGGAGAGAGCGATCTGCCGGGCAACAACTCTCCTATCCCTGGCGAGATCCATATGATCGAGGCTGAACCTTTCCGCCCAAACGATCTGATTCTGATCGAAAAAGATCAGTTGGGCGAACAGCGTCACTTCGTCGTCCGTATTGCTGATCCGGGTATCGAGGATGTAGTTCACGCGATGCCGCTCGAAGAAGGCCTTCTGCGTCTCCACCTGGTGGCCGATTTGAACCGCCGAATACGGGGCTATGACCTCCAGGCTGTTGAAGACGCAAAATCCGATCGTGATATCCTCCACCAAAGACGCAGCTAAAAAACCGGCTTGCGGCCGAGCGGATTGATTTTTGGGGGGAAGCAGCACCAGGCGGGGAATGGCAATGCGGATATCTTCGGGCTCGAGGGGAAGAGAAGCCTCAAGTTTCGCCTTTGACGGCACGGATGACGGACGCAGGGTTTTCGCGTCACCATCATCGGATCCGGTGCGCGCGGCGATGCCTCCAGACGTCAAACTGCGCCGCTGTTCAAAATAGCTCCGAAGGGATTCGACTTCCTCTTCCGCATTGAAGATCCGTATCAGCAGCTGCAGCGTTTCCGGATCCTTCGGCTCGGTCCGAAACAGGATAACCGCCGCCTTCCTCAGCAGTTCGGCTTCCTTTCGCGACTGGGCCAATTGGGAAGCCGTTCTCAATGTATTTCCGAGAAGCTCGATATGGTAATTTTCACGTTCGGCGAGCCAACGCTGGAAGTGACGGCTATGGCTGTGAACCGGCCCGAGAAATGGCTGGTTCATCAGCGCCACCAGCTGTCTCAGCCGGGAGAACGGCTCAACCTCCTCCTCGTCGGCCAGCAGAATGTCGGAAGACAGAGAACCCCGGTCGAGAGTGAGCACGTTGCCATGAGATGATAGGATGTTTACCCCGAGATCGATTTGGCGGGCCTTAACTCTCGAAATCACTTTCCGCAAAGTCGAAAGTGCAACCTCCCTGTCGGCTTCGCCCCATAGGAAGCGAGCCAAAGTCGTTCGATCCGCCGAACCTTGATCGGTTGTAAACAAATAGGCGAGAAGCAGCAGGCCTTTCTCCGGAAACGCGACAGCGTTCCCCTCCTCGTCGACGAGCTGCAGCCTCCCGAAGGTCTTCAGAACAAAAGCCATTTTGCCCTTCAAGTCACCCCATGTCCCGGCGCTCGCGCTGAAAAGTGAAGCGCACGTATAGCAACAGTAAAAATCGCAAACTCTACCCCTGCCAGCACTCTGTCCCAATGTCCGGGGAAATTCAACAAGCTTCTGTCGCAGGGGTTGCATTAGGTTTTCTACGCTGCCTGCAATGTCAATTTGAAACTTCCTGATGCGCAGTTGCTTGCCGAAGTTTTGATCGACACACCGGATCGTCGCTTACTCCCGACTTCAGCTGGATGTTCGAGGCGACCAGGTGATGGAGGGCTTTCAGACTTTGAAACGGAATTGCACCTGACCACTGAATATCGGTTGAGAATGCCGCCTCTCTTTGTTAGCAGGGAGAACCACGCGGACGTGGTGGAATCGGTAGACACAAGGGACTTAAAGCAAATTTGAGTGCACCGGCGGAAACGCCGGATGTAGAACTGCTCAAAGTCGGGGAAACCTGTCAGATGGCAATCCCGAGCCAAGCCCTGCAAGGGGAAGGTGTAGAGACTAGACGGGCAGCACCTAAGGCAGACGCTAAGGTGAAGGTATAGTCCAGACCACAAACGCCGGAAGGCGGCGGCGAAAGCCGTAGCGGTAAGAAAATCCCTCGGCCTAGGCTATGCGGGTTCGACCCCCGCCGTCCGCACCAGCCTACGCTCTATGAGCTTCGGCTCGGCGAGCCGAAGAGAGCAGCCAAGCGAAGGCTGTCGCGCCGTAGTTCCGTCGGGAACGAAGGCGGACGGGTTTGAATAAATATCGCAGCTATTGCATCGGCCCGTTCACACAGAGCCTGATATCGTCCGATAACCGCTTTCACTTTTCAGCCATCATGCTCAGCTGTTTGCAAAGCGGCCGAAGGGCGCTACCTATTTACCAGCCTCACTTTACGGAACATCCCATGAGCCATGCCATCGTCACCGCCGCCATGCTCGCCATTGGCGACGAACTTCTTTCCGGCCGCACCAAGGATAGGAATATCGGCCACCTCGCCGATCTGCTCACCCTTTCCGGCATCGACCTCAAGGAGGTGCGTATTGTTGCCGACGACGAGGAGGCGATCGTCGAGGCGCTGAATGCGCTTCGCGGCAAATATGATTATGTCTTCACATCAGGCGGCATCGGGCCGACGCATGACGATATTACCGCCGATGCCATCGCCAAGGCATTCGGCGTGCCCTGCGAATATGACGAAACGGCGATGACGCTGCTTGCCGAGATGTATCGCCGCCGCGAGATGGAATTCACCGAGGCGCGCCAGCGCATGGCGCGCATGCCGCGCGGTTCTGCCCATATTGCCAATCCGGTCTCGACCGCGCCGGGTTTCATCATCGGCAACGTCTATGTCATGGCCGGCGTGCCGCAGGTTTTCCAGGCGATGGTCGACAATGTCTTGCCGACGCTTCGAACCGGCACGCCGGTGCTTTCGCTGGCGATCGCCTGCCCTTACGGCGAAGGCGAGATCGGCACGCCGCTGACCGCGATCCAAAAAGCCCATCCCGACACCAGCATCGGTTCCTACCCCCGCTACATCGGCGAGAAATTCTCGACCGAGATCGTTGTTCGCGGCCGCTCGCAGGCGGCCATCGATGCGGCCGGCGCCGAGGTGCACGCAATGATCGACGCCATCCGCCAGAGGAAGGACATTGCCGAAAACCATTCCGCCGAGGCTTGAGGACAATGCCGGAACCGGGGACCAGGTTTGATTCCCGTCAGGACCGGAGGAGCGGTCCGGTGGCATTCCTTCCCTCGCGCAGGCCATTTCAGCGCAAGGAGAATTGATATGTCTTACAAAACCATTCTCGCCATTCTCGATACAGCAGACAATAGCGCCGCCGTTGCCGATTTCGCCTTTGCCATTGCCGCCGAAAGCGGCGCCCATGTGATCGGCCTGCATGCCGAAACCATCTCCGCCGTGCCGCTGGTGGCGCCGATGGAAATCCCCGATCCCGTCGCCGTGCAGGCGCTGCAGGATATGGCGCATAGCGAAACGGTCGCGGTGGAACGGATCTTTCGCGCCAGGGCGGATGCATCAGGCCGCTCCTCCGAATGGCGCAGCTTTACCACCTCAACCGGCTACGGCTCCGCGCCGCTGATCGAAAGCGCCCGCAGCGCCGATCTGCTGATCGCCTCGCAGGCCGACCCGGCTAAAGCCTCCGACAGCCATGTCGACGTCGACAACTTCCTTTTCGAAACCGGCCGGCCGGTGCTGATCATCCCCTATATCATCCGCCAGCCGAAGCCGATCAAGCGGGTGCTGATCGCCTGGAACGGCTCGAAGGAGGCGGCGCGCGCCACCTTCGACGCGCTGCCGATCCTGAAGGCGGCCGACGAGGTCGAGATCTTTTCGGTCGACCCGGCCGAGACGGCGCCGCAGTCGCCGCTGACGGCAGGCGCCGAGATCGCTGCCACACTGGCTCGCCATGGCGTGAAGACGACGCTTGCGACGGCCAGAAGCGTCGATAAGAACACATCGCACGTCATCGCGAACCGGCTTTCCGACGACAGCATCGATCTTCTCGTCATGGGCGCCTATACGCATTCCTGGCTCTGGCAGATGATTTTCGGCGGTACGACCAAGACCTTGCTGCAATCGATGACGGCGCTGACGCTGCTGTCGCGCTGACTCTTTTGCCGCGATCATCGGCGCTCTTGCCTTTTGCCGGCAAATTCCGTTAATTGCGGCGACCGATGACGGCTTCGAGCCTCGGCCGCATCTCGCGCAGTGCAGCTCGCGATCTCTCGCGCAGTGCAGCTCGCGCGATTTGCGTTTTGCCGATCGCCGCCTCAAGCTCGTCCGGTCGCCGGCAAACGGCGTGTTGTTTTCATGCCGCGGAGCAGCCCCGATGTCCCTTCCCGATAAAGCCTTTCCCGTTTCCTGGGATCAGTTCCACCGCGATGCGCGCGCCCTTGCCTGGCGGCTTGCCGGCCTTGACCAGACGTTCAAGGCGATCGTCTGCATTACCCGCGGCGGCCTGGTCCCGGCCGCGATCATCTCGCGCGAGTTGAACATCCGGCTGATCGAAACCGTCTGCGTCGCCTCCTATCATGACTACGTGAACCAGGGCGACATGTTGCTGCTCAAGGGAATAGCGCCCGAACTTCAGGAAAATGGCGGTGAAGGCGTGCTGGTCGTCGACGACCTGACGGATACCGGCAAGACCGCCGTCCAGGTACGCGCCATGTTGCCGAGGGCGCATTTCGCCTGCGTCTATGCCAAGCCGAAGGGTGTGCCCACGATCGACACCTTCATCACCGAGGTGAGCCAGGATACCTGGATCTACTTCCCTTGGGACATGGGCTTCACCTACCAGGAGCCGATCGCCAAGGGCCCACGCTGATCGCCGCTCAGGCGTGCGACTTTCATATTTACGACCTGAAATTGTTCCAGATTTCGTCGGCCGGGACTCCCGAATCCGCTATCAGGGTTTGGGGATCTTTTAGCGCCATGGACCCGGCAGCATGAGAATCGTGTCAGGTTGCGCCTAGAACGTGCAACGAACGATGCAGTGCAAGGAAGCAAGATGGGGCGGTGGGGGCATATTGAGGTTGTGACCGTCGGGCTGGCGGCATGTGTGCTTCCGCTGATCCCTGCCCGCGCCGAGCCTGCCTATATTCCCCTGGTGCGCGACTATGTCGAGACGCGGATCCGGCCAATGGTGGAAACGCCGCTGGTGCTAAAAGCCATCGCCGAACAGAATATCGAATTCGGCAATGTCAGCGAGATGGATATGCGGGTGCTCGATGACACATACCGCTCAGAAGTCGATCAGCACCACCTGCATATGGTCACGCTGCTGCTCGACAAATCCGTGTCGCATTATCTGAAAACCAGACAGGACGCCTCACAGGGCGCGATCGTCGAATTTTTCGTGACCGACAGTCATGGGCTGAATGTCGGGCAAAGCACCATCACCGCCGATTATTGGCAGGGCGACGAGGAAAAATATCTCAGGACCTTCGCCAGCGGCTCGGCAGACATCTTCATCGACCGGGCGGAACGCAACGAATCCACCCAGACGCTGGAGACACAGGCGAGCTTCGTCGTCATGGACGAAGAGGACAGACCGATCGGCGTCGCCACCGTTACCATCGCCATCGATGCGCTCTAAATAGCGCCAGTTGTGGCAGCGAATCGGCATGCGCATTTGCGGCGGAAATGCCATCACAAGATTTGCCGCAGGACGCTTTTTTGCAATTCCAGCATTTTCCTTAGCCGGAAGCGCCCGCAAGCCATTGTAATTTCAGGGCTCCCCGGCTTTCCCCAATCTTCACAGGCGCATCCACAAGATGTTGTGGTTAGCAATCAATTAAGATCCAGCCCTTGACGGAATCACCCGATTCAAACTTACTGTCCCTGATGTTGCGGCGGCGACAGGACCGGAGGTAACGAGCCCGGTTTCCTTTTGAAAAATTGGACGCGGAATCAGGGTGATATGCCGGAACGGCATCAGGCCTGAGGGGATTTCTGCGCGATTTTCAGCCTCCAAAAAAAGTGGCATCGGGACTGGCGATAATAAGCTGTTAATACTATATTTAGTGTTTGCAGCCACCATCACCACAAGATACAGGAAGGACATCTCCGGATGACACCCCTGTGACAATACGGAAACGAGACTGGCTGCACGACGACAAAGTGCCGCCGGATAGGAATTTTGCGCCGAGGTCGTGGGGACCCGGTGCCAACACGAGGTCAAGACCATGCGCATCGAACGTCGTTTCACGAAGGCCGGCCAAGGCGCCTATGCGGATATCGAATTCCGCAAGGCGACGAGCGAGATCAAGAACCCCGACGGTTCGATCGTCTTCCGCCTCGAGAATATCGATGTTCCCGCCCAATTCTCCCAGGTCGCGACCGACGTTCTGGCGCAGAAGTATTTCCGCAAGGCCGGCGTCCCCACCCGGCTGAAGAAGGTCGAGGAAAACGACGTTCCTTCCTTCCTGTGGCGCTCCGTTCCCGACGATGCCGCGCTGAAGAGCCTGCCGAAGGATGAGCAGACCGGCTCCGAAATCGATGCGCGCCAGGTCTTCGATCGTCTTGCCGGCACCTGGACCTATTGGGGCTGGAAGGGCGGCTATTTCTCCTCCGAGGAAGATGCGGCCGCCTTCAAGGACGAGCTTGCCTATATGCTCGCTACCCAGCGCGTCGCGCCGAACTCGCCGCAGTGGTTCAACACCGGCCTGCACTGGGCCTATGGCATCGACGGCCCCGGCCAGGGGCACTTCTATGTCGACCCCTTCACCGGCAAGCTGACCAAGTCCAAGTCGGCCTACGAACACCCGCAGCCGCATGCCTGCTTCATCCAGTCGGTCGAGGACGATCTCGTCAACGAAGGCGGCATCATGGATCTCTGGGTGCGCGAGGCGCGCCTGTTCAAATACGGCTCCGGCACCGGTTCCAACTTCTCGATGCTGCGCGGCGAAGGCGAAAAGCTCTCCGGCGGCGGCCGCTCCTCCGGCCTGATGAGCTTCCTGAAGATCGGCGACCGCGCCGCCGGCGCCATCAAATCGGGCGGCACGACGCGCCGCGCCGCCAAGATGGTGGTCGTCGATATCGACCATCCCGATATCGAGGAATACATCAACTGGAAGGTCAAGGAAGAGCAGAAGGTCGCAGCCCTCGTCACCGGCTCGAAGATCGTCGCCCGGCACCTGAAGGCGATCATGAAGGCCTGCTTCAATTGCGAAGGCGGCGACAATGGCGATTGCTTCGACCCGACCAAGAACCCTGCCCTCAAGCGCGAAATCCGCGCCGCCAAGAAGGATCAGGTTCCGGAGAACTACGTCCAGCGCGTCATCCAGTTCGCCCGCCAGGGCTACAAGGATCTCGAATTCAAGACCTACGACACGGATTGGGATTCGGAGGCCTACCTCACGGTTTCAGGCCAGAACTCCAACAACTCCGTCTCGATCAAGGACGACTTCCTGCGCGCCGTCGAAAATGACGGCGAATGGAACCTGACCGCCCGCAAGGACGGCAGAGTGATGAAGACGCTGAAGGCGCGCGATCTCTGGGAAACGATTTCCTACGCCGCCTGGGCCTCTGCCGATCCGGGCATCCACTTCAACACGACGATGAACGACTGGCACACCTCGCCGGCCGGCGGCCCGATCCGCGGCTCGAACCCGTGCTCGGAATATATGTTCCTCGACGACACCGCCTGCAACCTTGCATCGCTGAACCTGCTGCAGTTCAAGGACAAGGCCACCAAGCGCATCAATATCGGCGACTATGAACACGCAGTCCGCCTGTGGACCGTCGTGCTCGAAGTCTCGGTCATGATGGCGCAGTTCCCGTCGAAGCGCATTGCCGAACTCTCCTACGAATACCGTACGCTCGGCCTCGGCTACGCCAATATCGGCGGCCTGCTGATGTCTTCGGGCATTCCCTATGACTCGACTGAGGCCCGGGCCATTGCTGGGTCGCTGACCGCGATCATGACCGGCATCTGCTATGCGACCTCGGCTGAAATGGCTGCCGAACTTGGGCCTTTCCCGAATTTCGCGCCGAACCGCGAGAGCATGCTCAAGGTCATTCGCAACCATCGCCGTGCGGCGCATGGCGAGAGCTCCGGCTATGAAGCGCTGTCGATCAACCCGGTCGCGCTGATCCATTCGGAAAACCCGGACCAGGATCTCGTCGCCCATGCCAAATCGGCCTGGGACAAGGCGCTCGAACTTGGCGAACAGCATGGCTACCGCAATGCGCAGGTCTCGGTCATTGCCCCGACCGGCACGATCGGCCTCGTCATGGATTGCGACACCACCGGCATCGAGCCCGACTTTGCCCTCGTCAAGTTCAAGAAGCTCGCCGGTGGCGGCTACTTCAAGATTATCAACCGCGCCGTACCCGACGCGTTGCGCACGCTCGGCTATTCGGAAAGCCAGATCGCCGAGATCGAGGCCTATGCCGTCGGCCACGGCAACCTGAACCAGGCGCCGGCGATCAACCCTTCGACGCTGAAGACCAAGGGCTTCACCGACGAGAAGGTGGGAGCCGTCAACGCCGCGCTGAAGAGCGCCTTCGACATCAAGTTCGTCTTCAACCAGTGGACGCTCGGCGCCGACTTCCTGAAGGAGACGCTGAAGGTTTCCGACGAACAGCTCGCCGACATGAGCTTCAGCCTGCTTGACCATATCGGCTTCTCCAAGAAGGATATCGAAGCTGCCAACATCCATGTCTGCGGTGCAATGACGCTGGAAGGCGCGCCCTTCCTCAAGACCGAGCATTTGCCGGTCTTCGATTGCGCCAATCCCTGCGGCAAGATCGGCAAGCGCTACCTCTCGGTGGAAAGCCACATCCGCATGATGGCGGCCGCCCAGCCCTTCATCTCGGGTGCGATTTCCAAGACGATCAACATGCCGAATGACGCGACCGTCGAGGATTGCAAGAACGCCTACCTGCTCTCCTGGAAGCTCGGCCTCAAGGCCAACGCGCTTTACCGCGACGGCTCGAAGCTGTCTCAGCCGCTCAATTCCTCGCTGATCGAAGATGAGGACGACGAGGAGGCGCTGGAAGAACTGCTGCAGGCGCCGGTCGCCGCCCAGGCCGTCACCATCACCGAGAAGATCATCGAGCGGGTGATCGAACGTGTTTCGCGCGAACGCGAGAAGCTGCCGAACCGCCGCCAGGGCTATACCCAGAAGGCCGCCGTCGGCGGACACAAGGTGTATCTGCGCACCGGCGAATTCGGCGACGGCCGCCTCGGCGAGATCTTCATCGACATGCACAAGGAGGGTGCTGCCTTCCGCGCGATGATGAACAATTTCGCCATCGCCATCTCGCTCGGCCTGCAATATGGCGTGCCGCTCGAGGAATATGTCGAGGCCTTCACCTTCACCAAGTTCGAGCCGGCCGGCATGGTCATCGGCAATGATGCGATCAAGAACGCCACCTCGATCCTCGACTATGTCTTCCGCGAGCTGGCCGTCTCCTATCTCGGCCGCCACGACCTCGCGCATGTCGACACGTCCGATTTCTCGAACACCGCGCTCGGCAAGGGCATCCAGGAAGGCAAGACCAACCTGCTCTCCACCGGTTGGACCCGCGGCTACAAGCCGACGCTGGTTTCAGGCACCGGCGGCGAACGCCAGGCAGGCGAGCCAAAGGGTGCGGCAACCGCTGCGCCTGCCCGCGCCGCTTCCACCGGCACCGTAACCGCCTTTGCAGGCGCCGCTGCCCGCAAGCTGGAGCCGACGGTTGCCATCGCCACCTCGGAAATCGTCGCCTTCAAGCGCGATTACGAGGAGCGCGCCAAGGAACTGGCCGAAGAGATCGCCGAAGAGGTGACCGAGGAAATCACCAGCGACGCCACCGCCCTCTTCTCCGACAAGGCGGCAGCGGACGCGGCAACGGCGAAATCCGAAGCGAAGAAACTCGAAGCCGAACGCCGCCAGCGCTCGATCATGCAGGGCTATACCGGCAACATGTGCTCGGAGTGCCAGAACTTCACGATGGTGCGCAATGGCACCTGCGAGAAGTGCGACACTTGTGGCGCGACGAGCGGGTGCTCATAAGTAGGAGCACCGAATGCGCCGGTCTGTGGAAAACCATAACTTTTTTGTGATCGACGGTGGAGGGCACAAGCCCTCCGCATGGATCGAAGTTCCTCAGACAGTTATCTGCCCATCGCCAGCAAACCGTTCGGATGCAACAACTTTTCGAATTGCAAGTTCGAGCGCCCGAAAGGCGCTCGAACTTGGTCATAGGCAACCACTCTTAGACCTTTGGAGTCTTGTTATTGGGCAAATACCACCTGTTTATAATGCGTTGATCAAATGGGGATCTGGAGAGGTAAGAAACGCTCTCCGGTCTATGAGTAGCGCTCATGCATGCTTTCGTGGTATCAAGAGACCTGTCGGTGACGATGATCAGGGATATGACGTCTACGCCTACGTCACAAAACCTAGCGTGCTATTTAAATACGCACCGTCAATGGGATGTGTGATTGAACTTGCTAAAATACCGCCAGACCTGGTCTGCGTTATATATGTAAGGATGGATTATCCGTATGGACGCCACACGCCGCGAAACAAAGGCGCACCCATTAGCCGTGGCGTGGTTACACACTGGGAACTTGTTGAAGCCGATGAAAGTGGCCTGCTACCAGTCGATCATCAACACCGTTATCGCCGCCAAATGTGGTAGAGAAACGAGAATACAATGAAACTAGACTTGGTAGCTTCTAAGGATTATCAGCCTACAGCTATCTATTACGAGGATTCGGATAGCCTAGAATATTTGCGCGTCTCTTCTCCGGCAATTTATAGGAGAATTGATACTATATTGACACTGATACTTTCAATGGAAGATCGTTCCCTGGTGGGATTTAAGCTAAAAGGCTTTAAAAATTTCTACATAAGAAATCTAAAAAATCGTTTCGGATCAAACTGCCCCGACTTTATTGAACTTGTTGATGTTCTTCAGGAAGTTACTCGAACGTTAGGCGAGCAGGTATTCGAAGAGAAGCAAAAAAACGCCTATCATTCGGCATTGGAAATGGCCGCAAAAGACAGGGTGCACGTCCGAGATTTTCCGAAGATAGCGAGCTGAATGCGAGTTTCGGCTGGTTCTTCGGTATACTTATCGCTGAGTTAACCGAGACCGCTATCGCCACGTAGCCCCCTGCCTCCCCGAAGGCCTCGGCTGCCCCGCAAAGACATGACTGTGGACATCCTCACGCTCAGATCCTCAAGCGAAAAGCCTAACTAAACTATCTATCGTTGAGACCCGTCAACATCATCGAGATCATGTCGATGGCGCGCGTACGAGTTACCTTGCGATCAGTCGCAGACAATGCCGTAGATTTCGCGATATTGGTCCAACTGCTCTTTCGGAGCGGCCAAGAGCAGCGGGCAAGCGGTATAGTTTCCCTTCACTTTCCCATTCTCGATATACATCCAGTCGAAAATATCCGACCGTTCGAACTCGACGCGATCATCGGGCTTGATGTTGTGGATGTATTCCGGCGTATCGCCAAGCAGAGCGGTGAAATGGTCGCCTGATGTCTTGATCTGATAGACCCACATGAATTCCACATTCGGCGCCATCTGATCGGTGGTCAGTGCCACGCCCTTGGCCTTGTCGGTGAAGCCCAGTTTGATGCTGTAATTTTCGGTTCCCGCCGGTGGATTGCGCAGCTTCTCGAGGAACCCGTCCAACTCGCTTTTAGACTTCTCATGGGCTTTGGCCATGGCCGGATCGCCGGGCGCGATCATTTGAACGTTTGGATTGTCGGTGGCCAGAGCGAGTTCGGTGGGAATGACAAGAATGGATAGTGCGAGCATCGAGAAGACTGATATGCTGGTGCGCAACATTCGATAAGGTCCGTAACTGTTGTTGCTATACCGAGGCAATATAGCTACCTTGGTCAACATTTGACCTAGAACTGGATGAGTGCTCTGACCGCTCCAGCACGTTGCATTTCCTGAGGAAAAGGTTTCGCTTTTGCCACCGGAACCTCCTTGCTTTCGTCAAAACGGCAGAAAGTCTGACACGCGCTTGCTCAGCCTCGCCGCCAAAGACGGTTGCACCGTCCCGGCCGCCAACGGCGGGCCCAGCGATGGCGCCAACGGCGATTGATAAAACCGGTTGAGCATTGCGTCGCAGACGTAGTGCCCCCAATTCGTCAGATGCTCGGTTTCCTCAGCGCCGAGGAAATGAAGGTAGGTGCCGACCTCCGCGCGAACGACCGATGACGGCGGCAGCGTGTAAGACGCATAGGGCTTGAGTTCCATGTCCTTGCTGTCGATCGACCAGTAGACGCCACGCGTTCGTGCACGCAGCACCGATTTCGCGAGATCGTCGAGGCCAAGCATATCGGCCCGTTCTGCAGCCTTGAAGCCGGAGATCAGGTCTCGGCGCCGCAACGACCGCACCTGATTGTCGGTGGTATCGAGAACGCGCTTGAGCTGGGAGAGATAGTTCCAATATCCGCGGGTCGAGGAGCGCCAGGGCGCGCCGGCATCGCTGACAAGCAGGCAGTCGCAGCGTTTCAGCGCCGGCTCGATGCCGTGATTGTCATAGACGCCGCCGTCGCTCAATATTGCCCTGCCCGGAGCAACGGGGTCACCAACGGTGTCGTCGAGTTTCTCCCTTTTCCAGGAAAACTGCGACAGATCCAATCGCAACGGTGACAGCACGGGCGGGAATGCCGCCGAAGCGGCGACCGCGGTCGCGAGCGAAAGCGTCGGGTGGAACGACAGGCCGATCCGGTAGTCGGCGATATAGCGGTTCGACATCCGGAAGAGTGAACCGGTGCTGAGATTGCTGGCGCAGAAAACGAACCAGGGCGCGTTCGGAAGATCTCTGAGGCTTGGCGATTTTCCGTCGAACAGATGCCGCTCATAGAGTTTCGCGGCCTCCGCCGCCGCGCTCGAAAAGGGATTGAACACGCCTTTCAGGAAGCTCGGCCCATCCGCAAACACCTGGCTGAAGGCCAGGATGCGATCCAGGTACTCGGCTTTGAAATTGACGGCGACCCCGTTCTGAAAGACAAGCCGCGGCCACGCATAGGCCAGAAGGCCGGAGGCAATCGATCCGCCCGATACCGAAGAGATCATATCGAGCTTCGCCAGAAGGCCGGCCTCGTTCAGCCTTGTAAGCGACCCCGCATGGAAAAGCATGGCCCGATAGCCGCCACCCGAAAGGCAAAGCCCGAGTTGGTAGCGCTCGGCCGGCTTGTCGGATTCGTCAGAACCCGGCAGGACGGTGTTCGATCGGGAATGTTCGTTTTCCGACATGCTCGGCCTCACTCAGGAATCTGAGTTTCCCAACATTTCTTCCCCCGGGCAAACCAACGGTCGCTCGTCTTGGGCCCTGCGCGCTACTTACTCGTATACCGGCGGGAGTTGGCATCGCATTTGTGCCACTCCCAGTTTATTTCGGCTTTGTCCCTATCGCCATAGCACCAATCGGCGCGATTGAGCAGCGGACCGAGTTCGTCGCGCCGTTTGCATGCCCGTAGCATATCGGCCCCCGCGGGATCGACACTCGTGCGGCAGGTGTCGTCCAGTCCTGTCCACTGATGGATCAACCGATCCGGCGCCTTGGCTTCCTTGTCCGTGGCGAGCACCTTTCCGGTCTCGGACTCGATCTGCAGAGAGGCCGTGTTCCAGACGTAAGAGAATTCCGCCATCCCGGCGGACGTCTTACCCGTGTCCTTGTTTCGGGCAAACCACTCGACAATTCCCGACATTTTGCATTTCCCGGCACAGCTCGCAGGGTTTGACGCTGTAGATGCGCTCCGGCCAACGTTCCGCGAAGGCTGCCTGTTCCTTCAGGACAGCGTCTTTGTCGACCGAATTTCCGAAGAAGGAGACCTCGTCGGCATAGACGCCCTTCATGAAGGCCAATGCCGAGGCACTGTCTTTCGACCATTCGTCATTGTATCGGTTGACGAAATCAACCGCCTCCGTGGTCAGGTCGCCGGGTTCGGGGGCAACCTCCTCCTCGGAATCGCTCGGGTCTGACGGCATGTCGGCGGGTGTTGCGTTCTCCGGCGGCGCGGCGCCTGGCGGGGGCGGCGCGCTTTCCTGTGCCGAGGGCATGTCCTCGGGCGTGTTGATGTTCCAGTCCCGCATTTCCGCAGCGGTGAGATACCGTATATCGGTGCTGTCGATCGACAGGCTGAGCTGCAGCAGATTGGGGCTTACCCCCATATCGGTGAGATAGCCGATGATTTCGCCGGTCAGCAATTGAACGGTCGAGACTGCCAATTTGTTGTCCATGGGGAAATCGAGGGAAACCCGATGCACGCCGATGGAGCCCGGCTCGGCGAACCTTTCGACGCCACCGACGAAGCGAAGGCGCAAGCCGATGCACATTCCATGGCTCTGATCTGGAGCGTTTTTGCATTGAGTGCGCGGATGGCGCGGCCGAAGCTGATCGCGGTGACTACGTTTCCGCCGGGCGAGTCAAAGCTGATGTAGTCCGCTTGGGACTGCCTGTATTCGTCGACAAGCTGCGTCGGATCGTCGGAGAATTCAAACACGCCCCTTATCACCAGGCCACGCTCTCCCGGGGCGCCGTCCAGACGTTGGTAGGAAATTGCTGCATGCCCCTCTCCGGCCATGGCGACGAACGCCAGCAGCATCGATATCAACGAGACGGATTTCAGCATTCTTCTCCAGCCCTTGAGCACGTGTATTTCTTTGATCGTCATTTGCAGCATAGCTGGCGAACATATGTATTTCCGAGGGTGATCATCGCGTCCTTCGCAATGAGCCCGTGAGCCTTCAATGCATTCGAAACGTCTTTGGCTTCCTGCTCGGCGTAGACGTCGCGCAAGGTCACGGCGAACCATCCGTTGGCGGCCAGATGAGCGGCGAGAGGAACGGGTGATTGTTTGACGAAGGCCTCCGCCTCAGATAGGGAGCTGAAGCTTTTCACCTGCACATAGCGTCGATCGCCGGCATCTTCCTCGAACTCCGCCACGTGAACCCAGGAGTAGTGCATATATCCGGTATTTCCGGAGACGGTGACCCGGTACCAATCTCCATCGATATCGAGTATCTGAACGCTGCTTCCGTTCTGCGCCTCGCCGATGGTTTTCGAGTCCGGGTTTTCCGAAGCCTTTATTGGCGCCCTGCCCTTTGGATGTCGTACCGAGCCGCTTCGCGCAAGCGGCACCTGCAGCGACTTTTCCGCCTTCGCCTGAACGCCGTCCGGCGTCTTGATATCACGGGAAGGCTCCGGTTCGACTTCCGTCGAAAGAAGCGGCGGCAAGGTCGGGGTCGTGACCTTGTACTTCGTCATCTCGCTGCCCGAGAGATAACGAATATCGTCACTGTCATAGCTCAAGGAAAGTTGCAACAATCCGGGATCGACGCCCATCTCGGACATGTAGCCGATCACTTCCGCCGTGATCTGCTGGACCGCCGAGACGGCGTCATTGACAGGCATACCCTCGGTGTCACTGAATGATGACTTATGCACGCCGATCGAGCCCGGCTGCGCGAACCGATGGACCCCACCAAGAAACGCCAGCGAACAGGCGGAGGCGCATTCGGCGGCCCGGACCTGCAAGGTCGAAAGCCCCAACGAACGAACTAGCCGGCCGAGCTCCATCGCCTTGGTGACGTTGCCACCTGGACTGTCGAAGCTGACGACAACTGGACGATCCCGTGCGACGACTTCACGAAAACCCGCGAGATCGTCGCTGTATTCGAAGGTGCCTGCGACTATGACAAAGGCCGAACCGGTGTCGGTTTTTTGCAGGGTGTAGCCGAGACGCGCCTCGGCCTCATCGGCGCCCAACCATGCGCAAACGACGAGTCCGAAGATCAATAGCTTCGAAGAGAACATTTCACCCTACCCCAGCAAAATCCGATCAATGCACAAGGGGCGATCTTCTGGCAAGCGGCACAATCAGAAGCATTGAGACACGGTAAAACGGCGATGCGCGCCGGGAAGGATTGCGGTTCAGATGGCATCGTAGACCTATGCGATGAATATCGGCTATGTCGCTGCACCGAGGCATCTGACCAGTGAGGCACTCCGTGACTTCTACCTACGACAATTACGCTCTCGATCTGAAGAGCGACCCGGATTTCTTCGCCCTCCTCACCGGAAGCTACATGCGGATCGTCGGCCGTCACCTTGTTCAGGACGGACAGGGACCGGACTGGCTTTACAACCACGCGCCTTTCGTGGTCCTTGCGCACAATACCGATCCCGATCCGCGCTTCATCTACGCCAACCGCACCGCGCAGAACTGCTTCGAATATAGCTGGGAGGAATTCATCACGCTGCCATCGCGGCTTTCAGCCGAGCAGCCCGATCGCGCCGAGCGTCAGCGGCTGCTGGATAGCGTTACGCGCGACGGCTTCGTCGACAATGGCCGCGGCCTCAGAATCGCGAAATCAGGGCGCCGTTTCTGGATCGAGAAAGTGACCGTCTGGCAGCTGATCGATGAAACGGGCAAGCGTTTGGGCCAGGCTGCGACATTTCCTTCGTGGCGGGACGCCTAGAAGGCTCCCGCCTGACCTGCCTCGCCGGCGGTTAAGTCACGGCTTCACGCGGTCGGGATGCGCCGCCTGAAAGGCCGGCAGTTCTGCGCACCGGGCATCGATATCGGCGATGCGCTTTAAATCGCTCAGATCGACGCCCCAGCGGCGGGCGTTGTAGATTTGCGGGATAAGGCAAAGGTCTGCCATCGTCGGCGCGTCGCCAAAGCTGAAGGCTCCGTCGCGTCCGCCTATCATCGTCTCCAGTTTGCGAAGCCCGTCGGCAATGAAGTGCTTCATCCATTCCTCGCGGGCGTCGGCCTTGTCGGTCACGGACATCAGATGGGCCACGACATGCAGGTTGCAGATCGGATGGATGTCCATGGCGACCGCATAGGCCAGCGCCCGCACGTGCTGGCGGTCGGCACTATCCGATGGCAGCAATCCGCATTCCGGCCGCAACTCGGCCAAATATTCGATGATGGCGAGCGACTGGGTCAGCGTTCTCCCTCCGATCACCAGGGTCGGCACCAGGCCTTGCGGATTGAGCGTGAGATAATCCGGCTCCCGGTGCGCTCCCTCCAGCAGGTTGATCGGCACTGTCTGGTAGTCGACAGCCAGGAGATTGAGCGCGATACGGACGCGATAGCTCGCCGACGACCGCCAATAGTCGTAAAGAACGACCTCGCTCATTGCGGCCCCGCTCCCCCATATCGCTCGACGGTCTGCTCGATCGCTCCGAAAATCGAATGGCCGGCACGGTCCTTCATCTCGATGCGGACCTGGTCGCCAAACCGCATGAAGGGCGTCTTCGGCGCTCCTGTTTCGATCGTCTCGATCATTCGCATCTCGGCGATGCAGGAATAACCGTCGCCTCCCTCTTCGACCGGCCTGCCCGCTCCGCCGTCGAGCTTGTTGGAAACCGTGCCGGAGCCGATGATCGTTCCGGCCGTCAGGCTGCGGGTTTTGGCGGCATGGGCGATCAACTGGCCGAAATCGAAGGTCATATCAATGCCGGCATTGGCCTTGCCGAACGGCCTTCCGTTCAGGCTGACGAGCAGTGGCAGATGCAGCCTGCCGCCACCCCACGCCTCCCCCAGCTCGTCCGGCGTCACCGCCACAGGCGAAAATGCCGAGGCCGGCTTGGACTGGAAGAAACCGAACCCTTTCGCCAGTTCGTCGGGGATCAGGCCGCGCAGCGATACGTCGTTGACGAGCATCACCAGGCGGATGGCGCCCCGCGCCGCTTCCGGGCTCGAACCCATGGCAACGTCGCCGGTGATGACGGCGACCTCGCCCTCCATGTCGATCCCATAGGCTTCGTCAGCCGCGACGATCGGATCGCGCGGTGCGAGGAAACTATCCGAACCGCCCTGATACATCAGCGGATCGGTCCAGAAGCTTGCTGGCATCTCGGCCCCGCGCGCCTTGCGCACCAGTTCGACATGGTTGACGTAAGCGGAACCGTCGGCCCATTGGTAGGCCCGCGGTAGAGGTGACGTTGCGTCATGCTCGTGAAACCGGATCGTCGGCTGAGCGCCGGTCTCGATACCCTCGGCAATCAGCGCCAGCCTCGGCGCCACGTGCTCCCAGTCATCGAGCGCCGCCTGCAATGTTCGGGCGATATGGCCGACTTCCGAGCAGCGGGTCAGGTCGCGGGAAACGACGACGAGGCGGCCGTCCCTGGTGGAATCCTTTAACGTCGCAAGTTTCATGTTCCAATTCCGATGTTATCACTTGATCCCGGGGGTTCCGTCGAACTTGCGTTCCAGCCCGTCCCAGCATTCGAGGTAATTGTCCTGCAGCGTCTCAAGCTCGGCGGCGTATTTCGTCAGCTGCTGCGGATATCGGGTCTCGAACATGAAGGCCATGGTGTGATCGAGCTTTACGGGTTTCAGCTCGGTATTGGCGGCCTTTTCGAAGGCCAGCGCATCCGGCCCGTGGGGAAGCATCATATTGTGCAGGCTCATACCACCCGGCACGAAGCCCTCCTCCTTGGCGTCATACTGGCCATGGATCAGGCCCATGAACTCGCTCATGATGTTGCGGTGGTACCAGGGCGGACGGAAGGTGTGCTCGGCGACCAGCCAGCGTGGCGGAAAGATCACGAAATCGACATTCGCCGTGCCCGCGTCTTCGGTCGGCGCGGTAAGTACCGAGAAGATCGACGGATCGGGATGATCGAAGCGGATTGCGCCAACAGGCGAAAACGTCCGCAAGTCGTATTTGTAAGGCGCGTAGTTGCCGTGCCATGCCACCACATCGAGCGGAGAGTGGCCGATTTCGGTGACATAGAATTTGCCGCACCATTTCACATGGACGCGGCAGGGCGTTTCCTTGTCCTCGAAAGAGGCGACGGGCGTCTTGAAGTCGCGCGGGTTTGCCAGGCAGTTGGCGCCGATCGGCCCGCGGTCCGGCAGCGTGAATTTGGCGCCGTAGTTCTCGCAGATATAACCGCGCCAGACCGTCTGCTCGCCGCTCTTCAGAATCTTGAACATCATGCCGCGGGGGATGAGGCAGATTTCCAGCGGCTCGACATCCATGATGCCCATTTCGGTGAACACTCGGATGGCGCCGAGTTGCGGCACGATCAGCAATTCGCCGTCGGCGTTGAAAAAGTAGTCGTCGACCATGTCCTCATTGAAGACATAGGCATGGGCCGACATGCCGACCTGGGTTGGGGCATCGCCTGCCGTGGTGATGGTCCGCACCCCTTGCAGAAAGGTCAGCTTCTCCTCAGGCGCGGGGATCGGATCCCAGCGAAGCTGGCCGAGAGGCAGCGAATGCTCGTCCAGGCAGGGCGCGGTTTTCCAGAGCGGATAGGAAGCGTTGGAGAAGCGGCGTGTGTGGCGCACGCTCGGGCGAATGCGATAAAGCCAGGACCTTTCGTTGGTCCCGCGCGGCGCCGTGAACGGCGAACCGGAAAGCTGCTCGGCATAAAGACCGTAGTTGCATTTCTGCGGGCTGTTCTGGCCCTGCGGCAGCGCGCCGGGCAGCGACTCTGTTTCGAAATCATTGCCGAAGCCCGGCATGTATTTCAACGTGTTTGCCGCCGCGGCTTCCGCGTCGGCAGCCTGGATCGATGTCTGGTCCATGCTCAACTCCTCCCAAAGCTTACAAGCGCCACGCCCGGAGTTTACTCCGCTGCGGTCCCGATGACACCACGCTTGATCTGATCGGCCTCGATCGACTCGAAAAGCGCCCGGAAATTGCCTTCGCCGAAACCTTCGTCGCCCTTGCGCTGGATGAATTCGAAGAAGATCGGGCCGATGACGGTTTTGGAGAAGACCTGCAGCAGGATTTTCGTCATGCCGCCATTCACCACCCCTTCGCCGTCGATGAGGATGCCGTGTTTCTTCATGCGCTCGAGCGGCTCGCTATGGCCGTTCACGCGTTCATAGGACATGTCGTAATAAGTCTCCGGAGGACCCGGCATGAAGCGCAGTCCGTTATCGGCAAGCTTGTCGGTCGCGCCGTAAATATCCTCGGTGCCAACGGCGATGTGCTGGATGCCCTCGCCCCGGTATTTCTTCAGATATTCCTCGATCTGGCTGGTGTCGTCCTTCGATTCATTCAGCGGAATGCGGATCTTGCCGCAGGGTGAAGTGATGGCGCGGCTGACCAGACCGGTGATGCGCCCATCAATATCGAAGAAGTGGATCTGCTTGAAATTGAACAGGTTTCGGTAAAAATCCCACCACTTGTCCATGTTGCCGCGGAAGACATTGTGCGTCAGATGGTCGAGATAATAGAAGCCGATACCCTCGGGATGCGGGTTGCCCTCGCCCAGCCAATCGAACTCGGCATCGTAGGCCGAACCCTTTGCGCCATAGGTCTCGACGAAATAGAGCAGCGAACCGCCGATGCCTGTAATGGCCGGGACGTCGAGCATCTTGTCGTCGCCTTCATAGGGAACAGCACCTTTCGCCACCGCATGGTCGAAAGCGTGTTTGGCGTCGACGACACGCCAGGCCATCGATGCGGCGCAGGGACCATGTTGCTCGACGAAGCGGGCTGCGTGACTGCCGGGTTCGGCATTCACGACATAGTTGATATCGCCCTGGCGCCAGACGGTGATGTTTTTGGTCTTGTGCCTGGCGACAGTGACATAGCCCATGCGCGTGAAAAGCTCGCTGAGCTTCTCGGGCTCGGGATGAGCGAACTCGACGAATTCGAAGCCATCGGTGCCGGCCGGATTGTCGGCGGTAATTTCCGACGGCGGTGCATCATGCGGGAAAGGACCCATTTTCTCCTCCTGAGAAGATCGGACTTTGACTGTGCAAAGTGTGGTCCAAAACGCGCGCAAAATCCTTGCATTCTCTATGCCTCAGGAAGATATTATGCACGATCTGTGAGCATTTTTGGAGTTTTACGCAATGGATGAACCGCTCGACAAATTGGATCTGCGCCTGCTGCAGGAACTGCAAAAAGACGGCCGGTTGACGAACAACGATCTGGGGGAGCGGATAGCACTTTCACCGTCGCAATGCTCACGCCGGCGCACACGGCTGGAGGCCGAGGGATATATTCGCAGCTACCGGGCCCACCTCGATCGGGAAAAACTCGGGCTTGATATGCTTGTGGTCATTTCCGTGACGCTCGCCACCCACAACAGGGACAATGCCCGCAGATTTTCCCAGCTGATCAACGGCCTGCCGGAAGTTCTGGAAGCCTATGCTCTCACCGGTGAAATGGACTATCATTTGACGGTGGCGACCCGCGGGCTCGCCGACCTCTCGAAATTCGTCAACGACGTGCTGCTGCCGCACGAGTCGGTGCAGCATGTGAAGACGTCGATCGTGCTCGATACGTTGAAGACTTTCGAAGGCTTTCCGGTGCACATCCCAGGCAGCCGGCATGGCGACAGCACCCGGTGATCTTGACGACACCCCTTGCCGTCTCGCCATCACCAATCGGTGACCAAACCGTGTCAGAGCGGCAGTTCGGTCGAGAATTTCAGCTCGCGCAGCACGAAACTCGAGACCACAGTGCGCACATGCGGATTGCGCAGCAGGTAGCGGGTCATGAAGACCTCGTAGCTTTCGACGTCTCTCGCCCGGATCTTCAGCATGTAATCAAAGGCGCCTGACAGGGCGTAGCACTCCATAATCTCCGGCCGCTCCAGCACCACCGACGCGAAAGATGCGACCGCCTCTTCGTGGTGGTCCTCCAGCGTGACATGCGCGATTACGCAGAGCTTGAGATCGAGTTTGCCGGGATCGAGCAAGGTCACCCGCTTGCGGATGACACCGTCGGCTTCCAACTCCTGGATCTTCCGCCAGGCGGAGCTCTGCGACATGCCGGCCTTCTCGGACAGGTCTGCCAGCGACAGACTGCCGTCGGCCTGAACGAGCTTCAGAAGGGTGCGACGGAAATTCCCAGGTTCTTTCATTTTCGGCACCATATTCGGGAATACTTGCCACCATTATGGCCATAGCCAGGATGAATGAAAAGAAAATCCTCCAAAGCTGGAGGATAATGGCAGGAATATCGTCATGCGCCTGGGAGGATCAGCCTATGACCAAGGAAAGCAGCTACACCGCCAAACTACCCGGCCCGGACGGCCTCTATGACTACAGCGCAGATGAAGATGCGATCTGGGGCGAACTCTACCGGCGTCAGATGAAGATCCTGGCCGATACGGCCTGTCGCGAATATCTGGACGGCGTCAAAATGCTCGGGCTCAAGCCCGAGAAGGTGCCGCAGCTTCTCGACGTCAACAGGCGGCTCAACGAGACCACCGGCTTCGGCGTCGAAGGCGTGCCGGCGCTCATTCCGCCATCGCGCTTTTACGAGCTTCTTTCGCAAGGCAAATTCCCCCTCGCAACTTTCCTGCGCCGTCGCGAGCATATCGACTATATCGAGGAGCCGGACCTGTTCCACGAGGTTTTCGGCCATTGCCCGCTGCTGACCAACCAGAGCTACGCCAATTTTGTCAGGCATTTCGGCGAGACGGCCGTTCGCCTCGGCAAGGGCTATTCCTGGCATCTGTTCCGGGTCTTCTGGTTTACCGTCGAATTCGGGCTAATCAACACGCCTGAGGGCCGGCGCTGTTTCGGCGCCGGTATCGTATCTTCGCCAAGCGAAGCGAAGGCGGCGATGGAAGGTAAGGCATGCGAGTTTCGGCCGTTCGATTTGCTGAGCGTGCTCAGAACCCCCTACCGCATCGACATCCTCCAGCCGATCTACTATGTCATTGACGACTTCGCCGATCTGGAAGCGATCGTGAACCAGGATATCGAGGGCATGATCCTCAAGGCGAAATCGCTCGGTGATTTCGCCCCCGCCTTCGAAGCCAAGGCTTCGTAAATCTTTGACGAGGCGAAGAGAGCGGGATTGCTGTCGCAGTCCCACTCACTTCGGTGTGGCTGAACTTCGGCTGACGAAATCCACCAGGACCCCTGGTTTGACCATGCCGGCCAGTTCTTCGGCGTCCCAGTTCGTCAGCCGCACGCAACCATGCGAGCCGACCTTGTCGATGAGCTTCGGCTCAGGTGTGCCGTGTATTCCATAGGTCGGCTCGGTCAGGTCGATCCACACTGTGCCGACCGGGCCGTTCGGTCCCTTCGGAATGGTCAGGACCTTGTCGTTCTTTCCCTGCTTGAAGTTCAGCTTCGGGTCATAGCGGTAGACCGGCATTCTCGCGACGCCCTTGACCTTGTGCTTGCCCGACGGCGCCGGATTGTCTTCGCTGCCGATGGTTGCGGGGTAGACGGCTAGCAGAGTTCCGTCCCCGGCATAGGCCAGCACCTGCCCCGCCTTCCTGTCAGCCTCGATGCTCTTGACCTTTCCTTGCCTTGGAGGACCGGGGTTCACCACCCAGACCGTATCGCCAGGAGCAAATTGCGAAGCCGGGTTGAGCGCCCCGACAAGATCGATACCCATGTGGAACCGCTCCGATAGCTTTTCCGCAACGCTGGTATATCCGAGGCTCTGCATCTTTGCCTTCTCGCCATAATCTTCTGGGATCTTGTCAACGAGACCCTTGGCGTCCTCTGCCGAGATCACGTAGCTCTCGACGATCGGCGTACCGCCTTCCAGGCGGGAGACGACCTCCGGATCCGGCCGCCCATCGACAGGAAGCTTGTTCATGGCCTCGAAGCCGGCCACGGCCTTGTTGACGTTCTCGCCGGAGAGGCCATCGATCACGCCGGGAGACGCGCCAGCCCGGTCGAGCAGGACCTGGAGGCGGACGATCGCCGGGTCTGGATCTGTAGGTGACCGCTTCTCCGCCCCAAGAGAGGCAATCGAAGCATTATTGATCTCTTCCGGTCGAAGTTCCCGCGCGGCGGCGCCGCCAACGGAGATGGCCAGGGCGAGCAGCGACATCGACAGCGGTGTTTTCATGGACAACAAATGGCCGGCGCCGAAACTTGTTCCATCGGGTAAGAGGACTTGGGCTTTCGGGCTTAGTCGCTCATGTGCCGCTCGATATCACGGCGCCTTTGCGCTCCTCCTGACTTCGCGCGATCTTGCCGTGCGGCGGGCGGGTCTCAGTTCCTCGATCGTCGGCAGCCACCATTCGGTCTCCTGAGCGGGAGGCATCTTCGCAGGCCAGGTGCGGACGAGTTCTTCCAGCGTCGGCACCCGCCAATATCCCCAGACGTGATCTTCGGTCGCGCCCGGATAAAAGTCGGTAACGACGTCCGGATCGATCAGTTCGCCGGTGATCTCGGTAAAGACGACGATGCCATAGGCGATGACCACCGGCCGCCCGATCGGCGGCAGGTCGTGGCTTGGAAGCGGGTAACGGTGACGCTTTCGTTCGGCGGAGCGGCGCTTGCTGCGGATGTCCTGTTCGGTCCCCTTCCGCTCCTCGGCCCGGCGCCGTCTCTCTTCCGGCTCGTTCCTGCGAGCCGCCGCTTCGATATCCGACCATCTCCGTCTGAGGTCCTCATAGGATCGAAAGGGAACGTGCCATATCCTCAGATCGCCGTCCCATCGTGAGAACGGCACCTCGCGCAGTTCGTCAACGACAGTGTTCGAATAGGGCGTGCGGATGCGAAAGCCGGCCTTGCCGAGTTCAAGATATGGGCTGTCGATCGGATCGAAGGCGAAGGCGTCGCGCCCCTTCGCATCCGCATGGACGTCGGCTTCCGCGTCCAGCTCGGCAAGCCATCGCCCGATGCGGCGGGAGGCCGTCCGGCCGGGAACGAACCAGGCTTTGCGGGCGTCGCTCCAACGGGCCCGCGGGAAACGCCTTCGGAACTGCTCGACGGTCATCCTGTCGTAAGGGAAGGCAATATCGGCGCCGGGCTTGGCGTCGTCATCGCCGGACGGCGCCTCATCTTGATCAGCGCGGGATTTCGCTTCGGTCATGGAAGGAGAACGCTCTCGCGGGGTGACGGTTTCCGCTGAGGCAGTCGGCTTATTGACCTGATGACGCCGGGGTCGCAGCCCCGATAAGAGCGCAGGCGATCTCTGCTCAGTGAATAGTGTTTGGCGACTTCTCCGGATGCGAGATGGCCTGGAGCGTCGCCATAAGCTTTTCGAATTCGGTCAGGACACGATTGAACTCGACATCCTGCATGTTGGCAATTTCCGATATCGTCGAGGAAACGGATGCGATGAGCCTGTCGATCCACATGCAACGCTCTGCCGGCACATTGCCGAGAACCTCCTGCCGATGCGTCTTCAGCTCGTGCAGGATGCGAATGATCAGCGCTCCCCGCTCGGCCCTGCTCAAGAACCGCAGCCTCGTCTGCGCCCGTTGAATTTCCGTCACCAGTGTCGTCGCCATCCCCTGATCTCCGACCCAATACTACCGGGTATCACAACCGCAGCGTTTGTAATACGGACTTTGGTCTGACTGCAACTCAGCGCAGTAGCAGCACCGGCTCCAATCAATTATTCCCAGCAAGGATAACCGGTGCGTCGCAGCTGCGCCGCGGCCCGTCCCATGGTTGATAACTGTTGTCTTCCGGTCGATACGACCTGTAACGAGCAGCGCACCAGGTAGCCGACTGTGTACTCACCTTCGTGCCGGCGCCTTCACCTGCCTCGGCGACATTTTGCTGGTACGGCGAAGAGCAGGCGCGGATCTCGCCACTATAGGATCGATAGCTGTTTGCCGCCGGATCGAAGGAACGATAATGTTGCGCGCACCAGGCAAGATGCTCGGCCGACAATTTCGGCTGCGGCGCCTGAGGTGCCGCTGAAGGGCCCGCGGGCTCCGGCTTCGCCCTTGCCGCCATCATGGCCGGCGCCTCGGTGACGTAACTGGAATAGAGAGGCGCAATCCGTTCGTAACCTTGCCGCTGAGGGTCGACTTTCACGGGTTGCGTCGTCCAGAGGTCGGGCTCGGCAAGGCCCTGGAAGGCATGAGGTTCGGAATCCGCCACGACATGGGAGGCAACGGATGCGGCGGCGATGCAGGCCCCGACGGAACTGACGATGCCGAAGGCGACGGATGCGACGGCGTTCATTTTCCCGCCCCCTGCTCTTGAGCCAGCGGAACCCAGACGCGTCCGGCAGCGCTGCTTTCTCTGCCGCCGGTCGCGACGAGCGTGGCGAGAATGGTGGCGATGGCCAGAAGGATGGCGATCAGAGGCACGGCCAGGCCAGCGGATTTCTCTTCTGAATAGGTCATGTTTCTCTCCTCGTGCTCGGCGTGACGCCGCCTGATAACGATCTCTCTGCTTTGGCCGCACGACGACATTGCCGTCCGTCGTGCGGCGGTTCTCAAGCTCTAATCTTAGGAAGGGAGACGCGGCAGGGCGCCGCGTAGAGGATCAGGTCACTTGATGACCTGGATCACCTTGCGTGACGAGGGTTCGACGATGACACGTTGGTCATTGACCACCGCATAAGCATAGGTCGGGTCATCGGGAATAGGCGTGACGACGACCGTCTCGGGCAGCGGCTGGCCGACGACAATCTTTTCCTTCACGACCACGCGCGCCGACGGGGCCGGAGCCTCGCGAACATAGGTGACCACCTTTTGCGGCGGCGGATCGATTGCCGTGCCGACGATTGCGCCGGCAACACCGCCAACGGCAGCACCCACGGGACCACCGACGATCGCTCCGGTGACCGCACCACCGGCCGCACCATTGACGGTCGATGACTGGGCGAATGCGACGCCCGACATCATGGTCACGGCTGCTGCGCTTACAATAAGCTTGGAGAGCATGTTTTCCTCCTTCTGTTTGAGGCGGCCTTGGCGACCGCTGCCAAACCAACTAGTTGGAGGCGCGGTCGTTCCACGCACCAGACCTCAGTCCGATGGATCCCGGCCTTTGGTCTTAAATCCATGTCAATGTTCGTTGCCGGCGCTACGTTCAGATTGAAGGGCCTTGTCGTTCCGGGCTTAGGCAGGAGACTGAAGGAGATGGCACGATCCAACCGCAGGGAGGCAGGACGCAGGCGCCTGGCGATGCGTCTGCCGGAGATGCGGACGCTGATCATGCAAGCGCGCGACCCGTTGCAGCTCGAGCTTTTCGAGGCCTATCAGATGGCCGTCGAAGCACGTGACGCCGTTCAAAGGCGACGGGTCAGTTCGAAGCTCTTGCAAGAATATGACGAGACGTGTTTCGAGATCGAGAAACACGTCATCCGCACCATACACGAACCTTCCGTCGGAGATGCGGCTCTTCACAGCAAACCCGGCGAGCCATCGGATTTAGGCGGATAGACGTTTTTCAGCATTCCATTTGGAAAGCATGCGAGGAGCCTCGTCCGGCCTCCCGAAGAGATAGCCCTGCCCCGTCTGACATCCGAGCCGTTGCAGCACTTCGGCCTCGAGCTCGGTTTCAACGCCCTCGGCGACGACCTGCAACTTCAGGCCGTGCGCCAGCGAAATGATCGCGCGGACGATTTCCAATACGGTTGGATTTCCGTTCATTCGCCGGACAAAAGACTGGTCGATCTTGAGTTTGTCGACAGGAAGATCGGCAAGGTAGCTCATCGAAGAGTAGCCGGTGCCGAAGTCGTCCAGGGCGATCACGACCCCTGTTTCGCGAAGCGCGCGCATCTTGGCGGTCACGGGGCCGCCCTGGCGGAGGAAGGCGGATTCCGTCAGCTCGAGGCACAGCCGGGCGGAAGGAAGACCGCTGAAGGACAGGGCCTCCCTGACATCGGCCTCGATATCGGACTGCTCGAACTGAAGCGCCGAGACGTTGACGGCAACGCCGAATTCACCGGGCCAGCCGGCAGCCTCGGTGCAAGCCTCGAACAGCGTCCAGCGGCCGATATCGCAGATCAAGCCGGAGGATTCCGCGATCGGGATGAACTCGGCCGGAGATATCAAGCCGAATTCGGGATGGTTCCATCGGATCAAGGCTTCCGCACCTAAAAGGCGTCCGCTCGCAAATTCGATCTGCGGCTGGAACAGCAGGAAGAACTGCCGGTTCCGGAGAGCATCGCGCATGTCCCGCTCCAGCCGGCGTGACCGGGCTTGGCGAACCGCGGTGGAAGGATCGAAAGAGGACCATCGCCGGCCCGCCAGAGCCTTCGCCGCATCAAGCGCGGACTCGGCGGCGTTCAGGAGAGCGCCTGGGGCGGCATCATTCGAGCTGGCTAGCCCGACGTGGACCGAGATCGGAACAGCCGAGCCGCTGAGGTGCAGGGGTTCCCCGAACAGCGCCAAGAGTCCGTCTGCAAAACTGTCAATCGTACCTGCATGCGTCGCCGAGGTGGCGATGCCGAAATGGTCGCGATCCAGTCTTGCCAGCAAATCACCGGCGAATGCATTGCCGAGCCTTGCCGCCACGGCTTTCAGGAGTTCGTCACCGACGTCGCGCCCAAGCGTGGCGCAAAGCGAGGAGAAACGTTCGATATCCAGCACAGAGACGAGAGCTTCACCCTGGAAGGTTGCCAGCCGATACGCGAACTCCCGACGATTGAGTAGTCCGGTCAGTTCGTCCAGCTCGGACAGCGTCTTCAACCGCTCTTCATAATCATATCGCGCGGTGATGTCCCGTATGATGAGGCAACCGGCAAATCGTGACCGCGCCGTGGCTAGATGCGCATCCGGCTGTTCAATTGGCGAAATCGTGACGGAGGCCTCGTAATATCCAGCCTGCGCGGCGAAATCGACAAGGGCCGTGTGCACCTTGCCCGGTTCGGCCTCGTGCTCCGAGACCAGCCTGCGCACGATGTCGATAACCGCGGCGTCCGTGCTGCCGAGAAGCGAAGCGCCGATCTCGGCTCGCAGCACCGCCTTTGCGGATTCGCTCGCCTCGACGATCTTCAGATTGCTGTCGAATGCAACGACACCGTCCGAACTGTCGGCGATGATCCTTCTCATCAGCCGTCGGGTGTTTCGAGCCTCGGTATTGGCGATGGCGACCAGCATACGCCCGAGATCGACTCGTTCGTTCAGAGCGAGCATCCACGCAAGCAGCAGCGTCAACCACGGCACCGCCGTTCCGACAAGGATCGCGTACCGCCACTGCAGCAGGAATGCGCCGATCTCGCCGACGGCAACGATGGTCAGTGCGACCGCCATCATCGTGACCAGGCGGGTTGAACGGCTGCAGACGACGCCGACGATCAGCAAGGCCGCAAACAAGAGTTCCAACGGAATCTCATCGACCATTCTGAGGAAACGGTTCTGGAGCAACGTCTCCGACGCCAGCACGTGAATGAGCGGGCCGGCGATTGCGCCGTAGACGGGAACGGCGAAAATGTCTTTCAGCTCGGCTGCCGATGCTCCCACCACGACCGAGCGGTCTCTGATTGCTTCGGCCGGCACGGTCCCGTTCAGCACGTCCGACAAGGAGAATGTCGGAACGGTGTCGGGTCTTATCGAATAGTCGATCAGCAGAGAGCCGGAACTGCCGTCGATCCTGCCAAGGGCTGCTGCGGCGGATTGGGTGGGGTTGCCATCGAGCTGGCTTCCCAGATCGAAACGGCGGACGATCCCGTCTGCATCCATCGCGACATTGGCGAATGCAGGCCAGGCATTCTGAAGGAGCTGCGGGATTGGTCTCGTCACGGCGGTCTCAGACGATGACGCCATCTCCCGCTGCCGGAACACCGGCAAAAGAACCCCTCCTCCGGATCTCGCCAGCGCCGCTGCAAGAAGCTCGTCCTCCTCAGTGCTGGAGAATGCGCTGAAGTCGACGTCGAGGAAGACGTCCTTGACGCCTGAGGCGACCAGCTTGTCGAGCAGTGTCGCGTAGATGCGCCGCGGCCAGGGCCATGTCCCAACGGCGTCGAGAGAGTGCTTGTCGATCGCAACGAAGACGACGTTGCCGGTGGCGGCGCGAGGCGCCCATTGGAAGCGCTTGGCAAAAAGGCTGTTGTTGATTCCCCGGATGATGCCGACGCTGGATCCCGCCGCCGGCAGCGCCAGCATCACGGCGATCAGCAGAAGACGAACCGTGATCGTGCCGATGCCGTTGGAGAGATAGTCCCCAGCCGCCTTGCTATCTCTCACTTGTCCTTGCCTTTACCGTTTCCGCCGGAATTGCCGTTACCATTGCCGCCGCTGTTGTTGTCGCCCTTGCCGCTGTTCCCATTGCCATTGCCGCCGGAATTGCCGTTGCCATTCCCATTGTTACCGCTGTCACCGGAATTGCCGCTGCTGCCGTTTCCTCCGGAATTCCCATTGCCGCCGCTGTTGCCGTTTCCGTTGCCACCGGAGTGGCCGTTGCCATTCCCATTGTTACCGCTGTCATTGGAATTGCTGTTGCTGCTGCTGGATTTGCCGTTGCTCTTGCCATTGCCGCTGTCGTCGGCGTCGCTGGCGCTGGAACTGCTGTTCTTGCTCGTTGCCGAAGAGCTGCTCTTGGCCTCGGAGGTAGCGCCGGCGAGTTTCGTGGTGCCGACGGCCGGAATCTGGGCGAGCGACGGTGCGACCGAGGTGATTTCGGGCTTTGATAACCGGCCCGCCACCGTCATGCCGGCCTGCTTGTCGACGGTCGCGCTCTGACCCGGCGCCACATTCGACCGCTGGCCGCTGGCAAAGGAGGTGACCTGGACCAGGCCGCGATCCACCGAGACGGAGGCTTTCGCCTTACCGACGGTCACGTGAAAGATCGTTCCTTTAACGACCGCCGCGAGATAGGGCGTCTGTACTGTTGTATGCGGCTGGCTTCGCTTCTCGATTTCAAGGTCCAGCGCACCGACCTGCTGGTAGATCTGCGTTTTCATGGCAGCGGATTCGTTGGTGCTGATGGCGGCAAGCGTGTTTGGCTGGAAGGTGACGCTCTCCACCCCTCTGGAAAGCTGAACTCGCCCCCGCGGACCAGTCGAGACCCATGCCCGGTTGGGGACCACCTCGCCGGCGCGCAGGTCCAGCCAATTCGTCCTGTCGACGGTATACTTCACCTGATCCGTCGCCTTGACGACCTGCCAGTCGTCGGCAGCTGCAAAGGCGGCGACCGACAGCCAGATCAGTGCTGCGGTCAGAATTCGAAATATTGTCGACATCAATGCTATCCCTCGGCCTTGGGACGAGTGAAGCATGTTCCAATTAAGAATGATTATAAAACGCCGCGGTGATTGTAGGAATTGTGTGATTAATGCGCCGGCCTGGGCCGAAGGCAATTACGCAGCGTGGCCGGTGACGACCAGCGCGCTCATACTGCCGCTGGGACAAGCTCCTTGCCGCGCTTCCACTCGCTCCGCCACCTCGTCGACGATCTCGGACATGCGTTCCGGCGCCCGCCATTCGATCTCCCCCCGCAGTGGCGTGCCCTGGCAGAAGGCGCGTGCCACGTCGTGCGCGCCGCTCGCGACGGAGGTCAATTCGAGCCGGTCGCAGGTCACTGCCTCAAACCCTGCCGACGACATCTGCGCCTTGATCGGGCCGGGGTCGAAGTAGGAGTATGGCAGGCGTCTGAGAAAATCCGGGGGATCGGAGGGGAAGATGCCCGCCAGACATTCGTCCACACATCTTGCGAAGTCGTTGGCCGCAAGTGAATCCCACGTCGAGAACAGAAAGCGGCCTTTGCCGCGCAATACTCTTCCAGCCTCGCTATAGGCCTTCACCTTATCCGGAAAAAACATTGCGCCGAACTGGCAGATGACGAGATCGAACATTTCGGGGGCGAATGGGAGATTTTGGGCATCGGCGTGCATCCAGTGTGTCCGCGACAGCGTGACCGACGGCGCGCCGATGTCGATCATCGCCTGGCTGAGGTCGGTGGCAACGATCTCCGTTGGCGGATCAAGCGTCGCACGCAGCGCTCGTGTCAAGGCGCCCGTCCCTGCCGCAACCTCGAGAACGCTGCCTGGTTTCGACTGGTCGGCAAGAATTGCCATCTCCGCCGCATAGGGCTCAAAGAGGATCGGCACGAGAAGGGTCTGGTAAAGGTCGGCGACACCCTCCTCGAATGGAGGCGGGGCAAATGCGCTGTGGGCGCTGTCTTCGATATCGGCAGAAATTGTCACTCGCAAATCTCCAAACCCTCGAGCCATTCAGTCCTGAAATATGACTGAATCTGCTGAGGTCCACGGGGCTCGGACCTAGGTCCCAGGCCCATCAGACCGAAGTCCCGGCGGTGGAACGCGCGCCCTATCGCGTCGTTTCGAAGGGGTGAAGGAGATCCTGATATGGCCCAGACTAACAGATCCCGTGTCAATGACGCCTGCAACCTGTCCGTCGTCGCCCTTGTCGTCGTTCTGGCTGCCCTTCTCTACGTTTTCGGTGCAGCCATGTCAGGCGATACGCTCCAATTGACGAAAAGCATAAGAGGCGCCGAAATCTTCGATACCAGGGATCTGCCCTGATGCTGTCTGGAAAAATTTCGAGGAAGCGATAGGTTAGGCGGCAAAGCTCTTACCGGTATCACAATGAATTGGCTTCGCCGCTGGAATGCCCGCTCACTCGCCTCCCAGTTCTTCGTCGCGGGTGGATTGATCTCGATTGCCGCCATGTTCCTGGTGGGCATTCTCGTTACCCATCTCATAGAAGAGGCGGTCATCCACAATTCCGGTGCTGCGACGGCGCTCTATGTCGATAGCGTGGTCGCGCCGCTGCTTCCAGATATGCAGACGGCATCATTCCTCGACGAAGGCAGCGCTCAGGCTCTGGACGAAACGCTCGGCCAGGGCGCGCTCGGCAGGCGGCTTGTCTCGTTCAGGCTGTGGCGAAGCGACGGCACCATCCTCTACTCGAACGAAAAGGGGCTGGTCGGCAAGACGTTTGCGGTCAACGACAAGCTTCGAAAAGCCTTCGCAGGGTCTCTCGTTGCGCGCTACGAAATCGCCGACGATCCTGAAAGCGACAAAGAGCGCGCCCTCGGCAAGCCGCTGATGGAAATCTACAATCCTGTGCTCCAGCCATGGTCCGGACAGGCGGTCGCCGTCATCGAATTCTACGAGACGGCAGAAGGATTGAGCGACAGTCTGGCGCATGCCAGGCTCCGGAGCTGGGCCGCGGTCGCCGCTCTCACAGCAATCTTTTTCCTTATTCTCGCCGTCCTGGTGTTTCGGGTCAGCCGTACGATCGAAGCGCAACGGAAGGATCTCAAAGAACGGGTCAGCGACCTGTCTGCGCTGCTGGCGGAAAACCGCGGGCTGCAGCGGCGGCTTCAGCGCGCCTCCCAGCGCGTGGCGGCGCTGAACGAAACATATCTGCGCAGCATCGGCGCCGATCTGCACGACGGCCCGGCCCAGCACATTGCCTATGCCTCACTGCGGCTGGACAGCGATCTATTGGTCAATGCGTCGACCCCGCCCGAAGCGCGCGAAAAGGAACTTGCGTGGATACGCTCGAGCCTTGCCGAGGCGATGACCGAGATCCGTAGTATCTGCAGCGGACTGGTACTCCCCCAGATCGAGAAATCCTCGATCACCGAGATCGTAACCCGGGTGGTCGAAGCGCATCAGCGCAAAACCGAAACCCGTGTCGAAACAATTATCGACGATGATGGACCCGAACCCGCGCCTGCCGTAAAGATCTGTATTTATCGCTTCGTTCAGGAAGCCTTGAACAATGCCTATCGCCACGGCGGCGGTATTCAGCAGTCGGTAAAAGCCGTCTCGCACAATGGTCATGTTGATGTCGAGGTCAGCGACCGCGGCGATGGCTTCGACCCGATGGAGGTGAGGCCGGCGAGCCTCGGCCTGGTCGGACTTCGCGAACGGATCGACAGCTTGGGAGGTTCCTTCGACGTCAAGACCGGCGAAGGAGGAACAACGGTGACCATGACATTCGAGCCTATGGAAGTGGGAGATTAGAAATGACATCCATCACCATCGGCGTCGTGGACGATCATCCGCTTTTTCGCGAAGGCGTAACCCGCAGCCTGTCGGAAATCACAGGCTTTTCCGTCGTTGGCGAAGGCGCCAGCAGCGATGATGCGGCAATGATCGCGTCGACCAACCGTCCCGACATCATGCTCCTCGATGTGTCGATGCCCGGCGGTGGACTGTCGGCGATCAGTGACGTGCTGACGCTGAGCCCGGCAACCAAAGTGCTGATGTTGACGGTGTCCGAGGAGGTGGACACGCTGATGGCAGCCCTGCAACGGGGCGCAATGGGCTATGTTCTCAAAGGTGTCGGCTCGCGTGGTCTCGCCGAAGCCATCCAGACGGTGCTGAGCGGATCACGGTATATCTCGCCGACGATGTCGACGAAGGTCATGGAGAATTCCTTGAATGGCGGCGCGCCCGACAAGAACAGTCTGACGCCTCGGGAACGCGAAGTAATGGATCTGGTCGCTCAGGGCTTGTCAAACAAGCATATCGGCTTGCGTCTCAGCCTGCAGGAAAAGACGGTGAAGCATCATATGACACAGATTCTGAGCAAACTCGGCGTCTCGAACAGGACTGAAGCGGCTCTCCAATGGCGCGAACAGCGCTAGACCAGGAATTGACCGCATCACGCTTTGCGGCCTTTAGCGAAGGTAGCGGCCTAGCCGGCGGGCATCGTTTGCCGTCGCTTGCCGGCTTATGATCGTCCGGCCCTTTCCGTCCTTCATCACGTAGCGGCCACGCCGCAGGGTTTCGGTAATGCCGTTCGCGTGGCGGACGTCGATCGATCCATCGGACGCTTCGGTCGCTCTTGCCGCCGATCCTTGTGAGGCCCCAGTAGCAGAGGAAGAGGACCCGCCACTATTGCCGGAACTTCCACCGCCGCCATTCCCCGAACCGCCGTTTCCATTGCCGCCACTATTACCGTTGCCGCTCCCTCCCCCGTTGCCGTTACCGCCGCCGTTGCCATTTCCTCCGCCGTTGCCGTTTCCATTACCGTTGCCGCCGCCGTTGCCATTCCCGTTATTGCCGTCTTTGGCCTGGGCGCGTTCTATCGCCAGAACAGGAAGGGAGCCGTCGAGATTGAATGTGGCCGGCGACGAGGCAGCGACGAGGGCAACAGCCGCGCTGCCGCCCAATCTCAGGAAATCCCGTTTCGAGAGTATCATGTCATCGCCTCGTCCACTCTACGCCGTCTCTTACGCATTATCCGATGCGCGGCAATTTTCGCCGTTCCGGCGACCAAATGCAACCGGACCTAGGTACCAGATCAGGCAGGACTTTGGTCCCGCCCGCCGGGTTGCCGAGGCGATGAGCGAGGAAATATCCGAAAGATTGTCGCCTGCACCTTATTGCGCGGCGAGCCATTGGCGATATTCGCCTCCTCGTCAATACATCGCCCCACTAGGACGATGCATTTTTCTGGAACTTCTTTCCTCGTCGCCGATTTTGATTGTCGAAGAGCAACAGAGGAAACCCCGATGGTAGACCCGAACGAATCCCCCGCAGTCCAGTCGCTGCGAAAAGAGCAGGCAGAGCAACAAAGGAAGGCTCGAAAGGGTGAGCTCGACAGAGGTATCGAGGGCACCTTCCCGGCCTCCGACCCAGTGTCGGCCACCCACACCTCGATTCCGGCTGGCCGCAGCGATATCGAGGCGGCTGAGCGCGTCAAGCGGGAGCCTGATCCCACCAGGCTCGACGAGACGTTTCCTCTCGTCGACCGAGCCCTGCACGCGACCGGCGAAACCGGCGGCTCCTCGGCAGGCTTCGACGGCGATCGCGGCGAACGGCGCGCGCTTCAGAAAGAAGCCGGCCGAGTGGCGGAATCCGCTTCGGAACTCGCTTCCGGAACGGCCCGCCTGGCAAAGGCGGAAGCGCGCAGCTTGGTCCAGGACCTCGAGGATCGCATACGCCGGCAGCCGCTGACCGCGGTCGCGATCGTCGCCAGCATCGCCTTCGTCTTCGGCGCGACGCGTTGAGCAGCCGGCCTGGTCGTCCGAGAGCCCCGTGAAAATCGCGACCTATAACGTCAACGGGATCAATGGACGGCTGGCCATCCTGTTGCGCTGGCTGAAGGAGGACGCCCCCGATGTGGTCTGCCTCCAGGAACTGAAGACCGACGATGCCGGGTTTCCGCGAAAGGAGATCGAACGGGCCGGCTACGGCGCCGTCTGGCACGGACAGAAATCCTGGAACGGCGTTGCCATCCTGGCGAGGGGCAAGACACCGATCCTGACGCGGCGCGGTCTTCCCGGCGATCCCGACGACACCCACAGCCGCTATATCGAGGCTGTCATCGACGGCATGGTGATCGGATGCCTGTATCTGCCGAACGGCAATCCATTCCCCAGCGCCAAGTTCGACTACAAGCTCCGCTGGTTCCGTCGCTTGCACGACTACGCCGCCGAACTGCTCGAACTGGATGTGCCGGCGATCCTGGCCGGTGACTTCAACGTCATGCCGACGGAGATCGATGTCTACAAGCCGGAGCGCTGGCTGGACGACGCGCTTTTCAGGCCGGAGGTTCGCAAGGCCTATGCCGATCTCGTCGGCCAGGGCTGGACCGACGCCGTCAGGCATCTGCATCCGGGAGAGCGTATCTACACCTTCTGGAAATACTGGCGCAACAGCTTCGAGCGCGACGCCGGGCTGCGGATCGACCACTTCCTGCTCAGTCCCGCCGTCGCGCCATGGCTTCGATCGGCGACCGTCCGAAGAAAACCGCGAGGCTGGGAGCATACGAGCGATCACGCGCCCGTCATGATCGAACTCGACATTCCCGAAGTTCGGACCGGGGTATGAGCCGCGATGCCCAGGCGCCGCGCCCATAGGAACGAGGGAACCTCGTCATATCGCCGGGAGTTTCCTTGCAAAGGGAAGTGACCGTTATGAACGAGAGCAAGAATTATCTGAACACCGACGAAATCCAGGCGGATGACCAGTTGTCGCCGAAGCCTGTCGAAGGCAAGGATCCACCGAGGCGGGTGCGCAGAAGCGAGGAAGCTATCGCCGAGGGCTCCGACGATACAGAGCGCGTCCGGGTTCCGCCCCCAGTTTCGAATCCCGATTGACTGCTCGCCGCGGGGCGGTCTCAGATATCCGCGTCGAGATCATAGATGCGGCCTGTCAGCCAGGCCGGCCAATCCCGCTCGAAGAAGGATCTGGCGCTCTCATCGAAAGTGCGGTTTGCACGCGTCGACAGCCTGACTTCATCGCCGTCGAGCCGCACGACGATCTGTTCGTTCCGATCGGCTTCGCGTTCCCTGCGAAAGCGATATTCCTCTAATGGGCCTGCGCTCGCCTGTGGAAGGGATTCGCCCTCAGCGTCGCAGATCGCCCGTGCTCCACGGCTGCCGCCGCCGTTGCGAATGAAGAAGTCGAGCGCGCTGAGAACCGCTTCCGAGGCGAGCGCCATGTGTCGCCATTGCACGCCGCGGACCGCCTCGGCTGCACGCCCGTAGGCGACGCCATGAGCGCGAATGTCGGCATTCAACTTTCGCGCCTCGATCAAGGCCCGGGCGACGCTCTGCTGATCGCAGATGATGCCGGCCTTCTCACTCATTCGCGCCTGCACGTCTGGGCGGATCGATTTGACCGTAAAGGGGCTCCCGGTGCGAAGAACCGCGAGGAGTTCTGTGATGCCGGCCTCTGCGACACCTGACATATCGCCCGTGGCGGCACGCTTCGCCCTGCCACTCGCGCTGATGTGCTCGGCCGCCCGGGTCCCGAAGACCTGGCCGGCATTGAGTGCTGCTCCACCGGGCCTCGTCACGCCGTGTGTGCCGGCTGCTTCTCCAACAGCGTAACAGCCGGTGAGATTGCTGCGGCCCCAGGTGTCGACCATCACGCCGCCGTTCATGTGCTGATTGTTGACGGCGAATTCTAGCGGTTCAACGGCAATGTCGATCTTGTAGCGGCGGTAGAGTTCGATCGCGAGCGGGTTCATGTGTTTCAACCGATCGATCGGCATGTCGTGGTCGGCGCCGGCCTTGCCGAGATAGAGGCGGACGTCTTCGTCAAGCCTCTGCAAGCTGAACGGCAGGTCGCCCGGCACCGGCAGCGGATTGCGGTTGAAGTCCATGAAGACACGCCGCCCCGCGGCGGTTTCGCATGTGATGGCGAGGTCCACCAGGCTCGAGCCGAAATCCAGCATGCGCGTTGCATGAAATGGCCACTGATAACCCTTGCGGAAGACGTTCGACGCCATCTCCTGCGTCGTGCGGTAATATTGCGCCAGGAAATGGTGTTCGGCGCCGTCGGCATCGACCGAGTAGATATGCGGGATCGCCTGGACGTAGGTGCCCGACAGATTCCACGGGAACCCTTCCCTGCGCGTTCCGATGCCGAACTGGCTTTCTGTCAGGTTGACGAGTTCGACACCTGCCTCGAGCGCCAATCCGAGGGAGCCGAAACAGCCATTGGGATAGACGCTGTCGCGATAGAGCTCGCCCGGTCCGCCGGCCGCAAGCACGATGACGTCAGCGACGAACAAGGCAATGCCCAGCGGGTTCTCTTCCGTACGGTCGCCAGCGCGCATGGCGAGCATGCCGGCGACGTGACGGTCCGCTCCCTCGCCTTCGGTGAGGATCTTGACCGCGGTGGTCTGGTTGTAGAACGGCACCCCCAGTCGGATCGCTTCCTCGGCTAGTACCTTGACCATCAGGCGCGAGGTGCGCGGGCCGCAGCTGGTGGCGCGGCCGACCTCGTCATGATCGGTCTGGTATCTCAGCGTTCCCCCCAGCGGATCCTGAGGCAGCGGCAGGCCGAGGAACTGCAGCGACGCCATCATTCGGGACGAACCGACCGCCTCGACATAGGCGGTGTCCTCGTTCATCGCGCCGCCGCTGCGGATGGCGCGGGCCATCGCCTTGTAATTGTCGCCCTGATCGGCAGTGTTTGCTGTGTGCAGGGTCTGCTTGTCGGATCCCGAGCAGGCCGAGGTTCCACCCCAGGCGCTTTGGCTGACGATGACGACGTCGTCGCCGCGCCGCTTCATTTCCACCGCCGCACGCAGACCTGCGGCACCCGATCCGACGACGACACAGCCGGCGCGATAGACCGGCACTTCGATGCCGGCGAGCCGGATCGCTTCCGATGCGACGGCCTCGGGGGGAAGCTTGGGCATATCGACATCGGTCAGCGCGTCGAGAATTTCCTGCGGAACAGCTTTGACCATCTCGTTCAACCCAGCGGGATGTCGACCCAGCGCTTCTGCCGGGAGGACTCCATGCATGCGTCGACGATCTGGCAGATGTGGTGGCCCGTATCGAAGGTCGGCCACATCGGTTTCATTGCAACGATCGAGCGGATCACCTCGGCCACCTCGATGATCTTGCTTTCATTATAGCCGATGCCGAAATTCGGCAGCGGAAGGAAAGCCCTGAAGGTGGGATTTTCCGGCCCTACGTCGATCTCCCGGAAGCCGCGCCGTCCCGTCCGGTCGTCGTTGGAATAGAAGCGCAGCCGGTTTATCTCGTCATAGCTATAAGCGATACTGCCCTTGGTTCCGTAGACTTCGTAGGTCTGCATGAACTTGCGGCCAGTTGCGACACGGCTGAAATCGACGATGCCGCCGGCGCCGTTGGCAAAGCGGCAAAGCAGGTTCGTGGCGTCGGGGTTGGTGATATCGGCCCATTCCTCGTTGCCTGTCAGTTTCACCTCTTCGCCATAGGCAAGGCCTTCGACGACGGGCCGGCGCGGCGTGACGATGAGATTGTCGGCGATCAGGGAACTGACGCGGCCGACCAGGAAATCCATGAAGCTGAAAATGTGCGAGCCGGTATCACCGACGATCCCGGTCGGCGCCAGCTTGCCGTCGGCGCGCCACATGAACGGCGCGTTCGGATCGCCATACATGTCGACATGCTGGCAGCCGCGAAACAGCTTAATCTCGCCGATTTCGCCGGAATCTATGATGTCTTTCGCCAGATCATGGACGGGATTGCGGGGAAAGGCGTGTCCGACACGAGTGATGACACCCTTCTCTCTGGCGATCTCGGCCAGTTCCCGCGCTTCATCGGCGGTGTTGGCTAATGGCTTCTCGCAGTAGACATGTTTGCCGGCCAGCAAGGCTGCCTTGGCCACCGGATAGTGAAGGTGGTCAGGCAGGCAGATATCGATCAGATCGACCTCGGGATCGGCCACCGCCAGCTTCCAGTCCTGATAGATCCTGGCGCCCGGCGCCCTGTTGCTGATATCCTCGGCTTGGTCAGGGTTGCTATCGACAAGCGCCACGATCCGCGCCGTTCCGTCCGACACGCCGAAGAAATGCGGAAAGGTCTGATAGGCCATGGTGTGGACCTTGCCCATCCAGCCCGAGGCACCAAGCACTGCAACTCTCACTTCAGACATTGTCGTTACTCCCTAGCGGATTTCGGCGCGGGCCCGAGGCCTGGTATCGTTGCGTTCATAGGCGAAGATTGCCGACGGCAGCGCAGGCAGACCCCGAATGAGGTCCGATCCTTTTTCGCCGACCATGATCGTCGGAGCGTTGGTATTGCAGGACGGCACACGCGGCATGACCGAGGAATCGCAGACCCTGAGGCCCTCGAGGCCATGGACCTTGAGATCCAGCCCGACAACCGCCTCAGTCCCCGTTCCCATCTTGCAGGTGCCCACAGGATGATGGTCGGTCTTGGCATTGGCGCAACCATAGTCGAACAGCTGCTCGTCGCTCATGACCTTCGGTCCCGGAAGCCTTTCGGCCATCACATAGGGTTTCAGCGCCGCCTGCTGCATGATCTCTCGGGCGATCTTCAGCCCCTCCAGGGACATCGTCCGGTCGTGCGGATCGGACCAGTAATTGGGGTCGATCAAGGGCGCAGCAACCGGGTCGGACGATGACAGCCGCACTGTTCCCCGCGAGCGCGGATGCAGATAGGCGGAGTTGAGCGTCACGCCCGCATTCTTGAGCCGCTCGACGCCGGCTTCGATGCCCGATCCGAGCCCAAGATGGAACTGGATATCGGGAGACCGCGCATCGGGATCGGCGTACCAGAAACCGCCGGTCTCAAACAGCGAGGAGGCAACCGGCCCGGTGCGGAACAGAACATATTGAATGCCGGCCCAAAGCGTGCGGTGGAGTTTTGCAACGCCATCATAGGTGTGATCGCCGGTGCATTCGGCGATGACAAAAAGATCCAGGTGATCCTGCAGATTGCCGCCGACACCGGGCAGATCGTGGTGCACCTTGACGCCCACCGATTTGAGATGATCGGCCGGCCCGATGCCGGACTGCAGAAGAAGCTTCGGCGATCCGATCGCGCCCGACGAAACCAGGACTTCACGTTCGGCGCGGACGATCTCCACGCCGCGCGCCGTGGCGATCTGGACGCCGACGGCACGGCTTCCTTCCAGCACGATGCGAGCGACACGCGCGCCGGTCCGCACCGTCAGATTCTTCCGGTCCCTGATCGCCGAGAGATAGGCGAGCGACGCCGAAGACCGGCGGCGATTGCGTTGCGTCAGCTGATAAAATCCAACGCCCGCCTGCTGGCGACCATTGAAATCGTGATTATAGGGAATGCCGAGTTCCTGGCCTGCGCGGATATAAGCGTCACAGATCGGCAACGGTGCCGCCGGCATCGAGACACCCAGCGGGCCGCCATAGGCGTGGTAGTCGTCGGCGAAGCGCTGGTTGTCCTCCGCACGTTTGAAATAGGGAAGGATCGAGCGGTAGTCCCAGCCCTCGCAGCCGTCTTCATTGGCCCAGAGGTCATAATCAACGGCATTGCCGCGCGTATAAAGCTGGGCGTTGATGGACGAGCCGCCACCGATGACCTTCGCCTGGGTATAACGGAGCACCCGGCCCTTCATGTGCTTCTGGGGAACGGTTTCCCATCCCCAGCTGGCCACGCCCTTGGTCATCTTGGCGAAGCCGGCCGGCATGTGAAAGAGAGGATTCCAGTCGCCGCCGCCTGCTTCGAGCAGGAGGACGCTGACATCAGGATCTTCGCTCAGCCGGTTTGCAAGAACACATCCCGCGGGACCGGCGCCTGTGATGATATAGTCGAAGCCCATTTTACCGTCCTATTTGTGCCCGGCCGACGCCAGTGGATCTGCTGATGCCTGCAAGTCCTTCGATGCGATGTGATCGGCAACCCTGAGCGCCTGGCCGGCGACGGTGAGCGCGGGATTGACCGCGGCCGATGTCGGCAGGAAACCGGCGTCGACGACGAAGAGATTTTCGTGATCATAGGAACGGCAGTAGGGATCCAGCGGCGCCGTCGCGGGGTCGTTTCCGATGCGGACCGTTCCGCACTGATGCGAGGGCGTGCGCTTGTCGAAGGGCCGCGACAGCACGATTGGAAATCCGATCGACTTCAGGATCGCCTTCAGCCTGGCGACGAGCGCCAGATGCGCGTCCCAGTTGGTTCGTTGCCATTGGAGAATGATCCGATCGCCATCGACCATGACGCGGCTTTCGGGATTGGGAACGTCCTCGCTCATCGCATAGAAGTCGATCGCATGGTTGGTGACGAAACGCAGCAGCCATTCCGGCGCCTGCGGCAGCGAACCCTTGAGAACCTTTTCGGAGATGCGGCCGAGCAGTTGGACGTTGCCGAGCGGCGGTCCTCCCTCCCCGTCAGAGAGATAGAAGTCGTTGAAGGCAAACGTCTTCTGGTAGATAGCGGTGTTCCTGAATAGTGGCGAAACGCCGATGACGGCGGAGGCATTGTGGTTCATGAAGTTGCGGCCCACCTGGTCGGAGAAATTCGCCAGCCCTCTTGGGAAACGCTCGTTCCTAGAACGCAGCAGCAGCACCGACGACTGGACCGCGCCAGCCGAAAGGATGACAATCTCAGGCGAAACCGTCAGCGTCTGCCCATTCTGGACATAGGTGACCCGGCCGATCCGGCTCCCCGCCCCGGTGTCGAGCCGCGTCACCCGCGCATTGGTTTCGAGCCGCACGTTTTCATGTTTCAGCGCCATAGCAAGGGCGGCGGTCTCGGCGTCCATCTTGCCGTCGCGTGCGTTCGGATGCGCATCCCATGGCGTTGGTGCCTTGGAGAGCCAGGCGTCGAGGTCGAGGCCGAGCGGCAACGAAGACGGATGCAGGCCCTTTTCCTTGAGGCGCGCCCGGATGTCGGCGATCGGCGCCTCGTCGGGCACGGGCGGGTACGGGTAGCCAGCCGAATGGAATGGTTCGGTGGGATCTTCGCCCAGGCTGCCGTGAACCTGGTACATCTGCTCCGCCTTTGAGTACCACGGCTCCAGCTCCTCATAAGGAAACGGCCAGGCCGGCGACACGCCTTCACGATGCTGGATGACGTCGAAATCCTCCTTGCGGTAGCGTGACAAGACGGCGCCGTAGAACTTCGAATTGCCGCCGACATTGTAATAATTGCCGGGATTGAACCCCTTGCCGTCCGCCTCGTACCAGATTTCCCTCGGGCGAAAATGCCCCCGCTGGAAGATGGCGCGCTGGTCGCGATTGACGGGAAGGTCGGCGATATGATCGCCGGCTTCGAGGATCAAGATCTCAGCGCCGGTCGCTGCCAGGCCGGCCGCGACGGTGGAGCCGCCGACGCCCGAGCCGATGATGACGATGTCTGGTGAACGGCTCATATCAGCACCTGGCCGTCACACGATCCGCACTTGGCTCTGCGGATCGAAGAACACGGCCTTGTCGAGATTGAAGGCAAGGCGTGTGCTTTGTCCGGGAGCAATGCCGGCATCGGCGCGCAGGCGGGCGACGACGGATTTGCCGCCGAGCTTGGTGACGGCGAAGGTATCGGAGCCGGCCGGTTCGACCACCTCGATCAGGCAGTCGCCTTCGGTCAGCGAACGCGCCTTGCGGTCGGCGCCGTCGGGATCAGTCAGCGCCTCGGGGCGGATGCCGAAGATCACCTGCTTGCCGGCATAGGAGGACAGGCCGTGATTGCCTGAGACCACCGGCAGCCGGAGCGGCGCGGCATTGGCCCGCTCCAGCGAGACCTCCAGCCCGCTGGTGCCGGTCTCGACGGTGGCGTTGAGCAGGTTCATTGCCGGCGATCCCATGAAGTCGGCAACGAAGAGATTGGCCGGGCTGTTATAGATCTCGGCCGGGGTGCCGAACTGCTGCAGCACCCCGTCTTTCAGCACGGCGATCTTGGTCGCCAGCGTCATCGCCTCGATCTGGT
>NZ_JH719395.1:492217-531924 GCF_000271845.1 Rhizobium leguminosarum bv. trifolii WSM2297 | reverse complement strand
TCCTCCCCTGCATCATAGGGCCTGCATCATAGGGCCTGATGACCCTGCATGATGGTCCGCGCGTCATGTCGCACATGATCGGCGCGGAGCCTGAAGCCTCCCCGCGAAGTGCGCGGGGAAGCGTTGTCATCGGCAGCAATCTCAGCGGGCGTCGTCGATCGCCTGGACGAGCTGGGTGACGGCTTCGTCGGAGCTCTTGATCTGACCGTGGACGAACTTCGAGACGACGTCCTTATAGGCATTGGCGATTGCCGGAGGCGCGCCGTAACCTTGAGCCAGCGAACCGAACAGCGTGCCGCCCTCATTGGCGGCCTTCAGGTCGGCGATGCCCTTCTTGCCGCAGGCGTCGAAGTCGGTATCGGGAACGTCGGTACGAGCAGGAACCGAACCCTTGACGACGTTGAAGGCCGACTGGAAGCTCTTCGACAGCGTGGCGGTTGCCAGTGCTGCCTGCGCCGCCTTGCGGTCGTCGGGAACATTGAACATGCCGAACATGTCGGAGTTGTAGATGACGCTGCCTTCAGTGCCGGGGAAGCGGTAGCACAGGAAGTCGGTATCCGGGGTCTTCTTGGCGGCGACGAATTCGCCCTTGGCCCAGTCGCCCATCACCTGCACCAGCGCATCGCCCTTGATCACCATGGCGGTCGCCAGGTTCCAGTCGCGGCCGGAGAAGTTCGGATCGACATATTTGACGATCTTCGCCAGGTTATCGAAGGACTTCTTCATCGTGTCCGACTTCAGCGACGCCTCGTCGAGATCGTTGAAGGCCTTCTTGTAGAATTCCGGTCCGCCGGTCGACAGCACGATGGAATCGAACATCGTCGCTTCCTGCCAGTTCTGGCCGCCGAGCGCCAACGGGATGACGCCTGCAGCCTTCGCCTTGTCGAGCAGGGCGATCAGATCGTCGAAGGTCTTCGGCTGGGTGCCGCCGATCTTGTCCATCACCGCCTTGTTGATCCACAGCCAGTTGACCGAATGCACGTTGACCGGGGCTGCGACCCACTTGCCGTCATAAACCGAGAACTTCTGCAGCGCCGCCGGCACCGACTTGTCCCAGCCTTCCTTCTTCGCCGTCTCGGTGAGGTCACCCATGACGCCGGCCTGGGCATAATCGAGCACGGTGTAACCGAGCATCTGCGAGGCCGTCGGATAGGTGCCGGCTGCCACCATCGCCTTCAGCGCCGTCATCGCCGCATCGCCGCCACCGCCGGCAACCGGCACGTCCTTCCAGGCAAAACCTTCCTTCGACAGATCCTCTTTCAGAACGTTCAGTGCCGCAGCCTCGCCGCCCGACGTCCACCAGTGCAGCATCTGCACTTCTTTCACGTCGGCAGCGCGTGCGGACACATGCGCGCCGGCCAGAGCCAATGCGATCATCGCAGTCGTGGTCAGAAACCTATTCATCGAAAGAACCTCCCAGTTCCTTTTTGGAAGATGCGGGACCATTCCCGCACCGATCATCCGCCCTCCTCAGGCGTAGTTTCATTACCGGCTAAGCCGGCTTTCCGTCTGCGGCATCCACCAGCTGGTGCGCTTGCCGATATGCATGTTTAGCGTCTTGGTCTCGGTATAGTCCTCGACCGCATGGCGGCCGAGCTCGCGGCCGAGACCGCTTTGCTTGTAACCGCCGAAGGGAAGTTCCGAGGCGCCATCCATGAAGGTGTTCATCCAGACCGTCCCTGCCCGCACAGCCCGGCCGATCGTCAGGCAGGTGTCGAAATCGCGGCTCCAGACACCGGCCGACAGGCCGTAGTCGATGGAATTGGCGATGCTGATCGCCTCTGTTGTTGTTTCGAAGGTCAGCACCGATAGGACCGGCCCAAAGACTTCCTCGCGCGCCACCGCCATGTCGGGGGTGACCGCTTCGAGGATGGTCGGCGACATGAACTGCCCCATGCCGAGGTCGAGCGTCTCGCCGCCATGGGCGACACGGGCGCCGCTGCTCCTGGCGCCGGCGACATATCCCGAGATCTTCTCCAGATGCTGCGGCGTGATGATTGCGCCGACCTGCGTTGCGGGATCGAGGGGATCGCCGACCTTGACCGCCTTCGACAGTTCGGCAATCCGCGTGACGACATCGGCAGCGATCGACTTGTGCAGGATCAGCCGCGAGCCGGCATTGCAGCACTCGCCGGCATTGAAATAGGCGCCGAAGACCGCGGCATCGACAAAGGCATCGAGATCGGCATCCGGGAAGACGATCTGCGGGTTCTTGCCGCCGAGTTCCAGCGAGACCTTTTTCAGCGTCTGAGCGGCATTCGCCATCGTCAGTTTTCCGACACCGGTCGAGCCGGTGAAGGAGACCATGTCGACGTCGGGATGCGACGTCATGATCGCGCCGACCTCAGGTCCCCTGCCGGTGACAATATTGACGACGCCTTCCGGAATACCGGCTTCCTGCAGGATTTCTCCCAGCACCAGCGTCGATCCCGATGTCAGTTCCGAGGGCTTGACGACGGTCGTGCAGCCTGCGGCCAAAGCAAAGGGCAGCTTCTGGCCGACGATCAGGAACGGGAAGTTCCAGGGCGTGATGATCGAGACCACGCCGATCGCTTCGCGCAGAACGACGCCGAGCGTGCCGTCGCCGAGCGTATTGTAGCTTTCGCCATGGAGATCGCGTGCAAGCGCCGCGGCATAGCGCCAGATGTCGACCGAGCCGGCAATTTCGCCCCGCACCTGGCTGATCGGCTTTCCAGCCTCGATCGCATCGAGAAATGCCAGCTCCTCTGAACGCGCCGCGATCAAATCGGCCGCCTTGAGCAGGATGGCGGACCGTTCGGATGCGGTCATCCGCGGCCACGGTCCAAGATCGAAGGCCTTGCGTGCCGCGGCAACAGCGCGCTCCGCATCCTTCCTGCTGCCGGTCGGAAACCGGCTGACCACGACCCCATGGCTTGGCGCGACACGCTCGATCGGATCGGCGGCGCCGGCCTCCCATTTGCCGTCGATCAGCATGTTGAAATCGCGCGCTTTATGATTGCTCAGCGCCGTCGGGTTGACGAGGACCGTCATTACCATTCTCCCTTGAACGTTGCCGGGCGCTTTTCGCTGAACGATGCGACGCCCTCCTTCAGATCGCCGGTCTTGGCGGCGAGGATCGAGCCCAGGGCTTCGACCGCGGTTCCGTTGTCTTCGCCATTCGCCGATGCGATCATCAGCTTGGCGATCTCGATGGCAGCCGGCCCTCTTGCAGCAATCCGCTGCGCATATTCCCTGGCGGCGATGAGCGCGTTACCGGTGGCAACCACAGCATCGACGATCCCGAGCAGGCGAGCCTCCTCGGCGGTAAAGATCTCGCCGCCTAAGGCCATGCGCCGGACGGCCTGCGCGCCGAACCGGCGCACGAGGCGCTGGGTCCCGGACCAGCCCGGCACCATTCCAAGGCCGGTTTCCGGCAGGCCGATCTTGATGTGTTCCTCTGCGAGGCGAATGTCGGCAACGCCTGCCAGTTCGAGCCCGCCTCCCAGCGCGTGGCCGTTCAGAGCCGCGACCAGCGGCACCCGGAGCGTCGCCAGTCTTTCGAAGATGCGGTGACCATGCCGAACCCAGAGATGACCGAACTCCTGCGGCAACATTCCGCCCCAGGCCTTGATATCGCCTCCGGCGGAAAAGCCCTTGCCTTCGCCCGTGAGAACGGTGGCGCGCACATTCGGGTTCGCCTCGACCGCGTCGGCGGCGTCGGCCAGCGCTTTCAGCATGTCGAGATCGAGCGCGTTCAGCTTCTCCGGACGGCAAATCGTCAACGTCGCGACGTACCCGTCGACCTCAACCCTAACGGTTCCGCTAGCCATGGAAGGTGCCCTCCAACGTCCGTGCCCTTTTGGTCGGAAGCGACAGGCCGATCGCCGCCTCGCCGAAGAGTGCTGCATCCATGACCTTCAGCTCGGGCGAAACGATCAGCGGAAACTCGGACTGATCGAGAATCTGGGACTGAAGATCTACACCTGGCGCGATCTCGGTGAGGACGATGCCATCAGGCGTCAGCTTCATCACGCACCGCTCGGTGACATAGATGATGTCCTGCCTTTGCTCGATCGCCCGTCTGCCACTGAAGGTGACGTGTTCGACCTCGTTCACCAGCTTCTTCAGCTTGCCTTCCCTTTCGATGACGATAGCCCCGTCGGCGATCGAAAGCTTCGCCCCGGCATTGAACATGCCTGAGAAGACGATCTTCTTTGCCCGCGCCGTGATGTCGACGAAGCCGCCGGCGCCGGCCGTCACATGCGGCCGGAAGGAAAGCTTGGAGACGTTGACCGAACCGTCCTTGCCGATCTCGAGGAAGGAGAGCAGCGACGCATCGAAGCCGGCGCCCTGGAAATAGGTGAACTGATAGGGAGACGGCATATAGGCATCGGCATTGGAGGCGCAGCCGAAGGCGAAGTCGAGCAGCGGCACCCCGCCGACCGCGCCTTGCTCGATGACCCAGGTGACAGCGCCGTGCAGCTCCTCCTCCAGCAAGATGCGCGGCACGTTGGCCGAGATGCCGAAGCCGAGATTGACGCAGCTTCCCGCCTGAAGCTCCTGCGCGACGCGGCGCGCGATGACTTTCTGAACATTGAACTCCGGAACCAGGAAGCTATCGAGCGGGCGGAAGATCTCCCCCGAAATCGCCGGATCGTATACCGTCTGCGTCGTCTGCTTCTGTTCGGGATCGACAACGATATAGTCGACCAGCATTCCCGGCACCCGCACGTCATGGGGTTTCAACGAGCCTTCCTTGGTGATCCGCTTGACCTGGGCGATGACGATACCGCCATTGTTGCGGGCAGCAAGCGCCTGATCGAGGCCGCCGAGATAGGCGCCTTCATGTTCGTAGGTCAGGTTGCCGCGCTCATCGGCGGTGGTGGCGCGGATGATGGCGACCTGAGGCACGATCGAGGGAAAGAACAGCCAGTCGTCGCCTTCGAAGCTGACGCGCTTGACCACCGGATGCTCCGAAGCCAGTTCGTTCATCGCGCAACCCTGCCGCCGGGGATCGACGAAGGTGTCGACGCCGATCTTGGTCAGTACGCCCGGCCGTTTCGCAGCCGCTTCGCGATGGATGTCGAACAGGATGCCAGAGGGAATATTATAAGCCGGGATTTCGTTATTGGTGATCATCTGCCAGATCAGCGGCGGCTCGGCCGATGACGGCCCGGATGGATAGGAGCCGCCGATGATGCACTTCAGCAGGCCCTTCCTGGCGATGTGATCGACGCCCTTGATGCCGCTCATGTCGCCGGCGGCGATCGGATGCAGGGTCGTCAAGTCCCGGGGATGACCGGTCGCCTCGAAACGCTCGCCGATCGCCTTCAGCATCAGGTCCGGGCAACCGAGACCGCTCGAAGACGATACCGTGACGACGGCGCCATTCGGGATCAGCGCGGCCGCCTCAGTTGGGGTGAGATGCTTCTTCATCTGCATTACTCAGCGTCCTGTTTCGATTTTACGCTCTTGCCGGCCCTTGCCGGCGCGGCCTTGCCGGCGCCGCAGCTTTCGCGAACGACCAGCCGAACAGCCGTCGTCACCGTCTCCGCCTCGGCCTTGCCGGCATTGATCTGCTTGAGCAGCATCTGTGCGCCGCGGCGCCCGATGCCCTGCGGATCGACCGAGACCGTCGTCAGCGCCGGAACCGCCGCCTGCGCCTCGATGACATCGTCGAACCCCACCACGGCAAAGTCTGCGCCGGGCTCCAGACGGCGCGCGCGCAATCCGTCGCAAACACCGAAGGCCACGGCATCGTTGAAGCAGACGGCTGCGGTCGGCCGACGGCCAAGAGCAATCGCTTTTCCGATCGCCTCCACCCCACCGGCCCGCGACGGCGCCGACGAGACGACGAGGTCTTCGTGATAGTCGAGCCCGGCCGCCTCCACGCCGCTTCGGTAACCGGCAAGCCTGTCGTCAAAGACAGCGGTGTCGGGAAAACCGCCGAGAAAGGCGATGCGTTTGTGACCGAGCCCGGCCAGATGCTTGACCGCCGACATCATGCCGGCCCGGTTGTCGGAGACGATGGACGAGACCTTGGCGCCGGGCAGGTTTCGAACGACGACCACGACCGGAATGCCAGCAGCCACAAGCGGCTTGAAATCTGCCGCATCGGTGGCGCGGGCCGGCGAGACGATCAGGCCGGAAATGCCATGCTCGCGCATCGATGCGACAACCTCACGCTGCCTGTCGATGCTCTCGCCGGTGTTCGACAGGAACTGCACGAAGCCGGCCGACTGGACGACCATATCGACGCCGACCGCCAGTTCGGCAAAGAAGCTGTTGGTCAGGTCGTTGACGACAACGCCGACGATCCGCGATTTGGCGCCGGCCTGCCGAAGATTGGCGGCGCCGCGGTTATAGACATAGCCAAGCTCGCGCATCACGGCATTGACCTTTGAGCGCGTCCCCTCATTGACCAGGGAGGAGCCCTGAAGCACCAGCGACACCGTCGACTTGGAGACGCCGGCGGCCTTTGCGATGTCAATGACGGTTACCCGCGCCTTTGTCATTTTTCCTCCCGATCACGACGTCGACTTAGGGATAAGTATTTGGAACGTTCCAATTATGTCAAGTGAAATTTACCAAACTTCCATTAATACAGAGATGACGTGCATCGAAACAAAGACGACAAAATTGGAACGATCTAAATTTCGGGTCGCAGCTGAGCGGCATGCGCCGCACTCTTTCGACCTGAAAAATCATGGGGATTCGGGGTTCGTCTCCGCTTACTGCCGAGACGATCAATACGGCCGCGATCGGCGGCGCTGGCGGGAAAAAGCAGGAAGGGCTTCCCATTCCATGCTAACAGGTTTTGCGACAGGCCCGGTGGAGATTATCGAGACATGACGCTGCGTGCCGAACTGACCGCTTTGCCGCCACGCGAACAAGCACGGCGCCTGACATCAGTCGCCGCGTCTCTGGTGGCGAAAATCGAGCAAAGCGAGCCCCACGCGCGGGAGGCCGAGGCCGCGTTGGCGGCAATCCGCGCTTGGGGTGACGGCGGGCACCTGACCGGCCGATATTTCTGCGATCTTATCTACAGCGACGACGAGCACGGCACGCTCCGCCGGCTCTCCGAGGCCGCGGGAAAAGCCAGCGAAGGCGCCTGGAACGCGCTGACGACAACAGCCATGTACGTCGCCTGGCTTGTTTACCAGGAGACCGGCGAGCCGATGCCGAGCGATGTCAACGAGGTAGGCGAGGACAGTCTCGATCTTCTCGACGAGCAACTGGCCAAACTCGGCTAAAGCCGCCCATGATCGCCATGCGCGCACGCTGGATATTCTCGGGCTGCCGGATGGAGCCAGCGGCAAAGGAATGGCGATCGATGGATTGCCGGGCACCGCGGATTGCCGCGCGGCCACATGCCTGATGTCGGCGGCCGGCAGGCCGCACACGTCCCAGTTTGCACTTTTCGACGGACGGATGATCGACATTTACTGTAACCCTCCCCTCAAGAGAGCCGGTAACGGTTCTGCGAGCAGTGACGCCGCCTGATATTTTCAGGATTGCTGTCCGCATTATCTACCCTATCCTTCTCGCTATAGAGGAGGACCATGCCATGGCTTTCATTCACACCCCCAATGCATCCGCCAGCGAGAAGACGACGTCGATGTATGCGTCGGCCGAGGCGAATTATGGTTATTTGCCGAACATGTACCGCGCCTTCGGTCATCGGCCGGAGGTGATGGAGAACTGGGCAGCGCTGCTTTCGAGCATTCGCGGCCATATGAGCCTCAGACGCTATGAACTGGTGACGCTGGCGGCGGCCAAGGAGCTGAAATCCTCCTATTGCATGCTGGCGCATGGCTCGGTGCTGCTGCGCGAGGGTTTTACCAGCGACGGGCTGACGGCTGTCGTCAACGAGACGGAGAAAGCGCCGATCGATGCCGGCGAACGGGCAATCATGGCCTTTGCCGCCAAGGTGGCGCGCGATGCAACCTCGGTCACCCAGCAGGATATAGACGGGCTGAAGAAACACGGGCTGAGCGATGCAGAGGTCTTCGACGTCGCGGCCGCGGCCGCGGCCCGGTGTTTCTTCTCGAAAATGCTGGATGCGCTGGGTGCCGCACCCGACCACGCCTATATCGAGCGGCTGGAGCCGAATGTCCGAAAGGCGCTCAGCGTCGGCCGGGAGGTTGAGCGGCCTCTGGCGCCGTCACCATCGCGCAGCACTTCGCAATGATGCGGACCGGCAGGACGTAAGCCCTCTGCTCCTGCGGCCCTACTCCTGCCGCCCTTACTCCTGCGGTTTGTCCGCAAAATTCCGGATCGCAAATTCGGCGATACTTTGGCTCGACCGATCGGCATCGTCGAGCAGAGATGGAAACAACTGCCACTGATGCGGCATGCCCGCCCAGATCTCGGTCGTGACATCCACACCCGCCTGGCGTGCCTTGTCGGCGAGCCGCAGCGTATCATCCAGCAGGACTTCACCGGAGCCGACCTGCAGCAGCAGCGGCGGAAAGCCCGTCAAGTCGGCATAAAGCGGCGATGCCTGGGGATCGGTCGGAGATCGGCTGCCAAGATAGGGCTTGCGCAAAGTCTCGATCGAGGCCTTGCCAACCAGGGGATCACTATCGACATTCGATGTCATCGATCCGCCAGTCGCGGCAAGATCGGTGATGGGGCTCAACGCCACCACGGCCGCCGGCAACGGTTTTGCCGCCTTCATCTGCCGCAGCACCGTCTCGATCGCAATATTGCCCCCGGCGCCGTCTCCGGCGACGATAACGTTCTCGCTGCGATAGCCGTTGTCGAGCAGCCAGCGATAGGCCGTCAGCGCGTCGTTGATCTGCGCGGGATAGGTATATTCGGGCATCAGCCGATAGTCGATCAGCAGAATGTCGCTGGATGCGGCCTTCGCAAGCGAGCCGGCAAGCAGCCCATGCGTGCGGATGGAGCCGCCGGAAAAGCCGCCGCCATGAATATAGAGGATCACCCTTCGGCCGATCGGGTGATGAAGGCGGGCCGGCCACATCAGCTCGGCATCGACACCGTCGGCATCGACCTGCCGGACCTGGACGCGCGTCGGCCCCGGCATCGTCTCCATCAGAGTTCGGAAGGCCGTGCGGCGCTGCTGCAGGCTGTCGGCGCCGGCAAAATGATCCTTCCAGAGGCCGACGAGTTTTTCGACCTGGTCATGCGAGGCCTGGCTTTGCGGTCCAATGTCCTTTCCGACCGCTGCCGATGCCGCGAGCATCAGCCCGGCCCAGACGGGAAACAGACAAGCAAGCCGCTTTGGGGCTTTTCGAATACCCGCTGGCAAAATCCCACCGTTCATCAACTTCTCCCGACGATGCTGGCCATGCGGCATAATTGGCCGGTTCGTCCACCGGAGTCAAAAGGGTGAGGCCGGAACCTTGGGCTGCTCCTCAAAAAAACGGACAATGCCTGCCGGCACGGCTTGCCATTTGCCGCGTATCCGTCGGAAATGAGCTCCGTGCCTGGCCGCCCCGACCCCGGCGCTTCGTCTCATGTTTAAGTGAAGGATACCGATGACCACCATTTACCTTGCCGGCCCGGAAGTTTTTCTTCCGGATGCCATGCCGATCATGGCCGAAAAACGCCGATTGGCGCGCCAGTTCGGGTTCGAGCCGACCGGTCCCGGCAGCGACGAAAACCAGACCCCGGTGAAGCGGACCGCCGCCGAGATCTACGCACGCAACGACGACGCCATGCGCCGAGCCGAGATCTGCCTCGCCAATATCACGCCGTTTCGCGGCGTCAGCGCCGATCCGGGGACGGTCTACGAGATCGGCTTCATGATTGCGCTCGGAAAAGCGGTCTTTGCCTATACCAATCACCCCGACGATTATGGGCTGCGTGTTCGCTCGGTCTGGTATGCGGGGCTCGAGATCGATGAGACGAGCGGGCGTCCACGCGGACCGGATGGCATCGCCATCGAAAATCACGGCATGGCCGACAACCTGATGATCGACGGCGGGGTCGAGGCGACGGGAGGCAGGGTGTTCCGTGCGGCCGCGCTGCCGGCGGACCCTGCCCGCGACCTGGGGGTTTATTTTGCGGCGCTGCAGACGATCGCCGGCATGCGAGCCGATGGCCGCCGACTTGACCGCGAGGGTCCGGTTCCGGGTTGAGCGACCGCCGGCGACGGACAGACATCTTGAGCTTTTTTACTCCGCCCGCATCGCTTCGATAACCGCCCTGAAGCCTGCCGACATGTGGCGGCGGCTCGGATAGTAGAGATAGAGCGGTTCCTCCGGCTGGCACCAGTCATCCAGCACCTGAACGAGTTCGCCGCTAGCGATCGCCCTTTCCACGCGCGGTTCCCAGATATAGGCAAGACCGACGCCGCCGAGCGCTGCCTGCATCATCAGTTCGTGATCGTCGAGCGACAGCGGTCCGGTCGGCTGAAAGCTCACCGTCTGGTCGTTCTTTTCGAACTCCCAGGCATATCGCGCGCCTGATGGAAACATGTTCTGGATGCAGAGATGGCGCTTGAGTTCGTGAGGAGTTGCCGGTTTCGGCCGGGTCTCGAAATAGGCGGGTGAACCGACAACGACCAGGCGGATGCGGGGCTTGATGCGCAGTGCGATCATGCCGTCGGTGACGCGTTCGCCGAAACGGATGCCGGCATCGAAGCCTTCCTCGACGATATCGACAAGCCGATCCGTCGCGTTGATTTCCAGCTGCAGATTGGGGTTCTTTTTCAGCAGCGGGCCAATGACGCGGCCGATGACGAAAGGACCGATCGAGTTCGGCACGTTGATCCTCACCTTGCCGAAGGGTGTGTCGCGGTAGCGATTCAGCGCGTCGAGCGCGGCGGCCATCTCCCCGAAGGCCGGATCCAGATGCGACATCAGAAGTTCGCCAGCCTCGGTCAGCGAGACGCTACGCGTCGTGCGGTTGAGCAGCCGGATGCCGATCCGGTCTTCGAGATTGAGCACGGCATGGCTGATCGCAGAGGCGGTGACACCCCGCTCCTCGCCGGCCTTGCGAAAACTCTTATGCCGCGCGACGGCTGAAAAGGCTGCGAGCTCGGAAAGTTCGGTGGCGCGCATTGCTGAATTACGCTCATCATAGTTTCGATTATAACAAATCTTATACATCATCGGATTTTCGGTCAAATTCACCCCGTCGGCACAGAGATGCGGCGCAAGCGAGATAAACAGCCCGAAAGGAATTCGTCATGAAAGTCTGGTTCATCACCGGTGCATCCCGCGGCTTCGGCGCGCTGATGACCACGGAAGCCCTCGCCGCCGGCGATGCCGTCATCGCCACCGCCCGCAACCCGAAGACCGTGACCGAGCAGTTCGGCGATCATCCGAACCTGCTCGCCGTCGCCCTCGACGTCACCAACGAGGCACAGGCAAAAGAGGCCGCGGCTGCCGGCGTCGCCCGCTTCGGACGCATCGACGTTCTCGCCAACAATGCCGGCTACGGCCTGCTCGGCGCCGTCGAGGAAGCCACCGCCGAAGAGATCGAAAAACTCTATGCCACGAATGTATTCGGCCTGCTGAAGGTGACGCGCGCGGTGCTGCCTTATATGCGCCGCCAGCGTTCCGGCCACGTGCTGAACTTCTCCTCGATCGGCGGTTACTTCGGCTATCCGGGCTGGGGCATCTACGGTTCGACGAAATTTGCCGTCGAAGGCCTGTCCGAATCGATGGCGGCCGAACTCGAACCCTTCGGCATCAAGGTGACGATCGTCGAGCCCGGCTTCTTCCGCACCGACTTCCTCGCCGACACGTCGCTGGCGATCAGCCCGGCCTCCATTGCCGATTACGAAGGCACGCCGGCCGGCAACATGCGCAATTTCGCCGCCGACGCCAATCATGCCCAGCCCGGCGACCCCGCCAGACTCGCTGCCGGCATCGTGACGATGGTCAATTCGGCCAACCCGCCGCTACGCATGCCGTTCGGCAGCGATACGGTGGCGATGATCGAGGCGCAGCATGCCAGCGTCGAAAAGGAACTAGCCGCCTGGCGTGAGCTTGCTTTGTCGACGGATTTTCCGAGCGAGGCAACGGTCTCGGTCTGAAGCGGCAAAATCAACATTCGCCTTATGCTGGGGATGACCTAAGTCTAGGTTCGACCACGACTATGAAGAGGCGATGCATGTCGATAAAAACCATCTCTATCTATGGCGCCGGCGCCCTCGGCGGCGCTATTGCCGCCAAGCTCGCCCGCAGAGCCGGAAACGACACCACCATCTCTGTCGTCGCGCGGGGGGCGCATCTCGACGCCATCCGCAGGCATGGTCTCAGCCTGCGCGAAGCCGATGCGGAAACGCCGCTCAACGTTCGCCTGACGGCGACCGACGATCCAAAGACATTGCCGCCGCAGGACCTCGTCATCACCGGTCTCAAGGGGCATCAGTTGGCGGCCGCCGCCGAGGGAATCGCCGGTCTCCTGAAGCAGGGCACCCGTGTCGTCATGATCCTCAACGGCATTCCGTGGTGGTATTTCCATCGCGATACCAATAGCCGGCATGCGGAACTGCAGCTCGACGAACTCGATCCAGGCGGCAGGATTTGGCGGCTGATCGGGCCGGAGCGGGTGATTGGCTGCGTGGCCTATCAAGGCGCTGAGGTGGTCAACCCGGGTGAGATCCAGCTTTCCCACAAAGGCCGCTTCGTGCTCGGCGAGCCCTCCGGCGAAATGTCTGCCGATCTGGAGGCCATAGCAGCGGTGCTGACCGGCGCCGATCTCAGCATTACAACCACGCCGGAAATCCGCAGCGAAATCTGGAGCAAGTTGATGGGCAACGCCGCCTTCAACCCGATCAGCGCTCTGACCCGGGCGCTGATGACAGACATCCTGGCGGACCCAGCGCTGATGGACATGGTCAGCAAAGTCATGAAGGAAGTGCGCGCGGTCGGCGATGCACTCGGCGCGCATTTCGCTATGACAGTCGAGCAGCGGCTGGAGCAATCGCGCCATATCGGCGGCGTTCGGACATCAATGCTGCAGGATCTGATCGGCGGCAAGCCGCTCGAAATCACGCCGCTGGTCGGCATGCTGGTGGCGCTCGGACGCCTGACTGCCGTGCCGACCCCGGTATCGGAAACCATCCTGGCGCTGGTGACGCAGTTGGACCGGGAAAACCGGCGCGGCAGCTGATGCGGGAGAGAGCGGCCGGGATAAATCCGGCCGCTCTCGCTTATTTCCCAACCTGCTCGGCCCAGTTCGGCGCCTTGCCGCCGCCGTCAAGGAAATTCATCGCTACATTCGCCATCAGCGGCGAAGCGAAGGTCTCGTAGTGGGTGAGATCGGGCAGAATCGCCAGACGGTTCTTCGACATGTTCTCGCGCATCCAGCCGGCATCGCGCAGGCCGCCGCCGAGCTTGTGGTAGAAGTCGATCATATGCTCGGGGCGGATCATGTCGGCATCGCCGTAGATCAGCATGACAGGCATGGTGAGCCTGGCGACGGCATCGCTATAATCCTTGGGTTCGCGCATCAGCGCACCCATGGCGTCGAGCAGCTTCGGAAATTCAGAAACGTCGGGCGCCACCGCCTTATAGGAGATGAACATCGGCGTGTCCTTCATCATCTCGGCCATGCCGGCGCCGACGGCCGCCTGCTGCGGCAGCATCTCCGGGAAGAAGCCGTTCTGCGCATAGGGCGCCGAGAGGATCACCAGGCGGCGTACCTGGTCGGGGGCGTTCGCCGCCATGTTCAGCGCCACCCCGCCGCCGAAGGAATAACCGAAGACGTCGAGCTTGTCGTAACCGAGCTGCTTCACCAGGATCGCAAGATCAGCGCCGATTGCCGCAAGGTCGATCGGCCGCTTGCCGAGCGGCGTGCGGCCATGCCCCTGCAGGTCGACGGCGATCACCTGCCGGTGATCGGTGAAAACAGGCATGACTGGCGCAAACATCTCGATCTGCCCGAGGCCGCCGTGAAGCAGCAGCAGCGGTTCGCCCTCGCCGCGGACCTCGTAATAATAGTCGATGCCGTTGACCGGCAGACTTCCCTTCCTGACGATCGGTGCGACCACCTTTTCCTCGATACCAGCCGCGCCACCGGCGCCTGCCATATCGGGCGCCGCCAGCAATGCGGCAGCGGTTGCGATCATCGAAATCAGCCTCATCTTCGACATGTCCTTGCTCCGTTTTTGCTTGAATATCGCAAGGACGGCGGCGCCCAGGCTTTTCCGACAATGCGCTTCGAAATTTCTCCGATCGGGCCTTCAGATCGATTTCCAACTTTTCCTTAACCGGCATACTGGTAAAATCTCGTCGCAGAGACTTCAGACACAACGAGACCGATGCCGAAACCGAACTTCCGCTTCACCCATTACGATCTCAAGGAACAACGCGCCGGAACGATCGTCGAGGTGTCGTTGAATGCGGTGAACAATGTTCGGCTGATGACAGCGCCGAATTTCCAGCGCTTCACCGAGGTTCTCGATTTCAAGTATATCGGTGGCGTGGCGCGCAAATCGCCGATCAAGATCGCCGTTCCGGAAAGCGGCCATTGGCATATCGTCGTCGATATGGAAGGCCATCACGGGCTGGCGGACTCTTCCGTCAAGGTGATCGCCGGGCCGCCAAATCAGAAGACGCCGCGCACCTCCTGAGCTTTACAGCACCGCTGTTTCTACGAAAACCGTGACACGACACGCCCGATCGTCCTGACCTTTGATCACGATCAATGAATCCGGCTGCCAAGTCGATCACAGTCACGGTCGCAAGGACCCGCGCCGCGGCGCCACCGGTTGCTTCATCACGTCGGAAGCAGTTCATGACTTCGAACCTGATCGGACGTATCACCAACATCATTGATCCTGGCGATGCGCTCGGTGAAGTCCTTTTCGGATTGATCATGGCGCTGACATTGACGGTCGGTTCGAGGCTGGTTTTTGAAAAAGAAGGGTTGAATGTCGACGATCTGATTGTCGCAACGATCGGCTGCAATGTCGCCTGGGGGATCATCGACGCCGTCTTGTTCTATCTGGGAGCGACGTTTTACAAAAGCAGGCGGCTTCGGCTTTTTCGGCAGGTCAAAGCCGCCAAATCCGAATCGACGGCGCTCATGGTGATCGCGAAGGAATTTCCGATTGAAAAAGCACCGTTCTCCGCAAAGGGCGCCGATGCGGAGGCACTCTATCGATCACTCCTGACGCTCGCAGGCCGGGCCGATCCTGTGAAGGTGTCGCTGTCGAAAGGTGATCTGTTGGCCGCAATCGCGGTCTTCGTCCTGGTCTCGGCCACCTCCATTCCGGCCGTTATGCCCCTCCTTCTCATTGACAATGCACACCTTGCGCTGAGAACCAGCAACCTGTTTCTCATCATGCTGCTGTTTGTGACGGGCTATGCCTGGGCGAGGTTCTCAGGAGGCAGGCCCTTGTATGCCGGGATGACGATGACTGGTCTCGGATTGCTTCTGGTCGCAATCGCGATCGCGCTTGGCGGCTGAGCCCGGTTCGCTAAATAGGACAAGCCGAGAGGCGTCAGCGCGGATTGCGCTCCCTGCGAAGTTTGTCCCACCATTCCAGCCGCTTGCGGATATCGCGCTCGAAGCCGCGCTCCGGCGGATCGTAGAAGGTCTGCCGGCCCATCTTCTCTGGGAAATAATCCTGGCCGGAAAAGGCGTCGGGCTCATCGTGGTCGTAACGGTAACCGTCGCCGTAACCTTCGCCCTTCATCAGCTTGGTCGGCGCATTGAGGATATGCTTGGGCGGCAGCAGCGAGCCGTTTTGCTTGGCGGCCTGGCTTGCCGCCTTGAAGGCGGTGTAGACGGCATTCGATTTCGGCGCGGTGGCGAGATAGACGCAGGCCTGGGCCAGGGCTAGTTCGCCCTCCGGGGAGCCGAGATACTCATAGGCATCCTTGGCGGCATTGCAGATCACCAGCGCCTGCGGATCGGCAAGGCCGATATCCTCCACCGCCATGCGCACCAGCCGCCGGCCGAGATAGAGCGGATCCTCGCCGGCATCGAACATGCGGGCGAGATAATAAAGCGCGGCATCCGGATCCGAACCCCGCACGGACTTGTGCAGTGCCGAGATCAGATTGTAATGGCCATCCTGCGCCTTGTCATAGACCGGAGCGCGACGCTGGACGATGCGCGTTAGGCCTTCGGTGTCGAAACTTTCGCCCTCGCGGGCGGCGCGCCAGACCTCTTCGGCAAGCGTCAGCACCGCGCGACCGTCACCATCGGCCATGCGGACCAGGCTGACACGTGCTTCCTCCGTCAGGGGCAGCGGCTTTTGCTCGATCGCCTCGGCGCGCTTCAGCAGTTCCTCCAGGCTCTCCTCGTCATGCGACTTGAAGGTCAGCACGCGGGCGCGCGACAGTAGAGCGGCGTTGAGCTCGAAGGACGGGTTTTCGGTGGTGGCGCCGACGAGGATGACGGTGCCATCCTCCATGACCGGCAGGAAACTGTCCTGCTGGGCGCGGTTGAAACGATGGATCTCATCCACGAAGAGCAGCGTCTGGCGGCCATCCATTCGCCGCAGACGGGCCGTCTCGAACACCTTCTTCAGATCGGCGACGCCGGAAAAGATCGCCGATATCTGTTCGAAGGCCAGCCCCGCCTCGCCCGACAGCAGCCGCGCGACCGTCGTTTTGCCGGTGCCGGGCGGCCCCCAGAAGATCATCGAGCCAAGCGAGCCGCTTTCGATCATCCTTTTCAAGACGCCGTCTTCACCGGTCAGATGCTCCTGACCAGTGACATCGGCGAGCGTCTTCGGCCGCAGCCGATCGGCAAGCGGCCGCCTGGCGGCCACCTCCTCCGGAACACGCGGCGCGAAGAGATCGTTGCTCATCGGAAGAACTGCCGGATGCGCTGACCGTCGCGCTCGATCTCGACCCGCCAGAGGCCGGGGTCGCTGTCAGCGATTTGGGACAGTTCGCTGGTCGACTTCACATCGGTGCCGTTGATCGAGACGATGATATCCTTCGGCTCGAAACCGAGACGGGCGGCCGGCGAATCCTCCTTCACCTCGGAGACGACGACGCCTGCCGATTCCGGCGGCATGCGCAGCTCGTCGGCGACCCGCGGCGACAGGTTCTCGACGACGGCGCCACTGAAGGGAGTGCGTCCACCGATCGTGCGCTGGTCGCGCGGCGAGGTTTCCGGGGCGCGATCGAGCGTCAGCGGCAGTTGCTCCTCGCGGCCATTCTCGATGACGGTGAGCTTGACCGATTTGCCGAGACCGGCCGTCGTCAGACGGTAGAGCAGCGCATCCGGATGTTCGACAGATATGCCGTCGACGGCGGTGACGATTTCGCCGGCCTTCAATCCGGCCTTGGCCGCCGGTCCGCCTTCCGAAACTTTGACGACCAGCGCGCCGCGAGCCTTGTTGAGCCCCAGCGCTTCGGCCACCTCAGACGTCACGGCATCGAAGCTCGCGCCGACATAGGGCCGCTCGAAGGTTTTGACGCCGGCATCGGCCGAGGCGAGGAAGACTTTGACCAGATTGGCGGGAATGGCAAAGCCGATGCCGTTCGAACCGCCGCCGCGCGAGAAGATCGCCGTGTTGATGCCGATCAGTTCGCCTTTCATGTTCATCAAGGCGCCGCCGGAATTGCCGGGATTGATCGAGGCATCGGTCTGGATGAAGAAGCCGAACTCGTTCCTGACCACCTGGTTGCGGGCAAGTGCCGAGACGATGCCGCTCGTCACTGTCTGGCCGACGCCGAAGGGATTGCCGATCGCCAGAACGAGATCGCCGACCTCGACGGCATCGGAATTGCCGATCGGCAATGTCGGAAAGCTCTCCTTGGTATCGATCTTCAACACGGCGAGGTCGACGCGGTCATCGCGCAGCACCACCTTGCAGGGGAATTCGCGGCCGTCCGACAGCGCCACCTTGATGTCGTCGGCGCCTTCGACGACGTGATTGTTGGTGACGACGGTGCCATTCGCCTCGACGATGACGCCGGAGCCGAGCGAGGACTGCTTCTCCGAACGGTTCGGCATCTGCTGGCCGAAGAACTGCTCGAAGAAGGGGTCGCCGGCAAAGGGCGACTGCCGCTGGACGGTCTTCTCCGCATAGACATTGACGACGGCGCCCGACGTCTGCTTGACGAGCGGCGCGAAGGAGAGCTGCATCTGCATCTGGCTCTCGGGCACCGTCTTTGCCGTCTGCGCGTAAGCCGCGGCCGGCAGAAGCAGTATCAGAGCGAGCAGCGAAACGGAGGCGTGTTTGAACAGGCCTTGCATGATTATCCCTTTTGAATCCTCTTGAGCAACGCTTTTAGAGCATGATGCCGAAAAGTGTGAGCGGTTTTCGGACGACATCATGCTCCAACTATTTAGTTGCGAACAGGATTCAGATTTTAGGCCGAACCAGCCTAAAATCATCCTGTTCTGCCCGACGCTAGAAAGGAAAGAGGGCGGAAGCATGGAAGAATAAGGCAGGCTGAGGCCTTCGAGACTTTGCTTGAAGCATTTGTGAATTCGATTCAGGAAGACCCGCCATGCAACTGATATCAAAAGCCAAAATCTGGGCGAAGTCACTGAAGCGTGACATCGTCGCCCTATGGCTTGCAGCCAGCGACCGGCGCGTGCCCTGGTATGCGAAAGCGGTGGCTGGCGCCGTTGCCGCGTATGCGCTGTCACCCGTCGATCTCATCCCCGATTTCATTCCCGTGCTCGGCTATCTCGACGATCTGCTGATCGTGCCGCTTGGCATCCTGCTGGCGACGCGCCTTGTCCCGGTTGAGGTGATGAGCGAGCTTCGTGCCGAGGCGGCAAGATGCATCGAGCGCCCTTCCGGCCGGGCCGGACTGATCTTCATCCTTGCCGTCTGGCTTGCCTGCATCATCTTCCTGGCTCTGGCATTGCGCAAACTGGTTTGACCGGAAGTAACAGGGATAGGAATGATGACGGCAAGAGCGGTGATGATGGGTTTTGGTTTTGCGATTTCGATGTTCGCGTCGGATATGGCTATGGCGGCAAGCTTCGACTGCGATGCCAAGGAATTGAAGCCGGACGAAAAGACGATCTGCGACAACCGCGCGCTCAACGATGCCGACGTGAAAATGGTGACGACCTTCGAACTGCTCTCCGGTCTGCTGGCGATGGGCTCGCGCGGGACATTGCAGGACGAGCAGACCGCTTGGCTGAAGAAACGACAGGAATGCGCGGCGGATGCCGTCTGTATCAAGGCTGCCTATGACGAGCGGCTGAAGCAGCTCGGCGAGACCTATAAAAACATCAACCGGCCGCTTTGAAAGCGACCGGTTGCGAGAGCAGCTGACTCTTAATCAGCGGGCGTTGAGATCACGCACGGCGCCGCGGTCGGCACTCGTGGCGAAGGCCGCATAGGCCTTCAGCGCCGTCGTGACGTTGCGCTTGCGCACTTCCGTCGGATGCCAGCCCTTGGCGTCCTGATCGGCGCGCCGGGCGGCAAGTTCGGTCTCGCTGACGCGCAGGCTGATCGTCCGGTTCGGGATGTCGATATCGATCATGTCGCCTTCGCGCACCAGGCCGATCGTGCCGCCATTGGCCGCCTCCGGCGAGGCGTGGCCGATCGACAGGCCGGAGGTGCCGCCGGAGAAGCGGCCGTCGGTGATCAGCGCACAGGCTTTGCCGAGGCCCTTCGACTTCAGATAGCTCGTCGGATAGAGCATTTCCTGCATGCCGGGGCCGCCCTTCGGGCCTTCATAGCGGATGACGACGACGTCGCCGGCCTTCACCTCATTGGCGAGGATCGCCTTGACCGAGGCATCCTGGCTTTCGAAGACGCGGGCCGGGCCGGAGAATTTCAGGATCGATTCATCGACGCCGGCCGTCTTGACGATGCAGCCGTCGACCGCGAGGTTGCCCTTGAGCACGGCAAGGCCACCATCCTTGGAGAAAGGATGTTCGACCGAGCGGATGACGCCATTTTCGCGGTCGGTATCGAGTTCGTCCCAGCGGGCCTCCTGGCTGAAAGCGACCTGGGTCGGGATGCCGCCGGGCGCGGCGCGATAGAAGTTGCGGACGGTGTCGCTGTTGGTGCGGGTGATATCCCAGCGGTCGATTGCATCGCCCAGCGTCTCGGCATGCACGGTCGGGCAATCGCGGTTCAATAGACCGCCCTTTTCGAGTTCGCCGAGGATCGACATGATGCCGCCGGCGCGGTGGACGTCTTCCATATGAACGTCGCTCTTGGCCGGTGCGACCTTCGACAGGCACGGCACGCGGCGCGACAGCGCATCGATATCGGCCATGGTGAAATCGATCTCGCCTTCATGGGCGGCTGCCAGGATGTGCAGGACGGTATTGGTCGAACCGCCCATGGCGATGTCGAGCGCCATGGCATTCTCGAAGGCCTGCTTCGAGGCGATGGTGCGCGGCAGCGCCTTGACGTCGTCCTGCTCGTAATAGCGGCGGGCGAGATCGACGATCAGATGGCCGGCCTCGACGAAGAGGCGCTTCCGGTCGGCGTGGGTGGCGAGCGTCGAGCCGTTGCCGGGCAGCGACAGGCCGAGCGCTTCCGTCAGGCAGTTCATCGAATTGGCGGTAAACATGCCGGAGCAGGAACCGCAGGTCGGACAGGCCGAGCGTTCGATGGTCTGGACGTCCTCATCGCTGATCTTGTCATCGGCCGCGGCGACCATCGCATCGACGAGGTCGAGCGCGTGCGTCTTGCCGTGCAGCACGACCTTGCCGGCTTCCATCGGACCACCGGAGACGAAGACCGTCGGGATGTTGAGGCGCAGCGACGCCATCAGCATGCCTGGGGTGATCTTGTCGCAGTTCGAGATGCAGACCATGGCGTCGGCGCAATGGGCATTGACCATGTATTCGACGCTGTCGGCGATGAGCTCACGCGAGGGCAGCGAATAGAGCATGCCGTCATGGCCCATGGCGATGCCGTCATCGACGGCGATCGTGTTGAATTCCTTGGCGACGCCGCCGGCCGCTTCGATCTCGCGGGCAACGAGCTGGCCGAGATCCTTCAGATGCACGTGGCCGGGCACGAACTGGGTGAAGGAATTCACCACCGCGATGATCGGCTTGCCGAAATCCGAATCCTTCATGCCCGTGGCGCGCCAAAGGCCGCGCGCGCCTGCCATGTTGCGGCCGTGGGTCGTGGTTCTGGAACGGTAGGCTGGCATCGGTGTCTTCCTCGACGTGTCGGAAATCATCTGGCGAAGCGGGGCGGCATTGAGCCTGCGGCCTGGCAACGCTGCTTTTGGAATTGTCCTAATCCAATCGACGGGGGCTGTCACTACCGGCAAGGCCAAATCCGGTACGCTGCCTAAAGCGCCTCGCATCGAACTTGCTTCATGCAACGCGCTTTAGCTTGTTGTTTTCATGCATGTCGTTATCCCGGAACCGCTGTACACTTCCGGGCGACAGGCATTGGCGAACCGCCTTGAGCGCCATTGCTGATATACGGTGCGGCGCGGGGTTTGGTTACAGCCTATTCCATCACAGCCGAACACAAAAAATTGGCTTCCCGGCGGCATTATTCAAGGCATAGACACTAATCCGAATATGCGGGCGGTTCGTTTAGAGACTATATTCAGGAAATCCGCCCTGGAGGTTTTCGAGATGCCAAGCTTTCGCCCCCCCAAGATCGCGTCGTCGGAGATTACGCCGCGCCAGATCTATTTGCGCCGTCGTGAGTTCCTGGGCGCGGCAGCGCTCGGCGCCATGGCGCTCTACGGCGCTGGCCAGGCGAGTGCTGCCGCGCTTTCCGCCGTCGAGAGCAAGTACGAGGTCGACGAGAAGCCGACGCCGATCAAGGACGTCACGACCTACAACAACTACTATGAGTTCGGCCTCGACAAGGGCGACCCCGCAGCGAATTCCGGCGATTTCAAGCCGCTGCCCTGGACGATCAAGGTAGACGGCATGGTCAACAAACCAGGCACCTTCGACCTTGAGTCGCTGATCAAGGAATTCCCGATCGAGGAGCGCACCTATCGGATGCGCTGCGTCGAGGCCTGGTCGATGGTCATTCCCTGGGATGGCTTTCCGCTGGCAGCGCTGCTCGACAAGGTGGAGCCGCTCGGCAGCGCCAAATATGTCGCCTTCGAAACCGTGGTGCGGCCCGACGAGATGCCGGGGCAGAAGGGCTTCTTCCAGTCGCTCGACTGGCCCTATGTCGAGGGCCTGCGCCTGGACGAGGCGCGCCATCCGCTGACGTTGCTTGCCGTCGGCCTCTATGGCGAAACGCTGCCGAACCAGAATGGTGCGCCGGTGCGTCTGGTCGTGCCGTGGAAATACGGCTTCAAGGGCATCAAGTCGATCGTCAGGATCACACTGACCGACCAGCAGCCGAAGAATACCTGGCAGGTGACCAATCCGCAGGAATACGGCTTCTACGCCAACGTCAACCCTGCGGTCGACCATCCGCGATGGAGCCAGGCGAGCGAGCGGCGCATCGGCGAAAGCGGCTTTTTCGGCGCAAGCCGCCACCCCACCCTGCCCTTCAACGGTTATGCCGACGAGGTGGCGGGCCTCTATGCCGGCATGGACCTGAAGGCGAATTACTGATGGCGGAACTGTCTCTCGCCATCCCGAAGCGCTGGCAGCCCGCCTCCGTCTGGCTGCTTTATGTCGTTGGCCTCTTGCCTGCTGCCTGGACCTTCTATCTCGGCGCGACCGATCAACTCGGCGCCGATCCGGTCAAGACCTTCGAGCTCTTCCTGGGCATCTGGACGATCCGCTTCCTGATCGCAACACTTGCCGTTTCCCCTGCCCGCGAACTCCTCCGATGGAATTATTTGCGCTACCGCCGGGCGCTCGGCCTGCTGACCTTCTATTACGCGCTGATGCATTTCACCGTCTACATGGTGCTCGACCAGGCGCTGGATATTCATGCCGTCATCAACGACGTGCTGAAGCGGCCCTTCATCATGTTCGGCATGGCAGCCCTTGCGATGCTCATTCCGCTGGCGGTGACATCAAACAATCTATCGATCCGCCGGCTCGGCAAGAACTGGATCTGGCTGCACCGCCTCGTCTACATCATCGCCGCCTGCGGAGCGGTGCACTTTGCGCTGTCGACCAAGATCCTCGATCTCGAGCAATATATCTATGTCGGGCTGATCATCGCGCTCATTCTCTACCGCTCCTATCGTCCGATCGCGCGCAGCCGGAAAAAGGGCCAGGGGCGGACGCGCAATCGCGCGGTGGTCTCAGCTTCGTGAGGTGGCGGGCTTAGCGGCCAGCAGTAATCACCGCCCGCCGGCCGGGATCGAAGGCGCAGGCCGCGGCTATTCCGATTGCATAAGCGAGCATGTTCCACGGCGAAAATATGCGGCCAAGCAGCAGCGCGCCTGCCGTGGTCAGCCGAAACGCGTCGAGCCAGGGCGTGTGATAGAGCCGGAACAACTCCACTGAGATCGCCAGGAGCAGCGCGATGACGGCTATGCCTGCCGGCCGCGACTTTGCAAAAATCAGCGCCACGAGCAGATAGACCATCGCCCCCCAGAGTGCCGATCCGCCATATTTGACGACGACGAAGGGCAGATCGGCCGCATAGCCGAACCGTCTGAGCGCCAGCCCAAGGACGATCACCACAAGCAGAGCTGCAGAGCGAAGCAACTGCGCTTGAGAGCGGGTTTGGATCATTTCGCGCAGTTGAACCATCAATCAGCCCTTTAGGATGGGATGCGGAGATATCGACTTATCGGCGAGGTGCTGCCTGTCATCGCAGATCGGCGTCCCATCTCCGTCCGCGAACACTGCACAAACGAAAACAGCCGGGCTTTGTGAGCCCGGCTGTTTTCTATCCGCAGGAGCGGAAGACTTAAGCGGCGACGGCCTGCTCTTCGGCAGCGACGCGGGCCTTGTCGGCTGCGCCCTTGGCGAAGGTGTCGCGATCGACGAATTCGACAACGGCCATGGCGGCATTGTCGCCCTGGCGGAAGCCGGCCTTCATGATGCGCAGGTAGCCGCCGTTGCGGGTGGCGTAACGCGTTGCGATCGTGTCGAACAGCTTCGAAACGACAGCCGCATCGCGGATCTGCGAGATCGCCTGACGGCGAGCATGCAGGTCGCCGCGCTTGCCGAGCGTGACGAGCTTCTCGACGATCGGACGGATTTCCTTGGCCTTCGGCAGGGTCGTGACGATCTGCTCGTGGGTAATCAGCGAAGCCGCCATGTTGGCGAACATCGCCTTGCGGTGGCTTGCAGTTCTATTCAGCTTGCGGCCGGCTTTACCGTGGCGCATTGCTATTCTCCTTTAATGCAGGTGCCCTTACGTTAAGTGGGCCTGCCGTTTCCTGGCACATGCAGGCGATCGGCCTGCTGTTTGACGGGGAAAGGCAGCCGAAAGAGCCTGCCTTTTGTTTTCTCAGTACTGGTCTTCGTAACGCTTGGCGAGATCTTCGATGTTCTCGGGCGGCCATGCCGGCACTTCCATGCCGAGGTGCAGGCCCATGGAAGCGAGAACTTCCTTGATTTCGTTCAGCGACTTGCGACCAAAATTCGGCGTGCGGAGCATTTCTGCTTCGGTCTTCTGAATGAGGTCGCCGATGTAGACGATGTTGTCGTTCTTCAGGCAGTTTGCCGAACGGACCGACAATTCGAGTTCGTCCACCTTCTTGAGGAGAGCCGGGTTGAAAGCGAGTTCGGTGACTGCTTCCTCTTCGGTTTCCTTCTGCGGCTCGTCGAAGTTGACGAAGACGCCAAGCTGATCCTGGAGGATGCGCGCCGCGAAAGCGACGGCGTCTTCGCCGGTGATCGAGCCATCGGTTTCGATGGTCATGTTCAGCTTGTCGTAGTCGAGAACCTGTCCTTCGCGGGTATTTTCAACCTTGTAGGACACCTTCTTGACCGGCGAATAGAGGCTGTCGACCGGGATGAGACCGATCGGAGCATCTTCCGCACGATTGCGCTCGGCCGGAACGTAGCCCTTGCCGTTGTTGACGGTGAACTCCATGCGGATTTCGGCGCCCTCGTCGAGCGTGCAGATGACATGCTCGGGGTTGAGGATTTCGATATCGCCGACCGTCTGGATGTCGCCAGCCGTCACAACGCCCGGGCCCTGCTTACGCACGACCATGCGCTTTGCGTCGTCGCCATCCATCTTGATGGCGATTTCCTTGATGTTGAGCACGATGTCCGTCACGTCTTCGCGGACGCCCGGAATCGAGGAGAATTCATGCAGCACGCCATCGATCTGCACCGCCGTGACGGCAGCGCCGCGCAGCGAGGAGAGCAGAACGCGGCGAAGCGCATTGCCGAGGGTCAGGCCGAAGCCGCGCTCCAGCGGTTCGGCAACAAGCGTCGCCCTGGTGCGCGAGCTCGAAGAGAACTCCACCTTGTTCGGCTTGATCAGTTCCTGCCAGTTCTTCTGAATCATAAGTTTGCCTTCCGTTCGTTGCCACCATCCAATCGTGGCAACCGAGCTTGAAAACCACCGGGAGCGCCGAGGCGCTCACCAGTGACGATAGCGATGATCAGACGCGGCGCTTCTTGCGCGGACGGCAGCCATTGTGCGGGATCGGGGTCACGTCGCGGATGGACGTGATCATGAAACCTGCAGCCTGGAGCGCGCGCAGAGCCGACTCACGACCCGAACCCGGACCGCAGACTTCGACTTCCAGCGACTTCATGCCGTGTTCCTGAGCCTTCTTGGCGCAGTCTTCAGCAGCGATCTGGGCGGCGAACGGGGTCGACTTGCGCGAGCCCTTGAAGCCCTTGGCGCCAGCCGACGACCAAGCGATCGCGTTGCCCTGGGCATCGGTGATGGTGATCATCGTGTTGTTGAAGGTCGAGTTGACGTGAGCGACACCCGACGAGATGTTCTTGCGCTCGCGACGGCGAACGCGGACGGCTTCCTTAGCCATGGTATTCCTTTCGTTGATCTCTTCACCGCCGTAATGCCAGCGGCTACACCGGAACGGCGCCTATATGGTCCCGCTCCAAACTCAAAAGAGGCCGGCGCAGACCGCCAGCCTCCCCACCCCGGTTTCCCGGAAATTACTTCTTCTTGCCAGCGATTGCCTTTGCCGGACCCTTGCGGGTGCGGGCATTGGTGTGCGTGCGCTGACCGCGGACCGGAAGGCCGCGGCGATGACGCAGGCCGCGGTAGCAGCCGAGATCCATCAGACGCTTGATGTTCATCGCGGTATCGCGACGAAGATCGCCTTCGACCTGATAGTCGCGGTCGATGGCTTCGCGGATCTGAAGGACTTCGGCGTCCGTCAGCTGATGCACACGACGTTCAGCCGGGATACCGACCTTCTCGACGATTTCCTGTGCGAATTTCGGACCGATCCCGTGAATGTAGGTCAGCGCAATAACAACGCGCTTCGCAGTCGGGATGTTGACGCCAGCGATACGTGCCACGCCTGTTCTCCTTGCATTCCAGTTGCCATCCGGCAAGTGGGCTTCGTTATGCGGCCTTTGGAACCGCTCGTTCAGATTTATGTCCGTAACATGTCAAAACGACCGCACCCGGACTTCCCTGGGAAATCCGCGCCGATCGCATGGAATGTCGCGAGTTGGCGCGGTGTTTAACGGAATCACTGCTGAAAAGCAACCGTTCCGCCAAGTTTATTTTCAAAGCCTTAAAGCTTCGAAAGAATGCTTTCGACCTCGGCCGTCACCTGATCGATCTCCGCCATGCCGTCCACGGACCTGAGTTTGCCCTTGGCATGGTAATAACCGATCAGCGGCGAGGTTTCCTTGTAGTAGACTTGCAGCCGAGCCGTCATGGTTTCCGGGTTGTCGTCAGGACGGCGCTTGAAGTGCGTGGAACCGCACTTGTCGCACACGCCTTCGGCAGCCGGGACCTTATCGGTATCGTGATAGACGCTGCCGCACTGTGCGCAGGAATAGCGACCGGCGACGCGACGGACCAGTTCCTCATCGTCGACACGGAATTCGACGACGACGGAGAGGCTGAGACCCTTTGCCCTCAGCATCGCTTCGGTGGCATCCGCCTGGACGAGCGTCCGGGGGAAGCCGTCGAGAATGAAGCCGTTGGCGCAATCTGGCTGATCGATTCGCTCGGAGACGATGGCGATAACAATCTCATCCGAGACAAGTTTGCCGGCATCCATCACCGCCTTGGCGCGCTTGCCGACATCCGTGCCGGCGTTAACCGCTGCGCGCAGCATGTCCCCCGTGGAAAGCTGCGGAATGCCGTGCTTCTCCACGATCCGCTGGGCCTGGGTTCCCTTACCCGCGCCCGGCGGCCCTAAAAGGATAAGTCTCATCGCCCCCTCTTTCCTCCACGCAACTTCGATTTCTTGATCAGGCCTTCGTATTGCTGCGCGATCAGGTGACCCTGGATCTGTGCAACCGTATCAAGAGTTACGCTAACCACGATCAAAAGCGAAGTCCCACCAAGGGATAATGGGATGCCCGTTTGCGACACCAAGATCTCGGGAAGGATGCAGACGAAGACGAGATAGATCGCGCCGATCACCGTGATTCGGGTCAGCACGTAGTCGATATATTCGGCGGTGCGCTCGCCCGGCCGGATGCCCGGAATGAAGCCGCCATGCTTCTTCAGATTGTCGGCCGTGTCCTTCGGATTGAAGACGATGGCCGTATAGAAGAAGGCGAAGAAGGCGATCAGCGCTGCATAGAGCACCATATAGAGCGGCTGGCCATGGCCGAGCGCCGCAACGATCGACGTCGCCCAGGAGGGCATTGCCGTGCTGTTGGCAAAGCCCGCAAGCGTTGCCGGCAGCAGCAGCAGCAGCGACGAGGCGAAGATCGCCGGGATGACGCCTGAGGTGTTGAGCTTCAGCGGCAGGTGCGAGGTATCGCCCTGGAACATGCGGTTGCCGACCTGGCGCTTCGGATACTGGATCAGCAGCCGGCGCTGCGCCCGCTCGACGAAGACGATGACGCCGATGACGCCGATCGCGACGATGATGACGAGCAGGATGAGGAAGGTCGACAGCGCGCCGGTGCGGCCGAGCTCGAGGGTGCCGGCAAGAGCTGTCGGAAGACCGGCGGCGATGCCGGCGAAGATGATCAGCGAGATGCCGTTGCCGATGCCGCGCGAGGTGATCTGCTCGCCGAGCCACATCAGGAACATCGTGCCGCCGAGCAGCGTCAGAACGGTGGAAACACGGAAGAACAAGCCCGGCTCGACGACGAGGCCCTGGCCGCTCTCAAGGCCGGCGGCGATGCCGTAGGCCTGGAGCGCACCGAGGATGACCGTGCCATAGCGGGTATACTGGTTGATGATCTTGCGGCCCTGCTCGCCCTCCTTCTTGAGGTTCTCGAGTGCCGGCACGACCGAGGTCATCAGCTGCACGATGATCGAAGCGGAGATATAGGGCATGATGCCGAGCGCAAAAATCGCCATGCGCTGGACGGCGCCGCCCGAAAACATGTTGAAAAGGCCGAGAATGCCGCCTGCCTGGCCGCGGAAAGCCTGGGCATAGGCTTCGGGATTGAGGCCCGGAAGCGGAATATGGGTACCGAGCCTGTAGACGAGGAGAGCTGCCAGTGTGAACCACAAGCGCTTCTTCAAATCCTCAGCTTTGGCAAAGGTCGAAAAATTGAGGTTGGATGCCAATTGTTCCGCTGCAGAAGCCATGCGATTCTCCGCGCTACCAATTCCGGCGTCTGTTAGGGACAGCCGGCCCCGGAATCAGTATGAAAATTATTCAAAACCGGGTTCAGTACGGATTGCAGCGCAACCCCATGCCTCACCCTTGTTTTAGTCTTACCGGCATGACGCGGGCGCGCCAGCCAAGTTTTTGTGAGGCCCACATATGGGAGCAAAATCGCCCGGTGTGAAGCACCCCGGGCGATATATCATCAGATTATTATTCGGCTGCAGCCGGGGCCGAAAGCAGCGTTACGGCGCCGCCGGCCTTTTCGATCTTCTCGACGGCAGGCTTGGAAGCGCCTGCGACGACGATGGTGATCTTGGCCTTGAGCTCGCCGTCGCCGAGAACGCGAACGCCGTCCTTGGCGCGGCGGATGACGCCGGCTGCCTTGAGAGCAGCTGCGTCAACGGTCGCCTTGGCATCGAGCTTGCCGGCGTCGATCGCCGCCTGGATGCGAGCCAGCGACACAACAACAAAATCGGAAGCGAAAATGTTGTTGAAGCCGCGCTTCGGCAGGCGACGATAGATCGGCATCTGGCCGCCTTCGAAGCCGTTGATGGCGACGCCCGAACGGGACTTCTGCCCCTTTACACCGCGACCACCGGTCTTGCCCGAGCCCGAGCCGATACCGCGGCCGAGGCGCTTGCGGCTGTGGGTCGAGCCTTCGTTGTCTTTAATTTCATTAAGTTTCATGAGCGTTTCCTCCGTCTCACTTCTCGTCGACGACGCGAACGAGATGCTGGACAGCACGGATCATGCCACGAACGGAAGGAGTATCCTCCAGCGTGCGGCGACGGTGCATCTTGTTCAGTCCGAGACCGATCAGCGTGCGCTGCTGGACATCCGGACGGCGAATCGGGCTGCCGATCTGTTCGATCGTGACAGTCTTCGCTTCAGCCTTCTTGGTAGCCTTGGCCATCTGTCAAACTCCTCTTATTCTTCAGAGGCGTTGCCGGAGGCGCTACGACGAGCCTGCAGCGTTGCATACTTGATGCCGCGCTGAGCTGCGATGTCCTTCGGGTGAACCTGGTGCTTCAGAGCGTCGAAGGTGGCGCGAACCATGTTGTAGGGGTTCGACGAACCGGTCGACTTGGCGACGACGTCATGCATGCCGAGCGTTTCGAATACGGCGCGCATCGGACCGCCGGCGATGATGCCGGTACCGACCTTGGCCGAACGCAGCAGAACCTTGCCGGCGCCGTGACGGCCATGAACGTCGTGATGCAGCGTACGGCCGTCACGCAGCGGTACGAAGATCAGTTCGCGCTTGGCGGCTTCGGTTGCCTTGCGGATGGCTTCCGGCACTTCGCGTGCCTTGCCATGGCCGAAGCCGACGCGGCCCTTCTGGTCGCCAACGACGACGAGTGCGGCGAAACCAAAACGACGGCCGCCCTTGACGACCTTGGCGACGCGGTTGATCGCGACCAGCTTGTCGACGAACTCGCTATCGCGCTCTTCACGGCTCTGGCGGTCTTCCCGCTGCGGCCTTCTTTCCTGTGCCATTGTCCTCTTCCTTTTTCTTTTCCGGGTGCAATCGGCAAACAAATGTGGACCGCATCAGCCTCCCCTTCCGGAGAGTGCCTGCGGTCCGGCGAAAATCCGGCCGGCGCTGAAAGCGTCCGGCCGGAAACTGATCAGAAGGTGAGACCGCCTTCGCGGGCTGCATCGGCGAGAGCCTTGATGCGGCCGTGATAGATGAAGGCGCCACGGTCGAATACGACGTCGGTGACGCCCGCCTTCGAGGCGCGCTCTGCAACGAGCTTGCCGACGAGGGCAGCTGCTGCTGTGTCAGCACCGGTCTTCAGAGAACCGCGCAGATCCTTATCGAGGGTCGATGCAGCGGCAAGCGTCTTGCCGGCAACATCGTCGATAACCTGAGCGTAGATGTTCTTCGAGGAGCGATGAACCGACAGGCGCGGACGGCCGTTGGCCACCGACTTGAGATGACGGCGCACGCGGTTGGCACGACGTGCAAGTGCTTCTTTCCTGCTAGCCATTTCGCGTGATCCTTACTTCTTCTTGCCTTCTTTGCGGACGATCCGCTCGTCAGCGTACTTGACGCCCTTGCCCTTGTAGGGTTCAGGACCGCGATATTCGCGGATTTCGGCGGCGACCTGACCGACCTGCTGCTTATTGATGCCGGAGACAACAATTTCAGTCGGCTTCGGAACAGCGATCGTGATGCCGACCGGCGGCTCATAGATCACGTCATGGCTGAAACCGAGAGCCAGCTGCAGGTTCTTGCCCTGCAGCGAGGCGCGGTAACCGACGCCGTTGATTTCGAGCTTGCGCTCAAAGCCGTCCTTGACGCCCTTGAAGATGCCTTCGATCATCGTGCGGGACATGCCCCACTTCGAACGTGCATCCTTGGTCTGGTTAACGGGCGTCACGACGACCGCGTTGTTTTCGAGCTTGAGGCTGATTTCGTCGTTAGCAACGAAAAACAGCTCGCCCTTCGGGCCCTTTGCAGTGACCTTCTGGCCATCGACCGTAGCCGTGATCCCAGCAGGCACCTGAACGGGCTTTTTACCGATACGAGACATGTTTCAATCCTGTCTGTTCGCTATGGAGATCCCTGCCCGATCTTAGAAGACCGAGCAAAGAACCTCGCCGCCAACGTTCTGTTCGCGAGCCTGGTGATCGGCCATCACACCCTTCGGAGTCGAAAGGATGGTGATGCCGAGGCCGTTCGCGACCTGCGGAATGGACTTGACCGAGACATAAACCCGGCGGCCCGGCTTGGACACACGGCCGATCTCACGGATCACCGATGCGCCTTCATAATATTTCAGCTCGATGCTGAGTTCCGACTTGCCATTGCCGAAATCGACAACGGAATAGCCACGGATGTAGCCTTCGGACTGCAGAACATCGAGAACACGTGCACGGAGCTTGGACGCAGGCGTCGAGACCGACGACTTGCGGCGGGAAGCGCCGTTACGGATACGGGTGAGCATATCGCCCAACGGATCAGTCATTGTCATGTAACCTGCTCCTTACCAGCTCGACTTGACGATGCCCGGCACCTTGCCGAGATTGCCCAGTTCACGCAGCGCAATACGCGACATGCGCAGTTTGCGGTAATATGCGCGCGGACGCCCCGAAACTTCGCAACGGTTGCGAATACGGGTCTTCGATCCATCACGCGGCAGGGATGCCAGCTTGATCGAGGCCTTGAACCGCTCTTCGATCGGAAGAGCCTGGTTCATGATGATCGCCTTCAACGCAGCCCGCTTAGCGGCCTGGTTGGCGACCGTAGTACGGCGGCGCTTGTTCTTTTCAACTGCGCTTGTCTTCGCCATGTCAGGTTCCTTTTCTACGCTCGTCGTTACGGTTATTGACGGAACGGGAAGCTGAACTCTTTCAGAAGAGCCCGTGCTTCGTCGTCGGTCGTCGCCGTCGTGCAAACGATGATGTCCATGCCCCACATCTGATCAACCTTGTCGTAGTTGATCTCAGGGAACACAATGTGCTCCTTGATGCCCATGGCGAAGTTGCCACGGCCGTCAAAGCTTTTCGGGTTCAGGCCGCGGAAGTCGCGAACGCGCGGGAGCGCGATGTTCACGAGACGGTCCAGGAACTCATACATGCGGGCGCCGCGCAGGGTGACCTTCGCGCCGATCGGCATCTGTTCGCGGACCTTGAAGCCTGCGATGGAGTTGCGGGCGCGGGTGATGACCGGCTTCTGGCCGGCGATCGCTGCGAGGTCGGCGGCAGCTACCGTCGGCTTCTTCGAGTCAGCGGTCGCTTCGCCGACACCCATGTTGATCACGATCTTGTCGAGCTTCGGGATCATCATCTCGTTGGCGTAGGAGAACTGCTCCTGCATCGCCTTGCGGATGCGCTCGACATATTCCTTCTTGAGCCGCGGCTCGTATTTTGCCTCAGCCATCGATCACTTCTCCAGAACGCTTGGCCACACGGACCTTCTTGCCGTCAACAACCTTGAAACCGACGCGGGTCGGCTTGCCGTCCTTGTCGATGATTGCAACGTTGGACAGGTGAACCGGGGCTTCCTTGTTGATGATGCCGGCTTCCTGGGTCTGCGTCTGGCGCTGATGGCGCTTGACGACGTTGACGCCACGAACAACGGCACGATCTTCCTTCGGCATGACCTGGACAACTTCGCCGGTACGGCCCTTGTCCTTGCCAGCGAGCATGACGACCTTGTCGCCCTTACGAATCTTCTGCATCGCTTTGCTCCTTACAGTACTTCGGGAGCCAGCGAGATGATCTTCATGTGGTTCTTGGCGCGAAGTTCGCGCGGAACCGGTCCGAAGATACGGGTGCCGATCGGCTCTTTTTTGTTGTCGATGAGGACTGCTGCGTTGGTGTCGAAGCGGATGACAGAGCCATCCGGACGACGGATGTCCTTGGCGGTGCGAACGACAACCGCCTTCATCACGTCACCCTTCTTCACACGGCCGCGCGGGATCGCTTCCTTGATCGAAACGACGATGACGTCGCCGATCGAGGCATACTTGCGCTTCGAGCCGCCCAGCACCTTGATGCACATGACACGACGTGCGCCGGAATTATCCGCGACGTCGAGGTTTGTTTGCATCTGAATCATATCAGGTCGCCTTCTTGGTTTACCGGAATGGTTGGGCTAGCCCCCTACTCCGGCTTATGAAAATTTTCGCCGGCCGAGCTGCCATGACGGCAGCACAGACGCGGCAATGCTGAATAGCGCGGGATCGATCGTGCCAGGGTGGTTTCCCGAAGGACCTTCCGTGCGCTCAAAGCAAAAGAACGCCCGGCATTCGAGCGTTCTGACGCTGCTTCATACAGATATTTCGGCGAGACGCAAGGCCTCGCACAAAATTCTGTTTACTGACCCTGGGCGGAAATGACCGTCCAGCGCTTGTCCTTGGAGATCGGCGCGCATTCCTCGATGGATACGGTATCGCCAATCTTGTACTGGTTGTTCTCGTCGTGGGCCTTGTACTTCTTGGAACGACGAACGGTCTTCTGGAGCAGCGGGTGAGCGAAACGACGCTCGACACGAACCACTACCGTCTTCTCGTTCTTGTCGCCAACGACGACGCCCTGCAGGATGCGCTTCGGCATATTTTTCTTCCTTTAGGCCTTAACTTCTGCCGCCTTCTGGCGGGCAATGGTTTTCACGCGGGCGATGTCCTTGCGGACTTCGTTGATGCGCGAGGACTTTTCGAGCTGGCCGGTCGCCTTCTGGAAGCGCAGGTTGAACTGCTCCTTCTTCAGCTTAGCAAGCTCGTCCTTGAGTTGGTCGGCGGTGAACCCGCGAACATCTGAGGCTTTCATGAGCTCAATCCCTTACTCTGCAATGCGCTGAACGAAGCGCGTCTTGACCGAGAGCTTGGCAGAGCCGAGACGAAGCGCCTCACGGGCGATTTCTTCGCTGACACCGTCGATCTCGAACATCATACGGCCGGGCTTGACCTTGCAGGCCCAGTATTCAACGGAGCCCTTACCCTTACCCATGCGGACTTCGGTCGGCTTTGCGGTTACCGGAACGTCCGGGAACACGCGGATCCACACACGACCGGCGCGCTTCATGTAACGCGTGATCGCGCGGCGAGCCGCTTCGATCTCGCGTGCATTGACGCGGTTGGGTTCCTGAGCCTTCAGGCCGAATTCGCCGAATGCCAGGTCAGAGCCGCCCTTGGCAACACCCTTGATGCGGCCCTTGAATTGCTTGCGGTACTTAGTACGCTTTGGCTGCAACATTTTCTTACTTCTCCGAGCTTATCTTTCGCCAGCGCTAATTACGCGTTGTCGCGTTCGCGGCGACGATCGCCACGGTCGCGTTCGCGGCTTGCCGGACCCTGTGCGTCGCCTTCCAGCGCGCGACGTTCGGAAGCCATCGGATCGTGCTCAAGGATTTCGCCCTTGAAGATCCAGACCTTGATGCCGCAGATACCGAATGCGGTTTCTGCTTCGGCCGTGCCGTAGTCGATGTCGGCGCGCAGCGTGTGCAGCGGCACACGACCTTCGCGGTACCATTCCGTACGGGCGATTTCAGCGCCGCCGAGACGACCAGCGCAGGTGATCTTGATGCCTTCGGCGCCAAGACGCATCGCGGACTGAACAGCGCGCTTCATGGCGCGGCGGAAAGCCACGCGGCGCTCGAGCTGCTGGGCGATCGACTGAGCGACCAGCGTTGCGTCGACTTCGGGCTTGCGCACTTCAACGATGTTGAGGTGCGTTTCCGAATTGGTCATGTCCGACAGCTTCTTGCGGAGCTTGTCGATGTCTGCGCCCTTGCGGCCGATGATCAGGCCCGGACGTGCCGAGTGGATCGTGACGCGGCACTTCTTGTGCGGACGCTCGATGACCACCTTGGAGATCCCGGCCTGCTTCAGTTCGCTCATGACGAACTTGCGCATCTTCAGGTCTTCGTGCAGCAGCTGGCCGTACTCGGCATTGTCCGCGAACCAGCGGCTATCCCAGGTACGGTTGATGCCAAGACGGAAACCGATTGGATTGATTTTCTGACCCATTATGCGGCCTCCTCTACTGCCTGCACTTCACGAACGACGATCGTCAGGTGCGCGAAAGGCTTTTCGATGCGCGACGCGCGACCGCGGCCACGAGCGTGGAAACGCTTCATGACGATCGACTTGCCGACATAGGCCTCGGCGACGACGAGAGCGTCGACGTCGAGATCGTGGTTGTTCTCGGCGTTGGCGATCGCAGATTCGAGCGTCTTCTTGACAGCTCCTGCGATGCGCTTGCGGGAGAACTCCAGCTCAGCGAGTGCGCGCTCGACCTTCTTACCGCGGATAGCCGCAGCAACCAGATTGAGCTTCTGGGGGCTGACGCGGAGCGTGCGGGCGACTGCTTGCGCCTCGTTGTCCTTCAGCCGGCGTTCGGCTTTTGCCTTGCCCATTGTTACTTCCTCTTCGCCTTCTTGTCCGCGCCGTGACCGTAGTAGGTGCGGGTCGGAGAGAATTCACCGAACTTGTGGCCGACCATGTCTTCATTGACGCTGACCGGGATATGCTTGCTGCCGTTGTAGACGCCGAAGGTAAGACCGACGAACTGCGGCAGGATCGTGGAGCGACGGCTCCAGATCTTGATCACTTCTGCACGTCCGCCTTCACGAACCTTCTCAGCCTTCTTGAGAAGATAGCCGTCAACGAACGGACCTTTCCATACTGAACGAGCCATTGGAGACTTCCTCTCTTACTTCTTACGCTGATGACGCGAGCGCATGATCATCTTGTCGGTCGACTTGTTCGACCGGGTGCGCTTGCCCTTGGTCGGCTTGCCCCACGGTGTCACCGGATGACGACCACCGGAGGTGCGGCCTTCACCACCGCCGTGCGGATGGTCGACCGGGTTCATGACGACACCGCGGTTATGCGGACGCTTGCCGCGCCAAACGGTACGACCGGCCTTGCCGTCGTTGATGTTGGCGTGGTCCGGGTTGGAGACGGCGCCGATCGAAGCAAGGCAGGAGCCATGAACGAGACGCTGTTCACCGGAGTTCAGGCGAAGGATCGCCATGCCCTGGTCACGGCCGACGAGCTGTGCGTAGCCACCGGCGGAGCGAGCAATCTGACCGCCCTTGCCCGGCTTCATTTCCACGTTGTGGATGATGGAGCCGACCGGGATGAACTGCAGCGGCATGGTGTTGCCGGGCTTGACGTCGACAGCCTTCTCGGAAGCGATGACCTTGTCACCGGCAGCGAGACGCTGAGGAGCGAGAATATAAGCCTTCTCGCCGTCAGCATAGTTTACCAGCGCGATGAAAGCCGTGCGGTTCGGATCGTATTCGATACGCTCGACCGTGCCTTCGACGTCGAACTTGCGACGCTTGAAGTCGATCAGACGATAGGTCCGCTTGTGACCGCCGCCGATGAAGCGGGCGGTGATGCGACCGAGGTTGTTACGACCGCCGCTCTTGGTCAGGCCTTCCGTCAGCGCCTTGACCGGCTTGCCCTTGTAGAGGGCCGAACGGTCGACGATGACCAGCTGGCGCTGGCTCGGGGTGATCGGATTGAATGTTTTCAATGCCATTTTCTTATACCTCAGAGACCGGTGGAGACGTCGATCGTCTGGCCTTCAGCCAGGGTCACAACAGCCTTCTTCACGTCCTTCTGCTTGCCGACGAAACCGCGGAACCGCTTGGTCTTGCCCTTGCGCAGCAGAGTGTTGACGGCCGTAACCTTGACGCCGAACAGCGCCTCGACAGCAGCCTTGATTTCCGGCTTCGTCGCCTGCTTGGCGACATTGAAAACAACCTGGTTGTTTTCGGATACCAGCGTGGACTTTTCGGTGATCGCCGGAGAGACGATCACATCGTAGTGGCGAAGATCGGTCACTTGAATCGCTCCTCTAGCGCTTCAACCGCAGCCTTGGAAAGCACGAGCTTGCCGCGGCGCACGATGTCGTAAACGTTGATGCCCTGGATCGGCAGAACATCGATGTTCGGGATGTTCTGAGCTGCGAGCTTGAAGTTGCCGTCAAGTTCTGCGCCGCCGATGAAGAGGGCGTTGGTCAGGCCGAGCGTCTCGAATACGGACGCGAGAGCCTTGGTCTTGGCTTCAGCCGCAACCAGGTTGTCGATGACGATGACGTCATCGGCCTTGATCTTGGCCGAAAGGGCGTGGCGAAGGCCAAGTGCACGAACCTTCTTGGGAAGGTCATGCTCGTGGCTGCGGACGACCGGGCCGTGAGCCTTGCCGCCGCCGCGGAACTGCGGAGCGCGAGCCGAATGGTGGCGGGCGCGGCCCGTACCCTTCTGCTTGTACATCTTGGCGCCGGTGCGCGAAACTTCAGCGCGGCCCTTTGCCTTGTGGGTGCCCTGCTGCTTCTTGGCAAGCTGCCAGCGGATGACGCGGGCGAGAATGTCTTCGCGGGGCTCAAGGCCGAAAATCGCATCAGAAAGAGAAACCTTCCCTGCGTCTTTTCCCTCGAGGGTCTTGACGTTGAATTCCATTGGTCCGGCTCCTTACTTCGCTGCCGACTTGACGGCATCGCGCACGATGATCCAGGCACCCTTGGAACCGGGCACTGCACCCTTGATCAGGATCAGACCGCGATCTTCATCGGTCGAAACCACTTCCAGGTTCTGAGTCGTTACGCGCGTCTGGCCCATGTGACCAGCCATCTTCTTGTTCTTGAATACCTTGCCCGGATCCTGGCGCGAGCCGGTCGAACCGTGCGAGCGGTGCGATACCGACACACCGTGCGTGGCGCGCAGACCGCCGAAACCGTGACGCTTCATGGCGCCGGCAAAACCCTTACCGATCGTCGTGCCCGTCACGTCGACGAGCTGACCAGCCGCAAAGTGACCGGCCTTAAGCTCCGTGCCGATCTCAAGCAGGTTGTCTTCCGACACGCGGAATTCCTGGATCTTGGCCTTCGGCTCGACGTTGGCGATGGCAAAGTTGCCGCGCATCGCCTTCGACGTGTTCTTCACCTTCGCCTGGCCGGCACCGAGCTGAACTGCGGTATAGCCATTCTTTTCGACAGTGCGCGTGGCAACGACCTGAACGGCCTCCATGCGCAGTACCGTTACCGGGACATGCTCACCGGCGTCGTTATAGACGCGGGTCATTCCCACCTTCTGTGCAATCACACCTGAACGCATCGGTTCAATCCTTCTCACTCAGCCCGAAGACCCGAGGTCTCAGAGCTTGATCTCAACATCGACACCGGCGGCGAGATCGAGCTTCATCAGCGCGTCTACCGTCTGCGGGGTCGGGTCAACGATATCGAGAAGGCGCTTGTGCGTGCGCATCTCGAACTGTTCACGGCTCTTCTTGTCGATGTGCGGGGACCGGTTGACCGTAAACTTCTCGATGCGGGTCGGAAGCGGAACGGGGCCCCGGACGCTTGCACCGGTGCGCTTAGCCGTCGATACGATCTCGCGCGTGGAGGCATCGAGAATCCGGTGATCGAACGCCTTCAGGCGGATGCGGATATTCTGGCCGTTCATTCGACTTTATCCTTGTGTCTGTTATCCGCGTGTCACCATTCAGGGACACGACTTACCTTCAGTTACGTTAGCGGGCCACCGGTTTCAAAGATCGAGAGGGACACCGAGATCGGCGTCCCTATCCTTTCCTTGGGCCTGGTGGCCCAGCCGCTAATTACTCGACGATCGAAGCAACGATACCGGCGCCGACGGTGCGGCCGCCTTCGCGGATCGCGAAGCGCAGCTTTTCTTCCATCGCGATCGGAACGATCAGCTCGACAGCAACGGTGACGTTGTCGCCCGGCATGACCATTTCCGTGCCTTCCGGCAGCGTCACGATGCCCGTCACATCTGTCGTGCGGAAGTAGAACTGCGGACGGTAGTTGGTGAAGAACGGCGTATGACGGCCACCCTCTTCCTTCGTCAGGATGTAGGCTTCGGCCATGAACTTCTTGTGCGGCTTGACAGAGCCCGGCTTGCACAGGATCTGGCCACGCTCGACGCCGTCCCGGTTCACACCGCGAACCAGAGCGCCGATGTTGTCGCCGGCCTGGCCCTGATCGAGCAGCTTGCGGAACATTTCAACGCCGGTCACCGTCGTCTTCGAGGTCGCGCGGATGCCGACGATCTCGACTTCTTCGCCAACCTTGACAATGCCACGCTCGACGCGGCCGGTCACAACCGTACCACGGCCCGAGATCGAGAACACGTCTTCGATCGGCATCAGGAACGGCTGGTCGATCGGACGCTCAGGCGTCGGGATGTAGGCGTCAACCGCAGCCATCAGCTCGCGGATCGCGTCTTCGCCGATCTTCTTGTCCGAATCTTCGAGAGCAGCAAGCGCCGAACCCTTGACCACCGGGATATCGTCGCCCGGGAAGTCGTAGGACGACAGCAGTTCGCGAACTTCGAGCTCGACAAGTTCGAGAAGCTCGGCGTCGTCAACCTGGTCGACCTTGTTCAGGAACACAACGATCGCCGGAACGCCGACCTGGCGGGCCAGCAGGATGTGTTCGCGCGTCTGCGGCATCGGGCCGTCAGCGGCCGAGCACACCAGGATCGCGCCGTCCATCTGGGCAGCACCGGTGATCATGTTCTTGACGTAGTCGGCGTGGCCGGGGCAGTCGACGTGCGCGTAGTGGCGGGCCGGCGTCTCATATTCGACGTGGGCCGTCGAAATGGTGATGCCACGGGCCTTTTCTTCCGGAGCAGCGTCGATCTGGTCGTACGCCTTGAACTCACCGAAGTACTTCGTGATCGCTGCCGTCAGAGACGTCTTGCCGTGGTCAACGTGGCCGATCGTGCCGATGTTGACGTGCGGCTTGTTGCGCTCAAACTTACTCTTTGCCATTTGAATGCTTCCTGTGAACGAAATGGTGGGCCCCGGCGAA
>NZ_JH719395.1:473253-492117 GCF_000271845.1 Rhizobium leguminosarum bv. trifolii WSM2297 | reverse complement strand
GAATCTTCGAGAGCAGCAAGCGCCGAACCCTTGACCACCGGGATATCGTCGCCCGGGAAGTCGTAGGACGACAGCAGTTCGCGAACTTCGAGCTCGACAAGTTCGAGAAGCTCGGCGTCGTCAACCTGGTCGACCTTGTTCAGGAACACAACGATCGCCGGAACGCCGACCTGGCGGGCCAGCAGGATGTGTTCGCGCGTCTGCGGCATCGGGCCGTCAGCGGCCGAGCACACCAGGATCGCGCCGTCCATCTGGGCAGCACCGGTGATCATGTTCTTGACGTAGTCGGCGTGGCCGGGGCAGTCGACGTGCGCGTAGTGGCGGGCCGGCGTCTCATATTCGACGTGGGCCGTCGAAATGGTGATGCCACGGGCCTTTTCTTCCGGAGCAGCGTCGATCTGGTCGTACGCCTTGAACTCACCGAAGTACTTCGTGATCGCTGCCGTCAGAGACGTCTTGCCGTGGTCAACGTGGCCGATCGTGCCGATGTTGACGTGCGGCTTGTTGCGCTCAAACTTACTCTTTGCCATTTTCGGCTCTCCGTTTTGCTAGTCCCCGAGGGGATCTAATTCTTGTTATCGGTCAATTGGTATTCCGGTCACTTCTGACCGGAATACTTTGCCTGGATTTCTGTTGCGACGTTCGACGGGACCGGCGAATAGTGATCGAAGGTCATCGTGTACTGGGCGCGGCCCTGAGACATGGAGCGCAGGTTGTCGACGTACTTGAACATGTTCGCGAGCGGAACGTTCGCGTTGATGACGACGGCGATACCACGGCTTTCCTGGCCCTGGATCTGACCGCGACGGGAGTTCAGGTCGCCGATGACGTCGCCGACATAATCTTCCGGGGTAACGACTTCGACCTTCATCATCGGCTCGAGCAGCTGAGCGCCGGCCTTCTTGGCTGCTTCACGGAAGCAGGCACGCGATGCGATTTCGAAGGCGAGAACCGAGGAGTCGACGTCGTGGAAGGCGCCGTCGATGAGGGTCGCCTTGACGCCGAGCATCGGGAAGCCAGCCAGCGGACCCGAAGACAGGACGCTTTCGATGCCCTTCTGGACGCCGGGGATGTATTCCTTCGGAACAGAACCACCGACGATCTTCGATTCGAACTTGAATTCGTCGCCTTCCGGGTTCGGTTCGAAGACGATCTTGACGCGCGCGAACTGGCCGGTACCGCCGGACTGCTTCTTGTGCGTGTAGTCTTCTTCGTGCTGGCGCGTGATGGTTTCGCGGTAGGCAACCTGCGGCGCGCCGACGGTTGCTTCGACCTTGAATTCACGACGCATGCGGTCGACGATGATGTCGAGATGCAGTTCGCCCATGCCGGCGATGATGGTCTGGCCGGATTCCTGGTCGGTCTTGACGCGGAAGGACGGATCTTCTGCAGCCAGGCGGTTGAGCGCGAGGCCCATCTTTTCCTGGTCGCCCTTGGTCTTCGGCTCGATGGCGATCTGGATGACCGGCTCGGGGAATTCCATACGCTCGAGGATAACCGGCTTCAGCGGATCGCAGAGCGTGTCGCCCGTCGTGGTTTCCTTGAGGCCGGCGAGAGCGACGATGTCGCCTGCAAAGGCTTCTTCGATGTCTTCACGCGAGTTGGAGTGCATCTGCAGCATGCGGCCGACGCGCTCGCGCTTGTCCTTGACCGTGTTCATGACCGACGCGCCCTTTTCGAGCTTGCCGGAGTAGATGCGGGCGAAGGTCAGCGAACCGACGAAGGGGTCGTTCATGATCTTGAAGGCGAGCATGGAAAGCGGCTCGCTGTCGTCCGCGTGACGCTCGATGTCAGCTTCAGTCTTGAAGTCGATGCCCTTGATCGCCGGGATGTCCATCGGCGACGGCAGGTAGTCGACAACGGCGTCGAGCAGCGGCTGTACGCCCTTGTTCTTGAAGGCGGTGCCGCAGAACATCGGGTGGAACTTGACGTCGATCGTGCCGCGGCGAACCAGTGCACGGATCTGATCGTTGTCGGGCAGAATGCCTTCGAGATAGGCTTCCATCGCGGCTTCGTCGATGTCGACGACCGTCTCGATCAGCTTTTCGCGATATTCTTCAGCCTTGGCCTTCATGTCCTCGGGGATCTCGACGACATCCCACTGGGCGCCGAGCGACTCGTCGCGCCAGATGAGAGCGTTCATCTCGATCAGGTCGATGACGCCCTTGAATTCGGTTTCGGCACCGATCGGCAGCTGCATGACGACAGCCGTTGCGCCAAGACGGGTCTTGATCATCTCGACGGAGCGGTAGAAGTCGGCGCCGGTCTTGTCCATCTTGTTGCAGAAGATCATCCGCGGGACATTGTACTTCTCGGCCTGGCGCCAGACGGTTTCTGTCTGCGGCTCAACACCGGCGTTGGCGTCGAGCAGCGCGATGGCGCCGTCGAGAACGCGCAGCGAACGCTCGACTTCGATGGTGAAGTCGACGTGGCCGGGGGTGTCGATGATGTTGAAGCGGCGCATCTTGCCGTCACGGCCCTTCCAGAAGGTCGTGGTGGCAGCCGAGGTGATCGTGATGCCACGCTCCTGCTCCTGCTCCATCCAGTCCATGGTGGCTGCGCCGTCGTGGACTTCGCCGATCTTGTGCGACTTGCCGGTGTAATAAAGAATACGCTCGGTGGTCGTGGTCTTGCCGGCGTCGATATGCGCCATGATACCGAAATTGCGGTAGTCTTCGATTTTATATTCGCGAGCCATTGTGGACTGCCTTTCGATACCGTTCGGAATTACCAGCGATAGTGCGAGAACGCGCGGTTGGCGTCAGCCATCTTGTGCGTGTCTTCGCGCTTCTTGACGGCGGAGCCGCGGTTGTTGGACGCATCGAGCAGTTCGCCGGAAAGGCGGTCAACCATAGTCGTTTCATTGCGCTTGCGAGCCGCAGCGATCAGCCAGCGAATGGCGAGAGCCTGGCGGCGCTCCGGACGAACATCGACCGGGACCTGATAGGTCGCACCACCGACGCGGCGCGAGCGAACTTCAACGTGCGGGGCAATGTTGTCGAGCGCAGAATGGAATACCGTGAGCGGCTCCTGCTTGGACTTGCCCTGGACGACGTCGAACGCGCCATAGACAATGTTTTCAGCAACGGACTTCTTGCCGTCGAGCATGATGGCATTCATGAACTTGGTGACGACGAGATCGCCGAACTTCGGGTCCGGATTGATCTCGCGCTTTTCTGCTTTATGACGTCTGGACATACTTTTCGTCTCTTCAACCGTTAAGGCACTTCATCACGCGGAGGACCTCGCGCAGCGCCGGATTATTCAAAACCGAATTACTTCGGACGCTTCGCGCCGTACTTGGAGCGGCGCTGCTTGCGGTTCTTGACACCCTGGGTATCGAGAACGCCGCGGATGATGTGATAACGGACACCCGGAAGGTCCTTGACGCGGCCGCCACGGATCATGACGACAGAGTGTTCCTGAAGGTTGTGACCTTCGCCGGGGATGTAACCAATGACTTCGAAGCCGTTGGTCAGGCGGATCTTTGCGACCTTACGCAGAGCCGAGTTCGGCTTCTTTGGCGTCGTCGTATAGACGCGCGTGCAAACGCCGCGCTTCTGCGGGTTCTCCTGGAGTGCGGGAACCTTGTTACGCTTTACGTTCGCCTGGCGAGGCTTGCGGATCAGCTGGTTTACGGTAGGCATTCAACCATCCCTTACGTTTTATCTCAGTACCCTTGCGGGCTTGAACTCGCGCCGTCTCCGGCAGTGACGCATGCTTCCGTCAATGCGCAAAATATGGCCCGATCCGCTTCCGCAGATGGACCACAAGGAGCAGAGGACGCATAAAATATGCGTCGTGCGTGCAGCATCATGACTTCAACGTGCGTTTAGAACCTTGTTTGAGGTGAACTTCAGGGCGCGTCGCCCCGAACAGCCAAGCCTCACATGGGATCTGATGGCCGGGGTACTACTGGTTTCCACCCCTCTCGTCAAGGCCGGTTAAGAAATAAACTCGCCGTATCGCCTTGATCTGCGGGCCTAACGCCCTGATTTCATCCTTCTAGACGAAATGGCGGCCGTGCACCAAGATAAAAACTTGGGCATCGCGGCAAAAGCAGTTAAGGAATCAGCAATTGCGGCGTGCGGCCCTCACAGCAGGATTCGAGCGACCGAATCGTCAAAGAGCCGAAGGACAGGCGATGATTACGACACCTGATAACGACAATAATTTCGACGGACCGATGATCTTCATCATCATCGGCAAAGGCTACGAGTCCGACGACAGCGAAGGCATCGACCTGCACATCATGCTGAAGGCGCCCGACGACGACACGGCCGTGCGCGAGGCCTTGAACGCTCTTGCCGAGGAAGGCTTCATCGAGGCCGATCTCGACCAGATCGGCATGCTGACCGAGGTGCCCGCCGAAGAGCCGCACGCCTCTGCCTACCAAGGTGCCGTCGACGGCGAGGTCGCGATCATCCGCTTCAACTAAGGGAGCCGCCGCTTACGGCTGCCGGTCGCCAAGCCAAAAGCGGGGCAAGCGCTCCCTCCCCCAAAGCAGACTAAAAACAAAAACCGCCCGGATCGCTCCGGGCGGTTTTTCAATTGGTGGACTTCAACCGCGGATTATTCCGCGGCCGGAGCCTTTTCAGCCATGTCCTGCAGCATCGGCGTGGCAACGGCCGAGCCGGTGCCCTTGCGGCGCTCTTCGAGGATCAGCTCGTCGCGCGACGTGGCGATACGGCGGATCTGGGTCATGGTGCCGCCGGTGCCGGCCGGGATGAGGCGGCCGACGATGACGTTTTCCTTCAGACCCTGCAGGCCGTCGGTCTTGCCGGCGATGGCAGCTTCCGTCAGCACCTTGGTCGTTTCCTGGAAGGACGCGGCCGAGATGAAGGACGGGGTCTGCAGCGACGCCTTGGTGATGCCGAGAAGAACCGGATCGCCGTAGGCGGGCTTCTTGCCCTGCTCGATCAGATGATCGTTGACGTCTTCGAGCTCGATCCGGTCGACATTGTCGCCGACGATATAGGTCGAGTCGCCTGCATCGGTGATTTCCACCTTCTGCAGCATCTGACGGACAATCACCTCGATGTGCTTGTCGTTGATGACAACGCCCTGCAAGCGGTAGACTTCCTGGATCTCGTTGACGAGGTAGGAGGCCAGAGCCTCCACGCCCTTGATTGCCAGGATGTCGTGCGGAGCCGGGTTACCGTCGAGGATGTAGTCACCCTTTTCGATATAGTCGCCTTCCTGAAGGTGGAAGGGCTTGCCCTTCGGGATCAGGTATTCGACAGGCTCAACACCGTCTTCCGCCGGCTCGATGATGACGCGGCGCTTGTTCTTGTAGTCGCGGCCGAGGCGGATCGTACCATCGATCTCTGCGATGATGGCGTGGTCCTTCGGACGGCGGGCTTCGAACAGCTCGGCAACACGCGGCAGACCGCCGGTGATGTCCTTAGTCTTGGCGCTTTCCAGCGGCGAACGCGCAAGCACGTCACCCTGGGAGACCTTGGTGCCCGGCTCGACCGACAAGATAGCGTCGACCGAGAGCAGGAAGCGGGCGTCACCACCACGCGACAGCTTCGCGACATTGCCGCTGGCATCCTTGATGACGATCGCCGGCTTGAGGTCCGAACCGCGCGGGGTCGAACGCCAGTCGATGACCTGACGCTTGGTGATGCCGGTGGATTCGTCGGTCGCTTCCAGAACGGATAGACCGTCGACCAGGTCTTCGAACTGAACGGTACCGGCGACTTCGGTCATCATCGGACGGGTGTAAGGATCCCACTCCGCCAGACGCTGGCCGCGCTTGACCTTGTCGCCTTCGTCGACATGCAGCTTCGAACCATAAGCCACACGCTGCGAAGACCGTTCCACGCCACGCTCGTCCAGGATCTGGACGGTCATGTTGCGGCCCATGGCAACGAGATTGCCATCGGAGTTGCGCAGGATGTTGCGGTTCTTGATCTGCACCGTACCTTCGTACGAGGCTTCCAGGAACGACTGGTCGACCACGGTTGCCGTACCGCCAAGGTGGAAGGTGCGCATGGTGAGCTGAGTGCCCGGTTCACCGATCGACTGAGCAGCGATGACGCCGACGGCTTCGCCCATGTTGACAGGCGTGCCGCGTGCGAGGTCGCGGCCATAGCAGACCGAGCAGACGCCGGTCTGGATTTCGCAGGTCAGCGCCGAACGAATGCGGATCGACTGGATACCGGCCTTCTCGATTTCGACGACATCAGGCTCGAGGATCATCTTGCCGGCATCGACGATGCGCTCACCCGTGATCGGATGATCGATATCGTCAAGCGCCGTGCGGCCGAGGATGCGGGCGCCGATCGAGGCAACCACCTGGCCGGCATCGACGATGGCGGTCATGGTGAGGCCCGTCTGCGTTCCGCAATCGACGTGCGTGACGATGCAATCCTGCGCGACGTCGACGAGACGGCGGGTCAGGTAGCCGGAGTTGGCGGTCTTCAAGGCGGTGTCTGCCAGACCCTTGCGGGCGCCGTGCGTCGAGTTGAAGTACTCGTTGACGGTCAGGCCTTCCTTGAAGTTCGAGATGATCGGCGTCTCGATGATTTCACCCGACGGCTTGGCCATGAGGCCGCGCATGCCGCCCAGCTGGCGCATCTGGTTCGGAGAACCGCGGGCGCCGGAATGGCTCATCATGTAGATCGAGTTCATCGGCTTCTGACGGCCGGTCTTGTCATCGAATTCGACCGCCTTAATGCGGGCCATCATTTCTTCGGCGACCTTTTCGGTCGCCTTGCCCCAGGCGTCGACAACCTTGTTGTACTTTTCGCCCTGGGTGATCAGGCCGTCATTATACTGCTGCTCGTATTCCTTCACCAGGCTTTCGGTGTCGGCAACGATCTTGGCCTTGGCATCCGGAATGACCATGTCGTCCTTGCCGAACGAAATGCCGGCGCGGCAGGCATGGGAGAAGCCGAGCTGCATGATGCGGTCGCAGAAGATGACCGTGTCCTTCTGGCCGCAGTGACGGTAGACCGTGTCGATCATCTTGGAGATGTTCTTCTTGGTCATTTCCTGGTTGCAGATGTCGAAAGGCACCTTGCCGTTCTTCGGCAGCAGTTCGCCGATGAGAAGACGGCCAGGCGTCGTCTCATAGATCTTCGAGTAGGGCTTGCCATCCTCGTCGACCGACTTGAAGCGGCCGCGGATCTTGGTGTGCAGCGTGACGACCTTGCTTTCGAGGGCGTGATGCAGCTCGCCGAGATCGGAGAAGGCCATGCCTTCGCCCGGCTCGTTCTGGTTCAGGATCGACAGGTAGTAGAGGCCGAGAACCATGTCCTGCGAGGGAACGATGATCGGCGCACCGTTGGCCGGATGCAGGATGTTGTTGGTCGACATCATCAGCACGCGGGCTTCGAGCTGGGCTTCGAGCGACAGCGGCACGTGAACGGCCATCTGGTCGCCGTCGAAGTCGGCGTTGAAGGCCGTGCAGACGAGCGGATGCAGCTGGATCGCCTTGCCTTCGACCAGGGTGGGTTCGAAGGCCTGGATGCCCAGGCGGTGCAGCGTCGGCGCGCGGTTCAGCAGAACCGGATGCTCGCGGATGACCTCGTCGAGGATATCCCAGACTTCAGGCTTTTCCTTTTCGACCAGCTTCTTGGCCTGCTTGACGGTCGAGGAGTAACCCTTGGCGTCGAGGCGGGCGTAGATGAACGGCTTGAAGAGTTCGAGCGCCATCTTCTTCGGCAGGCCGCACTGGTGCAGCTTCAGTTCCGGACCGGTGACGATGACCGAACGGCCGGAATAGTCGACGCGCTTGCCGAGCAGGTTCTGGCGGAAGCGGCCCTGCTTGCCCTTCAGCATGTCGGAGAGCGACTTCAGCGGACGCTTGTTGGCGCCGGTGATGACGCGGCCGCGACGGCCGTTGTCGAACAGCGCATCAACCGATTCCTGCAGCATGCGCTTTTCGTTGCGGATGATGATGCCAGGCGCACGAAGCTCGATGAGGCGCTTCAGACGGTTGTTGCGGTTGATGACGCGGCGATAGAGATCGTTCAGATCCGAGGTCGCGAAACGGCCGCCGTCGAGCGGCACCAGCGGACGCAGATCCGGCGGGATGACCGGAACGACCTTCATGATCATCCATTCCGGACGGTTGCCCGATTCCATGAAGTTCTCGACGATCTTCAGGCGCTTCATCAGCTTCTTCTGCTTGAGGTCCGACGTGGTGTCGGCAAGCTCGGCGCGCAGATCGCCAGCGATCTTTTCGAGGTTCATCGAGGCCAGCATCTCGTAGATCGCCTCAGCGCCGATCATCGCGGTGAACTGGTCTTCGCCGTATTCGTCAACGGCGAGCATATACTCTTCTTCCGAGAGGAGCTGGTGCTCCTTAAGAGCAGTCAGGCCCGGCTCGGTGACGATGTAGTTTTCGAAATAGAGGACGCGCTCGACATCCTTCAGCGTCATGTCGAGCAACGTCGAAATGCGCGACGGCAACGACTTCAGGAACCAGATGTGGGCAACGGGAGCGGCGAGCTCGATATGGCCCATGCGCTCACGGCGAACGCGCGACAGCGTGACTTCAACGCCGCACTTTTCGCAGATGATGCCCTTGTACTTCATGCGCTTGTACTTGCCGCACAGGCATTCGTAGTCCTTGATCGGCCCGAAGATGCGCGCGCAGAACAGACCGTCGCGTTCCGGCTTGAACGTGCGGTAGTTGATGGTTTCCGGCTTCTTGATCTCGCCGTAGGACCAGGAGAGGATCTTCTCCGGAGACGCGATCGAAATCCGAATGGAATCGAAATTCTGTGCAGGCACCTGCGGATTGAAAAGATTCATGACCTCTTGGTTCATGCCTGTCTCCTTCATGGGCTAAAGCGCCCTCAAAATGCGATGGACGGCGGCAAATTCCCGGGAGCCGCCTCCCTCGCTTAAACGAGAATAACCGCAAGCTGCGGCGAAACTTCCCTGCAGGGCCGATACGGATACGGCGCCCGGCGGGACCGGCGTGCGCCGCATTGGCAGCGCACGCCCTATCAGGTGCTTACTCGGCCGCGTCGGGCAGCTGAGCTGCCTGCGCCTCGTCAAGCTTGGTGTTTTCGAGTTCGACGCTGAGGCCCAGCGAGCGCATCTCCTTGACGAGAACGTTGAAGCTTTCCGGAATACCGGCTTCGAACGTGTCGTCTCCGCGGACGATGGCTTCGTAGACCTTGGTGCGGCCGGCGACGTCGTCCGACTTCACCGTCAGCATTTCCTGCAGCGTGTAGGCCGCGCCGTATGCTTCGAGCGCCCAGACTTCCATTTCGCCGAAGCGCTGGCCGCCGAACTGCGCCTTGCCCCCCAGCGGCTGCTGGGTCACGAGCGAGTAAGGTCCGATCGAACGGGCATGGATCTTGTCGTCGACCAGGTGGTTGAGCTTCAGCATGTAGATGTAGCCCACAGTCACCTGGCGGTCGAACTGCTCGCCGGTACGGCCGTCATAAAGCGTCGACTGACCGGTGTCCTTGAGACCCGCCAGACGCAGCATGTCGTTGACGTCGCCCTCATGGGCACCGTCGAAGACCGGCGTCGCAATCGAAACACCGCGCTTCCACTGGTCAGCGAGACGCAGAACGGACTCGTCGTCGAACTCGTGGACCTGTTCGGCCTTCGGACCATCACCGACGACATCGCCGATGGTCTTGCGCAGCGGCTCGATGTTGCCATTGGCCTTGTATGCCTCGATCAGTTCGCCGATCTGGCGACCCATGCCGGCGCAAGCCCAACCCAGGTGGGTTTCAAGGATCTGACCGACGTTCATGCGCGAGGGGACACCGAGCGGGTTCAGAACGACGTCGACATGCGTGCCGTCTTCAAGGAACGGCATGTCCTCGACAGGCACAATGCGCGAGACGACGCCCTTGTTGCCGTGACGGCCGGCCATCTTGTCGCCCGGCTGGATCTTGCGCTTCACGGCGACGAAGACCTTGACCATCTTCATGACGCCAGGAGGCATTTCATCGCCGCGCTGGACCTTCTCGACCTTGTCCATGAAGCGCTGTTCAAGGCGCGACTTGGATTCGTCGTACTGGCCGCGGAGCGCTTCGAGCTCGCTCTGAACCTTCTCGTCTTCGACCGCGAACATCCACCACTGCGAGCGGGGATATTCGGAGACGACGGCGTTCGAAAGCTCCGTGCCCTTCTTGAAGCCCTTCGGACCGGCGATGGAAGCCTGGCCGCGCAGCATTTCGATCAGACGGCCGTAGACGTTACGGTCGAGGATAGCCTGCTCGTCGTCGCGGTCCTTTGCAAGACGCTCGATCTCTTCGCGCTCGATTGCCATCGCGCGCTCGTCCTTCTCGACGCCATGGCGGTTGAAGACGCGAACTTCGACGATCGTGCCGTAAGTGCCGGGCGGCATGCGCATGGAGGTGTCGCGCACGTCGGAGGCCTTTTCGCCGAAGATGGCGCGCAGAAGCTTTTCTTCCGGCGTCATCGGGCTTTCGCCCTTCGGGGTGATCTTGCCGACGAGGATATCGCCCGGCTGAACTTCGGCGCCGATATAGACGATGCCGGCTTCGTCGAGGTTCTTCAGCGCTTCTTCCGAAACGTTCGGAATGTCGCGGGTGATTTCCTCAGGACCAAGCTTGGTGTCGCGCGCCATCACTTCGAATTCTTCGATGTGGATGGAGGTGAACACGTCGTCGGCCACGATACGCTCGGAGAGCAGGATCGAGTCTTCGTAGTTGTAACCGTTCCAGGGCATGAACGCGACGAGCGCGTTGCGGCCGAGCGCCAGGTCGCCGAGATCGGTCGACGGGCCGTCGGCGAGAATGTCGCCGCGGTTGACCTCGTCACCGACGGTGACCAGCGGACGCTGGTTGACGCAGGTGTTCTGGTTCGAACGCTGGAACTTCTGCAGGCGGTAGATATCGACGCCGGATTTGCCGGCTTCGAGGTCTTCGGTGGCGCGGATAACGATACGCGTCGCGTCGACTTGGTCGACCACGCCGCCACGACGGGCGCCGATGGCAGCGCCTGAGTCACGGGCAACGACCGGCTCCATGCCGGTACCGACGAACGGGGCTTCGGCACGCAGCAGCGGCACAGCCTGACGCTGCATGTTCGAGCCCATGAGGGCGCGGTTGGCGTCGTCGTTTTCTAGGAACGGGATGAGCGCGGCTGCGACCGAGACGACCTGCTTCGGCGAAACGTCCATCAGGTTCATGCTGTCGCGCGGCGCCAGCATGACTTCGCCGGCATGACGGCAGACGACGAACTCGTCGACGAAGGAACCGTCGGCGTTCATTTCGGCGTTGGCCTGGGCGACGTAGTACTTCGCCTCTTCCATGGCGGAGAGGTAAAGCACGTCGCTCGTCACCTTGCCGTCGACGATGCGGCGGTACGGGCTTTCGATGAAGCCGTACTTGTTGACGCGGGCAAAGGTCGCAAGCGAGTTGATCAGACCGATGTTCGGGCCTTCCGGCGTTTCGATCGGGCAAATACGGCCGTAGTGGGTCGGATGCACGTCGCGGACTTCGAAGCCGGCGCGCTCACGGGTCAGACCGCCCGGGCCAAGAGCCGAAAGACGGCGCTTGTGGGTGATTTCCGAGAGCGGGTTGACCTGGTCCATGAACTGCGAAAGCTGCGAGGAACCGAAGAACTCGCGGACGGCGGCAGCCGCCGGCTTGGCGTTGATCAGATCCTGCGGCATGACCGTGTCGATCTCGATCGAGGACATGCGTTCCTTGATCGCGCGCTCCATGCGGAGCAGGCCGAGACGGTACTGGTTTTCCATCAACTCGCCGACCGAGCGGACACGGCGGTTGCCGAGGTTGTCGATGTCGTCGATCTCGCCCTTGCCGTCGCGCAGTTCGACCAGCATCCTGACCACGGCCAGGATGTCGTCCTTGCGCAGGATGCGGACGGTGTCTTCGACCGTCAGGTCGAGACGCATGTTCATCTTGACGCGGCCGACGGCGGAGAGGTCGTAACGCTCCGCATCGAAGAACAGCGAGTTGAACATGGCTTCGGCCGATTCCATGGTCGGCGGTTCACCCGGACGCATGACGCGGTAGATGTCGAACAGAGCGTCCTGACGGTTCTCGTTCTTGTCAGCGGTAAGCGTGTTGCGGATGTAGGCGCCGACATTGATGTGGTCGATGCCGAGAACCGGGATCTCGTCGAAACCGTTGGCCAGGATGATGCCAAGCGTCTTCTCGTCGATTTCGTCGCCGGCTTCGAGATAGATCTCGCCCGTCGAGTAGTTGACGATGTCGCCGGCGAGGTAGTTGCCGTAGAGATCGTCGTCGGCAGCCTTCAGCGCCTTCAGGCCCTTGTCGGAGAGCGTGCGAAGCAGACGCGGGGTCAGCTTCTTGCCGGCTTCCACGACGACTTCGCCGGTATCGGCGTCGACCATCTCGGTGATCGCCTTGGCACCCTTCAGGGTTTCCGGCTTGAAGGGAATGCGCCAGCCTGCGCCGTCGCGCTTGTAGAGCGACTTCGTGTAGAAGGTGTCGAGGATTTCCTCGCCGTCCATGCCAAGCGCCATCAGCAGCGAGGTGACAGGGATCTTACGGCGACGGTCGATACGGGCGTAGACGATATCCTTGGCGTCGAATTCGATATCGAGCCAGGAACCGCGATAGGGGATGACGCGGGCAGCAAAGAGCAGCTTGCCGGAAGAATGGCTTTTGCCCTTGTCGTGATCGAAGAAGACGCCCGGCGAACGGTGCATCTGGGAGACGATGACGCGCTCGGTGCCGTTGACGATGAACGTGCCGTTGTTGGTCATGAGCGGCATGTCGCCCATGTAAACGGACTGTTCCTTGATGTCCTTGATCGACTTCGCGCCGGTATCCTCGTCGATATCGAACACGATGAGGCGCAGCGTCACCTTCAGCGGTGCTGCATAGGTGAGGTCGCGCTGACGGCATTCGTCAACGTCGAACTTCGGCGGTTCGAACTCGTAGGACACGAATTCGAGCATGGAAGCGCCGGAGAAATCGGTGATCGGGAAAACCGACTTGAAAACGGCCTGAAGGCCCTCGTCGGGCCGGCCGCCTTTCGGCTCTTCAACCATCAAAAACTGGTCGTAGGACGCCTTCTGAACCTCGATGAGGTTCGGCATTTCTGCGACTTCGGGGATCTTACCAAAAAACTTGCGTACGCGCCTGCGACCGTTGAACGAAAGGGTCTGAGCCATCGTCGCTCCTTCAAAATCTTGCACCCGGGCCTGCAACGGACGGGAACCGATGGCCAGTCGATCCCGTCTATCAATGAGTAGTCCAATCTCGTCCGACACCCGAAAACGCTCAGCTCGGATTGCTGTGCTGCCCTCGGTGCGAGACTATCCTTTTGAAGAACCCATTACCCAAAAGCCGGTTTGACGCGGCTTTTGGGTAATTCGTTCAGAAAAACGGCAAATGGGAGGCAGCAGAGACTGCCTCCCAAAAGCACTTCAAGATTACTTGACGTCGGCCTTGGCGCCAGCGTCTTCAAGCTTCTTCTTGATGTCAGCGGCTTCAGCCTTGTTGACGCCTTCCTTGACAGCCTTCGGAGCGCCTTCGACGAGGTCCTTGGCTTCCTTGAGGCCGAGACCGGTGATGGCGCGGACTTCCTTGATGACGTTGATCTTGTTGGCGCCGGCTTCGACGAGGATGACGTCGAATTCGGTCTTTTCTTCTTCAACGACAGCCGGGCCAGCACCACCAGCAGCGGCAGCAACAGCTACCGGAGCAGCAGCGGAAACGCCCCACTTTTCTTCGAGAAGCTTCGACAGTTCTGCAGCTTCCAGAACGGTCAGCGAGGAGAGGTCGTCAACGATCTTTGCGAGATCAGCCATTTTACTAGTTCCTTTTGTTCGGTTCGAACCGGTTGATTATAAACAGCGAAAAACCGCCTTAAGCGGCTTCGTCCTTCTTGGCGTAGGCCGCAAACACGCGGGCAAGCTGGCTTGCCGGTGCGGCAACAACCCCAGCGATGCGGGTAGCCGGTGTCTGGATCATGCCCAGCAGCTTCGCACGCAACTCATCGAGCGAAGGCAGGGTCGCAAGCGACTTGACTGCATCGGCGTTGAGCGTGGTTGTTCCCATGGCGCCGCCCAGAACAACGATCTTGTCGTTGGTCTTGGCGAAATCCATGACGACCTTCGGAGCGGTGATCGGATCGGTGCTGTATGCAATCAGCGTCTGACCCTTGAAGAGATCGGTGATCCCTTCCGCTTCCGTACCCTGAAGGGCAATTTTGGCCAGGCGGTTCTTCGCGACTTTGACGGTACCGCCAGCTGCGCGCATCTTCGAACGAAAGTCGTTCATCTGCGCGACTGTGGCACCAGCATAGTGGGCCACGACAACTGAGCCCGAAGCCTTGAAGACTTCACTCAGTTCCGTGACGAATTCGCGTTTTTCCGCTCTTTCCACTGCCTATCTCCAGTTGGCGGGACCGAAAACGGGCCCGCCGGGTTGCCTTTGCCTCCCGGGATCATGTGAGATCCCAAGCGACGCTTGAGGATCCTGTCCCCCCGCGCTCTCGCGCCAATCAAGGCTAAAGAGGCACAAGGCATCCAAGGCTCGAACCGAGTTACGAGAAGCGAACTTCATGCAATTCGGGTCTTACCCGTCTCATGCAGGCGAAGTGATTAAGGGAAAACCACCTGCAATCTCGGACAGGATTCCGGATTTCTCCGGAATATTCCGGCCCCTTGCGAGGCCGGAATTTCAGTGACCGGACCGAGGTCCGGCAATCAACTTATGCAGTCGGAGCTGCGGTGACCGAGCCGACTTCGATCTTGACGCCCGGGCCCATGGTCGAAGAAATCGCCACGCGCTTGACGTAGTTGCCCTTGGCGCCAGCCGGCTTCGCCTTGATGACGGCGTCGGCGAAGGCGCGGATGTTTTCTTCCAGAGCCTTGGCATCGAAAGAGGCCTTGCCGATGCCGGCATGGACGATACCAGCCTTCTCGACGCGGAATTCGACAGCACCGCCCTTGGAAGCCTTGACGGCTCCGGCGACATCCATGGTGACGGTGCCGACCTTCGGGTTCGGCATCATGCCGCGCGGGCCGAGAACCTTACCGAGACGGCCGACGAGCGGCATCATGTCGGGGGTGGCGATGCAGCGATCGAATTCGATCTTGCCGCCCTGGACGATTTCGACCAGCTCTTCAGCACCGACAATATCGGCACCGGCAGCCTTGGCTTCATCAGCCTTGACGCCACGTGCGAAAACCGCAACGCGAACCGTACGGCCGGTGCCGTTCGGCAGGTTGACGACGCCGCGAACCATCTGGTCCGCATGGCGCGGGTCGACGCCGAGGTTCATCGAGACTTCGATGGTTTCGTCGAACTTGGCGACAGCCCGTTCCTTGACCATGCCGATGGCCAGGCTCAGAGCGTAAAGCTTGGTGGGATCAACACCTTCGTTGATCTTCTGCGTGCGCTTACCAGCCATGATCTTAACCCACCACTTCCAGGCCCATGGCGCGGGCAGAGCCCTCGATCATCGCCATTGCACCTTCGATATCCGCTGCGTTCAGATCCTTCATCTTGGCTTCTGCGATCGACTTGATCTGAGCCTTGGTGAGGGAGCCGGCCTTGGCGCCCTTGCCGGGCGTCTTGGAACCGGACGTGATCTTCGCTTCCTTCTTCAGCCAGTAGCTGACCGGAGGCTGCTTCATCGCGAAGGTGAAGGACTTGTCCTGGTAATAGGTGATGACGACCGGGATCGGCATACCCTTTTCCATTTCCTGCGTGGCGGCATTGAACGCCTTGCAGAATTCCATGATGTTAATGCCACGCTGACCAAGCGCCGGACCAATCGGCGGGGACGGGTTTGCCGATCCTGCCTTGACCTGTAGCTTGAGCTGGCCTGCAACTTTCTTAGCCATATCTCTCTGCCTTTCATGAACGGCCGGTTTCCCGGCCCGTGATGCCGGATCTCTCCGGCGGCTGCGGTTGCGTGGTGCGGATCATTAGGGTCCGGCTAAGACCCCTCACCTTCCACGCGGGTGCGGACAAGGTCCGCGGGAAACAGGCCGCAAGGGCCAGCTTCCAATCTCTTACAATCAGACCTTCTCGACCTGAGCGTATTCCAGCTCGACCGGCGTTGCGCGGCCGAAGATCGACACTTCAACCTTCAGGCGCGAACGCTCTTCGTCCACATCCTGAACCGTGCCGTTGAACGACGCGAACGGGCCGTCGGAAACGCGAACCTGCTCGCCGATCTCGAAGGTAATGGAGGCCTTCGGCCGCTCGACACCCTCCTGGACCTGACCGAGAATGCGCTCGGCTTCATGATCCGGAATCGGAACAGGCTTGTTGTCGGAGCCGAGGAAACCTGTGACCTTCGGCGTATTCTTGATCAGGTGGTAGGCTTCGTCAGTCAGATTGGCGCGAACCATGACATAGCCCGGGAAGAACTTGCGCTCAGAATCGACCTTGCGGCCGCGACGCACTTCCACCACCTTTTCGGTCGGCACGAGGATCTTCTCGAACAGGTGCTCAAGCCCCTTCTGGCGAGCCTTGTTCTCGATGTCTTCAGCGACCTTCTTTTCAAAATTTGAATATGCGTGGACGATGTACCAACGTGCCGCCATTTTCATCTCCACCCGTATCAGTTGCCGGTATTGAGCACGAAGCTCAGAACCCAGCCGATCAGCTGGTCAGCGGCAAAGAAAAACAGCGCGGCGAAAACCACCATCACAAGCACCATGACCGTCGAGATCATCGTCTCGCGGCGCGATGGCCATGTAACTTTGGACGTCTCGGAGCGAACCTGCTGCAGAAACGCAAACGGATTGGATTTGGATGCCATCGACTGCCCACGCAATTACGGCGCGTAAAGCTGAAACTATCAGCCCCACGCACCGCGTGTCTGTTGAACCCTAAATAAACACCGATTTCCGAATACACAAGAGGGAAACCGAAGTTTAACGAAATTAGTCATTGCCCATCAATCCCCGGCCGGAATGCCGCGAGCATGTCCGCGCTGTCCCGCATCAAGGAAAATGGCAGGGGCAGTAGGGCTCGAACCTACGACCTGCGGTTTTGGAGACCGCCGCTCTACCAACTGAGCTATACCCCTTCATGCTGATCATTCAGCGCTGGGCCAAGGCCCGCAAATCGCTGCTGAAAAGCATGGCGCTCCCTTTAAGACGGCGACAGCGGATTGGCAAGCACGATTTTCGTTTTTCAAAGCCATTCTGCGCATCTACGAGCGATCGGCTTGCCCATCCCGCCACCGATATGGGTTCAGACCTTCACATATTTCCGCCAATCGTGCTCTTCTTTAAAACCCAGCACCTCGCGAATCTTGCGGTTGGAGAGCAGGCCTTCATATTCGCCGATCTCGCGGGCAAAGGGCACGTTCGGGAAGAATCGCTTGGCAAGCTCCCTCGACGGCGTGTTGGCCGACACCGTATCGTTGGCCGCGTTGAAGACCTGATAGCCGAGACCGTCCTTTTCGATGCAGAGATGGCAGATCTGTCCGAGATCGCGGGCGTCGATATAGCTCCAGGCAATGCGCTTGCGCATCTCGGGATGGGCGAAATAGGTGGGGAACCTTTCATATTCGTGCGGTTCGATGACGTTACCGATACGCAACGCATAGATGTCGAAGCCCGAACGCTCGGCAAAGGCGCGGGCCGTCTTTTCGTTGACCACCTTGGAAAGCCCGTAAGAATCCATCGGATTGACGTCGTAGTCCTCCTCCAGCGGGAACTGGTGGAAATCGCGATGGCCTTCGGCGAAGCAGACGCCGTAGGTCGTCTCGCTGGACGCGACGATAATCTTCCTGATGCCGAGCTTCACCGCCGCCTCGATGACATTATAAGTGCCCATCGTGTTGATGCGGAAAGTCTCATTGTCGGGCTTGATCAGAATGCGTGGGATGGCGGCGAAATGCACGACGGCATCAAAGGGCTGCACGCCCCTGCCCGCATCGAGATCGGGAAAATCGCGGTGCATCGACAGAGCATTGAAGACCTGGCCGCTATCGGTCATGTCGGCAATGAGATTGGTGACGCCGGGACTGTCCAGCGGCACGAGATCGAGGTTGTGAACCTCGTAACCAGCATTAACGAGCCACGGCACGGTATGGCGACCTGCCTTGCCCGAACCGCCCGTGAACAGAAGTCGCTTCTTCATGGGAAATATCCTCCGCGTCATCAAATCGGAGGCATAGTTAGACGCTTCCGCGCGAAGAGCAAGCGAGCGTCCTGCAAGGGTTCACCCCCGCGTCGCCAGGAGCACCCTGTCCGGGGCACCTGGCCGATCATTTCCGATCACCGCAGAACCTGCGATGAACTGCTTAAATCGTCACTTTACAACGCTTACGTCGCCGATCTGCACGCCGGCTGCCTGAACAACCTCCTGCGGAATTGCAGCGATGAAAAACATCGTGAAAACATACATCGCGAATATCGTCGCAACGAACGTGGCCTTTGGAATCATCCGGGCTCTCCTCTTTGCATGAAGGAGTCTGGACTAAAATGAGCCAATCACAACTGGTTTCTGAATGTGAGATGAACAAAATACTGTGACGGGTCAATTTAACGATATTTTTACAACACCTGTTAAACACCCGAAGAGGCATCAAAACGAAAAAACCCCGCCGTTTCCAGCGGGGTTTTTCCTGAATTTCGGGTAATCCCAGGATTACTCGACGATCGAAGCAACGATACCGGCGCCGACGGTGCGGCCGCCTTCGCGGATGGCGAAGCGCAGCTTTTCTTCCATCGCGATCGGAACGATCAGCTCGACAGCAACCGTGACGTTGTCGCCAGGCATGACCATTTCCGTGCCTTCCGGCAGCGTCACGATGCCCGTCACATCTGTCGTGCGGAAGTAGAACTGCGGACGGTAGTTGGTGAAGAACGGCGTATGACGGCCACCCTCTTCCTTCGTCAGGATGTAGGCTTCGGCCATGAACTTCTTGTGCGGCTTGACAGAGCCCGGCTTG
>NZ_JH719395.1:339010-473153 GCF_000271845.1 Rhizobium leguminosarum bv. trifolii WSM2297 | reverse complement strand
TACGCCTTGAACTCACCGAAGTACTTCGTGATCGCTGCCGTCAGAGACGTCTTGCCGTGGTCAACGTGGCCGATCGTGCCGATGTTGACGTGCGGCTTGTTGCGCTCAAACTTACTCTTTGCCATTTGAATGCTTCCTGTGAACGAAATGGTGGGCCCCGGCGAACCGGTTTAGTGCCGCCGTTTAAGGCTTTCGGCGAAATTGCGCAAGACTTAATTGCAGACGCCATTCTTGGTGTGACAGCGCATATGGGGGACAATTCGCCGGCTGCAAGGCGATTCGCCGGCATGCAGGGGAAAATCACTGAAATCCTTGAAGAAAATCGCGTGGACTGCGGGAGATGAGGCACGGGGCGCCGAGGGCTGGAGCGCTCTCGTCTGTCAGTCGAGAGCCGCTTGCGAAACATCTGCGGGCGGAATTATCGCGGCAGTGTCGGGCGCATGAACGGGCTTCGGAGAACTGGAGCGGGTAGCGGGAATCGAACCCGCGTATTCAGCTTGGAAGGCTGCTGCTCTACCATTGAGCTATACCCGCGGGGTGGTCCGATCCGATGACGAATGGTGGAGAGAGTTGGATTTGAACCAACGTAGGCTGAGCCAACGGATTTACAGTCCGTCCCCTTTAACCACTCGGGCATCTCTCCAGTTTTTCGTCCGGATCTAGAAGACCAAGTTTGTCAGACTTCGAAGCGTTGCCGCCCGTCGTCTGCGCCGCGTATATGACCGGAGCATTTCCGTCTGTCAACACGATGACAACGGAAAAAACACGAAAAATTTCATTCTCCGCCGAAAGCCGGCATATGAAAGAAAGCCTATGCGGCGGCGAGCGCCATGGCTATAAAGCCGCATGAGCAAAGACAAAAAACCCGGCGGCAAGGCCGCGACAGACCCATCGGCCAAGGATACGCATTACGCCACGCTGCGGCGCGCGCACCGCGACGCCAAGCGCGAACGCGGCGAGATTCCGACCCCTCAGCCGCAGAAACGCAGGCGCGGGTCTGAGGACTGGAAGCCGCCGGCGCTGGCGCCCGACCAGGTGCATCTGTACGGCCTGCATACGGTGCGCGCCGCCCTCGACAATCCCGAGCGCAAGAAGATCAAGCTCTTTGCGACGCAGAACGCGCTGGCGCGGCTCGAAGTCGACGTCGAAACGCTCGGCATTCCCTTCGAGATGGTTTCGCCGCAGGATATCGACAAGGTGCTCGGCCCCGAGGCGATCCATCAGGGCGTCATGCTGGAAACACGGCCGCTGCCGGTCCGCCGGCTCGAAGCACTGAAGGACAGCCCTCTCCTGCTCGTCCTCGACCAGGTCACCGATCCCCACAATGTCGGCGCGATCATGCGTTCGGCCGTCGCCTTCAATGCCGGCGCCGTTATCACCACCCAGAGACATAGCCCGACCGAGTCGGGTGTGCTCGCCAAGTCCGCCTCCGGCGCGCTGGAACTGATACCTTATATACAGGTGACCAATCTCGCCGATGCGCTCGGTGAACTGCACAAGCTCGGCTTCTCCACCATCGGCCTCGACTCGGAAGGGCCGGCGGCGCTCGAGGGCACGTTTTCGGGCGAGAAAGTCGCGCTGGTGCTCGGCTCCGAGGGCAAGGGGCTTCGCCAGAAGACACGGGAAACCGTCAACGCCCTTGCCCGTCTCGATATGCCCGGCGCGATCAAATCGCTGAACGTCTCGAATGCGGCAGCAATCGCGCTTTATGCCGCGCGGCTTTACCTGAAGGCATAGGCTGGTCCGCAGACGGGCCGAGACAAAGGAGACTGTCATGATCCGTTTGGTCTTTCGGCTCGCGGCTTCCGCAGCCGCCCTCCTCCACTGCTGTCTGGCATATGGACAGGATATCGATCCCGATATTCTCAAAGCGCAGGCAGGAACCTATCTCGTCGTGCCCGAAGACGGGAGCGTGGGATGCCGGATGACGCTCGAAACCGACATGGCGATCGGCGGCTATTCGGTTTCCGGCCAGGACGCCTGCGCCAAGCCGTTGCCGGCACTCGCGGCAGCCGCCGCCTGGAATCTCGACGGCAATGGCGGCCTCATCCTGATCGATCCCATGCGCAAGGTGCTCGCCCGTTTCGTCGAAAACGAGGGCTCTCCCCTGAAGACGGAAGACGGCAAGCCGCTCCTGTTGACCGCGGCCCCCGACGGCGTCGATCACCTGCCGACCTTCAATAGCCTTGCCGGGAGGTGGACAATGCAGCGGCCGGACGGAGAAAGGCTTTGCGGCGTCACGCTCGACAGCAATGTCGGGACGGACGGCAATGCGGCATTGTCACCTTCCGGTGACTGTGCTGCCAATGTCGCCAAGCTGAAGCTTGCGGTCTGGCATATAGAGGGTTTCGCCCTCACGCTGATGGGCGGTGACGGTTCGTCGCTCGGATTCGACATGCGCACCGACGGCAATTTCGACAAATCGAAACAGGAAGGCGGCAAGCCGCTTTCGCTCGTACGGCGCTGATCCTCGGTCAGTCGGGCGTCCTGCAAGTGGTCGGGCCGTCCATCGGCCGGCGCGTCGTATCGCCGGCCGCATAGGCAAGCTCGATGGGATAGACGATGACGCTCGTCAATTTCTCGATTTCGCTGGCGTGATCGGGACTGCGTTTGACTTCCGCCTTGTAGGCGGCGGCGCAATCCGGCAGTTGCGACAGACCGGTAGCGGCGGCGATCGTCTTCGCACAGGCAGTGCCCTCCAGGTAGAGCGAGCAGGATGCGGTGTAGACGCGGCGGAAATCGACGGTCAGCTCGCCCTTGCCGCTCCTGATCGAGGCAAAATCATCGCCATCGAGGGAATCGTCGAGCAGCCGCTCGCCGGTCGCCGCATCGTAGATGACGAAGGGCAGCCCGCCGTTCCACCCGTCCGCCGCCCGGAAGAAGACGAAACCGCCGCTGACACCCATGACATAACCGGCCGTATCGTCCGCGATGACGCGCTCGCCCTCGCTTGTGCGCTCACACCGCGCATCGGCGGCAAGCAGCGCCAGCTTTTCAGCGCCGACCTCACCGAGATCGACCTCCTTGACCATGAAGGCGGGATAGCGGCTGCAGGTGATCATCGGCCTTGCATCGGGGTTGAGCTCATCCTTCGGCAGCGCGACGACATCCACTTTTTTCGGCTTGTCGAAAGCTGCTGCGTTTTCAGAGGCTCCGGCGAAGGAGACGCATGCCGCGACAATGACCGATGCTGTAACCGTCCGTTTCATGACGCCATCCCCAACTGTTTCAGGCATCCCTGACACAGTTCAACCCGGTGCGACAGATGGAAAACGGGTACCGGCGATAGCCACGCAAGGTTCGGCCGATGCCGGAGAAATTCGATTTTGCCTTGGAAAGACCTCCTGGAGCACTATGATCGGGCGATGACCGATCGCAACGACCGGTCGGAAGCAAGAAGGAACGATCCCCATCATGGCTATTCGACCGCTGATTTTCGGTATCCTCTTCATCGCGGTCTTCGTCGGAATCATTCTGAGCATCATCTGGGTGGACACCTCGCATCCGATCCACCAGCCCGATCCCCTGTCGCCGACGGCGCCCGGCCCCGCGACGCCGGGAACGGTGCAATAGGCTGATAGGAACGCCGACGGCAATCGCGCGTTAATCCCCACCGAATGAGGATTGAACGCCTATGCGCATAATGATTGCCGTCGTCGCCTTCATGATCGTTTCCGTGCTCAGCATCGCCATCCTATCGCCCTCCGGCGCCGGCCAGACCGGCAATGGCAGCAGGATCGAGGCGAGCGTCAACGAACCCGTCGCGCATTGAAAACGGCCCGGACGATCCGGGCCGTTTATCGTCAGCTGCGGTAGAGCCAGAAAGGCATATCGCGATCGCGATGGCGCCACTCGCGGCGTTCATGCCAACGCTCGGCACGCCACCGGCGCCAACGACGGTCATCGTCGCGCCAGTCGGACCGGCGCCAATCGCGCTCGTCGCGCCAGCCACCGTCGTCACGCCAGCCACGGTCGTCACGGTAGTCCCGGTCGCGATCATGTCGCCAGCCATCACGGATTTGAACGATATCGCCCTGCGCCGACACCGCCGGCCGGTCGACGGGCATGGCCGCCGCCGGGGCGACGGACGAAAAAGCCGCACCGACGGACATGGTTGCGGCGATAAAGAGATGTGCGAGCCTCATGGCAGTTTCCTCATTGATGATGAGGCGAAGATAGGAGCGCACGGCTGAATTGGCGCTGAAGCAGCCCTTCAGACAAGGTTCATCAAACGATACATGATGGCGGAAAAGGTCTGCTGCTGCGATTGAGCGCAACAGAGTCGAACCCAGACTATGGGTTAGCAGACGGTATCGTAGGGAAAGATGGCGCAGCTAACGGGAGCATTCTTGAACCAGTCCGCCTTCGTTCCTGACAGAACTACGGCGCGACAGCCCCCGCTTAGCTGCTCTCTTCGGCTCGCCGAGCCGAAGCTCACAGAGCGTAGGCTGGTGCCCCCGCCAGGGTTCGAACCCGGGACCCCCTGATTACAAATCAGGTGCTCTACCAACTGAGCTACAAGGGCAACAGGTGCCCAACTAGCAGATTCTATGATTCTGTAAAGGAAAATTCGCGTCTGTGCGGACAGGTCAGCTGCCGCTCAAAACACGTGGCTAGAGAAAACGTCCTTGTCGCACCAGCCCTTTATCCGTTAGCTAGAGCAGCTTCACAAAGGGCATTGCATGGGCCGTTCATTTCAGACTCTTTCCTTTATCGCCTCACCGACGACGGAGGCGCTCGCCGCGCGCGAGGAGTTGATTCGCATCTATGGCGATGTGCCGGCCGACGATGCCGATGTCATCGTTGCGCTCGGCGGCGATGGTTTCATGCTGCAGACGCTGCACAACACCATGAACTCCGGCAAGCTGGTCTACGGCATGAACCGCGGCTCGGTCGGCTTTCTGATGAACGACTATCGCAGCGAACAGCTTCAGGAGCGCATCTGCCTCGCCGTTGAAAACGTCTTCCGGCCATTGCAGATGACGACGGCCAATGCCGACGGCACCAATTCGACGGCGCTCGCCATCAACGAGGTCTATCTTTTCCGCCAGTCCTATCAGGCTGCGAACCTGAAAGTGACGGTCGACGGGCGCGTGCGCCTGGAGGAGCTGATCTGCGACGGGCTGATGGTGGCGACGCCTGCCGGGTCGACGGCCTACAATCTTTCCGCCCATGGCCCGATCCTGCCGCTCGAGGCGCCACTGCTCGCCATGACGCCGGTCAGCGCTTTCCGACCACGGCGCTGGCGGGGCGCATTGCTGCCGAACAAGGTGACCGTCGATATCGACGTTCTTGAACCGGTGAAGCGGCCGGTGAACGCGGTGGCCGACAATACCGAGGTCAAATCGGTGCTGCATGTCCGCATTGCCCAGTCGGAGCATATGACGGCACGCATCCTTTCCGATCCCGACCGCTCCTGGTCCGACCGTATCCTCGCCGAGCAGTTCAAGGATTGAGACGATGGCAATGCGACGGATTTTGATGACCACCGTTTTTCTCATCGGCTGGTCGGCCGCAGCCGTGCCGGCGCAGGATGCCATCCTGCCGGCCTCGGTGATTTTCGCGACCAGCACCGGCTACTGGGAGGATGACGGCAACGCACCTGATGTCGAGCGGGCGCCGACGGGCGCAGAGAAGGTCGTCGACCCCGCGGGAAAGGCGACGCAGCGCCACGGCTACTACAAACTCTTTGCCGTCCGCCAGGCGGACAGGACCTCGAAGGTCTATCTGCAGCAGATTGCCCAGACCGAGACCGGCCCGGCGATCGCTTCTACCGTCGAGCTGCAGGAGATCAGCGACCTGAAACCTTATATTACCGACATACGCCCGGAAAATTCGAACGGCATCATCAAGGAACCGGGGCTGTTCGCGACGATCTATCTGAAGACCGATCCCAATGCCGAGCCGGATGGTTGGACCGTGCTGATCGACGAATTTGGCGACATTACCGTCCAGAAAGCGACGAATTGAACCGCAAGGAAGCGTTCGGGAGGGAGGAGAAGAGATGAAACTCGGCTTCCGCGATGGCGTCCTTTACGACAAGAACAGGTCGAACTGGGACGCAAACGGTCCCAGACCCATCAGCTGGTCGCTGTGGTATCCCGCTGCCGATGAGGCGCGTGAATGCGATACAACGGAAAGAAGCTGGTTCAAGAAGGCGGTCGTCGCCCGCGACGCACCTATGCGGCCGGATGTCCGGCCCTATCCCCTCGTCCTGTTGTCGCATGGAACCGGCGGATCCGCGGCCGGACTGGAGTGGCTGGCCCGACGGCTCGCCGATCGCGGATTTGCAGCGCTCGGCGTCAACCATCACGGCAATACCGGCAACGAGCCCTATCGCGCCGAAGGCTTCGCCTGCCTTTGGGAGCGGGCGCCGGATCTGAGCTTCATGCTCGACCACAGCGATGACTGGCTCGCCGATCTTTCCTGTCATATCGATACGACCCGCGTGTTCGCGGCCGGATTTTCGGCCGGCGCCTATAGCGTGATGCTGCTTCTTGGCGCTGTCGCCCGGTTCTCGCAATTCGAACCATCAAGGATGAAGCCGGGTGGCGCGCGCGGACCAAGGGAATTTCCCGATCTTGCCGATCATATCCCGACCTTGCTTCGCACCAGCGATGTGTTTCGCGATTCATGGTCGCGAATGTCGAAATCCTACCGGGACGACAGAATCAAGGCCGCACTCCTGTGCGCGCCGGGCCGGTCCGTTCTCGGTTTCAGCGAGGAAAGCTTGCAAGCCGTCAACGCGTCCACCCTGATTCTCGTTGGCGATGCCGACAGGGCAGCACCGGCCGAGGAATGTTCGGCATGGCTGCATGCGCGGCTGCCGCACAGCAATCTTAAAATCTTCGGCGGCGGGCTTGGGCATTACGTCTTCGTGCCGGAGGGCACCGCACTCGGCCTGGCTTTTGCGGCGGAGCTCTTTACCGATCCCCCGGGCATCGAGCGCGCAGCCATTCATGACGAGATTGCCGGTCTGTCGGCAGCACTGTTCCAGGACAGCGCCGTCGAAGCGATCGCCTGAGCATAAAAAAGCCCCGTCTCCGGGGCTTTCTCGTCTCAATGCTGCTTTTGTCTATCAGTCCACGTCGTCGACGACTGCGTCGGCGGCGCCGCTGATGCGGTGGGCAAGGGCCGCTTCCATGAACTCGTTGAGTTCGCCGTCGAGCACATCGTCCGGCGCGGTGCTGGCGACGCCGGTGCGCAGGTCCTTGACCAGCTGGTAGGGCTGCAGCACGTAGGAGCGGATCTGGTGGCCCCAGCCGATATCCGTCTTGGAGGCGGCTTCGGCGCTGGCGGCGTCCTCGCGCTTCTTCAATTCGGCTTCGTACATGCGGGCGCGCAGCATGTCCCAGGCCTTGGCCCGGTTCTTGTGCTGCGAACGCTCCTGCTGGCACTGCACGACGATGCCGGTCGGAATATGGGTGATGCGCACGGCCGAGTCGGTGGTGTTGACGTGCTGGCCGCCGGCGCCCGATGAACGATAGGTGTCGATGCGGCAATCACCTTCGTTGATCTCGATCTGGATCGAGTCGTCGACGACGGGATAGACCCAGATCGACGAGAAGGAGGTATGGCGACGCGCATTGCTGTCGTAAGGCGAGATGCGCACCAGCCGGTGCACGCCCGATTCCGTCTTCAGCCAGCCATAGGCATTGTGCCCCTTGACGAGCAGGGTCGCGGATTTGATGCCCGCCTCTTCGCCATCATGGACTTCGAGAAGCTCGACCTTGAAACGCTGGCGTTCGGCCCAACGGGTATACATGCGCAGCAGCATGTTCGCCCAGTCCTGGCTTTCGGTGCCGCCGGCGCCGGAATGGACTTCGAGATAGGTGTCGTTGCCGTCGGCCTCGCCGGAGAGCATCGCTTCCACCTGGCGGCGCGCAGCTTCGGCCTTCAAGGCCTTCAGCGTATCCTCGGCTTCCTTGACGACACCTTCGTCGCCTTCTTCCTCGCCGAGTTCGATCAGCTCGATATTGTCGTTCAGCTGCTGTTCCAGCTGCTTGACACCGCTGATGCCGTCATCGAGCTGCTGGCGCTCGCGCATCAGCTTCTGCGCTTCGGTAGCGTCGTTCCAGAGGTTCGGATCCTCTGCCTTGTTGTTCAACCAGTCCAGTCGTCTTATCGCCTGGTCCCAGTCAAAGATGCCTCCTCAGCAGGGTGATAGCCTGCTTGGTTTCATCGACCACGTTTTCGATTTCGGCTCGCATTTTCCTGCTTCTCTGTCTCGGTCTTCAAGTGCTGGTGGACGTCTTTGTTGACGCAATTCCGGACGCAAAACCGCTGCGCACTTTTGCTGGAATTGCTCTAGAGACGCCCGCCGCGGATGTAAAGGCCGCGCGGGCGTTCAAAAATCAGGCGGCGGTCAGAAGAGGCCGGGCGTGCCGGTCTGGACGGCCTGGTTTGCCTGCGGCGAAGTCTTCAGGATCTCTTCCGGCGCCATGGTGCTGTCCATGCCGATGACGGAGAAGCTGTCGGCCGGGCCGGTGCCGGGCTTGAAGGCCTCGATGATGGTGTTCGGATCGCCATCGGCGGCGGCCATGCCGGTCTTGCGGTCGATCGAGATCAGGTTCATGCCCGGCGGGATGACGAATTTCGATTCTGGCGCATCCTTGACGGCAGCCTGCATGAATTCGTTGAAGATCGGGGCGGAGAGACCGCCACCGGTGCCGCCGCGGCCGAGCGGGGCCGGCGTATCGAAGCCCATATAAAGGCCGGCGACCAGATCCGGGGTGAAACCGACGAACCAGGCGTCCTTCTCGTCGTTGGTGGTGCCGGTCTTGCCGGCCACGTCGCGGCCGCCGAGATCGATCTTGCCGGCGGCCGTGCCGCGCTGGATGACGCCCTGCATCATCGAGGTGATCTGATAGGCGGTCATCGGGTCGAGAACGGTTTCGCGGTTGTCGACGACATTGGGCTCTTCCTGGTTCTGCCAGTCGCCGGCATTGCAGCCCTCGCAGAGGCGCTCCTCATGCTTGAAGATCGTCTTGCCGTAGCGGTCCTGAATGCGGTCGATCAAGGTCGGCTTGATCTGCTTGCCACCGTTGGCGATGACCGAATAGGCCGAGACCATGCGCAGCACCGTGGTGTCGCCGGCGCCGAGCGACATGGAGAGAACCGGCAGCATGTGATCATAGACGCCGAAGCGCTCGGCATATTCGGCGACGATGTTCATGCCGAGATCGTTGGCGAGGCGCACCGTCATCAGGTTGCGCGAATGCTCGATGCCCGAGCGCAGCGTCGACGGGCCGCCGACTTCGCCGCCGTAATTTTCCGGCCTCCAGACCTGGCCGCCCGAGACGATCTCGATCGGCGCATCCATGATGACGGAAGCCGGTGTATATCCATTGTCCATCGCGGCAGCGTAGACGAAGGGTTTGAACGAGGAGCCCGGCTGGCGCATCGCCTGCGTGGCGCGGTTGAATTCGGACTGCGAATAGGAGAAGCCGCCGACCATGGCGAGCACGCGGCCGGTCTTCGGATCCATGGCGACCAGGCCGCCCTGCACCTTCGGCGGCTGCTGCAGGCGATAGGAGGTCGACGCATCGTCGCCGAGCTTTGCGACATAGACAACGTCACCGGGAGCGACCGCGCCGACAGGCGATTTCGTCGACTTGCGGGCGCCGTCGGCCGAACGGAAGGCCCATTGCATGTTCTTGGCTTCGATCGTGCCGCGTTGACGGTCGGCTGAAACCTTGCCGCTGCCATCCTTGGCCGGCTGCAGGCCGATGTCGACGTTGCTGTCGGAGACGGCAAGCACGACGGCAAGCCGCCATTCCGGCACGTCGGAGAGCGCGGGAATATCAGCAAGCGCCTTGCCCCAGTCGCCGCTTGCATCGATCTGCTTGATCGGGCCGTGGAAACCGCGGCGCTCGTCATAGGACACCAGACCGTCCTGCAGCGCCTTGCGGGCAGCGAGCTGCATCTGCGGATCGAGCGAGGTGCGCACCGAAAGGCCGCCCTCATAGAGGACCTTCTCACCATATTGGTCGATCAGCTGGCGACGCACGGCTTCGGCGAAATAGTCCGAAGCAAAAAGCGAGGGGCCGGTCGTACGGGCCGTGACGCCGAGCGGCTGCTTCTTGGCGTCCTCGCCGTCGCTCTGGCTGACATATCCGTTCTCGACCATGCGGTCGATCACCCAGTTGCGGCGCTCGAGCGCTGCCTCCGGATGGCGGAAAGGATGATAATTGGCCGGGCCTTTCGGCAAGGATGCCAGGTAGGCGGCTTCGGCGACGGTCAGCTCGGTGACGGATTTGTTGAAATAGGTGAGCGCGGCACCGGCGATGCCGTAGGAATTCAGGCCGAAGAAAATCTCGTTCAGGTAGAGCTCAAGGATCTTGTCCTTGCTGTAGGCCTGCTCGATACGGAAGGACAGGATCGCTTCCTTGATCTTGCGGTCGATCGTCTGGTCCGAGCTTAAAAGGAAGTTCTTGGCGACCTGCTGGGTGATTGTGGACGCGCCGACGGGGCGGCGGCCGGAACCGAAATTCTGCAGGTTGACGAGGATGGCGCGGCCGAGACCGGTGAGATCGACGCCCGGATGATTGTAGAAATTTTTGTCCTCAGCCGACAGGAATGCCGCCTTGACGCGGTCGGGGATGGCCTGGATCGGCAGGAAGAGACGCTTTTCCTTGGCGTATTCGGCCATCAGAGCGCCGTTGCCGGCATGGACACGGGTGGTCACCGGCGGCGCATAGCTGTTCAGAACGGCATAGTCCGGGAGATCCTTCGCGACGTTGGCGAGATAGATGGCAACACCCGCCGCCGCGACCAGAAACAGGACGCAGGCCATTCCGAAGAAATATCCAAAAAGTCTAACCATATTTTCAGCTACCGGTCTCTTCGATCTTCAATCGGCTCAGAACGCAGCGATTGCACCGATCAAGGCAATTTGCACGTTGCGCGGCTTACTCCATGAGCGCTACCGCCACAAGCCGATTCCGCGCTCAAGGCTTACGAAACATAAGCCGGAGTAACGGCGCGATTGTGAGGAAAATAGGGCTCGGCCCGCCGCATTCACCGCTGCGGGCGCGTTTCATCAGGACTGTCACATCCAAGCAACGCCCGCCCCCGCCGCCAATCCGAGACATGCTGCTCAGAATTTGAGTCATGTAACGCAGATTAAGTCTTTGTTTTCATGGACCCCGCCGACCCGAAACCCCTATGGATTTATGGGGCCGCCGGCCTTAGCCGCCATTGGCGATGACGGCGGCGCGGTAGCGCTTCACTGCGTCGGTCAAAAGACCGACGATCTTGCCGCGCCAGGTCTCGTCAAGCAGCAATTTCTCATCCTCGGCATTCGAGAGGAACCCGAGCTCGAGAAGGATCGACGGCACGTCAGGGGCCTGCAGCACGCGGAAACCGGCATGGCGGTGCGGATTGTTGATGGTGCCGACCTGGTCCTTGAACGAATTCAGCACACTCTCGGCCAGCGAGATCGAGAAGGCCTGGGTCTCGCGCCGGGTCAGATCGAGCAGGATATCGGCGACCTCGGGCGGCTCGGCGACCGTCTCCTTGCCGGCAATCTGGTCGGAAAGATTTTCACGTTCCGCCAGGTCGGCGGCGAGCTTGTCGGATGCCTTGTCGGAGATCGTGTAGACGGTGGCGCCGCGGATATCCTTCTGCTTCAGCGTGTCGGCATGCAGCGAAATGAACAGCCCGGCATGGTTCTGGCGGGCGATCAGCACACGCTGCGACAGCGACAGGAACTCGTCGTCTTCGCGCGTCAGGAAAGCCTTGATGCCCGGCTCCTTGTTCAGCCGCTCGGTCAGGGCCTTGGCGAAGGCAAGCGTGACCTGCTTTTCCTCGGTCTTGGTGTCGACGCCGATCGCGCCGGTATCGATACCGCCATGGCCGGCGTCGACGGCGATGACGAAATCGCCGGGAGCGGTTTTCTCAGGGGCCGGAATGGCGCTCGTCGTTTGGGCCGCCTCACTCTGGTCGCTCCAGGACTGCGTCTTGACCAGTTCGGCGAAGGCCTGCTTATCGATCATCTCGGCGTCGAGCACGAGACGATGCCCCTTGCCGGCCTCGTCGGCCTGCACCTTGGCGAGCGCCAGCTTGACCGGCCCTGCGGTCGTCAGGACGATACGGGCGCTTTCCTCGTCCATCTTGCCGTAGCGGATATCCTTGAACAGGCCGCGGGCGGCGAGATCCTTGGCCGGAAAACCGAAGGCGGTCGCCGGCAGGTCGATGACGATGCGTTCCGGATTGGCGATATAGTGGACGGAGAAGCGCGGTTCGCGATCGAAGTCGATGACGATGCGGCTCCTTGCATCATCGCCGACGATGCGCGCGCCATAGGCAAGCAGCGGATCCCTGGCCTCGACGGAACCGGCAACGGCCGGCAGCAGACTGACGGCCAGAAGCGCCGTCAGAATCCGCTTTGCGAATGTCGATCGCCGCACTGCGGAGTTCGCCGCGATCCGAGCCCTCTTAAACAATAAACCGCCACACCCTATCTGTACCGCGATGGAGTCGACCGAGCCGCGTCGAACGTCGCCTGGACGAAACACCCTTTGCGGCCTGCCGAATCGCAATCGCTTTATCCCCAGCTTCTATGCGTTACGAAATCCATCAATATTATGGCACATTTGGCTTTTCCCTTGCTATTGTGACACGGAAAACATACAACGAATTTTAGGGTAAAGTGTTGACGGGATAGAGTCGCCGCAAAGGCTGCCAGCCAGATCAGGACCTGGCGCCACACCGGTCATCGTCCGCCGTCTCATGCGCTTCATCCTTAGAACTGGATCCTGATTTTCCGGCTCATTGTCGGAATTCATTGGTGGATCAGCCACCACGCTCTCAGGGAGCAAACTCATCGGACCCGAACGGGTCTTCGTATTTGTCGATCACGCTTGGTTGTTGATGGTTTCGCAGCAGGTTTTATCTGAAGTGTACAGGCCCCGGACCAAAATGGTTCCGGTTGCGGTCTGGCTGCTGCCCTCCCCCTCGCATCAGGCGCGACTTTCATTATCCGGCGCGGCCACGACGGACCGCATTCTTTCTGTTTCAACAGCAGTCGGGAATGCGCTCTCGCGGCCACGCCGAGGAGCTCAGCTTACATGGCAGACAAAATGCTTATCGATGCGTCTCACGAGGAAGAGACGCGCGTCGTTGTCGTTCGCGGGAACCGCATAGAAGAATTTGACTTCGAGTCGCAGCACAAGAAGCAGATCCGCGGCAACATCTATCTTGCAAAGGTAACGAGGGTCGAGCCCTCGCTGCAAGCCGCCTTCGTCGATTACGGCGGCAACCGGCACGGCTTCCTGGCCTTCGCCGAAATCCATCCCGATTATTATCAGATACCGCTTGCCGACCGTCAGGCGCTGCTTCGTGCCGAAGCCGAGGAGCATCGCCGCGACGAAGACGTCGAGCACGTCGAAACCGCGCCGATGGTCGATCTGTCCAAGCAGGATCAGCCGGATGTCGGCATTGTGCCGGCCGAGGCGCCGGAAACGGCTGCCGTCACGGAAGAGCCGGCAGCGGTGGAGGCCGCGGCAGCGGCCGAGTCCACCGAGGAAGCTCCGGCCAAGAAGGCAAGACCGCGCCGCAGCCGCAAGAAGGTTGCCGAGCCAGCTGCAGAAACGACTGCGACCGAGGACGCTGTTCCGACTGACGTCGAGGCCGAAGGCGCTGCGAACGTCGATAACGAGGATGACGGCTCGACCGGCGGCCCGATGGCCGCGATGGTAGAAACCGACGAGATCTCCGAGGACGTCGATACCAGCAAGCGTCGCCACGATGATGACGACGACGATGACGATCACGGCGAAGAGGAAGTCATCGAATCCGTCGGCGCCGAAGACGCGATGGAAGAAGTGCCGGACCGCGTGCAGCGCAAGCCGCGCAAGCAGTACCGCATCCAGGAAGTCATCAAGCGCCGCCAGATCCTGCTCGTGCAGGTCGCCAAGGAAGAGCGCGGCAACAAGGGCGCAGCTCTTACTACCTATCTGTCGCTTGCCGGCCGCTATTCCGTGCTGATGCCGAACACGGCACGCGGCGGCGGCATTTCCCGCAAGATCACCAACCCTGCCGACCGCAAGCGCCTGAAAGAGATCGCGCGCATGCTCGAGGTGCCGCAGGGCATGGGCGTCATCCTTCGCACCGCCGGCGCCAACCGCACCAAGGTCGAGGTCAAGCGCGATTTCGAATATCTGATGCGCCTTTGGGAAAACGTGCGCACGCTGACGCTGGCGTCCACCGCTCCCTGCCTCGTCTATGAGGAAGGCTCGCTGATCAAGCGCTCGATCCGCGACCTCTACAACAAGGATATCGGCGAGATCATCGTCTCCGGCGAAGAAGGCTATCGTGAAGCGAAAGACTTCATGAAGATGCTGATGCCGAGCCATGCCAAGGTGGTTCAGCCCTATCGCGACATCCACCCGATCTTCTCGCGTTCGGGCATCGAGGCCCAGCTCGACCGCATGTTGCAGCCGCAGGTAACGCTGAAGTCCGGCGGCTACCTGATCATGAACCAGACGGAAGCGCTGGTGTCGATCGACGTCAACTCCGGCCGCTCGACGCGCGAACACTCGATCGAGGACACTGCGCTGCAGACCAACCTCGAGGCTGCCGACGAAGTCGCCCGCCAGCTACGCCTGCGCGACCTTGCCGGCCTGATCGTCATCGACTTCATCGACATGGAAGAGAAGCGCAACAACCGTGCTGTCGAGAAGAAGCTGAAGGAATGCCTGAAGAACGACCGCGCCCGTATCCAGGTCGGCCGGATCTCGCATTTCGGCCTGCTCGAAATGTCGCGCCAGCGCATCCGCGCCTCGGTTCTCGAATCGACCACCCAGGTCTGCTCGCATTGCGGCGGCAGCGGCCATGTGCGTTCGCAGTCCTCCGTCGCGCTGCATGTCCTGCGCGGCATCGAGGAATATCTGCTCAAGAATACCACGCACAACATCAGCGTCCGCACCACGCCTGACATTGCGCTCTACCTGCTCAACCACAAGCGCCAGACGATCATCGATTACGAAAACCGTTTCGGCGTCGCTATCGTCATCGATGCCGACGGTTCGGTCGGCGCGCAGCATTTCGCCATCGATCGCGGCGAGGCCGTGGAGAACCCGGTCAAGATCGAGACGCTCTTCAACTTCGCAGCCATTCCTGAGGATGACGACGACGACATCGTCATTGAAATGGATGAGGACGAAGACGAGGAACTCGAAGAAAAGCCGGCCGCCGCCGAACGTCCCGTCGCGGCACGCTCGGAAGGCGAAGGTGATGGAAACCGCAAGCGCAAGCGCCGCCGGCGTCGGCGCGGCCGCAACGGCAATGCGGATCAGCCGGCATCGACAGCAGGCGAAGCCGGCGATGAGGATGAAGACGGCGACGACGAGGGCGGCGAAGCTGATGCAACCGCTGAAGGCACGCCCGAGACACTGGCTGAAAGCGAGGAATCGCAGCGCCGCAAGCGCCGCCGTCGCGGCAAGCGTGGCGGCCGCCGCAACCGCGCCGAGGATGGTTCCGAACTGACCGCCGGTGAAGCCGGTGAAGACAATGGCAGTGACGAGGGCGGCGAAGAGAGCGAAGGCGACGACGTTTCGAACGACGGCGCTCCTCAAGAAGCCGAAACTGTCGAAGCGGTTGCCGAGCAGGCAGGCGAAAGCCAGGCTGCGGCCGCTGTTGTCGAGGGTGCGGCTGTTGTCGCCGAGGATGTGAAGCCGGCCCGTGGCCGCGGCCGTCGCAAAGCCGCAGCAGCGCCGGTCGAGGAGCCAGTGGTAGAGACAGCTCCAGCGGCCGTGGCCGAACCGGAACTGGTGGAAGCCGCCGCCGATCTCGGAACACCCGTTCAGGAAGAGGCTCCGGAAGAGGCAAAGCCGGTTCGCGCCAACCGCGAATCCAACATCACCTCCTCCGAGCCGACGGTGAAATCCACCCGCGGCGAAAACGCCGAAGGCGAAGACGGCAAGCCGAAGAAAGCCGGCTGGTGGCAGCGCCGTGGCTTCTTCTGAACGCTGATTTTCGGACGTAAATGATCAATCCGGCCGCGGCGACGCGGCCGGATTTTTGTTTGTGGCGATGCTTCTTTAGCGAAGTTGAATCCCGAGGGCTGGGCGTGTACCTTCACGATATCGGTACACTCGAGGTGGTCATGCGGACAACGATCGATATCGATGATGACTTGATCGACGCAGCAATGATCGTCACGGGATCGGCGACAAAAGAGGCCGCCGTCGAACAGGCTCTGCGAATACTCATCGAGAGGCACCGCCGGAAAAATGCGATCGCAGATCTCGCAGGGGCAGACTGGGAAGGCGACCTGGACGAGATACGTTGCGACCAGCCGGACGACAAACGGTGATCGTCGTCCGCAGCCGGTCTTGGATCGTGCATCTGCGCGGGATAGGTGCGGCCAGTCTGATCCAGAGATCGCCGACAGCAGCCCCTTCATCCGCCTGCCGGCACCGCCCGGGGTCGAGCCACGGGTCTCGACCCGTCCTTCGGACCCCCGTAAACGGGGCGAAGGGGATATGCCGTGACCTCTCTGTTCCCTCCTCGCTCTCGCAGGGCACGTCCCCTCGCCCCGTTTTTTCGGGGAGAGGGTTAGGGTGAGGGGCAGCAATCCGCGCAACGCGCTTATGACTCGGCTCGATACCGGCGAAGCGCGATCATCGGCCGCCCGCGGTCAGGCCGCCGGCGGATAAAGCAGGTCGACGATGTAGCTGGCGTCGAAGCGGGAATCGAGCATGCCGTAGGTGGAGCGCCAGCCGCCGGCAAGGCGCGTCTCGATGAAGGCGTCGGCAATGCGCCCAGCGCCTAGCCGATAGAGTTCGGCGGCACCGGCCGCAAGCGCCAGCTGCTCGACGAGCAGGCGCGCGGCGCCCTCATCCTGTTCGCAGAGCGCGATTGCGGCGCGCAGAACGTCTATCGTCTTCTTGCCGGCGGGGCCGAGATCGCGGGCAAGGCCAGCGAAAACCGTTTCGAACAGATCCTTGCCGCGGTTGAGCACCCGCAGCACGTCGAGCGCCATGACGTTGCCGGAGCCTTCCCAGATAGCGTTGACCGGAGCCTCGCGGTAATGGCGGGCGATCGGGCGTTCCTCGATGTAACCGTTGCCGCCGATGCATTCCATCGCCTCGTAGATCAAGGCCGGCGCGATCTTGCAGCACCAGTATTTGGCGACCGGCGTCATGACGCGGGCATAGGCCGCCTGCTCGGCATTGCCGCGCGCCTTGTCGAAGGCGTCGGCAAGACGGAAGGAGAGCGCGGTGGCGGCAGCGACATCAAGTGCCATGTCGGCCAGCACGCGCGTCATGATCGGCTGGTTGACCAGCATCTTGCCGAAAACGCTGCGGCCGCGGGTGTGATGCACGGCCTCGGCGAGCGACGCCCGCATCATGCCTGACGAGGCCAGGGCGCAGTCGAGCCGCGTCAGCGTCACCATGTCGAGAATGGTGCGGATGCCGGCATCGGGACCGCCGAGCAGGAAACCGAAAGTATCGGTGAACTCCACTTCGGCAGAGGCATTGGAGCGGTTGCCGACCTTGTCCTTCAGCCGCTGGAACTGCAGGCCGTTGGCGGAACCATCCTCCAGCAGACGCGGCACGAGGAAGCAGCCCATGCCCTCCTTGGTCTGCGCCAGCATGATGAAGGCATCGCTCATCGGAGCGGACATGAACCATTTGTGGCCGGACAGCCGGTAAATGCCTTCGCTGACCTTTTCGGCAGCGCTGCGGTTGGCGCGCACATCCGTGCCGCCCTGCTTTTCCGTCATGCCCATGCCGATGGTGACGGCGGATTTCTGCATGGCGGGTTTGTTCGACGAATCATATTTGCGCGAAAGGATTTTTGGCGCCCAATCCTTCTGTATCGCGGGCGAGGCCGAGAGCGCGGCAACGGAGGCGCTGGTCATCGTCAGTGGGCAGAGATGGCCGGACTCCAGCTGTGACGTCATATAGAAGCGGGCGGCGCGAACCTTGTGGGCCTCATCCTTGGCGTCGGTATCGGCCTGCGGATCCCAGACGGAAGAATGCAGGCCGACCGACATGGAGCGGCGCATCAGCGCGTGCCAGGCGGGATGGAATTCGACGACGTCGAGGCGCTCGCCGCGCGGACCATGAGTGCGCAGCTGCGGTGCGCCCTGGTTTGCCATGCGCGCCAGCTCCTGCGCCTCCGGCGACGTGACGTAGCGGCCCATATTTTCCAGGTCTTCGCGGATGCCGCGCGGCAGGGCCGCCGTCAGATCGACGATCAGCGGATCGGACCGATAGGCATTGATGCCGGACCACAGGCTCGGCTGGTTGAGTTCTGCGAGTTTTTCGTCAGTCCGGTTGGCGGAGGTCATAATTCGCTTCTAGTGTAAGAACCCGGCAAAGGGAAACCGGAAGTTATGATTCGGTTCATTCTGCTCTATCGGAATTTCGGCGAAAATGCATGGGGACATAAGCCTTTGCCCACAGCGCATGCTTGCCCCGGCGGGCAGCACTCTTTATAGACCCGCCAGAGACAGCAAGAGGCAGGGTCATGGTCTTTTTCCCCCACCGCCACCTCATCGGCATCAAGGGCCTCACCGAGCAGGATATCACCTATCTGCTCGACAAGGCCGACGAGGCCGTCAAGATCAGCCGCCAGCGAGAGAAGAAGACGTCGACGCTGCGCGGGCTGACGCAGATCAACCTGTTCTTCGAGGCATCGACCCGCACGCAGGCCTCCTTCGAGCTTGCCGGCAAGCGGCTGGGCGCCGACGTCATGAACATGTCGGTCGGCAATTCCTCGGTGAAAAAAGGCGAAACGCTGATCGATACGGCGATGACACTGAATGCGATGCGGCCCGATGTGCTGGTCATCCGCCATTCGAGTGCCGGCGCCGCCGCCCTGCTTGCCCAGAAGGTTTCCTGCTCGGTCGTCAATGCCGGTGACGGCCAGCATGAACATCCGACCCAGGCGCTGCTCGACGCGCTGACCATCCGCCGCGCCAAGGGCAAGCTCTCGCGCATCATCGTGGCGATCTGCGGCGACGTGCTGCATTCGCGGGTGGCGCGCTCCAATATCCTGCTGCTCAATGCGATGGGCGCGCGCGTGCGTGTCGTCGCACCTGCCACCCTCCTGCCCGCCGGCATCGCCGAGATGGGCGTCGAAGTCTTCCATTCGATGCAGGAAGGGCTGAAGGATGCAGACGTGGTGATGATGCTGCGGCTGCAGCGCGAGCGCATGTCCGGCGCCTTCGTCCCTTCGGTGCGCGAATACTACCACTTCTACGGCCTCGATGCCGAAACGCTGAAGGCAGCGAAGGAGGATGCGCTGGTCATGCATCCGGGCCCGATGAACCGCGGGGTCGAGATCGCCTCCGAGGTGGCCGACGGTCCGCAGAGCGTCATTGCCGAACAGGTGGAAATGGGAGTCGCGGTGCGCATGGCCGTCATGGAGACACTGCTCGTCTCGCAGAACCAGGGTCCCCGAAGCGATGGAATGAAGGCATGAGCAACCCGATCGTCCTCAAGAACGTTCGCATCGTCGACCCGTCGCGCAAGCTCGACGAAGTCGGCACGATCATCGCCGAAAACGGGGTCATCGTTGCCGCCGGGCAGGCGGCGCAGAACCAGGGCGCGCCCAAAGGCGCGATCATTCGCGACTGCACGGGCCTGGTCGCCACTCCGGGCCTCGTCGATGCCCGCGTTCATATCGGCGAACCCGGCGGCGAACATCGCGAGACGATCGCCTCGGCGAGCCGGGCAGCGGCGGCCGGCGGCATCACCTCGATCATCATGATGCCGGACACCGACCCCGTTATCGACGACATCGCGCTGGTCGAATTCGTCAAGAAGACGGCGCGCGATACGGCCGCCGTCAACGTCTACCCCGCAGCCGCCATCACCAAGGGCCTTGCCGGCGAGGAGATGACGGAGATCGGCCTGCTGATGCAGGCGGGCGCCGTCGCCTTCACCGATGCCCATTCCAGCGTCCACGACACGCAGGTGCTGCGCCGGATAATGACCTATGCGCGGGAATTCGGCGCCGTCATCTCCTGCGAAGCCCGCGACAAATATCTCGGCGCCAACGGCGTCATGCATGAGGGGCTTTTCGCCAGCTGGCTCGGGCTCTCCGGCATTCCAAGGGAAGCGGAACTCATCCCGCTCGAGCGCGATCTCAGGATCGCAGAGCTGACACGCGGACATTATCACGCCGCGATGATCTCGGTGCCGCAATCGGTCGAGGCGATCGAACGCGCCCGCAGCCGCGGCGCCAAGGTCACCGCAGGTATCTCGATCAACAATCTGGCGCTCAACGAAAACGACATCGGCGAATACCGCACCTTCTTCAAGCTCTATCCACCGCTGCGCCCGGAAGACGACCGGGTGGCCATGGTCGAGGCGCTGGCAAGCGGCGCGATCGACATCATCGTGTCCTCGCACGATCCGCAGGACGTCGATACGAAACGCCTGCCCTTCGGCGAGGCTGAGGATGGCGCGATCGGCCTCGAAACCATGCTGGCCGCAGCCCTCAGGCTTCATCACGGCGGCCAGGTGAGCCTGATGCGGCTGATCGACGCCATGTCCACCCGGCCGGCTGAGATTTTCGGCCTCGATGCCGGCACGCTGAAGCCGGGGGCTGCGGCCGATATCACGCTGATCGACCTCGATGAGCCTTGGCTTGTCGCCAAAGACATGCTTCTCTCCCGCTCGAAGAACACGCCGTTCGAAGATGCGCGCTTCAGCGGGCGGGCCGTCGCGACATACGTCTCGGGAAAGCTTGTCCACACACTCTAGGGCTCGCTTTAGGAGACGGCTGAACTGAGGATAGGCCACGGAGGGCCGAGGGGGCATATGTTATCCAATCTCATGTCATGGCAGATCACCCTGCCGGTCGCGCTTGCCGCCGCTGTCATCGGCTATCTCTTCGGCTCGATCCCATTCGGCCTGATCCTCACGCGCGCCGCCGGCCTCGGCGATGTGCGCAGCATCGGCTCCGGCAATATCGGCGCGACCAACGTGCTCAGAACCGGAAACCGCAAGCTTGCCGCGGCGACGCTGCTGCTCGATGCGCTGAAGGCGTCGGCGGCGGCCTGGGTCGTCGGTTACGTCTTCGGTGAGGAGGCTGCGATCATCGCCGGTTTCTTCGCCTTCATCGGCCATCTCTTCCCGGTCTGGATCGGCTTCAAGGGCGGCAAGGGTGTCGCCACCTATATCGGCACCCTGCTCGGCGTCGCGCCGATCATGGTCGTGCTCTTTGCCGCCGTCTGGCTGGCGGTCGCCTTCACCACCCGCTACTCCTCGCTGTCGGCGCTGGTCGCCATGCTTGTCATTCCGGTTGCACTGTGGATACTCGGCAACGAGAAGGTTGCAGCCGTCATGGCGATCATGACGCTGATCTCCTACTGGAAGCACAGGGCGAATATTTCCCGCCTGATGGGCGGGACGGAAAGCAAGATCGGGGCAAAGGGATAATGGATGCGCCGGGGGCGGGATCAAAAGGCACTGTGCTGAGCGACCGGCAACGCATTGCCTGGCTGCGTCTCATCCGTTCCGACAATATCGGCCCCGCCACCTTTCGTGACCTCATCAATCATTTCGGTTCGGCCGAGGCCGCCCTTGCAGCGCTGCCGGAGCTTTCAGCGCGAGGCGGCGCCACGCGGGCCATCCGCATCGCCAGCGAGGCCGAGGCGCATCGGGAACTGGAGGCGGCGCATCGTTTCGGCGCCCGCTTCGTCGGCATCGGCGAGCCGGACTATCCGCAATCGCTGAAGCAGATCGACGGCGCGCCGCCGCTCTTGGCCGTCAAGGGCGCGCTGGCCGCTGGCAAACGACCGGCCGTCGGTATCGTCGGCTCGCGCAATGCCTCGATCGCCGGCGCCAAATTTGCGGCAATGGTAGCGCGCGACTGCGGCCGGGCTGGATATACCGTGGTCTCGGGCCTCGCGCGCGGCATCGACACCGCGGCGCATCGGGCAAGCCTCGAAACGGGCACGATCGCAGCCCTTGCCGGTGGTCTCGACCAGCCCTACCCGCCGGAGAATATCGGCCTGCTCGAGGAGATCACCGGCGGCAACGGCCTGGCGGTGAGCGAAATGCCCTTCGGCTGGGAGCCCCGCGCCCGCGATTTCCCGCGCCGGAACCGGCTGATCGCCGGCATCGCGCTCGGTCTCGTGGTGGTCGAAGCGGCAACGCGCTCGGGATCGCTGATTACCGCACGCCTTGCCGGCGAGTTCGGCCGGCTGGTGTTTGCCGTGCCCGGCTCACCGCTCGACCCGCGCTGCCACGGCACCAACGGCCTGCTGAAGGACGGTGCTTCGATCGTCACCGCACCCGCCGATGTCATCGAGGCCCTGGCGCCGCTGGCGCAATTCGATCTCTTCCCGTCGTCGATGGCGGAGGAACCGCCGCGTGAGGGCGGGGCAATAACGATGCCGCCCGACGAAACGGATCGCAGCCGCATCGTCGATGCGCTCGGGCCAACACCGGTCGAGATCGACGACATTATCCGCCATACCGGCTTATCGGCATCGGCGGTCTATCTCATCCTGCTGGAACTCGACATAGCGGGCCGGCTGCACCGGCATCAGGGCAGCCTCATTTCGCTTTCCGATTGAGCCGTACCCCTAAGAGAGAGCGGCTCTGCGATTGCAGGAACTGCGTGTCGAAAATGGTGGCGACGCAATCAACAATTGTTTTTCGCCGTGAATCTTGCTTCGATTGCAACAGATGCAAGAGGTAAAATTGTAGCAAACCCCTTGACCGCAGCGATTTCCCTGTCCATGTCGGAAGGCCGGTATCCAAGTTACGGTGTGTGTCGCGCTGGCTTCAACGCCGGCGTCGTTTCCTTTTTTAGAGAATCATCATGAATGTTGTAGTGGTGGAATCGCCTGCCAAGGCCAAGACGATCAACAAGTATCTGGGTTCAGGATACAAAGTGCTCGCCTCCTTCGGCCATGTGCGCGATCTGCCTGCCAAGGATGGCTCGGTCCTCCCCGATCAGGATTTCGAAATGCTTTGGGAGGTCGACGGCGCCTCGGCCAAGCGGATGAAGGATATCGCCGACGCGGTGAAATCCTCCGACGGCCTGTTTCTCGCGACCGACCCGGATCGCGAAGGCGAAGCGATTTCCTGGCACGTGCTCGACATGCTCAACAAGAAGCGGGTGCTGAACGGCAAGCCGGTCAAGCGCGTCGTCTTCAACGCGATCACCAAGAAGGCGGTGCTCGACGCGATGGCCGATCCGCGCGACATCGACGTGCCGCTGGTCGACGCCTATCTGGCCCGCCGTGCGCTCGACTATCTCGTCGGCTTCAATCTTTCGCCGGTTCTGTGGCGCAAGCTGCCCGGCGCGCGTTCGGCCGGCCGTGTCCAGTCCGTGGCGCTTCGCCTGGTCTGCGATCGCGAATCCGAGATCGAGCGCTTCATTTCGGAAGAATACTGGAACATCTCGGCACTTCTGAAGACGCCGCGCGGCGACGAGTTCGAGGCAAAGCTGGTTTCGGCGAACGGCAAACGGCTGCAGCCGCGGGCGATCGGCAATGGCGAGGAAGCCGGCCGGCTGAAGACACTGCTCGACGGCGCAAGCTATGTCGTCGACACGGTCGAGGCCAAACCGGTCAAGCGCAACCCGGGACCGCCGTTTACCACCTCGACGCTGCAGCAGGCCGCCTCCTCCAATCTCGGATTCTCCGCCTCGCGCACCATGCAGGTCGCCCAGAAACTCTATGAAGGCGTCGATATCGGCGGCGAGACGGTCGGTCTCATCACCTATATGCGAACCGACGGCGTGCAGATGGCGCCGGAGGCGATCGATGCGGCGCGGCGCGCCATCGTCGACCAGTTCGGCGAACGTTACATGCCTGACAAGGCGCGCTTCTATTCTACCAAGGCGAAGAACGCCCAGGAAGCGCACGAAGCGATCCGTCCGACCGATTTCGACCGGACCCCTGACCGCGTCCGCAAATTCCTCGATGCCGACCAGATTCGGCTCTATGACCTGATCTGGAAACGCGGCATCGCCAGCCAGATGGCGTCGGCCGAAATCGAGCGCACGACGGCTGAAATCACCGCCGACAACAAGGGCGAGAAGGCCGGCCTGCGCGCCGTCGGTTCGGTCATCCGCTTCGACGGCTTCATCGCCGCCTATACCGACCAGAAGGAAGACGGCGAGCAGAGCGACGACGGCGACGAGGATGGCCGCCTGCCGGAGATCAATGCGCGCGAGAACCTCGCCAAGCAGAAGATCAATTCGACGCAACATTTCACCGAGCCGCCGCCGCGTTATTCGGAAGCCTCGCTGATCAAGAAGATGGAAGAGCTCGGCATCGGCCGCCCCTCCACCTATGCCGCGACGCTGGCGACCCTGCGCGACCGCGACTATGTGACGATCGACAAGCGCAAGCTGATCCCGCAGGCCAAAGGCCGGCTGGTGACGGCTTTCCTCGAAAGCTTCTTCACCAAATATGTCGAATACGACTTCACCGCCGATCTCGAGGAAAAGCTCGACCGGATTTCCGCCGGCGAGCTGAACTGGAAGCAGGTGCTGCGCGATTTCTGGAAGGATTTCTTCGCCCAGATCGAAGACACCAAGGAACTGCGCGTCACCAATGTGCTCGATTCGCTGAACGAGGCGCTGGCGCCGCTGGTCTTCCCGAAGCGGGAAGACGGCAGTGATCCCAGGATCTGCCAGGTCTGCGGCACCGGCAACCTGTCGCTGAAGCTCGGCAAATACGGCGCCTTCGTCGGCTGCTCGAACTATCCGGAATGCAATTACACCCGCCAACTTTCCTCCGAAAACGGCGGAGAAGCGGATGGTGCAGCCCTCAACGAGCCGAAGAACCTCGGCACCGATCCGACGACCGGCGAGGAACTGACGCTGCGCTCCGGCCGCTTCGGCCCCTATATCCAGCGCGGCGACGGCAAGGAAGCCAAGCGTGCTTCGCTGCCGAAGGGCTGGAAGCCGGAAGACATCGACTATGAAAAGGCGATGGCTTTGATTTCGCTGCCGCGCGATATCGGCAAACATCCGGAATCCGGCAAGATGATCTCGTCGGGCATCGGCCGCTATGGACCGTTCCTGCTGCATGACGGTTCCTATGCCAATTTGGAAAGCATCGAGGACGTCTTCTCCGTCGGCCTCAACCGCGCCGTGACGGTCATTGCCGAAAAGGCCAACCAGGCGCCGGGCCGGGGTTCACGCGGTACGCCGGCGGCACTGAAGGCACTCGGCGATCATCCGGATGGCGGCCCGATCACCGTTCGCGACGGCAAGTACGGCCCTTACGTCAACTGGGGCAAGGTCAATGCCACCCTGCCGAAGGGCAAGGATCCGCAGGCGATCACCGTCGAGGAAGCGCTGGCGCTGATCACGGAGAAGGCCGGCAAGGCGCCGGCCGGCAAGGCGGCCAAGGCAAAGGCCAAGCCGAAGGCGGCTGCCGCTGCAACCAAGGCAACGAAGACGGCAGCCAAGCCAAAGGCAACCAAGGCGAAAGCGCCCGCGAAATCGAAAAAGAGCTGACGTGAGCAGAATACCGCGCGACAGAACGAACCCTGCGGGCAAACGTCCTGGCAAGATCGGCCGCACCGGCAAGGATGCTCCCGCCGTCGAGCCGCTGAACATCGTCCACGGGGCGCTGCCCTCGCGTGAGGTGATCCTGCGCTTCATCGCCGATCATCCTCAGAAAGCGTCCAAACGCGAACTCGCCAAGGCTTTCGGCCTGAAGGGCGACAACCGCGTCGAGCTCAAGCACATGCTGCAGGAGCTCGAGCAGGAAGGCATGCTGCAGAAGACCCGCAAGTCGCTGATCCGTCCCGGCGCGCTGCCGCCGGTCACCGTTCTCGACATCACCACGCGCGACAAGGACGGCGATCTGATCGGCCGGCCGGCGGAATGGCCGGAGGACCAGGGCGTCGCCCCTGCCGTCGCCATTCGGCAGCAATCGCCTGCAGGCCGCCAGGGCAAGGGCAAGGCGCCCGTCGCGGGCCTCGGCGATCGCATCCTGGCAAAGATCTTCCCGGCCGTCGATCGCGGCGGACCGGCCTATACGGCGCGGATCATCAAGGTGATCGACAGGCGCCGCGGCGCCTCGATGGGCGTTTTCCGCACCGCCCCCGGCGGCGGTGGGCGGCTGTTGCCGATCGAGCGGCGCGGCGAGGAAATGGTGATCGATCCCGACTTCACCGGCGGCGCTGCGGACGGCGATCTGGTCGAAGTCGAAATCGCCCGTCTCGGCCGTTTCGGCCTGCCGCGCGCCAAGGTGCTTTCCGTCGTCGGATCCGTCGCCTCTGAAAAGGCGATCTCAATGATCGCCATCCATGCGCACGGCATTCCGCATGTCTTCCCGCCCGCCGTCATTGCCGAGGCCGAGGACGCAAAGCCCGCAACGATGTCGCATCGCGAGGACTGGCGCGACGTGCCGCTGATCACCATCGATCCGGCCGATGCCAAAGACCACGACGACGCTGTTTATGCCGAACTCGACCCCTCGCCCGACAATCCCGGCGGCGTCATCGTCACGGTCGCCATTGCCGACGTCTCCTGGTATGTCCGTCCCAAGTCGCCGCTCGACCGCGAAGCGCTGAAACGCGGCAACTCGGTCTATTTCCCGGATCGCGTCGTGCCGATGCTGCCGGAGAGCATCTCCAACGATCTCTGTTCGCTGAAGGAAGGCGTCGACCGCCCGGCGCTTGCCGTGCGCATGAGCTTTTCAGGGGAAGGCCGCAAGATCGGCCACACCTTTCACCGCGTCATGATGAAGAGCGCGGCCAAGCTCTCCTATCAGCAGGCGCAGGCAGCGATCGACGGCAAGCCGGACGATCGGACCGGACCGATGCTCGAGCCGATCCTGAAGCCGCTCTGGCACGCCTATGAGGTGATGAAGCGCGGACGCGACCGGCGCCAGCCGCTGGAGCTCGACATGCCGGAGCGCAAGATCCTGCTGAAACCCGACGGCACGGTCGACCGGGTCCACGTGCCGCCGCGGCTCAATGCGCACAAGCTGATCGAAGAGATGATGATCCAGGCCAACGTCTCAGCCGCCGAGACGCTGGAAAAGAGACGCCAGCCGCTGATCTACCGCATCCATGACGGCCCGACGCTTGCCAAGCAGGAAATCCTGCGCGAGTTCCTGGCCACACTCGGCATCCCGCTTGCCAAGGGCGGCAACATGCGCGCCAACAACTTCAACGGCATACTGGCGAAGGCCGACGGAACGCCGCACCAGACCATGGTCAACGAGATGGTGCTGCGTTCGCAGAGCCAGGCAATCTACAGCCCGGAGAATATCGGCCATTTCGGCCTCAACCTGATGAAATACGCGCATTTCACCTCGCCGATCCGCCGTTACGCCGATCTCATCGTGCATCGCGCCCTCGTCGGCTCGCTCGGCTTCGGCGAAGGCGGCATCACGCCCGAGGAAGAAGGCACGCTCGACGATATCGCCGCCGAAATCTCGACCTTCGAGCGCCGGGCGATGGCGGCCGAACGTGAGACGGTCGACCGGCTGATCGCCCATCACCTTGCCGGGCGCGTCGGCGAGGAATTTGCCGGGCGCGTCTCGGGTGTTACGAAATCAGGGCTTTTTGTCTCCCTGCCGGACTATGGCGCCGACGGTTTCGTCCCCATATCTACACTCGGCACCGACTATTTCATCTATGACGAGGCGCATCAGGCGCTCTCGGGTGAAAGAACGGGGCTCGGCTACCGCCTTGGCGACAATGTCACGGTGAAGCTTGCCGAGGCGATCCCGCTTGCCGGCGCGCTGCGTTTCGAAATGGTCAGCGAAGGGCGCGAGATGCCGGCGGCGGTGCGCTCCTTCCACAAAGCCGGCCGCCGCGAAAGAGGCCAGGTCCGCAAGAAGCCCGGAACGAGGCCGCCGCGCGGGCGGCGCTAGCTCCGAAGAGGAACATGCGATGAGCACACCGACCGATCCGGCCGTCCGCTACGGGGATGCGCCCGAGGTCGAGCGCCCGCTGGGACGCTCAATCCTGCGCGGGCTGATGAACCGCTGCCCGGCCTGCGGCAGCGGCAAGCTGTTTCGGGCCTTCCTGAAGCCGGTCGATCATTGCGCGGCCTGCGGCGAGGCGATGCATCACCAACGGGCCGACGACCTGCCGCCCTATATCGTCATCCTCGTTCTCGGCCACGTCGTGGTCGGCGGCTATATGCTGACCGACATGACCTTCGTGCTGCCGGTGTGGGCGCATATTGCCATCTGGGCGCCGATCACCGTCATCACCGCCCTTGCCTCGATCCAGCCGATCAAGGGCGGCGTCATCGGCCTGCAATGGGCGCTGCGCATGCACGGTTTCGGCGGCGAGAGTGACGATCCTGACGATTATGACCTCCCCGGACGCCCGGATTGATCGCTTTCACCTTCCAGACATATTTAACGTGTAGTGCCAGCGCTCCACCGACCACCACCCGAATGCGGCAGCCGACGATCCTCAACGACCCGACATGGTAAGCATTTCTTGGCCGAACGGGCTTTACATTCCGCAGATGGTCACTCACATCGGAAATATTGCGAAGCGGCATCCGTCACCCGGATTTGGCACGTCCGTGTCTATCTATCTGACGGAACCGGCCGATTCGCTCGCGCAGCTTTCTAAGGATGGATAAATGTCTCAGCCGAGAAACGGCACACCGGGCGATGTCGAGGAAATCCATTGGCCTTCTCTGGTGGCAGCCATCTCGTCCATATCAGCCGTCGGCATAGCAATCGGCCTCGGACTCCCGCTTCTCAGCATCATCCTGGAAAAACGCGGCATCTCGTCCACCCTGATCGGGCTGAACACGGCAATGGCCGGCGTCGCGGCGATGGCGGCCGCGCCCATCACCACCAAGCTCGCGCATAAATACGGCGTTGCGCCGACAATGCTCTGGGCGGTGCTGATTTCGGCGCTGAGCGCACTCGGTTTCTATTATGCCGAGGATTTCTGGATGTGGTTTCCGCTGCGTTTCGCCTTCCATGGCGCAACGACGACGCTGTTCATCCTCTCCGAATTCTGGATCAACGCCGCCTCGCCGCCGTCCAAACGCGGCTTCGTGCTCGGCATCTATGCGACGGTGCTTTCCCTTGGCTTCGCGGCCGGGCCGCTGCTGTTTTCGATCCTCGGCAGCGACGGCATCTTCCCCTTCCTGATCGGCGCCTGTGCCATCCTGCTTGCCGCCATTCCGATCTTCATCGCCCGCGACGAGAGCCCAATACTCGAGGAAAAACCGGAGCTGCATTTCATGCGCTACGTCTTTCTCGTGCCGACGGCGACGGCGGCGGTCTTCATCTTCGGCGCAGTCGAAGCGGGCGGGCTTTCGCTTTTCCCGATCTTTGCGGTGCGCGCCCATTTCACCGAATCGCAGGCAGCCCTTCTGCTCACCATGATGGGCGTCGGCAATGTCATCTTCCAGATCCCGCTCGGTCTGCTCTCCGACCGCATCCCCGACAAGCGGCCGCTTCTGGCCGGCATGGCGCTGATGGGCTTCGTCGGCTCGATGATGCTGCCGCTGCTGGTCGACAACTGGCTGCTGATGGCCGGGCTGCTGCTTTTCTGGGGCGGCTGCGTCTCCGGCCTTTATACGGTCGGCCTCAGCCATCTCGGCTCGCGGCTGACCGGCTCCGACCTTGCGGCGGCCAATGCCGCCTTCGTCTTCTGTTATGCGATGGGGACCGTGGCCGGGCCGCAGGCGATCGGTGCGGCGATCGATGTCGCCGGAAATAACGGGTTTGCCTGGGCGATTGCCGCTTTCTTCGGTCTTTACGCCCTACTTTCCGGGATCAGACTGATGTTCATTCGAAAACGGACTTGACTTTTCGGGCGGGATTCGTAGTTTCGCGCCAGAATTTGCCGTGGAGCCCATCCGGCTTCCACGGCTTTCATTTTCTTAAAGGCAGGACGACCATGGCCAAGGCTACAACAATCAAGATCAAGCTGCTGTCGACAGCCGACACCGGTTTCTTCTACGTCACGACGAAAAACAGCCGTACGATGACGGACAAGATGACGAAGACGAAGTACGACCCGGTTGCTAAGAAGCATGTCGAGTTCAAGGAAACCAAGATCAAGTAATCGCTTGTTCTCAGGATTTCGCAAAAAGCGCGCGCCCTCGGGTTGCGCGTTTTTTATTGCCTGAATTGACCCCATTTAAAAATGACAGCGCAAACAGAAAAACGCCGCCCTTCCATCTTCGGGAAGTGGCGGCGTTTTCTTGAAAGGGGGTCGGCCAGCATGCAAAACGGCACGAGGAACCGCTATAACTTGCCTACTAGCCGACCGACCCCACGACCCAGGAGATGCGGCGGACCTGAGCATCATGGGGTATCGACAACTCCTCAGCGGGAGCGCTTCTCTTATGAGCCGATAATTTGCGCAGAAATGAAAGAAAATCAACAAATTCTTAATGGTGAATTTTACGAGTGTGATTCTATGGTTAAAAGTCCAATTTTGGGACATATAAAGATTTGTCGGCTCTGCTTGGGCCTGAAGCCTAATGTCTGACCACTCCAAGAAATTCGACACTATAACTTAACAACTTGCGCCTCCCCTACCCTTACGTGAGGTGACGTCGCCGCACTCTATTTGAGCCTGCAGGCGGCAGGCGCTCTTTATAGTCTCTATTTCATCTGGAGCGAAGGCCCCGACACCCTCAACACTATCGCGCTGCGGCAGATGGGCAGCAACGGCGAAAGTCGATTTTTGGGCTATTGAATTGCAAAATTTTCGCTCCGCATCGCTCAGGCGAAGATTAAAGATCGGTAATAATTCGCTTACCGCAGTGGAAAACCCGCAAATGGCGCCTATGGCACCAAAGTGATTCGTCAAGCGGCTGCGGCGACCACGCGGTTGCGGCCGGTATTCTTGGCCTCGTAAAGGGCGAGATCGGCCTGCTTCATCAGCTGATCCGGGGTCAGCACCGAGCCGATGCGCGAGGCGATGCCGAAGGAAGCCGTGACGTTCAGCGCCTCCCCCGCGTGTTTCAGCCTGAAGGGCGCGTTTTCGACGGCGGCGCGCAGGCGCTCGGCGACAGCGGCGGCAATTTCCGGCGAGGTATCCGGCATGACGACGACGAATTCTTCCCCGCCGTAGCGGCAAGCGAGATCGGCGCCGCGAATGGTCGAGCGGACGCGATTGGCAAATTCCCGCAGCACTTCGTCGCCGCCGTCATGGCCATAGCTGTCGTTCACCTGCTTGAAGCGGTCGATATCGGTGATCAGCACCGAAAGCGGCCGGCCCCGCGCCATCGAACGGTTGAAGAGCACGTTCAAGTGATTATCGAGATAGCGCCGGTTATAAAGGCCGGTCAGCGGATCGGTCACGGCAAGCTCGATCGTCTGCTTGACGCTGGCGCGCAACCGGTCGTTGCAGCGCTTGCGACGGATCTGCGTCAGGCTGCGGGCAACCAGCTCGTTGGGATCGACCGGGCGGACGATGTAGTCGTTGACGCCGAGATCGAGCGCGCGCACGACCATCTCGTCAGCGCCCTGCTCGGTGATGATCAGAATCGGCAGGAAGCGCGTGCGCTCCAGCGAGCGCAGCTGCGAGCAGAGGCGCAGCGGATCGTAATCGTCGAAGTTGGCGTTGACGATGACGAGATCAAAGGCGCTTTCGGCCGCCTCGAAGAGTGCGGCCTGCGGATCGGAAAGGGCAAGCACGTCGGCGACGGGCTTCAGCGCCTTGATGATGCGCTCCTGTGAATTGGCGCGGCCGTCGACGAGCAGGATCTGACCGGTCTCGTCGATGCGACCCTCGCCTGCCCGCATGAGATCGTCGATGCCCATCGTATGGGCGGTATCGGCGCGGATGCGCAGCTCATCGCTCAACGTCTTCAGCCGCAGCAGGCTCTTCACCCGTGAGATCAGCTGAAGATCGTTGACCGGCTTGGTGAGGAAATCGTCGGCGCCGGCCTTCAGGCCACGTACGCGATCGGCCGGCTGATCAAGTGCTGTGACCATGACGACAGGAATATGGGCGGTTTTGCGGCTGGCCTTCAGCCGCTCGCAGACCTCGAAACCGTCGATGCCGGGCATCATGATGTCGAGCAGGATGAGATCGACCTGGTTGCGCTCGCAGATCGCCAGCGCCGTGTAGCCGTCGGCTGCGGTCATCACGTCGAAATACTCCGCGAGCAGCCGCGCTTCGAGCAGCTTCACATTGGCCGGAATATCGTCAACCACCAGTATTCGCGCAGTCATAGCTGTCTTTCCGATGCGTCAGGCATCGCCGAGATAGGTCTTGATCGTCTCGATGAATTTCGGGACCGAGATCGGCTTGGAAACATAGGCTTCGCAGCCGCCCTGGCGGATCCGCTCCTCGTCGCCCTTCATCGCGAAAGCCGTGACGGCGATGACGGGAATCACGTGCAGCTCGTCGTCTTCCTTCAGCCATTTCGTCACTTCCAGGCCGGAGACCTCGGGAAGCTGGATATCCATCAGGATCAGGTCGGGGCGATGCTTGCGCGCCAGATCGAGCGCCTCCATGCCGTTTCTGGTCTGGATCGTGGTATAACCAGACGCCTCGATGAGGTCGCGAAAGAGCTTCATGTTGAGCTCGTTATCTTCTACAATCATCACCTGTTTGGGCATGACAAGCTGTCCCTACGTCCGTTCGCGCAGCGGTTCGTCCCATGAGAAAGGCACATGCGGACGATAGCTCCGTGAAACCGATAGCGCACGCTAGCGGTATTTGGTTGAAGAAAAGGTAACTTACCCCTCGAAATGCAAAGCAACTTCAAGACTTCGAAACAACCAGCCGCCGACCCGCACGCAACCGCGATCGCCGTGCTCGGCTGGCTTGCCGACGATCCCGAGATGTTCGGCCGCTTCCTCGCTCTCACCGGCGTGGCGCCAGGCCAGGTGCGCAGCGCCGTCAACGATCCCGGCTTCCTCGCCGGCATGATGGATTTCCTGATGAACCATGAACCGACGGCGATGGTTTTCTGCGCGGCAAGCGGCATCAGCCCGGAAACGGTCACCGCCGCCTGGCGGCATTTCTCCTCGCCCGGCCTCGATTCCGGAGAATACTGACCGTGGAATTCGACATCTCGCATATCCGGCTCGGCGAACGGCCGCTGATCGTCTGCGACGTCGACGATGTCGTGCTGCAATTCATCGGCCCGTTCCAACTTTTCCTTCAAAGCCAGGGTCATGCGTTCCTGCCGCGCTCGTTCCGGCTGCACGGCAATATCGTCTCGCAGGCGGATGGCGCGGAGATCGAGGATCAGCGGGTCAGCCGGCTGATCGAGGAATTCTTCGAGGCGCAGGAGCTGTGGCAGACCCCGCTCGACCGCGTCGTCGAAACGCTCGGCCGGCTTTCGCAGGAGGCCGATGTCCTGTTTCTGACGGCCATGCAGCCGCGGTTCCAGGACCAGCGCCGCCGCCTGCTCGACAGGCTGGGCCTGCTTTTTCCGCTGCTTGCCAGCGAAGAGCCCAAGGGGCCGATCGTTCACGCCTTGCATGCCAGCCGCTCCCTTCCTGTCGTCTTCATCGATGATATGGCGCTCAATCTGCATTCCGTCAGGGAATATGTTGCCGATTGCCTGCTGATTCACCTGATGCCCGACTCGCCCGTCCATCGTTTCGCCCCGGCGGCCGCCGACGACATCACCCGCGTCAGCGACTGGACGCATGCGGCCGAGCTCATCCAGGCGCATTTTCATTCCGGCACTTTCACGCCCGCAGTTCCAGCCGCATGAGGCGGCGGGTGTCCTTGCGCCTTGCCAGCGGCTCGAAACGAAAATCGTTATCCAAAGGCAATGCTCCCGCCCTCTCTTGAGACTCGGAAGCTTAAGGCGTAATGTCCCGGCGTTCAATCTTTGTTCTCATGATGACGCCCACACCCGACAAGACACCCGGCTTCTGTCGCGACTGCCTTGCCGAGCAGAAGGGCGAGGCGCGCCGCTGTGTGTCCTGCGGCAGCCCCCGTCTGGTGCGCCATCGCGAACTCTACGCTTTGACGCTTGCGCATATCGATTGCGATGCCTTCTACGCGGCCGTCGAAAAACGCGACAATCCGGAACTTGCCGACAAGCCTGTGATCATCGGCGGCGGCAAACGCGGCGTCGTCTCCACCGCCTGCTATATCGCCCGCATCCACGGCGTGCGTTCGGCAATGCCGATGTTCAAGGCGCTGGAAGCCTGCCCGCAAGCGATCGTCATCCGCCCCGACATGGAAAAATACGTCCGGGTCGGGCGCCAGGTGCGCGCCATGATGCAGGATCTGACGCCGCTGGTGCAGCCGCTGTCGATCGACGAGGCCTTCCTGGAGCTTGACGGCACCGAAAGGCTGCATCACGACCCACCGGCCCGCACCCTCGCCAAATTCGCCCGCCGGGTCGAAAAGGAGATCGGCATCAGCGTGTCGGTCGGGCTTTCCTACTGCAAATTCCTCGCGAAGGTCGCTTCGGACCTGCAGAAACCGCGCGGCTTTTCCGTGATCGGCCGTGAGGAAGCGGTGGAGTTCCTGGCGCCGCGTCCGGTCACCACGATCTGGGGCGTCGGCAAGGCCTTTGCGGCGACGCTGGAGGCGGACGGCATCCGCACCATCAGCCAGTTGCAGCAGATGGAAGAAAACGACCTGATGCGCCGCTACGGCAGCATCGGCCAGCGGCTCGCCCGGCTGTCGCGCGGGATCGACGACCGTGAGGTGCATCTCAACGATGCGGCCAAGAGCGTTTCATCAGAGACGACCTTCTTCGACGACATCTCACGTTATGACGATCTGGTGCCGATCCTGCGCAACCTTTCGGAAAAGGTCTCCTGGCGGCTGAAGAAAAACGACATCGCCGGCCAGACCGTGGTCCTGAAGATGAAGACCGCCGACTTCAAGCTGCGCACGCGCAACCGCAAGCTCGAAGACCCGACCCAGCTTGCCGACCGGATCTTTCGCATCGGGCTCGAGCTTCTGGAAAAGGAGACCGACGGCACGAAGTTCCGACTGCTCGGCATCGGCGTTACCGATCTCGGCGATGCCGCCCGCGCCGATCCGCCCGATCTCATCGACCGGCAATCGGGCCGGCGGGCGGCCGCCGAAGCGGCGATGGACAAGCTGCGCGACAAGTTCGGCAAGAACACGGTCGAGACCGGTTACACCTTCGGCAGCGGCAAGCGCGATCACTAAAGCGTGAGACCGGCAGGCAATTCCACCTATAAAATCTTCCTTAAACTTCGTCCCATAATGTGCCGGACCAGTATTGCGTATGGTTGGGTATCATGTTCTCGCGTCTCGTCTTCGGCCTCGGCTTGCTGTCGGCCACCGCACTCGTGCACCCTGCTCTTGCCGCGGATGCGCGCACGCTGCAGATCATCGTCTCGAAGGACAAGCAGTCGCTTGCGGTCTATGACGGCACCGAGGTCATCGCGACCTCGAAGGTCTCGACCGGCAAGGACGGGCACACGACGCCGAGCGGCATCTTCTCGGTGCTCGAAAAGCAGAAATACCACGAATCCAATCTCTATTCGAACGCGCCGATGCCCTTCATGCAAAGGCTGACATGGTCGGGCATTGCGCTGCACGAATCCAATTCCGTGCCGCGTTATCCGGCTTCGCATGGCTGCGTGCGCATGCCCGGCGCTTTTGCGAAAAAGCTTTACGGGATGACCGAGCCCGGCATCCCCGTCATCATCAGCGACGGCGAAGTGGTGCCGCAGCCGATCGACCATCCGACCCTTTTCCATCCAGAGGCGCCGGCGCCGATGCTGCTGCTTTCGGATGTCGAACTGCGGCCCTCGATGCCCGACAGCCCCGGGACACCGGTGCAGGTGGCGATGAACGACACGGCGGCGATGCCGATGCCGGCAGCGCCGATTGCAACGCCCCAACCCGAGCCGCCATCCGAACCGATCAGCATGCTGATCACCCGCCGCACGCTGCGCGAGACGGTGATCGACATCCAGACCCTGCTCAACCAGCTCGGCTTTCCCGCCGGCGATCCGGACGGCTTGCTCGGGCCGGCGACGGTCGAGGCGATCAAGGCTTTCAAGACGTTGCGGCCGGCGGAATTTGCCGGCGACAGGAGCCTGGTCTCCGACACGCTGCTTAAATCCGTCTATGCCGCAACGGGCAAGGGCGAGCCGCCGAACGGCGTCATCATGGTGCGCCAGGCGTTCAAGCCGATCTTCGAAGCGCCGGTGACGATCGCCGATCCGGGCTTGGCGCTCGGCACACATTTCTTCACGCTGCATGCAGTCGATGACAAGGCCGGTACGGCGGATTGGCTCGGCATCACGCTCGAAAACAATCTCTCGCGCGAGACGATGAAGCGGCTCGGCATCACCAATCAGGAAAGCTCGATCGTCAGCGGCAGGCCGATCGCCCGGTCGCTCAGCCGCGTCACGATCCCGGAGGAGACCCGCCGCAGGATCGAGGCGCTGATCGCGCCCGGCTCGACGCTGACGATCTCCGATACCGGCCTCGGCCGGGATACCGGCGAAGGCACCGATTTCATCACCATCACCCGGGGTTGATGATTATCCCGGGTCATGCAGGGTGATAACCGTCACCCAAGGTGAGGCGCATCCCCCAAGAGCAGGATGATTTTAGGCCGGGTCGGCTTAAAATCTGAATCCTGTTCTAAATTATAGAGTTAGAGCATGATGTCATGAGAAAACCGCTCACACGTTTCGGCATCATGCTTTAGACAAGCTCGACATCGACGACGCCGGGGGCGGCGCGCAGGGCGGCGGCGATCTCCGGCGTGATGCGGTATTTCTCCGACAGCGCCACTTCCACCTCGCGTTTGCCGTCTTCCTTGATGACGATGAAGGAAACCAGGCCATCGCCCCTGGCGTTGAGATGGCCGGCGACCATCTTCAGCGGCCCTGAATCCCTGATATAGACGCGCAGCGCCTTCTGCATCTGCAGCGACTTTTCCTCCAGCGACTGGATCGTCTGGATACGCAGGCCGATGCCCTCCGGCCGCTCTTCGCCAGTGGCGGTCAGCACGAAGGATTTTCCGGATTCCAGCACGTCGCGATACTGGTTCAGCATTTCCGAAAACAGCACCGCCTCGAACTGGCCGGACGAATCGGAAAAGACGATGATGCCCATCTTGTTGCCGGTGCGGGTCTTGCGCTCCTGCTTCGAAATGACGGTGCCGGCGAGGCGCGCATTGAAGGCGCCCTGTTTGATCGCCTGGGAAAACTCGGCAAAGGTCTGCACCCGCATCTTCTGCAGGAGGTTGTTGTAGGAATCCAGCGGGTGGGCGGTGAGATAGAAGCCCAGCACCTGGAATTCCTTGAGCAGCCGCTCCGAGGCAAGCCAGGGCGAATACGGCGGCAGGGAAATCTTCTCGGGCCCCGAGGTCAGCGTGCTGCCGAAAATATCCGACTGGCCGCTCAGCTTGTTCTCCTGGGCGCGCTGGGCATAACCGAGGATCCGGTCGAGACCGGCTGAAAGCTGGGCGCGGTCCGTGCCGAAACAATCGAAAGCGCCGGCAAAAATCAGGCTTTCGAGCACGCGACGGTTGACCTGGCGCGGATCGATGCGCAGGCAGAAATCCTCGATGCCGGCAAAGGGCTTGTCGCCGCGCACCTCGACGATATGGTCGACGGCGGATTCGCCGACGCCCTTGAGGGCGGCGAGCGCGTAATAGATGCGGTTGTCGCCGGTCTGGAAATGGCGGAAGGAGGTCTGCACCGAAGGGGCGATCACCTCGATGCCGAGCCGCTTGGCATCCTGCCGGAAATCGTTGACCTTTTCCGTGTTGGACATGTCGAGCGTCATCGAGGCGGCGAGGAATTCGACCGGATAATGCGCCTTCATATAGGCCGTCTGGTAGGAGACGATGGCGTAGGCGGCGGCATGCGACTTGTTGAAACCGTAATTGGCGAACTTCGCCAGCAGTTCGAAGATATTGTCGGCCTGCGGCTTCGACACGCCATTCTTGACGGCGCCAACGACGAAGCGTTCGCGCTGCTGGTCCATCTCCGCCTTGATCTTCTTGCCCATGGCACGGCGCAGAAGGTCGGCTTCGCCAAGCGAATAGCCTGATAGCACCTGGGCGATCTGCATCACCTGTTCCTGGTAGACGATGACGCCTTGGGTTTCTTTGAGCAGGTGATCGATCATCGGATGGATCGATTCCAGCTCTTCGTCGCCGTGCTTGCGGGCGTTGTAGGTCGGGATGTTTTCCATCGGGCCCGGGCGGTAGAGCGCCACCAGCGCGATAATGTCCTCGATGCAGTCCGGCTTCATGCCGATCAGCGCCTTGCGCATGCCGGCACTTTCCACCTGGAACACACCGACGGTCTCGCCGCGCGACAGCATCTCGTAGGTCTTCTGATCGTCGAGAGGAATGGCGGCGAGATCGACCTTGACGCCGAGCTTGGCGACGAAGTCGACGGCGACCTTCAGCACCGTCAGCGTCTTCAGGCCGAGGAAGTCGAACTTGACGAGGCCCGCCTGCTCCACCCATTTCATGTTGAACTGGGTGACCGGCATGTCCGAGCGCGGATCGCGATACATCGGCACCAGCTTGGACAGCGGCCGGTCGCCGATGACGATGCCGGCGGCATGGGTCGAGGCATGGCGGTAAAGCCCCTCGATCTTCTGGGCGATGTCGAGCAGGCGCGCGACCACAGGTTCTTTCGCCGCCTCTTCCTGCAGTTTCGGCTCTTCCTCGATCGCTTTGGAGAGCGGCGTCGGATTGGCCGGATTGTTCGGCACGAGTTTGCAGATCTTGTCGACCTGGCCGTAGGGCATCTCAAGCACGCGGCCGACGTCGCGAAGGGCGGCGCGCGCCTGCAGCGAACCGAAGGTGATGATCTGCGCCACCTGCTCGCGGCCATATTTGGCCTGGACGTAGCGGATCACCTCTTCGCGGCGGTCCTGGCAGAAGTCGATGTCGAAGTCCGGCATCGAGACGCGTTCGGGATTGAGGAAGCGCTCGAAAAGCAGCGAAAAGCGCAGCGGATCGACGTCCGTAATCGTCAAAGCATAGGCGACCAGGGAGCCCGCGCCCGAACCGCGGCCGGGACCGACCGGGATATCTTGCTGCTTGGCCCATTTGATGAAGTCGGCAACGATCAGGAAGTAACCGGGAAAACGCATGCGTTCGATGACGCTGAGTTCGAAATCCAGCCGCTCGCGATAATCCTTTTCCTCGTAACCCGGCGACATGCCGAGCGTTGCGAGCCGCATGTCCAGCCCTTCGACCGCCTGGCGGCGCAGTTCGCTCGCCTCGGCGCGCTCGGCCTCCTCGGCGTCGTCGGTCGCGCCGGTGAAGCGCGGCAGGATCGGCTTTCGCGTCTTCAGTACGAAGGAGCAGCGCTTGGCGATCTCGATCGTATTCTCCAGCGCTTCCGGCAGATCGGCAAACAGCTTGGCCATCTCGGCCCGGCTCTTCAGATAATGGTCCGGGGTCAAGCGAAAGCGGCTGTCGTCGGAGACGATGGCATTGTGGGCGACCGCCATCAGCGCGTCATGGGCGTCGTAATCGTCGCGCGTCGGGAAGAAGGCCTCGTTGGTCGCAACCAGCGGCAGGTCATGGGCATAGGCGAGCCCGACGATCTTCTGCTCGTGGCGTTTGTCGTAGGTGCCGTGCCGCTGCAACTCGACATAGAGCCTGTCGCCGAAGAGGCGCTTCAGCGCGAGCAGCCGGGCTTCCCCTTGGGCGGCATGGCCCTCCTTGATCGCTGCGTCGACAGGTCCGGTCAGGGCGCCGGTCAAGGCGATCAGCCCTCCGGTGCCGGCCTCCTCAAGCCAGGAGGCGTTGATATGGATCGCCTGGTTGCTTTCGCCACCGAGATAGGCGCGGCTGACGAGATCGACCAGCCGTTCGTAACCGGCATCCGTGGCGGCGAGAAGAACGATCGACGGCAGTTTGATCAGCGCCTGCTGGCCGCCGCGCTTTTCCGTTTCCAGTCCGTCTTCCATGTCGATCGAGACCTGGCAGCCGATGATCGGCTGCAGGCCGTCGTCCATCGCCTTCTGGGAGAATTCCAGCGCGACGAACAGATTGTTGGTGTCGGTAATGGCGATCGCCGGCTGGCTGTCGCCGGTCGCCTTGTACAGGATCTTCTTCAGCGGCAAGGCGCCTTCGAGAAGCGAATAGGCGGAATGGACCCTCAGGTGGATGAAGCCCGGCGTAGCGCCGCTCGCTTCAGCCGTTGAACCCTTTGCCGTATCCGCCATGTCATGCCTTCCCAATCACCCGAATGAATCGGACGCATTGTCGGCATAGAGGGCGATGATGTCCAGAAGAAGTCCCGCATCCGGACCGCATGATTGCCATGCGGTCCCCTGAAAACTTTAGATCGCCATGACGATGAGCGAGAAGCTGGCAACGAACATTGCGATGGAGGTGAATGCTGCGATATCACGGATCATGTCAGTCATTTGGCTCTCCTTTACTCGTTATGTTTTCAATTTGTTCGATATATGTTCCATTGTCAACAGGAATCTTTTCCTTCTTTGTGGTGTTTGAAAAATCCCGGTAGCGCATTGCGAATCGGGCGGGACCGACAAGCGTGTAGTAAGCAACCCGTGCCCTCTCCCGATCCGCCTCAGATCGGACATGGCCCCCAGCCGCCTGACCTCCGTTCAAAGTGACCCACTTTTTTCCGGTCTTTGTTCTACTTTTGTTCTTTACACGTTGCTGCATATTTGCCAGCATTCGGCCGAGAGGAGAACGATATGGTCGACATTGCGATGCTGAACGAATTCGTCGTGGAGGCCAAGGCCGCGACCTATGTCGGCGGCGGCGTGCCGCGCGCGCCCTGCCGGCCGGGTGCTCATGATATCGGCTACGAACGTGGCGACTGGCGCTATCTCGACAGTTATTTCGGCGGCACCGATTTCGCCGGACAGGAGGTTGTCTGGTTTGCCGGCGAGCCGATCTGGGTGATGAATTATTTTGGTTGGATCGTTGCACCGGATCTCATCGACGGCGCTGCCGCCGGTGCAGTGATCAAGGCTGCACTTTCAGAGATGTACCGGGAGGGACGGTTTCTCGGCGGAATGGAATTCGATCATCCGCTCGGCCGCTATCTCGACCGCAGCGAGGGTGGTTGCGAGCGCTTCAGCGGCCACGAATGCATCATGGTCGACGGCCGGAAAGCCTATGCGCTCGATTATCGCGGCGGGCTGGTCATTCCCTGATGTCCGGCTACGAGTCGGCGAGATTAGCCCCTTGCATGTTCAATTCGCACTAATTGTTGGATGATTGGTGTGCGCTCCGGCGGATGGCCATCCGCCGGAGCGCGGACGGCCGGGACCGCAAGCCCCTTGGCTAGAACCGGGGATGAGATTGGTCCGGCCGTCCTCGCGTTTGTCCTGAACAGATGATGGGGAGCAAGTCCCGCATGCAAGGCAAGGTTTCGTTCCAAGAAGACGCGATGCCGGTAGTTTATGCCGGTGTGGACGTGAGTAAAGAGTGGCTTGATGTTCATCTGCATCCGCTGGGCGAAAGCCGGCGGTTCAGTAATGACAAGATGGGCATCCGGCAGCTGAAACGGCTGCTGGCCAAGCATCGGCCCAAAAGCATCGTGATGGAGGCAACCGGCAAGTTCCATCGCGCCGCCCATCGCTCGCTTTGGCTCGCTGGCTTTGCCGTGGCTGTGATCGATCCGCTGCGTGCGCGCATGTTTGCCCGCGCTTGCGGCTATCTCGCCAAAGACCGACCGGCTCGACGCCCGTTTCCTGGCGCTCTTGGCCGAGAGCCTGCGCCCGCCGGCCGACGCGCCGCCAACTCCTCACATTGAGGCCTTGCAGGAGCTGGTCAATGCACGATCGGCAACCATAGGCGACATCACCGCCCTGCAAAAATCGCAGCAAGACGACCACCACCGCCTTTCTGCGCGGAGAACTCAACCGCCTCACACGCCAGCTGGGAACAGCATGTCGAACGTCTCAACAAAGAGATCGAGCGCCGTGTCCGCGAGGATCCGCAGCTCTGCCGCAAGGCTGAGATCCTCACCTCCATTCCCGGCGTCGGCCGCATCACGGCCCTGGCCTTGATGGCGGGAATGGACGAGTTGGGCAGTTGTTCGGGCAAGCAGGCGGCCATGCTGGCAGGGCTTGCTCCAATCGCTAACGACAGCGGCGCGCGAACCGGGCGTCGTTCCATTCGCGCCGGCAGGCCCGCACCCCGGCGTGCACTCTACATGGCCGCCTTGTCGGCTTGTCGCTACAATCCCGCTCTTGCTCGTTTCGCAGACACACTCAAAGCCACAGGAAAACCACCCAAGGTGATCCTAGTCGCCGTCATGCGCAAACTTCTCGTTCTCGCTAACTGCCTCTTAGCTCAGGACCGCCTCTGGACCCCAAATCCGCCTTGACAACCAACACAGATTCTCATCCGCCTGCCGGCACCTTCTCCCCGCTCGCGGGGCGAAGGCGCATAGTCGCGCCCGCTCTGTCCCTCGCCAACCTCTCGCAGGGCACGTCCCCTCTCCCCGCAAGCGGGGAGAGGGTTAGGGTGAGGGACAGCCTCAGCGTCAACAGAAGCCATAGACCGCAGTCTTAGAAATCGACGATCTTGCCGTCGGAGATGGTCACGCGCCGATCCATGCGGCGGGCGAGTTCGTGATTGTGGGTGGCGATGAGGGCCGCGAGGCCGGACTGGCGCACCAGCGCCTCCAGCGCGTCGAAGACGTAGCTTGCCGTTTCCGGGTCGAGATTGCCGGTCGGCTCGTCGGCAAGAAGCAAGCTCGGCGCATTGGCGACGGCGCGGGCAATCGCGACACGCTGCTGCTCGCCACCGGAAAGCTCGCCCGGGCGATGAGCGCCACGATGGCCGATGCGCATATAATCGAGCAGCTGGCCAGCCCGCTCGCCGGCTTCCTTCCAGGACAGCCCGGCGATCAGCTGGGGCATCATGATGTTTTCGAGCGCCGAAAATTCGGGCAACAGATGGTGGAACTGGTAGACGAAGCCGATCTCGCTGCGGCGGATCGCGGTGCGTTTCTCGTCTGATAGTCCGTCGCAGGCATGGCCGTTGATGGTGACTTCACCGCCGTCTGGATGCTCCAGCAGGCCGGCAATATGCAGCAAGGTCGACTTGCCGGTGCCGGAGGGTGCAACGAGAGCGACGATCTCGCCCTTCGACAGCGAAAAATCCGCGCCTTTCAGGATCGGGAGCAGCGTATCGCCCTGCCCGTAATGGCGCTCGACGCCGGTAAGCTTGAGAACGACGTTGCGATTCATAAAGTCGGCATTCCTTATTCGTAGCGCAGGGCCTGCACCGGATCGAGCCTGGAGGCGCGCCAGGCCGGAAAGATCGTCGCGATGAAAGAGAGCGTCAGCGCCATGACGACGATCGAAATGGTTTCGCTGAGCTGCATCTCGGCCGGCAGCTGGCTGAGGAAATAGACCTGCGGATTGAAGATCACAGTGCCTGAAATCCAGGAGAAGAACTGGCGGATGGATTCGATGTTGACGCAGACGAGAACACCGAGCAGCACGCCGGCAAGGGTGCCGACGATACCGATCGCCGCCCCGGTCATGAAGAAGATGCGCATGATCGCGCCGGCGCTGGCGCCCATCGTGCGCAGGATGGCGATATCGCTGCCCTTGTCCTTCACCAGCATGATCAGGCCGGAGATGATGTTCAGCGCCGCCACCAGCACGATCAGCGTCAGGATCATGAACATGACGTTGCGCTCGACCTGCAGTGCCGAGAAGAAGGTCTGGTTGCGCTGGCGCCAGTCGGTGAGGTTGATCTGGCGGCCGGCCGCCTCCTCCACCTTGGGCCTCAGCGCGTCGATATCGTCGGGGTGATCGACGAAAAGCTCGATCGACTGCACCAGTCCCTCGGCATTGAAAAACAGCTGCGCTTCCTCGAGCGGCATGAAGATGATCGAGGAATCATATTCCGACATGCCGATCTCGAAGAGCCCGGAGATCTTGTAGGATTTGACGCGGGGGCTGACGCCCATCGGCGTAACGTCACCATCCGGTGACGTCAACGTGACGAGGTCGCCGACCTGCAGGCCGAGCTGGTCTGCCATGCGGGTGCCGATCAGCACGCCTTGACCGGAGGCATAACCCACCATGTCGCCCGATTTGATATTGTTGGAAATCGTCTTGAGCTTGGTCAGGTCTTCGGCACGGGCGCCACGCACCAGCGCGCCGGTGCTGCCGCCGGCTTGAGCGGAGGCAAGCACCTGGCCTTCCACCAAGGGTAGCGCCATCTTGACGCCGGGCACGGCGGCGAGCCTGGCGGCAAGGTCGGGATAATCGGTGAAGGGGCCATCGGACGGCTGCACGATCATGTGGCCGTTGATGCCGAGGATGCGCGAGACCAGTTCGGTGCGAAAACCGTTCATGACGGCCATGACGATGATCAGCGTCGCAACGCCGAGCATGATGCCGACGAAGGAGAAGCCGGCGATCACCGAGATGAAGGCCTCCTTGCGGCGGGCGCGCAGATAGCGCCACGCCACGAGGCGTTCGAAGGTGGAAAATGGCTTGCCAGCCGGACCCAAGCCGGATTTTGAACTCCGGTCCACTGCTGCCTCTGCCATTTCGCCTCCGTTTCCTTAAGCCACGAACCTGTTGATCGCCGCTTCGATGGTCATCGTTTCGCGGGCGCCGGTCTTGCGGTCCTTCACCTCGACTTCGCCGTTTGCGACCGCGCGCGGGCCGGCGATGATCTGGAAAGGCACGCCGATCAGGTCGGCGGTCGCGAACTTGGTGCCGGCCCGGTCGTCGGTATCGTCATACAGCACATCCTTGCCGGCCTTGCTCAGCGCGGCATAGATCAGCTCGCAGGTATCGTCACAGGCCTGATCGCCCGCCTTCATGTTGATCACCACGATATCGAAGGGCGCGACCGATGCCGGCCAGATGATTCCGTTATCATCATGCGAGGCTTCGATGATGGCGGGAACAAGGCGTGTCGGGCCGATACCGTAGGAACCCATGTGAACGAAGTGTTCCTTACCGTCGGGGCCCTGCACTTTCGCGCCCATCGCCTCGGTATATTTCGTGCCGAAATAGAAGATATGGCCGACCTCGATGCCGCGGGCCGACAGCCGGTCGCCTTCGGGAACGGCGTTGAAAGCGGCCTCGTCGTGCATTTCCGAAGTCGCCGCATAGAGCGAGGTCCATTTGTCGAAGATCGCCTGCAGGCCTTCGACGCTGTCGAAGTCGGTGCTCTCGCCGGGAATATCGAAGCCGACGAAATCCTTGTGGCAGAAGACCTCGGATTCACCGGTATCGGCGAGGATGATGAATTCATGGCTGAGATCGCCGCCGATCGGGCCGGTATCGGCACGCATCGGGATGGCGCGCAGGCCGAGCCGATCGAATGTTCTGAGGTAGGCGGCAAACATCTTTTTGTAGGAATGCTCCGCCCCTTCGCGCGTCAGATCGAAGGAATAGGCATCCTTCATCATGAATTCGCGCGAGCGCATGGTGCCGAAGCGCGGGCGGATCTCGTCGCGGAACTTCAGCTGGATGTGATAGAGATTGAGCGGCAGGTCCTTGTAGGATTTGACGGAGGAGCGGAAAATATCCGTCACCATCTCCTCATTGGTGGGACCATAAAGCATCGGCCGGTCCTGCCGGTCCTTGATGCGCAGCATCTCCTTGCCGTAGGCGTCGTAGCGGCCGCTCTCCTGCCAGAGTTCGGCCGATTGCAGCGTCGGCATCGACAGCTCGATGGCGCCGGCCCGGTTCTGCTCGTCGCGGATAATGGCGTTGACCTTATCAAGCACGCGCTTGCCGAGCGGCAGCCAAGAATAAATGCCCTGCGACTGCTGGCGGATCATGCCGGCGCGCAGCATCAGCCGGTGGGAGACGATTTCCGCCTCCTTGGGGTTTTCCTTGAGGATGGGCATGAAATAGCGGGACAGACGCATGGCGGATTCCGAAGCAGTTGAGATCCCGCGATGAGCGGAATCGAAAGACAATGGTTAATGTCGGGAGCGTTCATAGCCGCTTCGCGGCAGGAAGGAAACCCGCAACTGATGTCGGCAACCTCCCGCATGCGCATGTTCGCAGCCGCAAAATGAAAGGGCGTGAAAAAGCGCGTGTTTATAAGGACTTGAACGAAAATCTTGTCAACAGAAAAATTTTGCTAGAGTGTAGCAAAAATGCAAAAAAAGCTGATGACAAAGCCCAATGTTTGAGCTAGCTTTAGCTCACAAAACAGGCAGGAAGGATAAATTCTTGCCGAATTCGCGGTCAAGTCTTGGGAGGATCAGATCTTAGGCGCGCTCGTCGCAGCCCCGGCAACGGTTACGGATCACGCGATACTTAAAACAAGGCTTTTAGCCTTGTTTTTTTTTGGTTTTTCGGCTCCCCGTCCCACTCAAAAAACGCCCGCCTTCCGTAAGGAGATGGGTCTCATCCCGTTACGTCAGCTCTTTGCCGCATAAGCATGACACTGATATGACGCTAGACCGTCCCGCCGATTTTACATCTGCCCAAAGTTTGGGCAAAAGCCAACTTTCAATAGAAGCTCGGCCCGAGTTGTGGAAGGGCATCGAAGCCCCAGCCGAAATAGGTGTCACAGACATACCAGAGGCCGTAGATCACGGCCGAAATCAGCGTCGTCAGCGAAAAGACGAAAGCGGCGCGAAACCGGCTGGGCGCGCTCGGAACGGTGCCGAGCACGACGTCGTTGTCCTCCGCCTGGGTGCGCAGACCGATCGGCAGCACGGCAAAAAGCGTCATCCACCAGACGATGAAGTAGACGGCAAATCCCTGAAGGAAGGTCTGGAGCATTATGGTTCCCGGTGGTGTCGTGGCGACAGGACGCGAAGGACGTTCTGTCATTTTGAGTTGGGCGCCCTTATACGGCGGAACGGCGGCCAATTCAAAGCGAACGAGGAATTTCGCTTCCTTCGGGTCACTCTGCCGCAGCCGAAGCGTGTTGCAACTCAGGCCTGTTCGAGTTCAATCAGCGTGCCGAAGAAATCCTTGGGGTGCAGAAACAGCACCGGCTTGCCATGCGCGCCGGTTTTCGGCTTGATATCGCCGAGCACTCTCGCCCCCGCCTCGACCAACCGGTCACGGGCAAGCAGGATGTCATCCACTTCATAACAGATGTGGTGCATGCCGCCGGAGGGGTTCTTTTCGAGGAAGGCTGCGATCGGCGAGTTTTTCCCAAGAGGCTGCAGCAATTCGACCTTAGTGTTCGGCAATTCGACGAAGACGACGGTGACGCCGTGCTCTGGCAGAGGCTGCGGCTGCGATACGGCAGCCCCCAGCGTGTCGCGATAGACGGCCGTCGCCGCTGCCAGATCGGGAACGGCGATGGCGATGTGGTTGACCCGGCCGAGCATGGTCAGACCTTGGTGACGAAGGCGGTGACAACCGGCTTCTTGCCCCAGGCATGGTTTGCAGCGGCGCGGATGGCGCGGCGCACGGCCTCCTGCACCATGTCGATATCCTTGCGACGGGCGCGTGGAATGCTTTCGATGGCGCTGATCGCCGCATCGAAGAGCGTATCTTCCATCTCCTCGCCCTCGTCGTCATAAACAGGCAGGCCGATCGAGACGAGATCGGGATCTCCAACGATGTCGTAGCGGGCATCGAGCACGACGCTGACCGCGACATGGCCGACATAGGAGAGCTTCTTGCGCTCGCCGATCCCCATCTCGTCGAAATCGCCGATCAGCGAGCCGTCCTTGTAGATGCGGCCATGCGGCGCCTCGCCGATCACCTCGGCGGCGCCAGGCGCCAGCCGCAGGATGTCGCCGTTGCGGACGCGCGGCACGATCGCAATGCCGGATTGCTCGGCAAGTTCCTTATGCGCCGTCAGATGCGTCGCCTCGCCATGCACCGGCACGACGATCTTCGGCCGCGTCCACTCGTACATCCGCTGCAACTCGTTGCGGCGGGGATGGCCGGAAACGTGAACCAGCGCCTCGGTATCGGTGATGATGTGCACGCCCTGCTCGACGAGGCCGTTCTTGATGTCCTGGATCGCCTTTTCGTTGCCGGGAATGGCGCGGGAGGAAAAGACGACGATATCGCCTGCCGCAAAGGCAACATTCCGCATCTCGTCGCGGGAGAGCTTGGCAAGGGCTGCCCGCGCCTCGCCCTGGCTGCCGGTCAGGATGACGACGACCTTGTCGCGCGGGATGTAGCCGTATTCCTCCTCGGAGATGAAGGGTTTTACGCCCTCCATCAGGCCGATATCCTGGGCGACGTTGACGACCCGCTTCAGCGAGCTGCCGAGAAGCAGAACTTCGCGGCCGGCCGCCTCGGCAGCTTCGGCAACGGTGCGGATGCGCCCGACATTCGACGAGAAGGTGGTGATCGCCACCCGGCCCTCGGCATCCTCGATAATCTTGCGCAGGCTCTCCGACACATCCTTTTCGGAGGGCGAAACACCGTCGCGCAGCGCGTTGGTGGAATCGCACATCAGCGCCAGCACGCCCTCGTCGCCGAGCTGGCGGAAGCGCGTCTCATCGGTCAAGGGTCCGAGCGAGGGCTCGTGGTCGATCTTCCAGTCGCCGGTGTGGATGACATTGCCAAGCGGCGTGCGGATCATCAGCGACATCGGCTCGGGGATCGAATGGTTCACGGCCACACCTTCGATGCTGAAAGGGCCGACATTGATCGTGTCGCCGGCCTTGAACGGCGTCACCGGCACTTCGCCGATCCTCGCCTTTTCGAAATTACGCTTGGCTTCGAGCAGACCTGATGTAAAGCCCGAGGCATAGACCGGCACGTTGAGTCCCGGCCAAAGATCGGCGAGCGCGCCATAATGGTCTTCATGCGCATGGGTGATGATGATCGCCTTGAGGTTTTTGCGTTCACTGGCGAGGAAGCGGATATCGGGCAGCACGAGGTCGACGCCCGGCAGGTCGGGGCCGGGAAAAGTGACGCCGCAATCGACCATGATCCATTGGCGATGCTCGGGCGGGCCGTAGCCATAGAGAGCGAGATTCATGCCGATCTCGCCAACGCCGCCAAGAGGCAGGAATACCAACTCGTCCTGTTTCGCCATAATTTTCGTTTTTTCCGCTATTCAAAAAACACATCACCGGCAGCAATGGGCATTATCCTGCCAGTGCCGGTATCGAGCATCAACAAGCCATTATCATCTATTCCGGCGAATTGTCCGGAAATCGATCGGTCCGGCAAATTCACCGTGATCTTTTCGCCGATGCCGCAGGCGACCGCGCGCCAGAGCGCCGTAATCTCACCGATGCCGCGGCCCTCATCCCAGATTTCAAGCACATCCGCCATCGCGGCGTAGAGGTGGGCAAAGAGTTCTTCGGGCGAGGCAGCACTTCCGTGGTGACGCAGGCAGGTCACTGGGTAAAGGGGATTGTCGGGCATGGCCGAGACATTGATGCCGATGCCGACGATCAGCGCGTAGCGGCCATCCGGCAGCCCCTCGCCTTCGACGAGGATGCCGCAGGTCTTCTTTCGACCGATGAGGATATCGTTCGGCCATTTGACCTCGAGCGGCTGAGCACCCGGCGGGAGCACCCGGCGGATCGCCTGGTGCACGGCAACGGCAACCGCCAGCGGCAGAGAACTCAGGCGCTCCATCGGCGCCGGGTCGATCAACAGAAGCGAGGCGTAGAGATTGCCGCGTTCGGAAACCCAGAGCCTGCCGCGGCGGCCGCGGCCGCCGGTCTGCCGTTCGGCGGTGACCCAGAGATTGCCGCCATCGCCCGCCCGAGCCCGGGCAAGGCATTCGCTATTGGTGGACGATGTTTCCGACAGAGCCTCGTGCCTGAAATCGCCGAGCGATATCCGGCGTCCGTCGGAAGCCATTAGAAGAGCGTCGCGGCGGCAAGCTCTGCCGCGCCGCCGATCGGGCCGCCGATGAGAACATAGGCGGTCACGAAGAGGCCGGAGAGACCGAAGACCAGGCGGAGTGCGCCGGAAACCCGGGCGAATTCGCCGGTCGCCTCATCGAACCACATCAGCTTGATGACGCGCAGATAATAATAGGCGCCGACGACCGAGGCGAGAACGCCGATGATGGCGAGCGCATAAAGCTTGGCTTCGATGGCGGCGACGAAGACGAAGTACTTGGCGAAGAAGCCGGCGAGCGGCGGGATGCCGGCAAGCGAGAACATCAGCGCCGTCAGCACCACGGCCATGAACGGGTTGGTCGCGGAAAGGCCGGCGAGATCGTCGACATTCTCGACGACGGTGCCGTCTTTGCGGCGCATCGACATGATGATCGCGAAGGTGCCGAGGGTCATGACCATATAGATGACCATGTAGAGCATGACGCCGGAAACGCCGGTCTGGTTCCCGGCGGCAAGACCGACCAGCGCGTAACCCATGTGGCCGATCGATGAATAGGCCATCAGCCGCTTGATGTTCTTCTGGCCGATCGCGGCAAAGGAGCCGAGCAGCATCGAGGCGATCGAGATGAAGACGACGACCTGCTGCCAGTCGGCCAGAACCGGCTGGAAGGCGGTGATGACGATGCGGGTCATCATCGCCATGGCGGCAACCTTGGGGGCTGCGGCCAGGAAGGCGGTGACCGGGGTCGGCGCGCCTTCATAAACGTCAGGCGTCCACATATGGAAGGGAACGGCGGAGATCTTGAAGGCGATGCCGGCCAGGATGAAGACCAGGCCGAAGATCAGGCCGAGCGAACGTGCACCCTCGACGGAAAGCGCCTGGGCGATCTCGGAGAAGTGGGTGTGGCCGGTGAAGCCATAGACCAGCGACATGCCGTAGAGCAGCATGCCGGAGGACAGCGCGCCGAGAACGAAATATTTCAGGCCGGCTTCGGTCGACTTCAGGCTGTCACGGTTGATCGCGGCGACGACATAAAGCGCCAGCGACTGCAGTTCCAGCGCCAGATAGAGCGAGATCAGGTCGTTGGCCGAGATCATCAGCAGGATGCCGAGCGTCGCCAGCACCAGCAAAACCGGGAACTCGAACTTGTCGAGCTGGTTTTCGCGGGCGTGGCCCATCGTCATGAACAGGGCGACCAGCGAACCGATGAGCGCCACCAGCTTCATGAAGCGCGAGAAGCCGTCGGCCATATAGACGCCGCCATAGGCGAGGCCTTCTGCCGGCACGAAGAGCAGCCACAGGCCGGCGGCCAGCAGCAGGACGATGGCGAGGCCGGTGACGACAAGGCCCGACCGCTCGCCCGAGAAGACGCCGACCATCAACAGGACCAGGGCGCCGACCGCGAGGATCAGCTCCGGCGCGGAAAGATGCAGACTGAGGAGAATTGTTTCAGCGGTCATGTCCGATAAGTCCCGTCATCAATTCATAGACAGCGCAACATTCTGCGCTGCGTGCACGGCGGCCGTGTAGTTGTTGACCAGCAGATCCACCGAGGCGGCCGTCGCATCGAAGACCGGGGCCGGGTAAACGCCGAAGAAGATGGTCAGTGCGACCAGCGGGTAGAGGATCAGCTGTTCGCGCCTGGAAAGATCGAACAGCGCCTTCAGCTTTTCCTTCTCCAGCGCACCGAAGATCACTCGGCGATAGAGCCAGAGCGCATAGGCGGCCGAGAGGATGACGCCCGTGGCGGCAAACAGCGCGACCCAGGTATTGACCCGGAAGACGCCGATCAGCGTCAGGAATTCGCCGATGAAACCCGAGGTGCCGGGAAGCCCGACATTGGCCATGGTGAAGACCATCATCGCAACGGCATATTTCGGCATGTTGTTGACGAGGCCGCCATAGGCGTTGATCTCGCGGGTGTGGGTGCGATCGTAAATGACGCCGACGCAGAGGAAGAGCGCGCCGGAGACGATGCCGTGCGACAGCATCTGGAAGATCGAACCCTGAACACCCTGCATGTTGGCGGCAAAGATACCCATGGTGACATAGCCCATGTGCGCCACCGAGGAATAGGCGATCAGCTTCTTGATATCGTCCTGCATCATCGCCACCAGCGAGGTATAGATAATGGCAATGACCGACATGGCGAAAACCAGCGGCGCGAAATAGTCCGACGCGACCGGGAACATGCCGAGCGAGAAGCGGATCAGTCCGTAGCCGCCGAGCTTCAAGAGTATGCCGGCTAGGATCACCGAGCCTGCCGTCGGCGCTTGAACGTGAGCATCCGGAAGCCAGGTATGCACCGGCCACATCGGCATCTTCACTGCAAACGAGGCAAAGAAGGCAAGCCATAACCAGGTCTGCAGCGCCGGCGGGAACTTGTAGGCGAGCAGCGCCGTGATGTCGGTCGTGCCGGCCTGCCAGTACATCGCCATGATGGCAAGCAGCATCAGCACCGAGCCGAGCAGCGTATAGAGGAAGAACTTGTAGCTCGCATAGACGCGGTCCTTGCCGCCCCAGACGCCGATGATCAGGAACATCGGAATGAGGCCCGCCTCGAAGAAGACGTAGAAGAGCACGATATCGAGCGAGACGAAGACGCCGACCATCATCGTTTCCAGGATGAGGAAGGCGATCATATATTCCTTCAAGCGCTTCTCGATCGAGAGCCAGCTCGCCAACACGCAGAAGGGCATGAGGAAGGTCGACAGGATGACGAACAGCATCGAGATGCCGTCGACGCCGAGGTGGTAGCCGATGCCGGTGCCGAGCCAGTCATGCTTCTCGACCATCTGGAAGCCCGGATTGGCATTGTCGAAGCCGGTCCAGATCAAGAGCGAGACGACGAAGGTGAAGACAGTGGTGATCAGCGAGATCCACAGCACGTTCTTCCGGCCGCTTTCGCTCTCGCCGTTCATCAATAGTAGGAGCACCACGCCGACGAGCGGCAGGAAGGTGACCGTTGAAAGAATAGGCCAATCGGTCATCAGAAGGAACTCCCGAGCATCATCCAGGTAACAAGCGCCGCAATGCCGATCAGCATGGCGAATGCATAGTGATAGAGGTAACCGGTCTGCAGGCGGACGACGCGGTCGGTGACGGCGACGACGCGAGCGGCGACGCCGTTCGGGCCGTAGGTGTCGATGACGCCGACGTCACCCTTCTTCCACAGGAAGCGGCCGAGCGCCTTGGCGGTGCGGACGAAGAGGAAGTCGTAAAGTTCGTCGAAATACCACTTGTTCAGCAGGAAATGGTAGAGCACGCGGTGCTGCTTGGCGAGGGTGCGCGGCGTCTGCGGCGAACGGATATACATGTACCAGGCGAGGACGAAGCCGAGCAGCATGGCGATGAACGGGCTGAGGCCCACCAGCGCCGGCACGTGATGGAACTGTTCCACCAGTTCGTTCTCGGCGCCGGTAAACAGCGCCCCTTTCCAGAACTCGGCATATTCCTCGCCGTAGAAGCGGCCTTCGAAGATCACGCCGGCAAACACGGCGCCGATCGCGAGAAGATAGAGCGGCACCAGCATGACCTGCGGCGATTCGTGGACGTGATGCATGACCTCATGCGAAGCGCGCGGCTTGCCGAAGAAGGTCATGAAGATCAGGCGCCAGGAATAGAAGCTGGTGAACAGAGCCGCAATGACCAGCAGCGAGAAGGCAAAACCTGCGACCGGCGAATGCGAAGCATAGGTCGCCTCGATGATCACGTCCTTGGAGAAGAAGCCGGCAAAGCCGATCGGCGTGAAGGGAATGCCGACGCCGGTAATTGCCAGCGTGCCGATGATCATCAGGATGCCGGTCACTTTAATATGCGGCCAAAGCCCACCCATGTAGCGCATGTCCTGCTCGCCATCGACGGAATGGATGACCGAGCCGGCGCAGAGGAAGAGCAGCGCCTTGAAGAAGGCGTGGGTGAAGAGATGGAAGATCGCCGCGCCATAGGCCCCCACTCCGAGCGCCACGAACATGTAGCCGAGCTGCGAACAAGTGGAATAGGCGATGACGCGTTTGATGTCGTTCTGCACCAGGCCGACGGTTGCCGCGAAGAAGGCGGTGATCGCGCCGATCACGGTGACGACGACGAGCGCATCCGGCGACAGTTCGAAGAGAGGCGACATGCGGGCGACGAGGAAGACGCCGGCGGTGACCATGGTGGCGGCATGGATGAGGGCCGAGACCGGGGTCGGGCCTTCCATCGCGTCCGGCAGCCAGGTGTGCAGCAGGAACTGCGCCGACTTGCCCATGGCGCCCATGAACAGCAGCAGGCAGATGCCAGTCAGCGCATGCGCCTTGTCGAGTTGCATGCCGAAGAGATTGAGGATCACTTCGCTTGCCTCGCCGCCGCCTTCATGCGGGGCGAAGTTCGAGGCATTGGCAAAGATCGTGTCGAGATTGATCGAGCCGAACAGCACGAAGACGCCGGCAATGCCGAGCACGAAGCCGAAGTCGCCGACGCGGTTGACGATGAAGGCCTTCATCGCCGCAGCGGTTGCCGACGGCTTCTTGAACCAGAAGCCGATCAAGAGATAGGAGGCGAGACCGACGCCTTCCCAGCCGAAGAACATCTGCGCAAGGTTATCAGCCGTCACCAGCATCAGCATGGCGAAGGTGAAGAGCGAGAGATAGGCGAAGAAACGCGGGCGATGCGGATCGGTGTGCATGTAACCGATCGAATAGACGTGCACCAGCGTCGAGACCGTGTTGACGACGATCAGCATGACGGAGGTCAGCGTATCCACACGCAGCGACCAGGAGACGTCGATGCCGCCGGACTGGATCCAGCGCAGCACCTCGACCTTGATCGGACCGCCTTCGAGATGGCCCATGCCGACGTTGAAGAACACAATCCAGGACAGGATGGCGGCGATGATCATCAGGCCGCTGGTGACATATTCCGAAGCCTTGGCGCCGATGGCGCGGCCGAACAGGCCGGCAACGATCGCACCGATCAAGGGAAGAAAGACGATAGCCTTATAGAGGAACATGAGCCACTCAGCCCTTCATCATATTGACGTCTTCGACCGCGATCGAGCCGCGGTTGCGGTAGAAGACAACGAGAATTGCAAGACCGATCGCCGCTTCGGCAGCCGCGACCGTCAGGATGAACAGCGCGAAGACCTGGCCGACGATGTCGTTCAGGAAGGAGGAGAAGGCGACCATATTAATGTTGACGGCAAGCAGGATCAGTTCGATCGACATCAGGATGACGATGACGTTCTTCCGGTTCAGGAAGATGCCGAAGACGCCGAGCGTGAAGAGGATGGCGCTGACCGTCAGGTAGTGGGAAAGTCCGATGACCATGTTCTTTGTTCCTTAACCTGCCTTAGACGCCCTGCCCGGGCTTGACCGACACCACCTCGACGGCGGTGGCAGGCGTGCGGGCAACCTGCCTGGGAATATTCTGCCGCTTGATATTGGTGCGGTGCCTGAGCGTCAGCACGATCGCGCCGATCATGGCAACCAGCAGCACCAGACCGGCGATCTGGAAGAAATAGACGTAATTGGTGTAGAGCACGTCGCCGAGAGCGGCAGTATTGGTGCGCTCGGTCAGCGCCGGGATCGGCATGGCGACAGATTTGGCGATCTCCGGCGAGATGACGCTGCCGCCGATGACGACGATCAGTTCGGCCGCCAGGATCACGCCGATCAGCCCGCCGATCGGCGCATATTCGAGAACGCCGGCCCTCAATTCGGTGAAGTCGATATCGAGCATCATCACGACGAAGAGGAAGAGAACGGCAACGGCGCCGACATAGACGACGAGCAGGATCATCGCCAGGAATTCAGCACCCAGCAGCAGGAAGAGGCCGGCTGCATTGAAGAACACCAGGATCAGGAACAGAACCGAGTGAACCGGGTTCTTCGACCAGATGACCATGAACGCCGACGCCACCGCGACAAAGGCGAAAAGATAGAAAAATAGAGCCTGCAGACCCATGTTGGTGCCTTTTTCATCTTCCCCCGGGCAGCCGGGAGTTTTTCTGCCCGATAGAGCTTGGCGCGGCGGACCGGCAAAGCTCCTGTGCATATTGACCGCGACCGAAGCGCTCAAGCTCCATTACGGCATTTCAAAAACTCGATCAGCGGTACGGCGAGTCGATCGCGATGTTGCGCGCGATTTCGCGTTCCCACCGGTCACCGTTATCCAGAAGCCGCGCCTTGTCGAAATAGAGTTCTTCGCGGGTTTCTGTCGCGAACTCGAAATTCGGGCCTTCGACGATCGCGTCGACCGGGCAGGCTTCCTGGCAGAAGCCGCAATAGATGCACTTCACCATGTCGATGTCGTAGCGCACCGTACGGCGCGTGCCGTCGTTGCGGCGTGGACCGGCCTCGATGGTGATCGCCTGGGCAGGACAGATCGCCTCGCAGAGCTTGCAGGCGATGCAGCGTTCCTCACCGTTCGGATAGCGGCGCAGCGCGTGCTCGCCGCGGAAACGCGGGGAAACCGGGCCCTTTTCGAAGGGATAGTTGATCGTCGCCTTCTGGCGGAAGAAATAGCGCATCGATAGAAAGAACGCGCCGAAGAATTCCTTGAGGAACAGCGAGTTGATGGAGCTGGACAAGCTTCCCATCTTCAACCTCCAATTTTGCCGGAAACGAGAGCTGACATGATCATGCCCAACCCATCAGTTTCAGCACGAATGCAACGATGACGACCATGGCGAGCGACAGCGGCAGGAAGACCTTCCAGCCGAGGCGCATGAGCTGGTCGTAGCGGTAGCGCGGAACGAAGGCCTTGACCATCGCGAACATGAAGAACACCAGGCAGGCCTTCAGCGTGAACCAGATGATGCCCGGGACCCAGTTGAGGATCCAGATATCGACCGGGGGCAGCCAGCCGCCGAGGAAGAGGATCGTCGTCAGCGCGCACATCAGGCAGACGGCCGCATATTCGCCGAGCATGAACATCATGTATGGCGAGGAGCCGTATTCGACCATGAAGCCGGCAACGAGTTCCGATTCAGCTTCCGGAAGGTCGAAGGGCGGACGGTTCGTTTCGGCGAGTGCCGAAATGAAGAAGATGATGAACATCGGGAACAGCGACAGCCAGTGCCAGTCGAGGAACGACGCCGGCAGGCCGAGCATGGTGCCGAGGCCGGTATGCTGCGCATTGACGATATCGGTCAGGTTCAGCGAGCCGACGCAGAGAAGCACGGTGACAATGACAAAGCCGATCGAGACTTCATAGGACACCATCTGTGCAGCCGAGCGTAGCGCGCCGAGGAACGGATACTTCGAATTCGAAGCCCAGCCGCCCATGATGATGCCGTAAACCTCAAGCGAGGAAATCGCGAAGATGTAGAGAATGCCGACATTGATGTTGGCGATCACCCAGCCGTCGGCGAGCGGCACCACCGCCCAGGTGGACAGCGCCAGAAGCACCGTCACCAGCGGGGCAAGCAGGAACACCGCCTTGTTGGCGCCGGCCGGAATGATCGGCTCCTTGAAGACGAACTTCAGAAGGTCGGCGAAAGACTGGAAAAGGCCGAAGGGGCCGACGACGTTCGGGCCGCGGCGCAGTTGCACGGCCGCCCAGATCTTGCGGTCGGCGAGCAGCACGTAGGCAATGAAGACAAGCAGGCAGACCAGAAGCAGCAGCGACTGACCGATCATGATGATCGCCGGCAAGACATAGGTCGAAAAGAAAGAATCCATAGTCCCCTGCCCTTACTCTGCCGCGACTTTGAAGTTGTTGCGGGCCAATGCCGAGCACTCCGCCATCACTGCCGAGGCACGCGCTATCGGGTTCGTCAAATAGAAGTCTTTCACCGGCGACGCAAACCCTGACTTGTTCATCTTGCCGGCTTTTTTCGCTACTGCGGCAATTTGGGCGCTATCGGTTTCGGCGATCTCGTCGATGGCGGCGAAATGCGGGAAAGCGGCATAGAGCCGGACACGCAATTCGCTGAGCGAATCGAAGGGAAGCTTCTTGCCGAGCACGTCGGAAAGGGCACGGATGATCGCCCAGTCCTCGCGGGCATCACCCGGCGCAAAGCCGGCGCGGTTACCCATCTGGACGCGGCCTTCGGTGTTGACCCAGGTGCCGGACTTTTCGGTATAGGCAGCCGCCGGCAGAATGACGTCGGCATGGTGCGCGCCGCTATCGCCGTGCGAACCGATATAGACGGTCAGCTTGGCCTTCTTGGCGGTGAAGTCGAGTTCGTCGGCGCCGAGCAGGAAGAGCACGTCCATCGCCGTCAGCATTTCGGCGGCGTTGAGACCCTTGGCGCCCGGCACGAAGCCGAGGTCGAGGCCGCCGACGCGCGATGCGGCGGTATGGAGGACGGCGAAGCCGTTCCAGCCTTCGACAACCGCGCCGACCGAACCGGCGAGCTTGGCGGCACTGGCGAGAACGCCGGCGCCGTCGGTGCGCGAGAGCGCGCCCTGGCCGATGATGATCATCGGCTTGGCGGCGTTCTTCAGGACGTCGGCGAAGGCGTGGGTGCCATCGACCAGATCCTTCAGCGTGTCGGGACCGCCGCCGAGATAATCGTAGCTGTAGCGCAACTCGCCCGGCTCGCCGATCACGCCGATCGGGAACTTGCCGCGGCGCCAGCGCTTGCGGATGCGGGCATTGAGGATAGCGGCCTCGAAACGCGGATTGGCGCCGATGATCAGCAGCGCGTCGGCTTGGTCGATGCCCGAGATGGTCGGGTTGAACAGGTAGCTTGCACGGCCGAGCGACGGATCGAGTGCCGCCCCATCCTGGCGACAGTCGAGATTGGCCGAGCCCAGCGACTTCACCAGTTCGGAGAGCGCGTACATTTCCTCGACGGAAGCGAGGTCGCCTGATATTGCGCCGATCTTGTCACCTGAGGTGGCGCCGACGGCGGCCTTGATGGCGCCGAAGGCTTCGGCCCAGCTGGCGGGCTGCAGACGGCCGTCGCGGCGGACGTAGGGCCGGTCGAGGCGCTGGGTCTTCAGGCCGTCCCAGATGAAGCGGCTCTTGTCGGAAATCCACTCTTCGTTGATCGCCTCGTTGACACGCGGCAGGACGCGCATGACTTCACGGCCGCGGGTATCGACGCGGATCGCCGAACCGACGGCATCCATGACGTCGATCGATTCGGTCTTGTTCAGCTCCCAGGGGCGCGCGGTGAAGGCGAAGGGCTTGGAAGTGAGGGCGCCGACCGGGCAAAGGTCGACGACGTTGCCCTGCAGTTCGGAGGTCATCGCCTGTTCGAGATAGGTGGTGATCTCGGCATCCTCGCCGCGGCCGATCAGCCCGAGTTCGGAAATGCCGGCAACCTCGGTGGTGAAGCGGACGCAGCGCGTGCAGTGAATGCAGCGGTTCATCACCGTCTTGACCAGCGGGCCGATATACTTGTCTTCGACGGCGCGCTTGTCTTCCTGGTAACGCGAGGTGTCGATGCCGAAGGCCATCGCCTGGTCCTGCAGGTCGCATTCACCGCCCTGGTCGCAGATCGGGCAATCGAGCGGGTGGTTGATCAGCAGGAATTCCATCACACCTTCACGGGCCTTCTTGACCATCGGGGTGTTGGTGAAGACCTCTGGCAGTTCGCCGTTCGGGCCGCCGCGGATGTCGCGCACGCTCATGGCGCAGGAAGCCTGCGGCTTCGGCGGGCCGCCCTTCACTTCGACAAGGCACATGCGGCAGTTGCCGGCAACCGACAGGCGCTCATGGAAACAGAAGCGCGGAACCTCGGCGCCGGCGTCTTCGCACGCCTGCAACAGCGTGTAATGATCCGGAACTTCGACCTCGTTGCCGTCAATCTTCAGTTTTGCCATCGTCGCTCAGTCCTGTTTCCCGTTTGCCTGATGACGGCAAACAAACCACTTTTTGCAACAGTCTCATTGCCAAGCCGGACCTTTCGTCCTGCCGACATCTGATGCCGCCCAAATTCTCTATCGCGTGTTCCAGGTCCGGAACCCGCACCGGCATTTGCGGCTTGAGGCCCCCGCCCATCGCCGATCTGCCCATCTTTCCGGCCGATTGATACGGCCGGACAGTTCATTTCCGTCTGCGGCCCCGCCCTGCCAGAACTTTCGCCTGGCCGGCCCAGTCGTCACGCCCGATGCGGCCGTTAAAGCCGAGCTCGGCGTCGAGCCGGGCGATGTCCTCATCGCTCCAGCCGGCAATCTCGGCGAAGCTGCGAATGCCTTTGTCGTTCAGCACCTGCTCCAGCTTCGGACCGATGCCGGCGATCAGCTTGAGATCGTCGGCCTTTTTCGCCCGCGCAACCGGCTTGGCCTTCACAACGGACTTCGGCCGGCTGGCAGCGGGTTGGCTGACCGGTGTCACAACGGTCAGCTTCGGCGCTGCCTTCTTCTCGGCAACCGGCTTTCGCTCGACCGCCGGCTTGGTCTCGGCGGCCGGTTTGGTCTCAACCGGCCTGTTCTCAACCGGCTTGGCGACAACCTTGACGGCAGGGCGAATATTTTCCGGCCGGATCTCGACGTCGGGCATCAGCGCGTCCGGCGGCGTGTCATCGAGGGCGGCAGCGACCTTGCCGGTCGTCTCAAGCGCGCTCTGAAAAGCGCCGAAGAAGGCGCCGGCCATCTGGGTCGAGAAACCGAAGCCGATCGCCGTTGCGGCGGCAAAAGCTGCGGCCGGATGCGCCATCAGCGGATGCACCGGCATCGCCCGTGCATTTTCCAGCATCTCAGCGGCAAGACGGCCGAAGCCGGCCGCGAAATCCGCTGCTTCTTCTTTCTTCCTGCCATTGGATGCTTTGTCCGCCATGATTATTCAGCCGCCTCCAGAACCGCGCCATGATCGAGCGCGCTCGCCGTATATTGGTCGATGCGCTTTTCGATTTCGGGGCGGAAGTTACGGATCAGACCCTGCACCGGCCATGCGGCGGCGTCGCCGAGCGCGCAGATGGTGTGGCCTTCGATTTGCTTCGTGACCTGGAACAGCATGTCGATTTCGCGCTTCTGGGCATTGCCCTTGGCCATGCGCTCCATCACCCGCCACATCCAGCCGGTGCCTTCGCGGCACGGCGTGCACTGGCCGCAGCTCTCATGCTTGAAGAAGGCGGAGATGCGGGCGATCGCCTTGATGACGTCGGTGGACTTGTCCATGACGATCGCGGCGGCCGTGCCGAAGGAGGAACCGACGCCGCGCAGGCCGTCGAAATCCATCGGGCAGTCGATGATGTCCTTGGCCGGAACGATCGGGCAGGATGCGCCGCCCGGAATGACGGCAAGCAGGTTGTCCCAGCCGCCGCGGATGCCGCCGGCATGGCGGTCGACCAGTTCGCGGAAGGTGATGCCCATTTCCTCTTCGACCGTGCACGGCTTGTTGACGTGGCCGGAGAGCATGAACAGCTTGGTGCCGACATTGTTCGGACGGCCGATGGCCGAGAACCAGCCGGCGCCGCGGCGCAGGATCGTCGGCGCCACAGCGATCGATTCGACGTTGTTGACAGTCGTCGGGCAGCCGTAGAGGCCCATATTGGCCGGGAAAGGCGGCTTCAGGCGCGGCTGGCCCTTCTTGCCTTCGAGGCTTTCGAGGAGGGCTGTTTCCTCGCCGCAGATGTAAGCGCCGGCGCCGTGATGGACGAAGATGTCCATATCCCAGCCGAGCTTGTTGTTCTTGCCGAGCAGGCCATAATCATAACATTCGTCGATCGCCGCCTGCAGCGCCTCACGCTCGCGGATATATTCGCCGCGCACATAGATGTAGGCGGCATTGGCGCCCATGGCGAAACTCGCGATGACGCAGCCTTCGATCAGCGTATGCGGATCGTGGCGCATGATGTCGCGGTCCTTGCAGGTGCCGGGCTCCGATTCGTCGGCATTGACGACGAGGTAATGCGGGCGGCCGTCGCTTTCCTTCGGCATGAAGGACCATTTGAGGCCGGTGGGGAAACCGGCGCCGCCGCGGCCGCGCAAGCCCGAGGCCTTCATCTCGTTGATGATCCAGTCGCGGCCCTTTTCGAGGATCTGCTTGGTGCCGTCCCAGTGGCCGCGGCTCATCGCGCCCTTCAGGGACTTGTCCTTGAGGCCGTAGATGTTGGTAAAGATGCGGTCTTTATCTTGTAACATGCTTCACCTCTTACCGCGGCTTCTTGCCGAAGACCTTGATATATTCCGCTTCGCCGCCCTTGGCGAGCGCCTTGGCCTGCTTGACCCAGTCGTCGCGCTCGATGCGGCCGCGGAAGTTCAGGTAGCCGTCGACCCATTCGCGTTCGGCCTTTTTCCAGCCCGCGACCTGCGAGAAGGTGAAGATGCCGATCTCATTCAACGTCGCCTCGATCTTCGGGCCGACGCCCGAGATCATCTTCAGATCGTCCGGTGCGGCGGGCTTTTCGATACCGGCCGGGCGGTTCTTGTCGGTCAAAGCAGGCTTTGCCGCCGCGGCGGCTTCGGCCTTGACGGCGGGTGCCGGGGCCGGTTCGGCCGGCGCGGTGCCGGAAACCGGCGGCTGCTCGGCAGCCTTGGCATTCCTGGCAGCCGCCTTCGGCGCCGTTGCCGGCGTCTTCAGGGCGGCATTGGTCTCGGCATCGGTGCTCTTCGGGCGGGCTGCCTCCGACGGCGGAACCGGAGCGGCGTCGACCGGAGCCGAAATGGTTTCGGCAACGGCCTTCTTGGCGCGCGTCCTTGCCTTCGGCTCTTCCGTCGTCAGCGAGGTCGGGCCGCCTTCCGGCGCCGAGAAAATCCGGTCGATCTGGGTGCCGGGCTTGATGCCGGCGCCGTTGCCGGCGGCGAAGGCATCGATGATCTCTTCGAGACGCTCGGGCGTCAGGTCCTCATAAGTGTCCTTGCCGATCATCACCATCGGGGCGTTGACGCAGGCGCCAAGACATTCGACCTCTTCCCAGGACAGCGTGCCTTCGGCATTGCGCTCGAAGGCATGGGCGTGGATCTTGCTCTTGCAGACCGACATCAGCGCTTCCGAGCCGCGCAGCATGCAAGGCGTCGTGCCGCAGACCTGGACATGGGCGCGGGTGCCGACCGGATGCAGCTGGAACTGCGTATAGAAGGTCGCGACCTCAAGCACTCTGATATAGGCCATCTCGAGCATGTCGGCGATCTTTTCGATCGCCGCGCGCGTGACCCAGCCGTCTTGCTCCTGCGCCCGCATCAACAGCGGGATGACCGCCGATTGCTGGCGGCCGGCGGGGTATTTCTGGATCGTCTTGTCCGCCCAGACCGCATTGTCATCGCTGAAAGCGAATGCGGCAGGCTGAAATTGATCTTCGGCTAATCGACGAACGGACATTCTTCCTCACGCCTTGTCAGTTTAGGGTTCCACACCGCGAAGCGGTCAAAGACTGCATTTCGCAGGCATAGGCCGACTGGTCTTTCTGCATAAATACGACGAATTTGCTGCCATTCGGAATGGCAGCCTTGATCTGATAGCCCTTGGACAAAAGCTCGCCCATGGACGTTTGCGCCGCCGGCGGCGTCACTTCCTTACGGCCCAGCGGCGTGCCGAGCTTATCGGTCTCCTGGGCCAAAACCCCGGATGCCGCAAGAAGAAGTGCGACGGCAAGCGGCAGACGCTGCATCAGCGGTCCACCTCGCCGAAGACGATGTCGAGCGAGCCGAGCACGGCTGCGACGTCGGCAAGCTGATGGCCGCGGCACATGAAGTCCATCGCCTGCAGATGCGCATAACCCGGCGCGCGGATCTTGCAGCGATAGGGCTTGTTGGTGCCATCGGAGACGAGATAGACGCCGAACTCGCCCTTCGGCGCCTCGACGGCGGCGTAAACTTCGCCGGCCGGTACGTGGTAGCCTTCGGTGTAGAGCTTGAAGTGGTGGATCAGCGCTTCCATCGAGCGCTTCATCTCGCCGCGCTTCGGCGGCACCACCTTGCCGTCGATCGACGAGAAAGGACCGGTCTTGGCGTCCGACAGCAAGCGATTGACGCATTGCTTCATGATGCGCACCGATTGGCGCATCTCGATCATGCGGATCAGGTAGCGGTCGTAGTTGTCGCCGTTCTTGCCGATCGGAATGTCGAATTCGAGATCGGAATAACATTCGTATGGCTGGGCGCGACGCAGATCCCAGGCAGCACCCGAACCACGCACCATGACGCCGGAGAAGCCCCAGGCCCAGCAATCCTCCAGCGAGACGACGCCGATGTCGACGTTGCGCTGCTTGAAAATGCGGTTGCCGGTCAACAGATTGTCGATGTCGTCGAGCGCCTTCAGGAACGGATCGCACCAGTCGCCGATATCCTGCACAAGCTGTTCCGGCAGGTCCTGGTGGACGCCGCCCGGACGGACATAGGCGGCGTGCATGCGCGAACCGCTGGCGCGTTCATAGAACACCATCAGCTTTTCACGCTCTTCGAAGCCCCAGAGCGGCGGCGTCAACGCGCCGACGTCCATGGCCTGCGTCGTGACGTTCAAGAGATGCGAGAGAATGCGGCCGATTTCCGAATAGAGCACGCGGATTAGCTGGCCGCGGATCGGGATCTCGATGCCAAGCAGCTTTTCCACGGCCATAGCATAGGCATGCTCCTGATTCATCGGCGCGACGTAATCGAGCCGATCGAAATAGGGCACCGCCTGGAGATAGGTCTTGGTCTCGATCAGCTTCTCGGTGCCGCGGTGCAGCAGGCCGATATGCGGATCGACCCGCTCCACAATTTCGCCGTCAAGCTCCAGGACAAGACGAAGAACGCCATGCGCCGCCGGATGCTGCGGTCCGAAATTGATGTTGAAGTTGCGGACGTTATGTTCGGTCATTTGCAAGGCGCTCCGCTATTGCAGGCATTAGCCAGTGGGCAATAGGCAATAGTGTATTCTTCAGATCCTACTGCTTCGCCTTCTCATCGCCCGGCAGCACATATTCGGTGCCCTCCCAAGGCGACATGAAGTCGAAGTTGCGGAATTCCTGCTTCAACTCGACCGGCTCGTAGACCACGCGCTTGGCTGCATCGTCGTAGCGGACCTCGACGAACCCTGTCGTCGGGAAGTCCTTGCGCAGCGGGTGGCCTTCGAAGCCGTAGTCGGTGAGGATGCGGCGCAGATCCGGATGGCCGGTGAAGAGCACGCCGTACATGTCCCAGGTCTCGCGCTCGAACCAGTCGGCGCCGGGATGAACGGCGCAGGCCGACGGCACCGGCGTATCCTCGTCGGTTGCGACCTTGACCCGGATGCGCAGGTTCTGCTTCGGCGACAGCAGGTGATAGACGACATCGAAACGCAGCTCGCGCTGCGGCCAGTCGACGCCGCAAATATCGATCAGGTTGACGAAACCGCATTTGGCGTCGTCGCGCAGGAAGGTCAAAAGCGCGATCAGGTTTTCACCCGTCGCCGTCAGCGTCAGCTCGCCATACTTCATCTGCGATGCGGCGATCAGATTGCCGCGCGCTTCGCCAAGGTAGGACGCAAGCTCAGTCAGGGCTTCACTCATATGCCTTGTCCTTAACCCTTAGCGTTCGATCGTGCCGGTGCGCCGGATCTTCTTCTGCAGCAGAAGCACGCCGTAGAGCAGTGCCTCTGCCGTGGGGGGACAGCCCGGCACGTAGATGTCGATCGGCACGATGCGGTCGCAGCCGCGCACCACCGAATAGGAATAGTGATAGTAGCCGCCGCCATTGGCGCAGGAGCCCATCGAGATGACGTAGCGCGGCTCGGGCATCTGGTCGTAGACCTTGCGCAGCGCCGGCGCCATCTTGTTGGTCAGCGTGCCGGCGACGATCATGACGTCGGATTGGCGCGGCGAGGCGCGCGGCGCAAAGCCGAAGCGCTCGACGTCGTAGCGCGGCATCGACAGCTGCATCATTTCGACGGCGCAGCAGGCCAGGCCGAAGGTCATCCACATCAGCGAGCCGGTACGGGCCCAGTTGATCAGTTCGTCGGTCGAGGTGACAAGGAAACCCTTGTCGGCGAGCTCATTGTTGATCTCGCCGAAAAACGCGTCATTGCTGCCGATCGGCTTGCCTGTGGAGGGATCGATGATCCCCTTCGGCTGCTGGGCGACGAGCGGCTGATTGCTCACAGGGGCTACTCCCATTCCAGGGCTCCCTTTTTCCATTCATAGATAAAGCCGATGGTCAGCACGAAGAGGAAGACCATCATGGACCAGAAGCCGAACCAGCCGATGGCGCCGAAGGAAACGGCCCAGGGGAAGAGGAAGGCGACTTCGAGGTCGAAGATGATGAAGAGGATCGACACGAGGTAGAAGCGGATGTCGAACTTCATGCGGGCGTCATCGAAAGCATTGAAGCCGCATTCGTAAGCCGAAAGCTTTTCCGAATCGGGCGCTTTGAAAGCGACGGCGAACGGCGCAATGAGCAGCGCTAGGCCGATAACGAGCGCAATAGCGATGAAGATAGCGATCGGAATATAGGAACTGAGCAGTTCAGTCATCATGTTCATCCCTGCTTGCCGGAGGCGCCAGGCGGCGCATTTGGGCAAATGCCCGGCAAGCGAACGTGCGTTGCAACAAGCCGTGGTTAGCGCAGCCGAAGCCCCGGCGCAAGAGATTTACAGAGGCAATTCGACGCGTCGCGCGCGGACATTATCAAGCAGATGCAACGATGTCGCGACAAATCCGCCCAAGCCGCTTCAAGCTGCATGCCTGACCACTGAAAACTGCATGGCTCTCGGAAGAAAATGGCGCGAGTGACGGGGCTCGAACCCGCGACCTCCGGCGTGACAGGCCGGCACTCTAACCGACTGAGCTACACCCGCGCATAAGACCGGCCATTTGCGGCCGCGAGGATGAAGAAACCGGACAAAACGACAAATCGTATTTGCGTTTTACAAGACTTGAAATGGCGCGAGTGACGGGGCTCGAACCCGCGACCTCCGGCGTGACAGGCCGGCACTCTAACCAACTGAGCTACACCCGCAATTCATTTCAAGCAGTCCGGATGCCTTCGCACCCTCACCGAAACGGCTGCCCGCTTCGATGAGCGGCTAACTACGGGGTTCGTCTTTTAGTGTCAAGCAGGTTTGGAGACAAAACCATGACAGTCGTTTGAATTGTTTCGGCAAGGCCGGTGCGGGAAGAATGAAAAGCCGGCAATTCCGTTTCCCGAGGCGGCACTGACCCTTCATCGGAGACGGTCGCACTGTCGAAACCGATCGGCCTGCCTCCCTCCCCCTCCCCTTTATCCACAGCCCTGCCGCTGCCGACCGACGCGGCAAGCGACAGGATCGCCGCCAAAAAAATCAAAAAATCTTCACAAACACTCTTGCGGTTTTGCCGCGATCCGCATAGATCACGGCCACCAACGCGGCAGGCCGATCCGGCTTTGTTAGCGATGGGCGATTAGCTCAGTTGGTAGAGCGCCTCGTTTACACCGAGGATGTCGGGAGTTCGAGTCTCTCATCGCCCACCATTTTTCCTTAAAATGTCAGATGACTAAATGATGCCGAGGCCTCGCAGGTAAACGCTGCATCGCTTCGTCACAGACTTGGCTTGATCTGATGCGCCCAGCACGTCCAATGCGGCACGCCGCCTGAAAGCCATCACTCCACCAAAACGGACTACTCCGGCCTCCGTGCCACCTCCTATTGGGCGAATGGATGGAGCCTGGCAAAAGTGGGAGTATTCGTCGCCCGGAAAGTCTCGCGCTTGAAGGCCTACGAGGCCTGGAGATGTGCCATGAGGATTCTCAGCTCCGCATTGACGTTATGCATCGCGATTGCCCTTTGCACGCCAAGTGCCATCTATGTCAGCTTGCCCGGATACGCCTTCAAGACGAACCCGAAATGCCAGCGCCATGTACCAAAGACGCGATTCGACAACAGGTGCGACTGGCCGAGATTGGGCTTCAAGGACTTTACGCCGCCGCTGGTGACCGTGCTTGGGATCTGAAATCTGCTCAGCCTTTGCGAATCATTGTCCTCAAGACGCGTAGGTACCCGAAGGTATTCATGGCTATGTGACTGCGGCCGGCTCTTACCATGGCCAAATGCCTTGGCTGGGATACTCCCCACCAGACTCTATATAGCCCTTCGGTATCCCGAAATTGGTTGCGAGATTGAAATCATTGCATGTTTTTGTCTGTCGATCGCTCGCAAAGTGCGGCGAATTTCGGATTCCCGAAGCGGGGAATTTCGGGATTCGGAAGTGGCGTTCTGAATTCGAAACAGCCAGGGTTCATCGCCCACCATTCATCCCTTCGCCAGTTCCTTATCCACTGCCGAAACCAGCCGCGAATCATCCGCCGTCACGTCAGGCGCGAAGCGGGCGGCGACTTTGCCGTCGCGGCCGATCAGGAATTTTTCGAAGTTCCAGAGGACCTCGTCCTCGTCGCCGCCCGATATGCCGTGGGATTTCAGGCGTTCGCGCATCGGGCCATCGCCCGTTGTCGCCACGCCCGATGTGGTCAGTTGCCGATAAAGCGGGTGCTGGGCTTCGCCCTTCACCGAGATCTTCGAGAAGATCGGGAAAGTGACGTCGTAGGTGCTGGTGCAGAAATCGAGGATCTCTGCGTCGGTACCGGGCTCCTGGCCTTTGAAGTCGTTGGCGGGGAAAGCAGCGATGACGAAGCCACGCTCGCGCTTTTCGCCATACAGCTTTTCCAGCCCCTCATATTGCGGCGTCAGCCCGCATTTCGAGGCGACGTTGACGATCAGGACCACCCTGCCCTTGTAGTCGTTGAGTGTGGTTTCACGACCGTCCACTGTTTTCACAGGAATATCCAGCACGTTCGCCGTCACGGGAACCTCCAACTTCATGGGAACATAATCGCCAAACTTAACGATATCACCGCCGTAGTCATCAGCGTCGGAAACAATTCGGCGTTAGAAGAGGCCGGGGACTGCCTTGCGGCAGGCACCGGCCTTCGCCCATCAGGCGGGAGACGTTTCCTTCACGTCGTCGAGCAGGAAGTGCACGATGAGATAATCCGTCTTGTAATGACGGCCGCTGTCGGACACGGAATCGACGCTGCCGCCGTCCTTCGGGTGCCAGGGGTGGTAATGCGGATTGGTGGTGATCAGGGTGATGGCCTTGCCATCTTTTTCGCCAAGCCGGAAGCGCATCTCGGCGAGCGGCCAGATCCGCTCGTAATCTGCCATGCTGATGCGGGCCTTCAGCGCCTTACGGTGCAGCGGCGCTTCGCCGGCCTCGGCGGGTGTTTCCAACGTCACCTCCTCGGCTCCGTTGATGATGGCGTTGAATTCTTCAGGCCACATGCGTCTCATGAAATCGCTCCTCCCGGGGCTCTCGTCAGTCCACAGGTGAAACTTAGCGATTTGTTCGAAAGAAGCAAATTCCCGTCATGTGGTTGTCATCGGCGGCTGCTGCTCCTACGTTCCCGTCATATCGCATCAGGGCCGTCAGTCGCCCGCAATCCCGAGATTAGAGATGAAGACACGTGAAGACAGGCAGGCGCTCCGGGCGAGCATGCCGCGCACTCCGCTCAGCGCCCATCATATGGAAAACGCCCGCCTGCTGCCGGATCGCGGCGAGCTGCTCTATCGCATCCCGAATGGCGGCATCGGCGTCGAGGTCGGCGCGGCCTTCGGCGAATATACGGCGGAGATTTTGGAAAAGAATCGCCCGGCGCAGCTCTACCTCATCGATCCCTGGTCGATGGATCGCTACAGCTCCGGACTTGATTCGATCCATACGAAATTTGCGGCCGAGATCGAAGCCGGCCGGCTGCATCTGATGCAAGGCACCTCGCTCGACAAGCTGGCCGAATTCGAAGACGATTTCCTCGACTGGGCCTATATCGACACCGATCATTCCTTCGAGCTCACCTGGCAGGAGCTGCTGCTCTGCGAAAAAAAGGTGAAGCGGACGGGGCGCATTGCCGGGCATGATTTCTGCACCGGCAATACGGTCAAGCCGATCGTCTATGGCGTCGTCGAGGCGGTCACCAAGTTCTGCAAGGATTACGGCTGGCAATTCGAATTCCTGACGGTCGAATCACACGCGCATTTTTCCTATTGCCTGAAACGGCTCTGAATTGCCTAAAGCGCGGCGCGTTCCTTCAACTTTGCTTGGCCCGCGCTTTAAGCCTTGGTTTGCGCCTCAAGGTGTTACGCCTTGCCGGCATATTGCTCGTCGCTGACCTGTTCCATCCAGTCGACATGCCTGCCGTCCAGCGCCTCGTGGATGGCGATATGGCTCATCGCCGTATCGGGGCCGGCGCCGTGCCAATGTTTTTCGCCCGGCGAAAACCAGACGGTATCGCCGGCGCGGATCTCGCGGCTCTCCCCACCCCAACTCTGGGCGAGGCCCTTGCCCGAGGTGACGATCAGCGTCTGGCCGAGCGGATGCGTATGCCAGGCGGTGCGGGCGCCGGGTTCGAAGGTGACGGAGGTTGCCTTCACCCGGGCCGGCGCCGGCGGCTCCATCAGTGGATCCTGGCGAACGGCGCCGGTGAAATAGTCGGCCGGTGGCTTCATCGAGGGGCTGGAGCCGGCGGGTTTGATCTCCATGATCTTTCCTTTTCATTCCATTGCAGTTGAAGCCTTATAAGCTGACGATATTTCATCGGGGCGACCAATCAAGGCCGGATCGGCAATTGCCGCATAGTCGCCCGGCTGATAGGCCAATATCTTTCATCACCTAAAGCGCGTCGCATTGAACTTGGTTCATGCGACGCGCTCTAGTTCTTTGTTTTTACGCATGTCGTTATCCCGGAACCGCTGCACACTTCCGGCAACATGCATTGGGAGAATTTCTCATGAAACACCATGCTTTCGGCCGCATGCCCTTCACCGTCACCAATGTCGGCTTCGGCGCCTGGCAGATCGGGGGCTCATGGGGTGATATCAGCGAAGCGGACGGCCGCGCGGCGCTGAATGCCGCACTCGACGCCGGCATGACCTTCATCGATACGGCTGACGTCTACGGCGACGGCCGCTCGGAAAAGATCATCGCCGATGTGCTGAAGACGCGCGGCGGCGAACGCCCGATGGTCGCCACCAAGGCGGGCCGCCGGCTCAACCCGCATGTCGCCGAAGGTTATACCAAGCCTAATCTCGAAGGCTTCATCGACCGCAGCCTTGAAAACCTTGCCGTCGACAGCCTCGACCTCGTGCAGCTTCACTGCCCGCCGCGCGAGGTGTTTTACCAGCCCGAGGTCTTCGAAAGTCTCGACACCCTGCAGAAGGCCGGCAAGATCAAGGGCTACGGCGTCAGCGTCGAAAAGGTCGAGGACGGGCTGAAGGCGATCGAATATCCCGGCGTCGTCAGCATTCAGATCATCTACAACATCTTCCGCCAGCGCCCCGACCACCTGTTTTTCCAGGAAGCGCGCCGCAGGAACGTGGCGATCATCGCCCGCGTGCCACTGGCAAGCGGCCTTCTCTCCGGCAAGATCACCCGGGAGACGCACTTTGCCAGCGACGACCATCGCAATTTCAACCGCAACGGCGAAGCCTTCGATGTCGGCGAGACCTTTGCCGGCGTGCCCTTCGAGCTCGGCCTGCAGGCGGTGGAAGAGGTGCGCAAGCTGGTGCCCGCAGGCGCCACGATGGCGGCCTTCGCGCTCCGCTGGATCCTGATGGCCGAAGCCATCACCGTGGTCATCCCCGGCGCCCGCAATGGAGAGCAGGCGAGAGCCAACGCGGCTGCCGCAGATCTCGCGCCGCTGTCGGCCGACGTCATGGCGGCAACGCGCGAGATCTACGACCGGCTGATCGCGCCGCATGTGCATCAGCGCTGGTAGAGTTCGGGCGCGCTGTTGTTAGGGCTGCGGCAAGGCTAGAGCGGCCCCTCATCCGGCTGCCGCCACCGACCGGGGTCGAGCCACCGGTCTCGACCCGTCCTTCGGACCCCCGCCTGCGGGGCGAAGGGACATGCCGCGCCGGCTTCCCCCATCTCAACGTCGCGTTTGCACGTCCCCTCGCCCCGTTTTCACGGGAGAGGGTTAGGGTGAGGGGCAGCTTTCAGTTCGTAGCATCCAGTTCGACCGGGAAGAACAGGGTCTCGCCGGAGGAGTCGCTGACGCCGTCATTGTCGGTGACGGCGTAGGGCTTGCCCGATGCGTCGAAGGTGAAGCCCTCGAGCTTGTCGAGTACGTAGCCGTTGGTCGCGGACTTGAGTTCGCCGAGGAAGTCGTGGGCTTCGGTCTTCTTGACGACCGGCAGTTCGGTCCCGAGCTTGGCGGGCTTCAGCTCCGAGATCGCCACCTTGTAGAGCTTCTTCAGCCTGGCGGCATCACCGACGAGGTTGTCGCGCTCGATGATGTAGACGCTGTCGCCCTCTGCGGAGATTTCCGAGAGACCGACCCAGCCGTTTTCCGTCTTGTCGAGGGGATAGCGCACCGCACCCCATTCCTTCTTCTTCGGATTGTAGGAGACGAGCTTGACGAAGCCCTTCTCGTCGTCATTCCACTCGCGCTGGACTGCCATCCAGAGCATGGCGTCGTCGCCGGTGCCGACAATGGTCACGCCTTCGAAGCCGTAGCGGATTTCGTTGGCGGCGAGTTCCTTCGGCAGGGCGATCTCGGCCTTGATGTCGCCCTTGGCGTTGACGTTGTAGAGGGCGTGCGGGACCAGACGCTCGCTGTAGCCTTCCGAGGCGAGCCAGAAGGAGCCGTCGGCGGCAGCGGCGATGCCTTCGATGTCGAGCTTCTGTGCCGGAGCACCGTCACGCTTGACGACGAGGGCATCGGTGATCACCGCCGGCTTCTTGCTGGCATCGATCGTGTAGATCGTCGGCTGCGAGCCGAGAAAGCTGTCGCTGACGGCATAGAGCATGCCCGGCTTGCCCGGAACGGCGGCAAGACCCGAAAGGGCTGCAAAGCCGATCGGATTGCCGTCCTTGTCGGCGGAGACGATCTGCGGATAGGCCTTTTCGCCTTCCGCACGCTCATAGATCATCACATGCGAACGTGTGCCGCCGTCCTTGCCGAGGTCGAGTTCGTTGGCGGTGGCGAAGAGATTGCGCTGGGGAAGTGCGATCGCGCCTTCCGGCGAAATCCCCGACGGCAGAAGCTGCACGAGTTCGGGATCGGCGCCAGTATCCTTGTAGACGCCGACGACCGAGGCGCGCTCGGCGAGCAGGAAGAAATACTGGTCTTCACCGAACTTCGCTGCCTCGAGGCCTTCCGGCTCGACGCCCTTCGAGCCCGAACGGCTTTCCGGATAGTGGCCGATATGGGCAACGGCGCGTTCGAAGGATGCGCCCGATTCGTAGAGAAGCTTGCCCGTCTTGTCGAAGATGGTGAAGCCGCGCGAGCCGCCCTCGTAGTCGCCTTCATTGGCGACGACCAGACGGTTGTCGTCCAGCCATTTCACGGCGTCGGGTTCTCGGGCAACGGCCTTCTTCTCGCCGGTGAATTTCAGTGCGCCGTCGCGCTTGGTGTCGATGCCGGTGAGATCGACGCTGCCGGCGGAGAAATGCGTCTTCACCGCGGCCGTATTGGCGCCGATGATGACAATCTCGTTATTTTCCTGCAGCGTCAGGGCGATTTCGTTCAGGCCGTTGAAGGCGACGAATTCCGGCTCCGGATCCTCAAGTGCGACGCCGGCAAGGCCGGTCAGCGCCACGTGTTTGATCGTGCCGCAATCGACGGTGCCGTTCTTGAGCTGGAAGACGACGAGGTCGCCGGCCGGCATCTGCGGGATCTTGCCGTCATTGATCTCTTCATCGCGTTCGTTTTCGATCGCGATGGTGCCGAGCGTCTTGTCCCTGTTCAGCGCGATCGAATCCGGCTGGCCGCCGAGATCGCAGCTGTTTTCGATCTTCTTGGTCGCCACGTCGACGATCGCAAGGCGGCCCGAGGGCTTGGCCTTGCTCTCGGAAGTGTTGACGGCGACCAGCGCCTTGCCGGCGCTCGAGGTGACCGATGTCGGCTCACCGTCCATCATCAGCGCGCCGCCGGCCTTCGGAGCCTTGGCATCGGTAATGTCGATGAAGCCGATCGCGCCGAGCGGGCTGTCGCTATAGATCAGCGTGTTGCCGTCGTCTGTCGCGGTGATGATTTCGGCCGACGTGACCGAAAGCTTGTCCTTGTCAGCCGGCAGGTTCGCTGCGACCGGGAAAGAGGCGATGCGGTTGAAAACCGGTTCGGCGGCGGCCGGAAAGGCAACGGAAGCGAGAAGCACGGCAGCCAGTGCTGCCTTGCGCGATGAAATTGTCATGGAAACCCCCAATGTCGAAAGATCGAACAGAGGTTTTTTGCGGGACTGCGATGACAGACACATGACAGCCCGCGAGATTTCAGAAGCTTCGCGTCAGGCAGCTTGCCTTTCCCGACGCATCTCGTTCCTCATGATGAAAAGCGACGCGGAGAGAATCAGCGCCGCTCCGAGCCAGAGGTAGCCGGCCGGCGCATAACCGAAGAACAGCCAGCCGGCGAGTACGTTCAGCGGCAGCTTCAGGTCGTCGAACGGCTGCACGTAGGCGGCATCGGCGCTGGCATAGGCAAGGGTCAGCAGATATTGCGCCACAACCGTCAGCAGGCCCGCCAGCAGGAAGAGCGCGAGCGTTGCGCCCGTCGGCACGGCAAAGCCCGCCGCCAGCGCCAGCCCGCCATTGATCGGCGTCAGCAGCACCAGCAGCCAGACGGTGATCGTCTCCGGCTTCTCGATGCTGGTGAGGTTCTTGGTGATCAGCGACGACGCGCCCCAGAGCAGCGCCGAGAGAATAGGCAACAGCGCCGCAGAGGAGAAGCTGTCCGACCACGGCTGCAGGATGATCATCGCTCCGGCAAAGCCGACGCCGGTCGCCGTCCAGCGGGCGGGACCAACGCGTTCGCCGAGGAACAGCCGGGCGCCGAGAATGATGAAGAAGGGCGAGGTCATGACGAGGGCGATCGCCTGCCAGATCGGCACCGTAGCGAGGCCGGACACCCAGGCCTCGACGCCGAGCGCGGCGAAGACCACGCGCACGACATGCCGCCATGGGTAATCGGTGCGCATGGCGGAAAGGCCGACCCTGCGCAGGAAGGGCAAGGAGAAAAGGAAGGCGAAGCCATATTGCCAGAAGGCGGCAGAGGCCGGGGGAAAGGCGAGCTTCATGGTCAGCCACTGGGTGACAACGTTAAGAAGCGAGAAGGCCACACCTCCAAGCACCATGAAAGCGGCGCCGGCAAAGGCGCGGGACTGCGAGGCTGCAAGGGATTTCTGATTCATGCTCTTCATCCGCAACTAGGGACCAACATAAATCAGGACGCATGAGGCGACGGCACACGACGCCGGCAGTCCCCTGCCCGCACGCGGCCATGCTCATTCTCTACCATCCGGACTATACCGTCGGCTCCGGAATTACACCGGATCTGCTGACCCCTCCTAGCCAGAGCTCGGGAAGGCGCTCGCGGGCTCGGGCCGAGACCCTTACCGCCGGTGGGGAATTTCACCCCGCCCTGAGAACAGAAAAGTCGTAGATCAAAGCGCGTGGGGCGGCAAGGGTCCTAAAGCAAAAGGGGTCCGGCAAACCGAACCCCTCCCAAATCCTGCACAGCCGGTCTCGTTTACGGCTGGCGGATAATCTCAGATCAGCCGTTGACGGCGTCCTTCAGGCCCTTGCCGGGCGTGAACTTCGGCACGTTGCGAGCCGGAATGTCAACTTCAGCGCCCGTCGACGGGTTGCGGCCCTTCGATGCGGCACGATGAGAAACGGTGAAGCTGCCGAACCCTGCGAGGCGGATGTCGCCCTTGTTCTTGAGTTCACCCTGGACAACGTCAAAAACCGCGTCAACAGCGGAAGCCGCGTCAGACTTCGTCAGTCCTGCCTTTTCGGCGACTGCGGACACGAGTTCATTCTTGTTCATGTTTCCACCCCTTTCTAAATGGTACGAAACGACTCAAAAGTAAGCTAGGCGCAGAATAGGTTTCATCAGGCCCGCCGGGAACCCAAAAGCCCTGCAAATCAAGGAAAAGCAAGCGTCTACATGACGTTTTCACAAAAAAGGCTGGCGTTTTCGCCAGCCTTTTTTCGTCTTTTCAGCCAATGGGGCATAAATGTGGCCGAGGCCGCTCAATGCGCTATGGTTGCGCCCGTCTCGTCGAGGCCTTCGACCGTTGCGATGACAGGCGTTTCCACCGTGCCGTCCCATTCAATCGGCTCCGGCCGCCGGATCAGCGCATGCTTGATCACCTCGCCCATGCGGGACACCGGGATGATCTCCATGCTGTTCTTCACGTTATCCGGAATCTCCGCCAGGTCCTTGGCGTTTTCCTCCGGAATCAGCACCTTCTTGATGCCACCGCGAAGCGCTGCGAGCAGCTTTTCCTTGAGACCGCCGATCGGCAGCACACGGCCGCGAAGGGTGATTTCACCGGTCATCGCCACGTGCCTGTTCACCGGAATACCGGTCATGATCGAGACGATCGCGGTCGCCATGGCGACGCCGGCCGACGGCCCATCCTTCGGGGTTGCGCCTTCCGGCACGTGCACGTGGATGTCGCTCTTGTCGAAGCGCGGCGGCTCGATACCGAAATCGACAGCGCGCGAGCGGACATAGGATGCCGCTGCCGAGATCGATTCCTTCATGACTTCCTTCAGATTGCCGGTGACCGTCATGCGGCCCTTGCCCGGCATCATCACGCCTTCGATGGTCAGCAGTTCGCCGCCCACTTCCGTCCAGGCAAGACCGGTGACAACGCCGACCTGATCCTCGCCCTCGGCTTCGCCATGGCGGAAGCGCGGAACGCCCAGATAGTCGGAGATGTTGGCGGCCGTCACATGCACGGACTTCGTCTTGCCCTTGATGATCTCGGTGACCGCCTTGCGGGCGAGCTTCATCAGTTCGCGTTCGAAGCTGCGCACACCGGCTTCCCGGGTGTACTGCTGGCTGATCGCCATCAGGGCGTCATCGCTGACCGAGAATTCTTCCGGCTGCAACGCATGTTCCTTGATGGCCTTCGGCAGCAGGTGCCGCTTGGCGATTTCGCGCTTTTCATCCTCGGTGTAGCCGGCGATACGGATGATCTCCATGCGGTCCATCAGCGGCGCCGGGATGTTCAGCGTATTCGCCGTCGTGATGAACATCACGTCCGACAGGTCGTATTCGACTTCCAGGTAGTGGTCCATGAAGGTCGAGTTCTGTGCCGGATCGAGCACCTCGAGCAAGGCCGAAGACGGATCGCCACGATAGTCCTGGCCGAGCTTGTCGATCTCGTCGAGCAGGAACAGCGGGTTGGACTTCTTCGCCTTCTTCATCGACTGGATGACCTTGCCGGGCATCGAGCCTATATAGGTGCGGCGATGACCGCGGATTTCGGCTTCGTCACGAACGCCGCCCAGCGCCATACGGACATACTCACGGCCGGTCGCCTTGGCGATCGACTGGGCGAGCGAGGTCTTGCCGACACCCGGAGGGCCGACGAGGCAGAGAATCGGGCCCTTGATCTTGGTGGCACGGGCCTGCACGGCCAGATATTCGACGATGCGCTCCTTGACCTTGTCGAGACCGAAGTGATCGGCTTCGAGGATCTTCTCGGCATTGTTGAGATCGGCCTTGATCTTCGACTTCTTGCCCCAGGGGATACCGAGCAGCCAATCCAGATAATTGCGCACGACGGTGGCCTCAGCCGACATCGGGCTCATCTGGCGCAGCTTTTTCAGCTCCGCATCGGCCTTTTCACGGGCTTCCTTCGACAGCTTGGTCTTGGCGATGCGCTCTTCCAGTTCGCTCATCTCGTCACGGCCTTCTTCGCCGTCGCCGAGTTCCTTCTGGATCGCCTTCATCTGCTCGTTCAGGTAATATTCGCGCTGGGTCTTCTCCATCTGGCGCTTGACGCGCGAGCGGATGCGCTTTTCGACCTGCAGGACCGAAATCTCGCCTTCCATGAAGCCGAGCGCCTTTTCGAGGCGGGCCTTGACGCTGGTGGTTTCCAGCATCTCCTGCTTCTCGGTGATCTTGATCGACAGATGCGAGGCGACCGTATCGGCGAGCTTGGAATAGTCGTCGATCTGGCTGGCAGCACCGACCACTTCCGGCGAAATCTTCTTGTTGAGCTTCACGTAGCTTTCGAATTCGGAGACGACCGAACGCGACAAGGCTTCCAGTTCGACCGGATCGTCATGCGGCTCCTCGAGCACGTGGCCGAGCGCCTCATAGAAATCCTCGCGGCTGGTATAGGTGTCGATCTCGGCGCGGGCGCGGCCTTCGACTAGAACCTTGACGGTGCCATCAGGCAGCTTCAACAGCTGCAATACGTTCGCCACGGTGCCGACCTTGTGGATCGCGGAGGGATCCGGATCGTCGTCACTGGCGTTGATCTGCGTGACCAGCATGATCTGCTTGTCGGAACCCATGACCTCTTCGAGCGCACGGATCGACTTTTCCCGTCCGACGAACAGCGGCACGATCATATGCGGGAAAACCACGATGTCGCGCAAAGGCAGAACAGGGTAGGCAGTACTGCTCGCTACAGACGTTTTCTTCGTCATTTTTAAGTCCTTTCCATCGTCCCGTTGCCGGGCTCTCTGCACGGCCGCTTGGGACCGGCCGGCACTCTCACTTGTTGCTACAAGTGGAGGTTCTGACTACGCTTTTCAAGCCACGCTAACGCCCGCGTTCCCCGGATGTGACAGCATTATTACAACGGAACGCCAACACTATGAAGCGCGTGGCTGGACCGGCGCTTACCACTTCCAACCGGCTAAAATACAAGCGCCGACAATAGGCTTACGGAATCATGGCAACATTGCCAAGCACTCTTCCTTAACGCAACATCGGCCCTGCGAAACATCGGCAAAGTCAATTCCGGTCCCCACCGACAAAATACTAACAGTGCCTCGGATGGTTTTTCAAATAGAAAGGGGCCTGCCGATGGCAAGCCCCCAAAATAATCGTGCGAAAGCGCAAAGGTTACGCCGAAGCGTTGGCCTTTTCTTCCTGACGATCGGCATAGATGTAAAGCGGACGGGCCGAACCGCGCACCACTTCCTCGGAGATGACGACTTCGCGAACGCCTTCCAGCGTCGGCAGTTCGAACATCGTGTCGAGCAGGATCTTTTCCATGATCGAGCGAAGACCGCGGGCGCCGGTCTTGCGGACGATCGCCTTGCGGGCGATTTCGCGCAGGGCATCCTCGTGGAAGGTCAGTTCGACGTCTTCCATCTCGAACAGGCGCTGATACTGCTTGATCAGTGCATTCTTCGGCTCGGACAGGATCTGGATCAGCGCATCCTCGTCGAGGTCCTCAAGCGTCGCCAGAACCGGCAGACGGCCGATGAACTCGGGGATGAGGCCGAACTTGACCAGGTCTTCCGGCTCCAGTTCGCGCAGGACTTCGCCGACGCGGCGGTCGTCCTGGGCCTTGACCGTGGCACCGAAGCCGATCGACGTCTTCTCGCCGCGAGCCGAAATGATCTTGTCGAGACCGGCGAAGGCGCCGCCGCAGATGAACAGGATGTTGGTCGTGTCGACCTGCAGGAATTCCTGCTGCGGGTGCTTGCGGCCGCCCTGCGGCGGAACGGAAGCGACCGTGCCTTCCATGATCTTCAACAGCGCCTGCTGCACACCCTCGCCCGAGACGTCGCGGGTGATCGACGGGTTGTCGGACTTGCGCGAAATCTTGTCGACTTCATCGATGTAGACGATGCCGCGCTGGGCGCGCTCGACATTGTAGTCAGCCGACTGCAGCAGCTTCAGGATGATGTTTTCGACATCTTCGCCGACATAGCCGGCCTCGGTCAGCGTCGTCGCATCGGCCATGGTGAAGGGAACGTCGATGATGCGGGCGAGCGTCTGGGCAAGATAGGTCTTGCCACAGCCTGTCGGGCCGACGAGCATGATGTTCGACTTCGCCAATTCGACTTCGCCGTTCTTGGAGGCGTGCGCCAGGCGCTTGTAATGATTGTGAACGGCAACCGACAGGATCTTCTTCGCCTGCCGCTGGCCGATGACGTATTCGTCGAGGACCTTGATGATGTCCTGGGGCGTCGGAACGCCGTCGCGGGACTTGACCATCGAGGACTTGTTCTCCTCACGGATGATGTCCATGCACAATTCGACGCATTCATCGCAGATGAAGACGGTCGGTCCGGCAATCAGTTTCCGGACTTCGTGCTGGCTCTTTCCGCAGAACGAACAATACAGAGTGTTCTTGGAGTCGCCGCCGTTGCTGCCGCTGACCTTGCTCATATCACTTTCCTTCCAGCACGCCGCATTTCAAGGCGAAATCGCGGTCCACTCTATCAGCTCCTGGCGGCACTCCGTTTCCGGAGCCTTTGCCGAGAAGGGCTTCAGGGGGTACGAACCGGGCCCAACCATTCATGTCCGGGTTCCGGCGGCAACGAATTCCCCTTCGAATGCCGAATGCTATGTCATAAAAATTCAACATAGCATTAATAGTTACTATTAGCGTCTTCGTCGCCAGTTGAAAGCCTTGTTCGATCACAAATGAGATAGAACTGTGGCGAGGAAAACACCATCCCAATTAATTACTAGGCCTGCTCGCCTTCCATTTCGAGGCGCGACGTCAGAACCTTGTCGATCACGCCCCAGCCCTGGGCTTCGTCCGCATCCATAAAATGGTCACGATCGAGGGTCTTTTCAACTTCCTCGTAGGTGCGGCCGGTGTGCTTGACATAGACTTCGTTCAGGCGGCGCTTCATCTTGAGGATGTCGCGGGCGTGGCGCTCGATGTCCGAAGCCTGCCCCTGGAAGCCGCCCGAGGGCTGATGCACCATGATGCGGGAATTCGGCGTCGCGAAGCGCATGTCCTTGTGGCCGGCGGCCAGCAGCAGCGAGCCCATGGATGCGGCCTGACCGATGCAAAGCGTCGAAACCGCCGGCTTGATGAACTGCATCGTGTCGTAGATCGCCATGCCGGCGGTGACGACGCCGCCCGGCGAATTGATGTAGAGGGCGATCTCCTTCTTCGGGTTTTCGGCCTCGAGGAAGAGAAGCTGGGCACAGACGAGCGTCGCCATATGGTCTTCGACGGCACCCGTCAGGAAGATGATGCGTTCCTTCAACAGGCGGGAATAGATGTCGTAGGAGCGTTCACCGCGGTTGGTCTGTTCCACGACCATCGGCACGAGGGCCATTGCGGTATCGACTGGGTTTCTCATGTGCGTCCTTTGTCAACGTCTCGCCGGCCGGCGCCGGGAATCAAAGAAAAATGTCTTATCCCTACATAGAGTGTCCCGGCCCTCCTCTTCAAGACACGCATGAGGATAACGTTAAGAAGGCGGGCAAGGCGGGCTTGGCTGTAGCCTCTTTCCAACAAGCGCCTGTTAACGGCGAGCCCATGCCGCCGCGTTCCCCGGGATTTCTGCATGACAGGATGAAGGAAAGCTTACTCCATTCGAGAGTGCTCACACACATTTACCCGACGGAAAGCCTACCGGGAGATATCCGCCCAAAACCATGCCGCAGCGCAGCAGCATTAAGGAAGTGGCGAACTTCCTCGGCAAGGATGACGGCCTACAAACAGGGGCCGACTGAAAGGCCGACGGGCAAGGGGTTGCTGCCGTGTTCAATATCGCTACAGGTCTCGCCATCTGGTGTTCCGAGGCCATGACGCTCGCTTTGGTGCTGTTCGTCGCCTGGCGCCACAATGTCCGGAACGAAGCCTATCTCTATTGGGGCCTCGGCTTCCTTTTGACCGGCATCGGCTTTGCGATGATCGCGATGCGCGCCCAAGTTCCCAGCCTGCTCTCCATAGAGATCGGCAATGCCATCGCGCTGCTCGGCCAGAGCGCCTGGGTGGCGGGTTTCCTGGCGCTCGACCGCAAGAAGATCGAATGGTGGGCGCTGCTGCCGCCGGCGATCTGGCTGGCCGGGGTCTTCCTGCCCTGGGTCAACAGCGATTATTCAAACCGGGTGGTGCTCTACAATCTCGCTTCGGCGACGGGCGCGACGGCGCTTGCGCTCGCCGTTGCCGCCGGCGACATGCGCCGCGAACGTACCCGGGTCAAGCTGATGGGCGTGTTCGTCATCCAGGGCTGCCTGTGCTTCGGCTCGGCGCTGACCATGGCGCTGACCGTGCCGAGCGATGTCGAGGCAACCAATCTCGGCGGCGCCTCCGCCATGGCAAGCGCCTTTCTGCTGACCATCGCCTTCGCCTTCACCTGCCGGCTGATCATGGAGCGCTCCGAACGGCACCTGCGCGCCCTCACCCTGACCGATTCGCTGACCGGCGTACTCAACCGCCGCGGCCTGCTCGGCTATTTCGGCGCCATCCAGCAAAAAGCCCATGACGAGCAGCGCCAGGTCGCGGTGATGCTTTTCGACCTCGACCATTTCAAGCGGGTCAACGACCGCTTCGGCCACCAGTCCGGCGATGCGGTGCTGACCGCCTTCGCCCACATGGCCCGCCAGTATATTCCAAACAACATCTTCGGCCGCATGGGCGGGGAAGAATTCGCAGCCTTCGCCGCCGTCGCCGACCAGACGGAAGCCGAGGCGATCGCCGAAGCGATCCGCAGCGAATTCTGCCGTCTTCCCGTCAGCACCGGCGAAGCGATCGTTCCGGCGACCGTCAGCATCGGCATCGCGCTCGCCTCCTCGATCGAAGCCAATATCGACAAATTGATCTCGGCTGCCGACCGGGCGCTCTATGCAGCGAAGGGCGCCGGGCGCAACTGCACAGTCACCTTCGGCGAAGCGGAAGCCGCAGCACCGGCACCAGTCACGCCGAGCAGCACTGCCGGCGAACTCGTGCCGACGGTCGACGACCAGGTCGAGGCCTTGCGGCGCATGGGCACGCTGTCGCGCGCCGGTTGACATGCTTTCCCAAAATCGGAATCGATTCCGGGGGTTATAAGCAAGTTTCGAAGTGATGGCGTACCCATCGGAGCGGCCTGGGACGCGCGTTCTGGAACGCCCCTGCCCCCCGCATCTTTTCGAGGCCCGGCAAATCCGCTAAGCCTCGAGGCATGATGATACCGCCCTTTCTCTCGATCGACCCTGTCCGCCGCCACGTCTCGCTGGACGCCCGCAATCCGGGCTTCTACGGCAACCCGAATGCGGTCTATGCAGCACTTCACGCGCATTGCCCGACCTTCTACTGGAGCGAGCAGAAGCAGTGGTTCTTCACCGGCTACGACCATGTGAACGGACTGCTGCGCGACCGCCGCTTCGGCCGGCAGATCCTGCATATCGCCAGCCGCGAGGAGCTCGGCCTTGCCGAGCCGGTGCCGCATCTTGCCAGTTTCGATCTCTCCGAACGCTATTCCCTGCTCGAACTCGAACCGCCTGAGCACACACGGCTGCGTACGCTCGTCAACCGCGCCTTCGTCTCCCGCCATGTCGAGAAGATGAAGCCCGAGCTTGCCGAACTCGCCAACCGGCTGATCGACGGCTTCGCGGATAAGGGTGAAGTCGAGCTGATTTCGGCCTTTGCCGATATCATCCCGGTGACGATGATCGCCCGGATGATCGGCATTCCCGAGCAGATGGGGCCGCAGCTGCTAGCATGGTCGCACGCCTATGTCCGCATGTATATGTTCGGCCGCACGCGCGAGCAGGAGGACGCGGCCGAGCGGGCGGCAAAGGAATTTTCCGACTATGTCAGGACGGTGATCAGGGAACGCCGCGCCGCGCCGCGCGACGACCTGCTCACCCACATGATCCATACCGAGCACAAGGGCCAGTATCTCACGGACGAAGAGCTGATCTCGACGACGATCGTGCTGCTCAACGCCGGGCACGAAGCGACCGTGCACCAGATCGGCAATTCCGTGCGCACCATCCTCGACAGCGGCTCAGATCCGGCCGAACTCTTCCGCGACGAAGCGACGACGGCACGCACCGTCGAGGAAACCCTGCGCATCTGCGCGCCTGTTCACATCTTCCAGCGCTGGGCGCTCGAGCCCGCCGAAATCGACGGCGTCTCGTTCCAGCGCGGCGACAAGGTTAGCCTCATCCTCGCCGCCGCCAATCTCGATCCGGCAAAATTCACCGATCCCCTTACCTTCCGGCCCGACCGCAGCGAGGCGGCAAATCTCTCCTTCGGGGCCGGCATCCATTTCTGCATCGGCGCGCCGCTGGCACGGCTGGAGCTCAATGTCGTGCTGCCGATCCTGTTCGAAAGACTTGCCGGCCTCAGGCTGGCGAAGACGCCTGTCGTCAAGGATGTCTACCATTTCCACGGGCTTGACCGGCTGGATCTGCAGTGGTGATCCAGCCCTGACAGATCAGCCGTAACGGCCGGTGATGTAATCTTCCGTGCGCTTGACCTTCGGCGACTGGAAAATCTCCGTGGTTGGACCGTATTCCACCAACTCTCCGAGATACATGAAGGCGGTGTTGTCGGAGATGCGGCTTGCCTGCTGCATGTTGTGGGTGACGATGACGATGGTGAATTCGCCTTTCAGCTGCGCGACCAGCTCTTCCACCTTGGCGGTCGAGATCGGATCGAGCGCCGAGGTCGGCTCGTCGAGAAGCAGAACCTCCGGGCGCAGCGCTACGCCGCGGGCGATGCAGAGACGCTGCTGCTGACCGCCTGAGAGACCGAGGCCGCTGCCCTGCAGCTTGTCCTTGACCTCATCCCAGAGGGCGGCCTGACGCAGCGCCTGCTCGACGCGAAAGTCCATCTCGGCCTTGCTGAGGCGCTCGTGGTGGCGAATGCCATAGGCGATGTTGTCGTAGATCGACATCGGAAACGGCACGGGCTTCTGGAACACCATGCCGACGCGGGCACGCAGCTCGTTCATCGAAAAGCTGGGGTCAAGGATGTTCTTGCCGTCGAGTTTGATCGAGCCGGTGGCGCGCATCTTCGGATAGAGCATGTAGATGCGGTTCAGGATGCGCAGCAGCGTGGACTTGCCGCAGCCGGACGGACCGATCAGGGCCGAGACCTGACGCTCGGGGAAGTTCAGACTCACATCCTTGATGGCGTGGGCGTCGCCGTAATAGAAATTGACTTTCTCGAGCGCGATCTTGTCTCTGGCCAGGTGTTTTTGCGGCTTGCTGGCATCGAAAGTGTCTGCGGACTGAAGCATCATTTCCCACCTTTTCGGTTGAGGACGGAGCGCGATACGACGCTCAGGATCAAAACGACGGCGGTCATCACGAAGGCGCCGGCCCAGGCGAGATTCTGCCATTGCTCATAGGGGCTCATAGCGAACTGGAAGATGACGACGGGAATGTTCGCCATCGGCTGCGACATATCCAGGCTCCAATACTGGTTGTTCAGAGCCGTGAAGAGCAGCGGCGCGGTTTCGCCCGAAATGCGGGCGATCGCCAGAAGGATACCGGTCAGAATGCCGGTGGAGGCGGCGCGATAGAGCACATTGACCGTTACCTTCCAGCGCGGGATGCCGAGCGACAATGCGGCCTCGCGCATGACATCGGGAACCAGCCGCAGCATCTCGTCGGTCGTGCGCACCACGACCGGCAGGAAGATGAAGGCAAGCGCGATGCCGCCGGCAAAGCCGGAGAAACGTGACGTCGGGCGGACGACCAGTTCGTAGACGAACAGGCCGATGATGATCGACGGCGCCGAGAGCAAGATATCGTTGACGAAGCGGATTGCTTCGCCAAGCTTCTTGCCGCGAGCGAATTCCGACAGATAGGTGCCGGCCAGCACGCCGATCAGCGTGCCGATGACGACGGCCAGCACGACCATCAGCAGGCTGCCCATGAAGGCGTTGGCGAGACCGCCGCCGTCGTCGCCGGGCGGCGGCGTCATTTCGGTGACGAGACTGGGGCTGAGCGCCGACAGGCCGTGGATCAGCGTCGTCCAGAGGATCCAGACCAGAAAAACCAGGCCGAGCACGGTCGCAAGGCCGCAAAGCGTCAGCGCAATCGCGCTGCCGATCTGGCGGCGGCGGTAAAGGGAACCGGAATAGCTGGCCATATTACTCCCCTCTCTGCTTTGCCATGCGCACCAGCATGAGCTTGGCGGCCGCTAGAACGATGAAGGTGACGACGAAAAGGATGAGACCAAGGGCTGCCAGCGACGACCTGTAGAGGTCGTCCGAAGCCTCGGCAAACTCGTTGGCGAGCGTGGCGGCGATCGAGGTGCCGGGCTCCATCAGCGACAGCGCGATATTGTGGGTGTTGCCGAGCACGAAGGTCACCGCCATGGTTTCGCCGAGCGCGCGGCCGAGACCGAGGAAGATGCCGCCGACGACGGCGGTGCGGGTGTGCGGGATGACGATGTCGCGCACCACTTCCCACTTGGTCGAACCAAGCGCATAGGCCGACTCCTTCAACTGCGGGGACGACCAGGAAGACGTCGCGCATGACCGAGGAGATGAAGGGGATGATCATGATCGCCAACACGATGCCCGACGTCAGCATGCCGATGCCGAGCGGCGCGCCTGAAAACAGCGCGCCGATCACCGGGATCGGTCCCAGCCAGTCGATCAACACCGGCTGGACGTAATCCGACATGAAGGGTGCGAAGGTGAAGAGACCCCACATGCCGTAGATGATCGAGGGGATGCCGGCGAGCAACTCGACGCCGCCGCCGATCGGCCCGCGAATGGAGCGCGGCGCAACTTCGGTTATGAATACCGCAATACCGAGGCTGACGGGTACGCCGATGATCATGGCGAGCGCCGAGGTGACCAGCGTGCCGTAGATCGGCACAAGCCCGGCGAACTTCCCGGCAACCGGATCCCATTCCGTGCCTGTGAGGAAACCGAGGCCGAAGGTCCGGAACGCCTGAAACCCGCTCATGGCCATGGAGACCGCCGCGGCCAGCAATGCCGCCAGAACAAACAGGCCGCAGCCCAAAACGATCCAATAGAAAATACGATCGCCGGTCGCGCCGTCGCGGCGCTTCACGCCCGACCCGGAGGCGGGCAGCGATGCCGATGCTTCGCTCATATCAAATGCTCGACTGCTTCGAGGGGTGTCAAAGGCAGTCGGGACGGAAAGCTCGCCTTCCGTCCCGACTGCACGTCTTGCAGGAATCAGCCCTTGAACGAGGCCGTCCAGTAGTCTTCGATCTGCTTCACAACGGTTTCCGGAAGCGGAACGTAATCGAGGGAAGAGGCTTCCTTCTGGCCGTTTTCGAGCGCCCATTTGAAGAAGGCGAAGGCAGCCTTGGAGCGGGCTGCATCCTTCGGCTCCTTGTACATGATCGCCCAGGTCGTAGCGGTCACCGGCCAGGCCTTTTCGCCCGGAGCGTTGGTCATGATCAGGTAGAAGTCCTGCGCCTTGGTCCATTCGGCGCTGGCAGCAGCGGCCGAGAAGCTTTCGGCATTCGGCTTCGGATACTGCCCGGCGGCGTTCTGGATCAGAACGTAGGGCAGCTTGTTCTGCAGGGCGTAGGCATATTCGACGTAGCCGATCGAATCCTTCACGCGGGTGACGTAAGCGGCAACGCCTTCGTTGCCCTTGCCGCCGATGCCGACCGGCCAGTTGACGGCGGTGCCTTCGCCGACCTTGCTCTTCCAGTCTTCGTTGACCTTGGAGAAGTAGTTGGTCCAGTTGAAGGAGGTGCCCGAACCGTCCGAGCGGTGGACGACGGCGATCTGGCTGTCAGGCAGTTTCAGGCCGGGGTTTAGATCGGCAATCGCCTTGTCGTTCCATTTGGTGACGTTGCCGAGATAGATGTCGGCAAGAACCTTGCCGGTCAGCTTCAGTTCGCCCGACTTGATGCCCTTGACGTTGATGACGGGGACGATGCCGCCGACGACGAGCGGGAACTGGCCGAAACCACCATCGGTGAGTTCCTTGGGCTCGAGCGGCTTATCCGATGCGCCGAAATCGACCGTTGCAGCCTTGATCTGGGCGATACCGCCGCCCGAACCGATCGACTGATAGTTCAACTTGTCACCGGTCTGCTTGTTGTAGTCGGCGGACCACTTGGACAGAACCGGATAGACGAAGGTGGAGCCGGCGCCGGTGATATCGGCGGCAGACGCCGAAACCGCCAGAGCGGCAGCGAGGCCCGCACCGAGGCAGGCCGAGAGGAGTTTTTTAGTGAACATATGGGGTTCGCTTCCCTGATGGATGGACAGGATGACGAGACCAGCGCCATGGCGGGGGTGTCCATTGTCTGGGGCGCTGAATGTCCCGTCACATCAGGCGGGCTAGGCGCGTATTATTACAGTTTGATGACGGCTTTTGGCCGTTGAAACCGAATGCGCGGCCATGCATCGAATACTGCGCTTGGCGTCTTTCCGTTGAATGCGGGAGGAAACAAAGCCTTAGCAAAAACATCGGGATAGATTGACGCATCGCTGTGGTGCATTGCCGCAGCTATGCCTGGAAATGTCGTTTTCCAGCTTTTCATGCGCCGCGGCTATCCGGGTGAACCCGGCGACGGTAAGGACCGGCAGCGAGGGTGAATCCAAGCTTAACGTTAGGCGGTCACCGCTCTGCTGCAACACCGGCTATGACGGCATCATGCGGCTGACTCTTCCAGCGTGCTGGATATATCGCGTGCCGACATCGGCCTTCCAATCAGATAGCCTTGAAGCTGATCGCAGCCGGCCTCCCGCAAGATCGCCGCCTGGCGGCTCGTCTCGATGCCTTCGGCGGTCACGGGAATCTGCAGGGCGGTCGCCAGGGAAATGGTCGCCCGGAGGACATCGGCGCCGTTGGCGCCTTCATCGAGAGCTGAGACAAGCGAGCGATCGATCTTCATGCGATCGAACCCGAACTGCCGCAATGCGCCAATGCTGGCGTAGCCGCAGCCGAAATCGTCGAGCGCGAACTTGATGCCGACGCGCTTGAGCTGGTCGATCGAGCGCCGGGCCTGATCCGGATTTGTCATCAGGACGCCTTCGGTGATCTCCAAGGTCAGGCGCTTCGGATCGAAATCGAGTTCCTGCAGGACCGCGGTCACCTCAGCGGCAAATTCGGGATTGCAGAGCTGGACCGGTGAAACATTCACCGACAATGCCAGATCGGGCCAGTTCTTGGCATGCTCGATCGATGTTCTCAGCATATGAACGCCAAGCGCATCGATGAGGCCGCACCTCTCGGCGAGAGGGATGAAAACCTCCGGGCTGATGTTTCCCGTTGCGGTACGCCAGCGCGCCAGCGCTTCCAGACCAGTAACGGCACCCGTTGTGGCCGAGACGAGAGGCTGGAAAACCGCTTCGATTGCGCCGCTCTTGATAGCGCCCTTCAACAAACCTTCCAGTTCGGCGACCCGCTGGCGTTCCTCGTCCAGCTCGGGGTCGTATTCGATTGCCTGGCCTCGGCCGTTAGCCTTGGCACTATAGAGCGCCATATCCGCTCTGCGGAGAAGTTCCAGCGGCTCGATGTCTGCGTCTCGCGCCGCAGCGCCGATGCTTGCTCCGACTTCGATTGTTCGTCCGTCGATTTTGAAGGGCTCGGCAAACAGCGCCAGAATGGTCCGTTCCATCTCTTCGCATGTGGCAGATCCGACATGCACCAGCGCAAATTCATCGCCCCCCAGCCTGGCTGCGGCCAGAATTTCGGGGTGACAGGCCATCAGCGCCTTCGAGACCAGTCGGATCAGATCATCCCCGACCGCATGCCCCCAGGCATCGTTGACGGCCTTGAAGCCATCAAGATCGACCAGATAGAGCCGGGGTGGCGAAGAGCCCGAACTCTCCACCTCTGCCAGCAGGCCGAGAAGCCCATGCCGGTTCAACAGTCCGCTCAGGCTGTCATGGCCGGCTTCGAAAAGGGCTGCTTGCGCCAATTGGCGCAGGCGCCGCGCCTCGGACGCCCCGACCAGGAGAACGCCGATCAGAAACAGCGAAAGGATAGCGACAGAGGCCGCGATATAGGGCGTGACCTCCTGAAACACGGTGCTTCCCGGCGCTTTGCTCGGCCAGATGAGGTAGCCGATGACGGCCCCTTTCATGTCCGTGATCGGCGCATTTAGAAAATCCGGCCTGGGCTTCGTCTCAAGGCGCAAACCTTCGAGTTCGTGTTCGTTCGAGAGCGTATCGAGAACAGCAGGACCAAATTCCTTGTAGAAGCTCAACACGCTGAGCTTCGGAAGCTCGCCGGAGGCTTCGAAGGGCTGGATCGCCTGCGATGCGAGCAGGGCGATGCCGCTTTCAGTCTTGATGAAATTGACCACCGGCGCCCGCGCCGGATCGGCAGCTGCTCTGGTCTGCCGATAAAAGCCTTCTCCGAAAAAGGTGCTTGGCTCGAAGGGCTTGCCTTTGGCATATGCGGAAACGATCGAAGACTGGTCAGGGCCGATCACGATGGCGCCGTCATAAAGCGCGTAATCCGCGCTGGTCTTTCCCCAGTTTTCATAGGCCCAATCCGCGGCGGTCGGCGATGAGGTCGCGCTATAGGCATCGTCCCATATGGCATTGTCCGTCGTCGTCCCGCTCAGGCGAGCCACAAAGGCTCCGATCGCCGCGCGGGCGGCGCGCGTCGCCCGGGCATCATCGATCTCATTCGCCGACCGGGTCATCGTGACGACGACATGTGCCATCAGGCCGGTCAGGATAAGGGCGACGACAAGAAAACAGACCGTTGTCGCGATGATGGAAGAGGTTTGAGTGCGAACGTGCCTACCTGCAAGATTCGACGACATGCAAATTCCGCAAATGATTAATTGCAAGGCCATGTCTGTGAGACGGCAGGAGACATCATGTCCGCTATGCGCTGCCGATAAGATATAGCATTTTGACGATGTAGGGGCGATTAATGGAATTGGTTAAAAGCGTTCTATCCGGGAAAGAGGCGCAGCCGTTCGCCGAAAGACAGGGCGCAATCGCCGCAAATCGGGACAGGTCCACTATCGTCGGCGCCGGTTTGCCGGCGCGGCTTAAACCTTGATCACATAGTCCTTGCGAGTCGTTTCAACGACTTCCCAGGTTCCCTTGAAGCCGGGTCTCAAGATCATCCGGTCGCCCGCCTTCAGATGAACCGGCTCGCCTCCGTCCTCGGTGACGATCGAATGGCCGGAGAGCAGGCTGAAATATTCCCATTCCTCATAAACGATCCGCCACTTGCCAGGCGTCGCCTCCCAGATGCCGGAATAGACGCCGCCTGCAGCCTCCTCCAGATTCCAGGTGCGGACCTGCGGATCGCCGGAGATGATCCGGGCAGGCTCCGGGGCGCCGACCTCGGCCTCGATGCCATCGATGCTGAAGGTGATGAAATTTGTCATGGTCGCGTCATAGACCTCTCTGAATTATCGTTCGCAATAAAAGTTTTGATCGTGCGCGTTTGATTTCCCCGAGACCAGAACCGTGTCTCACACGCCTCCTGACGGCAAATGGCCCCAATGCGGTAGCCGGAGGTTCTCGTATGGATCAGGCCCCGTTGATCTGCCGAAAGTGCTCAGATCGCCCGAACTTCTGCAAGCCGCCTGACTGCGTACTCGTCCTGCCAGCAGACGGCAGCTTCCCATGCAGCTGACGCTTGTGCGGCGATATCATGCGCGCCATCGTCGAGGTCGGCAGCGTTGTCGGGCAGGACTAGGTCAAGGTCGGGGACGTCGACGTGTGCCTCATCCCAGTCGATCAATGCGACCCGATCTGCTGTCATACGGATGTTGCCGGGGTTGCTTGGGTTGCCGTGGACAACGCATGTCTGACGCCCGATCAGCCGCGCCCACGCAGCTCGACATCGAATAACGCCCTCAGGCGGCATCGCGGCGAGGTTGATCCTTGTTCCGGTTTCGGCATGCAGGAGATCGGTCGATGATCGCCAGGCTGGGCGCTGCGGCCAGCCCTGCGTCAACCGATGAAGCTCGCGGAGTGTGTCGGCCACGCGACGCCAGTCGGCCCCCGTTTCGGGCGATCCACCTTCCATGTATTTCATCACCACCAGGCCTTCCACGAACAGCCGGCCGTCAGTCGTCGGGATCGGCACTGGAACGGTCATACCTTCGCGGTCGAGGTGTTGGAGGAGCTCAGTTTCCCATACGAGATCAGCGTCCGCCCTGGAGCCGAGGCGACCGACTGCGACCTGCCCGTGGACGCGAACGCTCCAAACGTCGTTCGCAACTCCACCAGTCAGTGGTTCGATGCGAACCGCGTCCTCACCCCAATGCCCGAGCGCTTCCCACCCCATTGGCGATACCCCTTGGCCGCCATGATTAAATTGACGGAAAAAATTGAGAAAGTTTACGTGGAATCAGCCCTTCAGATCTTCGAGAGTGCCTGTTCGAGATCGGCGATGATGTCCTTGACGTCCTCGATGCCGACGGAAAGGCGGACCACGTCGGGGCCGGCGCCGGCGGCGGTCTTCTGGTCGTCGGTCAGTTGCCGGTGCGTCGTCGAGGCTGGATGAATGACGAGCGAACGGGTGTCGCCGATATTGGCAAGATGGGAGAAGAGCTCCAGCCCCTCGACCAGCGTCTTGCCAGCCTCATAGCCGCCCTTCACGCCGAAGGTGAAGACGGAGCCGGCACCCTTCGGCGAGTAGCGCTGCTGCAGGGCATGGTTCGGGTCGTCGTCGAGGCCGGCATAATTCACCCAGGCGATCTTGCTGTGCGCCTTCAGCCATTTTGCGACGGCGATCGCATTGTCGCTGTGGCGCTGCATGCGCAGCGGCAGCGTCTCGATGCCGGTCAGGATCAGGAAGGCGTTGAAGGGCGAGATCGCCGGGCCAAGATCGCGCAAGCCGAGCACGCGGGCGGCGATCGCGAAGGCGAAATTGCCGAAGGTGGCGTGCAGGACCATGCCGTTATATTCCGGCCGCGGGCTCGACAACATCGGGTAATTGCCTGACTTCGACCAGTCGAACGTGCCGCCATCGACGATCAGGCCGCCCATGGAATTGCCGTGGCCGCCGAGAAACTTCGTCAGCGAATGCACGACGATATCAGCGCCGTGCTCAATCGGGCGGATGAGATAGGGGGTTGCCATCGTATTGTCGACGATCAGCGGCAGGCCGTTGCGATGGGCGACATCGGCAATGGCGGCGATATCGACGAAGGTGCCGCCGGGATTGGCCAGGCTTTCGATGAAGATGCCGCGTGTCTTGTCGTCGATCTGGCTTTCGAAGCTTGTCGGATCGGCGGGATCGGCCCAGCGCACCTGCCAGCCGAAATTCTCGAAGGCGTGACCAAACTGGTTGATCGAGCCGCCATAGAGCCTGTTGGCGGCGATGAAATTTTCGCCGGGGCGCATGATGGTGTGGAAGACGATCATCTGCGCCGCATGGCCGGAGGCGACGGCAAGCGCCGCCGTGCCGCCTTCGAGCGCTGCGACACGCTCCTCGAGCACGGCCTGCGTCGGGTTCATGATGCGGGTGTAGATGTTGCCGAAGGCCTGCAGGCCGAAGAGGGCGGCGGCATGATCGGAATCATTGAAGACGAAAGCGGTCGTCTGGTAGATCGGCGTGACCCGCGCGCCGGTCGCCGGGTCGGGCTGGGCGCCGGCATGGATCGCCAACGTATTGAATCCCGGATCATTCTTGGCCATGTCGTCCTCCAGTTGTTGCTGACGGGCAGGATCATAGCCTGTCGCTTACGAAAGTTAATCGCGATCCGTTTCAACCCATGGGCGTTCGGTGGAAAATCCGTCTCAGGCGACAGCAACTCAAGCAATGAGAGCGGGCAATGAGCAGGCAACGAAGTTAGGCAATGAGACGGGGATATTCGATTGCCGGGCAGCGGTTCATCACCACCTTAATGCCGGCGGCCTCCGCCTTTGCGGCTGCCGCGTCGTCACGCACGCCGAGCTGGGCCCAGATAACCTTCGGCAGCGGACTCAGCGCCAGCGCCTCGTCGACCACCCCATCCAGATATTCCGCGGCGCGGAAGACATCGACCATGTCGATCGGCACGGGAATGTCGGCGAGCCGGGCATACACGGTGCGGCCTTGGATCTGTTTGCCCGCCTGCCCCGGGTTGACGGGAATGACCTCGTAGCCGCGCGATAAGAGATAACCCATGACGCCATTGCTCGGCCGCGCCGGATTGGGCGAAGCGCCGGTCAGCGCGATGGTTTTTACCGAATGCAGGATTCCGGCGATGTAGTCATCCGTGTAGCTATCGTGATGATTCATGTCTGCTTCTCCACTCCCGAATGCCTCTCGGCGCGGCCGGCATGTTTTTTTGTTTTTGCGTGCAACCGGCTGCACAACTTCCTGTTATATATGAATTGGACACTCCACGAGGATGCTTCGATGAAAAAAATCGCTCTTGCCCTCACGATCGTGCTTGCCGCATCGCCGGCGCTGGCGATCTCGCGCTACAATCCGTTGACCATGAGTTGCGCCAGCGTGCGCGCTGCCATCCACAATCAGGGAGCCGTGATCTTCCGCTACCAGTCACCCCGTGGCTTACCGCTTTACGATCGTTATGTCCGCAACAGCAATTATTGCGATGCCACCGATTATGCGGAATGGACGCACATCCCTTCGAAAGACACTCCCCGCTGCCCGGTCCTGAACTGCCAGAACATCGACAACCTTGACGGGATGCTGTTCATTCCGCATTATCAGCTTTGATCTTTTTCACCATCACATCCTATGTCGAACCGCCACGCCTTTCGCGGTTGCGAGAGGGTTGAACTCAATCGCGCGCTGCGATTTATTTAAGAGAAGACAACCAGCAGCTTTGAATTTCCCCTATGTCAAAGTTATAGAATAATATCTATATTTCAGCATCATAGAATAATCCGCCTCGGAATTCCGATCGGCATTTTCTCCTTTTGTTCGTGATAAATCCCCTTCTCGTTCTCACGTAAATTAGAAACATCTCATAGTTGAAAGCATAGCGTGGATTGAACGTATATCGCGCGCACGTAAAAATTGCGGTGGCAATCCAACATTGTCCGCATATTGAAAGGATGGTATTCGATAGAGCAACGCATCCGGGACGGCCTCCCGTTCATTTTCGTGCAAATGCCAGTTGTCTTTTCGGGAGTTTGCCCCGCCGGGGCGAAGCACCTCTTTCCCACCTGTTTGCGGATTACCCCCTTGCCTCTCGACGTCATTCTGCTCGTTCTCTTCGGCGCATTGCTGCATGCGATATGGAACGCCTTCGTCAAGGCCGGCAGCGACAAATCCCTCGATGCGGCGCTGATCTCAGCCGGCGGCGCGGTTTCGGCGCTGCCGTTCCTGGCATTTCTGCCGTTGCCGCACAGCGCGTCCTGGCCGTTCATCGGCGTCTCGGCCATCCTGCAATTCGCCTATTTCCAGCTGGTCGCCGCTGCCTACCGGGCCGGCGATATCGGCCTCGTTTATCCGCTGATGCGCGGCTGCGCGCCGTTGCTGATCGCCGCGACAAGCGGCTTCATCCTCAGGGAAAATCTGTCCGGCGGCGCCCTTGCCGGCACGATGACGATCTGCGCCGGCGTCCTGACACTCGCGCTGGAGGCGCGGCGCGGCAGCAGCCATGCCGTCATGCTTTCGCTTGTCAATGCCTGCGTCATTGCCAGCTACACCTATGTCGACGGCATCGGCGCACGCCTGTCCGGCAACGCGGTTTCCTATACGCTGTGGATGTCGCTGCTGCCGCCGGTGCTGCTATTTTCCTGGGCAACCTCCCAGCGCGGCGCTGTCGCCGTCGCGCGTCACGTCCGTCGCAACTGGTGGCGCGGCCTCATCGGCGGCGCCGGTTCGATCGCTTCCTACGGGCTGGCGCTCTGGGCGATGACGAAAGCCCCGGTCGCGACCGTTGCAGCGCTGCGCGAAACCGCGATCCTTTTTGCGCTGGTGATCTCCATCACCGTCTTCAAGGAAAAAGCCAGCGTCTGGCGCTACGTCGCCGGCGTCGTCATTGCGATCGGCGGGCTGATTCTGAAACTGGCGTAACTACTCACCGCTCCATTCCGGCTTGCGCTTGCCGAGGAAGGTGCCGATTCCTTCCTTCGCATCCTGCGTCAGCATGTTTTCGACCATCACTTTGGCGGCATAGTCATAGGCTGCCTCGACCGGCAGCTCGAGCTGCCGGTAGAAAGCTTCCTTGCCGATCTTCAGGATCAGCGGCGATTTGCTGGCGATCACGCCGGCGTATTTGGAAACGACCTGCGCCAGATACTGCTTTGGCACGATACGATTGACGAGACCGAAATCCTTGGCTGTGGAGGCGTCGATCGTCTCGCCGGTCAAGAGCATCTCCATTGCCTGCTTGCGATGTGCGGCCCGGGAAACCGCCACCATCGGCGTCGAACAGAACAGGCCGATATTGACGCCCGGGGTGCAGAATGTCGACGTATCCGTGCAGATCGCCAAATCGCAGGAGGCGACGAGCTGGCAGCCGGCCGCCGTCGCCAGCCCGTCGACCTCGGCGATGATGGGCTTCGGTAGATGCGCGATCTTCAGCATCAGTTCGGCGCAGAGCCGGAAGGCCTTCTCGAAGAAACTGGCTCCCTGATCTTCATCGGCGCGATGGGCGGTGAGTTCTTTCAGATCATGGCCGGCGGAAAACACATTGCCGGTGGAGGCGATGACGACGACGCGCACATCCACGTCCGAACCGGCCTTCTCAAGTTCGGCCATCAGCGCTTCGAGAAGCGCGATAGAGAGCGCATTGGCCGGCGGGTTGTTGAGCACGAGCCGCAACACCCCGTCCCGCAGAGAGCGGACCAGCAGCGCTTCTGCCCTGCCTGCGTCCGGGAAGGATACGATTTCGGCCATGATGCTGCTCCCTGCGCTCGATTTCCAGACTGAGGTATTGCCACAAGGCGCCGGCAATTTCGAGCAGGATCAGCGCTTTCCGCACAGGACCGCAGCCGTTACGACCAGAACCAGGACTTTGCTGTCTCTGCCCTCGCCTGCGCACGGGTCAGGCCGACATCGCGAAGCTCGTCGTCGGTGAGTTCGCACAGGGTGCGGCGGCTGCGGCGCTTTTCCAGGCGATGTTCGATGATGGCCAGCAGCCGCCGGCCCCAGCGCGCCGTTGCGCGAAATTTCGATCGAACGATATCACGCGGCGTCTCGAGTCTCTCGCTCAAATGCAGGGCCATCTCGTCTTCCTTGCTTCCATGAATAAAGGATGCACTGGCGAATGCCGCGAAGGAAGCTTATGGATATTATGCGGAGTATAAGGATTCCTTTGGTATGGCACTTAACCTCGATCAGCTCGCAACCTTCGTCAACGTCGCCGATCTCGGAAGTTTTACAGCGGCCGCCGACAAGGAAGGACTGACGCAGCCGGCCGTCAGCCTGCAGGTCAAGGGGCTCGAACAGCGGCTCGGCGTCCGGTTGATCGAGCGCGTCGGACGGCGGGCGCAGCCGACCGCGGCAGGCCTCGACCTGCTCACGCATGCAAGACGCCTGCTGCAGGACGCGGCCGCCGCTGAGGAAGCGATGATACCCCATAGGGATGGCGCCAGCGGCCGCGTGCGCATCGGCAGTGGCGGCACCGCGTCGATCCACCTGCTTCCTCGGGCCATCGCCGCCGCCCGCAAATCGATGCCGGGCCTCGAAATCACCGTCCATATCGGCAATGCCGACGACATCTTGCGCGATCTGGAGGCCAATAGCCTCGATATCGCCGTCGTTGCCCTGCCGGCCTTGGGCCGCAACTTCGAGATCGAACCGTTCTACGAGGAGGAATTGCTGGCCGTTGCGCCCGCCGGCAGCCGCATGCCCGACGGCGGACCGGACGCCGCCTTCATGCGCGACAGGACATTGCTGCTTTATGAGGGCGGCAATACGCGACGGGCAATCGACGCATGGCTGGCCGCACCGGACAGCAGGATCCGGCCGGCAATGGAGTTCGGCAGCATCGAGGCGATCAAGGAGCTGGTGGCCGTCGGCCTCGGCTGGTCGATCCTGCCGGGGCTGGCTGTGAAGCGCGAGCGCGCCAGCCTCGTGACGACATCGTCGCTGCAGCCCAAGCTCACCCGCCGCCTGGGCATCGTTCTGCGCCGGGACAAACATTTGACACGCGGCCTTCGCGAAATGATGAAATGCCTGCGCGCGTTCGAGGGCTAGCGGCTGCTTTCGACTGTGGCATGCTCTTTCAAGTCCCGCAGGTTCAAGCCCGCCACCGCCGACGCGAAAAGGTCCAATACACCGGCTTCCAGCCAACAAATATGAGGTATTATAATACCTTACATATAACGCATTGTTTTTGCTTATTATTTTTTCACAACACCGGAGAAGTCGATGTTGACCCCATGTCACATTGCCTTTATACACCGCGCCAGAACGCAGCCTGTCCGGGCTGCTTTCTTTTTGGCATGCCGCAAGCCTGCCAATCCAAGCAACAAGAAACGCCCTTCAAGCCCTCGGGCCAAGGGTCTCAAAAGAGAGTATTCACTATGGCAACCTTCTCCCAGAAGCCTGCAGAGGTGGAGAAGAAGTGGGTGATCATCGACGCCGAAGGGCTGGTCGTTGGCCGTCTCGCTTCCATCATCGCTATGCGCCTGCGCGGCAAGCACAAGGCAACCTTCACGCCTCACGTTGACGACGGCGACAACGTCATCGTCATCAATGCCGACAAGGTCGTTTTCACCGGCAAGAAGTATTCCGACAAGGTTTACTACTGGCACACCGGTTTTGCCGGCGGCATCAAGGAACGCACCGCACGCCAGATTATCGAAGGCCGCTTCCCGGAGCGCGTCCTCGAAAAGGCCGTCGAACGCATGGTTCCGCGTGGCCCGCTCGGCCGTCGCCAGATGAAGAACCTGCGCGTCTACGCCGGCTCCAACCATCCCCATGAAGCCCAGCAGCCGGTCGCCCTCGACGTTGCCGTGCTCAACAAAAAGAATGTAAGGAGCGCCTGATCATGGCTGACCTCTCCTCCCTGAAGGATCTCGGCACGGTTTCCGAAGCTGCTGCTCCGGCTCACGTCCGCAAGGTCGATTCGCTCGGCCGCTCCTACGCGACCGGCAAGCGCAAGAACGCCGTCGCCCGCGTCTGGGTCAAGCCGGGCTCCGGCAAGATCATCGTCAACGGCAAGGAATTCGCGGAATATTTCGCTCGTCCGGTGCTGCAGATGATCCTGCGTCAGCCGATCGTTGCGGCTGCCCGTGACGGCCAGTTCGACATCATCGCTACCGTCGCCGGCGGCGGTCTGTCCGGCCAGGCCGGTGCCGTTCGCCACGGCCTGTCCAAGGCGCTCACCTACTTCGAACCGGGCCTGCGCTCGGTGCTGAAGAAGGGTGGCTTCCTGACCCGCGACAGCCGCGTCGTCGAACGCAAGAAGTACGGCAAGGCAAAGGCCCGCCGCTCCTTCCAGTTCTCCAAGCGTTAATCGCTTCGGACAGACGAGATTACAAAGGCCGGGGCAACCCGGCCTTTTTTGTTGTGCCATCGGTTTTTGCTAAAAGGGCAGAACCACGGCAGTGCTGCGGTAACCGCGTGCGTCAAGCAAAAGCAGAAGCGACGCGTCGGAAAGATTGCGACGCGCTTAGAGCAATTCCACGAAGAGTGCGAAGCGCTTTTCCCAGGCAAAACCCGAAGCGGTTTGCCAAGGCAAAGCGCGAGCGCTTTTGCCGGGAATTGCGTAAAAACAAAAGACGAGAGCGGATCTGCGCTTTCGTGACAAGTCCGCTATCGTTCTTCGGGGCGAGGTGCGTCAGTCGGAAGAGAGCGCTGCCATGCCGTTCCCATCCGTCATCTCGTCTCGCCTGAGAGCGACCAGGATTTCGTCAACGACGGCTTCCGCACCCGCCGGGGTGAAATGCACCTTGTCGGAAATGAACGTCTTGCCTTCCCGCGCCAGGTCGCATCGGCCCGTCTCTATTCCGCAGAAAATCTTCGCCGGATCAACGCGCAGGACATGCCTGTCCTTGGGGTGGTTGAGATAGGCGTAGGAAGGCGACGATTGCTGGAGAAAATCATCCTCAGCGATCGTGATTGTCGGCGCGGGCGTGCCTTTGTGCATCAGTTTTGCGACCTTGGCGGCGATCTCGGTGTCGCCGCGTGGATGCGGATAGACGATAACGACGCGGATGCCGGCCGATGTCAGCGTGCCGACGGTTTTGTCGAACGCATCCCTCAACCTCTGCCCCGCGTCTGATGTCGCGACTTCCTCGCCGTTGAACCTATAGCGCGACTGCTCGAAAAAGATCTTCCAGGAGGCGGCGAGAAAGACCGTTTTCACCTTGCTCTTGACGAGATAGTCGATCGCAGCAGCGTTGAAGGCGCCGCAGTCTCGTGCCTGGTGAGGGACCATCGAGACGTCGGTAACCGGCGTACAGAAGCTGTGCGTGATCTGCTGCAGGCCGATATTCATGCTGTCCAGACGCTTGGCCAGCGCCGGCGTCAGCGACGATGCCAGGGAATCTCCGAGGATGGCGTATGTCTCTGCGTGGCTGCCGTTGAATATGCAATCCTCAATCGGCATCGCATCCCAGCCCGACGAGCCCTCGAGAAGGCAGGTCTTGCTCCAGTCATTGTCCGCCATGAATTCCTTGATCGGCGCCGGCAGCCGCCATGGAATGCCGCGCGTATCGTGGCCGTAAAGGCCGAAGGCGATGAAGGCTGCGAGCACCAGCGATACCGATGCGACCAGGCTGCGGGTCGACGGCAGCAGTCGGCGCTCGCCCCTGCGGAACGGCTGCTCGACGAAATGCCAGGAGCCATATGCGAGCACAAGAGAAAGGCAGGCGAGCGCGCCCATCACGGCAAGCGAGGGCGGGTCGATGCTGCGGATACGCGCAAAGGCAAAAAGCGGCTGGTGCCAGAGATAGGCGCTGTAACTGATCTGCCCGACCACGGTGAAGGCGCGGGTCGAAAGCAGGGCCGCCACAAAGGTTCCCTGCCGTGCAAAGAGCAGCACGAGCATCGCGCCAACCACGGGAACCAGGGCGAGCGTGGAGGGAATGGGCGAGGTTTCGTCGAAATAGAAGACGGAAAAGGCGATCATGCCGAATCCAAGGAGTGACAACGGATCGCTGCCGCGCTTCTGCCCCTTCAACTGCACCAAGCTGCAGATCGACCCGGCCAGAAACTCCCAGGCCCGCGAGGGCAGGAAATAGAAATTGGCCGAGGGAAAGACCCGGGACGCCCACTCGCTGTAGGCAAGGCTGGCACAGGCGGTCGCAACCAGGACTGCAAAGAGCCAGCTCGGCCTGCGCTTCCACATGAATAGGACGAGCAGCGGAAAGAACATGTAATACTGCTCTTCGACGGCGAGGCTCCAGATGTGGAGCAGCGGTACTTCTCCGGCCTCCGGCGCGAAATAGCCGCTCTTGAACCAGAACAGGAAATTGGCGCCGGAAAGACTGGTGGCGATCAGGCTGTCGGAGAAGGCGCGAAACTCCTCCGGCATGACCCATAACCAGGCGAAGGGCAGACAGCACAGGACGACGAGAAACAGGGCCGGCAGCAGCCGGCGGGCGCGGCGCTCATAGAATGCCGCCAATGAGAAAGTGCCGTTGCGCATCTCCTCAAGAATGATCGTGATCAGAAAGCCGCTGATCACGAAAAAAACGTCGACACCGATGAAGCCGCCGCTGAAGAAACTGAAGCCCGCATGAAACAGAATAACGGGCATCACCGCGGCCGCCCGCAGGCCGTCAATCTCTCTTCGGTAAATCACTTAGTTATTCCCAAAAATACAATGCTCGTGCCGGCTATCAGGAGCGAATCTGCAACCCGGCCTCGCATAGGGAGTCGTCAGATTTTATGCAAGTCTGACTTTTAGAAAAAATTTGGCTAAACCACAGATTTTACGCAGCTGTTGCCGAACCACGGCTACATTGCTAGGAAGGGGTAAAGCGCTTCCGGGAACGAGCGGAGCCGCAGTCAAGGGCGCATGATGGGAACAACCAAGTCCGCAGACAAATAGGCCGCAACAACTCTGCCCTGTTGTTGCGGCGTCTGTCCGGCCAATCGAGATACCGATGAGAAGACAGATCGCCGCCGAATGAAATCATTTGAGCTGGTTCTTTCCCATGTCTTATCCCAAAATTCATCGCTGGACCTATTCGGTGCCGGCAACCTTGGCGTTGATGGCGCCTTTCGACATCCTGGCCTCCCTTGCCATGGATATCTATCTGCCGGTTGTGCCGGTCATGCCGGAGGCGCTCGGCACCTCGCCGTCCGTCATCCAACTGACCCTCAGCCTCTACATGCTGGTGCTCGGCGCCGGGCAGATAGTCTTTGGCCCGATTTCCGATGTTGTCGGACGACGGCCCGTCCTCATCGGAGGGACAGCACTCTTTGCCGTTTCCTCCGTCCTGCTTGCCGCCGCCTCGTCAGCGCCGCTCTTCGTGGTGTTGAGATTGCTGCAGGCCATCGGCGCGTCGGCGGCCCTCGTCGCCACTTTCGCAACAGTGCGTGACGTCTATGCCGGGCGTCCCGAAAGCAGCACGATCTATGGCCTTCTCGGCTCTATCCTCTCCTTCGTGCCTGCATTGGGCCCGATCGCCGGAGCCTTGATCGCCGATCACTTCGGCTGGCGCGCCATCTTCCTGATCATAGGCATCCTTTCGATTGCCGCTCTTTTCAGCGCCGGCATGCGCTGGCATGAAACCCGCCCCGCCACCACCGCGAGGATCGCGCTCCGCCCGATCCTCACCAGCTTTCCCTTCTGGGTCTATACATCAGGCTTCAGCGCGGCGATGGGCGCCTTCTTCGTCTTCTTCTCGACGGCGCCCCGCATCCTGATCGATAAAGCCGGCTTCTCCGGCATGGGCTTCAGCCTCGTCTTTGCCACGGTGGCGCTGGTGATGATCGTGACGGCGCGGTTCGCCAGCGGCTTCGTCATGCGCTGGGGCATTGCGGGCAGCCTTGCCAGAGGCATGGCAATGTTGCTTGCCGGCGCCGTGCTGCTTGCCTTTGGCGAGTTGTTTCTGCAGCCTTCGTTTCTCAGCTTCGTCGTACCGATGTGGATCATCGCGATCGGCATCGTCCTTTCGACGGCTGTCACCGCCAACGGCGCACTCGACGCCTTGGGCGAAACGGCAGGAACGGCGGTCGCGCTCTATTCTTGCGTCCAAAGCATCATCGTCGGCTTTGCCGGAACCGTTTTCGTGCTTCTGCTCGGCGGCGACAGCGCCTGGCCACTCGTCGGCTATGTCTGTGTGACCGCGCTGACGACGCTTTCCGGATTGTGGTCCCTGCAGGAACCGGCCTGACCGGCAGACGGGAAGGGCGGCCGCTCGACGAGGACGAGCGGCCGTCATCCAACGATTGCTTGAAATCTGCGCGCGCCTCGCCTACCCCTTGCTGCGCGCGAGCGGATCCGCCAATTCCTCGCCCAGACCCGCCGTCCGACACCTAGTGTCGAACGGCGTTATGCAATGCAGCGTCCGCATCGAACGCGACCGTGGTTCTGCGACCCGAAAAAAGGAGCATGACTTGGCGAACAGATCGATTGACCACGCCTTCACGGCGACCAGCCTTACCTCCGCCGCCGGCGACCCGACCTTTGCCGGAGCGCTGTCCTTCATGCGCCGCCGCTTCACCAAGGAGCTCGCCGGTGTCGACGTTGCCGTCTGGGGCATTCCCTTCGATGCGGCAACCTCGAACAGGCCGGGCACGCGCTTCGGGCCACAGGCGATCCGGCGCGCCTCGGCGATCTTCGACAATGATCCGCAATATCCGTTCAACCGCGATCTCTTCGCCGAGATGGCGGTGATCGACTACGGCGATTGCCTGCTCGACTACGGCAATCATCAGGATACGCCCGGTGCCATCGAACGCCAGGCGAATGTCATCCTCGACAGCGGCGCCTTCCTGCTGACGCTCGGCGGCGATCACTATGTCACCTGGCCGCTGCTGAAAGCCCATGCGGCAAAACATGGGCCGCTTGCGCTCGTGCAGTTCGACGCACACCAGGACACCTGGTTCGACGAAGACCGGCGCATCGACCACGGCTCCTTCGTGGCCCGGGCCGTCCGCGAAGGCATCATCGATCCCGACCGCTCGATCCAGATCGGCATCCGCACCCATGCGCCGGAGGATTACGGCGTCAATATCCTCTACGGTCATCAGGTCGAGGAGATGAGCGCCGGCGACATCGCCTCGGCGATCATCTCGCATACACGCGGCGCCCCCTCCTATCTCACCTTCGATATCGATTGCCTCGATCCGGCCTTTGCGCCGGGCACCGGCACGCCGGTCGCCGGCGGACCGTCGAGCGCCAAGATCCTCTCGGTGCTGCAGCGCCTGCACCAGCTCGATATCCGCGGCGCCGATGTCGTCGAGGTGTCGCCGCCCTACGACCATGCCGATATCACCGCCATTGCAGGGGCAACAGTGGCGATGTATATGCTGGGCCTTCATGCCGAGCGACGCGCCATCGCCGTGTCACAAGGCTGACTTATCATCTCAAAGTGAATCCGGAAACCTTCTGAACCCATTGAAAGCGCAGGTTAACATGGCACCGAAAATCTTCATCGACGGCGAACACGGCACGACGGGTCTGCAGATCCGCACGCGCATGGCCGGCCGCCGGGATGTCGAGCTTCTGTCCATTCCCGAGGCCGAGCGGCGCAACGCCGCCATGCGCGAGGACATGCTGAACGGCGCCGACATCGCCATTCTCTGCCTGCCGGACGACGCGTCGAAGGAAGCGGTTCAGATGGTTTCGGGCAACAACAATGTGCGCGTCATCGACACCTCGACCGCCTTTCGCGTCAATCCCGGCTGGGCCTATGGCTTTGCCGAAATGGACGGCGCACAGGCCGACAGGATCAAGGCCGCCCGTTTCGTCGCCAATCCCGGCTGCTACCCCACAGGCGCGATCGGTCTCATCCGGCCGCTGCGCGCCGCCGGCATCCTGCCGGATGGTTATCCGGTGACGGTCAACGCGGTCTCCGGTTATACCGGCGGCGGCAAGCAGATGATCGCGCAGATGGAAAACCCGGATCACCCGGATGCGATCACCGCGCCGCATTTTCTCTACGGCCTGCCGCTCACCCATAAACATGTGCCTGAAATGACCGTGCACGGTCTGCTCGACCGCGCGCCGATCTTCTCGCCGTCGGTCGGCAAGTTCGCACAGGGCATGATCGTGCAGGTGCCGCTGCATCTCGATGATCTTGCCGAGGGGACGACAATGGAAAGCATCCATGCCGCCCTCGCCGCCCATTATGCCGGCCAGGATATCGTCACAGTCGTGCCGCTCGCCGAAAGCAAGGCGCTGCCCCGTGTCAACGCCGTCGAACTCGAAGGCAAGGACACGATGAAGCTCTTCGTCTTCGGCACGCCTGGCGCTTCGCAGGTCAATCTGGTGGCGCTGCTCGACAATCTCGGCAAGGGCGCCTCAGGTGCCGCCGTGCAGAACATGGACCTGATGCTCGCCTCCTGACATCATGACGCTCGATGCGCTTATCGCCGGCGTGCACGCCTGGTTTGCCGCCGCCCTGCCCGACCGTGGGATCTATGCGCTGATGGCGTTTGCCTTCATCGCCGGGCTCGCCCGCGGCTTTTCGGGTTTCGGCGCCGCATTGATCTTCATTCCGCTCGCCGGCGCGATCGTCGGGCCGAAGCTGGTTTCGCCGATCCTGCTCGTCATCGACGGCATTGCCACATTGGGCATGATCCCGCCCGCCTGGCGCGGCGCCAACCGGCCCGAGGTCTTCGTCATGGCGGCGGGTGCGGCCCTCGGCGTGCCGGCCGGAACGGCGATGCTGGCGCTGCTCGACCCGCTGCTCCTACGCTGGAGCATCACCATCATCGCCATCAGCCTGCTTGCCCTTCTGGTATCGGGATGGCGCTACCACGGCGCGCCGTCGGCACCGCTCAGCAGCGGTATCGGCCTGATCGCCGGGCTTTTCAGCGGCGCCGCGCAGCTCGGCGGACCGCCTGTTGTCGCCTACTGGCTTGGCGGCAAGAGCGATTTCACCCGCGTCAGGGCGAATGTCGTGCTCTATTTCTCGATCTCGTCGGTCTTCAGCGCCATCAGCTATTATATCGGTGGACTGTTCGTGCCTGCCGTCTTCGCGCTGACCGCCGTCATCTTGCCGAGTTATGCGCTCGGGCTCTACGGCGGCTCGAAACTGTTCGGGCTCGCCGAGGAACGGACCTTCCGAATCGCCTGCTACATCTTGATCGCCGCCGCCGCAATCATCGGCATGCCGCTGCTCGATGGGGTGCTGCGTTAGACGCTGTTACGCCAGGCCGAGGGGCCCGTTTCAATCGTGCTCGGCGAGCATCGTCTCGTGCGGATATTCGCCGTAGAAGCCACGCCAATTGGCGACGGCGAAACCGAAAACCACCAGGGCGCCGGCCTGATGCAGCAGGCCCCAGTGAAGTGGCACCTGCATCAGCAGCGTGGCGATGCCGATCGCCGCCTGCAACGTCACCAGCGCAAAGAGCACGACGGCGCGGCGGGCATGGGTGGTCCAGGGCGCGGCGCGAAGGGCGATCACCATGTTGATCAACGTCAATGCAAAGAGCGTATAGGCGCCGATGCGGTGGATGAACTGCACCGTCTTCGGGTTCTCGAAGACATTGATCCAGAAGGGCTGCTGGATCAGCAGATCCGACGGGATGACGGCGCCGTCCATCAGCGGCCAGGTATTGTAGGAAAAACCGGCATCGAGCCCTGCCACCAGCGCGCCGAGATAGATCTGGAACAGCGCGAAAACGGCGATCGCGGCAGCAAAACCGCGCGAGCTGCGGGCCGGCGCCGGATCGTTGGAATGTGGTGAGAGCCCGCGCATGATCCACATGCAGCCGGCAAAGATCAGGCAGGCCATGACCAGATGCGTCGCCAGCCGGTACTGGCTGACGTCGGTGCGGACGGAGAGGCCCGAGGACACCATCCACCAGCCGATGAAACCCTGCAGGCCGCCAAGCGCCAGGATGCCGACGAGCGGCCAGCGCAGGCGCTTTTCGATCCGCCCCGTCAGCCAGAAATACAGCAGAGGCAGCGCGAAAATCACGCCGATGCCGCGGGCGATCAGCCGGTGCGCCCATTCCCACCAGAAAATGCCCTTGAACTCATCGACAGTCATGGAACTGTTCAATTGCTGAAATTCGGGAATGCGCTGATAGAGGCGGAATTCCTCGTCCCATTCGGCTGCCGACAGCGGCGGGATGACGCCGTGGATCGGCTTCCACTCGGTGATCGACAGGCCGGAATTGGTCAACCGCGTGGCGCCGCCGACGAGCACCAGACAGAAGAGCGACAAGAGCACGAAACCAAGCCAGAAGCGCAGGGCGCGGCGGTCGCGGTTCTGCTTGCGCACTTCGCTCAGAATCGCCTGTTCCGTGGTCGGGTTTGCGACGGCCATGATGTCTCCTTCTATCCGGCAGTTGATTTGCCCCACCGGCTCATGCAAAACAAGCCCCGAACCTTTGCGGCATGCCGTCGCGCCGGTCCGCCCCGTCCCTGCCGAGAGATAATTGATGCCCATTCGCCTCCGCAAATTCATCGGCACGATCCTCATCATCGTGCTCGTGCTCGTCTATGCGCTGGTGGCGAATACGATCGCGGTGGCAACCCTCGGCAACGCGCCCTGGTGGGGGCACCTGCTCTATTTCCTGCTTACCGGCCTGCTCTGGGTCTTGCCGGCGATGGTGATCATCAAATGGATGGCCGGGCCGCGGCAGCAATAGGCCATTAACGGCCGAATAACCGTGATCGGCGGAAAACCTCGCCGGTCGCGTGTGAATAAACCAAATATACGTCCTGCATTCCTACCTTCCCGTTCAGCATTCTTGACCGGAGAAAAGCCGTGCAGACGCAAAAGCTCGATGTTCATGAACAGCCGTCGGAGGACGGGGCGCTGGCCCAAACCGCCATTTCGCGCCTGCGTCAGCTGAGCATGAAACTCGCCATGGCCGAAATTAATATCGAAGTCTTCGACACAATGCAGCCGTTGGAGAAAGACTGGCGGGCGCTGGAGCGCGACAATCTGCAGTCATTGCATCAGAGTTACGACTGGTGCACCGCCTGGGTGAGCGCCTTTCAGCGGCCGCTGGCGATCCTCAAAGGCACCTATGCAGGCGAGACGGCTTTCATTCTGCCGGTCGAAATCGTCAAGTCCCGTGGGTTTGCCGTCGCAAAATTCATCGCCGCCGATCATAGCAACATCAATACCGGGTTGTTCTCGGAAGGCTTTGCTGAAACCGGAGGGAGCATCGATCCTCATGACTTCGCCGGCCGGCTCCAGCAGGCGCTGAAGGGCCGCGCCGATCTGCTGCTGCTGCAGAACATTCCGCTGGAATGGCGCGGGCGTCAGAGCCCGCTTGCGGGGCTGCCGATGGTGCAGAACCAGAACCATGCCTATCAGCTGCCGTTCCTCGCCAGCTTCGAGGAGACGTTGAAGCAGCTCAACGCCAAGAACCGGCGGAAGAAATTCCGTGTTCAGTCGAAACGTCTCGAGGCGGCCGGCGGCGTCGAATATGTTATCCCCGAGACATCGGAAGAACAGCACCGTCTGCTCGATGTCTTCTTCCGCCTGAAGAGCGCCCGCTTCACCAGCCTCGGCCTGCCCGACGTCTTCGCCGACGGGGAAACGCAGGCTTTCCTGCACGGCCTCATCGACAAACGGGATGACGGCAGGGAGTATTTCGGGCTGCAGATGCATGTGCTGCGGCTCAACGGCGGGAACGAAGAGCAGATCGCCGCGATTTCAGGGATTTCGCGCAAGGGCGACCACATCATCTGCCAGTTCGGCGCGATCGATGAAGAGCTCGTGCCGGATACCAGCCCCGGCGAATTCCTCTATTGGCAGACCATCTCCGGACTGCATGGCAAGGGTATCGCGCTGTTCGATTTCGGCCTCGGCGACCAAACCTACAAACGGTCCTGGGCGCCGGTGGAGACCGCGCATTACGACGTAGTGCTGCCGGTCTCGCTGCTCGGCACCGTCGCTGGTACGGCGCACCGGATCGTCACTCGAGGCAAGGCGCATATCAAGGCGCGCCCGAAGCTTTACAAATTCGCCCAGAGCATCCGCGCACGGTTCGGCTAAGCGATTAAAGCGTTACGCTTTTATGCCGCCTGACCGAGCATCTGTTCGGACCCATCACCGCCCGACATCAGCACGACGCGCTCGTAGCCCGCAGCCTGGAATTCCGTCATCAGAGCCACGAAGATCGTCTCCTCGACCTCAGGCAGCGAAAGGATGATCTCGACATCGCGGCTGCGCGTCAGCCGCGAGACGCCGGCGACATCGGCCGAACCGCATTCGACCACCACGAGGTCATAGGCAGCGGCAAGCGCATCGAACAACAGCGATAGCCGGTCGACACCGCGCATGGCCCGGCGGACGTCGCTCTGGCCCTGGGGGATCAGATGGGCGTCGGAAAGACGATCGCTGTGGATCGTGTCGCCGAAGGCGGCCTCGCCGCATAGCAGATCGGTGACGCCCGGAGCGGCCTGGTCCTCGGCCATCAGTTCCGTGGGGTAGCCGGAACCGGTCATGTCGACCAGGATGACGCGGCGGCCGGCATCGGCGAGCATGCGGGTCAGCAAAACCGTTGCCGCCGAGCCATTGTCACCAGTCGGAGATATCGCGATGGCGAGCGGCGCGCGGCTGGTCGTGAGATAATCCGCAACGGAGGCGACGGAGAATTCATTGTCGTTCTCCGGCGGCTGCTCGGCGGCCTCCGTGTCTTCGATCGCGTGCTTTCCGTCTTCATCGCCGACGATGGCGAGCATGCTCGGCTGGATGGGCTTTCTGACGGCGGCGACAACCGGAGCGGCCTGCGGCGCATCCCTCTCCTCGACGAGGGTTTCCGCCTCGATCGTCTCACGGGATACACCGACGGGACGGAGCGCCCGGCCGCTGAAAAGTTCGGCCAGCATGGTGACGATGGCGCTCAGGATGAATGTCGCGACGGCAGCGACGACGACGATCGGCACCACCTTCGGGAAATAGGGATCGACCGGCTCGATGGCCTTGGAAACGATCCGGGCGTCGGCCGGGCTCGAATTGCTGTCAGCGCGGGACGCCGCCTCGCGGTAACGCACCAGATAGGTTTCGAGCAGCTGGCGCTGGGCGGTGGCCTCGCGCTCCAGCGCATTCAATCCGACCTCGTCCTCGCCGGCGCGGGCGCTGTTGGCCTGCACCGTGTCCGACTGGCGCTCGAGTTCGCTTGCGCGGAGATCCGCGACCTTGGACTCGTTCTCGATGCTCGTCAGGATCTTCTGCGTCTCCTGGCGGATCTGGCTCCGGATATCGGCGAGCTGGGCGCGCAGGCTTTTCAGCCGCGGATGATTGTTGAGAAGGCTGGTCTGCAGATCTGATATTTGCGACTGCAAGCCGGATTCCGTCGCCTTCAGCCGCTGGATCGCCTGGGAGGACATGATGTCGGGCAGCGTATCGGAGGCCTCGCCCGAAGACAGCGCATTGCGCACCGCCTGCGCCCTCGCCTCGGCATTGGCCTTGTCGCCGCGCACGCGGGTCAGTTCGGCGGAGATGTCGTTCAGCTGCTGGGCCGGAAAGGTGGTGGTGCCGTTGGTCTGCAGCAGCCCATGGGAGGTGCGGTATTCGGCAACCTTCTTCTCGGCTTCGCTGACCTTGCGGCGCAGGCCGTCGATCTCCGGCTCCAGCCAGCGTGTCGCCTCGGAATTGGAATCGAGCTTGGCGCCGCTCTGGGTCGAAAGATAGACATTCGCCATGGCGTTCGGAATGGCGGCAGCGAGCTTCGGGTCTTTCGAGGTGAAACTGATGCCGATGACGCGTGAACCCGGCACCTGGTAGACCTGCAGGCGTTCAACGAAGGCGTCGATCACCCGCTCTTCCGGCGGGTTCTCCATCGGGTTCTTCTTCAGGTGCAGCTTCACCAGGATACTCGCCATGGCCGAGCCGTTGGCGGCGTCGTCGAATTCCGGCAAGTTATAAAGCTTCAGGTCGTTGATGACCTTCTTGAGGAGATCGGCCGACTGCAGCAGCTGCACCTGGCTGGCGATATTCAGTTCATCCATCAGCGGGCCGGCGCCGGCGTCGTTGACCTGCTGGGTGCTGGCGAAGGCGGGCGCGCGGGGTTCGATCAGGATGCGTGTTTCGCTGCGATATTGCGGCGACATGATCTTGGCGCCGGCAAAGGCGACACCCGCCCCTATGAGGGTAATGGTCAAAATCCGCAGACGGCGCGCCCAGACGGCGCGGACCAGCTGGCCGAGGTCGATGTCCACATCCTGATCACGCGCTACGCCGGACATGCTCTTACTCCACAACAAAGGTGCCGCAAGCGTAAACGACCATGGTAACTCAACGGTTAATGGTAATCTTGCCGAGTAATGAGCAGCAGTCGGCGAAGGAACGCGGGAAATTGCAAGCGGCCTTTACCGGGCATTAACCCTAACGGATCGATAACGGCTCTACCGAGTTCATTTTCTGTGAGCACTAACGGATGTCTGTCGTCCAGCCCAAGATCCTTCTAGCCCTGAGCCTTGCAGCCGTGACGGCGGCATTGGGCGGTTGCACGACGTACAAACCGGCGCCGAAAGCCTTTAACGAGGCGACCATCCAGCCCTATACGCTTGATAGCGGCGACCGGTTGCGCGTCACCGTTTTCGACCAGCAGAGCCTGACCAACACCTATACGGTGGATCAGGCCGGCTATATCGCCTTCCCGCTCATCGGCCAGGTCCCTGCCCGCGGCCGCACCCTGCAGCAGCTCTCCGGGCAGATCGCCCAGAAACTCAAGCAGGGCTATCTTCGCGATCCCGACGTCACCATCGATGTCGATCGCTACCGTTCGATCTTCCTCATGGGTGAAGTCGGCCAGCCCGGCCAGTATGCCTATGTCCCCGGTATGACGGTGCAGAATGCCATCGCGGTTGCCGGCGGCTTTACCAGCCGCGCCAACCAAAGCATGGTCGACGTCACCCGCAAGATCAACGGACAGGTGCTGACCGGCCGCATCAACATATCGGGGCCGATCATCGCCGGCGACACGATCTACGTTCGCGAACGGCTGTTCTGAGCGATGGCTGAACAGAAACCGCTCCGCATTCTCCACTGCTTCAGATCGCCGGTCGGCGGAATTTTCCGCCATGTCCGCGATCTCGTCGAGGAGCACAGCAGGGCCGGTCATCATATCGGCATCCTCTGCGACAGCTCGACCGGCGGCGACTATGAAGACAGCCTGTTCGACGATATTCGCCCCTATCTCTCGCTCGGCTTGACACGCGTGCCGATCCGGCGTTCGATCAGCCCGTCCGACATTGCGACGATGTGGGATACATACAAGAAAATCAAAAGTTTGCGGCCGGATGTGCTGCACGGACACGGCGCCAAGGGCGGCGTGCTCGCGCGACTTGCCGGCTCAGCGTTGCGGGTGAACAGGTATCGCGTAGCCCGCCTCTATACCGCGCATGGCGGAAGCCTGCATTATTCGCGTTCCTCGCTCGGTGGACAATTCGTCCTCCGGATGGAGCGCCTGCAGGAATATTTCACCGATGCGCTGGTTTTCATCTGCGAATACGAGCGCGACACCTATGCGCGCAAGGTGGGTAAGCCGCGGACGAAAACGAGACTGATCTACAACGGCATCGCCGAGCGCGATTTCGAGCCGATCCCCACCCGGTCGGATGCCGTGCATTTCATCTATGTGGGCATGCTCCGGGACCTCAAGGGTCCCGATCTGTTTGTCGATGCCTTCGCCAAGACCGAACGGTTGCTCGGCAGGCCGCTGTCGGCGCTGATGATCGGCGACGGACCGGATCGCGACCGCTACCGCGAGATGATGGTCGAACGCGGCCTCGGCAAACGCATCGGCATGCTGCCGGCGATGCGCGTCCACGAAGCCTTCTCGATGGCGCAGAACCTCGTCGTTCCCTCGCGCGCCGAAGCCATGCCCTATATCGTGCTCGAGGGGCTAGGCGCCGGCAAGACGATCATCGCCAGCCGAGTCGGCGGCATTCCCGAGGTGCTCGGCGCCGACAGCGCAGCCCTCGTGGAGGCCGGCAATTCCGACGATCTCGCCCGCGTCATGGCGGAAACGCTGAGCACGCCCGACTGGCACGCCAGGACGATGCCGAAGCCAGAGGCGGTGAAGGCGGTGTTTTCCTCCGCCGTCATGGCGCGCGATGTCCTAAAATTATACCATGAGCTCGTCGATCCGGCCGACGGCCGCGCAATGCCCGCCGCCCCGTAAATATTTCTTAGGGGCTTTCTGCTATCTCGCTGGGTGACAACGAGCGAAAGCCCCATGAACAAGCTGGAAAAAGGCGATCAATTCGACGTGGAAGCACTGCGCAAGCAGGTCTCCGACATCGAGGCGCGCGGCGACGCGGGTCAGGAAAAACCGTCCGACCCGACCGAAATCAACCCCTATGCCCGGCAGATCGCCGAACAATTCCGCGACGGAACCAAATCGCCTGTGATCATTATCGGGCAATTGCGGCTGCTGGAATTTCTGGCGCTCTTCGCGATCGCCCTGATCGCCCACTATTTTTGGCCCGGCGACGGCTACGATTCATCGCTGGTGCGGGCCGGCATGGCGACGATCGCCTCGGCCTTCACCGTCATCGGCCTGCAGCTTGCCGACACCTATACCATTCCGGCGCTTCGGGCCAAACTGCGGTTTATCCCGCGCATCCTGGCGTCGTGGACGATCGCGCTTCTCCTGACCGTCGGTCTGTTCGCGCTGGTTCGCGGCAGCACATGGGCGATGGTCGTCGACGCCTACATGCCCTGGTTTGCGGCCGGTGCGCTCTTCCTTGCGGCCGAGCGTTTCCTCGTCGCCTACGGCATCCGCAACTGGGCGCGCAACGGCATCATGGAGCGCCGCGCCGTCATCGTCGGCGGCGGCGAGCCGGCCAAGGAGCTGATCCGCATCCTCGAACAGCAGGATGACAACGACATCCGCATCTGCGGCATCTTCGACGATCGCGGCGAAAAGCGCTCGCCGATCATGGTCGCCGGCTATCCGAAGCTTGGCACTGTGGCCGAACTGGTCGAATTCGTGCGGCTGACGCGCATCGACATGCTGATCATCGCCCTGCCGCTTTCGGCCGAGGCGCGCATCTACGACCTCTTGAAGAAACTCTGGGTTCTGCCGGTCGACATCCGCCTTGCCGCGCATGCCAATCGGCTGCGCTTCCGGCCGCGCGCCTATTCCCATGTCGGCTCAGTGCCGATGCTCGACATTTTCAAGATGCCGATCCGCGACTGGGATTCGGTTGCCAAACGCGGCTTCGATATCTTCTTCACCCTGGTCGCGCTGGCGCTGCTCTGGCCGGTGATGGTGGCGACGGCGATCGCCATCAAGGCGACCTCCGAAGGCCCTGTGTTCTTCATGCAGAAGCGGCATGGCTTCAACAACGAAATCATCAACGTCTTCAAATTCCGCTCGATGTACACCAATATGGCCGACCCCACAGGCAAGGCCGCAGTGACCAAGGCCGATCCGCGCGTCACCCGCGTCGGCCGCATCATCCGCAAGAGCTCGATTGACGAATTGCCGCAGCTTTTCAACGTGCTGAGAGGCGAACTTTCGCTGGTCGGCCCGCGCCCGCATGCCGTGCTCGCCCAGGCCCGCGATCGCGCCTTTTCCGATGTCGTCGAGGGGTATTTCGCCCGTCACCGCGTCAAGCCCGGCGTCACCGGCTGGGCGCAGATCAACGGCTGGCGCGGCGAGGTGGACAATGACGAGAAGATCAAGTTCCGCACGGCCTACGACCTCTATTACATCGAGAACTGGTCGCTCTGGTTCGATCTCAAGATCCTGTTCCTGACGCCGATCCGGCTGCTCAACACGGAAAACGCCTATTGAGCGCGACCGCGGCGACATATCCCCGTGTCGCCCAACCGCAGCGAATGACGCTGCGCCTGATCGGCTCGGCTTTCGTCGCCTTCGGCGTCTTCCTCTCCGGTTTCGTGATCGACGAGCCGGCGCCCTACGAACTCTGGATGGCGGGACTGATCGGCCTCTGGTTCATCCTGGGCCTCAGGATTTCGCGCGGCGTCGCACCGCTGCTTGCCCTGCTGCTCACCTTCAACATAGGCGGCATTCTGTCGCTGACACAGATGAAGGATCTGGCGACCGGGCCGATGTACATCGCCGTGTCGACCTTCCTGGCGCTGACGGCGGTCTTCTACGCCGCGATCATCGAGGACAGCCACAAGCGGTTGCCGCTGATCTTCAACGCCTGGACCTTTGCCGCCGTCGCCACATCAGCGCTCGGGATACTCGGTTATTTCCACGCCTTTCCGGGCGCTGAGATCTTCACGCTCTATGACCGTGCCAAGGGCGCCTTCCAGGACCCGAACGTCTTCGGCCCCTTCCTGGTGCCGCCGTCGCTCTATCTGGTCCACGGCATCCTCGCCGGCGACCTGAAGAAATCGCCGTTGAAGGCTGCCGCCCTGCTGGTGCTTGCGCTCGGCATCTTCCTGTCCTTTTCCCGCGCTGCCTGGGGGCTCTTCGCCCTCGGCGTGGTGCTGTTGATCTTCATCATGCTGCTGAAGGAGCGCAGCGGCGCCTTTCGCCTGAGAGTGCTGGTGCTGTCGCTGGCCGCGATCATCATGTTGGTCGCCTCGCTGCTGGTGGCGTTGCAGATCCCGAAGGTCGCCGAACTGTTTTCGGCGCGCGCTCAACTGGTGCAGCAGTATGACGGCGAGCATCTCGGCCGCTTCGAGCGCCACCGGATCGGCTTCACCATGATGATGGAGCGGCCGCTTGGCATCGGCCCGCTGGTGTTCGGCACGATGTTTCCCGAGGACGAGCACAATATCTGGCTGAAATCACTCACCACCTATGGCTGGATCGGTTTCGTCAGCTATGTCGGCATGCTTGTCTGGACGCTCGCTCTCGGCTTCCGATACCTGCTGCTCGACCGGCCATGGCAGCCCTTCCTGATGATCGCCTGGATCTCGGTCCTCGGCCATGCGACGATCGGCAACGTCATCGACATCGACCACTGGCGCCATGTCTATCTGCTGCTCGGCACGGTCTGGGGCTGCGCCGCGCTTGAGGTGCGTCACAAACGCGGCCGGAAGTCATAGCGCTCAGCACGTCGCTGTCTATTTCGTCGCGCCTGCCGTCAAACCGGCAATAAACCGCCGTTGGAAAACCAGATAGGTCAGAATGAGCGGGAAAATCACAATCACCGCGCCGGCGGTCAGAACCGGCGTGTTGACGGTGTAACGCCCCTGGAAAAACAGCATGCCGAGCGGCAGCGTCCGATAGGCGTCGTCATTGACCAGAATGAACGGAATGAGAAACTCGTTCCACGTCCAGATGAACAGGAACAGCGCCAGCGTCGACATTGCCGGTATCATCAGCGGGATAACGATCTTGCGCAGGATATAGAAGCGTCCGGCGCCATCGAGGACGGCCGCTTCGAGAACCTCCTCCGGCAATTGCTGCATGGCACTGGCGAGGAAGATCGTTGAGAACGGGATCGACATCGCGATCTGCGGCACAATGAGAGCCGCATAGGTGTTGATCAGCCCAAGATAGCGCATTTCATAATAAAGCGGGATGATGAAGGCCTCGGCCGGCACCATCATGCCGAGCGTCAGGATCGCGAACAGCGTGCGCCGGAGCGGAAATGACAGGTAGGCAAAGGCAAAACCGGTCAGCAGACCCAAGAAGACGCTTGTGGCGACAACGGGGATGACGACGACGATCGAATTCCAGAAGTAAATGTTGAAATGTCCGGCATTCCAGGCATCGACATAATTTTCAAAATGCGGATAGGCCGGAAGGGCGAATGCGCCTTTCAGAACGTCAGCCTTGCTCTTTATCGAGGTCAGCAGCAGGAGCAGGAACGGGGTGATCGTTACTAAGGCAAGAAGCCACAGCACAATGCGAAGGAAGAGCGCGGCGGGGATATTCGACGAGCGGCCCATCAAGCCAATCCTTTGCTTCTTGAGCCCACCAGCCGGTGAATTGCATAGTTGATTGCGAAAGTCAGCAAGGCGCCGACAATGGCGATGGCGGCCGCAGCGCCGAACCGATTGAGCTCGAAGCCGAGCTGATACATGTAAATATTCGGCACGAGCGTCGCGTTGGCGGGTCCACCGCGGGTCATCGTGAAAATCAGGTCGAAGCTTTTGATCGAGGCTATGACCGTCAGAAGCAAGACCACCCTGATCTCAGGCATGAGAAGCGGCAGCGTTATCCAGAAGAAGGTCTTACGCCCCGACGCGCCGTCGACCTTGGCAGCGTCGAAAAGGGACGGGTCGATGCGCTGAATTCCGGTGAGGAAGATGACCATGCAAAAACCGAAGAAATACCATGTGGCGACGATCCCGACCGCGGGAAGGACAAAATTGAAATCGCCAAGCCAGGGCAATGCGAACCTGCCCAATCCGACCGCTCTCAGAAACTGGTTGAACGGGCCGAATGCAGGATTGTAGAGCCATGCCCAGATGATGCCCAACACGGCGGTCGGCATGATGTAAGGCAGGAACAGGAATGTTCTGAGGGCTAGCTGCTCGCGTTGCTTCAGATTCCACACACAGGCGGCAAGCGTTATGCCGAGCACGAGCGGCAGGACGCAGTAGAAGATCATCAGCTCGGCATTGTTGCGCAAGGCAATGTAAAAACGGCTGTCGGAAAAGAGATCGGCGTAATTGCCGAGGCCAACCCATCTGGGCATGGTCAAGCCGTCCCAGCTGGTCAGGCTCAAACCCCAGGCCGCGACAATCGGGCCAAAGACAAAAGCCGTATAAAGCAGCAATCCAGGCAATAAATAGATGAAATTGGTCTGTTGCGAGCCATCCAGTGCGGAGCGTTTCATCCAGTACCCCATGAAGCCAAAGCTCTGGTCATCGCGCAGCAAGCCGTGAGTTCGCAGCGCTCATTTTAACTTGATGGTAGGACGCCGGTCGGACCGCTAAGTGATCGGTCGTGACCGGCGTCCGCACTTCTTATTTCTTATCCTTCAAATAGGCCTGATAGTCCTTGTCCATGGCATCGACAAAGGCTTCGGGCGTGATTTTGCCGGACAATAGAAGGGGCGTGTTGTCGTCGATTGTCTTCAGCATCGTCGGGCTCGACCAGTCGGGGTAATGGCCGAGCGCATCGTTGGCGTTGAGTGTCTTCCACATCTCGATGCCGGAGGTCAGCAGCGGCGTGAGCTTGGGCTTTGCATCCGCCGGCAGCGATGTTGCAGGAAGATAACCTGCCGCGGCCCAGCTTTCAGCCGCCTTTTCAGACACCATATAGTCGATGTACTCGCCGGCCAGGTCCTGCTTCGCCTTGTCTTTGGCAAGGCTCGTGATCGCCCAGGCCAGATCCACACCGCCGACGCTCATGGGTTTGGCGACACCCTTCGGCGCGGGAATGGCCATGAAGCCGATGTCCGGATTGTTTTGCATGTCGCCGAAGTACCAGGTTCCGGAGATCAGGAATGCGCCCTGCCCGGAAATGAAAAGCTGGACGGCGTCGTCACCCGAGATGCCTTCGAAGCCGGGGTAGAAATAGCCGCCCTGTGCCCATTGCTGCACGAGTTTGGCCGATTCGATGTTCCCCTTGGTGTTCCAGGAGCCGCCCTTGCCGTAGATCAGGTCGTCAAGCTCGGCGCGATTGGACGCGTCGATATGCGCTTGATCGATGGCGCCGATCATGTGCAGGGCAAGATGCTGCTTGGCGGAGCCCATCATGAAGGGCGCAACGCCTTTTTCCTTCAGCTTGTCGAGATCGGCCAAAAGCTCCTCGAAGGTCTTTGGCAGCGCCACCCCCGCTTCGTCGAGGATCTTCTTATTGTAGTAAAGGCCGACGATCTCGCCGAGACCCGATATGCCGTAGGTTTTGCCGACCCCGAATTTAGTCCCCTCCCAGCGGTCTCTGGCAAGCACGGAATCCGACTGTCGTTTATCCCAGCCATATTTCTGGATGTACTCGTCAACCGGCAGGAGCAACCCTTCCTTGACCATCGCGCCCATGTCGCCGGCGCCCTGGTTGACCTTGGTGATCACGGGGCCATCGCCTGCCGAAACTGCAAGCTTCAGCGTCAGCTTCATGTCATCGAAGGTGCGCGCAGTGCGTTTGATCGTGACACCGGGATGGGCGGCTTCGAACTCCTTGTTCAGTTGCTCGATGACCGCGCTCTGGCCTTCAAAGGTCTGGTCATCCCACACGGCCAGATCATCGGCCCGGGCGGCGGAAAGACCGAAGCTCACAAGCGCCGCGCCGGCAAGCGCGACAGCTGCTTTCAATCGGTATGCCGGCAGTATGCTGATCGATTTCACGGTTCTTTTCATCTGCTCCACCTCATTTGGTTTATTCTCCACTCCCCGTCCGAGCCTCGCACCTGGCGCCGGCCGAACGTTTTCTTCCCCCAGAGCTTTGCCTGGTCGGCGAATCTGAGGTAATCGTCAGTGCATCGGCCCCTCTCGCGATCCAGAATGACAAAGCGCCACGCAGGAGGTGGCAAAGCGATGGACAGCAACTGCTTCATCCGCCCGGCGATTGAAGCCGATATCGACGCTCTTTTCGACATCTGCCTGAAAACTGCCAATGGCGGCGAGGATGCCAGCGCGCTTTACAGCGACCCGCATCTGCCCGGATACATCTGGTCGGTACCCTATCTCAAATTCGCCAGAGACTTTGCCTTTGTTCTGGTTCAGGGCAACCGGCCGGTCGGTTATGTCGTCGGGGTGCCTGATACGAGGCGGTTCGACAACGACCTGGAAGCAAACTGGTGGCCGTTCGTCCGCCAGCAGATCGCCGATCTGACAGCCACCCTTCCGCGCGATGCCGACGCGATCGAACGAATTCAAAATCCGCGCGACGGAACGACGTGGCTTGAAGACGACTACCCGGCGCATCTTCACATCAACATTCTTCCCGGACTTCAGGCCGGTGGCTGGGGACGCAGGATGATCAGCACCGAGCTTGAAGCGCTCCGCAATCACGGGGTCGCAGCGGTGCATCTCGGTGTCGATCCAAACAACGAACGCGCCAGGGGTTTCTACCGTCATCTTGGCTTTTCCGAACTTGAACGCGATGGCTCCGTCGCCTTCGCCATGCGGCTCGATAAGGGATCTGACTAGAACCGACCGAGCCGTCATGTTCATGAGATTGGCTCCGCATTTGCGGCGTCAAGCCCATATTTCAAAACGACCGCTGCCGGCATGGCACTCCAGCCCTGAAGCAGGGAGCCGCGCCCGTACGGCGGCGAGAAATATTCCACCGCACCGATCCAGCCATTGTCGAGGCAGGTTTCCCACCAGCGCGTCAGGGCGTAGCGCGCCCCGCCAAGTCCGTGGCGAAGGCGTTCTTCGGCATAGGCGCCATCCCAATACGGCCAGTCCGAGCCATTGTGGTAGCGGTAGGGAAAAGCCGTCTTGGATCGCAGATCGCCTGGCCGCTTGAATGGCGGATAGGCGCACATCACACCCCAGCTGCCATAGGGCTGCTCCTGATTGTTACGCGTTTCCAGTTGGCTTTCAAAGGCTCTCAGCAAGCCGACGGACTTCTGTTTTGAAATTGCGCCGAACCGCGACAAGGTCAGGCTGTCGATGGCCAGATGATCCTCGACAAAAGCGCCAGGCGTTCCATAGTCGACATATCCACCCGTGGCCGGGACGAAGAGCTTGGCCTCGATTTCCTCGCGGGCAAGACGTGCGGTCTTGCCTGCGCGTTCGGCAAGCGTCGGATCAAGACTGTCGCCAAGCCTTGCCACCGCATCCATGGCGCCGACGAAAAGACCGAGATCATAAGAGACCAGACCCTCGCGATAGACGTTGTCGGCCCAGTCCCGATCGTTGCGCGGTTTTACCGGCAGAACGCTGTCAGGACCGGCCAGGCCGAGATAGCGATCCGCAATTGCCCTGATCGTCGGCCAGTGCGCATGCACCTCGGCCATGTCCTTCGTTGCGTTGAAATAGTCGTCGATGAAAAGAATGAAGAAAAGCGGGCTGTCGAAGTGGTCGCTCCACCAGTCTTGCGGACGGTTGTGGTATTCCGGAACGGCCTTTTTATGGATTTTGGGATTGGCCTTGCTGTCTTCGACAAAGCGCTGCCACGCCTCTGATTGCGCAGGCCCGGTCAAGATCACGCCGCTCGGGGCTTCTCCATCCGGCTGCACCCCCTTGGCAAGCAACCGGATCTCGTCGCGTACCGCCTCCGGTGCAAGCGTCAGGAGCGGCTGCATCGTCCAATAGCCATCGCGGTAATAGGTCCGGGCTGGAGCGCTATAGGCCTGCCCCGCGGCAAGACCGGCGAAGGCGCCGTTTTCGTCGCGCCTGATGCTGGAAAGGGCGGCATGGGTGCCCTGGCTGACCATGCTGCGCATCAGCGGGTCGGCGTCGGGCGCCAGATCGCAACGCGCGACATATTCGCCGGCTTCGGCAACGATCGCTTCGCTGGTGAGGGTAAGCGCTTTTTCAGCCTCGTCTCTCGAGGCGCCGACGGCAATCCGCAGATCGGCACCGAGAACGTCCACGATCAGCACGCCCCAGCCCATTTCGGCAGTCTGCCGGTGTTGGTCCCGGGTCACCCGCACCCTCGCGCCTTCCCCGACCGGCTCATGCCACCAGGCGCAACGACGCGCCGGATATACGCCTTGAAGACGGACGCCGCTGATCAGCATCACCGGCAGCGACTGCGCGACGAATATACCGCCCTGTCTGGAGACCAGTCGGTTCGGCGCATAGGTATAAGGGCCGACGATGGCAGAAAACCGCACGCGCCCCAGACTGCCGGCGCCCCACAAAGCGAGATCGGCATATCCGTCCGGATGAACATCCGCCTGAAGGCGTGGCGCCATGACTGGCAGTAAAACGCCTTGTTCGGCGGAAAGCTGTCCATCGGTCAAAGGCTTTATCATGGATAAAACCCCAGCCCGGTTGAAGCGACTGCAGAACGCGAAAGAGAAAAAGAGAGGGGCGAGCCGAGGCCGGTTCCTCTTCGGGCGACCTTGGCGAGCGCGCGGCTATCCAGACGATGCGGGTGGCGCATACTTGTCCTCGACCCTCTTTCGTCGCGCAATTCATTGCGCGTTGATATGAGCCTACAGGCGACCTTCCGATTGTCAAGGACATAGACAAATTGCCGCCTTGGGTGTACTGAACTCCAATAAGATGACGAAGTTGAACCGCACTCTGCCCTTTCCAAATCGTTGCAGGTCAATATCGGCTCTTAATTAGGTATGTGCTCCGAACTAATTGGAACGAGCTAGCCGGATGGCACCGACACCCTCTGCCACGCAGACTCCCATCGCACGAAAAATCTCAACCCATGCCGTGATCCGGACCGTGTTGGCGAACGGGTCGATCTCCCGTGCCGATATCGCCAAGTTGACCGGCCTGTCGAAACAGACGATTTCCGACGTCGTGCGCGACCTCGAGGATGATGGATGGCTGCAACCTGTCGGCCAGACCGATGGGCGCCCCGGCCGAAATGCGATTACCTATGAAATCAACGCCAGGGCGGGTCTCGCCGTCTCCATCGATCTCGGCGGCACCAAGATCGCTGCGGCGATCTGTGATCTGTTGGGCAACATCGTTGCCGAAACCAAAGCGGCCACCGACCCGCGCGGCGGAATGCATCTCGTCAATCAGTTCAGCGATCTTATCGCTGAACTCGCGCTTGCTGCCGGAACGACCGCCGACAAGCTCCGTCTCGTCGTTCTGGGCAGCCCCGGCGTGCTCGATCCGGCCACCGGCCATATCAATGTGGCGCCGAATATCCCCGGCATCGACGCGATCAATCTGCGGCAGGTCTTCAGCGACAGAATGGGCATACCGGTGATCGTCGAAAATGACGTCAACCTCGCCGCACAAGGGGAGAAATGGCGGGGACACGGCGTCGAAACCGACAATTTTGCCTTCGTCGCGCTTGGAACGGGCGTCGGCATGGGCATCATCGCCAATGGCGCTCTGTTGCGCGGCGCGCATGGCGCGGCCGGCGAGATCGCCTATCTTCCGATCGGCGGAGATGTTTTCGATCCCGGCGGGTTTACGCTTGGAACCTTCGAGAGCGTGGTCGGCAGCGTCGCGATGTTACGCCGCTACACCGGTTTCGGCGGCCGCAACGCCTCCACCGTGGCCGATCTCTTTGCCGCGTTCAATGCGGGAGAGACCAGCGCCGTTGCCGCCATCGAAGAGACGGCAAGGCTGGTGGCGCTCGCCATTGCCGCGATCGGAGCGACTCTCGATCCCGAACTGGTGATCACCGGCGGCAGCATCGGCGCAAGACCGGAACTTGTAAACGCCATCCGCGGTTTCCTGCCACGGTGCACGCCTTATCCGCCGCGCATCGAGATCAGCTGCTTTGGCAATCGGGCCGCCCTGATGGGAGGCATGGGAGTCGCGGTCGAACGCATGCACGACGATCTGTTCGGCGTGAAATTGAAGGACGCTTGATGGCCCGCCCCACTTGAGAAGTGCGGTAAATGCGCTAGATTTTCCGCCATGATAACAGCGACACAGATACGCGGCGCGCGCGCCATGATCGGGATGAGTATCGAAGAACTCGCCGCCGCAAGCGGCTTGCCGGTCGAGACCGTCGCGGCGCTGGAAAATGGGGAATTTGCGGGGGAACCCCACGCGCTGTTCGATGTGCGCAGCACGCTCGAGGCGCACGGCATTATCTTTCTGTCGAGCGGCAATCAGGATGAAGGGGGCCCCGGCATCCGATTGCGTGCGCGCACCATCAGCGACGATGGTATTCGGCCGGAAAATCTCAACGCCGCCAACGACGACTAGAGATGATGCCATCGGCCTCTCGGCTCACATCGACCACTGGAAAAACAAGCCGCAGGGAATCGCGACGAGCATCGGCATGAATCTCGATCGAGCAGAACTGAGCGTCAGAGATAGGTTTTTGCCAGATCGGCGAGTTTACCGCTGTCCTTCACGCCCTGCCTGTAGAGCTGAATGATGACCGCGCCGATCCGCTCGGCCTCGGGTGTCGTCCTGACGAGGCCGCGTTCATCGCAGACCTTGTCGAGCACCTGAGAAAGCAGATCTAGATCTTCCGAAAACAGCGGTAAATCATGCGGATGAATAGATGATCGTAACATCACGCCGCATTCCCTCCGAGGGCAAACGCATCCACGCTTGCATTGCCGGCCGCCCTCCGCAACCGGCAAAAATGATTATGCGCGAGGGCCCGAACTTTAGCAACTATGCAAATTTCTCCAGAACAAAATTAGGGAACAAAATATCAGCCCGCGCGTTTTGGGCGCGTTGCAGCAGGAATCAGCGAGTGCTGACGTTGAGTGAAATACGCTTTCCCTCCCCCGTCCGGGTCTTTTCTCAAAACCGCAGCTTGATCGTTTCCACGGTTTGGGAAGCGGTCGAGTATTTGAAACGATGGCCGAACAAGCGTGGGCGGGACTATCGCATCGCGCGCCAGCACTGCCTGGATGCGCTCGACGGGCTGTGCAGCCCGCGCGCCGCACAGGCTTCCTTCATCACGGCCGCGAAGACGGCGGGATTGCTGCTGTGAAATCAGCCGCTGTGGCGGCTGGCGGCGGCGAGCTGGGGGTGAATCGAGCCTTCCATGATCACCTTGGCGGTCATCTCGATCACCTGCTCCTCAGCGAGTTCAGCAAGCGCGAGGACGACATCGCCCTCCGGCCAGCCGGCTTTGACGGCCTCGTCTGATAAAGCCTGGAATGCGCCGGCGAGGGCTTGCTTGCAAGTGAGAGTCTGCTTCATTTCCGCCATGCGCTCGCACTAGGCTGTTTGTGACAGGAACGTTTTTAATCTACACCTATTCGTATGGATGCGAAGAGGTTTCACGTCATTTAATTCCGAAATCTGGTATTTCATATTCAATCTCTGTATAACCTTAACAAAAGGCGACAAATATCGCCTCGCGTAATTGGAGAAGCGCCAAAAAGAACTAATGGATTTCTTTGATGCCACACCCTCGAAGGGTATTCGGCTGCGTTATTTACTGCAAATGGTCACAACCATTGGGGTCGAAGCGACGACTGGTTACCGCCCGCCCGAGCAGAAGAAATCCGAATTGCGGCACTTTTCATCATCTTCCCGCCCCCTGTCAACGTCGAGATCTTCTATGGCGCTCATCATTCTTGAGATGAAGGCGAGCCGGTCCGAATGCGCGCATCCATCACCAGCGCCCCTCGCCTGCCGCGAGCGCCTTCGGCGCTAATCACGTTAATACCACAACGACACCACACTGCCGTCAAACTCCGCCGTACCCTTGAGGTGCGTATTATTGGGTTGGCGGGCTCACTTCTCCAGGAGGTAAAATGACTATCGAACTAGACGCAACGACCTATGTGCATGCTAAACCGGCGACGGCCCATTCCTATATTCTGCCGGCTGTTGTCGATGTTCTTGAGAACAGTTTCCAGGAAGCAAACGAAACGTCGGTCTTCGACCTCGGTTGCGGCGCCGGCGGCGCCGCCGCCGTGCTTGCCCGAAAGGGCTATGATGTCATCGGTGTCGATCCCTCCGAGGACGGCATCGCAAAAGCGAGAACGGCCCATCCGGATCTGCCGCTGGAAATCGGCTCCGGCTACGAAGATCTTTCCAGCCGGTACGGCACCTTCGATGCGGTGATCAGCCTCGAGGTGGTCGAGCACGTTTATGACCCCAAGGCGTTCTCGGCCACCATGTACGATCTGGTGAAGCCCGGCGGCATCGCGGTCATGTCGACGCCTTTTCACGGTTACTGGAAAAATCTGGCCTTGGCCGTGAGCGGAAAGATGGACGACCATTTCATGCCTCTCAAGGACCATGGCCACATCAAATTCTGGTCTCCGGGAACGCTGAGCACGCTGCTGCATGAAACAGGTTTCGAAGACGTCGACTTCGAATATGTCGGGAGGATTCCCCTCCTGGCGAAATCGATGATCGCGATCGCCCAGAAACCGCACTGAAGTTCCACCGTTCCCAGCTACCAGCCGCGAGAGCGGCCGCCACACGAAACGTTATGTTCTGACTGGGATTTCAAGGGGATAAATGGTCGGGGCGACTGGACTCGAACCAGCGACCCCTTGACCCCCAGTCAAGTGCGCTACCGGGCTGCGCTACGCCCCGACCTGCCGAAACGGCTTGCTTCGTTTAGTTTTTCGGCGCGTGCAATGCAAGCGGAAAAAACTCGCCTCCGACAAAAAGGCGGCGGTTTACCGGAATGTTCAGATCGCGGCGATTGTCAGCCGGCCCTCGGCCGTGTGGCGGGGCTGCCATGTCTGGTAGTTGGCGATGGAGAAATGCGGAGTTTCGAACGGGGTGGCGTGGGTTTCGGTAATGACGGTGACATCGGCGCCGGCGGCCTCGCCCGCGAGGATGCCGGCGACGGCGTCTTCGAAGACCAGGCATTTCGAGGGATCAACGCCGAGACGGCTGGCGCCGAGCAGATAACCTTCGGGGCTGGGCTTGCCGGATTTGACCTCCTGGCCGCTGACGATGACCTTCGGCATTGGGATGCCGGCGGCGGCCATGCGGCGTCTGGCGAGCTCGATCGGCGCCGAGGTGACGATTGCCCATTTGCCATCGGCAATGGCGGAGAGGAAGCGGATGGCGCCGGGAATTTCGACGATGCCCGACACATCCTCCATCTCCTCGGCGAGCAGCAGGTCCGCCTCATGGGCGGGATCGACGCCTGGCAGGCCGAGCCCGCGGATGACGTCGGAGGCGCGGATGCCGTGGATCGTCTTCAGGAAGACCTCCGGTTCGAAGCCGTGGCGTCTTGCCCACTCGCTCCAGACGCGTTCGACGACGGCGATGGAATTCAGCAGCGTTCCGTCCATGTCGAAAAGGAAGGCGTCATAGGATTTGTCGAGGATATCGTGGAGAGCGGGCACGGGGCGTTCCTTGCGGGTGCGAGGCCGGGGCGACCCCTGCACAGGCGAGTAGCGGAGAGCGGCGGCGGCGTCAACGTCAGTCGTTGACGTCGACGTCAACGCTAGTCGTTGACGTCGGGATGGGTGGCGTTGCGAAGGTCGGCCAGACCGCGGGCGGCGTCGCGGCTGCCGGTCGCGGCAGCGGCCTCGAAGATGCGGGTCGCGTCGCCATACATTTTGAGATTGAGGTAGCAGTAGCCGCGCAGAACCATCAGGTCGATGCGTTCCTGCTGCAGCTGGGCGCGCTGATCGAGATAGATCAGGGTCTCGCGGTACCGCCCGGCATCGAAGGCCGAAAGTGCGCGGTCGGCGAGGATCGCCACCTGGAGCTCGGCGGCGCGCTGGCGGTTCTGCGGCGCCTTGGTGGCGGCAACGGCGGCGTTGCTGGAAAGGCCGGCGCGCAGATAGGCAAGGCTCTGGCCGTAGGCTGCGTCTTCACGGTCCTTGCGGACCGGGCTCTGCAATGCCGCCTCGAAGGCCGAGATCGCCTCCATCGGCCGATTGATATCCATCAGGCACCAGCCGCGCGACAGCGCATTGGCCGGGCTGAGCTGTCCCGCATCGATGGTCGTCGAGCATCCGCGTGTCTGGCGCGGACCGCGCGCGACCGTCACCGTCTCCATCGCCGGCCTTGCCGGGCGAACGGCCACGTCGGGCCCCGGCTGCAGCGGGCGTTCAGCGGGAAGCGGCTCGGCCGCCATGGCAGGGCGTTGCGCCGGCTGCGTCGGCTGAACCGGCTGCTCCGGGGCAAGCGTGCCCTTCTCCGGCGGCAGGGCGCGCCCATTCGGGGTCAGCGCGGAGGTGTCTTCGAGATTGGTGATCCGGACCGAGCGTCCGGCCCACGCGCGCTGCAGGTCGGCCACACCCTTTCGGTCGCCGAGCTGCTCACGGGTGACGACAAGGCCATAGGCCGACGGCTCGTCATCGGGTTTCCAGGCGAGCGCGGTCTCAAACCAGCGCGCGGCGGTCTGGAATTGGTTGAGCGAGCGGGCATACCAGCCGAATTGCTGCGCCGTCGGCACATATTTCCGGGCGATAACCTCGGCGGCGATGCGATGCAGCACGTCTTCGGCGAGATCAGCCGGCGGCTGCAGCGCCATCAGATTGGCGGTCGCGGCGAGATATGTGGCGTTCGCATCGTCGGAATCGGCACGCCAGCGGAACATCACGTCCTCGGCTTCCTCGGGCGCCTTGCGGGCGATCAGCGCCAGCGCCAGCCCCTGCGAAGCGGCGGCCGTATCCTGCTTGGCCCGGGCGGCGCGGAACCACTTCTCCGCCTCGGCATCGTTGTTGCGGCGAAGCTGGTACCAGCCGAGCAGCAGCGCATCCGAGGCAAGGCCCTCGGTCCCGGCAAGTTTTTCGAGGCGGGCGACGTAATCGGGCGCGATGGCGAGCTTCGGATCGTCATTGCCTTCGGCGATGAAGCGTCGGGCGAGATTGTCGCGGATCGCGTCGAATTCCTTGCTGCCGCCGGCTGCAGGTCTTTCCAGTGCGAGCAGCGCCTGCATCGGCCGGTAGGCGAGCAGCGTCGAGGCCTTTTCGACCGTCGCCTGCCGCTCGGCCGGATTGGGGCAATTCTTCAGGATATAGCTGTAGGCGTCCTGGCCGCGCTGCTCCCTCTTCGTCTGGATGAAGGCTTCGGCGACACGCCAGAGGACATCGACCTCGCTGCAGGTGAGCAGGCTCGGAGTGGCGGCGGCGATATCGACCACCGTTGCATATTGCTTGAGGTCGGAAGCGTTGATGAGGCGAGCACGGGCCTCAGCGACGTCGAGCCGGTCGAGCAGATCGGCCGGCGGCTGCCATCCGGCATCGGCTGCCTGACGGTCGGCGATCGCCTTGCGCAACTCGGCATAGCGGCCATCGGAATAAAGCTGCCACATGGCCTCGAGCTGTTTGTCGCCGTTTTGCGGCACGGCGAGTGGATCGGCCGGCGGAACCCAATTCGGGTAGAGCGCCTGAAGGCGGGAGATCTCGGCCTGCAGGCGCACCTTGTCGCCGCGGCTGGCGAAATAACGAAGCGCGCTTTCATCAACGGCAGGCTGCGTCGGGGCGGCGGCCTGCTGCGGCGCCGGGGGCTCGGACACGATGGGAGGCGTGACCGGTACCGGTGGAGCCGCCGGCTGAGGCGCAGCTTGGGCATCAGATGGGGTCGCAGATTGAGGCGCGGCTGATTGCGGTGGTGCGGGCTGCTGCGCGACAACATTCGGATCTGAAGTATCCGATGCTGATGGCGGCTGCGACGTGATCGCCTCGATCTTGTCGGCGACGAGCTGCGCATTGAATTCGGAATTGCCGGCCGCCTCGGTCGGCTTGATGCGGCCCATCATCATCAGTTCCGGCGCTGGCTTGCCGGCAGAGCCAAGGCCGAACTTTTCCTGCAGGGCGGCACGGTCTTTCAGCCCGGTGACGAGGCTCGCCACCACCACTGCCGCTGAAACCGCCACGAGAGAAGACTTCACAGACACTCTGGATGCTTCTCCCCGATATAGGCCAGCCCGAGCAGTTGAAGGGTGGACGGATAATAGAGTGCGGGGGCAAACTGCAGCGCCGAGTTCGGCAGCCTGGTCCCATCGACAACACAGGCCACAACATCGTTAACAATTCGATAACCGGGGTCCGACAGCACGGCCTTCGGCCGGCCGGTGGTCAGATCGATAGTGGCGGGAACGCCGTCTTGCGACATCCCCTTCTGCAGGCGGATGAGCAGTGCATTGTCGGTGATGCCGCCCCGCGCGAGATAGAGCGGGATGCGGATGGCGTTATAGCCGAATTCGGCGTCGAACCCCTCTGCCGGCCGCGGCTTGTCGTGCAGGCTCACCCATTCGGCAGGCAGCTTGCGCGGGCCGAATTGCATCGTCTTCAACAGTTCCACGCCGTCGTCCGACAGTTTTTGCCAGGCGTCCGACGGAGCGAGCGCCGACATCACCGGGATCGCCTCATAAATCCAGTAGGACGGGTTGACGACGGGACCGTCGTCGCGGTCGCTGCCAGTAAAACCTTCGGTCCCCGGCATCAGCAAGGTGCGGCCCTGCGAGCTGCCGACGGTTTCGGCAAGCAGCGCCTGCGCCATGCGAGAGGCAGCGAGGATATAGTCTTCACGTTTCCATGCCGTGCCGGCCAGCGCCAGCGCATAGGCGATCAACATGTCGCCGTCGGTGGCATTGTTGGTGTCGGTGACGTGCGGCTTGACGTTCGGATCCCATTTCCAGACCGCCAGGCCGTCGTCGCGCAGCAGCAGCTCGGTGCGGGTAAAATACCAGATCTGCTCGAAATCGGCGGGGCTTGCTGCGAGATAGGCGAGCAGCAGGCCATAGCCCTGCCCTTCGCTGTGGCTGATGTTGCCGTTGCCGTTGTCGACGATGCGGCCGGTCGGATCGAGAAACTTCGCCTTGTAGGCCGACCACGCGCCGGCATTGATCATCGCCTGCTGCGCGGTGGCGGGCAGGCCCGGTGCAAGCGCGACCGTTGCCGCGAGCAGGAGCGCGCGCCACCGCCTCATTTCGACCGGCCCAGCTTTTTGAGCATCTTAGACGTGGTGACGCCGATCAGGAGCACGAAGACGACAAGCAGCGAGGCATAGGAGAGGATATTCGTCGACAACCAGTTGGCGGCGATCAGGCGGTAGTTGGCGATCGACCAGCGCGTCGACGGGACGAAATCGAAACGGGTGACCGGCACCGCCTCGATCTTGCCGGTCTTGCTGGAATAGGTGGTGATGTGGCCTGATATTTGCGGCCAGTTCAGCTGCGACGTCAGAACCTCGACCCCCTCCCGCAAATCCTTCTCCGATGGCGCCGCCACCACGGTCCAGGAGCCCGCTCCCGCAGGGCTGGAGCCTTGGGCCACGAGAAGCGAGGCGGTGTTGGGCGGCGTAAAGATCTCCTCGGCGCCCGGCACGAATTGTAGCGAACTGCGGGAGATATCGAAATTGCGCCACAGCCACTCGCGGAAGGCGGTCATCCGGCCGCGCAGGACACCGCCGCTGACCTTGGAATTCCATTCCTCGAAGGCCGTATCGGTGTCGACCACGCCCGTCTGCGCATCCGTCACCGGACGCCACGAGGCCTGGCTCGCCGTTGATATATTGGCCTGCGACAGCGCGGTGGCCGGCATCTGCGAGATCGAACCGATGAAGATGGCGTCACGATCGCCGATCGTATTCGGCGAGGCGACGGTCTCCACAGGGATCGGATGGCCGGCCATGATCGCCATCTGGCCAAGCAGGGTGGCGGCGGCCGAAAGCGTATCGGCATCGACCCGGTCGATGAACAGCGGCATCGGCTCCGTGGAACGGCTATAGGGATAGGCGGTGCCGGCCATGGCGGCCAAATTCGGCCGCTGACCGACACGGGCGAAATCCGGCATGTGCAGCTCGGAGGTATCGAACAGGGCAAAGCGGGGACTGGCGGTGGCGCCCGGCGCGCAAGCCGCATCGTCCTTGGTCATCAGGATCGCCTCGATCGCCACCGTATTCAGACCGGGCTTGACGTGCCGCATCGTCACGCGGATCGGCAGATGGCGCAGAATGCCGCCTGTTGTCGTGGTGATCGGCACGGTGGAGGCGATGTTGTCGTTGACGTAGATATCGATGTGGCTGCCGGGCAGCACGTTGTCGGTATAGGCGGCGTCGAGCAGCACCTTCGCCTCGCCATAGGCATTGGCATAAAAGTCCGCCGGCACGGCAATATTGAAGCTGGTCCGCAACCGCCGGCCGGAGAATTCGGTAGTCTTCACGCCAAGCTGAGACAAAGCGATATTCGTATCGGAAAAGATCAGCGGCGCGTTCGGCGCGCTCCAGCGTTCGGTGGTCAGCGCGTCGCGGCGGATATCTGCGGACCTGTCCGTCGGCGAGACGATGGTATCGATCGCCGAGGAGACCGCCTGCCAGGAGGGGCCGCTGATCAGAAGCACTGGTGAGCCGCCGCGCGGATCGATGACGAAAGCGGCGAGTGCCGCACTTTCGGCGCCGGCCGGCAGGCCGGGAAAGAGCGGCCGCAGTTCCGCCGCGGTGCCGACGAGCACGCTCAGCTTACCGGGCCCGCCGGCCGGAAGCGAAGCGGTGCTGAAAGCAAAGATCTGGTTCGGCATGCTGCTCAGCACCGAGAGGCCCTGCGCCAGCCGCAGCAGCGGCTTGGTGGTGCCCGGCTGTTCCAGCGCCGGGACGACGATGTCGAACTCGGTCTTGCCGGCGCCGTCGACGCCGATGGCGCGGATAGCATCGGCGCTCGCCGGCTCCGCGGCATCGCTGCCGGCAAAGCTCAGATAGGTTCCGGCCGGATCGATATTCGACCACAATTCGTAGGTGGACTGGATGCTGCAATCGGTGCGGTGGCGCTGAGCGGCTTCGAAGGTGACGACATTGGCGCCCGGCTGCAGCAGACCTGGCGGAACCTCGAAGGTGACGGCTGAGGAGCCGTCCGGCGAGCCGACCCGCTGCTGGCCGATCGGGCGATTGTTGAGATAGACGGTCAGCGCCGAGGCCTCAGGCGCAACGACGATCGAATTCTGATAGGCGAAGGTGAAGCTCGCCTTGGCGGCCGCCTGTTCCGGCGTCAAATAGACCGACCACGACCGCCGGTCATATTCACCACTGAGACCGAGCTTCGAAAAGGGCACGACATAACGGCGGACACTGCCGGCGCGCTGAACCGGAGCCGTATTTGCCGCCGCGGCTGGCTGCGGCGCCAGCGGCTGTACGGCGATTGGGGGCGGAACTGGTGCAGGAGCGGGAGCGGCCTGGGGCGCGGGTGCCGGCAATACGGAAACTGGAGGCGTGACGGGAACCGGCGGGGTCGCTGCCGGCGGGGCCGGCGGCGTCAATCTCGGGGTAACGGGGGCGCCGGGCGGCCGCTCGCCGGACATGTCGAAGGGTGCCGTCTGCGCCTGGGCAAAGACGGAGGCATTCAGCAGCAGAAGCGAGGCGGCGACGATCCTTCTCATCCGGCGTTGACCTTTGCAGCCTGCTGCTGGGCTTCGCGTTCCGGCCGCATGCTGCGGAAGAAATAAACGAGGCCGCGGCTGGTCTGGTAGAACGATAAGCCGAGGAACCAGATGGTGCCGCGGATCAGGCCCGGATTGCGGCGGCGCGAGGCCTGGAATTCGGTCCACTGGCCGGAATTGGCAAACATCAGGTCGGCGATCAATCGGTGGTCGAGCGCGCTTTTCGGCACGTACTGGCAGCCGACATTGCTGATATCGCCCGACGGCTCGATATTGCGGACGATGAGCGGCAGGGTTTCCAGTTCCGCGCCGCTATACGGCCGGAAGCGGATTTCTCCGAGCGCGCCGACCAGCATCTCGTCGAGTTGCTTGTTGAAGATGTGAAGCCTGGCGCCGTGGACGGAGACGTCCTCGATCGAGGCGGCATACCATTTGCCGTTGGCGCCGAATTCGCAACGGCGGTTGACGCGGACGCGGCGGGACAAGGCGCGCTCGCCGCGCTCGGACACGACTCCGAGCGCGCAGCCGGCCATGATCAGGTTGATGAGGTTCCAGCCGCCGACGACGAGCGTTACGTCGGCCTTATAGGGCTCGGCATAGATTCGGTAGATGGTGATGATGAGCGCGACGATCTGCACCGCAAAGATGACGAAGAACGGACGGCTGATCTCGGACAGGCGGCTGACCGCGATCGATTCGTCCTTGGCGGTCACCTTGAAGGTCGGCTTTCTCGGATTGAGCATGACGGAGACGACCGCCGGCAGCAGGTGCACGGTCTGGACATATTCGTAGAGCTCGGAAATCCACGGCCAGCGGAACGACCCATAGAGGTAGTTCTGCATCATCAGGTTCACCAGCATGTAGGCCAGCGTATAGGCAAGGAACTCGCCGCCGGAGGCGGTGAAGATTTCCAGATCGAAGAACAGATAGAAGAGCGGCGCAAACAGGAAGATGGTGCGCGGGAACGGGAAGAGCCAGAAAAGCGTGGAGGACATGTAGCAGAGGCGCTGCGGGATCGTCAGGCCACGCTTCAGCAGCGGAAAACGGAAGCGCAGGATCTGCATCATGCCCTGCGCCCAGCGGCTGCGCTGGCCGATGAAGCTTGCGAAGGTGGCCGGCTGCAGGCCGGCGATCAGCGGCTTGTCGACATAGATGCTGTTCCAGCCGCTGCCGTGGAGCGCCAGCGCCGTCTCGCAGTCTTCGGTGATGCTGATGCCGGAAAAGCCGTTCTGGGATTCGAGCGCCCTGCGGCTCAAGACCGCGGCCGAACCGCAGAAGAAGGCGGCATTCCATTTATCGAGGCCGCGCTGGATGATGCCGTAGAACATTTCGTTCTCGCTCGGCATCTTGTCGAAGGTGCGCAGGTTGCGCTCCAGCGGATCGGGATTGATGAAGAAGTGCGGGGTCTGGACGAGGAAGAGCTTCGGGTCGTCTTCGAAGTAGCCGACGGTCTCGAGCAGGAAATCGCGGGCCGGCGCGTGGTCGGCATCGAAGACGGCGATGAGTTCGCCGGTCGAATGTTTCATGCCGTTGTTCAGATTGCCGGCCTTGGCGTGTTCGTTGCGGTCGCGCGTGAGGTAGCCGACGTCGAGATCCTGGCAGAGCTGCTTCAGTTCGATATGGCGGGCGGCGGCGGCCTGGGCCTCGAGCAGCTTGCCGGAGTTGCGCTTCTGCAAAGTGCCGCCGTCATCGAGCAGCCAGACATGCAGCTTGTCGGCCGGATAATCCATGGCCTTGGCGGCAGCCAGCGTGTTGCCGAGAAGCCCGGCATCCTCGTTGTAGGACGGCACGAAGACATCGACATGCGGCAAACGCCCAGGATTGGCGGCACGCGAGGGGCGAGACGGCAGCGGTGTGGCGACGATGAACAGGCTGAGCGCCAGCATCGCGACGCTGTACATTTCGGCAAGATAGAGCAGCAGACCTGGAATGAAATTCTCAGGCTGGTTTACCGGCGGCAATGTGTTGGTGGTGCGCCAGTAAACGTAGCGCAGCACGATCGAGGTGCCGAAGGCGAGCGCCACCAGGCGCCAGGTCCCCTCGCCCTTCAATATCTTGATGAGCGCCATCACCGTCACGACCGTGATGCTGGTGATGAGCTGGGTCTGCAAATTCACCGGCAGCGTGATCAACACGATCAGGCAGAGCGAAACCACGGCCCAGATGAAGACACTGCGGGCTTTGCGCATCGACGTCCCTTCGAAATTGCTCAACCAAGGCGCCTTTCGGCACTCCGAGCATGCTCACCAGAACAGGATGTCACGAGAAAACCGCTCACACTCTTCGACATCATGCTCTATCTCCGGCAGACGGCCGTCATGGCCGCGTCGCCTATGCAGTCTGGCGACGGCACGGTGACACCGATCGCTCTTGCGGATTGTTGGACCGGTTGTTCGGGCGGCGCGGCTGCCGCATCCGGCATC
>NZ_JH719395.1:0-338910 GCF_000271845.1 Rhizobium leguminosarum bv. trifolii WSM2297 | reverse complement strand
ATGGCAGCCGCCGGCTCGTAGCCGATCGGCATCGGGCTGGCGCGATAACCGCCCTGGTCGGGGTAGATCGGCTCCCCGGTGCGGCCGAGCGCGGCATCGGCGGGCGGCGGATTGCCGTAAGGATTCCAGATCACCCCGTCGAAGCTGCCCAATATGGTGTAGCCATAGACGATGCCGAGCAGCTGACGCTCACTGGCGTTCGCGTCGCAGAGACGCAGGCGCAGCTGGATCATGCCGAAATTGCGCGCCTGGGTGCTGGCATTGACGCTCGAGCGGATCTGCTGCCAGGCATAGATGCAGGTGTCGCCAACACGGCTGCGGCCGGAGGCATAACCGAAGGGGCCGTAGCTGTTCTGCAGGAAGGTCGCCGACGTTGCCATGGGCACGCCGGGGGCCGAGCGAGCCACTTCGCGGGCAATGCCGCTCTCGTTGATCATGCTGAAGCCGGCATTGCCAGTGCCGGGATTGGCCCCGGACGCGCCGAAAAACTGGACTTCCAGGAAGTTCTGGCCGGGCACGGAGGATGACGTAAACAAGGAAACCGTCTGCTCGACGCCGTTGCCACGCTTGCGCTCGACGACGCTGACGATCGACGGGCCGCCCGGCGGCGGCAGGACCAGCGCCTTTTCAGGCGCCACCGTCTCCGGCCCGGAGGTCTGGCGCACACCGCCTGTCGACGTACAGCCGGCCATCATGCCTGCCACAGCCACCAGCGATATCGTCTTCCGCAAACGCATGTCTCGAGCCGCCGCAATCGTCTTTCCAGATATCCATTCGCAAACCGAAACGCGACGGACCTTCGAATCAACGACCACGCGGCCGTTCACAGGGTATAAATCGCCAACATGGTTAATGAAGAGTAAACAGCCGGCCCTGATGCCACCGGACGGACTCGCACTGACCGCGATTCGGACAGGTCAACCGTATGGTGCATAAATTGATTAAGCAACGCCTCAATTGCGCTCATGGCGCCCATCTCTCGCACTAGCGAAAGGACGACGCCGGAACTATGCCGCATGGCTGGCGTTGCCTTGATGTCTCAGGTTAAAAAGGAGAACATCCCATGCGCAAGATCATGCTGACTGCGGCCGCCATGCTGACCTTCGGCTCCGCCGCCTTCGCGCAGAGCACGGTCATCGTCACCGATCCCGCACCGACTGTGTTACCCGGCGAGGTGCGCACCTATGTGATGGAACAGAACACGCCGTCCGTCGTCTATGACGGCGATATCGCCGTCGGCGCAACGCTGCCCGATACCGTCGTCGTCCACACCGTGCCTGACGTCGACGGTTATGGTTATACCGTCGTCAATGAGCGGCGCGTCATCGTCGAGCCGAAGACGCACCGGGTGATCCAGGTCCTGGAATAAAGCGATCGGGAACAGTGGACGTGCGGACGCCTGAAACAGGATGATTTTAGGCGTCCGGCCTAAAATCTGAATCCAGTTCTAAATTAAAGAGTTAGAGCATGGTATCATGAGAAAACCGCGCGCACTTTTCGGCGTCATGCTCTAATGGCTTCACGTCCTCTCGTCTTCCATTCTCGCCGGCACATTCAGAAGTTCGCGGATCTTGTGGGCGAGTTGCTCCAGGCTGAAGGGCTTGGCAAGCAGGGAGACGCCATGGTCGAGTACCCCGTTATGGACGATGGCATTGCGGGTATAGCCCGTCGTGTAGAGGATGCGGATCGCCGGCCATTTTTCCTGAACGATATCGGCAAGCTGGCGCCCGCTCATTTGCGGCATGACGATATCGGTGAAGATCAGGTCGACCTCCCGATTTTCTTCCAGAAGCAGAAGCGCCTCCATGCCGCTTGCCGCCTGCAACACGGTGTAACCGAGTTCATGCAGGCTTTCGGCGGTCATCATGCGGACGTTTTCATCATCCTCCACCACCAGGATCGTATCGTTGACACTGCCCTGAGGGATAGGCTGGGCGCCAGCCGCATTCAACCTGGCGTCCGTCGCCCCGACATGCCGGGGTAGATAGATCTTTACCGTCGTGCCCCTGTCGATCTCCGAATAGATCTTGATGTGGCCGCCGCTCTGCTTGATGTAGCCGTAAACCTGGCTGAGGCCGAGACCGGTGCCCTTGCCCGGACCCTTGGTGGTGTAGAACGGATCGAACGCCCGGTCGATCACGTCGGGCGACATGCCGGTGCCGGTGTCGGTGATGCTGACCATCACATATTGGCCAGCCTCGACCTCCGAATGCATGCGGGAATATCGCTCGTCGAGTTCGGTATTGGCGGTCTCGATGGTCAGATGTCCGCCGCCGGGCATGGCGTCGCGGGCGTTGACGGCAAGGTTCAGAATAGCATTCTCAAGCTGGCTCAAATCGGCAAAACTCGGCCAGAGCCCGCCGGCAAGCACGGTCTCGATCCGGATCTGCTCACCGAGTGTACGCCGCAGCAACTCCGACATGCCGCCGACCAGCTTGTTGAGATCGATCACCTCAGGGGCAAGCGGCTGCTGGCGCGAGAAAGCGAGAAGGCGCGCGGTCAGAACCGCGGCCCTTTGGGCGCCGTCTTTGGCATTCTGGATGGAGTTCAGCAGGCGGGGATCCTCGTGTCCGGTCATCCGCCGCTGGGCGAGATCGAGGTTGCCGATGATGATCGCCAGCATGTTATTGAAATCATGGGCGACGCCGCCAGTGAGCTGACCGATCGTCTCCATCTTCTGCAACTGGCGGACCTGGGCCTGTGCGGCGGCATTCTCTTCCATCTCGTGCCTGAGTTCGGCGGTGCGCTGGACCACCGTCTGTTCGAGGCGCGTGTTGAAACTGTTGAGCTCGTTGCGGAGGCGGCTCTGCCGGCCATGCGCGATGATGATCATCTCCATCAGCCCGACGATGATGATCGCATTGATGAGATAGGTCGACAGCCCAATCCATTGGCTGGCGCTGACCGGCCAGAAGGTATCGTGCGGCTCGACGAAAAACTGCTGGACGATGAAAGCGGCCAATATTGCCGCGACGAGGCCAGGCCCGGCGCCGCCTATGAAACTCGCCAGCAATATCGCCGGGAGGAAGCTCAGGAAGGGAAATCCGGAGAGATAGTCGCTGACGGCAAGCCTCAGAAGAAACGTCAGGCCAACGAAGGCAACGGCCAGCGGATATGTATAACCCGGCCTATGACGCAGCCAATCCGTGGCACTCAGCAAATCCATTCCAGACCCCTCCTTACAGCGCCACGTCTTTTCAGACGCGCAAAGGGCGCCGTAACACTTTGAATTGCTGCAGAGTTTTATCCCAAAATCGATTCCGATTGAAGGAATTATGCAGTCGCCGTTGCGCAGGCGGCATCCCAGCTTTTACACATCGAATTTCACCCGGCAATATACTGTTTCTCGCACTGCCGGGTACCACGTCTTGACGAGCCCTACACGGAGTCCACATAAATCCGCATGCCCGGCAAGGGGAAATGGGTGGACGCGAACATGAAAGACATATTCATCGTCGAAGACGATGCGCTGATTGCCATGCTGCTCGAGGATATGCTCGCCGATCTCGGCTACCGGGTTTGCGCCAGCGCGCCCGATCTTGAACGGGCGCTGGCAGCCGCCAGGGACACGGAATTCGACGCTGCCATTCTCGACGTCTCGCTGGCCGGACAGAGCTCGCTGCCGGTCGCAAAACTGCTCGACGAACGCGGCAAACCCTATGTCTACGCGACGGGATACGGCGCCGCCCCTGCCGGCAGCAGCCCGAGCACATTGCCGGTGCTGCAAAAACCCTTCCAGCTCAGCGAACTCGAACAGACGATGAAGCGGCTTACCGAAGCCTGACGCATGTAGCCGGGTCGCGTGCAGCGATTCCGGAATAACGACATGCATAAAATAGAGAGTTTCAGTCAGCGCACCTGATCGAGCAGGCGCTTGCACTCCAGCAGGTCGTAGAGCGCCTCCTGCAGCAACGCCCTGTCTTCCTTGCCGACGCTCGACTTGCCGATCGAGACTTCCTGCTCGTCCTCGCCAGCTACAAAATTGAAGAAGCGGCGGGTAATCGGCGGCTTGGCGCGGCCGACAATCTGGTCTTCATCGGCCATGCCGACGCGCGGTTCCCCGGCGCTCGCCTCCTGCACGCCCGACGCAAGCGCCTCGACGCTGGCGAGATCGCCATGGCCGACCGATATGACGAACTTGTTGCCGTTGGTTTTCAGAAGCTTCTGCACACCCTTGATCGTGTAGCCGTGATCATAGAGCAAATGCCGGATGCCCTTGAGGAGATCGACATCCTCGGGCCGGTAGTAGCGACGGCCGCCGCCACGCTTCATCGGCTTTATCTGCGGAAAACGCGTTTCCCAGAAGCGCAGCACATGCTGCGGCAGATCAAGATCGTCTGCGACTTCGCTGATGGTGCGAAAGGCATCGGGGCTCTTGTCCAACGTCATAATGCTACGCGACCTCGCGGCTCGATTTTACGGCGACTCATCATATTTCAACGGTTTGGCGCCGACAATTCAAGTCATGTCTCGACGTTGCGCACAACGCAGGACGATGCGAAGGAAAAAAATGCCGTTTGGAAACGGGAAGCCGATGATCAGGAGGCCGGATTCTGCGGCTTCAGCTTGACCTTGCGGGCGACATGCGCCTTGAGGATGCGCGTCTTCAGCACGTTCGACGCCTTGAACGTCATGACCCGGCGGGGAGAAATCGGAACCTCCTCGCCGGTCTTCGGGTTGCGGCCGATCCGCTCGTTCTTGTCGCGCACCTGGAAGGTGGCGAAGGAGGACAGCTTGACGGTTTCACCCCGCACGATGGCGTTGCAAACTTCGTCGATGACGGTTTCCACAAGTTCCGCAGATTCGGTTCGGGAGAGCCCGACCTTGCGAAAAACGGATTCCGCCAGATCTGCTCGCGTCACTGTCTTTCCGGTCATGGTTTCCCCGCCCATTACAAATATTTTGTGAAATCGCGCAAAGAGTATTTGTCTTGCGCCTTACGGTCAAGCTCTTGTTCGCCGCCAGTTTTTTGGATTTGCGCCTACCAGCGCAGCAGGACGGCGCCCCAGGTGAAGCCGCCGCCCATCGCCTCGAGCATCACCAGGTCGCCCTTCTTGATGCGGCCGTCGCCAGCAGCGGTCGCGAGGGCGAGCGGGATCGAGGCCGCCGAGGTATTGCCGTGCAGATCGACCGTGATGACGACCTTCGCCGGATCGATGTTCAGCTTCTTGGCCGAACCGTCGATAATGCGCCGATTGGCCTGATGCGGCACCAGCCAGTCGAGGTCGTCTGCGGTGGTGCCTGTGGAATCGAAGGCAGCCTGAATGACATCGGTGATCATGCCGACGGCGTATTTGAAGACCTCGCGGCCTTCCATGCGCAGCTTGCCGACCGTGCCCGTCGACGACGGCCCGCCATCGACATAGAGCTTATCCTTGTGCGAGCCGTCGGAGCGCAGATGCGCCGTGAGTACGCCGCGATCGGCAACAGTGCCCTCGCCTTCGGTCGCTTCGAGCACGATCGCACCGGCACCGTCGCCGAACAGCACGCAGGTGGTGCGGTCGTTCCAGTCGAGAATACGTGAAAAGGTTTCAGCGCCAATGACGAGAACGCGCTTGGCAAGGCCACCGCGAATATAGGCATCCGCTGTCGTGACCGCATAGACGAAACCGGTGCAGACGGCCTGGACGTCGAAGGCGAAGCCGTGGCTCATGCCGAGGCGGTTCTGGATGTTGACCGAGGTTGCCGGAAAGGTGTTATCAGGCGTCGAGGTGGCACAGATGATCAGATCGATATCGGCCGGCTTCAGGCCGCCATTGGCAAGGGCAGCACGCGCGGCGGCCTCGCCGAGCGACGCCGTCGTCTCGTCATCGCCGGCGACATAACGCTGACGGATGCCGGTGCGCTGGACGATCCATTCGTCCGACGTGTCGACGATCGCCTCCATGTCACCATTGGTCATCACGCGCTTCGGAAGTGCGGCTCCGAACCCGCGAACCACTGAACGGATCATATTCGATTGAACCCCATTGCTCATGCAGCTTCCGGGCCCATCGGGGGCAGCCGCTTGGCATGATATTTCTTAAGATCGTTTTCTATTTTCTGATTAAGGCCGTTCTTGGCCATGTCGTAACCGACTTCGATGGCAGCGGCGATGCCTTCGGCATTCGCCCCGCCATGGCTCTTGATGACGATGCCGTTCAGGCCGAGAAACACGCCGCCATTGACCTTACTCGGATCGAGCTTCTCGCGAAGCATGTCGAAGGCGCTTTTCGCGAAGAGGTAGCCGATGCGGGCGAGCAGCGTTCGCGACATCGCAGCGCGCAGATATTCGCCGATCTGCTTGGCGGTGCCTTCGGCCGTCTTCAGCGCGATATTGCCTGAGAACCCTTCGGTGACGACGACGTCGACCGTGCCCTTGCCAAGGTCGTTGCCCTCGACGAAGCCGGAATATTCGAGCGAATCGATGTTCGCCTCGCGTAACAGCCGGCCGGCCTCCTTGACCTCTTCCTGGCCTTTCATCTCCTCGACGCCGACGTTGAGAAGGCCGACCGTCGGCCGTTCGACCTCGAACAGCGCCCGCGCCATGGCGCCGCCCATCAGGGCAAAATCCATCAGCTGCTGCGCATCGGCGCCGATCGTCGCACCGACGTCGAGCACGATGCTCTCGCCTTTCAGCGTCGGCCAGATTGCGGCGATCGCCGGGCGCTCGATATTGGCCATGGTGCGCAGACAGAACTTCGCCATTGCCATCAGCGCCCCGGTATTGCCGGCTGAGACCGCCACATCGGCTTCACCCGTCTTCACCGCCTCGATCGAGCGCCACATGGTGGAGATATAGCGGCCGCGGCGCAACGCCTGGCTCGGCTTCTCTTCCATGCTGACGGCGAGCTCGCAATCGTGAAAGATCGATTTTTCCTTGAGCTTCGGAAACTTGGCAAGAACCGGATCGCACTGTTCCTTGAGACCGTAGAAAACGAAGGAAATATCCGGATGCCGGTCCAGCGCCTTGGCGGCGCCGGGGATGACAACCTGGGGACCAAAGTCGCCACCCATGAGGTCGAGAGATATTCTGATCACGCGTCCCTGATCCTTCTTTTCGCCGAGGGCGAAATTTCGGCCAAAATACCGGTTTTGGCGTCGCTTACAACTGAATTATGTCAAATGCCAGAGGCGCTTCAGTCCTTTTTCCAATCCTTGAGGGCCGCGAATGCCGAAGGCTTTTTGTCGTCCTCGCCGCTATCCTCGATATGGCCTGCGAATTCGATACCCCCCTTACGCGGATAGGGATCGATCGCGAGTGCGGCGAATTCGGCAACCACCTCGCCGGCATCGATCGTATCGCCGACAAAGGTCTCGGGCAGATCGGGGCCGTCGGGATCGAGCAACATCTCGCCGGCATCATTGCCGGCCTGGCGGGCAAGCTTGGAACCCTCCGGCACGAAGATCTGCTCGAAGCTCTCGTCTATGGCGGATTCGACCGGTTCCAGCGTCACCACGCAGGATTGGACGATCTTCGCCTTCACGCGGCCCTTGATACGCACGCCGTCGCGCTTCCAGCGGCCGATCTGCAGATCGGCGCTGAGATCGTCGACGGAAACGACGTTCCAGCTCTCGGCAAGCGCCTTCAATTCGTTTGCGTCGGCCTCGACATGGACCTCGACGGGGTTGGCCGAGATATGGCCGACCTTGACGTGATAGGAGAAGGGAACATCGTCCCGATCGTTCTTCATGATTTCCTCCTCAAGCGACAGGTGGGCGGGCAACCGGCGGGAGCGTTGCCGAACCGGTGGCGATCTCCACTTCCGAAAGGGCCGACAAATGCGCTTCCGCGGCCATCATCCATCCGGCGAGGCCGGACATATCGGCCGGCACCGGGCTTTCGGGATAGATATTGCGCGTGAGCGCGAGAGCGAGCGCTTCGGTATCGCCGGTATCCATCTCCTTCGAATAGGCTTCGAGCCGGCCGTAAAACATACCGGCGAGCTTCTTCATGCGCTTCGGCACGCTGTTGTCGCCGATGCCGAGTTCGCGGATCGAATGGTCTATATCCTGGAAGAAAGCGTCGACGATCTCCTGAGCGATCTCCTGGCCACTGGTAGCGGACGCACGGGTGCGACGAAAAAACAGAATCATCACGATCGACAGCATTTCGAAACGGCCCATGACCGTATCCGGCACATTGAGCCGCTCATAAATCTCAGGCATGCGCGCGGCCGCCGTCAGCGCTGCATATTGCCTGTCGACGATTGCCTGATTGTTGTTTTTCTTACGGAACAGCCCGAAGATCATTGTTTTTTCCGGAAATGCCTCATTCTTCACGCCGGCTGGCCTCAGGCCTTGTTGCATGATTTCGAAAGCTGGTTTACCGAAGCAGGCGCGAATTGCAATGCCGATCGTGGCCAGTTTCGGGACGACGCCTCCGATGCGTCAGCGAAGCGAATTCGGGACATTCGACCCGGAATGGCCACAATGGTTTTGCAGGAGGTAATGCGTGCAAGGCCCAAAATGGCTGCTATCGACACTCAAGGGAGTAGATGTCGTTGAAGAAACGGTATTTCAAGTCTGACGTGAACTTCTTCAGCAGCGCGGCCATTGCCTTCATAATCGCCTCCACATCAGCACTTTCCGGTTGCCAGACCAGCACCGTGCTCAATGGCGGATACGTCGCCGACCAGCAGTCGCTGAACCTCGTTCCGGAAGGATCGAGCCGCGAGCAGGTGCTGCTTTCGCTCGGCACCCCGTCGACGACGGCGACCTTCGACGGCGAAGTCTTCTATTATATCTCGCAACGGCGTACACGTGCGGTCGCCTTCCAGAAATTGAAGGTCGTAGATCAGAGCGTTCTCGCGATCTATTTCGACAAGGACAGCGTCGTCAGCCGCCGCGCCAACTATACGCTGCAGGACGGCAAGGTGTTCGACTCGATCGGGCGCGTCACGCCGACCGGCGGCAAGGAACTCACCTTCCTGCAGCAGATGCTCTCCGGCGGCAGCGCCGCGAGCGCTGCCCGCAGCCTGTTCGGCGGCGGCGCCGGCGGCACGCCACAGAATCCGAGCAGCCTGCGCTGACCCGATACGCCTCATACGAAAAACCCGCCGGATCGCTCCGGCGGGTTTTTTAATGATCGCTGCTCCGACTTGACGCGTACCGTGCCGAACCGGCCGGCGCTGTTTATCCGGCGAGAACGGCGAGCAGCAGCAGCGCGACGATATTGGTGATCTTGATCGCCGGGTTGACGGCGGGGCCGGCGGTATCCTTGTAGGGATCGCCGACGGTATCGCCGGTGACCGACGCCTTGTGCGCATCTGAGCCCTTCATGTGACGCACGCCGTCCTTGTCGACGAACCCGTCCTCGAAGCTCTTCTTGGCATTGTCCCAGGCGCCGCCGCCCGATGTCATAGAGATGGCGACGAAGAGGCCATTGATGATGACGCCGAGCAGCGATGCGCCAAGCGCGGCAAAAGCCGAGGCCTTGGAGCCGGAGATGAGCAGCACGCCGAAATAAACGACGATCGGCGCCAGCACCGGCAGCAGCGACGGCACGATCATCTCGCGGATGGCGGCCTTGGTCAGAAGGTCGACGGCCCTGCCGTAATCCGGCTTTTCCGTGCCTTGCATGATGCCCGGCTTTTCCTTGAACTGCCGGCGAACTTCTTCGACGATCGCGCCGGCCGCACGGCCGACGGCCGTCATTGCGATGCCGCCGAAGAGGTAGGGAACGAGACCGCCGAAGATCAATCCCGCCACTACATAGGGGTTGGAAAGATCGAAGGAAATATCGCCTATGCCGGCGAAATAAGGGAACTTGTCGCCATTCGCCGCAAAATATTTGAGGTCGTAGGAGTAGGCTGCGAAGAGAACCAGTGCGCCGAGACCGGCCGAACCTATGGCATAACCCTTGGTGACGGCTTTGGTCGTATTGCCGACGGCATCAAGCGCATCGGTGGATTTGCGCACTTCCGGCGGCAGATGCGACATTTCGGCGATACCGCCGGCATTATCCGTCACCGGTCCGAAGGCGTCGAGCGCGACGATCATCCCGGCAATGCCAAGCATCGCCGTGACAGCAATGCCGGTGCCGAAAAGGCCGCCGAGCTGGTAGGTGGCGAGAATGCCGCCAACGATGACGATCGCCGGCAGTGCCGTCGATTCCAGCGAGACGGCCAGGCCCTGGATGACATTGGTGCCGTGACCGGTGACCGAGGCCTGGGCGATCGAAACGACCGGGCGCTTGCCCGTGCCGGTATAATATTCGGTGATCACCACGATTAGCGCGGTGACGACAAGACCGACGATGCCGCAGAAGAAGAGGTGCGTGCCTGAAATGTCGACGCCGCCAACCGTGCCGAGCGAGCCCCAGCCGACCGTCAGCGAGGTGGCGGCGCCAAGACCGACGATCGACAGCAGGCCGGTGACGATGAGGCCCTTGTAAAGAGCGCCCATGATCGAGCCGTTCGAGCCGAGTTTGACGAAGAAGGTGCCGATGATCGAGGTGATGATGCAGGCGCCGCAGATCGCCAGCGGATAGATCATCGCAGACTGGAGGATCGGCGCGCCGGCAAAGAAGATCGCGGCAAGAACCATGGTGGCGACGACGGAGACCGCATAGGTCTCGAAAAGGTCGGCGGCCATGCCGGCGCAGTCGCCGACATTGTCGCCGACGTTATCGGCGATCGTTGCCGGGTTGCGCGGATCGTCCTCGGGAATGCCGGCTTCCACCTTGCCGACGAGGTCGCCGCCGACATCGGCGCCCTTGGTGAAGATGCCGCCGCCGAGACGGGCGAAGATCGAAATCAGCGAAGCGCCGAAGCCGAGCGCCACCAGCGCATCGATGACTTCGCGCGAGCCACTCTCATGGCCGAGGCCGACGGTCAAAATGGTGTAGTAGATGGAGACGCCGAGCAGTGCGAGGCCGGCCACCAGCATGCCGGTGATCGCACCTGACTTGAAGGCGATGTCGAGGCCGGCGGATAGGCTGGCGGAAGCCGCCTGGGCGGTGCGCACATTGGCGCGTACGGAAACATGCATGCCGATAAAGCCAGCAGCACCGGATAGTACGGCGCCGATCAGGAAGCCGATGGCGGCCTCGGCGGAAAGAAGCAGCCAGGCTGCGATGAAAACGACGACGCCGACAAGGGCAATGGTTCTGTACTGGCGCGTCAGATAGGCTTGAGCGCCTTCGCGGATATAACCCGCGATCTCCTGCATGCGGCTGTTGCCCTGATCGGCGGCAAGCACCGACCGGGTTGCCCAGGCGGCATAGACCACCGAGAGCAGACCGCATGCGATTACGCATAAAAGAATCGTCATTTCGCTCTTTCCTCCCATAGGCCGGAGCTCACTCCTTCTCCGGCAGATACGCCGCCGAATCGCCTTCCTCTCCACAGAAATGCCACAGCTAAGCCGTGCGGAGATTGCGTGGTCGATCACGTGGCGTCAAGACCGCAACGAGCGAAAACCGTTGCAGTGCGAAGAAAGACTTAGGGAGATTGTTTGGCGGCTAAAGACTTACTTCTTCGTCTCGCCGCGAACCTGCTTTGCAATACGGTCGAGCACCGCATTGACGAGCTTCGGCTCGTCATCATCGAAGAAGGCCTGGGCGATCTCGACATATTCGGTGACGATGACCGCCACCGGGACGTCCTTGCGGTCGGTGATCTCGAAGACGCCGGCGCGCAGAATGGCGCGCACGGTGCTGTCGAGGCGCGACAAGGCCCAATCATCCTGCAGAGCTGCGGCAATCAGTGGATCGAGACGGACCTGATCGCGCACGACGCCGGAGACGATGGAACGGAACCAGCCGGCATCTGCCTTGAGATAGGTCGCGCCGTCGAGTTCCTGGCCGAGACGGTGCGCCTCATATTCGGCGACGATTTCCAGAACGCCGGTGCCGCCGACATCCATCTGATACAGTGCCTGAACGGCAGCAAGACGGGCAGCGCCCCGCTGGTTCGCACTCTTGACCGGCCGTTCCGTCTTGTCGTCGTTCATTCGTTATGCACCCAGTTTCTGCTTCAGCTCGATCATCGTCAGAGCCGCGCGAGCGGCAAATCCGCCCTTGTCCTTGTCCGAGCGGCGCGCGCGCGCCCATGCCTGTTCATCGTTCTCGACGGTCAGAATGCCGTTGCCGATGGCAAGGGACTCACTGACCGCAAGATCCATCAAAGCACGCGAGGATTCGTTCGAGACGATATCGAAGTGATAGGTCTCGCCGCGAATGACCATGCCGAGCGCGACATAGCCATCATAATGCGTTCCGCCATTGTCGTCTCCATCGAGCGACATGGCAATTGCCGCCGGAATTTCCAGTGCGCCGGGAACGGTGACGACCTCGAAGGTGGCGCCGGCCTGTTCCAATGCGAAGGTCGCACCTTCGAGCAGGGCGTCGGCCATGTCGTCGTAGAAGCGGGCCTCAACGATCAAAATATGGGGAGAGGTCTCTCTCGGCATGGTTCACCTTCGTTTTGTGGGGCGTTTTCCACTCGGCAGTCCGCGGACAAAACATGCCTTCACCAGAATGGCAAGCTCTTTCGCCCGATGCCGCAATGCCAAAGAAGAAATATCAGCAAGGGGATAGCCGTGCCGCGCATGCAGTGCTCGGTAAGCTTCTCGAACCGGTTTTTCCGCATGCCTGGAAAACGGCAATTCGAAGGCGGATTTCATGAACAATTCTTAATGGGTTTTCAGTGGCTTAACCTATTGAATCGCGAATGGAAGAGCGCCAATTCCATGTCGTGACAGACGATCCCCTGCAACGACAGTCGACCGTCAAAGCAGATGAAAGGATACAATCATGAACCGCGTTGTCACGATCAGCATCGCTGCCGCCCTCTCCTCCCTCGCATTTGCCGGCGTCAGCCGGGCCGAAAGCCTCGGGATGAACAGTGCCCAGGGCATCGAGCAGACACTCCGGACCTTCCACGGCAATGATTTCAACGTCGAGCAGGTCCATAACTGGCGCAACCTCGACGACGAGAACACCGGGCCTCGCTCCGCGCCGGAACGATCCGGCCAGACCGTTCACGCCATCCAGGCCTCGATCGACGCCAACAGGTCGCTTGCCCATCGTCTCAACAACCAGGGCGTCGACGTCCGCACTATCGTCAATGCCGAACAGGCAGCCGACGGAAGCCTGACCTTCTACGTCCGCTGACGCTTCAGCGCATCGCGTCCCCTTCGGTGCGCGGCGCTCACAGCATGGGCGGCGGTCTCCTCTCCGCCCATGCCGCGGATTTTTACAGAAAACCATTGAATTTTTCCAGGCGATGATGGTTTCTCCTCCTGCAACAGGAGGACCATCATGGCGACGGAATCGAAGGCAGTGATCAATATCGCCGATCTCAAGCTCGACCATTGGCAACAGGGCACGCTCTATGAAAGCGTCGACACGTCGTTCGGCGCGCTTCTCGGCCTGACCGGCCTCGGCATCAGCTACAATGAGGTGCCGCCGGGCAAATCGGGCTGCCCCTTCCACAACCACCATGTCGAAGACGAGCTTTTCTACGTGATCGCAGGCACCGGCGAATACCGCTTCGGCGGCGAGCGCCATGCGATCAAGGCGGGCGACGCGCTTGGCGCACCGGCCGGCGGCCCGGAAACGGCGCACCAGATCATCAACACCGGCACGGCTCCCCTTGTCTATCTCGGCATCTCGACGATGGCGAAGACCGAGATCGTCGAATATCCGGATTCCGGAAAGTTTCTTGCCAAGACCAACAGGGGCGATACCACACCTCAGCGCTTCCGCCATATCGGCCGACCGGAAAGCGATCTCGACTATTGGCACGGCGAACCCGGCGCTTGAAGGATCCGATATGACCGAAATTCCGATCCTCGAAACCGAGCGGCTGACGCTCCGCCCGCACCGCCTCGACGATTTCGAGGCGCATGCGGCACTCTGGGCGGATGAAGACGTCGTCCGATTCATCAGCGGCATCCCGTCGACGCGCGAGCAGAGCTGGAGCCGCATGCTGCGGATTGCCGGCATGTGGCACCATATGGGCTTCGGCTTTCTTGCGATCGTGGAAAAGGCGAGCGGCCGGTTCATCGGCGAAGCGGGCTTCATGGAATCCCGCCGCGAGATGACGCCGTCGATCGAGGGGACGATGGAACTCGGCTGGGCGCTGATGCCCTCGGCGCAGGGGCGCGGGTACGCCACCGAAGCATTGACCGCCCTGATCGGCTGGGGGCAAGCGCATTTCCCGGAAAAACCGATGAGCTGCATCATCAGCCCGGACAACCGGGCCTCGTTGAGGGTCGCAGCCAAACTCGGTTTTCGCGAGATCACGCGCACGCAGTATAATGGCGAGGTCATTCAGTTTTCGCGGTAGGGACTTCCGCCAAGTGGGCAACGCAGCGCCCACCATTGCGGGTTTGCTGCCACTTGCCGATATCGCCAATGGCAACAGCAAAGCCCGACTTCATCCCCGGATGGGTCCGGGCTTCGCACCTGCTACGCGCAAGGAACGCCCTTTAGAGTCGCCGACAAGAGGCAGAAGCGCTTGGAATACTGACGTCCGCGACCTTGACACAACGAAGCATCGACGGCGAGCCGCATGGTAATTGCAGCCGGCAGAACTCCCCATCCACAAGAGGCTGATCACAAACATGACCATTTTTATTGTCTGCCACAAGGATTTGCCGAGCTACCCTCCACCCGAGGGCGCGAAAATCATATGGCTCAACTCTAAATTACCTTCGGAAAACAGGGGAATGGATGTCATTGCCGGCTATGACTTTTTCAGCGAGCCGGAGGAGCTTCACGCGAAATTGTCGGGATCTCTTGGAACGATCGTAATTGCGAAAGTAGTTTCGGAAGAATCAGTAAAACCTCATAACATTACCATCTGGCAGTATCGTAAATTTTTAACACGCCTAAAGGTCGGAATACCGAATCCCGAATATCCTGGGATGAATACAGCGACTTCAGAAGAAGTTGAAATCGCAAGGCCGGAGGACCCGGAATTTTTTTCAGAAAATTTCTTTCTGCCTCGGCCGTTAAACCTCCACAACATATCTCAACACTATGCCAGATTCCATAATATTGTTGACTTTCTCAGATATACAGCGTTTGCAGTCGAAGCAAACACTCTAGCGCAAGCCGAAGCTTTGCAGTTTTTTAATTCCAGCACTTTCGTTCCTGGAGGCATTGAACTCGGCACCTATCCGACGGACTGGTGGCTGGACACTTTTGTCCGCATGGTGGCGCCGTCTTTTGAATTTGCGAAACGATACCAGCCGTTTCAAGCCGATGACCCCGTGCAGAAACGTGCGATCTCATTTTGCCAGGAGCGTCTGGGAAGCTATCTTCTCGTCAAACGGATCGCCGAACTCTATGGCAATACCCTACCTGGGTCCTTGTTCGGGGATATAGTGACCGTATCGAATGATGGGGTCTACAGGAGCGGCGTCTAAACCGAGGCGGACCAATTCCAAACGCAACATCGCAACTCTTTGCTATGGTGGCAGCGGGAGCGGCTGAGCCAATAAAGCTGGCTGGATAAAACCGACAGGGGACCGTCGAGCTCCGACAACCCCTCCAGGCTGCCAGCGACAGTCCTGCGAACAGTGTGGCGCAAGCTTCACCTCAAATAGTAGCACCAAACAGGCTCGAATTGCCGTCCTGCAGATTTCCATGCAGACGGTAGCCTTTCGCGAAGGACAATACCTTGACGATCAATCAGCCCATTCCTTCTTTGCCGGCCGGCCTTCCTGATCTGGCGCTTCTCACCGAGAAGGCTGCCGGCACGGGATCCGTCATTATCTATCAGCCTTATCTCGATCCTTCGCAGCGCAGCCAGCTCGACGCGGCCGCCATGCCGCTCGACATCTCGTTCAATACGCAGGCTACGACCCGCGAATATGAACTTTTCCTCACCCTGCATCAGCATCACCAGGCGATCGGCCTCGGCGAGGACGTGTTTTGGGGGCTGCTCTCCAGCAAATTCGAGATGAAGTCGGTGACGAGCTTCCCGTCCTTTGTCACGGAGGCGGAAAAGGCCAGGGCAGAGGGTGCGGACGCCTATCTTTACAATCCGCTGATCGGTCACGCGGCGATCTACAGCAACGTCTGGGAACATTCGCTGCTTGGCGGTCACCCCGGCATGGAGCCGATCTTTCTGCATATCCAGGAACTCGGCTATCCGATCGCGCCGCCGCAGGACAAGACGGCCTTCATGTTCTGCAACTATTTCTGCGGCAACCGGAAATTCTGGTCCGGGTATTTTGCCTTTTGCGAACGCATTCTCGACTCGCTGGAAAACCAAGCCCGCGCCGGCACGGCGGCGGGCGCCGCCTATGCCGGTACGGCTCACTATTCACGCGATGCCAGCGCCAAGATGCGACCCTTCGTGATCGAGCGTCTGCTCGGGCTTTATGTCCAGCAGGCTAGCGCCTCCGGCTTGAAGGTCGCCGCCTTCGTACCGACCGCTGCCGATTTCGAATGGAAGTTCGGCGTCCGCCTCGGCCGGATGCTACACGGCCTCTTCGCCGCCAAGGAGGCTTTTCTGCGGAGCCCTGACGATGCTCTCCTGACCTCTTGGCAGCAAGGCCGCCAGCCGCTCATCAAGCAGCCGCATCTGATCTGGATGGCTGATGATCCGCCCGCCTGGATGCCGCGCGGCCAATTCATCGGCGGCCGCGAATTGACGCGCGCCTATGCTCCGCAGCCTTCAGGCGCCTCGCCGGTGCCGCAGCAGCCGGTACAGACGGAAAGGCCTGCTATACCGGCCGCACCGAAGATCGAGCAGCCGCTCGGCAAGCTGTTGCAGCCCTTTGCCGGCGGATGGCAGGCGCACAAGGACCGCCATTGCATCTGGATCGTGACGCCCGAAAACTACAATCACAGCCACGCCTTCGACGAAGTCGCGCTTGGCCTGCAGGGCGCCTTCGAGGAACTCGGCGGCTCGGCACCGATCACCCGCGACATGAACGCATTCGCCGGCCGTGCGCCGATCATCTACGGCGGCAATCTTCTCGCCGCCGACATCGTCAACCATCTGCCGACGGACAGCGTCGTCATCAATCTCGAGCAGGTGTCAGAAGAAAGCACGTGGATCAACTCGCGCTACACCTCGGTCCTGAAGTCGCTGCCGGTTCTCGACTACAGCCCGCGCAACCGGGAAAATCTCGCCGCCAAGGGCATTGATCACGCCGGCGTCCTCGAAATCGGCTACAGTCGCTGCCTCAGCCAGATAAGCCACGCCCCCGTCAAAGACATCGACGTGCTCTTCTACGGCTCGATGAATGAACGCCGCCACCATATCCTCAAGACGCTGAAGGACGGCGGGCTCAAGGTCGCGCACCTCTTCAACATCTATGGCGCGGAACGCGATGCAGCGATTGCCCGCGCCAAGATCGTGATCAACATCCATCATTATGCGAGCGGCGTCTTCGAGATCGTGCGCATTTCCTATCTGCTCGCCAATCGCGTTTGCGTGCTGACGGAAGGCGACATCCGCGATCCGGACCTCCAGCCCTTCGTCGGCGGCTTGGCAATCGAGCCCTATGACGACATGATCGAACGCTGCTACAAGCTGATCGCCGATGCCAACGAGCGCGATGCCATTGCCGCGACTGGCCTTGCGGCCATGCAGAGCCGCTCGCAGGCGGAGATGCTGATGAGCGTCATGAAGGCAGGCGCCTGATGAAGGCCGCAGAAAAGGTAAGTCATGCGCATTGAGACCGCGGCCATCGAGGGCATTGTTGCAATCACCCCGCCACGCTTCGGCGATCACCGCGGCTACTTCTCCGAGGTATTTAAGGATGCCTGGTTCCGGGAAAATGTGGCCGACGTCACGTTCGTCCAGGACAATGAATCACTTTCGGCGCAGGCCGGCACCGTCCGGGGGCTGCATTTCCAGATCCCGCCCTTCGCACAGGGCAAGCTGGTGCGCTGCCTTGCCGGCCGGATCATGGACGTGGTCGTCGATATCCGCGTGGGATCGCCGAGCTTCGGCAAATGGCTCTCTCAAGAGCTCTCGCCGGAAACCGGCAAGCAGCTCTGGATACCGGCCGGTTTCGCACATGGGTTCGTCACGATCGAGCCGAACAGCGTCATCAGCTACAAGGTAACCGCACCCTACAGCCCCCAGCATGATCGAGGCATCGCGTGGAACGATCCGATGATCGGCATTCGCTGGCCCTTTGATGAAAGAGACATGGTATCGTCCGACAAGGACAAGACGCTGCCGCGGATCGCCGATCTGCCAAACCATTTTTCCTATTCAGCACAGCTACCCAAGGATTGATCCATGATGCGCATACTGGTCACGGGCGGAGCCGGCTTCATCGGATCGGCATTGGTGCGCCATCTCGTCAGCGAGATCGGCGCCGAGGTGCTGAATGTCGACACTCTGACTTATGCCGGCAATCTGGCATCGCTGAAATCCGTCGAATCGGCGCCGAACTATCAGTTCCTGCGCGCCGACATCTGCGACCGCGCCAGGATGCAGGAAGCATTCGCGTCCTTCCGTCCTGATATCGTCATGCATCTCGCGGCGGAGAGCCATGTCGACCGCTCGATCTCAGGCGCGGCCGATTTCATTCAGACCAACATCGTCGGCACATTCAGCCTGCTGGATGCCGCCCGGCACTATTGGGACGGGCTTGACGCCCGTCGAAAGAGCGCCTTCCGCTTTCTGCATGTCTCGACGGATGAGGTCTACGGTTCGCTCGGCGACGAGGGCCTCTTCGAGGAGACGACGCCTTACGATCCGTCCTCGCCCTACTCGGCCTCCAAGGCCGCGAGCGACCATCTGGCGATCGCCTGGCACCGCACCTACGGCCTGCCCGTGGTCGTCTCCAATTGCTCCAACAACTACGGCCCGTTCCATTTCCCGGAAAAGCTCATTCCGCTGATGATCCTGAACGCACTGGAGGGCAAGCCTCTTCCGGTTTACGGCAATGGCGCGAATGTCCGCGACTGGCTCTATGTCGAAGACCACGCCCGCGCGCTGTTCACGATCGCATCCAGAGGCCGCCCCGGCGAAAAATACAATGTGGGCGGCCGCAATGAGCGCAGGAACATCGACGTCGTTCATCGCATCTGCGCTATTCTCGACGGCGTCTTTAGTGACAAGGCACCGCATACGCGTTTGATCACCAACGTCACGGACCGCCCCGGGCACGACGCACGCTATGCGATCGATGCCTCGAAACTCGAAAGCGAACTCGGCTGGAAGGCGCAAGAGACCTTCGAAACCGGCATCGAGAAAACTGTGCACTGGTACTTGGAAAACGAATGGTGGTGGAGGTCGTTGCGCGAAACCGTCTACTCCGGCGAACGCCTCGGCGTTTTCAAGGGACAATAAGCGATGCGCATTGCCGTCACTGGCAAACAGGGCCAGGTCGTTCAGTCGCTGCTCAGACGTGGCGCCGAAATGGGTATCGAAATCAGCGCGGTCGGGCGGCCGGAAATGGACCTTGCGGATCCTGCAAGCATCGCAGCCGCCTTCTCGACTCTGCGTCCGGATGTGATCGTCTCGGCCGCCGCCTATACGGCGGTCGACAAGGCCGAGAGCGAGCCCGAGCTTGCTTTTTCCGTCAATGCGGCAGGCGCCGGGGCGGTTGCCGAGGCTGCCGCGCGGATCGGGGTTCCTGTCATCCACATTTCGACCGACTACGTCTTCAGCGGCGACAAAGCCTCCGCCTATTGCGAAGAGGATGCGACGGCGCCGATCTCCGTCTACGGGCGTTCGAAACTCGCCGGCGAGACAGCCGTCGCGGCGGCGAACCCGAACTACGTCATCCTGCGCACCGCCTGGGTCTATTCCCCCTTTGGCGCCAATTTCCTGAAAACGATGCTGCGGCTTTCCGAGACGCGCGATCATCTTCGCGTTGTCGCCGATCAGAGAGGATGCCCGACTTCGGCACTCGATATCGCCGACGCGATTCTTGCCATCGCAACCCGTCTCGAAGCGGACCCTGCGCCATCGCTCCGCGGCACTTTTCACCTGACCGGCAGCGGCGAAGCAAGCTGGGCGGACTTCGCCGAAGAGATATTCGCGGAGCTTCTTAAATCCGGCGGCAAAAAAGTCGGCGTCGAGCGCATCCCGACGGCGGACTATCCGACACCGGCGAAGCGTCCCGCCAATTCGCGTCTCAACGGCGACAAGCTCGCCAAAACATATGGAATCCGGCTCCCGGAGTGGAAGCAGTCCATGATGATTGTCATGCAAGACCTTCTGAATAAGGGTCTTTAAGGAGAGGGCATGAAGGGAATTATTCTAGCCGGCGGCACAGGCACGCGTCTGCATCCGATCACCCAGGGCGTCTCGAAACAGCTGATGCCGGTCTACGACAAGCCGATGATCTACTATCCGCTGACGACGCTCATGCTCGCCGGCATCAGGGAGTTGCTGATCATCACCACGCCTCACGACGTCGAAGCCTTCAAGCGCCTTCTCGGCGACGGCTCGCAATGGGGAATTTCGCTGACCTATGCCGTACAGCCGAGCCCGGACGGCCTTGCCCAGGCCTTCATCATCGGCGCCGACTTCGTGCACGGCGACAGCTCGGCACTCGTTCTCGGCGACAACATCTTCTATGGGCACGGGCTGCCCGAAATCATGAAATCCGGCACGAGTCGGCGGGAAGGCGCGACGGTATTCGCCTATCACGTCACCGATCCGGAACGCTATGGCGTTGTCGGCTTTGACGAAAAGATGAATGCGCTGTCGATCGAGGAGAAACCGACGCAGCCAAAATCGAACTGGGCGGTGACCGGACTTTATTTCTACGATCAGCAGGTGGTCGATATCGCCGCCAATCTGAAGCCGTCACCCCGCGGCGAACTGGAAATCACCGATATCAACCGAACCTATCTTGAGCGCGGCGAGCTTTTCGTGGAACTGATGGGCCGGGGCTATGCCTGGCTCGACACCGGCACGCCGGACAGCCTGCACGATGCCGCAGGTTTCGTCAGCACGCTGGAGAAACGCCAGGGCTTCAAGATCGCCTGCCCCGAAGAAGTCGCCTGGCGCATGGGTTACATCTCGCAGCACGACCTCGCCAAGCTCGCGGAGAAACTCGGCAAGAGCGCCTACGGCCAGTATCTGACGAAACTGTCGCCGGATTGGTGAGCTATATGGCCCGCGCCGCATCGCAGACGTGCAGTCGCATGCGGCGAGCGCCTGGTGATGTTCCGCGCCCGGCGAGCCAGTCGTATGCCCCTGGAAACCGGTACAGGTTTTCGATTCAGGCGCTCGGGAATTCAGCCAGCCGGGCAGCGTAACGCGCCATGGTGTCGACTTCGAAATTGACGAAATCGCCGGCCTTGCGCTCGCCCCAGGTGGTGACCTCGAGCGTATGGCGGATGAGCAGGACGTCGAAATCCGTGCCGTCGACCGCATTGACCGTCAGCGAGGTGCCGTCGAGGGCGATCGAGCCCTTGGGGGCGACAAATTTCGCCAGATGTTCGGGCGCCCGCAGGCGGTAACGGGTGGCGTCGCCTTCCGATGTAACCGAGAGGATTTCCGCCTTGCCGTCGACATGGCCGGAAACGATATGGCCGCCGAGTTCATCTCCTATTTTCAGCGACCGTTCGAGATTGATGCGGCTGCCTTCCTGCCAGGTGGCGATCGTCGTCAGCCGCAGCGCCTCTTCCCAGGCCTCGACCTCGAACCAGCGGCCGTTGCTGCCTTCGTCAGGAAGTGCGGTGACGGTGAGGCAAATGCCGGAATGCGAGATCGAGGCGCCCATGTCGATCGTCGTGGGATCGTAGGCGGTGGCGACCCGCAGCCGGATGCCTTCCTTCAGCGGGGATACGGATTCGACCGTGCCGACATCGGTGACTATTCCGGTAAACATCAAAGCCCTCTTTCGTATTCGTCCAGGCGATCCTCGCCGAACATCTGCGTGCCCGTATGGGCAAAACCCGATGGTATGTCGGTTGCGTCAAGCGGGGATTCAATACCGCCCTCACCGATGACGACAGGCGCCTGGTAAAGCTGGATGCGGTCGACAAGGCCAGCCTCGAGGAAAAGCCGGGCGGTCTTGGCGCCGCCCTCGACCAGAAGCGAGGAAATACCACGTGTTGCCAAGGCCGGCAGCAGGATTTCCGGATGATAGGGATTGCAGTAGACGATCTCGACACCGGCGGCTTCGAGCGCTGCGCGTCGGGAGTCTGTTTCGGCGATGATGTCGGTGGGTGGGGTACCCCCCTCTGCCCTGCCGGGCATCTCCCCCACAAGGGGGGAGATTGGCTGGGGGCTTGCTTCCTGCCCAACAGGTGCCGACGGTGATTTATCGCCAACGGGAGCGAGGGAATTCGGAGCGCGCTCCTTGCCGATCTCCCCCCTTGTGGGGGAGATGCCCGGCAGGGCAGAGGGGGGTAGTCCCTCCGCATCCGCAGCTAAAGTCGAAATTTCCTCGCTCGCCACAACGATCACAGGCACGTCCCGTGCCGTCCGAACCAGCTTGCTCGTCAGCGGCAATGCCAGCGAGGGATCGAGCACGATGCGGATGGGTGACTGTGCTTCGAGACCTGGTGTTCGTACCGTCAGCAGCGGATCGTCTGAAATCGCGGTGCCGATGCCGACGAGGATCGCGTCGGTTTCGGCGCGCAGCGCCTGAACCTCGGCGCGGGCCTTCGGGCCCGTTATCGCCACCTGTCCCTCCCCCTCGCGGCCGATCATGCCGTCGGCGGAAACCGCAAGTTTGAGAGTCACATAGGGCCGATTCTTCGTCTGGCGGGTGAGATAGCCGGCGAGCGAACGCCGGCCCTCCGCCTCGAGCAGACCGGCATCTACCTCGATACCGGCCTCACGCAGCATGGCGATACCGCGGCCCGAGACGCGCGGATCGGGATCGGTGACGCTGATAACGACGCGGGCAACGCCATAGGCGATCAGCGCCTCGGCGCAGGGCGGCGTCTTGCCGTGATGCGAGCAGGGTTCAAGCGTCACATAGGCAGTGGCGCCACGGGCAGCCGCGCCGGCTTCAGCGAGCGCCTGCGGCTCGGCATGCGGGCGGCCGCCGATGGCGGTGACCGCCTGGCCGACGACGACGCCGTCCCTGACGATGAGGCAGCCGACGGAGGGGTTGGTGGCGGTGCGGCCGAGATGCCGGCGCGACAGGCGGATCGCCGCCGCCATGAAACTCTCGTCATGCGGCATTACGCTCATGGCTCACCTGTCCAGCGGGTCGCGGGCGATCTTGGCGTTGATTTCGGAAATGACCTTTTCGAAATCCTCGGCAAGCGAGAAATCCCGATAGACGGAGGCGTAGCGCACGAAGCCGACATCGTCGAGGCTCTTCATCGCTTCGAGCACCTGCAGGCCGATCTGCTCGGAGGAAATTTCGGTCTCGCCGGAGCTTTCAAGCCGGCGGACGATGCCGGAAACGGCGCGCTCGATGCGGTCGCGCTCGACAGGGCGTTTACGCAGCGCCACTTCGAAGGAGCGCACCAGCTTGTCGCGGTCGAAGGGCACCTTGCGGCCGGTCTTCTTGATGACCATCAGCTCGCGCAGCTGCACGCGCTCGAAAGTGGTGAAGCGGCCGCCGCAATCCGGACAGATACGCCGCCGGCGGATGGACGTATTGTCCTCCGCCGGACGCGAATCTTTAACCTGGGTATCTTCCGAACCGCAATAGGGGCAGCGCATCGCTACTCCTTATCCCATGTAGTCATACATTGGGAAGCGGTCTGTGAGGTTGACCACCTTGCCGCGTACGGCGGCTTCGACGGCGGCGTTGCCTTCATCGGAATTGGCGACCTTCAGACCGTCGAGAACCTCGACGATGAGATTGCCGATTTCGCGGAATTCGGCTTCCTTGAAGCCGCGGGTCGTGCCGGCCGGCGCGCCCAGGCGCACGCCCGAGGTGACGAAGGGCTTTTCCGGGTCGAAGGGAATGCCGTTCTTGTTGCAGGTGACGTAGGCGCGGCCGAGAGCTGCCTCGGCGCGCTTGCCGGTGGCGTTCTTCTTGCGCAGGTCGACCAGCATCAGGTGGTTGTCGGTGCCGCCGGAGACGACGTCGAGACCGCCCGCGATCAGCGTCTCGGCCAGCGCCCTGGCGTTCTTGACCACCTGGGCGGCGTATTCCTTGAACTCAGGCTGCAGCGCCTCGCCGAAGGCGACGGCCTTGGCGGCGATGATGTGCATCAGCGGACCACCCTGGAGACCCGGGAAAACCGCCGAGTTGAACTTCTTCGCCAGATCCTCGTCATTGGTGAGGATGACGCCGCCGCGCGGGCCGCGCAGCGACTTGTGGGTCGTCGTCGTCGCGACATGGCAATGCGGGAACGGCGACGGATGCTGGCCGCCGGCAACGAGGCCAGCAATGTGGGCCATGTCGACCATCAGATAGGCGCCGACGCTGTCGGCGATCTCGCGGAAGCGCTTCCAGTCCCAGATACGGGAATAGGCGGTGCCGCCGGCGATGATGAGCTTCGGCTTGGTTTCTTCGGCCTTGCGGGCGACTTCGTCCATGTCGAGCAGGTTGTCGCCTTCACGCACGCCGTAGGAGACGACGTTGAACCACTTGCCGGACATGTTGACTGGCGAACCATGGGTGAGGTGGCCGCCCGAATTCAGGTCGAGACCCATAAAGGTGTCGCCCGGCTGCAGCAGCGCCAGGAACACGGCCTGGTTCATCTGCGAACCGGAATTCGGCTGGACGTTGGCGAAATTGACGCCGAACAGCTTCTTGGCGCGCTCGATCGCCAGTTCCTCGGCGATATCGACAAACTGGCAGCCGCCGTAGTAGCGCTTGCCAGGATAACCCTCGGCATATTTGTTGGTCATGATGGAGCCCTGGGCTTCCAGCACGGCGCGGGAGACGATGTTCTCGGAAGCGATCAGTTCGATCTCGTGCCGTTGGCGACCGAGTTCCTTTCCGATCGCGCCGAAAATTTCCGGATCGACGTCCGCAAGCGAGCGATTGAAGAAGGATTCGGTGGAAGCATTGGTCATGGGCGGGCTCCTCAACTGGAATGCGGTGAGGTATTAGCCTTCCGTTGTGGCAAGGGCAATACGAAGAACGACATTTGCTGAGCAAAGCGCGCGGTCCGATCATTTTGCGACAGTGTGGCGCCGACGAATGATGGCTACGAGATAGCGCGCCCTCCCCGGCACAAAAAAAACCGCGCCGGAAGGCGCGGTTTGAGGGTTGCGATGCAGAGGTCGCCGCTTATTGGGCCGGCTGTTCCATGCCGGCCGTGGTATCGAGCGCCAGCTCGGCATTGCCGTCCATCTGATAGATGTCGTCGCGGAATTGGACGATGCCGTCGGGCATGCCCCAGGCAGAGATGTAGACGAAATAGACCGGAACTTCGATGGCGAGTTTGACCGGCGTGTTGACGCCGGTTGCGATCACCTGCTCCATCTGCTGGCGGTTCCAGCCGGGGGTCTCGCGCAAGAGCCAGTTCGACAAGTCGCGCACGTTCTGGACGCGGACACAGCCCGACGACTCAAAGCGCATGAGCTTGTTGAACAGGCCCTGCTGCGGCGTGTCGTGCATGTACTCGCCGTTTTTGTTGTAGAAGTTGATCTTGGTCGAGGCCATGGCGTTGGTCTTGCCGGGGTCCTGGCGGAACATCAGGTTCGGCGCCTCGCCGTTCCAGTCGATGGTCTCGGGGGCGACTTCGTTGCCCTTGCCATCGATCAGGCGGATGGCGTTCTTTTCGAGATAGGTCGGATCCTTGCGCATCAGCGGCATGATGTCCTTCTCGACGATCGAGCGCGGCGAGGTCCAGTAGGGGTTGAGGATGACCTCGTAGATCTTCGAGTTGACGAGATGCGTCGGGCGGCTCAAACGGCCGACAACCGCGGTGTGGCGCGTCGCGACACTGCCGTCTTCGACAGCTTCGACATAGGCGGCCGGGATGTTGACCATCACGTGGCGGCGGCCGAGGTCCTCCGGGAAAGTCTGCAGGCGGACGATATTGGTGTTCAGCTGCTGCAGCCGGACATCGGCCGGGATGTTCATCGCCTTCAGCGTGAATTCGCCGAGCACACCATCGGATGGCAGGCCGTGGCGGGCCTGGAAGCGCTTGACGGCGCCGTCGACATAGGAATCGAAGGCGCTCGACATGCCGGCCTCGCGCGGCAGGTCGCCGGTGATCGCGAGGCGCTGACGCAGCGCCTGAACGGCGGGGTGGCTGACGCCGAGCTGCAGGCGTTGGTCACCGGGATTGACTTCTGGCCAGCCGCCGGCAGCCGCGATCTGCTGATACTGCATGATCGCCTGCTGGGCGCTGGCGACCGATTGGGGGCCAAGGATCGGCGTGTTGGAAACGACGGCACTTGCCGTGCGCGAAGCCGCCTTGGCATCAAACTGGTCGTCCCAGTTGCCGCGGCGCGGCGCATTGATCAGCGTATCGATCGCCGATTGCGCAAAGGCCGGCGCGGCAATCGCGCTGGCGCCAACCGTTGCCGCGGACGCAAGGAAAGCGCGGCGCGAGAGAGCTTCATTTCCGTTTTTCTTCGACATAGTCCCAACCACTGAATGCGGCGATAAAGAGAAGCCGCGGCTCTTTGCGATATCACTGCGCTTTAACGCAGATCTCTGTGCATTTGTTGTCCCGGCACATCAAAACTTTCCGCTTGCCCCATCACAAGATTGCGATGCGACAGGCTGACCATTTTGATCGGTCCATTGAAAGCGCCGGTTGTTAAGCCTTCCGCTGCCACACCAATATGGCCAATTCGTGTTATCGGGCAGGAAGACGGATGACCCGGCTACCGGAAACGCGACACGACGAACCATATGACGGGCTAAACCGTGCGGGTTAATAACGGCTAAAAAACGGCTTGGATACGGGCGATAATGCTTGCCTGCCTTGCGTTGCAAAGATGCCACGGGAGACAAACGGCAAATCGGACGTGCAGGGACACGTCCGATTTTCTGCAACCCTGAAAGGAGGTCAAGGGTCTTAGAGGCGATACATGATCGAGTCGTTCCAGAAGCGGTCGAGGCGCTGGAGCAGCTTGTTCATCTGGGTGAACTCGTCGGTGCCGATGCCGCCCACCTTGTCGATCGAGGTGATGTGGCGTTCGTAGAGCTTGGCCACGGTTTCGGCGATGTCCTGGCCGGTTTCGGTCAGGCTGATGCGGACCGAGCGGCGGTCGATGCGCGAGCGCTGGTGGTTGATGAAGCCGAGATCGACCAGCTTCTTGACGTTGTAGGAAACGTTGGAGCCGAGATAGTAGCCCCGCGAGCGCAGCTCGCCGGCGGTCAGCTCGGAATTGCCGATGTTGAAAAGGAGCAGCGCCTGGATGGCGTTGACGTCGCTGCGACCCTGACGGTCGAACTCGTCCTTGATGACGTCGAGAAGACGGCGGTGAAGACGTTCAACAAGATGAAGGGATTCCATGTAAAGATCACGGATGCCCTGATCCTGCTGGTCACGGAAGTTCGATACCGCCTGCGGCTTAATTTTCGTGTTCATATTGACTGCCTCACTGTTTGATTGGCGGTGTGTTTTCTTCCCGCCTTGAGTGAGACCCTATCGAATACATATAAAATTCGACTTAAACCGCAGGCTTAACGGAGCCTTACTGGAAACCCCACGTTGTCTCAGGGTAAATCAACACTTACCTGGCGGCGATGCCGGCGCTTTTCCAGCCAGAGCAGCAGGCGGAAAATCCAGTAAACCACGGCGACCATCAGATGCAGCAGGATGATCAGCTTGTTGGGGCCGAAGATATCCGGCAGCAGGCCATACATCAGGATCTGCCCGCCAGCGGCCAGCACCCAGATGACCGGCCCCCAGGAGACGGTAAGCCAAAGGCCGAGGGAGGCAACGGGGAAAAGCACGGCGAGACTGGTGCTCGCCACCTTCCACGGCAGGCTCAAAAGATCGAAGCGGCCGGCGCCGACCAGCGAATAACCGACGAGCATCGCCCAGTATTGCAGACCGAACCAGAAGCAGGATACGGCAACCAGCCTCAGGAAGAGAATGAAGAGTATATCCGCCAGCGTGCGTTTCGGTATCGTCGGGGAATCGGTTTCCATAGCGCAGACATCGGTTCGGGGTTGCATCTTCTTCACGAGCGCCGCGCGTCTGACGACGCGCTAACGACGCTCTATCACATCGCGTCCGCGCGTAACGCCGAAAATCGATCTCGGGGTTATACGCCTTAGGTTTTTCCGCCGCAGCCAATCGTCCGGTTTGGATTTTTCGGGGGGCATGATAATGAGCGCTCCGATAAATGGAATGGGCCAGGGGCAGATATCATGCAGGATAGGACGCATCTCGTCGACGACATCACCGGCCATCGCCGCATGCGGCGCAACCGCAAGGCGGATTGGACGCGCCGGCTGGTGCAGGAGAACCGGCTGACGGTAGACGACCTGATCTGGCCGATCTTCATCGTGCCCGGCTCCGGCATCGTCGATCCGATCCAGGCCATGCCCGGCGTCAACCGCATGAGCATCGACAAGGCAGTCGAGGCGGCGCGAGAAGCGGCCGGCCTCGGCATTCCGGCACTCGCCACCTTTCCAAACATCGAGATGGAACTGCGCGACGAGACCGGCTCGAACAGCCTCGAAGCCAACAATCTGATCAACCAGGCGACGGCGGCGATCAAGAAGGCGGTGCCCAATATCGGCGTCATCACCGACGTCGCGCTCGATCCCTTCACCAGCCATGGCCATGACGGAATCTTGAGAGACGGCGAGATCGTCAACGACGAGACGGTCGATCAGGTCGCCCGCGCCGCCGTGATGCAGGCCGATGCCGGCGCCGACATCATTGCGCCGTCGGAGATGATGGACGGGCGCATCGGCGCGATCCGCATGGCGCTCGATGCGGCCGGCCACCAGAGCGTCGGCATCATGAGCTATGCGACGAAATTCGCCTCCGCCTTCTACGGGCCCTATCGCGAGGCGATCTCGACGGGCGGGCTCCTGAAAGGCGACAAGAAGACTTATTATATCGACCCAGCCAACGGCACCGAGGCGATCCGCGATGCGGCCCTCGACGTCGAGGAAGGTGCCGACATGCTGATGGTCAAGCCCGGCCTGCCCTATCTCGACATCTGCTGGCGGATGAAAGAAGCCTTCGGCCTGCCAACCTTCGCCTACCAGGTTTCCGGCGAATATTCGCAGATCAAGGCAGCGGCAATGAACGGCTGGATCGATGGCGAGCGGGCGATGCTCGAAACGCTGCTGTCATTCAAGCGGGCCGGATGCGACGGCATCCTCACCTATTTCGCGGTCGAGGTGGCGAAGATCCTCAGCAAACGGTGATTTTGGGGGAATTATTGTATTTCGCCCGGCCGATACCATATCAGCGGCATCGCTTTTCCGCAGGAGATTGAGATGAGCTACAACCCTAATCCGCTTTATGCCGCACCGGAGGACTGGCGCGCCTATAGCGGCGTGTTGAGCCGCCGTGTCTTCGCCTTCATCCTCGACTATCTGATCGTGCTGCTGCTCTGCATCCCCGCAGGCATCGTGCTGTTCTTCCTGTCGATCGTCACGCTCGGGCTCGGTTTCTTGCTCTACCCTGCCCTCTTCGTCATCGTCGCCGGCATCTATTTCGGCCTGACGGTCGGCGGGCGGAGCCAAGCCTCGCTCGGCATGCGCGCTATGGGGATCGCCATCATGCGCGTCGACGGCCGGCCGATGGATTTCCTGACGGCGATCGTGCATCTGGCGCTGTTCTGGATCCTCAACTCGGTGCTGACGCCGCTGATCCTGCTTGCCGGCCTGTTTACCGAGCGCAGCCGTCTCATCCACGACCTGCTTGTCGGCACAGCGACGGTTCGCACCGCCTGAGCATTGGCTCGAGATCACAGCTAAACCTTTAAGCGGAGACGAAATAAAGTCTCCGCTTTCTCTTTGCCCGAGGGCGCCACCGCTCCATATCTAAAATTAGAAGACCGAAATGAAGGGCAAGAACCGCGCCGCTGTTGACGTTTTTTATTCTTAGGTCATGCTGTCAAGAAACGGCACGGTCTCGACAAGGAAATTTCCGCGACAGATGAATACGCAGACAACGCCATCCCCGCAGTTTTATCTGACGGCTCCGGCTACGTGTCCGTATCTGCCGCATGAGATGGAGCGTAAGGTGTTCACCCATCTGGTTGGCCCGCGCGCCGCCGAGATGAATGACATCCTGACCCAGGGCGGTTTCCGCCGCTCCCAGAACATCGCCTACCGGCCGGCCTGCGAATCCTGTCGCGCCTGCGTTTCCGTCAGAATTCTCGCCCAGGAATTCGAGCCGACGAAATCGATGAAGCGGGTGCTTGCCGCAAATTCCGACGTCATCGCCACCGAATTCACCGCCCAGCCTTCCAGCGAACAATATTCGCTTTTCCGCCGCTATCTCGATTATCGCCACCAGCAGGGCGGCATGTCCGACATGACCGTGCTCGACTATGCGATCATGGTTGAGGACACGCATGTGAACACGCGAATCGTCGAGTACCGCCGGCGTGAAGAAGGCTCCGGACTGGAGCAGCGGCCGAAGGGCGAGCTGCTTGCCGCTGCGCTGACCGACACGATGAGCGACGGGCTGTCGATGGTCTATTCCTACTTCAATCCCGATCTCGAGCGGCGATCACTGGGCACCTTCATGATTCTCGACCATGTCAGGCGCACGAAGGCGCTGGGCCTGCCGCATGTCTATCTCGGCTACTGGGTTCAAGGGTCGCGAAAAATGGACTACAAGACCCGCTTCCAGCCACAGGAACATCTGACCCCGCGCGGCTGGGAACGTTTCGATCCCTCATCCATGCCCGAAAGTCCCCACGACTAAATGCTCCCCACCACTCTTTCCGATCATCGGAAGGGTCTGCTGCTGACGGCGATCGGCGGGCTGGCGCTTTCGATGGATATCCCGCTCGTCCGGCTTGGCGATGGGGACATTTGGTCGATCCTGGCCACGCGAAGCGCAGCAACGGTTCTCGCCACGCTCATCATCCTTGGAGCAATGCGCCTTGCCTGGGGCAAATGGCCGATGCTCGTTCCGGGGCGAGCCGGCCTATTCGCCGGCCTGCTCTACGGTCTCTCGTCCCTCACCTTCGTGCTGGCCGTCTTCAATACGGCTACAGCCAATGTCGTCTTCATCGTCGCCTTCAACCCGATGTTCGGGGCGCTTCTTTCCTGGATTGTCCTCAAGGAGAGGCCGCAGGCCGCAACGTTGATCGCCATGCTGTTCATGATCTTGGGCGTCGGACTGATCGTGCGCGAGGGGCTTTCCAGCGGCCATATTTTTGGCGACGCCATGGCGCTTCTCAGCGCGCTTATTCTTGCCGCAGCCATCACGGTCGGGCGTGCCTCGCGCCGGGAAATGGGCTTCGTGCCGTTGCTTGCCGCCATCCTTCCGGCAGTACTCGGCCTCGCGCAAGCTCTGCCATCAGGGCTTTCCGTCGCCCATCCCGGCTGGATCCTCCTCAATGGCGCCATTGTGATGCCGGTTGCCTTCTGGTGCCTTGCAACGGGGCCGCGTTATCTTTCCGCGCCTGAGGTCGGCATGTTCTATCTGCTGGAAACGGTGCTCGCGCCGATCTGGGTCTGGCTGATCTTTGCCGAAACGCCCGGGACGATGACACTCGTCGGCGGCGGCATTCTGGTGGCGACGATCGCCGGGCATTGCTTCTGGATGGTGCGGGGGAAAAGCATCAGGCGACTCTGATGATGCGATGTTGTCGCCTGCTCGGCGCCATGTTATAACAGCGTTACCACAGAGGATAAGCGATGAACGTTACAATCCGCAAAATCGGAAATTCCGAGGGTGTCATTATTCCGAAGGAAGTACTGCAGCGACTTGGCCTGAGTAGTGGCGACAGCCTCGAACTGCGAGAGATCGAAGGCAGCATCCAGCTTGTACCGGAATCGGCAGACCTTGCTGAACAGATGCGCGCTGCCCGCATCGGCATGGAGAAATATCGGATAGCTCTCCGCGAACTCGCAAAATGATGCGGCTTAAATGGCTAAGCCGCGAGGCGATTGAAAATATGCATGATGAGCAGATCAGCGAACATGGCGGCCTGGCTGGCTTACGTGATGCAAATGCCTTGGAGACCAGTCTGGCCCGTCCGCTTAACAAGGTTGCCTACGGCGAAGCTGATATTTTCGTATTCGCCGCGGCTTATCTTTATGCCATTGTCAAAAACCACCCATTCGTGGACGGCAACAAACGTACCGGCTATCTCGCAGCGTTTACATTTCTCTACATCAACGACTACGTGATCGATGCCGATAACGTCCAGGTCATTGCATTCGTGCTTGATGTAGCAGCCGGCAAAATCGACGAAGAAGGCGCGACCCGCTTTCTCCGGGATTTCAGCGTGCCGCTTAACCGGTAGCCTTCATCTGCTGCTGTTCCAGCTCCCTGCCCAGTCCTTCGACCACATGCGCCCAGCCTCGCCGGGTCTTTTCCTCGTGTTCGGCCCATTCTGCGCACATTTCATGGGTCAGCGTCAGGCGGCTGCCGCCGCCGAGCGGCTCGATGTCGATTTCGACGCGGTCGCAATTGTGATCATGTTCCTCGACGGAAAAACTGAAGACCATGCGCTGCGGGCGCTTCAGTTCCAGGAAGACGCCCTGGTGAAAGGCGTCGCCGGTGGGACGGCGGTCGACGATAAAGAAGCGGCCGCCGACATGCGGATCGATATCGGCGCGGATGACATGACCCTCATCGGTGGCAAACAGGAAGCGGCGGGCGATTTCAGGGTTGAGCCAGGCGTCGTACACGACAGCAGGCGGCACCCCGTAGGTGTGGCAGACATGCAATTTGATGGTGCTGGCGGGCATCGATTTTTCCTCCGGTAACGGCGCGCGCCTTCTCCAAGCGCACGGGCCACAGCCGTTCCGTCCGCCCACGGACCGGCATCTCTTCTTTTGGGTAACAGCAAAGAGATAGAGAAGTTCCCGCGCCCGCCAAGAGACGAGCGCGGAATTTTTATGCATGTCGTTATCCCGGAATTATATGCCCGGGCGAAATGCATTAACCGGCGAATTTGCCGCTGCGCGGAAAGCCCTTCGGCACGGTGCGGCCGGCCGTGGCGCGGTCGGATAGCCACTCGGCAAGTTCGTCCTTGTTCTTCGTGAAGGTGCGGCCGGCGCTGTCTTCCCAGACGAGGCCGTCTGCTATCGCAAAGCAGCGGACGTCGGAAATGCCGCCATCCTTGTAGCGCTGCAGGCGCACGCCCTTGCCGCGCGACATTTCCGGCACCTGCGCCAGCGGGAAGACCAGCAGCTTGCGGTTTTCACCGACGACGGCGACATGATCGCCACCCACCTGCACGAGCAGCTGGGTTTCTTCGGGCAGCGCCACGTTCATGATCTGCTTGCCCTTGCGGGTATTGGCGACGAGCTCTGCTTCCGCAACGACGAAGCCATTGCCGGCTGTGGAGACGATCAGCTGCTTGCGCGAGGGATCGTGGACGAAGGCGGTCAGCACCGCCTGGTCGTTGTCCATGTCGATGATGATGCGCAGCGGCTCGCCGTGGCCACGGCCGCCCGGCAGCTTGTCGCCGCCGAGGGTGAAGGCCTTGCCGCCAGTAGTGACGATCAGGATCTTGTCCGTCGTCTGCGCCGGGAAGGCTATCTTCAGCCCGTCACCTTCCTTGAAGGTCAGTGTCGCCGTATCGGCGATATGGCCCTTCAGCGCGCGGATCCAGCCCTTTTCGGAAATGACGACGGTGATCGGTTCCTTTTCGATCATCGCCTGCTGGATTGCTTCCTCGTCGGTTTCGGGGGCGTCGGCAAACTGGGTGCGGCGGCGGCCGACCTCAGTCGCCTTGGCGAATTTCTTCTTCACCTCGCCGATTTCCCAGGCGACCGTCTGCCACTGCTTGTCGTCTGAGGCAAGCAGCGCCTCGATCTCGCCCTTTTCCTTGGTGAGTTCGTCGAATTCCTTGCGGATCTCGAACTCTTCGAGCTTGCGCAAGGCGCGCAGCCGCATGTTGAGGATCGCCTCGACCTGAATGTCGGTCAGATCCCAGCGCGCCATCATGACCGGCTTCGGCTCGTCTTCCTCGCGGATGATCCGGATCACCTCATCGATATTGAGGTAGGCGATCAGCAGACCGCCGAGAATTTCGAGACGCCTGTCGATCGCGGCCAGGCGGAAGCGCGAGCGGCGCTGCAGCACCTCGCGGCGGTGATCCAGCCACTCCTTCAACACTTCGTTCAGCGCCATGACCCGCGGGATGCGGCCCATGGACAGCACGTTCATGTTGAGCGGGAAGCGGCTTTCGAGTTCCGTCAGCTTGAACATCGATTCCATCAGGATCGTCGGATCGACACTGCGCGTCTTCGGTACCAGGACGACACGGATGTCCTCGGCCGATTCGTCGCGGATGTCTTCCAAAAGCGGCAGCTTGCGGGCGATCAGCAACTCGGCGATCTTTTCGATCAGCCGCGACTTCTGCACTTGGTAGGGAATTTCGGTAATGACGATCTGGTAGCCGCCGCGGCCGAGATCCTCGGTCTGCCATTTCGCCCGAACGCGAAAACCACCGCGGCCGGTGCGGTAGCTCTCGATGATGCTGTCGCGGTTGTCGATAATGATGCCGCCGGTGGGAAAATCCGGGCCGGGAATGAATTCGACCAGCTTTTCGACGGTCGCATCCGGATGTTTGATCAGATGCAGGGCGGCGTCGCAAAGCTCGTGGGCATTGTGCGACGGGATCGAGGTCGCCATGCCGACGGCGATGCCGGAGGAGCCGTTGGCAAGCAGGTTCGGGAAAGCGCCGGGAAGGACGGTCGGTTCGGAATTCGATTCGTCGTAGGTGTCGCGGAAATCGACGGCATCCTGATCGATGCCTTCGAGCAGCAGTTCGGAGACCGCCGTCATCTTCGATTCGGTGTAACGCATGGCGGCGGGGCTGTCGCCGTCGATGTTGCCGAAATTGCCCTGGCCGTTGACCAGCGTATAGCGCTGCGAGAAATCCTGGGCGAGACGGGCAAGCGCGTCGTAGATCGACTGGTCGCCGTGTGGATGGTAGTTACCCATCACCTCGCCGACGATCTTGGCGCATTTCCTGAAGGCCGAGGTCGGCCGCAGCCCCATCTCGTTCATCGCGTAAACGATGCGGCGATGCACAGGCTTCAGCCCGTCGCGCACGTCTGGCAAAGCGCGATGCATGATGGTCGACAGCGCATAGGCGAGATAGCGCTGCTCGAGCGCCGCCTTGAGGTCGACCGGCTGGATGTTGTCGTCGTCTCCGCCGGAAGGCGGCAAAATCTCTTGTCCCATAGGTCCTGACTAGCCCAGAAGAGGCTGGCGGGCAAGGAATCCAGGCCATTGCAGCTGTGGATGAAGTCTTGGCACTGACATCAAAGGATGAGACAAACGTTCCGCCGCAATTTGGACTTCGTTTGCCGTTCCTTTCAACGGAAATTTAGAAGTCCGTAAATATAAAGCGGGCCCAATCCGTAGTAGCGTAACTGCAGATTTAAGAACCGCCACACGCCACCAGAGGAATCACCCCATGAATTTTTACCGGACAACGCGGCTGATGCTGTCGGGCGCCGCATTTTTCTCGCTCGCCGGCTCGGCTTTCGCTCTCGACGGCACCGATCTGCTGAAGAAGATCAATGCCGCCTATGCCGCACAGGGCGGGACGATTTCAGCTGAGAGCGTCGATATCGACGGCACGACCGTGACGTTGAAGAATGTCACCGTCAAGCCGACCGGCGGCGAAAGCCTGCCGATCGGCGAAATCACCCTTTCCGGCGTCGAAGAAGACGAGGACGGCGGTTATTACATCGAAGAAGCGGCCTTCCCCGACATCAACAAGACCGGAGACGGTGTGACCGTGACGGCGCAGGATCTGACGCTCGGCGGCATCTCCGTCCCGGCAACTGCGGGTGGCGATACGCTCGACACCATGATGCTTTATGAAACCGCCCATATCGGCCCGCTGAAGGTTGTCAAGGACGGGGCGGAAGTATTCTCGCTGCTCGAAAGCAACATGAACCTGACACTGCGCGAAGACGAATCCGGCTTCGATTTCGACGGCGCCTTCAAAAGCATGAAGGCCGATCTCACTAAGTCCGAGGATGCGCAGAGTAAGGACGCGATCGAGAAGCTCGCCCTGCAGCACGTCCAGGGCGACATCACCATGAAGGGTGCCTGGGAACTTGCCCCCGGCACGATCGACATTTCCGAATTCGCCTTCGACTTCACCAATGTCGGCAAGCTGAACCTCGGCTTCAAGATCTCCGGCTATACGATGGCCTTCATGAAATCGATGCAGGATGCGATGAAGCAATCCGAAGCCAATCCGAACAAGGAACAGTCGCAGCAGGCGCTCGGCCTTGCCATGCTCGGCCTGATGCAGCAGCTGTCCTTCGAGGCCGCGCAGGTGCGTTTCGACGATGCCTCGATCACCAAGCGCGCGCTTGATTATGCCGGCTCGCAGCAGAACATGTCGGGCAAGCAGATGGCGGATTCGCTGAAGGCGATGACGCCGATCATGCTGGCGCAGCTCAACATTCCCGAACTGCAGAACGCCGTTTCGGCAGCGGTCAACACCTTCCTCGACGATCCGAAGAGCCTGACCGTCAAGGCCGCTCCCGAAAAGCCGGTACCGTTCCCGACCATCGTCGGTGCTGCCATGGGTGCTCCGAACACGCTGCCGCAGGTGCTCGGCGTCAAGGTTTCGGCCAACGACTGACGCTTCGATCTCACGATAAAAGGACCGGCAGTTCCACTGCCGGGCCTTTTATTTCTGAACTCTCTCCAGCCTCATCGCGAGGCGCCTCGAAGGCGCCTCAAAGGCTAGGGTTGGCCGCGCAGCCTGTTATATCAGTCCTTCTTGACCGGCGGGATCGGCCGGATCGAAAGTTCGCGCAGCTGCGTCGGGCTTGCCGGGCTCGGCGCGCCCATCAGCAGATCCTGGGCCTGCTGGTTCATCGGGAAGAGCGAGATCTCGCGCAGGTTCTTTGCGCCGACGAGCAGCATGACGATACGGTCGATGCCGAAGGCAGCGCCGCCATGCGGCGGCGCGCCGTACTGGAAGGCGCGGTAGAGGCCGCCGAAACGATCCTCGACGTCCTGCTGGCTGAGACCGACCTTTTCGAAGGCAGCGACCATGGTTTCAGGCGACTGGTTGCGGATCGAGCCCGAGGCGATTTCGAAGCCGTTGCAGACGGCATCGTACTGGAAAGCCTTGATCGTCAACGGATCCTGGTTCTGCAGCGCTTCAAGGCCACCCTGCGGCATCGAGAACGGGTTGTGGGCGAAATCGACCTTCTTGTCTTCCTCGCTCCATTCGAAGAAGGGGAAATCGACGATCCAGCACAATTCGAAGCGGTCGCGGTCGACTAGGTTCAGCTCTTCGCCGGCCTTCGTGCGAGCCTCGCCGGCAAACTTGTAGAACTTTTCCGGTTCGCCGGCGACGAAGAAGCAGGCGTCGCCATCGCCGAGACCGAGCTGGTTGCGGATCGCATCGGTGCGCTCCTCGCCGATGTTCTTGGCAAGCGGACCAGCACCTTCGAGCTTGTCGTTTTCGCTGCGCCAGAAGATGTAGCCGAGGCCCGGCTGGCCCTGGCTCTGCGCCCAGGCGTTCATGCGGTCGCAGAAGGCGCGCGAGCCGCCGGTCTTTGCCGGGATCGCCCAGATCTGAACCTTCGGGTTGGAGGCGATCATGCCGGCGAAGACCTTGAAACCGGAGCCGGCGAAATGCTCGGTCACCGCTTCCATGACGATCGGGTTACGCAGGTCCGGCTTGTCCGAACCATATTTGCGAATTGCCTCGTCATAGGGAATACGCGGCCATTCCTTAGTGACCGGCTTGCCTTCGGCAAATTCCTCGAACACCTTGGTGATCAGCGGCCCCATCGTGTCCCAGACATCTTCCTGGGTGACGAAGCTCATTTCGAGGTCGAGCTGGTAGAATTCGCCCGGCAGGCGGTCGGCGCGCGGGTCTTCATCGCGGAAACACGGCGCGATCTGGAAGTAACGATCGAAGCCTGCAACCATCAGCAGCTGCTTATACTGCTGCGGCGCCTGCGGCAGCGCATAGAAAGTGCCGGGATGGATGCGCGAGGGCACGAGGAAATCGCGCGCGCCTTCCGGCGAGGAGGCCGTCAGGATCGGCGTCGTATATTCGGTGAAGCCGACATCGCCCATTTCGCGGCGCATCGACGAGATGACCTGAGTGCGCTTGACGATGTTCCGATGCAGCGTTTCGCGGCGAAGATCGAGGAAGCGATACTTGAGGCGGACGTCTTCGGGATAGTCCGGCTCGCCGAAGACCGGCAGCGGCAATTCCTTGGCGGCGGAGAGCACTTCGATCTCCTGGGCGTAGAGCTCGATCTCACCTGTTGCCATCGTCTTGTTGACGGTGTCTTCGGTGCGGGCCTTGACGAGGCCGTCGATGCGGATGACCCATTCGCCGCGCACGGTCTCCGCCGTCTTGAAGGCCGGGCTATCGGGATCGGCGACGACCTGGGTGATGCCGTAATGGTCGCGAAGGTCGATGAAGAGAACGCCGCCATGGTCGCGGACGCGATGGACCCAGCCGGAGATACGGACGGTCGAGCCGACATCCGTCTTGCGGAGGGCGGCGCATGTGTGGCTGCGATAGCGATGCATGATCTCAAATCCTGGCATGTGGCTTAAGACGGCAGCAAGGGTTCAAAGCCCCTCAAGCGCCGACAAGAAAATCGGGCGGAAAAGCGCATGGACGGTCCGATTTGTCAAGGCTTGGCGCGCGCTGCCCGCGGGTTTGGTACGCGTTTGTGGCGAGGTCGCGGCCCGTAAGCTGCGGCAGTTTGGCCGCGTTTCCCATATTGATGAAGATGCCTCTCAACTTTAAAAGGATCGGTATTATCATCCCGGAGCCTCCGCATGCCTCTGCTGACCCGCCGCAACCTTCTCAAGGCATCCGCCGTCGCGGGCGCCTATGGTGTCGGCATGGGCATTGCCGGTAAATTCGGGCTTGCCGAGGCGGCACCCGAGCCGCAACTGCTGACGGCGGTGAAGACCGAGGCGATGCTGAGCGAGGCGGGACCGACCCGGGATATCATGAGCTGGGGTCATGACGGCATGCCGCCGGTGCTCAGGATGACGAAGGGGCGACCCTATGCAGCGCGGCTGAAAAACGGGCTCGACGAACCGACGACGATCCACTGGCACGGGCTTCGCATCGACAACCGCATGGACGGCGTGCCCTTCATGACGCAGCCCTATGTCTATACCGGCGACAGCTTCGATTATGCCTTCACGCCGCCCGATGCCGGCACTTTCTGGTATCATCCGCATTGCAATACGCTGACGCAGATGGGGCACGGCATGACCGGCGTCATCGTCGTCGAAGACCCTGGCGATCCCGAATTCGATGCGGAAGTGGTGCTGAACCTGCGCGACTGGCGGCTCGGCGGCGACGGGCAGTTCATCGCCGCATTCCGGCCGCGCGACGCAGCCAAGTCGGGGACCTACGGCACGGTGCGCACCGCCAACTGGCATCAGGAGCCGCGATATGACGCGCCGGCCGGCGGGCTGGTGCGGCTGCGCATCGCGGTCACCGACGTGACGCGGATCTTCTCGCTGAAGATGGAAGGTGCGGTTGCGAGCGTCATTGCCATCGACGGCAATCCGGTACCGAAGCGTTTTCCCCTCGACCTGCTGCAGATCGGGCCAGGCCAGCGGCTCGATCTCGCCGTGCACATGCCGGACAGCGAGGGCGCCGTCGCGACGCTTGAAGATATCCGCGGCACGACGCCGAAGACGATCGCCAGCCTGCGCGCCACCGGATCATCGCTGAAGCGCGATATCGGCGATCTCGGGCCGCTTGTCGAAAATCCGGTGGCGAAGGCCGATCTTTCCGCCGCCGAACAGATTCCCCTAGTACTGAGCGCCACGGCGGAGAATACCGCCGCCGAAAGCATCTGCGGCACGCTCGGCTACAGTTTCTGGGCAATCAACAAGGTGCCGTGGCCGGGTGACACACCCGATCCGACGACGCCGCTGGTGGAATTGAAGCTCGGCCGGAGCTATGTCTTCAATCTGGAGAACACCACGCCGCACGCGCATCCGATCCATCTGCACGGGATGAGCTTCATGGTGATCTCTTCCTCGACCAGGGAGGTGATGCCTCTAGTGTCCGATACCTATCTCATCCAGCCGGATGAGAAGGTGCAGCTCGCCTTCGTCGCCGACAATCCCGGCGACTGGCTGCTGCATTGCCATATCATCGAGCATCAGAAGACCGGAATGACCAGCTATGTCAGAGTCAGCTGAGGCGCTCGTCTTGCCACAGTTTGGACGTGATTCTTGGCCAGCAAGGCTCGAAGCGTATGCTGTTGTATTGACATATCGAAGCGAAAGGAGAAGGAAGGTTCAACCGACCTTTTCCTTGCGAATGAAATGATATGATCGAAACCACCGCCGATTTGGCGGCCGCCTGCAAAGAGCTGGCCAAGTCCGACTTCATCACAATCGACACCGAATTCCTGCGCGAGACGACCTTCTGGCCGGAGCTTTGCCTGATTCAGATGGCAAGCCCGACAACGGAAGTTCTCGTCGATCCGCTGGCAAAGGGGATCGATCTCGCTCCCTTCTTCGAGCTGATGGCCGACCCAAAGGTGCTGAAAGTCTTCCACGCGGCGCGTCAGGACATCGAAATCATCTTCAATCGCGGCAATCTCATTCCGCATCCGATCTTCGACACGCAGGTCGCCGCCATGGTCTGCGGATTCGGCGACAGCGTCTCCTATGATCAGCTGGTCAGCCGCATCAAGAACGTCCATATCGACAAGTCGTCGCGTTTTACCGACTGGAGCCGCCGACCGCTCTCCGACAAGCAGCTGGAATATGCCCTGGCCGACGTCACCCACCTGCGCGACGTCTACCTGTCGCTCAAGGCGGAACTCGATCGCGAAGGCCGCACCTCCTGGCTCTCCGAGGAGATGGACATTCTCGAGGCGCGCGAAACCTACGACATGCATCCCGACGATGCCTGGCAGCGGCTGAAGATGCGGCTGCGCAAGCCGCAGGAGCTGGCGATCCTGAAATACGTCGCAGCCTGGCGCGAACGCGAGGCCCGGGCCCGCAACGTGCCGCGTTCGCGGGTGCTGAAAGATGATGCGATCTACGAGATCGCCCAACAGCAGCCCAAGGATACCGAAGCGCTTGGCCGGTTACGCACCATTCCGAAAGGCTGGGAGCGCTCGACCTCCGGCGCATCAGTCATCGAAGCCGTCAACGCGGCGCTCGCTCTTCCAAAGGCCGATATGCCACATGTGCCACGTCAGGCGCAGGCACCCGAAGGGGCCGCTGCCGCCGTCGAACTGCTGAAGGTACTCCTGAAGCTGATTTCGGAAAAACACGGCGTTGCGCCGAAGGTGATCGCCAACAGCGAGGATCTCGACAGGATCGCCGCCGAGGGCGAGAAGGCCGAAGTCTCTGCGCTGCACGGCTGGCGGCGCGATCTTTTCGGCGAGCCGGCGCTGCAGCTGATCCAGGGTCAGATCGCTCTGCGCTTCGTCGACAGGAAGGTCGAAACCGTCAGCCTCTGAGTTGGATTGAATTCGCTTGACGCTTTTTTCCCAGCTGAAACAATGGCTGGGAAGAAACATCATCAGCGAAGGGTGGCATGCGGGAAATATCTCCGACGCAGAACTGGATCTTGATCACGCTCGTTCTGGCCGCGAGCGGCGTCGCCTATGATCTGATGTTCTATTCCAATCAGACGCCCGTTGTCGGCGCGATCTTCGCGCTGTTCATCGGCATGCCGATTATCGCCTTCGAACGCAAGGTGCTGTTCCGCACGCTTTACAGGCGCATCCAGAAGCTGCCGACCTTCGCCTTCATCATTACCGAATTGGTGATCTACGAGATCCTGATGAGCATCGGCTTTGCCTGCGGCGGCCTGCTGCTCTGGTCGCTCGGCATGGTGAAGCCGCCTTCGCTGTTCGATCTCGTCATCATGCCGTATGAGGTCTTCCTCTATGCCCTTGCGGTCTGCTCGGCGATGATCTTCATCCTGCGGGTGCGGGAACTGCTCGGCCGCGAAGTATTTCTGAGCATGCTGGTCAGCCGCTACCGCAATCCGGTCAAGGAGGAACGTGTCTTCCTGTTCATCGATCTGGTCGATTCGACGGCCTTTGCCGAAAAGCACGGCGACCTCCGCGCACAGCAGCTGCTGAGCTCGCTGTTTGCGACTTTCGCGGAGCCGGTCCGGCGCCATAAGGGCATGATCAATGACTATGTCGGTGACGCGGCGATCATCACCTGGCCGCTTGCCCGCGGCGTCAAGGATGCGCGCTGCGTGCGCTGCATCTTCGACATCCTCGCCGATATCGAAGCCAATGCCGCCGGCTGGCGGAAAAGCTACGGCCAAGTGCCGAAGCTGAGAGCCGCCCTTCACGGCGGCGAGATCATCACCGCCGAAATCGGCGTCGACCATCACAAGATCAGCTATTTCGGCGACACGGTGAACACCACCGCCCGGCTGGAGGCGCTCTGCCGCAGCCTGAACCGGCCGGTGCTGATCTCCGCCGAGCTTGCCCGGCGGATGCAGTTTCCCGACGACATATCCTGCGAGGATCTCGGCAGCCATGCCGTCAGGGGGCGCGGCCAGGCGCTCGGCGTCATGGCGCTTTCCTCGCGCGCGGTCACCGTGCTGAACACGCCCGCGGTCATTCTGCACGGCTGAGCAAACGTTCTGCCGCGCGTCACCAAAGCTTCACTCAACCGTCAATTCGCTGACATTAAAGCCCTGCTAAGCGGAAGGCATTCGCTTCCGTTCCATGGGGATATTATGAAGAACGTCCTTTTTGCTTCCGTATCGCTTTTCATCCTGATCGCCGGCCCCGTTTTAGCCGACCAGCAGCAGTTCCCGGCCAAGCTCGCCGGCCAGGCGATCCTGCCGGCCAACACCATGGTTCCGGCGCCGGTCGACGCTCCGGAATTTCTCAAGCATTCCGGCAAGTTCACGACGCCGGACCGCAAGCGCACCGAAGCGCTCGGCACCGTTCCCGGCAAGGATGGCGCCCGCGTTACCGACCTAAAGCTTCCCTTCGACGGTCAGCCGGTCCAAGGTTTTTCGGGCATCAAGACGATGGCCGACGGCACCTTCTGGACGCTGACGGACAACGGTTTCGGCTCAAAGGCCAACTCTTCGGACGCCATGCTTTTCCTGCACCAGATGAAATTCGACTGGGCCGGCAACAAGGCTGAAATCGTCAAGAACCTCTTCCTTTCCGATCCGAACAAGATCGCTCCGTTCCCGATCGTGCTCGAAGGCACCGACACGCGTTATCTCACCGGCGCCGACTTCGACATCGAATCGATCCAGCCGGTTGCCGACGGCTTCTGGCTCGGCGACGAATTCGGTCCCTACATCCTGAAAATCGACACCGAAGGCCGGCTGACCGACGTCATCCCGACGACGCTCGACGGCAAGCCGGTGCTTTCGCCCGACAATCCGCTGATCCAGCTTCCGGGCAACCCGGCCGCGAAAATGCCTGTCTTCAACCTGAAGCGTTCCGGCGGCTTCGAAGGCCTCGCGATGTCGAAGGACGGCTCCAAGCTCTACGGCCTGCTCGAAGGCGCCCTCTACAGGGATGACGGCACTATGGAAACGGTCGACGGCCACACCGCCATCCGCGTGATCGAATTCGACGTCGCCGCCAAGAAGTGGACTGGCCGCAGCTGGCTCTATCCGTTCGAAGACAAGGGCGTTTCGATCGGCGACTTCAACATGCTCGACGACACGACCGCTCTCGTCATCGAGCGCGACAGCGGCGCCGGCACCAAGGACAAGGCCTGCGCCGACCCGAAGCAGCCGAAGCCGGATTGCTTCGAGGCGCCTGCCGAGCTGAAGCGCGTCTACAAGATCGAGTTCAACGACGCCAATGTCGGCAAGGCCGTCCGCAAGATCGGCTATATCGACCTCCTTGATATTCAGGACCCCGACAACAAGAAGAAGGCCGGCAGCAAGGACGGCGTCTACGACATGCCGTTCGTGACGATCGAAAACGTCGACCGCGTCGACGCCACCCACATCATCATCGGCAACGACAACAACCTGCCCTTCTCGGCCGGCCGCGCCGTCGACAAGGCCGATAATAATGAGTTCAGCCTGCTTGAGGTTGGCGAGTTTTTGAACGCGAAGTAATTCGGCGTTCTGATGTGAGATCGAGAGGGCGGCGCGAAGGTGCCGCCTTTTTTTGCACGGCCGATATTTGGCGGCATGCCGTGGGCGCCCCCCTCTGCCTTGCCGGGCATCTCCCCCACAGGTGGGGAGATCGGCTGGGCGCGACGGCTTCCGGAAACAACGAGCCTTCAGCACGGCGAAACAGTAGATGGGCAGGAAGTTCAAGCCACTGGTGATCTCCCCACCTGTGGGGGAGATGCCCGGCAGGGCAGAGGGGGGTGCCCCATGGCACAACCGCCGCAAATCGCCCTACTCGAACCGAAACGCCAGCCTTTTGTTCGTCAGCCTCGACAGCTGCTGCAGGCGGCCGTCCAGGCGTTCGCCTGCGAAATCGCGGTATTCGGGGGGGACGACGAATTCGAGGTCGAGGTCCGGGCTCGGCGATTTGCGGAAGGTCAGGTTCTTGACGATGCCGGGCATCGAGGCCGAGAAGAGGTAGACGACGCGCAGCATGCCGCCGAGCAGCTTGGCGCGGTCGATGAGTTGGGGCGTGGCGATCTGCGCCAGCGGGCCGGTCGCGCCGTCGTCGTGCAGGCCTTCGAAACGGTAATAATTGGTCAGCGCGATGAAGGCGCGGCCGGGATGGCTGATGCCGACGAAGGAAGAGTGGGCGATGACGTTCAACGCCTGCAGGCCGCGATAATCGGGATGAGCGCGCCAGCTGATATCGGCGAGCAGACAGGCGGCCTGGCGATAGCGGCTTTCCTCATCGGTTTCCTGGATGCCGAAGAGCGGCATCATGCGGCCGGTCCATTCCGCCAACTCGCGGGCGTGCTCCGGCGAACGGGCACGCAGGATCGCCAGCTCGCCGGCAGCGGCGAGCAGCGGATCGAGACGGCGTTCGGACTCCGACAGCAGCGAATAGAGATATCCCTCGCGCACGCCCTGCGCCGAGAAGGAAATCACCGACGGCTTCATCGCGCTCAGAACTTCCCTCATGGCGACGGCGCCGAAGGGCAGCAGCGAACGGCGATGCTTGGACACGGCCTGCAGCGCCGGCTCCTTGGAATCGCGGGCGGTAACCACCTGTTCGAGGAACAGCATCATCGCTTCGAGCGAGACCTCATAACCCTGCATCATGTGCAGCGGATATTGGGTGATCTCCATGTGCAGCTTGGCGATGTTTCGCCAGGTGCCACCGACGGCGTAGAAGGTGCGCCCCTCGCCTTTCGACAGCAGCTTTGCCGTCTTCACCTGCTTGCGGGCAAAGGTGCGGGCCTTGGAGAGCGAACCGCCGGCATATTCCGACAGGCGCAAGCCGCCGAGCGGCAGGGTGATGCCCTTGCCGACCTCTTTGCCCTTGATATCGATCAGTTCCAGCGAGCCGCCGCCGAGATCGCCGGCAATACCATCGGGATTGAAGAAGCCGCTGATGATGCCGAGCGAGGCGAATTTCGCCTCCTCCTCGCCCGAGAGCACGCGGATCTTGCGGCCGAGGATGGTTTCCGCCTGATGGATGAAATCGGGACCGTTGCTCGCCTCGCGGGCGGCGGCCGTCGCCAGCACATACATGGTGGCGGCGCGCGCCTGGTCGGACAGGGCCTTGAAACGATGCAGCGACGCCAAAGCCCGGCCGACGCTGTCTTCATCCATCTTGCCGGTAAGGGCTATGCCCCTGCCGAGGCCGCAGAGAACCTTTTCGTTGAAGAGGACGGTTGGCGAACGGGACATGCCTTCGTAGACGACAAGACGAATGGAATTCGATCCAATATCGACGACGGAGACCGGGGCGATCCCCGGAAGGCGCCCCTGGGCTTCAGATTCAACCATTTAGGTCCAGTTTTACTTGTTGTTGCGGCCTTCGAGCAGGCCGGCGATCAGCTTCGGCGCACTGGACTTCAGAGCTTCACCACGGCCCGACAGGCTCGGATTGGTCATGAAATACTGCTGCGCATTGAACGGTTCCTCGCCTCTGCGCACTTCCATGCGCCGCGACGTACCGTCGGGCAATATCTCGTAGCTTTGCTGATTGTCAATCACGTTGCCGAGCATAATCTGGGACAAAACTTGCTCGTGAACGGTCGGGTTGGTCAGCGGAACCATGGTTTCGACGCGGCGGTCGAGGTTTCTCGGCATCATGTCGGCCGAACCGATATAAACCAGCGCCTTGTCGGACGGCAGGCCGTGGCCGTTGCCGAAGCAGAAGATGCGGCTGTGCTCGAGGAAGCGGCCGACGATCGACTTGACGCGGATCTTCTCCGAGAGGCCCGGCACCTGCGGACGCAGGCAGCAGATGCCGCGCACGACGAGATCGATCTCGACGCCGGCATGGCTGGCGCGATAGAGCGCATCGATGATGTCGGGATCGACAAGCGAATTCATCTTCATCCAGATCGCCGCCGGCGCGCCGTTCTTGGCGTGCTGAATCTCTTCCTCGATGTGGCGCAGGATGCGCGGGCGCATCGTATAGGGCGAGATGGCAAGCTGCATGCCCTGTTCCGGTTCGCCGTAGCCGGTGATGAAGTTGAAGATGTTCGCCATGTCGTGGGCGATGACCGGATTGCAGGTGAAATAGGACAGGTCTGTGTAGATCTTCGCGGTGATCGGGTGGTAGTTGCCGGTTCCCAAGTGGCAATAGGTCCGGAGCTTGCCTTCTTCGCGGCGCACGACCATCGACATCTTGGCGTGGGTCTTGAGCTCGATAAAGCCGAAGACGACCTGCACGCCGGCGCGCTCGAGATCGCGCGCCCAGCGGATGTTCGCCTCTTCGTCGAAGCGGGCCTTGAGCTCGACCAGCGCCGTCACCGACTTGCCGGCTTCGGCGGCGTCGATCAGCGCGCGGACGATCGGGCTGTCGTTGGAGGTGCGGTAAAGCGTCTGCTTTATCGCCAGGACGTCAGGATCGCGCGCAGCCTGGAGCAGAAACTGGACCACCACGTCGAAGGATTCGTAAGGGTGATGGACGACCATGTCCTTTTCGCGGATGGCGGCGAAGCAGTCGCCGGCATGTTCGCGGACGCGCTCGGGAAATCGCGCATTGTAGGGAAGAAACCTCAGATCGTCGCGCGGCGCCTTGGTGATCTCCGACAGGGTGTTCAACGCCAGAAGGCCCGGCAGAACGGCGACGCGATTGTCGGGGATATTCAGCGCCTGGACGACGAACTGACGCAGCGACGCCGGCATTTCCGAATCGGTCTCGATGCGGATAACCTTGCCGCGGCGGCGGCGCTTCAGCGCCGTTTCGAAGAAGCGGACGAGATCCTCGGCCTCTTCCTCGACTTCGATATCGCTGTCGCGGATGACGCGGAACGTACCGGAGCCCTGCACCTCGTAACCGGGGTAGAGCCGGTGGATGAAGACGTTGGCGACATCTTCGAGGGTGATGTAGCGGATGGTGTTTCCATCGTCCGGCAGACGAACGAAGCGATCGAGCGCCACCGGCAGGCGCAGCAGCGCCGTCATCGGCTCGCGGCCGTTCTTGCTGACGAGCTGCAGGCCGATCGAGAAGCCGAGATTCGGAATGAAGGGGAACGGATGGGCCGGATCGATCGACAGCGGCGTCAAGACCGGAAAGATTGCCTGCTCGAATTCGGCGGCCAGCCACTGGCGGTCAGCATCGCTCAAGGCGCCGGGACGCACGATCAGGATGTCCTCCTTGGCAAGATATTGCTGCAGCACGGCGAGCGAAGCCTGCTGCTCCATCTGCAGATGGTCGATCTCCTGCAGGATCGAATCGAGCTGCTCGGCCGGCGTCTTGCCGTCGGGGCTGCGGATGGCGATGTTCTGGCGCACCTGGCCCTCGAGGCCGGCGACACGCACCATGAAGAATTCATCGAGGTTGGCGGCAGAGATCGAGAGGAAGCGGACACGCTCGAGCAGCGGATGCTCGGTATTCAAGGTTTCTTCCAGGACACGGCGGTTGAACTGCAGCCAGGAGAATTCGCGGTTGATGAAGCGCTCGGGGCTCTTGAGCAGCTCTTCCAGCGGGGGGGTATTGTCGTTGGTTTCCGGAGTGAGTTCCTGATGTTCTGCGACTGCGCTATCCATGGTCTACCCCGTTCTCAATCGCCGAAGGCAATTATATCAGTTTCACGACGGAACTGTGACAGTCAATCGGCCGGCTCCGAATTTCCCAATTCATTCAATACTTCAGCAGCCAGAGCCCGGGTGATTTTCGCGCCACGCGACAGGGCCAGCCGGTCAAGCCTTTCGACGATCGTCTGGGCCGCGTTCAGCGACCGCTCCATCCGGTTGACGATATAGAGCACGAGTTTGTCATCTATATAAAGCTGCCGGTCGGCAAACAGCTTGACGATCACCTGCGACAACAGCGCCTCGTCCGGTTCGCCGATCTCGACGACGGTTGCCGCTTTCAGGCGCGAGCGCAGATCCGGCAGCAAAACCGGCCAGGAGATCGGCCAGAGACGGCTTGTGATCAACAGGTTGGTGCCGTTTTCACGCACGCTGTTGATGACGTGGAAGAGCGCATTGTCGTCGAAACCGCGGCGGTCGGCATCCTCGAATAAAACCGGGCCGGCGGCGGCGACAATAGCAGCGTCCGAGCCAAGTTCGGGATGGATGTCGACGGCGCCGCTCAACTCCCGCCAGATGCGGGCGAGATGCGATTTTCCCGAACCGACCGGCCCGGCGAGCACAACAACCGGCGACGGCCAGGCGGGCCAGGCATCGACGATCGACACGGCAGCAGCGAGACGCTCCGAAATCAGGAGATCGTCACGTCCGCTTGCGGCATCGTGCGAAAAGACCAGCGGCAGCTGCTCTCCGGCCTTGCGCTTCGGATCAGCGTTCTTCACGTCATTCATTGGGAACTGATTTCGTCTTCCGGGCGCGGCCGCCTGATGACCCGCCAAAATAAAGATCGCTCTGAAGGTAACGCGAAAGCGCGAAACGAACAAGCACGCCGACGGCAGCCGCCGCCGGCACGGCGACCAGAAGACCGACGAAACCGAAGAGGGCGCCGAAGGCAAAAAGCGCAAACATCAGCCAGACCGGATGCAGCCCGACGCTGGAGCCGACGAGCTTCGGCTGCAGGATGTTGCCTTCCAGGAACTGGCCGCTGAAGAAAACGGCGAGCACCAGGCCGATCCACGCATAATTCGGCCAGAACTGGACGATCGCCACGCCGAGGGCGAGAACAAGGCCTACCAGCGAGCCGACATAGGGAATGAAACTGATCATGCCGGCAAAGAGGCCGATCAGCAGGCCGAAATTCAGACCGACGAGAGACAGGCCGGCGGCATAATAAATGCCGAGGATGAGGCAGAGCGAGCCCTGGCCGCGGATGAAGCCGGCGATCGCCTGATCGATCTCGCTGGCGATCTGGCGGACGTCGCTGATATAATCGCGCGGGATCCACTGGTCGACCTTGGCGACCATGCGATCCCAATCGAGCAGGATGTAGAAGGCGACGACCGGGGTGACGACAAGCAGCGATATGACGTCGACGATCGCCTTGCCGGAATTCCAGATCTGCGCGAAGAGCCCGGTGAGGAAGCCCATGCCTTCGGAGAGGATGCCGGAGAAATTATCCTTGATCGTGCCGGCCTGGCTCCTGACCCAGTCCGGCAGCAGCGAGTTTTTCGAATTGTCGATGAACTGCTGCAGCTGGCTGATATAACCCGGCAGGCGCTCGGCGAAATCGTTGAACTGGCTGATCAGCACGGGAATGAGGATCATCAGCGCCAGCGCAAAGACGATGACGAAGGCGATGAGGATGCCGACCGTCGCCATCATGCGGCTCAGACCCAGGCGTTCCAGCCGATCGGCCACAGGATCGAGGAAATAGGCGATCGCCATGCCGGCGATGAAGGGCAGCAGGATCGAGCTGAAGACATAGAGAAAGGCGATGAAGAAGACGAGCACGATCAGCCAGAAGAAAATCTGACGCTTGAGACTGTTGCCGCTGACTTGCTGTGGCATCGCTTCCCCGCTGATCGCTTTCCGCCGCCAAACGCCGCGTCCGAACCGACGCGGCCATTCAGCACATAGGATGCAGGCGCGAAGATGGTCAACCCTGTCGCGCCAAATCCCGGAAAGGCTCGGGGAAGACGCGGGAAATTGGGGGCTTTTGCCATGCGGCGCTTGCATAAACGCCCCTGTCATGCAATTGCGACCGGCAGATGACGCGGCGTGTCTGCCGCCTGAAATAGCCATCGGAGACCAGCATGAGCCAGTCTGGGAAAAACGGCCTGACCTACAGCGACGCGGGCGTCGACATCGATGCCGGCAACCTCCTCGTCGAGAAGATCAAACCGGCGGTCCGCTCGACCCGCCGCCCGGGCGCCGACGGCGAAATCGGCGGCTTCGGCGGGCTCTTCGATCTCAAGGCCGCAGGCTTTACCGATCCGGTTCTGGTCGCCGCCAATGACGGCGTCGGCACCAAGCTGAAGATCGCCATCGATGCCGATTATCACGACACCGTCGGTATCGACCTCGTCGCCATGTGCGTCAACGATCTCGTGGTGCAGGGCGCCGAGCCGCTGTTCTTCCTCGATTATTTCGCCACCGGCAAGCTCGACCCCGACCAGGGTGCAGCGATCGTCGGCGGCATCGCCGCCGGCTGCCGGGAGGCCGGCTGTGCGCTGATCGGCGGCGAGACGGCCGAAATGCCCGGCATGTATTCCTCCGGCGATTACGATCTCGCCGGTTTTGCCGTCGGCGCTGCCGAACGCGGCAAGCTGCTGCCCTCCGGCGATATTGCCGAGGGCGACGTGATCCTCGGCCTTGCTTCCTCCGGCGTCCACTCCAATGGCTTCTCGCTGGTGCGCAAGATCGTCGAGCTCTCCGGCCTCGGCTGGGATGCGCCGGCCCCGTTCGCCGAAGGCAAGAAGCTCGGCGAAGCGCTGCTAACGCCGACCCGCATCTACGTGAAGCCGCTTCTGAAGGCGATCCGCGAGACCGGAGCTATCAAGGCGCTGGCCCATATCACCGGCGGCGGCTTCCCGGAAAATATTCCGCGCGTGCTGCCGAAGCATCTGGCAGCCGAGATCGATCTGACCGCCGTCAAGGTTCCCAAGGTGTTTTCGTGGCTCGCCAAGATGGGCGGCGTCGAAGCCAAGGAAATGCTGCGCACCTTCAACTGCGGCGTCGGCATGATCACCGTCGTCGACTCTGAGAATGTCGCGGCGGTTTCCGCGGCCCTCGAAGCCGAGGGCGAGACCGTCATCACGCTCGGCCGGATGATCGCCCGCGACGAGGGTGCTGCCGGCACGGTTTACAAGGGCACGCTTGCCCTATGAGCACGCCGCGCAAACGCGTCGTCGTCTTCATATCAGGCAGCGGCTCCAACATGATGGCGCTGATCGCCGCGGCGAAGGCCGCCGATTACCCGGCCGAAATCGTCGGCGTGATTTCCGACAAGCCGGATGCCGGCGGGCTTGCCAAGGCGGCCGCCGAGGGTATCGCCACCTTCGCCTTCCCTCGTAAAGAATATGACAGCAAGGATGCGCATGAGGCGGCGATCTTTGCCGCACTCGACACGCTTTCCCCCGACATCCTCTGCCTGGCAGGCTACATGCGGCTGCTGACGGCGACCTTCATCCAGCGTTATGAAGGCCGTATGCTCAACATCCACCCTTCCCTGCTGCCGCTGTTTCCGGGCCTGCATACCCATCAGCGCGCCATCGACGCCGGCATGCGCATCGCCGGCTGCACCGTGCATTTCGTCACCGAAGCCATGGATGAGGGACCGACCATCGGCCAGGCGGCGGTGCCGATTCTCTCCGGCGACACGGCCGAAAGCCTGGCGGCGCGGGTGCTGACCATCGAGCACCAGATCTATCCGCAGGCCCTGCGGCTCTTTGCCGAAGGCCGCGTGAGCATGGAAGGCGGCAAGGCCGTCGGCGCCGAGGCTTCAACTGGCGCACCCAAGGCCCAGCTCATCTCGCTGATCTGCGACCGCGCCTAAGTTAGTTCAGGGAAAACCTGCGACTTAGATAAGCGCGAATGGGTCTATCGAACTGGGTGTAGAGAAAATGAGCCCCAGCAACAGCAGCCAAGAGCGTGCAGATCACGGCGATCGGCAATGGAATAAAGCTGTTTGTGGCGCTTTGGAAATAAGATCCAAGCTGAATAACGGGCAAATGAACGATGTAAAGGGGATAAGACAACTGCCCAAGGTAGGCAGCGAGTGACTTCTCCTCAGTCTGCGCAACTGCAGCCGCGAGCGCGACCACGATCGGGATAATGACCGCTATGCAGAAGAAGTCGTAGATGTCTCTTGGGACGGCAAACGGGAAAAATAGAACAGCCATCAGGACGAAAAGCGGGATTTGAGGTCGTACCGCCGGGATACGGTGAATGATTTGCCAGCGGAAGATCAGGATACCGGCAAGGAACGAAAAGCCAGTCCTGATGAATCCTTCAAAAAACGCTCGCAAGTTCCCAAATCCAACTGGCCCGATAGTGCCTTCGATCGAGACAACTGCGAAAAGCGCCGCTGCCAGCGACGCGAGAGCGGCTATCTCGTGCCAAAAACGAATTCTTCGGCGAGCAACCGATCCATAAATTACGCCAGCCACTATTTCGAAAAAGATGGACCAAAGCGGATTGTTGATCGCGAACGCCTCTTGCCCCACCAGAAACCCCACCGGCAACAAGAGTAACGCGCCGACGGCAAGAATTGAAACATCCGCGAGAGGAACCCCTGGCCCGTAAGCGACCTGCAACGCGAGAACGCCCAAGCCAACACCGACCACGATCATGGGATAAAGCCGCACCATGCGTTTCAGGAGGAACACAGGGCTCCGCAGAATGCCCGATCTCAGTTTCTGATCGTACGCATTTGCGAGCACGAAGCCGCTCAGGCAAAAGAAGAAGTCCACGGCCAGATAGGCGTGAGAATTGAGATTGAAGCCAAAAACCTGGCTGGCATGTAACAGAGCCACCGATAGCGCCGCAATTCCTCGAAGCCGGTCTAGAAAGATAAAGCGGTCTTTCGTTAGATCTGTGCCGCGACCGAGGTCCTGGGCGTCGGTCGGACCAGTATACGCAGGCACAGGGAACGCTGAACGTCCAAGTGCGTCGGCAGTGGTCAGAAGCGTTTCTTCCCCCGGTCGGTGATCAAGGCGCTGCATCTTTTTATTCTTCCTTGAAGGCTCGCGCGCCCTGATCCGTGAAAGGTTTCGTGAAAAATGCCAGCGATGTTGGCTCGCCGGTCTGTGGGAAGACCTCGACCGGCATGCCGGGGACGGGCGTGACCTGGCCAAGCCTCTGCCATTCGCCGTCCGAAACCTCGGTACGGACGACGTAGGAGCTGAGGCCCGGCCGCTGATCGCTCGGCAGGTCTGCTTCAACACTGCTAACCACCCTACTCAGCTCCGGCGTGCTTCGCTGACTGAAGGCACAGAACCGCAGATGCACCCTCTGGCGCCCCAGATGTAAGAAATTGCGCTGCATATAGCGAAAATCTTCCAGCTCATGATTTTTCCCTTTGACCTAATATACCGCGTCAAAGTTGAAATAACCGCCAGAGAGTAAGCTAAAGTTTTATTGGTGGCGAGATATGATCTCGTTGCAATTAGCAGCCAAAGCGATTTCCTTTTGGCTATGCCTGCACACGAACACGATTGATCGATTTTATCGGAGCTAAGCCGCCAGTGCCCGCAATGGATGCAGCGTCCCGTCGCTGTAAACAAAGCGGCCGGCGCGGAATGTCGCGCGGATGCGATTGATATCGCCCGGCTCGACCACCACCAGATCGGCGCGCTGGCCGATGGCGATTTCGCCGCGATCCAGGAGGCCGGCAGAGCGGGCGGCGTTGCCGGTCGCCATGGCGACGGCTGCCGGGAGGCCGCCCTCGACCATGTCGGCGAGCTTGAAGATGCCGGGCACGAAGGCGGCGGGGTGATAGTCGGCGGCGATGATGCTGAGTAGGCCGGCTCTTGCGGCGTCCAGGGCGCTGAGATTGCCAGACATCGACTGGCCGCGCAGGGCGTTCGGCGCGCCCATCAGCGTCCAGAGGCCGCGGCGGCGCGCCTCTTCCGCCGCAGGCGCGGTGACCGGAAACTCGCTGATGGTGACGCCGAGGTCGTGCATCTCGGCGACTTTCTCGACGCTGTCATCGTCATGCGAGGCCAGCGACAGCTTGTGCTTCAGCGACAGCGCGACGATCTCTCTCAGCTTGGCCTCGATCTCGGGATTGCTGCGCATGGCGATGCGCTTGGCGACAATCTCGGCGGCCATTTCCTCGGAGATGGCGCGGCGCTCGGAAATGCTGAGGATGTAGCTTTGCAGGTTGTTGTACTGGCCCTGGCCGGGTGTGTGGTCGGTGAGCGAGACCATATCGATCTGGTCGGCATTCAGCAGGCGTTCGAGCGCAGGAGCGGCGCCGACATTGGTGATTTCGTAGCGGGCGTGCACGCGGTGGTCGATCAGCAGATCGTCGCGCAGGCGGTTGATGCCCTCGATCACCGCCGAGGTCGTCTCCAGCGAGCGGACGTGGCCGTAGACGCTTTCGGTGGCGAAGGAGACGGCGGCGAAGGCCGTGGTGACGCCGGCTGCGGCAAGCTTCTTGTCGAGTTCGTGGATGCCGAAATCGATCGGCATCGTCGCATTCGGCCGCGGCGCGATCTCGCGCTCGATCATGTCGCCGTGGAGATCGACGAAACCGGGCATCAGCAGCCGGCCGCCGCCGTCGATGGCAGCACCCGCAACCAATTCAGGCCGGACCTCGGCGATGGCGCCATCCTCGACACGCACGGAACCTTCACTCACCACCTCGTCTGGGAGAACGAGGGTGAAATTGCTGAGCCACATGGGCTTTCTCCTGACCGTATCCGATGATCGACAAACCGCAGCGGATAGAACCGCTTCGTGACAAACGTATGAATTTTCGAACGCCACACCCGCGATAGCGAAACCGTCTTGAGCCCAACCCAAAGGCTTGCCCGAGACCGCTCATCCGCTATCGAAGTTTATTCCTGTTCAACAACGCCCATTGCAGAAGCATGATCGTCTTCGCGTCGAAGATCTCGCCGGTTTCGATCATCCGGGCGGCTTCGTCGAGCGGGATTTCCAGGACCTCGATATCCTCGTGCTCCTCGTCCAGGCCGCCGCCTTCGGCGACGCGATCGGCAGTGTCGATCAGGGAGACGAAGAAGTGGACGACTTCGGCAATGGCGCCCGGCGATGGGTAGCATTTGAAGAGGAAGCGCGCATCGCGCAGGTGGTAGCCCGTCTCCTCCATCGCCTCACGGCGGATCGCCTGTTCGGGATGATCGTCGTCGAGCAGGCCGGCCGGCACCTCGATCATCCAGGCGGGATCGCCATTGAGATGCACGGCAAGCCGGAACTGGCGGACGAGAACGACAAGATCGCGTTTCGGATCGTAAAGCAGGATGCAGGCGGCCGGCGTCCGGTGATAAACCTCCCGCTTCAGCCGCTGGGTCGCGCCCTTGCTGTCGATATAGTCGAGCAGATAGCTGCTCAACCGCGTCCAGCCATTCGACAGCGTTTCCTCGCTGACGATCTTCACCCGTGATTTCGGCTGCAACATGCTGCGTCCTTGCGAAGCCAGACCTTGTTATCGTGAACGGCGGCCCCGCCATAGGGCGCGACCGGGTCGGCGCCGGTCAAGACGTTGATACCTTCGCCATCGACATGCGCCTTGTTCGGCCAGAGGCCCTCGGCAATCAGCACGCCTGGCTTCACCTCGGTGGTGATGCGGGCGTGGATGCGCAGGTCGCCGCGGCTGTTGCCGACGCGGACGAGATCGCCATGGGCGATGCCGTTGGTTTCGGCATCGGCCGGGTTGATCATCACTTCGGGACGGCCTTCTTTCTGGCGCGAGGTTTTGGTCTCGGAGAAGCTCGAATTCAGGAAGTTGCGGGCGGGCGATGTGGCGAGACGGAAAGGATGGTCGGGATCGGCGACCTCGATGACATCGACCTGATCCGGAAAGGCCGGAAGCGCGGCATGCGGCCCGAGCGCACCGACGGCGGCCGGCGGCTTGTTCGGCGCCGGCTGATTGATCCAGTCCGGGCGGAAATGGAATCTGCCATCCGGATGGGCAAAGCCGTTGAGGAAATGCGCCTCCTCGAAAGCCGGCTGGCGATCGAACCATTTGTGTTCGAGGAAATGATCGTAATCCGGCAGGCCGCTCGATTCGAGCACGCGGTCGACCATTTCGCGGGCGGTGAAGCCGAAGCCGGGGCGGTCGGCGACGCCGAGGCGTTTGGCCAGTTCCTCGATGACGAAAAGATTGGTGCGCACGCTTGGCGGCGGTTCGACCAGCTTCGGCCCCAGCAGGATATGGTTCTGGCCGCCGGCACGGTAGATGTCGTCATGCTCGACGAACATCGTTGCGGGGATGACGATATCGGCGATCTCGGCCGTCTCGGTCATGAACTGCTCGTGGACGGCGACGAAGAGGTCGTCGCGGGCAAAACCGCGCCTGACGAGGCGCTGCTCGGGAGCGATGTTGGCGGGATTGGTGTTCTGGATCAGCATTGCCGTCACCGGGCCGCGGTGGCGCAGCGCCACCGCATCGCCGGTCAGCACCCGGCCGATCTGCGACTGATCGAGCATGCGGATATCGGCATCCTTCATCGACCGGCCGGTCAGTTCCGCATTGTTCATGCGGAAAATATCACTGTTCGAATGGAAGGCGCCGCCGCCCTCATATTGCCAGGAGCCGAGGACGGTGGCGACCGAGGCCGCCGCATGCATGGCGACCGCGCCATTGCGCTGGCGGGTGAAGCCGTAGCCCAGGCGGAAGAAGGTCTTCTTCGTCGTGCCGATGAGGCTGGCGAAGGCTTCGATCTCCTCGACCGAAAGGCCGGTGGTAGCAGCTGCCCATTGCGGTGTCTTCGTCTTCAGATGCGCTTCGAGGCCGGCGGGATCGTCGGCATATCCAGCCATGTATTCACGGTCGGCATAGCCGTCGCGGAAGGCGATGTGCATGACGGCGCAGGCAAGCGCGGCATCGGTGCCCGGCCTGACGATCAAGGCCATGTCGGCCTGCTTCATCGTCGGGTTGTCGTAAATGTCGATGACGACGATCTTGGCGCCGCGCTCCTTGCGCGACTTGATGGCGTGGGTCATCACATTGACCTGCGTCGACACCGCATTGGTACCCCAGATGACGACGCAATCGGTGCGGCCCATCTCGCGCGGATCGGGACCACGCAGCGTGCCGGTCGCCATCGTGAAGCCGGTCCAGGCCGGGTTGGTGCAGATCGAGGAGAAGAAGCCGGAATAACGCTTGGCATGACGCAGGCGATCGATCGAATCGCGCTGCACCCAGCCCATGGTGCCGGCGTAAAAATAGGGCCAGATCGCTTCGCCGCCGTCTCTGGCCTCGGCCTTCACAAAGGCTTCGGCGATCTCATCCAGCGCATCGTCCCAGGAAATCTGCTGCCACTGCCCTGCCCCTTTGGCGCCGGCGCGGCGCAGGGGGTGCATCAGGCGGTCGGGATGGTAGAGCCGCTCGGCATAACGGGCGACCTTGGCGCAGATGACGCCCGAGGTATAGGAATGGTCGCCAGCGCCACGCACGCGGCCGATGCGGCCATCTTCGGATAGTTCGATCTCCAGCGCGCAGGTAGAGGGACAGTCGTGCGGACAGGCCGTGTGGCCAACCCTGGTGTCCTGCTTCGAGGATTTGGCGTGGATGGGGGTCGCAATGTTCATGGCATTTGTATATTGCAAGGCTTGCACGGCCAAAAGCCACAAAAACTCCCCATGACGCGAATTCATACGGACATCAGCGAAAATGAACTACCGCCACATCTACCATGCGGGCAATTTTGCCGATGTGCTGAAACATGCCGTGCTGGCGCGGCTGATCCGCTACATGCAGAAGAAGGATGGGGCATTCCGCGTGCTCGACACCCATGCCGGCATCGGGCTCTACGACCTCTCTTCCGAGGAAGCGCAGAAAACCGGCGAATGGCTCGACGGTATCGGCAAGCTGATGGACGCCGATCTCGGACCTCAGGTTGCCGAGCTGCTGGAGCCCTACCTCGCAGCCATCCGCGAACTCAACCCTGAGGGTGGCGTCCGCTTCTATCCCGGATCGCCGAAACTCGCGCGCCTGCTGTTCCGGCCGCAGGACCGCTTGTCGGCAATGGAACTGCATCCTGAGGATTACCTCAGGCTGCACCGGCTGTTCGAGGGCGATCACCACGCCCGCATCACCGAGCTCGACGGCTGGCTGGCGCTGGGCGCGCACCTGCCGCCGAAGGAAAAGCGCGGCATCGTGCTCGTCGATCCGCCTTTCGAGGAAGAGGACGAATATCAGCGCCTGGCCGAAGGATTGGACAAGGCCTATCGCCGTTTTCCCGGCGGCACCTATTGCCTGTGGTATCCGCTGAAGAAGGGTGCGCCGATCAAGGAATTCCACGAGACGCTGCAGGCGCTCGACATCCCGAAGATGCTCTGCGCCGAACTCATTGTTCGCAGCGACCGCGGCATCACGGGACTGACGGGCTCCGGCCTCGTCATCGTCAATCCGCCCTTCACGCTGAAGGACGAGCTGCACCAACTGCTGCCGGCGCTGAAAGACCATCTGGCGCAGGACCGTTTCGCCTCGCACCGGGCCTTCTGGCTGCGCGGCGAGACCAAGACGGTCAAGGACGATTGACCTGGAAATCGGCTTCGGGAATAGTCCCGGCCCGTAGTTTTACAATTTCATCAGGTGTTCCCCATGAAGCTGCTTTGGTCGCCCGCCTCCCCCTATTCCAGCAAGGTGCGGATGGCCGCACATTTCCTGGGCCTGGAGTTGAATGCCATCCGGGTCGACACCAATGCCGGGCCGGCGATCCTGGTGGACAACAATCCGCTCGGCAAGATCCCGACGCTTCTGACCGATGATGGCGCCTCGGTCTTCGACAGCGTGGCGATCATGCATTATTTCGACCGGCTGGCGAAGGGCAAGCTCTATCCCTCCGAGAAGGGCAAACGCACGGATGCGGAAGTCCTCGAGTCGCTCTGCGACGGCATCTGCGACTGCCTGCTCGCCATCATCTACGAGCGGCGCTTTCGCGATGAGGAAAAGATCCACCAGCCATGGATCGACCGGCAATGGAAGAAGGCGACGAGCGGACTTGCGCATCTCAGCGCCAATCCGCCGAAATCAGGCAAGAAGCTCAACGGCGGACATTTCGCTCTGGCCGCCACGCTCGACTATCTCGACCTGCGCTTCAAGGGCCAGTGGGAAGCCGATCATGCGTCGCTGGTCGACTGGCTGGCGCAGTTCGAAAAGAAATTCCCCGCCCATCAGGAGCTCAAGCCGACAGCATAGTTCCTTAAATCGGCATCGATCGGGCAGCAAAAAAGCCGGGCGATGTGCCCGGCTTTTTCATGCTTGAACGATTGTTCTCGGCTTAGAACTTGACGCCGATACCGAGCTTGACGCTGTTCTCGTCGTAACCGCGCGAGAAGCTGCCGGAGTCGAGGTCGTAGTCCTTGCTCTGGTAGTCGGTGTAACGATATTCCAGGCGCGTCGTGATGTTGTTGGTCACGAAGGCTTCGACGCCGGCGCCGACCGTATAACCGTAGTTCGTCTTGCTCTCGTCCGAGGTGCCGTCGGAAACCTTGACGTCGCCGAGGGCGAGACCGGCCGTGCCGTAGAGCAGGAAGGGGTTCATGTCGTAGCCGACGCGGCCACGGACGGAGCCGTTCCAGCCATACTTGTTCTTGACGCCGCCCGAGGAGACGTCGTCGCCGCTGTAGCCGAGATCGGATTCAACGCCGTAAACGATCTGGCCCTGCTGCCAGTTGTAGCCGGTGAAAACCTGGCCGCCGAAACCATAGGTGTGGCGGTCGGAACCGAAGTCACCCATGTTGTAGGTGCCGGCGCCGCCGAGGTAAAAGCCTTCCCAGTTACCAGCCGGCTTGACCGGAGCTTCCTGGGCGACCGGTGCTTCCGGAACCTGGTCGACGGCATCGGCCGCCTGAGCTGCCGAGACGCCCGCAATTGCAAAAACGGAGGCCATGAGGCCAGCAATGAGTACACGCATACTTAGTCTCCTTTCAGTCCCGCGCCGCTTGATCACTGTCTATCAGTGAAGCATTGGCGGGATATTGCCAGATGTCCCTTCCGGATCGAGACTGAAATTGGAACTCAAATGCGGATTTGAAAGAGCCAAATTGTGATATCATTGTGGCTGCCGCATGGCCGAAATTCGATGTTGCTTTGACGCAACATACATTTCGTTAACCCTACTGAAGAGTTAAACTGAAAATACTTATTTTAGGAAATCGCATTCTTAAATAATACATAGAATATCCCGTCCCCGGATGCAACCGCAACAGCCTATTTATATAATCTCCGCCCGCGCCTATATAGTCGGCAGACAGACTCGCGGGATCAGAAGGCAGGATTTTGAACCACAAAAGACTTCGCTCGGCCCTTATAACCGGGGCCGCCAAAAGAATAGGCCGGGCAATCGCCGAAGACCTTGCTGCAAATGGCTTTTCCGTTGCGATCCACGCCAACGGCTCGATCGGTGAGGCCGAAGAGCTGGGGGCGGAATTGCGGCAGAAGGGATTTCGGGCGATCGCTTTGCAGGCCGACCTTACCAATATCGGCGAAACGGCTGAGTTGGTCGCGAAGGCGTCGGAAGCGCTCGGGCCGCTCGATCTGCTGGTCAATAATGCGTCGGTTTTCCAGCATGATTCCGCGCGCAGTTTTAACGCCGCCACATGGGCGCTGCACTTCGACCTGCATGTGCGTGCGCCATCGATCCTCGCGGCAGCCTTCGCGCAACAGGTGTCTGCCGAGGCAATGGGACTGATTGTCAACATCATCGACCAGCGGGTCTGGGCCCTGAGACCCAGCTTCTATTCCTATACACTCTCCAAGTCCGCGATGTGGACGGCAACGCAGACGCTTGCTCAGGCGTTGGCGCCGCGCATCCGCGTCAATGCGATCGGCCCCGGCCCGTCGATGCCGAGCGAGCGGCAGGCACAGGAGGACTTCCAAGCGCAGGTCGCAGCCCTTATCTTGCAGCGAGGGCCGGCACTGGAGGAATTCGGACAAACGATTCGCTTCCTTTATGACACGCCCTCGATCACCGGCCAGATGATTGCCCTCGATGGCGGCCAGCACCTTGCCTGGCAGACGCCCGATGTGGCGGAGATTACGGAATGAACGGACGAAAGCTGCCGGATGGCGGCGTTCTCTACGACGATACGGATGAGAGCGAAGACGATATCGAGGTGGAAGGCGACGTTTCCGCCGCCGCCCCGCTTGCGGCTGCCGTCGACTGGAACGCAGGCAGCATCAACGAGACGGGGCTGATCGGCGCGGATCTGATCGGCGAATTCGTCAAGCGGCTGCCGAACAGTCCCGGCGTCTACCGCATGTTCAATGCAGAGGGCGACGTGCTCTATGTCGGCAAGGCGCGCAGCCTGAAGAAGCGCGTCAGCAATTATGCCGTCGGCCGCGTGCATTCCAACCGCATCGCCCAGATGGTGCGGCAGACGGCGAACATGGAATTCGTGACGACCCGCACGGAAACCGAAGCGCTGCTGCTGGAAGCGAATCTGATCAAGCGCTTGCGGCCGCGCTTTAACGTGCTGCTGCGTGACGACAAGTCCTTTCCCTATATCCTCATCACCGGCGACCACCGGGCGCCGGCGATTTTCAAGCATCGTGGTGCGAGGGCGCGAAAGGGCGATTATTTCGGGCCTTTCGCTTCAGCGGGCGCCGTCGGGCGCACAATCAATTCGCTGCAGCGCGCCTTCCTGATCCGCACCTGCACCGATAGCGTCTTCGAAACGCGCACACGCCCCTGCCTGCTCTACCAGATCAAGCGTTGTTCCGGGCCGTGCACCCACGAGGTCAGCGACGAGGGTTACGGCGAACTGGTGCAGGAGGCGAAGGACTTCCTCTCCGGCAAGAGCCAGAAGGTGAAGTCGCATATGGCCGAGGTGATGAATCAGGCGGCCGAGGACCTCGATTTCGAGCGGGCGGCGATCTACCGCGATCGCCTGGCGGCACTGTCGCATGTGCAAAGCCATCAGGGCATCAATCCGGCCGGCGTCGAGGAGGCCGACGTTTTCGCCATCCACCACGAGGGCGGCATTTCCTGCATCCAGGTGTTCTTCTTCCGCACCGGCCAGAACTGGGGCAACCGCGCCTATTTCCCCAAGGCCGATCCGCAGCTTTCCGGCGCCGAAGTGCTGAACGCCTTCCTCGCACAGTTCTACGACGACAAGCCGGTGCCGAAGCAGATCATGCTGTCGGAAACGATCGAGGAGATGGAACTGCTCGCGGCCGCACTCAGCCAAAAGGCCGCTCACAAGGTTTCGATCCTGGTGCCGCAGCGCGGCGAGAAGCGCGATCTGGTCGACCACGTCGTCGGCAATGCGCGCGAGGCGCATGGGCGAAAGCTGGCCGAGACGGCGTCGCAATCGCGGCTGCTCGAAGGTTTCAAGGACACGTTCGGGCTTGCCTATGCGCCGCAGCGCATCGAAATCTTCGACAACTCGCACATCATGGGCACCAATGCCGTCGGCGGCATGGTGGTCGCGGGGCCGGAAGGTTTCGTCAAGAACCAGTACCGCAAGTTCAACATCAAATCGACCGACATCACCCCCGGTGACGACTTCGGCATGATGAAGGAGGTGATGACACGGCGGTTCTCGCGGCTGATCAAGGAGGAAGGTATTCCCGACCGGACCGCAGAGAAGGTCACCACCGACGCCGCAGACATGCCCTTCCCGGCCTGGCCGGATGTGATCCTCATCGACGGCGGCCAGGGGCAGATGACAGCGGTACGCGCCATCCTCACCGAGCTGGGGATCACCGACAGCGTGACGGCGATCGGCATCGCCAAGGGTGTCGACCGCGATGCCGGGCGAGAACGCTTCTTCCCGCCGGGACGCGAGAGTTTTACGCTGCCGCCGCGCGATCCGGTGCTCTATTTCATCCAGCGCATGCGCGACGAGGCGCATCGTTTCGCGATCGGCTCGCACCGGGCACGGCGCAAGAAGGAAATGATCAAGAACCCGCTCGACGAGATCGGCGGCATCGGCCCGTCCCGCAAACGGGCGCTGCTGCAGCATTTCGGCACGGCGAAGGCGGTTTCGCGCGCCGCCCTTTCCGACCTGATGACCGTCGAAGGCATCTCCGAAGCTGTTGCCAGGCAGGTCTATAACCATTTCCACGACGACGCCGCGAAATAACCGGCGTCGGTCGCAAATTCCACGCAAAGGCAGTGAAAAGACAGAAAGAATGTTGACGGTCCGCGATCAAAGCCGTCATCTACGGCATCGGCCCGAAAATCGGAATCGATTGGAAAGCACGATGCGCAGGTTCAAAGTGTTACATCGTCTTTTGCGCGTCTGAAAAGCCGCGCGGCGCTGTAGCGGCGCATCAATTCAGAGAAACGATCCCATGGCATCGCGTGCGTACAGCATCCCCAATCTCTTGACCTACGGCCGTATCCTCGCCGTGCCGCTGATCGTTCTCTGCTTCTTCATCGAGGGCAGGCTGTCGATCAGCAATACGGCGCGCTGGGTGGCGCTGTGGATCTTCGTCATCGCCTCGCTCACCGATTTCCTCGACGGCTATCTCGCGCGCATCTGGAACCAGACGTCGAATATCGGCCGCATGCTCGATCCGATCGCCGACAAGCTGCTGGTCGCCTCGATCCTGCTCCTGGTCGCAGCCGACCAGACCATCGCCGGCTGGTCGATCTGGGCGGCGATCACCATTCTCTGCCGTGAGATCCTGGTGTCCGGCTTGCGTGAATATCTGGCGGCGCTGAAGGTCAGCGTGCCGGTGACGCGGATCGCCAAGTGGAAGACGACGCTGCAGCTCGTCGCCATCGCCTTCCTGCTTGCCGGCCCGGCCGGCGACGAGATTTTCCCCTATACGACGCAGACCGGCATCGCGCTTTTGTGGATCGCCGCACTGCTGACCATCTATACCGGCTATGATTATTTCCGTGCCGGCTTGAAACATATCGTGGATGACGAGGAATGACCCGGCTTGTCTATTTCGCATGGGTGCGCGAGCGCATCGGCAAGGGCGAAGAGGAAATCGACCTCCCCTCCTCCGTCGTCACCGTTGCCGATCTTCTGAATCATTTGAAGACGCTGGGCGAAGAATATGAGACCGCGCTTCAATATCCCGATGTGATCCGCGTGGCGCTCGACATGGAGCATGTCGAGCATGATGAGCCGATCGGCGCCGCCCGTGAGATCGGCATTTTTCCGCCGATGACGGGGGGATGAGGCCCCTCTGCTTGGGCTGTTGAAAGCTGACAATGGGTAAGACGGCGTCTCCCTCTCTCTACCTCATTCCTGTGCTTGTCACAGGAATCCAGCCACCGCGCGTCGGCGCGGTGAATGACTCCCTCCGAGCGGTAGGATTGTCTCCCGCGCCCAAGGACTTGGGCGCACTGGATTCCTGTGACAAGCACAGGAATGAGGGAGCGTGGGGGTTTGGCCGCGCCTCACAGCAGCGGAGGCATTTGTCGTGACCATCACCCCCACCATCCGCGTCCAGCACGAGGACTTCGACCTGCAGGCCGAAGTCGATCGCCTCTCCAAAGGCAAACCCGGCGTCGGCGCCGTCGTCACCTTCTCCGGCCTCTGTCGCGATGAAGGCGGCACGCTGGCGGCGCTGGAACTCGAGCATTATCCGGGCATGGCCGAGGCCGAAATGGTCCGCATCGGCGAACTTGCCATTGCCCGTTTCGGGCTTCTCGGCCTCACCGCCATCCACCGCTACGGCAAGATCGCCGTGGGCGAGAATATCGTGCTCGTCGTCGCAGCCGCGCCGCATCGGCAGGCGGCGTTCGACGGCGCCAATTTCGTCATGGATTTCCTGAAGACCGCAGCCCCCTTCTGGAAGAAGGAGCACGGCAAAAACGGCGCCACCGGCGACTGGGTCGCGGCGAAAAACGCCGACGACTCGGCGCGCGACAAGTGGAAGTAGTTAGAGGACGACGCGCTCCCGGCGGCTCATGACCAAAATCAGGACGAGCAGCGAGAAGATGACGAGATCCCGCCAGACGAAGGGGCCGTAGGCGCCCCATAGGGTTTCGACGACGGCGAGGCCGGCAGCACCGCCTGCCGAGCGCAGCGGATCGGAGTAGCCGCCGACAGCGGCAATCAGCAGCACCTTCAGCCCGAACATCAGGCCGGCGCCGAAATCCATCGAGCCGTAATAGAAGGTGGCGAGAATGCCGCAAATCGTGGCGACCAGGGCGGCAGCCGCATAAGCGACGAGAAAGACGCGGCTGGCGCTGGTGCCGCAGAGCTCGGCAGCCAGAGGATCGTCGGTGACCGCGCGCCAGATGCGGCCCCAGGCCGTGCGCCTGAGGATCAGCGTGCCGATCGCAACGATCGCTGCCATCAACGCCGTGTCGATCAGCTGGATATAGGTCAGCGTCACCTTGAATGCGCCGTCGCTCCAGAAGACCACCGTGCCGTTCAGGAACGGCGGCAGCCAGATCGCCCTTGTATCGGCGGCAAGCCGGGCAGTCTCCATCAGCACGATCATGATGCCGAGGGCTGCGACGATCACCGTGTTCGGCGATTTGCTGACCAGCGGCAGCATGATCGCGCGGCCGATCCACAGGCCCGCCGCCAGCGAATAGACGATCGACGCGCAGGCGCCGACGGCAAGGGCCGCCGGCAACACCAGCCAGAGGCGGTTGAAGGCGAATTCGGTAAACAGCAGCAGGATCTGGCCGGCGAAAGCGAAGATCGCCCCATAGGTGATGTCGGCCCGTTTCGTCACGCCGAAGGCCACCGCATAACCGAAGGCGAGCGCGGCATAGAGCGCGGCCAGTGGAACCGCGTTTGCCAGCTGCTGTAGAAGATAGGCCATTCCATGCACTCCGCGACATCAAAATTATAACTGGTAAAACCTATTTCGCCAGTTATAATTTCATCATGAGCTTTTCCTGGACCCCTCACCGCTTTGCCGGCGGCGCACTGGCGCTCGATGTCGCCAACAGCGTTGTTCTACGCCACGATTCAGCGCGGCGGATCGACCGCTTCGCAATCAGCGACCAGCTGCGGGATTTTTCGCACGCCGCCGCTGAATTTTGCGCCGAACGCGCCCTCTTCGGCAATATCGTGCCGGTCTCGGCCGAAAATGAGAGGCATTTCATCGCGCTGCGCGAAGCAATCGACCTCTATTTCCGCAAGCGTATACTCGATGGCGACGACGACCAATTGCTGGCCGTGCTGCTGGAGGCGGTGGCCAGAACGTTGCGCCAAGCAAGTCCCGGCAGCGTGGCAGCAGCCACCGCCCATTCGGTGCTGCGGCTGATCGCCATGCCCGACCCGGAGCGCATGAAGATCTGCGGCAATTGCGGCTGGCTGTTCATCGACCGCAGCAAGAACAGGAGCCGCGCCTGGTGCGACATGGCGGTCTGCGGCAACCGCGCCAAGGCGAACCGGCACTACCGCCGCAAGAAGGAGGAGACGCCATGAGGAAACATCTGATCGTAACGGCGATAGAGCATCTCCGTTTTTCTTCGAATTACGGAAATGCTCTATCGTCTTGTTTTCGCGCAATTCCGAACGCAAAAACGCTGCACACTTTTGCTGGAATTGCTTTAGCAACCGCCCTCGTACTGTCCGCCTGCCAGCGCCAGGCGGAAAACCTGGTCGAAGTCACCGGCCATCTCTTCGTCTTCAACTATCGGGTGGCGAGCGCCACCTATCTGCTGACGTTGAAGAAGACCGGTCCCATCCCCGATGGCTCCGTCATCATCGCCGAATTCGAAAACCCGGAGGGCGGTGATCCGCTGGTGCTGAACCAGAAAATCTACCCGATCGATGACAAGATCGCGCTGCAGAGTGAAAAGCTGCACTGCGTGCGCAAGGACCGTCCCTATTCGGTGAGTGTCCGGCTGGTCGACAAGGACGGCAAGGTGCTGCAGGAGTTGAAGACGCAGTTCCGGTCCGACCTCGACCAGACCGTGCTGCCGAGCAAGCCGCTCGTCGTCGGTGCGCTTTATGACAAGAACCCGGAGGTCTTCAAGCCTGACGGCAGTGTCGATTTTTCGAATACCGATAAATGCCCGACATAGACCATGCCCGGCATGGAAAAGCCGGAGCGAGGCCCCGGCTTTCGAGAGTCAATTCAAGGCATTGCAAGATAATGCCGAAGCGTGGCCTCAGCCGACGACTTCGGTGTCGGAGAACCAGTACTTGATTTCCTGAGCAGCCGTCTCAGGCGCATCCGAACCGTGAACGGAATTTTCGCCGATCGACAGAGCGTGAACCTTGCGGATCGTGCCTTCGTCAGCGTTTGCCGGGTTGGTTGCGCCCATGATCTCGCGGTTCTTGAGGATGGCGCCTTCGCCTTCCAGCACCTGGACGACGGTCGGGCCGGAGGTCATGCCTTCGACGAGTTCGCCGAAGAAGGGACGATCCTTGTGCACGGCGTAGAAGCCTTCGGCTTCGCGGCGGCTCATCCAGACGCGCTTGGAGGCGACGACGCGCAGGCCGGCATCCTCGAGCATCTTGGTGATGGCGCCCGTCAGGTTGCGCTTGGTTGCATCCGGCTTGATCATCGAGAAGGTACGTTCAATCGCCATAGTCAAATCCTCTGTTTTCTCGGGAAAAGTGGGCGGTCTTTACCCGCCCCAACGCCCGAAAACAAGAGGTCGACGGCAATTTCACGCCGCTGTCACAGTGCGGCCCCGGCTTTGGTGAAGATCGAGGCAGCGTTCGAACCAGGCCACGACCGGATCGTCGGCGGCCAGCATGGCGAGGCCGGCGGAGACACGCAGCCATTGCAGGGCGCCGAAGACGATATAGTCGGCAAAGAGCGGCGTCTGTCCGCCGATGAAGGGCTGGAACTTCAGCATGTGGCGGAGCGGCTCCAGCTTGGCGGCAAACGCGGCCTTCTCCGCTTCGCTGTCGGCGGCAACCACCTCCAGCGGCTTGCCGAGCCTGACCTCGCGGCTCTCGCGGAAATAGGCCTTGTCCCCCTCGTCGAGGTTCGCATGGATGTCGAGAAGGGCGATGCGCATGATCGCCGGATGGATGATCATCTGCGAATAACCTTCCACCAGGCGCGACAGCGCCTTGCCGCCCTCGCCGTTAAACAGCGACGGCCGCTCGGGATAGGCCTCTTCCAGATAGAGGGCGATGTCGAAACTATCGGGGATCAGCCGGCCATTGTCGTCGAGAACGGGCACGGTCGACGAGACGCCGCCGCCGATCGCGCGGATGCGGGCATAAGTCGTCGGAATCTCCTCGAAATCGAGGCCCTTATGCGCCAGCGCCATCACCGCTTTCCAGCAATGAGGCGAGAAGAAGCGCCGTTCGTCGGCACCGCAGAGGGAATAGAGCGCTCTGGTCATAACAGTCCTTTCGAGATCGCAGCGTCAGCCATTCGACGACAGAAAGCGCCCGCGATCAAATCAGGAAATTTCATGGGCGCATCACTGCGATTTGCGGGGAAGACGGGTTAGACTGCCGCGACGATCAGGGGGACCGGATGCTCAGACAGTACAGGATGTTCGCCGCCTATAACCGCTGGGCCAATGCCCAGGTCTATGCGGCGGCGGCCGAACTCAGCGATGCGGAATTCCGCAGCGACCGCGGCGCCTTCTTCGGCTCGCTGCATCGCACGCTCAATCACCTGCTCGTCGCCGACCGGATCTGGATGAAGCGCTTCACCGGCACCGGCGACGCGCCGAAAACACTGGATGCTGTGCTCTACGAAGAACTGGATGCGCTTGCAGCGGCACGCAGAGCCGAGGACGAGCGGATCGTTGCCTGGACGGGCACGCTCGATGCGATAACCCTCGCCGCCAACTTCACCTATTCGCCGGTGACGCAGCCGATCGAAATCACCCAGCCGCTGTCCCTAGCGCTGGCCCATCTTTTCAACCACCAGACCCATCATCGCGGCCAGTGCCACATGACGCTGACGGCGCTCGGCAAGCCGAGCCTCGGGCTGGACCTGCTCTATTTCCTGCGCGGTGAGGGCCGCGAGTGGATGTGAAACAGCCTTGGCGATCAAGACTGAATTAACCGCCTTTGCCGGTTCCACTGCCAAGCCGCCGCTTCCCGACCAAAAATTCAGGGTCTCTTAAAAGCTTGCGCGCATAGCGGAAGATGGAGAAAAATGCCGGATCGCGAGGGATCGTCATGCAGAATGCAAGCGCAAATGCACTGGTGCCACGCGAGGCGGCACGTCCGGCTGATGTGGCCGATATTCAGAAGATCGCCCAGCACCTGGCGCGCCTGAACGTCGCCGCGATGCCGCGCAACTACGAACTGTTTCATGAGGCGATCGTCGGGCTCAATGCCGGCCTTGCGCAGGATATCGCCGCACTCGGGACCCAGCCGCAACAGGCGATGCTCGACGAGCTCGGATTAAAATACCGCCTCGTCGGCCATTGCGGGCTGGCGGGCGAGACCGCGCGCAACGAGGCGAGCCGGATGCTGCGTGAGGTGGCGGAAAAGCTTGCCGAGGGGCTGCGGCACAGAGCCGCCTTTGCGCACGCGTGCAGCACGATCCTGAAATCGGTCTCCAGCCACGACGACCAGAGCCTTGCCGCCTTCATCGGCGAGGTCGATTACCTCTCCGCCTCGCTTGCGGCAGTGCTATCGGCGGAGACGGAAATCGGCGCTCGGCTGGAGGATGACATCCGGCGGATGGAAAGGCTGGAACGCGGTATTTCGGCGATGCAATCGGCCAGTGTGGCCGACAGGATCACCGGACTTCCCAACCGCATCGCGCTCAACCGGGTGATATCAGAGCTCTACGAGCGCGAAGAGGGTGCAGCCGGCAGCGCGCTGATCATGGTCGATATCGACAATTTCACCGATCTCAACGACACATACGGCAGCCAGGCCGGCAACAAGCTGCTGAAGAAGCTCGCCGGCCTTTTCCGCAAGTCGGTCAAGAAAAACGACTTCGTCGCCCGCACCGAGGCGGACGAATTCGCCATCCTGTTTGCCAATGTCGGCATGCAGGACGCCATGACCATCGCCGAGCGGCTGCGCGCCTCGGTCGAGGACAATCTTGTCTTTGCGACCTCGGACAAGGCCGATCGCGGCAGGCTGACCATCTCGATCGGCGTGGCGCTCAGCACCGATGCGGCAACTCCGGGGCAGCTGCAGGCCAATGCCCGGGTGGCGCTGCTCGCCGCACAATCGAACCGCCGACGGCCGGTGCAAGCTTTCGGCCACTAAAGGCGCGGACAGGCAAGCTTGCCGCGGGATAAGCTCGCTTGTCGGCGACAAGCGCGCTTCTCTCGGGGCGAGCTCTTGCCTTAACGAGTTCTTTCGGCCAAAACGCCGGCCATGATCACGATTACCGATATTTCCGCCCGTATCGCCGGGCGCCTGCTTCTCGACAATGCCAGCGTCTCGCTGCCTTCGGGCACGAAGGCGGGGCTGGTCGGGCGCAACGGCGCCGGCAAGTCGACGCTGTTTCGCGTCATTACCGGCGATCTCGGCTCCGAGACCGGATCGGTATCGATCCCGAAGGCCGCGCGCATCGGCCAGGTGGCGCAGGAAGCACCGGCAACCGAGGACGCGCTGATCGAGATTGTGCTCTCAGCCGACAAGGAACGCACGGCGCTCGTTGCCGAAGCAGAAACGGCGACCGATCCGCATCGCATCGCCGAAATCCAGATGCGCCTCGTCGATATCGACGCGCATTCGGCCGAAGCGCGCGCTGCGAGCATTCTCGCCGGCCTCGGCTTCGACCAGGCGGCGCAGGCCCGCCCCGCCTCCTCCTTCTCCGGCGGCTGGCGCATGCGCGTTGCCCTTGCCGCCGTGCTGTTTGCCGAGCCGGACCTGCTTCTGCTCGACGAGCCGACCAACTATCTCGACCTCGAAGGCACATTGTGGTTGGAAGACTATATCCGCCGCTATCCGCACACCGTCATCATCATCAGCCACGACCGTGACCTCCTGAACAATGCGGTCAATTCGATCGTCCATCTCGACCAGAAGAAGCTGACCTTCTACCGCGGCGGCTACGACCAGTTCGAGCGGCAGAAGGCGGAGGCCGACGAGCTGCAGACCAAGGCCAAGGCCAAGAACGAGGCGGCACGCAAACATCTGCAGAGCTTCATCGATCGCTTCAAGGCCAAGGCCTCCAAGGCGCGCCAGGCGCAGTCGCGCGTCAAGGCGCTGGAGCGCATGGGAACGGTCGCCGCGGTGATCGAAGACCACGTCACGCCGATCACCTTTCCCGAGCCGGAAAAGCAGCCGGCATCGCCGATCGTCGCCATCCAGAGCGGTGCTGTCGGCTACGAACCCGGCAATCCGATCCTGAAGAACCTCAATCTGCGCATCGACAATGACGACCGCATCGCCCTGCTCGGCTCGAACGGCAACGGCAAGTCGACCTTCGCCAAATTCATCTCCGGCCGGCTGGCGCCGGAAAGCGGCGAAGTGAAAATCGCGCCGAGCCTGAAGATCGGCTTCTTCGCGCAGCATCAGCTCGACGACCTCATTCCCGAGCAGTCGCCCGTGGAGCATGTGCGCCGCCTTATGCCCGGCGCGCCGGAGGCCAAGGTGCGCGCCCGCGTAGCCCAGATGGGGCTTGCGACCGAGAAGATGGCAACGGCCGCCAAGGATCTTTCCGGTGGCGAAAAGGCCCGGTTGCTGATGGGGCTTGCCGCCTTCAACGCGCCCAACCTGCTGATCCTCGACGAACCCACGAACCACCTCGACATCGACAGCCGCCGGGCGCTGATCGAGGCGCTGAACGATTATGAAGGCGCGGTCATTCTGATCTCGCACGACCGCCATCTGATCGAGGCGACGGTCGACCGGCTGTGGCTGGTCAATGGCGGCACGGTGACGACCTTCGAAGGCGACATGGACGAATATCGCGACCTGATCGTCACTTCAGGTAAAAAAAAAGAAGAAAAGCCGCAGCTAATTGAAGACGCGACCTCGAAGGCGGAGCAGCGCAAGCTCAATGCCGAAAAGCGCGCCTCGCTGACGCCGCTTCGGAAAAAGATCAACGAAATCGAATCCTTGACGGCGAAGCTGGAGAAACAGATTCAGGCGCTTGATGCGGAACTTGGCGATCCGGCCCTCTATGAAAAGACGCCCGCCAAGGCCGCCGAGAAGGCAAAGCAGCGCGGCGAAGCTGCCGCAAAATTGGCTGCCGCCGAGGAAGACTGGCTGACGCTTTCGGCCGAATACGAAGAGGCCATGGCGGGATAGCCACAGCCCCTGACTAAACGCGGCGAAGTGCCGCGTATCGGCACAATTCCTGCCGATCTCAACCGATCGTTAACCATAATTCGAAAGGTTGTCTCAACATTCGTTACCGATTTGTTGAGCCCTTTCCATGCATCGCTTTTTCAATCTGTCCTGCATCGCCCTCGTGGCTGCCCTGTCCGCCTGCAGCACCACCAAACAGGCCCCGGATACCTCGATCAAGACCTCCTCGGTGATTGCGCCCGAGGAACGGAAACTTACCTATGCCGGTGACGATCCGGCACCGCGCATGACCGGCTGGCACCGCCTGGCCGGGCGGACGCTTGAGGTTTCCTCGCTCGCCGACCTCAAACTGCAGGACAAGGAAGTGATCCTGAGCTTCGATGACGGTCCGATCCCCGGCCGGACCGACAAGGTGCTGGCGATCCTCGACCGGTTCGGCGTCAAGGGCGCCTTCATGATGGTCGGCGAAATGGCAGAAATGCATCCGGCGCTGGCCCGCAAGGTCGCTGAGGACGGCAACACGATCGGCAGCCACACTTATGACCACGCCAACCTGACTTCGCTTGATTTCGACGCGGCGATCGCCGAAGTGGTCAAGGGCGAATTGGCGGTGACCAAGGCGACGGGAACCGACGTCTCCTTCTTGCGCTTCCCCTATCTTGCCGAGAGCCACAGGCTGCGCGCCGAGATCGCCATGCGCGACTTGGTGGTTATGGATGTCGATATCGACAGCAAGGATTATTTCGCCATCACGCCGGCTTCGGTGACGCAGCGGACGATGGACCTGCTGCACAAGCGCGGCCGCGGCATCATCCTGATGCATGACATCCACAAACGCACGGCAACGATGCTGCCGACCCTGCTTTCGGATCTCGAAGCCGAAGGCTACAAGGTCGTGACGCTGAAATTCAAAAAGACGCAGGCGCCGAACAACGTCCTCGCCTCGGCCGATCTCGTGACGATCCGCTAAGGCGGGTTGTCAAGTCTGGACCGGGTGCCTAGATCTCTTCGACGTCAACAGGAGCCGGCAGGTCGAACATGAACCTTCATCTCGAAGCGGACGACGATCCGCGCACCCGCCAGTTCATCGACGAACACAACGCGCTTTCGGACGCGGCATTGCGAACACCCGAATTCGTCAGGGATCGCGACGCCATCCAGGCGCTGATCGAGCGGCAGGACAGGCTGATCGTGCCGATGCGCCGCGGTGCGTGGCTGTTCGATTTCCGGCAGAGCAAGGACAATCCTCTCGGCGTCTGGCTCCGTCTGCCTGCCGACCAGCAGCCGCTGGCGGACGCCGATTGGGAGCCGGTCTTCGATCTCGATGCCTTCTGCGTCAGTGAAGGCAAGCGCTGGAACTGGCGCGGCGCCGTCACCTGCCCGTGGGAACCGACGCGGGTGCTGCTGACGCTTTCGGACGGCGGCTCCGATCTTCTCCGGCTGCTCGAATTCGACGCCGAGAGCAAAGAGATCGTCGAGGGCGGTTTCGATACCCCGGCAGCACGATCGCATGCCAATTGGCTGAGCCGCGACGAGATCTGCTATTTCGGCTCCATCGACCGATTTTCGGCGACCCGCTCTGGATGGCCGCGCGTCGGGCGGCGATTGAAGCGCGGGCAGCGGCCGGAAGAGGCCGCCATCATGTTCGAGGCCGCCGACGAGGACGTCTACGGCTACAATCTCGTCATCGACCCAGCCCTGTCGGGCGCTTCGGCGGATGCTGGCTTGATCGACATTTTCGTCGCCAGCCATGAGATCGGCGTCGCAAGCGCGTTCCTGATCGCCGAGGACGGAAGCCAGCGGCGCATCGATCTGCCGAAGGAAGCCGATTTTCACTTCAATCACGATCATTGCCTCTGGCGGGCAAAGACCGATGAGCGCGTTCCCACCGGCAGCCTTGTGCTGCAACGCTTCGATCCCAGTTCGGAGACAGATCCACTCGGGCCTGAGCGGATCCTGTTTCAGCCTGGCGAAGGCCAGTCGATCTCGCAGCTGATGCTGATGCGCGAGTGGTGCGTCTTCATCATCTCCGATCGGCTGCGTCCGCGTCTCATGGTGCTGGACTTGACGAAGCCTGATGCCGAACAGCACGAGATCGCGCTGCCTCTGGACATGCAGACGGCTCATTTCAGGCCGCTCTATGCGGACCTGCATCTCGGCGACGATACGCTCTGCATCATCGGCCAGGGCTTCCTGCAGCCGCCGGCCTGTTACCGCCTGGAGCTGTCGGATCGCGGCAGGCAAGCCGAGCCGATTTTCCTCGCCGCGGCGCCCAGCTATTTCGATGCGGCCGATATGTCATCCGAGCTGTTGGAAGCGGTTTCCGATGACGGAACCAGGGTTGCCTACCGGCTGGTCTTGCCGAAGCAATGGACCAAGGGCGCGCTGCCGGTGCTGCTTTACGGCTATGGCGGCTTCGATGTTTCGCTGTCGCCGAACTATTCCGGCGTGACCGGACTCTGGCTGGAACAGGGCGGCGCCTATGTGCAGGCCTATATCCGCGGCGGTGGTGAATTCGGGCCCGACTGGTATCGCAGCGCCAAGCGGCTGGGGCGAGACCGGGCGTTTGCCGATTTCGTCGCCATCGCCCGCGATCTCGTCGCTCGCGGCTACACCGTGCCGTCGCGCATCGCCTGCCAGGGCGGCAGCAATGGTGGTCTGCTGACCGGGGTGATGCTGACGCGTTACCCGCACGATTTCGGCGCCGTCTGGTGCCAGGTGCCGGTGCTCGACATGACACGCTTCCACCTGTTCAGCGCAGGACAGGCCTGGATGGACGAATATGGCGATCCGGAAATATCAGCGGATCGGGATTTCATGCTCGGCTACTCGCCGCTTCACAATGTCGAGCCGGTAACCGAGGTCACCTATCCGCCAATCTATATCGAAAGCTCCGCCAATGACGACCGGGTGCATCCCTCGCATGCGCGCCGCTTCGCCGCGCGGCTGGAGGAAGCCGGACACCGGCCGTTCTTTTATGAGTTCGGCTCGGGCGGGCATGGCGGCGACGGTAATTCGCACGAGCGCGCCGCCCGGGCGGCGATGGGTTACAGCTTCCTTCGCCAAACTATCATGCGGTAGATGGCCCGTCATGCGGTAGGATAGAAGACAATGAAGGGAGAGCTTGTCGGCGCTCTCCTTTCTGCTAAAAGAAGCGCAATAAATCATACTTTTCACAGGCTCGAGCGAAACCATGTCCCCAATCAACCTCGCCATCGTCGGCGTCGGCAAGATCGTCCGCGACCAGCACCTCCCTTCCATCGCCAAGAACGCCGATTTCAAGCTCGTCGCCACGGCAAGCCGCCATGGCACGGTCGAAGGCATCAACAGCTATACGACGATCGAGGCGATGCTCGACGCCGAGCCTTCCATCGATGCCGTCTCGCTTTGCATGCCGCCGCAATATCGCTACGAGGCCGCCTACAAGGCGCTCGCTGCCGGCAAGCATGTCTTCCTGGAAAAGCCGCCCGGCGCAACATTGAGCGAAGTGGCCGATCTCGAGGCGCTTGCCGCCAAGCAGGGCGCGTCGCTGTTTGCCAGCTGGCATTCGCGCTATGCGCCGGCCGTTGAGGCCGCCAAGGCGTTTCTGGATTCGACGACGATCAAAAGCGTGCATGTGATCTGGAAGGAGGATGTCCGCCACTGGCACCCGAACCAGGACTGGATCTGGCAGGCAGGCGGCCTTGGGGTTTTCGATCCCGGCATCAACGCGCTGTCGATCGTCACCCATATCCTGCCGCGGCTTTTCATCACCGGGGCCGTGCTCGAATTTCCCGAAAACCGCGATGCGCCGATCGCTGCCGACATCCATTTCCGCGACGCCGACGGCCTGCCGGTTCATGCCGAATTCGACTGGCGCCAGACCGGCAAGCAGAGCTGGGACATCGTCGCTGAAACGGCGGCCGGCCAGATGGTTCTCGCCGAGGGCGGCGCCAAGCTTTCCATCGACGGCACGCTGACTTTCGCCGAGCCGGAACAGGAATATCCCTCGCTCTACCGCCGTTTCGCCGAAATCGTCAAAGCCGGCACCTCGGATGTCGATCTGGCGCCGCTGCGCCACGTCGCCGACGCCTTCATGCTCGGCAAGCGGAAGTTCGTCGACGCGTTCCACGACTGAGCGACTTTCACCGGCAGATGCCATCGCACCTGCGCAATGCTAAGGTAGCGGCACCAAAGCGTATCGCATCAAACTTGATTGATGCGATACGCTTGTTTTATGCATATCGTTATCCCCGGACCGCTGCACATTTCCGGGGCGCCATGCATTAACAATCGAAGGCCGTTCCATGCAGCAGCAGGATGAATGGTTTGGATTGGGCGTCCCGCATCTGACGGTCAGGCTTTCCGACCCGAATGCGAAATGGCGCGAGGCCTATCTGCTGGAGGAGGCCAGGATTCGCGATGCGCTTGGGCCCCTGTTACTCGATATCCAGCATTTCGGCAGCACCGCCATTCCAGGCATCAAGGCAAAACCGATCATCGACATCCTGGTTGGCGTCCCGCGGCTCGAAGATGGGCTTGCCTGTATCGGGCCGATGGAAAAGATCGGCTACGACTATGCCGGTGCGGATATGGTGCCTGACGACCATATCTTCGGCCGAGGCGTCGTCGGCGAGACGCGCACGCATCTCGCCCACGTCGTCGAATATCAAGGTTTTAACTGGAGGCGGAACATTTTCTTCCGCGACAGGCTGCAGAACGACCCCACGCTCGCGCTGGCCTATGAGGAGCTGAAGATCGGCCTTGCGCAGAAGTTTGCCGAGAGCCGCGCGGCCTACACCGGCGCGAAGAAGGAATTCATCGACAAGGTTCTTGCCGAAGCCGGTTTGGCCTGAAAATATTCAAGCCTTCTTCTCCCACCGCCCTTCCGGCGTCTGCTGCCAATAGGTGAGGTTATGCCCCTCGCCTTTCAACTTCTTCCATTGCGCCCGGGCGGCCTCCAGCTGTGCCTGGTCGTGACCGTCAAACATGAAGACGACGCGTTCATAGGCATCGACCGGCGGCGGCTCGGCGCCGTCGATGATGAAACGCACTGTGGCAGCATTGGCATTGCCAGGTGTCACCGTCAAAAGCACCGGCTGGCTTTCGGCGAAATCGCCCTCGTCGGTGCCGTGCGGCAGGAAGCTCTCCTCGCGGAACGTCCAGAGATGCGCGTCGAGAGCATCACGCCGCGCTGCCTCGCTCGTCTGGACGGCGACGCGCCAACCGCGCTCGACGCTTTTGTCGATCAGCGGCGGAAGCGCATCTTCCAGCCTGGTTTCGGTCAGATGATAAAAGAGAACGTCGGTCATCAGGATTCATAATGGGCGCGGACGAGTTCGTCGAGCAGGCGCACACCGAAACCGGAACCCCAGGACTGGTTGATCTCGTCCTGAGGCGAGCCCATCGCCGTGCCGGCGATGTCGAGATGTGCCCAGGGCGTATCCTGCACGAAGCGCTTGATGAAATGCGCAGCGGTGATCGAGCCCGCCTGTCGGCCGCCGGTGTTCTTAATGTCGGCGAACTTGCTGTCGATCAGCTTGTCGTAGTCCTTGCCGAGCGGCATGCGCCAGAGTTTCTCGTTTGTGGAAAGGCCGGCCGCCGTCAGCTGGGCGGAAAGCTGGTCGTCATTGGAAAACAGGCCGGCATGCACATTGCCGAGCGCCACGACGATCGCGCCGGTCAGCGTGGCGAGATTGATCATGAACTGCGGCTTGAAACGGTCGTTGCAGTACCAGAGCGCATCGCAGAGCACGAGACGGCCTTCGGCATCGGTATTGATCACCTCGATCGTCTGGCCGGACATCGAGGTGACGATATCGCCGGGACGCTGGGCGTTGCCGTCAGGCATGTTCTCGACCAGGCCGATGACGCCGACGGCGTTGACGGCGGCCTTGCGCGAGGCGAGCACATGCATGAGGCCGGTGACGGCCGCGGCGCCACCCATATCGCCCTTCATGTCCTCCATGCCGGCGGCCGGCTTGATCGAAATGCCGCCGGTATCGAAGACGACGCCCTTGCCGATGAAGGCGACGGGACGATCCTTGGCTTTGCCGCCCTTCCACTGCATCACCGCCAGGCGCGGCGGGCGCACCGAACCCTGGGCAACGCCAAGAAGGGCACCCATGCCGAGACGGCGCATCTCCTTCTCGGTCAGGATCTCCACGTCGACGCCGAGCTTTTCCAGTTCCTTCGCCTTGGCGGCGAACTCGACGGGGCCGAGCACGTTCGGCGGTTCGTTGACGAGGTCACGGGCAAGATTGACGCCGCCGGCGATCGCTTCGGAATCGGCAAACGCCTTCTTGGCACCGGCCGGATCGGCGGTGACGATCGTTACTTTGACGGATTTCGCCGCCTTTTCCTCGTCGTCGCCCTTCTTCGTCTTGTAGGTATCGAAACTATAGGCGCGCAGCAGCATGCCGAGCGCAAAATCGGCCGCTGCCTGCGCGCTCACCTGAAGGCCGGGCACGTCGATGAAGACGGCGGCCTTGTCGGTATTCTTGACTCTCGCCGCCGCAGTCCCGCCGGCCTTGAGCCAGTCATGGGCATTGAGATCGGCGGCCTTGCCAAGCCCGATGACGACGATGCGTTCGACGGGCGCACCTTCGGGAGCGACAATATCGAGCGCGCCCATGGATTTCGCGGAGAATCGGGCGATCCGAGCAGCCTTGGCAATTACGCCGGCCGGATCGACTGTTTCGGCGCCCGCAGGACTGTCGGCGTCGGAGGTCTTCAACAAGATCGCCAGGCCGCCATTGAGCTTTGCCGACTTTGAGAATGAAATTTCGAACTTTGCTGACATGTCTTCTCCGCTGGGATTCTATGAAATCCGTCCCCGGCGGATAATTTCGCGTTTGGCGGGTCTGTCAATGGCTGGCGACAATTGTTATGGTCGCCCGCGGCCATAACGGCCCTCATGTTTTCGTCAGTTTCGTAGATATTCGCGTTGACAGTTTTTTCGAAAAATCCATGGCGGAGCCCGGCAATCCGCCTGCCGAAGACGACTTTCGGCGCATTCATGTGGCTGTTCTGGACGTGGTGGGCGCTGCTTGCCGTCTTCCGCGCCTTCCCCGGAATAGACATCTATTTTTCCCAGCTTTTTTTCATGAGTGCAGATTGCGACTTGGCTGCCGCCGCCGGAAGCATCTGCGGTGGCTTCCCCTATCGCGACTCGGGGGACTTCGATCTGCTGCGCACCATCTTCTTCCGCCTGCCCTATGTCGTGGCGATCGTGATGGTGTGGAAACTCATCGAATGCTACCAGCAGCATGGCGCAACCTTCAACACCGAGCGGGCGGGCAAGCTGAAAGTCGCGCTCGGAACGCTGCTGATCGGACCGGTGCTGCTCGTCAACGTCGTCCTGAAGGAACATTGGGGTCGGCCGCGGCCGATACAGACGGACATTTTCGGTGGTGCGCTGCATTTCGTCGAGGCAGGGTCGATGGCCGGAAAATGCGTTTCGAACTGCTCATTCATCTCGGGCGAGGCAGCAAGCGCCGGTTGGCTTTTCTGCCTTCTGCTCTTCGTTCCGAAATCCCTGCGTTATGCACTGGCGGCACCCGTGGTGGCGATCTCGATCCTGACGCCCGCCATGCGGCTATCCTTCGGCGCACACTACCTTTCCGACGTCGTTCTCGGATGGCTTTCGTCGCTTGTCGTCTTCGCCGCGTTGCTGGCGTTAACTGAGTCGCAACAGCATCAAAAAAATTCTGAAAATTGAATGAATTTTTGACACCGGCTTGTCGCAAAACCGCGACAAAGAGCGTAGAGGGATTCTCCTGCAAAGCCGTTTGGGCGTGCAGGTGCTTTCAAGGGCAGGCATGAAACTACTCGAGACATACATATTGCGGCGCGTCGGCCAGATGTTTCTCGTGGCGCTCCTGCCCGTTCTGGCGATCATTTGGACGACTCAGGTTTTGCAGCGCATCAACCTGGTCACCGACAGCGGCCAGTCGATCGGCTCGTTCGCCAAGCTCGCGACGATGATCCTGCCGTCGATCATTCCCGTTGTCCTGCCCTTCGCCCTCGTTATCGCGATCACCCAGACGCTGACGACGATGAACAATGATTCCGAGCTCACCGTCATCGACGCGGCCGGGGCGCGGCGCAGCGTGCTGATCCGTCCGATCCTGCTGCTGGCCGCGGTCGTCAGCGTCTTTTCCTTCTTCGTCGACAACGTCGTCGAGCCGCGCGCAAAGACTGTCGTGCGCCAGATGATCGCCGAGACCTATGCCGACCTGCTGTCTTCGGTGATCGAAGAAAAGACCTTCCGCAAGCTTGATGAAGGCCTGTATGTGCAGATCTCGAAGCGGATGGCCGGCCGCATGCTGAAGGGCCTTTTCGTCGCCGACGAGCGCGATCCGGCCTACGAGCTGATCTATTATGCGAAGGAAGGTGCCGTCGACGATACCGGCACGACGCTGATCATGCATGAGGGCGAAGTGCACCGCAAAACGCCCGACGGCAATGTCTCGGTGATCAATTTCGATTCCTATTCTTTCGACCTCTCTGATATGACCGAGAATCGCGGCCAGGCGACGCTGCGCGCCAGTGACCGTGATCTGTGGTTCCTGATCAATCCGGATCCGGCCGACAAGGATTATACGATCCGACCGCAGAGCTACCGCGCCGAACTGCATCGCCGGCTGACGGACTGGATCCTGCCTGTCGTCTTTGCGCTGTTTTCCCTGGCAATCGCCGGCGATGCGCGCTCGCACCGCGAAGCGCGGCTGCATCCGATGGTGAGCGCGCTCGCCTATGCCTTCGCGCTGCGATGGGCGGCATTCTACGCGGCCAATCAGATCGACACCGATCCTGAATATATCGCCGTTCTCTATGCCATACCGATCGGCAGCAGCATCGTTTCGATCGTCTTCCTCGGCCTGCACAAACGACTGGCCATACCGTCGTTCATTCGGGACCGAGTGTCGTCTTTCTGGAGACGGATGCAGGAGAGGCTGCTTGCCGCGACCGGCAGGACCGGCGGAGACGCCGCCCAATGATATTCGGGACATTGTCGCGTTATTTCTTTCGCCGCTACCTGGTGACGATGGGCTGGTTCCTGATCGGCGTCTCGGCGATTTCTTTCCTGCTCGATTTCAGCGAGACGGCCGGTCGCATGTCCGGCCTGCCCGGCTACACGATCGGCGGCGGCATCCTGATGACCGCCGTGCGCCTGCCGCTGATCCTGCAGCAGACGGTGCCGTTCATCGCGCTGTTCGTCGGCATGACGGTGCTGATCGGGCTCAACCGCAAATATGAGCTCGTCGTCACCCGCGCCGCAGGCATTTCGGTCTGGCAGTTCATGTTCCCCTTCATCGCCGGCTCGCTGATACTGGGCCTGCTGACGATGACGGCGCTCAACCCGATTGCCGCTTGGGGACAGCGCCAGGCGCTGCTCGTCGAGTCCGACTGGCGCGGCGAAAACGCGGTTTTGCGCAAGGCGCCGCAGATTCCGTGGCTGCGCCAGATCAGCGGCCGCGACGATGTGATCATCGGCGCCCACACGGTTCAGGAGAACGGAACCAAGCTGATCGACGCCGTGTTGATCCATTTCGATTCACGCGGCCAGGTCATTCTGAGACAGGACGCCGCGACGGCAAAATTGGAAGATGGTTACTGGCAACTTAACAACGTTGTCGAGCGCAAGCCTGGCGAAATCCCCGTGCGTAAAGCTTCGCTTCAACTTCGCACCAATCTGAAACAGGACTTCGTCCAGGAGCGGCTGACGGCGCCGGAAACAATTGGTTTCTTTGACCTTTCCAACCGCATTGCCGCGGCCAAATCCTTCGGTATCTCGACCAAGGCACTGGAGACGCAATTCAACTCCCTGTTGTCCCAGCCGTTGCTGCTGGTGGCGATGACTTTCATTGCTGCAACAGTGTCCCTAAAATTTAGCCGGTTCAACCAATCCCGCTCCGTGATTCTGGGTGGCATCCTTTCGGGCTTCATGCTTTATGTCATCACCGTGCTTGTAAAGGCATTCGGAAGCAGTGGAGTTGTGCCCCCCTTCGTGGCGACGTGGATACCGGTGATCGTCGCGCTGGCGTTGGGTGCGACTATTCTGCTTCATCAGGAGGACGGCTAGTGGCGGCAGGCGACCGCAAGTATTTTAGTAAACAGTTGGTTGCCCTGCTCGTCGGCGCGACTCTAAGTTCCTATTTCGGCAGTGCTGCGGTCTCCTACGGCCAGGCCAGCGCGCCCGACCAAACGATTGGAAAGAATATTCCTGAAGGGGCCAAGCTTCTGCTTTCGGCCAATGAACTCGTCTATAATCGTGACGCCGATCTGGTGTCGGCGGTCGGCGGCGTGCAGATCAACTATGGCGGCTATAAAATGGTCGCGCAGAAGGTCGAGTACAATCAGAAGACCGGCCGGATGATGGCGCTAGGCAATGTCGAGCTGGTCAGCCCGGACGGCAACCGCATCTATGCCGACAACCTTGACGTGACCGACAATTTCGCCGACGGGTTCCTGAACTCGCTGCGCATCGAAACCGCCGACAATACCCGTATCGTCGCCGAAAGCGGCGAGCGCATCGGCGGCACGAAGATGATTCTGAACAAGGGGGTCTACACCGCCTGCCTTCCCTGCGCCGAAGATCCAAAGCGCGCGCCATTCTGGCAGGTCAAGGCCAAGCGGGTGATCCAGAACGGCGTGACGCACACGATCCGTCTGGAGAGTGCACGCTTCGAGCTGCTCGGTTATCCGATCGCCTTCCTGCCTTTCATCGAAGTTCCCGACAATACGGTGAAACGCAAGTCGGGCTTTCTCTTCCCGACGATGAGCCTGTCGCAGAATCTCGGCTTCGGACTCTCCATTCCTTATTATTACGTGATCTCGCCGAGCATGGACGCGACGGTCACCACCACCGGCTACACCGCCCAGGGCTTCCTCGTCGAAGGCGAATTCCGCCAGCGCTTCGAAAACGGCACGCATATCCTGCGCGTTGCCGGCATCGACCAGGCGAAGCCCGGCAATTTCAGCTCCGGCACCAGCGATGCCGAAGCCAGCCAGCGTGGCATGGTGACCTCGAAGGCTGAATTCCGCATCAATCCGCGCTGGACGTTCGGCTGGGACGTCATGATGCAGAGCGACAACAATTTCTCGAAAACCTATAAGCTGAAGGACCTCAGCGGCACGGATCGCACCAACCAGATCTACCTGACGGGACTTGGGAAACGCAATTATTTCGACATGCGGGCGTTCTATTTCGACGTCCAGGATGCCGACCGGACGAACACGGCCGAAAAACAGCAGGCGATCGTCTATCCCTCGCTCGACTATCACTATGTGGCGCCGCAGCCGCTGGCCGGCGGTGAACTGTCGGCTGATGTCAACCTGACGAATATTTCGCGCACCCATGACGACTTCTATACTGTCGACGGCTTCGACCGCTTCCGCGGTCTGAAGGGACAGACCTCGCGCCTGACGGCCGAACTGCAGTGGAAGCGTACCTACGTCACGCCGACCGGCCTGGTGATCACACCGCTGCTGGCTGCGCGCGGCGACGCCTTCGCGCTCAATATGGACGACCCAACGGGTTACAACGGCAATTATCTCGACGACAATTCCGCCACCCGCTCGATGTTCACCGCCGGGCTGGAGGTGCGTTATCCGATCCTGATGACGACGGAGAACAGCACCCATATTCTCGAACCGATCGCGCAGATTTATGCCCGCCCCGACGAGCAGCTCGCCGGCCGGCTGCCGAACGAGGACGCGCAGAGCTTCGTCTTCGACGCCACCTCGCTTTTCGATCGCGATAAATTCTCAGGCTACGACCGCGTCGAAGGCGGCACCCGCGCCAATCTCGGCGTCCAGTATACCGGCACGTTCGACAGCGGCTACAAACTGCACGGCATCTTCGGCCAATCCTATCAGATTGCCGGCCAGAACTCCTTTGCAACCGACGACCTCGTCAATGTCGGTGCGGACTCGGGCCTAGAGACCGACCGCTCCGATTATGTCGGTCTTGGCGGCGTCGAAACACCCTACGGCGTTTCGGTCGCGGCCTCCTATCGCCTTGACGAGAAGGATTTCGAGTTCCGCCGCGGCGATCTGACGACGGCCTACCAGAACGATACCTTCCAGACGCAGGTGACCTACACCCATCTCAGCGCTCAGCCGGCATATGGCTTTGCCGAGGACAACGACGAGATCCAGACTAACAGTAGAATCAAGTTCAAGGATTACTGGTCGATCTTCGGCGGCATCGCCTGGGATCTGAACAATGATGTGCTCAGCCGCCGGACGCTCGGCCTCACCTACGAGGACGAATGCACGATCTTCACGATCGCCTATACGGATACCCGGGACTCCGACGACGAGTCGGCCAGCGACTGGACGATCGGCGCAAGGCTGACCTTCCGCACGCTCGGCGACATCAAGATCGGTACAGACACCCTGCAATGACTGGCGGCCGGCGCAAACATGGCCTGAAGCCATTCTTTCGCCGTATGCCTGTGCAGGACATTGCCGCCAGTCGATATCTGAGGCATAGGGGTTTCGCGCCGTGACGGAAGCGATGTCCGCGTGTCTCGCACTGTGGTAAAAAACGCCGCGAACACCGTCTCGCGGCGCTATCGGGAGGTCAACAGATGATTGACGCGAAAAAAGCCATAACCAAGTTCCTCGCGGGGGCAGCGCTTGCCTTGCTGACGGGTGTTGCCGCGCCAGCATTTGCCGCAAGCGAGGTCAAGGCCGTGGTCAACGGCACCGCCATCACCAGCGGCGACGTCGCCAAGCGCCAGGCCTTCCTGCGCCTGCAGCACACCAAGGCCGATGCCAAGGCTGCCGAGGAGCAGTTGATCGACGAGACGCTGAAGCGGCAGGAGGTCGCCCGTGTCCATATGTCGGTTTCGCAGCAGGACGTCGACGCGTCTTTCGCCCGCTTTTCGAGCGGCAATAAGCTTTCCGTCGAGCAGATGTCTCAGATCCTCGATCGCGCCGGCGTCGGTGTCGACCATTTCAAAGGTTTCATCGCCGTACAGATGAGCTGGCCGCGGGTGGTCAACGCCCGCTATGGTTCGACCTCGCGGCTGTCGAACTATGACCTCGTTTCGCGCATGATGCAGAACAACAAGCAGAAGCCGGTCACAACAGAATATATGCTGCAGCAGATCATCTTCGTCATTCCGCAAGCCAAGCGCAACGCCATCACCGGCAAGCGCAAGGGCGAAGCCGAGGCGTCGCGCTCGAAATTTCCGGGCTGCGACCAGGCAAAGGTCTTTGCGGCGACGATGCGCGACGTTTCCGTGCGTGATCTCGGCCGTATGCTCGCCCCCGAGATTCCGCCGGATTGGAAGCCGCTGGTCGAGCAGGCCAAAGGCAATACGACGGGAACCCGCGTCACCGACAAGGGCGTCGAATATCTGGCGATCTGCAGCCAGCGCCAGGTTTCCGACGACCAGGCGGCCGAAATGGTCTTCCGCCAGGAAGATCTCGGCAAGACCAAGGCCGACAAGGACGCCAGCCCGGAAAACGAAAACAGCAAGAAATACCTGGATGAACTGCGCAAAAAGGCGCAGATCGCCTATCGCTGACCTGCGATGACGATACCGTTTTCGCGACCGCTTGCGCTGAGCCAGGGCGACCCCGCCGGCATCGGGCCGGATATTACGCTGATGGCCTGGCTCCGGCGGCGCGAACTCGGGCTGCCGCCTTTCTTCCTGATCGGCGATCCCGATGTCTTGGCGTTGAGAGCCCGCCAGCTCAACCTTTCGGTTTCGATCCGCGAAACGGATAAAGCCGGCGAGGCTGCCGGCATGTTTGCCGACGCGCTGCCCGTCATGACGGTGCCTGCCGGTATCGAGGTGGTTGCCGGCGAGCCGCATGCGGCAACGGCGAAGGGCACGATCGCGGCGATCGAAAAAGCCGTGTCGCTTGTCATCGGCGGAGAGGCGCTCGCGGTCGTCACCAATCCGATCGCCAAGGCCGTGCTCTACGAGGCAGGTTTCCGCTTTCCCGGCCACACCGAATTTCTCGCCGATCTCGCCGCCAGGGCGACCGGCAGGCCGGTGACGCCTGTGATGATGCTGTCAGGACCGAAGCTTCGGGCCATTCCCGTCACCATCCACATCCCGGTCCGGGACGTGCCGCAGGCGCTGACAAGCGAGCTGATCGTGGAAACCTGCCGGATCGCCCATGAAGACCTGAAGCAGCGCTTCGGCATTGCGGCGCCGCGACTGGCGGTCGCCGGCCTCAACCCGCATGCGGGCGAAGGCGGGACGATCGGCAGGGAGGACGAGGATGTCATCCGCCCGGCGATCGAGCGCCTGCGCGACGAGGGCATCGATGCGATCGGCCCCCTGCCCGCCGACACGATGTTCCATGACGAGGCGCGGGCGCGATATGACGTTGCCGTCTGCATGTATCACGATCAGGCGCTGATCCCGGCCAAGGCACTCGGTTTCGACGACAGCGTCAATGTGACGCTCGGGCTTCCATTGGTCCGCACCTCGCCGGATCATGGCACCGCTTTCGGCATTGCCGGCAAGGGACTGGCGCGCGAGCAGAGCCTCGTTGCGGCGCTGAAGCTCGCCGCCCAGCTCGGCCGCAGTGCGGAAAGCCACCGCTGATGGCAGCACTCGATGGCCTGCCGCCGCTTCGCGACGTCATTCAGCGTCACGGCCTCGATGCGCGCAAGGCGCTCGGGCAGAACTTCCTGCTCGACCTCAACCTGACGCAGAAGATCGCCCGGACGGCGGGCGCGCTCGAAGATGCCACTATCTTCGAGGTCGGCCCCGGCCCCGGCGGACTGACGCGGGCAATCCTGGCGCTCGGCGCCAAAAAGGTCATCGCCGTCGAGCGGGACACACGCTGCCTGCCGGCGCTCGCCGAAATCGCCGATCATTATCCCGGCCGGCTGGAGGTGATCGAAGGCGATGCGCTGAAGACCGATTTCGAGGCCTTGGCGCCGGAAGGCCCGATCAAGATCATCGCCAACCTGCCCTACAATGTCGGCACGCAGCTTTTGGTGAACTGGCTGCTGCCGAAAGCCTGGCCGCCATTCTGGCAGTCGCTGACGCTGATGTTTCAGAAGGAAGTCGGCGAGCGAATCGTCGCTTGTGAAGACGACGATCATTACGGCCGCCTCGGCGTACTCTGCGGCTGGCGGACGGAGGCCCGTATGGCCTTCGACGTGCCGCCGCAGGCCTTCACGCCGCCGCCGAAGGTAACCTCGACGGTCGTGCATCTGACACCCCGCGACAACCCCATCCCCTGCGCTGTCGGCAATCTTGAAAAAGTGACGCAGGCGGCCTTCGGCCAGCGCCGCAAGATGCTGCGCCAGAGCCTGAAACCGCTCGGCGGCGAGAGCCTGCTCGTTAAGGCCGGGATCGATCCGGCCCGGCGGGCGGAAACCTTGTCGGTCGAGGAATTCTGCCTTCTGGCAAACAGCCTGTAGAGCGCCACGTCTTTTCAGACGCGCAAAGACGTAAAACCCTACACAGTCGGCCTTTCGGCATCACACCTTAAAGCGACGGCGTCTCTTCCAGCAATTCGCGGACGAAATCGAACATGCCGTGGCGGCGATCGCGGCGCAGCCGTTCGGCCTTGACGATCGACTGAACGGCGTCGAAGGCGGCGTTGAGGTCGTCGTTGACGATGACGTAGTCATATTCGCGCCAGTGGGCGATCTCGGCGCGGCTGTTGGCGAGGCGCGTCTGGATGACCTCCGCGGAATCCTCGGCGCGGCGGTGCAGCCGCGACTGCAACTCGGTCATGGTCGGCGGCAGCACGAAGATCGAGACCACGTCGGCCGACATCTTCTCCTGCAATTGCTGGGCACCCTGCCAGTCGATATCGAAGAGCATATCGCGGCCCTCGGCCATGGCCTGCTCGACCGGCTCGCGCGGCGTGCCGTAAAAATTGCCATGCACCTCGGCCCATTCGAGCAGCGCGTCGCTATCGCGCAGCCGCTCGAACTCGCGCACGCTCTTGAAGTGGTAATGCACATCCTCGACTTCGCTCGGGCGGCGCTGCCGCGTGGTGACGCTGACGGAGAGGCCGATTTGCCTGTCCTGCTCCAGCAGCGTGCGCGCGATGGTGGACTTGCCGGCGCCCGAGGGCGACGAGATGACAAGCATCAGACCACGGCGGGCGATCTGCACGGGCGAGGATTTCGCCGGTTTCATGTCTTACTCCAAATTCTGGACCTGCTCGCGGAACTGGTCGATCACGACTTTCAGCTCGATGCCGGCGGCAGTGACCGCCGAGGCATTCGACTTCGAGCAGATGGTATTCGATTCGCGGTTAAATTCCTGTGCAAGGAAGTCCAGCCGGCGTCCGGCAGGACCACCTTTCACCAGGAGATCGCGCGCTGCGGCAATATGCGCTTTCAGACGGTCGATCTCCTCACGCAGATCCGCCTTGGTCGCCAGCAATGCGGCTTCGGCATGCAGCCTGTCGCGGTCGAGCGCTGCCATGCCGTCCATCAACATGGCGACCTGCGCGGCAAGCCGCGCGGCGATCTCCTGCGGCGAGCGTGAGGGATCGGCCTCGATCGTCCGCGTCAGGCCTTCGATCGTCGTGACATGGTCGAGAAGAATGCGGGTCAGCGCCGCCCCTTCCTGCTCCCGCATCGCTCTGAGATCTGAAAGCGCTGCCAACAGGCCGGCGGCGATATCGGCGTCACGGGCGGCAAGCGCCTCCTCGCCATCCTCGCTCTCGCGGAATTCGACGATGCCGCGCACCAGAAGCAGCGTATCGAGCTTCAGCGGCGCCGGATCGATTACCCCGTCCAATTGCTCGCGCATGGCAAGCACGGCAGCGAGGGCCTGCTTGTTCAGCACTGCCTCGAAGCGGTTCTCGTCGGCGGTGACGGAGAGCGATGCCTGCAGATTGCCGCGACTGAAGCTTTCGCCGGCAAGGCGGCGGACGTCCGCCTCCATGCGTTCGAGGCCGGGTGGCAGGCGCAGCCGCAGGTCGAGGCCCTTGCCGTTGACCGAGCGCAGTTCCCATGCCCAGCGCCAGCGGCCGCTCGTTCCCTCGCGCCGCGCAAAACCGGTCATGGACTGCAAAGCCATACGAGCCTCCAGAAGCTATCAGTTGATCTTCTTTTTCTTCGGCGGCGCGACGGCAGCGCCGTCATCCGCCGGCTGCTCTTCCGGCTGGCCGTCGACGGCGATGTTGGGGTCCGAGCCGTTGTCGGCTTCGAGCTTGCGCCAGCGCTTGACGTTGGCATTGTGCTCCTCGAGCGTCGCAGCGAATACATGGCCGCCGCTGCCGTCGGCAACGAAATAAAGGTCCTGCGTCTTCCAGGGATTGGCGACGGCTTCCAACGCATCCTTACCGGGATTGGCGATCGGCGTCGGCGGCAGGCCCTTGATGACATAGGTGTTGTATGGCGTGTCCCGCTTCAGGTCCGACTGGTAGATCGGCCGGTCGGCCGGTTTGCCGTCGCCGCCGAAGAGGCCGTAGATGATCGTCGGGTCGGACTGCAGGCGCATCCCCTTGCCGAGCCGGTTCAGGAAAACCGAGGCGACATGGGCGCGTTCGTCGGCAACGCCGGTTTCCTTTTCGACGATCGAGGCGAGCGTCACGAACTCTTCCTTGGACCGCAGCGGCAGCGAGGAGTCGCGCTTGTCCCATATCTGATCGACGATTTTCTGCTGCGCCGCCGCCATTTGCTGGATGATTTCCGAGCGCTTGGTGCCGCGCGAGAACTTGTAGGTATCTGGGCGCAGGCTGCCCTCGGCCGGAAGGGCGGCGGGCAGATCGCCTTCCAGCACCTTGTCCTCCAGCATGCGGTTGAACATCTGGCGGACCGTCAGGCCCTCGGGGAAGGAAACCGAATAGAGAATGGATTTGCCCGATTTCAGCAGCTCCATGATATCGCTCATCGAAGCCTTGGCCTTGATCTCGTATTCACCGGCCTTCAGGCTCTCACCGGCAGACAGATGCGTTGCCGTGAGATAGCGGAAGATGCGGGCATCGCTGATGATCGCGTTGCGCTCGAGGTTCGTGGCAATTTCGGCCAGACCAGCGCCATTGCGGATGATGAAATTGGTGTTGGTCTGCAGCGGACCGGGATTCCGATAGGTCGATGTGGCGTAATAGAAGCCGATGATCGCGACGACGCAGACCAGCACCGCCATCGTCATGATGAAGTTCAGGAAAAGAACGACCTGGCCGCGGGCTTTCTTCGACCGTTTCGGCGGCTCCGGAACGCGCTCCGGACGCAGGGCTTCGCTCGGCGACTTCGGGATGATCGGTCCCTTCTGCCCCTGGGTATCGTTGCTCTGGTTCGTCGTATCGCTCACCGGCAATCCTCTAAAACTTGACCCTCACTTCGCTATGTCGCGAAGCAATGCGGCAAAAGCAGGTTCTGCCGCCGTTCAACGGCGCCGCTGCCGGCCGTTATGCTCCCGCACGCGCTGATGCGCAACGCAGAGGAGCGGCCGTCGGCGTAAGGGACACCGCTACGCCGCGCGTACGAGACTCTTATTGCGCGTAACGGCGCAGGACGAGCGACGCGTTCGTGCCGCCGAATCCGAACGAGTTGGACAGCGCCACATTGATTTCTCGCTCGCGCGCCTTGTGCGGAACAAGATCGACCGCCGTCTCGCGTTCGGGATTGTCGAGATTGAGCGTCGGCGGCGCGACATTGTCACGGATGGCAAGCGTGGTGAAGATCGCCTCGATCGCGCCCGCAGCACCGAGAAGGTGTCCGGTCGCCGATTTGGTCGAGGACATGGAGATCTTCGACGCCGCATTACCGACCAGCCGCTCGACGGCGCCGAGCTCGATCGTGTCGGCCATGGTCGAGGTGCCGTGGGCGTTGATATAATCGATATCGGCCGGCGTCAGCCCGGCGCGCTTCAGCGCCATCGCCATGCAGCGGCCGGCGCCCTCGCCGTCTTCGGACGGCGCGGTGATGTGATAGGCGTCGCCCGACAGGCCGTAGCCGACGATTTCGGCGTAGATCCTGGCGCCACGCGCCTTGGCGTGTTCCAGTTCCTCGAGCACGACAATGCCGGCGCCCTCGCCCATGACGAAACCGTCACGGTCACGGTCATAGGGGCGAGAAGCCTTCTGCGGGTCGTCGTTGTGCTGGGTCGAAAGCGCCTTGCAGGCGGCAAAGCCGGCGAGCGAAATGCGGCTGACGGGGGATTCCGTGCCGCCGGCGACCATGACGTCGGCGTCCCCAAGCGCGATCAGCCGCGCTGCATCGCCGATCGCATGCGCGCCCGTGGAGCAGGCGGTGACGACCGAATGATTGGGTCCGCGCAGTTTGTGGCGGATCGAGACCTGGCCGGAGACGAGATTGATCAGGCGGCCGGGAATGAAGAAGGGAGAGATGCGGCGCGGGCCCTTGTCGCGCAGGGTGTAACCTGCCTCGACGATGCCTTCGATACCGCCGATGCCGGAGCCGATCAGCACGCCGGTGGCGATCTGGTCCTCATCGGTCTCGGGATGCCAGCCGGCATCGGCAAGCGCCATGTCGGCTGCGGCCATGCCGTAAATGATGAAGGGATCGACCTTGCGCTGCTCCTTGGGCTCCATCCACTGATCGACATTGAAGGTGCCGTCGGTGCCATCGCCGATGGGTATACGGCAGGCGATCTTGGCGGGAAGGTCGTCGACCTCGAATTCGGTGACGAGGCGGGCGCCGTTCTGACCGGCAAGCAGCCGGGACCACGTCACCTCGGTGCCGCATCCCAAGGGTGATACCATGCCGGTACCTGTTATGACGACACGTCTCATCGCGTGCTTCCCCCCGTCTCTTATATTCTATGGAGATATATGCCGAAAAGAAAAGGGCGGACTCCAGGCCCGCCCTTTCTCAAAATTACAGAATCAGGCCTGGGCCTTCTCGATAAACTTCACGGCATCGCCGACCGTCAGGATCGAGTCGGCAGCGTCGTCAGGAATTTCAACGCCGAATTCTTCTTCGAAAGCCATGACCAGTTCGACCGTGTCGAGCGAGTCAGCGCCCAGATCGTCGATAAAGCTGGCGCTCTCGACGACCTTGTCGGCATCGACGCCAAGATGATCAATAACAATTTTCTTTACGCGTTCTGCGATATCGCTCATGTCGGTTTCCTCGACCTTATGTCCTGATCGGAATGCCGTTGCGGCACCCCTACCCTGTTTCAGCCTGCGATGTTTTCAGACATCCTCGGCAAACTCGTTTACCCGGCTTCAGAGATGTCCCAGGCTTGCGAAAAGCCCGCCGGTCCGTCTGCTTTCTCGGGACGACTGTTGACAGTCATGGCCCGCTTAACATGCTTTAGGTCCGCCGCAAAGCGAGAAAATCAACGGTTCGTGATTGCTCAACATGCTATTGGCGGAAATACTCCCATGCCAGCGGTTTGTCGTTTCAGATCATCGCCATGCCGCCGTTTACGTGCAGCGTCTGGCCCGTCATATAGGCAGCCTCGGAGGACGCAAGATACGCGACCGCCGAAGCAACCTCGCCGCCCGTGCCCATGCGCTTCATCGGGATCGCCCCCATGATCGCTTCCTTCTGCTTGTCGTTCAGCTTGCCGGTCATGGCGCTTTCGATGAAGCCCGGCGCCACGCAGTTGACCGTCACGTTGCGGGTGGCGATTTCCTGCGCAAGCGACTTGGTGAAGCCGATCATGCCGGCCTTGGAGGCGCAGTAATTGGCCTGGCCGGGATTGCCGGTGACACCGACGACGGAGGTGATGTTGATGATGCGGCCATAGCGGCGGCGCATCATCGGATGCGTCAATTCGCGCGTCAGGCGGAAGGTCGACGTCAGGTTCACTTCGAGAACGGCATCCCAGTCCTCGTCGCTCATGCGCACGAACAGGCCGTCCTTGGTGATGCCGGCATTGTTGACCAGGATATCGACGCCTTCGAGTTCGGCCTCGGCCTTCTGGCCGAGCGCCTTGACCTCATCGCGGTCGGAGAGGTTTGCCGGGAAGATCTTGACGCGCTCGCCAAGATCGGCCGCCAACGCTTCCAGCTTCTCGACGCGGGTGCCGTGCAAGCCGACGATGGCGCCCTGCTTATGAAGAAGGCGGGCGATTTCCTCGCCGATACCGCCCGATGCGCCGGTGACGAGAGCCTTGCGGCCAGAAAGATCGAACATGAAAACGTTCCTTATATCTGGATATCTGGAAATACCAATCAGGCCATGAGGGCGGCGACGGCCGCGTCGATATCCGCCGGACCGCTGACGGAGATGCCGTTGATTGTCTTGTCGATGCGGCGGGCAAGGCCGGTCAGCACCTTGCCGGAGCCGAGTTCATAAAGCGTGGTCACGCCATTGCCGGCGAACCATTCCACCGTCTCGCGCCAGCGGACCTGACCGGTCACCTGTTCGACCAGGAGGCTGGCGATCTCGTCGGCGCCGGTCACGGGCGCGGCACGGACATTGGCAATGACGGGCACGACGGGATCGGACTTGGCGACCTTTGCCAGCGCTTCGCGCATGGCCTCGGCGGCCGGCGCCATCAGCTTGGAATGGAAGGGTGCGGAGACCGGCAGCAGGATGGCGCGCTTGGCGCCCTTGTCGGTGGCCAGGCCGGCGGCCTTTTCGACGGCTGCCTTCTCGCCCGAAATGACGATCTGACCGCCGCCATTGTCGTTGGCGATCTGGCAGGCGCCGGTCGCGGCAGCCGCCTCGCAGACGGCGATGACGTCGGCATGCTCGAGGCCGATGATCGCTGCCATGGCGCCGACGCCGACGGGGACGGCCGCCTGCATGGCATTGCCGCGGATGCGCAGCAACCGCGCCGTGTCAGCGAGCGAGAACGTGCCGGCCGCGCAAAGGGCCGAATATTCACCGAGTGAGTGGCCGGCGACGTAGGCGACCTTGGACTTCAGATCCAGCCCCTTGGCCTCAAGCACGCGGACGACGGCAATCGAGACGGCCATCAGCGCCGGTTGGGCGTTCGCCGTCAGGGTCAAGGTCTCCTCGGGACCGTTGAACATGACGTCCGAAAGCTTTTCACCGAGTGCCTCATCGACCTCTTGGAAAACGGCGCGGGCTTCCGCGAAATTCTCGGCCAGATCCTTGCCCATGCCGACGGCCTGACTGCCCTGACCGGGAAAAGTGAAAGCAATGGTCATTCTCGTGTCCCTGGCTCATGCCCCTGATTGCGCGCGCCCCGTGAGGCTGTTTTGCCTCCAATTGACATTCTTTCCGGCAGAGTCAAGTGGCGGCTCATTCTCCGCAAAGCCTTTCGCGCGCGCGCAAAAGCCCGGTTTTTACTCTTGCGCTCCGCCAAATCCGGCCTAAATTTGCCCGATCCTTCCCAAGCTTCAGCTCCTTCCAAAGGCTCAGCTCTCTCCCAAGGTTTTCTCATGAAATATAATTCACTCGGCCGCACCGACATTTCCGTTTCAGAAATCTGCCTTGGCACCATGACCTGGGGCTCGCAGAACAGCGAAACCGACGCTCATGCGCAGATGGATTACGCCGTCGAAAAGGGCGTCAATTTCTTCGATACCGCCGAACTCTATCCAACCACCCCGGTGTCGCCGGAAACACAGGGCTGGACCGAAGACTATATCGGCAGCTGGTTCGAAAAATCAGGCAAGCGAGGAGATATCGTGCTCGCCACCAAGGTCGCCGGCCGCGGCCGCGATTATCTGCGCGGCGGCGAAGGTGCGGATGCAAAGAATATCCGCCTGGCGCTCGAAGCCAGCCTGACGCGGCTGAAGACGGATTATGTCGACCTCTACCAAGTCCACTGGCCGAACCGCGGCCATTTCCATTTCCGCCAGAACTGGAGCTACAATCCCTTCAACCAGGATCGCGACAAGGCCATCGCCAATATGCTCGACATCCTGGAAACGCTGGGCGCACTGGTCAAGGAAGGCAAGATCCGGGCGATCGGCCTTTCCAACGAAACCACCTGGGGCATCCAGAAATACCTGACGCTGTCAGAACAGAAGAGCCTGCCGCGCGTTGCCAGCGTCCAGAACGAATATAATCTGCTCTATCGCCATTTCGACCTCGATCTCGCCGAGCTTTCCCATCACGAGAATGTCGGGCTACTCGCCTATTCGCCGCTCGCCGGCGGCATCCTGACCGGCAAATATGTCGATGGCATTAGGCCGAAGGGTTCGCGCGCTTCCATCAACCCCGATATCGGCGGCCGCCTGCAGCCGCTGCAGGAGCCGGCGACCAAGGCCTATCTGCAGATCGCGGCCAGATACGGTCTGGACCCGGCGGCCATGGCTGTCGCCTTCTGCCTGTCCAGACCCTTCATGGCCTCGGCCATCATCGGCGCAACTTCGATGGAGCAGCTGAAAGTCGATATCGGCGCGGCCGACCTGACGCTTTCGGACGAGGTGCTGGCGGAGATCGCCAAGGTGCACCGGCAGTATCCGCTGACGCTCTGATCCTATCCCTCTCGTCCGGCCCGACGCTGCCGATCGGTCTGCGTCGGGCTCGAATGTCCGATTGGGCTTGCCTTCCCGCGAAAAATCCGTATAAGCCGCCCTGTTCGTTAACCCGGTCTTCTGGCTGGTGGCTGAACGGAGGGCCGGTTTCCCCCGTGGAAATCGTTCGGAACGGAAGCGTTCCAGCCTCCCGTGTCTCCGCTCTCGACCGTCTCGGAAACGCTTTCTTGCCTGGGTCCGCCCAATCAGGAGCAGTCGTTGAGGCTTAGCCGCCGAATATCGGGTTGAACCAAACGCAAGAAAGGCAAAGCTGTCATGGCTCTTTATGAACATGTATTCCTTGCCCGGCAGGATATTTCCGCTCAGCAGGTCGATGCCCTCGTAGAACAGTACAAGGGTGTGATCGAAGCGAATGGCGGTAAAGTCGGGCGTATCGAGAACTGGGGCCTCAAGTCCCTCACCTACCGCATCAAGAAGAACCGCAAGGCGCATTATGCCCTGATGGACATCGATGCACCGGCTGCTGCCGTCCAGGAAATGGAACGTCAGATGCGCATCAGCGAAGACGTTCTTCGCTACATGACGATCGCCGTCGAGAAGCATGAAGAAGGTCCGTCTGCCATGATGCAGAAGCGCGACCGCGACGACCGTCCGCGCGAAGGCGGCCGTGGCCCGCGTGAAGGCGGCTTCGGTGATCGTGACCGCGGCCCGCGTCCGCCGCGTGAAGGTGGCTTCGGCGACCGTGAAGACCGTCCGCGCCGTCCGCGCGAAGACCGCGTATAAGGGAGATCTGAGATATGTCTGAAACTTCCTCCGCTCCGGTCCGTCGCCCGTTCCATCGCCGCCGCAAGACCTGCCCGTTCTCCGGCGCCAACGCGCCGCGGATCGACTACAAGGACGTACGTCTGCTGCAGCGCTACATTTCCGAGCGCGGCAAGATCGTTCCGTCGCGCATCACGGCCGTTTCCCAGAAGAAGCAGCGCGAACTCGCCCAGGCGATCAAGCGCGCCCGTTTCCTCGGCCTGCTGCCTTACGTCGTAGCTTAATCGAATATGTGACCCCCAGATTGCTAATCTGGGGGTTGCCTCCCTTCCGCGATGGGCGCGGATCGGAACTCTTAAAACCCATGTTGAGACGTTTCTGAATTCGATTCAGCAACATCCTCTAACTGCTTGATGAAGCAGGACAGCGACCTTGAACCGACCGAACCTTAAAACGCTGCTGATCGGCGCACTCGCCGGATTGACCGCCGCCCTGCTTGTGCTGGGCGCGAGCATGCAGCCGTCGTTTTTCAGCGCGCTGCTCTATACAGCCTCGGCGCTGCCTATCCTGATCGTCGGGCTCGGCTGGGGCAATGCGGCGGCGATCTCGGCCGTTGCCACCGCAGCGGCACTCGGCGCAATCGTCATTTCGCCGTCCTTCGCGCTGATCATGACGCTGGTGACGCTGCTGCCGGCCGGCTGGCTCAGCCATCTCGCCAATCTGGCGCGGCCCGCCTCCGAACTCGGCGGCCCGGACCATCTGCTTGCCTGGTATCCGCTCTCCGATATCCTTTTGCATCTCTGCGGCCTGGTGACGATCGCCGTCATCGTCATCGGCGTGATGATCGGCTACGGGCCTGATATCACCGATCCGGTCGTCGATCTGCTGATCACCTCGCTCAAGCAGCAGCAGCCGGAATTCATGCCCGATCCGGCCGCGACCGCGCAGACCAAGTCGCTGATCCTGCTGATGCTGCCGGCTTTGCAGGGCGGCATGTGGGTCTCCATGCTGTTTGCCGCCTATTATTTCGCCGTACGCATCGTCGCAGCGTCAGGCCGCGGCCTTCGCCCGCGCGAGGACATTCCCTCGTCGCTGCGCATGAACCGCAACTCGATCTTCATCTTTCTCGCCGGGCTTGCCGCCTGCTTCTTCGGCGGCGTTCCGGCGCTGGTCGGCGCGACGGTGATCGGCAGCTTCGGCGCGGGCTTCATGCTTTCCGGTTTCGCCTCGCTGCATTTCCGCACGCGCGGCAAGGACTGGCGCATACCCGCCCTCATCCTCAGCTATCTGGCTTCGATGCTCATGCTGCTGCCAGCCTTCCTCATCCTCGTCCTCGGTCTCAGCGATACGCGCAAGGCAATCGCGCTGACCCCGACGAAAGATGCTGATGCCCCCAAACAATCTGACACGAAAATCTGAGACACAAGAAAGGTAAAAGAAAATGGAAGTCATCCTTCTCGAACGCATTTCCAAGCTCGGCCAGATGGGCGAAACCGTAAAGGTTCGCGACGGCTTTGCCCGTAACTACCTGCTGCCGCTTGGCAAGGCGCTACGCGCCAACGCCGCCAACAAGACCCGCTTCGAAGCCGAGCGTTCGACGCTCGAAGCCCGCAACCTCGAGCGCAAGTCGGAAGCCCAGAAGGTCGCCGACGTTCTCGACGGCAAGTCGTTCATCGTCGTGCGTTCGGCCGGCGAAACCGGCCAGCTTTATGGTTCGGTTGCTGCCCGTGACGTCGTCGAAATTCTCGGCGCCGAAGGCTTCAACATCGGCCGCAACCAGGTTCACCTCAACACGCCGATCAAGGCGATCGGCTTGCACAAGGTTGAACTGCAGCTGCATGCCGAAGTCGAAATCCACGTCGAGCTGAACGTTGCCCGTTCTGCCGAAGAGGCAGAGCGCCAGGCCAAGGGTGAAGAACTCACCTCGGTCGACGCGATCTACGGCGTCGACGAAGACGCTCTGCGTCCGGAAGATTTCTTCGATCCGGAAGCCGACGGCGTCGACGAAGACGAAGCATAATATCGCCGGAGCGATCCGCGTGAAGGAAGCCCGGCCACCGCGCCGGGCTTTTTCGTTGGGGATGGTCCGGATGTTTTTGCTGCGTGCCTTATGGCATCGCGCTAAAATGGCATTCTCCGAACGGATGGGCTGAGTCGGCACCATGCCGTGTCGTGCGGGTGACACTGGCAGTATTTCTCCTTTGTGTCGGCCGGGACTGTGGAGAAGTCGAACAACGTGCACAGCGTTCAGGATTTACGCGAAGCGAGCCCCCGCTCCTTTCGCAGCCTCTTGATTTTCGCGTCCGGAATTGCAAATCCGGAGCTGGAAAAAGACGGAACGGATGATGATGAACGACGCCGCTCGAAAGATTGCAGCTGTTGCTCCGTCGGAGCAGCATTATCGCGAAGCACCCAACAATATCGAAGCCGAGCAGGCGCTTCTGGGTGCTATCCTGATGAACAACGACGCCTATTACCGGGTGTCCGACTTTCTGAAGCCGATCCATCTCTATGAACCGCTGCACCGGAAGATCTTCGAGGTTGCCGGCGATATCATCCGCATGGGCAAGATCGCCAATCCGGTAACGATCAAGACCTTCCTGAAGGCCGACGAGAAGGTCGGCGACATGACGGTTTCGCAATATCTGGCGAGCCTCGTCAGCAACGCCGTCACCGTCATCAATGCCGAGGATTACGGCCGGGCGATCTACGATCTGGCGCTGCGCCGGGCACTGATCACCATCGGCGAGGACGTCGTCAACATCGCTTATGACGCGCCGCTCGACATGCCGCCGCAGTCGCAGATCGAGGATACGGAGCGCCGCCTTTTCGAACTGGCGGAAAACGGCCGCTACGACGGCGGCTTCCAGGCCTTCAACGATGCGGTCGCGCTGGCAATCGACATGGCGGCCGTCGCCAAGGAACGTGACGGCGGGCTTTCCGGCATTTCCACCGGCATCCATTCGCTGGATTCGAAGATGGGCGGCCTGCAGCGTTCGGACTTGATCGTCCTTGCCGGACGTCCCGGCATGGGCAAGACCTCGCTGGCCACCAACATTGCCTATAATATCGCCGCCGCCTACGAAGGCGAAGTCCAGTCGGACGGCAGCATGAAGGCGAAAAACGGCGGCGTCGTCGGCTTCTATTCGCTCGAAATGTCGTCGGAACAGCTTGCCACCCGTATCATCTCCGAGCAGACGGAAGTCTCCTCCTCGAAGATCCGCCGGGGCGACATCAACGATGCCGATTTCGAAAAGCTCGTCGCCTGCTCGATGATGATGCAGAAGGTGCCGCTCTATATCGACCAGACCGGCGGCATCTCGATCGCCCAGCTTTCGGCGCGCGCGCGCCGTCTCAAGCGCCAGCGCGGCCTCGACGTGCTGGTGGTCGACTACATCCAGCTGATGACCGGCTCGGGTAAATCCAGCGACAACCGCGTCCAGGAAATCACCCAGATCACCACCGGCCTGAAGGCACTCGGCAAGGAACTCAACGTTCCGATCATCGCGCTGTCGCAGCTCTCGCGTCAGGTCGAAAGCCGCGACGACAAGCGGCCGCAGCTTTCCGACCTTCGCGAATCCGGCTCGATCGAGCAGGACGCCGACGTCGTGCTCTTCGTGTTCCGCGAGGAATACTACGTCAAAAATTCGGAGCCGCGCGACATCCAGGATCCGAAATATCCGGAATGGGAAGCGCTGTTCGACAAGGTGAAGGGCACCGCCGACGTCATCATCGCCAAGCAGCGACATGGGCCGACAGGCACGGTGAAGCTTGCCTTCCAGTCGGAATTCACCCGCTTCGCCGATCTCGCCGATCCGTCCTTCACCCATTACGAGGAACATTGACGCGGTTTCGCGCGTCAATTTCCTTTAGAGCCCGACGGCCCGCAACAGGGCAACCGTTGCGACGCCAATCACGACGCTCACAAGCATTGGCAGACGGCGCGCGGCGATTGCCGTCGCCGCGCAGGCCAAGGTCTCTGCCCAGCCCGCGGTAAAGGCGGTCGGGGCAATGACTGCCATCAGCACGGCCGGCGGAATGGCCTCGATCGCCGTTCTCCGCCGCTCATTCATCTCGACATGACGGACCAATACGAGGCCGCTGACGCGGGTGAACACCGTTGCGGCAGCCATCGCGAGGATGGCGAGCATAATGTTGAGATCGAGCGTCATGCCGCCTGCTCCCGCGGCCTGCCCTGCCATAGGGCCGTTGCCAGCCCGGCCAGAGCGCCGGCGGCGACATACCAGACCCCCGGCACGAAATGGTGGACCGCAACGGATGCGGCACCACTTGCAGCAAGGACGGCGCCGGTTTCCGGCCCCTTCCAGAAACCCATGACGAGTACGATGAAGACAGCCGGAAAAGCGAAGTCGAGGCCGATGACCGCTGGATTGCCGAAAAAGGCGCCGAGCAGTGCGCCTGTCAGCGAAGAGCCGACCCAGGTGAGATAAAAGGGCGTGACGATGCCGGCATACCAGGCCGGTGTCAGCCGCGTGCTGCCGGCGCGGAACTCCGCCATGGCCCACAGCTCATCTGCCAGGAACAGCATGGCGATATATCGTTTGACGCCGGAGAAGGACTGCATCTTCGTGCCGATCGACGCGCTCATCAGCACGTGGCGGATATTGACCAGCAGGGCTGCAAAGCCGACGCCGATCCAGCTTGCCGGATGGGTCCAGATGTCCATGGCCACGAATTGCGAACCGCCGGCAAAGACAAGCGCGCTCATCAACGTCGTTTCCAACGGCGAAAGCCCCTTGGTGACGGCAACGGCGCCAAAGACCAGGCCGATCGGCAAGACGGCGACAACAAGCGGAAAAATGGCACGCATTCCGGCAAGGAACTCGCCGGATGACCGGCTTTGCTGCAACATTGGCAACCTCCACATCAAGATGACGGAGAAGTAGCCGAGGTCATAATGGCTGTATTGAACGAAAGTGATCAGCCCGTGCGGAATTGGCCGGGTGTTACGCCTGTCCGTGCCTTGAAGTGGCGGGTGAAATGCGCCTGATCGGCAAAACCGCATTCAAGCGCAATATCGGCCGGCATGCGCCCCTGCCGCAGCATCCGGCGAGCCACCTGCACGCGCCGATCGGTCAGAAAAGCGTGCGGGGTGATGTGATATTCCTTGCGGAAGGCGCGGATGAGGTGAGCGCGGCTCAACCCCGCCACTCCGGCCAGTTCCTCGAGGCCGACATCGCTGTCGAAGTTTTCGATGAGGTATTCGCGGGCGCGGGCCACCGCACTTCGTTCCCTTGTATCGACGGGAACGATGATTGCGCTGCCGTGACGCGCAAAGATCGCTGCCAGCACCGAAAACATTCCTTCATCGGATTCCAGCGCGCCTGCCCCGCTCTCAAGCGTTCGATGGGCGGCGTGGAAGGCGTTGGCGAACTGCGGGTCGCGTGGAAGCCCGCCGGAAAAGGAGGGCGTCGCATGGAAGGCCTTGCCGGTGACATCCTCCAGAATATCGACGAACAACTTCATATCGGGATAGATCATCCGGTAGCGGTAGCCCTCGCCGCCCGGAGCCCCGTCATGGATGACACCGGGGTCGATGAGATAAAGGTCGCCCGGGCCGGTTTCTTCCCGCCTGCCGCTCAGAGTGGCGATCTGCGTGCCGCTTTCTATCGCGCCGATGCTGAACGTGTCATGCGCATGCGGCGCATATTCGTGCGTCAGGAAGGTGGCGCTCAAACACTCCATGCCGCGGAAGCGGCTATCCCGCCAGAAGCGGGCCGATTCCACGTTCGCAAGCGGCATGGCCTCCGCCGCCTCTTTTTGCGATACGTTCTGCATCCAGTCAGATTATCGCGGAAGCCTGCACGCGTCTTGAACAAAAGTGATCCTACGACAGGCAAAGGGTGGTATGTGACCTCCCTTGGCCATAATGCTCTCTAGACTGGCTTTGAGCGATTTCCTTCCATTAGTTCACGGCGATTCATGACAGATTTTCCCATCCCCTTCGAAGATGACGATCTTTTCGCTTCCGCGGGCCTGCGGCTGACCGTCGATCTGACGGCGCTCACGGAGAACTGGCGCGACATGGCGCGCCGCTCCGGTGCGGCGCGCGCCGCGGCCGTCGTCAAGGCGGATGCCTACGGCATGGGCATCGAGGATGCCGGTGAAGCTCTCTATATGGCTGGCGCCCGGGATTTCTTCGTTGCCACAGTCGACGAGGGCGTCACGCTTCGCCTTTATGCGCCCGAGGCGCGCATCTTCGTGCTCTCAGGCATATGGCCGGGAACCGAGCGGCGCTTTTTCGAAAACGATCTGGTGCCGGTGATTTCCTCCGACGAGCAGCTCGCCTTCTGGATGGCGGTGCTTGCCGATTATGGCGACTACCCCTGCGCGCTGCATGTCGATACCGGCTTCAACCGGCTCGGACTGCATATGGACGATGCGATCGCGCTCGCCGACGACGTTTCGCGGCCGGCGAGTTTCGCACCGGTGCTGGTCATGAGCCATCTCGCCTGCGGCGACGATTCCAGTCATGCGATGAACCGGCGGCAGCTCGAATCATTCCACAGGGTTAGCGCCGCCTATGAAGGCATCGATTCAAGTCTTGCCGCCTCGGCCGGCATTTTCCTTGGCGCGGATTATCACTTCGACCTGACCCGTCCCGGCATCGCGCTTTATGGCGGCGAAGCGGTCGGCGGCATGGCCAATCCGATGCGGCCGGTGGCAACGGCTGAAGCCCGCATCATCCAGGTCCGCAGCGTCGAGGCCGGCGAGACCGTCAGCTACGGCCGGGCGCTGCAGCTTGGCCGCAAAAGCCGGCTGGCGATCGTCTCCGCCGGTTATGCCGACGGCTATATGCGCAGCCAGTCGAGCGGCGGCGTGCCGTTGCGCCAGGCCGTGCCGCAGGGCGGGCAAGGTTTCATTGCCGGGCACAAGGTGCCGGTCGCCGGCCGGATCACCATGGACCTGACGATCTTCGATATTACCGACCTGCCCGACAATGCCGTGCGCGCCGGAGATTATGTCGAGCTATTCGGCAAGAACATGCCCGTCGACGACGTGGCGCGGGCGGCGGGCACGATCGGATACGAGATCCTGACCAGCATGGGGCTGCGCCATGAGCGGCGCTATGTGGCCGAGGAGGAGTAGCGCCCCGTTAGCGGCTGCTGAGCGCAAGACGCGCGCCGAGCGCCAGGAAAAGCGCGCCGAGGCCACGATCGAGCCATAGGCCGATTTTTTGATTGTGTCTGAGTGCCTCTGCGAGGCGCCCTCCGAGAAGGACGAGCGGCGGCTCGATGAAGGCGGCGACGACGATGATGAGGCCGCCATGCAGCATGAGCTGGGCCCATGCGGGCCCTGCCCCTTCGACGACGAATTGCGGCAGGAAGGCCAGGAAGAAAATCGCCACCTTCGGATTGAGCAGCGACACCAGAATCCCCTGCCGGTAGATCCTTGCGGCCGGCAGTTTTTCACCGGCAGCCTTTATCAGGCCATCGCCGCCTCCGGCGCGCAGAGCCTGGATTCCCAGCCAGACGAGATAGACGGCACCGATCCATTTGACCGCGGAGAAAGCGACGGCGGAGGCGGCAAGCACGGCGGAAAGGCCGAGCGCGGCCATCAAAACATGCAGGCAAGCGCCGGACCACACGCCGAACAGCGCGGAAAAACCGGCGCGTTTTCCACCTCTCATCGTGTGACCGAGGATGAAGGCGATGTCGGGCCCGGGCGACAGGTTGAGCAGAACCGCCGCCGAGAGAAATGCAAACCAGTGCGCGAGCGAATAATCGAACATCTTCCACCGTTCAATATGAGCAGAGGCAAAGGATAGGCACGGGAAGCGCTGATGGGAAAATCATTAGTTTTGATCCGTCGCGATAGCCATTATCTCAAGCACGACAATGATTCGATGAAGCAGACGTCTGCTCCACTCGAGACCCGGGACTGAAAGAGTATTTGATGGCGAAGGCCAGGACACAATTCATCTGCCAGAATTGCGGCACGGTTCATAACCGCTGGGCCGGCAAATGCGAGAACTGCGGCGAGTGGAACACCATCGTCGAAGAAGACCCGATGGGCGGGATCGGATCCGGTCCCGGCAAAACACCGAAGAAGGGCCGGCCGGTGACACTGACCGCGCTGTCGGGCGAGATCGAGGAGGCGCCGCGCATTCATACCGCCATGTCGGAACTCGACCGGGCGCTCGGCGGCGGCTTCGTGCGGGGATCGGCGGTGCTGATCGGCGGCGATCCGGGGATCGGCAAATCGACGCTGCTGATGCAGGCTGCCGCCGCCCTTGCGCGGCGCGGCCACAAGATTATCTACGTTTCCGGCGAAGAAGCCGTGGCGCAGGTCCGGCTGCGAGCGCAGCGCCTCGCGGCGGCCGATACCGACGTGATGCTGGCGGCCGAAACCAATGTCGAGGATATTCTGGCAACACTTGCCGAGGGCAAGCGGCCGGACCTCGTCATCATCGATTCCATTCAGACGCTATGGAGCGAACTTGCCGAATCCGCGCCGGGAACGGTGACGCAGGTGCGCACCGGCGTGCAGGCAATGATCCGTTTCGCCAAGCAGACCGGGGCCGCCATGGTGCTCGTCGGGCATGTAACCAAGGATGGACAGATCGCCGGCCCGCGCGTCGTCGAGCACATGGTCGATGCGGTGCTCTATTTCGAGGGCGATCGCGGCCATCACTACCGCATCCTGCGCACGGTCAAGAACCGCTTCGGCCCGACCGACGAGATCGGTGTCTTCGAAATGTCCGACAAAGGCTTACGCGAAGTCGCCAATCCCTCGGAGCTCTTCCTCGGCGAGCGCAACGAAAAATCGCCGGGTGCTGCCGTGTTTGCCGGCATGGAGGGCACGCGCCCGGTGCTCGTCGAGGTGCAGGCGCTGGTGGCGCCGACCTCGCTCGGCACGCCCCGGCGCGCCGTGGTCGGCTGGGATTCGGCCCGGCTGTCGATGATCCTCGCGGTGCTGGAAGCTCATTGCGGCGTCCGGCTCGGCCAGCACGACGTCTACCTCAATGTCGCCGGCGGTTACCGCATCACCGAACCGGCGGCCGATCTCGCCGTCGCCTCGGCGCTCGTTTCCTCGCTTGCCGGTATTGCCCTTCCCGCCGATTGCGTCTATTTCGGCGAAGTCAGCCTGTCGGGCGCCATCCGGCCGGTTGCGCACACCGCCCAGCGCCTCAAGGAAGCCGAGAAGCTGGGCTTTTCCGCAGCATTGCTTCCGTCCGCCTCCGCCGAACTGCCGAAGGGTTCCGGCGGGCGCTGGAGCGAGGTCGAAAGCCTGCCGGATCTGGTTGCGCGCATCGCCGGGTCGAAGGGGGCGCTGCGTGTGGAAGACGAGGTTTGATCCTTTCATTGCCAAGATTGGTAATGATATAGGAGGCACACGACACGGCCGCCAAGCGGCAGTCCTGGAGTTGAATTTACATGCCCATTACGATTTTCGACGGTATTGTCATCGGCGTCGTGCTCTTCTCCGCCGTGCTGGCGATGGTCCGCGGCTTCTCCCGTGAGATCCTCTCGATCGCAAGCTGGGGCGGTTCAGCAGCGGCGGCTTATTACCTCTATCCGTACCTGCTGCCCTATGCGAAGAAATACACCGATGACGACCGCATCGCGATCATCGGTTCGGCAGCGGTCGTCTTCCTGATCGCGCTCATCGTCATCTCCTTCATCACGATGAAGATAGCCGATTTCATCATCGATAGCCGCGTCGGCGCGCTCGATCGCACGCTCGGCTTCCTGTTCGGGGCAGCGCGCGGCGTGCTGCTGCTGGTCGTCGCCGTCGCCTTCTGGAACTGGCTGGTCGATGCCGACCACCGCCCGGCCTGGGTCAACGAAGCGAAGTCGAAGCCCTTCCTGGATTCGATGGTCGTGAAGCTGAAATCGGCTCTGCCGGAACAATTTGCCCAGATGATACCGGCGAGCATCCGTGATAAGCTTCAGCCGCCGGCACAGGGCGCTGAAGGTACCAACCCGCCGACGGGCGACCAGGCTCCGGCGGAAGACGCACCGACCGCGCCTGCACAGCAGCCGGCGAATTGACACAGTGTTCAAGAGCTTGACCCGCCTTCCGGCAATTGCCATTTGAGCGGGACGTGAAATGAAGTCCGGCCGGGCATTCAGCTCCGCCGGGCTTAGCTATTTCTGGAAATGCCGATCCATTCTTGTGAGAGCAAAGGCCCGCAGAAATGAACCAGTCCCATTCCTTCCCGACCGACGATCCGCTCGACGGAGATACGCTGCACGAAGAATGCGGGGTTTTCGGAATTCTGGGACATCCCGATGCCGCAGCGCTGACGGCTCTTGGCCTGCATGCGCTGCAGCACCGCGGCCAGGAAGCGGCCGGCATCGTCTCCTTCGATGGCAAGCGCTTCTATCAGGAGCGCCATATGGGCCTCGTCGGCGACCACTATACCAATCCGATGACGCTCGCCCGGCTGCCCGGCAACATGTCGATCGGTCATACGCGCTACTCGACGACGGGCGAAGTGGCCATGCGCAACGTGCAGCCGCTGTTTGCCGAACTGGAGGAAGGCGGCATCGCCATTGCCCATAACGGCAATTTCACCAACGGCCTGACGCTGCGCCGCCAGATCATCGCCACCGGCGCCATCTGTCAATCGACCTCCGATACCGAAGTCGTCCTGCACCTCATCGCCCGCTCCCGCCATGCATCCACCTCCGACCGTTTCATCGACGCCATCCGCCAGATGGAAGGCGGCTATTCGATGCTCGCGATGACGCGCACCAAGCTGATTGCCGCGCGTGACCCCACCGGCATCCGCCCGCTAGTCATGGGCGAACTCGACGGCAAGCCGATCTTCTGCTCGGAAACCTGCGCTCTCGACATTATCGGCGCCAAGTTCATCCGCGACGTCGAAAACGGCGAGGTCGTCATCTGCGAAATCCAGGCTGACGGCTCGATCAGCATCGATGCGCGCAAGCCCGGCAAACAGCAGCCGGAACGCCTCTGCCTGTTCGAATATGTCTATTTCGCCCGGCCGGACTCGGTGGTCGGCGGCCGCAACGTCTATACGACGCGCAAGAACATGGGCATGAACCTCGCCAAGGAATCGCCCGTCGATGCCGACGTTGTCGTGCCGGTGCCGGATGGCGGCACGCCGGCGGCGCTTGGCTACGCACAGGAAAGCGGCATTCCCTTCGAATACGGCATCATCCGCAACCATTATGTCGGGCGCACCTTCATCGAACCGACGCAGCAGATCCGCGCCTTTGGCGTGAAGCTGAAACATTCGGCCAACCGGGCGATGATCGAAGGCAAGCGTGTGGTGCTGGTCGATGATTCCATCGTGCGCGGCACGACCTCGCTGAAGATCGTGCAGATGATCCGTGAAGCCGGCGCGCGCGAAGTTCATCTGCGCGTCGCAAGCCCGATGATCTTCTTCCCGGATTTCTACGGCATCGACACGCCCGATGCCGAAAAGCTGCTGGCAAACCAATATGCCGATGTCGAAGCCATGACCAAATATATCGGCGCGGATTCGCTTGCCTTCCTGTCGATCAACGGGCTTTACCGCGCCGTTGGCGGCGAGGACCGCAATCCGGCCCGCCCGCAGTTCACCGACCACTACTTCACCGGTGACTACCCGACCCGCCTGCTCGACAAGAACGGCGAGTCCATGGGCAACAAGCTTTCGATGCTTGCCAGCAACGGCTGAGCCGCCGCTGCTTTAACCTACCTCCCGAGGGGCTACTACGCCCCTCGCCTTTGCAAGCAAATCCGGAACCGCAGCAGATGAACATCAATCTTGAGGGCAAGATCGCACTCGTTACCGGTGCGTCGCGCGGCATCGGCTATTTCACGGCGCTGGAGCTTGCGAAAGCCGGCGCCCATGTGATCGCCTGCGCCCGCACGGTCGGCGGTCTCGAGGATCTCGACGACGCGATCAAGGCGGTCGGCGGTACGGCGACGCTGGTGCCCTTCGACCTTGCCGACATGAACGCGATCGACGCTCTTGGCGGCTCGATCTTCGAGCGCTGGGGCAAGCTTGATATCCTGGTCGCCAATGCCGGCGTGCTCGGGGTGATCTCGCCGATCGGCCATATCGAGGCGAAGGTATTCGAGAAGGTGATGACCATCAACGTCACCGCGACATGGCGGCTGATCCGCTCGGTCGATCCGCTGCTGGCCCGCTCGGATGCCGGTCGCGCCGTCATCCTCTCATCGGGCGCCGCCCACAAGTGCCGGCCCTTCTGGGGCGCCTACTCCGCCTCCAAGGCCGCCGTCGAGGCGCTGGCTCGCACGTGGGCCGGCGAGAGCCAATCGACGCCATTGCGCATCACCAGTGTCGATCCCGGCGCGACGCGCACGGCGATGCGAGCGCAGGCCGTGCCCGGCGAAGACCCGCAGACGCTGCCCCATCCGTCCGAGGTCGCCAAGGCGATCCTTCCGCTGCTCGGTCCCGGCGTGACCGAAACGGGCAAGCTGTTCATCGTACGGGAAAACAAGCTCGTCGATTACCGATTGCCGGAATAGGCGAACGGCTCACTTCGTCGCAACGGCCGGGAACAGATGGGCGAAACCCGTCTCCGATGGGCAGAGCGCATTGAGGTCCACGGCTCCCTGGATGCCGTCGACTGTGCCGTTGTCGGCAAATTGCCAGATCGACCAACGACTGCAGTCTTCCTGCGCCGGCTCCTTGAATACGCTTCTCAGCCAGAGGTAATGGTCGGGGAAGCGGGCTTCGTTGCCTTTCAGATATTGATCGTAGAACTCCTGGGTGACGTAGAAAATCGGCTTTTCCGGAAAGGTGCCCTTCAGCTCGGTGAAGAAGGCGTTTACTTCAGTCGCCATTTCCTCGAGCGTCGGGACCTTGTTGCAATTTCCGACAAACTCCAGGTCCACCGCGATCGGCAGCGTTTCCGGCTGCTTCGGTACGGTCGCCAGGACATTCTGCGCCTGGTCCTGGCCCGGCCGGCAGAAGGTGAAGAAATGATAGGCGCCCCTGACCAGTCCAGCGTCTCCGGCGCGCTGCCAGTTGTCGGCGAACTTGGAATCCTTGTGATCTCCGCCTTCGGTTGCCTTCATCATGGCGAAGCGAACATTCGGCTGGGAGGCAACCCTCTTCCAGTCGATGTCGCCTTGGTGATGGCTGACATCGATGCCCTGGATCGGATAGCGGCTGAGAGATGGATTGTTGAAGCGAAGCATGCCGAAATCGTATGCGAAATAAGCAGCGGACGCGACTGCCAGAATTGCAGTTGCGCCGATCGCGCCCCAAACCAAGCTTCTCACGCATTTCCCCCTATTTTCGGTAGCCTCCCAGCTGGCTATTCGCGATTTGTGCCGTGAAAATGGCGGACGAGCCGTGCCGCCGGATCGTTCCTCGTCCCCCTTGACCAAATGCCATTCCCACGCCATAAATCGCGCCATGAAAACGGTTACCTGCATTATCTGCCGGAAGATTATTCGCTAGCGCGAGCGCTGGCCCGGCCGTTTTCGTCTCCCAAATAGTCAAGATGCGAAACGCCCCGGCCCGCCGGTCGCAATATTTCTGATCGTGCATTTGGAGAGTGGAATGGACGCGACGCCGGAATTGAAGCTGTACAACACGCTGACACGGGAAAAATCGGTGTTTGCGCCGATCGATCCGAATAATGTCCGCATGTATGTCTGCGGCCCGACCGTCTATGATTTCGCTCATATCGGCAATGCTCGGCCGGTCATCGTCTTCGACGTGCTGTTCCGGCTGCTGCGCCATGTCTATGGCGAAGACCACGTCACCTACGCCCGCAACATCACCGACGTGGACGACAAGATCAATGCACGGGCGCTCCGAGATCATCCAGGCCTGCCGCTCAACGAAGCGATCCGCGCGGTCACCGAAAAGACCGAGACGCAGTTTCACGCCGATGTCGCCGAGCTCGGCTGCCTGGAGCCGAATGTCGAGCCTCGCGCCACCGACAATATCGCGGAGATGACCGAGATCATCGAGAAGCTGATCGGCAACGGCCATGCCTATGTCGCAGCCGGCGAAGTGCTGTTCGACACCAAATCCATGGCGGATTACGGCCAGCTTTCGAAGCGCCCGCTCGACGAGCAGCAGGCCGGCGCCCGCGTCGCCGTCGACGCGCACAAGAAGAGCCCGGGCGATTTCGTGCTCTGGAAGCTGTCGAGCCACAACGAACCCGGCTGGGAGAGCCCCTGGGGCCGCGGCCGGCCCGGCTGGCACATCGAATGCTCGGCGATGAGCAAGCGCTATCTCGGCGATGTCTTCGACATTCACGGCGGCGGGCTGGACCTGATCTTCCCGCATCATGAAAACGAGATCGCCCAGTCACGTTGCGCCCATGGGACCGAGGTGATGGCGAATGTCTGGATGCACAACGGTTTCCTGCAGGTCGAAGGCCGCAAGATGTCGAAGTCCGAAGGCAATTTCGTCACCATCCACGATCTGCTGCACACGCAGATTTTCGGCGGGCGGAAATGGCCGGGCGAAGTGCTGCGTCTTGCCATGCTAATGACGCACTACCGCGAGCCGATCGATTTCTCGATCAAGCGGCTGGAAGAGGCCGAACGCCTGCTTGCCAAATGGCCGGCAACAGAAGCCGGCGACGCCACGCCGGACGAAAGCGTGCTGAACGCGCTGGCGGACGACCTCAACACAGTCGCCGCAGTGCAGGCGTTGCATGCGCTGGCGCAGGCCGCTCACACGGATGCCGCGGCGGGGGCTACCTTTGCCGCAACGGCTGCCCTCCTCGGCCTGCTGCCGAAGAAAGCCGAAATCGACGAAGCCGTCGCAGCGGCGGTCGATGCGCTGGTGGCGATGCGTTTGGAAATGCTGAAGGCGAAGAACTTCGCCGAGGCCGACAAGATCCGCGACGAACTGACGGCCAAGGGCATCCAGCTGAAGGACGGCAGGGATGCAGCGACCGGCGAGCGGGTGACGACGTGGGAGGTCAAGCGGTGAGAGTGGTGTCTTGGGATAAAACCCCTCCCCAACCCCTCCCCACAAGGGGGAGGGACTACGGTGCCGCACTGCTGCGAAGCGACTTCACCGCAAGTGCAAGCATTCGAGGCGGAGATAAAGGCGGCGCCACGAGAGAGCCCTCCCCCTTGTGGGGAGGGTGGGGAGGGGTTTTGGCGCCCAGCCTGGAATCCCTGTGGAGGAATAAGCCATGACCAGCTACACCGGCGGCTGCCAATGTGGGGCGATCCGATTTCGGGCGCAGGGAACGCCGCAGGATTCGTCGATCTGTCATTGCCGCATGTGCCAGAAGGCGTTCGGCGGCTATTATGCGCCGCTGGTTTCGGTGCGTGGAATGGAATTCGAATGGACCAGGGGGGAGCGCAAAACCTTCCACTCCTCGAATTTCGTCGAGCGGGGCTTTTGCGGTGACTGCGGCACGCCGCTGACCTATGAGGCGCCTGACGGAATGGCGGTTGCCGCGGGTGCGTTCGACGATCCGTCGTCGTTGCCGCCGACCATTCAGTGGGGCGTGGAAGGCAAGATCGGCTTCGTCGATCATCTGCACGAACTGCCCGGAGAGAGGACCGAGGCGGATCTCACGGCAGGTTCGTTTCTGCACGAACTGGTTTCCTATCAGCACCCCGACCACGATACGACCGTCTGGCCGCCGGAGGATCGCCCTTGACCGGGGTGGCAGAGCAGACCGGCGGATGCCAGTGTGGCGCGGTGCGTTATCGCGCCCGCGGCGAACTCGGCTATCCCCCTATCTGCCATTGCCGAATGTGCCAGAAGGCCGCCGGCAATTATTTCCTGCCGCTGGCGGCGGCTGGGCGCAAGGATTTCGAGCTGACGCGCGGCGCGCCGAAGTGGTTCCGCTCGTCCGATCTGGTGCGGCGCGGCTTCTGCGGCGATTGCGGCACACCACTGTTTTACGATATTCCGGAAACGGACTTCATCAACATCACGCTCGGCTCGCTCGATGATCCCGATGCGGTCAAGCCGGTGATGCAATCGAACACCGGCCGCAAGATGTCCTGGTTTCATGCGATCGACGGCCTGCCGCTGGAACCGGAGCCTGAAACGCCGGACCGCGAGACCGCGATCGCAGCAAGCAATCATCAGCATCCCGACCACGACACGAAAAGCTGGCCCCTCGGAGAAACCTCATGACGGACACGATAAAGACAGGCGGATGCCAATGCGGCGCCGTGCGCTTCCGCATCTCAGGCAAGTTGGGGCGACCCTCGATCTGCCATTGCCGCATGTGCCAGAAGCAGTTCGGCGGCTTCTTCTCCGCGCTCGTCACTGCACCAGAGGAAGGGATGGAATGGACGCGCGGCGAGCCGGGTTATTTCCAGTCCTCGGTCAATATCGAGCGCGGCTTCTGCAGCAATTGCGGCACGCCGATGACCTATCGCCATCCGGGCGGGCTGGAACTGGCGATCGGCACCTTCGACGACCGCAGCGATCTCGCACCGCAAGTCCAGGTTAATTACGATGCCCGCCTGCCCTGGGTCGAGGCGATCTTCGACGCGCCCGTTCATACGGATCCGGATTTCTACGCCCGGCAGGAGGCGATCATCTCCTTCCAGCATCCCGACCACGATACCGCAGTCTGGTCTGCGAAAGGCGTGAAGATATGACCGAGATCCTGCGTACGCTCTATCCCGAAATCGAAGCCTATGCCTCCGGCCATCTCGATGTCGGCGACGGCCATGTGATCTATTGGGAGCGCTCGGGAACGCCCGGTGCCAAGCCGGCCGTCTTCCTGCATGGCGGCCCGGGCGGCGGTTTCTCGCCCGCTCATCGGCGGCTTTTCGATCCTCACCTCTACGACGTCATGCTGTTCGACCAGCGCGGTTGCGGCAAGTCGACGCCGCATGCCGAACTCAATGCCAATACGACCTGGCACCTCGTCGCCGATATCGAGCGGCTGCGGGAAATGGCCGGCGTCGACAGCTGGCAGGTGTTCGGCGGCTCCTGGGGCTCGACGCTGGCGCTCGCCTATGCCGAGACGCACCCGGAGTGCGTGTCGGAACTCATCCTGCGCGGCATCTACACACTGACCAAGGCCGAACTCGACTGGTACTATCAGTTCGGCGTCTCGGAGATGTTCCCGGACAAGTGGGAGCGTTTCATCGCTCCCATCCCGCCGGACGAGCGGCATGAGATGATGCATGCCTATCATCGCCGCCTGACGCATGAAGATCGGTCCGTGCGCCTTGCAGCTGCACAGGCCTGGAGCATCTGGGAAGGCGAAACGATTACGCTGCTGCCCGAGCCTTCGACGAGCGGCAAGTTCGAGGAGGCGGAATTCGCCTATGCCTTCGCGCGCATCGAGAACCATTTCTTCGTCAATGCCGGCTGGATGGACGAGGGACAATTGATCCGCGACGCCGTCAAGCTCAAGGATATTCCCGGCGTCATCGTCCATGGCCGCTACGACATGCCCTGCCCGGCAAAATATGCCTGGCAGTTACACAAAGCCTGGCCGAAGGCGGAATTCCACCTGATCGAGGGTGCGGGCCATGCCTATTCGGAGCCCGGAATTCTCGATCGGCTGATCCGGGCGACGGATAAGTTTGCCGGGAAGACACACTGATGCTGCATGCCGTGACTACCCCCCTCTGCCCTGCCGGGCATCTCCCCCACAAGGAGGGAGATCAGCTGGGCGTGGGCTCCTTGCCCAAACCTCGGTGGTCTGGACTGCAGCTTGGCGAATTTTCGATCTCCCCCCATGTGGGGGAGATGCCCGGCAGGGCAGAGGGGGGTAAGCCCCACATAAAAGCAGTCAATGCCTGGGAGGCATCGCGGTGACTAAGGAAAAAATCTACCTCTTCGACACGACGCTCCGGGACGGGCAGCAGACGCCCGGGATCGATTTCTCGGTCGAGGACAAGATTGCGATCGCCGCGATGCTGGACGAATTCGGCATCGATTACGTCGAGGGCGGATATCCCGGCGCCAATCCGACCGATACGGCCTTCTTCAGCGAGAAGCGCACCAGCCAGGCGACCTTCGTCGCCTTCGGCATGACCAAGCGCGCGGGCGTTTCGGTCTCCAACGATCCCGGTCTTGCCGGGCTGCTGCAGGCGAAATCCGACGCCATCTGTTTCGTTGCCAAGAGCTGGGACTATCACGTCGAGGTGGCGCTCGGCTGCACGAATGAGGAAAACCTCGAAAGCATCGCCGAAAGCGTCAAGGCGGCGGTCGGCGCCGGCAAGGAAGCGATTGTCGATTGCGAGCATTTCTTCGACGGCTTCAAGGCTAATCCGGCCTATGCGCTTGCCTGCGCGAAGACAGCCTATGAGAGCGGCGCGCGCTGGGTCGTGCTCTGCGACACCAATGGCGGCACGCAGCCGCCGGAGGTGCGCGCCATTATCGAGGCGGTGATCGCGTCAGGTGTTCCGGGCCGCTGTCTCGGCATCCATGCCCATAACGACACCGGCCAGGCAGTCGCCAATTCGCTGGCCGCCGTCGAAGCCGGCGTCAGGCAGATCCAGGGCACGCTGAACGGCATCGGCGAGCGCTGCGGCAACGCCAATCTGGTGACACTGATCCCGACTTTGGCGCTGAAGAGCGCCTATAATACACGTTTCGAAACGGCGATCGACGAGGAGCGGCTGCTCAATCTCACCCGGCTCTCGCACGCTTTCGATGAGCTGCTCAACCGCTCGCCCGATCATCAGCTGCCCTATGTCGGCGCTTCCGCCTTCGCCACCAAGGCCGGCATCCATGCCTCGGCGCTGATCAAGGACCCGCGCACCTATGAACATGTGCCGCCTGAGAGCGTCGGCAATTTCCGCAAGGTCATGGTATCGGACCAGGGCGGCAAGGCGAACTTCATCAATGCGCTGAAACGGCGCGGCATCGTGGTCGCCAAGGACGATCCGAAACTCGACCTGTTGATCTCGATCGTCAAGGAACGCGAGTCCATCGGCTACGCCTATGAGGGCGCCGATGCGAGCTTCGAGCTCCTGGCGCACCGCACGCTCGGCACCATCCCGGAATTCTTCACCATCGAAGGCTTCCGGGTGATGATCGAGCGCCGCTTCGACAGTCTTGGCCGTGTGAAGATCGTCTCGGAGGCGGTAGTGAAGATCACCATCGACGGCCAGACGCTGATGTCGGTTGCCGATGCCGAAGGCCCGGTCAACGCGCTCGATCTGGCGCTGCGCAAGGATTTCGGAAAATACCAGCACGAGATCGACGATCTGGTGCTCGCCGATTTCAAGGTGCGTATCCTCAATGGCGGCACGGAGGCGATCACCCGCGTGCTGATCGAATCCACCGACAGCGACGGCGTGCGCTGGTGGACGGTGGGCGTTTCGGAGAACATCATCGACGCGTCGTTCCAGGCGCTGATGGATTCCGTCATTTACAAGCTGATGAAAAACCGGCAGCTCGCCGGCAAGATCGCGGCTGAATAAGTCTATTCCGCCGCTCCTCCGCGCGAAGGCCGATGCCGGCCTTTGCCGCCGTCATCCGTCCGTTGCCCCGTTTCCGCTTCAAATCCTCTCACCCTTCATTCAAAGAAATGAATTGGCCTATTCACGGCGCTTAAGCTAGGCCGGATCAGAAGAAGAACAAAGATGGAAACGCCCGATGTCGACCGATGCATCCGTTCCTTTGGCCAAGAACGAAGACAGTCCGCGCGGTTTCGCCTTCGCGCTGACGGCCTATCTGCTGTGGGGCTTCCTGCCGATCTATATGAAGGCGGTGGCGCATATCTCGCCGGCCGAGGTGATTGCTCATCGCATCGTCTGGTCGCTGCCGCTCGCCGGCATCGTGCTGATGCTGCTCGGACGCACGAGCGATATCGCCACGGCGCTGCGCTCGCCACGCATGCTGGCGATGGCGGCGCTGACGGCGTCGCTGATCACCGTCAACTGGGGCACTTATGTCTGGGCGATCGGCGCCGGCCATTCGCTCGATGCGGCACTCGGCTATTTCATCAATCCGCTGTTCAGCATCTTCCTCGGCGCGGTACTGCTGAAGGAGAAGCTGCAGCCGCTGCAGATCGCGGCGATCGCACTGGCGGCTCTTGCCGTCGCCATTCTGGCCTTCGATAGCGGCGGCATTCCGTGGGTGGCGTTGACGCTGGCCATCAGCTGGGGTTTCTATGCGTTGCTGCGCAAGACGCTGCCGCTCGGGCCGAACCAGGGCTTCTTCCTCGAAGTGCTGATCCTCAGCGGCCCTGCCCTGCTCTATATCCTCTATCTCGAATTCGGCAGCGGCCAGGGCCATCTCTACCGCACCGGCCTTGCCGACACGACGCTGCTGCTCGGCTGCGGCGTCATCACCGCCGTGCCGCTGATGATCTATGCCAACGGCGCCAAGCTCCTGAAGCTGTCGACGATCGGCATCATGCAGTATATCGCGCCGACGATGATCTTCCTGATCGCGGTCTTTATCTTTCACGAGCCGCTCGGCACGGCGCGCATGATCGCCTTCCCGCTGATCTGGGCGGGGCTGTTCCTCTATAGCTGGTCGATGCTGAAGGGGAGCCGCGGAAGGATGTAGCCGCTCTCTAATCGCAAGCCGGAGCGTTGGCTCAAAGCCAGGATAGCAGCGCTGCGCGGACGAGAATTCCGGTCAATGCGCTCAAGACGGCAACCCCCGCCACCGAGCGGAGCGCCGGCACCGAAGCGACAAGAATGGAAAGGCCGGGAAGATCGAGAGGGTTTAGCAGAAATGCGGATCCGTGAATGATTTTCTCCGGCGGAAGGCTCAGTTCCTTGTGGGCGTTAAGCAACAGGGTGACCGCTGCGCTCGACCCTGCCAGGCACTTTGTGAGCAGGAAGACGACATCCTGCTGCGAGGCGCCGAGCAGCTGAAGCAATGGCTGCGCAGCGGACGTGAAGGCGGAAAGTGCGCCTGTGCTTTCGGTAAGCCTTACCAGAGCCAGTGAGATCACGAGCACCGGCAGGATCGCAGAAACGACGCCGATGGCATCTGCGCCACCGCGATTTATCGCCGCCAGCAGATCGCGCCTCGCCACGTCGTGGTTATCCGCCCTGTCGCAAGAACAGGGCTTTCCGGGCAAGGAACGGCGCCCAACGATCCAACAGGCGAGAGTGGACGCAACGAGCGCTCCGCAAACGCCGTTTATTATGATCAAGCCGGGATCGATACCGATAGTTGCGAGCGGGAAACTGGCATTTGCCGGCGCAGCCGCAAGCACCGCCGCAAAGGCGGCGGCCATAAATTTCTCCGATGTTCTTTTGTGCGCCATCAGCGACAGGGCAGCAACCGGGGCAGCCGAACTTACGAGGCTGAGTTGGATGATCGCCAAGGCCCCAAAACCGTCCAGGCCGAAAAGTCTAAAGAGCGGGTTGGCCTTGCCGGTGATTGATCGCAGTGCGCTCATGCCCTCGAGGTAGCGCATCAGCGAAAATGTCACGATCATCAGCGGCAGAAAGGTGAATATGGCAATGTCGACGGCACTTCGTCCGGCATCCAGGATGGCGGTGATCAGAATTGTCATGGGAACGGCTGGTTTGATGGACGGTGAACGCGCGGCCGGCTTGATGGAGAAAGTGGGCTCCGGGTTCGATCCCGGAGCCACGTCGTTCAGACGCTATTCCGGTTTGAAATCTTCCTCGAAGAAGCGGGCAACCTCGGAATAGACCTGCATGCGCTGGCTCTCCATGAGGGCGAGATGCGTCGCCTCCCCGATTTCCACCCATCGCCTGTAAGAGGCACCGGTCAGTTGCTCGAAATAGGCCCGTGCCAGATCGAGCGGGACGTCGATGTCCCATTCGCCGTGCAACAGCAGCACCGGCGCGCGAATCTCGCTTGGCCGATAATAAGGGGCTCCAGCTCTCCAGTAGGTGCGGATGTCCTGGATCGGCCCGTTGGTGGCCCGGAGTTTGCCTTGCTCTCTGTCGACCTGCGACGGCTCCTCCGAGAGGGTCAGTGCGGTCCAGAGGTCGAACCAGCCCTCAGGCACAAGACGTTCACGCGCGTATTCGGGTGCGGTGCCCAGCCAACGCGCCAGGGCCGCATGGACGGGAACAAGCCTGTAGGAGCCGAGCGCGCCGCCCTGATCGATGGGGATGGCAACGTCACTGAGCCATTGCGGCGCGAGCAAGGCGAGCTTGACGACCTTGTCGGGGTTGCGCGCAGCATATGCACCGGCGACGGTACCGCCCCACGACATTGCAAAGACGTTAACAGCCTTCAGGCCGCGAAGTCCAAGGACGAAATCGATGGCCGTTGCGAAGTCGGCTACGCCGGTGTCTGTGGCGACAAGCGGGGGGTTGAGATCGGGCGCCGCCTGCATCTCCGGCGGGCGGGTCGATTTTCCATAGCCCCGGACATCAACCGCAAAGACATCGAAGCCTCGATGAGCGAGGAAGTCGATGAAGGACATCCCGTTGAAGGGAACGTCGTAAAGACTTCCGGACGAGAAGGTCGCCCCATGCACCATCACGATCGTTTTCCCCGCGAGAAAGACCTTGTGGTCCTTCCTTCGCTTATTGCGGAGATAAAGCTTGATGCCGTCGGTTCCGCTATCAACGTAATGCTCGTCGAATACGATCTCGCCGGCGTCAAAAGCTGAAGATGCGAGCTTGTTATCAGACATAGGACCACCTGAATTTTTCGCCGTCGCGGGTTACATATCCAGCAGACGAACCGGGAAAGTGCGTGGAGAAGTACATGGCGTGATTATCGGCAGCGAGTTCGAGCACGCGCCGTCTGGACTGGGCAGCCTGATCCAGGAATTCGCAGAAGACCGTGTTGAGGTCGGGCCGTTCCACCTGGATCGGATGGTGCATGACATCGCCGGCGAAGATTGCCGCTTGATTGTCCGCCTTCAGCAGAACGGACATATGGCCGATGCTGTGCCCAGGCGTCGGCAAGAAGGTAAAGTGATCCAGGAAAGGACCGCCTGCACCGTCGATGAAATCGGCAAGCCCCGCCTCGATCACCGGCCGCACGCTGTCTTCATAGACGCCGGCGCTGGGAATGTTGACGTCGTTGTGGCTTGCCGTCGACGCATAATATTCCTGCTCGGCGCGCGGGAAAACGTAGCGTGCGTTTTTGAAAGTGGGGATCCATCTTCCGTCCTCGAGCACGGTATTCCAGCCGGAATGATCGACGTGGAGATGGGTATTTATGACGAAGTCGACGTCTTCGGGCTCGACACCTGCCTGGCGCAACCTCTGGAGGAACGGGATCGTCTGCTGATGGAAGGCGAGATTGCGCGGTCTTTCCTTATCGTTACCCGAACCCGTGTCGATGAGGATGACGTGGTCGGGCGTCCTGACGAGCCAGCTATGGATGCTCACCACAAGGGCATCGCGGCCCTCTTCCATATCGACGGCGGAAAGACGTGGCTCGACCGCCTTGATCTCCTCGGATCCGGCAGTCGGGTAGAGAAATGAGGCCGGAACGTTGTGCAGATACTGCTCCTGCACCTTTCTGACCGTCACGCCGGCAATACGATATTCCTTTCCAAGATCGCTCATGGAATTTCCTTTCGAGTTGAACTGGACCGGGACAGCGCTGTCTGATGGCTATGGACAGTAGGGAGAATTCGTGCAACGATCAAATCGATGAATGAAATTGTCTCCATCGATCATTTCAATTTGTGGTCTTTCGACCTTAACCTGCTCGTCGCCTTCGATGCCCTCATGAAGGAGCGGAGCGTGACGAAGGCGGCTGTCCGGCTGAAAATCCAGCAGCCCGCCATGAGCCATAATCTCGGGACTCTCCGGACGTTGCTTGAGGACGAGCTGTTCGTGCGTGTCGGCCAGGTCATGCAGCCGACCCATCGGGCGCTGCGTTTCGCCGAAGCCGTGGAGCAGATACTCACCCGCACGCAGCAGGCGATCGTAACGCCGGCGACTTTCGAGCCGGGCCGGGCTGAGCAGATATTCCGCATCGGCTTTTCCAGCGAGCTTGAGGTGCTGCTCGTGCCGCGTCTCGCCGCTATGTTGAGCGAGACGGCCCCCGGTATCAAAGTGCTTGCGCGAGCGGTCAATCCCGAGCTGGTCCATAAGCTCCTGGACGACAATGTCATCGACCTTGGCGTCGGCTGCTACGATGACGGCAACAACAGACACCGGCGGAGCCTGCTGTTCGAGCAATCGCTGATGTGTTGCTACAATCCGAAGCTTCTTGATCTTCCCGAAACTTTGGACCGCGACAGCTATGTCGGCCTCAAGCATGCCCTGGTTTCCCAGAAGGACGCCATCGAAGGCTGCATTGATGATGCGTTGAAGCGGATCAACGTGCGGCTCGACGTGTCTGTGGCAGCGCCGGAATTCCTCACAGTGCTGACCACCGTCCTCGAAGCGCCCCTGATCGCCACCCTGCCGACCAGAATCGTCAAGCGCTATGCCGGCCTGTTCGGCTTGGCGACCGCCGAGGTTCCCCTCGATTTGACGGTGAGCCCGATATCGATGGTCTGGTCGGCGGCAAGCGACAATGATCCCGCCAATCGATGGATGCGATCTCAGGTGACTGAGCTTGTTTCGGCCTATAGCTGAAATTGCCGGCGAAACGGCGGGGTTGCTCCAGGGGCTGCTACGCCGCCTACATCTTCGAGATCACCTCATCCTCGCCGTCGCGGTCGGCGGCGAGCTGGGCTGCCTGGGCCATGATCGCCGGGATGATGCCGGAGATCTCGTCGACGAGGAGCGGCTGCACCCGGTGGGCGGTGTGGAGGAAGCCTTCTTCGGTCATATGACGCATCAGTTCCATCATCGGATCCCAGAAACCGTTGATGTTGGCAAAGACCATCGGCTTTTCGTGGCGGCCGAGCTGCGCCCAGGTCATGATCTCGACGATCTCTTCCAGCGTACCGATGCCGCCGGGCAGCGCGACGAAAGCGTCGGAGCGCTCGAACATCGTGTGTTTGCGCGCGTGCATGTCAGGGGTTACAATAAGTTCGTTGAGCTGACCGAGCGAGTGGCGAGTCGCTTCCATATCAATCAGGAATTCCGGGATGATGCCGGTGACCTGACCGCCGCCTGAAAGCGCACCGCTTGCAACCGCGCCCATAATGCCTCTGGTGCCCCCGCCATAGACGAGGCGCAGGCCGTATTCGGCGATCTCTTGTCCGAGAGCACGCCCGGCCGCCATGTGAGAGGGATCGCGTCCCGGCCTTGAGCCGCAGTAAACGCAGATGGATCGAATCGATACAGATTGTTCGGTCATGGAGGCGAAACAACTATTCCATTTCAATGCAGTCAAGAAAATTGACTGAAAAGCAGCGTGCCTAGCTTGCCCTAATTGCTTTGAATGCTTGTGAAAAGCAACGGGAATCGCTAGCAATTTTGGGTACTACGGCAATTTGCCGCCTTGGGAGACATAATGATGAAGAACCGTGCCGGCTTGCTGGCCCTTGCAGTGCTCGTAATCGCAATCCTACTGATGGTGTTTTTCGTCATGCCGCGTATCGGCGGTGATGCAAACAAAGTTGGCGATGCCATAAACCAGGCGAGCACGGACCTCAAGAACACGGTTAACGAGTCGGCAAAGACATCACGCTCCGCCGTGGCCGACTCGGCTGCGGTCGCCGAAAAGGTGGGCCGCCTGTCTGCCGACGCCGGCACTTCGCTTAGCGAACTTAGGACACTGTTTGCCGACGGCAAGGGGCCGGCCGCAGATGTGCTCACCGCCTCCAAAACCAAAGCGGTCGGTGCGCTGAAGACGCTTGCCGATTTCGCCATCCCCGATGGCCTCGATCCCGCGACCCAGGCTCTCACCGTGAAGGCCAAGGATGGCGCCGCAAAGGCGCTCGCGCTCGTGCAATCGCTGCCTGAAAATGTCGCCGATGCGCTGGCCGCGATCGCCAAGGCCGAAGCTGCGCTGACCGGCGCGCCCGAATCTGCCGCCGCCAATACGGCAGCGGAGAACAGCGGGCCGAAGCTTCCGGCTTTCGACGTGTTGCGCGTCGAGCCCGACGGCTCGACGGTGATTGCCGGCTCCGCCGAACCGAACGGCAAGCTCGAAGTGCTTGACGGCGAAAAGGTGGTGACCACAGCCGATGTCGATGCCAGCGGCGATTTTGCCGCCGTGCTCGACGATCCGCTTGCGGCGGGCGACCATCAGCTTGTGCTCAAGTTTACCGGCAAGGACGGCAAGAGCACGCTTTCCGAAGAGGTTGCGACCATCTCCGTGCCGAAGGACGGCAACGGCGCCAATCTGCTCGCCATGGTCTCCAAACCTGGTGCAGCAAGCCGCATCATCACCGCGCCCAAGGCCGGCACCGAAGTCGCCGATGCCTCCAACCCGATGGCGCCGGCTGCGGACAAGCCGGCAACGGGCGAAACTTCCACTGCGCCCGCCGCTACCGATGCGCCAACCGGCGAGCTGGCGTTGCAGACGCCTAATCTCACCGACACCGCCGCCGGCGTGGCCGAACCCGACAAGTCCAACGCGCCCGATGTGATGGTCAATGCCGTGGAGATCGAAGGCAACAAGATCTTCATCGCCGGCACGGCGCGCGCCCACGCCAAGGTCCTCGGTTATGCCGACGACAGCCTCGTCGGCCAGGACACGGCGGGCTCTGATGGCCATTTCGTCATCGACGGCGTGGTGGCGCTCTCGGTCGGCGACCACAAGATCCGCGTCGATGTCGTCGATCCCGCCGGCAAGGTGATCGTGCGGGCAGCGGTGAATTTCAATCGCCCGGCCGGCGACCAGGTCAGGGTCGCCGCGCAATCCGTTCCCGCTGACGCGAACGGTGCCTCCTCGATGGTGCCGCTCGACGAAGGCGAACTCGGCAAGCGCAAGGCTGAAGCCGGCAAGGCCTTCGGCCTGCTGAAGGGGCTGTTTGCCGATGGCAAGCTGCCCGGCGTCGAACAGCTTGCGGCGGCGCGCTCGGCAACCGAATTCGCCTTGCGCTCGCTCGCCGATTTCCGTCCGGGCGCCGATGCGCCCGATACCTTCAAGCAAGCGTCGGGTGCAGCCTCACAGACCGCGACCAGCGCATTGAAGGTGCTGCAGGGCCTGCCGAAGGATGCAAAATCCGTCGGCGCAGGCCTCGACGGACTGGGGGCGATCATCGCCGAACTCTCGGCATCCCCGGCTGCGCCCGCGCCCGCGGCCACCGCACCGGCCGCAAACGACGCGGCAGACAACCAGCCGAAGACGATCGAACAGGCGCCGCTGACGGCAAATAACGCGGCGGTGATCATTCGCCGCGGCGACACGCTGTGGCAGATTTCGCGCCGCACCTATGGCCTCGGCGTTCGTTACACGACGATCTACATCGCCAACGAGGACAAGATCATCGATCCGGATCGCATCCGCCCCGGCCAGATCTTCGGCCTGCCGAAGGATGCGTTGCCGAACGCCGAAGAGCTGCACCGCAAACGCATGTCCAACCGGCATCTCTAAGCGCCAAAACAACATGACGAGGCCGGGCGGGATAACCGCCCGGCCTCTCTTTTCCTGGACCCCGCACTTGTTGTATTCATCCGTCCGGCGTCCTATTTGGCGGTGGCGGGGAAAGCGCTTCGGGCATATCCCGGTTTCGCGCTCTTGCCGGCATCGAAGCGCGCGACCGCGGCAAGCCCAACCGGGCTGGAGACACGCATGGCAAACAGCAAGACAGTCTCGGAATCCAACCTGCTGCAGACGCTTCTCAACCTCTGGCCCTATATGTGGCCGGCCGGACGGCCCGACCTCAAGATGCGTGTCGTTTGGGCTTCGGTCTTCCTGCTGATTTCCAAATTCGTGCTGCTGCTCGTTCCCTATTTCTTCAAGTGGTCGACCGATGCGCTGAACGGCAGGATGGATCTGGCCGGCTCGGTGCCGCCGCTCTTGGCCGGCGCCATCGCCCTGGTGATCGCCTACAACATCACCCGGCTGATCCAGCTCGGCCTCAACCAGCTGCGCGACGCGCTGTTTGCCAGCGTCGGGCAGCATGCGGTGCGCCAGCTCGCCTACAGGACCTTCGTGCATATGCACGAGCTGTCGCTGCGCTTCCATCTCGAGCGCAAGACCGGCGGCCTCTCGCGCATCATCGAGCGCGGCACCAAGGGCATCGAGACCATCGTGCGCTTCACGATCCTCAATTCGGTCCCGACCGTCATCGAATTCCTGCTGACGGCGGCGATCTTCTGGTGGGGCTACGGCTTTTCCTACCTCGCCGTCACCGCCTTTACCGTCTGGGCCTATATCTGGTTCACGATCCGCGCATCCGACTGGCGCATCGCCATCCGCCGGTCGATGAACGACAGCGATACCGACGCCAACACCAAGGCGATCGACTCCCTCCTCAATTTCGAGACCGTCAAATATTTCGGCAACGAAGAGATGGAGGCAAAACGCTTCGACAAATCGATGGAACGCTACGAGAAGGCGGCGACCGATGTCTGGACCTCGCTCGGCTGGCTGAACTTCGGCCAAGGCGTCATCTTCGGTATCGGCACGACGATCATGCTGGTGCTGTCGGCGCTGGCCGTGCAGCGAGGCGAACAGACGGTCGGCGATTTCGTCTTCGTCAATTCGATGCTGCTGCAGCTTTCAGCGCCGCTCAATTTCATCGGCTTCGTCTACCGCGAAATCCGTCAAGGCTTGACCGACATCGAGCAGATGTTCGATCTCCTGGAGGTCAAGGCCGAGGTCAGGGACGCGCCCGATGCGACCGAGCTTCGCATCGGCCAGGGGGCTATCGCCTTCAAGGACGTGCAGTTTGCCTACGACCCGGCCCGTCCGATCCTGAAGGGCATTTCCTTCGAGGTGCCGGCCGGCAAGACGGTTGCCGTCGTCGGTCCTTCGGGGGCCGGCAAATCGACGCTGTCGCGGCTGCTCTATCGTTTCTACGACATCCAGGGCGGCGCGATCACCGTCGACGGCCAGGATATCCGGACGGTGACGCAGAAGAGCCTGCGCTCGGTGATCGGCATGGTGCCGCAAGATACGGTGCTCTTCAACGATACTGTCGCCTACAACATCCGCTACGGCCGCACATCGGCCGGCGACGGCGAGGTCTTTGCAGCGGCCGAGGTGGCGCAGATTGCCCATTTCATCGAAACTTTGCCCGAGGGTTTCGAAACCAAGGTCGGTGAGCGCGGGCTCAAGCTTTCGGGCGGCGAGAAGCAGCGCGTGGCGATTGCCCGCACCATTCTCAAGGCACCGCCGATCCTGATCCTCGACGAGGCGACATCGGCGCTCGACACGACGACGGAACGGGAAATCCAGACGGCGCTCGACGTGGTTTCGAAAAACCGGACGACGCTGGTGATCGCCCACCGGTTGTCGACGGTGATCGGCGCCGACGAGATCATCGTCCTGAAAAGCGGGGAGATCGCCGAGCGCGGGACGCATGCCGCCCTGCTCGAGCGGAACGGTCTCTACGCCTCGATGTGGAACCGCCAGCGCGAGGCGACACAGGCGGAGGAGCATCTGAAGCAGGTGCGCGAAAGCGACGACATGGGCGTGATCACGCGGCTTGCTCCGGCAGGCTGAGCCGGGAGGGGCACGGCCAAGCTTTTGTTGTTCAGAACTGCGGCGTCGGAACCAGGGCCGGGGCCACAGCATTGCCCCGGAGACGGTTTTTCGCTAACCAGCAAAAAACGACAACGCAAGGAGACCGGCAGCATGAGCCTGTTCAACACGGTTCGCAACACGATCGTCCCCGTGCATAAGGAGGGTTATCCCTTCGTTGCCGCCTTCTTCGTCGCGTCATTGATCCTGGGCTGGATCTTCAAGCCGCTCTTCTGGATCGGCATGATCTTCACGCTGTGGTGCGCCTATTTCTTCCGCGATCCCGAGCGCGTGACCCCGCAGGACGACGATCTGGTGATCTCTCCAGCAGACGGCAAGGTCTCGGCGATCCAGATGGTCACCCCGCCGGCCGAGCTCAATCTCGGCTCCGAGCCGATGCTGCGCATCTCGGTGTTCATGAACGTCTTCAACTGCCATGTGAACCGGGCGCCGATGCGCGGGCGCATCGTCAGCATCAATTACCGCTCCGGCAGCTTCGTCAATGCCGAGCTCGACAAGGCGAGCGAAGACAATGAACGCAACGGCTTGGTGATCGAAACCGGGCACGGCCAGATCGGCGTCGTGCAGATCGCCGGCTTGGTGGCGCGGCGCATCCTCTGCTGGGCAAACCCCAACGAGCCGGTGGATGCCGGCGAGCGCTTCGGGCTGATCCGGTTCGGCTCCCGGCTCGACGTGTTCCTGCCCGCCGGTGCCGCACCACGCGTCTCGCTTGGCCAGGTGGCGATTGCCGGGGAAACTGTGATCGCCGAATTCGCCTCCACCAAGGGTCCCATCATCAGCCGCCGCAGCTAAACTCCAGGTTCAGATTGGAACGCGATATGGAAACGCCCTTTCCGCCTTTCGAGCCCAATGGTCCCGATGATTCCGCCCGCGGCCCGCGTCTGCGCGAAATCCCGCTCCGCCTCGTCTTTCCGAACCTCATCACCATTCTGGCGATCTGCGCCGGGCTGACCGGCATCCGGCTGGCTTTCGAAAACCGTTACGAGCTCGCCGTCGCCATGGTGCTGCTCGCCGCCTTCCTCGACGGCATCGACGGGCGCGTGGCGCGGCTGATGAAGGCGACCTCGAAGTTCGGCGCACAGATGGATTCGCTTGCCGATATCGTCAATTTCGGCGTCGCCCCCGCCCTCGTCGTCTATGTCTTCGCGCTCGACCAGGCGCGCTCGCTCGGCTGGATCGCCGCGCTGATCTATGCGATCGCCGCCGGGCTTCGGCTTGCCCGCTTCAACGTCATGGCCGAACGCGAGAACAAGGCAAGCTGGCAATCGGAATATTTCGTCGGCGTGCCGGCGCCGGCCGGCGCCATGCTGGTGCTGCTGCCGGTCTATCTCGGCTTCCTCGGCCTGGCGACGGACCGCACCTTCGCCTATGTCTCGTCGATCTATACCGTACTCATCGCCTTCCTGCTGATCAGCCGGCTGCCGGTCTGGTCGGGCAAATCGGAAGGCAACCGGCTGCGGCGTGACCTCGTGCTGCCGATGATGCTCGGCGTCGTGCTCTATGTGGCTCTGCTGATGAGCTACACCTGGGAAGTGATGGTCCTCACCGTTGCCGCCTACCTCGTATCGCTTCCCTTCGGCGCGCGGAAATGGCGGCGGAAATACGGGACGCTGACGATCCAGGAACCCGGTGTCGGCGACGACGATATCGGCCGTCACATTTGATCTTTGCGCATTTTCTGATTTCTCGGAGTCACGGGAATGCGTCTCTCGCTGCGTTCTCACCGCGCCCGGAAAAGCCCATGGGCTTTCTAAAGCAACTCGCATGAAACGTGTTTCATGCGAGGCGCTTTAGCGCCTTATCGTCATCCCGGAACCACTGCACACTTCCCGGCGATTGCATCAGGGAAAACCGTTGCGTGCCTTTCCCCAAAAAAACTGCTTTCTGAGTTTTATTGGAACCCCTCCCTTCAGTAAGTATTAACCAACGTAGGCTTCAGTTAAGCCTCGCGAATTATGGTGCGCGTTTACAAATCCTGATAAGCTGCGTCCCCATTTTGTCGCTATTCGTGATGAAACTTCAAAATAGAAAATACCCAGGGAAGAACCACGTAAGGAGAGTATCCGTGACTTCGAAGAAGAGCAGTACCAGCGAACAGCAGGCGGCCAAGCCTGACCTCGCTGCCAACTACCGCCCCGTCGGCCTGAAGGCCGTTGCCGCAGCGTCGCTGATGGCGAAACACAAGCCGGGCAGCGTCAAAAAATCCGCGTGAAGCGCCGGTTCAAACAACGATCCGCTGCGAAACTCCTCGCTTGACGACTGCGGCCACGCCGAAACCTCGCCGTGCTTGGACAAGCGTCACGCACGGCTGAAGAAGTGGATACGCGCCATCGGAGAAACGGCGCATGCCGTTCAGAAGAAACTGAGCTGGCCGCCATCCGGCCTTTGCTTTTCGGGAGCCTTTAGCGGCTTTTCGATCACCGCCGGTTCATGCAGGTCAGGCCCCATGTTGGCAACCTTGTTGACCTTGTCTGACACCGGGACGACCTCGAAGAAATCCTCCTGAACGGGCTGCATCAGGTCGGCCACCTCGCGCGGCTCCTGCGTCTTGCAATCGAGCCAGCGCGAGAAATCCTCGGGCTTGATGACGACAGGCATGCGATCATGGATTGCCGATATGCCGGCATTGGCCGAAGTCGTCAGGATCGCACCGGTATCGACTTCGGAACCATCAGCCGAGGACCATGTCTCCATCAACCCGGCAAAGGCGACAACCCCGCCTTGGCGCGGCCTGATCCAATAGGCTTGCGATTTCTCGCCGCTGTCCTTGGACGGGCGATGCCATTCGTAGAAACCGGAGGCTGGAATGAGCACGCGGCGGTGGCGCATCGCCGCACGGAAGGAGGCCTTGCCGATCGCGGTTTCGGAGCGCGCATTGATCAGCAGCGGGAAGTCCCTGGGATCCTTGACCCAGCCCGGCGTGAGGCCCCAGCGCACGAGCACGGCGCGCCGGTCGGCCAAATTGCTGCCCTGCTCTCTGCCCTCGCCCGCTATGACGACGAGGATCGGCTGCGTCGGGGCGATATTGTAGCGCGCCGGAAAATCGTCGAGATCGACACCGGAGAGGAAGTCGCGCAGGTCGGCGCTGGAGATAGTCAGGGCGAAACGTCCACACATCGGCTTGTCTTTGCACCCGGCTTGAGTCCGGTCAAGGCGCCTCGGCGAAGGTTTGGCAGGCGGCCTCGCTCGGCGCCACCATACGAAAATTGGGGAAGCCAAGCAGTGGCCGCATGCAAATGTCGGTTGATCGGGTAGGATGGCGATCCGAGCCAGGAGCAGCCCATGACCCCAACCGCCAAAGCCGCCTCCTCCGCCATTCTGGAACGCGACGGACGATTCCTTCTAGTGTTGCGGCGCAATCCGCCTTCCGCGGACATGTATGCCTTTCCGGGCGGCCGTGCCGAACCGGGCGAGACGCCGGAGCAAACCGCGCTGCGGGAATTCCGCGAGGAAACCGGCATTTCGGTCCGCAATCCCCGGCTGTTTTCGACGTATGACCTGAAAACGCATGCGGCCGACGGCGGCCTCAGCAGCCATTTCTTCCTGTCGGTCTTTCGCGTCGATGCCGACCGTGAGGTGGTGGCGGAAGCCGCCGACGACGCGGCGGCGCTTGGGTGGTACACGGTGGAAGAGATCCGGCGGCTGCCGGTGCCGCAGAGTGTGCTCGAATGTGCGGAGCGGCTTTCAGGCGGCGAATAGGAGTGGAAACTCTCAGGCGCGCCTTGTTGCCGTCATGCTCAACGTATCAACTCATGAACATGATTCCCGTTCGACGCGTTTTCCTGTCCCTGATCGTGCTCGCCGGCCCCACCCTGGCGCAGGGCAAGAACACGCCGCCTCCACAGGTGGAAGAGATTGCGCCGCCGCCCCCGGCGACCGTGCCCTACGACGACAAGCTGGCGCGGCTCGCCGAGGTGTTGGGTTCGGTGCATTATTTGAGAACGCTCTGCAAGGCGGCAGGCGGCGACGAGTGGCGGAATGGCATGCAGCAGTTGCTTGATTCGGAGACCGGAGGCGAGCCGCAGCGCAAGGAAAGGCTGACCGCAGCCTTCAATCGCGGCTACCGCGCCTTCGCCTCCGTCTATACGGATTGCACCCCAGCGGCCATCGTGGCAGAAGAGCGCTACCGTAACGAAGGTGCAACACTTGCCACAGAAATTACCTCGCGTTTTGGAAATTGACGTTTAATTAACCTGTTTTCGCATGTGGACGTGTCGTTTTGGGAAAAGGCTGTTAGTGTTGTTAACGGTGCAGTAAGACATGAGAAGTTCTGAGGAAAAGACAATGGAAGCAAGCCTCAACGAGATCGACGACATGATCGTCCACGAAAAGATGCAGGCGGCTCTGGAGTACCAGAACGAGGCTTGGGCCGACGGCATGGCCGACGGAATCGAGCCTGAGATCATCGCTGATGCCGCGATAGCGCATGCACTGCGCGAGACGATCAGATTGCACGGGGAAAGCAGCGCCGAAGCCTTGCTGGATTCGCTGCGTGAACGCATGCTTGCCGGCGAATTCTCCGCAAACCGCACCCTGCAATAATTGTTATCAGAGAGTTTGATGCATACCGGTAAAGAGAAAATTTCGCGAATTCCGCTCGCGCCGGTGCTGCTTGCGTTCAGCCTTGCCGCCGGCAATATTTTCCTCGCGCCGGCAGCCTACGCGCTTTCCGAACTGCACAAGATCCCCGGCCAGGCGGCCAACGACGCGCCCGCCGCGCCGGGAAGCGCTCAGGGACAGAGCCAGCCGCAGGGCGGAACCGCTCAAAGCGTTCCCATGGCCGAACCGCTGGTCAACAGCCAGAACAATCAGGGTGTCGACAAGACGCCGAGCGCCCAGGATGCTTCCAAACCCGCCGAAGTGATCTACGACATCAGCAAGGTGCCCGAGCCGGTTCGCAAGATGCGCGAGCAGATTGTCGAGGCGGCCGCCTCCGGCGATCTCGAACGGCTGCGGCCGCTGATGGGCACCGGCACCGAGCAGACGCAGGTGACTGTGGGCGAGCCCACGGACGATCCGATCGGCACGCTGAAGGATCTTTCGGGCGATCCTGACGGAGACGAGATCCTCGCCATCATGCTCGACATCGTCTCGACCGGCTTCGTGCATGTCGGCCAGGGTACGGCGGACGAGATGTATGTCTGGCCCTATTTCGCCGAAAAGGATCTGAAGTCGCTGACGCCGCCGGAGCGCGTCGAGCTGCTGCGCATCGTCACTGCCGGCGATCTTTCCGATATGCAGGAATTCGGCGGATATAATTTCTACCGCCTCGGCATAACGCCTCAGGGCAAATGGAAATTCTTCACGGCGGGCGATTGACCCACGTCGCTTGCGCGTTTTGCGTTTCGCATGGGGCGCTTGCGATCCATCTCATGAAGACATACCTCTGAGCGATGACCAACGCGACAGGTTCCGCCATGCCAGCCGTATTCCTGAAAGACCGCTCGCTTATCTCTATCAGCGGCGCGGAAGCCCAATCCTTCCTGCAGAACCTGATCACTACCGATATCATCGCGCTTGAGGCCGCCGAGGCGCGGCCGGGCGCGCTGCTGACGCCGCAGGGCAAGATCCTGTTCGACTTCATGATCTGGCAGGATGGCGACGGCTATACGATCGAAACGGACACCGATCAGCGCGATGGCCTGCTGAAGCGGCTGACGATGTACAAGCTGCGCGCAGCCGTCACGCTGGCGCCGCGCGCCGAAGAGGGTGTCACCGTTTCCTGGGGCGAAGGTGTCGAGCATGTTCAGGACGGCCAGGGCGTCCGGGACAGTCGCTTCGCCAAGGCAGGAGTCACGTTATTTCGTCGGCCCGGCAAACACGGCAATGGTGAGGAAGCGCTCTACGATGCGCTGCGTATCAGCCACGGCATCGTTACGTCGGGACCGGACTTTACCCTGCAGGACGCCTTCCCGCATGATGTGCTGATGGATTTCAATGACGGCCTCTCCTTCAGGAAGGGTTGCTATGTCGGCCAGGAGGTCGTCTCGCGCATGCAGCACCGCGGCACTGCACGGCGGCGCGTTGTGACCGTTTCCGCCGCTACAGCCTTGCCAGCGACGGGAACTGAGATCACCGCCGCCGGCAAACCTGTTGGCACACTCGGTTCGGTCGAAGGCGACCATGGACTGGCGATCGTGCGCATCGACCGCGCCGGCGCCGCGATGGCGGCAGGTACCCCCCTGCTCGCCGGCGAAACGCCGGTTTCCCTCGTCCTGCCGCAATGGTCCGGCCTTGCCTTTCCCACCAGTGCCGACGAGGCCAGCGCGTGACAGTTGCGAAAGCTCCGCGTGCCTGGCAACGCATGCTGTCCGGGCGCAGGCTCGACCTGCTGGACCCCTCGCCGCTCGATGTCGAACTGATCGACATCGCCCATGGGCTGGCGCGTGTCGCCCGCTGGAACGGCCAGACATCGGGCGATCATGCTTTTTCGGTGGCGCAGCACAGTCTGGTCGTCGAAGACATTTTCCGCCGCTTCAATGATGCCTCCCCGCAGGAATGTCTGATGGCGCTGCTGCATGACGCGCCCGAATATGTGATCGGCGATATGATCTCGCCGTTCAAATCGGTGGTCGGCGGCGGCTACAAGACGGTGGAAAAGCGGCTGGAGGCCGCCGTGCACCTGCGCTTCGGCCTGCCGCCGCATCCCTCGCGCGACCTTAAGGACCGAATCAAGAAGGCCGATACGATCGCCGCCTATTTCGAGGCGACGGTGCTGGCCGGCTTCACACCCGCCGAAGCGCAGAAATTCTTCGGCCAGCCGCGCGGCGTCAGCAGGGAGATGCTGCTGATCGAGCCACTGCCGGCGATCGAAGCGCAGCGGCTGTTCTGCGAACGCTTCGCGGCGCTGGAAGCCGAGCGGGAGATGGTGTCGTGAGCTTCATCGTCGTCTCGCCGCTGTCGCGCATCGCCGAGATGGCGGTGCGCCACAAGGCGCGTGACATGATCAGCCTGATCGCCAAGGAGCAGGCCTTTCACCGGCCGGGCGTGATCGCCGCCGACCGTCACCTGACGCTTGCGATGAACGACATCACTTTCAAGGGCACCGGCGGCCTGGTGGCGCCCGACGAGACGCATGTGCAGGGGATCATCGACTTTGCCGCATCGTGGCGGCAGGAGACGCCGCTTCTCATCCATTGCTGGATGGGTGTGTCGCGATCGCCCGCCGCAGCCCTGATCGCCGCGCTGTCGCTTACACCCGATCAGAGCGAGGAAACGCTTGCCCGCCGGCTGCGGGCGGCCTCGCCTTTCGCGACGCCGAATGCCCGGCTGATCGAGATCGGCGACGCCCTGCTTAACCGCGGCGGCCGGCTGGTTGCGGCAGTGCGGGCAATCGGACGCGGTGCGGATGCCGACGGCAAGACGCCCTTCGTGCTTGCCATCCGGGACGCCGCCTGCGGTTGACGCTGCCGCCAGCCGCCCCATCTAGGCCCGACGACTTACAATCGACAAGGCCAGATCATGCAACAACAGGCAGCCGACGTCCTTCTCGCCACGCAAACGGCGCTCAGCCAGGCGAGCGCGCTGGCGGTGCAATATTCCTTCTCCGTGCTCGGGGCGGTGATCTTGCTCGTTCTCGGCTGGGCGCTCGCCGGTTTTGCCAGCCGCTGGGCTTATGAAGGCCTGTCGCGCGTGCATGGCATCGACGAGACGCTGGCGCGATTCTTCACCAATGTGCTGCGTTACGCGCTGCTCATCCTGGTGTTCATCACCGTGCTCGGCCAATTCGGCGTCCACACCGCCTCGATCATCGCGGCCCTCGGCGCAGCCGGGCTGGCGATCGGACTGGCACTGCAAGGAACGCTGCAGAATATCGCCGCTGGTATCATGCTGCTGATTCTCAGGCCGTTCCGGGTCGGGGAATACATCGAGACCAGCAGCGTGGCCGGCACGGTGCGCGAAATCGGGCTGTTTGCGACCGAACTGAGGACCGCCGACGGGCTCTACCGGTTGGCGCCGAATTCGACGCTCTGGAACACGCCGATTACCAATTTCAGCCGCGAGGCGACGCGGCGGAACGAGCTGAAAATCAAGGTGGAGGATGACCTCGATCAGTCGATGGAAACCTTGATGGGCCTTGCCAAAGCCGATTCCCGGGTGCTGACGTCACCGCAACCCAGCGTCTTCATCGACAGCCTCGGCGACGGTGCGACCTTCGTGACGCTGCGCTACTGGGCAAAGACCGGTGACTGGTGGGGGGTCAGCCGTGACATGGCAAAACGCGTAAAACTCGCCTTCGACGAGAACAACCCGGCCGCGTTGCCGGATGCACCGAACCCCGCGCCGGCAAAGACGTCCAACGGCAGGGCGGCGGCTGAAAAGCCGGCGCCGACGCGGCAGTGAGACATTGATCCAGGAATTCATACGGCAGACTATTGAATGACGCCGCAGGACAGTCTTTCCCCGGCATCCCCCGAGGGCTGGCTGCGATAATCATCCGAATTGGCGTGCACCATCAATGCGCGGCCGCGAATGCCGTCGGTCTTGCCGTCGAGTGTGACCATGCTGTCGAAGACCTGCGCCCTGAGCATCCCGTCCTGTCCGACATATTGATTGGGCATATCGCCAGCATGCGGACCCTTGGCGGCAAGGAGGCCGTGCTCGGCCTTCTCAGGATTAAAGTGACCGCCGGCCGACTCGTGATGGGTCGCGGCGTCGCAGCGGCCGGTCTCATGAATATGGAAGGCGACCCATTTGTTCGCCGGCAGCCCCGATATCTCGACCTCGATCAGGACACCGCCGCTGGCGGCAGCCGTCAGTTGCGCGCGGCCGTCTTCCTTGCCGTCCTTGCCGACGAAATTGGCGACCGCCGTCTGCTTGTCTTGAGCGCCCGCCGGCAATGCAACGGCAAGCAAGCTCAGGGCGGCGATAGTGCACATGGCTTTCATGGAGATCTCCTTCCGTCCGGTTGTCCTTCTGAACGTATCAACCCGGAAGGTGTTCCTATTTTAGAGCGCCGCGCGCCCCAGAAGGCGCGAAGGACGCGCCACCGCTTAGTAGTGGCGCTATGCGCAGGGAGCGCAGAACGGAAAAAGCCGGCCAAACGGCTGGCTTGCAGATGACCCGATTCGGGAGCGGCTCAGGCGACGGCGTCGAAGTCGAACTGGCCGTAAGTATTGCGATAGAGATCGTCCGGTTGATCGCCCGATATCGGCGCCGTCTGCTGCAACGGATAAGGGACGGCGATACTGCTTGCCATGCCGCTGTCACGCGAGTCCATCATCAGCGCAATCAGGTTGCCGGAAAATTTCGGCTGCGTCTCGCTGGTGTGATCCTCGTCCAGAAGTTCCTTGATGATGCCGGGCTTCTCGTCGGCGGCACGTTCGCCGCGGCTGAGCACGCCATCGCCATTGGCATCAAGCCGCGAGAGTGTCGCCAGATATGCATATGAAGTGTCGGAAACGGATGTGGTGCTGGTCATACAAACCTCCATTCACCGCCTTTTGCCGGTGGTGTTTGTACGCAATACGAATGTGGAAAATCACTGATTGACTCGCTGGTTAAACTGATTTGCGCAGTGCGTCAATAAGTTGTTAACTTCTCATTAACGATGATTGACAATGGTTAACGAAATGCCTGGAGGCGGAGCTTTCGGCTGCTTGCAGCCATAGGAGATCGCGGTATTTCAGGGTTTTTTCACATAAAAAACAAATCTCTACCGAGGCGAGACTGTTGCTGCACTGCAACCGAATATTAATCCCGCCGATCCAAAATGGGCGCAACAAGACACTACTCAGACGATCAGCTTATAAAAAATCAATTTCACGTTCATTCTTTGAAAGGTTTTCCGACGCGATGAGGTACGTTCATCAACCAAAGAGGACCGTTGCCGTCGCCGCCGACCGCAAGACGCCTCCACATGAAAGCTGAAGCGCTCTTCTGGCAACAATGCAGCCAGGCCATTACGGCCGATGGATCGGTCGATGCGCATCGTCTGATGGAGCTTGTGATCGCGACCTACCGCGTCCATGAAAATGACTATGACGAAATCGAGCGAAGCGCGGAAACGCTGCTGAGGGAAAATCATGCGCTGCGCGGCAATATGTCGGCCCTCAGTCAGGCATTCGATGGACAGCAGCGACTCTTCGAAATCATCTTCAACAACCTGCCACTCGGTCTCAGCGTCTTCGACGCAGACCAGCGGCTGACGCTTTCCAACATTCGCTTCCGTCAGCTGTTCGGCCTGACGCAGGACGATGTCACTGCCGGCGCGACGATCGCCGATCTCGTCGACAAAATGCGCGGTGCCGAGGGCGCCAAGGCCGCCCGGCGAGCCGGGCGACATTCTTCTGCAACCGCAAACAGCAGCAGTATTCGTCGGCGCGAATGGCTGATGGACGACGGCCGCATCATCCAGAGCATGGTGACCATCCTTGCCGACGGCAGCAGCATCGCCATTCATGCCGATATCACCGAGGATCGAAAGGCGGCCGAGCGCATCACCTATCTCGCCCACCATGACCCGCTGACCGGCCTTCCGAACCGCATCCATTTCCGCGAGCAGGTCGATGCGATGCTCATCGAGCGCAAGCCGCACGAGCAGATCGCCCTCGTTCACCTCAATCTCGACCGGTTCAAATCGATCAACAACATGATGGGCGTGTCAGTCGGCGACACGATCTTGCAGCAGGTCGCCGAGCGCATCCGAGCCTCGGCCGGTTCGGAAAACGCCTTGGCGCGCCTCGGCTCGGATGAATTCGCCATCCTGCAGACAGGCAGGCAGCAGCCGTGGAACGTGACCGCCCTTGCCGAGCAGATCCGCCGTGCGCTTTCCGAGCCATTTTCCCACGGCGAGAAACGAGTGGAACTCGATGTCTCCATGGGGATCGCAGTCGCCCCGGGGGATGGCGAGGAGACCGATATCCTCTTGAAGAATGCCGCCGTGGCGCTGTCGCATGCCAAGGCGGACGGGCGTAAACGCGAGCGTTTCTTCGCCGGCGAGATGGAAGTACAGATGCAGCTGCGCCACGCGCTCGAGGCAGACCTCAAAGCCGCCGTTGAGAGAGAAGAATTCGAGCTGCATTACCAGCCGCTCTATGACCTTTCGCAGCGCCGTATCTGCGGCTTCGAGGCTCTGATCCGCTGGAACCACCCGATCCGCGGCCGCGTTGCGCCGATGGATTTCATTCCGCTCGCCGAAGAGGTCGGCCTCATCGTCGATATCGGCCGCTGGGTTTTGCGCCGAGCCTGCAGCGATGCGGCGCAATGGCCGGAGGGCATCAAGGTCGCCGTCAACGTTTCGGCGATCCAATTCAGCAACAGCGACCTGACCAAGGATGTCAGCGAGGCTCTTGCCGCCGCCGCGGTGTCGCCGTCGCGGCTTGAGCTCGAAATCACCGAGAGCGTGCTGATGGAAAATCTCAGCGAGGTGCTGCCGATCCTGCATGCGCTGAAGGAGCGCGGCATCCGCATCTCGATGGACGATTTCGGCACCGGCTATTCCTCGCTGAGCTATCTGTCGAGCTTCCCCTTCGACAAGATCAAGATCGACAAATCCTTCGTCAACGACATCGTCGACAACAAGGAGGCGCATGCGATCATGCACGCGATCATCCTGCTTGGCGACGCGCTCGGCATGCGCGTCACGGTCGAAGGCGTCGAGACGGCCGCGCAGCTGGCGCTGCTCGAATGCGAGGAATGCGACGAGATCCAGGGTTATCACATCAGTCCGCCGAGACCCGCGCGTGACGTGCCTCGTCTTCTCTCCCTGCCGAAGAATGGCGCCGAGACGCATCTTCCCGAAGCCAGGCGCTGAAACCGGCCTCAATTGCGACTCGCACGGCAAGCCGCTACAAAACCGGCCACGGTCCCCGAGCCTTCATTGTCGCGTGTTTTGACCGAGATCCCGCATCCGCATAACAGGTGACGCAATGTTCGAAGCTGAAGCCTTCTCCCCTCATGAAACCCTTGCAGCGACGCTGATCGCACACGCGGCCGATGGCGACGACGGCTCGCACGATCTCGCCCATATCCTGCGCGTCTTCCGCAACGCCATGCGCATCCACGCTGAAGAAGGCGGCGACGGGCGGGTTCTTGCCGCTTCCGTGCTGCTGCACGACTGCGTCGCCGTCGAGAAGAATTCGCCCCTACGAGCAAAAGCATCGGCTCTGGCGGCGGAAAAGGCATCGGCGATCCTGGCAGATCTCGGCTGGAGAGAGGCGGATATCGAAGATGTGGCTCATGCCGTCACCGCGCATAGTTTCTCGGCCGGGGTGGCGCCGCAAACGCTGGAGGCCAAGATCCTGCAGGACGCCGACCGGCTCGACGCGATCGGCATGGTCGGCGCCGCCCGCTGCTTCTATATCGCCGGCCGACTGGGATCCGGGCTCTATGATCCATTCGACCCGGCGGCAGCAAACCGCCCGCTCGATGACAAGCGTTATGCCGTTGACCATTTCCAGACGAAGCTGTTCAAACTGGCGGACGGATTCCAGACCGAGACCGGTCGCAAGCTGGCGGCCGCGCGGGACAAGAGCCTGCGCGATTTCCTCTCGGAATTCATGGGCGAAATCTAAAGCGCGTCGCATTAGATTTCTCTCACGTGACACGCTTTAGCTCTTTGTTTTATGCATGTCGTTATCCCGGAACCGCTGCACACTTCCGGGAGACATGCATCAGGGGACGAAATCCAGGAGAACGGGCATGCGGATCAGCGACCTCTTTATTTACCCGCTCAAGAGCGCCCGCGGCATTGCACTGCCTTCGGCCGAGATCGACGCCTACGGGCTTCCCGGCGACCGGCGGGCGATGATCACCGATCCCAAGGGCCATTTCATCACCCAGCGCGAATTGCCGGATCTCGCGCGCATCGAGTTGCGGCCGGAACCTGGCGCTTTTCGGCTGCTGATGGAGGGAAAACAGGAAATATCGGTGCCGCCGCCGCGGCGTGACAGCCGCATGGATGTGACCGTGTGGAAATCGACCGTCAGCGCCGCCGTCGCCGATGCCGAGAGCAACCGGCAGCTTTCCGAATGGCTCGGCCGCGAGGTGCAACTGGTCTTCTTCGATGGCCAGGCGCAGCGGACGGCGAATGCCGAATGGGCCGGCGAAGGCGCACCGGTCACCTTTACCGACGGATACCAGATCCTGGTGACGACGACCGGCTCGCTGAAGGCGCTGAATGCCGATCTCGCCGCTCATGGCGAAGGCAGCGTCGGCATGGAACGCTTCCGGCCAAACATCGTCATCGATATCGACGAGGCCTGGCCGGAAGACCGATGGGCGGCGATCGAAATATCAGGCATTCGCTTCGACCTCGTCAAACCCTGCTCGCGCTGCATCATGACGACGCAGGACCAATTGACCGGCTCAGGTGAGGTGCCGAACCCGATGCCGGCCATGGGCCGCATCCGCATGTCGGCCGACCGACGTGTGCCCGGCCCGCTCTTCGGCTGGAACGTCACCCCGCGCGGCAGCGGCAGGATCACGATCGGCGACACCGTCCGCGTCGTCGAAGAGCGGCCAGAGGGCTGGGCGTTGAAGGTTCGTGCGCGAGGGTAGGTCGAATTGCGGAAGAGAACGACGCTTTCTCCCGAATACGTCGCGACATCCTCGTTCCTACGCTCGGGCCGATCGGAGGACAGGATGAAAGAGCAAAGAGCAACGTCCTCAGACACGCCTTGCTCTGAATGAGGAGAGGTGACAAGGCGTGTGCTACACGTCTCTTCTCCCCAGCGGGGAGAAGGTGCCGGCAGGCGGTTGAGGGGGTGAGCGGCAAAACCGCGAATGTGCTGAGCATGAGCGAAGCGCAATGAAAGGTGTGCCGTGCGGCCCCCTCATCCGACCCTTCGGGCCACCTTCTCCCCGCTGGGGAGAAGAGGGAGGCAAGCCGCAACCTTACCACTTTGACGAATCCAATGGATGGCAGTTCGGGCGGACTGACATGTTGGAGGCGTTGAGCGTTGCGCCCGTCTCCTACCCGCGCCCCAGTGCGGCATCAATCCCCGCCAGGACATCGGCCGGCAGTGGTCCCTTTTCCAGCGCGCCGGCATTTTCCTCCACCTGGGCGACTGTGCGGAAGCCCGGAATGGGCAGCGTGCGCGGCGATTTTGCCCAGAGCCATGCAAGCGCCCCTTGCGTCAGCGTGCGGCCACCCGAGGTCAGGAGATCGCGGACGGCGTCGAGCCTTGCGGCGAATTCCGGCGCCATGCGCCCGTCCTTGAAATAAACCATCCAGTCGAGGGCCGCACCGCGGACATCCTTGGCGCCCACCGCTTTGTCGGCGGTGAACTTGCCGGTCAAGAGCCCCATGGCCAGTGGGCCGCGATTGATGGAGATCAGCCCCTGCCCTTCGATCACCGCAATCATTTCCGGCACCGGCTCGAAGACGTTCATCGTATGCTGAACGGAGACATAGCCCGTGCGGCCGGCATGACGGGCGGCACGATCCGGAAAATCGGTGCTCCAGCCGAACGCATCGATCTTGCCTTCGGCGCGCAGCGCTTCCAGCGTATCGAATACGGCATCCGACTGTTCCAACGGAAAATCATTGATGTGGAACTGCAGGAGATCGAGGCGGTCGCGCTTGAGACGACGCAGCGAGGTCTCGACCGAACGGCGGATGAAGGCCTCATCGGCGAAGGCACCGGTTGCCTGCTTGGTGTCCGGGTCGGTGGCAAAGCCGAATTTGGTAGCGATGAGAATGTCGTCACGATTGCCGATCGCCCGGCCGAGCACCTCCTCAGAATGGCCGGCCCCATAATTGGAGGCCGTATCGAAGAAGCGGATGCCGAGTTCGATGGCGCGGCCGATCGCCTCGACGGATTCATCGTCGTCGACTTCGCCCCAGCCGAGCGGCGTGTCACCGGCAAAGAAGGGACCGCCGATCGCCCAGCATCCCATACCGAGACGCGGAATTTCGCGGCCGTTCCAGAGCGTGATCGTTGTCGGGGTTGCGGTCTTGGTCAGCATGAGATCCTCCTTGGCTGGCAGTCCCACAAGACATAGGAGGGGCTCTCATGCGGGTAAACCGCCAAATCCGGAGGATGTTTTGCACTGGTAAAAAACCGGAGTTCAGGCGGAAATACCATTCGGACCCGAAAGTGTCCGCAAGGCTGGATTGAGCGCCTTGAGCGCCGCCTGAACGAAGCCGTCGCGGGCTGCCGCGGCTTCGATGCCGCGCGGTTCATAGACGTGACGATGCAGAAAAAAACCCGTCAGACGGAATGCCGCCGCGAGACTATCGAAGTCGGCCGCTTGGTTGCCTTCGGCACCGAGAAACGGTGGCAGCAGCAGCATCTTATCCGCCCAGGGGGCACCGGCGCTGCGGCTGACGGCGCGGCCGGATTTCGGCGAGACATAGACGAGATCGGACCGGGCGCCGGTCGCGGCGCATTCGGCCAGATCGAGGCCGAAGCCGAGATCATTCAACACCGCAAGCTCGAAACGCACAAAGAGTTCGCCGGCATCGGCCGGGTTGTGCAGGTGATCGAGGATGACCTCCAGCGCATCGAAGAGGTGCGGATGCGGGTCACGCTCCGGCAGCAGCCGCAGCAGCGCGCCCATCGCCTGGACGCCGTAGACGGCGGTGGCCGTTTCCATCAGGCGGGCGGCGCGCAGCGTCACCGGCTCGACGCGGAATTCGCCGAGATGTTCGTCCAGCCTGGCGCGCCAGATGACCTCCACGGCATTGCCGGCCTGCAGCACCGGCTGCATGGCGCGCGAACGGCCGGAGCGCACCAAGCCGAGATGGCGGCCGCGATCACGCGTCATCACCTCGGCGATGACACTCGTCTCGCCATGGCGCTTGACGCCCAGGATGATCGCATGGTCCTGCCACTGCATCGAAAGAAAGTCCTTACGGCTGACGAATCCATCCTAGCGCATAACCCCGAAAATCGGAAAGGCCTGGCTGCTGTCATGGACCGCGTCAGACGACAGCCGGGAAAAGCCTCAGCAGGAATTCACGCATCGCCGTTTCGTCGAAAGGCTTCACCAGAAGCGGAATGTGCTGCAGATCGGGCGGGAAATCGCCGGTATCGGAATAGCCGCTGACGAAACCGAAGGGAATGTCGAGATCGAGAAGATGACGGGCAAATCCGAAACTCATGCCTTCGCCGAGATTGACGTCGAGAAGGGCGAAATCATATGTCTCCGCGGCGATGACAGCCCTCGCCTGCTCCACACTGCCGACGATATCGATATTCTCGACGCCGGCCAGGCGCAGCATATCCTCCGCCTCCATCGCAATGATCAGACTGTCTTCAAGAACCAGAACACGGATTGCGCTCATGATTCCATGCACCCCATCGGGCGCCTGCAGCAGCGCCCTGGCCGTTTCGCCAACATCATTGCCCTCCGGTGCCCCGCATGGCACGCCATCGGTGAATTCCGCCACCATTTCTGAATAAACCATTTTGCCCGGCCGATTAGAATCAAATCGAGGAAAGATGACGGCCGACCTTATTTTCCCAAAAGCTAATGCGCATTTAAAAAAGACATAAGGCCCTTGGCTAGATGAATGGGCGCTTGCTCTCTCCGAGCCCTTCCCAGCCGGAAATAGCCATCAATTCCTCGCCGTTCAGCACTTCACAGCCGCGCTCCTGCCAGCGGATCAACCCGCGTTCACCAAGCTTTTTCAAGGTCTTGTTGGTGTGGACGATGGAAAGGCCGAGTGTATCGGCAATGTGCTGCTGGGTGATGGGAATGAATTTGCGGCCATTGAAGAGATTTAGCTTCCGGCCACGCTCAAACAGGAAAGCGATCAGGTAGGCTGCTCTTTCCAGTGCCGTGCGGCGGCCGATGGAGAGCAGGTGTTCATCCAGAATGCGCTCCTCGCGCGCGGCGATCCAGGTGATGTCGAAGGCGAGTGAGGGATGTTTGTTATAGAGCGTCATCAGCCTGTCGCGCTCGAAGACGCACAGAGAGACCGGCGAAAGCGCTTCGACGGAATGCTGCATCTCGCCGGCAATGGTTCCCTGCAGGCCGATCAGGTCGCCCGGCATGATATAATTCAGGATCTGGCGGCGCCCATCCTCCAGCATCTTGTAGCGAAAGCCCCAGCCGGAAAGCACCGTGAAGAGATGAGCGCTATGAGCGCCCTCGACGAGGATGGTGGAGCCGGCATCGACGGCAAGCTCGCCCCTCTTGAAATGCGAGACGAATTCCAGCTCGTCACGGCTGAATTCCCTGAAATGCGGCAGGGGCCGCAAAGGACATTGCTGGCAAGGGGTCTTGAAAGAGTGGATCGGTCTCGACGTCACCATGTTTGCCCTTGCCGTCGCAAAATCGGCGCGCCGTCCGTGGCGCGCCGTTCATTAAGGAATGCACAAGCCACTGAATTGTTCCGTCAGCGAAGCGGATTTTTTATGCGGAAACAAGGGGCTGGCGGCTAACCGACGAAATCCTTGCCATGCTTATTTCGGGAAATCGAGACCCATTTCGCGGAACCGCTCCGGATCATCGCCCCAATTCTCACGAACCTTGACGAACAGGAAGAGATGGACCGGCTGCTCGAGAATCTCCGACAATTCCTTGCGCGACGCAGTCGAGATCGCCTTGATGGTTTCACCACCCTTGCCGAGCGCAATCTTCTTCTGGCTGTCGCGCTCGAGATAGATCACCTGCTCGATCCGCACCGAGCCGTCCTTGCGCTCTTCCCACTTTTCCGTTTCAACGTGCGAGGCGTAGGGAAGCTCCTGGTGCAGGCGCAGAAACAGCTTCTCGCGGGTAATCTCGGCGGCGAGCTGGCGCATCGGCAGATCGGAGATCTGGTCTTCCGGATAGTACCACGGCCCCTCCGGCAGCGTTTTCGCCAGATAGTCCATAACGTCATCGCAACCGGAGCCATTTTCGGCTGAGATCATGAAGGTGCGCTCGAAGGCGATCTTCTCGTTAGCCGCGGCCGCCAGCGCCAGCAGATCCTCGCGGTTGACGCGGTCGATCTTATTGAGCAGCAGGATCTTCGGCTGCCGGACTTCCTTGAGGCCTTCGAGAATGGCTTCGGCATCGCCGCGCAGGCCGCGCTCGCTGTCGATCAAGAGCACGATCAGATCTGCATCCCTCGCCCCGCCCCAGGCCGAGGTCACCATGGCGCGGTCGAGCCGGCGGCGCGGCTTGAAGATACCGGGCGTATCCATGAAGACGATCTGGGCGTTGTCGTGGATGGCGATGCCGCGGACGATGGCGCGTGTCGTCTGCACCTTATGGCTGACGATCGAGACCTTGGCGCCGACGAGGCGGTTCACCAGCGTCGACTTGCCAGCATTGGTCGGCCCGATCAGCGCGACGAAGCCCGAATGTGTCGGACCATTGGGTTCTGCGGCAGCTTCGGCCGCGATATCTTCTTCTTGTGTCATTGTCCCGTCAGTTTCCGGCAGGCGATTGCTGCCAAATGCCTTCGCGCTCAAGCATCTTCGTCGCCGCAACCTGTTCCGCGGCACGCTTCGATCGCTCTACGCCGGTTTCCGGCTTTATGCCAGCAACTTCCACCGTCACCTTGAAACGCGGATCATGATCCGGTCCGCTGCGTTCATCAACCCGGTAGTTGGGCGTGACTCCGAATTTCGCGTGCGACCATTCCTGCAGCTCGGTTTTGGCGTCGCGCTTAGCGCCATCGGCCCTGACCGCCCTGCCCTGCCAGTAGCGCAGGATGAAGCGGCGGGCAACTTCGAGGCCGCCATCGAGATAGATCGCGGCGATCAGGCTTTCGACGACATCAGCGCGCACGTTCATCATCCGCTTGCCGGTCAATTTCTTCACATCGGCGCCGGTGCGGATATAGAGATGAAGATTGAGTTCGTCGGCGACCGCGGCACAGGTTTCGGCGCTGACCAGCTGGTTGAGGCGAACCGAGAGTTCGCCTTCCCCCGCCGTGCCAAAGGTGCGGAACAGCAGTTCGGCAATGCAGAGACCGAGCACCCTGTCGCCGAGGAATTCCAGCCGTTCGTAATTGCCGCCCTTCTCAGTGCGGGCGCTGGCATGGGTCAGCGCCCGGTCGAGGCGTTCCTTTTCGGCGAAGTCGTGACCGATCAGGCCTTCAAGCTTTGCGCGGTCTGCCGCAGAAAGCGTCTGCGCCTTGCTCATTCAACAACCTTAAAGAGGCGGTCCCAGCGCATGTTCGTCGGCCATTTCCAGATTTCGCGGAAGGAGGTGTCGTTGCCGAGCGAGAAGAAGATGACGCTGGCGCGGCCAACAAGATTCTCGGCCGGCACGAAGCCGACGTCGAAGCGGCTGTCGAGCGAGTTGTCGCGGTTGTCGCCCATCATGAAATAATGGCCTTCCGGCACGATAAACTCGCGGGTGTTATCGCCGCGCGACACGGGAGACTGATCGAGCGTGTCGTAAGTCTTGCCGCTGTCGAGCGTTTCGCGGAAGACCGGCACATCGGCGCCCGGATCAAGCTTGTAATCCGACGTGAAGGTACCGTCGGCCACCTTCGGAACCGGCTTTCCGTTGACGTAGAGCACGCCGTCCGTAACCTGGACATGGTCGCCCGGCAGGCCGATGCAGCGCTTGATGTAATCAACCTCGGGGTTCGGCGGGAAGCGGAAGACGACGATGTCACCGCGCTTCGGATCGGCGCCGAACAGGCGGCCGCTGAAGATGTCGGGCGAGAAGGGCAACGAATATTTCGAATAGCCGTAAGCGAACTTATTGACGAAGATGTAGTCGCCGACAAGCAGCGTCGGCATCATCGAACCGGACGGAATGGTAAAGGGCTGAAACAGCACCGTTCGGATCACCATCGCCAAAATCAGCGCCTGGATAATGACCTTGATATTTTCCCAGAGGGCGTTCGGCTTGGCTTCGACTTTTTCGGACACGCAGTCTTATTCCTTCAAGACGCCGCGGAGGCGCAATTTTTTCTGTCGTTCTCTCTAGCGGCTTCGGCCGGTTGCGGCAATGGCGACAATGTCAAAAGCGACGAGAGGTCGCGTCAACGCTTCCGGGGTCGCGATCACAGACTCTCGGGCAACGCCTCGATAATCACGAAGGCCTGCGCCAAGGGATAATCATCCGTTATTGTCAAATGAATGGCGGGCCTGTGGCCCGCGGGCAGCATCGATTCGAGGATCAGGGCGGCAGCACCCGACAAAACCATGGTCGGCTTGCCGCTCGGCAGGTTGACGACGCCCATGTCCTTCCAGAAGACGCCCTGGGATATGCCGGTGCCGAGCGCCTTGGAACAAGCCTCCTTGGCGGCAAAACGCTTGGCATAGGAGGCACCGCGATTTGCCCGGCGGTCGGACCGCGCGCGCTCGATCTCGGTGAAGCAGCGATGGGTGAAACGGTCGCCGAAGCGCTCGATGGATTTCTCGACGCGGCGAATGTCGATCAGATCGCTGCCAATGCCGATGATCATGCCGGAACCTTCCGTCGCTTAAGATTTGTTGACCAGGTTCATACGCTGGGCATGTCGCCGGCAGGGCTCGCCAGACGCAGACGCGCCCGCTCCAGCAGCCGGGTGTGGCGGCGCGTTTGAAAACCCTTCACGGTGTAGAATGTCAGCGCATAGAGCGCAACGGAGGTGACGATCGCCGGCGGAATGGCGCCGACCAGCATCGGTTCCAGCACCGGCCTCCATAGCTCACTGAAGTTCAGCTTGTGAAACAGAGCGGCCAAATCAATCGCCTGACCGGCCAGATGATCCTCACGGCTGAGCAGTAGATGCCCGATCTCCCAGGTGATGCCCCAGATGAAGGGATAGGTCAGCGGATTGCCGAAGGCGGCGCAACCGAGGGCGGCGGCCACCATGCTGCCGGAGAGGAAATAGGTGATGACGAAGGCCATGACGAAATGCACGCCGATGAAAGGCGTCCACGAGACGAAGACACCGGCAGCGACGCCGGCCGCAACCGCGTGCGGCGAAGCGCTCAGGCGCAGGATGCGCATTGAGAGGTAACGGAGCGGGCGAAGGAAACCTTTGCGGGGCCATAGAAGCTCTCGCATCTTTTCCTTGAACCCGGCGGGCTTGCGACGGCGAAATAACATGGCCGGTATTTAGTGCAGCGCACCTGACCATGACAAGGGCGGCAAATGATACCGCCGAAAAAACAGCTCAGTCCTCTCAGCAGAGAAGAGCTTGTTCATGCCGAGGGGCGTCCGTTATGCATAACGTCCCTCACTCGGTTCAAGTATAAAGTTCAGTATCAGCGATTGCGGAACAGACCGCGGTCGACCTGGCGCTGACGAAACTCGAGATCGATACGATCGAACGAGCCGTTCAAATAAGCCATTTCACGTTCCTGGGCAGTCGGAGCGCGAAGGGCGCGAGCGATTTTCCTGATAGGGTCAAACATTATCTTGTCTCATCTTCTGTTTACGTTTCGATGACCAGAAGATAGTCGCGGCAAAGGTTAATTACCACCGCCGCAACATGGAGACAGCCATGCGTTAAGCGCATTGCTTGCCGTTTCCATGTGCCATCCCGACCACAAAACGATCACAAAATGTGCAATTTATCGGTTCAAGGGCGGACAGGATTAACAAAAGCCTACTCGTAGAGCCGCCGGACCGTGGCGATGCAGTCCAGTTCCTTCATCTGGGCGAGCAGCTGATTGAGCTGACGCAGGTCCCAGACCTCGACCTCGAGCATCATTTCGGTGAAATCGGCCGCGACCCGCACCGTATTCAGCAAGCGGATATTGACGTCGAGGCCTGCAACCGTCTGGGCGACCTTGGCAAGCGTGCCGGGCTCATTCAACCCATTCACCATGATGCGCGCCATGAAACGCGACTTGTTGGCTTCGTCGAGATCCCAGCGGACGTCGATCCAACGGTCGGGCTGATCGTCGAAGCGCTGCAGGCTCGGCGACTGGATCGGATAGATGGTGATGCCCTTGCCCTGGTCCATGATGCCGACGATGCGATCGCCGGGCACCGCGCCCGTTGACGCGAACTTGACGTCGACATTGCCGGACAGGCCGCGGATCGGCCCGATATCGACGTCCGTGTCGACTTCCGGATGGCGGCCGTCTAGCCCGGGCTTGGCCTTTCCGGGGATCTTGAAGATCATGCCGGCTGCGCTGCGAACATTGAACCAGCCGTCGTCGCCTGAAGGCTTCACTGTGACGCGCTCATCCTGATGGTCGGGATAGACGGCGCGCAGCACATCGAGCGAGGACATCTCGCCGCGGCCGACGGCAGCGATCGCATCCTCGACATCCTTCTGGCCGAGACGGTGCAGCGCCGGCTTCATCGCCTCGCGGGAGAAGATCTTGCCGGCCCTATCGAAGGTGCGCTCGAGAATGCGGTGGCCGAGGCCGGCATATTGCTTGCGGATCGCCATGCGGGTGGCGCGGCGGATGGCGGCGCGCGCCTTGCCGGTGACGACGATCTCCTCCCAGGCGGCGGGCGGGACCTGCACGCCGGAGCGAATGATCTCGACCTCGTCGCCATTGGCAAGCCGCGTCACCAGCGGCATGATGCGGCCGTTGATCTTGGCGCCGACCGTGGTATCGCCGATATTGGTGTGCACCGCATAGGCGAAATCGATCGGCGTGGCGCCACGCGGCAAGGCAATCAGCTTGCCCTTCGGCGTGAAGCAGAAGACTTGGTCCTGGAAGAGCTCCAGCTTGGTGTGTTCGAGGAATTCCTCCGGGCTGTCGCCCTCGGCCAGAGCCTCGATCGTATGGCGCAGCCAGGAATAGGCATTGGATTCACGCGAGAGGATGTCGCCGTCGGCATTGGTGGCGCCGTCCTTATAGAGCGTGTGGGCGGCGATGCCGAATTCGGCGATTTCGTGCATGCGCTTGGTGCGGATCTGCAGTTCGATACGCTGGCTGGAGGGGCCGACGATGGTGGTGTGCAGCGAACGGTAATCGTTCTGCTTCGGCGTCGAGATATAATCCTTGAAGCGGCCGGGCACGACGCGCCAGCGGGTGTGGACGATGCCGAGCGCCCGGTAACAGGACGGAATGTCCTCGACGATCAATCGGAAACCGTAGACATCGGAAAGCTGCTCGAAGGAAAGCGACTTCGACTGCATCTTGCGGAAGACCGAATAGGGCTTCTTCTGCCGGCCCTTGACATAGGCGCTCGTCAGGCCGCTTGCGACAAGCAGGTCGCGCAGTTCTGCCTCGATCTTCTTAACGATGCCCTCGTTGCGCTTGGAAAGCTCTTCCAGCCTTTTGGTGACGGTGTCGTAGGCTTCCGGGTTCATATGGCGGAAGGAGAGTTCCTCCAGCTCCTCGCGCATATCCTGCATGCCCATGCGGCCGGCGAGCGGCGCATAGATTTCCATCGTCTCCTCGGAGATGCGGGCACGTTTGTCGGCCGACATGTGATCGAGGGTGCGCATATTGTGCAGGCGATCGGCAAGCTTGACGAGCAGCACGCGCACATCGTCTGATATGGCGAGCAGCAGCTTGCGCAGGTTCTCGGCCTGCTTGGCCTTCTTGGTGACGAGATCGAGCTTCTTGATCTTGGTCAGACCCTCGACCAGGCGGCCGATATCCTCGCCGAAGAGTTCGTCGATTTCGGCGCGGGTCGCCGTCGTATCCTCGATCGTATCGTGCAGCAGGGCCACTGCGATCGTCGATTCATCGAGGTGCATGTCGGTGAGGATAGCGGCGACTTCGAGCGGGTGGGAAATATAGGGATCGCCGCTGGCGCGCTTTTGCTGGCCATGCTTCTGCATGGCGTAGACATAGGCTTTGTTCAGCAGTGCTTCATTGGCATCGGGCTTGTATTGCTGAACCCGCTCCACGAGCTCGTACTGCCGCATCATTCCAAAGCCACTCCGGTAAAAATAAAAGCGCGCCAATCAACGATTGGCGCACACATGGGCAATAATATGCCTAAGCAATAAAGGCGCAAGATTGACGATTGGTAATCATCGCTCTTTCGCATCGCATGATTTTCGGTTCGCATGCGACCGGGATCACATACGACCTGGGATCAGCCTGCCCGCTTAGTAGTCGTCGCTCTTCTCAGGCGGCACCAGGCCTTCGATGCCGGCAAGCAGTTCTTCTTCCGACATCTGGTCGAAGGTGATCGTTTCCGGCAGGTCGTCCTGCTCCTCGCTGTCGGCTGCGGCGACACCGCCGGCGGCGATCATGCTGGCCGGATCGGGCTCGGGCTCGTCGACTTCGACATGCTTCTGCAGCGAATGGATCAGGTCTTCCTTGAGGTCATCGGGCGAAAGCGTCTCGTCGGCGATTTCGCGCAACGCCACGACCGGGTTCTTGTCGTTGTCGCGATCGATGGTGATCGAGGCGCCCTGAGAAATCAGCCGGGCGCGGTGGCTGGCGAGCAGAACCAGCTCGAAGCGGTTCTCCACCTTGTCGATGCAATCTTCAACTGTGACACGGGCCATTGCCTGTCCTTTACGGTCGTCATTTCGGGATTAGCACGCCCGATACAATTAAAACCGGGCAAATACAAGTTTTTCATTCCGGCTCCCCTCGTCTTTATAAGCGGCTGAGCTAAATTTCCATGGAGAATGTCACAATTCCACCTGAGGTTGCTTGGAATATGCCGAATCGTGCCCTAAATCTTTCATATATGAATAATTGTTAAAGTATGGATCAGAGCAAAATCAAAAACACAACTCATTGATTTTATTGAATTTTGGTCCTGCGGATTTCGATTGCTCTCATTGGATTGGTAAGCGATGTTTGACCCACGCGAAAAAATTGCACTCTTCATTGACGGCGCCAATCTCTACGCTGCATCCAAGAGCCTCGGTTTCGACATAGATTACCGCAAGCTCTTGAAAGCATTCCAGAAACGCGGCTATCTCCTGCGCGCTTACTATTATACCGCTCTGATCGAGGATCAGGAATATTCCTCGATCCGGCCGCTGATCGACTGGCTCGACTATAATGGCTATAAGGTCGTGACCAAGCCCGCCAAGGAATTCACAGATTCCATGGGTCGCAGAAAGATCAAGGGCAACATGGACATCGAGCTTGCGATCGACGCGATGGAACAGTCCGAAACGGTCGATCATCTCGTCATTTTCTCGGGCGACGGCGACTTCACCAACCTCGTCGAGGCGTTGCAACGCAGGGGCCGCAAGGTTTCGGTGATCTCGACCATGGCGACCCAGCCGCCGATGATCGCCGACGACCTGCGCCGCCAGGCCGATCATTTCATCGATCTCTTGTCGTTGAAGGCTGAAATCGGTCGTGATCCCGCCGAGCGCGCCCCGCGCCCTGCCGAAGTCGCGCCGGCCAGCGACTTCGAGGACTGATCTGGCCGGTTATCCCGAAACCGAGTAACCGTAACCCTATGGTTGCCATGCAAAACGGCAATCGTCAGCCGTTATCCTTCAGCAGGCGGCTCTTCTGCCGGTTCCAATCGCGCTCCTTCTCGGACTCGCGCTTATCGTGCAATTTCTTGCCCTTGGCGAGCGCCAGTTCCATCTTCGCCCGACCGCGATCGTTGAAATAGATCTTCAGCGGGATCAGCGTCATGCCCTCGCGGTTGACGGCAGAGCGCAGGCGATGGATCTCGCGACCCGACAGCAGCAGCTTGCGGCGCCGGCGCGGTTCGTGATTGAAGCGGTTCGCCTGCAGATATTCCGGCAGGTAGGAATTGATCAGCCAGATCTCGCCGCCCTCGTCCGACGCATAGGATTCGGCGATATTGGCCTTGCCTTCGCGCAACGACTTGACCTCCGTGCCCATCAGCACGAGGCCGGCCTCATAAGTATCGATGATCTCGTAGTTGAAGCGGGCCTTGCGGTTTTCGGCCACGACCTTGTTCACCACGCGCTGGCTGCCTTTGGGGGCCATGACAATATTCCCTTCGGGGCGCAAAAGCTGCGCCCTCATTGCTTGCCCTCTATGTAAGGGAACGACCCGGCCTTGTGAAGACGGCCGGTCTCCTCAGTTCAGCAGCCCGGCATGGCGAAGGGCGGCGTCGATCGCCGCTTCCGTTGCCGGCTCCAGCGTCGACAACAGCGGCGAGCGGACGTTGCGGCTCATGCGGCCAAGCCGGGAGAGCCCGTATTTGGCGCCGCAAAGTCCGGGTTCCAGGAAGATCGCCCTGTGCAGCGGCATCAGCCGATCCTGATATTCCAGCGCGCTGGCATAGTCGCCTTTCAGCGTCGCCGCCTGGAAATCGGCGCAGAGGCGCGGGGCGACATTGGCCGTGACCGAAATGCAACCGACGCCGCCATGGGCGTTGAAGCCGAGCGCCGTCGCGTCCTCGCCGGACAATTGCCGGAAATCCTTGCCGCAGGTGATGCGCTGTTCGGAGACGCGCTCGATCTTGCCCGTCGCATCCTTGACGCCGACGATATTGCCATGCGCCTTGGCGAGCGCGCCCATCGTTTCCGGCGTCATGTCGACCACCGAGCGGCCGGGGATATTGTAGATATAGATCGGCAGATCGACAGCCTTTGCGATCGCCGAAAAATGCGCGATCAAGCCCTTTTGCGTCGGCTTGTTGTAGTAAGGAGTGACGACCAGAACCGCATCCGCACCGACCTTTTCGGCATGCTGGGCAAGCTCGATCGCCTCGCCTGTATTGTTCGAGCCGGCGCCGGCCATGACGGGAACGCGTTTTGCAGCAACCTCGATGCACAATTCCACGACCCGCTTGTGCTCGGCATGCGACAGCGTCGGGGATTCGCCCGTCGTGCCGACAGGAACGAGACCACTGCTGCCTTCCTTGATCTGCCAGTCGACATGCGCGGCGAAGCTGCCTTCGTCGATCAGTCCGGCATCGGTGAAGGGGGTGACGAGGGCGGGAATGGACCCATTGAACATGCAAAGCTCCTCACGACCAAATCCTTGCTTCGGCCGCATTCCATGAATATTTTGCGCACCATAGAGCGCCGAAATCATCGCGACAAGCGCGTAGAGTTCGGTTTAGGGCAAATTCCGATAGCAGATGTGAATGAATTTTACCTGGTACGGTAAGGTTTCGTTAAGATGCCTCTAGCCAAATGGCAGGGCGTGTTTTCGTTGCGAGATCCTGGATGAAGAAAGCTGTCCTGATTCTGTCCGCCTTCGGCTTTATTGCCGCTGCGTGGAGCAGCGTAGCGTCGCCGCTTCCCGGCGAGAGCACGGCCATGCCCGCTGTGAAGCCGATCGGCTTCGTTCCCGAAACATCCATGCCGGAATCGATCACAACCGGCGCCATTCCGCGCAATCCGGCCATCGCGCCCGTCAACGGCGACCTGAAATCCGGCCTCGACGCGCTTTCCGACAAGGATCCGCGGCTGGCGCTATCGATCCGCGACAATATGCAAGCGGGTACGCTCGACCGCCATATCCTCACCTGGGCGATCGCCGTTTCCGGATTGAGGGGCGTTCCCTCCTATGAAATCGCCGGTGCTGCGCAGGAGCTCAAGAGCTGGCCGGGCCTTTCGCGGCTGCGTGCCTATTCCGAACGCGCGCTCTATGACGAAAACCCCGCCCCATCGGCTGTGCTTGCCGCCTTCGGCGATACCGCGCCTGAGACGATGCAGGGCGCCGTCATCCTCGGCCGGGCGCTGGTTGCAACAGGCAAACAGGCGCAGGCAGCAAAATATATCCGCAAGGTCTGGCGCGGAGAGGCTCTCGACAAGGCGACCGAGGACAAGATCCTCATCGAATTTTCCGCGCTGTTGACGCCGGCCGACCATAAGGCTCGGATGGACTATCTGATGTATCGCGGCCGGGTGGCGCAGGCCAAGCGCTTCGGCGACATGGGCCAGGCTCAAACGCTCTACAAGGCATGGGCCGCCGTCGACGCCAAAGCCGGCAATGCCGGCGCGCTGCTCGACGCCGTCGATGCGCGATGGCGCAGCGATGCCGGCCTGCTGTTTGCGCGGATCGAATATCTGCGCAAGCAGGACAAATATGCCGAGGCGGCGGCACTGCTGGGACAGATGCCGCCCGAGCGCAGCGAGCTCGTCAATTCCGGCGAGTGGTGGAACGAGCAGCGCATCGTCAGCCGCGGCCTCGTCGACCAGGGACAGTTCAAGCCTGCCTATCGCATCGTCGCAAACTACGCTGCAACGAGCCCGACGGATATTGTCGAGGCTGAATTCCATGCCGGGTGGTACGCGCTTCGTGGCCTGCAGGATCCGGCAACGGCGGAAAAACATTTCCGCAAGATCCTCCAGACCTCGAACGGACCGATCTCGGTTTCCCGCGCTTGGTATTGGCTGGGACGAGCGGCGGAGGCCGGAGGTCCTGGCAAATCGAGCGAATTCTATGCGAAGGCTGCGACCTTCCCCGGCACTTTCTATGGCCAGCTCGCGGCAGAACGGCTGGGGCAAAAAACGCTGAACGTTACCTATCCCTCGCCGAGCACGGCCGACCGACAACACTTCCAGGCACGCGAAGCCGTGCAGGCCATCGCCCGGCTGGAAGCCGCCGGCCATGGCTGGCGGGCCGACATTCTCTATCTCGCTCTCGCCGACCAACTGCAGAGCCCCGGTGAACTGGCAGTGCTTGCGGCACAGGCCGAGCAATCCGGCGATCATCATCTGTCGCTGCAGATCGGCAAGATCGCCTATGGCCGCGGCATCGATGTCGCAGCGCTCGCCTTTCCGGTGGGCGTCATCCCCGCGAACGCCAATATTTCAGGCTCAGGCAAGGCGCTTGCCTATGCCATCGCCCGGCAGGAAAGCGCCTTTAACCCGGCGGCCGTTTCGGCGGCCAATGCACGGGGATTGCTGCAGCTTCTGCCTGGGACGGCCCAGGCGGTGGCCAAGCGCCACAACATCGCCTATTCGAAAGACAAGCTGACCGCCGATGCCGGCTACAACGCCACGCTCGGCGCGCATTATCTCGGCGAGCAGATCGACGCCTTCGGCGGCTCCTATATCCTCACCTTCATCGCCTATAATGCCGGGCCGAAGCGGGTACCGGAATGGATCGGCCGCTACGGCGATCCGCGCGGCAAATCGATCGACGAGATCGTCGATTGGATCGAGCGCATCCCCTTCCCCGAAACGCGGAACTACGTCCAGCGGGTGATGGAGAATTACGAGGTCTACAAAGCTCGTCTCGGCCAGTCCACAGATATCGAGCGCGACCTCATCGGCGGACGCAGCGCCTCCTGAAGCCGTTTGGCGCGGCTCGAAAAGCAGGCTACATCTTCGGGATCAACAACTCTCGAGGGATGCGATGCCGGATACGAATCCAAGCGGTTTCCAGGAACGGTTTTACACCTCTCCCGATGGTCTGACGCTTTATGCCCGCGACTATCGGCCGGACGAGACGGTGGCTGCCGGACGGCTGCCGGTCATCTGCCTGCCCGGCCTCACCCGCAATACGCGGGATTTTCATCGGCTGGCGCTGCTTCTCTCCCGGGACATGACAGCACCGCACCGGGTCATCGCGCTCGATTCGCGCGGACGGGGAAATTCGGCGCGGGACGAGAACAAAGCGAACTACAATCTTACTATGGAAGCCGGGGACGTCGTTGCCGCCTGCGCGGCGCTCGGCATCGAGCGGGCGGTCTTCATCGGCACGTCCCGGGGCGGGCTGATCCTGCATCTGCTCGCGGCGACCAGGCCGGATCTTCTCGAAGCGGTCATTCTCAACGATATCGGGCCCGTGCTCGAGGCCGAGGGGCTGGCGCTGATCCGCGACTACCTCAACAGCGGCAGAAAACCGATAGACTGGGGTGAGGCGGTCGATATCTTGAGGGATAATCATGGCGCGTCCTTTGCCGCGCTTGCGGAGCAAGACTGGCGCGAGATGGCGCTAGCGCTTTATCGCGATGGCGGCGGAAGGCCGGTGGCCGATTTCGATCCGGCGATCGCCGAAGCGCTGAAATCGATCGATTTCAGCCAGCCGCTGCCCGATCTCTGGGAGCAATTCGAGCGCCTGGCGCACTTACCGCTGATGCTGATCCGCGGCGAAAATACGTCTCTGCTTTCACGGGAAACCGCAGACGAAATGTCACGGCGGCATCCGGGCATGATCCTTCATGCCGCCGAAGGACAAGGACATGCGCCTCTTCTGCATCTCGGCAATATCCCCGCAGCGATTCGAGCTTTTCTCGCCTCCTGCCGATAAAGCGCGCCGCACTGGTCTCATTTGAATCAAGCGCCGCGCTTTCGCTCGTTGTACTGATGCATTTCATTATCCGGGAAGCGCCGCACACTTCCGGGCGACATGAATTTGTCTCATCGAAGCCGGGCGGCGGGCAGAGGCGCGATCCGCCCAATGCAAAAAGCCCGGCTCAGAGAGCCGGGCTTTCCTGATTGACCGAAGTCAGATCAGATTAGAACGAACGCTGCAGACGGAAGTAGCCCGTCGTGGAGTCGTCAGCATTGTCCGGATCGAGGTACTGAACCGAAGCCTTGGCGTAGAAGTTATCAACGATCTGGTAATCAACCGTCAGACCAACCTTCCAAGCGTCGTCATCGCTGAAGTCGTCGCCAGCAACGTAGTAGTTGCTGTAGTACTGGACGCCAGGAGTGATCTTGAGCTTGTCGGTTGCCTTGATAGCGTATTCGGCAGCGATAGCCCATTCAGCCTTGGTGTAGTAGGAGCTCGGGCCAGTAGCGTATACGGCAGCGAGGCCGAGCGTACCGGGACCGATGTCAACCGTACCCATTGCGCGGACAGCACCTTCTTCATTGTCGACGTCGTAGCCGGCAGTGATCTGGTAGCTGAAGGCACCAGCCTTGCCGCCGAGACCAACGGCAACGCCGACGTTGTTCGGGTCTTCGTCCGTCTTGTAGAAGCCGTCTTCCAGCTCGTCGACGCTGATGCCAGCGTAGAAATCACCGGTTTCGTACTGATAACGGATGGAGTTATGCAGCGTGACCGGCGAGCCGATGTCGTCGGTTTCGCCAGAGAGACCATCGTCCCACCAGCTGTAGAAGAGACCAGCGCGGAAGCCAGCGATATCGAGGTAAGCGGAGTCGAGCTTGGCGCTCTGATCGGTGGCGTTGTCAGCATTGAACTGCATGACGATAACACCGGTCAGCGGACCGTATTCGGTGTCGCTCTTGGCAGTGAACTGAACCTGACCGCGAGTAACCGCATCCCAGTCGGAGTCGTTACCGCGCGTCAGCGAATTGCCAACCCGATCGCCAACGTTAACCTGGAAACGGATGTAGCCTTCGATCTTGAGGCAGGTTTCGGTGCCCGGGATGTAGAAGTAGCCGGTGCCGTAAGCGTCGCAGACGCGGACGTATTCAACCGGTTCCGGCTCGGCAGCAACGATAGCGTCAGCAGCCTGAGCACCGGAAACTACTGCGAGAGCAGCAGCGGAGCCGAGAAGAAGGCTCTTGATGTTCATAAATGACCTCCAATTCAAAGTTTCGATCGGGTTTGGGATCTTTCGCTGAGCAGCGTTCCCTGCCCCATTCCCGTGTTTCAAGAAGTGGACGATCAGTCGCCCTTGCTTCCGAGGGTGAAAATACAAGACGGCGGCCGTCACGCAATCACCAACTTGCTCGGATGGGGGGTTTGGGGAAGCCTTCCCGACATTCTGTTGCTGAAAGGACACAAGTTGGGCAAACCGCCGCGATTTCCTTTATGCTTTGTTAAGAAAACCCTGATTTTGCGGCGACTTAGGTCAGATGAACCGCCAACTGGACATGGGCTTCGCAACACATTTGCGACGTTTTTTTGACGATATCCGGATGCTGGAGGGGATATCTCCACCGCTGTAAGCGTAACCGAAGATGCACTGATCCGGTTACAGTGCTTGCCGGGACATGCGAGCGGGCGGTGATTCCGACTGGCGATTCTCTCGCTGAAGACGGAGGCATTTTCTCATCGAGTGGCCATCAAGCCTTGCCGTCCAGCGGCCACGAGAGATAGCCGCCTAAGCGAAGGCGATGCTCTGACGGGAGACTAAAGGATCGATCTGAACTGGGAAAATCAAAATGGCGGAGAAGATGGGATTCGAACCCACGATACGCTTTTGACGTATACTCCCTTAGCAGGGGAGCGCCTTCGACCACTCGGCCACCTCTCCGGTGCGGCCTAACTATGGTGACCGGTCTGTGAATGCAAGGGTTTTTTCAGGTTTCACCAGAAGAAATGCAGCGGCGGCATTCGCCCCACCCGGCCCGGCGGACGACAGGATCGCGCACCGTCACAATGGTCTCGCCGGCGGCAATCCTTGAAGATGTTCTCCTAAAGCGCGTCGTACCCAATTTGATTCATGCGACGCGCTTTAGCTCCTCGTTGATGCGTTTTCCCGGAACCGCTGTAAATTTCCGGACTGCCTGCATTGGCTCAGCCGAGCAGGCTCTTGAGATCGGCTGAAGGGTCGGCCAGAATCGCTCTGTCGGGATTGGTGCCTGATTCCAGCAGCTTTTTGCCGGTCACATAGGCTTTCGCGTCGTTGATCGCATCGACGGCGATCAGCAGGCCTTCTCTGAAGTACCATACCGAATGTGCGCCTTCGCGGGCGCCGGGGCGCAGCAGCGTTTCGTCATAACCGAGATTGAAGCCGGCGATCTGCAGCTTGACATCATACTGGTCGGACCAGAACCATGGCTTCGGATCATAGGGCTCGCTGCCGCCGGCGATGACGGCTGCCGCCGCTTCGGCCTGGTCGACGGCATTCTGCACCGATTCGAGCCTGATGCGGCCACCCTGCCAGGGAAGGGCCGCGCAATCGCCGGCAGCAAAGATCGCCGGATCGGAAGTGCGGGCGAAATCGTCTACGACAATGCCGTTGGCGACTTCGAGGCCGGCTTCCTTGGCAAGCTGGTCGTTCGGCACGACGCCGATGCCGACGACAGCAAAGTCGATATCGATCACCGATCCGTCGGACAATGCGGCGCCGGTGACGCGGCCATCCTTGCCGACCAGATGCTTGAGCCCGGTCTTCTCGCGGATCACCACCTCGTGGGTCTCATGGATCCCACGCATGATGTCGGCGGTTTCCTTCGCCGCGACCCGCTGCAGGATGCGATCGGCCATCTCGATAACGGTGACCTCAAGGCCGCGGTGGCGGGCAACGGCTGCCGCCTCGAGACCGATATAACCGCCGCCGATGATAAGGACGCGGCGACCGGGGCGCATCTCCTCGGCAAGCAGATCGGCATCGCGCTTGTCGCGGGCAACATAGACGCCTTCCAGATCGCCGCCGATGGCCGCCGGCAACCGGCGCGGCGTCGAGCCTGTCGTCAGCGCCAGCGTGCCGTAGTCGAGAACGGAGCCGTCCTGCAGCAGAACCTGCTTGCTGTCCGGCTTGATCTGTTCGGCCCATGTGGAAAGGCGAAGGTCGACATCATTGTCGCCATACCAATGGTCGGCGCGGAACAGCAGGCGGTCGAAAGCCATTTCGCCGAGCAGGTATTTCTTCGAAAGCGGCGGGCGCTGATAGGGCGCGACGTCTTCGGCGCCGATAAGGGTGATCGGGCGCGTGTCCTTCAAGGCACGCAGCTTGGCCGCCAATGCGAAACCGGCCTGCCCTGCGCCGATGATCACCAGTCTATCCGTCACGATCCCACTCCTGAAACTGCGCCCGACAACAACGCCAAGGCCTATTCCCTGCTCTGCACGCCGTCAACGGAAAGCGGCTTCTTACCTTCAGCCGATCTCGATCCAGCGACGCTCCTGGAACGACTGTGCCATGGCATGCACCGACTTCTCTATCCTGAGACCGTCTTTAAATGTCACGATCGACGACGGCTCGCCCGATATTGCCCGGATCAGCTCGCGGCATTCGATGATCTTCAGATCGTTGAAGCCGAGTCCGTGGCCGGGTGCCGGGATGAAGCGATCATAAGGCCGATGGGCGGGCGCCGCCAGTATCTTGCGGAAGCCCTGTTCGGAACCGCGGCCCTCTGTCTGATAGAGGTCGAATTCGTTCATTCGCTCCTGGTCGTAGACGATCGAGCCTTTCGAGCCATAAATCTGCAGGGCGATGCGGCCCTTGCGGCCCCAGGCGGCGCGATTCGCCATCAACACGGCGGAGATGCCGCCGCCAAGCCGCATCAGCACGTTGGCGGCATCGTGATTTTCGACGGCACGCCGACCACCCCCGCTCAGCGGCCGGTCGGCATAGGGCTTGACCATGTCGGTAATGACGGCCTCGACATGGCCGAACAGATACCAGAGCAGCGACAGCGGGTGCACGGCGAAATCGTCGAGCGCGCCGTAGCCGGCGGAAAGCTCGCTCTTCCAGTAGAAGAAGACATCGGGATCGGCCATGAAATCCTCGTCCATCTCGACGCGGATATGGTTGACCGTGCCGATGGCGCCCTCACCAATAAGCGTCTTTATGTGCCGCATGACGGGATTCTGGATGTAATTATAGCCAAGCGCTGCAACCTTGCCGGACTCCGTCGCCGTTTCCAGCATGCGCTCGGCATCGGCATAGGCCGGCGCCATCGGCTTTTCACACCACACGTGTTTGCCGGCTTCAAGCGCTGCAATGGCCATCTCGGCATGGAACTGATTGGGGGTGGTGACCGAGACGACATCGACCTCGGGGTCGGCAATCAGCGCCCGCCAATCGGCCGTCGCCTTCTCGAAGCCGAATTCACCAGCACGCGCCTCTGCAAGCCCGGCATTGGCTTCGGCCAGATGCACGAGACGCGGACGCTCGACATCGCCGAACACCGTCTTCACAGCATTCCACGCCAACGCATGGCACTTGCCCATATAACCGGTGCCGATCAACCCGATGCCAAGTGGCTTCATTTCCGACTCCTCCAGGAACTGTGCGGCAATTTTTGGAATATTTAGATCATTTTGACAAGGGACCCTCCGTCGGCATTTCCGCCTCCCTCACCGAATTTCCTGTTTAAAACCCTTGAATTACAGGCGATTAAAAACAATTAGGCGTGTCATTTGAAATCGTCTATGCTCGGCAATATGGAATATTTGTTTCATTCGTGAGCCGCAAGCATGGATAACGATCCCCAGAGACAGGCGCGTGTACCGCGCGACTTCGAAAGCCTGCGCAGCACCATCATCGAGCGCAAGACAAGCATGCCGAAGCGGCTGGCACAGGTCGCCGCCTTCGCACTCGGTAATCCCGATGAAATCGCCTTCGGCACGACGGCGAGCATTGCCGCCGCCTCCGACGTCCAGCCCTCGACGCTGGTCCGCCTGGCGCATCATCTGGGTTACGAAGGCTTCTCCGACCTGCAGAGCATCTTTCGCGAACGATTGCGCGACCGGACGCTGAGCTATGAAGAGCGGCTCGTCACGCTGGAGCAGGCGAGCGGCGACGACGAGGACGCCAATCTGCTCTCCGGCTTCATTGCCGCGGCCAGCCAGTCGGTCAACCGGCTGGCGGCGACGGTGCAGAGCGACACATTCACGAAAGCGGTGAATATCCTTGCCGCCGCCGAGACGATCTATCTGATCGCCAAACGGCGCTCCTATCCGCTGACGGCGCACATGACCTACGCTTTTTCCAAGCTCAACATCCGCCACCAGATCGTCGCCTCGCCGAACGGCGTCGATCCCGAAATGGTCCAGTTTGCAACACCCAGGGATGCGGCGATCGCCGCGAGCTTCTCGCCCTATGCGGCCGACAGCCTCAGCCAGAGCCAGGAGCTTGCCGACCGCGGCGTGCCCGTCATCGCCATCACCGATTCGGCCTTCTCGCCGCTTGCCGCCTGCGCCACGCACTGGTTCGAAGTGGCGGAAGCCGATTTCGCTGGCTTCCGCTCGCTTTCAGCCTCGATGGCGCTGACGATGGCGCTGCCGGTGGCCATCGCCGAGCGGCGGCGCAAGCCTCAGCATTCAAAAGCTGGAAAAACGAAAATGGAATAAACATTCCGAATTGACAAAATATCGGAACCGATGTTTCATTATTCACAAATTCGCAGGCACTGGAAGCCGCGCAAAATCTAGCGGGAGGACATCATGGTACAATCGAATCCGGGCACACAGCCGGAGCCGGCGCTTGATGTAATCACCATCGGCCGCTCCTCGGTCGATCTTTATGGCCAGCAGATCGGTTCGCGGCTGGAGGATATCGGCTCCTTCGCCAAATCCGTCGGCGGCTGCCCGGCCAATATCGCCATCGGCACGGCGCGGCTCGGCCTCAGATCCGGCCTCATCACCCGCGTCGGCGACGAGCAGATGGGACGCTTCATCCGCGACCAGTCGGCGCGCGAAGGCGTGGCAACAGACGGCATCGTCACCGACAAGGAGCGGCTGACGGCGCTGGTGCTGCTGGCGGTCGAGGCCGAGGGCGTGTCGCCGATGATCTTCTATCGCTCCGACTGCGCCGACATGGCGCTCGACGAAGGCGACATCGATGAGAACTTCATCAGATCGTCGCGCGCCGTTCTCGTTTCCGGCACGCATTTTTCCAGGCCGAATACCGAGGCCGCGCAGCGCAAGGCGATCCGCATCGCCAAGGCGAACGGCCGCAAGGTGATCTTCGACATCGATTACCGGCCGAACCTCTGGGGCCTTGCCGGCCATGCCGAAGGCTTCGAACGCTACGTGAAATCCGACAGGGTCTCTTCGAAGATGAAGGAGACCTTGCCCGATTGCGATCTCATCGTCGGCACCGAGGAGGAAATCCTGATCGCCTCCGGCGCCGACGACGTGCTCGGCGCGCTGAAGGAGATCCGCCGCCTATCGCCGGCGACGATCGTGCTCAAGCGCGGCGCCATGGGCTGCATCGTCTATGACGGGCCGATCGCCGACGACCTCGAAGCCGGCATCGTCGGCGAGGGTTTTCCGATCGAAGTCTTCAACGTGCTCGGCGCCGGCGATGCCTTCATGTCCGGCTTCCTGCGCGGCTTCCTGCGCGACGAACCGCTGAAGACCTGCGCCACCTGGGCCAATGCCTGCGGCGCCTTCGCCGTCTCCCGCCTGCTCTGCTCGCCGGAATATCCGACCTGGGCGGAACTCGACTTCTTCCTGAAAAACGGCAGCCAACATCGGGCGCTGCGCAAGGACGAGGCGATCAATCATATCCATTGGGCATCGACCCGGCGCGGCGAAATCCCGTTGCTGATGGCGCTGGCGATCGACCACCGTTCACAGCTGGTCAGCGTCGCCGACGAACTCGGCGTCGGCCACGACAAGATCGTCGCTTTCAAGCGGCTGGCGGTCTCGGCAGCGGCGCGGGTTTCGAATGGACGCGACGGCTACGGCATGCTGATCGACGAACGCTTTGGCCGCGACGCCTTCTTCGATGCGGCGACGAAGAATTTCTCCTGGATCGGCCGGCCGGTGGAACTGCCGGGCTCGAAGCCGCTGCGCTTCGAATTCAGCCAGGATATCGGCTCGCAACTGGTAGAATGGCCGCTCGGCCATTGCATCAAGTGCCTGTGCTTCTATCATCCCGACGATCCGGCCGAATTGAAGAGCGAGCAGCAGGAGAAGCTGCGCACGCTGTTCGAGGCCGCGCGCAAGGTCGGGCGCGAGCTCTTGGTGGAGATCATCGCCGGCAAGAACGGGCCGCTCGACGACGGCACGATCGCGACCGCGCTGGAAGAACTCTATGCACTCGGCATCAAGCCGGACTGGTGGAAGCTGGAGCCGCAGGCCTCGAGCGAAGCCTGGAAGAAGATCGATGCCGTGATCGCCAAAAACGATCCGTGGTGCCGTGGTATCGTGCTGCTCGGGCTCGAAGCGCCCGCCGACGAGCTGATCTCCTGCTTCGAGGCGACGCTGGCCGCTCCCTCGGTGAAGGGCTTTGCCGTCGGCCGGACGATCTTTGCCGATGCGGCGCGCGCCTGGCTCTCGGGAGCCATGAATGACGAGGAGGCGATCGCCGATATGGCCGGCCGCTTCCGGCAACTGACAGAGGCGTGGTTGAAGACGCGCGCGCATTAATAGGAAAGCCCCTCCCCAACCCCTCCCCACAAGGGGGAGGGACTTAACTTGAGGCGCCGCCTCGCACTAGGCGGCAACGGCCCTGCTGGAAGAGACGCTGCGATACGCGTGAAACGGCACGGCAGGTTAGTCCCTCCCCCTTGTGGGGAGGGGTTGGGGAGGGGAAAAACGCGAAGATTTGCGGGAGGACCCGATGAGCAAGACGATACGATTGACGATGGCGCAGGCCGTCGCGCATTTCCTCAAAAAGCAGATGACCGTCGTCGACGGCAAGAAAGTGCCGATCTTCGGCGGCGTCTGGGCAATCTTCGGTCACGGCAACGTCGCCGGCATGGGCGAGGCGCTCTATCAGGTGCGCGGCGAACTGACGACCTATCGCGCCCACAATGAACAGGGCATGGCGCATGCCGCGATCGCCTATGCCAAGGCGAATTTCCGCACGCGCTTCATGGCCTGCACGACCTCGATCGGCCCCGGCGCGCTGAATATGGTGACGGCTGCCGGCGTGGCACACGTCAATCGTATTCCCGTTCTCTTCCTGCCGGGCGACGTTTTCGCCAACCGCGCCCCGGATCCGGTGCTGCAGCAGATCGAGGATTTCGGCGACGGCACGGTTTCGGCCAATGACGCCTTCCGCCCGGTTTCGCGTTATTTCGACCGCATCACCCGCCCGGAGCAGATCATTTCGGCGCTGAAGCGCGCCATGCAGGTCCTGACTGATCCGCTCGATTGCGGCCCGGTGACATTGTCGCTCTGCCAGGACGTTCAGGCCGAAGCCTTCGATTATCCGGCAAGCCTGTTCGACGAAAAAGTTTGGACGACCCGCCGGCCGCAGCCGGATGCGGACGAGCTGGCCAATGCCATCGCGCTGATCAAGGCGTCTGAAAAGCCGGTGATCGTTGCCGGCGGCGGCGTGCTCTATTCGCAGGCGACGAAGGAGCTTGCCGCGTTTGCCGAGGCCCACGCCATTCCCGTCGTCGTCACCCAGGCCGGTAAATCGTCGATCGACGAGACGCTTCCGCTGGCGCTCGGCTCGGTCGGGGTCACCGGTACGTCGGCGGCGAACGCGATCGCCGAAGAGACAGACCTCGTCATCGCCGTCGGCACGCGCTGCCAGGATTTCACCACCGGCTCCTGGGCGCTGTTCAAGAACGACAGGCTCAAGATGATCGGGTTGAATATCGCCGCCTATGACGCGGTGAAGCATGACAGCCATCCGCTGGTGGCTGATGCCCGCGAAGGGCTGAAGGCACTTTCGGCAGGGCTTGCCGGCTGGAAGGCGCCGGCAGCACTGACCGAAAAGGCAGCGGCGGAAAAGAAGGTGTGGATGGAGGCCGCTGTCAGGGCGATGGCGACGACCAATGCCGCCCTGCCCTCCGATGCGCAGGTGATCGGCGCGGTGGTGCGTTCGATCGGCGGCGACAACACCACGCTGCTTTGCGCTGCGGGCGGCCTTCCCGGCGAATTGCACAAGCTCTGGCCGGCGACGACGCCCGGCACCTATCACATGGAATACGGCTTTTCCTGCATGGGCTATGAGATCGCCGGCGGGCTTGGCGCCAAGATGGCGCGTCCTGAACGCGATGTCGTCGTCATGGTCGGCGACGGTTCCTACATGATGATGAATTCCGAGATCGCGACCTCGGTCATGCTCGGCCTCAAGCTCAACATCGTCGTGCTCGACAATCGCGGCTATGGCTGCATCAACCGGCTGCAGATGGGAACCGGCGGCGCCAACTTCAACAATCTGCTCAAGGACTCCTATCACGAGGTGATGCCGGAGATCGATTTCCGCGCGCATGCCGAGAGCATGGGCGCCATCGCCGTCAAGGTCGGCTCGATCGCCGAGCTGGAACAGGCGATCGTTGATTCGAAGAAGAACGACCGCACCTCGGTCTTCCTCATCGATACCGATCCGCTTATGACCACGGAGGCCGGCGGCCACTGGTGGGATGTCGCGGTGCCTGAGGTCAGCCCTCGCGGTGAGGTCAACGAGGCGCGCAAGGGCTATGTCGAAGCACGCGCCGCCCAGCGCATCGGCTGATTCGATTGGTGTCATTTATCAGGAAGAGCGGTCCCGGCTCTTCCACAATGCTTTTAAGGAGAATGTTGATGAAGGCCAAACTCGGCATGTCGCCGATCGCGTGGTGGAACGACGATCTTCCCGAGCTCAGCGACGATGTATCGCTCGAGGAATGCCTGCGGCAATCGCGCGGCGCCGGTTTCACCGGCATGGAGCAAGGCCGCCGTTTCCCCAGCAATCCCCAGGAGATGCTGCCCATCCTGCGCGCCGCCGACGTGACGCTGTGCGGTGGCTGGTTCTCCGGCACGCTTGTCAATGAGGAGCTTTCGGCCAACAAGGACCGCATCGCGCCGATGATCGACCTGTTCAAGGCGGTCAATGCGCCCTGCATCGTCTATGGCGAGGTCGGCCGCTCCATCCAGGGCGACCGCTCCAAGCCGCTCGCCACCAAGCCGCGCCTTTCCGACGACGAGATGAGGGCCTATGCGCGCCGCGTCACGGAGTTCGGCGAATGGTGCGCCGAACAGGGCATGCCGCTCTCCTACCACCATCACATGGCCGCCGTGGTTGAAACCGAGCCGGAACTCGACGCCTTCATGCGCTCTTCGGGCGAAGGCATTCCACTGCTGCTGGATGCCGGCCATCTCGCCTTTGCCGGCGGCGACGTGCTGCGCGCCATCGACAATCACCACGCCCGCATCAACCATGTTCACGTCAAGGACATCCGCAAGGCTGTCGTCGACGGGCTGGACCGCAGCCGCCAGTCCTTCCTCGATGCGGTGGCGCTCGGCGCCTTCACGGTGCCCGGCGACGGCTCGCTCGATTTCGGAGCCATCGTCCAGCGGCTCGCCGATCACGGCTATGAGGGCTGGTTCGTCGTCGAAGCCGAACAGGATCCGCGCAAGGCGCCGCCGCAGAAAATGGCCGAGATCGGCCATGCTGAACTGATGCGCGTCATGACGGCTGCGGGCTACACGGTCGAGACCGAAGGTTTCCCGAAGGGATAAGGGAACGAAAGACCCCTCCCCAACCCCTCCCCACAAGGGGGAGGGACTTAACTTGAGGCAACGCCCCGCACCAGACAGCGGCCCCGGAACGCCGTAATATGGGCGAGACAGCACGGCAGGTTAGCCCCTCCCCCTTGTGGGGAGGGGTTGGGGAGGGGAATTTTCCAAGTAACGAAGGAAAACACCAATGCCAAACCTCAAGGTGAAACCATCGGGCACGCATGGCCGCGTCACCCATGTCACCCCGGAGAATGCCGGCTGGACTTATGTGGGTTTCGACCTGCACCGGATGAAGCCGGGCGAGACGGTTTCGGGAGAGACCGGCGATCGGGAAGTCTGCCTCGTCTGGGTAACCGGCAAGGGCAAGGCCTCGGCCGGCACCAAGGATTTCGGCACGCTCGGCGGCCGCATGAGCCCGTTCGAAGGCGCGCCGCATGCGCTCTACATCCCGATGGAATCGACATGGTCGGTGACGGCGGAGACCGATCTGGAGCTCGCCGTCTGCTCGGCGCCCGGCGGCGGCACGTACCAAGCCAAAGAAATCCCACCCGGCACGCATTCGCAGTTCACGCGCGGCAAGGGCACGAATGTGCGCTACGTCAACAATATCATGCCGGAGGATGACAGCTCGGCGCATTCGCTGCTCGTCGTGGAGGTGATCACGCCGGGCGGCCATACCTCCTCTTATCCGCCGCACAAGCATGACCAGGACGACCTGCCGAACGAGAGCTTCCTGGAAGAGACCTATTATCATCGCCTCAACCCGCCGCAGGGCTTCGGTTTCCAGCGAGTCTATACCGACGACCGCTCGCTCGACGAAGTAATGGCGATCGAGGATGGCGACGTGACGCTAGTGCCGAAGGGCTATCACCCTTGCGCGGCAACGCATGGCTACGATCTCTATTATCTCAACGTCATGGCCGGGCCGAAGCGCATCTGGAAATTCCACAATGCCGTCGAGCACGAGTGGCTGATCAAGGCTTGAGGGATGCCTCAGATCGCTAAATAATCTGACAGCGCCAAACCGCCGCTGATGGTTCACTGCCTCCATCCAACAAGGATGGAGGATCATCATGCAGTGCTCGAATTTCACGATACCGGCCCGCAGCAACCGCTCTTCGCGTGCTATGCGGCCCGGCCTGCTTCATGCAACAGTCACGGCAGTCCGCTGGCTGGCGCGCAAGATGGACGAACGGCGCAACTGCAATGCGCTGATGGAGCTCTCCGACGAGCAGCTGAAGGATATCGGCCTTTCCAGGGGGCAGACAGAAAGCGACGTTCACGTCTATAGTCGCTACTGAAATACAGGCATCAGTTGTGATATTGTGTCCAGGCCGCCTCGTGGCGGCCTGTGTGACCGGGAAGATGAGATGTCGCAGTTTTCAACAGCACCGCTCCTGCAAACGAAGATGGTCACCATTCGTGATATCGTCTGCAATGGCGAGTGCCGCCATAAGAGCGACGAGGAATGCGCCCACAAGACGAGCCTCGTCTATCCCTATCGCGGCGTCTTCATGCGGCATGTCGGCCGCAATGACACAGTAGCCGAAGCCAATCAGGTGCTGTTCTTCAATGCCGGCCAGGGATATCGGATCAGCCATCCGATCGAAGGCGGCGATGCCTGCATCGACCTGGCGATCGACGAGGACCTACTCGAAGAACTCGCACCGAAAGACCAGGTGCAGCCCGGCCCGTCCTTTTCCTTCCGCCGCCAGCGCCGGCGGATCGATCCGCGCGCTCAGGCGCTGGTCGCTCTGCTGCGGCACGGTCTCAGCCGCAACATCGCCGAAACGCTGGAGGCGGAAACACTGGCGCTGACGCTGGTGCGCCGCTCGCTCGGCGAGCGCACGTCACATGCAGCGGGCGCCAGCGCCGGCCGGCAGAAACTCGTCGACCGGGCAAAGCTGGTGCTTTCCTCCGATCTTGCCCGGCGTTGGACGCTCGCCGAGATCGCCTCCGAAGTCGGCGTCTCGCCGGTTTATCTCACCCAGGTCTTTCAGCAGGTCGAGGCCACCCCGCTCTATCGCTATCAGCTCAGGCTGCGGCTTGCCCGCGCCCTCGATCTGCTCGGCCAGTATGAGGATCTGACGGCGCTCGGGCTCGATCTCGGTTTTTCCAGCCACAGCCATTTCAGCGCTTCCTTCAAGCAGGCCTTCGGGCAAAGCCCGGGCGAATTTCAGCGCGCGGCGCAGCTGCGGCGAAGATGAAGATCGATCGCTAAAGATTTCGACAGCGGCGATACCGTCTTCGATGATCTTATCAGCCTGTCCCGATCCGGGGACGATCAACAGGAGGATCATCCGATGAAGAAGACAACATGCGCTGCCTGCGACTGCGAACTCGGCGCCGAGACCATCACCGTGAAGCTCGGCGGCAAGAGCGTCGAGGTCTGCTGCCAGGAATGCGCCGAGGCGCTCAACGAGGCGGAAGCCGCGAGATCGTCCGCTTCAACAGGCGGGGAATAGACGACATCAGGCACAGGCGCCGGTGAACAGCCCCGGAGTTGGTGTGCAACTTCGGGGTCTGTTCTTTGGCCGCACTTTTCAAACGGGAAGAAGCCCGTAGCGCCAGCCGCGGCGTCTGGCGTTATGCGACAGCACCAGCAAGGCAAGAACGACCATGCCGGCCTCGGCAAAGACCGGCACCATCCAGATCCCCTGCTCGCCGAAGATAAAGGGCAGCAGGAAGGTGAGCGGCAGGGTGAGCAGATAGGGCCGCGACAGGCCGAAGATCGCCGCGCGCGGCGCATCGCCGATCGCCTGGAAATAGGACGACAGGATCAGCATCTGCCCAAAGAGGAAATAGGCGGCGATCGTCCAGGGCAGAATTCGCCTGACCTCGGCTGTTATGGCGGGGTCCGCGACGAACACGGCGCCGAGGCGACCGGCCATCAGTTCGACGGCGATCTCCACCAGGGTGCAATAGATGAGTGCCGCGAGCATGGCGATCTGCAGGCTGCGGCCGACGCGAAGCCCGAGGCCGGCGCCGTGATTGTTGCCGGCGATCGTCTGCAGCGCGATGCTGAGGCCGAGCAGCGGCAGATAGGTGAAGGTCAGGATCCGGGTAATGATGCCGTAGGCGGCAACCGTCGCGGCATAATCACCTGTGCTCCACAGCGAGATATTGACGAGAATGGCGGCTGATGCGAGCGATATGCCGATGAAGCCGAGGCTCATCGGCGCGCCGAAGGCGAGGATGCCGCGCCATTCGGCAAGGCCGAATCCTCGGGAAGGCCTGAGTGCCGCCGGCTGACGCCAGCGGTAGGCAAGTACGGCTGCCAGGCAGACGAATTGCGATGCGATGGAGCCGGCCGCCGAACCGGGCACGCCCCAATGCATCACCGCCATGAACAGCCAGTTGGCGAGGATGTTGAGCAGCGAGGCCGCCAGCGTCACCAGCGTCATGAAACCGATCTTGCCTTCGCAGCGCAGTCCGTCGAGATGCAGCGACAGGAAGAAGCTCACCGGCGCAAAGGCAATCATGGCGCCCATGAACAGCATGGCGCCATCGGCCACCGCGGTGTTGCCGGCAGCACCGGTATCGATGATCTGCCGGCCGGTGGTCCAGTAGAGCATGTTCAGGATCAGGGTGACGGCCAGAGCCAGCGTATGGGCGCCGGCAAATACCCTGCCCGCGCCCTGGCGATCACCGGCGCCGAGCCGGCGGGCGAGAATGCTCGCCATGCCGTTCGAAACGAGCGACTGCAAAGCGATCAACAGCATCAGCCCCGGGAAAATCAGGCTGACGGCAGAGAGCGCGTCCGGGCCGACATAGGCGCCGAGGAAATAGGCGTCGACGACGCTGAAGAGGCCGTTGACGGTGGTGATCGCGACGATCGGAGCCGCCGTTTTGATGAAGACGCCCGGCAGCCAGCCAGTGAGAAAGCCATTGCTTTTGGAAAGATCGGTCATGGAGAATCCGTGCGATATCGAGCGCGATCCGATCCGGGTTGAAATCATGCGGATACGGATGGTCTCGAAGAAATCGAAAAATTTAGAGATCGAGCACCAGATGCGGCACGCCGTTCGAGGTCTTTCTCGGCGAGACGCCGTCGGCATCGACCTGCGCGGTCACACGCCGGCGGAAGGCCGAAAAGCTCTCGAAAGTCACGACGTCAACCGCTTCGTCGAAATGAATGGTGATCCGGTGGAGATCGCCACCCGGCAGGGCCGAAAGCGCCAGAATCTCGCCGGTGAACGGCTGATTGAGATAACGGCCGCGAATTTGGGCGCCGACGAAGAGCTGCGTCTTCGGACCGGCATTCGGCTTTGCCGCAAGGGCCGCCAGCGTGTTCCAATCGCGCGCGCCGTGCTGGCGGGCAATCATTTCGAGGGCCGCACTGTGGGTCAGCGCGGTGCCGCGATCGTTCATCGCCTGGCGCAAGCGCTTGGCCTGGGCCTTCAGTTCGTCAATGGCAGGATAGGTCGTCGTCATGGAGTGAGCCTTCGCAAGGCATGCTCTTCGACTGTGGATGGGAGCTCGCATTGCCGCCAGTCAGCATGCACAAGGGCCGTGACCATGATCGCGAGGGCTTCACCATGGATTTTCATCCGCGAGCGGCCGGTGCCTCGAACCGACCTTTGTATGCGCGAACGCCGCCGACATGTCAAGAATGGCGCAGGCACCACGGAATGAGCAGATTTGGGGCAAATCTGGACGAAATCGGTGCGATTCTCCCGCGGGTTTTGCAAAAGGCTTCAATCTTAACGATGCTCTTCAGGAACTGTCAGCATTCTTCAGCTAATATCCTGTGGTAGAACAAGCGGAGGCTAAAAGGGCCTTTCAGATGCACCTCGACACAGAACACCCCAAGCCGGAACGTGCTTACAGGGAATTCAATCTCGACCGGCCCGGCAACATCATTTTCGTCGGCCATCACCTCAGCACCGGAACGCAGGTGCGCTGCCTTATCCGGACGATCACGCTCGCCGGCGCACTGCTCGAAGTGAGCCCGAACCTGGAAATGCCGAGCCATTTCTTCCTCGAAATCCTCGGCATCCATGACGAGATCGGCTCGACCATGGTCAAGCGCGAGGGTGAATGGGTAACGGTCAGCTTCAACATGCTGCTCAATCCGGAATTCCTGCACCACGTGCTGCGGCTGAGCTTCGAAAGCTGAGGCTTTCCGGCCGCGATGTATCGCAGCGCAACGGCTTTCTCTCCCGGCCCTGCCTTGCGGCCAGACGCGCGATGGCGGAAGCGGCCCAGAGCAAGCCGCGCCATTGCGGCCCCTCGAGCGGGTCGGCGAAGGGATCGCGGCGCGCCCGCCGATTATAGATTTGCAATTCATTGAAGAGAACAACCCAGTTGAGAAGCATTGCTTCATCCTCCATCTATTGGCTCAAGCACTGGAGCTAGGTCTTTGCGCCCTGCCGATGTAGAGGCGCTGGGGAAAGGGGGTTTTCATCCATGAAAGATGCCAGCTGGGACGACCTGCAACTTTTCTTCCATGTCGCAACCGGCGGCGGGCTTTCGGCAGCAGCGGCGCGCACCGGGCTCAGCGCGCCGACCATCGGCCGTCGCATGCTGGCGCTTGAACGGGTGACCGGCCGATCGCTGTTTAACCGCGGCCCCACCGGTTATCTACTGGCCAGGGACGGGCAGGAGCTGCTCGACCGCGTCCGGCTGATGCAGGATGCGGCGAGTGCGATCTCCGACTGGCGCGGCGAGGTTCTGACGCTGCCGATCGTCTCGACGGCGGCCGACAGCTGGACCTCACGCTTCATCGCCGACCATCTCGCCAGCGTCTGGACGCCGAAGGACAGCTTCCGCATGTGCTACAAGACCCGCGACGCAGGCGTCGATTTCACCTACCGCGAGGCGCATATCGCCGTTGGCCATAACAGGCCGGACAGCGGTAACGTCGCGATCCGCCGCTCGGTCAAGGTGGCGCATGCGGCCTACCAGGCGGCAGATTATGACGAGGCCAACTGCAACTGGATCTCGCTCGGCACCGATACCGCCGTCACGCCGGCGGACAAATGGACGTTCGAACAGCCGGATTACTGGATCACCAGCTGGACGAACACGCCGCATATGCTGTTTTACCTGATCCGCGGGGGTGCTGGCCGCGGCGTGCTCCCCTGTTTCATCGGCGATCGGGACCGCAAGCTCGTCCGCGCCGGGCCTCTCATCGACGAGCTGACTTACGACATGTGGATCGTTGCGCATGACGACGAGCGGCAGCGGCCCGAGGTCAGGATTGTCATCGACCGCCTGGCGGCGCTGTTTGCCGATCATGAAGAGTTGTTTGCCGGGCGGAGACCGTCGATATAACGCGAAAACGCGGGCCGTAAGACCCGCGTTTCATCTATACCTTTGTTTTCTGGGAGATCGGCTTGCCGCCTCAGGCAGCGAGATGCCGCTGGATTTCGTCGACCGGCATATTGGTATAATCCTTCGCCACCTCAGCGGTGATCGCGGCCTGCGTATCGGCGCGGAGCGCCGGCCGCAATGTGCCGAGCGCTTTCGGCGGTGCAACGACGACGATGCGACGGGCGCTCTTTTCCTGTACCAACTCGTCGAGCTTTTCCGCGACCTGTTTCAGAAATTCGGCTTCGGCCTGGTCCTGCCAGCTGGTCTCCTCGACAGCGCTGCGGCTGAAGCCGTCTGCTGCATGGGTCCGGCCAGGCTTGTCGGCGCCAATCTCGCGATCCGGCGTGCTCGGCTGCGTCAGGGTTTCCAGCACCTTCAGGTTCATCAGCTGGGCATCGCCGGCATTCTGCATGATCAGAGCCTTGGCTCCGTCGCAGACCACGACCCATGATTCCCAAGGGATTTTGACGTTGGTCATTTTCAACTCCTCGCGTCGTCATTCGAAGCGCGCCGTGCGTCATCGATCAAGGCAGAACGCCCGGCAATTGAAAGAGTTCGGGAAAAATTGCGCCGAAATCGGACGGCGGCGATCGGGGCGGCCTCTTCTGCGTCGAAAGCAGGTTCGAGAGATCGACGAGGAAAACAGCGCTGTTCGCCTATGCCGGCACCATTTGCCTTGGAGCTGGAAGCTAAGCTCGCGTCCCGATAATGCACATCAGGCGTCCCGCTTGGGAACAAAATTTAAACTCGTTAAAATTGTCATTTTATCTTTGACGAATGTGCAAAACATTCATGTGACGTTGGCTGGAGCAAGAACCCCAAATGTGCCCTGACTGACGGAGAATGTAAGATGACTATGCTCCGCGCCACACACCTTGCGACGGTCAAGTCCGCTGTCTACGACCTGCGCTGGGAAGAATTTAGCGTCAAGCGGCCCGCCCGCATCGTCGCCGTCCGGCCGTGCCTCACCGGCGTCTCGATGCGCAGCGCCGAGATCATCGATATCTCGCAGGGCGGCGCCACCTTCGTCGTGTCGACCACCGCCGGTCTGCCGAAACATTATTATCTCAACATTCTCGGCCTCGCCTACCGGATCGGCTGCGCCGAGGTCTACCGCCACAAGGAACGCATCGGAGTGCGGTTCATCAACATCATGGACCCCGAGGTTCTGCGCCGCGTCGTCCGCACCGATTTCCTTGTCGGCAACATGGAAGCCATCGCCGCCCGGCGGGCGCCGATCTTCCGGGCGTGAATAGCCCGACAGCCAGTTGGTTGCAGAAATAATCTTGCTTGCGTCGGCGGTGCCCGGGCCTATTGTTGCGCCGATCGTCAATATATCCGGGAAACCGCCTTCGCATGTCCGCCTTTTCGCGCTTCACCTTTATTGTCGGCGCCCTGCCCTCCACAGTTCCTTTCGTCGGTCCCGAGGCCATCGAGCGCCAGCGCGGACTTGCCGTTTCGGCTCGCATCGGCGCCAATGAGAACGGCTTCGGCCCCGCCCCATCGGTGTTTGCGGCAATGCGCGAGGAGGCCGGCAATATCTGGAAATACAATGACCCGGAGAATTTCGCGCTCCGGCAAGCGCTTGGAGACCATCTCGGCGTCTCGGCCGCCAATATCGCCATCGGCAGCGGCATCGACGAGTTGCTCGGCCAGATCGTCCGGCTGGTGATCGAACCCGGCGCGCCCGTCGTCACCTCGCTCGGTGCCTATCCGACCTTCAATTTCCACGTCGCCGGCTTCGGCGGCCGGCTGGTGAGCGTTCCCTACGCCAACGACCGCGAGGATCTCGCCGGCCTGCTCGATGCCGTCAAGCGGGAGAATGCGCCGCTCGTTTATTTCGCCAATCCCGACAATCCGATGGGAAGCTGGTGGGATGCCGACAGCATTGTTGCTTTCGCCCGGGCGCTGCCCGAGACGACGCTGATGGTGCTCGACGAAGCCTATAGCGAGACCGGGCCGGCAGGGTCGCTGCCGTCGATCGCCTCGCTGATCGAGCTGCCGAACGTCGTTCGCACCCGCACCTTCTCGAAGGCCTACGGACTGGCCGGCTCACGCACCGGCTATGTGATCTCGACGGCCGGAACAGCGCAGGCCTTCGACAAGATCCGCAATCATTTCGGCATGAACCGGCTGGCGACGGCGGCAGCGCTCGCCGCCCTAAAGGACCAGGCCTATCTCACCGAAGTGGTCGGGAAAATCCATGCGGCGCGCAACCGGATCGTCGGCATCGCCCGCGCCAACGGTCTTGAGCCCCTGCCCTCGGCGACGAATTTCGTGGCGATCGACGCCGGCCGCGACGGCGCCTATGCACGGGCAATCGTCGACGGGCTGATGGAACGTGGCGTCTTCATCCGCATGCCGGGCGTGGCGCCGCTCAATCGCTGCGTTCGCGTCAGCGTCGGGCCGGAGGCGGATATGGCGCTGTTTGAAGAGGCGCTGCCGCAGGTGCTGAAACAAATCGGCTGATGGAGCATGATGCCGAAAACTGTCAGCGGTTTTCGGGCGACATCATGCTCTCACTCTTTGATGTAAAACAGCAGGAACCGCGGCCGGTGGAGGATCCGGTCGCGGTTCTCTTCTCCCGGCGTCGGCCGCGTCGAAAGCGCCCGCCAGCTCCCCTCTTTCCGAGGTTGTTATTTGTGTCGATCGATCGAAGACGATCTCAGTGGACCGTCATCCACTCGCGGGCGGCGCGCAGCGCCGCCACGATCTGCATCTTGTCCATGGCGGCGGCCACATCCGCACGAAGCTCGGCGGCGCGGTCGTTGCCCTTGATTGCGGCGATGTTCAGCCATTTGTGGGCTGCGACCAGATCGACTTCGCAGCCGCGGCCGGTCGCATACATCAGACCCATTTCACAGAAGACATCGGCGCTGTTGTCGCCACCCATGGTGGCCGTTTCAGCATCGTGCATTTCAAAGCGTGCCATCGGTTTTATCCCTGTTTAGCCTGTTTATGACTTACCCTGTTTTACCTCCGGGCCTTGCCGTCTATCGCGGCTTGCGGCCCTTGCGGTCCGGCGGGTTTGCCCCGCTCGTTCGATGGGTTCACTATGCCGCACGGCTTTCAAAAAACGCCTAAAATCCATGATTAATTTGAGACAAACAAAGTGCAAATGCTTGGTAAATTTGGGTTTTTGTTAAACATCAGATGCCTTGCGACTTAAGGACTTTCGCTCGAATTTTACGAAAGATTCAGATTTGAAAATAAAGGGATCGTTCATCATGAAATCAGCCCCCGATATTTTGAGAGGCCCAAGCAGGATGGCTTCTCAGCACCTTTCGGGCGCCGCCATGGAAAAAAATCATGCATATTTACCTTTACGTTCGCGTCAGTTAATTTCGCGCCCGATCAGGGACATCATGGAGGAAAAGATGATCCGCAGCTTCGTTCTCGCCAGCGCCATCGCTATGATCGCAGGCTCAGTTCACGCAGAGGAGCCGATCGTCGGCAGCTGGAAGACGGCGGCCGGCGATACGGCGGTGATCGCCTCCTGCGGCGGCAGTTATTGCGTGATATTGAAGACCGGCAAATATGCCGGGCGGAAGATCGGCACGCTTGCGGGAACCGGCGGCAGCTATGCCGGAGAGATCACCGACCCGGCCGCCGACAAGACCTATAGCGGCTCGGGCAAGATTTCCGGCAATTCGCTGCGGATGCAGGGCTGCGTGATGAAGGTTCTCTGCAAGTCACAGACTTGGACGCGGCTCTGAGGTCTTAGATACGCATGCACAACCGCAATAGGAGCGCATAGCATGCCGACGTCTCGGCATGCTATGCGCGCTTTCCGGAGCCGTTAGCCGGCTGACTTCTATGAACGGTGGATGAACCGGTATCTCAGCACCCATTCAGCCGTCCCATGGCAAAACTCTTGTCGCGATAGAGTTGCGTATCGGGGGCAAGGCGATGGACATGTATATTCTGGCAAGACGGTTCAGCATTATCACACTGTTTGCGGCGATCTTCGCGATCACCTTTTCGGCGGTGGTGGTGCATAATGGCGGCGGTGGCGCCCAGTCGCATTTCGGGGCGAGCTATACCTGCCTGGAGAAAAACGGCACTTTCTGCGCGCCATCGGTGCAGTGACAGTATCCGACACCAAAGAGGATAAAATAATCGGATTCCGCCCGCGCGCGTCGTTTGCTTGTCAAAAACAACTCTCTATAATGCGTCATGAACAAACGAATCTCCCCCTTGTCGCCGCTCGATATATCCTCACCACCCCCTTTCCAGCCGCAAAGCTTTGATGATCCCGCCAAGGCGGTGGAAGTGCTGACAGCGCTTTACGAGCGCAATACGGCGTTCCTGATCAACAGCTTCAACGAGCTTGCGCAGGGCGCTCCGATCTCCTCGCGCTACCGCGCTTTCTATCCGCAGGTCAGCATCGAGACGACAAGCTTCGGCCATGTCGATTCGCGCCTTTCCTACGGCCATGTCACGGCACCGGGCATCTATACGACGACAGTCACCCGGCCGAAGCTCTTCAAGCATTACTTGAAGGAGCAGCTGGCGCTCTTGGTAAAGAGCCACAATGTTCCGGTCATCGTCTCGGAATCGACGACGCCGATCCCCTTGCACTTCGCTTTCGGCGAGGGTGCGCATGTCGAGGCATCGACCAACGCTTTCATCGACATTCCGATGCGCGATATTTTCGATACGCCCGACCTCAACACCACCGATGACGAAATCGCCAATGGCGAATATATCCCGCCGCCGGGAGAGCCCTCACCGCTTGCACCGTTCACTGCGCAACGCATCGACTATTCGCTCGCCCGACTGTCGCATTATACGGCGACGCATGCCGAGCATTTTCAGAATTTCGTGCTGTTCACCAACTACCAGTTCTATATCGACGAATTCTGCAGCTGGGCGCGCAAGCTGATGGTGGAGGGCGGCGACGGCTATACCGCCTTCGTCGAGCCCGGCAACATCGTCACCCTACCCGGCTCGAGCGCGCCGGAAACGGACGCGGCGCTGACCCGCCTGCCGCAGATGCCGGCCTACCACCTGAAGAAGAAGGGCCATGCCGGGATCACCATGATCAATATCGGCGTCGGCCCCTCCAACGCCAAGACGATCACCGACCACGTCGCCGTGCTGCGCCCGCATGCCTGGCTGATGCTCGGCCATTGCGCCGGTCTTCGCAACAGCCAGCGGCTCGGCGACTATGTGCTTGCCCATGCCTATATGCGCGAAGACCATGTGCTCGATGACGACCTGCCGGTCTGGGTGCCGATCCCGGCGCTCGCCGAAGTGCAGGTGGCGCTGGAAGCAGCCGTTGCCGAAATCACCGGCTACGAGGGTTTCGAGCTGAAACGCATCATGCGCACCGGCACCGTCGGCACGATCGACAACCGCAACTGGGAACTGCGCGACCAGCGCGGGCCGGTGAAGCGGCTTTCCCAGGCGCGAGCGATCGCGCTCGACATGGAATCGGCAACGATCGCCGCCAACGGCTTCCGCTTCCGCGTGCCCTACGGCACCCTGCTCTGCGTCTCCGACAAGCCGCTGCACGGCGAATTGAAGCTGCCGGGTATGGCGACGGCCTTTTATCGCACGCAGGTCAACCAGCATCTGCAGATCGGCATCCGCGCGGTGCAGAAGCTGGCCGCCATGCCGAAGGAAGCGCTGCATTCGCGCAAGCTGCGCAGCTTCTTCGAAACGGCCTTCCAATAGGCGCCGTTTCCTCACCTGCCGGCGACGATGGTTGCCGGTTGCTGCGCAACCACCTGCGGTCTGCCGGCGGCTAGGTTCAGCCCTGATATCAGCAGGGTAAAGGCGACGAAGGCGAAAGCGGTGCGCTGGAGAACTTTCAGCCCGTCACCTTCGTCGAACTCCGACTGACGCTTCTCGTGGCGGCGCGCCCATATCTGGCTTGCCAGCGCGATTTCAAGAATACTCATTGCCGTTCTCCTCGACAGGTTTCGATGAAGCCTTGTCGAGCGCTGTCTTGCGAATTCGACAGCCGGGCCGCACAAATATTTTTTCCGCCGCTGTCGAAAGGCGCGAAGATCGATCGTCCAGGCTTATTGAAACAGTTCAGGAAGGTTGCCCGCGATGAAATATCTCTGTCAGGTCTGGTTCGATGGCGCAGTGCTCGGCGCCAGGACGAAAGAGGAAAAGGCCGAACTCGGCACGAACTCACTCAACTATGACAAGGCGCTTGCCGAAAGCGGGCATCTGATCGTCGCCCATGCGCTGCAGCCGCCGACATCGGCGGTGACCGTCCGGGTACGAAGCGGCGAGACGTCGGTGACGGACGGCCCCTTCGCCGAAACCAAGGAGGCGCTCGGCGGCTTCATCCTGATCGAGGCGAAGGATCTCAACGAAGCGATCCGCATCGCCGCCGGCATCCCGCTCGCCAAGCTCGGGGCGATCGAGGTCAGGCCCATCCATTCTTTCGGCAATCAAGCGTGAGGAGACGGCAATGAAATATCTCTGCCAGGTCTGGTTCGAAACCGCCAAGATCAGCGCCATCTCCGCCGAGGAAGGCGCAAAGCTCACGCAGGATTCGATCATCAACGACGACAGATTGCGCGACAGCGGCCACCTGCTGGTGGCGCTCGCGCTGCGCGAACCCTCGACGGCCATGACGGTCAGGGTCCGCAACAATGCGGTGACGGCAACCGACGGCCCGTTTGCCGAAATCAAGGAACATCTGGGCGGCTTCGTGCTGATCGAGGCGAAGGATATGGCCGAGGCAACTGATATCGCGGCGACTTTTCCCGTGGCGCGCTACGGCTCCATCGAGGTGCGGCCGGCCTATTCGATCAGCGAGGAGTGCTGAGCCATGCGCTACATGTGCCTGATCTACAATTGCGCGGATACCGACGGCACGCTGACGCCTGATGAGACCGATGACCTCATCAAAGCGCATTTCGCCTTCGACGAGGATCTGCGCCGCGACGGTATCCTGGTCCATGCCGATGCGCTCGAGATGCCCGATAAGGCGACCGTGCTGAGGGTTCGAAACAGTACGCTGTCTGCGACCGACGGCCCCTATGTCGAGACAAAGGAGCATCTGGCCGGTTTCTACGTGATCGAGGCGCCTGACACGGCGACGGCAAAAGAGATTGCAGGGCGGATTCCGTCGGCGCGTTTTGGCGCGGTCGAGCTCAGGCCCGTGCGGATGCTGACCCTGCCGGATTGAGGTACCCCTTTGGAAAACCTGATCGAGGACATCTACAGAACACAGTCGCGCCGGGTGCTAGCGACGCTGATCCGCTTGCTCGGCGATTTCGATCGGGCCGAGGAAGCGCTTCACGATGCCTTTGCCGCTGCCGCGCGGACATGGCCGGCGGACGGCGTTCCCGGCAATCCCTTTGCCTGGCTTGTTTCCACCGGGCGCTTCAAGGCGATCGACACGATAAGGCGGCGGGCGCGTTTCGATGCTTCACAGCATCATATCGAAGACAGCCTCTACAGCGTCGACGAAACGGAGATCGGCGAGATGGAAGCGATCGAGGACGACATGCTGCGGCTGATCTTCACCTGCTGTCATCCGGCTATCCCTGCCGATGCGCAGACGGCGATGGCGCTTCGGGAAATCTGCGGGCTGACCACCGAAGAGATCGCCCATGCCTTCCTTATTCCGGCGCCGACGGTCGCCCAGCGGATCGTACGCGCCAAGGGCAGGATCCGGGCGGCGAATATCCCCTATGAGGTGCCTGCCCGCGAGGCGCTGCCTCAACGGCTCGACCAGGTGCTGCACGTCATCTATCTCGTCTTCAACGAAGGTTATTCCGCCTCTTCGGGTGAAGACGTGGTCCGCGCCGACCTGACCGCAGAGGCAATACGGCTGGCACGGCTGCTTCTGGCTCTGCTGCCGCATCCCGACGTCTCCGGCCTGCTGGCGCTGATGCTGCTGCAGGATTCTCGCCGTTCCGCCCGCAGCGGTGAACAGGGATCGCTGGTGCTGCTTGCCGATCAGGACCGCTCGCGCTGGGATCATGCGAAGATTGCCGAGGGCCTGGCCCTGCTTTCCCATGCGATGCAGACGGGAGAGATCGGCACCTATACGCTGCAGGCGGCGATCGCCGCCGAACATGCCAGGGCGCCGGTCGCCGAAGAGACCGATTGGCGGCGGATCGCCTTCTACTACGATCTGCTTCTGGCGGCCCAGCCCTCGCCGATCGTCGAGCTCAATCGCGCCGTAGCGATCGCGATGGCGGAAGGGCCGGCGAAGGGACTGGATCGGGTCGACGCCATTCTGGGGCGCGGAGAGCTGCAGACCTATCATCTCGCCCATTCGGCGCGCGCCGATTTCCTGCGCCGTCTCGGCCGGCGCGAAGAGGCGATCGCGGCCTATGAGAGGGCGCTGTCGCTCTGCCGGCAGGAGCCGGAGCAGGCATTTCTCAGAAAACGGATTTCAGAGCTTGCCGCGACGCCCGAGCGGCAGTGAGATCGCCGTGCCGGTGAGCGCCGAGACGATGATCAGCAAGTGGGCGTTGACGCTCGCCTGGGCCAGTGCTTCCAGGGCCAGCCGCTCGCTCGAAGCCCCGAGAGCAATAGCACCGGCGGTGATGCCGGCCGGATAGGTGCCGACGCCGCCCGGCGCATGCATCGGCAGTACGGAGGATAGTTCGCCGCCGAGTGCGCCGCCGAAGCTTGCCGCCATCGGCAGCACGCCCATCAGGCCGAGCGCCCAGGCCAGCACCAATACCTTGACCAGCCAGTTGACGATGGTCATTGCCCAGGCGCGGGCAAAGGCGATGGCATCGAGCGGCAAGCCGTTTTCGATCTCGGCGACGAATTTCTGCGCCTTCTCCGGCAGCAGCCTGGCGGCAAGGCGCAGCAGCGGTTTGCGGGCAGCGAAAGCTGCGACCGGCAGCAGGAAAAAGCCGGTCCAGAGCAACCAGGCAACCGTCTGATTGGCGGCGGCGACGGCAAAACCGATGCCGGCAGCGGCCACAAGCGCGTGCAGGTCGAGCAGCCGCATGACAAACAGCGCGGAGGTCGCGCGCGTCAGCGGAATGCCGAACTCCGAGCGCATCAACAGCGGAAAGCTGGTCTCGCCGGTGCGGAAGGGCAGCATGATGTTCAGCAGATTGTGGATCTGGGTGACGCGGAAGAGGACCGCGAACCGACCCGCCGTCTCTTTCGGAAAATAATCATAGATGCGCCAGGTGCGCAGGAAATAGGTGCTCGTCAAAAGCACCAGCGCCCCGATCACCGGGCCGGCGCCGACATCGGCCCACTGCCGGATGATGACGGGCCAACCCCAGAACCATTGGATGAAGAGCGCATAGGCTGCGACGATAACGACCGTCAGCACCGTCATGCGATTGCGCATAAACCAGGATTGCCGGCTTTCAACGATCGAACTCTTCATGTAGTAGGCATTCCTCGCTGGGCGCCGGCTTAGGCATCGGTTCCGGCGCCAGGCCTTTTAGGAGAAATGAAGGCTGCGCACAACGGCGGAGTTGATGGGCGATGGCGGCACCGCCTCCTCTACACCGACGGGCAAGAGGCAGACCAGTGGCGACGGCGCCTTGCCGGCTTGACGTGGAGATCGAAGTGAAGCGGATTACCAGAAGCATTACGACCGCAAGCATTTTTCTGGCAGTCTATTTCCTGCTCAATATCGTGCTGCGCATCTCCTTGCCGCATACGCTCGATCTCGACGAGGCGGAGCAAGCCTTCTATTCGCAATATCTGCTTGCCGGCTATGGCCCCCAGCCGCCCTTCTACAACTGGATCCAATATGCCATCGTTTCGGTAACCGGCATATCGATGTGGGTGCTCTCGGTGCCGAAGAACATCATCCTCTTCGGCTGTTATTTCTTCTACGGGCTTGCTGCCCGCGAGGTGCTGAAGCACCGTTCGCTCGCGGCCGTTGCCATGCTGAGCCTGATTACCCTGCCGCAGGTGGGTTTGATGGCGCAGCGCGAATTGACTCACACCGTCGCCCTGCTGTTTGCGACCTCGCTTTTCCTCTTCGGTTTTTTCCGCACGCTGCGCCAGCCGACGATCGCAAGTTTCCTCGTCATCGGCATCGCCACCGGCATCGGGCTGATCTCCAAATACAATTTCGCCATTCTGCCATTTGCCACCTTCATCGCTGTCCTGCCGGACCGGGAGTGGCGCAGTCGCCTCATCGACTGGCGTCTACTGCCCGCAATCGCGATCGCCATTCTGATCATTCTGCCGCACGCGCTCTGGCTGCCCGATAACCTCGCCAGCGCTTCGGGCCCGACACTGGAGCGGATGACCGCCGAGCACGAGGCCGCCGCCGGTCTTCCCCGCATCGGGCAGGGACTGTTGTCCCTGGTCATCGCCGTCATCGGCTTCGTCGCGTTGCCGATCGTTGTTATCGCAGCGGCCTTCCGACGGGATTTCTTTCGTGCGCTTTCCTCGACCAATCCGATGATCCGGGTAATCGAGCGGATGATGATCGTCAGCCTGATCGCCTTCGCCGGTGTCGTTGTCTTCGCCGGCGCGAGCGATATCCACGAACGTTGGCTCGACCCCTGCTTGCTCGTGCTGCTGATCTATCTATTTCTGAAACTGGAAACCGCGGGTCTCGATCTTTCCGCCGGCCTTGCGCGCTTTCGGCCTGTGGTGCCGGTCTTCATGGTCGTCATCCTGGCGATCCTTCTGCTGCGGATCGTCGCCATTCAATATGTCGGCACCTACACGCGAACGAACGTGCCCTTCTCCGGCTACGCGGCCGAACTGACCGCGACCCGCAAGCCGGTTCTGATCGTGGCCGGAACCAAGTTCGTGGCCGGCAACATGAAGCTGGAGTTTCCCGACGTTCCCGTGGTGATCCCGTTCTTCCCGGGTTCCGGCGTTCCCGAATATGCGACTGCGAAAGGGCCGGTGCTCGTGATCTGGCGCGGCGAGACCGCCGATGACCCAACGATATCTCCGAGCTTTGCGAATGATCTGGTGAGATCGGGCATTCATGTGCAGGAGTTGAAGACGCTGACCTTGCCCTATCTCTTTAGTGACGGCAAACGCAGCTTCTCCATCGGGTATTCCTGGGTCGAAGGCGGCGCGAAATAACGTTCCGACAGGTCAGCCGATTGCGGGGAAACCGGCATTGCCCGCTGGCAACGGGCAGACACTTCATGTACTAGCCTTCCGCAAGCGCTGCGGCGGCAGTAAGATTGCTCGGCCGCCCGGCCTTTTGGAGATGAAACTTGCAGACAATGGTAGAGCCCATTCGCGGTACGAATGATCCGGCACAATCGCTCGAGTTGTCGCTGGTCGTGCCCATTTTCAACGAAGAGGAAAGCGTCGGCCCGCTCGTCGAGCGTGTCGTGGCTGCGATGGCCGCCTATCCCAATCGCTGGGAGCTGATCCTCGTCGACGACGGCAGCACGGATGCGACGCTCGTCAACGCCCGCAAATTCGTCGGACGCGAGGGACTGGCGCTTCGGATCGTCGAGCTGCAGCGCAACTTCGGCCAGACAGCCGCCATGCAAGCCGGTATCGACACCGCGCAAGGCCGGCTGATTGCAACGATGGACGGCGACCTGCAGAACGATCCGAAGGACATTCCGTCGATGGTCGCCGAACTGGAACGGCGTGAACTCGATCTCCTGGTCGGGTGGCGAAAGAACCGCAAGGACGGTCTGTTCCTGCGCAAGATCCCGTCCTGGTGCGCCAACTACCTGATCGGCCGCATCACCGGCGTCAAGCTGCACGATTACGGCTGCAGCCTGAAGATCTACCGTGCCTCGATCATCAAGCAGGTGAAGCTGATGGGCGAAATGCACCGCTTCATCCCGGCCTGGGTGGCCGGTGTCGTCCCGAGCTCGCGCATCGGCGAGATGGCCGTCACCCACCATGCCCGAGAGCACGGCGTTTCGAAATACGGTATTTCGCGCACCTTCCGCGTCATCCTCGACCTGCTGTCGGTGATGTTCTTCATGCGCTACAAGGCACGGCCCGGGCATTTCTTCGGCTCGCTCGGCCTTGGCCTCGGCGCGGTCGCCATGCTGATCCTCGTCTATCTCGGTTTCGACAAGTTCATCATGGGCAATGATATCGGCACGCGCCCGATGCTGATGGTCGGTGTCGTGCTGCTGCTATCGTCGGTGCAGATGATCACCACCGGCATCCTGGCGGAGATGATCGCGCGCACCTATTACCGCGACGATGCCTCTCCGAATTATATCGTGCGGCAGATCTTCGACGATCAAAGCCAAGCCTAAGCCGGCAGCATGAAGCTGGAGCGCGCGACGAGGACGATCAAAACCGCGGGCCTGCTGCTTGCGGCCTATTTCGTGTTGAACATCGTGCTGCGCATCGCGCTCCCGCATTCGCTGGAGCTCGACGAGGCCGAGCAGTCCTTCTTTTCGCAATATCTGCTGGCCGGCTACGGCCCGCAGCCGCCCTTCTACAACTGGATGCAATATGCCGTCGTTTCTGTGATGGGCATGTCGATCGGCGCGCTGATCGTGCCGAAAAACATCCTGCTGTTCCTGTCCTATCTCTTCTACGGCCTTGCCGGACGGCGCGTGCTGAAGGACCAGGCGCTCGCCGCCATCGCCATGCTGGCGCTGATCACCCTGCCCCAGGTCTCCTATATGGCCCAGCAGGATCTGACCCACACGACGGCGCTGCTCTTTGCCAGCGCGCTGTTTCTCTACGGCTTCTTCCGCACGCTCGACCGGCCCGATATCGCCAGCTACGTGCTGCTCGGGCTTGCCACCGGCATCGGGCTGATCTCGAAATATAATTTCGCGCTGATGCCTGTCGCCGCCCTGATCGCCATTCTGCCCGACAGCGAATGGCGGCGCAGGGCGCTCGACTGGCGCATGTTGACCGCGATTGCCGTCGCGCTCGTCATCGTCCTGCCGCACGCGATCTGGCTGCGGAACAATCTCGCCTTCGCCTCCTCCGATACTCTGGTCAAGATGGCCGCCGGCAACGAACCCGCCGGCTTCGTCCGAATTGGCAAAGGCCTTTTCGCCTTTGTCGTCGCCATCATCGCCTTTGCGGCGCTGCCGGTCGCAATCTTCGCCGCCGCCTTCCGCCGGGATTTCGTCCGCGCGCTTTCGGCCGGAAACCGCTGGACGGGAATGATGGAGCGGATGATGCTCGCGAGCCTTGCCGGCATCGTCCTCATCGTGCTCTTCACCGGTTCCACCACGGTGCGTGAGCGCTGGCTCGACCCGTTCCTGCTGGTGTTGCCGATCTATTTCCTGGCGAAAATGCAAGCTGCCGGCATCGACCTTTCCGCGGGGCTGCGCCGCCTCCGGCCGGTGCTGCCGGTGCTGATGGCCTGCGTGCTGATCGCACTCGGCTTGCGTGTCGCCGGCGCCGGGCTGATTGGTACCTATGCCAGGCCGAATGTGCCGATGGCGGGTTTATCGCGCGAGATGACGCGACAGGAGCAGCCGGCGCTGGTGATCGCTTCCGACACCTATATCGGCGGCAACATGCGGCTGCAATTTCCCGAAGTGCCCGTGGTTATCCCGGATTTTCCGGCAGCGGGCATCCCGGCCTATGCCGAGGCCAAGGGGCCGGTGCTGATCGTCTGGCGCGGCAAGAAGACGGCGACGGCTGCGGATGCGGTCATGCCGGATCGGTTTTCATCGGCGCTGACGGCCGCCGGTATCGCGCCGCAGGAGATAGGCTCTCAGTCGCTTCCCTATTATTTCGGCCGCCAGGGCGACAATTTCGCGCTCGGCTACGCCTGGGTCCGGCCGGGGATGAGATAGATGACCGAAACCAACAGTCGCGACATCCGCTGGATTTTCGTCCTGCTGGGCGCTTATTTCGTGCTTCAGGTCGGCGTGCGGCTGGCGACCTCGCATTCGCTCGATCTCGACGAAGCCGAACAGGCCTTCCGCTCGCAATGGCTTGCCGCCGGCTACGGCCCGCAGCCGCCCTTTTATAACTGGCTGCAATATACCGTCTTCCAGTTTACCGGCGTCTCGCTTGCCGCCCTTTCTCTCGTGAAGAACCTTCTGCTGTTCATCGCCTACCTGCTCTACGGCCTGACCGCACGGCTCATCCTGCGCGACAAGGCGCTGGTGGCGATATCGACACTCGGGTTGCTGACGATCCCGCAGATGGCTTTCGAGATGCAGCGCGACCTGACGCATACGGTCGCCGTGTTCTTCTCGGCCAGCATCTTCTTTTACGGCTTCATCCGCAGCCTGAAGCAGCCGAGCCTTGCCTCCTATCTGATCGCGGGCATCGGCATCGGCTTCGGCCTGCTGGCCAAATATAATTTTGCGATCCTGCCGGCCGCAGCCCTGATTGCCGCGCTGGCCGACGCACGCCTGCGGCCACGGATTTTCGACCGGCGGCTGGTTGTGACGGCGGCGGTGGCGTTCATCATCACCCTGCCGCATCTCTTCTGGCTGAAGGACAATCTCGATTTCGCCACCGCGCGCACGCTGGAGAAGATGACGGCGAGCGGCCATGCCAGCTATCTCATGCAGGTGGCGATGGGTGTCGGCTCGCTCGCGCTCGCCACCATCAGCTTTGCCGGATTGACGGTCGCGGTCTTCGCCGTCGTCTTCGGCAGGAGCCTGCGTCCGGCGCTGAACGCCGGCTCTGAATGGACGCGGCTCTTCGAGCGGATGATGCTCGTTTTCCTCATCGGCATTCTGCTGTTGATCGTCTTCGGCGGCGCGGCCGGCATCAAGGATCGCTGGCTGGTGCCGATGCTGTTCCTCCTGCCGCTCTATTTCTGCCTGAAGATCGAGGCCGCGGGCGTCGTGACAGATCGAGCGTTCCGGCGTTTCATCGCCATCGTCGCCGTCATCATGATCGGCGTGCCGGCCGCTCTTTACGGCAGCGTCGCGGCCGCACGCTTCACCGGGCATTACGAACGGTTGAACAGGCCCTATGCCACGATGCTGGAAACCCTGCGCAAACAGGCCGAGCCGGCGGCGATCCTTGCCGGCGACAGCCTGCTTGCCGGCAATCTCAGGCAGGATATTTCCAGAGTGCCGGTTCTCTCGGTGGATTATCCCGGCTTCCACCCGGATCTTACCGGCCGGCGCCCACTTCTCCTGGTGTGGCTTCTCCCCAAGGGCGGAAGCGAAGCCCTGCCGCCTGATATGGCGGAGTGGCTGCAGGCCAATCTCGGCGCATCCGCGCCTGAGGCGTCGGTGATCGACGTGCCTTATTTCTATGGGCGCGGTGACGACCGCTACCGTTTCGGCTACGCCTGGATCGTTCAGCCGGGCTGAGTGAAGTCAGGATTTCAGCGAATGCGAAGTGGCGACGAAGCTAGAGGCTGTCGTGGCGCGCAACAAAGCACTTCGCCAGTGAGCTGTTGCGCAGCAGTGCCCCGACCCGAGCGGTTCCCCGTTTCTATCACGCCGAACGCTTGATGATGCTTAGCAGGGTAGCCCACGCTGATTATTTTGCTACTCTTAGAATCATGGGGCGCATGATGCCTACTTTAAATGGTAGGCATTTATCGCCTGGCGTACTGCGCGCGAAAACCGGATCTGTCGCTTTTTTGCGACTATTGGCTTAAATTCTTGAGTTGTTAGCTTTTTTTTACGATGATCTCCGGTGAACGCATCCGAAATTTAGGTAAGAATGTCTGATGGGGGATCGAGTTGCCAATGTTGCGGATCAGAGCTGGAACGACATGCATCGCGTTTTTGATAGCGACCGGGGCGATTTTAGTTGGTTGCCAGTCAGCCAGTGATGGTCTGGCTGCTTATGGCGATAGTGCAAAGACCCTTGAGGATGACTCAGCCGTCGCCTTCTATAAGAACGACGAGTTGATAACCACCGGCAAACTGCAATTCCAGGAAAAGAACTACGGAAAATCCTACGCCATTTACAAGCGAGCGGTTGACGTTTTTCCGGAAGATCCGGCCGCTTGGCTAGGCTTGGCAGCCTCCGCCGACATGGTTGCCCGCTTCGATACATCCGACCGCGCCTACCAGCAACTCTCGCGCATGATCGGCAACACCCCGGTCTACTATAACAATATCGGATATTCTCATCTTTTACGCGGTGATTTGCGCACTGCCAGACGGTATTTCCTGAAAGCCTATGAGCTTGATCCCGGAAACGAAGTCACCGCCCGTAATCTCGAATTGATGAAGAACAGCGTGAATTACGCTCAGCGGTGATTGGCCCCTTCACTTCAGCGATCCGCGAATCTGCGCCGAGATGAGAGAACCGGCGCGGCGCCCCTGGCAGCGTCCAGCAACTGCTTTGAAGCATGCCGCGCAAAACTGTGCTCGGCTTTGCGACAGGGACATGCGTAAAAACAAAGACCTAAAGCCCGTCACATGAAGCACGTTTGATCCAAGTGCCTTGGAGGCGAGGTCGTTGTTTTACCGCGCCTTCCGAAGGATGAGCTGGCCTTCCGGCGAGAGTGTCCGTTCGTAACGCGGCAGGTCACTGACTGCGTAGCCCCCGGCCGCGATCGAGGCAAGACTGCTATCGGAAGTTGGAGTTTCCGCCGGCGCGGCACGGGGTGCGAAAAATTGGGCCGGTTCCTTGCCCGGCGCGCTCAGGACCAAGGCTGAACCCGTGCGTGGAACGCTTGTGTCGTTGCGCCGTTCGTCCACCAAAGCCTGTCGCAGGCTACCCATCTCCTGGCGGATCAGTGCGACGTCGTCGGCCTTGGCGTTGTCCGCGATCTTGCTCGACTGCTTTTCCATCTGTCCTCTCAGGCCATCGATGGACCTTTTCAGCGCGGCGATGGTCTCGCGGCTCTCGCGAACATCCGCTGAGTTTTTGGCGGTATAGATGAGAACGCCGGCATTCACAGGCAGGAGCATCAGGAGCAAACCGACGAGGAGCGGGCTTTTTGAGCCTTTCTTCTCTACGGTTCGCAAATTGCCTGGTGTTGGACGGTCCGCTTCGCCCTCGATGCTCGGAATGCTGGTCATTCGTTTACTCCCCCGTAAGTCATTGAATCTGCGTTGGCCGTGATCAGCGCCAAGTCCGCAATCATTCCGTTGTAAACACACCTTCCCACGCCCGCTCGAGCATATCGAGCGACGCGTTTCCAGCTATACCATTGAATTCGCAGTAAGACCCGACGAAATCCAGAAGATATTTCGGATGATAGCAAGAGGCCGGCGCATCGCCGTTGTACTTGCGATCGTAGAACAGGTTCAGGTCTGGATCACTGACCGCCAATCCGGTGCCGCTGGCATAGGATTTGAAGATCCTGATATATTCGTCGCGCGACGGCGTGTTCACGAAGATCTTGTATTTGAGGCGCCGCAAGCCCGCCTCGTCGGAAAGGTCCTTCGGTGCGATATTGGTCGAGAATACGACCAACTCGTCAAAGGGAACCTTGAACTTCTTGCCGGTGTGCAGTGTCAGGAAGTCATATCCGCGCTCCAGCGGCACAATCCAGCGATTGATGAGCGCCTGCGGCGCCACTTGTTGACGCCCGAAATCATCGATGATGAAAACGCCGCCGGATGCCTTCAAGTGGATGGGTGCTTCATAGACATTCGGTCCTTCGTTGAAGGTGAGATCGAGCTGATCTAGCGTCAATTCCCCGCCCGTCTTGATCACCGGACGGCGGCATTCGATCCATCTCTGATCCGCTTTCGGATGGGATTCTGTGTCGCCCCCCGACACGGGATGATGCACGGCTTCGTCATAGAAACTGATGACATGGCCGCCGACCTCGATGGCATAGGGCACCCAGATTGTTTGACGAAACAGTTGAGACGTCCGCTCGGCGATGCTCGTCTTGCCGTTTCCGGGTGGTCCGTAAAGCAAGATAGAGCGACCGGAGTTGATGGCCGGGCCGAGCTTTTCGACCAAGGTATCCGAGAGCACCAGCCCGGCAAGGCTGTCGGTCAGCCGCTCTGGGGTCACGCGCTCGTAATGGATGGACTGCAAACCGACTTGCCGGCAGAACGCGTCCAGCGACACCGGCGCCGGGCCGACATATTGGCTTTGGCGCGACGCCGCGTGGGCATATTCGAGCCCCTTCATTGAAAGCGCATACCGAATATCGGATCTCACATCCTCACCGGCCAGGCCGCGAGCCTCGAGGTATGCGAGTTTCACCAGTTCCTTGATCAGGATATTGACGATCACTTTCGGCAATTTCATCCGGTCAGCCAGATGAGACGCCGTGGTTGTATCCTGCTCGGCCGCACATTTTGACGCCAGCCGAAGCAGGAACGACAGATCCAGTCCTGTCTGTTCTAGGCTTGCCGGTGCCATCGGCATACGCGGATCCAGGGAACTGATGGCATCGTTACGATCATGTTCGAGCGAATACTGCATACGACCTCGCTTGGCTCAACCGCCGGGGCTCATGCTGAGAAGAAGACTGATGACACGGATAACAACGGGAACGAGAACGATGATGAGACTTACCGGAAAAAGGAACGCGCCGAGCGGAAGCAGCATCTTGACCGGCAGGGCGTTTGCCTTTTCCTCCGCGCGAATAATGCGGAGGTCGCGCATTTCCTTGCAGTAGACCCGCAACGTCTGCGTTACGCTGGTCCCGAGCTCCTCCGATTGGCGGAACAGAACGGAAAGGGCCCGGGCTTCGTCAATCCTTAGGCGGACGGCAAGGTTCGCGAGCGCCTCGCGCAGTCGCCGGCCACCCCGCACTTCCAGCATCATGATCGAGAGATGCAGGCCGAAGTCCTGCCGCTTGTCGACGAATTCCCGCGCAACACGGTTCGCCGCTGCCTCGATGCTCATGCCCGCATCGAGGCAGACGATCAGCATATCCATAAAATCGGGAAAGAGGCGGCGGTACTCCCTCTCCTTGGCGGCGCCACGCCGGTCGATATAGATGTTGACCAGAATAAAGGTCACGCCCGCAGCAAACATGGCAACAACCAGCGTAACCACCCGTGACATGTCCGGCACGACCCAATTGAGAGCCCAGACCGCCGCGACCAGCACGCTGATACAGACCAGCGCACGAACCACCTGAAAGGTGGTCACGGCGCCGGCGGCGAAATAGCCTGCCCGAATCAGTCGGTTCTGGGTGGAATTCACATTGGTGTCACGTCGCGTAATCTCGAAATAGCGACGGATCAGGCGGTTTTCCGCCTCGCCGAGATCGGCAATCGTCGTATCGCCAAGGTGGAACTCCTCGCCTGTTGCCGCCGAGCTCTTCGACACCCGAACCGAGACCTCGCGCCGTCGAAAAAACAATTCCGATGCTGTTGCAGAGAATATCAGCACTGCAAAGAAGACGATGAGGTAAATTCCATACTCACTCGACATGACCGCCTCAGTACTCGAAGTTGACCATCTTGTAGAGAATGACATTCCCAATCGCCATGACGGCCAGCAGCGTGGTCACGACGATGGTTCCATGGCCGCTCTCCCAGACGGGATCGAAGTAGGTCGGCGACAACATCTTGATCATCGCGTAGAGCAGAAACGGATACATCGACATGGCGATCGCCGTAATGCGTCCTTCCGAGGAAATCGCCCTGACCTTTGCCTTCAGTAGCATGCGGTCTCGCAGCGTCTTCGAAAGGTTCTGCAAGATCTCCACGAGGTTTCCGCCGGTTCCCGCCTGTACGCTCAGCGATATCGCAAGCAGGTTCAGATCCTCGACGCCGACCCGGTCCGCCAAGTTCACCAGGGCGTCGTCCAGTGTCACGCCGTAGGTGAGTTCATCCGAGAGGAGGCCGAACTCGGTGCCGATCGGATCAGGCATCTCGCGTGCGACCAACGAAATCGCCGCCGGCAGCGGGTGGCCGGCGGCCAGGCTGCGATTGGCGACATCGAGCGCTTCAGGAAGTTTCAGTTCGAATTTCCTCATGCGGCGCACCCGGGCGCGCCAAACGACGACTGCGGGGATGATGAGGCAGATCAGGAGAAAGACGGGGACTCTAAACAGAGTGCTCGGCAAGAGAACCTGAACGACCAGCCACGTCAAAAGAGCGCCCGCGATCGCGTAGAGAGCAAATCGCCTGGCATCGAACTTGATCCCCGACTGGGCGTAAAACTGCCGCAGCCGCTGCATCATGGGGGTTTGCCGCCACCTGCCGCCGGCCCCGCGCTCCTTGAGCATATCGCTATAGGTCTTGCGATGATCATCGCTGACCTCGAGCAAGCTCAGCCGATGGTTCACAGCGCGGTGGCGTTCTGATGTCTTGAAGTAGCCGCGCATTAACGCTTCGACAGCAACAAGGGCGGCGGTGAAAACGGCCGCGTAAAGGAGAGTCAGGGTCATTGAACAGGTCCCGTCTGCAGCGGTTTGCCGGGATCGAAAATCGTCACGGGGATCTCGATCCCGAGTTCGGCAAATTCCTCGACGAACCGCGGCCGGATGCCGGTGGCGCGGAATTCTCCATGGATCCGCCCGCCTTCATCGGTGCCGATTTTCTTGAATTTCATAATCTCCTGCATCTGCACGACTTCGCCCTCCATGCCGGTGATCTCGGAAATCGAGACGACTTTGCGGGTACCGTCGCTCAGGCGCTGGACCTGCACGATCATGGTGATGGCGGAGGAGATCTGCGAGCGAATGCTCATCTGCGACATCGGCATCCCGGCCATGCCGACCATCTGCTCAAGCCGACCGACGGCGTCGCGGGGGGTGTTGGCGTGAATGGTCGTCATCGATCCCTCGTGACCGGTATTCATCGCCTGCAGCATGTCGAACGCTTCGTCGCCGCGAACTTCGCCGACGATGATGCGATCAGGACGCATGCGCAGGGCGTTTTTCAAAAGTTCGCGTTGACGGATCTCGTTGCGTCCGTCGAGCGTCGGCGGTCGGGTTTCCAAACGCCCGACATGCGGCTGCTGCAGTTGAAGTTCGGCTGCATCCTCGATGGTGATCAGACGCTCCCTTGGAGAAATCTGCGACGAGAGAGCGTTGAGCAAGGTGGTCTTGCCAGAACCGGTGCCGCCTGAAATGACCATGGACACCTTGCCCTTGACCGCGGCGCTGAGAAGGATGCGCATCGCATCGGCCATAGCGCCATATTGCACGAGGCGCTCCATTGTCAGCGGCTTGCGCGTGAATTTGCGAATGGAAACGAGCGGTCCATCGACCGATATCGGCCTGATGGCGACGTTGACACGCGAGCCATCCTTGAGGCGGGCGTCAACCATCGGCGTCGACTCGTCGACACGGCGGCCAACCGCCGAGACGATCTTGTTGATCACCCGAAGCAGATGGTCCTCGTCTTTGAACCGCACGGCTGTGCTCTCGAGCTTGCCGCTCCGCTCGACGTAGACGCTGTTATAGCCGTTGATGAGAATATCTGCGATTGTGTCATCGGCCAGCAGCGGCTCGATCGGTCCCAGCCCGAGCATCTCGTCGGTGATATCGCGGATCAGATCATTGATTTCCTTGGCATTCAGCGGAAAGTTGTTACTCCGGATATAGTCCTTGACCAACGGCCGGATCTCGGTGGCGATCTCCTCGTTGTCGAGGGTGTCGAGGATCCCCAGGTTGATGCGATCGAGCAGGTAGCGGTGCAGATTGACCCGCTCGGAAACCATGTCCGGCCCGAGCGAAGCCTCTGTGTCACTTGCCGTGGCGCTGTCAGAGGCCGGTTCGGCAGGCATGTTCTGAACTGCGCCGACCAAAGACAGTTCGGCCGCCTCCGGATGTTCCCGGCTTTCCGGCCCCGCCTGCTTGTAGAAACGCCCCATGATACCGCTCGCCATGCACCCCACCCCTGAACTACTATTTTACAATGACCGTGGAACCGACCTTCACCCTCTCATAGAGATCGATGACGTCGGCATTGCTCATGCGAAAACAGCCCGACGACGCAAAACCGCCGACCGTCGACTGCTCGTTCGTTCCATGAATGCGGTAGAGCGTGTCGGCCCCACCCTTGTAGAGATAGATCCCGCGAGCACCCAAAGGATTGAGCGGCCCGGCGGGTACCAAGTCGGGAAGTCCGGCTGCGCGCGCCTTCATCTCGGCAGGCGGGCGCCAGTCGGGCCACTCTGCCTTGCGCCCGACCTTGACGGTGCCGCTCCAGCGAAATCCGTCTCGTCCGACGCCGATCTTGTACCGGATCGCGCGCCCTTCGGAGATGACGAGATCCAGCGTACGGTTGCCGCTGACGATGACGATTGTCCCGGCCGCGTAGCTTTTTTCGATCGGCACCATGGCGCTTGTCGTCGGCCCGAGGCTGCGTGGCACAAGCCCGCTTGCCGCTGCATCTCCGACAGCGGCCAGAATTGCCAAAACGGCAAGGCCGGCACCGGCTGCGCAGAACCTTATGATCGCCTTCATCTCACCAGTGCTCCAAGCTTGCCGACCGCGCCGCAGAAGCGCGCCCGGGAATTCACTTGAAATGGCAGCACGCCGCGGTTGACCGCCTCGCTCACAGTGTCCCAGTCATCCGCAATGACATGCGTTGGGATCTCTTTGAATATCTTTTCCGTCTGTTGCCGGCGCAGGCCGAGGCCGAAAAGCTTGGCGCGGTATTTGTTGATGACGATGAATATCTGGTCCGCACTGCCCCGCAGCCGTACCAGATTGGCAAACAGATCCTTGGCTTGAGAAAGCGCAGGCACCGTCATCTCGGTGACGATGCAGACGCTGTTGACCGAAGTGAGCACCTCGTATTTCCACGGCGTGTCATAATAGGGAACGTCGATGATCGTGTGATCGCTCTCGAAGGCGGCGACGTCGAGCATACGCAGCACGAGTTCACGGCCCTTCGGCGCCAGAAGCACTGATGGCTGCTTGAAGGACAGCAGCGAAAAGCCCCCCGAATGCCGCTTTCGCACCAGATCGATGAATTCCAGATCAACGCGGGACGGATTGGCGATGACCGGTTTCAAGTCGTAGTCGTTGACGAGGTTGAGATAATAGCCAAGCGCCCCGGAGCAGAAATCCGTGTCGAACAAGTCGATCCGCGGCGTGGAATTCTTGGTCGGCTGGGCCAGCACATGCGCAAGCGACGAGGCGATCACGCTGGCGCCCGCGCCGCCGACGGCCGAGACCACGGCATGCACCCGGCTGTCGCTCGCCCCGGTGCCCGGCGCATGCGTCGAAATCATGTCGATCAGTGCGCGGCGCTCGAGCGGCTTTTTCAGCCAGTCTTTGCCGTTCAGGCGAAAGAGCAGCCGCAGCATGTCGTCCGACAGGTCTTCGGAAACGACGACGAGCGGAATGTCGCGAAAGCTGGTGCGAAACGTGAAGAGCTCCGGCTGCTGCAGCAATGTCCCGTTGTCGACGTCGAGAACGATCAGGTCGAATTGCGTCGGATCGAACCGGCCTTTTTCCCCGAGCGCCTTCAGCGCGAGATGGCGAACATCGTAACGCGAAAGCGACCCGAACGTATCGAGCATGAAGCTCGCTGCAGCCGCGTCGTCGGAGAGGACCAGGATCTTGGTAGATGCGGCAATGTTCATGTGCGCTGTCATTTTCGCTTTCCTACGCGTAATTCAAGGATTCAGCAGGTGGAGCAGGTCTTCAGATCTTCCGTCGTGATCGTCACGGGATGGGCCGGGATGGTTACGTCGTTCAGCCCCAACAACTCGCCGAGGACAGGCAGATCGAAAGTGATGTTGCGCACCTCCAGCCGCATCGTCAGCACAGGCCCCTCCGGCCGGCCCCAGTAGCCGAGCCCCGATCGCTGATAGGTGACCATCAGATTCTCCCGCTTGATGCGCCAGTTGAGGTCGCAAATGCCGGGATGAGGATCGGTACCCGCGTTGCAAACGCCGTCGCTTCCGAGGACAATCCGGTTCAATGCCGCCGTGCAGTTTGCAAGAGCCGGTCCACAGGTCGAGGATATCGTCGCATTGTTCGGCGCCGCTCTGCCGTTGTTGAGTGGATCGGCGGCATCTGTTGGGAAAACAGCATTAAAATTCGTGGTCAGCGGATCGGATACCGCCGCCAAACGGGCGCCATATTGCAGTGCCTTGACCGTCTGATTCCACTGCGACATGGCATAGCCGAACTCGATGAAGGCGGCGAATACCAGCATGACGATCGGAAAGGTCAGCAATGCTTCGACAAGGCTGACACCACTGCTATCCTGCCAGAATGCCTTGATTGCCCTAGAGGTCACCATCCGATGTATCTCTCTTCATGGAAAGAACTGATGGTGATGGCACCAATTCCCAGAAAGCCGAATACCGGCGAGGTCTGGTAGAGATGAGCAGTGGAAATGGTGATGTCCCCGTCCGCATCCGGCGCAGTGATGGTGATGTCGGCAGGGTTGTTCCAGCCGGGCACGCGGGGTTTAGCGTTTGCCGCGGGTGTTTGGGTTCCGTAAAAGGCGATCGTTTTCGCAGTCGCCTGATTACATGTCGGCACATAGGTTCCCGACACCGGCCGGCACCGCGAAAGGTAACGCCCGGCATCGCGCAAGCCTGCGTCGATCTGCATACGCTGCCAGAAGATGCTGCCAAACTCGAGTATCCCCGCCGCAAAGATCGTCACAAAGGGGATCGCGAGCAGCGCTTCGACAAGCACCGCGCCTTCCTCCCGCCGCCAGAAGCCGAGGCAAAGCCGATGCCGGATAAAATTGCGGAGCGCCATCATCTGACCAACTCCGCTTCTTCCCGGAGGAAATCTTCGAGTGTGCCCCGTCCACCCTTGCCGCTGATGTCGATCACTTCAAGCGAGAGATAGCGCTCGTTGCCAGCCTTGATCGCCGGTTTGGTCATGAACATGCGTGCGAAGGCAACCGCCTGCGTCTGCTTGTGGCCGTTCAAATGGTCGACCGAGGCCTCGTAGCCGCAATTGACGATGGCGGCGAAAATCTCGCGGCGGTCGCCATATTCGCCCGCCGTGTAGTTCGACAGGGCCGGCCCCGAGTAGCACTGTCCGCCGCCTGTCGTCGGATTGCCGATTTCGCCGTTTGCCGAGGCATGGTTGAGCAGCGCCGCGGTGTTGAGCTCGTAACGATAGACGTCGTAGGCGGAGGGCCGGCTCGGTGTTCCGCCGGCCTGCGGCGGATAGCTGGAATAATTGCTGAGAATCGCGCTCACCGACGGGGCCGTGCCGCCCTGCGCGACGGTCCAGTAGTTTGCATAGTTCCAATTGTTGCTGGTGCTGATCTTGCCGCCGCCGAGAGGCGACATGGCTGCACCGTAACCCAATGGCACCGCCTTGGTGACATCGCCAACGGTGCTGCCGACCAGCACCGGGTCGTAGGCCTTGCAGCCGTTCTGTCCCGTTTGCTTTTGTGCGGAGCGCACGTTCTGGGCCGGGCGGTAGCGGCCATCATTGCGCAAGCCCTTGAACGACCCCTGATAAATACCGAATCGCGTGTTGACGCCGTCTTCAACTGGCCCGGCCATGGCACCCGTTTCGGTATCCAGCTTGTCCTTCGTATAACAGGCCCCCGGATTCCCGGTAGCCAAAGCGTCGGCCATCACGCTTGCGCCATTGCCCAGAGGGGTTCTCAGGAACCCGAAATTGCCAGGCCCGGGGCTGGACGAAGACGTGCTGTACATTTCGATTTGCCGGCCGTAGAGATTGCCGGCCGCGAAGTTGGTGTGGAGATCTGCCGCCGCCTGTTCGTTGGCGGCCGGGCTCGTATTGCCAGCCGGCTCATAGGGATTGCAGATGAAGATCGGCGTGATATCACAGGCACTGGCGTGATAGACGGCAACCGCATCTGCGGAAACATTGATCGTATCCCGATTGAAGCCGACCGGGACCGGAAAGATCGTCTGCATCGCCTGCGGCTTGGCAATGACCCAGGCGTAGGACGCTTCGCTGGCCACTGTCGTTTCCATCGAAGACGGGATCGGCGTATCGTCGTTGGCCGGGATGTTCTTCAGAAAAAACACGGTGACCGTGCTGCCGGCGTCGTTTGCGGCGTCGTAGGTCACGCTGATGTGCGAGCCGAGCGACATGCCGGTCCCGCCCCCGGAAAAAGCCGCGCTATTGGCGATTTTCTTGATCGCCGTCTGCGCCCTAGAAATGGCGTCATCACGCCCGTCGAGTTCGCGGGCTCCGGCCAGCGCCATTGCATCGACCGCGTTCTGGAGATCGGTATGCAGGTTGCTGCTGCGGCCGACATCGATGACCAGCAGCGAAAAGCCGAGAAGCATGGGCATGGCGATGAGCGTCAAGGCGATGACATAGCCACGATGATCGTTCCAGAACCGTCTGACAACCCTGCTCAGCATTGGCCTACCCCCATCACGGCTTCTGCCGTGACGACCCTTTTTCGTGTATTTCCCTTCCGGCGCGCTTTCGCCGTTCATGCCTTTCGAATGGCTACTGGCTGACGCTGGCCCCATTGGACGCACCGTTGGCCTCCATGGCCGGCGACGGCTGAATGACCCCCACCCCGCCGTTCTGGTACTCGGTCATCACCCTGCGGATCACCTTGCCGTCGCTTGCGATACGGGTTCGCTGGGCTTCCGGCGGGAACGGGTCCTCGGTATGGATGGCTTTGTTTGCTTCCATGGCGTTCCCGGCCCCGAAGGTGATCGTGTCGCGATGGTTCAGGTAGTCGGCGCAGCCGGAAACCAGGCCGGCGGCGGCAAGGACGAGAAGGGCGCGCTTAGCGTTTTGTAGCAACAACCTGGCCTCCCTGGTTCAGGTCGAGACGATGGCCATAAGGCCCGGTCACACCTTCGCCGTTGCGAAAGCGCCGGAGCATGTCCTTGTCGACTTCCAGGACACCGAGCGCGAAAAGCTCGACGTCGTTGGACGAACGCGTCTGATCGAGCGGACTATAGAGGTCCTCACCCGGGCGGGCCGGTCGCACGATGTGGGGGGTAACGACGATAACCAGGTCGGATTCTTTCTTCTGGAAACTCGTCGAACGGAACAGCGCGCCGAGGATCGGTATCTTCCCGAGGCCCGGCAACTGCTGGATGTCTTTGGCATTGATGGATTGCAGCAGGCCCGCCATGGCAAAACTCTGGCCGTCGCGAAGCGCGACAGTGGTGCTGGCCGCGCGCGAGATGAAACCCGGATTGCCGTTGACGTTGATCGACGGATCAAGCTCGGAAACCTCAGGCTCGATCTCCAGATTGATGAGCCCATCATCAAGAACCACCGGCTTGAAGGTCAGGCGTACACCGAAGGGGCGATAGTCCGTCTCGGTGGCGACTGTCGTGCCGTTGTTGGTCGTCTTCAGGATCGGCACTTCACCGCCGGCATGGAAGCTGGCCGTCGAGCCGCTCATAGCGATGAGGTTCGGCTGAGCCAGGCGACGCACCAATCCCTTCTGCTCGAGCGCGTTGATGACCACGTCGATGTGGCCGCCCGAGATTTCCAGCACCTTGGCGATCAACTGACCGAAGGGCAGCGCCCCCGTTGCCGCACCCTTGGGGTCGACGAGGGTACGTACGAGATTGCCGCTATCGTCCACGGTGATACCCTGGCTGGTCGTTGCCTTGCCGATGCGGTTGTTGTTGCCGTACCCGGACCAGCCGATCCCGAGGTCACGACCCGTCTGACGCGAGGCTTCGATGACACGGACTTCCAGCATTACTTGCTGGCTGTCACTGACGCGTAACTGGTTCAGCACCGGCTGGTCGGAATAGGACTGGGCGATGTCCATCACCCGCTGCAATTCGACGCCGTCACGGACTATGCCTGTCAGGCGAATGCGGTCGCTGGAGTTGGCCACGATAACCCGGGCCGAGGGCGCGGCAGAACGAATGGCGGCGGCGACTTCACTGAAATCGCTGGCAACGCGGACATCGATGACACCGAGAAGCGACTTGTCGTCGCCATAGACCGAGATATTGGTGGCGCCGATCTTCTTGCCGCGGATGAACAGCGACTTGTCGGAAAGCGGCACTACGTCGATCATATCGGCGCTGCCGATGACGAGATCACCGAAGGGCTGGCCGGTATTGAGCGTCAGGGTCGCGTTCGGAGGCAGGGTCACGCGCTGGACCGATTTGCCTAAGGTGACCGATTTTTCCTGTGCGTAGGCGCATCCGGCAAATCCGGGCCCTAAACACACACAGGCTGAAAACACTGCCACCAGTGCCGCAAGGCTTTTTGTCCTTGCGATTCTCCTCTTGCCATTCGCCATGCCTGCTTTAGCCCCCTCATTCGGCTGGCCGCATCTGCGGCATGCCGGCTAAACATCACTGGATCAGGCCGACTCGGTGCTCCTCGCGCTTCGTCGTGTTCCAGACCCCCACCGTCACCCACTTCGGCTCGACCGGCAATACCGGTTCGACTTTTTGTTCCACAATCTGCACTTGTTTTTCAGCTTCTGGCAACTTATTCTTTTCCAGATCATTGCCGAGCTCCGTCGCCATCGCCCCGCCACCGAGGTCGGCGACGGTGATCGGCCGGGTTTGCTCAATAGAAGCGGAGGCAATATTGCGAAGCGCCAGCGAGAGCGTGCCGATGCTGGAGCCGAGGGTAAGGCGCTGCGCTTCATCGGTCGTAACCTCGAAGGTCACGGTTTTCACAACGGAGGGCTCGTCCTTGCGCTCGTCTGCGGTCTGGTCCACCGCCAGCACCTTGACGCCTTGCAGCAGCACGTCGACGAAGGTCTGATCATTGCCGGCCGGCCCGCGCACGACCCGCGTCAGAAGCACGTCGACACGATCGGAAGGCCTGACGAAGCCGGCAACGCCGAGCACGTCGTTGACACGAATGGAGACCGCCTTCATCCCCTGGTCGAGCGCCGCCGACAGCGTGGCGCGTTCGCCGGCGCCCGTGATTTTGGAGGATAGCACCGGCTCGCCGGGATCGATCGCCGCCATGGCATAACGCGGCTGGGCGTCGCTGCCGACGACCGCCTCTATGCCGACAAACGAGCCTGCGGGTGTTTCATTCGAGGGCCATGGAATGGCTCTGAGATTTTCGGGCCGGATCCGGTCGCCGAAGCGCATCGGTTTGGCGGCGACAACGAGGGTCCTTTCCTCGGGCTTCATGCCGTTCATCGCCAGCAGCCGGGCCTTCTGATCGGAGAGATACTCGCGCATGCCGAAAACTGCTGCTGCTGCGAGGACAAACGCAATAACGAGACTTAAAATCGTTGAAGAACGCATCGCAGTTACTCGCTACACTGGACGGAACGCATCCATTCATTGCTTCTAATTTAGAAGAGAGGGGTTAACAAAACCCCTCGCTTCTTCGAACGCAGATATCAGCCCGCTGCGGCTGGGGCGCTCAGATTGGTTGTAAACCATCCTGCCCAGCCGTTCCAAACGGTAGCCAGATTGGTGCCGGCCAATGTCACCGCCGTGATCACGCCGCCAACCAGCAAGGCAAGCAGAATGAGGTATTCGGTAAGTGCGACGCCATCTTCTTCCCGCGCGAAAGCGCGTACGCAGTTTACAAATGCTTTCATCGAGAATTACCTCCCAGGTAAGTTGTGCGCCGTAATTTCCCCCGGCCGCCCTGTCGTCGAGACCGCCCCTTCGACTGGTTGTATTAATAAACTGTTAAGTCTAAATTAGTCAATTGTTTTATACATAGAAGATATACATCTATACTTTTATGGTTAAGACCAAAGTCCGAATAATAGAAGTAAATACCAGCTAACGTCGCAGATGCTGAATGATACCAAACGTACAAGTAGGTTAAATAACCAAAAGAGGTTGCGCTCTATGCTGAAAATGGTCTTCGTTATTAATTCACTTTCAGTATTACTTTTTCTCTACGCAGCCTGGACAGATTTCCGCACATGGAAGATAGCCAACACGCTCGTTCTTGCACTCGTGACACTTTATGCACTGCGTGCGGGGGCCGTAATTCTCAGCTCCGAGGATGTCGGCGCGGCGCTGTTTGCTTCGAGCGGAATTGGCGGCGACGTTGGGGCCGGTCTGCTGATGTTTGCGCTTGGGGTGGTGCTCTGGGCACTCCGGCTGTTCGGCGCAGGAGACGCCAAGCTTTTCCTGCCGATCGGCCTTTTTGTCGGATGGCACGGAATGCTGCCGTTTTCGTTTTTCCTCCTCGTCCTCGGCATCGTGACGCTGCTGGTCCTGCGGCTGCCGGTGCCCTTGCCCGTCGCACACCTCGCCTTCTTCATGCGCATCGAAGAAATCCGGGCAAGCCGGAAGATACCTTATGGCGTCCTCATGGTTTTCGCCGTGCTCCTCACCTTGGCTTTGCCCATGATCCGATAGCAGCTGCAGCTACCGTGACCCGGCATCGACATGCTTCCTCGCAAGAGCACCTTTGCCAAAGCGTTCAACTTTGGTGGTGGCGAATGTTAGGGGCAATGGCATTGCGGGGAATTGGGTTGTGGATCTTGACGGCCGCCTTCGGAGTTCAGCAGGATGCCCGCTTCCAGATATCCGCAAGCTATGTCGGCAGCGAGGAGGCGGTCTTCAAGCGTGCGTTGAGCGGCGCAAAGAATAATTGTTCATCTGACCCTAGGTAGAGCGCAGGTAAGCCTGGATCCATCATCAATGCCAGCGCCGTTCGATCACTTCGGCTTAATGGTTATCAGATTGCCGAACTCCATCGGGAAGGGGAATAAAATCGTCGAAGTCTTCTCGCCGGCGATGACGTTCAAAGTGCTCAAATAACGAAGTTGCATCGCCTCCGGCTGCTTGGCCAGAATTTCGGCCGCTTCCAGTAGCTTCGCTGCAGCTTGCTGTTCGCCCTCGGCATTGATGACCTTTGCGCGGCGTTCGCGTTCGGCTTCCGCCTGGCGAGCAATTGCACGAATCATCGACTCGTTGATATCCACATGTTTGATCTCGACAGTGGCTACTTTAATTCCCCAAGCATCCGTCTGAGTATCAAGGATTTCCTGAATATCCGAGTTGAGCCTGTCGCGTTCTGCCAACATCTCATCGAGGTCGTGCTTGCCGAGCACGGAGCGCAACGTCGTCTGGGCAAGCTGGCTTGTTGCCATCATGAAATCCTCGACCTGTATTGTCGACTTCTCGGGGTCAATAACCCTGAAATAGATCACCGCGCTGACACGAACCGAGACATTGTCATGTGAGATGACGTCCTGGCTGGGGACATCGAGTACACGCGTGCGCAAATCGACTCGCATCATCTGCTGGACATAGGGGATGAGCAGAATCAAGCCGGGTCCCTTGACTCCGGCAAAGCGGCCAAGTGTAAACACGACGCCGCGTTCATATTCCCTCAGAATCTTGACCGCGGATGCGAGGATGGCGACCAAAATGACAATGGCCACCAAATAGAAGGCAAGATCTGCAAACATATCCATGACTTCTCCTCCTGCCTCCTGAGTGCCGTTAAGTGTCCTTGGGACGGCTGGCGACCTCGAGCGCCAGCCCATTGCGGCCAGTCACGCTGACAGGGTCACCAGCAACAAGCGGTTCGGCGGAAACCGCCTTCCAGCGTTCGCCATGCGCAATCACGTACCCCGTGAGCCCCGTCCAACTCTCAACTTTGCCGGAAATGCCGATCATCTGCTCTGCACCGGTGGCAACCTGGCGCAAGCGCGAGGTGAATGCCAGGCGAGCAACGACAAGGCTAAAGGCAAGAACCGCAAAGGCAATCGCGCCCAGTAGTGGGCGCGACACTTCCAGGCCGGGTACATCGGTATTAAACAAAATCGTTGCTCCCAGGATCACGGCTACCCCGCCGCCAATGCCGAAAGCGCCGAAGCTTGGCGAATGCGCCTCAGCCACAGTCAATCCCACACCGAGGAAAATAAGCCCCAGGCCGGCAAAACTCACCGGCAGCAATGCGAGGGCATAGAGACCAAGGAGGAGGCAGATGCCGCCGATCGTGCCAGGAAGCATTGTCCCAGGTGCGAGAAATTCAAAGATCAGGCCATAGATACCGACCATCATCAGGATGATTGCGATGTTCGGATCGGTAATGACGGAAAGCAGGCGCGTGCGCCAGTCAGGCTCGAATTCCTGCACGACTAAACCGGCGGTATCGAGCTGGGCGTCCGTTTGACCGACCCGTACCTTGTAGCCTTGTGCCTTTGCAAGAAGATCGTTGACATCGACTGCCGTGAAATCGATGGCATGTTCGCGCACTGCCGCAGTGGATGAAAGGCTCGCAGCTTCGCGGACAGCACGCTCTGCCCAGTCGGCGTTACGATTGCGCAATTCCGCAAGCCCGCGAATGTACGCGACTGCGTCGTTAACAGCTTTGGCTTCGCTGGCATTGCCTGGAGCTTCCGCCTGTTTGTCACCAGGTTCGCTCGGCTTCTTTTCGGGTTCCGCATCACCGCCGAAAGGCCTTACGCTGAGCGCGATTGGTGTCGCCGCACCTAGATTGGTCCCAGGCGCCATTGCGGCAATGTGGCTTGCGTAGAGAATATAGGTGCCGGCGCTGGCAGCCCGTGCCCCGCTCGGTGCGACGAAGCCCGCGACAGGCACTGGTGAGGCAAGAATCGCGCGAATGATTTCCCGCATGGAGGTATCAAGGCCACCGGGCGTGTCCATCTGCAGGATGATCAAGGCCGCTCCACGTTCGCCGGCACGCTGGATGCCTCGTATCACGTAGTCAGCGATCGCGGGCCCAATCGCGCCGTTCACCTTGAGGACGACAGCGGTCCGGTTGGACGCCGACGCCGACGCTGCGACGAAGCCAAAAGCTGAGAGCAGCAAAAACAACAAAGTGAAGATTGGCGGTTGCCATCGCCAACACCTTAAACCCCGCGTGACAATCTGCGGAACGTACATAGCATTTAATGTATGTCGGAAATCACAAAGAAAAAGGAGAAGGCGACTCAGGATTTACGAACAAGTGAAGAACGCCAAGCTCAAGGCTTCGCTTCATGGTTGGTTTAACCTCTGAGGATGTAAGGCCTCAAGCCTTGGATGAGCTCCGCACGCTGCACCGGCTCGGCGACGAACGCGGCGACGATAGAAACCGGCCGGACTGAGCGAAGTCAGGATTTTAACTCCTTCCAGGCCGCATCCAGCGCCAGTCTGGTCATCCCGACCATCTCGTCCACCTCCGCGTGGGTGATGACCAGCGGTGGCGAAGCCAGCATGCGGTCGCCTGTGGCGCGCAACACGAGGCCGTTTGCCAGCGCATGATTGCGCACCAGCGCACCGACCTGATCGGGCTTGGCATAACGGGTGCGGGTGCTCTTGTCGGCGGCAAGCTGCAGGGCGCCCATCAGGCCGATGCTGACGGCCTCGCCGACCAGATCATGGTCGGCCAAGCCTGCCCAGGCCCTGCCGAAATAGGGACCGATGGCGTCGCGCACACGTTCGACAAGCCCTTCCTCCTCGATGATGCGCAGGTTTTCGAGTGCGGCGGCGGCGCAGACCGGATGGCCGGAATAGGTGAAGCCATGATTGAAGTCGCCGACCTCATTGATCAGCACATCGGCGATACGATCGCTGACGAGCACGCCGCCGATGGGCAGGTAACCGGAGGACAGCCCCTTGGCGATCGGCGCCAGATCGGGCTCGACACCGAAATGCTGGTGGCCGAACCATGCGCCCAGACGGCCGAAACCGCAGATCACCTCGTCGGTCACCAGAAGGATATTGCGCGCCTTGCAGATCCGGTCGATCTCCGGCCAATAGGTTTCGGGCGGGATAATAACGCCGGCGGCACCCTGCACCGGTTCGGCGACGAAAGCAGCGACATTCTCCTCGCCCAGTTCGTCGATCTTCGCTTCGAGCTCGCGGGCGACCTTGAGGCCGAATTCGGCCGGCGAGAGATCGCCGCCCTCACCGTACCAATAGGGCTGGCCGATATGGACGATGCCAGGGATGGGCAGATCGCCCTGCTCGTGCATGTATTTCATGCCGCCGAGGCTGGCGCCGGCGACGGTGGAGCCGTGATAGCCGTTCCTCCTCGATATGACGATCTTCTTCGACGGCTGGCCGACGGCGCTCCAATAGACGCGGGCCATGCGGAACCAGGTGTCGTTCGCCTCCGAGCCGGAACCGGTGAAGAAGATGTGGTTGAAACGCTCGCCGGCATGCGAGGTCACCTTCTGGGCCAGCAGCGTCGCGGGCGTCGAACTCGTGCCGAAGAAGGTGTTGTAATAGGGCAGTTCATTCATCTGCCTGGTGGCGGCCTCAGCGATCTCCCGGCGGCCATAGCCGATATTGACGCACCAGAGGCCGGCGAAGCCGTCGAGATATTTCCGGCCGTGATCGTCGAAGATGTGGCAGCCCTCGCCGCGCTGGATGATGCGCGTGCCTTCAGCATTCAGTTTCTTCATGTCGGAGAAGGGATGCAGGTGATGGGCGGCGTCGATCGCCGCAAGGTTCGAGGGCGGGCAAGTATCGGGCATAAGGTGAAGACCCTCGCGGATTGAAAGGCTGCTGTCGATCAGATAGGAGCTTGGCCTTGTCCCGGAGGATTTTCAAGGTCATGGCGAGCGACAGGATGGACGGCAAGACCGAGGGCGACCCGCGTTTCGAGATCCTGATCGTCGGCATGAACGGCGATCTGCGCGGTAAGCAGCTTCCGCTGGATACCGCAGGCAAGGTCTGGACCGGCGACATCCGCCTGCCGACCTCGACGCAATCGCTCGACATCTGGGGCGACGACAATGACGACATGACCGGCCTGTCGCTGACGATCGGCGATCCCGATGGCATGGTCGTTGCCGACCGGCGCAGCCTTGCGCCGATGCCCTGGGCGCCGGAGGGCTCGCTGCAGGTGCTCGCCAGTATGCACGAATTCGACGGCAGCCCGAGCTTCATGGATCCGCGCGCCATCCTTGCCTCGATACTGGAGCGCTATGCCTCGCGCGGCCTAACGCCTGTGGTGGCGACCGAGTTGGAATTCTACGTGATGTCGGGAGACTGGCGCGAGACCGGACGCCCCTCCCCGCCAGAAAGTCTCACCTATCGCGGCGAACCGAACGGCTTCCAGCTTTATGACATGAGCGCCGTCGACGCGCTCGACGACTATCTCGGGACGCTGAGGGCCTATGCGAAGGCACAGGGACTGCCGGCGGATGCGACGACGGCGGAGTTCGGCCCGGGCCAGTTCGAGGTCAACCTGTTGCATCGTCCCGATGCGCTGGCGGCCGCCGACGATTGCCTCTATCTCAAGCGCATCGCCGAACAGGCGGCGCGCCGCCACGGGCTGAAATCGACCTGCATGGCCAAACCCTATTCCGACCATGCCGGCTCCGGCCTGCATGTGCATGCGAGCGTCATCGACCGGCACGGCCGCAACATCCTCGACGCCAAGGGCGGCGAGCCAAAACGGCTCAAATCGGTTGCTGCCGGGCTGCTCAACACCATGCGCGAGGCGCAGCTGATCTTCGCCCCCTTCGCCAATTCATACCGCCGCTTCCAGCCGGGCTCGTTCGCGCCCGTGGACCTCACCTGGGGCAACGGCCATCGCGGCACGGCGATCCGCATACCCGACAAGGATGGGCCGGCCGCCCGCATCGAGCACCGCGTCGCCGGCGCCGACGCCAATCCCTATCTGCTGCTGACGGCAATCCTCGGCGGCATGCTCATAGGTCTCGACCACGAACTTGACCCCGGCGAGGAGACGACACCCTCGCACACACCGGCGAATACGACACGGCTGACGCATGATTTCCTGAGCGCCGTCGAGACTTTCCGCACCTCGCCCTTCATCACTGATATCTTCGGCGAGCGGTATCAGGCGCTCTATGGCGACACCAAGCGCAAGGAAGCGCTTGCGCATCTGCGCACCGTCTCGGATTTCGACTATCGCACCTATCTGCCCCGGCTCTGAAACTGTCAGGACCGCCTTAGGCGGCCGGCTCGCGGCGTTCGTCCGCGTCCACCTGGGCAGCCAGACCCTGCTTGACGAGAACCTTCAACTCGCCCGGGTGCAGCCTGATCGAAACATCGCGTTCGAGCGGCAGCAACTCACCGTCGATGACACAATTGGCCTTGGAGCGCAGCTTCGGGAAATGCAGCCGCACCTCGGCCGGGTGCATGACCATGACATCGGCATTCTCGCGGACCTTGCCGCGCAGCATGTCGATGGCGAGACGGGCGACACCGAGCGGCTTCAGCGGATTTGCCGCATAGAAGCCGAGTTCGCCGCTTCTCAGATTATCGGCGTAAAGCAGCGCATTCTCGCCGAAGGGATTGTTGGAGACGGAGATTGCCGACACCCAGCGGCGTTCGCGCATGCCGGCCGCCTCGAACTCGACCTCGAATTCCGGCGGATTGAGGACGACACCCAAGGCCGCCTTTGTGCTCGCCCGGATCTTGCCCAGCCGCGAACGATAGCTGTAGGCGTTGCGGTAACGCACCATGCGGGCATGCAGGCCGGCGGAAAACTGGTGGATGAAGGGCCGGCCGTTGGCGCTGGCAATATCGACATTGTCGATTTCGCCGGAGGCAAGCACATCGAGCGCCTGCCAGATATCGAGCGGCACACGCAACGAGCGGGCAAAGAGGTTCATCGTGCCGGCGGGCACGACGCCGAGTGCAATGCCGTTTTTCCAGGCGATCGATGCCGCCGCGGAAATCGTGCCGTCGCCGCCGCCGGCGACGATCCCGTCGATATCGTCGCGCTTGGCCGCCCGCTCCATGGCGGGAATGATCTCCTTTCCGGAGAAGACGATGGCGTCGAAATCATGCCCCGCGTCGCGGAATGCTTCCTCCGCCCTCTTTTCGTAGGCCAGCATGTCGGTGGTCTTGAACGTACCGCCATCGCGATTGAAAAAGCCTACAAGCTTCATATGGGCTCCCGTCCCTGGCGCGGAAATAATCCTGCCTTTGCTCTTGAGATGGTTGCGGCATCGGCGATTTCAAGCGCCGACGCCTTCTCCGGAAGATGACAGAAATGCAAATATTGCAACAGACATATGCACATAGCAGGACGCTGCACTGCAAAAAACGCACTCGACGCCGGCCGAGAGCTCACGGATAGATGGAAGGATCGGAGACAGGTCTCCACATCCCGCCATTTTGAACGATCGGCCCGCGGCAGCGCCTGGGCCATCGGCATTCAGAAAACCGCATCGAGGAACGCTCGTGAGTGAGATCGCCGTCAATGATTCCATCGACAGCCGGGATGAAGGGCTGCCGTCGGCAACGACAGTGGCGCTGGTCCAGCTGGCGCTCGCCTGCGGCGGCTTCGGCATCGGCACCGGCGAATTTGCGATTATGGGGCTGCTTCCCAATGTCGCCGACACCTTCTCGGTGACGACGCCGCAAGCCGGTTACGTCATCAGCGCCTATGCGCTCGGCGTCGTCATCGGCGCGCCTGTCATCGCCGTGCTCGCTGCGAAAATGGCGCGCCGCACGCTGCTCCTGACATTGATGCTGATCTTTGCCGCCGGCAACATCTTCAGCGCCATGGCGCCGACCTTCGAAACCTTTACGCTGCTGCGTTTTGTCAGCGGTCTGCCGCATGGCGCCTATTTCGGCGTCGCGGCGCTTGTCGCCGCCTCGATGGTGCCGGTGCAGCGCCGCGCCCGTGCCGTCGGCCGCGTCATGCTCGGCCTGACCGTCGCAACCCTTCTCGGTACGCCGTTGACGACATTCTTCGGCCAGTCGCTTGACTGGCAGATCGCATTTTTCTCTGTCGGCGTGCTCGGCCTGCTGACGGTGGCGCTGATCTGGTTCTACGTGCCCAAGGACAGGGTTTCCGACGAGGCAAGCTTTCTGCGCGAGCTCGGCGCCTTCCGCCGGCCGCAGGTATGGTTGACGCTCGGCATCGCCGCCGTCGGTTATGGCGGCATGTTCGCGATGTTCAGCTATATCGCCTCAACGACAACAGAGGTGGCGATGCTGCCGGAAACAGCCGTCCCGATCATGCTGGTGCTCTTCGGCGTCGGCATGAATGCCGGCAATTTCATCGGCTCGTGGCTTGCCGACAAATCGCTGCTCGGCACCATCGGCGGCTCGCTCGTCTATAATATCGTCGTGCTGACCACCTTCTCGCTGACCGCCGCCAACCCCTATATGCTCGGCCTCTGCGTCTTCCTGGTCGGCTGCGGTTTTGCCGCCGGCCCGGCGCTGCAGACGCGGCTGATGGATGTCGCCGCCGATGCACAGACGCTGGCCGCCGCCTCCAACCATTCCGCCTTCAACATCGCCAATGCGATCGGCGCCTGGCTCGGCGGCCTCGTCATCGCCGGGGGCTATGGTTTTGCGGCAACCGGTTATGTCGGCGCAGCCCTCTCCTTCCTCGGCCTCTTCGTCTTTGCAGCCTCGTTTCGCCTTGAGCGCCGCGACCGCAGGACGCAGGTCGCGTAGAGCGTCCCACCCGCAACTCGCAGGGTGCGACATTCTGGCGTTAAGCATTTACCCCGCTTGACTTTTTTCGCGTTCGGGACCACCTACGGCGCCGCGCGTCTTTTCAGACGCGCAAAGGACGCTGTAGAACTTAGAATTGCTGCATAATTTTATCCTTAAATCGATTCCGATTTAAGGAATTATGCAGGAGCATCTCACGTGGACGGCACTCGTCTTCCGCGGATTTCAACGGAGCCATCATTACGATGCCAAGTGACAGTAGCAGTCGATTGCCTTTGCCGTACGCGGCCCTCGTGCGCTGACCGACTCCTGTCGGCTCGCCCGTTCGGGACGCTACGGCGGATCGACGGAAAGGCGAGCCTCAAATGAACATCAATCGCTTCCCTCTTCGGGCAGGCCATGCCGCCCGTGCCTTCATCAACAACAGCCGCGGCGCAACCATCGCCGAACGCGTCGATGCGTTGAACGCACTCACCGTCCAGGATGCCGGCCGCGTGCTGTCAGGCATGCCGCTCGACTATGCCGTCAACATTCTCGATCGGCCGGAGCTTCGCAACGCCGCGCAAATCCTGGCGCTGATCAGTGCCGAGGACGCCGCACGGCTGCTGCACGGAATGTCGAACGACCGTGTCGCCGATGTGCTGCTCGAACTCGACGGCGAGACCCGCGCCCGGCTGTTTTCCAGCCTCGACGAACCGGTGCGCATCGCCATCCAGCACCTGATGGGTTATCCGCCGCGCACGGCCGGCGGCATCATGACGACGGAATTCGTCAGCGTGCCCGATAGCTGGACGGTTGCCCAGACGCTCGATCATGTGCGCCAAGTCGAACGCTCGCGCGAGACCGTCTATGCGATCTATGTGCTCGACGAGATCAGCCATGCGCTGCTGCATGTGGTGACGCTGCGCCGCCTGATCACCGGCGAGCCCGATGCCTCGATCCTCTCGGTGGCGCAGAAGGGCGCGCCGGTTTCGGCCGATCCGCTGATGAAGCAGGAGGACGTCGCCCGGCTGATCCGCAAGCACGACCTGCTCGCCCTGCCGGTCACCGACGACCACGGGCAGATGCTCGGCATCGTCACCGTCGACGACGTGATCGACACGATGATCTCCGACACGACGGAAGCGGCCCAGAAGTTCGGCGGCATGGAGGCGCTCGGCCAGCCCTATATGAAGATCGGCTTTGCCGGCATGATCCGCAAGCGCGCCGGCTGGCTCGCCGCCCTGTTCCTCGGCGAGATGCTGACGGCAAGCGCCATGCAGCATTTCGAAGGCGAGCTGGAAAAGGCCGTGGTGCTGACGCTGTTCATCCCGCTGATCATGAGCTCGGGCGGCAATTCCGGTTCGCAGGCGACCTCGCTGATCATCCGGGCGCTGGCGCTTGGCGAACTGAAGCTTTCGGACTGGTGGAAAGTGCTGTTGCGCGAATTGCCGACCGGCATCGTGCTCGGCGCGATCCTCGGCCTTGTCGGCTTCATCCGCATCGTCTTCTGGCAGTCGGCCGGGCTCTATGATTACGGCCCGCATTGGCAGATGGTCGCCATCACGGTGTTTGCCGCTTTGATCGGGATCGTCACCTTCGGCTCGATCTGCGGCTCGATGCTGCCCTTCCTGCTGCAGAAGCTCCGGCTCGATCCGGCCAGCGCCTCGGCCCCCTTCGTCGCCACGCTGGTCGACGTCACCGGGCTCGTCATCTACTTCTCGGTGGCGCTGCTCATCCTCAGCGGGACGCTGCTGTAAAGCCTAAGACCCCTCCCCAACCCCTCCCCACAAGGGGGAGGGGCTTAAACTGCCGCACCCGCATTCCAAATATTTGACCTTTCGGGGGAGCGAGACGGTGCCCCAGGTTTGTCCCTCCCCCTTGTGGGGAGGGGTTGGGGAGGGGTTTTACTGGCCGAGAAAAAAGTATTGGGAAATTATTGCCCCTCGGGCAGTTTCAACGGTCCATGCGTCTTGATGCTGCGAATGGCGAAGTTTGAGCGGATGTCGCTGACGTTGGGCAACGTCAGCAGCGTTTCGGTCAGAAGCCGCTCGTAAGCGGCAAGATCCTCCACCACCACTTCGGCCAGGAAATCGGCGGTACCCGATATTAGGAAGCAAGAGACGATCTCGGGGATGGCGAGCAGCGCCTTGTGCTGCGCCTCGGAGTTCTCGCGGCTGTGATGGGCGACCTTGAATTCGACGAAGACGGTTAGGCCGAGTCCGACCTCCTTGCGGTCGATATCGGCGGTGTAACCGCGGATGATGCCGGAGCGTTCAAGATTGCGGATGCGGCGCAGGCAGGGCGATGGCGACAGGTTCACCTTCTCGGCGATCTCGACATTGGTCGCCCGCGCATCCTCCTGCAGGCACTTCAGGATGGCGATATCGAATTTATCGAGATTTGGCATTTTCGCGATTCCTATCGGCAGTAATTGGCAGAAGATTGCGCATAGCATGATTTTCGAGCTAGAGATAGCAAGGACATGCCTCGGCATCTCAAGCTAATCTTCTCTTGAACCGGACAGGATCCGGATGCAGGAAAGGATTAGGACGATGAGCACGATCGCATTTTCAAACGACAGATCACCTTCGCAGACCGTCGGTTATGCCGCCGGCACCATCACCGTGCTGATCTGGGCTTCCTGGTTTCTGGCAACCCGCCACAGCGCCACGACGTCGCTCGGCTCGATCGATATCGGCCTCATCCGCTTCGGCATTCCAGCCGTCGCGCTGTCGCCGGTCTGGCTTCGCATCGGCCTGCTGCCGAAGGGTCTGCCGCTGCATCTTTTGGCGATCATGGTCGCCGGCTGCGGCGCGATCTTCTTCCTGGTGACGACGCTTGCGATCCACTCCACACCGGCAGCCTCCTCCGGAATCCTGCTCGGCGGCTCCATGCCGCTTGCCACCGCCCTGATCGGCATTCTGCTGTTTCGGGAGCGGCCGGATGCGACGCGCATCGCCGGGTTGGTGGCGATCGTCGGCGGGGTGCTGATCCTGCTCGCCCGCAGCCTTGTCGATGCCTCCCTGCCCTGGACGAGCTTTGTAATGCTGCCGGCGGGCGCCGTGCTCTGGGCAAGCTATACGCATGCCTTCCGCCGCTCCGGTCTGACGGCCATTCAGGCCAGCGCGTTGATTGCCGTCTGGTCCTTCCTGATCATGGCTGTGCTGGCCCTCGTCTTCGGCATCTCGCTGCCGCAGGCCCCGCTTCCGGAAATCGGCCTGCAAGTGCTGAGCCAGGGCATTCTTTCCGGCCTCGTCGCCATGGTCGCCTATGGCACGGCCGTTCGCACCCTCGGCGGTACACAGGCGGCCGCCTTCACGGCGCTGACACCGGTGCTGGCGACGTTGGGCGGCGGCTTCCTGCTCGGCGAACCGGTCGGAATTGCCGAAATCAGCGCCGCCGTCATCACCGGCATCGGCGTGGCGCTGTCGACGGGTTTTGCGGCGCGGCGCCGTTGAAACTCTCACCAAAAGCAAAAGCCGCCGACAGCTATCGCTGCGGCGGCTTTTGCACGTCTGCTGCCCGGGATCAGGCCTGGATGACAACGACCCTGGCGCCGACCTCGACGCGGCTATAGAGGTCGATCACGTCGTGGTTCATCATGCGGATACAGCCGCTCGACATGGCAAGACCAATCGATTGCGGCTGGTTGGTGCCGTGAATGCGGAAATGTGTATCGCCGCCGCCGCGATAGAGATACATCGCACGTGCACCGAGCGGATTGTTCGGGCCGCCCGGCATGCCGCCGGCGAGTTTGCGATAACGTTCTTCGCGGCGCTGCATGTTTTCGGTGGGCGTCCAGCTCGGCCACTCGGCCTTGCGGCCGATATAGGCGTTGCCGGCAAAGGCCAGTCCCTCGCGGCCGACACCAACGCCGTAGCGCACCGCCCTGCCGTCGCCGAGGACGTAGTAGGCGCGCCGTGCCGTCGTATCGACGACAATCGTGCCGGCCGCATGCGTGGTTTCGTAGGCTACTTCCTGACGGCGGAGCTCCGGCTTGATCTTGTCGATCGGCACCTGCCTCAACGGGAATTTTTCATCCGGAAGTGCGGCGTAATTCGTCTGGCTGTTCAGGCCGGTTGAAGAGCAGCCGGCGACAAAAAGCGGCAGAGCGATCAGGAAGCCCCGGCGGGAGATCGTTGTCCTTAGTGCGTCAACATGATGTCGCAAACTAAGGAAATTATGGTTAACGAACGGCTAACGGCAGCCCGCAACAAGTGATCACGAAGGCGTCAGCACGTAAAAATTGTCGGCGGTTGAGATAATCCGCCTCACATATTCGGATAGACCGGCCCTTCACCGCCCTGCGGCGGCACCCAGTTGATGTTCTGGTTGGGGTCCTTGATGTCGCAGGTCTTGCAGTGGACGCAGTTCTGGGCGTTGATGACGAAGGTGTCCTTGCCGTCCTTCTCCACCCATTCATAGACACCGGCCGGACAGTAACGCGTCGACGGGCCGGCATAGATGTCGTGTTCCGAGCGCTTCTGCAGGTCCATGTCCTTCACCTGGAGATGCACCGGCTGGTCCTCCTCGTGATTGGTGTTCGACAGGAACACCGAGGACAGACGGTCGAAGGTCAACACACCATCCGGCTTCGGATAGGCGATCGGCTTGTGCTGCGATGCCGGCTCCAGGCTCTGCGCATCGGTCTTGCCGTGCTTCAGCGTGCCGAAGAAGGAAAAGCCGAATAGCGTATTGGTCCACATGTCGAGACCGCCGAGCGCCACGCCGATCGCCGTGCCGAACTTCGACCAGAGCGGCTTGACGTTGCGCACCCGCTTCAGATCCTTGCCGATGTCGCCCTTGCGCCATTCGTTTTCGATCTCGGCGACCTCGTCATGGCTGCGGCCGGCCGCCATCGCCGCGGCGATCTTGTCGGCCGCCAGCATGCCCGACAGCACCGCATTGTGGCTGCCCTTGATGCGTGGCACGTTGACGAGACCGGCCGAACAGCCGATCAGCGCCCCGCCGGGGAAGGAAAGCTTCGGCACCGACTGGTAGCCACCCTCGGTGATGGCGCGCGCCCCATAGGAGAGCCGCTTGCCGCCCTCGAAGGTTCCGCGGATCGCCGGATGGGTCTTGAAGCGCTGGAATTCCTCGAAGGGATAGAGATAGGGGTTCTTGTAGTTCAGGTGGACGACGAAGCCGACGGCGACGAGATTGTCTTCGAGGTGATAGAGGAAGGAGCCGCCGCCGGTCTTCATCCCCAGCGGCCAACCGAAGGAATGCTGCACCAGGCCCGGCTTGTGGTTTTCCGGCTTGACCTGCCAGAGCTCCTTGATGCCGATGCCGAACTTTTGCGGTTCGCGATCCTTCTGCAGATCGAACTTGGCGATCAGCTGTTTGGCGAGCGAGCCGCGCACCCCCTCGCCGATCAGGGTATATTTGCCGAGCAGTTCCATGCCGCGGGTATAGTTCGGGCCGGGTTCGCCGTTCTTCTCGATGCCCATGTCGCCGGTGGCAACGCCGATGACCGCACCCTGGTCATTGTAAAGCACTTCAGTCGCGGCAAAGCCCGGATAGATCTCGACGCCGAGTTCTTCGGCCTTGGTTGCCAGCCAGCGACAGACAAGCCCAAGCGAGACGATGTAGTTGCCGTGATTGTTCATCAACGGCGGCATCAGCAGATTCGGCAGGCGGATCGAGCCGGCCGGTCCGAGCAGCAGGAAGTGATCGGCAGTTACTTCCGTCTTGAACGGGTGATCCGCCTCCTGGCGCCAGCCAGGCAGCAGCCGGTCGATGCCGATCGGATCGACGACCGCACCGGAGAGTATGTGGGCGCCGACCTCGGCCCCCTTCTCCAGCACGACGACCGAGAGTTCCGGATTGACCTGCTTCAGCCGGATTGCTGCGGAAAGACCGGCAGGGCCTGCGCCGACGATCACCACGTCGAATTCCATGCTCTCGCGTTCGGGCAGTTCAGTCGTCTCGGTCATTCACTCGTCTCCGCTTGGCGGCGCGCGGCCGTCATCCCATAGGCACTTTCTTGTCAAAACGAGAAAGCATTGTCGAGCCGGGATACGACAGCCAATCTTCAATTCGCACAATGATACGCTTCGGGAGGCAAAATTATATACCGTTTACGTAAACGTCAATTATCAAACGCGCGGAACCGGTGCCACTGCCTTTCCTTTTCCGCCGTATGCGTCTTATACATCGCCTAGAGATATTGGAGGACAATCATGGATCTCGGCATCGAAGGCAAACGGGCGCTCATCCTCGCCTCCTCGCGTGGGCTCGGCCTCGGCATCGCCACGGCACTGGCGCGCGAAGGCGCAAACCTGCTGCTCTGCGGGCGCAGCGGCGAGCAGCTGGAAGCCAATTGCAAGGCGATCAACAGCGAAGGCAAAGGCCGGGCCGACTGGATCTGGGCCGACCTCGGCGATGAACGCTTCGTCGAGACGACGACGAGCGCTGTCAAGGAGAAATTCGGCGGGCTCGATATCCTCGTCAACAATACCGGCGGGCCGACGCCCGGCACGACCGAAGACATGACGGGTGAAAAGCTCGAGACCTATTTCCTCTCCATGGTCGCCCGGGTGATTACGCTCACCAACGCGCTGCTGCCCGGCATGAAGGCGCAGGGCTGGGGCCGAATCCTGACCGTCGCTTCCTCCGGCGTGATCGAACCGATCGCCAATCTGGCACTATCGAATACGCTGCGCCCGGCTCTAGCCGGCTGGAGCAAGACGCTCGCCTCCGAAGTGGCGGGCTTCGGCGTTACCACCAACCTGCTCCTGCCGGGCAGCATCCTGACCGCGCGGCTGGACGATCTCGACGGGGCGGCGGCAAAGCGGACGGGCAAGAGCCTCGAAGAGATCCGCACCGACAAGGAAGCGCGCATTCCGGTCGGCCGCTACGGCCGGGTGGAGGAATTTGCCGCAACGGCTGCCTTCCTGTGCAGCCAGCCGGCAAGCTACATCACCGGCTCGCTGATCCGCTGCGACGGCGGCGCGGCGCGATCCGTCTGACGGCTGCTTTAAAGCGCGTCGCAGCAAGCTTGCTTCATGCGACGGGCGTTAGCTCTTTGTTTTATGCATGTCGTTATCCCGGAACCGCTACACTTTCGGGCGACATGCATTAGCCGACATGAGCCGCCACAGCAGCCCATGTCGCAACATTTTGGACCATCAAGTCGACATGCGCCGGATCGTCTGCGAGTTCGGCGAGTTCGGAAAGACGATGGAAGCCCGTCAGGATCGCAATGCGCCGCCGGTCGAGCTTGCGTCCGGTCAGCATCTCATAGGCCGATACGATGCGTGCGGTCAGATCGGCTGAGATGAAATTCGAGTAGATGAATTCCTGGTGCAGCGGGCCAAAACCTGAATCGGCGAAATCGTAAATGCCGTTGAGCCTGCCTTGCGCATGGTCGAAGGCCATGTTCCAGCCATGGCCGTCGAAGAAGCCGAAGACCGTGCCGTGGGGATCAGGCGGCAAGGCTTCGAAATCGGCAATGACGGCCTCGGCAAAACGCCCGATGTCGGGCGGCAGCAGCGGCAAAGCCTTCGTTCGCACCGCGTCGGGCGATTGCCATGGCTGGATGGCTCCGACCCCGGCTTGACGCAGGCGATCGGCATCAAGCACGTGCAACTCGGCGTAAAACCGTGCGAGGTCATCGGCGAGGTGCCGGCGAACACCCTGCCCCAGCGCATCGTAATCTTCGGCAATGAGATGCTCGCCGTCGAGCTTGGCATGGCTGGAGAAGATCGGCGGCCCGTCGTGAATGTGCATGTCGGGAACCGCCATCGACAGCGACGGCCGAACGATGTCGAGCACGCCGGCTTCCTTCACAAGCGCTCTTTCGGCGGCTGGATGGCGGGGAAACTTGAAGATCAGCGTGTCATCGACGTCGACGGCAAGCGAATCCCAGCTCTTCGCCGCCAGCTTGAAGACAGAGGCCGTGAGTTCAGGAAACACGCTTGTGATGAGAGAGCGAAATTCGCTTGCGTTCAATTCGGTCATGACGACCTGCCTTCTCTTTTTCCGTGTTTTTTCGCCGGGCGACGAACGGCACGCGGACCGATCTCGTCTTGTCGCGAGCCGCCTGCCCCTCCGCCGTCAAACGGCACCGGAGTTACACTGGCCTATATTAGTATAGTTTGAATATTACGGAATATTCATTACAAAAATTTAAGCCGTTATAACCACTTAGTGATTGCGACCCGGGAATTATGTCTTTTTTGCGCCGCAATATAAGCGGCTCAATCAGAGCATAAAAATCGCAAACCCCGTTCAACCCCCGGTCTCGCCCATGAAGAAATTTTGGATCACTGTCAGCGTTATCGCAGTTGCCGCCGTCGGCGTCTGGCAATTCGGGAATATGCTCCCTTATGCCTCCCGCATTCCCTACCTCTCGCAGTTCATCAAGCAGCCGGTTGGCGGCAATGGCGGGCAGCCGGTACAGGGCGATCAGGCGCAGGCCGATCAAGCGCAGAACGGTGGGCAACATCAGGGCGGCGGGCGCCGACGCGGCGGCGGTGGCCCGACAGTCGTGAAGACCGTTGCAGCCGTGAAGACGACGCTGCCGACGGATGTGACGGCTTCCGGTTGGGCCGATGCCGACGACAACACCACCATCGCCGCGCAAGAACAGGGCCTGATCGTCAGCATCAATGGCCAGGATGGGGCGACCGTCAAAGCCGGCGACCTGATCGCCAAGCTCGACGACCGGACGGCCAAGGCCGCCGTCGACAAGGACAATGCGATGATCGTGCGGGATACGGCGACTCTTTCGGAGTCCGAGACCGCACTGGTGCGCGCGCAAGACCTCTTCGACCAGAAGGCCGGCACCCAGCAGAGCCTCGATCAGGCGAAAGCCGCCCGCGATACCGCCGCCGCCACGGTCGATGCCGACAAGGCGACACTTGCCTCGGATCAGATCATCCTCGAAAATACCGATATCCGCGCACCCTTCGACGGCCGGCTCGGCGACATCGCCATCAGCAAGGGGGCTTTCCTCAATGCCGGCTCGGCGATCGTCACCATCGCCAAATACGATCCGATCTATGTGAAATTCCACCTGCAGGAACGCTATCTCAGGGGATTGAAGACCGCCCTGGCCGCCGGCCCGGTCGAGGTCAGCACGGTCCCCGCTTCCACCAAGGGGCAAGTCCGCAAGGGCGAGATCAGTTTTTACGACAACACCGTCGATACCGCCTCCGGCACGATCCTCGCCAAGGCAAAATTCGAGAATGCCGCCGGCGCGCTCTGGCCCGGCCAGTCGGTCAACATCGTGGTGCATTTCAACAGTACCGAACAGCAGGTGGTGGTGCCGACGGTTGCCGTCAGCCCCGGCCCGGAGGGGTTCTTCGCCTTCGTCGCCAAGGACGGCAAATCGCATCTGACGCCGGTGACCGTTGCCCGCGCCAATGGCGGCTTCACCGCCATCGCATCGGGTCTTTCGGAAGGCGACCATGTCGTGGTGGAAGGCCAGGGCCAGCTCAGCGACCAGCAAGCGATCAACGAGCAGTTCGATCAAAAGACGCTTGATGTCGCCTCCGCCGAAGAGCCTCGGCAACCCCAGCAATCCGAGACGATCGCGGTGGGAGCTCAGCAATGATCCCGAATTTCTGTATCCAGCGCCCCGTCGCGACGACGCTGCTTGCCATCGGCGTCATTCTGGCCGGCCTTGCCGGTTACCGGCTCGTGCCGGTTGCGGCCCTGCCCCAGGTCGACTTTCCGACAATCAATGTTTCGGCGCAGTTGAGCGGCGCCTCGCCGCAGACGATGGCGACCTCGGTTGCCACGCCGCTGATCAAGCAGTTCGAGACCATTCCCGGAATCAGCGAAATCAGCGCCTCCAGTTCGCTCGGCAGCACGAGTATCGTGCTGCAGTTCGATCTCAACCGCGATATCGACGCCGCTGCGGCCGACGTGCAGGCGGCGATCTCACATGCCACCCGCCAGCTGCCCGACAACCTGACGACGCCGCCGAGCTACCGCAAGACCAACCCGGCCGATGCGCCGGTCATGCTGCTCTCCGTGCAGAGCAACACCATGCCCCGCAGCAAACTTGACGAGATCGCCGAAGACATCATCTCGCCGTCGCTTTCGACACTTCCGGGCGTTGCCCAGGTCAGCGTTTACGGTGCGCAGACCTATGCCGTGCGCGTCGAGGTCGATCCCAACAAGCTGCTCACCCGCGGCATCGGCATCGATACCGTCAACAAGGCGCTTTCTGCCGCCAACAGCCAGCAGCCGGTGGGAACGCTGCAGAACAGTTCGCAGAGCATGACCATCACGGCGAACACGCAGCGGACCAATGCCGACCAATTCCGCTCGCTGGTCATTGCCAATCCGAACGGCGCGCCGATCCATCTCGGCGATATCGCCGATGTGCAGGACAGCGTCGAGAACCAGTATACCGGCAGCTGGTATGACGGCCAGCGCGGCATCATCCTTGCCATTCAGCGTCAGCCGGATGCCAATACGGTCGATGTCGTCGATGCGATCAACGCCAAGCTGCCACAGCTTCACGCCGAAATCCCGCCTTCGGTCACGACGGTCGTCATGAACGACGCGGCAAAACCCATTCGCGCCGCCATCGCCGACGTGAAGTTCACACTGTTCCTGACGATCGGCCTCGTCGTTCTCGTCATCTATCTCTTCACCGGCCATGCCACAGCAACGATCATTCCGGGACTTGCCGTTCCGCTGTCGCTGATCTCGACCTTCGGCATGATGTATGTACTCGGCTACAGCATCGACAACATCTCGCTGCTCGGGCTGACGCTCGCGGTGGGGCTGGTCGTCGACGATGCGATCGTCATGCTCGAAAACATCCTGCGTCATGTCGAGGAAGGCATGCCGGTGCGGGAGGCGGCGATCAAGGGGGCCGGCGAAGTCAGCTACACCATCATCTCCATGTCGGTTTCGCTGATCGCGGTCTTCATCCCGATCCTGTTGATGGGCGGCGTCGTCGGTCGCGTCTTCAACGAATTCGGCATGGTGGTCGCCATCGCCATCATCTCGTCGGCGATCGTCTCGCTGACCGTGACGCCGATGCTCGGCTCGCGCCTCTCCAACAATCACAGCCGCCCGCCGCTCCTCATCCGCATTTTCGATGCCGGCTTCGAGCGGACACTCAACGGCTACGACAGGGCGGTTGGCTGGTGCCTTCGCCATCGCCTGACGATCCTCGGGGTTTTCCTCGGTTCGGTGGCGCTGACGGTCTATTTCTTCATGACGCTGCCGACGAGTTTCTTCCCGCAGGAAGACATCGGCCGGCTGACGATCAGCACGCAGGCGAGACAGGACATTTCCTATACCGCCATGGAGGCGCTGCAGCAGCAGGCGGCAGCCGCCGTCAAGGCGAACCCGGCGGTCAACCACGTGATGTCGACGATCGGCGGCAACCCGAACAAACCGCAGAACAACGGCTCGATGTTTGTCGAACTCAAGGACAAGAAGGAGCGTCCGCCGCTTGACCAGACGCTGCGCGAGTTGCGCACGGCGATCAACAAGATCCCCGGATTGCAGGCCTTCGTGACGCCGAACCAGAGCCTGCGCTTCGGCGGCCGCCAGACCGCCAGCCAGTATCAGCTGGTCGTGCAGGCACTCAGCGCCGACCAGACCAACCTCTGGGCCGGCAAGATCCAGACGGCGATGCGTGGCGACCGAGGCTTGTTCACGGATGTAACCTCGGACGCCCAGAACAACGCCCTGCAGGCCAGTATCGTCATCGATACCGAGCGGGCAGCCGCTTACGGGATCGACAACGACACGCTGCGCACGACGCTGCAGGAATCCTTCAGCGGATATTCGGCGGCGGAAATCCAGTCGACCGGCGACAGCTACGACGTCATCGTCGAATACGACACCAGCAAACCCTGGGACGACCAGAAGCTGTCGGAGATCCGTGTCGCCTCCTCCAATGGCAGCCTGGTGCCGCTGTCGAACTTCGCTCATGTGCAGCGCACCACCGGCCCGGTAACCATCAACCAGACGGGCCAGCTGGTCTCGACCACGGTGTCCTTCAACCTGCCGGAAGGCGTCTCGCTCAGCGACGCGACGGCGGCGGTCGAACAAATCAAGAAAGACATCAGCGTGCCAGCCGACGTCTTCACCTCCTATGGCGGTACGGCGGAGATCTTCCAGCAGTCGCAGGGCAATACGCCCTATCTGATCCTGGCGGCGGTTTTGACCATCTATGTCGTGCTCGGCGTGCTCTATGAAAGCTTCATCCATCCGCTGACCATTCTCTCCGGCCTGCCGGCCGCGGCCTTCGGCGCGCTGCTGGCGTTGAAGATCATGGGCTTCGATCTGTCGATCATCGCCCTGATCGGTCTGTTGATGCTGATCGGCATCGTCAAGAAGAACGCGATCATGATGATCGACGTGGCGGTGGAGACCATGCGCACGACCGGCGAAAAGGCGACGGACGCGATCCACGAGGCCTGTGTGCGACGCTTCCGGCCGATCATGATGACGACCTTCTGCGCCCTGCTCGGCGCCCTGCCGATCGCGCTCGGCACCGGCGCAAGCTCCGAACTGCGCCAGCCGCTCGGCATTGCCGTCGTCGGCGGCCTGATCGTCTCGCAGATGCTGACGCTGTTCATCACCCCGGTCATCTTCGTCGAGATGGACCGCTTCGGAAACTTCCTCGGCCGCCTGATCGGCGGAAAGAAGGTCGAGGAGCCCGAGGTGCAGGTGCAGGAGGCAAGGGCAATGGCTGCCGAATGATGACGGCCCTCTGAGTTCGGCGTTGCCGATTGACCCTTCTTGCGGCGCACTTCTGAAGAAGAAGTGCGCCTCGATCACCTCAACTTTCGCTCCTCTTGAATGTGTCACGCCTCTGTGGCATCACCCGCCCTCTTGAATCCGGGGCGGGCTTACGCCCCTTCGCGGAGCCATGCTCCGCCTCCAATAACAATCGGCATGAAAGAGGTGCGGGCATGGCTCAGGCGCTGGGTTTGGACTTCGGCACGACCAATACGGTTCTCGCCACGGCGGATGGCGGCGCGACGCGCTCGATGGCATTCACCAGCACGGAAGGCACGGCCGACAGCATGCGCACGGCGCTTTCCTTCATGAAGGATGCGCAGCTCGGCGCCTCGGCGCTGAAGGTCGAGGCGGGCCATGCCGCGATCCGTCAGTTCATCGACAATCCCGGCGACTGCCGTTTCCTGCAATCCATCAAGACCTTTGCGGCAAGCGCGCTCTTCCAGGGCACAATCATCTTCGGCAAGCGGCAGAGCTTCGAAGACCTGATGGAAATCTTCATCCGGCGCCTTCGCCATTACGCCGGCGAGAGCTGGCCCGATGATACCAGCCGCATCATCGCCGGCCGTCCGGTACATTTTGCCGGCGCCAGTCCAGACCCGAGGCTGGCGGTGCAACGCTATAACGAGGCGCTGACGCGGTTCGGCTTTCCGGAAATTCATTATGTCTACGAGCCGGTTGCGGCCGCCTTCTACTTCGCGCAGAACCTGAAGTCCGATGCGACCGTGCTCGTCGCCGACTTCGGCGGCGGTACGACGGACTATTCGCTGATCCGCTTCGAGACCAGGGCCGGCAAATTGACGGCCACGCCGATCGGCCATTCCGGCGTCGGGGTGGCCGGCGACCATTTCGATGCGCGCATGATCGACAACATCGTCGCACCGCAGATCGGCAAGGGTAGCCATTTCAAGAGCTTCGACAAGATCCTTGAGGTGCCGTCAAACTACTATGCGAGCTTCAGCCGCTGGAACCAGCTGTCGATCTTCAAGACCTCGCGGGAATTCGACGATCTCAAGAAGCTGGTGCGCACGGCGCTGGAACCGGAGAAGCTGGAAATCTTCGTCGAGCTGATCGACCATGACGAAGGCTATCCGCTCTATCAGGCGGTCTCTGCTACGAAGATGGCGCTTTCCTCCGCCGAAGAGGCTCCGTTCGATTTCGCCCCGCTCGGCCGCGGCGGCCGCCGCACGATCAAGCGCAGCGATTTCGAAAGCTGGATCGTCGACGACCTCGCCCGTATCGAAGGGGCGCTGGACGACGTCCTGGAAAAGACCAACACCGATGCATCCGGCATCGACAAGGTGTTCCTGACCGGCGGCACCTCCTTCGTGCCGGCGGTGCGGCGCATTTTCACCGAGCGCTTCGACAGCGACAAGATCGAGAGCGGCGGCGAACTATTGTCGATCGCCCACGGCCTGGCGCTGATCGGTGAACGCGACGACATCGCGCAATGGACTGTGCAATAGCGCCGGCAAGGGCGGGCAATCTGTCGGCTGCCCTTTCCATGCCACAGTCTCTCCGCTAAACCTGTCGGATGATCTCCGCCAACGACCTTTCCCCCGCCGAGCTTGCAGCGCTTCTGCATTTCCATGCGGATGCCGGCGTGGAATGGCTGCTGGAGGAAGAGGCGATCGACCGCTTCGCCGAATTCGAGGCGATGAAGGCCGCCCGCCGCCCGGCGACCCAGGCGCAGCCGCAACCTGCCGCCGCTGGGGACCGTGCCGCGCCTGGTGAAAGCCGGACACCGCCGCGCCCGACTACAGCGGCGCGCCCGGCCCCGGCCGAACGCGCCGCCTCCGGCCCGCAACCGGCGATCCCGGATGGCGAGGCGGTGCAGCAGGCGCGTTTCGTCGCCGAAACCGCGCGGTCGCTGGCAGAACTCAAGACCGCGATCGAAGCTTTCAACGGCTGCAATCTTAAGCACAGCGCCCGCTCGACTATCTTTGCTAGCGGTAATGCCGAAAGCGGTATCATGGTGATCGGCTCGGCACCGGGCGCCGAAGACGATCGCGAAGGTGTGCCCTTCTCGGGGAAATCCGGCCAACTGTTCGACAAGATGCTGGCGGCAATCGGGCTGACGCGCTCGAGCGTCCTGCTGACGCAGGTCATCCCCTGGCGGCCACCCGGCAATCGTGCGCCCTCAGCTGCCGAAATGGACATCTGCCGGCCCTTCATCGAACGGCAGATCGCTCTGGCCGAACCCAAGGCGATCCTGTTGCTCGGCAACTTTGCGGCCCGCTTCTTCTTCGGCGAAAACGACACGATTCACGGCCTGCGCGGCCGTTGGAGGGAAATTGCCGCTGCGGACTGTGTCATTCCTGCCATAGCCAGCCTGCATCCGCAGGATCTGTTAACCGCGCCCGTCAATAAACGGCTGGCCTGGAATGACCTGCTCGCCTTTCAAGCGAAGCTTAAGTCCCTCTCTTTGCTTAGAAATTAGCCAAAGTTGAATAATTCATGAATCGACCCATGCGTTTTGCGCATGACTGCATCCCGTCGTGACGCATTGCGGAATCAATGCTGCACCGCAATATGAGATGGTGTCTTGGGAGGAACCACAGGAACCAAGGCCATGAACAAGCATTTTCGTCCTATCCATAGCGGGTTTGAAACCCTTCGCCTCGCCGGCGACCAGGTTCGTTCCACCCACGGCTACAGCCGCTTCGGCTTTGCCGCGAACGAACAGATGACCGCCCGCGGCACCGGCATCAACGGCCGCACGGCGCGCCCCGACGCGATCTTCTCGGACTTCCAGCAATATTGAGCGGCAGGCGCTTCGCCTGCCCTTCCGCGTCAAATCCACGAGTACTTGAAATGTCCACGATCCTATCGCTTCTGCGCACTATCGACACGTTCGAGCATATCCGCGTCGCGGTTTGCGCGGCGCGGGAGTATGAGCGCGAGCTTTCGGTAAAGCCGGCCGATACCGGCATTGGCGGCGCAAGCGCTTCGGCAATCGTTCTCTGATCAGACGGCCATTTCCTCGAACTGGGCTTTCGCCCATTCGAAGGCTTCGTCGACATAGGCGAACTTGACCGCCTGCCAGGCGCAATATTGCTCGACGAAATCCCGCGATATCCAAAAATGCGTCTTGCGCGGTTCGTCATCCCAGCCGACGCAGCCGCGCTGCGCCGCCTTTGCGAGGAGCCGCTGCAGATGGGTGCGCGACATCATGAAGTCGGCCGCGAGCGCACGGGTGTCGACGCGACCGACGGAATACCTCCCCGCCTCGATGTTTTCTATATCCATGCGGGCAATGAAATTGTCGACCACGAGGCCGCCGGCTTCCGTCCAGAGGAACAAGGCCACCTGTTCCGGCGGCTCGCGCCAGGCGGCATCTTCCAGGCAATGGCGGGCGATGCGCGGCTGAACCAGCCGCATCAATGATGGGTTCGTCTGGAAAAACGCTGCCCTTTGACCACCGTCAAGCAGATCGAGCGCGCCGAGATTGGAATGGATCCAGGCAAACATCGCCTGATGGCTGACATCGGCCGGCTCGAAATGACGTGGCCGCCGCCGTTCGTCGCCGGGCGTGTGGACAATGAAGCGGTAGGTATAAAGTTCTTCGATGAAGGCGAGCACGGTGTTGCGGCTCGCCACCTTATGCGCGGTGATGCGTCCGGTCAGCCGAACGGCGGTGAAACCCGAGGTCGGGTCGCGCGGATCATATTCCAGGTTGAGGGCATAGGCAGTCTGGGTCAGAAGCCAGCGCTGATGCGAAGCGAGCAATCGCGCCAGGCGCGGACCGGCATCGAACATGCCGCGCATCTGCCCAGCCAAAAAGCGGATGCTCAGCAGAAAGGAGCAGTTCCCCGCCAATTGCTCCGCCGTGAATGCCATTACGCTTCTCTCCACCTCCCTCGCCGGCCGACGATGGAAGCAACGACACCGAGCGCTCTTCCGGCATCAGCGGCCATTCAGGCATGCACAGCTTCGAATAACTGATAGTCTCTCATCTTCTACAAACATATTCCGGGAAGCGGCGATATCCCAAGAATTCACCATTCTTTTCACTCATTGAGAGCAATTTCGAGAGGCTGCAATCCACATCGGTTTGCGGCGTCAGGCCGGCGGCGTCGTGGCTTTGCGCGCCTCCCGCTGCTCGATGCCCAGCTGATGTTCGCGATAGATGATGAAGATGCCGGCGGAGACGACGATGAGCGTGCCGATCAGCATGGTCACGCTCGGCACATCGCCGAAGACGAAATAGGCCACGATGCCGCCGAGCAGGATCGATGTGTATTCGAATGGCGCGATGGTGGAGACATCGGCATGGCGGTAGCTTTCGGTCAACAGGATCTGCGCGACGCCGCCGCAAAAGCCGGCCGCGATCAGATAGAGTGCCGACGGCCATGGCAGGACATGCCAGCCGAACGGCAGGGAGGCCAGCGAGAAGACCGAGGCGGTGAGCGAGAAATAGAGCACGATCGTCGCCGTCTTCTCCTCCTCGACGAGACGGCGCACCTGGATCATCGCCATGCCGCCGAGGACGGCCGAGAGCAGCACTGCGAGGGCCCCAACGGCCTGTTCGGCTTCCATGCCGCCATCACGAAACAGCGTCAGCTTCGGCCACGAGATGATGGCAACGCCGACCATGCCGACTAGGACGGCGCTCCAGCGATAGATGCGCACGGTCTCGCCGAGAAAAACCGCGGCGAAGATAACGGCAACGAGCGGCAGCGCATAGCCGAGCGCGATCGCCTCCGGCAGCGGCAGATGCAGGAGGCCGTAGAAACCAAAAGCCATCGACATGATGCCGATCGTGCCGCGCTTGAGGTGGCCGACCGGATTGGCGGTGTAGAAGGCGGCGCGCAACTGCCCGATATAGGCGAGATAGGCGATGATCGGGAAGAGCGCGAAGAAGGATCTGCAGAAAGTAACCTGACCCGGCGGGATGTCCGAGCCCGCCAGCTTGATGAAGGTCTGCATGGCCAGGAAGACCACGACCGACGAGACTTTCAGCGCAATGCCTCTCATCGGGTTTTTGAGAACCGCGTGCATGATCCTGGCTCGTGATACTGACTTAACAGGTACGGGAAGACGCGTTCGACTCGGGAACGCAGGGATGATCTCTTCCATCGTAGCGAAAGAAAATCGCGATTGGCGAAAAATCGCAAGCAGCGCCGAAGAATCGCAAAATCGCTGTCCGCCGCCGGTCGACGATGCGCAACGCGCGCCCTCCCGTCGAAATTTCGCTCTCTTCGGCCAATCATATCAAAATGTTTACCTCTGATCGCGCGGTGTTAACCAATTGAAAACCATAGGCACGCATCGTTTTTGCTGATCTCGAAATTTTATTCGCCCAGACGATTGCCCGCCCTTCCAGGATCATTTGATGAAGCCGCTCAGCGCAGAAACCATTGCCCGGTCGCAGAATGCGACACCGCGCTCGATGCGTGTCGTCACTGACGGCATCAGCACCGACCTTGAGCGCTTCAGCGCCGACAACACCAATATCGTCAAGCAGATCAAGCTGCTCGCCATCAACGCGCTGATCGAGGCGGCAAGAGCCGGCGAGACCGGAAAGGGCTTTGCGGTCGTAGCCAACGAGGTGCAGCGGCTGGCACAGATCGCAAGCGACATCACCGGCAGGTTCGAGAGCAACGTGCTCGGCCGTATCGGCCTCAGCCGCGCCATGGCCGATTCGCTGGTCGAGGAGATGGAGGGCGTTCGCCTCACCGATCTGGCGCAGACGCTGGTGCAGCTTATCGTCCGCAACCTTTTCGAGCGCACCGCCGATGTGCGCTGGTGGGCGACGGATCCGGCACTCTGGCAGGCGCTGCAGAACCCGGATAGGGAGACCGCCGCCTTTGCGGCGGAGCGTCTCGGCGCCATCAACCGCTTCTACACCGTCTATCTCGATCTCGTCGTGACCGATCTCTCAGGCAAGGTGATCGCGTCGGCCAATCCCAAGTTCCAGCGCAAGATCGCGGGGGCAAGCCTTGCCGGCGATCCGTGGTTTCGCGCCGCGTCGGCGTGCTCCTCCGGTGACGCCTATATCGTCGACGAGGTCAAGGCGAGCCCGCTCCACGACAACAGGCATGCGCTCGTCTATGCCACCGGCATCCGCGAAGGCGGCAAGATCGACGGACGGCTGATCGGCACGCTCGGCGTCTATTTCGACTGGCAGAACCAGGGCCAGGCGATCGTCGAGAAAGAGGCGAACCTGCCGCCGCAGCTGGCGGAGAAAACGACGGTCATGCTGCTCGACGGCAAGAGCCGGGTCACGCCACCACCAATCCCGCCCTGCTGTTTTCGCATTTCGCGCTCGCCAACCCGTCCGGCCGGGCCAAGGGCAGCTATTACGACAATAGCGGCTCGATCGTCGCTTTCGCGCGCACCCTCGGCTACGAGGATTACGACGGGCTCGGCTGGTACGGCGTCGTCGTTCAACGGACGGAAAATGACGCGACGATCAAGGCGGCGCTCAATCTGAAATAGCGCCATCCGGCCGGCAGAGGCGCTCATCCGCTCCAAACAGGATATTTTGCCCGCGAACTTGAGGTTCGCGGGCAATTTGCTTTAAGTTTAGTTCAGACTTTAATGTAATCATGCCCGGCAAATTTATGGCAGAGTGCGCCCGCCTCTGTATTCCGCGGTTGTCAAATAACGGTCTTCAGGAAACACCATGCGAACAGATACCGGCCAGGTCATTCATCTGGCAGATTACCGTCCCACCGACTTCGTGCTGGAACGCGTGGACCTGACTTTCGAACTCGACCCGACGGAGACAAAGGTCGAGGCACGCCTGATCTTTCATCGCCGCCCGGGCACCGATCCGGCAGCGCCGATCGTGCTCGACGGCGACGAGTTGACGCTGTCGGGGCTGCTGTTCGACCAGGTGGAGCTCGACCCCTCGCGTTATGACGCAACAGCGGAAAGCCTCACCGTGCGAGACCTGCCGGAAAGCGCGCCTTTCGAGCTGACGATCACCACGCTCATCAACCCCGAGGCCAACACCCAGCTGATGGGCCTTTACCGCACCGGCGGCATCTATTGCACGCAATGCGAGGCGGAAGGCTTCCGTCGCATCACGTATTTCCCCGACCGGCCCGACGTGCTTGCGCCGTTTACGGTCAACATCATCGCCGACAAGGATGCCAACCCGCTGCTCTTGTCGAACGGCAATTTCCTCGGCGGCGCCGGCTACGGCCCCGGCAAGCATTTCGCCGCCTGGTTCGACCCTCATCCGAAGCCGAGCTATCTCTTCGCGCTCGTTGCCGGCGATCTCGGCGTCGTCGAAGACACATTCACCACTATGTCCGGCCGCGAGGTGGTGCTGAAGATCTATGTCGAGCACGGCAAGGAACCGCGCGCGGCCTATGCGATGGACGCACTGAAACGCTCGATGAAGTGGGACGAAGAGAGGTTCGGACGCGAATACGATCTCGACATCTTCATGATCGTCGCCGTCTCCGACTTCAACATGGGCGCGATGGAGAACAAGGGCCTCAACGTCTTCAACGACAAATACGTCCTTGCCGATCCGGAACTCGCGACCGATGCCGATTATGCCAATATCGAAACGATCATCGCGCATGAATATTTTCACAACTGGACCGGCAACCGCATCACCTGCCGCGATTGGTTCCAGCTCTGCCTCAAAGAGGGCCTGACGGTCTATCGCGACCACGAATTCTCGTCCGACCAGCGCTCGCGCCCGGTCAAGCGCATCGCCGAGGTGCGCCACCTGAAATCGGAGCAGTTCCCGGAAGATGGCGGCCCGCTCGCGCATCCGGTGCGGCCGACGACGTATCGCGAGATCAACAATTTCTACACGACGACGGTCTACGAAAAGGGCAGCGAAGTCACGCGCATGATCGCGACGCTGCTCGGCAAGGACGGCTTCAAGAAGGGCATGGACCTCTATTTCGAGCGCCATGACGGCCAGGCCGTGACGATCGAGGATTTCGTCAAATGCTTCGAGGATGCGAGCGGGCGCGACCTTACGCAATTCTCGCTCTGGTACCATCAGGCCGGCACGCCGCTCGTCACCGCATCAGGCAGCTATGATGCAGCGGCCGGCAGCTTCACCCTGTCGCTCGAGCAAATGATCCCGGCAACGCCCGGCCAGCCCAGCAAGGAGCCGATGCATATTCCGCTCAGCCTGGCGCTCTTCGGCGAAAACGGCGGCAAGCTCGACCCGAGTTCGGTCGAGGGCGCGGAATATGCCGGCGAGGTGCTGCATCTCACCGGCCGTACGCAGACGGTGGTGTTCCATGGCATCGGCTCGCGTCCGGTCGTTTCGATCAACCGCAGCTTCTCGGCGCCGATCAACCTGCATTTCGATCAGAGCCCGGCCGATCTCGCCCACCTCGCCCGCCATGAGACCGATCACTTCGCCCGCTGGCAGGCGCTGACCGACCTGGCGCTGCCGAACCTGCTGAAAGCCGCCCGCGACGCCCGCGAGGGCAAGCCTGTCGTCTGCGAGGCGACCTTCGTCGAGACGCTGATTGCGGCAGCCGCCGACGACAGCCTCGAGCCGGCCTTCCGCGCCCAGGCCTTAGCGCTGCCGAGCGAATCCGATATTGCCCGCGAACTCGGCGGCAATAACGATCCCGATGCCATCCATGCCGGCCGGCAGGCGGTCCTGAAGCAGATCGCCGATGCCGGAAAGGATGTTTTTGCCAGCCTTTACTCAGCGATGACGACGGCGGGCGATTTCAGCCCGGATGCGAAAAGCGCCGGGCTCAGAGCGCTGCGCAACACGGCGCTGACCTATCTCTCGCACGCCGAACAGACGCCGGCGCGCGCCAAGGCGGCCTTCGATGCGGCCAATAACATGACCGATCTCAGCCACGCGCTGACGATCCTCGCTCATCGTTTCCCCGACAGCGTGGAGACCGGCGAGGCGCTGGCAGAGTTCCGCGACCGTTTCGCGGAAAATGCCCTCGTCATCGACAAATGGTTTGCGATCCAGGCCGGCATTCCCGGTGCGAAAGCCCTGGAACGGGTCCGCACGCTGATGGACGATCCGCTGTTCAAGCGGACCAATCCGAACCGGATGCGGTCGCTGGTCGGCACCTTCGCCTTTGCCAATCCGACCGGCTTAGGCCGCGCCGATGGCGAAGGCTATCGTTTTCTCGCCCGTCAGATTCTCGATATCGACGAGCGCAACCCGCAGCTTGCCGCCCGCATTCTGACGTCGATGCGCTCCTGGCGCTCACTCGAACCGGCGCGCGCCGATCACGCCCGCTCCGCGCTGACCGAGATCGAACAGGCTACTCCTCTTTCGACGGATGTCCGCGATATCGTCGAGCGCACGCTCAAGGGGTGATTTGCTTCGGCGGGCCGCCGCGAAGACGCGGCGGTCCATTTCCCCAGCGATTCGAATCGCCTGAAAAATACGAAATTATAAATAGTTAACGGATTTTTACCTTTGCCTCTGGACAAGGCGAATCACCCATGATTCTCTAGTTCAGGTTCGAGCGAGCGGCGCGCGAATCACACGAGGGACAAGGCAAAGAGATGATGGACGTGCGACGGGCAACCGTGGCCGGTGGACGGCTGCGTGTCGATTTTGACGGGCTGAAAGCCTGGCGAGACAGCCTCTCCGGTCATGCGACATCGGAACCGCTTCTGCGTCATCTGCCAAAGGCCGAGCTGCTGTTGAAGCGCGCCATTCCGGCGCTGATCGTCGCCTTCCTCTTCGTCGTCGCCGCCTCACATTTCTTCGGCATGGTCAGCGAATACTCCCGCCTGGAAGCCTCTGCCCGCCATGCCACCGCGCTTTCGGCCGCGACCGCCTCGGCCGTCTTTGCCGATGCCTCCGACATCTTCGACAGCGGCGATATCGCCGAAGCGCAGGCGCGGCTCGCCAGGTTCCTGCCGCAGGACCGGCTCGACACTGGCGCCTTCGTGCTACTCGTGCAGGCAAGCGGCAAGGTCTTTGCCGCAACGACCGCCGGGCTTTCGCATGTCGGCAGCAATGTCGGTGATTTCTTCCCCGAGGTCTCGGCGATCCGGCGTTTCGGCGATCGCGCCGGCGTCATCGAAACGACGATCGGCGGCGTGCCGCATTACGCCGAGATCACGCTGATGGGCAATGCCGGCGGTTATATCGTCGCCGCCACCTCGCTCGACGAGATCAGCCGGCTCTGGCGCGAGCAGCTGGCCCTCAACGTCACGCTGTTTGCCGGCATCTCCTCGATCCTGCTGGTCATCCTCTATGCCTATTACACGCAGGTGAAGCGCGCCCGTGACGCCGACGACATCTTCCTGGAATCGAACCTGCGCGTCGAGACGGCGCTGTCGCGCGGCCGCTGCGGCCTTTGGGACTTCGATTTCGAGAACCGCGAATTCTTCTGGTCGCGATCGATGTACGACATGCTCGGCCTGCCGGGCTCCGACAAGACGATGGGCTTCGGCGAAGCCGCCCGCCTGATGCATCCCGATGACGGCGGGCTCTACGAGATCGCCCGCGCCATCGCCAAGGGCCACTCCGGCCAGGTCGATCAGATCTTCCGTATGCGCCATGCCGGCGGCCATTATGTCTGGATGCGCGCCCGCGCCCAGGTGATCCGCAGCAATTCCGGCCGCGTGCACCTGATCGGCATCGCCATGGACGTGACCGAACAGCATCGGCTGGCCCAGCGCTACGCGGAAGCCGACCAGCGTCTTGCCGACGCCATCGAATGCACCTCGGAAGCCTTCGTGCTCTGGGACAAGAACGATCGGCTGGTGATGTGCAACACCCATTTCCAGCAGGCCTACGGCCTGCCGGACAGCGTGCTCGTGCCCGGCACCGAGCGCTCGATCGTCAATGCCGCCGCGGCCCGCCCGGTTATCGAACGGCGGATCGCCGATGCCGACGGCCCCGGCTATTCACGCACGACGGAGGTGCAGCTTGCCGACGAGCGCTGGCTGCAGATCAACGAGCGGCGCACCCGCGACGGCGGCAGGGTCTCCGTGGGCACCGACATCACCCTGATGAAACGCCACCAGGAGCGGCTGCGTGAGTCCGAGCGCCGGCTGATGGCGACGATCGGCGATCTTTCCGCCTCGCGCCAGACGCTGGAGAGCCAGAAATCCGAGCTTTCGACAGCGAACGCCAACTACCAGGCGGAGAAAGAGCGCGCCGAGGCCGCCAACAAGGCGAAATCGGAATTCCTCGCCAATATGTCGCATGAGCTGCGTACGCCGCTGAACGCCATCCTCGGCTTTTCGGAAATCCTGCAGAACCAAATGTTCGGACCGCTCGGCTCGCTGAAATACGACGAATACGCGCGCGACATCCATGACAGCGGCAAACATCTGCTCAACGTCATCAACGACATTCTCGACATGTCGAAGATCGAGGCCGGCCATCTCAGGCTCCATTGCGAGCGCATCGATCTGGTGCCGCTGATCGAGGAAAGCCTGCGCTTCACCGCCATACCGGCGGCCGAAAAGAACATCGTCATCGACCAGCGCATCTCATCCGGCCTGACACTGACGGCCGACCGCCGGGCGATGAAACAGGTGCTTCTCAACCTGCTCTCCAATGCGGTGAAGTTCACCGACAATGGCGGCCGCATTGCGGTGCGCACCCGCCGCATCGATGGCGCCGTCCTCGTCACCATCGCCGACACCGGCATCGGCATTCCGCGCTCGGCGCTGTCGAAGATCGGCCAGCCCTTCGAGCAGGTGCAGAGCCAGTATGCCAAGAGCAAGGGCGGCTCCGGCCTCGGGCTCGCCATCTCCCGCTCGCTGACCGCGCTGCATGGCGGTCGCATGAAGATCCGCTCCCGCGAAGCTGTGGGCACGGTGATCTCCTTGCGCATTCCCGATGATCTTTAAGCCTTCACGACATTCAAAAATATTTTTCTCACAGCCTTCGAAAGCCGTTTCAGCTCGCCTTCCAGCGTCTTGATATCGGGGCAGTCGCCGGCGCGGCAGACGAGTTCGATGAGGCCGGCCGGCGCGTCGTTCGGATCGAACAGGCCGTCGATCGACAGGCGGATCAGCTGCGAAAGGCCGGTATAAAGGGCGAAGGCTTCGAGGCAGGTGTCGAGATCGGCGGTCGCCATCAGCCGGTCGCCAAGCACCTTCAGCGCCTCGCCGGTACTCATCCCGTTGACGGCAATGCCGACGCCCTTGGTCGGGGCGATCAGCGCCAGGTACTGGGCGATGAATTCGAGGTCGATGACGCCGCCGGGGATCAGCTTCAGGTCCCATGGGCCGGCCGGCGGCTTTTCCTTGTCGATCAGTTCGCGCATTTCGGCGACGTCGTGCGCCACCTTGGCAATGTCGCGATCAGCCGACAGCACCTCGTGGACGATATGTTCGGTCTCGGCGATCAGACTGTCATCGCCGCAGATTAATCTGGCGCGGCTGAGCGCCATATGCTCCCAGGTCCATGCCTCCTGGCGCTGATACTTGCCGAAGGCATTGATGCGGGTGGCGACCGGCCCCTTGTTGCCGGATGGGCGCAGCCGCATGTCGACTTCGTAGAGCACGCCTTCGGCGGTTGGCGCCGACAGGGCGGCGATCAGCCTCTGGGTGATGCGGGTGAAATAACGCGTCGCGTCGAGCGGTTTTGCTCCATCGGATTCGGAGGCGGCATCGTCATAATCATAGAGCAGGATCAGATCGATGTCGGAGCCTGCCGTCAGCTCGAAGCTGCCGAGCTTGCCCATGCCGGCAACGGCGATGCGCCCGCTGGGATAATCGCCGTGTGCGGCGCGCATTTCGCTCACCACGGCATCGAGTGCCGCCGCGATGATGAGATCGGCGAGATGGGTGAAGGCGCGTGCGGCCATATCCCCATTGATTGCGCCGGTGAGCAGACGAATGCCGATCAGAAAGCGCTGCTCGGCGGCGAAGATGCGCAGCCGGTCGAGTACCTCCTCATAGTGACGCCCCTGGGCAAGCGAAGCTTTCAGCCGCTCGCCGAGATAATCGCGGGTCGGCAATTCGGCCATCAGGCCGGGATCGAGCATGCCGTCGAAGACATGCGGCCTGGCGGCGATCACCTCGGCAAGCCGAGGCGCCGAAGACATGATGTTGACGATCAGCGACAGCAGCACCGGGTTGCTGCCGAGCAGCGAGAAGAGCTGGATGCCCGAGGGAAGGCCCGAGATGAAGCTGTCGAAACGCAGCAGCGCTTCGTCGGCGCGTTTGCTTTCGCCGAAGACGCGCAAAAGCTCCGGCGCCAGCTCCGTCAGCCTTTCGCGCGCCTCGACCGATTGCGTCGCGCGGTAGCGGCCATAATGCCAGGTGCGGATAATGCGGGAAATGTCGGACGGTCTGGTAAAGCCGAGCTTCTTCAGCGTTTCCAGCGTATCGGGATCGTCACCCTGACCGGTAAAGACGAGGTTCCCGCTGCCGGTGGAAAGCTTGCTTTCCTGTTCGAACAGCTGGGCATAACGCCGCTCGACCGTCTTCAGCACGCCGACCAGCCGTTCGGCAAAGCTCGGCGTATCGGTGAAACCCATCATGAAGGCGATGCGCTTCAGGTCGGCATCGGTCTCCGGCAGCAGGTGGGTCTGCTCGTCGCGCACCATCTGGATGCGGTGCTCGACGTCGCGCAGGAACCAGTAGGCCTCGGTCAGCTCGTCTCGGGTCTCCGCGTCGATCCATTTGGCCTTGGTGAGTTCGCCGAGCGTTTCTTCCGTCGCCCGGCCGCGCAGTGCCGGCATACGGCCGCCGGCAATCAGCTGCTGGGTCTGGACGAAAAATTCGATCTCGCGGATGCCGCCGCGGCCGAGCTTGACGTTATGGCCTTTGACCGCGATGGCGCCGTGGCCCTTATGTGCGTGGATCTGCCGCTTGATCGAATGAATATCGGCGATGGCCGCGTAATCGAGATATTTGCGGAAGACGAAAGGGGAAAGTCCGCGCAGGAAATCGCCGCCCGCCGCAAGGTCGCCGGCAACGGCGCGCGCCTTGATGAAGGCTGCCCGCTCCCAGTTCTGGCCCCTGCCCTCGTAATAGATCATCGCCGCCTCGACTGGGATCGCCAGCGGCGTCGAGCCGGGATCGGGACGCAGTCTGAGATCTGTGCGGAAGACGTAGCCGTCGGCGGTGCGCTCCTGCAGGATGCGCACCAGCCGGCGCATCATCCTGGGGAAGACCTCGATCGCGTCATCGGGATCGGGCATGATGCCCGCCTCCTCGTCGAAGAAGACGACGAGGTCGATATCGGAGGAGTAGTTGAGCTCGCAGGCGCCGAGTTTGCCCATGCCAAGCACGATCAGCCCGGAGCCGTCGCTGGGGGCTTCCGGATTGCGCAACCGCAGCTTTCCGCTCTCATGCGCCGCCAGCAGCAGATGATCGATCGCGGCGGCAACCGAAGCTTCGGCAAGCTCGCTCAGCCAGGCCGTCGTCGCCCGCCCGTCGAAGATGCGCGAGAGGTCGGCGAGCGCGACGAGGAAGGCTGCCTTGCGCTTGATGACGCGCAGCCTGGTCATCACCGCGGATTCGATGGGAGCTATCCCCTCGCCGTCCGGCCGCCAGCAGCCCCTGGCCTCGGCGACCAGCGCCTCGATCTGCGGCTCCAGCGGCGCGGTGATGGCGCCGGCGAGGACGGCAGGATCAAGGTTGACGATTTCGCGCAGATAGGGCGACAGGGTCAGCGCCGCGGCGATGAAATCGCGCAGCGGGCCTTCCGCCTTCAGCATCGCAGCCACCGACGGCTCGCCTTTTCCGGCCTCCTGAAGGTCGGCCAGCGCCAGCTTCAACTCGGTCTGGTTCAACGGACGCAGCAGTCCTTCGGCCACATCCGTCAGACCATGCGTCGATTTCGTCAGCATGCGCTCTCCCTGGCTTTTGAGCCGAAGGAAACATTCACGTGGAATCGCGAACCGCCCTTCGATCGGGACTAAACTAGGGTTTTCGTGCCAAACCGCCAATACGCGATTCAGCGGATCGCAATTCGGTGGAAGAGTTCAGGCGGCCTTGGCCGGGAAGATCATGCTGACGGTCAGGCCGCGCTGTCCGGGCCTGTCGGGATCGGTATCGGAGAGTTCCAGCCGGCCATTGTGCAGCTCCATCACCGCTTCGACAAGCGAAAGGCCGAGCCCCGTCCCCGGCTTCGAACGGCTTTCGTCGAGGCGGACGAAGCGCTTGACCACGTCGTCGCGCCTATCGGCCGGAACGCCCGGCCCGTGATCGGCCACCGAAAGGCAGATGCCATCCGGGCAGCGGGCAAGCTTCAGCGACACGGTGCCCGCCCCTTCGGTGTCGGAGGAGTATTTGATGGCATTGTCGAGCAGGTTGAAGATCGCCTGGCCGATCAGTTCGCGATTGCCCTGCACCTCGACACCGGGCTCGACGCTGGCGTTGAGGCCGAGCCCGGCCTCCTCCGCCGCCGGTTCGTAAAGCTCGGCGCTATCGGAGACGATCGCCGAAAGCTCCACCGGCGACATCTCCGCCGCAACCGATCCGGCCTCGACGCGGGAGATCATCAGCAACGCGTTGAAGGTGCGGATCAGCTGGTCGGATTCGGAAATAATGCCTTCGAGGGCGGTGCGCCGCGTCTCGCCGTCGGCGATATCGAGCGCATCGGCCGCCTTGTTGCGCAGCCGCGTCAGCGGCGTCTTGAGGTCGTGGGCGATATTGTCGGAGACCTGCCGCAAGCCCTCGTTCAGCTTCTCGATGCGCTCCAGCATGGTGTTCAAAGACATCGACAGCCGGTCGAATTCATCGCCGGAACCGCCGACCGGCAGGCGCTGCGACAGGTCGCCGGCCATGATCTTCTTGCTGGCATCGGACATGCGGTCGATGCGTTTCAGCGCGTTGCGGCCGATGGCGAACCAGATGATGATGGCGCCGAGCCCCATGATTGCCAAGGCCACCATCAGCGCCTGGCGCACCAGCAAACGAAACCGCTCGGGGTCGCCGAGGTCGCGGCCGATCAGGATTCTGAGACCGTTGTCGAGCACGAAGATATTGGCAATGGCCCGATGGCGGCGCTCGACACCACCACCGTCGGTGTAGCGTTGATAGGCGAAGGGAGCGGAGGTCCAGCCGATTTCCTCGAAGACACCCGGCTGCACCGAGGCGACGTTGCCGGCAAGAATATCGCCCGAGGGACCGGCGATGATATAGAGATTGGCGCCCGGCTGGCGGGCACGCCGCTCCATGGTGCGCAGGAGAAGGTTCATGCCGCCGGTGTCATAGGCGCGCTGGACCTGCTCCACCTCCTGTTTGACGGCGTCGCGGATTTGGCCGGTCAGCAGCCGTTCCGACATCGCCGTCACATAGAAGACGAGGGTCGCGGCGCAGATGGCGAAAAGCAGGATATAGAGTGCCGAAAGGCGGACTGCGGTGGACTTGAAGAGAACCCTGAAGCGGCTCATCCCTCGTCCTTGATCATGTACCCCGCGCCCCGAATGGTCTTCAGGAGCGGCTGGCTGTAGTCCTTCTCGATCTTCGAGCGCAGGCGCGAGACGTGGACGTCGATGACGTTGGTCTGCGGGTCGAAGTGATAATCCCAGACGTTTTCAAGCAGCATGGTGCGGGTCACCACCTGGCCGGCATTCTTCATCAGGTATTCGAGCAGGCGGAATTCGCGCGGCTGCAGGGGGATTTCCTTGCCGCCGCGACGCACCTCGTGGGAGAGCCGGTCGAGTTCGAGATCGGCGACGCGATAGACGACATCCTGATCCGGCGTGCCCTTGCGGCGGCCGAGCACCTCGACGCGTGCCAGAAGCTCGCTGAAGGCATAGGGCTTCGGCAGGTAGTCGTCGCCGCCGGCGCGAAGGCCGGTGACGCGGTCGTCGACCTGGCCGAGGGCGGAGAGAATGAGAACAGGTGTATGGATCGCCTTGCGGCGCAGCTCGCTGATGACCGAGAGCCCGTCCCGGCGCGGCAGCATGCGGTCGATGACAATGACGTCGTAGGTATTCTCCGACCCCATGAACAGGCCGGCTTCGCCGTCGCTGGCGTGATCGGCGACGATACCTGCCTCGCGAAAGGCTTTCGTGAGGTAGACCGCGGCTTCGAGATCATCTTCGATGATGAGAATCTTCATGCGGCCGACATTACCCACCGGCTGCGTTTCGGCAAGGCTCAAAGCATCTTCCTGCGGGGCGGCGCTCATCGCGATCATCCTTCAAAATCAGAACAATCGAGCCGCGCGGGTTTTCATCCGCACGGCTCCGGTTTTCCTAAAAATCAGCCTTGGCCGTTGATCGGCAGCGCGACGAAGCGGCTTCCTTCGCTCGACTGGATCTGGAACAGCGCCCGGGTGCGGCCATCCTTCTTCGCCTGGTTCAGCACCTTGACGACATCGGCGGGGCTGGAAACCTCCTGGTTGTTGACGGAGGTGATCTTCTCGCCTTCCTTGATGCCCTTGTCGGCAGCGTCGGAGTCCGGATCGATGCCGGTGATCGCCAGGCCCTTGCCATCATCGGAAGGACCGACCGTCAGGCCGAGATCGGCAAGCGCCTTCTCGGAAGCCGGTGCCTCAGGCTGCTGCGGCTGGCTGTTGTCGTCGGCAGACGCATCCTTCTGATCGGCCGGCAGCGTGCCGAGTTCGACGGTCAGAGGCTGGGCCTTGCCGGCGCGCCAGACCGAAAGCTCGACCTTGCTGCCCGGCTGCATCGCGCCGATGCGGCGGCTGAGATCACGGGCATCCTTGATCGTTTCACCGTTCAGCGCGGTGACGACGTCGCCGGCCTTCATGCCGGCCTTGTCACCCGGTGATCCGGCCTGCGGGGCAACGACGAGGGCGCCGCTCGGCTCGGAAAGGCCGATGGATTCGGCGATATCCTTGGTCACCGGCTGGATCTGGACGCCGAGCCAGCCACGCGAAACCTGGCCATCCTTCATCAGATCGGCGACGACATCCCTGGCGGTCGAGGCCGGAATGGCGAAGGCGATGCCGACGCTGCCGCCCGACGGCGAGAAGATCGCCGTGTTGATGCCGACGACTTCGCCGTTGAGGTTGAAGGTCGGACCACCGGAGTTGCCGCGGTTCACGGCGGCATCCACCTGCAGGTAATCGTCATAGGGACCGGAACCGATATCGCGGCCGCGGGCCGAAACGATGCCTGCGGTCACCGTGCCGCCGAGGCCGAAGGGGTTGCCGACGGCGACGACCCAGTCGCCGACGCGGACATTGTTGTCATCGGCCCAGTTGACATAGGTGAACTTCTTGCCCTTGCCGTCGACCTTCAAGACAGCGAGGTCTGTGCGCGGATCCTTGCCGATCAGCTTCGCATCGAGCTCGGTGCCGTCATTCATGACAGCAACGAAGGCCTGGCCATCGGAAACGACGTGGTTGTTGGTGACGATATAGCCGTCCTCGGAGATGAAGAAGCCGGACCCTTGAGCGACCGGACGCAGACGACCTTTGCCGCCGGGGCCATTCGGGCCGCCCGGACCACCGGGGCCGTTCTGGCCGAAGCGCCGCTGATGGCCCTGCTGGTCATTCGGCTCCTGGCCGAACTGCTTGAAAAACCGCTTCAGCGGGTGATCGTCGGGAAGATCGTCAAAGCCGCGGCCGTTGAAATCGAAGGAGAAACCGTCATTGTTGTCGGAGACGGGATTGACGCGGTTTTCGACGCGGACGGAAACGACGGCCGGCGAAACGGCATCGACGACATTGGCGAAGCTCGGGACGGCAGGCGCTTGAACCTTGACAGCTTCGGCATAAGACCGGGTGATTTCGAGCGGAACGCCGGTTGCAAGCACAGCGGCTGCGATACCGGCGACGGTAGAAGCCTTGAGCACAGTGGCGAGGGACGGACGTCCGTTGAAATTCTTGAGCATTGGAGCACCTTCTCTTTTTCTTAAATCTTCAGACCGGCGACGCCGGATCAGTCGATGATTGAAGATATAGGATGCCGCACCTTACTGCGAACTGTCCGGCCAATGAAAAGTTGGTAATGTTTGCAATGTTTGGCAAAGCGCCGGGTGCAGATGGCTTCAGCCGCGGCGGTCTGGGGCTCGAGGATCCTGCCTACGCGCGCTCCTTTGCCTGCCGGAGGGGCGCGGAAAATTGCTGGTGGCCGATTATTTCTTCAACAACTCGCTCAGCTGCGCCTGCTCATCCGCCGTCAGCTTGCTGCCGGTCGGCTTTCCGACCCTCCTGCGCGCAAAGAGGAGCAGCGACAGGCCGCCGGCGAGCACCAGCAGCGCCGGGGCGCCCCAGAGCAGCACTGTCTTCATGCTGAAACGCGGCTTCAGCAGCACGAACTCGCCGTAGCGCGAGACGACATAGTTCAGGACCTGATCGTCGCTGTCGCCGTCGGTGATGCGCTCGCGCACCAGCAGGCGCAGATCCTTGGCGAGATCGGCATTGGAGTCGTCGATCGACTGGTTCTGGCAGACCATGCAGCGCAGCTCGGCCGAGAGGGCGCGCGCGCGGCCTTCCAGCGCCGGGTCGGCCAGCACCTCGTCAGGATTGACGGCGAAGGCGGACATGGGTGTGAAGAGGATGAAGAGGACAACGAGGAGTCGGGAGAGAAGCCGCAACACCTGCGAGACGCGCCAAACCTCTCCTCCCCTCATTCCTGTGCTCGTCACAGGAATCCAGCCACGGCGCGTCTGCGCCGTGAATGAACCTTTTTGCCAGGAAGAGTCTCCTGCGCCCAAGGACTTGGGCGCGCTGGATTCCTGTGACGAGCACAGGAATGAGGGTGGCGGTGGTGGTGCGCCCGTCATTCCGCCGGCTCCATCGCAGGCGCGGCCGGCTTGGCGACTTTCGCCTTCCGGCGCGGGGCGCCGACGCGCAGGCGTCGGTCGCTGAGCGAGACGAGGCCGCCGAAGGCCATGAGCACCGCGCCGCCCCAGATGCAGAGGATGAACGGCTTCCACCAGATGCGCACGACGATGCCGCCGTCTTTGGTGGCGTCGCCGAGCGAGACGTAGAGCTGACTGAGCCCGAAGGTCAGGATGCCTGCCTCCGTCGTCGGCATCTGGCGGGCGGTGTAGAGGCGCTTGGCCGACCAGGTGTCGGCGACCGCGACACCGGCGCGCCGGATGGTGAAGTGGCCGCGCTCCTCGGTATAGTTCGGCCCGGTCGCCGGCTGCATGCCGTCGAAGTGCATGCTGTAGCCGCCGGCCTCGGTGGTCTCACCGGGCTTCATCTCGATGACGTGTTCGGTCTGAAAGGTCGTGACGAAGACGATGCCGAGCACGCTGACACCGAGCCCGGCATGGGCAAGGGCAGTGCCGAAGGCCGAGCGCGGCAGGCCGGAAAGCCGCCGCCAGGCGATGCTGCCCGAGACCTTGCCGATGCCGGCGCGATACCAGAGATCGGCGATGGCGCCGAGAACCAGGAATAGCCCGGCCGCGAGACCGAGCACCGACAGCACCGGTCCGCCATGTTCGAGATAGAAGAAGCTCAGCGCGGCGACGAAGGCCAATCCCGCCACGACATAGAGCCGCTGCAGCGCGCCGAGCAGATCGCCGCGTTTCCAGGCAAGCAGCGGCCCGAACGGTACGATGACGATCAGCGGCGCCATCAGCAGGCCGAAGGTCATGTTGAAGAAGGGCGGCCCGACGGAAATCTTGTCGCCGGTCAGCGTTTCCAGCAGCAGCGGATAGAGCGTGCCAGTCAGCACCGTGCCGCAGGCGACCGTCAGGATCAGATTGTTGACGACCAGCGCGCCCTCGCGCGAAATCGGTGCGAACAGCCCGCCGGCCGAGAGCCGCGGCGCGCGGAAGGCAAACAGCGACAGCGCGCCGCCGATGAAGATCAGCAGGATACAGAGGATGAAGACGCCGCGGCTCGGGTCGCTGGCAAAGGCGTGCACCGAGGTCAGCACGCCGGAGCGCACCAGGAAGGTGCCCATCAGCGACAGCGAGAAGGTAAGGATGGCCAGCAGCACCGTCCAGATCTTCAGCGCCTCGCGCTTTTCCATGACGAGCGCCGAATGCAAGAGCGCGGTGCCGGCCAGCCATGGCATGAAGGAGGCGTTTTCCACCGGGTCCCAGAACCACCAGCCGCCCCAGCCGAGTTCGTAATAGGCCCAGTAGGAGCCCATAGCGATGCCGAGCGTCAGAAAGGTCCAGGCGGCGAGCGTCCAGGGCCGCACCCAGCGGGCCCAGGCGGCATCGATCCGGCCTTCCAGGAGGGCGGCAACCGCAAAGGAGAAGCAGACGGAGAAGCCGACATAACCGAGATAGAGCAGCGGCGGGTGGATCGCCAGGCCGACATCCTGAAGGACCGGATTGAGATCGCGGCCCTCGGCCGGCGCCGGATCGAGCCGCAGAAAGGGATTGGAGGTCAGCAGGATGAACAGCGTGAAGGCGACCGAAATCCAGGCCTGCACGGCTAACACGTTGGCTTTCAGCGTCTCCGGCAGATTGCGGCCGAAGACGGCGACCAGCGCGCTGAACAGTGTCAGGATCAACAGCCAGAGCATCATCGATCCCTCGTGATTGCCCCAGACGCCGGAATATTTGTAGATCAGCGGCACCAGCGAATGCGAGTTCTCCCAGACGTTCTCGACCGAAAAGTCGGAGACGACATGGGCGTAGGTCAGAACGCCAAAGGAGAAGGCGACCAGCACAAACATCGCCAGCGAACCGATCGTCGCCACATCCATCATCGCCCGGTCATGGCGGCGAGCGCCGATCACCGGCACGATCGAGAGGATCAGCGCCGTTGCCAGCGCCAGCACCAGCGCGTAATGGCCGATCTCGATGATCATTGCGTCGCCTTCGCTTCCTGGCCGCGATTTTCCTGGCCTTGACCTTCCTTCCACAGCCCCTGCTGCTTCAGCCGGTCGGCCACGTCCTTCGGCATATAGGTCTCGTCATGCTTGGCAAGCACGGTATCGGCGACGAAGATATTCGTGCCTGGCGTAAACATGCCTTCGGTGACGACGCCCTGCCCTTCGCGGAAGAGATCGGGAAGAATGCCGGTATATTTGACCTTGACGGCATTGGCGCTGCCATCGGTGACGGAAAATTCCACGGTCGAGCCGGCGCCGCGCACGACGCTGCCCTCGCCGACCAGGCCGCCGAGCCGGATGCGGGTTTCCGGCGCCACCGGTGTCTTTGCCAGATCGGCCGGCATGTAGAAATAGGCGACCGACTGGCTGAAGGCGAACATCACAAGCAGAACGGCGGCGGCAATGAAGCCCATGCCGCCTGATATCACCGCCAGGCGCTTCTGTTTGCGGGTCATTCCGTCTGCCCCTCTGTGGCTATGCCGAGTTCCCTAGCCAAAGCCAGCAATTGCCTGCCCTGTTCGCCGGCCGGCGGAAAGGCCGCGAGGCCGCGCTTCAGCGCTCCGGTGGCGCGATCCTTATCGTTCAATACGGCGTAAGAGCGGACGAGCCGCAGCCATCCCTCGAAATTGTTCGGGTCCTGGCTGAGCTTGGCATCGAGGCTCTCGACCATGCCGCGGATCATCTGCTGCCGGTCGCCGGTGCTCATGTTTTCCGCCGCCGCCACATCCTGCTGCGTGGGATTGCCGGGGACACTCGGATTGCCAGGGGCACTCGGATTGCTGGGGTTAGCCTGAGTTGGACCCGCATCGGCGCCTGCCGGCGCGCCGCCGTTCATGGCGATATGCTGGTTGACCAGCGGCAGCCAGGGCGCATCTGATGGCGATTGATTTGCCAGCGCCTCGAAAGCCCGGCGCGCCTCATCCGGCCGCCCCGCCTGCTCCATGCTGAGGGCGACGTAGAAGCGGCCACGCGGATTGTCGGGTTCCAGCGTCAGCGATTGTTCCAGCACCTGCCGCGCCTCCTCCGTCACGATGCCGTCGGAGATCGCCATCAGCGTCTCGGCCAGGCCGTCCAGCCGGGCGGGGCTCGGGCCGAGAAGCCGGATGGCATTGCGATAGGCCAGCTGCGCGTCGTTGACGCGCATGGTGCGCAGATAGATCGGCGCCAGCACATCCCAGCCCTTGCCGTCATCGGGGCTCTGTGCCAGGTGTCGTTCGGCTTTGGCGATCAGAACCGCCACATCGTTGCCGGGATTTTCCAGCCGCGCTTCCAGCGGCTGCGAGGGCAGGTCCGGCCTGCCGGTCGTCAAATAAAGACAGAGCCCGAGAAGGGGCAGGACCAGAAGCACGAAGGCTTCGGTGAAACGGTGATGCCGGGCGGGTTTCGGCGCCTCTTCCGGCTCACCGGCGGAGACGGCGATCAAGCGGCGGCCGATTTCCGCCCTGGCATAATCGGCTTCCTCGGACGTAATCAGCCCGCCGTTGAGATCGCGATCGAGTTCGAGCAGCTGGTCGCGATAGACCGCCGCCTCGCCCGCACGGATATCCTCCACCGCCTTCGCTCCGCGCAGAAGGGGATAGAGCAGGACAGCGGCGACGACCGCCGTCAGAACGGCAACGAGAATCCAGAACAGCATATCGGCCCAAATACGTGAAGCGGGCCGCCATTCCAACTGCCAAAGCCGGAATGACGAAGATTTGAGGCCAATTTAAACGATAGAGCAGCCTTGGCGCGTCTATCGGACGCGCGGCGCCTTAACCGAGCGGCGACCAGCTGCCGTCCTCGTTGCGGCAGGCCGCACCCCGCACCACCGTGTCCTTGCCGTCCACAGTCAGCGTATGGGTATATTGCCGGCAGTTCTGCGAACCGACTTGGTAGGGCGCTGCGGCGACGACCTTGCCGGTGACGTCCTTGCCGGTCCACAGCATCGGCTGGCCGACGGCGGCACCTTCCAGCGCCCGATACTCCGCCTCGAGCGCCCGCTGCTTGTCGCTGTCGTTGAGGTTCACGCCGCTGCGGCCGACAAGGCCGCCCTGCAGCGCAGTGAGGAAGGCGGCAGAAGCCGAGGGCTTGCTCGAAAAAATGCCGCGCGAAGCGGCACCCTTCGTGGTCGTGCAGCCGGATAGCGCGACGGCGACGATAAGAGCGGAAGCGATCATGCCTTGCGAGCGTAAAATCATTGCGTCGAACCACGATCAGGGGTCAATTTCAGCCGATCGAAGTGCAGCGTCCCCGTGTCAGCATTAAGGCAAAGCATGCTATGCTTTTGCCAGTATCTTTGTGACATCAAGCAGTTGGTCATGCAACATCCTTTGTGATGCCGGGCAGGATAAGCTTCGCCTTGAGCCCGCCCCATTCGCCGCGAGACAGCTCGAGCCGTCCCTGATACTCCCCGGAAATCTCGGTGACGATCGAAAGGCCAAGGCCGGTGCCGGGCTTGCTTTCATCGAGCCTGCGGCCGCGCTTCAGCGCCTCGCGGATCTGATCGGGCTCCAGACCCGGCCCGTCATCCTCGACGGCGAGCTCCACCCAGTGGCGGCGCGCGCTCGCCTCCGCTCCCTTGACGTCGTCGCCGGCCTCGACGGCCGAAAGCCGTACCTTGCTTTTGGCAAAACGCGCCGCATTCTCCAGGAGATTGCCGACGGTCTCCTCGAGATCCTGCTGCTCCATGGCGACAGCCAGATGCGGCGGCGAGACGACGAGATCGAATTCGGTATCGACGTTCAGCCGGCGCATGACGCGCACCAGCCGCTCGAGCGCCGGCTCGGCATCGGTGCGGGCGAGCACGGATTCGCGCTGCGCAGCGATGCGGGCCCGATTGAGATAGGACTGAACCTGCCCCTGCATCGATTCCGCCTGGCTGCGCACCAGTTCGCCATGGGATTTCTCGAGCACACGCGCCTCGTTGAGCAGAACGGCAATCGGCGTCTTCAGCGAATGGGCGAGATTGCCGACCTGCATGCGGGCCCGCTCGACGATGCGGCGGTTGCTGTCGATCAGCGCGTTCACCTCGTTGGCGAGCGGCAGAATCTCACGCGGGAAGTCGCCTTTCAGCTGCTCGCTCTCGCCGGCGCGGATGCGCTCCAATGCGGCACGTGCCTTGTCGAGCGGCTTCAGGCCATAGAGAATTGCCAGCGCATTGACGATCAGGCTGCCGACGCCGAAACCGGCGAGCGCCAGATAGAGACTATGGGAAAAGGTGCGCACGTCGTCTTCGACGACATCGACATTGCCGGTGACGCGGACGCGCGCCGCGCGCCCGTCGGTATCGAGCACCACTTCGGTTTCCGCCACCTGTACACGGTTGCCGGAGGCATCCGTCACCTGGTAGTAGCGTTCGTAGTTCTTGTCGAAGGGCGCCTCGACGACGGAGGGAACCGGAATGAGCGCGGAACCGAGCGAGGGCGAGACCAGCGGCGCCGTCGTATAGGTGCCGAGCGGTTCCACCACCCAATACCAACCGGTCTTCGGCTGGGCAAAGCGCAGGTCGCCGAGCTGCGGGCTGCCGCTGAGCGCGCCCTGATCGCCGATGGTCACCGAGTTGATGACGTTATAGAGCTGCGCCCGCAGCAGATCCTGGAAACCGCGTTCGGCGCTCTTGCGGTAGAGGGTCGAGATCAGCAGGCCGATCACGACAAGCGCCACCGTCGACCAGACCGTGGTCAGCAGCAATACACGTGCGGTGAGCGACTTAATTCGCATGTTTCGGCGCTTGGATGCGGTAACCGAGACCGCGCACCGTTTCGATCAGATCGACGCCCATCTTCTTGCGCAAACGGCCGACAAAGACCTCGATCGTGTTGGAATCGCGGTCGAAGTCCTGGTCATACATGTGCTCGACCAGTTCGGTGCGCGAGACGACCTCGCCCATGTGATGCATGAGATAGGCAAGCAGGCGGTATTCGTGCGAGGTCAGCTTCAGCGTCGTGCCATTGACCGTCGCCTTCGAGGATTTGGTATCGAGCCGCACCGGCCCGCAGATGATCTCGGACGAGGAATGTCCGGCTGCACGCCGGATCAGCGCCCGGATGCGAGCCAGCACTTCCTCGACATGGAAAGGCTTGGTGACATAGTCGTCGGCGCCGGCGTCGATGCCGGCGACCTTGTCGCTCCAGCGGTCGCGCGCCGTCAGGATCAGCACCGGCACGCCGCGGCCGGCGCCGCGCCATTTTTCGAGAACCGTCACCCCATCCAGCTCCGGCAGGCCGATATCGAGGATGATGGCGTCATAGGGTTCGGTATCGCCGAGGAAGTGCCCCTCCTCTCCGTCGAACGCCTGGTCGACGACATAACCCGCCTCCTTCAGCGTGTCGGCCAGCTGCCGGTTCAGATTGACGTCGTCTTCGACTACCAGGATGCGCATCGGTCCGCCTTCGTCCGCTTCAAATCGATCATGTTCTGAATAGACCGATTCCGACTACATCGGAACCTTTACCGTCACTTTGCGTGGACGCTGGCCGTTGCCCGACACCAGAACGGTGATGATGCAGGTATCGCCCACCGGTTGCACGGATAGGAGCTGGCCGCCCGTCTGCTCGACGACCTGGGCTGCGGCGGCGCTGCAATCGGCTGCCACGCGCAGGACGAGGGTGCCCGCGCCGTCCGGCGAGGGCGCCGATACCACCAGTCCGGCGGCCAGTGCTGCGACGCTCAGAGGAAAGGCCATGTGCTATGCTTTCAAGGGTAATGCCAACGTGCTGCGAATATGTACTCACGCGACCTGAATGGCAAATGAATGCGCTGTAATACAGGGCATTTAGAACCATTCTCGACTGTTGGCCGCAGCTTCGTAAACCCGCCACCTCGGCCGGCTTCAGCGGCTTTCTCCGCGGGGGAAAAGCCTGCAACACCAAGGCACGCGCTGAGTGCTGGGCGTGGATGCTCGGGTCAAGCCCGAGCAGGACGGAGGATGGGGATCGCGACCGGCAAGAGGCGGGAGGTGTGGAGGAAGTCCATCAAAATCGTCGAACCGGATTTGCGCAAGAATTGCGCAGAACAAAGGACGGCAATTCGAACAAAACTGCGGCGCACTTACGGAATTTTCTCCATAGGCTTCCCCACCCTCCGTCCTGCTCGGGTTTGACCCGAGCATCCATGCTCCCTTGACGCGAGGATGGATAGCTGGGCATCGCGGACCGTCGAGAATTGCAATCTGAGCTTTTACCGGCGGATTGAAACTGTTATGTCCTTGCTGCCCGCATTCAGGCCATTTCAGCACCAATGCTCAATTCCTTCCGCTTCCGCTCGGCGCAGACGGTCACCGTGCTTGCCGTCACCCAGCTGATCGGCTGGGGTACGACGTTCGACATGCTCGGGGTCATGGGCCGCGTCGTGGCGCCCGCTCTCGGCCTGCCGAATGAGGTGGGTTTTGCCGGCCTGACGATCATGATGATGGTCAGCGCCATCGTCGGTCCCGCGACCGGCCGCTGGCTCGCCCGCTACGGAGCCGCCCGGGTGCTTTCGGCCGCCTCACTGACCTTTGCGCTTGGCCTCTCCCTGCTTGCCGCCGCAAACGGCATCGTGCTCTATGCCAGCGCCTGGGTCGTCATCGGCATCGGCGGCGCATTTGGTCTTTCGGCACCGGCCTATACCGCCGTCGTCGAGCGCGAAGGGGAAAACGGCAAACGCGTCATCGCGATTCTCATGCTGTTCACCGGGCTGTCGAGCGCCATTTTCTGGCCGATCCTCAGCCTGCTCAACGAGACGCTCGGCTGGCGCCTGACCTTTCTCGTCTGCGCGGCGCTGCAATTTTTCGTCTGCCTGCCGCTGCATCTTTTCGCCCTGCCGAAACCGATCCTAACGCATGTCGCAGGCGGCGCGGCGGACATTGCCCCGGTGCCGCTCACCAAGGCGGCGCGGCGCAAGGCCTTCCTGCTGATTGCCGCGGCGACGACGATCTCGACGTTCATCACCTTCGGTATCTCGCCATCGCTGCTCGAAATCTTCCGCCAGTCCGGCGCCTCGCCAGCATTTGCGCTGCAGCTTGGCTCGGCGCGCGGCGTGCTCGGCATTTCGGCGCGTTTTCTCGACATGCTGCTCGGCCGGCGCGGCAACCCGATGCTCAGCGCGGCGATGGGCGTCGGCCTGATGATGATCAGTTTCCTGATCATGCTGATCGCCAGTCCATCCGCACCACTGCTCGTCACCTTCATCCTGCTTTACGGCTTCGGCGCCGGCGTCATGACCGTCGCCCGCGCACTTCTGCCGTTGGCGCTGTTTTCGCCGGCCGAATATGGCCTGCAATCGGCCCGGCTATCGCTGCCGCAAAACCTCGCCAACGCCATCGCTCCCGTCATCTTCACCGCTATCCTCGACCGCGCCGGCACCGGGCCGGCGCTCATCGCCTGCGCCGTACTTGCGGCCTTGGCGCTGATCTTCGTGATGATGCTGATGGCGCTGGTGCGCCGCGCCCACGCATCGCAGCCGCGCCCCGTCGCCGTGTGAGAGCCCGGCCCCTCACGTCAGCCATTCTTAATATGTCTTGGTTATCATCGACATCAGGATGAGAGCGGCCTTCCGCCCCCGCACCGCGGCTGTTGCAGCCAGCTCACAATCAGCACGTCGCCGCTTTTGGCGAATCTTTTGAATCGCTTGCCACCGCTTTTTCGAAAGTTGAGTCCGGCGGCTCGAAGGTTGAGTGAACTTCGGAGCAAGCTCACCCCGGAAAATCCTTCATCCCTTTGAAATTCAATGGAATGTGGCATGGCATCCGAATGCCTGCGCAATTTCAGAGCGGCCGCGTCACCGCCGTGCCGCTATCGTAATCGGCGGCGATGCGCTTTTCCCGAAGCGGCCGGACGCGATCGATCGACAGCTGATAATCGGGATGGGCCTTGTAGGCGGCAAGGGCCGCCTCGTCGTCGAATTCGCCGTAGACCACGAGATCGATCTCGGTGCCCAGTTGATCGGTCTTCACATTGGTGCCGATTTCCAGGAGCCGCGCATGCGGAATGCTGGTCAGGATCGAAAGCCCGGCCCTCACCTCCTGCAGATGTTCCTCCTGCACGGTGAAGAAGACGATATGGCGGATCACGCGGAATCTCCTGTCGGATTTTATCAAGATGCCAAAGCGACCTTGGCGCGTCCTATCGGATGCGCGGCGCTCGAGGCGTCAGCCGCGCGATAACATGCAAACCCCATCGCTTCAACCGCGCGAGCATGCCATGCGCCGCAGCGGGACGTAACGCCGCATCGAAGATCATGGCGTAGGCTGCGAGCTTTTCCGCCCGGTCGGTGCCGTTGACGATGCGGCGCGCATTCACCCAGTCCTCGTTCGTCTCGTTCAGGTGATCGGCGAGTTTGTGGCCGGTAAAACTGCCCTGCAGCATGCCTTCGATCAGGATCATCACGGCGGTTTCCATTTCCATCGCCCGGTCGGGTTCGGCCACGAGGTCGATGCCGGTCAGCAAGCTCATCGCCTCGTAGTTCCGCTTGTGGGTGAGTTGCACCAGGCCGCGCCCGAGCCAGCTGCAGCCATCCTCGTCCGGCCGCCAGTAGGGCGTTTTCACCCAGGAAAGCCGGCCGGCAGCGAAGGCCTTCTCGAGGATTTCGACCGCACGTGCATCGCTTTCGGCCAGCGTCTCGCGAACCGGCTGCATCGTATAGGCGGTTTCGTGGTAGGCGGTTGCGAGGATATAGGCGAGCCATCGCCGGTCGGCTTGGGCAAAGCGCTTTTCCCAGGCGTCGAGGATCGCCGTCATGCCCACTACCTGAGGATGCGTCATCTCTCCCTTGAAGAGTTCGTCCCGCACCGCATCGAAAAAGAAACTTCGGTCCATGTGGACAACCATTCCCGCGCTTCCCAAAAACATCATGGTTAAAACCGTCTTAATCGATTAAAATCTATTTAATCGTTTAAAGTGTTTAAGCCACTGATTTACACGCCTTTTGTCTTGTGCAATGCATCTTCCAGCCCTGAAGCCGTAACCCCGAAAAGAGGAGACTTCCGATGCAGGCGCCTGCCACTCCGCAGACCACCATTCCCCAGCACGTCGTCGACCAGATGGAAAATGAATGGCGCCAGATTCGCCCTGAACGGGAAAATCCGCGCCCGGCCCAGCAGCCTCAACAACAACGCTGATACACGCAAAGCGGTACCGATGTAAGGTCGAGTGCCGCCCCGCGCCCGATCGATGCCCCGGCCAGTCAATCGTGGCCGGGTGAATTCCTTGCAGTGGCAATAGACCGTCCCAGCAGCTTGACCGCCCCTCATCGCATCACCGCATCGAGCCGTTTCGCCAGGGTCTCCAGCGACCGGGTGAAGACCGCTGTGTCTTCGAGCGCCCGCGACAGCACCAGCGCGCCTTGAATGCCGGCGACGCTCTCCTCGGCAAACGCCTGCGCTTCTTCCTCCGGACAGCCTGCCCGCATCAACGCCGAACGCAAGGCGTCGACCCAGCGGATGAAATAGTCGGCGATTGCCGCCGAGAATCGTTGTCGGGTCTCATCGAGGGCGAAGGCGCCGACGAGGCAGATGCGGCGGCCGGAGCGAAAATATTCGTTCACTTCAGTCCACATTGCCGCGATGGCGCGATGCGCGTCGTCCTTTCGTAACGGCTGATAGATCGCTTGTTCGAACCAGGCATCGACATCGGCGAGCACGGCCCCCGCCATCTCCTCCTTGCCGCCGGGAAAGAAGTGGTAAAGGCTGCCCTTGCCGATGCCGGTGCGTTCGGTGATGCGGCTAAGCGACGTGCCCTCATAACCGAGCTCGCGGAAGATTTCCGCCAGCAGCGGCACGATGTCGGCGCGTTCGTAGACGGTTTTCACCGGCGGGCTTTCCTTGCCTTGTTCAAAGGCCGAGCTCGCTCAGACCGGGATGGTCGTCCGGCCGCCGGCCGAGCGGCCAGTCATACTTGCGCTCCGATTCCCGTATCGGCAGGTCGTTGATGCAGGCGAAGCGGCGCTGCATCAAGCCGGTCGCATCGAACTCCCAGTTCTCGTTGCCATAGGAGCGGAACCAGTTGCCGCTGTCATCGTGCCACTCATAGGCGAAGCGCACGGCGATGCGATCATCGGTGAAGGCCCAGATCTCCTTGATCAGCCGATAATCTAACTCCTTCGCCCATTTGCGGGTGAGAAAGGCGACGATCTCGGCGCGGCCATTGACAAATTCGGCACGGTTCCGCCAGCGGCTGTCCGGCGTATAGACGAGCGAGACACGTTCGGGATCGCGGCTATTCCAGCCGTCCTCGGCAAGGCGCACTTTCCGGGTGGCAGTTTCAAGGGTGAAGGGTGGGGCGAGGCTGGACATGTGCGCTCCTGTACTGAATGGTTTCTATTGTACCGATTGGTACAATGTTTTGCAAGTTGGGCAAAGCAACGCTTCGCCTCAGAAGTGGAGAGGCAGCGGCGTTCTCAGCCGCGGGAACGGCGCAGCAGCTCTGCGCTCTCCTGCTTCCATCGCAGCGGCAGAGCATCCGGGCGAAGCACGATCTCTTCGGGCATGAAACGCCACAGCCGTTCCGCTCGTTGAAAGGCAGCGATTTCGGGCGAATCGATCAGCACCTCGGCCCTCCCCGTCATCTGCAGCATGTCGCCGGTTGCGAAATCGATGAAGACCAGCCCGGCCTTCGGGTTGACGAGGAAATTGCCCAGCGTGTTGAAGAACCGGTTGCCGGGGAAATCGGGAACGGTCAGCACGCCGTCGGCGCTGATCCGCACGAAGCCGGCGTAACCGCCGCGATGGGAAACGTCCACCTGCCGCTCGCCATCCTCGCGATCGACATAGGAAGCGACGAAGAAGGTATCGGCGCCCTCGATCATCCGCCGCGTGCGAGCATCGAGTTGGCTGGAATGCAGTGGCGTCATCGCTGTCGGCACATCCGGATCGCGGGCAAAGGCGGAAGAGCGGGGCTGGATATATTGCGGACAATTACCAAAACTCTGGCCGACGCGCACGCGAAAGCCTGCCGCATCCGTCCTGCCGATCACGCCGTTCAGCCGGTTGCGCCGCCGGGTCTCGAGTTGGATGCCGAGCATGGCGATCGCGTCGCCATCCTCCATGCCGGCGTCGGCAGGATCGGCCGGGTCGCGCGGCAGCCTGATGTCAAGGACCTCCGGCTCCGGCGAGGACATGAAACCCGGTCGCTCGGCCCGCACCGTCGCCCAGACATCGCCTTTGGCATCGACGGCGCCGAGCACGACGAAGGGCAGCATCGGAAAGAAAGCCCGATGCTGCTCGGGCATCGCCTTGCGGACAAAGTTCCGTCCGGGTCCATCCATGCGTTCGACGACGCCGACGCTGCGCTGCATGGCAAGTTCACCCTGATGCCAGGGTGACGTTGTTTCCTGTGTTGTCTGCTCCAGCATCACGGCCTCCTAACGGGCATCATTTGGGAAACCGGGACGGTAATCCGTCCCAGCGGCGTCTCATGCGGCAAGGCCGATCTTCGTCTTGCGAAAACCGACGAAACCCGGCAGCGCCTCGATACGCGTTAGCCAGGCGCGGACGCTTGGATAGGCCGAGATATCGACATTGCCCTCCGGCGCATTGGCGATGTAACTGTAGAGTGCGACGTCTGCGATCGTCGGACTGTCGCCGAGCAGGAAATGGCGGCCGGAGAGCTCCGCCTCGATCAGCGCCAGAATGCGGTGCGCCCGGGCGATCACCTCGACGGTGCGGAAATCGGCGCCGAAGACGGTGACCAGGCGGGCAGCACACGGCCCGTAAGCGATCTCGCCCGCTGCAACCGAGAGCCATTTCTGTATGCGCGCCGCGGCCAGTGCCTCTTCCGGCAGCCAGTCGGTGCGGCCATATTTCCGGGCGAGATAGACAAGGATGGCAGAGGAATCGGCAATGACCGTGCCGTTGTCGTCGAGAACAGGCACCTGGCCAAACGCATTGAGTTTCAGAAACTGCGGCGCCTTGTGGCCGCCTGCCGCCAAGTCGACCTCGACCAGTTCATGGGGCACGCCTAGCAGCGACAGGAACAGGTGAGCCCGGTGCGAATGGCCGGAAAGCGGGTGATAATAGAGTTTCATGATGGTTTCCTTCGGTGTTCCCGATTGCCGGGCCGCAATTGACGATGGCCGCTTCGAACCATCTGCGGGGTAATTTATTGCCTTCCACTTCAATGCAGTAGAATGCTAATCTGGAAGGCGTACTACCAATTCATGGAAGGATAGAATGGACCGCCTCGACGCCATGACCGTGCTTCTGGCCGTTGTCGAACAGGGCAGCCTGTCTGCCGCCGCCCGGCATCTGCGCTCGCCGCTCGCAACCGTCAGCCGCAAGGTTTCGGAACTGGAAGCTCATCTCGGCGCCCGGCTGCTGCAAAGGACAAACCGGAAGGTGGCGCTGACGGAGGCCGGCCGCTCCTATGTCGAGGCGGCGCGGGAAATTCTCGATCGGGTGGAAGAGGCCGAACGGACGGCCGCCGGCGAATACAGCGCGCCGAAGGGCGAGCTGACGATGACCGCGCCGATCGTCTTCGGGCGGCTGCATGTCTTGCCTGTGGTGGTGGACTTCCTGAAAGCCTATCCCGATATCAATCTGCGGCTGATGCTCGGCGACCGGTTGTCGAACCTCGTCGAAGACCATATCGATGTAGCGCTCAGGATCGGCAATTTGCCGGACAGCAACCTGATCGCCATAAGGCTCGGCGCGATCCGCCGGACGGTCTATGCCAGCCCGGATTATCTGGCACGGCACGCCGCACCCCGGAACCCGCCTGATCTTTCCGCGCATGATTGCATCACCTTCGAGGGCATGGCCTCGACGGTGAGCTGGACATTCACCGAGGGCAAACGCGATCTCATCGTGCCGATCCGCTCACGGCTTGCCGTCAACACCGCCGAGGCGGCGGTCGATGCGGCGGTCGCCGGCCTCGGGATCACCCGGGTCCTGTCTTACCAGGCGGCACGCGCCGAGATGGCAGGTCTACTGGTGCCGCTGCTTGTCGATTTCGAACCGCCGCCGGCACCGGTGCATCTCGTTTACCCCGCGCAGGGATTGGTTCCCCTGAAATTGCGGGCGCTGCTCGATTTCGCCACCCCGCGCCTGCGCGCTACGCTCAACAAGTCTCAGGCCAACCTGCCCTCTTCCGCCTTGTAAAAATACTGGCTGGCGACCAGCCAGCCCTTCAGCGGCCGCAACGGCGGAATGCAGGTGGCGAGCATGAAGGGGCCGGTGACCAGAAGATGCACCCAGATCGGCGCCGTAAACGCCACCTCCAGCCAGACGCCGAGCAGCACGCTCGGGATGCAGGCAAAGCAGATGACGAAAAAAGCCGGACCGTCGGCCGGATCGGCAAAGGAATAATCGAGGCCGCAGGCCTCGCATTCCGGCCGCAACGTCAGAAAGCCCTTGAACATGTGGCCCTGGCCGCAGCGCGGGCAGCGTCCCCTGACACCGGTCTGCAGCGGAGGAGGTGGGGGATATTCGGTGTCCATGATGATTCACCTTCATCTGCGCGGGCCATAGAGTCGATCAATGCCCAACAATGTATGCATTCAATATAACTACATTGTTCATACATTGCCCGTCAACTCGACAGAATGCCGCACGTTTCCCGTCGGCCGGCGGCATTCAAGAGCTCGCCACAACTGGACGTTGCGGCCGACAGTGACGCCTCATTTTGGGTGGATCATGTCGCGGCCGAACCCGACTGTTTCCGGCTTCCGGGGTCGACGCTGGAACGTCAGAAGAACGAGGCGGCCATCTCAGGCGGGCCTTCCAGCGCATGGGCCATGAACTCCAATGCGCCCTGCAGTTTCTCCCGGGTGATCGGGCCGCCGAGGCAGACACGCACGGCCTCGGGCGCTGCGCCTTCGACGGCGAAGGCATCGCTTGCCACGACGCCGATGCCGGCGGAACGCATGTGGCTGCCGAAGGTGGAGCGGGTCCAGCCGTTGGAAAGCGGCAGCCAGATGTTGAAACTGATCGGATCGGCACGGTAGCTGCCGGCCGGCAGGATGGCGGCGACCATCTGCTGACGGGCCGCGGCTTCCGTGCGGATAAAGCGCAGGATCGCATCGGCGGTGCCGTCCTCGATCCAGCGGCTGGCGAGCGCCACGGTCAGCGGCGAGGCCATGACATTGTTGGCGCGCATGGCGCTGACGAAGGGCCATACGGCCTTGGTGTCCGGCGCCACGACATAGGCAAGGCGCAGACCCGCGCCGATGCATTTCGACAGCCCGCCAATATGCCAGGTGAGATCCGGCGCTATAGCGGCAAGCGGCGGCGGACCTTCCAGCGGAATGAAGCCGTAGGCGTCGTCTTCGACGATCGGCACATGATATTTGCGGGCAACGGCTGCGATTTGCTCACGGCGTTTGGCCGGGATGGTCAGCGTCGTCGGGTTCTGCAGCGTCGGATTGAGATAGAGCGCCTTCGGCTTCAAGCGCTCGCAGGCTCCGGCAAAAGCGTCCGGCAGGATACCGTCCTCATCCATCGGCAAGCCGGTCAGATTGAGCCGCAGCTGGGCGGCGACCGAGCGCATGCCGGGATAGGTGATGATTTCCGAAAGCACGGTTTCGCCCGGCTTTGCCAGCAGTCCGAAGATCGCCAGCAGGGCCGGATGGGCACCTGGCGTCACGAAGATCCGCTCCTGCGAGGGCTTCAGACCACGACGGTCGAGCCAGGCGGCGGCAGCCTCCTTGTCCATGCCGGAGCCGCCGAAACCCTGATAGCGCAGAAGCGGAATGAGATCGGCCGCCACCGCCGACATGCCCTCGCGCATGCGGGTAATCAATTCCGGATCATCCGGTTCCGGCGGCATGTTCATCGAGAAATCGACGACGGCGGCGCGGCGCGGATCGGGTGTGGCGCCGAGCGCGAAACCCTGGCGCTGCTTATCCGCACCGCCGGTGACGAAGGTACCGCGGCCGACATGCGAATCGACAAGCCCGCGCTTCTGCGCCTCGACATAGCCTCTCGCCACTGTGGTGAAATCGATATTCAGCCGCTTGGCGAGTTCGCGCTGCGGCGGCAGCCGGTCCCCGACCGCCAGAGCGCCGCTGCGCAGATCCATTTCGATCACATCGGCGATCGCCATATAACGGGGGCTGCTGCTGCGGCTGAGATCGGGATGCCAGTTCTTCATGTCGTAATCCGCGTCAGTCTGATTGCTGATAGGATTGACTGTATATTGTTGCATGGCGTGGTTGTCACCCCCGCAAATTCGTGGGTTTGCACCGCGCATGGAGCTGGTTTCGGCAAATTCCCTCCCCTCCAGTCTTGCCGCCGCCCGTCCATCTTCTTACTTATTCAAGGTGGAATGCGCCGGCTTTCAGTCTTTCGCACCGGCGGCCCGTTGGGATAAAAGCATGAATATCGATCCGATCCTGCGGTCAGTTGTGGCCGTCCGTTCCTCCATTCCGGAAGATGCCTTCACCGCCGAGACGCTGGGCACTGTCCGGGAAGGCAGCGGCGTGGTCATTCGCGACAATGGGCTGGTGCTCACCATCGGCTACCTCATCACCGAGGCCGAAGAGGTGTGGCTGACCACCCATGACGGGCGCGTCGTTCCCGCCCATGCCCTCGCCTATGATCAGGAGAGCGGCTTCGGCCTGGTGCAGGCGCTTGGCGTGCTTGGTGCGCCGGCAGTCGATCTCGGCGACGCGGCAAGCGCCAAGGCCGGCGATCCCGTCGTGCTTGCCGATGGCATCGGAGAATTCGTCGAGGCAAACATCGTCGCCCGGCAGGAATTCGCCGGCTACTGGGAATATCTGCTCGATGAGGCAATTTTCACGGCGCCGGCCCATCCTTCCTGGGGCGGTGCGGCGCTGATCGGTTCGGACGGCAAGCTTCTCGGCATCGGTTCGCTTCGCCTGCAAATGAGCCAGGGCGACGAGGTCGCCGATATCAACATGGTGGTGCCGATCGACCTGCTCACGCCAATCCTCGACGATCTGTTGAACCGCGGCATGGTCAACAAGCCGCCGCGGCCGTGGCTCGGCGCATTCTCCGCCGAGAGCAACGGCGGCGTGGTGGTGATGAGCGTTGCCGAAGGCGGTCCGGCCGCCCAGGCCGGCCTGCGACAGGGCGACATCATTTCGGAGATCCGCGACGAAGAGGTCGATGGCCTGGCCGATTTCTACCGCAAGGTCTGGAGCAGCGGCCCGGCCGGCGCCGAGATTCCAATGCGGATCCTCAGGAACGGCCGGGAAGCCTGGCTGCGCATCAAGTCCGCCGACCGCAACAGCTTTCTCAAGAAACCGCAGTTGCAGTAAGGCCGCGCCGCCGCTCGCGACTTCTGCCTGATTTTATCGGCGGAGATCCCCCGCGATCCAGCCGATCACCGCCTTCACCCGTCGCGGCACAAACTGCCTGGACGGGTGAACTGCATGGATTGGCAGGCTGTACTTGTCCCAATCCGCGAGCACCTCGGCCAGCCGTCCCGCGGCGATGTCTTCCTCGACCAGAACCTCAGGCGCATAGACGATTCCGGCATCTTCCACCGCAGCAACCCGCATGGCTTCGCCATTGTCGATACCGATATTGCTGTTGATCTTTGCCGCCAGCACCCGTCCGTCCGGACCTTCGAAATGCCATTGATCGCGTGGGACGAGGTTGAGACTTAGGATGCAGCGATGCCGTTCCAACTGCTCGGGATGGGTCGGCACGCCGTTCTTGTCGAGATAACCGGGAGAGGCGCAGCAGACGAAGCGATAAGTGCCGATCTTTCTTGCGATCAAGGAAGACGGGCGCAGATTTGCCACCCGAATGGCCAGGTCATAACCTTCCGAAATCATATCGACGTTCCGGTCGGTCAGATTGAGCTCCAGGCTGACAGCGGGATGCTGATTGGCGAAGCGAGCAATGGACGATGCCAGCCGCTTTACCCCGAGAGTGGTCGGGCCGCTGATGCGGAGGTGGCCGGATATTTCGTCGTTCTGCGGGCCGGCGAGGTCGTTCAACTGCTCCAGCTCATCGATCACCCGGCTTGCTCTCTCCAGAAAGCTGAGGCCGATCTCGGTGAGCCTCTGGCTTCGGGTGGTGCGTTCGATCAGCTTGACGCCATAGTCCATCTCCAAAGCCTGAATACGGCGGCCCACCATGGCGGGCGACAGGTTGAGCCTGGCGGCAGCCTTGGCGAAGCTACCGGCCGTGGCTACGGCGACAAAGGTCTGCAGATTGGCGAGATCGCTCATTCGATACTTTTATGCAATTATATCTCCCCATTCAATGCCATTAAAGATGGGATCGCGGTCGGCTATATCCGAGACATTCAATCTCACCAAGGAGACGACCAAATGAAAACCGCCATCATCGGAACTGGAAACATGGGCGCGGGCCTGGCCCGCCGCCTCGCTGGCAAGCGCGATCTCATCCTCGCATCACGCAACGACGCTGCGGCAAAGTCGTTGGCAGAGGAGATCGGCGCTTCGAGCGCGCCGATCGCGAGCGCCGTTGCGCAAGCAGACATCGTGGTGCTGGCGCTGCCCTATGCTTCGGCACTCGAGTTTGCCGGCGCCGCTGCACTGGAAGGCAAGATCGTCGTCGACATCACCAACCCACTCAAACCTGATTTTTCCGGCCTGCTGTTTGGCCATGATACGTCGGCAGCCGAAGAGATCCAGCGCAAGGCCGGAGGCGCCAAGGTCGTGAAGGCTTTCAACACGATCTTTGCCGCGCTTTTTGCTGCCTCTCCCGATCAGACCGCCACCCTTCCGGTCTTCCTGGCCGGTGACGAAGACGCCGTCGAAACCGCAGCAGCACTGGTCAAGGACGCCGGCTTCGCTATCGAGAAGACCGGATCGCTGGACGCCGCTCGCCTGCTCGAGCCCTTGGGCATGCTCAACATCCGCCTCGGTTACGGCTTGGGTCGCGGTACGGGCATTGCACCGAAATGGGCTGTCGTGAACGCTTGATGTCGGGACTGGCCTCGCGCATTGCGGGGCCAGCCATTCGTGCTGGCGGGCCGGTCGGCTGGGCTATTGTCGCGCCGACCGCTCCCGGCAGCGGGTTCGTTGACTTCGGAGAGCGGTTGAAAGATGGTGATGCCGCACCACCCCGGATCCGTATCCGGCGTGTTATAGGAGTTTGCGGTCCATGTTCGATCATATCTCCCTCGGCGTCAAAGACCTCGAAAGAGCCCGGCGCTTCTACGATGCAGCGCTGGCGCCGCTTGGATATGAGCGCCTGTCCAATGCCGACACGATGATCGGTTACGGCCCGGAAAGGGTCGGGTTGTGGATCATGCAGGTCGAGCATCCGGTTGTTGCCGATCTGCGATCCGGACTGCATTTCTGCTTCGTCGCCCCTGATGAAGCCGCGGTCGATGCTTTTCATGCAGCCGCCGTTGCATCCGGCGGCACGGATAATGGCGAACCGGGCATCCGGCCGGATTATGGGCAGTTCTATTACGCCGCCTTCATCATCGACCCGGACGGCTACCGCCTCGAAGCCTATTTCCACAAAGGCGAGCTGTAACAGGCTCTAATCTTTACGCAATTCCGGACGGAAAACCCCATCGCACTTTTTAGGCCGCCGCTCTCGATATCGCGACGCGGCAGCCGGAGGCTTCGAGCGCCTCGCCGGCGACGTCGAGGAACAGGCGGCGGAACCAGCGCGCCCGGCCGTCGGCCTGGTCGACGCGGCGGTAAAGCATGGTCACCGGATCGGCCGGCAGCGAAAGCGGCGGCGCGCAGATCGTCAACCCATGCAGCTGCGCCATGCAGCGGCCGATCGATTCCGGCACGGTGGCGATGGCGGGCATCGCCCGCAGCGCCGTCGGCAATGCGGAAAAGCGCGGCACCGTCGCCACCACATGGCGGCTGTGGCCGGTGCGGCTCAGCGCAATGTCGATGCTGGTAGAGGCATTGCCTTCGAACGAGACGGTGAGATGCGCGACGTTGGCGAAATCCTCAAGGCTCAACGGCGCCTTCAGCTTGAGTTGAGCCTCGTCGTAAATGCAGATCGAAGCCTGATTGAACAGCGGCGCACGGATGTGCCAGGAGGCCGGTTCGTCATGCACGGACACGCTGAAATCGAAGACGCCCTCGTCCAGCCGGCGCGCCGCGTCGCGCTTTTCCGAGGCAATGCCGATCAGCCGGGCGCCGGGTGAAAGTCGCAGCAGGCGGGCGGCAAGCGGGCCGAAGAAGGCCGATTCGAGATTGTCGCACATGCCGATGCGGAACTCGCCCTGCCAGCTCGCCGGATCGAATTCGGCCTGCGGGCGGATGGCGCGCTCGATGCCGGACAGCGCATCCTCGATTGCCGGGGCAATGGACAGCGCGCGCGGCGTCGGCTGCAGGCCGCGGCCGACGCGCACGAATAATTCATCGTCCAGCGCCTCGCGCAGGCGCCGCAAAGCGGCCGATAGGCCCGGCTGGCCGAGCAGCAGGCGCTCGGCGGCGCGGCTGACATTGCGCTCCTGCATCAGCACCGAAAAGGCCAGCAGCAGGTTCAGGTCGATTTTGCGAAGCGTGGCATCATTCATCATTATGAGTAATACCTGGCATGGCTACTATCAATTTGCAATAGGAATGGAAGCTGTACATTTTCTCGTTCCCTGCCGTCCGCGCAACCTCCCCCGACGAGGCGGCAGCAAAGAAGGAACGATTTCGATGACATTTTCCAAATCGAAAAGCGGAGCGGGGCTGGCATTGCTGCTGCTCTGCACCGCCAACTTTCTCGACGCCATGGACGTCTCCACCATCGGCGTCGCGCTGCCCGCCATCCAGGCCGAACTCGGCATGGAGGCGACATCGCTGCAATGGGCCGTCAGCGCCTATGTGCTCGGCTATGGCGGGTTTCTGCTGCTCGGCGGCCGGGTCGCCGACGTCTTCGGCCATCGCCGCGTCTTCCTCTGGTCGCTGGCGATCTTTGCCGCCGCCAGCATCGCCGGCGGCTTCGTCGACAGCGGCCCGACGCTGATCGCCGCCCGATTGATCAAGGGCATTGCCGCCGCCTTTACCGCGCCTGCGGCCCTTGCGCTGCTGCTCTCCGTCTTCGGCGAGGGAACCGCACGGGCAAAGGCGCTCGGCGTCTTCGCCTCCACCGGCGCCACCGGCTTCGTGCTCGGCATGGTACTCGGCGGCGCGGCGACGATCTTCAGCTGGCGGGCGACGCTTGTCATGGGCGCGCCGGTTGCCATCCTGACGCTTGCGCTTGTCCCGCTGGCGCTGCCGGCCGACCCGAAAAGGACGGGACCGCGGCCCACCTTCGACTGGGCCGGCGCACTGACGATCACCCCCGGTCTGCTGCTCTTCGTCTTCGGCATCACCAATGCGGCGGCCGCCGGCTGGCAGGCTTTTGCCACCTGGGGCTCGCTGATCGCGTCACTGGCGCTAATCCTGCTCTTCCTCGTGGTCGAAGCGCGCCACGCCGATCCGATGGTGCCGCTCGGCATGTTTCGCCGGGCGAAACTCCGGCACGCCAATGCGATTGCCGCCCTCTTCCAAGGCGCCTATGTCGGCTTCCAGTTCCTGGCGACGCTCTATTATCAGAACGTTATCGGCTGGTCGGCCTTTACCACCGGCTTCTGCTTTGCGCTCGGCGGCGTCTTCGTCATGTTCCTGGCGCCACGTTTTGCGGCGCTGGCGCAAAATCGCGGCGCCACCGGGCTGATGGCGGCAGGTGTCGGGCTGCAGGCCTTCAGCTACATCTTCTGGGTGACCGCGCTTGGCCATGTCGACCCGATCCTGCTCGTGTTGTTTTCGCAGGTCCCGCTCGGCCTCGGTTACGCCTTGACCTACCCCTCAGTGCAGGTCGCGGCCCTTTCCGACGTCGAGGACGACAAGTCAGGGCTCGCCTCCGGACTGCTCTTCGCCTCCTTCCAAATCGGCGGCGGCATCGTGCTTGCAGCCGCCTCGGCCGTGTTCGGCGCCGCACCGCATTTCGGCTGGGACCCTTATGTCGCCGGCATCGCCTTCGTGGCGCTGCTTGCGGTCGCGATCACCCTGCTTGCCGCCGCCGGTCCGCGGACATCGGCCGCCCGGACGTCGGCCTATCAGGCGGCGGAATGACCGCTGCGCCCGCACCCTGATGGGTGCGGGCGCTTCATCAGAAAAAGCGCATATTAGCAATAAGAAACTTATTGCCTTGCCTCGGCGAAAGGTGCATGGTCTCGCCGTCGGCAGCCATGGCACGGGCGCTGCCGACTGGGGGTTTTATCCCCTCGCCCCGACGAAAGGAGGACCCATGTCTTCCACTTCCGAAAAGCCGCATCTGACCTCGTCCGATCTCGACATGCTTCAGGGCGTGCTCGACGAGGCTGGCTACGACGCCAGAATCCTGATCGACGACCAACGGGTCTTCAACGTCGCCGCCGTGCTGCTGATCAGGCTGTTCCAAGAGGGCGTCACCTCGCCGGCCATGCTCTCAAAGGCTCTCGAATACCATTTCGGCAAGCCGAAAGAACCGCCGAAGCCGGTCACCCCCATCTGCAACCGATATGCGATTCAAGGATTGCCGCGCGAAAGACGTGCCGCCGGCTAAGCGCCCCGCATCTTCTATCGATGAATGACCGCCTGCCCAGGGCCGGCGGCATGCACGTGCCGTTCGATATCGGGCGGGACATCGACCCTTGGCCGGCCCGCGGCATGTCGGCATCGGGCCGGGCTGAAATGGAAAAGAACCAAGCTGATCCGCCTGGTCCCCATCCCTGACTAAACCCTGTGGAAATGTGGCTTTCCTGCGGCAATGGCCTTAATGGCACCGCAATTTCATTGTAAAAGGATGGCTCGCTGATTTGGCCGATGCGGCATCTGCGGTGACCGGATTCCGGCCCGCCATTTTCCCGATCGCGAAGCATGGTGACGTCCCGTCTCAACGTCAGGTTTGGCTTTTGGTGACCTCTCCGGTCATCCGCCTCCAGACTTCGATGCGGTTTCAGCAGGCATCATTTCATTCAATTCCTGCGGCCCGGCGTTGTCGGGTTGCCCTCATGACGATCCCGCGATCTCCGGTCGCGACCGACAAGTGGGCGAACACCGCGCAGGCTACGGCTTTCAGTGTTCGATCAAACGGGAGATTTATCCATGGCAAAAGGACAGGTCAGAAGCAATCGCGAGGTCCGGAAGCCGAAGAAGGACAAGCAGGCGGCGAAGGTGGAAAGCACATTCGCCAACCAGATGAAGACGGCGACCGCGGCCGCCCCACACGGCAGCGCTCCAAAGAAATAGACGCTCTTTCGAGCCTCCCGCCCCCTCGCACATCAAGCGTAAATCAAGATCGATTTGCGCAAAATCATGCGTGATCGCGCGTCCTGTCGGCAGCGCCACGCTCCGGCGTGACACTATCACCCATTGACTTGCATTCAGAAAAACAGGAAGTGCTGCACCCATGACCACTTTTCATACAATGTACCACTTCAACTATCCGCTCTTTCTTATTCGCTCGGCCGTGGTGATCGCACTCGGCCTTTCGAGTCTCGCGGCCTTTCATGGCGCTATTCTGTGATCGAATCCGCGCGCCGCATTGAGAGCGAGGAAATCCAAGTGGCCCCGTCAGGCGAATCCGCCGAAAACTCGGCCGAGGGACACGCCGCGCTTTTGGCTGAAAAGCGCTGGCTGAAGATCCTTGCCGGATATCGCCAGCCACGGGCCGGACGCAGCGCTTTCGAGCTTGCCGTCACGGTCGTCCCCTTCGTATTGTTCTGGGCTGCCGCATGGGCGGCGGTTCACTACAGCTTCTGGCCCGGCCTGATCCTCGTCGTTCCCGCCGCCGCCTTCCTGCTCCGGCTGTTCATGATCCAGCACGATTGCGGCCACGGCTCGTTTTTCGCCCGTCGCGGCGTCGACGACTGGGTTGGGCGCACGATCGGCGTCCTGACGCTGACGCCTTACGACTATTGGCGCCGGGCGCATGCCGAACACCACGCCTCGGCCGGAAACCTCGACGAGCGCGGCGTCGGCGACATCGAGACACTGACGATCGCCGAATATAGCGCGCTGTCGCGGCGCGGCCGGCTCGCCTACCGGCTCTACCGGCACCCGGCCGTGATGTTCGGTATCGGACCGGCTTGGCTGTTCATCTTCAAGCAGCGCCTGCCTTTCGGCATGATGCGCTCCGGTGCCCTGCCCTGGGTCTCGACCATGGCGACCAATCTGGCCATCGCGCTGGTCGCCGCACTGCTGATCTGGGCGGTCGGGATCGTCCCCTTCCTGCTGGTGCATTTGCCGACCGTGCTTCTGGCCGGTGCTGCCGGCGTCTGGCTGTTCTACGTCCAGCACCAGTTCGAGGAAACCCACTGGTCCAAGGAACCGGACTGGCAGTTCCAGCACGCGGCCCTCCACGGCGCCTCGCATTATGACCTGCCGCCGGTGCTGCGCTGGATCACCGGCAATATCGGCATCCACCATGTGCATCATCTGTCCAGCCGGGTGCCCTACTACCGGCTGCCGGAGGTGCTGCGGGACCATCCGGAACTTGCCGACCTCGGCCGCATCACGCTCATGGAAAGCCTGCGCTGCGTCAAGCTGGTGCTGTGGGACGAACAGACGAAAAGGCTGGTCTCGTTTCGTGACGCCGCGCGGCTCGCCGCCGTACGATAAGCAAGCACCCTTAGCGGTAGCCGGTCACATCCGCAGGTTTGCCCGGCTCCTGCACTTCCACCATGTAGCGCCAGCAATCCGGCCGCGAACCATCGATATCGTCGAAGCCGTAGATCTTGGCCATGCCGCCGCTCGACAGCGACTGGCCGTTCCAGCGGCCGCGGTCGGGATCGGCTGATATGGCCGCCACCGCGCGGCCGACGAAACGCGGGGTTTCGGAAATGGCGAAATGCGGCTGCACCTTCGTCGCCTCGCGCCAATTTGCCTCGCGCACCCCATAGGCATCCAACATCATTTCGGAGCGCAGCCAGCCGGGCGTGATCGAAACGGCGGTGGCGCCGTGTTTTGCCAGATCCTGCGCATGTGCCCAGGCCATGCGGGTGACGCCGGTTTTGACGAGGTCGTAGAAGGGCGAAAGCCGATAGTGCGTGGCATTATAATCCGCCGTGCCGTCGGTCACCTCGACCAGCAGCCCGCCCCGTCGCTCGATCATCAGCGCCAGGGCGTAATGGGCGGTGATCAGATGGGTTTCGATGCCGAGCCGCAGCATGCGCAGGCCCTTGTCCAGCGAATGCTCCCAGACGGATTTGTCCCATTCGAACAGCTTCTCGCAGCCCCAGATATCGTTGACGAGAATATCGAGCCGGCCGGCCTCGCTGCGAATGCGGGCAATCAGCGCCTCGACCTCCGGCGCGACGAGGTGGTCGACCGGCACGGCAATGCCCTTGCCGCCAGCCGCCGTTACCAGCTCGGCCGTCTCCTCGATCGTCTCCGGCCTCATATATTCGGATTGCCGGGCGCGCGTCGTGCGCCCCGTCACATAGACCGTGGCGCCGGCGGCACCGAGTTCCACCGCGATGCCGCGGCCGGCGCCGCGTGTCGCGCCTGCCACCAAAGCCACTTTCTCCCGCAACTGTGCTGTCACTTCTCCATCCTCCAAGGCTAGAACAAGGTGATTTCAGTCGGATCGGCCGCATATGACCGGCCTATTGTTTATAAACGAATGATCGTTTACAAATGTGGGAAACGCAAGAGGAAATTTCATGCCGCGTCGCCGCACATTGTCCGACGAGCAGCTTCTGGCCATGGTGCTGAAACTGATCCATGCCGAAGGGCCGGATGCGGCAACCTTTGCAGCCGTGGCCAAAGCCAGCGGCCTGTCCGGCTCGACGCTGGTGCAGCGCTTCGCGACGAAGGCGGCGATGCTGCGCGCAGCCCTGCTCTATGCCTGGGACCGGCTGGATGCGGAGACGGCTCGGCTTGCCGAGACGGTACCGAAAACGCCGGACGGCGCCGTCGCGCTACTCGTTGGCCTGTCGCAGGATTACGGCGACAATGCCGCCGCCTATGGCGAGGGATTGCTGGTGCTTCGCGAGGATTTCCGCGATCCGATGCTGCGCAACCGCGGTGCGGCCTGGGGAACGGCGCTGACGGCGGCAATCGCACGCTGTTTCGCATCGGCAAGCGCGCCGGAGACCATCGCCCGGCTAATGCTGTCGCAATGGCAGGGTTCGCTCACCTGGTGGGGCTTTGGTGCTGACGGGCCGGTGGATAAATATGTGGAGATGGAACTGCGGCGCTTCCTTGCAGCGGTCAAGTCCTGAGCCCGCTTACGCTTCTTCCTCGTCCGTCTCTTCACCCACGGTCAGCGGCCAATCGACGACGTAATCTTCGAGATCGTCGATATCGATCTCGGTTTCGCTGGTCGTGCGGCCGCGGGCGGAAATGCCGGCGGCATGAACGGTTTCCGGATCGCCGGAGATCAGCGGATGCCACCAGTAGAGATCGCGGCCTTCATCGACCAGCCGATAACCGCAGGTCGGCGGCAGCCAGGCGATATCGGGCACGTTCTCCTTCGTCAGTTGTACGCAATCCGGCACGAAGTCCCAGCGGTTTTCGTAGCTGGAGCAGCGACAGCTTTCGCCGTCGAGCAGCTTGCAGCGGACCGAGGTAAAATAGATATCGCCGCTATCCCATTCCTCGATCTTGTTGAGACAACAGAGACCGCAGCCGTCGCAGAGGCTCTCCCACTCGGCGACGGTCATTTCGGCAAGCGTCTTGCGCTTCCAGAAGGGCAGATCGATCATCGTTCGTTTCTTGCAACAGCGGCCCGCAAATTCGCGTGACCGTCAAGCATCTCTCTTGTTATCGGCGGCAAAATCAATCAATTCTTCAGCATGCTCCTGATACCGGAGCATTCTCTCCCGATATCGGAGAGCTTTGCGGCCATATGGCGACCTCGCGCTTCGTCGCTTTCCCATGGCCGGACATGAGTGAAGCGCGATCAGGCGGGAATACAGGACGTGCAGGATCCGGACAACCCTGAAAAGGGATCTGAAAACGGGCCAGAAAAAGCGGCGAATGACACGGCGGGCAAGCGGCCGGCGAAGAGCCGTCACATTCTGCTACGGATCGATTCCTGGATCGATTCGACCGTCTGGAACGCCGGCTTCCGCGCCGCCGAGATTTGGGAAGATATCACCATCTTCTTCCGCCGCTTCCGCGTGCGCGGCTGGAAGCGCATGGTCTTCGAACTTGCCGGCGAAGGGCTGACGCTCGGGGCGGCCGGCTCGGTGCTGATGCTGCTGCTTGCCCAGCCGGCATTCGAGGCGACCAAGGAGGACTGGCGCAACCGCGGCGACTTCGCCGTCACCTTCACCGACCGCTACGGCAACGTCATCGGCCATCGCGGCGTCATCCACCAGAACTCCGTGCCGATCGACGAGCTGCCGGATTCGCTGATCAAATCCGTGCTAGCCACCGAAGACCGCCGCTTCTTCGACCATTTCGGCATCGACGTGATCGGCCTCTTCCGCGCCATGGTCACCAACGCCCAGGCCGGCGAAGTCGTGCAGGGCGGCTCGACGCTGACCCAACAGCTCGCCAAGAACCTGTTCCTGTCCAACGAGCGCTCGATCGACCGCAAGGTCACCGAGGCATTCCTGGCGCTGTGGCTCGAGGCGAACCTCTCCAAGAAGGAAATCCTCTCCACCTATCTCGACCGCGCCTATATGGGCGGCGGCACTTTTGGCGCAGCCGCAGCGGCGCAGTTCTATTTCGGCAAGAACATCACCGATGTGAACCTTGCCGAATCCGCCATGCTCGCCGGCCTGTTCAAGGCGCCGGCGAAATATGCGCCGCATGTCAACCTGCCGGCGGCGCGCGCGCGCGCCAACGAAGTGCTGACCAATCTCGTGCAAAGCGGGCTGATGACCGAGGGCCAGGTGATCGCCGCGAGGCGCAACCCTGCCACGGTCGTCGACCGCAACGAGGTGGAATCGCCTGACTTCTTCCTCGATTGGGCCTTCGACGAGGTGCAGCGGCTTTCGCCGCGCTTCCACCAGCATTCGCTGATCGTGCGCACGACGATCGACATGGGCATCCAGCAGGCGGCCGACGATTCGGTCGAAACGTCGCTGCGCGAATATGGCGAGGCCTATCACGCCAAGCAGGGCGCCATGGTGATGATCGAGAACGGCGGCGCGGTGCGCGCCATGGTCGGCGGCCGCGATTACGGCGAGAGCCAGTTCAACCGCGCCACCCGGGCGCTGCGCCAGCCGGGCTCCTCCTTCAAGGTCTATACCTATGCATTGGCGATGGAGAGCGGGATGACCCCGCAGACGACGATCGTCGACGCGCCGATCTATTGGGGCAATTGGAGCCCGCACAATTACGCCAACCGCTATGTCGGACGCATCACGCTGGAGACGGCAATCGCCCAGTCGATCAACACCGTGCCGGTGCGGCTTGCCAAGGAGAAGCTCGGCATCCAGCCGATCCGGGCGATGGCCAAGAACCTCGGCGTCGAAACGCCGATCCGCGACGACGTCACTATCCCGATCGGCACTTCGGAGGTGACGGTGCTCGACCAGGCGACCGCCTATGCCACCTTCCCGGCCGGAGGTTACCAGTCGCGCCGCCACGGCATCACCCAGATCCTCGATTACGCCGGTGATGTGCTCTACGATTTCGACCGCGACGAGCCGGCGCCGAAACGTGTGCTGTCCGAACAGGCCGATGCCTATATGAACCAGATGCTGTCGCGCGTACCCTATGTCGGCACGGCGCGAAAAGCGGCGCTTGATAACGGCATCGTCACGGCCGGCAAGACCGGCACGACCCAGGCCTATCGCGACGCCTGGTTCGTCGGCTTCACCGGCAACTACACCTGCGCCGTCTGGTTCGGCAATGACGACTACACCTCGACCAACGAGATGACCGGCGGCTCGCTGCCGGCGATGACCTTCAAGCGCGCCATGGACTACGCCCATCAGGGTGTGACGCTGCGCCCCATCCCCGGCATCGAAAATCCCCTGCCCTCGGAAAAGGATCTCGCCAAGACCGCTGCTGCCAAACCGCAGGACGGATTGCCGCAGCTCATCCGGCCGCGCATGCTCTCGGTGCAATCGACCGACATCCTCAAGAAGCTCGGCGAAAAGCTGAAAAATGCCGCCCCGCTTGCGCCGGCGAAGGTGGCGAGCGCGGAATAGGTCCTGAGTGGGAATGTCGCTCGTTCGTGTTGCGCTGTTTCCCATGAGATCGGCGAGATCAGCCCCTCATCCGCCTGCCGGCACCTTTGCCTGGGTTGAGCCACTCGTCTCAACCCGTCCTTCGGACCCCCGCTTGCGGGGCGAAGGGGATAGCTGCAGCCTCTCCGTTCCCCGCGAGCCTCCCGCAGGGGACGTCGGGTTAGGGTGAGGGGCAGTTTTCGGCGCGTATGCGCCCGCGACCCTGGATAGATCGGCGTCCATGTCGTCGCATGGCATTCCACCCTGCCAGAATCAGTGGTAACCCTTTCAACGGATATGGTTTCCAAGGTTATAATGTGTTTCGATTTCCCCTCTTCATCCTGGTCACGCTGATCGTCGCCTTCGGCGGCGGAATCATGATTTCGCTGTATGCGCTGGATGCGACGCAGGGTTTCGGGGCGATCAAGCTCGGCGCCTGGGAGGCCTTTCCGGCGCTGCAGACGGTCGATGCCGATCCTTATGCCAAGTCGCACCGGGCGCGCGCCGGCAAGCTGCTTTACGGCAGCGCCGAGGGGCTGACCTTCACGGCGAGCGTCGACGACGACGGCGCGCGGCTGAATGCCGCCTGCCGCTACCGTATCAGCGGGCAAACGCCGCCTGCCCGGCTCTGGACCCTGTTTACCGCCGACAATGGCGGCAATCCGGCGGCGGTGAAAACTGGGCATCCCGCAGCGCTCAATTCCTGGACGGTGCTGCGCCAGCCCGACAGCAGCTTCTCGATCGAAATCTCGGCCGCGGCCCAGCCGGGCAACTGGCTGGCCTTGCCGGAGGCCGGCACCTTCCGGCTGGTGCTGACGCTGTTCGACACGCCGACGGCCGGCAGTTCCGGGGTGATCGACCTCGCCATGCCGAAGCTCACCAAGACCGGATGCGGCAATGCTTAGGATCTTCTTCGCCATCCTGACCGGCCTTTTCGGCGCAGCGCTGCTGCATCTCGTCATCATCCTGTCGCTGCCGCATTTCACCGGAAAGGATGCGGCGACCCGTGTGGAGGCGGAGGGCGATCTCAACAATTTCACCCTGCTCGGCGGTCATTATGACGAGGCGGGCCTTGCCAATGGCGACCCTTTCGTGCGCACCGCCGTCTGCTCCTTCGACGTCGAGGATGCGCCGGTGCATTTCACCGCCAAGGGCTATGTGCCCTTCTGGTCGATTGCGATTTACGACAGTGCCTCCAACGAGGTCTTCAGCATGAACGACAGGACCTCGGTCGGCGGTGCACTCGACGTGCTGGCCGGCGGGCCGATCCAGCTGACCGACCTGCGCAAGAACCTGCCACAGGAATTGCAGCAGGCGATCCTGGTGGAGATGGCACGGCGGGACGGTTATGCCGTGCTGCGGACGCTGGCGCCGCAGGCAAGTTTTGATGAGGCGGCGCGAAACTTCCTGACGGAAGCTGGCTGCGAGCAATTCACCGCCCGCTAGAACGAGAGCGTGATGTTTCGGGGATCACGCCCTGGGGTTGAACGGGCGTTACTTCTTATTGACGCGCGGCGCGGGCGCCGGGCCATGCCTAGGGCTCTCGGCCAACCGCTCGTAGCGGACGCCGGTGAACCAGAGGATCTTGGCTTCGCGGGGCTCTTTGTCCGGGCGGCGCGGCGCCCGCGGCTGCCGATCCGCCAATGCGACTACTATTGCCATTCTCGTCTCCATGCACTGCCCGAGACGGATGAACTTGCGATGGATTTCACCCTGCCCGCCAATGTGCGAGCCGGCGCGTCCTGCGGTGGCGGAGTGACCGGACCGAGGGCATTCGCGCCTTTCCCACGGCACCTTGTTGAAATACCGTGATCAGGAGTTTCAACGATCCAAACACTCAAATCGCGTCGTTCCCATCCGAATTGAGACAGATGACAGTTAACAGTTTACTAATATTCAGCAGATGCCAAACACAGTTCACGTCACTTCCTCTGTAACGCGCGAAGAGTTGATTTGGTTTCACGCCGCCCGCCCAAGGTCCCGGCGGGGATCGATGTATAAATTTGGAAACAATTCATATGGTTGGCATGGACGCGGCAGGACTACCCAATGGAAAAAGCACGATGTTGCAAAAATGCTTCATGAAAATATTTAATTGCGGGCACCTGGGATGCGCGTATGGTTTCCCTCGTCGATCATGCGTTTCCGGGCCCGATCGATCGCGGATATTCACGCTCTTGCCGGAATGCGGAGGCTAGCGATGTCTTTGCTGGTGAATTCATCTTTCTCGCCTGACGATCTCGACGTTCTGCGCGGTGCGCTCGATGCCTGGTGCGCCGAACGGCGCGTCGACATCAAGAGCGTCGAGGCGCAGTATGCGGCATCCGCAGCGCTCGACCTTTATCAGGCCGGTCACGACAGCCGCGAAAAGCTGCTGGACGCACTGCGCGATCGCAAGGCCGCCTGAATTTTTCCCTCATCCTTTCCCGCGACGAGCAGTCGTTGCACGACCGCTTCAAACCAGACTTTTTATGTTGCCGCCCAACATAGGCGACACGCGTTCCGCGTGTATCTTTCTGTGGCATTTTAATAAAATCTTCAGCATGCATTAACCCTGTCGGTGTAGGATTTGTTCATAACCCATGTGGCCCGGCATGCGTTCCGCCAGCGCATATCGGCCCGTGGTTCCCCTTGGTTCGGCGTTTTCGGGGTGTTCTTGTGCGTGACCGGTTTCGAGACCTAGAGGGCCCATTGGCCGTCAGGAAAAAGGACGTGGTATTGATGGCGACCGTCAGCAGTTTTGAGAGCCTGTCTCATCCGACACGGTCCGAACTGCGCCAATTTGCAGAGCTTTTCATGCCGCTCTTCCAGGCCTCTTCCGACGAGGCCAAACGCCAGGCGGTTGCAGCACTCTCACAATGCGAAAACATGCCGGCGGCTGTTGCGCTGTTCATCGGCAACCAGCCGATCGAGATCGCCGCCCCTTTTCTGGCCGCCTCCAAGGCCATCGCCGACGATACGCTGATTACCATCGCGCGCATGCAGGGTGCGGCGCATGTCAAAACGATCGTCAGCCGCGATTCGCTTTCGCCGAAGGTCATCGACGCGCTGGTGGCGCTGCGCCAGAGCCAGCCGCGGCCGGCGGCCGCATCGGCGCCGATCACGGAATCACAGACGCTGCCGCTTTCGCCGGCGCCGGCCGAGATTAACGAGGCGGATGCGCTGCAGGAACAGCGGGTTGCCAATGAAGAGGCACTGCGCGAGCGTATTCTCGGCCTTGCCGGTCATCTCGGCCATAAGGAGGACGACAGGCTCGGCCTCAGAACGCTCACCGACATTCAGGAGGCGCTGCTGGTGCGCTTCGCCCGCTCGCGGGAGGCGGCGCATTTCGCGACCGCGCTGGCCGATGCGCTGTCGGCCAGCCGCTGGCTGGCCGAGCGCATCATGCTCGATCTTTCCGGCCAGCAGCTCGCGACGACGCTGACGAGCCTCGGCATGGGCTTTCTCGACGCCGTCTTCGTGCTGGAAAGGTTCTATCCGCATCTTGCCGAACAGCAGCACAATGTCACGCGCGGCTGGATGGTGCTCGATGGGCTCGACCCGGAAGAATGCCACGAACGGGTGGACGCCTGGCGCCGCGCCGATCGCTACACCTACAAGCCCGAGGCGGCCAATGCGCCCGCACCTCAGGAGACGCCGAACCACCGCTTCATCCATCAGGCGCCGCCGCAGCGCGACATGCGTGTCCTGGGGCGGCGGTCCCGCTGAAATCAGGAGTGTCGTCGGCCCTCAGCCATCCCGCGCCAGCGGGATGATGTCTGCCAATTCCTCCGCCTCCAATTCGACGATCCAGAGGTCTGGATCGAACTTGCGCTCACGCTCCAGCATGGCGCGCACCGCTTCCGGCTCGCTGCGCGACAGGCGGATCTCGAACAGGCGGTCGCCCACCTCACCTTCGCCGAAGGCGGTCTGCGGCGCCGGCGCATAGAGCGTTTCCAGGCCGTCTCGAAAATGCTGGCGGATGAAAATCGCGCCCGCCTCCTCCGCACCCTTCTTCTCGACGGCGGCGAAATCGCCGCTGGCAAAGACGCGGCGCAGGAGGGCGGAAACGAAGATGTCGGCGCGTAATCTCATCGGCGCGGTATAGACCGGGCTGCCGTCGGCGGCAATGCGGCGGCAGAGATTGCCCCGGTGGTCAGACCTTGACGGCCAGCCGCAATCCTCCCCAATGCCGTCCACGGACGGTGATCGGAGCGGAAATATCCTTCATCATCACGAAATTGCCGCCGCCCATGTCGCGCCGATAGGTCTGGACGAGAAAAGGCGCGGTGCTGCGGCCGGCGGCAAGGCCGACGCGATCGGCGAAGATGCGGCGATTGCGGCAATTGGCGGTGTTCCAGACGGTGTCGCCGGGCCGCTGCGGCTGCGAGAATTTGCGGTTATGGGTGGGGAGATAGCCGTTCTCGTCGATCGCCGCACAGAAGGCTATGCGCTCGTCCGAGGCTGCCGCTGGTTCCTGGATCGGCGGCAGCAAGCGGTCGGTGAGTTCGGTAAAGGCCGCCATCATCTGGGCCGGATCGGAACCCGGTATCTGACGATAACGCCGGTCGAACAAAGCATCGAGACCGATCTGACCCTCGGCGACGGCACGTTCGAAGGCGCCGGAAATGTGCCTGGCCACCGACTGCGCTTCCTCGATCCAACGGCTGTCGGCGGTCTTGACACCGGCACTCGCCGTCAGCTGGATCAGGGTTTCGGAGAGGCCGACGACGCTGTCGACGCGTTTGGCCGCCTGCTGCAGCCGCACATTGGAGCCGGCGACCTCGGCCGACATCTCGCCGAGTTTCCCGACAAAGCCGGCGCATTGCTGGTCGACCGCCTCGGTGGTGTTGGCCATGACGGTCGAACTGTCAAGGATGCGGGTGATGACATGTTCCATGCTTTCGAAGGCCCCGCGCATCGCCTCCGACTTGTCACGCACGCCGGCCGCGCTATCGCGCGCATCGCCGCCGGCGGCCGACAGCCGATCGATCTTCACCCGCAGTTCGTCCAGCGTCTGCTGGATCGAGCTCGTCGCCTTCGACGTCTGCAGCGACAGCGCCCGCACCTCTGCGGCGACGACCGCGAAACCCTTGCCCGCATCGCCGGCGCGTGCCGCCTCGATTGCGGCATTCAGCGCCAGCAGGTTGGTCTGGCGGGCGATGGTGCTGATCTCCTCGGCGATACCGTCGACATCGGCAAGTGACTTGGAAAAGCCGGCGATCTCCGCGCCGATCTCTTCGGAGGACCGAACCATGTGGCCGATCTCGGTGACGGAGCCGGTCAGCCGGTCTGCCGATTCCTTCAGCATGTGGCGGGCCTCGGCCGCCGTGCGATCGGTCTCACGCAGCGACACGGCAACCGCGCGGTTGGTCTCGGCAATCGAAAGGGCGGTATGCGTGACGTGATCGAAGGCGGAGGCATGCCGGGCGGACATCGCCGCCATGTCCTGGATGGCGCCGGCGATATCGACGAGATCGATGCCAAGGGTGGAAGCCTCTTCTGCAAGGCGCAGCAGGATTTGGCGTAACGCCTCCTGGCCAGGGTTTCCCGCCTCCGCCGGCTCTCCAGCCAGATCGTCTGTCGCCTTCAGCGCATGCATGATCGACGCTCCCCCGTCCCAATCGGAAAAGCTTCAGACAACATGGTTAACAAGTTGCAAACAGCAGCTGCGCCTTAGACTTAGGTTGTGGGGCAAAACCGGCCGCACTGCCAAAGCGCGTTACCTCTATGGACGTCTTCGTCCCGGGACACGCATTAGATCGCGCCGATTTCCTTGAGTTTCTTCAGCACCGCCTGATTCGGTTCGCCGTTTTCGGGCAGGTTGTAGTGCTTCTGGAAATGGCGGATGGCCGCGCGCGTCTGCTCGCCGGCGACGCCGTCGATGCCGACATTGGCATAGGCCATGTTGGAAAGGCCCTTCTGGATCTTCAGCACCAGGTCGACATTGGTAATTTCGCTCGAGGGAACCTGCTTTGCGGCTGAAGGAGCGGTTTTGACCGTCTTTTCGGCGCTGCGGATCGCCGCTGCGACCGGGTCTTCCGCCGCCGCCTTCGAGCTTACATCCTCGGGCGGCTTTTCCGCGGGAACGGTGGAAGGGCCTGCGGCATCGGTCTTCAGCGCCGCCAGCACCTCCGGCGTCGGATCGCCGGTCTGGGCCATGCCGACGGTTTCCTCGAAGAAGAGGATAGCCGCACTGGTGCGTGGGCCGATGATGCCGTCGGGTATGCCGTTATAGAGGCCGCGCCGCACCAGTTGCTGCTGGATGTCCATGACAAGCTGGCTCGGCTGCTGGCCGGGCGCGGCGGGCGCCGGCGTTGCGTTGGTGGTGGTGGCGGCATCCTCCGGCCGTTCGATCCGGAAGGTGGTGACCTCGCCCTGCTGCTCCTCGGCCGGGTGGCGGGCGCCGAGCACGGCGGGAGACTGCGGATCGCGGGTGCGGAAAATCGGATGCGGATGCAGGCCCGGCTGATACCAGAGCGCATTGGCGGCGACGAAGGAGAAGATGACAACGAAGGTGATCGTGCCGCCGGCCACCGACGGATTGCGGCCGATGACGCCGCCGAGCACGGAAGCGCCCTGCAGGCTGAGGCCGCCCAGGGCGGCTGCACCCGACATCAGCAGGCCCGGCTGCTGCCGTCCCCTTTTTCCTTTAGGCGATTTTCGCTTGCGCGCGGCCATCGAAACGCCCCTCCCCCAATTCTGCACCTGCATTGACCGCGCCCTTCAGCCGCGGCGGGAACTCGACAGTCGCGCCATGACCGGCGTCTTCGGCGCACACGGCGCCCGAGCCGTCCACCGCGATCTCGATGGTGATGATCGTGCCTTCGCCGGGCTGGCTGGCGATGGCGAAATGTCCGCCATGCAGCCCTACCAGCCCCTTGACCAGGGAGAGACCAAGGCCCGTGCCTTCGAAGCGGCGGGTATAGTCGTTCTGGATCTGGACGAAGGGCTGGCCGAGCAAGGCCAGCTTGTCGGCCGCAATACCGATGCCGGTGTCGCTGACCGTCAGCTTGAGGATGCCGTCGCGCGCCGCCGCATCGACCGAGACGACGCCGCCGGCCTCGGTGAACTTTATGGCATTGCCGACGAGATTGATGAGGATCTGCTGGATGGCGCGCTGATCGGCGACGATCTCGCCGAGGCCGCGCTGGATCCGGCTCGTCAGCGTCACGCCCTTGGTCTTGGCCTGCAATGCCAGCATCGATTCGCAGGATTTGACCGAGCTTGAAATATCGAAGCCTTCGAGGATCAGCTCATAACGGCCGGCTTCGATCTTGCTCATGTCGAGCATGGTGTTGACGACAGACAAGAGATGCGCGCCGGATTCGCGCACGAGGCCGACATATTCGCGCTGGCGGTCGTTTTCGAACTTGCCGAAATATTCGCCGATCAGGATATCGGAAAAACCGAGAATGGCGTTCAGCGGCGTGCGCAGCTCGTGACTGACGGCGGCAAGGAAGCGCGACTTGGCGTCGTTTGCCGATTCGGCGTCGGCGACGCGGTTCTGGGCTTCGGCCCGCAGCTGCTGCTCGACGGAGACATCGCGCAGCTGGGCAATGATGGCGGCAAGTTCGCCGTCGGCGTCGCGCCGGGCTGTCATGTCCATTCTGAGATAGGCGAATTGGCGTTGATCGCGCGCGACCGAGGGGCGGTCGATGCGCAGATCGACGCACTCGGCATCCTCGCCCCGGCGCAGGCTATCGAGCGCCTGCAGGAAAAGGATGCGGTCGGAGACGTGCACCTGCTCCAGGAAACCCCTACCCTTGGGATCGCGCATCCAGGCGAGAAAATCGCGCCGGTCGCGGCCGCCGACGGTCGCCACGCTGCCATGCGGGTCGAGGAAGAAGACGAGGCCGGGGGTGGCGGCAAGGAAAAAATCCTCGGCCGACTGTGTGGCGATGCCGGCGGACGAGCCCTGGCGGGAAAGCGCGATGCTGCCGACGGCGGAAAAGAGAAAGGCAGCGCAGACCATGGCGACCCCTGCCGGCAAGGCGACGGCCGGACTGGTGACCGCCGAAAGGCCGATAGGCGCGGCAATAAGAGCGGCCGACGAGAACAGCACGAGGCGGCGCAGGATCGCGAGCTCGCGCTGGCGGACGGCTTCACCGCCGCCCGTCCGGGAGAGCCAGCTTGTCGCCGCCCGGTCTACGAGCGCCGTCACCCAGCCGCCAATGTTACTCAATACACGCACGCAATACCCGCCCAAAAGGCTGTCTGTCGATCCGGACAATAGGCCCCGGCGGCTTAAAGAAAGGATAAGGCAAAAGCCCTGTTCACAGCCGGAACCGGCCGAAAATCCCGTTTTGAAGCATCTGGAAGCCCCTTTGCCTTTTGTGGTTAATAGCGGGTAAGCGACGGATTTTCCTCATATTTCAGCATTGTATTAACTCTTGTGGCAAGGCGAGCTGGCAAAAGCCCTGCAATTGCAAGCAGGTGCTGCCCTGATGCTTAACGGCGATCGCTCGCATTCGACTAAAATGCCCGTCAAATGCCGTTCGCTAAAATTCGAATTAAATTTGCCGCAAATGCGCGTGAGTTTCGAAAAGCGGCATTCGCAACTTGGCGGTAGGGTGAAAACACACCGGACAACCGGCCTGATTCGGCGACAAGAACCGGACGGGAAAACAGGATGGGCAACGACAATGTGGTTTCTGATCAAAGGATCCTTCTGGTTTGGCCTTGTGCTCGTGCTTCTTTCCGTCTTCAGCACGGAGGGTTCCGACAAGCTCGCCAGCGGCCCGCAACTGCAGCTTTCCGACGCCTTTACGGCGGCAAGCGGCGCCTATGACTATCTCACCGGCATGTGCTCGGAAAAACCCGAAGTCTGCGCCAAGGGCGCCGAAACCGTCACCGCACTCGGCTACCGGGCGCGTGAAGGCGCCCGCGTCGCCTACGAACTGCTCGACAGCCAGTTCAAGGACGAGGCGCCCGCGACCGCAAGGCACGCCGAACCGCAAATGCCGGTGGCTCTCGCCACACCTTCGCTGGCGGCACCCGCCATCCAGGAAAAGCTCCGCGAGGCGAAGGCCGCGCTGAACCAGCCGATGCCCTACCGCCCGCCGGTCGAGGATGACGCCTCCGCTGAGACGGTTGTCACCGGCGCGATCCCGCTGCCGACGCCGAAGCCGGCAATCTGACGAAATCTTCGCGGGCATTCGTCCGCAGAGCATTCTTTTCTTTTACGCAATCCCGGACGCAAAACCGCTACGCACTTTTGCTGGGAATTGCTGATCTCTGTTTTACGCAATCCCGGACGTAAAACCGCTACGCACTTTTGCTGGGAATTGCTGATCTCTGTTTTACGCAATCCCGGACGCAAAACCGCTACGCACTTTTGCTGGGAATTGCTTGAACTTGCATCGGTGGTCCGCATGACGCGGAGATGCCTCATGCCTGACGTGCCTGCCCTGTTTAATTCAGCATGTTGCTGCGCGCCGTGAGGATGCCCATCCCTCACGGCGTTTCTTTTGAATGCCTGTCAGCGGGAAGCGTGTCGCGGTTCCTAGAGAGCGACGGGCATAAAAACAAAGAATTGACGCGTGTCGCATGAATCCTGTTCGAGGCGACGCGCTTTAACGGTTCAAATCCGCCGGTCTTTCACCTATATGCACTGGTAAGATTGAAAGGCTTTCCCATGGCATCCCTCGACCAGATCATCGACGACTTCGCCTTCCTGGACGATTGGGAAGACCGCTATCGCTATGTCATCGAACTCGGCAAGGCGCTGCCCGACCTGGCCGAGGAGAAGCGCACCTCCGAAAACAAGGTGATGGGCTGTGCGAGCCAGGTCTGGCTGGTGACGCATACGACAGGCGATCCCGACAACCCGATCATGAGTTTCGAGGGTGATTCCGACGCCCATATCGTGCGCGGCCTCGTCGCCATCGTGCTTGCCACCTATTCCGGCAAGACGGCATCCGAGATCGCCGGGCTCGATGCCTTCGAAATCTTCTCGAAGATCGGCCTGGTGGAGAACCTGTCGTCGCAGCGTTCGAACGGACTGCGATCGATGGTCAACAGGATTCGCGAAGAGGCAAAGCTCCGCGCCGCGGCCTGAGCGCGCTTGCGATTAGGGGTTTTGAGCGATGCCGCGCCGAGCGATTCGGAAAGCGCTGTTCAGTGAATCAGTATATTCACACTTGCTCATAGTATAGGAATACATTCTAAGGCTGCGGGTAAAGCATCGAGCAGAGGCGCCGCCGCAAGTGCAGACAGAAAAGCCGGGCACAAGACCCGGCTTTTGTCGTTGGTGGCTTTCGAAAAAGCTCAGCCGCGGCCGCGCTTGCGGCGCTGACCCAGGCCCATCTCTTTTGCCAGGCGCGAACGCGCTTCGGCATAGGCGGGCGCTACCATCGGGTAGTCGGTCGGCAGGTCCCATTTCTCGCGGTATTCTTCCGGCGAGAGGCTGTGATGCGTCATGAGGTGACGCTTGAGGGACTTGAAGTTGCCGCCGCATTCCAGACACGTGATCTGCTCGTCCTGTACGGACTTGCGGACAGAGACTGCAGGCTTCTGTTTTTCGACGATGGCCGCAGCAGGCTGCGGTACGGACGTGTTGCTCAGTGCCGAATGCACGTCGGAAATCAGATTTGCCAGGTCGCTGACCGGGACAACATGGTTGCTGACATAGGCCGCGACGATGTCGGCTGTCAGTTCCACAAGCAGCTCCGGCGCATTGCCGGTCGCCATTTCCGTCATATTTTTTCTCCTGTTAGCATGCTCAAACGGCCTTTGACTGTTACGTCAAAGACCCGCCTCGTAGAAGCGAACAGCAAAAGCACGGTAGCGACCTTCTGTTTCGAAAAACGCGAAATCCACCCCTAGATTCCGAAGAGCGAGACCTGTTCTAATACTGCCTGACTGCAAACCACTACGTCATGCCCCAGGCGGTGGCCCCAGTTTAGACATGAAAAATCAAAACTGAGGGACTTGGAAGCAGTACGATTGTAATTCACAATCAGAACTCTACTTGCATTTTCAAATACCATCGTTTGGTCGAAAGGCCAATTATTATTTGTCGTTTTTCTTGAGAAAAAATGACAGATGAAGAATTAAGGCGCCTTTGGGCAAGCTTTACTCACAGCTTCCTGTGCATAAGTTTTGCATAAATCTGGTAAAGCAGCGAAACAGCAAAGGCTCAGCGCTTGCGCATATCGTCGCGGACCGAGACGACGCCGAGCGCATATCCGCAAAGGTGGGCAGCTCTGGCCAACAGATGGGCGGAGACCGGCGCCGTCAGCAACAGGAAGACGAAGCCGGCAATGGCGCGGGCGAGAATCGCCAGGTCCTGGGAATAGAGGCCGGCGGCTAGGAGCAGCAGGCCGGAGCCGACAGTGCCCACCTTCGAGGCGGCGTGCATGCGCGTATAGAGATCGGGCAGCCTGACCAGGCCGATCGCCGCCGAAAGAGCAAAGAACGCACCGGCGATCAGCAGCACAGCGACGATGGCAGCCAGGGTATAATCGATCATCGCTTCTTCCCTCCCGCATGAGGCCTTTTTGCATTGGCCTTTGCCGAAGAGTTGGCCTTTGCCGGAGATGCGGAGGCCGGCGATTTGATGTTGCCGCGCGACAGCACGAATCGGGCGAAGGCGACCGTCGCCAGGAAGCCGACGAGGCCGAGCGAAATGGCGATATCGATATAGAGCGAAAATCCGGTCTTGACCGCGATGACGGCGATGAGACCGATGGCGATGCCGGTCAGCATATCGAGGGCGAGGATGCGATCCGGCAATGTCGGGCCGACAACGACGCGCCAGACCGTCAGAATCAGCGCCAGGCCGAGGATGATGGCGGCGGCCGAGGATGCGACCGCGACGATGGCGGCGGGTGTGATCACCGGAAAGCCTCCATGATCTTGCGTTCGAAACCATTGGCGATGTCACGCTTACTTGCCTCGGGATCGGAACAATCGAGGGCGTGGACATAGAGCGTGCGGCGATCGGTGGCGACATCGACCGAAAGTGTGCCGGGTGTCAGGGTGATGAGGTTTGCGAGCAAAGTGATCTCGAAATCGCTCGTCACCGTCAGCGGGAAGGCGAAGATGCCGGGCTTCAGCTTCATATCGGGCGAGAGGACGGTGAGCGTGACCCTCCAGGCCGACAGCGTCAATTCCTTGAGGAACAGCGCGGCGAGCGAGAGCATCAGGCCGGCGCGGCGCAGATATCCATTGCCGCCGAAGGGTTCGCGGATGATGAACAGCGCCAGGGCGCCTAGCAGGAAGCCGAAGACGAGATTGTGCAGCGAGGCGCTGCCGGTAACAGTGACCCAGGCAATGGCAAGCAGCAGGTTGAAGAGAAAGGCGATCACCGCGCGCCTCCGGGGAAAACCGAATGAAGATAGGCCTCAGGATCGGCAAGACCGGCGGCAGCCGATTGCGACAGCGCCAGCAGCTGTTCCGGCAGGATGCCGAAACCGACGACCAGCGCCGTCAGCGCGGCAAGCGGCAGGCCGGTGCGCCAGACGGTTGCCGATGGCATCGCTGCTGTCGGCGCCGGGCGCCAATAAGCGAGCAGAAAGAGGCGTCCGAAGGCGATCGTCGTCAGAAACCCGCCGGCGAGAATGACGGCCGCCAGCCACCAGGCGCCGCTATCGAGCGAGGCCTTGACGAGAATGACTTTCGGCCAGAAGCCGGAAAAGGGCGGCAGGCCGCAGGCGGCCAGGAAGAGCACGAGCGAGAGCGCGGTGAAGCCGCCGCTTTGGCGATAGAGGCCGCCGAGCGCCGACAATAAAAAGCCGCCGCCGCGCCGGCCGATTTCGCCGGCTGTGAGATAAAGCGCCGTCATCAGCACCATGGAATGGAGCGCATAGAAGACCGCGCCGCTGATGCCACCGCCGGTGCCGCCAAGTGCGACGCCGGCCAGCATATTGCCGATGCCCGATATGACGACATAGCCGAACAGCCTGCGGATATCGTTTTCGGCAAGCGCGCCGAGCGCGCCGACGAGGATGGTCGCGGCGGCGGCAAGCGCGATTACCGGGCTGAGTTCGGCGCGTTCGACCGGCAGCAGCATGACCACCACCCGGATCAGCGCGTAGATGCCGACCTTGGTGAGCAGGCCGGCAAATAGCGCCGAGACGACGATGCGTGGCGTATGATAGGAGGCGGGCAGCCAGAAATTGACCGGGAAGGCTGCCGCCTTCATGGCGAAGGCGAGCAGGAAGAGGCTTGCCAGCGTCATCAGCGGCGCCGTGGCGCGCAGATCCCTCGCCCTTGCCGCGATATCGGCCATGTTGAGGGTGCCGAAGACGGCATAGAGGATGCCGACGCCGATCAGGAACAGCGTCGTGGCGATGAGGTTCAGCACCGCATATTTCAGCGCCCCGTCGATCTGCTGACGTTCTGAGCCGAGGATGATCAGCCCGAAAGAGGAAATCAGCAGCACCTCGAACCAGACATAGAGATTGAAGACATCGCCGGTGAGAAAGGCGCCGCTGACACCGGCCATCAACAGCAGGAGCAGCGGGAAGAACCCGTACCGCCGGCCGCTTTCGCCGATATCGGCGAGCGCATAGATGCCGGCGGCGAGCGCCACAAGGGCTGATGTGAACGCCATCAGCGCCCCGAAAAGGTCGACGGTGAAGGCGATGCCGAAGGGCGGCAGCCAGCGGCCCATGACCATGGTGAGCGGCCCTTCGGCCACGACCTTGGCAAGCAGCGCCGCATCGATCAGCGCCAGAACCGCAAGGCTCGATATGGCCAGCCAGGCCTGCAGGCGGGGGTAAGCGCGCAGCATCAGCAGGACGGCGCCCAGCGTGATGCAATGGGCGACCGGCAGGATGGCGAGCCAATGGCCGATCGGCACCGGGGCGGCGATCAGGGCGGCGGAGAGATCGATGGTTGGGGCGGCCATGCGATCAGACTTCTTTTCCGGTCGGCAAGGTTTGCCCCCTCTTCTCCCCACCGGGGAGAAGGTGCCCGTCAGGGCGGATGAGGGGGGCGAGGAGCCATTGCGACGAGCGTCCGCAGCGCGAGCGAAGGACAGCGCGTGCCGTGCCGCCCCCCTCATCCGACCCTTCGGGCCACCTTCTCCCCGCTGGGGAGAAGAGGGAGGCCGCCGGCCAAACTTCAGCCAATACTTCCACGTCCATTATCAATACCCCAATGGCGGCAGCGGCCGGTCGTCGGGTTCGGCGGCGCGCATTTCGCTGGTGTCGTCGGTGCCGAGATCCTGGTAGGCGCGGTAAGTCAGCACCAGCAGAAAGGCGAGGAAGGAGAAGGAGATGACGATCGCCGTCAGGATCAGGGCCTGCGGCAGCGGGTTCGCCGCGCCGGCGGGCAAGCTCTCCAGATTGGCGGGGATGATCGGCGGCACCTCGCGCGTCAGCCGGCCTGATGTGAAGAGCAGCAGGTTGACTGAATTGCCGAGGATGGCGATGCCGAGCATGATGCGGATCGTGAATTTCGACAGCATCAGATAGATGGCGGCAGCGAAGAACAGGCCGACGAGGATCGCCAGAAGCGGCTCCATCATTCCATCTCCTTTTCTTCCAATGCCAGCGCGATCGAGGTGATGGCGCCGAGCACGACGAGATAGACGCCGACGTCGAAGAGCAACACGCTCGACAGCGGCACTTCGAGACCGAAGAGATCCGGATAGATCCAGAGACCGGTCATGAAGGGAACGGCAAAAAGGATGGAGAGAAGCCCTGCCAGCGTCGACAGCAGCAGGCCGAAGCCGGCGATCGACAGCGGATGGAAAAATAGCGCGCGGCGAACGGCGGCAACGCCGCGGGCAATACCGTAGATCGCCAGTCCTGAAGCGGCAATCAGCCCGCCGATGAAGCCGCCGCCCGGCTCGTTGTGGCCGCGCAACAGCACGAAGACGGAAAAAAGCAGCATCAGCGCGGTGAGGAACGGAGCGACGGTGCGGAAGATCAGGGTGTTCATCAGACCTCCGTCTCCAGCGCCGGATCATTGGCGGCAAGCTTGCGCTCGCTGCCGGCGCGGATGCGGATCAGCGCCAGGATGGCAAGGCCGGTGACCGCGACGACGGCGATTTCGCCGAGCGTGTCGGTGCCGCGGAAATCGACGATGATGACGTTGACGACATTGGCGCCATGGGCGATCGATTTCGAATAGGCGTTGAAGAACACCGTCAGCGCATCGTTGAACGGCGCCTGCGTCGCCCGCAGCAGCAGAAGCGTGAAGCCGAGGCCGCAGACAAGCGCCAGCGCCGCGTCGAACAGGCTGCGCCCGAGCGGGCGCCGGTCGTCCGGCGAGAGCCGGAGCCTGGTGATAACCAGGGCGAGAATGACCACCGACAGGGTTTCGACCATGAACTGGGTGAAGGCGAGGTCCGGCGCCCCGAACAGCAGGAAGATGATGGCGACGGCAAAACCCTGAATGCCGAGCGAGACGATCGCCGTCAGCCGGTCGCGGGCGACGAGCACGGCGGCAAGGCCGACGGCGGCGATCAGCAAAACCGCCCATTCGTAGAGCCTGACGTCGGCGGGCCAGGCGGGAAGGTGCGGCAGTTCACCATAGACGACGGGGGGAATGATGAGGATGGCGGCGACCGACAGGAAGGTGCAGGCGATATAGATCTGCAGCCGCCCCGGCTGGAGGATACGCATGAGCCTGCCGGCGAAGCGAACAAGGCCCGATATGGCGAGGTCGAAGCCATGGTCCGGCCCGCGCCCGGCCGCGATGAGGAAGATGGCCATCGCCGCGCGGACGCGGGCGAGCTGCCAATAGATGCCGATGCCGAGCAGCACCGTCAGGACAGAGAGCGCCAAGGGCACACCTGGATGCAGCGCCAGCGAAATGTCGATGTCAGCAGGGGTCTGGCGGATGGCGGCTGATATCGGCGACGACAGGACAGCGTGCGTGAAGCTCGAAAAGATCGCGGCAAGCAGGCCGAGGGCGGCAAGAACAGCCGGGCCGAGCCAGAGCAGGACGGGCGCTTCGTGCGGATGTATCGGCGTCTCCACCGGCCGGCCGAGAAAGGGTTTCAGCGCCACGGCGAAGGCGACGGCAAACATCAGCGCATTGCCGAAGACGGTGATGGCGGTGAAGGTAAGCGCGCGGACATCGCCGCCGGTAAGCGCCGTATAGATCTCTTCCTTGGCGAGGAAGCCGAAGAAGGGCGGCAAGCCGGCCATGGAGAGGGCCGCCGCCAGTGCGATGACCCATGTCAGCGGCATCGCCCGCCCCAGGCCGGCGAGCCTGGTGATATCGCGCGTGCCGGTCTCATGATCGATGATGCCGGCGACCATGAACAGCGCGCCCTTGAAAAGACTATGGGCCACCAGATAGATCGCGGCCGCCTCCACCGCATGTTCCGAGCCGAAGCCGATCAGCATGACGAGCAGGCCGAGCGAGGAGACGGTGGTATAGGCGAGCTTGAGCTTCAGGTCCGTCTGGCGGATGGCGAGCGTGGTGCCGACCACCAGCGTCAACCCGCCGAAAAAGGGCAGAAGGATTTCCCAGGCAGGCGTTGCCCCCATGACGGGATTGAGCCGCATCAGCAGATAGACGCCGGCCTTCACCATGGTGGCCGAATGCAGGTAGGCCGACACCGGGGTCGGCGCCTCCATAGCGTTCGGCAACCAGAAATGAAAGGGGAACTGCGCCGATTTGGTGAAGGCGCCGGCAAGAACCAAGATGAGGGCAGCAAGATAGAACGGGCTTCCGCGCACGGCATCGCCAAATCTCATCAGCTCAGACATCTCAGTGACGCCCGATATATTCCAGAGCAGCAGCAGGCCGGCCAGCAGGCAGAGCCCTCCCCCACCGGTGACAACCAAGGCCTGCAGGGCGGCGCGGCGCGCCGCGGCACGCTCGTGATCGAAGCCGATCAGCAGGAAGGAGGTGATCGATGTCAGCTCCCAGAAGACGAAGAGCATCAGGAAACTGTCGGAAACGACGACGCCGAGCATCGCCCCCATGAACAGGAAGATGAAGGAGAAGAAGCGGCCCTGGTCCTTGTGTCCCTTGAGGTAGCCGCCGGCATACAGCACGATCAGGGTGCCGATGCCGGTGATCAGCAGTGCGAAAGCCAGCGACAGGCCGTCGAGGAACCAGGAGAAGGAGAGATTGTAGCTTGGTACCCAGGCATAACCGCCGGCGACAACCTCGCCGCGCGCGATCGCGGGTACGAAACGCAGGAAATGCAGAAAGGCGAGCAGGGGAGCGATCGCCAGCAGCCAGGCGCCGTTGGCGCCGAAGATCCGGATGACGAAGGGAGCGGCAAGAGCGCCGGCAAGCGGCAGACACAGGGCCAGAAATGTCAGAGCCGTGACATCGGCCATGTCTCCTCCTCTACCGGCAAACAGACGAAAGCCGGAGAAAACCGGCTGCCCTCTGACTTAGGCGAAACAGGAGAGCGTCTCAAGCGATTTCGATCGGAAGACGAAAGGTGCGCGATGGCCGGATGGATCAGGCGGCAGATCGGGCCGACGTCAGGCTGTCGACCGGGAAAGACGCGTCAGCAACCGGGCGACGCAGCCGTGCAGGATGAAGACCAGAAGCGTCAGCGGCCAGAGCAGACAGGCGAAAAGCCCGGCGAGACGATGGAGCGTCAAGCCGTCATGGTTGGCCCAGCCTTCCAACAGCGTGACCGTTATGGCCGCCAGGGCGACGAGGCCGTAGAGCAGGACGATTGCTGCTTCAAACACCAGTGATTCCCCAATGCACGTATCATTAACCCTAACAGAAAACCCTTAACGGATGTAAGAGCAAGCGTCCTCCTCCAAAAGCGGTACATGGCGAATTGGGCAGGATGGTGCTCAAGACTTGATGAATCGGAGACGGCGCACCACATTTTCTCGCGAAACGGAACCGCCCCTCGGCGAAAGGAGCATGGCATGTCCGACACTGCAACCACCGCCAAGATCCATAAGACCGATGCCGAATGGAAAGAGCAGCTCACCCCCGAGCAATACCGCATCACCCGCCAGCACGGCACCGAACGCGCCTTCACCGGCCCCTACTGGGATTCCTTCGAGACCGGGCTTTACCGCTGTGTCGGCTGCAATGCCCCGCTTTTCCGCTCCGACACGAAATTCGATGCGGGCTGCGGCTGGCCGAGCTATTTCGAAGCCGTCTCGCCCGATGCGGTGACCGAGCATCGCGACACCGCCTTTGGCATGGTGCGCACCGAAATCCGCTGCGGCAGCTGCGAAGCCCATCTCGGCCACGTCTTCCCCGACGGCCCGCCGCCGACCGGCCTGCGCTACTGCATCAACGGCCATTCCATGGTGTTTGAGCCGGGGGAATAGACGTTCGGCGCTGGAGTCGGCAAGTGGCTGTTCCCGCAGGCAGGAGAGGCCAATGGCGCGCGATATCATCCTCCATACCGACCGGCTGACGCTACGGGAGATCACGCCTGCCGATCTCCCGTTCCTTCACCGCATTTTCGGCGATGCGGAATGCATGCGGTATTATCCCGCCATCAAGAGTTTTGACGAAACCGCGCGCTGGTTTCAACGGCTCGCCTTCGACAATTATAGCAGTCACGGTTTCGGTCTCTTTGCAGTGACCCACCGGCAGAGCGGCGCCTTGCTGGGTGATTGCGGCATCACATTGCAGGAGACCTCCGCAGGGCTGGAACCGGAGATCGGCTACCACCTGTGGCGCGACCATTGGGGCAAGGGCTATGCGCTCGAGGCGGCCATCGCCTGCCGGGATCACGCGCTCGATACGCTCGGTCTGGCGCGCATCGTCTCCATCGTCAGATCGGATAACATGCGCTCGCAACGGGTTGCGGAGCGGGTGCACCGGCGGCGAGAAACATTCTTCAAAGCCACGGGCTCCGATGGCGGCAAGGTGGAATTCCACCTCTATATCTCGGAGAAAGCGTAGGGAAATTCATACGGGAGGTCGGCGAGACCGCCCCTCATCCGGCTGCCGCCACCTTCTCCCCGTAAACGGGGCGAAGGGGACAAGTGGCAACCTCGCCGTTCCCTGCTGAGCTTTCGCAGGGCACGTCCCCTCTCCCCGTTAGAACGGGGAGAGGGTTAGGGTGAGGGGCAATCGTCGCACGAAAGACACCAGCTCGACTCGACGATACGGCTGCGAAGCTAGCGGATCACTCATGCTCCACAGGGCATGGCCAGCTCGTCGGCGCCGAGAGGCCGGCCGGCAGTTTGGTCGAGGTGTCGCCGCAGGCGAGGTCGATCTGGGCCTGTTCGAGGCCGGATGCGGCCGAGAGGTCGAGGCCTTCGATGCGGGTCAGGAACATGAAGGCGCGCTCGAACATCGCCGGGCCTTTGATGCTTGCGCCGGAGAGATCGGCACGGGAGAGATTGGCGAAAGAGAATTTCGTGCCCGTCAGCACCGCCTTATCGAAATCGGCGCGGCCGAGTTCGGCTTTTTCGAAGCTCACGCCGGCAAGCTTGGCGCCGGCGAAATTGGCCCGCTGCAGTTCGGCGCCGGCAAAGGAAGCGCCTTCGGCGGCAATATTGGCGAAGCTGGCGCGATAGGCCTCGATCTTGGCGAAGCTGGCGCCTTCGGCGTGGGCGCCCTCGAGCGAGGCGCGCACCAGCGTCGCCTTTTCAAGATTGGCGGATTTGAAGTTGGCGCCGGCGAGATCGGTCAGCGAGAAATCGGTGCCGACGAGGTTGGCGCCTTCGAGATCACTGCCCTGCAGCATCAGGTTCTTCTTGGTGCATTCCTGCCAGTCGAGCTTCGGTGAGGCCAGGCTGCCGCAATCGGCGGCCCGGGCGGCAACCGGCGGAAATGCCAGTAGGACGAGGGCAAGGAGACCGAGCGACAATCCGTGCATTGCCATTGAACTGTTCACCTCCATAACATTCTGAGGCTGCCTCTCGCGAAGCAGGCTGCCCCCACTTTTACACAGCTCAGACTACAATAAAAAGATGGCGAGCGCCGTTCACAATGGCTTGCCGGGGCTAGCCGGAGCTGCCGGATCAACTGTAGGCAGGCGAAGCTCCATGCAGGTGAGATCAAGCCAGCGGCCAAATTTGGTGCCGACCTCGGAAAATTTGCCGGCGATGTGGAAACCGAGCTTTTCATGCAGCCGGACCGAGGCGGTGTTCTCGGCCTCGATGCCGGCGATCATCACATGGATATTGCCGGCCGTTGCACGGGCGATCAGTTCGCGCATCAGCCGCTCGCCGATGCCGGCGCCGCGGCAATCCTTGTCGACATAGACGGAATGCTCGACGGTGTGGCGGTAACCGTCAAAGGCGCGCCAATCGCCATAGGAGGCGTAGCCGGCGATCTTGCCCGCGGTTTCGGCGACGATGACCGGAAAGCCGCGGGCCTTGCGCGCCTTCAGCCATTCCCGCCGGTTTTCGAGATCGACCAGCGTGTCGTTCCAGATCGCCGTCGTGTGCTCGACGGCGTGATTGTAGATATCACGGATGGCGGGAAGATCGGCCTCGGTGGCGTCGCGGAGGAGAACGGCGTCTGTCATGATTGCCCGGTTCGAGTTGACTGCCGGGATGGCATACGCCCCGCTCCCGAAGATGTAAACGGCGGACCCGCCCCACCGGCGGCTTCGGGAACAGCCTTGTCAGACGCCCTGCGCCGATAGGCTGAAACAGGCGAAGACGGCCGAATAATGCACGGCCGCGGCGGTGACGACGAAACCGTGCCAGATGGCGTTCTGGAAGCGTAGCTTTTCCCAGACATGGAAGATGACGCCGAGCGAATAGATGACCCCGCCGATGACGATCAGCAGCATCGAGGCGGTGGGAATACGCGCGGCGACAGGTTCGGCCACCAACACGCCGCTCCAGCCCATGGCGAGGTAAAGCAGGATGGCAAGACGATCGTAACGGCCGGGAAAGACGCATTTCAGAACAATGCCGGCAGCGGCAAACAGCCAGATCGCCACCAGCATGAACAAGAGCAGCGGATCGTCGGCGCCGCGTTCGAGGAAGGGCGTGTAGGTGGCGGCGATCAACAGGAAGATCGCCGAGTGATCGAAGCGGCGCAGATACCATTTGGTGCGCGAGACCGGCCAGGCGTTGTAGGAAAAGGAAATGGCAAGCGTCAGCACCAGCCCGACGCCATAGACCCACGCGGCGGCGAGCGCGCCATCGGAGCTCCAGAGCGTGGCGTAGAAGATCAGCACCGTAGCCCCGATCAGCGCCAGCACGAGACCGACGCCATGGACGATGCCGTCGGCGATCAGTTCATATTTGTCGTAAGCCCAGCGAATGCCGTTGAACTCGGCCATGCACGCCAATCCGTTTCAGACCCCGATAACAATCGTCGCATCGAACCGAGGGGCACGCAACTGCGGCAAAGCGCACCGGCGGTAAATCTTCGTGACAGGCTGTTCGGCGCCGAGGCGGCCCAGCAAATCAAATCTTCTGCCGATCGACGAGCACCGAGCATTTGGCGTGGCGCACGACCCGGTCGGCGGTGGCGCCGATGAAGTAGTTGGAAAAATCCGGAACATGCGAAGCGACGATGATCAGATCGGCTCTGTGGCTTTCGGCAGTCGAGATGATCGCTTTGGCGGGCGGGCCGTTGCGGATCTCGACGGTTGCCGCAATACCGGTCGTCGCGATCAGCGCGTTGAGCTTATCGCGGCTGTCCCGCATGGCGTCCTCGACCATATTGGGCGGCAGTTCGATCGCGACATAGGTCGGCACATCCTCGATGACGTTGAGCGCGACGATCTCACCGCCTGCGTCGAGCAAGGACGCGGCCTTGCGGAGAATCTGCTCTCCCTTTTCGATGCCGCCGAGCGCGATGGCGACGATGATCTTCCTGTACATGGCTCCCTCCATGAATGAGATGTATAAGTATCCTCTAAAGAAGATATGGGCGCTTTGACCGGGATCAAGTGGGCGCAAGTCATCGTCAACACCTGTTCAACAGTTCATCCTCAAAAACGGGTCTTCTGTGAACAATGGCAATCCGCCATATAGGCATCAAGTACGGCAGCCGAGGAGACAGAGGCGAATGAACCGGCGAAACTTCCTCGGCCTTGCCACAGGCGGCATTTTTGCCGCCACCGCCGGTACGCCTTCCATTCTACAGGCCAGATCAAAGGCAGGAGAACAATCCATGACAACCGAAACTTCCTCTGCGCTGACGCGGCCCGCCTATATCGACCAGTCACATCTCGTCGTCAGCGACCTTGCTCTCGTGTCCGGCTTCTATCAGTCGATGCTCGGCCTGAAGGTCATCGAGAAGACGGCAAGCGGGCAAGTGCTGGGTGTCGGCGATCTGCCGCTGCTGACGCTGACGACGGCCAAAGATGCCGCGATCGCGCCACGCAATGCCGCCGGCCTTTTCCACACTGCCTTCCTGATGCCGGATCGGGCCGAACTGGCGCGCTGGCTGCGCCATGCGGCACAGAACAATGTCGTGCTCGACGGCGCCTCGGACCATCTCGTCAGCGAGGCGATCTATCTGTCCGACCCGGAAGGCAACGGCATCGAAATCTATGCCGACCGGCCGCACGAACAATGGAAATTCCACCAGGACGGCATGGTGGAGATGGCGACGCTGCGCCTCGACCTGCAGGCGCTCTATGACAGCGCGGCGGACGAGCGCTGGGGCGGCATGGCTGCGGGAACGGCGATCGGCCACCTGCATCTGCAGGTCGGCGACATCCCGCAGGCCGATGCCTTCTACCGCGACGTGCTCGGCCTGAAGCTGATGGCGCGCTATCCCGGCGCAAGTTTCTTTGCGACCGGCGGCTATCATCACCATCTCGCCGCCAATATCTGGAACAGCAAGGGTGCTGCGGCACGCGCCGACAATATGACCGGACTTTCGGACTACAAGGTCCGGTTCAACGACAAGGCGACGCTGGATGCGGCGATCTCCAACCTCGATGCGCTGGAGATCAAGAGCGAGAAGCGCGATGGCGGCACTTTCCTCAGGGATCCGTGGGGGATCGGGCTGACGCTTTCGGCGTAATTTCCCCGGTGCGGATCCAGCCCCGCAACGGCCGAAAAATGCGCGCTCCGCGGGCAAAATCATGCGGATGAAGAGGTACGGCAGGCGGCTTGCTGAATGGCCCTTCCCCACAAGGGAACCGGAACCACGGCGGCGCGTTTCCGTGACGAAGCAATGGGGCTTCGGGGACCTCACCGCATGGGCATCGCCAATGGTATCCGCAAACAGGCCAATAAGATTGCAATCGGCGAACGCCGCACCAGCGCCTGGGCGCAGACGCTGAAGGAGGCCGCCGAGGAGCTGCCGCAAGCGCCGCTGCACCGGCTTGAGAAGGACGGGCTGGATATCAGCATGGCCTGGGCGATTATCGGCATCTTCGGCATTCTGGGACTTGCCGCCGTCTACCTGATGTCACTGATCCTGATCCCGATCACCCTTGCCGTCGTCGTCGGCATGATCCTCGGCATGGCGGCCGAGAAACTCAGCAAGATGGGCGTGCCGCGGCTTGCCAACGCCGTCATGCTGTCGAGCAGCGTGGCACTGGTGATCTTCCTGGTGATCAACTCGCTCGCCGGCCCGCTGATGACCCTTGCCAATGAGGGACCGGCTTTTGCCGAGCGGACCATCAACCGCATCATGCCCTATCTCGAGCGCATCGAATGGCTGCATATCACGCCGGCGACCTTCGAAAGCGGCCCGATGTCGATCGGAGCGCTGCTCGAAAATACCGGCAATGTGCTGCATGTGGTGACCACCAGCCTGACGCCGGCACTGGTGCAGGGGATGATCTTCTTTGCGGCGCTGCTGCTCTTCCTCGCCAGCCGCGTCAACCTGCGCAAGACTGTTATCATGACCTTCCGCACCCGCACGCAGCGCCTGGCGGCGATCCGCGTCATCAATGCCGTCGAGCAGGTGCTGGGCTTCTATTTCGCCACAGCCTCGCTGATCTATGTCGGGCTCGGCATCGTCATGACCGTGATCGCCTATGCAGGCGGGCTGGCGGCGCCGGTGCTCTGGGGCTTCTTCGCCTTCCTGTCGAGCTTCATCCCCTATCTCGGTATCACGCTGATGACGCTTGCCGTCGCCATTGCCGGCATTCTCACCCATGATGACCTCCTGATCGGCCTGATGCCGGCGGCAGCCTTCTTTACCGTGCACCTCGTCATGGAAAACCTGATCTTCCCGGCGGTGATGGGACGTCGGCTTGAGATCAATCCTTTCGTCGTCTTCATCGCCATCCTGTTCTGGACATGGATGTGGGGTGCCGTCGGCGCCATGCTGGCCTTGCCGCTGTCGCTGATCGTCATCACGATCATCGAGGAATTGCTGATCGAGGAAAAGCCGCAGCCGCAATTGCCGAAATGATCAACCGGGGAGATATGCGTGGCATCTGATCTCGATCTTACCGAATCCGATCACGACCAGATGGTCAGCGGTCGATCTCTCTGGGGGAAAAGCGGCATCCGGCCGGAATGGCGGCCGATCGAGCAGAGCTTTTCCACCGACATCGCCGTGATCGGCGGCGGCATCACCGGCGCACTGGTTGCCGAGCATCTGACGGCGCGCGGTTTTTCCGCTGTTATCATCGACCGGGAGCAACCCGGTTTCGGCAGTACCGCGGCGAGCACCGCGATGCTGCAATGGGAAATCGACAGCACGCTGACCGAACTTGAGGATTATTACGGCTTCGAACGCGCCGCCGGCATCTACCGCCGCAGCGGCGCCGCGGTCGCCGGACTTTCCAAGCTGATCGCCGCACACGGGATTGCCTGCGGCTTCCGGCCGCGCAACACGCTCTATCTCGCCGCCAACCAAGAGGGCGCGCGCGATCTTCTGGAGGAGCGCCAGCTGCGCCGCCGGGCCGGTCTGCCCGGCGTCTATCTCGAACATCCCGATCTCTTCACCCAGTTCGAGCTCGATCGGGATGGGGCGATTTATTCGCCAGGTTCGGCGGAGGCCGATCCGCTGCTTTTGACCTGGGCACTGATCGAGATGGCCGTCCGACGCGGTGCGCGGCTGGTGAATGCTTCCGTCACTGCGCTTCACAGCGAAGGCGATCGCGTCACCGCAGAGACGGACGAAGGGCACGTGATCGAAGCGCGGCACGCCGTGCTTGCCACCGGCTATTCGATGCCGGGCCTCGACATGCCGAAGCTGCACCGCACCAGTTCGAGCTGGGCGCTCGCCACCCTGCCCCAGGATCCGGCAAATTTCTGGCGCGACAGGGCGCTGATCTGGGAGGACAGCCACCCCTATCTCTACATGCGCACGACCGAGGACAATCGCATCGTCGCCGGCGGCGAGGATGACGGCACGGCCGATCCCGAAACCCGCGACCGCAAGCTGCCGGCCAAGATCATGGCAATTCGCGAGAAGATAAAGCGGCTTTGGCCGAAAGCGGATACGCGCGTCGCTCACGCCTGGTGCGGAACCTTCGGCGAGACGGCCGACGGCCTGCCGCTTATCGGCCCGGTGCCCGAGATGCAGCATGTGTTCGCAGCCTACGGTTACGGCGGCAACGGCATCACCTTCTCCTATCTCGCCGCCCAGATGATCGGCGCCATGCTGGCCGGCATGCATCGCGACTGGTTCGAGGATTTCGCGCTCGACAGGGATGGGCCGGGGCTGCGGCGGTTTGGAGAGGATTGGGTGCGGGCTGGGAGCGAACTGCGGTAAAGGCTTGGGATTGGCTGTCGTGCCGTGTGATACCCCCTCTGCCCTGCCGGGCATCTCCCCAAAAGGAGGGAGATCGGCTGGGCGCGATGGTTTCCCCAAACAACTAGCGTTGCAGCCCGCCAGAACGGTAGACGGGTGCGAAGTTCGGGCCACTTGTGATCTCCCCACCTGTGGGGGAGATGCCCGGCAGGGCAGAGGGGGTGCCCCGCGGCACACCTTCAGCCGCCGCCCTACTCCGTCGTCCGATCGTCGCCCATATCCTCGACATCCTCAAGGCGGACAAATTGCGTGCCCTTCAGCTTGAGATCGACCAGCGCCTTCGCCACCCCCTCACCCGCCGCGTGAGTCGGCTGGTTGATGTGGGAGATGACGACGTCGCCGTCCTTGGCCGAGGCGATGCGTTTTTCGGTGATGACGGCGCCGAGCAGCGAGCCGCCGTCGCCGTTGACCGAATAACCGGCGATGCGATAGCCCATGGCGCGGATTTCGCCGATGGCGGAAAGATCATATTTGGCGGTGGAACCACGGAACCAGTGCGGCGCCGGAATGCCGGATGCGACCATGGCGGCAGCGCCGCCTTCCACTTCCTGTTTCACCGCCTGCGGCGAGCCGGCCGAGGCGATGCCGTAGACCAGCGTCGGCGTATCGACGGCCGGAATATGGTTCTGGCCGTGGTTTTCGAGTTCGAAGAGATCGGGATTCTCAAGGAAGACGGCAAGGGCGGCGGGATTGCGCTTCAGCCAGCGGGCCGTGACGAAGATCGTTGCCGGGATGCGTTCTCGCACCAGGGTCGAAAGGATGCGCTCGTCCGCCTGGCCCATGCAGGCATCGAAGGTGAGCGCAATGCGGGCATGGCCGGCAATATTGGAACGGGCGATATGCAGATGCGGCTCGACGAGCTTTACCTTCGGCGCCGGAGCGCCTGTGGTGGGAGCCGTTGCCGCCGAGATCGGCGCCGCTGACAGTAATTCGTCCGCCGATGCAGCTGATATCGCGGCCAGGAGGAAGGCCGAAGCGAAAAGAATGCGGTTCATATCAAGGCTTCTACGATTGGGTCCATCGAGTCTAGCGGGTGCCGTTGCATGGCGCCATGTGGCCCAATGTCACCGCAGCCCCGGAACAAATGCGGCATCAATCGTAAAGATAATATTTGTCCCACTTCTCGCGCGGCACCTTCTCGCCGATCTGATAGTCGAGCTCGCGCACGTTGATATGCTGCGGACCGGTGATGCAATTGTAGGAGAGGTGGTACCAGTCGCCCTTGCTGCGGAAAACCGCGCCGGGGGCCTGCAGCGAATTGTCGCCGGCGACCGGGTCCTTGAACGTATAGGCGATCACCTTATCGGGCTTGAAACCGGTGCTGTCGCCGCTGATGCGGCTCATCGCCTCAGTGTCGCAGCTCTGCTCCAGGCGGGTCGAGGGATCGAGTTTTTCCAACTGCTTCTTGATGGCCGGATCGACGGCAAAGGCGGGAGCAGCAAGGCCAAGGAGGGATACGAACAGGAGCAGACGTTTCGGCATTGCGGAGAAAATCCCTTACTGTTGTCCATTCTTCACCTTGCCCAGGGCAGCTTGCCGGGGGCTTGGCACGTGCAAATTTCGCTCAGCGATAGCGGACATTCTTAAATATTGTGGTGACATCAAGGCAGAGCCGGCAGGGCGGCCTCCCAGCCTGTGGAAGGTTATCCACGTCCTTGGCGCAGCCTTGCCGCTTGATCCGGAACCAGTGCGCCTCTATCTCTTGCCAACCCGATATCCCGATCCGGAGCCATTCCTTGTCCGTTTTCAACAGCCTGCCGACACCGCCTGCCGCACCGAAAAAGCCCGTCTCCGATACGCGCCACGGCATCACCCGCACGGATGATTATGCCTGGCTGCGCGCCGATAACTGGCAGGCGATGTTCAAGGATCCGTCGATCCTCGATCCCGAGATCCGCCGGCATCTCGAAGCCGAAAACGCCTATATGAATGCGGCGATGGAAGACACCAAGCCGCTGCAAAAGCTGCTGTTCTCCGAAATGCGCGGCCGCATCAAGGAAGATGACAGTTCGGTGCCGATGAAGGACGGCGCCTATGCCTACGGCACTTTCTATGTGACCGGCGGCGAACAGCCGCGCTATTTCCGCATCGCCCGCGACGGCGACGTCGCCGATGAGAAGATCCGCACGGTGCTGCTCGACGGCGACAAGGAGGCATCAGGCAAGGCCTATTTCCGCCTCGCCGGTCTCGACCATACGAGCGACCACAGCCGCGGCATCTGGGGCTATGATGACAAGGGCTCGGAATTCTTTACGCTGAAGGTGCGCGACCTCTCGACCGGGGAAGATCTCGATGACCGCATCGAGAATACCGGCGGCGGCGGTGTCTGGGCGCCCGACGGCAAGAGCTTCTTCTACTCGGCGCTCGACGAGAACCACCGGCCCTCGAAGGTGTTCCACCATATTCTCGGCCAACCTCAGTCGGCAGACCGGCTGGTCTATGAGGAAGCCGATGCCGGTTTCTTCATGGGCGTCGGCGGTTCGCTGCTCGACGATGTCATCTATATCGACATTCACGATCACGAGACGAGCGAATACCGGTTGCTGTCGACCAAGGACCTCACAGCCGAACCGAAGCTGGTGGCGGCGCGCGAGGAAGGTATCGAATATTCGCTGACCGAGGGCGGCGACGTCTTCTACATCCTCACCAATGACGGCGACGCCAAGGATTTCAAGATCATGGAAGCGCCCGCCGACAACCCGGTGAAGGAAAACTGGCGCGAAGTGGTCGCCCACAAGCCCGGCACATTGATCATCAGCCACATGGCCTATGCCCGCCATCTTCTCTGGCTGGAACGTAAGGACGGGCTGCCGCAGATCATGATCCGCGACCGGGCGACCGGCGAAGAACACGCGATCGCTTTTGCCGAGGAAGCCTATTCGCTGGGGCTTTCGGGCGCGGCGGAATATGACACGGATATCATCCGCTTCTCCTATTCGTCGATGACGACGCCGTCGCAACTCTACGACTACAATATGGTGACGCGCGAGCGCACGCTGTTGAAGACGCAGGAAGTGCCGTCGGGCCACAATCCCGACGACTATGTCACCCGCCGCGTCTTTGCCCCGGCATGGGACGGCGAGACGGTGCCGGTCACCCTGCTCTACCGCAAGGACACTGCCCTCGACGGCAGTGCGCCCTGCCTGCTTTACGGCTACGGCGCCTACGGCATCACCATTCCGGCCGGTTTCAACACCAATTGCCTGTCGCTTGCCGACCGGGGCTTCGTCTATGCCATCGCCCATATCCGCGGCGGCAAGGACAAGGGATTTTCCTGGTACGAAGACGGCAAGATGGACAAAAAGACGAATACCTTCAAGGATTTCGTCGCTGCCGCCGACTATCTGAATCAACAGAAGTTCACCTCTTACGCGAAGATCATCGCCGAGGGCGGTTCAGCCGGCGGCATGCTGATGGGTGCGGTTGCAAACATGGCGCCGGAAAAGTTCGCCGGCATCATCGCCGCCGTTCCCTTCGTCGACGTGCTCAACACCATGCTGGACGACACGCTGCCGCTGACCCCGCCGGAATGGCCGGAATGGGGCAACCCGATCGACAGCCAGGAAGAATACGAGCAGATCGCCGCCTATTCACCCTACGACAATGTCGACGCCAAAGCCTACCCCCCGATCCTGGCGCTCGGCGGCCTGACCGACCCGCGCGTCACCTATTGGGAGCCGGCCAAATGGGTGGCAAAGCTGCGCGACAAGACGACCGGCGCAGCACCAATCCTGCTGAAGACCAATATGGACGCCGGCCACGGCGGCGCGTCCGGGCGGTTCCAGCGGCTGGAAGAGATCGCGTTCGAGTATGCGTTTGCGATCAAGGTGGCGGGGAAGATGTAAAGGGTTTGCGTTAGCCGTGTGACACCCCCCTCTGCCCTGCCGGGCATCTCCCCCACAAGGGGGAGATTGGCTGGGCGCACCGGCTTCCCCCAGCAATCAGCGTTCAGCCCGGCGCGACGATAGACGGCTGCGAAGGTTTAGCCACTTGTGATCTCCCCACCTGTGGGGGAGATGCCCGGCAGGGCAGAGGGGGGTATCCCACGGCACACCATCCAAGGAGACAGAAATGCCCGTCTACATCGCCTTGCTTCGCGCGGTAAACGTCGGCGGCACCGGCGCCTTGCCGATGGCGGAACTGAAGGCGATCTGCGGACAACTCGGCTTTACCGATGTGAAAACCTACATCCAGAGCGGCAATGTGCTGTTCCGCTCGAATGAGAAAGAAAAGGCAGTCGAGGAAAAGCTCGATGAGGCGCTCGGCAAGAAGATGGGCAAGCGGCCGGGCGTGATGGTGCGGACCAGCAAGGAACTCGACGCCATTGTCGCCAATGCGCCCTTCCCCGACGCCAAGCCGAATTTCCTGCTCGTCTATTTTCTTCCCGAAAAGCCGCCCGCAGATGCGCTTGATAAAATGGTGGCGCCCGATGGCGAAGAGGCGAAGCTCGCGACCCGCGAAATCTACGTGCATTATCCCAATGGTTCCGGCCGCTCGAAGTTGAAGCTGCCGGCGCTGAAGCCCGGGACCTCACGCAATCTCAACACCGTGCGCAAGCTGGCGGACATGGCGGCTGAGATGGAAGACAAGGACTGAAGGCGCCGCGTAGAATTTGATTCAAGCGATGCCCGTCAAGTCTTTGTTTCTCCAGCCACCTTCGCCCGCATGGCCTTATAACCGCTGATCTCCTCGCCAGCGGTCGGCGAGAAGCGCAGGTTCCAGACGGTGGCGGTGATCGAGATGATGGTGACGACGATGAAGGCGGTGGAGAAATCGCCGAGCGACGGCGTTTCGGTGCCGCTGACGGCCATCGAACCGTGCAGCGCCAAAGCCCCGATGCAGATGCCGAGCGACAGCATCAGTTGCTGGAAGGTGGTGTAGAAGCTGGTGGCCGAGCTCATCCGCTCCCTGTCGATCTCGTCATAGGCAATGGTGTTATAGGCGGTGAACTGGAACGACAGGAAGAAGGCGCTGAGCACCAGCACCACGAAGATCAGCGGCATCGGCCAGTCCGGCCGGAAGGCGGCGCAGAGGCCGTAACCGACCGTGCCGAGGATGCCGTTGAGGACCAGGCTGCGGCGGAAGCCCAGCCGGCTGAAGACGAACTTCGCCATCGGCTTCATGGCAAGCGCGCCGAGTGCCGTGGCGATGACGATCTGGCCGGCCGCCGCCGCCGACAGGCCGAAGCCGATCTGGAAAAGCAGCGGCAGCAGGAAGGGCTGCGCCCCTTGCGTGATGCGCGTCAGCGAGCCGGCGATGACCGACGTCCCGAAGCTCGGCACCTTCATCAGCGAAAAGTCCATGATCGGCGACGGATGCCGGCGGGCATGCCTGAGATAGCCGGTGCCGAAGAGCAAGCCGACAGCGATCAGGAAGATCGAGAAGGCGCCCTCGCCTTCGTGGCTCGACATTTCGAAGCCGAAAAGCAGCGAGCCGAGCGAAATGCCGGAGAGGACGAAGCCGATCGTATCGAAGGGACCGCTCGCCTTGCCCTTCACCTCATCGATATAGATCGACACGAAGATCATGCCGATGATGCCGATCGGCACGTTGATGTAGAAGATCCAGCGCCAGTCGAGATAGGTGACGAAGAAGCCGCCGAGCGGCGGGCCGACGATCGGGCCGATCAGCGCCGGCACCAGCAGCCAGGACATCGCGCTGACCATATCCTTGCGGTCGACGCTGCGCATCAGCACCAGGCGGCCGACCGGCATCATCATCGCGCCGCCCATACCCTGCAGCAGCCGCGCCAGCACCAGGAAGGGCAGCGTCGGCGCCAGCGCGCAGAGGATCGAGCCGATCACGAAAACCGATATCGCCGCACGGAAGACCGTGCGGGAGCCGAAACGATCGGCCATCCGGCCGCTGGCCGGAATGAAGATCGCAAGGCTCAGGAGATAGGAGGTCAGTGCGATCGACATGGCCGGGGCGCTGACGGCGAAATCGCGCGCCATGGTGGGCAACGCCGTTGCCAGCACGGTCGCGTCGATATTTTCCATCAGCATCGCACTCGCGACAATCATCGCGATCACCCGGAAATTGGGCGCGGCGCGCCGAACCATCGGCGCCTGGTAAATCTGATCCGACATCGTCTGGGATCACTCGCGGTGGCGCGGCGGAGCACAAAAGGCAGCAAGGCCGCGGGGGATGACATGGCTAAGCCAAGGGGAGACGATCTGCTATACGCCTGCGATCATGGCGGCGCTATGTCGTTTATGGCAATGCTGCCTTGCCGAGAGGTAAAGGCAGATCACGATTCCTTGCATCGACCTGTGCTTCGTGAAGGGCTTTATCCCCGGCAATTCGGCTTGCGCCGCGGGCACCCCGGCCCTACCTATGAGGCATGACCTCCGCCCTTGAAAAAAACCGGCCCGCTGCGGCCTTTCCCTTCGACAACAGCTACGTCGGCTTGCCACAGCGCTTCTATGCCGGCCAGGCGCCGACGCCGGTGGCGGAGCCTTGGCTGATCAAACTCAACGAGCCGCTGGCGGCCGAACTCGGGCTCGACGTCGAAGCGCTGCGGCGGGATGGTGCGGCGATCTTTTCCGGCAATCTTGTTCCCGAAGGAGCCGAACCGCTGGCGATGGCCTATGCCGGACATCAGTTCGGCGGCTTCTCGCCGCAGCTCGGCGACGGGCGGGCGATCCTGCTCGGCGAAGTGGTCGACAGCAGCGGCAAGCGCTTCGATATCCAGCTGAAGGGCGCCGGGCCGACGCCTTTTTCGCGCCGCGGCGACGGGCGGGCCGCAATCGGGCCGGTGCTCAGGGAATATATCGTCAGCGAGGCGATGTTTGCGCTCGGCATTCCGGCAACGCGGGCGCTGGCGGCTGTGACGACGGGCGAGCCGGTCTATCGCGAAGAGGTGCTGCCGGGTGCGGTCTTCACCCGCGTCGCAGCAAGCCATGTGAGAGTCGGCACCTTCCAGTTCTTCGCGGCCAGGGGCGATACCGACGGCGTTCGGGCTCTGGCCGACTATGTGATCGACCGGCACTATCCCGAACTGAAAGCGGCGGACAATCCCTATCTCGCATTGTTCGAGGCGATCTCCGAGCGCCAGGCGGCGCTGATTGCCCGCTGGCTGCATGTCGGCTTCATCCACGGGGTGATGAACACCGACAATATGACCGTCTCCGGCGAGACGATCGATTTCGGCCCCTGCGCCTTCGTGGATGCCTATGATCCGGCGACCGTCTTCTCGTCGATCGACCAGCACGGGCGCTATGCCTATGCCAACCAGCCCGGCATCGGGCAATGGAACCTTGCAAAGCTCGGCGAAACGCTGCTGCCGCTGATCGACGAAGAGCCCGACGGGGCGGTCGATAAGGCGAATGCGGTAATCCGGGCTTATGGCGAACGCTTCCAGGCGCATTGGCTGGCCGGTATGCTGGGAAAAATCGGCCTTGCCGGCGAAGAGGACGGCGATCTCGAACTGGTGCAGGCGCTGCTGTCGCTGATGCAGGCGCAGGGCGCGGATTTCACCCTGACCTTCCGGCGGCTGTCGGATCTTGCCGGCGACGAGACCGCAGAGCCAAGCTTTGCGGCGAGTTTTCGCGACCCGGAGGCCTGCGGCCCCTGGCTGACGCAGTGGCGCGAGAGACTGTCGCGCGATCCGCAGACCGCCGCTGAGCGCGCTATTGCCATGCGCAGCGTCAATCCGGCCTTCATCCCGCGCAATCACCGGATCGAACAGGCGATCGGGGCCGCGGTCGAGGATGGCGATTTCTCGCTGTTCGAAGCGCTGCTGACGGTGCTTGCCAAGCCCTATGAGGACCAGCCGGGCTTTGCCGCCTATAGGGAGCCGCCGAAGCCCAGCGAACGGGTGCTCGCGACCTTCTGCGGGACGTAAGCGGGTTCAATACAACCCTACCGTGATACCCGCCTGCGGCAAATGCGGCTGTTGAAAGGCATCTCCTTCGCGCTATCTGGCTGATCGGCGGGACTTTTCCGCCGACCCTCCACCCGACCTTAGCGGGAGACAGCCTTATGGCGATCGTCATTACCTCCATCCTTTTCATCATCATCGGGCTGACCCTCGGCGGCGGCGGTTTCTGGCTCGTCACGCTCGGCGGCAGCGTCTTCTATCTGTTCGCCGGGCTGATGTTCCTGATCACCGCCGGGCTGCTTTTGATGCGCAAGGCGGTAGCCCTCTGGGTCTATGCGGTGCTCGTCGTTGCGGCACTCGCCTGGGCGATCTGGGAGGTGGGTTTCGACTGGTGGCAGCTCGGCCCGCGCGGCGGCATGATCATCCTGCTCGGGCTCTGGCTGCTGACGCCGTGGATCCGCCGGCCGCTCGGCTTCCGCAGCCCGACCGGCATCACCTACGGCGCCAACCCCTGGCCGCTCGCGGTACCGGTGATTGTCGCCATCATCGTCGCCTTCTATTCGATGACCACAGATCCGCACGATCTTGCCGGCGAGCTGCCGAGGGATGCGGTTGCCGCCAACCCGGCCTTCGGCGGCAGCGTGCCCGATGGAGAATGGCACCAGTATGGCCGCACGCCTTTCGGCCAGCGCTATTCGCCGCTCGACCAGATCACCACCGAGAACGTCTCCACCCTCAAGGAGGCCTGGCGATACCAGACCGGCGACGTCAAGCGACCGGAGGATATCAGCGAGACGACCTATCAGGTGACGCCGCTGAAGGTGAAGGACACGCTCTATCTCTGCACGCCGCACAATTGGGCGATCGCGCTCGACGCCAAGACCGGCAAGGAGAAATGGAAATACGATGCCAACTCCGGCATGAACCCCGACCGGCAGCACCAGACCTGCCGCGGCGTCACCTATTATGCCGATCCTGACGTCGCCGCCGGCCAGCCCTGCGCCGAGCGCGTCTATCTGCCGACCTCAGACGCCCGGCTGATTGCACTCGATGCGGCGGACGGCAAAATCTGCACCAGCTTTGCCGACCAGGGCGTGCTGCATCTGGAAACCGGCATGCGCTTCAACCCGGCCGGCTATTATTATTCCACCTCGCCCCCGGTCGCGGTCGCCGGCAAGATCATCGTCGGCGGGGCGGTGAACGACAATTATTCCACCGAGGAACAATCCGGCGTCATCCGCGCCTTCGATATCAAGACCGGTGCGCTGATCTGGAACTGGGATTCCGCCAATCCGGATGTGACGACGCCGCTCGCCGCCGGCCAGACCTATACGACCAATTCGCCGAACAGCTGGTCGGTCTTCAGCGTCGACGAGGCGCTGGGGATGGTCTACATCCCGCTCGGCAACCAAGTACCCGATCAGATCGGCATCAACCGCAGCGACAATGTCGAGAAATTCTCCTCCTCGATCGTCGCCCTCGATATTGCCACCGGCCAGCTGCGCTGGGTGCGCCAGACCGTGCATCACGATCTCTGGGACATGGATGTGCCGGCCCAGCCGGCGCTGATCGATCTGACGAAGCAGGACGGCACCGTGGTGCCCGCCCTCGTCGGCCCGACCAAGCAGGGTGATCTCTACGTGCTCGACCGGCGCAGCGGCGAGCCGATCATCCCGGTCAAGGAAATCCCCGCGCCCGACGGCGCAGTCTCCGGCGATCATACGTCGCCGACGCAACCGATCTCCGACCTCACCTTCTCGCCCGAGCCGCTGAAGGAAAGGGACATGTGGGGCGTGTCGCTGTTCGATCAGCTCGCCTGCCGCATCGACTTCCACCGCTACCTCTACGAGGGCCGCTACACGCCGCCTTCGCTGAAGGGCACGATCGTCTATCCCGGCAATTTCGGCACCTTCAACTGGGGCAGCGTGGCGGTCGATCCGGAGCGGCAGATCATGTTCGGCATGCCGACTTATCTCGCCTTCACCTCGCGCTTGGTGCCGGCCGCCGACATTCCGCCGCGCGGCCAGGACGAGAAGGGCAGCGAACAGGGGCTGAACCGCAATGACGGCGCGCCCTACGGCGTCTTCATGGGACCCTTCCTCGGACTCTTGAAAATCCCCTGCCAGGCGCCGCCATGGGGTTATGTCGCCGGCGTCGACCTGCGCACCGGCAAGATCGCCTATATGCACAAGAACGGCACCGTGCACGACATGACGCCGCTGCCCCTGCCCTTCAAGGTCGGCGTGCCCGGCATCGGCGGACCGATGCTCACCAAGGGCGGCGTCGCCTTCCTCGGCGCTGCCGTCGACAACTACCTGCGCGCCTATGACGTGACGAACGGGCGAGAGCTCTGGCAGGCGCGGCTTCCCGCCGGCGGCCAAGCGACGCCGATGACCTATACGACGGATGATAACAAACAATACGTCGTCATGGTCGCCGGCGGCCACGGCTCTGTCGGCACCACGCCCGGCGATTATCTGATTGCTTATACGCTGCCGTGATGGGAAGCTGCTGCTCTGCTGTTGGCGCCGGGAAAAGACCCCTCCCCAACCCCTCCCAACGAGGGGGAGGGACTAAGCCGCGACCGGGTCCTGCCACCAAAATACGTCGCCACATGCTGCATCGTCAGGAATGAAATACGGCGGGCGCAACACGAAAGTCCCTCCCCCTTGTGGGGAGGGGTTGGGGAGGGGTTTTCGCCCGAGCGGAGAGCTGTCGATCATGCCCTTCGAAGTTTTCCACATCAAACCATCTCGACAATCATCTTGCCGACTTCCGCAAAGATCGGGTTCAGCTCCTTCGCCGATGCGGTCGCCTCGGCGATATAGACGGCGGCGACGATCGGGCCGCGGTCGGGAGGCCAGATGACGGCGATGTCGCCAAGCGAGCCGTTCGGGCCGGTTCCGGTCTTGTCGCCGACCTTCCATTCCGCCGGCAGGCCGGCTCTCAGCCGCTCGCCGCCCGTCGTGCTTGCCACCAGCCAGGCGATCAGCCTGTCACAGGCGGCCTCGGTGAGGATTGAGCCGAGCGTCAGGTTGCCGAGGGTGTCGAGCATCGCGTCCGGGCTGGTCGTGTCGCGCGGATCGTCCTTCTTGGCCTCGTTCAGCGTCGGTTCGGTGCGGTCGAGACGGGTCGTGCCATCGCCGATCGAGCGCAGCCAGTCGGTCAGCGCCGGCGGCCCGCCGAAGCTTTCGAGCAGCAGGTTGCCGGCGGTGTTGTCGCTGACCGTCACCGCCGCCTCGCAGAGTTCGGCGATGGTCATGCCGTCGGCGCCTGCATGTTTTTCACTGAGCGGCGAATAGTCGACGAGCTTGTCCTTGCCGTAGGTCACCCGCCGGTCGAGCTTCTCCTCGCCCTTGTCGACACGAGCAAGCACGAAACCTGCGGCCAGCGCCTTGAAGGTGCTGCACATCGGAAAGGCCTCGCCGCCGCGATAGCCGAAGGAGATGCTCGTCTGGGTGTCGAGCACCGAGACGCCAAGGCGCCCGCCGGTGCGTTTTTCCAGCGCGGCAAGACGGCGCTCGATATTGTCGTCGCCCTCCCCGGCCTTCTCCTCGGCCCCCTCCTCGGCATTGGCGGGACGCGCCAGCATCGGCAGTCCCAAAGCAGGCAGGCCCAAAGCAGGCAGGTAAAGCGCCGAGCCGATCAGCAGGCGGCGGGTAAGATTGAGATCCATGACATCCTCCGGCGAGTCGGAGACCAGAGCTAAGGCGCGATTGCGGCGGCATCTCGTCCGCTGCGGTGAGTTGGGCTCCTCACGGCGATAATGCCGCGCGCGTGACCTCGACCGTCACATGCGACAATTCCGTCAGCGCAGAAAGCCTGTCCTTGTAAAAGGCCGGCTCTCGCGGCGTCGCGGTGACGACGGCAACGATGGCGGCGTGATGGCCGGGGCCGACCTGCCAGACATGGAGATCGGTGATCCGGTCTTCCTCCGTCTCAATCGCCTCGCGGATCTCAGCCGGCAGCGTCTCGCCGTGCGGCACGACGTCGAGAAGGACGCCGCCGGAGGCTTTCAGCAGGCTCCAGGACCAGTTGGCGATGACCAGCCCGCCGACGATGCCCATGACGGGATCGAGCCAGAGCCAGCCGTAGAGGCTGCCGAGCGTCAGCGCCGCGATGGCGAGCACCGAGGTCAAGGCATCGGCGATCACATGCAAATAGGCGGCGCGGATATTGTTGTCGCCGGGCTTTGCGTGGGCGTGGTCGCCGTGATGGGCATGGTCGCCGTGTCCATGGTGGCTGTGGTGGGCATGGCCGCCCTGCCCGTGGCCATGGTGATGCGCGTGATGGCCGTCGCCGGCCAGCAGCCAGGCACTGATCAAATTGACGGCAAGGCCGATCACCGCGACGGCGATCGCCTGGGCAAAACCGATCGGCACCGGATTTGACAGGCGCAACCAGCTTTCCCAGGCCATCAGCATGGCGATCAGGGCAAGGATGATGGCGCTGGCAAAACCGGCGAGATCGCCGAGTTTGCCGGTGCCGAAGGTGAAACGCGGATTGCGCGCCTGCCTGCGGGCGAAGAGATAGGCGAGCGCGGAAATCAAAAGCGCGCTGGCGTGGGTCGACATGTGCCAGCCATCGGCGACCAACGCCATGGAGCCGTAGGCGGTGCCGGCGGCGATCTCCGCCACCATCATCACCGCCGTCAGCGCGATCACCAGCCAGATGCGCCTCTCGTTCACCGCATGGTCGGCGCCGAGGAAAACATGATCATGCTCCAGCGTGTTCATTCCAGCCTTGTCGATCCCGGCACTCATTCCCAGGCTCCTTCATCACAGCATTCAGCGAATATAGGTTCTCAGCACTTCCGATATTTCTTCGACCGCCTGCGCCCTTGCCGCGTCGTCTTCGGCATTCAGCACATGTTCGCGCAGGTGATCGTCCAGCACCTCGCCGGTCAGCCCGGTCAGGGCGCCACGGATGGAGGCGAGCAGCTGCAGGATCTCGCCGCAGGGACGCTCTGCCTCGAGCGCACGCTCCACCGCCTCCATCTGCCCCTTCAAACGGCTGACGCGGGCGATGAGTTTCTTCTTCTGCAGACTGGTGTGAGACATGGCGAATCCTATATAGTATAGGGGGGTATTCTATCAAGGTAGCCAACCGACATCAATGCCCACGCCATGTTTGAGCGTTATCCTCCAACGCCATTGACAAACGCCGCATTTCCGACGATTCATGCGCCATGATCAAAAACGCGCACCAGAGCCGCTCGTATTTTTGGCTGTACCTGTAAAGGGCGGCTGGACAAGATCATATTGTCAACAAGCCGCCGTCAGGCGGCTTTGTTGTATCGGCAGCGTCCTGACGGCAGACTATCAAAGGACGCGAAGACCATGACCGAAATCGAAGACAGCGAAATTTCACTGATGCGCCCGTCTGTGGTGACGATCCGCGTCGCCAAGCCGCGCGACCTGCCCGAACTCAACGAAATGATCGCCCTGCTTGCCGCCCATCACGGCGATGCGGCCGCAACAACGCCGGAACAGTTGGAGCGCGACCTCTTCGGCCCGCTGCCGTGGATCCATGCGCTGGTCGCCGAAGCGGGCGAAGGGCTGATCGGCTACGCCATTCTCGTGCCGCTCTACAGGGCGCAGGAAGGCAAGCGCGGCATGGACCTGCATCATCTCTTCGTGCGCGACGGCCATCGCGGCCACGGCACCGGCCAGCTGCTCGTCGACCGGGCTCGCGAGACCGCGCGCAATGCCGGCTGCGGCTACCTTTCCGTCAGCGCTGCCACCGGGAACGTGCTGGCCCACCGCTTCTACGAACAGATGGATTTCACCCCGCGCCCGGTCACCGGCATGCGTTACATGCAGTCGATCGCTTAGGGTGGCTGGAACGAAGATCTACCTTCCTGATCCAGATATCGGATTTGGTGCGGTTCGACTTCGAAAAAGCGGAAGTTCCTCGGTCATGCTTGCCAGCTAAAGCGCCGCGCGTCTATTCAGACGCGTCGGCTCAGGCCTATAGCGCGCCGGTCGACACCGCTTTCAGTACTGCTGGCACACTATCGAATTGCACAAGGAGCTTTCATGCCTGATTTCAAACTCCATTGCTTCGCTCTCTCGGGAAACTGCTACAAGGTTGCGCTCTTCCTTGCGCTTGCGGGCATCGAGTGGGAAAGCATTTTCGTTGATTATCTGGGCGGCGAAACGCGAACCGAACAATGGCGAAAAACCGTAAACGAACAGGGTGAGGCCCCTGTGCTCGAACATGGGCAAACGAAGATCAGCCAATCGGGGATCATTCTGGACTACCTGTCAGAGGTGACAGGGCACTTTGGACCGCAGACGGCCGAGGAACGGCGCGATATCATGCGCTGGATCCTTTTCGACAACCATAAATTCACGAGCTATTACGCGACGCTGCGATTCATCTACGGCCTCCAGAAGAGCGGGGAGACACCGGTCGCCGAGTTTTTAAGGCAGAGGGCCAAGGCCGCCTATGCCATTGTTGACGAACACCTGGCCCGCCAAGCTTTCATCGTCGGCGACCGGCTGACGATCGCGGATCTCTCCTTGGCAGGCTACGTCTTCATGCCTGAAGAAACCGGCATTGATCACAGCGCCTTTCCGGCTATTGCAGCCTGGAAGGATCGTATCAGCAACATGCCCGGCTGGCGCCATCCCTATGATCTGATGCCGGGTCCCACCTCCCTGTAAACAAAAGTGCGAAGCGGTTTTTCCGTCCGGGATTGCGTAAAAACAAAAGGTTAGAGCGGCTCAGCGCTTCTACCGGCCCGGCACGGCCTTCAGATAGGCGGCGATCGCCTCGCGGTCGGCTGCCGGCAGATGGGCGATGTTCTTCTGCACATCGACCATCGAGCCACCGACGGAATCGAAATCGGGGGTGAAGCCGGTTTCGAGGTAGCTGGCGATATCGGCCTCGCTCCAGCCGCCGATGCTCTTGGAGGAAGGGGTGATATCGGGTATGCGGCCCTTGCCTTCCGGATTGGGCGCGCCGGCCAGCCACTGATCTGCCTGGAAGCCGCCGAGCGCATCGCGTGGCGTATGGCATTCGCCGCAATGACCGGGGCCTTCGACGAGATATTGCCCGCGCTTGATCTTGTCGTCGCTCTTGGCGAGAGCCACCCGCGGCTGATCGTTGAGATAAAGGAATTTCCAGCCGCCGAGCGCCAGCCGGATGTTGAAGGGGAACGGCAGCTCATGCGGCGGCGCGACATTTGCGCTCTTCGGCAGAGTTTTCAGGAAGGCGAAGAGATCGTTGACGTCCTTGTCGCTCATGCGGGAATAGGAGCCAAAGGGAAAGGACGGGTAGAGATGCTCACCACCCGGGCCGACGCCGCGCTTCATCGCATTGCCGAAGCCGGCCAACGTCCAGGCGCCGATGCCGGCCTTTTCATCCGGCGAGATGTTCGGCACGTGGAAGGTGCCGAAAGGGCTCTTCAGCGCCAGACCGCCTGACAGCGTCAGCTTGGCATCACCTTCGGAACCGGGGGCTGCATGACAGCTGACGCAGCCGCCTGCCCAGAAAACCATCTGGCCGTTGGCCGGATCCGGGGCGCCGAGACCCGCCCAATGGCTCTCCGGCAGCGGGTCGGGCGCGGTGACGAGATAGAAGGCGCCCCCGCCCAGCACGGCGACACCGATCAGACAGAGCAGTAACCGGATGAACCTGCGGATCATGCCCCGCCTCCCCTTTGCCGAAATTTTCCCGTGCGGACCGTTTCTGCGACTAGCCCGCGCGGGCGGAGAATAAAGTGATCCGCGCCGGCGGCAAGGTCGGCGCGGATCCACATCGGCTGGAATGAGTCGGGCCTATCACTCCTTGATGCGATAGGCCTTGTGACAGCCCGCGCAATTGGCGCCAAGCGTGTTCATCGTGGCGCCGACGGCCGCAGGATCGGCCGGAAGCTGGGCCAACGCGGTTTCGGCGTCAGTGGAGAGCTTGGCGGCGCGCGCCTTGAAGTCGTCCATGTTTTCCCAGATCTTCGGGCTCGCCTCTTTGTCGCCGGTCTCGGTGCCCGGCTTGAACTGATCGGGGAAGACCTTGGCCGTTGTGGCAATCGTCGTCAGCGCCGCCTTTACCGCCTCGGCGTCATAGGGCTTGGTGCCCTTGGCGATGGCTGCCAGGGCGCCGGCCGAACCACCGATCTGCTTCATCAGCGCAATGCGCGAATCATGGGTGCCGTCGGCGGCGGTCACCGAGCCGAAGGCTATGCCGGCCATCGCTGCGGCGGCAGCTACTGCTTTCCAGTTCATATTCCTCTCCATTTTCTTGGGGCCAAGGCGGCCGACGGCCAATCTGCACCGGGAGCATGACAAAATCCATGCCGGAACGTGGTCACGTTTTGCCGGATCACCATAAAAACAACGTGATAGGCCGCTAAAGCACGTCGCATCAAATTTGATCAATGCGACGCGCTTTAGCTCTTTGTTTTTATGCATGTCGTTATCCCGGAACCGCTGCACACTTCCGGGCGACATGCATTGCCGTTCATGCGCTTTTCCAGCCGTGCCAAAGGCTGAAGGCGGAGACCGCAACCAGCAGCAGTCCGGCAAAACGGCCGACAAAGGCGGTGACATCAGGGTTTGCGACGAGCAGGTCGCGGCTACGGCCGGCCGTCATCGCCAGCGTGCCGTAGATGGCGAACTGGGTGACAACAGTCATTACCCCCATGATCAGCCCCTGCATCCAGATCGGGCCATATTCGGGCTTGAGGAACTGCGGGTAGACGGCGAACATGAAGATATAGGCCTTCGGATTGACCAAGCAGGTGACGGCGCCCTGACGGAAGGCGCGCCAGCCGGAGCGCGCCGTTCCCGGCCCGACCGCCTCGACGGTGATCGAACTGCGGATCAGCGAAATCCCGATCCAGATCATATAGGCGACGCCGGCAAAGAGCAGCACGTTGAAAAGCTGCGGCAGCATGGTCACGAGCACGCCGACCCCGGCCGCACCATAGGCCGAATGCACGGCGCCGCCGGCCATGATGCCGCCTGTCGCCGCCAGCCCCCGCCTGGCGCCGCCGGTCAGCGAATTGGCGAGCACGAAGAGCATATCCATGCCCGGCACGATGATAATGCCGAAAAGAAGGGTGAAGAAGAGCCAGAGGTTTTCGTGGTAGTTCATGTCAGTTACCGCCTGTTGGTTCTGCGGGTCATGTTGCAAGACCCTGATTGATTTCAATCCGATAGGCGGCTCTATACGCAAACCCAACTGACAGTGTATTGTCAGGAGCGTAAGAGATGGGAGGGGGAAAATGCGCAAGGCCTCACGGCTTTTCGAGATCATTCAGATCCTCAGGCTCGCCAGAAAACCGATGACGGCGGCTGTAATGGCCGAAACGCTCGAGGTGACCGTGCGCTCGATCTACCGCGACATCGCAGCGCTGCAGGCGATGCGGGTGCCGATCGAAGGCGGGCGCGGCATCGGCTACATCATGCGGCCGGGCTTCGACCTGCCGCCGCTGATGTTCTCGATCGAGGAGATGGAGGCGATCGTGCTGTCGCTGGCGCTGCTCGAACGCACGGCGGACGAGGAACTCAAGCAGGCCGCCCGCCGGGTCAACCAGAAAATCGCAGGCGCGGTGCCGGCGCCATTGCGCCAGGCAATGGACAACAAGGCGCTGTATGCCTGGGGCTCGATCGCGCAGCCGGCCGGCTTCGACCTTGCGATCGTGCGCCGGGCGATCCGCGACGAGTGCAAGCTGATGCTCGGCTACCGCGACGAGCTCGGCCGGGCGAGCGAACGGACGATCCGGCCGATCGCACTGATCTATTATTCGCAGACCGCCAATATCGTCGCCTGGTGCGAGTTGCGCCAGGCGATCCGCAATTTCCGCAGCGACCGGGTGGAGCGTTGCGCGGCAAGCGACGATTTCTTCAAGGGCGATGGCGATCGGTTGCGGGAATTGTGGACGAGCGGGTGGACGGAGAATGTTGTGTCTGGGTAGTTGTGAAGCGCTTGGGCGATATCGACGCGCTCGGATTTACCTCGCGGGTGCTGCCCCTCATCCGCCTGCCGGCACCTTCTCCCCGCTTGCGGGGCGAAGGGGATATGCCGCAACCTCTCGGTTCCCCACCAACCTCTCGCAGGGCACGTCCCCTCGCCCCGTTTCTACGGGGAGAGGGTTAGGGTGAGGGGCAGCTATCGGCACGGACGGACGGCAATGGGCACAAGACCCAGCATGACGAAACCGCCGTGCAAGCCGTCTGCCCCACCTAATAAGCCAGCGTACGGCTCTCCTCTCGGCCAAAGCCGCGGATTTCGAGGCGGTCGGCATATACCTCGACGATGGCGAAGGCGTTTTCTTTCTCGGTGTCGACCACGCCCTTGAAATTGACGAAGTGGCAGGCGCCGGCCTTGCCGTAATTGCCGACGTGGTCGTGACCGTTGAAGTAGGCGACGACATGGTCGTGCGCGGCGAGCATGGCGACGATGCGCTCGCTGTCCCACATGCCGTGCGCGCCGGGCGGATGCACCGGATAGTGGTTCAAAACGATGACCTTTTCGCCGGTCACGGCAGCGTTTGCGATTTCATCGCCGAGCCAGGCGAACTGTTCGTCGCTCAGTGCGGCGTTCCAGCGATGGGCATTCGCCGCACCTTTGGCCTGCAACGCCGCCAGCATCTCAGCGGCAAGGGCGCGATGAGGATGGCCTTCGGGCGGCGCGAAGGTGCTGACCTCGTTGCCGTCGAGCACGATGAAACGCCAGCCATGACGGGAAAAGCTGTAATAGGGCGACGGCATGCCGAGACGGGCGGCGATTTCGGAGAGGTGACCCGAGGAGACCGAGAAATCGTGATTGCCGAGCAGGAAGAGCGTCTCGTGCCTCAGCTTTTCGTAGACCGGCAGGATATCGTCGAAGCTGGAAAAGCTGCGGTCGATGACATCGCCGAGCGTCATGACGAAGCTCAACTCCTCGCGGTTGAAGACTTCGATCGCCTCGGCGACCTTAGCGAGGCTGTTGGCATAATAGCGGTCCATCGCCGCATGCGGCGGGATTGCCGCATATTGCGGATCGGCGATGATGCCGAAGCGGAACCGGGGACGAGCGGAAGAGGACATGGTGCGTGATTAGGAGTGGCCGGTGACAGCAATGTGACGGCTTCCCGTCAAACAAAACACCCGGCGTTCGGAAGCGCCGGGTGCTGAGTTCAAAGCAACGGACTGACATCGCCGCCGATGGCGGCGAGCCTGGCGCTCGCTTACTTCGTGGCTTCTTCGTAGCGCTCCAGGACATAATCCCAGTTGATCAGGCTATCGACGAAGGCTTCGAGATATTTCGGGCGGGCGTTGCGATAGTCGATGTAATAGGAATGTTCCCAGACGTCGACGCCGAGGATCGGGGTGGCGCCATGAACGAGCGGGTTTTCGCCGTTCGGGGTCTTGGAGATTTCGAGCTTGCCGTTCTTGACGGAAACCCAGGCCCAGCCGGAGCCGAACTGGGTGGCGCCGGCATTGGCGAAATCGGCCTTGAACTTGTCGTAGCCGCCGAGATCGGAAGCGAAGGCCGCTTCGAGCTTGCCTGGCAGCTTGTTGCCGCCGCCGCCCTTCTTCATCCACTTCCAGAAATGGATGTGGTTGTAGTGCTGGGCGGCGTTGTTGAACAGGCCGGCATTGGTGCCGAACGACTTCTTCACGACGTCTTCGAGCGAGAGATCCGAAAGACCGGCTTCAGCGGCAAGCTTGTTGCCGTTGTCGACATAGGCCTTATGGTGCTTGTCGTGGTGAAACTCCAGCGTTTCCTTCGACATGAAGGGAGCAAGCGCTTCGTAATCATAGGGAAGTTCAGGCAATTCGAAAGCCATGTCAGATCTCCTCTTGGCAATAGATTGCGTCTCGGCAGGTGAGGCGGAACATAGGAGGGGAAAGGGGGCGAGGCAACCGGCGAAATATCAAAAAACGACCGGCCGGAGGAAAATTTGCCTCAGTTGCCGGGCTGCAGTTGCGCGTAGAAATCGCCTGGACAAATCCCTTGGATACGGCCCGCGAAAACCACTTCGCCTGTGATAGAGCTCAACGGAGACCCAATATGAACAGGAATATAATCCCGCTTCTGGCCATCGCCGCGCTTCCCTCCCTTTCAGCTGCAGCGTCCGCCTCCTCGGATGAGGCCTGGAAGGAGCTGGCAGCAGATGTCGAGGCCAAGTGCATGAAGGCGGCGGTGGCGATCGAGGCACCTGCCGCCACCGTCGATCCCTTCGGCTCCGCCCATTACGCGCTCGCCCTGGTGACAGGCAGGCCGAAGGGCGCCAAGGGGCTGGTCGCCCAGATCTGCGTCTACGACAAGCAGAAGAAATCCGTCGAGATCGGCAGCGAGCTGGACGCCAAAAAGCTCGGGCTCATGCCGGCAAAATAGGCTGCCGCAAGATTACCCCCAAGAGCTCGCGAGTGAGAATATGTGCCCTGCGTCACATTTCGCGGGGAACCGGAGCCTACCCTCAGGAGTTGAAAGGCTGGGCCTTAAAGCGGTTCCGTTTTTATGAGGGCGCAGAACCGCTCAAATCTGTTGTTTTATGCAATTCCTGGAAAACCATTTTTACTTTTCCCGGCATTGCTCTGGGGAGGTGCCGGCATGTCAGAGCTTCGCAGCAGGGCGGAAGATCAGCAAAAAATTTACCAGCGCTGGGCACCGGTCTATGACCGCGTCTATCGCGGCATCCTGCGCGATGGCCACCGCAAACTTGCCGCACTCGCCGCCGCGGCCGGGCCTGATATACTGGAAATCGGCGTCGGCACCGGCCTGACGCTCGGGCATTACCCGCGACACTGCCGGGTGACCGGCATCGACATTTCCGAACACATGATCGCGCGGGCCCGCGAGAAGGTGCGCCGCGAGAAGCTGCAGCATATCGGTGCGCTTGAAGTGATGGACGCGCATGCGCTGAGCTTTGCCGAGAAGTCTTTCGATGCGGTCTGCCTGCCCTTCGTCATCACGCTCATCCCAGAACCCGAGCGTGCCCTCGACGAATGCGCCCGGGTGCTGAGGCCAGGTGGCGAGATCATCCTTGCCAGCAAGCTTGGCGACGGCGTCGGCCTGCAGGGCGCGATCGAGACGGCGGTGGCGCCGCTGGTGCGTCACATCGGCTGGTCCTCCGCCTTCCGTATCCACCGCATCCTCACCTGGGCCGAACGTCGTGGCGATTTTGCCGCTGCCGAGATCCTGCCGGTCTTTCCGAACGGCTTTTTCAAGATCGTCCGGCTGAAGCAGCGCGGGCTCACCGCCTGACACAAGATTTTTTCCCGCATTGACTATTCTGATGCTACCGTTCGTCCGAGGGGACCGCATGACATCGGATTTCTTCATCTTCATCGTCGTGGGCTTCTGTGCGCAAATCGTCGATGGCGCACTCGGCATGGCCTTCGGCGTGTTGTCGACGACGAGCCTGTTGGCCTTCGGCGTGCCGGCGGCCAATGCCAGCGCCATGACGCATGTGGCGGAAATGTTCACGACCGCCGCCTCAGGCATTTCGCATGCCTATCATCGCAATGTCGATTGGCGGCTGGTGGCGCGGCTCGCACCGGCCGGCATGATCGGTGGGGCGATCGGCGCCTATCTGCTGGCCAATATCGACGGCAAGGTGATCGCGCCCTTCGTGTCGGCCTATCTGATCGCCATCGGCCTGTTGATCCTCTACAAGGCCTTTCGGCCGCCGGCCAGGCGTGAGGTGCGCGACTGGGCCGTGCCGCCCGTCGGCTTTTGCGGCGGCCTGCTCGATGCGATCGGCGGCGGCGGATGGGGACCCGTCGTCACCAGCACGCTCGTCGGCCGCGGCCACGACCTGAAGCGGGTGATCGGCTCGACCAACTTCACCGAATTCGCGGTGACGCTGACGATTTCGCTGACCTTCATCCTGACGCTCGGCTGGTCGGAGCTCAACTCGGCGATCGGCCTGATCATCGGCGGCGTCATCGCCGCCCCGTTCGGCGCCATCCTCGTCAAACGGCTGCCGGTGCGGGCGCTGATGGTGGCGGTGTCGATGGTCATCATCGCCACGTCGGCAATGCGGCTCCTGTAAAATCGGCGAGCCGACCGCCGCGTTACAGCGTCCGGCCGAAATAGACTTCGACGGAGGCGATCCTGTCGCCGCGGAAGCGCAGGCTCTCCATGTTGGCGAAGCTTTCGCCGTCCAGTTTTTCGGCGCGGTAGCGCATAGCCGCCTCGTCGCCGTCAATCGCCAGGAATTCGATGTGGATGGCGCGGAAGAACGGCTCCTTCGGCCAGCAGCGCTCGAAATAAGTCGCCCGGTCGATATGGTCGTCGCGCGGACTGGAGAAGGTGAAATCCTCGGTCAGCATGGCGACGACTTTATCCTTGCGGTCGTCGAGATAGGCGGCGTAGAGATCGCGGACGGTCTGCTGCCGCGTGCGCATATCGTTCATGGCAATATCCTCCGATTAACCGATTGCATTACGCAATCAGTATGTCTAGCACGTTTCCCTGAGATGATCCAGTTTCGGCGCAATTGCGCCTTCGTGATCGAGGCCGAGGCAAGGAATGACCGATACGCAATTGGACGCTGCGAGCGTTAGCGCAGGCTCGATCTACTGGAAGCGCAACCTCGCCATCTCGCTGATCGGCTCCTTCACGACGATCGTGGCGATGACGCTCCTGCTTCCCTTCCTGCCGCTTTATGTCGAGGAACTCGGCGTCAGCGACCATGCCGCGATCGTGCAATGGTCTGGTATTGCCTATGGCGCCACCTTCCTGGCCGCGGCCCTGGTCGCGCCGATCTGGGGGCGGCTCGGCGATATCTATGGCCGCAAGCTGATGCTGGTGCGCGCCAGCCTCGGCATGACGCTGGCAATCTCGCTGATGGGCATGGCCGGCAATGTCTGGCAGTTGGTGGCGCTGCGCCTCTTCGTCGGGCTTGCCGGCGGTTATGCCTCCGGCTCTATGGTGCTGGTGGCGACGCAGACGCCGAAGGACCGTTCGGCCTGGGCCCTCGGCGTGCTCTCTTCCGGCATCATGGCCGGCAATCTCGTCGGGCCGCTCGTCGGCGGCGTACTGCCTGAGGTTATCGGCATCCGCGGCACCTTTCTCGCCGCCGGGGCGGTGATCTTCCTCGCCTTTCTCGCCACCGCCCTGCTGATCAAGGAGGAAAAGTCGCCCGCTCGCAAACAGGTGGCCAAGGCGAGCGGCGGCTGGAAATCCATCGCCGACAAGCGCCCTGTCATCGCCATGCTGGCCACCGGCATGCTGTTGATGTTCGCCAATATGTCGATCGAGCCGATCATCACCGTCTATGTCGCGCAGCTCGTGACGGCGGCCGATAAGGTGACGATGATATCGGGTCTCGTCATGTCGGCCGCCGCCCTCGGCAGCATTCTTTCGGCCTCCCGGCTCGGCAAGCTCGCCGACAGGATCGGCCACTGGCCTGTCATCTCGGGCGCGCTCGCCGTTGCCGGGTTGCTGCTGATCCCGCAGGCCTTTGTCACCAGTTCCTGGCAGTTGATCATCCTGCGTTTCCTGATGGGCGCGGCCCTCGGCGGGCTGCTGCCCTGCATCGCCGCGGTCATCCGCCACAGCGTGCCGGACAGTGCGGCCGGCAGCATTCTCGGGCTTTCCATCTCCTCGCAATATGTCGGCCAGGTCGCCGGTCCGATCCTCGGCGGCTTCGTCGGCGGGCATATCGGCATGCGCTCGGTTTTCCTCGGCACCTCGCTGCTGCTTGTCGCGGGTGCCGCCTATGCCTGGATGGTGCGTCCGCGGGATCAGAAGACATCTGAGCTGGCCTTAGGACCGTCCACAGATCAGCTCGACGCCTGAACGGGCGATCGCCTCCAGCGTTTCGCGGCTGTCGCCGGCGCGGGCGCGCACGGCAAGCGAATGCATGACGGCGGAAGCGAGTCTCGCCAGCATCCGCGGATCGGCGCCCTCGGCAAGCTCACCGCGTTCGACGGCAAGGCGCATGCGCTTTTCGATTTCGCCGTCGAAATCGTTGAGGCTGCGGCCGAGCACCTCGCGGACCCGCTCATGCTCGACCGCCTCGACTGTCGCCGTGCCGATCAGGAAACAGCCGCGGGCGGCGGTCTCACCCTGCAGATAGATCGCCAGCGCCCCGGCATAGACGCGGGCGATGTTGTCGCGCAGCGGCAGCGACGGGTCGAGCGCCTCCGTCAACACGTCCATGCCGTCCTGCCGATAGCCTTCCAGTGCATCGAGATAGAGAGCCTCCTTGTCGCCGAATGCGCCGTAAAGGCTCGGCCGGTTGAGGTTGGTCGCCGCACTCAGATTATCGAGCGAGGCGGCGGCGAATCCCTTGTCCCAGAACACATCCCGCGCCTTCTCAAGCGCCGCCTTGGCGTCGAAGGCCCTCGGCCGGCCGCGTTTCTTCTCGTCCTTCATATTCTGTACCGTTTCGCATTAAATTCTTGACGAAAGCTATTTTATGCGAAACAGTACAAATATTCAAACACTATCGGCGGGCCGCTGATAAGCGCCGGCCGAGACAGGACATGGAGAGAGGAAACCGCAATGAAACTCTATATGCACGCCGCGGCATGCTCGCTTTCGCCGCACATCATCTGCCGGGAACTGGGGCTCGACATCGAGCTCGTCCAGGTCGACCGGCAGACCCACAGAACGAGCGACGGCAAGGATTACCTGACGATCAACGGCAACGGCTATGTGCCGGCGCTGATGCTCGACGACGGCAAGGTGCTGACCGAGGGGCCGGCGATCGTGCAGTTCCTCGCCGACAGCATCCCGCAAGGGAGAGTCATGCTGCCCGAGGTCGGCAATATCGGCCGCAACGAAGTGCAATCCTATCTCAATTTCATCACCGCCGAGCTGCACAAGCCGATGGTGCTGCTGTTCAATCCGCTCTATGCGAGCGTGCATGAAGAGATCCGCGCGCTGATCTCGAAGCGGCTCGGCTGGCTGAATGGCCGGCTTGCCGGACCCTATCTCACCGGCGATGCCTTCACCGTGGCCGACGCCTATCTCTTCGTCTGCCTGAACTGGTCGCCCTGGACCGGCATCGATCTCCAGCAATGGCCGGCCCTGCACGGCTTCATGGCCCGCGTGGCGGCACGCCCGAAGGTGCGCGAAGCGCTGCAGGCCGAAGACCTCGAAGCCTTCGATGCCGACGGCGTCTATTTCGCACCGCATGCCTATCTCGCCTCGGCCGGACGGACGGGCGAGCCGGTGCGGCCGTAAAGCCGACCGCCTCAGAGCGTGTTGACGGCCACAGGCAAAGCGCGCTTATGGGCAGTGGCGCGATAGGCGGCAAGGATCCGGCGGCGAGCGAGCTCGCCGACCGGCTTGCCTTCGAGAAAATCGTCGATCTCGTCATAGCTGACGCCATAGGCCTCCTCGTCGGGACGCAGCGGCCGCTGGTCCTCGAGATCGGCTGTCGGCACCTTGAAGACCAGCTCATCAGGGGCGCCGAGCCGCTTTGCCAGCAGGCGGACGCGGCGCTTGTTGAGGCCGGCGAGCGGCAGGATATCGGCGGCGCCATCGCCGAACTTGGTGAAGAAGCCCATGACCGCTTCCGCCGCATGGTCGGTGCCGATGACCAGGCTGCTGAGCGCGCCGGCAAGCGCAAACTGGGCGATCATGCGCTGGCGGGCCTTGATGTTGCCGAGGATGAAATCCTGCCTCCCGGCATCGGCAAAGGCGAGGCCGCCGTTTTGGGCGGCGGCCAGCATCGCATCCGCCGCCGCCTTGATATTGACCACCATCGAGCGATCGGCGCCGACCGTTGCCAGCGCCCTCTCCGCATCGGCCTCATCGGCCTGGACGCCATAGGGAAGACGCACGGCCATGAACTCAGCCGCATGGCCGCTGTCGCGCAGCTCGCGCACCGCCTTCTGGGCAATCAGCGCCGCCGTCAGCGAATCGACGCCGCCGCTGATGCCGAGCACATAGCCGCGCATGCCCGACGCCACGAGATAATCCTTGAGAAAGGCGGTTCGCCGCTCGATCTCATGCTCAGGATCGATATCGGCGGCGACGCCGAGTTCCCGGATGATCTCGCCTTGTTCGTCGGACAGCACGGTCATGGGTGGTTTCCTCAGTGTGGTGGATTTGCGCGCACTATGGCGGAAAGATAGGGGAAGGGTAAAGTGTGTGGCACCCCCCTCTGCCCTGCCGGGCAACTCCTCCACAAGGGGGGAGATCAGCAAAAAGCTATACCCCGCCCTAAATTAGCGATTCATGTGACGACCTGTTGTTTGAGGAAACCATCGCTCCCAGCCAATCTCCCCACCTGTGGGGGAGATGCCCGGCAGGGCAGAGGGGGGTGCCACCCGCGCCTACCCCTCGATGGTAAACAGCTCCACCGTCTCCGCAAACCCCTTCAGCCGGTGAGCCCCGGCGGTGACGGCATCCCCTGCCCCGGCCTCTTTGCGGAACGGATCCGACATCAGCAAGGGCTCGCCCAACTCGCTGCAGGCGGTCTGGATGCGGCTGACCAGGTTGACGTCGCGGCCGATCAGGGTGAAGTCGAGGCGGCGGCCGGAGCCGATATTGCCGTAGCTGACCTCGCCATAGTGCAGGGCGATGCCGGCCTTCACGCCGATGCCTTGATACTGGAAATGATCGATCTCATCGAGGATGGCGCGGGCCGAGGTGAGAGCTGCGCCGCAGGAATGGGCGGCGTCATAACCGGGAAAGAAGGCGAGCACGGCGTCGCCCATGAATTTCAGCAGTTCGCCGCCCTCGCGGGTGATCGCCGGCACGATCCTGTCGAAATAGGCATTGAGCAGTCCGAGCACGGTGCTGCCGGGCAGCCGGTTCGACAGTTCGGTAAAGCCGCGCAAGTCGCAAAGCAGCAGCGCCGCCTCCATCGATTCGATTTCGTCGCGGCGGATGCGGCCGGCCAGGATCCGGCTTGCCGTCAGCGGGCCGATATAGGTATCGAGCAGGCTGAGTTCGACCTGGCGCAGAATGCGCAGTTCGCTGGTGTTGCGCAGCGCCGGCAGGATGCGTTCGATCAGTTGCTGCTCAGCGGCGGTGAAGCCGCCCGGCCGCCTGGTGCCGAAGACGGCGGCGCTGACCGGGCCGTCGACATTGCAGAGCGGCGTGATGACCAGCTGCATCAGGCCGCGGTCGGCAAAGACATCGATATGCTGCCAGCGGCCATGCACGCTCTCACCGACACCGACGACCAGCGGCTCGCGGGTTTCCATCACCTTGCGCAGCGGCGTATTCGATATGGCGACCCGGGCGCCGTGTTCGCGGTCGTGGATCTCGACCGGCTCGCCCGGCGCCCAGGCGATGGTGCGGCCGATGAGTTCGGGATGCAGCGTCATCAGATGCAGGGTCAAGCGGTCGATCGGGAGCCCGAGCGCCTGGAGCCTGCGGCCGAGGCCGGAGACGAGGCCCGCTTCGTCGAGCGCGTGGCATTCGTCGCCGGAGAGCCACTCGATGACGGAGAGCAGCGCACCGGTGCTGACGGCGTTGCCGGCGGCCTTTGGCTGAGCGATGGCTGATGTCATGGCTTTCTCCTCCTTCGTGGGGCCGACGACGCTCTAATGAGCGCCGCCGCCGGAGAGCTGACCGGGTTTTCTCAGAAGCAGGGTTGCGAGTAGGGCGACGACGAGGGCGACGCCGAGCAGGAAGAAGGTGTCGCTGAAGGCCATGATATTGGCCTGCTTGCGTATTTTGAGCGCGATGGCAACGACGGCCTTGTGGCTGGCGAGCGCCTGATCGCTGACACCGTGGCTCATGAAGTAGGCGGTGAGCCTCGCAACACGGTCACGGGTGGCTTCCTCGAAAACCGAGACCGAATGGGTCAGGATGTTCGAGTGGAACTGTTCGCGCTTCGACAGGAAGGTCTGCAGCGAAGCGATGCCGACCGCGCCGCCGAGATTGCGCATCATGTTGAAGAGCGCGGAGGCCGAGCCGGCATTCTCCTGCTCGACGCCTGATGTGGCGATCGCCGAGAGCGGGGTGAAGACCAGCGCCTGACCGATGGCGCGCACGATGTTCGGCCAGAACAGCTGGTCGCTCGCATAATCGCCGGTCATATGCACATTCATGAAATTCGAGGCGGCAAACAGCGCAAAGCCGACGACGATCAGCAGGCGGACGTCGAAACGCTTCATCAGGCGCGGCACCAGCGGGATCAGCAGCAGCTGCGGAATGCCGGTCCAGGCCAGAACCATGCCGATCTGCTCGGAATTATAGCCCTGGATGCGGGTGAGATAGATCGGCAGCACGAAGACCGAACCGTAAAGCGCAATGCCGAGCAGGAAGTTCGCGACAATGCCGAAGCCGAAGTTGCGCCGCACCAGCAGGCGCAGGTTCAACAGCGGCTGGGCGGTCTTCAGCTCGATGACGATGAACAGCGTCAGCGAGACGGCGGCGATAACAGACAGTTGGGTGATGAAGTCGGAGCCGAACCAGTCTTCCTTATTGCCCTCTTCCAGCACGGTCTGCAGGGCTGCCAGGCCGATCGCCATGGTGACGATACCAGGCCAGTCGCCCTTGGCGAGCAGTTTCAGATTCATCGGCGCCCGGTCGAGCGAGGCAAAGAGCATGCCGATCATCAGCGCGCCCGGCACCAGGTTGACGTAGAAGATATATTCCCAGCCCCAGTTCTCGGTGAGGTAACCGCCGATCGTCGGGCCGATCGCCGGTGCGAAGGTGGCAGACAGGGCAAAGAGGGCAAGGCCGATCGGTTGCTTGGGCTTGGGCAGCAGCGTGATGATGATGGTGAAGGCCATCGGGATCAGCACGCCGCCGGAAAAGCCCTGAATGGCGCGCAGGATGATCATCTGCTGCAGATTGGCTGCGAAGGCGCAGGCGACCGAAAAGATCAGAAAGAGGACGGCATTGACCAGCAGATAGTTGCGCAGCGAGAAGACCCGCGCCAGCCAAGCGCTGAGCGGAATGACGACGATCTCGGCGATAAGGTAGGAGGTCGAGATCCAGCCGCCGTCATCGCTGCCGGCGCCGATGGCGCCCTGGATATCGGCAAGCGAGGCGTTGACGATCTGGATATTGAGGACCGCCATGAAGGCACCGAGCGTGGAGCCGACGACGGCCATCCACATGCGGACCGGGCTAATGGCGGCGGGTTGGGCGGACGCCGCGACGGCGGGGCGCGCCGGTGAATTGCTGTTTGCAGCGATCTGAAGAGTGGCCATGGCTGATCTCTTTCCGGTTCTCACGGAAAACCTTCTCATGACGGGGTTCGGGCGATAATTCGGATAAAGGCGGAAGAATTATCCGGCGTGGCTGGATAATCCCTCCCCTGTTGCCGCCTCGGTCTGGGCTGCTTTGGTATCGATTTCGGGTTCGACCGACATGCCGGAACGCAACAGGCCGATCAGAGCCTCGTCGTCGATGACGATCTTGACCGGGATGCGCTGGACGATCTTGGTGAAGTTGCCGGTGGCATTGTCAGGCGGCAGCAGCGAAAATTCGAGGCCGCTGGCCGGCGACAGGCTGTCGACATGGCCTCTGATCGCCTTGTCGGGAAAGCTGTCGACCTTGATTTCGACCGGCTGGCCGGGGCGGACGTGGGTCAGCTGGGTTTCCTTGAAATTGGCGACGACATAGACCGCATGCAGCGGCACGACGGCCATCAGCTGCGTGCCCGAAGTGACATACTGGCCGACACGGATCGAGCGGGCGCCGACCGTGCCGTCGACGGCAGCGACGATATCTTTATAGGAAAGATTGAGTTCGGCCTGGTGGGCGGCCGCTGCCGCGCGGTCGCGCTGGGCAATCGTCTGTTCGCGCTGGCTCTGAAGGACCGGCACCTTGTTTTGAGCCGCGACGAGAGCCGCCCGGTCGCGCTCGACGGCGGCGGCGGCCTGGTCGCGGGCCGACTGGGTCTGTTCGGCGCGGGACTGCGTGCCGGCGCCGTTGGTGATCAGGCGGGCCGAGCGGGCGGCGTCGGCGACGGCAAAATCCAGCGAGGCCTGCGAAGCATCGGTCGTCGCCCTCGCCTGTTCGATCATCGACTGCTGCAGCGCGATCTGGGCGTCGATATTGGTGATCGCGGCTTCGGCGGCTTTTACATCGGCCTTCGCCTGCGACAGGGCGGCCTGGAAGTCACGGTCGTCGATGCGGGCCAAGACCTGGCCTGTTTTGACCGCGTCATTGTCGTTGACCAGCACCTGGCTGATGTAGCCGGCGACCTTCGGGGCGACCGTGGTGTAATCGGCCTTCACATAGGCATCGTCGGTGGATTCGATGAAGCGGCCGACCGTCCAGTAGCGGTAGCCGAAATCGCCTGAGAAGGCGACGCCGGCAAGCAGTGCTGCGGCAATGACGGCGCGCTTGAACATCCGGCGGCCGGTCTTCTTGGGAGCGTCCGCGACCGGTGCTTCGGCAACCGGCATGGAAGGCGCCTCGGCAGCCGGGGCCCTGGCGGCCTCCTCGGCCAATATCCGCTCGGCCTGTTTGGCATTTTCGAAAACGTCCGTGCGGGGTAACTCGACCATTGTCCTTCTCCTTCGTCTTTGCCCCGTTTTCTGAGAGGCCGTAATCGACGAGAGGGAAAATGCACCCTGCCACTCAATCTGATAATCTGCTTAAATCGGGAAGGATCATCAACTCTCAGCGGATAATCCGAGGGCAACATGGATCGACTGACAAGCCTCGCCGTCTTTGGCAAGGTGGTGGAATGCGGCGGTTTTTCCGCCGCCGCGCGACGGCTCAACATGTCGGTGACCATGGTGGGCAATCATGTGCAATCGCTGGAGGATCGGCTCGGCGTGCGGCTTCTCAACCGCACGACACGCAAGGTCAGCCTGACGGAAACCGGCAAATATTACTATGAACGCTCGTCGCAGATCCTTGCCGAACTCGATGAGGCGGACCGGACGGCAGGCGCGCTCAGCACCACGCCGCGCGGCACGCTGAAGGTCTATACAAGCAGCGCCATCGTGCGTTTCCTGCTGCCGGTCGTCAGCGAATATATGGCGCTTTACCCTTCGATCTCGCTCGATTTCAGCGTCGGCGAGCGGATGGTCGACATGATCGAGGACGGCTACGACCTGGTGATGCGCACCGTGCCGCCGCCAGATTCATCACTGGTCGCGCGCAAGCTGACGCCCTGGCGCCATATGCTCGTCTGCTCGCCGGCCTATTTCGAGAGCCATCCGATGCCGCAAAGGCCGGCCGAGGTCGCCGATCACAATTGCCTACAATATGCCTATTATCCCTATGGCGAGGAATGGCGTTTCGAGGATGGCGAAGGCCGGCAGGAGAGCGTCAAGATCGACGGCAACGTCGTCTCCAACAGCGCCGAGATGCTGCGTTTCCTGACGATCGATGGGCAAGGCATCTTCCTGGCGCCGAGTTTCGTGGTGTTCGACGACATCGCCGAAGGCCGGCTGGTGAAGATGATGCCGGCCTACAGGCCGGTCGAATTCAACATCAACGCCGTCTATCCCAACCGCAGCCATCTGCCGACAAAGGTGCGGCTGTTCATCGATCTGTTGGCGGAGAGATTTGCGGAGCATCGGAAGTGGATGACGTGATGGGGGCCCGCTCTTGCATTCCTTGGGAGGGAAGCTCAGGCTCAGGTGGCGAGCACCCCCTCTGCCCTGCCGGGCATCTCCCCCACAAGGGGGGAGATCAGCAAGAAGCCATGCCTCGCCCTTATTTTACGATCCGTTTGACGGCCAGTTGTTTGAGCAAGCCATCGCGCCCAGCCAATCTCCCTCCTTGTGGGGGAGATGCCCGGCAGGGCAGAGGGGGGTGGCCGCAGATCATGGAAAGATCCAGGATCAGGCCGCTGCCGAGGCAAAGCCCGTCGTGGGCGCCCCAAGCTGAGCGACGGCTGTTTGCCAGCACGAGATCGAAACACCGGATGAAAGCTGTCATCTTTGTTTCACATCGCGGAGATAGGCGCTGTTCAAATCCGGGGCCAAGACATGTCCGACGACCTGCCTCTTTACGATGACGATAACCTTTTCTCGGCTTATCAGGACATGCGTTCGGCGCCGGGCCGTCTGAATGAGGTTCTCGAGAGACCGGCGATCTGGTCTCTCATTCCGAACCCTGAAAACCTCGTTATCGCCGATCTCGGCTGCGGCGCCGGAGACATGGTCCGCGATCTCTGCGCGAAAGGCGCACGGGACGTCCTCGGCATTGATGCCTCCGAGCGCATGATCGCTGAGGCAACACGCTCATCCGTTCATCCCAGGGCCCGTTTTCTGGTGCAGCCTCTCGAGACGCTGGAACTGCCGGAGAATAGTTACGATCTGGTGGTGAGCAGCCTGGCTCTCCATTATGTCGAGCCTTACGACAAGCTCGTCAAAAATGTCTGGCGGGCATTGAAACCTGACGCCCGGTTTGTCTTCTCGGTCGAGCATCCGATCGTGACCTGCGCCCGCCGCGAGTGGCAGACCGATGCCGACGGGGAACGCGCCCATTGGCCGGTGGACCACTATTCCGAAGAAGGAAGCCGCTTAATCCGGTGGCTTGGACTGGAGGTACCTCGTCAACACCGGACGATCAGCACCTATCTGAACGTCCTGATCGAGTGCGGCTTCGTCATCGAGAAGGTGCTGGAACCGGTGCCTGATGACGATGCGATCAGCAAGTGGCCACGCCTGGCCGATCAGCGCCGCCGACCTCCCTTCTTGCTCGTTTCAGCGCGGAAGATGTGAGCGGGCGGGAGGTTGCCCGTCACCCGGAAAGTGCCCCTCACCCTAGCCCTCTCCCCGTAAACGGGGCGAGGGGACGTGCCACGCGAGAGGCGCGCGGGAGCGGAGAGGTCGCGGCATACCCTCCTCCCTTCGCGGCCAAGAAAATCGAACGTTGCCGCATGTCCCTTCGCCCCGCAAGCGGGGAGAAGGTGCCGGCAGGCGGATGAGGGCGGACCAACTCTGCTAAGCGCCCCGGCCCTGCGCTTGCGCTCCGGGCGTTCGTCATTGCAATCGATTCACTGGATCGATTGCTCCCGCTCCGCGGGACCATGTCTCACTCCTCGCTCTCGCTCCTGCCGTGGGCCCAGTCCATGTAGAGATCCAGCGCCTTGCGGGTGAGCGGGCCTTCCTGGAAGTCGCGGTTGTCGAGGCGGATGACGCCGACGACTTTGGAGTAGTTGCCGGTGGTGAAGACCTCGTCGGCTTCAAGGAAATCCTCGACGGAGAGGGTTGCTTCGACGACGTCGAAACCGGCTTTGCGCAAGAGGTCCATGACCCTGGCGCGGGTGATGCCGGCAAGGAAGGTGCGGTTGGCGGCCGGCGTCATCACCACGCCGTCGCGCACCAGGAAAACGTTGGACGAGGCGGTCTCGACGATATTGCCGTTGAGGTCGCGCACCAGCGCATTGTCGAAGCCGCGGCTTCGGGCTTCGGCGATCATGCGGCCGCTGTTCGGATAGAGCGAGCCGGTCTTTGCCTCGGTCATCGCCGTTTCCGGCGACGGGCGCCGGTAGGGCGAGACGGTCAGGCTGGTGCCGCCATGGCCGCCCATCGGCGCCTCGAACAGGCAGAGCGCGAAGCGGGTCGATTCGGCATCGACCGAGACGACGCTGCCGGGCGAACCATGTTCGCCCCAGTACATCGGCTTGATGTAGATCGGCGTGGCGCCGTCGAATTTGGCAACGCCCTCCCAGGCGAGTGCGGCGATTTCCTCGGCCGATTTCACCGGCTTAAGGCCCATGGCGAGGGCGGAGCGGTTGACGCGCTGGCAATGCAAGTCGAGATCCGGTGCGATGCCGTCGAACCAGCGGGCGCCGTCGAAAACCGTAGAGCCGAGCCACATGGCATGCGAGGTCGGGCCGATCAGCGGCGGATTGCCGGGGAGCCATTCCCCATCGACATAAGTCCAGGTGGTTGAACGCGGTGATGTATCGACGGCCATGCTGCCCTCCCTCTGAAGTTGGAGAGCAAAAACCCCTGCGGCAGGTGGGGTCAAGGACAAATCCGGGCGGAAAATGCGGAAGCAAGAAAATGCCGGGGGATGGCGCGGCGCCGCAATATTCGTGCGCGACAGCGGGGGTCCCGGCGATGGGTGCATCAGCAAAAATGATGGAATGACATGTTGGAATGGCGGCCCGCCGCGTGCGATCATGGACGCAAACGCGAATAAGGGAGAACGTCTGTGAAAGCCATGTTTTACGAAGCCTTCGAGCAGGCGCCGGAGATCCGCACCCTGCCCGATCCGACGCCTTCCGAGGACGGTGTCGTCATCTCCGTCGGCGCCAGCGGCCTTTGCCGCAGCGACTGGCACGGCTGGATGGGCCACGACCCCGATATCCGCCTGCCGCATGTGCCGGGCCACGAGCTTGCCGGGCGGGTCGTCGCCACCGGCCGCGGCGTGGTGCGCTTCAAGGTGGGCGACCGGGTGACCGTGCCCTTCGTTTCCGGCTGCGGCCATTGTGCCGAGTGCCATTCCGGCAACCAGCAGGTCTGCCCGAACCAGTTCCAGCCGGGCTTCACCCATTGGGGATCGTTCGCCGAATATGTGGCGATCGATTATGCCGACACCAATCTGGTGCACCTGCCCGATACGATCGACGATGCAACGGCTGCAAGCCTCGGCTGCCGCTTCGCCACCTCGTTTCGCGCCGTCGCCGACCAGGCGCGCACCCGGCCGGGCGAATGGATCGCCGTGCACGGCTGCGGCGGCGTCGGCCTGTCGGCGATCATGATCGCCACCGCCCTCGGCGCCAATGCAATCGGCATCGACATATCCGAGGAGAAACTCGCCTTCGCGCGCGAATGCGGGGCGGTGGCGACGGTCAATGCCTCAGACGTCGCCGACGTGGCGGAAGCGGTGCGTGAGATCACCAAGGGCGGCGCCCATGTCTCGATCGACGCGCTCGGCCATCCCGCCACCTGCTTCAACTCGATCAAGAATCTTCGCCGGCGCGGGCGGCATGTGCAGGTGGGGCTGATGCTCGGCGAACATGCCACGCCGCAAATCCCGATGGGCCAGGTGATCGGCCACGAGCTGGAAATCTATGGCAGCCACGGCATGCAGGCCTGGCGCTACGACGCCATGCTGTCGATGCTGGCCGCCGGCAAGATCGCTCCACAGAAGCTGATCGGACGCCGCGTCAGCCTCGAAGAGGCCGTGCCGGCGCTGATGGCGCTCGACAAGGCGGAGGCGACCGGGATCAGCGTGATCACGCGGTTTTCATAGGGAGCGTTTTCCTCTCCCCTCCTGGGACGAGGAAGCAATAACTTCCTCCGAATATCACCAATGACTGCTTTCGGCCCATTGCGGACATTATTACAGAATTGATCTGCGCGTAGCTGAGATGGGATGAAGAGAAGACTAGGAGCTTTTGAAGATGAAGGCCGCCAATGACAGACACTAGATGGAATGTGTCTTCCATCCGTCCTAAAGCTGCAATCAACCGCCATCGCGACTTCCGATGTAGCCGCCCCACTTGTCAAATGCGTGGTAAGTTGGTTCCTCGGCTTTTGCTTGCCGAAAATACCTACAGCTAATCTCATACTCAGAAGAATCCTCTGTCCAGGATTCGCACCGGATCACTCGGCCTTCGGTACTTTTATAGCCCTTATACTTCTGATTAAGGAATCCTTCGAAATACGGAATGCTCGGTTTGAAACTGATGCCTAGAACTATCCACACCAACGTCCAAATTGCGAAAACGCCCCCAATGGCGTATCCGACAAAGGATAGCCCTCGAAATAAGGTTTTCAACGCTAGACCCCGAGACCAGTTGGCGATGGCCAACTGGTAGCACGCCTGACGGCAGCTTTGTAGGTTTTGTATTCAAGCTCAAACTTCTGGAATGCGGTCAAGAGCTGACTTTCGTCAATACTTAGAAAGATGACCGCTTCTGGCGCAAAGCTGCCAACGCCGTATCGTTATCGGTAGGCGGCAATTGCTCCAAAATTCCGGAAAATATCCGGTGTGCCGTGTGGCCCTCCTCCGACCCTCCCTGGCCACAAGAGGCGTCGAGATGCGACTAATCCTATTCCGCCACACCGATCGAGGCGAGAAAGGCCGCAGACGCCGGAATCTTCGACTTGTCCTTGATCTCGATGATCAGGCGTGGATTGCTGTCGAGCTTGGCAAGGGCCGCAAAGACGGCGTGCCAGTGGATCGAGCCCTCGCCGAGGCTCCAATGGCGATCGGCATAGCCGTCGGCATCCTGGAGATGCACATGCTGCAGCCGGTTGCCGGCGGCCTTGACGTAATAATCCACCGGCGGCGCGCCGGTATAACCATGGGCATAATGGGCGTGGCCGGTATCGATCGAGACCGCGACGGCAGGCGAATGGAAGCTTTCGGCGAGCGCCACGCGGATAGCGGGATCCTTGTCCTCAATGTTCTCGATGACCATGGTGCAGCCAATATCCTCGGCGCGCCTGACGGCATCGCGCAGCGTCAGATGCACGCGCTCAACCAGCTCCTCGCGGGCGCCGTCATTGTTGTCGAGGTTGTTGTAGGACCACGAGGTGTAAGGGCTGTGGACGACCATCTGCGTCGCGCCGATGGCGGCGCAGACATCGAGGCCTTGCAGCAGCCGCCTTGTGACGATGGCGCGGATATCGGGATCTTCCGAGGCGATGGTAAAACCCCAGAACGGGCCGTGAATGCCGAGGCGGCCGGTGTGGCCATCGAGAAGCCTGCGGGCGCGGGTCGCGAGCGGCGCCCAGTCGCCGTTCAGGACGTCGGCATCGACGAAGCTTTGCAATTCGAGATCGCGGGACTTTTCGAAAAGCCAGTCGCGGTGAAGCTCGACTTCATCGAGCGTCATGGCGGCGCCGACGACGGGAAGAGAGGACATGGGTGGGCTCCATCGATGAACGCCGGGGCGGTGTGAAGGACGGCCGGAACAGCCGCCGGGTTCTATGCGCCTCTACTGTGTCGGCGGTATTACTGGCGCAGAGCAATTCGCGCGCCGCCGGACTGAACCTGCCGGGCGATCAGAACATGTCCTTGTGACGGGCAAAGAGCCGTGACAGACGATCCAGAATAAGCCGCACGCGCGGGACATGGGCGAGTTCGGCCGGCGCCAGCATCCAGAGCTCCCGCTCCGGCATCGGTGCGGCAAAGGCGACGGGCTCGAGACCGGAAACGCTCCCGGCGAGATAAAGCGGCAGCATGGCGAGACCCAGGCCGGCGGCGGCGGCCTGGGCCTGCACCATATTGCTGCTGGAGCGCAGGCTGATGGGGTGGTCGGGAAAATTTCGATCGAGCCAGCGCGCTTCGGCGACGCCCTCGCTCTCGAGATCATAGGAAATCAGCGGCGGAAAATCCCCGTCTTCAAATGCGGACCGCGTCTCCCTCGAGCTAAAAAAACCATAGCGGATGGTCGCGACGCGCCGTCCGGAAAGTTCGCTGTCGCCGGGATGGCCGAGGCGCAGCGCGATATCGGCTTCGCGCTGGGCGAGGCTCAGCACTCTTATGTCGGTGACGATCTCCAGTTCGATATGCGGCAGCCCGTCCAGGATCTCGGCGAGATTCGGCGCCAAGACGAGATCCGCGAGAGAGCGGATCGTCGTCAGTCGCACGCGGCCCCGCGGCGCGTCCTCCGAGTCCAGCCGGTCGCGGATTGCGGCAGCCGCCGCCTCCATCGCGCCGGCTTCGCCGAGCATGGCGCTGCCCTGACGGCTCAGCGCGTAGCCGTCGGCCCGGCGCTCGAACAGGGAGACGCCGAGGCTTTGCTCCAGACCGGCGATCCGCCGCGCCACCGTTGCGTGATTGACCTTCAACGCGCGAGCGGTGGCAGAAAGGCTGCGGTGCCTGGCCAGCGCAGCAAAGAAGCGCAGATCCTCCCAGTCCAGTCCTGTGCGTTTTTGATCAGCCATTGTGATGATATAGCGGATATTCGCTCATGCCGATAGCCGATATCTCCTAGTTCACGGACCTAGACCTCAGGAGAAAAGCCATGACCGCCCTCACCCTTCTTCAGCATGCCGGCGCAACGGCAAAGCCGATCGACCTTGCTAAGTCAGTTCTCGTGATCATCGACGCGCAGAACGAGTATCTCGACGGCAAACTGCCGCTTTCCGGCGTTGCGAAGGCAGTCGGCGAAATCGGTAGGCTGCTCGATGCAGCGCGTGACAGCGGTATGCCGGTCTTCCATATCGTGCATCATTCGGCCGCCAGAGCCGCTCTTTTTGCCGCCGGTTCGCATGCAGCAGAGATCATTCCAGCGCTTGCCCCCATCGCAGGCGAAACGGTAATCGCGAAGACACTTCCCAATGCCTTTGCCGGCACGACGCTTGCCGCGGCGCTGACCGATCTTGCAGAAGCAGGCGGTCGTACCGATATCATCCTCGTTGGCTTCATGACGCATATGTGCCTCAGCGCCACGGCGCGCGCGGCACTCGATCTTGGCATACGCGCCATCGTCGTCGCTTCGGCGGCGGCGACGCGCGACCTGCCCGATCCGCTCGGCGGCGTCATCAATGCCGATATTGTGCATCGCACCGCACTTGCCGAACTCGCAGACCGCTTCGCGACCGTCGTCCCCGACATTCAAGCTGTCTTCCCCGTCACCAAGGCAGTTGCCAAAGGCGGCGCAAAGGTCTAACGGCTGCGCCCGCAAGAAAAGGCCAGAAGAAAAAGGCCACAAGAAAAAGAAAGAGACATGATGTCCAACTCATTTGTGAACGTGCATGCCGGTGAAGCGACTAATGATGGGGCGAAGCGCTTTTTCGTCCTCGGCGACCGGATCGAGCGGCGGCTTCGCATCCGCGGAACCTGGCTCAACATCTTCGACGTCACCGTGCCGCCGGGCAGCCGGACGCCGAAACATGCGCATGCGAGCCCCGAAGTGTTCCGCATCCTGGAGGGATGCCTGACCATCTGGCGTCTGACCGATAGCGGCCCAGAAGAGATCGAGGCCGGCGCCGGCGACATCGTCACCATCGCGCCCTTCGTAGTGCATGGCTATTCCAACCACGGATCCGTCCCGGCGGTCTTTTCCGCGGTCGTCGATCGAGATATGGCCGAGTTCATCGAAGCGGAAGGCGCGACCGAGCCGCTGAAAGCCCCCTCGCCTGAGACCCTTGCCCGGATGACGGCGGCGGCCAATGCCCATGGAATCACCATTCTCGCGGCTTGATGGCGGAAGCGCATGATGCCGGGCCGCTTCAAGCGGCTTTCGGCGTCTTGCGGAAAATACTGTTAAACCTTCAATGAGAACGCGGTACTGCCGCCGCTTTCATAACTGTCACATCAAGACGCTATCATGATTTTTGCCCGGTGCCCCTTGCGCCGGCATCGTTTCACCGCCAAAATTGCGCCATGCCTGACAGCGAACCATCCAGTACAAGCTCCGCCCGTTCCAACCGGGACCTCCCGGCCGATGACGCGGGCGGCGACTGTAGACGGCGCGACGATACCAGCCGCGCCTTGGGTCTTTCACCGCTCGCGCTGAGAGGGCCGGTTTCACAAGCTTTGGCGCTGACTGGCCGCGCATGGCCGGCTCCCTCTTGCCGATGGCATATCACTTCCACTTCAAAGGAGCGGTCCGTCATGACGAGGATCGTGTCTGGCCGCGTCGCCTAACGAATGCGGCATTGCAACCTCAACGAATAGGGTCCCTGTGTTTCTGGAAATTGGAATTGTGGTGCTTCTCACCATCCTGAATGGTGTGCTCGCCATGTCGGAGTTGGCTGTTGTCTCTTCTCGAACGGCCCGCCTGAAGGTTCTCTCCGACAATGGGAGTAAGGGTGCAGCGCAGGCGATCAAACTTGCCGAAAACCCTGGCCGCTTTCTCTCCACGGTTCAGATCGGCATCACGCTGGTCGGTGTTCTCTCGGGCGCTTTCTCGGGGGCCACGCTCGGGGGCCGTTTGGCGGGATGGCTGGAGACACAGGGAATGTCGTCGACGGCCGCTGACGCTGTCGGCGTCGGTTCCGTTGTCGTGGCCATCACTTATCTCTCTCTGATCGTCGGCGAACTTGTTCCAAAGCAGATCGCATTGCGCGAGCCCGAAGCCGTTGCGGCGAAGATGGCGCCCGCCATGGCGGTGCTTTCGAAAATCGCGCTGCCGCTCGTCTGGCTTCTGAACGCCTCCGGAAATCTTGTGCTGAAGCTGCTTGGCCAAGCAGGCAAAGGCGGCGACAATGTCTCCGATGAGGAGATCAAGACCGTTCTGGCCGAGGCGCAATCGGCCGGTATTATCGAAAGCGAAGAATCGGCGATGATCTCTGGCGTCATGCGGCTGGCGGACCGCACCGCAAGAGCGCTGATGACGCCGCGGCGCGACGTCGAAATTATCGATATCGACGACAGCCTCGATGAAATCCGCACCCAGCTGCACCGGACGAAACGGTCGCGGCTGCCGGTTCGCAAAGGCAGTTCGGACGAGGTGATCGGCATCCTTCCGGTCAAGGATTTTTACGACTCGATGTCCGAACACGGCAGTGCCGATATCAAGGCTCTGACGCAGGACGTCCCGGTGGTGTCAGACCTTGCAACCGCGACCAATGTGATCGAAGCCATCCGGAAATCGCCCGTCCACATGGTGCTGGTTTTCGACGAGTACGGCCATTTCGAGGGCATCGTCTCGTCAGGCGACATTCTGGAAGCGATCATGGGCGCGCTCCAGGAGGGACCGATTGACGAGCAGGCCATCGCTCGCCGCGACGACGGTTCTTATCTCGTGTCCGGCTGGACGCCGATCGACGAATTCGCCGAGTTCTTGAATCTGAAGCTCGATGACGATCTCGAATACCAGACTGTCGCCGGCCTGGTGTTGGAGGAGCTGAAACATCTGCCTGAGTTGGGTGAGAGCTTCACGAGAGGTGGATGGCGCTTCGAAGTCGTCGATCTCGACGGAAGGCGCGTGGACAAGATCCTTGTGTCTGCGGAGTGAAAGGTCGACGGATGCCTGCTTCACCAACGAGATGTTCAAGCTCGACAGCAATCGACAGTATCCGCATCCGCCACAGGGAAAATGTGGCCTGACATCAGGAGGTACCGCCATGGCATGGTCTGCCAGCCAATATGTGAAATTCGAGGACGAACGCACACGACCGGCACGCGACCTTCTGGCGCAAGTGCCGCTGCAGAGCATCCGTCGCGCCGTCGACCTCGGCTGCGGGCCGGGCAATTCGACCGAGCTCATCATCGAGCGTTTCGGGGCGGAAGGCGTTTCGGGCCTCGACAGCGATCTCAACATGCTGGAGGCGGCCCGCAAGCGGCTTCCGGGCACGGCCTTCGTCGAGGCCGATCTCGGCAGCTGGCAGCCGACGGAACCCGCCGACCTGCTGTTTGCCAATGCCGTCTTCCAATGGCTGCCCGATCATCTCGACATCTTCGACCGGCTGATGGACGGGCTTTCCGAGGGCGGCGTCCTTGCCGTGCAGATGCCGGACAATCTTGGCGAGCCCTCGCATCTGGCGATGGAAGAGACGGCGCATGCCGGTTCCTGGAAGGCAGCCTTCGAGGCAAAGAGCGTGCGCCGCAAGGGTCTGCCTGCGCCATCTGCCTATTATTCCAGGCTGATCGCCAAGGCCTCACGCGTCGATGTCTGGCACACCATCTACAATCATCCGATGGCGGATGCGGCGGCGATCGTCGAATGGGTGAAGGGAACCGGGCTGATGCCCTATCTCGCCCATGCCGGCGATGAGCATCGTGAGGCGTTTCTGGCGGATTATCTGGGACGGGTGGAGAAGGCCTATCCGAAGCTGTCGGACGGGCGGGTGCTGCTGCGGTTTCCACGGATTTTCATGGTGGCGGTGAAGGGGTAATCGGCTGCCGGCATGCTCATCCGGACCCGCGATGGCTGCCCCTCACCCTAACCCTCTCCCCGCTTGCGGGGCGAGGGGACGTGCCATGCGAGACGTAGGCTGGGAACCGAAAGGTCGCGGCATATCCCCTTCGCCCCGCAAGCGGGGAGAAGGTGCCGGCAGGCGGATGAGAATCTGTGTTGGTTGTCAAGGCGGATTTGGGGTCCAGAGGCGGTCCTGAGCTAAGAGGCAGTTAGCGAGAACGAGAAGTTTGCGCATGACGGCGACTAGGATCACCTTGGGTGGTTTTCCTGTGGCTTTGAGTGTGTCTGCGAAACG
>NZ_JH719394.1:6827-285079 GCF_000271845.1 Rhizobium leguminosarum bv. trifolii WSM2297 | reverse complement strand
TATCACCAGCAGCGTGCGGCACTGGCGAATACTGCAAGGACGATCTGGCGCGATCCGGCCGGGGCCGTCAGCATGATCGAGGAGCTGATCCTGAAAGGTTTTGCTGCCGATCGCATCGCCGCCGCGGTGTCCAATGATCCAGCCGCTTACGGTGCACTGCGCGGTTCCGACCGCCTGATGGATAAGATGCTGGCCTCTGGCCGGGAGCGGAAAGAGGCGGCGCAGGCGGTGCCGGAAGCCGCCGTCCGGCTGCGCTCGCTCGGGTCGTCCTATGTCAATCTGGTCGATGCAGAACGACGGAGCATTACGGCAGAGCGGCAGCGCATGGCGGTTGCCATTCCCGGCCTGTCGAGAGCGGCAGAGGAAGCTCTCGCGCAACGGGTGGCGCAGCGAAAGAATGGTCGCAAGCTGAATATCTCGGCTGCACCTCTCGATGCAAACATCCGTCGGGAGTTTGCTGATGTCAGCAAGGCACTCGACCAGCGCTTCGGGCGCAATGCCATCATCCGCGGTGACAAGGAGCTCATCAATCACGTGTCGCCGGCGCAGCGTGGGGCCTTTGCGGCGATGCAGGAGAGGCTGAAGGTCCTGCAGCAGACGGTTCGCCATGAAAGCAGTGAGGAGATTATTGCGGAACGGCGCCAGCGGGCGGTCAGCCGTGGGCGCGGCGTCACATACTGACAGTTCTGAGTAAACAGAAGGGGAGACCATGGCCGAACAGGAAATCTCATACGAGGCGATCGTCACGATGCGCCTCCAGAGACCTGAAAGCAGTTGTGTAATGTTATAACATATTGCATAGTATGTATTATGGAACTTGCTGTTGAGCTGTCGCTGAGGCAATCGCGCAGGGCGTCCGGAAACACGGATACCAGAAGGAAGCGTTCGATGCGCATCTCTTTGGCTGCAACGACGACCAGTTCAAGCTATCCGCCTTTCTCGGTGGTCGATATTTTCTCAGTTAGGCGACGATCCTTAACCGATCTCGACCGCTCTGTTTTGCATGGTAAAGCGCCTCGTCCGCCCGGGCGTATAATTCGCGTGCCGTCTCGCCCGGGTGCAACTCGGCCAGCCCAGCCGAGCAGGTATAAGAGAAAGTGGGCGCTGAGCAGATGGGCCGTGCGCCTCGGACTGCCTTAAGGATCCGGTCGACGATCAGTTCGCCTTGCCCGAGCGTCGTATCGGGCAAGATCAACATGAATTCTTCACCGCCGATACGCCCAAAACTGTCGCGGCGGCGAACCAGCGGCTGGACGCGGCGTGCAAAATCGATGAGCACGCCGTCGCCGGCTTGGTGTCCGTATACGTCGTTTATGCGTTTGAAATAATCCAGATCCATGATGCAGGCGCAACCGCTGACCGATTGCGCCGATGCCTGGCGCACAACCATGCTCTCGAGTGCTGCCATCATGAAACGGCGGTTGGAGATGCTGGTCAGTTCGTCCGTCTGCGAAGCCCGCAACGCAAAATCACGATCTTGCCTCAAGTCACGCTCGCTCGTCTTCATAGGCGTAATGTCGCTTGCGATGCATAGCATCCATCCGTCACTTTGGACGGTCTCGGTCATCCAGAACCATCTTCCGTCGGCCACATCGGTTTCGAAGGCACGGAACGGGAGTTTGCCACGCCGGGACTGTGCCGAGACCAGCCATGTCTCGAAGTCGGCGGCCTTGATGACCGTGCCCTTTCCCGCCTTCGTATTTCGCCGCATCAGATCGCCCCATAAGGGCGTTTCCTCAGCTTCCAAGACGTAGGTGGAGCGAAAGGCCGCGTTTGCATAGCGCAATCGATCATCCTGATCGTAAAGCGCAATCAGGACTGCGCTCTCCTCACTCAAACCCGCGAGTCGCTCCGATATCTTGGTCATCCGACTGTTCCAGGCATTTCAAAACAACGATAGAATCAGATTATGTTAGCAAAACCTAAAGAGATGATGGATGCTCGGCCGCTATCGCAATATTCTTTTGCCGCGGCAACCAAACAAGCCTTACGTGTCAGCATTGCGGCAAGTCCTCGTCCAGGCTGACACGTGCCGCAACATGGGGGCTCGCAAGCGAAACTCACCGGCCTGGAAGTGGTTATCATGGGTCGCGCCGCCCACCTCGGCTTGGCCGGCGAGGTTCCTGCCCTTCCTCGGTCGTGCTTTCGCGGCACTCGCTCCCCGGACGGCGGCGTGCCAGTCATCAATAAATGCCGCCTCAATTGATCCAACTCAATGCAAATGGTGATGCGATCTGACTAGGCTCATGAAGTTTGGTCGGGAGGCACAGCATGCGTAAAATAGCTATCTCGTTGTTACTGGGGTTCTCCACCATCGTTTCGGCCTGGCCAGTCCAGTCGCAGGAAACCAGGCGTGAATACCGGAGGATGAACTGGAACGAAAGCCTTCCCGAGACAATACGGACGTACAAGGGAAAGCGCCTCACCGTTGTGAGCTATCGAACTGCTGAATTTTCGGAGACCGGTTCCCATCCACGGCAGGGGAGCGAGGAGCACGTAAAGGCAATTCGAGATGCCGCACGGGCGAACAAATCGCTCGTCGCTCAACTGAAACAGAAGAAGCTCTCGCCCAACGACATCGAATGGGCGGTGAAAGCACGAAACGGGAATTTGATCATTTACGTCAAGTAGGGTTCCAGGTGAGGGTTTCATCGTTGAGCCGCACACGATGGCCGAGCAACAGGTTGCTGCGCGGACGCGATGAATCGAGTTCGCCTTGGCCAATAGGCACAGCCCGCCGGGCAGATATAGCCGGAGTTGGATCGACATGCTCGTCAAAGACGTAATGACGACAACGATCGTCACAGTCTCGCCTGACAATAGCGTTCGGCAAGCAGCCAAGCTGATGGCCGACCGGCAGGTCAGCGGAATTCCTGTCGTTGACGATGACGGGCGCCTGATAGGTCTCATCAGCGAAGGCGATCTGATCCGTCGAACAGAACTGTCAAGCGGCGCGTTCCTGTTGAAGGCCGAGATGGGACTTGGCCCTGACGAAAGGGCGAATGCTTTTGTAAAGCGATGCGCATGGAGAGTGGGTGACGTCATGACACCTAATCCGGTGACGATCTTCGAAGATGCTCCCCTCTCCCGTGTCGCCGGGCTCATGCAAGAGCATGGCATCAAGCGCATTCCGGTTCTGCGGGCCGGCAAACTTGTCGGCATCGTCAGTCGCGCCGACCTCCTGCAGGTCATTTACTTGGCCAAACCAGACAACACGGCAACCGGCGACGAAGCCATTCGGCGTAGCATTCTTGTCCGGCTCGCTGAAAACACGGGGCTGGAATGCTTGGATGTGTCGGTGACGGTCACTGACGGGATCGTGCATTTTTGGGGAAAAGTCGAGACAGAAGCCTGCCGAAAAGCCGCGCGCGTTCTGGCAGAGCGGGTTCACGGTGTTCTGGGCGTAGTTGAGCATTTTCCCGACCCTCCTCCCCGGTAGTGCCGCAGCAACGGCATGCGATTGCACCGACCTCGATGAAAACAGCCCGCCGCGATTGAGCAATGTCATTTTGATTGGAGACGCAGATGGCTTCACCTGAAACGGCAGTGATGAAAAGAACCGCCCCGGCAGCGTCGTATGGAAAAGCACCGCTGTCGTCCGAAGAACTCCGCCTCATGGATGCCTACTGGAGGGCATCGAACTATCTGTCGGTTGGGCAGATCTATCTGCTCGACAATCCCCTGCTCAAAAAACCTCTCGCACGCGCGCATATCAAGCCGCGGCTGCTCGGCCATTGGGGAACCTCGCCTGGCCTCAACATGCTCTATGTGCACCTCAATCGGGTGATCAAGCGAGACGATCTCAACATGATCTATGTGATCGGCCCTGGCCACGGCGGACCGTCGCTTGTTGCGCATGCCTATCTGGAGGGAACCTACAGCGAGTTCTACCCGAATATCGGCCAGGATGAAGAGGGAATGAAGCGACTGTTCAAGCAGTTCAGCTTTCCCGGCGGCATCCCGAGCCACGTTGCTCCCGAAACACCCGGAAGCATCCATGAAGGTGGTGAGCTCGGTTATGCGCTCAGCCACGCCTATGGCGCAGCCTTCGACAACTCCGATCTGATCGTCGCCTGTGTCGTCGGTGACGGGGAAGCCGAAACTGGCCCGCTCGCCACAGGATGGCATGGCAACAAGTTTCTCAATCCCGCCCGTGACGGATGCGTTTTGCCGATCCTGCATCTCAATGGCTACAAAATCGCCAATCCCTGCTTCCTCGCCCGTATTCCCAAGGAGGAATTGGCAAAGTTCTTCGAGGGCATGGGGTATGCGCCCCTCTTTGTCGAGGGCCATGAGCCCGACCAGGTGCAGCAACAGCTTGCCGCAGCCATGGATACGGCCGTCGCGACGATCAAGAAGATCTGGGCGGAGGCGCGGGACAAGAGGAATGTCCGCCGTCCGGCTTGGCCGATGATCGTCTTCCGCACACCGAAGGGCTGGACTTGCCCTTCCGAAATCGATGGCAAGAAATGCGAGGATTATTGGCGCTCGCACCAGGTTCCGATGGGCGATATGGACAAGCCGGAACATATCAAGGTGCTGCAACAATGGATGAAGACCTACAGACCCGAAGAGCTTTTCGACGGCGATGGCAGGTTGAGACCTGAACTCGCCTCGCTGGCACCGACGGGGCATCGCCGGATGAGCGACAATCCGCACGCAAACGGCGGTCTGTTGTTGCGCGATCTGAAGATGCCGGATTTCCGCGACTATGCCGTCTCGGTGCCAAAGCCCGGCTCGGTGAACGCAGAATCGGCCCGCCTGATGGGCAAGTTCCTGCGTGACGTGATGAAGCAGAACCTCCGCAACAGCAACTTTCGCCTGTTCAGCCCCGACGAGAACAACTCCAACCGCTGGCAGGACGTGCTGGATGTGACGGATCGCTGCTATATGTCCGAGATCTACCCCGAGGACGATCACCTTTCGCCCGACGGACGGATCATGGAGGTCCTAAGCGAGCATCAATGCCAGGGCTGGCTCGAAGGTTATCTGTTGACCGGGCGTCACGGTTTCTTCTCCTGCTACGAGGCGTTCATTCACATCATCGACTCGATGTTCAATCAGCACGCCAAGTGGCTGAAAGTCTGTAACCACATTCCCTGGCGGCGGCCGATCGCCTCTCTGAACTACTTCCTGAGTTCGCATGTCTGGAGACAGGATCACAATGGGTTTTCTCATCAGGATCCGGGCTTCCTCGACCATGTGATCAACAAGAAGGCGGAGGTCATCCGGGTCTATCTCCCGCCGGATGCCAATACGCTCCTGTCGGTTACCGATCACTGCCTGCGCAGCCGTAACTACGTGAACGTCGTGGTGGCCGGCAAGCAGCCGGCACCGCAATGGCTCACGATGGACGAGGCCATCAAACACTGCACCGAAGGTCTCGGCATCTGGGAATGGGCGAGCAATGACCGCGGCTCGGAGCCGGATGTGGTCATGGCATGCTGTGGCGATGTGCCGACCCTGGAGACGCTCGCCGCCGTCCAGTTGATCCGTGAGCACCTTCCTGAATTGAAGGTGCGCGTCATCAATGTCGTCAATCTGATGAAGCTGCAGCCTTCGAGCGAACATCCTCACGGGCTTTCGGATCCAGATTTCGACGCGCTCTTCACCAAGGACAAGCCGATCATCTTCGCATTCCACGGATATCCCTGGTTGATCCACCGGCTGACTTATCGGCGGACCAACCATAAAAATCTGCATGTCCGCGGCTACAAGGAAGAAGGAACGACCACGACGCCATTCGACATGGTCGTTTTGAACCAGCTCGATCGCTTTCATCTCGTTGAAGACGTCATCGATCGGCTGCCGCAGCTCGGCGCACGTGCGGCCTATTTCAAGCAGGCCATCCGGGGAAGGCTGATCGAGCACCGTCAATATATCGAAACGCACGGTGATGATATGCCTGAGATCAGCGGCTGGACATGGGGCGTCAAGAGCGCGGCAAAGGTGAAGGCAGCGACCTCCACAGAGGGGGACAATGCCTGAAGGGGACAGTGCCTAAAGCGCGTCGCACCAAACTTGGATTCATGCGGCGCGCCTTGGCTCTTTGTATTTATGCATGCCGTTATTCCGGGCGACATGCATGAGACGAGGCGTTGCGCGCTGACGCTCATTCCGGCCGGCGTCCGACCAAGGCCGCCTCCGGGTGCTCGACGAAACCACCAATCTCCACGGTTAGCCTATCATGTCGGAGTTACTGTCCACCGATCCCGAACTGAACCGAATGCCGACCGGAGAGGATCTCGGTCGCCTTCAGTTCACGACATTGCTCTACTATCTGCAATGCACGAATCCGGACAACGGATTGGTTCGCGACAAGACACAGGCGGGCGCACCGGCGAGCATTGCTGCGGTCGGCATGGCGCTTGCTACCATTCCCGTCGTCGTTGAGCGCGGCATCGTCATTCGCGAGTTTGCCGCCAAGATCGCCCGGCGCAGATTGGAGTTTCTGATGTCCTGCCACCAGGGGCCGGAACCGGATGCATCCGGCTACAAGGGCTTCTTCTACCACTTCCTGGACATCGAGACGGGCCGACGGGTCTGGCAGTGCGAATTGTCGACGATCGACTCTGCCTTCCTCTTCGCCGGCGCCTTGACCGTCGCGGCTTATTTCGATGCGGACACTGAAGACGAGGCGAAGGTTCGCGCACTTGCCAAATCGCTCTACGAGCGTGCGGACTGGAATTGGGCACGCGACAATCACGCGACGCTTACTCACGGCTGGCGGCCGGAAAGCGGCTTCATTCCCTATCGGTGGCGCGGCTATGACGAGGGCCTGCTTCTCTATATTCTCGGATTGGGCTCACCGACCTACCCGCTGCCGCCGGAAAGCTTCACGGCCTATACGCAGAGCTACGAATGGCGGAATATCTTCGGTCGCGAACTGCTCTATTCAGGCCCGCTCTTTACCCATCAGCTCTCGCATATGTGGATCGATTTCCGCGAGATCCGCGATCATTTCATGCGCGAGCATGACAGCGATTATTTTCGCAACAGCCGGCATGCCACGTTCGTCCAACAGGAATATGCCATCCGCAATCCGCTGAACTTCAAAGGTTATGGCGAATATTGCTGGGGGTTCACGGCAAGTGACGGCCCCGGTTGGATGAAGCGGACCATAGACGGGATGGACAGGGAATTCTTCGACTATGTTGCGCGAGGCGCACCCTATGGGCCGGATGACGGGACCGTATCTCCATGGGTGGTGGTGGGTTCGCTGCCATTCGCTCCGGAGATCGTTATCCCGACCGTGCGAAACTTTGCTCGAATGCAGCTCGGCATGACACGGCTTTACGGCTTCAAACCATCGTTCAATCAAACATACACGATGGACGACGAGGCCGAGGGGTGGTGGGTGAGCCCCTACCACTTCGGCATCGACCAGGGGCCGGTGGTCCTGATGATCGAAAACTATCGAACTGGCCTGCTGTGGAACATCATGCGCCGGTGCGAACCGGTCGTTGTCGGACTAAGACGGGCGGGATTTTCGGGCGGCTGGCTATGATAGCCCTCGAACCTGCCGCAACCCGACAGGCCCATCGTCATGCCCAGCGATAACGTCTCCGGGCCACTGAGTGCCAAGACGGATCCCCACTGCTCAGTCAAGCACCATTCCGGGTGCCAATCCGTAAGTATCGGCGATGGACAGACCCTGTGTAACCTACCGTAAGATACGTTGGTGCGCTGGCGCACGCCGCCTATGCTGCAAGTGCTAAGAAGGCGATTGGCATAATCCCGCAATGCGTCGAGAGAGCACGAGGATCAAGAATTTCACCCAGCATTCAGTCTTAGAGCTCCCGCCAGGAGCGGTGAGCCAGGAGGTTTGGCATGTGGTTCCCTTCCTATTTCTCCAAGCATGATCTCGCCAGCCAGTTCGGCCCTGCTGGCTTCGCCTTCGACTATCTGAGAGATGCGGGCCAGCGCAGCGTGCTCTTCTGGGACGTGATGCGAAAACGCGGCAATCAGTATCGCATCAATGCCGAAGCGCCCGCACCACACGTGCTGAGCTTCACGCCGGAAGTGCTGCTCGATGGGCGCACGCTGGAGCGGCCGGTCAACTATGCGCTGGTGCGCATCGTCCCGCCCGCGGGCATTAAGATCGACGAGACGCGCCGACCCTTCGTCGTGGTCGATCCACGCGCCGGCCACGGGCCGGGCATAGGCGGCTTCAAGGCCGATAGCGAGATCGGCGTGGCGCTTGCCGCCGGCCACCCCTGCTATTTCATCGGCTTCCTGCCGGAGCCGGTGGAAGGCCAGACGATTGAGGATATTGCGCGGGCCGAAGCGATCTTCCTGGAAAAGGTGATTGCGCTGCATCCGGGAGCCGATGCCAAGCCATGCGTGATCGGTAATTGTCAAGCCGGCTGGGCCGTGATGATGCTCGCCGCCATGCGGCCCGAGCTTTTCGGCTCGATCATCATCGCCGGCGCGCCGCTTTCCTATTGGGCCGGCGAACGCGGCAAATATCCGATGCGCTATGCGGGCGGCTTGCTTGGCGGCACGTGGCTGACGTCGCTGATCGCAGACCTCGGCCACGGCAAGTTCGACGGCGCCTGGCTGGTGCAGAATTTCGAGAACCAGAACCCCGCCAATACGCTCTGGAGCAAGCAGTATAATCTCTATTCCAGGATCGACACGGAAGCGCCGCGTTACCTCGGCTTCGAGCAATGGTGGGGAAATCACGTCAATCTGAACGCCGAGGAGATCCAGTTCATCGTCGACGAGCTTTTCGTCGGCAACAATCTCTCTGCCGGGCGCATAGAAACCTCAAAGGGCGAAGCGATCGATCTCCGGAACATCCGCGCGCCGATCGTGGTCTTCTGCTCCAAGGGCGATAATATTACCCCGCCTGGCCAGGCGCTCGGCTGGATTGCCGAACTCTATGACAGCGTCAACGAGATACGCTCGCATGGCCAGGCGATTGTCTACACGGTGCACGAAGAGGTCGGCCATCTCGGCATTTTCGTCTCCGCCAGCGTCGCCCGCAAGGAGCATGGCGAATTCTCCAGCAATATCGACCTGATCGACGCGCTGCCGCCCGGCCTCTACGAAGCGACATTCGAGCCGAAGACCGATGCGACCGTCGGCGGCGATCTCGTCGAGGGCGACTGGATCATGCGCTGCGAGGAAAGGACGCTGGACGACATACGCGCGCTTGGCTGCAACAATGCCGCCGATGACAGGCGCTTTGCGGCGGCGGCCAAGGTCTCCGAGATCAACCTCTCGCTGTACCGCACCTTCGCCCAGCCCTTCATCCGCGCCATGATGCCGGAACAGGCGGCCGAAGGAATGCGTCGGCTGCATCCGCTGCGCCTGCAATATGAACTCGTCTCCGATCTCAATCCGCTGATGGCGCCGATCGCCGACCTTGCCGTCAAGGTGGAGGAAGAGCGCCGTCCGGTCGCCGGCGACAATCCGTTCCTGGCTCTGGAACAGCTCGTCTCGCGCCAGATCGTTGCCGGGCTCGACGCCTGGCGCGAAGGCATCGAGGCCATGAGCGAGGCGACCTTCCTCACCGTCTTTGGTTCGCCCTTCCTTCAGGCGGCCGTCGGCATCGATCCATCGAGCGCGAAGCCGCACCGGCGGGCGAGCAAGACTGCGCTGCATGCCCAGACGCTCAAAGCGCGGATTGGCGAGTTGCGAGCCCAAATAGACAAGGGCGGCCTGCAGGAAGGTTTCGCCCGCAGCCTGCTCCATGTCGCCATGGCCCATGGGGCCGCCGACGAACGCGGCTTTGCTGCCATCCGCCGGATGCGCCGCGCCGAAGACGGAATGCCGGCCATGACGCTTGCCGAATTCAAGGCGCTGATCCGCGACCAGTTCCTGATGCTCGTCATCGACGAGAAGGCGGCCGTCGAGGCGATCCCGCATCTGCTGCCCGCAGACGAGGACGCCCGTCGTCATGCGCTAACCTCGCTGCGTCAGGTGCTTACCGCCCGCGGCGCGCTGACAGGCGAAGCAGAGAAGCGCTTTCAGACGATCGTCGGCCTCTTCGGCGTCTCGGAAGTGCCGCCGCTCGCCGGCCCGGCATCAGCGGAGGCGCCCACGCAGCTGAAGGCCGTCAGACGCGCAAAATAACAGGGAGCACAGACCGATGAAGGATTGGGAAAACTCCGGGGAAACCGGGCGGCACCAGAAATATGAGCGGCTGATCGCAAGAGCAAGGCAGGCTCCTGAAATGACGATGGTCGTTGCCCATCCTTGCGACGAGTCATCCTTGCGCGGCGCAGTCGAGGCGGCCGAAATGGGCCTGGCGCGCCCGGTCCTCGTTGGCCCCGCGCAAAAGATGCGCACCGTCGCAACGGCGCATAGTATCGATATCTCGCCTTTCGAGCTGGTGGATTCACCTCATAGCGATGCAGCGGCCGTCAAAGCCGTCGAGATCATCCGCGAAGGCCGCGCCGATCTCCTGATGAAAGGCAGCCTGCACACGGATGAGCTGATGCGAGCCGTGACCTCGTCGGCGACGGGCCTGCGGACGGCGCGGCGTATCAGCCATGTCTTCGTCATGGACGTACCGAATTATGCCGAAACGCTCTTCATCACTGATGCTGCGATCAACATTGCTCCCGATCTCGATGTCAAACGGGATATCATCCAGAATGCCATCGACCTTTTCACCGCAATCGGCCTCGGCACGCCGCGCGTCGCGATCCTCTCGGCGGTCGAAACGGTGACCTCCAAAATCCCCTCGACGATCGAGGCGGCGGCGCTTTGCAAGATGGCCGAGCGCGGCCAGATTACCGGCGGCATTCTCGACGGCCCGCTCGCCTTCGACAATGCGATCGATCCGGAAGCGGCGCGGATCAAGGGCATCCAGTCGCCGGTGGCAGGCCGGGCGCAGATCCTCGTGGTTCCCAATCTGGAGGCCGGCAACATGCTGGCGAAAAACCTGACCTTCCTGGCACGGGCCGATGCCGCCGGTCTCGTACTTGGTGCATGGGTGCCGATCATCCTGACATCGCGCGCCGACAGCGTGCGCGCCCGCCTCGCCTCTTGTGCAGTCGGCGTGCTTTTCGCCGAAGCCCGCCGCGCGACGGCGCCGATACAAGGGGGCTGATCCATGGACACCATCCTCGTTATCAATGCCGGCTCCTCCAGCCTGAAATTTGAACTCTTCGCCTCAGCAGGCGGGCTGCGGCGGCTCGTCAAAGGCAAGGTTGAGGGCATCGGCACTGCCCCGCACCTGGCGATCAAGAGTGCCAGCGGCGACCGGCTGACCGACGAAACCTATCCGCATGAGACCGTACCCGACCTGCCGGCGGCGATGCGTCTCGTCGGCCAATGGCTGCGCGAGCGGCACGAGGGCGAAATGGTCGCCGTCGGCCACCGCGTCGTCCATGGCGGCCCTGACCATATGCACCCGGTCCGCGTCGACCAGAACGTCCTGCGCCAACTGGAGCGCTACACGCCGCTCGCTCCGCTGCACCAGCCGAACAATCTCGCGCCCATCCGGGTGCTGCTCGAACACCAACCCCAGCTCGCCCAGATCGCCTGTTTCGACACCGCCTTCCATCGCGGCCACGACCCGATGACAGACCACTATGCCATTCCCGCCCATTATTTCGCCGAGGGCGTGCGGCGCTATGGTTTTCACGGCCTCTCCTACGAATATATCGCGGGACGGCTCGCCGAGATCGCCCCCGATATCGGTCGTGGCCGGGTCATCGTCGCCCATCTCGGAAGCGGCGCCTCCCTCTGTGCGCTGAAGGATGGCAAAAGCATCGAGAGCACATTGGGCTTCACCGCTCTCGATGGCCTGCCAATGGGCACGCGCTGCGGCCAGATCGACCCCGGCGTGCTCCTCTACCTGCTCCTGCAGGGGGGTATGACGGCAGCTGAATTGCAGGACCTGCTCTACAAGGAATCCGGCCTCAAGGGCCTCTCCGGCATCAGCAACGACGTGCGCGACCTGCTCACCAGCGAAGCGCCGGGTGCCGCGCTCGCTCTCGATCATTTCGTTCATCGCATCGGTCTTAATGCGGGCTCGCTTGCGGCCGCCCTCGGCGGGCTTGACGCCTTTGTCTTCACTGCCGGCGTCGGGGAGAATTCGCCTGTCATGCGCGAACGCATCAGCCGAAAGCTCGCTTGGCTCGCCGCCACGCTCGATCCCACACGAAACGCAGCCGGCGAATTGCTGATCTCGACAGACCGAAGCAAGGTCGCGATCTATTGCGTGCCGACCGACGAGGAGCTGATGATCGCGCGGCACACATCCGCACTGATCGCCCCATGACGGGCAAATCTTTCGACCAGAGATGGAGCTGATGATGATCCCCGAAGTGAAGGCTAAACTTCTTGAAGGCAAGCGCGGCCTGGTGGTCGGCATCGCCAACGACCAGTCGATCGCCTGGGGCTGCGCCAGAGCCTTCCGCGCGCTCGGCGCCGAACTCGCCGTCACCTATCTGAACGACAAGGCCAGACCCCATGTCGAGCCGCTTGCCGACGCGCTGGAGGCACCGATCTTCCTGCCCCTCGATGTCTCCGTCCCCGGCCAGCTGGAGGCGGTGTTCGACAGCATCATGGAATATTGGGGCGAGCTCGATTTCGTCGTCCATTCGATCGCCTTTTCGCCCAAGGAGACGCTGCAGGGTCGCGTCGTCGACGTGCCGCGCGACGGCTTCCTGAAGACGATGGAGATTTCCTGCTGGTCCTTCATCCGCATGGCCCATCTCGCTGAACCGCTGATGAAACGCGGCGGCACACTCTTCACCATGACCTATTACGGCAGCCAGATGGTGGTGAAGAACTACAACATCATGGGCGTCGCCAAGGCCGCGCTGGAAAGCACCGTCCGCTATCTCGCCGCCGAACTCGGCCCCCAAGGGATCCGCGTCCACGCCATCTCCCCCGGCCCGCTTGCGACACGCGCCGCCTCCGGCATCCCGGAATTCGACGCGTTGCTGAACAAGGCCCAGGAAACCGCGCCGAGCCGCAGCCTCGTGTCGATCGACGATGTCGGTATGGCAACCGCCTTCCTGGCGCATGACGCGGCCAGGCTAATTACGGGCGATACGATCTATATCGACGGCGGCTATCACATTATCGATTAGCCGGACTAGATTGCCTTTTTGAAGAGAATTGTTTCAAATTCGATCGAGGAACGCCATAGAATGCCATTTTAGGCAGACAAACCCTAGCTAGCAGTTGTCAGGCTTGCCCGATAAGGTTCCAGAGGCCAGATCCCGTCACCACCTGGGCGTCAGCGCTCGTTTTGTCAGACAAAGCCCGCAGTATCTCAATGTTGACCGCGCGAACTGTCCTGCCGATTTGGGCTAAATCATCCAGTTCCAGCCGTCAGGAGCAGCGCGTGGCCCCACCGGGTCGGACTGCGAGGAAGCCGTTACTGGAGAAGATCAATGCGTGAATACTCTATCGCGGCTATTCCTGCAGACGGTATCGGACCGGAGGTCATTGCCGCGGGGCGAACGGTGCTCGCCAGTCTGGAGAAGCGTCTCGGCGATGTGAGGTTTGCCATCGAACACTTCGACTGGGGTTCCGACTACTACAAGAAGCACGGCGTGATGATGCCGTCCGACGGGCTTGAGCAGTTGAAGAAATTCGACGCAATCTATTTCGGCGCCGTCGGGGCGCCGGATGTTCCCGATCACATCACCCTCTGGGGGCTGAGACTGCCGATCTGCCAGGGCTTCGACCAATATGCCAACGTTCGGCCGACCAAAATCCTTCCGGGCATTACCCCTCCGCTGCGCAACTGTGGCGTCGGCGATCTCGACTGGGTGATCGTCCGGGAGAATTCCGAAGGCGAATATTCCGGCCATGGCGGCCGCGCCCATCGTGGCCTGCCCGAAGAAGTCGGAACCGAGGTCGCGATCTTCACGCGCGTCGGCGTCACCCGCATCATGCGCTACGCCTTCAAACTGGCGCAGGCGCGGCCGCGCAAATTGCTGACGGTGGTGACGAAATCGAATGCCCAGCGGCACGGCATGGTCATGTGGGACGAGATCGCCGTCGAGGTGGCCGCAGAGTTCCCGGATGTCACCTGGGACAAGATGCTGGTCGACGCCATGACGGTGCGGATGACGCTGAAACCGCAGAGCCTCGACACGATCGTCGCGACCAACCTGCATGCCGACATCCTCTCCGACCTTGCCGGTGCGCTCGCCGGCAGCATCGGGGTCGCGCCGACCGCGAATATCGATCCGCAGCGCCGGTTTCCCTCGATGTTCGAACCGATCCATGGCTCGGCCTTCGACATCACCGGCAAGGGCATCGCCAATCCCGTCGCGGCCTTCTGGACCGCCGCGCAGATGCTCGACCATCTCGGCGAGCAGGAGGCCTCGGCCCGTCTCATGCGGGCCGTCGAAGCGGTGACAGGCGCGGGCATCCTCACCCCCGACGTCGGCGGCACCGCCACGACCAAAGAAGTCACGGACGCGGTCTGCGACGCGCTCCATTCCTCCAATGTCTAGAACACTCGTCGCCGGTGGGCAGCATAAAATGCTGTTGAAGGTCCGATCGCATCCTGTTCGTCCCTCCCGGAGCCCGAGAAACGCGATCGACTCGCGCCTTCAATGTGCTAGTGTTGAGAGGTGGCGGCACAATATGCTGCGACGCTGGCAGGTTCGACAGGCGGAGTGGAGCGATGAAACTCGACCGGATCGATATAAAAATTCTGCATGAGTTGCAGAAGAATGGCCGTGTCACCAATGTTGAGCTCGCCGAGCTCGTCAACCTGTCGCCGAGCCCCTGCCTGATGCGGGTGAAGAAGCTGCAGTCGGAAGGCTATATCGAGGGTTATTCCGCACAGATCAATGTCGCCAAACTCGGCCAGACGCTGACCGTCTTTACTGAGATCACCCTGAAAAACCACCGGCAGATCGATTTCGCCCGGTTCCTGACGACAGTGGAGAAGATCGACCAGGTAATCGAATGCCATCTGGTCTCCGGCGGCTACGACTATCTGTTGAAATTCGTGACGGCCGGGATCGGCGAATACCAGACGATCATGGAGCGGCTCTCCGATATGGAGATCGGCATCGACAAATATTTCAGCTTCGTCGTCCTGAAGTCGCCCATCGTCAAATCGCACATGCCATTGACGAGCCTGTTTCCGCTTTAGTCCGATTGTCGACCCGCCCGCGGGAGAGCACTAGGCCAGAATGCCCGCGTGGCAATGGCCTTGCGCCACATGTTATTCTCCCGATCAAAACAGGGGTGCTGCTTGCGCCGGGCGATCGATTGAGCCCCCTTGGGGTCGCACCAGCTCCACGAGGTGGTGGGGCACGACTTTGTTATAGAGTTGCCAAGGATCCGCAGCCGGCCGCGGTCAGCCCTTCATGGCCGCGCGTATATCGGGGTCGGCCAAGGTGTCATCCAGCGTTTTGCGCGTGCGCTCGATGATGGCGTCGATATCGGCGTCGGTGCAGCAGAGCGGCGGCGCATAGCCGAGGACGCCGTTGGCGAAGGCACGGATGACAAGGCCGTTTTCCCAGGCGCGGTCGAAAATCCGGCGCGCCGGTTCGGCGACGGCCGGCAACGGCGTCTTCTTTTCCTTGTCGACGACCAGCTCGACGGCGGCCAGCATGCCGCGACCGCGCACGTCGCCGACGAGCGGATGGTCCTTGAGGCTTTCAAGCCCTTGCATCAGCCGTGCGCCGGCCTTGCGGCCGTTCGCCAGCAGACCGGTTTCGTAAAGGTTCAGCACTTCAAGGCCGACGGCGGCGCTGACGGGATGGGCCGAATAGGTATAGCCGTGACCGACGGCTGCGCCACCGGCGCCATCGGCGATGGTCTCGTAAACGTGGTCGGTCATGAAGACCGCGCCCATCGGCACATAGCCGGAGGTCAGGCCCTTCGCCGTGGTGATGAAGTCCGGAACGATCTCGTCCTCTTCGCACGCAAAGAGCGGGCCGGTGCGGCCGAAGGCGGTAATCACTTCATCGGCGACAAAGAGGATTCCGAGCTCGCTGCAGAGCGCGCGCATCGCCTTCATCCAGCCCTTCGGCGGCACCAGCACGCCGCCCGAACCCTGGATGGGTTCGGCATAAAAGGCGGCGACACGTTCGGGGCCGATCTCTTCGACCTTGCGCCGCAGCGCTGCCAGGGAGGCGTTGATGATGGCCTGCGGATCCTGACCGACCGGGTTGCGATAGGCGTAGTGGGAGAGGATTTTGTGCTGCCAGTCGAAGGGAATGCCGAAGCCGGCGTGGAACAATGGAAGCGCCGTCAGTCCTGCCCCGACGGTCGATGAACCGTGATAGCCTTGTTCGATGGAGATGAACTGGTCGCGCTGCGGCTGGCCGCGGGCGATCCAGTAATAGCGGATGAACCGGATCGTGCTGTCGACGGCATCTGATCCGCCGAGAGTGAAGTAGACATGGTTGAGATCGCCCGGCGCCCGTTCGGCCAATGCCGCGGCAAGCCGAATCGCCGGTTCCGACCCGAGGCCGAAATAGGTGGTCGCATAGGGCAGTTCGCGCATCTGCCGGGCTGCAGCCTCGACGATCGAATCATGGCCGTAACCGGCATTGACGCACCACAGGCCGGCAAAGCCATCGACCAGCTGTTTGCCCGAAGCATCGGTCACCGTCGCCCCCTTGGCGGAAGCGAGCACACGCACGCCGAGCTTTTCGTGATTGCGGTAGGAGGCGACAGGGTGGACGAGGTGGGCGCGGTCGAGTTCGACAAGAGAATTGCTGTACATGTTGCTCTCCGGATCAGCCGAGTGCCTGGTTAGCGAGGGCGAAGATTGTAGTGCCGGATTCGGCGCTGGGAATTGATGGCTTCATCATCGCGATGCCGCTGCCGACATGGGCGAAGCCCTGTTCGGCCAGCCAGTCGGACAGGCCTGATGCAGCGGTGGTGTCGACCCTGAGGAACACGCCGGGCCGCACGGCGATGAAATGCGCAATCAGCGCTTTGGCGTCTTCCAGGTTGCTGGCAATGACGGGGCCGATGACCTCACCCCGGCCGAAAGTGCGAAGGACCGCAAAACCGCTGACGCGTCCGTTGCTGCGGACCACGGCGAGTTCACCGACCTTGGCGAGATAGGCAATCAAATCGGCGCGATCGGCGCGGAATGCCTGTCGATCGAGTTCGATCACAGCGGAGAGATCGGTCATGGTGGCGGCTGACGTTGTCATCGGCGCGGCCACTTTTGCTGCGATGCCCTGGTGCTGCAGAATCCGGCCGGTCTGGCGAAAGCCGAGCTTCTCGTAGAGGGGAAGGCCCTCGGCGGTCGCCACAAGCCGGAGCGGGCGATCGCCGGCGAGCTCTATTGCGGCATGCATAAGCTTGCGCCCAAGACCGCGGCCGCGCATGGCTTCATCGACGATGACCATGTTGATCGTGGCGCAGTCTTGCTTGTAGGGGGTAACGAGTACGGTGCCGACCACCCGGTCGCCCTCGATAGCGACGACGCCTTCGCTCAAGGCACGGGCCATCTCCCAGTCTTCAGGTCGATGGGGCCAGCCCGCCTGCCGCGACAGCTCAAGGGCGGCACCCAGGTGTTCGCTGCCGAAAGCGGCAAAGTCGATCTGGCTTGTCTGCATGACACTTCCTTCGTTTCCTATGTGGAAGTGTGAAGGAGTGCGGCTTGGCTAATCGTCTGAAGGCTATGTCCTGTGCAGTATCTTATCGTTTTCCCTTTGTCGCCCGCCGCATCTTATGCTGGCATGTGGGCGCCACCGGGCGGATCGCGAGCAACACGGCTCCACGCGGGCACGCCGGCTGAGGCAGTGTGAGGAGCGATCAAAACAGAGGAGCAGAGCATGGGGTGACCCAGCCTTCGTTCTCTCTTGCAGCACCCGCCAGCGGGCGGGGCATCCACAACCATCTGCCAAAGCCGCCTTTCGATACGAAATAATCTGCTTCGATAGCCGCCACATTCGGGCGAGCCGGGGGGCGGGTCGCGTCTATCATAATTTTCGATGCACCGACCACTCTCCAAAGGATATGCCCATGACCCTCTTGCGTCCGAAATACATCACCTTCGACTGCTACGGCACGCTGACCAACTTCCAGATGGCGGAGGCGGCGCGCGACCTTTACGGCAACCAGCTCGACGAGCCGCGCATGGCCGAGTTCGTCCGCAACTTCGCCGCCTATCGCCTCGACGAGGTACTGGGCGACTGGAAGCCCTATGCCGAGGTCGTTCACAATTCGCTGGAGCGTAGCTGCAAGCGCAATGGCGTCAAGTTCAACGACGAAGACGCCCGGATGGTCTATGAACGGGTGCCAACCTGGGGTCCGCATGCGGATGTACCGGCTGGCCTTGCGAAGGTCGCCAAGGAGATCCCGCTGGTGATCCTGTCGAACGCGATGAATTCGCAGATCATGTCGAATGTCGAAAAGCTCGGCGCCCCGTTCCATGCAGTCTACACGGCCGAACAGGCGCAGGCCTACAAGCCGCGTCTGCAGGCCTTTGAATATATGTTCGACATGCTCGGCTGCGCCCCCGAAGATGTTGTGCACTGCTCCTCCTCGTTCCGCTATGACCTTATGTCGGCCAACGATATCGGCATCAAAAACAAGGTGTGGGTGAACCGCCGCCATGAACCCGCCAACCCGTTCTATGGCTATGTCGAGATTGCCGACATTTCCGGCCTGCCGGGCGTTTTCGGTCTCTGAGCCGAACGAGCAAAGCGCGGGCGTGTACGTCCGCGCTTTTTTTTTGAAGTGGCCGGCCGTGCTCGCGATCGGCAAATCAATTCGTGGCCGTAGCGCCCCGCAATGTAATCCCCTCCCCCGTCGGCCTCAAGCCTGCCTAAGAGCGTCTCTGACCAAGCAAACTCTCCGGAGACGTAAAGCTCGAGGGGGGCGGCCTGCAGCCGGATCGACCGTAAGCGAAGATTGCCAAGATCCGTGTGCCGCGATGGCTGTGAAAAAAAATGGCGCACGCGTGTGCGCCATATCGCTGGTTCTCATTTCGTCGTGGCGTCAGGCTCAGCTCAGCCCGCCGATGTGGAAGCTCTTCATCTCGAGATATTCCTCGATGCCAACCTGCGCTCCCTCACGGCCCAGGCCGGACTGCTTGACGCCGCCAAAGGGGGCGACTTCGGTCGAGATCGCGCCGGTATTAAGTCCGATCATGCCGAACTCCAGGGCTTCGCCGACGCGCCAGGAACGCTTCAGATTTTCTGTGTAGAAATACGCAGCCAGACCAAAAGGCGTGCCGTTGGCAATTGCGATCGCCTCGTCTTCCGTGTCGAAGCGGAAGAGCGGAGCCACCGGACCGAAGGTTTCTTCGCTGGCAAGCAGCATGTCGGTCGTTGCGCCGGTCAGCACCATCGGCGCGGCATATTGCGAGCCTTCCGCCACGGAGCTGCCGCGAGCGGCGATCCTGGCGCCTCGGGTCAGAGCGTCGTCGACATGTCGGTTGATCTTCTCGATCGCCGCCATGTTGATCATCGGGCCGATGACGTTGCCCGGCTCCGTGCCGGGGCCGACCTTCATGGCGTTGACGCGGGCGCAGAGCTTTTCGGCGAAGGCATCATAGACGCCGGCCTGCACCAGGATGCGGTTGGCGCAGACGCAGGTCTGGCCGCCGTTGCGGAACTTGGACAGGATTGCGCCCTCGACCGCGAGATCGAGATCGGCGTCGTCGAAGACGATGAACGGCGCATTGCCGCCGAGTTCGAGGGAGAGCCGCTTGATGCTGTCGGCGGCGCCCCGCATCAGAAGCGAGCCGATCCGGGTCGAGCCGGTGAAGGAGATCTTACGCACCGTCGCATTCGCCATGAACTCGTTGCCGATTTCCGTGGGCATGCCGGTGACGATGTTGATCACGCCTGCCGGAATACCGGCGCGCTCGGCAAGGATACCCATGGCGAGCGCCGAATAGGGAGTGAACTCCGAAGGCTTGACGACAACCGTACAGCCGGCCGCCAGGGCGGGCGCCACCTTTCGGGTAATCATGGCGATCGGGAAATTCCAGGGCGTAACGATTGCGCAGACGCCGACCGCTTCCTTGAGCACGACGATGCGGCGATCCGGCGTCGGCGAGGGAATGGTATGGCCGCCGATACGGCGGGCTTCTTCGGCAAACCACTTGACGAAGGAAGCACCATAACGGATTTCGGCGCGCGATTCATCGAGAGGCTTGCCCTGTTCAAGCGTGATGAGCAGCGCCAGATCCTCGAGATTTTCGATCATCAGCGAATACCAGCGCTCGAGCAGAACCGCACGCTCGGCATGCGTCCTCTTCTTCCATAGGGTGAAAGCGGCCTGAGCTGCGTCGATCGCCGCGCGGGTCTCGGCAGTTCCCATATCCGGAACGGTGCCGAGGTTTGCCTGGGTGGCGGGATTGACGACGTTCACCGTCTTGCCCGACGCTGCCCTCGACCAGATCCCGTCGATCAACCCGGCCTGCTGGAAAAGGTCTTTGTCTTTCAACTCAGGCATAGTCGTCTTCCTCTCTGACCATCCGTCGCTGGCTGCGAGAGCCACCGTTTTAAATGAATTCCGTCTTGCGCCATTATCGCCGGCTTCGACGCGTTCCTGAGCCAAGTCTACCGAAACAGGACAAGCAGCATGCATCGACTGGGAGTGCTGCCGCGGTGGAAAATAACGTTTTGGGCGATGCGACAGTCATCTTCGGCTGTAACTTGGACCTCGATCGGCAAAGCTATGCGGAGCCATGAAATCCGGCGCCCGTCTGCAGGACGGTGCCAGATTGTTCTGACTGGTGTTATCGACGGTCGGCGCAGCAGGGGCGAGCATGCCGAATAGTTGGCCGCAATGGGATCCCGACGCGGCCTCGGGCCTTCGGCGTTGTGCTCTAGAAGTAACCGAGGATGGATTTGACTTCGAGGTATTCCAGCATGCCCTCAATGCCGAATTCGCGTCCATTTCCAGATTGTTTGAAGCCGCCGAAAGGCGCGTGTGGATCCCAGGCCGGATAGTTGAGATGCACTTGACCGCAGCGGATCTGTGACGCGACGTCCTTGACGACCTCTCTATTCCTTCCCTGCACATGCGCACCCAAGCCGTAGACGGTATGGTTGGCGATGGTGATGGCTTCCTCCACCGTGTCGTAGGGGATGAGGCAGAGAACCGGGCCGAAGATCTCCTCCTGGGCGATGCGCATGTCCGTTCGCACCTCCGAAAAAATCGTCGGTTTTACGTAGTACCCGGCATTCAGACCGGCGGGGCGACCCTCGCCGCCGGTAACGAGCGTCGCGCCTTCTGCGATACCGACGCCGATCATGGTTTGGATCCGATCGAACTGGGCGCGGTTGGCGATCGCACCGTGTGTGCTGGCTGTTGAGAGGGGATCACCGACCACGATCTCGTCTGCGGCTCTCCCGGCGATGGACTCGCTCTCGGACAATAGCGCGCGCGGCACGATCATACGCGTCGGCGCGCTGCATGACTGGCCGAGATTGCGGAAGGCAGCCGCTACGCCCATGGAAACGGCGCGATCGAGATCAGCGTCCGGCAGGATCACATTCGGCGACTTGCCGCCAAGCTCCTGCGCGACGCGCTTGACGGTCGGCGCGGCTGCCTGCGCCACCGCCACCCCGGCCCGGGTAGAGCCGGTAATCGAAATCATGTCGACATCCGGATGGCACGCGAGAGCCGAACCAACGCCGGAGCCGTCACCATTGACGAGGTTGAAGACACCTTTGGGGAAGCCGGCCTCCTCAATCGTCTCTGCAAACAACAGCGCGCTGAGAGGAGAAAGCTCGCTGGGCTTCAGCACGACCGCGCAGCCTGCAGCAAGCGCCGGCGAAACCTTGGCGGTGATCTGGTATAGCGGCCAGTTCCATGGTGTGATCAGTGCGCAGACGCCGATCGGTTCGTGGGCGATGGCGGTGTTGCCGCGCTGCTTGACGAAGGGAAAGGCTTCCAGCACTTCGCGAGCGACCTTGACATGGGCGATCGCCAGCGGCACCTGCGCGCTACGTGCATATCCGATCGCCGCGCCCATTTCGAGGCTCAGGCATTGTGCAAACAGTTCGCTGCGCGCTTCGAGCAGCACCTCTAGGCGATTAAGCAGACCTGCGCGGTATTCCGGCTTGGTACGGCTCCAGCTGACGAAGGCTCGCCGGGCCGCGGAAACCGCAGCGTCGACAACCTCACGGTTTCCGAGCGCAAAATGGGTCACCACCTCTTCCGTGGCAGGGTTCACCACGATGCCCTTGGCGGTGCCCCTGGGTTCGAGCCACTTGCCGTCGATGAAGAACCTTTCGAGACGATCGCTGCGGGACAGGTGTTCGAGAGGCGTGATCATCCGACGAGATCCTTCATGCGGTAATAGGCGCCGACGATGGGCAGGAACCATGGGTTTCCCGTATGCATCGGAACGGCGGGCCACGCGAAGCCGTCCAGCGGATTGCCGTCCTTGCGCCCCATCGCCATATTGGCCAGCGCATTCCCCATGAAGGTCGATAACTGGGCCCCGTGACCGGAATAGCCCATGCTGTAAATGACACCGTCTGCGCTGCCCGCGCGCGGATAACGGTCTTGCGTGCAGCCGACGAGTCCGCCCCAGCAATAGTCGATCTCGACGTCAGCAAGCTGCGGAAACATGCCGACCATCTGTTGGCGCAGAAGCTGGCCGGAGCTGACGTCGGTTTTCTGGTTGGACATGGCCGAAAACCGCGCCCTCCCCCCGAACAGCAAGCGGTTGTCGGGCGTCAGGCGGAAATAGTTGGAGATGTTGAGGGAATTGGTGAAGTTGCGGTTGCCCGGAATCGTCGCGGCGACCTCCTGCGGGGTGAGTGGGCGCGTCGCAATGATGAAGGAAGCGATCGGCATCAGCCTTCGGCGGAAATAGTTAAAGGCGCTTGGCGTATAGGCGTCGGTCGCCAGGATGACCTGGCGGGCGGTGAGCGAGCCGGTCGGCGTGATTAGCCGCCATCCATTCGCCACGCGCTCGCGGGCGGTGACCGGGTTCCGCTCCCAGATCGCCGCGCCATGGCGGCGGGCCGCATCCGCGATGCCGTTGGCGAAGCGTCCCATGTGCATCATCGCGGATTTCGGATAGAGAATCCCGCCATGGAAGGCATCCGATATAATCTCCTTGCGGAGGTCCTCACGTGTGAGCCATTCGGCTGACGGGTCGACCTCGCGACGGATTTCTTCGGACATTGCCTGCAGCTTGCCGACATGAGAGGGCTTCGAGGCAAGCTTGAGCTTGCCGCCCCTGCGGAAGTCGCAGGCGATCTTTTCTTCGTCGATGATCCGTTCGATCATGTCGATCGAATCGTCATAGGCCCGCCACAAGCGGCGCGCCCGGTCTTCCCCGAGATGCTGCTTGGCGGCGCCGAAGCTTGCGAAATGACCGCTGTTCAGGTGCCCGCCATTGCGGCCGGACGCACCGTACCCAACGTGTTCGGCTTCCAGCAGAGCGACCTTCACGCCGGCTTGCGCCAGCGTGCGCGCGGCGTTGAGCCCCGTGAAGCCGGCTCCGATCACCGCCGCCTCGAAATCTCCGGAGACGGGGTCGGCGAGGCCTCCGGCAAATGGGATCGAGGTATCATGCCAGTAGGACGCAAATTTCATTGGCGCATGCCTTTATACTCGTCTGATCCGATGCATGAAGTATATGCCGGCTTGGTTGGAGGGGGGCGGCGCAGGCGGCTTTGTTTCGCAACAATTGCCTGTGTTCGGGGCAGCAAACCACAGGATATTCTGTTTATGCGCCAACTCCGCTGCCCACCCGCGCAAGCCACAGATTAGGATTTGAGCAGAATTCGGTCCGCGGTGCTTCGAGGAACAATCCAAATGGCGCCAGCACCAAGCTTATGAATATCTCATCAAAATGGGAGCCCCACGATGACCGGTAAAACCATTCTCCTCTTCGAGGCGAAAAGCGGTTCCGCTCCGGAAGGCAAGCGAAGCACTTTGGGACCAGACGACATCTTCGGGGCCGGCCGCGATATCGTCTGGACCGCCTCGGGCGGGGTTTCCACCGGATCGGTCCATTGGGACGGAAAGATCTCGATCAGTCGCTTTCCCCATACGGAATGCTTGGTCGTCGTGGCAGGGCGTCTTGTCCTCTATTCGGGCGGCTCGACGTTTCATCTCACCTCCGGCGACAGCGTGGTCATCGGCCGGGGCGAGGACATCACGGCGGAGGCGGAAGCAGGCACGCGCTGGATCTTCTGTGCGACGACCGCGGCGACATCGAGTACGCAGGGCGTCGTGGTGATCGACAGCGGTGTGGCGCTTGCCGCCTCCGCGCCGCCTCCGGCGCAGTACGTGGAAGGGGACACGCCGCAGTGCCGTCAGTTCAGGGCATTTTCCGACGAAGCGGCCGGCTTTCGGGCTGGTGTCTGGGCGACGACGCCGCATGTTCGGCTGTCGCGTCCTCATCCCGTCCATGAATTGATGTACATTCTGGAGGGGCAGGCTGAGGTGGCCGATGCAGACGGGACGAAGACATCGGTCGGGCCTGGGGACGCGATTTTCGTCGACCGTGGCACGATCAACCGCCTGTCAATTCACGGCAACCTCAAGAAGATCTTTGTCATCGCCGAAGGCCTTGAGACTTAACCGGGATCAGCCGTCTCGCCTGCTTTAGCAGATGATAGAACAGGCGCGCCGACATTCGGGCGCGCCTGTCGGTTTCACTCAGTCGTAAACGCAGACATAGATCTTGCGCACGGTTTCGATGGTACGCCAGACGCCGACAAAACCAGGTTTCATCACAAAGCTGTCGCCGGCGCGGTAGGTCTTCGTCTCACCGTCCTTTTCGTCGATTTCGACGACACCTGAAAGGATGTGGCAGAATTCGTAGACGGTGCCCTTGATGGAATGGTGTTCGCCGGGCGTCGCTTCCCAAATGCCGGTGAGCACCTTCTCACCTTTTGAGGCATCCTGTGCCCAGGTCTTGTAGGCCGGGCTGCCCGAAATCAGCCGTTCGGCGTCCGGCACGGCCTGCTTTGGGGTGAAGCTCGGATCGGTATCGATGGTCAACAGAAGCGACATTTCTTTTTCCTCGTTTAGTAACCACGTGTCCGATCGACCATGCCGATCAGATTTTTGCCGGCGCGGTGGCGCCGAATATTTTCGATGACCGCGTGCGCCGCCGTTTCCGGCTGGGTGACGGAGGCGATGTGCGGCGTGATCGCCACTTTTGGATGATGCCAGAGTGGATGGTCCGCCGGCAGCGGCTCGGGATCGGTGACATCGAGCATTGCCGCGGCGAGACGGCCGCTATCGAGTGCCTCGATCAGTGCCGTCTGATCGAGGTGCGGCCCGCGACCCACATGCAACAGCCTGGCACCGGCCGGCAGCTGGGCGAAGAGTTCGGCGTTGAGAACGCCGCGCGTCTCGTCGGTCAGCGGCAGCAGGCAGACCAGAATGTCCGTCTCTGCCAGAAAATCGGTAAGTCCGTCCTTGCCATGATGGCAGGTGACCCCATCGATTTGCTTTTTGCTGCGGCTCCATCCTGCGAGGGGAAATTGGAACGGCTTCAATCGCTCGATCGCCGCCTGCGCAAGGATGCCGAGGCCGAGGAAACCTATTCTGCGCCGGGCGGCCTGCGGTGCGGCCAGCGCCTGCCAGGCCGACTGTTTCTGCAGTTCTCGGTAGGCGAGCATCTCGCGGTGGAGCGTCAGGACGCCAAGCGTGACGTATTCCTGCATCATCCGGATGATGCCATCCTCGACCATGCGCACGACGGCTATATGCGCCGGCACGCTGTCTTGTTCGAATTGATCGACGCCGGCGCCGATAGAAAACAGCACTTCCAAATTCCGGTAGCGAGAGATCTCGTCGGGGACTGTCCAGGTCAGCAGATAGCGTATCTTGTCCGGATCCACCGGTTGGCCCTGCCCGACGAATTCCAGATCCGGAAGCTCGCGCGCAAAAATCTCCCGGAAAATCGCACCGCGGGTTGCATCGGAGTTGAAGAGAAACGCCATGGAAAATTGCCTTCCTTCAGCCTCGGGCAAGATGGGCGCCGAGCGCCTCGATCATCGTCTGGCATGCTGCGAGCTCGCCAACTTCGATATATTCGTCAGGTCGGTGCGCACGGCCGATATCCCCGGGCCCGCAGATGATGGAATCGATGCCGGACTGCTGATAGAGCCCGGCTTCTGTGCCGTAGCTCACGGCGGCAAGCGGCTCCTGCCCGGTCAACTCCCTCAGCAGGGTTGCGAGTTGGCTGTCTTCGGGGAGCGCAAGTCCGGGGTAGGCGCTCAGCTCATGCCAGCCCACCTCGAATCCCTGGTCTCTGAGAGCAGTGAGTCTCGCTTTTACCGGGTCGAGCAGCGATGACGGTGAGATCCCCGGCACGGCGCGGACCTCGATATCTGCTGTGCAGCGATCCGGAATGATGTTGACCGATTGGCCGCCGGCAATGACGCCAACCTGCAGTGACGAGTAGGGCGGCGCGAAATCATGGTGAAAGGGGCCGCTCGTCAGGGACGTGCCGTATACGGCCACCTCTGTGATCAGATTGGCCATCGCATGAATGGCGTTTAGCCCGAGATCGGGGCGCGAGGAATGACCTGACCGCCCGATCACCTCCAGCCGGACGGCTGCCTTGCCCTTATGCCCTCGTACCGCCTGCATTCGGCTCGGTTCGCCGATGATCGCCCCGAGCGGGGCATTGCACAGCTTCGGCAGCGCCGCGATCAGATGCGGCACGCCGCGGCTGCCTGCCTCCTCGTCATAGGAGAAGGCAAGGTGGATCGGCCGCCGCAGGTTCATGGCGGCAAGCTTCGGCAATGCGGCCAGGGCGCAGGCGAGAAAACCCTTCATATCGCTGGCGCCGCGTCCATAAAGCCTGTCTCCCGCAGGGCGCAGGACGAATGGGTCGGAACTCCATTCCGGTTCGCCGGCCGGCACGACATCCATGTGCCCGGACAGAATGTAACCGCGGTCTTCCCGCGGTCCCACGGTCGCGAAAAGGTTGTATCGGTCCCCTTCAGGGCCAGGATGGATCGTGACATCGGCTCCCGCCTTTCGGCAGTAGTCGCCTATCCAGTCGGCAATCGCGCCGTTCGACGTTCCGACAACGGAGGGGAACGCGACCAGCCTCGCGAGAATATCGATGACGTTCATGGGTGACCAAGTTGCCTTTGGAGGGGTCCAGATGCTAACTAGCCTAAGCAAAGGCAGGAGTTTTGCCTGCTGAGTGGGGCCTCGGTTCAGCTGAAGATTTCGAATTGTTGCGGCGAACAAGCCAATCCTGCCGGCCTTCGTGTGCGATATTGTGACTTGGTTGCAATCGGCGCAGGATCAAAGACGCTGTCGACCTCCAGTGGAGTTTGGTGATCCGGCGAACGGAGCGGATACGCGAAAATGCAAAAATCAGTGCGGCTGAAATCGTTCGAATTGATTGCGCAGGATATCAACAGCGTCGATGTCAGCCTGCTTCACGCGCTGTCGATAGGCGTCGGCTGGCCGCACCGGCCCAAGGACTGGGATTTTCTGCGGCGCGCGGGCCGGGGCATCGTCGCCGTCGATGGGATCGGACGCGTCTTCGGAAGCGCGATGTGGTTTCCGCATGGGGACGATTTCGCCACGATCGGGCTGGTGATCACGTCGCCGCGCACGCAGGCGCAAGGGACTGGCCGATGGCTCATGGAGCAAGTGTTTGAGCAGTGCGGCGACCGCAATCTGAGCCTGAATTCAACCCACGCGGCTTACAGGCTTTATGTTTCTCTCGGCTTCACCAAGGAAGCGATTGTCTATCAATACCAGGGAGATGTCACGCCCAAGCTCCCTCCCCTGCCGGAACTGAACGGGCAGCTGAGCGAATTGTCAAATGACAATGTCGAGGAGATCAACGCTCTCGATACGCGCGTCTTCGGCACTGATCGCGGCAAGTTGCTTGCTTTGCTTGCGGAAGGTGCTGCCGTTTGCACACTCCGGCGGGGCGACGAAATCGTCGGCTATTCCATGTGCCGCGAGTTCGGACGCGGCCACGTGGTCGGTCCGATCGTGGCAAGCAACGATCAGGACGCCATCCATCTCGCAGCCGTGCATCTCAAGGATTTGGCAGGCCGTTTCGCGCGCGTCGATACGCGGGAGAAGGGTCTGTTCGCCGAGTTCCTTCAACAAAGCCGGCTTGCCGTCTCGGACACCGTGACGACCATGTCCAAGGGGCGGCCCTTCCTGCAAAGCAAAAACGGCGAACCGGTGGTGTATGGCTTGGCCGGCCATGCGTTAAGTTAGGCAGCATGGCGTCCTTACGGCGGTTGGCGAGCTCTGCACGACACCGCTGACGTGGAACGGAACCGTCGGGCAATGCCGCCGCAGGATTTTGCAAAGGAAACTCAAACGCCATATCCTCGCTTTGACGATGGCCCTTTCGCATTGTCATTCAGGCGCTATGGTGTTGGAAAAACAAGGGCGAGCATGGGACAAGATACAAGCCACCTCCGGGAGCGGATGACGATTGTCGGTGATCTCAAGGCTGCCTCCTTTGTCCCCTGGATCCGGCGCCATGCGGCCAAGCTCGGGCTCTCGCACAGCATATCTCATACGAGCTCGAAGAGGATCGATGTCGACGTTTCCGGACCCGAGGAATTGATCGACATGATGGAGGTCGGATGCTCTCTGGGGCCTATCGACGTGTGGGTGGAGAGCATAGAACGCACGGCGATCACCCGCGAAACGACTTGATGCCAAAGGCGGTTTTTTGCGATGTGCATATTATTTAACCATTATTGCCAATGCGAAATAACTATGCAAACGTGAGGCCTTGAGTTCGTTCTAAAACGTAGTATGGTTCAGGAAGTCTAGTCATGCCATCCGATCCGACCGGCTTTTGGACGCCAGTCGCCCTTTCCCGGGATCTGCCTGCCGCAACCGTCATGCCGGCCCGGACGGCATCTGGATCGATTGCTCTCTGGCGCAGCGCTTCGGGGCGTGTATCGGCATCGGCGGATCGCTGTCCGCACCGCGGCATGCGCTTATCTCATGGCTTCGTGCGCGGCGAGGCGCTTTCCTGCATCTATCACGGCTGGAGCTATGGCCAGGCCGGAAACTGTCTGCGCATTCCCGCCCATCCGGGACTGGCGCCGCCGGAAAGCATCCGTGTCGCCACCCATGAGGTTGAGGAAGCGGGCAGCGTGATCTGGGTGGCGGTCGGCACGCCGGCGTCGAAGCCGCCGAGGCTGGACGGCCTCATTCCCCTGCGCTCGCTGACGGCGTTTGCAGGCACTGCCGCGATCGAGGCGGCAGCCAGCGCGAAGGCGAATCCTGACGGTCTTATCGAGCTCGGCGCATCCACCGGCAGCCTCTGTCTGCTATTATCCGCCCAGGAGGATGGGCAGACGCTGATCCATGTGCTGCTGAGGGATGACGTCGGCCCTGCCGCGGCCATCGGCGCTTCGCGGGCTTGCGAAAGTCTGCGCCGCCGGGCTGAAGGTCTTCAGAAAAAGGAGATCGCGCAATGACCATGCAGGCGATGATCGACGAATGGTATCCGGTTGGGCTTTTCAGTCAGCTCGACAGCGCCGGTCGCAAGACGGCGCTGATGGGCGAGCCGATCGACGTGGCGAGCGACGCCGATGGCAATGCGCGGGTAACGGACGGCAACGGCCGTGTTCTGCCGGTGCGCCTACGTTACGGCCATGTCTGGTCTTCCCTCGGCGAGCCGAGGAAGGATATTTTCCCGATCCCCGAGGCCGACCAGCCCGGCCGCCGTTTCGTCGACGTCGGCGTGGTGCGGGTGCGCTGCTCGCCCCTGCGTGCCGTCGAGAACTTCCTCGACGTCGCCCATTTCCCCTTCGTCCACACCGACATTCTCGGCGCAGAGCCGCACACCGAGGTTCAGAACTACAAGGTCGAGATCCGCGAAAAGGAAGACGAAGTCTGGGCAACGCAGGTGAAGTTTTACCAGCCGCAGGCCGCCAAATCGGCAAGCGGTGGCATTACCACCGAATATATGTACCGCGTGCCCGCGCCGACCTGTTCCGTGCTCTACAAGACCTGTCCGCCGCGCCCGAGCGAATGGGATGTCATCACGCTCTTCGTGCAGCCGCTGGCCGAGGATCTGTGCGACGTCTGGCCGTGGATGGCGCTTTTCGACGACGAGACAGCGATGACCGACCTCATCCACTTCCAGCAGACGATCTTCCTGCAGGACCGTTCGATCCTCGAAAACCAGATCCCGCGGCTCCTGCCGCTCGATCCCGGCATGGAAATCCCGACGCGGGCTGATCTGACATCGATCGCCTATCGGCGCTGGCTGAAGCGTCACAATTATACCTATGGCGCACAGCTGGTGGCGCAATGAAGCTCTACGACTATATTCTCTCCCCCAGCTGCTACAAGGTGCGCCTGATGGCGGCGCTGACCGACGTGAAGCTTGAACTCCGCCCGGTGGATTTTCATCCCGGCGTCGAGCATCGCGGCCCCGAGCTTCTTGCCCTCAATCCGGCAGGCTCCATTCCGATCCTCGAGGATGGCGATCTGCTCCTGACCGAATCGTCGGCGATCCTCGTCTATCTCGCCGCCAAGGCAGCACCCGAATGGCTTGGCAGCGGCAAGGCCGAAGAAGCGGCAAAGGTGCAGCAATGGCTGTCGTTCTCCGGCCGGCTGACGGCAAGCCTCGGCGGCGCGCGGCTTCATGAAATGCTGCTGCGGCCGGGCGATATCGGCGCGCTGCAGGCCCAGGGTATTGCGGCGCTTCGCGAGCTTGAGGCCGGGCTTGTCGAGCAGGGTCTTCGCGGCATGCGCTTCCTTGCCGCCGACCGACCGACAATTGCCGACATCGCCTGCTTTCCCTATGTGGCGCTGGCGCCCGATGGGGGCGTCACGCTGGATGCGTATCCCGCCATCCGGCTCTGGTCGCGGGCGCTGCGCGCCCTTGACAAGTTTATTGAGATGCCGGGTATTCACAGGCTGCACGAATTGAAGCCCGAACCGCATATCGACGAACCGGGCGAGGCGTGACATGACCGGCTATCTCCTGAAGAACTGCGCGGCCGTGATCGTCGACGACGGCAAGCGGCTGGTCGTCCGTCGCAATGTCGATCTCCTCACGAGCGGTTCGGCGATTGTGGCGATCGGCGAAAATCTGGCGGCGAACGCGCTTCCCGCCGGCACGACCGTTCAGGATGCCGCCGGTTGGTTCGTCTATCCGGGCCTCGTCAACACCCACCATCATTTTTTCCAGTGCTTCGTGCGCAATCGCGCCGATCTCGACTGGACGAAGCTCTCGGTGATCGAGTGGCTGGACCGGATCTACCCGATCTTTTCGCAGCTCAACGAGGAAAGCTTTTACCACGCCTCCGTCACGGCGATGGCAGAGCTGATCAAACATGGCTGCACCACGGCTTTCGACCATCAATACAATTTTCCCCGCCACGCCGGAAAACGGCTGATCGACCGCCAGTTCGAGGCAGCCGAACTGCTCGGCATGCGCTTCCACGCCGGCCGCGGCGGCAATACCCTGCCGAAGTCGGAAGGCTCGACTATTCCCGACGAGATGCTGGAAACAACCGACGAATTCATCGCCGACTGCGCCCGGCTGATCGACACCTACCACGATGCCAGCCGCTTCAGCATGCGCCAGGTCGTGGTGGCACCCTGCCAACCGGTGAATTGTTATCGCGAGACCTTTGCGGAATCGGTGGCACTGGCGCGTGATCGCGGCGTCATGATGCACACCCATGTCGGCGAGGGCGAAAGCCCAGTCATTCAGGCCCGCTATGGCATGCGCACCGTCGATTATCTGGAAGAACTCGGCTTTGCCGGCCCCGACACATTCTATGCCCATTGCTGGGAGCTGACCCACGACGAGCTCAAGACGATGGCGGCGAGCGGAACCGGCGTGGCGCACTGCCCGGAGCCGGTCTATCTGGTCGGCGCAGAGGTGACCGATATTCCCGCCATGGCCGCCTTCGGCCTGCGCATCGGCCTTGGCTGCGACGGTGCTGCCTCCAACGACAATTCCAACCTGATGCACTGCCTGCATTCGGCTTACATGCTGCAGTGCCTCGTCTCCTCCAACCGCGCCCATCCCGTGCCGCCGCCGGCCGATTTCCTCGGCTTTGGCACGACAGGCGGCGCGAGCCTGCTCGGCCGGGACGATATCGGCCGGCTCGCGCCCGGCATGGCGGCTGACCTGTTTGCGATCGACACCCGCCGCATGGATTATGTCGGCACGCGGCACGATCCGCTGGGCCTGATTGCCCGCGTCGGCATCGGCATGGCAACGGATATGACGATGATCAATGGCCGCGTCGTCTGGCAGAAGGGCGAATTCCCCGGGCTCGACGAGGCCCAGCTGTCTGCCGATGCCGAGACTGTGCTCGCCGCCGTGAAATTCTAAGAACCAAAAAGAGGGAACTGAGATCATGACCAGACTGACCCGCAGAAACCTGATGACGGCCGTTGCCGCCACCGGCCTTGCCGGCGCGCTCGGCAGCCGCCTTGCTTTTGCCGCCGACCAGCCGCTCGGCATCACGCTTGTCGTCCCCTCGCCGATCGGCGATGTCGGCTGGGGGCATGCCCTTGCCGCAGGTCTCGAGCCGATCAAGGCCGCTTACGGCGACAAGGTGAAGGTCACCGTGCTTGAGAATATCGCCGAAGGCCCGGACGCCGACCGCATCATGACCAAGACCGTCGCTGACAGAAACAAGTTCCTGATTGCCGGCTCCTTCGGCTATCAGAACGGCGCCCTGCAGATCGCCCGCCGTGATCCGAGCGTCACGGTCCTGCATGCCTCCGGCTTCCAGGTGGCTCCGAATTTCTCACCCTTCGCCGCCAAATATTTCCAGGGCACCTATCTGCTCGGCATGGCAGCAGCAGCACTCAGCAAGACCGGCAAGCTCGGCTCCGTCTCGGCCTTTGCGATCCCGGAGCTCATTACCTCGATCAACGCCTTCACGCTCGGCGCTCAGGCCGTCAAGCCCGATATTGAAGTCTCGGTCGTCTGGGTCAATTCCTGGTTCGACCCGGCCAAGGAGCAGGAGGCAGCCAAGGCGCTGATCGCCCAGAAGTGCGACGTGATCTTCTCCAACGCCCAGGACACGCCGTCCGTCATCTCGGCCTGCGAAGAAGCCGGCGTCTACGCCTTCAACCTCAACTCGTCGATGAAGAAATATGCGCCGAAAACCTATCTCGGCTGCATCTCGACTGACTGGTCGCCGTTCTTCAAGGCGTCGGTCGATGCCCATCTCGCCGGTACGTTCAAGGGGGCCAATGCGTTCCTCGGCGTCGCCGACAAGGTCGTCGAAGTGGTCGACTGGAACCCGGCCATTCCGGCCGACGTGATGGCCAAGATCAAGGAGATCGAGGCAAAGATCGCCGACGACAGCTTCTCGCCCTTCACCGGGCCGATCACCAAGGCCGACGGCAGCGAAGGTGTCGCCTCGGGTGCAACCATGGCCGACCCCGAGATCATCGCCATGAATTGGCACGTCAAGGGCGTGTCGACGCCGCTGCCGAAATAACGCATGAGCACCCCGCTCCTGTCGCTGCGCGGCATTTCGAAAAGCTACGGCCAGATCCACGCCAATCAGGCGATCGATCTGGACGTTGCTCCGCAATCGATCCATGCGATCCTCGGTGAAAACGGGGCGGGAAAATCGACGCTGATGAAGCTGATCTACGGCGTCGAGCAACCGGACGACGGAGACGTCATCTGGGAAGGAACACCGTTGCGACTGACCTCCCCAGCGGAGGCGAGGCGCAAGGGCATCGGCATGGTCTTCCAGCACTTTTCGCTGTTCGAGACCCTGACGGTCATCGAGAATATTCAGCTGGTGGTGCCCGGTCGGAAGGCTGATCTCAAGGAACGTATCCGGACGCTTGGCCGGGAGTTCGGCCTCGAGGTCGATCCGCTTGCCCATGTGCATGCGCTGTCCGTCGGCGAGCGGCAACGCGTGGAGATCATCCGAAGCCTGATGACCAATCCGAAGCTGCTGATCCTTGACGAGCCCACCTCCGTCCTGCCGCCGCAATTGGTGGAGAAGCTTTTCGACACCCTGCGTCGGCTGCGCGACGGCGGCGTTTCCGTTCTGCTGATTTCCCACAAGCTCGAAGAAATCCGGGCGATCTGCGACCGGGCGACGATCCTGCGCGGCGGACGCGTGACCGGGGATGTCGATCCGCGCGAACATGATGCCCATGACCTTGCCCGGATGATGATCGGCCGCGATATGCCCGCACCCATTTCGGCGCTGCCGCTGTCCGGCGGGGAAAAGCGGCTGGAGATCATCGGTCTGGACCACCAGCCCGATGATCCCTTTGCGGTGCCGCTCTCCAGCCTCAGTCTCGAAGTGCGTGCCGGCGAAATCCTCGGGATCGCCGGTATTTCGGGCAACGGCCAAAGCGAGCTCGCCGCGCTGATTTCAGGCGAGACCATGCTGGGGCGCGAACAACGCGACCGGATCTATATGATGGGGGCGGATGTCGGCAGGCTCGATGCCGCGGCGCGGCGCAAGCTCGGATTTGCCTTCGTTCCGGAAGACCGGCTCGGCCGCGGCGCCGTACCGGAAATGTCGCTCGTCCTCAACAGCCTGCTGACGGCTCATCCGCTCAAACTTTTGCGGCGTGGTCTGATCGAAAGGGCGCGGGCGATGGCTTTCACCAAGGATTGTATCGGTCAGTATGATGTCCGCACGCCCGGCCCGGAAGCGGAAGCCGGCACCCTGTCGGGCGGCAACCTGCAGAAATTCATCGTCGGCCGCGAAATCATGCTGTCTCCGAAATTGCTTTTCGCGGCACAGCCGACATGGGGCGTCGATGTCGGCGCAGCTTCGGCCATCCGCAGCCGCCTGATCGCATTGCGCAATCAGGGCATGGCGATTCTCGTCATTTCCGAAGAGCTCGAAGAATTGTTCGAGCTCTGCGATTCCATCCAGGTGCTGCATCATGGCCGGCTCAGCCCGGCGCTCGCAACGCGGGACACGAAGCCCGAGGAGATCGGCCGATATATGATCGGGGCACACGTCTCGCCCGAGAAAGTTCAATAATGAGCGTTTGGTTTTCTGATTTCGTTCCCACCCTTGTCCGCCGGGAGCATGCCTCGCTTGCCGCGGCGCTCTGCGCCCCCATTATTGCGCTGGGGGGTGCGATCGCACTCAATCTCGGCCTTTACGTTTTGATGGGCCGCGACCCTGTCGCGGTCGTCCATGCAATGCTTTTCGAGCCCTTCCTCTCATGGGCCTCATTTTCGGAAGTGCTGTTAAAGGCTGGGCCCCTCCTCCTCATCGCCCAGGGTCTGGCAATCGGCTTTCGCGCCAAGGTTTTCAATATCGGCGCCGAAGGCCAGTTTATCCTTGGCGCGATCTTTGCCTCCGCCATTCCGGTCTGGTTTCCCCAGGCGACGGGCCAGTGGATCTGGCCGGCGATGCTGCTTTTAGGCGCCATCGGCGGCGCGATTTGGGCCTCTCTTACCGCCTTCTGGCGCGTACGCCTCAATGCCAACGAGATCCTCGTTTCGCTGATGCTGAGCCTCGTTGCCGCGCAGTTGTTGAACTATCTGCTGCTCGGGCCCTGGAAAGATCCGAACGGCTTCAATTTCCCCCAGTCGGTAATGTTCCAGTACGATGCGATGGTGCCGACCCTGATTGCCGGGACTCGCGTCAACGTCTCCTTCCTCATCACCCTCGGTTTGTCGGTTGCGGCGTGGGTCTTCATGCAGAAGAGCTTCATCGGCTATAAGCTGCAGGTCGGCGGCCTGGCGCCCCGGGCTGCCGGCTACGCCGGCTTCAGGGAAGGTTGGGCGATCTGGCTTTCGCTGCTGATCGGCGGTTTTGCTGCCGGTCTTGCCGGCGCCGCCGAAGTTGCCGGTCCGCTCGGCCAGCTGCAGCGTTCGGTCGCGAGCGGTTATGGTTATGCGGCCATCATCGTCGCCTATCTCGGCGGCCTGCATCCAATCGGCATCGTGGTCTCGGCGCTGGTCATGGCGGTCATCTATATCGGCGGCGACAATGCCATGGTCTCGGCCGGCCTGCCGATCGCCGCTGTCCGTGTCTTCCAGGGTAGTCTGCTGCTCGCCTACCTGATCGCCGTCGCCTTCGTGCGTTACCGTCTTGAATGGCGCCGCACCGCCCAGCGGAGCCTGCCATGAACGCCATCGAGTTCATTCTTGCCGGCATGCTTGCGGCTGCGACACCCTTTCTTCTCGCAGCCCTCGGCGAATTGGTGGCCGAGCGCGCCGGCGTCCTCAATCTCGGGGTCGAGGGATTGATGGCCCTTGGCGCCGTGCTCGCCTTCATCGTCGTTTACCACGGCGGCGGACATCTTCTCGGCTTCATCGTCGCGGGGCTCGGCAGCGCCGCCCTTTCGCTGCTCTTTGCCTTCGTCACGCTCGGGTTCCGGGCAAACCAGGTGGCCACCGGCCTTGCCATCGGCATTCTTGGCCAAGGCCTCTCGGCCCTCTTCGGCAAAACCTATGAAAGCCTGACGGTCAGGGGTCTTCCGAAGCTTGCTCTTCCAGCGCTGTCGGAACTGCCGGTGATCGGCGGTCTTTTCGTCCAGGACATCGTCGTGTGGATCTCGCTCGCCGCGACCCTCGCTCTTTGGGCCATACTTGCCTACACCAAGCTTGGTCTCATCGTCCGCGCCGTCGGCGAGAACCCGAAGGCCGCCCACGCCATCGGCTATTCGGTGATATCGGTCCGTATCCTCGCCATCGCCTTCGGCGGCGCAATGGCCGGCTTCGCCGGCGCCTATGCTGCGGTCGTCTACACGCCGCTCTGGGCCGACGGGATGATCGCTGGACGCGGCTGGATCGCTATCGCCCTCGTCGTCTTCGGGACCTGGCTCACCGGTCGCATCTTCCTCGGCGCCTGCCTCTTCGGTGCGGTCTCGCTGATGGGCCTTGCAGCCCAGGCAACCGGACTGAACGTTCCCTCGCAATTGCTGTCGAGCCTGCCCTATCTCGTCACGATCATCGTGCTCGGTATCATCTCCGCCGACCGTCGCCTGCTGAAACTGAACGGTGTCGCTTCGCTCGGCGAACCATTCGAGCGATAGAGCATCGTGCGGTCTGTTGATTACCGCCGGTATGCTGGTAACTTTGATACTTCCGTCCATTCGGAAGGGTCGCAAGGAAGCATTCGAGGCAAGCGAAGATTGAAGCTGCGGGGAGGCACATAGTCCGCAGCGGTGGGATGCAAAGGCATCCACCGCCCTCTCCCAGAAGACAAATTCGTCTGTCATCCAACGGAGCAAGCCCATGAAAGAAAGCAGCCTCGACTCCCGTCGGTCGACCCGGCTGGCGCAGGCTATGCTATGCCTCGATGACTTCGAGCCTAAGGCAAAACGGCATCTGCCAAAGCCTCTCTACGGCTATATTGCCGGTGGAAGCGAAACCAACACATCGTTGCGGAACAATGTCGAAGCCTTTCGGGCCTATGCGTTGAGACCGCGTGTTCTCCAGGACGTCTCGACGCGAAGCACGGAAACCACCTTATTCGGTCAGACTTATGCCGCACCCTTCGGTATCGCTCCAATGGGAATCAGCGCGCTGATGGCCTATCGCGGCGACATTGTCCTTGCAGCTGGCGCAGCGCAGTTCGGGATTCCGATGATCATGAGCGGATCCTCGCTCATTCGGCTCGAAGAGGTTGCCGCCGCGGCGCCCGCGACCTGGTTCCAAGCCTACCTGCCCGGAGAGCCAGAACGCATCGATGCGCTGGTAGACCGCGTTGCTGCGGCAGGCTTTACCACCTTGTTGCTTACCGTCGATACGGCCGTTCTCCCGAACCGGGAAAACAATATTCGGGCTGGCTTCTCGACGCCTTTGCGGCCCAGCCTTGCTTTGGCTTGGCAAGGTGTTTCGCACCCGCAATGGACCATCGGCACATTTTTGCGCACGATCGCGCGCCACGGCATCCCGCATTTTGAAAACTCCTACGCAACCAGAGGCGCACCCATCATCGCCTCGAATGTCACGCGGGACTTTGGCCGAAGAGACCATCTCAACTGGAGCCATCTCGAGCGCATCCGCAACCGTTGGAGCGGCAAGCTGATCGTCAAGGGTATTCTTCATCCAGACGATGCAGCGCGGGCCGCTGAGACAGGGGCGGACGGCGTGATCGTCTCCAATCACGGTGGCCGCCAGCTCGATGGCGCCATCTCTCCCCTGGCGGCGCTTCCCGAGATCGTCGAACGTCTGGGCGACAGGATCCCAATCATGATCGATGGCGGCTTCCGCCGCGGAACTGATGTTATCAAGGCCTTGGCGCTGGGAGCACGTTTCGTCTTTGTCGGCCGGCCGTTTCTCTATGCGGCTGCTGTAGCCGGTCTGCCCGGCGTATTGAGGGCGGCAGACATCCTAAAGACGGAACTCCATAGCGACATGGCTCTGCTTGGCGTTACGACAATCGAGCAAGTTTCAAGCGGCCACCTCGTTCCGACTTGACGAGACAAGCCGTGATCTCTCGCCGAAAAGCCCTGGATGCGGCCAGACGGCCAGGACCTTCCCGTGCTCTCTGAGAAAGCATTCTGGGTGACGGGGCAATTGGCATGTGGATGACCATACCGGCGATCGGCATGGCGATCTTCAACCCCGCTATGCCCCGCAAAACTTCGTCGTTTCGCGTGTAACTGGGAATGCGCTGACTGGGCAGCTGTTTCAACCAAAGCTCCGCAAAAATTCTTCGGTTTGCATAAGTTCGAGCTGCACGGAAAAGCGGTCGTGCAGGAGTTCGATCGAGGCGTCATAGGTGTCGTCGGCGCTGCTGCAGACGGCGTCTTTCAGCACGATGACACGATAGCCGAGATCAATGGCGCCGAGCGTGGTGGCAAGCACGCAGACATCGGTTTCACCGCCGGTGATCACAAGGGTATCGACCCGCTCCGACTGAAGGACCGGATGAAGGCGGCCGTCGATCCAGGGGGAATAAGTGCGTTTGTCGAAGTGCCTTGCCGGCGGAACCAGCGACGCCAGTGGTGCGGCCAGATCGATGAAGCCGCGCGGAAGGTGCTCGCCGGTCATCATCCACCATTTCCGGTAATATTCACGCCATTTGCCCGGCATGTCGTCGGCATGTTCGGGCGGCAGGAAGCGGGTGAAGATCGTTCGGGACGGGTGCCGGCCGGCCAGTTCCTCGATCTGCCGAGAGATCCGCGCCATCCAGGGAACGTGCCAAGGTGTGTCTTCGGCAAACATTCGCTGCATATCGACGCAGAGGTGCCGCCACTCGCCGATCTCGCCCATCACATCCTCCGTTCGGTCTTCGGGCGTCAACCGCCGCCCGCGGCGAAAGTTCCCGTGACCCGTGGAAGATCGGAAGCCCTCAGGCGACGGCGCCTGAAGCGGTCGTCAGCAATCCGCCGGCGCTCTCAGGCTCGCGGAAACAATCAAGTTCGCGCAGCGGAACCGGCTTGGAGAAGAAATAACCTTGAAGGTCGGTGCAGCCGAGGGCGGCCAGGAAGTCGCGTTGATATTCGGTTTCAACCCCTTCCGCCGTCGTCGAGATACCGAGGTTCCGGCTGAGTGCGACGATGGCGCCGATGATCGCTGCCCCGTTGGCTTTTGTGCCGAGCAGCGAGACGAACGAGCGATCAATCTTGATGCGGTCGATGTCGAAGCGCATCAGGTGGCTGAGGCATGAAAAGCCCGTTCCGAAATCATCGAGCGAAATCTGAACTCCTTGGCTGCGCAGCGACTTCAGCACCGAATAGACGTCCGAGTTGTCCTCGATGAGCGAGGACTCGGTAAGCTCGAGCTCGAGCCGGGATGGCGGCAGTCCGCTCTCTTCAAGCACGGCGAAGACTTCCTCGGCAAAATTCGGCCGTCTCAACTGGGCGGGAGACACGTTGACCGCAACAAACGTATGCTCAGGCCATTTGCAGGCGGTTCGGCAGGCTTCGCGCAGTACCCAGAAACCGAGAGCGTCGATGAGACCGCCTTCCTCGGCGACAGGGATGAAGCTGGCGGGCGTCAACAACCCGCGCTGGCTGTGACGCCAGCGCACGAGAGCCTCCGCACCCGACGCGGCGTATCCGCCCTCGGCGCGGTGCACCGTCTGGTAATAGACCTCGAGCGATCCGAAGTCCGGCCTGGCTGCAATGGGATCCGACTGTGGGCCAGCGGGTGAAGCCGCGCCTTTGGCTAGAACTTCGCGCAATTCGTTCTTGAGAATGTCGCGCGCGTTCCTGCCGCCGTCCATGGACGGTGAATAGAGGCGCCATTGACCTCTCCCGCCCATCTTTGCCTCGTAGAGCGCGACATCGGCGTAACGCATGATGTCGTCGGCATTCCGGCCGGCATCCGGGACGACGGTCACGCCGATCGAGCCGCCGACGCGGGCGACTGCCTCGCCGCGCAAAAGCGGGAAGGGCTTGCCAAGTTCGGCAACGATCGCTTCGCATATCGCCGGCAAAACTTGATCATGAGCTTTAATGTCCCTCAGAAGCAGGGCAAATTCGTCCCCTCCGAGCCGGGCAAGCGTGTCGCCTGGGCGCAGGATGGAGCGGATCCGCTCCGCAGCCATCCTGATGAGTTCATCGCCGGCTGCGTGGCCGAACGTGTCGTTCACGGCTTTAAAGCGGTCGAGGTCGAGAAGCGCAACGGCCGAGCGCTCGGCCGAATTCCGCGTCTCGGCCAGGCACTCGTCGAACCGCATCGCGAACAAGGCGCGATTGGGAAGGTCGGTCAGCACATCGTGCAAGGCAAGCTGTCGTGCATGCAGTTCGCTTTTCTTCAACTCGCCGAGACTGCTTCTGAGGCGCACCAGCAGAACCGAGAACAGGACTGCGATCACCAGGGCCGCGATCGACAGCGCCGGCATCAAACGGCCGATGACCCTCGAACCCGGAAGGTCCGGCCGCCAGACGATGAAACCGATCGGTTCACCGTTTGCCGTCGCATCGATCTGAAACGCAACCTCGTTCTCGTCGGCATCGGCGGTGCGCGCGAAGCGTGCGCCGTTGAGCCCCTGTTGTCGGCTCAGCTCGTCGAGCGCCGCACCATCGATAAACCGAACGACGATCAGGAATTGCCGCATCGGCTGCCGCCGTCCCTGACCGCTGTCGTTGATGGCGACGACGCCGACGATCGTCGGGCGACCTTCGAGCCGCATCAGATTGGCCAACGCACGGTTGGAGCCGGCTGCGCTTGCAAGGCGGCTTTCCATCGACGACGGCGTTCGTTCTGACGTCGTCCCTTGTCTGCCCCCCAGGCGGGCATCCTGAAGGAGAGGCAAAAACAGAGGCTTCATCCAGCGATAACGCTTTTCCGTCTGGGCGTCCGCCAGCATGAGCAGTTGGGCCTTCTCGTCGACGACGAAAGCCTGGTCGTAGCCGAAGGCGGACATTGCGGTCTGGCTGATCGCACTGCCGGCTGCCGCCGTCAGGACGGCATCGAGGCTGGAAGAACCGCCGGTTGACCGGGCGGCAGGATAGACCCGTGTGAGGTAGCCGTTGCCGAACTGGCCGATAACATGCGCGACTTGATCGACCTGCTCCCGCAGGCGCGCATTCACGAGATGGCGCTGGCGATCAAGTGCGGCAGCGTCGCTCTCGGTTCCTGCCCAGAGCGCCGAAAGCACGACCAGTCCAATCGCTCCAAGCCCGCTGACGGCGATCAGAAAGAGAATTCTTCCCGAGGCGATCCAGGATTGCTGAAACGTATTGGAGCTGGAAGGAACGACGATGTGCAAGCCTGGACCCCTGAACACCACGATACGGGCGCATGCGTCGACGCTAACAAAGAAGCGTTCACGTAGAATTAAAAGCTACGGCGCACTATGGGCGAGATCGAATACGGCCCAAGGAGCTCCCGACGATGCTGCGCATATCCCTTCAGACTATGTTGCGCGGAGTGCTGATGGCGGGGGGCTTGGGTATGGTATTGGCCGCGGCCTCGCCAATCCAGGTGGCCGCGCAAGATCGCACGCCGATGCGCATTGCCGTCGAAGGCGCATTTCCGCCCTTCAATTATCTCGACGCAAACAACAAGCTTCAGGGCTTCGACATCGATATTGCCAATGCGCTTTGCGAAGTCGGCAAATTCGAATGCCAATTCATCATCGAGAAGTGGGACGACATGATCCCCGATCTCGTCGGCGATAAATACGACGCGATCATCTCCTCCATGTCGATGAGCCTCGAGCGCCGCCAAAAGGTTGCCTTCACCGAAAAATACTACAACAGCCCCTCCGTGTTCATCGCTCGGAAGGATTCGCCGATCAGTGATGTCAGCCCCGCTGGCCTCAGCGGCAAGATACTCGGGGTTACGTCGTCGACGGCGCAGGAATCCTACGCCAACCATCTCTATCCGGAGATGAAAAAGAAGGTCTTCCGGTCTTCGCCTGAATTGTACAAGGGGTTGTCGGACGGCAGCGTCGATATCATCCTGGAGGACAAACTCGCCATATACGACTGGATCGCCAACACCAAGGCGGGAACCTGCTGCGAGTTCAAAGGACCGGATCTGGTCGATATCACATACTTCGGTGAAGGTGCCGGCATCGCGCTGCGCCTGGATGACAAGGAGCGTCTTACGCACTTGAACGAAGCGTTGGAGAGCATCAAGGCGGACGGGACCTATGACATGATCAACGCAAAATATTTCCCGTTCAGCATCCAGTAGTTTTGCCGGCGACTTCTCTTGATTAAGAGATTCAAAATGTTACAGCGCCGCGCGTCTGAAAAGACACGCGGCGCTGCAAATCTGGTCTTCAGTCCTTGCCGCTAGGCGGCTTTCGTGACATCTCCATGCGGATCGAGGACATATTTAGTCGCGGCGCCATGGTCGAAGCTCTCATAGCCGGCAGCGGCATCGTCGAGCGGGATGACCTTGGCATTGACAATATCGGCAATCGGCAGCCGGTCGTGCAGGATCGCCTGCATAAGCTGCCGATTGTATTTGAGCACCGGCGTCTGGCCGGTGTGGAAGGACTGGGCCTTGGCCCAGCCGAGGCCGAAGCGGAGTGACAGATTGCCGTGTTTGGCGGCATTGTCGACGGCGCCCGGATCCTCGGTGACATAAAGGCCGGGAATACCGATCGAGCCCGCGGCGCGGGTGATTTCCATCATCTGATTGAGTACGATGGCCGGCTGTTCTCCGCCGGAATGGCCACGCGCCTCGAAGCCGACCGCATCGATGGCGCTGTCCACCTCATTGGTGCCGACCACCTGGGCGATCATGTCGCCGAGACGATCGCTCTTCGAGAGATCGATCGGTTCGAAACCGACCTTGGCCGCATGCGCCAGGCGATCCTTGTTGAAGTCACCGATCATGACGACGGCCGCGCCGAGGATACGAGCCGAAGCGGCAGCCGCAAGCCCGACCGGGCCGGCGCCTGCGATGTAGACGGTCGATCCGACCCCGACGCCTGCACGCACCGCGCCGTGGAAGCCGGTGGGCAGAATGTCGGAGAGCATGGTGAGATCGCGGATCTTCGCCATCGCCTTGTCGCGATCGGGAATTTTCAGCAGGTTGAAGTCTGCATAGGGAATGGTGACGTAACGCGCCTGTCCACCGATCCAGCCGCCCATGTCGACATAGCCATAGGCGCCACCGGCGCGGGCCGGGTTTACCGTCAGGCAGACGCCGGTGTCCTGGGATTTGCAGCAGCGGCAACGGCCGCAGGCGACATTGAACGGCACCGAGACGATATCGCCGATGTCGAGCATCTCGACGTCGACGCCTTTCTCGATGATCTCGCCGGTGATTTCATGACCGAGGACCAGACCCGGCATCGCCGTCGTGCGGCCGCGGACCATATGCTGGTCGGAGCCGCAGATATTGGTCGAGATCACCTTCAGAATGACGCCGTGCTCGATGCGGCGACCGTCGGGCGCTTCCAGCTTCGGATCGTCGATGTCGCGAACTTCGACTTTGCCCGGCCTCAGATAAACGACGCCTCTATTCTTGCTCATGGATTCCTCCCATTCGTTGAACGCCTCGATCAGCAACCGATGCAATCGATGGCAACTTTCCCTCCGGCCTGCCTCCTCTGCAGCCCGGTATTCACAACGCCGCATCCGGCGATATTCAAATTTTGCAAATAGGCGGGGACAGATTGGATGGAGGGGAAGAGTGAAGACGATAGGTCTGGCCTGTCGTTCCGCTCGTCATCGCCGTCGCAATCCGCCGATTTGCTGCGCAAGAGCTGGTTTCCGGGCTCCGGAACCTCCTTTCGATTCATCTTGGAATCTTCGGTCGGCCTTCCAACGGTTCTGTCGCCAGTGACGGGCACCTTGAACGCCATAAGCAAACCATGCCCGGCGGAAAACAGCGCCCGAAAAAACGACATGGGTGCAACTCAAAGACGACAGTCGGAAAACGCCGATAGCATGCCGCCGGCAGGTATGAGTTGATCCCCGGAATAGGGCGGTTTTCCGGATCGGTTCAAAAGATTTGATTGCAGGCCTCCATCAAATGGCTTGAGCACGGCAGGATTCCTCCGCCGGTTGTCGCGCCGTGATCGCATCTGTCCAACCAAATGCCGTTTCCAATCGTGATTGGACATCGGCTGCGACCTGAGCGACGCTATTCTTGGGAGCGGACCATCTATTTTTCTCGAAGATAGGAGGCCGAAATGGAACAGTATGCACTGGAGCAGTTGAAAACGATTGCGAAGGTCAGCACGACCTGCAAGCGCCTTGAATTAACACGGCGCGAACGGATTGAACGGTGGGCAGAAAGTCTCGAACGCAGCCCCAAGCCGTTTCTTAAGACGCTTCACGAAACGGAGTATCAGCCGATCGCAGATCGTTTTGCCATGCGCGATGACGACACTCCGATCTCTGTTGCATTCGCTGATCCCATTCTGCGGGCGGCAGGAATGGAAGATGACAGCTACGGAGAAGCCAAACGATTCTTCGAACTCAGCGACGGGCAATTGCACGAGCTTGTTTGCTTCTGCCATTTTGGTGAACGCGTCAGCGCGGCAACAGTAGCTCGCCGCGTGCGTAAGATAGCGGATCCCAAACCAAGCGGATTTTTCGCTCAGCTTCGCGCGTTCTTTGGCTAATCGAGGCTAAAGAAAGTTGGCTCTAGCCGTCGCGTAACCGCTGGCTGCGGTTGAAGTCGATTGCCGTGTGCCAGAACACGGCGCCGAGGATGATCGCGCCGCCGAAATACGTGGCGACAGGCGGCTGCTCGGAAAACAGCAGCCAGACCCACAGAGGTGTCAGCACGATTTCCATCGTGCCGATCAGCGCTGCCTCGGCCGGCGGCATCCGCTTTGCCCCGGCGAGGAAGAGCACAAGCGCCAGCGAAAAATTGGTGGCGCCGAAGGCGGCAAGAACGATCCAGTTGTGCAGGTCGAGCGAGCCGACCGAACCGAACGGCGCGAAGATGACGAGGGTCAGAAAAGCGCTGACGACGGTCGGCGGCAGGCTCGGCACGCCGGGACTGATGCGCGGAATGATGATGACGAGTGCGAAGGAGGCGGTCATGCCGAGCGCCAGCAGGTCGCCCCAACCGGTACCGCCGCCGATCGACGAGGCGACGATAACCGCAACGCCGCAGAACGAGACGCCGCCGGCGATCAGAGTCCGCCGGGCAACTCTTTCCTTCAGAATGATCCAGCCGAACAGGGCCGCGATGAACGGCGTGGTCGCATAGATCATCGTCACATTGGCGACGGTGGTCATGTAAAGCGAGCCGATGAAGCATCCCTGACTGAAAGTCTGGCATGCGATCATCGCCAGGCCCGACGGATGGAAGACGGAACGCCATTGCCGCCGCGAGATGCCCCCTTCGAGGAAAAGGCAGGGGATCAGCAGGAACAGGCCTCCGAACAACGACCGCCAGGCGATCGCCGTCCATACGTCGGTCGTGAGCAGCCGCGAATAGACGCCACTCGCACTCCAGGCAAGCGTCGCGGCAACGATGAGAAGCACACCCTTCTCGTGCTCGCTGCCTGCGAGGCGCGTGGTCGGATTTTCAATGGTCACGCTGATAGTCTCAAAGAAGGAAGTCGAACGCCGCCCATTTCTGCGCCGGGAATTGACATAAGACAAACGAATAGTAGAGATAGCTCTCATCGATTTTTTCTATGGCTGCCTCATGCATGAACCAATCGAGAGCGACCTGCTGAGGACCTTCCTGGTCGTCGCCGAGACATCGAATTTCTCTGCGGCTGCCCAGCGCATTGGCCGGACGCAATCAGCGGTCAGCACCCAGATCAAGAGGCTCGAGCAGACGATCGGCGAAGCCCTCTTCGAGCGTGGCGCCCGCGGTGTGCAACTCACGCGCCCGGGCATCCAGCTTGTGCCATACGCCCGCAGGGTCATCGACCTCCTCAACGAAGCCGCCGCGACGATCCGCAGCAAACCGCTCGACGGACCGGTGCGGATCGGCATTCCAGAGGAATATAGCCAGACGGTGCTGCCGGCTGCCCTTGCAGCTTTCGCCGTACGCCACCCGGCGGTCGAGGTCACCGTCTCCTGCGATTACACATCACGCAACCTTGCCGCCCTGGAGCGGGACGAGCTCGATCTGGCCGTCGTTTTCGACTGGAGCGACGAGACGAAAGGCGAAGTCATCTGCGTCGATCCCACAGTCTGGGTCACATCGTTGGTCCATCGGCTGCACGACCTCGATCCGCTTCCGATCGCGACCTATCGCAACTCCACCTGGTCCCGCGACTTTGCGCTTCGATCGCTGGAGCAGATCGGCCGCAATTACCGGATCGCTTTCATCGCCGACACTGGGTCGGGGCTGAAGAACGCGCTGATCGCCGGCCTAGCCGTCACCACGCTTTCCCGCAGCAGCATCCCGCCCGGCTGCCGGGAGCTGACTGCCGAAGACGGTTTCCCGCCGGTCGATTCCTCGAAGGTCGTGCTCCGCCGCAGCACTTACCGTTCCACCGAAGCCATCCGCGAGCTCGCCGAGATGGTCCGGGACGCGTTCCAGCCTACGTCGGCGCTGCCGATGGCGTGATGCGGCGGCGCAAGCGGCGCCGGGTCTCGGAAGGGCTCTCGGAGAAACTTGCCCGGTAGCTTCTCGCAAAGGCCGAGGCCGAATTGAAGCCGGTTGCCGCCGCGATGTCGGCGAAGGAGGCTGTCGTCTCGATCACTTTGCGGCGCGCTGTGTTCAGACGCAGCGCGAGATAATGCACATGCGGCGGCGCGCCGATGCTCTGCTGGAAGAGATCCTGCAGATGCCGGGCGCTGACGCCCACCCTGCGAGCGATCCGCGCCAAAACCAGAGGCTGCTCGATATGGTCTTCCATCAGCCGCACCGCCTGAGTCACGCGCGGGTCATGCATGCGCAATCCCGCCGGGGCTGCCGACAGCGGCTCATCGGCATGGAAGGAAGGCTGCTCGTAACGGAACAGCCGGCTGACTTCCAGGGCCAGGGAGTAGCCTTGCCGCTGCCGGATTATTTCAAGCATCAGATCCACGGTCGGAAGCGAACCTGAGGTCGTCAGCCGCTTGCCATCGATGACGAAACGGTCCTTGACGGCCCTGACCTCGGGATAGGCAAGCGCAAAATCCTCGTAATCCTCCCAGTGGACGGTCGCCGGCAGTCCGTCGAGCAGGCTTGCTTCGGCCAGCAGCCATGTGCCGGACTCGATGCCGGCAATGATCGTGCGGTGGCGGGCGGTCTGCGAGAGCTGCATCTTCAGCGCCGGCGTCGCGCTGCGGCGCCAGTTGTAACTGGCCAGCACGAAAAGCGGCGTCTCCTCGCTCGTCACCCGGAAGGTTCCGTCGGCCGGAATGGCGATTTGGCTGGTGGTCTGGATCGGCGCCCCGTCCGGCGTCAGCAGCCGCCAGCGATAGAGTTCGCTGCCTGCGATGCGATTGGCGCCGCGCAGCGGCTCGATGACCGAGGCGATCAGGATCAGGTTCGTCTCCGGCAGGACGAGAAGATCGATATCGAGCGGTTCCGTTGATCGCTGCAGCAAGGTCACCTCCTCCCGTTCCGATAATGTATCAATGACTTCCGAGAATGCAAAGCATCTCCGCTAATCCTGTCGCGTAATGGGAGACAAGATGGGGAGAACAAAATCATGCCTCTAGCGATGAATCGCGATGTTTTCATCACCTGTGCTGTTACCGGCGCCGGCGATACGGTTTCCAAATCCAGCCATGTTCCCATCACTCCCAAGCAGATCGCGGACTCCGCGATCGACGCCGCCAGGGCTGGGGCGGCCGTTGTTCACTGCCATGTCCGCGATCCCGAAACGGGGGCCGCCAGCCGCCGCAACGATCTTTACAGGGAAGTCACCGACCGCATTCGCTCGGCGGATATCGACGTCGTCCTCAATCTTACCGCCGGTATGGGCGGGGACCTGATCTTCGGTGATGTCGAAAGCCCCCTTCCCCTCAATCCGAAAGGCACCGACATGGCAGGCGCCAGCGAGCGCGTCAGCCATGTCGCCGAATGCCTGCCCGAGATCTGCACGCTCGACTGCGGCACGATGAACTTCAACCTCGGCGACTATGTCATGACCAACACGCCGGCCATGCTGCGGGCGATGGCGAAGAAGATGACGGATCTCGGCGTGCGGCCGGAGATCGAGGCCTTCGACACCGGCCATCTGTGGTTCGCCAAGCAGCTTGCCGAAGAGGGACTGATCGAAGACCCGGTGCTGATCCAGCTTTGCATGGGTATTCCGTGGGGCGCGCCCGACGATCTCAACACCTTCATGGCGATGGTCAACAACCTGCCCGAAAGCTGGACCTTCTCGGCCTTTTCGATCGGCCGCAATGCCATGGCTTATCCGGCTGCAGCGGTTCTCGGCGGCGGCAATGTGCGCGTCGGCCTTGAGGACAACCTCTTCGTCGGCAAGGGCCAGCTCGCCACCAATGCGCAGCTCGTCGAAAAGGCCGTGCAGGTGGTCGAAGGCATGGGCGCGCGGGTCATCGGTCCGGAAGACGTCCGCAAGAAACTTAAACTGACGAAGCGTTGAGGCTGGCATGACCAAGATCAACAAGGCGGCTTGCATCGGCGGCGGCGTCATCGGCGGCGGATGGATCGCCCGTTTTCTGCTCGCCGGCATCGACGTCGATGTGTTCGATCCGCATCCGGAAGCCGGCCGCATCGTCGGCGAGGTGATCGCCAATGCCCAACAAGCCTATGCCATGCTGACCGGCGCGCCGCTGCCACCGCAGGGCAGGCTTCGCTTCTGCACGACGCTTGAAGAAGCCGTCACGGATGCCGACTGGATCCAGGAAAGCGTGCCGGAAAGGCTCGACCTCAAGCGTCGCGTGCTGACCGAGATCGATGCCGCGTCCCGCCCGGATGCCCTGATCGGCTCTTCCACGTCGGGGCTGCTGCCGACCGATCTGCAGCGCGACATGAGACATCCCGAACGGCTCTTCGTCGCCCATCCCTATAATCCCGTCTATCTGCTGCCGCTCGTCGAAATCGTCGGCGGTGCAAAAACCTCGGCGGCGACCATCAGCGCTGCGACGGAAAGATTGCCGCCGATCGGCATGAAGGGCGTCCACATCGCCAAGGAGATCGAGGCCTTCGTCGGCGACCGGCTGCTCGAAGCGCTCTGGCGCGAGGCGCTGTGGCTGATCCATGACGATATCTGCACCGTCGAGACGCTCGATGACGTCATCCGTTACTCCTTCGGCCTGCGTTGGGCGCAGATGGGCCTGTTCCAGACCTACCGCATCGCCGGCGGCGAGGCCGGGATGCGCCACTTCCTCGCCCAGTTCGGTCCCTGCCTCGCTTGGCCATGGACCAAGCTCACCGATGTCGTCTATCTCGACGACGCGCTGATCGAAAAGATCGGCGGGCAATCCGACGAACAGGCAGCCGGCCTCTCGATCCGGGAGCTCGAACGCATTCGCGACGAAAACCTCGTCGGCATCCTGCAGGCGCTGAAGGGCGGCGATAGCGGCAAGGGCTGGGGCGCTGGCAAGCTGCTGAAGGAGTTCGAGCAATCGCTCTGGGCGCAGGGCGGCGGGGCGACCACGTCGTTCGACCCGTCAAAGCCGCTCAGGCTCGTCGAAACCAAGGTGGGTCCCGCCTGGGTCGACTATAACGGCCACATGACCGAACACCGCTACCTGCAGGTTTTCGGCGATACATCAGATGCGCTGCTGCGCCTCATTGGCGTCGATCTCGCCTATGTCGAGGCGGGACAAAGCTACTACACGGTAGAAACCCACATCCGCCATCTCGGCGAGGCAAAGCTTGGCCAGGCGATCCATTCGGCCTGCCAGATTCTGTCCATTGACGAGAAGCGGCTGCATGTCTTCCACACACTGGCCGACACGGCGACGGGTGAGGTTCTCGCGACCGCCGAGCATATGTTGCTGCACGTCGACAGCAAGGCGGGAAAAGTCGTGCCGGCGCCGGCCGCTGTTCTCGACAGGGTCACGGCGATTGCTGGAATGCACGCAAAATTGCCCGTGCCCGAAGGTGTCGGCCGTCACGTCGGTCAGAGGCGATAGGAGGATCGGCATGAATTTCGGTCTCAGCCAAGAACAGGAAATGATCGTCGAGACGGTTCGCGCTTTCGTCGAAACCGAGATTTATCCGCATGAAAATGCGGTCGAGCGCAGCGGCATCGTGCCGCCGGAGCTCGGACGCGAGATCCAGCGCAAATGCATTGATCTTGGATTCTACGCCTGCAATTTCCCCGAGGAGGTCGGCGGCGCCGGCCTCGACCACGTTACCTTCACGCTGGTTGAACGAGAGCTCGGACGCGGCTCGCTCGGGCTGACGTTCTTCTTCGGCCGGCCCTCGGGCATCCTGATGGCTTGCGAGGGTGAGCAGCGCGAGCGCTATCTCCTGCCGGCGGTGCGCGGCGAGAAGATTGACGCGCTTGCCATCACTGAGCCGGACGCAGGTTCGGACATGCGCGGCATGAAGTGTGCTGCCCGCCGCGATGGCGGCGACTTCGTGCTCAACGGCACGAAACATTTCATCTCCCATGCCGACGTCGCCGATTTCGTCATCGTCTTTGCCGCGACGGGCGAGGAGGAAACGCCGAAAGGCATCAAGAAGAGGATCACCGCCTTTCTCGTCGATCGCGGCACGCCGGGCTTCGAGATCCACAAGGGCTATGATTCCGTTTCGCATCGTGGCTACCACAATTGCACGCTGAGCTTCGAAGATTGCCGGATACCTGAAGCCCAGGTGCTGGGCGAAGTGCATCGCGGCTTCGATATTGCCAATCAATGGCTCTACGGCACGCGGCTGACGGTTGCGGCCACCTGCGTCGGCCGGGCGCGGCGGGTGTTCGAGATGGCCCTGCCCTATGCCGCCGAACGCAAGCAGTTCGGCAGACCGATCGGCGCCAATCAGGGCGTATCGTTCAAGCTTGCCGATATGATCACCGAAATCGACGCGGCCGAATGGCTGACGCTTTCAGCCGCCTGGCGGCTCGATGCCGGCCTTCCCGCAGACCGGCAGATCGCTTCGGCCAAGCTCTATGCCTCGGAAATGCTCGCCCGCGTCACCGACGAGGCGATCCAGATCTTCGGCGGCATGGGACTGATGGACGACCTTCCGCTCGCCCGCTTCTGGCGCGACGCGCGCGTCGAGCGCATCTGGGACGGCACCTCCGAAATTCAGCGGCATATCATCAGCCGCGACCTGCTTCGGCCTCTGGGAGCGTGAGCCGATGACCTCTCGCCCGCTCGACCGCCTGCTCAGACCGCAAACGATCGCCGTCTTCGGCGGCCGCGAGGCGCGCAGGGTGATCGAGCAATGCGACCGCATGGGTTTTTCAGGCGAGATTTGGCCCGTCCATCCCAAACTCGACGAGGTGCTGGGGCGGCCGTGTTATCGCTCCGTGTCCGATCTGCCTTCGGCGCCGGACGCCGCCTTCGTCGGCGTCAACAGGACGCTGACCGTCGACATCGTGCGCAGCCTTTCCGCGGCTGGTGCCGGCGGGGCGGTCTGTTATGCATCGGGCTTCAGCGAGGCGACGGCGGAACTCGCCAACGGCGCCGACCTGCAGCAGGCCCTGCTTTCGGCAGCCGGCGACATGCCGATCCTCGGCCCCAATTGCTACGGGCTGATCAATGGTCTCGACGGCGCGCTGTTGTGGCCCGACCAGCACGGCATGGAGCGTATCGACCGTGGCGTCGCGATCCTCACGCAGTCCTCCAATATCGCCATCAACCTGACCATGCAGACCCGCGGGCTGCCGATCGCCTATATGGTCACGGCAGGCAACCAGGCGCAGACATCGCTTGCCGATGTCGCCTGCGCCCTGATCGACGACCGCCGCGTCACTGCAATTGGCCTTCATGTCGAAGGGTTCGGCGATCTCGCCGCACTCGAACGCCTTGCCACGGCTGCCCGCCGGTCGAAGAAGCCTGTGGTCGTGCTGAAGGTCGGTAGATCCGAGCAGGCAAGACGCGCGGCGGTGTCACACACCGCCTCGCTTGCCGGCAGCGATGCCGTGGCGGACGCCGTGCTTGCCCGACTTGGCCTCGGCCGTGTCGAGACCCTGCCGGCGCTGCTGGAAACCCTGAAGCTGCTGCATGTGGCCGGCCCGCTCGCAAACCGTTCGATCTCGTCGATGAGCTGCTCCGGGGGCGAGGCTTCGCTGATGGCGGATGCCGCCGTCGGCCGCAATGTCGAATTCCCTGCGCTGCAACCGCAACAGTTGCCGCGTCTACGGCGGGTCCTCGGCGAGATGGTGACGCTCTCCAATCCGCTCGACTACCACACCTTCGTCTGGGGGGATTTCGCCCGCCAGACCGAAGCCTTCAGCGCCATGTTCGAAGGTGGGTGCGCCCTCAATCTCGTCGTCCTCGACTTTCCGCGTGGCGACCGCTGCGATGCGTCGGAATGGGCGATGACGGCAGATGCGGTCATCGCCGCGGCCTCTGCCACCGGTGCGCTGGCCGGCCTTCTCGCGACCCTTCCTGAGAACATGCCGGAGTCGATCGCCGATCGGCTGATGGCCAATGGCATCGTCGCCTTCTCGGGCATCGACGAAGCCATCACCGCAGCGGAAGTCGCCGCCGGCATCGGCCAAGCTTGGCAAGCCCCGCCTCCCCTGCCGCTGCTCGACGTGCCGTTCATGGATGGCGAGATCGAGACGCTGACGGAAGCTGATGCGAAGACCGAGCTTGCTTCCTGCGGCCTCCCCGTTCCCTGGGGGCTGCAGGCTTTTTCTCCCCGTGAAGCCGCAGATCAGGCGGAACGGCTCGGTTTCCCCGTCGTGTTGAAGGGCCTCGGTATCGCGCATAAGACTGAGGTCGGCGCCGTCGCACTCAACCTCAGGGATATTGAGGCGGTGTCGAAGGCGGCTGCGGCAATGACGTCGAATGGCGGTTATCTCGTCGAGAAGATGATCGATCCGCCGGTCGCGGAGTTGATCGTCGGCGCTGTCCGCGACCCTGTCTTCGGATTGTCGCTCACCTTGGGCGCGGGCGGAATCTTCGTTGAATTGCTTGAAGATTCCGTCATCCTGCCGCTTCCGGCGACGAAAACCGAGATTCATGTGGCGATTTCGCGTCTTAGACTGGCAAAATTGATCTATGGCTATCGTGGGCGACCGAAAGGCGACCTCGAAGCCGCGGTCGCCGCTATCGCAGCAGCGGCAGATTATGTCGTAATGAACGCTGCGCGCCTGGAGGAACTGGACATTAATCCGTTGATGGTTCTTCCCGAAGGGCATGGCGTTGCCGCAGTCGATGCCCTGATACGGCGGAGGAGGTAGCATAGGTTGAGCGATCACATTCGCACACGACAGGACGGCGGAGTGCTCCAAGTCGTCATCGACCGGCCGAAGGCGAACGCCATCGACCTTGAGACCAGCCGTGCCCTGGGCTTGATCTTCCGAGACTTCCGCGACGATCCTGAATTGCGTGTCGCCATCGTGTCGGGCAGCGGCGAGAAGTTCTTCTGTGCCGGATGGGACCTCAAGGCGGCCGCCGCGGGCGATGCGGTCGACGGCGATTACGGTGTCGGCGGCTTCGGCGGGCTGCAAGAGCTGCGCGACCTCAACAAGCCGGTCATTTGTGCGGTCAACGGCATCTGTTGCGGCGGTGGGTTGGAGATCGCGCTTTCCACCGACCTGATCATCGCCGCCGAGCATGCGACTTTCGCCCTGCCGGAAATCCGTTCGGGCACCGTTGCCGATGCCGCTTCGATCAAGCTGCCGAAACGCATCCCCTACCACATCGCCATGGACATGCTTTTGACCGGACGCTGGCTCGATGTTCACGAGGCGCATCGCTGGGGTTTCGTCAATGAGGTTCTGCCGGCCGACCGGCTGATGGAGAGGGCATGGGAGCTTGCCCGCCTGCTCGCAAGCGGGCCGCCGCTCGTCTATGCGGCCATCAAGGAAATTGTGCGCGAAGCGGAGGGTTCGACATTCCAGGCTGCCATGAACAAGGTTACCAAGCGGCAGTTTGCGACCGTCGACAGTCTCTATTCGAGCGAAGACCAATTGGAAGGCGCGCGGGCTTTCGCCGAGAAGCGAAGCCCCGTTTGGAAAGGAAAATAAGGCGGCGGCAACCGCAACATTTTCCCGCATGATGCGGGCACCGGAAGGGGGAGAGGAAACCGCCTGCCGACAATGCCCGGAAGTTCTGTCAACGCACCACAAAGAAGGAACAGGGGAATGAACGACTACAGCAAATATCTCGCAAGCCGCGTCACCGCAGGCGGGCTCAGCCGCCGCGAATTCATGGGACGCGCCATGGCGGCGGGCATCACACTTGCCGTCGCCGACAAGCTCTTCACCGAAAGTGCCGAAGCCGCCGAGCCGAAGCGTGGCGGCCACCTGAAGCTCGGTCTTGAAGGCGGCGCTGCCACCGATTCCAAGGATCCGGCGAAATTCCTGTCACAGGTCATGTTCTGCATCGGCCGCTGCTGGGGCGACATGCTCGTCGAATCCGATCCACTGACGGGTGCAGCCGTTCCGTCGCTCGCCGAATCCTGGGAGCCGTCGAAGGACGCCGTCACCTGGACCTTCAAGATCCGCAAGGGCGTCAAGTTCCACGATGGCAAGGAAATGACGATCGACGACGTCGTTGCGACGCTGAAGCGCCACACCGATGCGAAGTCGGAATCCGGCGCGCTCGGTGTCCTCGGCTCGATCAAGGAAATCAAGGCCGACGGCGGCAACCTCGTGCTGACGCTCAGCGAAGGCAATGCCGACATGCCGCTGCTGCTGTCCGACTACCATCTGGTCATCCAGCCGAACGGTGGCGTCGACGATCCCCTCGCCTCGATCGGCACCGGCCCGTACAAGATGACGAGCTTCGAGCCCGGTGTCCGCGCCACCTTCGAAAGGAACAAGGACGACTGGCGCACCGACCGCGGTTATGTCGATTCGATCGAGATCATCGGCATGAACGATGCGACGGCCCGCATCGCCGCACTTTCGTCCGGCCAGGTGCACTACATCAACCGCGTCGACCCGAAGACAGTCAACCTCTTGAAACGCGCACCCAATGTCGAGATCCTCTCGACCGCCGGCCGCGGTCACTACGTCTTCATCATGCACTGCGATAAGGCGCCGTTCGACAATAACGACCTGCGCCTGGCGCTCAAATACGCCATGGACCGGGAGACCATGGTGCAGAAGATCCTCGGCGGCTACGGCAAGGTCGGCAACGACTTCCCGATTAACAGCACCTATGCGCTCTTCCCCGAAGGCATCGAACAGCGCGTTTATGATCCCGACAAGGCCGCGTTTCACTACAAGAAGTCGGGCCACAGCGGCTCGGTACTTCTGCGCACCTCCGAAGTCGCCTTCCCCGGCGGAGTCGATGCGGCTGTCCTCTATCAGGAAAGCTGCAAGAAGGCCGGCATCGAGATCGAGGTCAAACGTGAACCGGGCGACGGCTACTGGACCAATGTCTGGAACGTCCAGCCCTTCTCGACATCCTACTGGGGCGGCCGGCCGACGCAGGACCAGATGTATTCCACCGCTTATCTCTCGACAGCGGACTGGAACGACACCAAGTTCAAGCGTCCTGACTTCGACAAGCTACTGTTGCAGGCCCGCTCCGAGCTTGATGAAGCCAAGCGCAAAGACCTGTACCGCGCCATGGCAATGATGGTGCGCGACGAGGGCGGCGTCATCCTGCCGATGTTCAACGACTTCGTGAACGCCTCCACCAAGCAGGTGAAGGGCTATGTTCACGACATCGGCAACGACATGTCGAACGGTTACGTCGCAACCCGCGTCTGGCTGGACGCCTGATGGCAGGTGGGGCGCACGCCCCATCGATCTCCAACGAAGACGGACCGTGGGATGAAACCCGCGGTCCTCCCGCCGTTTTAGCGAGAGGCCTTCGCCATGTCCAATCCTGCCCCAAGCGACACCTTGCCCGGGCTCAGGTTCCGGCAGCGTTTTCCGTTGCTTGCCCTTATCCTCGAGCGCTTCGTGCTCAGCATTGTCCTGCTTTTTGCCGTTTCCATCCTGATCTTCGGCGGGCTGGAAGCCCTGCCGGGCGATTTTGCGACCACCTATCTCGGCCAGTCGGCAACGCCGCAGGCCGTCGCCAATATTCGCCAGGATCTCGGACTGAACCGCCCGGTCACGACGCGCTACGTCGAGTGGCTCGGCAACGCCGTTCAGGGTGACTTCGGCACCTCCTGGGCCAGCAAGAATTCGGTCAGCGAACAGATCGGCAAACGCCTCGGCAATTCGCTGTTCCTGGCGGGTTTCGCAGCGGTGATATCGGTGCCGCTCGCCGTTGGTCTCGGCATGCTGTCGGTGCATTTCCGCAACCGCATGCCTGATAAGATCATCAACGTGATCTCGCTTGCGGCGATCTCGCTGCCGGAGTTCTTCATCGGCTACCTGCTGATCCTCTTCTTCGCCGTGAAGTTCGGCATGGCGACCTTTCCGGCGACCGTCTATGACAGCATGGGCTTTGCCGAGCGGCTGAAGGCGATTGCGCTGCCGACGGCAACCCTGGTGCTCGTAGTGCTCGCGCACATGATGCGGATGACGCGGGCCGCGATCCTCTCGGTCATGTCCTCTGCCTATATGGAAACAGCAGAGCTGAAGGGCCTCAGCGCCTTCCGTTCGATCGTCAAACACGCAGCACCCAATGCGCTCGCGCCGATCATCAATGTCATCGCCTTGAATCTCGCCTATCTCGTCGTCGGCGTCGTCGTCGTCGAAGTGGTCTTCGTCTATCCCGGCATGGGCCAATATATGGTCGACGCGGTCACCGTGCGCGACATGCCGGTCGTGCAGGCCTGCGGCCTGATCTTTGCGGCCGTCTACATCTTCCTCAACATGGTGGCCGATATCCTGGCGATCGTCGCCAATCCCCGGCTGAGGCATCCGCGATGAGAATGAGAGATATCCCCATCACCGCCTGGATCGGCATAATCGGCATCGCCGTCGCCTTCATCTTCGCGCTCTTTGCACCCTGGCTCGCCCCCTATGGCGAAACCCAGGTCGTCGGCGACGTCTGGCAGTTGCCTGACAATCAATATATCTTCGGCCTCGACAATCTCGGCCGCGACATCCTCTCGCGCCTGATCTACGGCGCGCGCACGACGCTTCTGGTTGCGTCTGCCGCGACTATCATTTCCTTCTCGCTCGGCATAATCCTCAGCTTCACCGCCGCCGTCTCGCGGGGGATCATCGATACCGTCTTTTCGCGTTTCAACGATCTGATGATGTCGATCCCGACGCTGATCTTCGCGCTCGTGGTGCTTGCGGTCTTGCCGCAAAATCTGATCGTCCTGATCCTTGTCATGGCGATCCTCGATTCCACCCGCGTCTACCGTCTCGGCCGCGCCGTGGCGCTCGATGTCGCGGTGATGGAATTCGTCGAGGCGGCCAAGCTGCGCGGCGAAGGCAAGCTCTGGATCATCTTCCGCGAGATCCTGCCGAACACGCTGTCGCCGCTGCTGGCCGAATTCGGCCTGCGCTTTGCCTTCTCGATCCTGTTTCTCTCGACGCTTTCGTTCCTCGGCCTCGGCATCCAGCCGCCTGCGGCCGATTGGGGCGGCATGGTCAAGGACAACAAGGACGGCATCATCTTCGGCATATCGGCCGCCCTGGTGCCGGGCACGGCGATTGCCGTGCTTGCCATCTGCGTCAACCTCGTCGTCGACTGGCTCCTGAAACGCACATCCAGCCTCAAGGGAGGGCGCGGCGATGCCTGAGCTTCTTTCCGTTCGCAATCTGAAGATCGAGGCAACCAGCTACCCGCCTGGCGAACCGCCGAAGCGGGTGACGATCGTCGACGGGGTTTCCTTCGACCTGCAGAAGGGCAAGGTTCTCGGCCTGATCGGCGAATCCGGCGCCGGCAAGTCGACGATCGGGCTTTCTGCGCTCGCTTATGGCCGGGGCGGCGCCGAAATCACCGGCGGCGAGGTGCTGCTCGACGGCACCGATATCCTGGCGCTCGGGACGAACGGCATCCGGAAAATACGCGGCGCTCGGGTCTGCTACGTCGCGCAATCGGCCGCCGCCGCCTTCAATCCGGCACACAGGCTCGGCGACCAGGTGATCGAGGCCTCGCTCAAACATGGGTTGATGAGCAAGGACGAGGCGCGCAAACGCGCGCTTTACCTGTTCCGCGTCCTCGGTCTGCCCAATCCGGAAACCTTTGGCGAGCGTTTTGCCCACCAGGTCTCCGGTGGTCAGCTGCAGCGGGCGATGACGGCAATGGCGCTCTGCTCCAATCCCGAACTGATCGTCTTCGACGAGCCGACCACGGCGCTTGACGTCACCACGCAGATCGACGTGCTGGCGGCGATCAAGCATGCCATCGAGGAAACCCACACGGCCGCACTCTACATCACCCACGACCTTGCCGTCGTCGCCCAGATATCGGACGACATCATGGTGCTGCGCCATGGCCGCCAAGTCGAGTATGGCAGCGTCCAGCAGATCATCGAGGCGCCGCGGCAGGACTATACCCGGGCCCTCGTCAATGTCCGGCAAGCCTACCGCGAGGAAGCCGCCGACCAGTCGGCAGCGCTTCTCAAGGTAGAGAATGTCAGCGCTGAATATTCCAATGGTTTCAAGGTGCTGCATGATGTCTCGCTGCATGTGCCCAAGGGGCAGACGCTCGCCGTCGTCGGTGAATCCGGTTCGGGTAAATCGACGCTGGCGCGCGTCATCACCGGCCTCTTGCCGCCGAGCAATGGGTGCATCGTCTTTGACGGCAAGCCGCTGATGCCGGCTCTCAAGAGCCGGCCGAACGACGACCTCAGGCGCATCCAGCTGATTTACCAGATGGCCGATACGGCGATGAACCCGCGGCAAACGGTCCGCGACATCATCGGCCGCCCGCTGACTTTCTATTACGGCCTTCGGGGCGCTCAAAAGACCGCCCGCGTCAAGGAACTGCTCGACCAGATCGAAATGGGCAATGGTTTCGTCGATCGTTATCCGGCCGAACTGTCCGGCGGCCAGAAGCAACGTGTGGCGATCGCCAGAGCGCTTGCCGCCAAGCCTGAAATCATCCTTTGCGACGAGCCGACCTCGGCGCTCGACCCGCTGGTGGCGGAGGGTATCCTCAAGCTGCTGCTCCGCCTCCAGCAAGAAGAGCAGCTGTCCTACGTCTTCATCACTCACGACATCGCAATCGTCCGGGCGATCGCCGATAGCGTGGCGGTGATGCATCGTGGCAAGCTGGTTCGGTTCGGTCCGAAGTCGACGGCGCTTTCGCCGCCCTTTGACGACTACACCGACCTGCTGTTGAAATCGGTCCCGGAAATGGAAATCGGCTGGCTGGAACGTGTGCTCGCCACGCGGCGCATGGAGAGCGCCGGCAACTGAACGTGAAGGAATGAGCATGACCTCGCGCGGATTCACCACCATCGAGAATGAATGGATTACGCTGCAGGACGGAACGCGACTTGCTGCGCGCATCTGGATGCCCGACGGCGCGGCGGAAGACCCGGTTCCCGCCGTCTTCGAATTCCTGCCCTATCGCAAACGCGACGGAACAAGCCTCAGGGACGAGTCGACCTATCCGGTCTTCGCCGCCGCAGGCATTGCCGGGGTGCGCGTCGATATCCGCGGCTCGGGAGAATCCGACGGCGTTATCGATGGCGAATATACCGAACTCGAACTTGCCAATGCCTGCGAGCTGATTGCCTGGATTGCAGCACAGCCGTGGTCGAACGGCGCGGTCGGCATGATGGGCATCTCGTGGGGCGGCTTCAACAGCCTTCAGGTCGCGGCATTGCGCCCACCGGCGCTGAAGGCCATCATCTCGATCGCCTCGACCGTCGATCGCTACAATGACGACATCCACTACAAGAACGGCTGTCATCTCTCCGCCCAGCTGTCATGGGCGGCGACTATGCTCGGCTACCAGTCGCGCTCGCCCGATCCCGCGCTTGTCGGTGAGCGCTGGAAAGAGATGTGGCTGCAACGGCTGGCAGGCGAACCCTTCTTCATGGAGGAGTGGCTGGCCCACCAGCGGCGCGACGAGTTCTGGCGCCATGGTTCGATCTCGGAGGACTTTTCCAGCGTCGAGATCCCGACGCTGGTGATCGCCGGCTGGGCCGACGGTTACCGCAATACGCCGCTGATGGCGGTCGAAGGCCTGGGCGAGAAAGCGAAAGCGCTGATCGGCCCATGGGTGCACAAATATCCGCACTTCGCCTGGCCGAAACCGCGGGCGGATTTCCATGGCGAAGCGATCGCCTGGTGGAACAAATGGCTGCGCGGCGAGGACAATGGCATCGACAGGCTGCCGCAGGCCCGCGCCTATATTCTCGATGCCGTCCGCCCTGCCCCCCGCCGTGACAGCGACCCCGGTTTCTGGGTCGCCAGGGATGTCTGGTCGCCGCCGCACATGCAATGCTTCTATGTGGAGCAATTCGGCAGGCTGACGGAAGGCATGCCGATCCCGCATGCGCCCGAACATCCCGTCTATGTGAGATCCCCGCTCGATACCGGGACGGCATCCGGCGAATATTTCACGCTGAAGCCGGACGCCGAAATGGCGATCGATCAACGCTCGGACGATGCCGGCTCGCTGGTCTTCGATACGATACCGCTCGCCGGCGATTGTGACTATCTCGGCCGGCCGGTGCTGACGCTGGCGTTGCGCTCTCGGGCGGCGGGTGGCAATCTCTGCGCCCGGCTCATCGACGTCCATCCGGATGGCACCGCAACGCGTGTCGCCTTCGGCGTCGTCAATCTCACTCATCGCGACGGCAATGCGGAGCCTAAACCGCTCGTCCCGGGCGAGAAAGTGTCGATCCGGCTCGTGCTCGATGCCTGCGGCTATCGTTTCCGCAAAGGGCATCGCATCCGCCTATCGCTTTCCACTGCCTATTGGCCGATGATCCTGCCGCCACCTGAGGATGAGGGGATCGAGATCGATATGGCGGCGCTCGGCCTGGCGCTGCCGGTGCTTGGCGAGCACCAGAGGATCGAAATCAAGGAGCCGGCCAATCCCGATCCGCTGCCGACATATGTCGAACATGCGGCAGCTGTAACGGAGCGGCAGGTCGTCCGCAACCTTTCGGCCAACCGAACGGACTATCGCATCCACGAGGATACCGGGCTCCACGAACATCCTGAGACCGGCCTGTCGACCCGGCAGTTGCGTGAGGAAGTCTGGTCGATTTCACCGGATGATCCGCTGTCAATGACGGGTACGTCGACCTGGATCTGCGATATGCGCCGCCCCGGCTGGTTCGTGCGCACCGTTGCGACCGCGCGCATTGCTTGCACCAAGACCGAGTGGATCATCAGCGCCGTGGTGACCGCTTTTGAGGACGATGTGCAGATCTTCGAAAAGGACTTTGCGGAAAAGCGGATCGCACGTGACCTGATGTGATCGTTAAAGCGGTTCAGGTTTCACGGAAGCGCCGAACCGCTCTAACCTTTTGTTTTTGCGCAATCCCGGAGGGAAAACCGCTTCGCACTTTTCCTGGAATTTGCTCTAGGCTGCCGCAAAATGCCGGACGGCCTCGCAGACCGCGTGGAACCCGTCGCGTGCGCCCTCGCTCATGTGACGGGCGCGCAGCCAGGCATGCACCATCTGCGGCTCCTCCCGGAACCAGACTTCGATGCCTTCAGCGGCGAGCCGAGTGGCGTATTGCCGGCCGTCGTCTCTCAAGGGATCGAAATGCGCGACGGTGATGAAGGCCGGCGGCAGTCCGGCAACGGACGATGCCTGCAGCGGCTCGGCGATCGCATTTCCATCAGGCGCCTGCAGGATCTTGCGATAATAGGCGACGTCAGCCGTCGTCAGGCCAGGCGCCGCGGCCATCTCGACATAGGAGCCGGCCATCAGGTCGCCGCCGAGCGCGGGGTAGATCAGCACCTGGCCGACGATGCCCGATAGCTCTTCGTCGCGCGCCCGCAATGCAAGGCCCGCCGCAAGATTGCCGCCGGCGCTGTCGCCGATCAGCACGACCTTGTTGTCGGCGGCAAGCAGATGCTTCAACACTGCGAAGCCGTCATCCGTCTGGGCCGGCCATCGATATTCGGGGGCCAGCCGGTAATCGACGGAAACAAGTTCCGCGCCGGCGAAATCGGCGATCTCGGCGCAGATGGCATGATGGCTCTCAAGCGAACCGACGACGAAGCCGCCGCCATGGAGGTAGAGCAGAACGGTCCGGGTGGTGATCTTGCGCGGACGGTAGCGCCTGATCGGTATGCGCTGGACCATACCGTCTGCAAAGATCATCTCCGGGGGCAGCGGGCGGTCGAAGCGCGCGCAAAGGGCATCGTACCAATGCCGCTGTTGCTCGACCGAGGCTTCGACGGCATCGGCAGGATAGAATCTGTCGCAAATCTCGAGAAACTGCAGGATGCCCTTTTCTGTGGGCACAGGCGTGGGAGCGGACATGCAGGGTCCTTTCGATTTGGGACATGCGGATGAATGTCCCTGGCCGATTCTGACCTCATCATGCGCCTTTGCGATGGAAGCAATCTGTCTGGCCGCGACCCAAGGATGTCGCGATGCTTGCCTATTTTGATTCTGTATTTCCAGGCTTTGCCACTTCTTCAAAAAAATTCGATAATTTTTTCATCGTCGACCCAAGGAAAGCCATCGGAGAAACGTCTCAATCTCGAAATAGCATCGTGCTGGATAGCTTGGGGTAGGTGCGCATTGGATGCGGAGCTCATAGAACGAGCGCAGGGCGGCGACCGGGAGGCCTTCGGGCAACTGGTCTCGCGCCACTATGATTTCGTCCATGCGACGGCGTGGCGGTGGTCGGGCAGTTCGACCGACGCCGACGACATCGCCCAGGAGGTCTGCGTCAAGCTCGGCGTTGCCATTCGCGGCTTTCGCGGCGCCGCCCGTTTCAGGACATGGCTCTACACGCTGACGCTCAACGCCGCCCGCGACCATCGACGCAAGCTTGCGCGGGAAGAGCAGACATTCCGCGCTTACGCCGCCGAACCGCAGCAGGAGGCTAGGAGCGGAAACGACGACGAGCTATCGAGCGAATTATGGGCGGCTGTGCGCGCCTTGCCGGAACGGCAATGCGATGCCGTGCTGCTCGTCTATGGCGAAGGTCTCAGCCATTCGGCCGCCGCTGATGTCATGGGTTGCTCGGAAACCACCGTGTCCTGGCAGGTTCATGAGGCGCGCAAGAGGCTGAAGGCCATGCTCGGCAAGGAAGAGGTATGACCGTGGATAAGGAACTGGAAAAACTCTCCCGCCTCACCCCGCCGGCCGCCGATCCGGAAGCGCGCGCGCGCGCGCTTGCCGCGGCGATGCAGGCCTTCGACAGTGCGGAAAATAATGCAGCGGCGGCCCAAGGAAATGCGAAAAGCTGGCGTCAAAGCTCCATCATCAACTGGATATGGAGCCCTGCCGTGAACAAGAAATTCCTCGCCGGTTCAGCCCTTGCAACGCTGCTCGTCATCCCCGCTGCCGGTTATCTCACTTTCGAGCTGACCCGCAACCAATTGCCGATCATCGATCAGGAAAAGATCGCGGACAATGTTTCGCAAAATAGCGCGCCGAAGCCGGCCGATCAGCCGGCGGCCGCACCTCAGCTTCCTGAGGCAATCACCGAAGAGAATAGGCTGGCTCAGTCGTCGGCCGCCGGCGGCGCGCAAGCCTTGCAGAACGAGGAGCCGCAGGCTGCTAAGCCCGACGCGCCGCAGCCCTCCGAATTCGATGCCGGCGAGAGCGCCGCTGTTAAGAACAAGTCGGAGGATTCCGCGGCGACCCTCGGGATGGCCAAACGCGCTGCACCGGCCGCTCCCGGCATGGTGGCTCAAGGGCAGTTACTGGCCGAACCGATGGCCATCGCCCCCTCGCCTGCCCCGCCGGCGGAAGGACAGGCCCAGATTCAGCGCGATCCCATTCGCGAGCGGTTTGCCAATGCCGCGGCAAATCCGATCAAGAGCGTGGCGACCGATCCGGTTTCGACCTTCTCCGCCGATGTTGACAGCGCGTCCTATTCCTTCGTCCGCCGATCGTTGACCGGCGGGGCGATGCCCGATCCACAGTCGGTTCGCGTCGAGGAGTTGATCAACTATTTCCCCTATGACTGGCCGGGTCCCGACAATGCCGACCAGCCTTTCAAGGCGACCGTGACCGTGATGCCGACACCGTGGAACCAAAACACGGAACTGATGCATGTGGCGATCAAGGGTTACGACATCGCGCCGGCAACGACGCCGCATGCCAATCTGGTGTTCCTGATCGACGTCTCGGGTTCGATGGACGAGCCGGACAAGCTGCCGCTGCTGAAGAGCGCCTTCCGCCTCTTGGTCAACAGGCTGAAGGCCGACGATACCGTCTCGATCGTCACCTATGCCGGCAATGCCGGCCCGGTACTTCAGCCGACGCGCGTGGCGGAAAAATCGAAGATCCTCTCGGCAATCGACAAGTTGGAGCCGGGCGGCTCGACCGGCGGCGCCGAAGGCATCGAGGCGGCCTATGACCTTGCCAAACAGGCCTTCGTCAAGGACGGCGTCAACCGGGTGATGCTGGCGACCGACGGCGACTTCAATGTCGGCCCGTCGAGCGACGAGGACTTGAAGCGCATCATCGAAGAAAAACGCAAGGACGGCATCTTCCTCACCGTTCTCGGCTTCGGGCGCGGCAATCTCAACGATTCTCTGATGCAGACGCTGGCGCAGAACGGCAATGGCAGTGCTGCCTATATCGACACGCTGGCGGAGGCGCAGAAGACGCTTGTGGAAGAAGCCGGGTCGACCCTGTTTCCGATCGCCAAGGACGTCAAGTTCCAGGTCGAGTTCAACCCGGAACGGATCGCCGAATACCGGCTGATCGGCTACGAGACGCGCGCCCTCAAGCGCGAGGATTTCAACAATGACCGGGTCGATGCCGGCGATATCGGTTCCGGCCACAGCGTCACGGCAATCTACGAAATTACGCCCAAGGGAAGCCCCGCGGTCATGAATGACGACCTGCGCTACGGCACAGCTGAGAAGGCGCCGGTCGCGACTTCAGATAACGCGCATCAGGGTGAACTTGCCTTCGTCAAGATGCGCTACAAGCGCCCGGCTGAGGACAAGAGCGCCCTCATCACCACGCCTGTCGGTGACGACAACGCGGTCGCCAGCGTCGACGCCGCGCCTGGGGATGTCCGCTTCTCGGTGGCCGTCGCCGCCTTCGGCCAGAAACTGAGCCACACCGCAGCGCTGGATGCCTATTCCTATCAGGCGATTGCCGATCTCGCCGCAGGGTCGCGGGGGATGGATAGTTTCGGCTACAGATCGGATTTCCTCGGTCTCGTCAGGTTGGCGGACAGCCTCGGCCAACGATAAGAGAGAAGCCCGCAAAGCAGAGGTCGCCTGGGAAGGCAGCCTCTGCTTTGGCGTTTGAAGATCAAGAGCCGGAATTTTCAGTGAAACGAGGAGCTTCGCGTTCAGCTGCGCGCAAATTCGAGAAGGGGACCGATGTCATGATTGTCGGCGGCCTGAAGTGCTGCGACATACTGCGTGCGCAACTCGCCGACATTGCTGAGGCTCCCGCTCCCCCAACTGAAGGGCTCTTCGCTCAGCTTTTCCACGAGAAGATCGGCCGCCAGTCGCGCGTGGCGCCCGTTGCCGTTTGGGAACGGGTGGATGGCGACCAGACGATGGTGAAATCGGATTGCAACCTCGTCCGCCGCGAAGGTCTCATGCTCGATCCAGTACCGCACGTCGGCAAGCAAACCCGCGAGTTCGACCGGAATTCGGTAGGCCTGGATGCCGATATTGCGCTCAGTCGTGCGGAAACTACCAGCCCATTGCCAGACCTCGCCGAACATGCGTCGATGCAATGTCCGCATGAAGTCTTCCGTCAGCATCCTGTCGACCGGCATGCGCCGTCGTCCGCGGGTCCAGGCTGCGCCCTTGACGATATTCTCCTGTTCGGCCTCGTTGAGGTCGTTTCGATGCGTGATCCAGCTTTGCAGCAGGCCCTCCCGCTCCTGCGGCTCGAGCGGTGTTCCGTCCTCGGGTTCCTGGAAGAGGTCGGTCATTTCTCTGACCAGAGATCGCGCTCGGACAGCTGGTCGCGGATGTAGGCCTGGATACGGGGCTCAAGATCGGCGTCATCGGTTCCCTGCGCCTCCAGGCGCATCGTATGTGCAACCCGCTGAAGCTCACGCAACGCGATCTTTTTTGCTCGCTCATTGAGCGTAGCTTCGAGCGACGTGTTCGGGACCAGCGCGTAGACAAGGGTGCAGTCGAGCGCCTCGGCCGCGCGCCGCAGAGTGTTAAGCTGGATCGTTCCTGATGCTTCCGACTTCTCGATCGCTTCCACTGTTTGCGGTCGGATCTTCATCCGCAAGCCGAGTTGCGCCCCGGTCATACCGAGCGCGTCTCGCAACGCGCGAACCCAACCTTTTGGGGGCGCCCTGAAATTCTCCGCGGGTTGCAGCGCCCGAAGACGTTCGTCAAGCCGTTTCCGGGCTCGCTTTCGCGCCTCGCCCTTCATCACGCAAACCCTCTTGATCACCACAAATCAGCTTCTGGGCTGATCGAAGCCAAGTCTATATCAGTCTATGGGCTGATGATCAACGCAATAAAATCAGTCTACAATATGAAAAATAATTACAAAACACAGGCCATGGGCTGATTTTGAGGCTAAGCCGCGGGTCCCTCCAGAGAAAGGAGCCCACTTATGCCCCCTCGGATCGGCAAGGTATCCGAGGGCATCGCCGAGCACATATTCTGCAAGCCGACCACTGCACACAATGCTTTGGCCGAGACGGGAACGACCGCGCGCTTCTATCCCAATCTCGACCCATTGGCCGTGAGATAGACAGCGTAGAGCGACGTGGTTGCGGTGATGAAAAGACGGTTCAATTTCTCGCCGCCGAAAGCGACGTTGGAGACGATCTCGGGAATATGGATCTTGCCGAGCAGGGTGCCATCCGGATCGTAAGCGTGCACGCCGTCTCCGGCGCTCGTCCAGATCCTGCCCTTCCGGTCGACGCGAAAGCCGTCGAAAAAGCCTGAAGTGCATTCGGCGAAAATACCGAGGTCGGTCAGCTTTCCCTCACCGGATACAGCGAGTTTTCGAATATGACGCGGACCGCCTGACAGGTGCGTGCCGCCGGTATCGGCGATATAGAGCACCGACTCATCCGGCGAGAAAGCCAGCCCGTTCGGCTTGACGAAATCGGACGCCACCCGGTCGGTTGTGCCTGTTGCCGGATCATGCCGGTAGACATGGCATCCGCCGATTTCCTCGTCGCCGTAGTCACCCTCATAATCGTGAAGGATGCCGTAGCTCGGGTCGGTGAACCAGATGGTCCCATCGGATTTGACGGTGACGTCGTTGGGAGAATTCAGCCGTTTGCCGGCAATGCGATCGGCCAGCACGGTAACCCCGCCGTCGAAATCCGTTCGCGTGACACGGCGCGCCAGATGCTCGCAGGTGATCAGCCGGCCCTGATTGTCGACCGTGTTGCCGTTCGAATTGTTGCTGGGCGAGCGGAATACCGATGTATGTCCGCTGGTATCATCGTAGCGCATCATGCGATTGTTCGGGATATCCGAGAAGACCAGATAACGCCCGGCGGCAAACCAGGCCGGTCCCTCCAGCCAGCGGCCACCCGTCCAGAGCCGTTCGATGCGCGCGTGGCCGACGAAGCAGCTTTCAAACCGCGGATCGAGAACCTCGAACCCCGTACCCTCGATTTCCCCGAACATGATGCTCCCTCATCTCAAATTGTTATCGATACCATTCTGTCCTACTTTGCGGCTTTCGTCCAGAGATCGATGGATTGTGGAGCGCTGCGTTCCTGCAATAATATCGATTGTGCGATGATAGCGATAACTTTATCCTATCCTGAGTGCCCAGCTCGCAAGCTTGTTTGAAAGCGGAGATCAGTGAAAAACGAGGATGAGCCAAAAGGCAAGCGTTTCAAGGGAGGAGACGCGCAAAAGCTGACGATGGCCGAGGTCGCCAAATATGTCGGCGTCTCCGCCATGACCGTTTCGCGCGCCTTTCGCCAAGATGCGAGTGTTTCCGAAGAGACGCGAAAGCGCATCATGGAAGCCGTCGATGCGCTCGGCTATGTGCTCGACCTGTCTGCCGGCAGTCTTTCGTCGCGGCGCAGCGGCTTCATCGCGGCGCTGGTGCCCTCCATCAACAATTCGAATTTCTCCGATACCGCGCGGGGGATTACCGATGCGCTGGAGAATACCGGCCTGCAGCTTCTTCTCGGCTATACCGATTACTCCGCGGAGAAAGAAGAAGAGTTGATCGAGGCGATGCTGCGCCGTCGGCCTGAAGGCATCATCCTGACGGGTGGATCGCACACCGCGCGGGCGCGGCGGATGCTGGCAAAAGCCGGCATTCCTGTTGTCGAGACCTGGGAACTTCCGGAAGAGCCGATCAACCATGTCGTCGGCTTTTCCAACAGCGAGGCGATGTCCCTACTGGTGCGGACGCTTGCCAGCCAGGGGTACCGGAAATTCGGCTATATCGGCGGAACGACGGCACGCGATACGCGCGGCAGCCAGCGGCGAAGTGGGTTTCAGAAGACTCTCGAAGAACTCGGCTTGGGGCCGGGACGGATGATTTCCTTCGGTGTGCCGCCGATCACCATGGAACAGGGTGGCCAGGCGATCGTCAGTCTGCTGGAGCGCTGGCCGGATACGGAGGTGGTTCTCTGCGTCTCCGACCTTTCCGCTTTCGGCGCGATCATGGAATGTAAACGCAGGGGAATGAGCGTGCCGGGTGATATCGCGGTCGCCGGCTTCGGCGATTACGAGATCTCGTCGATCTGTCATCCCAGCATCACCACCATCAATGTCGACTGTTACGGCATCGGCCGTCAGGCCGCCGCCCGCCTGCTGAATGCCCTGCAGCGCAGCGGCGAGGCGACCGGCGACGAGATCACATTGACGGGCTACCGGGTCGTTCTGCGCGAAAGCACCGATCGCGCCGCCGCCCCATAAGCGGCCAAGGCCGGCGTCAGAAGGCGATCTGCACCTTCATCGACTTGCTGCGGTCGCTTGCCAGTTCGAAGGCGGCGACAGCCTCTTCGATGGCAAAAACACCGGTCAGCAGCGGTTTCAGATCGACGCGGCGCGCGTTGATCAGTTCGACGGCGAGCCCGAACTCCTCGTGAAAGCGGAATGTCCCGCGCATCTCGATTTCCTTGGCAACGATCATGTTCTGCGGGATCGAGACATCGCCGCCGAGGCCGAGCTGCACGAGAACGGCGCGGGGCTTTAGCGTCTCCAGCCCGGCGCGCACCGCCCGCTCATTGCCCGACGCTTCGAACATGACGTCGAAATATCCCTTGTCGGCGCTGTAAGCCGCTAGGTCGGCGGCATGGGTGGCAACGTTGATGGTGCGATCCGCGCCGCTGGTGCGGGCAATCGCCAGCACGCTGTCGGTCACATCGGTCGCGACGATCTCGCGGGCGCCGAGAACGCGGGCGGCAACGATCGCCAGCATGCCGATCGGGCCGCAACCGGTGACGAGCACCCGTTTGCCGAGCAGCGACCCGGCGCGGTTTGCGGCATGCAGCGTCACGGCAAAGGGTTCGGCGAAGGCGGCCTCATGAATGGAAATGCCCTCAGTGACCTTGTGGCATTGCCAACGCTCCGCCACCAGCCGCTGGCGGAAGCCGCCCTGAATATGCGGCATCGGCATGGCGCTGCCGTAGAACCGCATGTTGAGGCAGTGGTTCTGCTGTCCCTTCAGGCAATATTGGCAGTGATTGCAAGGCCGGCTCGGAGAAACCGCGACACGGTCGCCGACTGCAAGGTCGCTCACGCCGGTACCCAGCGCCTTGACCGTGCCGGCGATCTCATGGCCGAGGATCATCGGTTCGCGCAGCCGAACGGTGCCGAAACCACCGTGATTGTAATAATGCAGGTCGGAGCCGCAGATACCGCCGGCTTCGATGGCAATCTCCACCTGCCCCTCTCCCGCAACCTCCGGCTCGCGCTCCTCGATCCTCAGATCCTTGGCGGCATGAATGACTATGGCTTTCATATCGGGAACCTCACACGACGGGAGTTGGAAGCGGGTTGCCGGCAAAATGCGCCGCGAGATTGTCTCTGACCAGCTGGCCCATGGCCTTGCGGGTTTCGACGGTACCGGAGCCGTGATGGGGCTGCAACACGACATTTTGGAGCGTCAGAAAACGCGCGTCGATCTTCGGTTCGTTCAGGAAGACATCGAGGCCGGCCGCCTGGATGGTGCCGTCTTGAAGGGCTGCGACCAGCGCCTCTTCGTCGACGGTCGTCCCGCGCGAGACATTGATCAACATGCCGTTCGGACCGAGCGCTTTGAGCACATCGGCGTTGATGATCTTCATGGTCGCCTGCCCTCCGGGGACGATGACGATCAGAAAATCGGCCCAATCGGCAAGTGCAACGAGGTCCGGCTGGTAGGCATAGGCAACGTCCTGATGTTCGTTGCGGGCGAAATAGGAGATGTCGCAGCCGAAAGCGGCCGCCCGTTTGGCGATTGCCTTGCCGATCCGGCCCATGCCGGCGAGCCCCACCTTCTTGCCCGAGACCCGCGTAACCAGCGGCATGGCGACATTGCCCCACTGGCCGGCGCGGACAAAGACATCGGCCTGCGGAATCTGCCGTGCCGTCGCAAGCAACAGTCCGATAGCGATATCGGCGACATCTTCGGTCAGCACATCGCGGGTATTGGTGACGCGGACGCCGTTGGCGCGGGCATAGGCGAGGTCGATGGCGTCGGTGCCGACGCCGTAACAGGAGACGATCTCCAGTTTCGGCAATTGCTTCATCAGGTCGGCGGAGGCGCCGAGTTCGCCACGCGTCGCGATGGCGCGGATATCCTTGCCGACCCTTGCGATCAGTTCCTGCCGGTCTGCTGCCTCCCACAGCCGATGGACGCGATACTTCGCCTCCAGATCGACCATATCCCATTCCGGATAGGCTCCGGTCATCAAGATCTCTACCTCAGGCATTCCGTTTCCATCCCGCATTTTGACAGTTGATTATGTTATCGATAACATATAATTCGGAAGAGCGATGTCAAGTGAGTTTCACCGCGAGTAGCGGTATAAGCCCTCATTCGCAGCGACACCGGAGGAGTGATTTTCATGAAGAATCTGTTTGATCTGACGGGGCGGCTTGCCCTGATCACCGGCTCGAGCCAGGGAATTGGTTATGCGCTGGCCGAAGGTCTGGCGCAGCATGGCGCCGAGGTCATCATCAACGGCCGCACCCCCGAAAGTGTCAAGCGGGCGGTCGAGAGCCTTAAGGCTCAAGGCCTGTCTGCCCATGCGGCCATCTTCGACGTGACCAGCAAGGACGACGCCAAACAGGGCATAGACGCAATCGAGGCCGATATCGGGCCGCTCGACATTCTGATCAACAATGCCGGCATGCAGTTTCGCACGCCGCTGGAAGATTTTCCGGCGGACAAATGGGAATTGCTGCTGACCACCAATATTTCGAGCGTGTTTTACGTCGGTCAGGCAGCCGCCAAAGCCATGATCGCCCGCGGCCAGGGCAAGATCATCAACATCGCCTCCGTTCAAAGCGAGCTCGCCCGTCCAGGCATCGCCCCTTACACGGCGACCAAGGGCGCGGTGCGCAATCTGACGCGCGGAATGTGCGCCGACTGGGCCAAGCACGGCCTGCAGATCAACGCGATTGCGCCGGGTTATTTCAAGACGCCGCTCAATCAGGCGCTCGTCGACAATCCCGAATTCTCGTCCTGGCTCGAGAAGCGGACGCCGGCCGGACGCTGGGGCGATGTCGAGGAACTGGTGGGCGCCGCCGTTTTCCTCTCGGGCCGCGGTTCGTCCTTCATCAACGGCCATACGCTTTATGTCGACGGCGGCATCACCACCTGCCTCTGATAGAGACGCGACGATGGAGCTCGAAAAAGAAGCGCTGCCTCTGGCCGTCGTCGTCATGGGCGTCAGCGGTTGCGGCAAATCCTCGGTCGGAGCGGGCATCGCCGCTCAAAACGGCCTGACGTTTGTGGAGGGCGATCAACTCCACCCCGCTGGCAATGTCGAAAAGATGGCTGAGGGCATACCGCTGACCGACGACGACCGTCTGCCCTGGCTCGACCGGATCGGCGAGGAAATAAGGGCTGCGCAAAACCGATCGCAAGGCCTGGTGATTTCATGCTCAGCGCTGAAGAGAAGCTATCGGGACAGGTTGAGACAGGCGGCGGGCGGGCGCCTGGCTTTTGTTTTCCTCGAAGGATCGCGCGAGCTTCTGTTGTCGCGGATGCAGGCTCGCCAAGGCCACTTCATGCCGGCGTCGCTACTCGACAGCCAGCTGCAGACGTTGGAGCCGCCGACCGGTGAGCCCGGTGTCGTGACGGTCGCGATCGATGGTGTTTTGGATGATATGGTGGCGCTGGCTTGTGAGGAGCTGAGAGCCGTGGCCATTAAGGGAGGGTTTCATGCAGGATGATTTTAGAGCAGATGTCGCCGTCATCGGCGCCGGCATCATGGGAACGGCGATCGTCACCCGACTGATCGAGACCGGCCACAAAGTATCGGTTTTCGATCTCGATGCCGAAAAGGTCGCGGCATTGGCGGCCGAGGGTGCCAATGCCGTGAACTCCGTGGCGGATGCCGTCTCGGCCTCGGAATTCTGCGTGCTCAGCCTCAATCACGCCAACATCGTGCGCGCTGTCGTTTTCGGCGAGAAGGGTGTTGCGGCGGCGGCAAACGCCGACAAGCTGCTGATCGATATGTCCTCCATCGATCCCGCCGAGACGGCCGACATGGCGACGCGACTTCGGCGGGAAACGGGGATGGCATGGGTGGATTGCCCGCTGTCCGGCGGCGTGCCCGGCGCACTTGGCGGCAAGCTGACGATCATGGCCGGCGGCAGCCCCGAGGATTTCGAGCGGGCGCGTGTGGTGATGCGTCATCTTGCCGCCAATTACACGCTGATGGGCGCATCCGGCGCCGGCCAGACGACGAAACTGATCAACCAGCTGTTTTGCGCTGTGCTGTTTCAGGCGGTCGCGGAAGCGGTCAAGCTCGCGGAAGCCGGCGGCGTCGATCCCTCAGCAATTCCGGCGGCGCTTGCCGGCGGGCGTGCTGACAGCCGTATCATGCAGGAGTTCATGGCAAAATTCGCCGCTCGCGATTTCTCGCCGACAGGCAGGATCGACAACATGCTGAAGGACCTGGATTCGCTTCAGGCCTTTGCGCTGAAGACGAAGACGCCGCTGCCGATGACGGGTGCTGTGGTCGAAATCCATCGTCTGCTCTGCGCGGCCGGCCTCGGGCCGAAGGACTCGGCCCAGATGATGCGTCTTCTCGACGGATTTCAGGCCGGCTGAAAATCTCTTGCGGGAAATTCGCGATCGTCATCTTTCCGCTTGACCATCCATGAATGTTATCGATAACATAGGTTAAGGATAACAACTGCAGCTTTGGGAGGAGCCACGGTGGAAGCCAAGAGACTGCTGGAGTTCCAATCGATCACCAAGAGCTTCGGCGGCACGCAGGCGCTGCGTGACGTATCGATTGATCTGCGCGAAGGTGAAATCCTTGCGCTGCTCGGCGAAAACGGAGCCGGGAAATCGACGCTCATCAAGACCCTCGCGGGTATTTATAAGCCCGACGGCGGCGACATCCTTTTTCGCGGCCAGAGCTATCACCACCGCCCGCCAAAGCCGAACGAGCGGCAGCCGGTTGCCTTCATTCACCAGGATCTCGGTCTGATCGAGTGGATGACGGTCGGCGAAAATATGGGCCTGTCGCAGGGGTTCTCGATGCGCGGCGGCCTGATCGATTGGAACCGGACACAGGCGCGCGCGAGGGAAGCCCTGAAGCTGGTCGGCTGTGATTTCGATCCGACGACCCGGGTTTCGGCGCTGTCGCGCACGGAAAAATCACTCGTCGCCATTGCCCGCGCGCTTGCCGTCGAGGCCGACGTCCTCGTGCTCGACGAGCCGACCGCGAGCCTGCCCGCCGACGAAGTCGACCGGCTGTTCAATGCGATCCGTCCTCTGAAGGATCGCGGTGTCGGCATGATCTACGTCTCTCACAGGCTCGACGAGATCTTCCGCATCGCCGATCGGGTCGCCGTTCTGCGTGACGGGCGCATGGTGGGGCAGAAACCGGTCAGCGAGACCACCCCCGACGAACTGGTGACGATGATCATCGGCCGCAGCGGCGACAGTCTCTTTTCCAAAACCGAGATCAAGCCCGGCAAGGCGATCGTCAAGGTGCGTGACCTCGTCTGTGCCGGCACGAGCCCGATATCCTTCGATATCCGCGAGGGCGAGCTTCTGGGCCTCGCCGGCTTGCGCGGCGCCGGTCAGGAACGGATTGGCCGCGCCTTGTTCGGCTGCGAGCCCTTCGGCGGCACGATCCTGCTGCATGACGAGACCCCGGACCTTTCGAGCCCGCTCAGGGCGATGGCCTCGGGTATCGGATTGATCGCCCGTGACCGGACGGAGGAATCCGTCGCGCTCTCGCTGTCCATTCGGGAAAATACCTATATCAACCCGGGAGCCGTCGGACGCGGGCTTTTTTCCTTCCTGTCGCCGCGTGGCGAAGCCGACCTTGCCCATGCGATCGGCCAGTCCGTCGGCCTCAGGCCAAACGATCCGGATCTGCCGGTGGAGGCGCTCTCCGGCGGCAACCAGCAGAAGGTCGTCGTTGGCCGCTGGCTGGCGACTGGCCGCAAGCTGCTGATCGCGGAAGATCCGACCGCCGGTGTCGACATTGGCGCGCGGGCGGAGATCTACCGCCTGATCACGCAGGCGCTGGAAGCTGGTCTCGCAGTCGTCGTGGTCTCGACGGACTTCGAGGAAATCGCCCATATCTGCCACCGCGCGCTGGTTTTCTCGCGCGGCAAAATCGTCAGCGAACTGACTGGAAGCGCTCTGACGACGGAGGCGGTCATCACGGCCGCATCCGCATCGGAAGCCGCTTGAGCCATCGGGAGAACAGCCATGCAATCCATTGAATCCACGGCGCTGGAGCCGACCAAGAGCGAAATGGCCGGCCTGTCCACAGGACAGAAGATCGGACGCCTGATCCCCGTCTATGGACTGGTGATCCTGACCGTTGGCCTGATCCTGCTCTTCTCGATCATGCTGCCGGATACGTTTCCGACGGTCTTGAACGTCCGTTCGATCGTTTCCGACAAGGCGATCATCGCCCTCCTGTCGCTCGCTGCGATGATCCCGATGGCATCGGGCCGTATCGACCTGACCGTCGGCTACGGCATCGTTCTCTGGCACATTCTCGCCATCAGCCTGCAGACGGTCTACGGCCTGCCTTGGCCGGTCGCCGTCGTCATCGTTCTCGCCCTCGGAGTATTCACCGGCCTCATCAATGGCCTGCTGGTCGAGGTCGCCAAGATCGACAGCTTCATCGCCACCCTCGGCACCGGAACGGTCCTCTACGCGCTTGCCCTCTGGCACACCGGCGGGCGGCAGGTGGTCGGCGTCCTGCCTGAAGGTTTCTACGCGCTGAACGGCACCATGCTGTTCGGCCTGCCGATTACCGGCTTCTACGTGCTGCTGATCGCGATCTGCATGTGGATCGTGCTCGAATACCTGCCGATCGGCCGCTATCTCTACGCCATCGGCGCCAACCCCAAGGCCGCTGCGCTCAATGGCATTCCGGTCCGCAAGTTCGTGATGGGTGCATTCGTCACATCGGGCCTGCTGGCGGCTCTGACGGGAGTTCTCCTCGCCTCGAAGCTGCGCATCGGCCAGGCGAGCGTCGGCCTTGAATATCTCCTCCCGGCGCTCGTCGGCGCTTTCCTGGGATCGACGACGATCAAGCCGGGCCGGGTCAACGTCTGGGGCACCTTGATCGGCGTCATCATCCTGGCGGTCGGAATATCGGGAATTCAGCAATTCGGCGGGTCGTTCTTCGTCGAACCGCTGTTCAACGGCGTGACCCTGCTGATTGCCATCGGCATAGCAGGCTACGCCCAGCGCAAACGCGGGGCCGTGAGGAGGATCACACCCGCATACAAATGAGGATGCCGGTCCACCGGCATTCCACGATAAACAAAATGGAGGAGTGAACATGAAACGCAGGACTTTATTGCAGGCAACGGTCGCAACCGTCGCCGTTATGCTGAGCATGCCGGCATTGGCCGATTCCATGACTGACGCCAAAGCGGTGGTCGAGAAATATGCGTCCAAGGTAAGCGCATGGGATGGCCCGACCAGCGGCCCCAAGGCGGCTGCGGGCAAGAACATCGTCATCCTTGCCGGCGACATGAAGAACGGCGGCATCCTCGGCGTGGCCAACGGCGTTCAGGAAGCGGCAGGCGCGCTCGGCTGGACGGTGAAAGTGCTCGACGGCGCCGGTTCGATCGGGGGACGGACGGCGGCATTCGGCCAGGCCATGGCGCTGAAGCCGGATGGCATCATCATCAACGGCTTCGACGCGGTCGAGCAGAAGCCGGCGATGGAAGCGGCCAAGGCTGCGGGCATTCCGATGGTTTCCTGGCACGCCGCCTCGGCCGTCGGCCCGGTTGCCGACGTCGGCGTCTTCGCCAATGTCACCACCGATGCGATGGAAGTATCGAAGTCCGCGGCAGACTGGGCCTTCGTCGATGCCGGTGGCAAGCCGGGGGTCATCATCTTCACCGATTCCACCTATGCGATCGCGATTGCCAAGGCCGATCGCATGAAGAAGGAGATCGAGGATCTCGGCGGCACCGTGCTCGAATATGTCGACACGCCGATTGCCGAAACCTCTCAGCGCATGCCGCAGCTCACCACCTCGCTTCTGCAGAAGTATGGCGCGAAGTGGACGCATTCGCTGGCGATCAACGACCTTTATTACGACTTCATGGGGCCGTCGCTCGCCTCGGCCGGTATCGCCGGTGATGGAAAGCCGGTCAACGTCGCAGCCGGCGACGGTTCGGAGAGTGCTTATCAGCGTATCCGCGCCAAGCAGTTCCAGGCCGTCACAGTCGCCGAGCCGCTCAATCTCCAAGGCTGGCAGCTCGTCGACGAACTGAACCGCGCTTTCGCGGGTGTCGCCTGGTCGGGCTATGTGTCGCCGCTGCATGTGGTGACCAGTGCGAATGTCGAATTCGACGGCGGACCGAAGAACAGCTTCGATCCCGACAACGGCTATCGCGATCAGTACAAGAAAATCTGGGGCAAATAAGCCTCACGATCGGGGGGCGTGTCGGCCGATACGCCCCACCTCCATACACGCACGTCAACATCGATCCAGCTCCGCGAGTTTTGGAAAAGAGAACCCATGATCATTCGTTACGCTTTGTTTGAAGGCGAAATCCATCCCGGTCGGGAAGAGGAGTTCCGCGATTTTGTGAAGCAGCGGCTCGTCCCGCTATGGACGCAATTTCCGGGCGCCGAGGAAGTCCGGGTGCTGGATGGAATGGAGCGCGACGAAGGCGCCCCGGTCTATGCCATGGCGCTCGCTATCCGTTATCCCGATATGGATGCGGTGAAGGCAGCGCTTCTGTCCGATGTGCGGTTTGAGAGCCGCGAGGTCACCGGCGAACTCCTGCAGCTCTTCACCGGCAAGGTGCATCATCACGTATTCCAGGCCAACGAATACGCGCCGCATAGTGCCTGACATCAGGCGATTTGCGCAGTGAATATCTCGACGGCGACCTCAGCTCGCCGTCGCCACGCATCGGTTACGGCCGGCATTCTTGGCGACGTAGAGGTTGGCGTCGGCCACATGCAGTGCGGCCTCCAGACGATCGGCTAAGGACCAATCTGCCAGGCCGATGGAACAGGTGACCGCGAGCTGCGGGATCACCTGCGACCAGTCGTGATCCTGCACCAACAGGCGCAGCCGTTCGGCAGCGGCGAAGGCGTCTGCAGCCGTCGTGCCGGGAAGCAAGAGCAGGAATTCCTCGCCACCCATGCGGATCGCCAGGCTGCCTTCCGCTCCGGCATCGCTGAGGAAGCCGGCAACGCGGGAGAGGACGATATCGCCGATCGAATGGGAAAAGACATCGTTGATGCGTTTGAAATGGTCGATGTCGCATAAAATCAGGGCCGCATGGGTCACGCCGGTCTCGGCCCAATCCCCGCAACGCTGCTGCAACTCGCGCCGATTGCCGAGACCGGTCAGCGGATCGGTGCGCGATGCCAGCACCGCGTCGCGCTGTTCGGAGGCAAGCCGCAGGTTTTCCTCCAGCAGCCGCTCGCGTTCCAGACGGGCGCTGTCTTCCTTGCGGCGCATCGTCTCCAGATCGAGCGCCAGCTTCATTGTATAGGCGCGCGCCGAGGCAAGGCGCCGATAATCCTCGACCACCAGCCCATGATAGATCCTGTGGTAGTCGAAGGCCGCCTTCCAGTCGCCGGCCATTTCGGCGATCCGGAAGCGCATGTCGAAATGGCGCAGCTTCATGCGCGGCACGGCCAGAACCTGCTCCATCGCCTCGATGCCGGCAAGCAGCGACTGCGCTTCGTCGAAAGCGCCCTGCCCCGCCAGCAGATAGGCGTACCAATAGGAAGTCTCCGCCAGCAGCACCTCGTCCTGCGCGACCTGAGAGGCGGCAATCGCGGCGATATAGCGGCCCGCTGCCACCGCGTCTTCGCCGCGCGTCCAAGCCAGCAGCCCGAGATAACAATGGCATTCGGCAATCTCATAGCTCAGGTCTTCATCCTGAGCTTCTGTGAGAATCGAATGCAGCTGCTCTGCCATGCGGGCAAGCAGGAGGTCGTCGATCTCCCGTCGTGCCAGCCGATGTTCGCCGAGCGCGCGCGCCGCCATGCGGCTGGCAATCGAACGGGCGATCAGCACTGAGCCCTTCGCCAGGCCGCTCGTCTCCGCATAATTGAGGCTCTCGGCCGCCGCCTCGGCGGCGCGGTCGAAATCATTTGAATCGAACAGGGCCACCGCATAGGCAGTGCGCGCCCGCCAGTTGGCCAGGGGGTCCGGGCAGGATTTGGTGCGTTTCTGGCAGTCGGTCAGCAAGGCGAAGCCGGTTTCCAGATCGCCGAGCGCCACGAGGATGCCGCCATGGACCGACTGCAGCGAAATGATTGCAGCCTGATCCTGGCAATATCGGAGCCAGGTTTCGGCGCGAAGGCAGATTTTCAGGCCTTCAGCCAAGGTCTCCTTGTTGAAATGGATGAGCGCCAGCCGATGCGAGACGCGCAAGGCCCCGGCAACGTCGCCCGTCTCGAGGGCTGCTTCATAAGCCGCTTCTGCAACCTCGAGCGCTTCGCCGGTGCGGCATTCCCAGTCCAGGCGCACGGCACTGTCCAGCAGTTCCTGCCAGCTCGCTGCCAGGTTCCGATCTTGCTTTGACTTGGAAGAAGCCTGTCCTGCCACCTCTGCCCTATTCCTTTCCGCACCCGCATAGTCTGCGAGAACTTCTAACAATTCTCAAAGAGTTGCGCTTAACGGCGAACTTCGTCGCTGAATATCGATGCTGGCAAGTGGATTCAAACGGCCCGTTTGCAAAAGGAAATGTGTGCCAATTCAAACCAACAACTTGACGTACTCTTTCCGGCGCGAGCGTCGGGGTTATCAGGACGAAAAATGCGACAAAATATACAAAAAGCGCAGCATAATGACGTCCTCTCGGCTTCGTTTACACTCTCTAAAATATCTCCTCCTATTTTTAAGAGTATCGGAGCGACGTTCTGAGGATCGTCACCTACGCCATGATGGCCGGCCAAGGTATCCCGAAATCTCCCATGAAATCGACGTTGTTACCCTGACGCTCGCCCCGCTTTGGATGCGACGCGCGGTGGTGCCCCGGCGACACATTCGGGGACAGATTCCCTGGTCACAGACACCTTTAAACTTCGCCGACACGATGGAGAGCGCGAATGAACAGCATTAAGAGTTTCGGGATCGCGATGCGTCTCGCCCTTGGTTTCAGCTTTCTGATCCTGCTGATGGCCGGCCTGAGCATCTACTCGGCCGTGCAGGTCGCGGAGATCAACAACAATCTCGGGACGATCAACGACGTCAACAGCGTCAAGCAGCGGTTTGCCATCAACTATCGCGGCAGCGTGCATGATCGGGCGATCGCCATTCGCGATGTGACCCTGGTGACCTCCGCCGATGAACGCAAGGCGGCCGAGGCATTGATCGAAAAACTGGCCGCCTCCTATGCCGAAAATGAAAAACGCATGGCGGAGATGGTCGCATCGCCGGCAGGTGCCACGGATCAGGAAAAGACCATTCTCAGCGAAATCGCTGACATACAGGCGAAAACCAATCCTCTGGTCGCTCAGATCATTGCGCTGCAGGAAAAAGGCGATGGCGAGGCAGCCCGCAAGATCCTGCTCGAACAGGCAAGGCCGGCCTTCGTTGCCTGGCTCGGTGCCATCAACAAATTTATCGACTACCAGGAAGCACTGAACAAATCGATTGGCGGCGAGGTTCGCAGCACGGCAAGCGGCTTCAAGCCGATCGTCCTGACGGCGCTCGGCATCGCGGCTCTTCTTTCGATCGTTGCCGCTGCGATTACCGCGCGCACGATCGTCGGCCCGCTGGCAAAGCTGCAGCTTTCGCTGAAGGCGATGGCGGAAGGCAATCTCGACGGCGATCGTCGCCTCGAAGCCCGCGGTGATGAGATCGGCAAGCTTGCGCGCGCCGTGGCCGGCCTGCGCGACGCGATTTCGGCAAAGGCGGAGCGGGAAGCCGACACGGAGGCCAAGCGGGCGGTTGCGGAACGGCATCGGCTCGAACAGGATGCCGACGAACGCCGCACCCTAGCCGAGCAGACGGATAAGGCGGTCGGTCAGCTAGGCGATGCGTTGCAGGCGCTGGCTGACGGCGATCTCACGCAGCAAATCGGCACGCCGTTCATTCCGTCCCTGGAAAAGCTCAGAGCCGACTTCAATTCCGCGGTGGAAAAGCTGCGCGCCGCCATGCAGAAGGTTTCTCAGAACGCCAGCGCCATCGCGGCCGGCGCGCAGGAGATCCGCTCCGCTTCGGACGATCTCGCCAAGCGGACCGAACAGCAGGCCGCCTCCGTCGAGGAAACCGCCGCTGCCCTTGAGGAGATCACCACCACAGTCGCCGACTCGAGCAACAAGGCTCAGGAAGCAGGCCAGCTGGTTCGCAAGACCAAGGACAATGCGGACCGCTCGGGCAGCGTCGTCCGGGATGCGGTCGACGCCATGGGCAAGATCGAATCCTCCGCCACCGAAATCGGCAGCATCATCGGCGTCATCGATGAGATCGCCTTCCAGACCAACCTTTTGGCGCTGAACGCCGGTGTCGAAGCCGCGCGCGCCGGCGAAGCGGGCAAGGGTTTTGCCGTCGTCGCTCAGGAAGTGCGCGAGCTTGCCCAGCGCTCCGCCAAGGCGGCAAAGGAAATCAAGGAACTGATCAACGCATCGAACGGCCATGTGAAAAACGGCGTCGCCCTGGTTGGCGAGACCGGAAAAGCCCTGCAGGAGATTGCGGCGCAGGTGCAGCAGGTCGACGGCAATGTGGGCGCCATCGTCGGCGCTTCGCAGGAGCAGGCGACCGGGCTGAAAGAGATCAATACCGCCGTTAACAGGATGGACCAGGGCACACAGCAGAACGCTGCCATGGTGGAAGAAGCGACAGCCGCCTCTCACAACCTCGCCAAGGAAGCCGATGCATTGTTCCAGTTGCTCAGCCAGTTCAACATTGGCGGAGCGGTGGCATCCAAGCGCATACAGCAGCCGGCCGCCGTGGCACAGCATGCTCAACCCGTAGCCTCGCCCGCGCGCCAGATGATCGCCAAGGTGGGCAGGTCGTTCCAGGGGACGGCGACCCAGGGCAATGCGGCAGTGGCTGGCGATTGGGAAGAGTTTTGATCGCCCGACCTCTCCGGCTGAAAAATAAAAGAACGAAGGGCAGCGTTGCTGCCCTTCGCATTTTTGTCTTACGCCCGAGCCGGAGCCTTGGCTGGAAGCAGGGCGTTGATCACGACGGCGACGCCGATATTCGCCGCAAGCGCCAACAGTCCGGTATAGACGGTGAAGGGCTCGCCGCCGAGGCTGATCAGGTGCAGCGGCTTCCAGCCGGCATCCCAGACGAGGAAGGTGCCGCCGCAGAAGCCGACGAACCAGCCGGCAAGCAGAGCGGGTGCTCGGAACCAGTTGGTATAGAGGCCGAAGACCAGCGCCGGAAGCGTCTGCAGGATCCAGATGCCGCCCAGCAGCTGCAGGTCGAGTGCGAACTGCGTCGGCAGGAAGATGATGACGAGAAGCGCTCCGACCTTCACCACCAGCGACGTAATTTTCGCAACCTTGGCCTCGCCTGCATCGCTGACCTTGGGATCGACATAGGCTTTCCAGAAATTGCGGGTGAAGAGATTGGCAGCACCAATGCTCATCACTGCCGCCGGCACCAGCGCGCCGATGGCGATCGCTGCAAAGGCAAAGCCGGAGAACCAGCCCGAAAACAGCGTCTTGAACAGCGTCGGAACGACGTCATTGGCGCTGTCGAGCTTCAGATTGGCGGCATGGCCCATATAGCCGAGCAGCGCCAGAAGGCCGAGCAGCAGCGTATAGGCGGGCAGCATGATCGCATTCTTGCGGATCGTCTTGCCGCTGTTGGAAGCAAAGATGCCGGTCAGCGTGTGCGGGTACATGAAGGCCGCGAGCGCCGAACCGAGGGCGAGCGTGGCATAGGCGACATACTGATTGCCACCGAGCAGCAGGTTGCCGGAGCCCTTGGCCTGGAAAGCCGCATCGGCTGAGGCAAAGACATTGGCATAGCCGCCGAGCTTCGACGGGATGAGCGCGACGGCTGCGATCACCACGATATAGATCATGATGTCCTTGACGAAGGCGATCAGGGCGGGGGCGCGCAAACCCGCCGAATAGGTGTAGAGCGCCAGTACGATGAAGGCGATCGCAAGCGGCAGTTCGCCATGCAGCCCGAGCGCCTTCAAGACCGCAGTCATGCCGACGAGCTGGAGGGCGATGTAAGGCATGGTGGCGATGACGCCGGTTGCTGCGACGGCGAGTTCGAGGCCGCGCGATCCGTATTGACCATGGACGACGTCGGCCGCCGTCACATAGCCGAAATCCTTGGCGCGTTTCCACAGCACCGGCATGACCATGAAGACAAAGGGATAGACGACGATTGTATAGGGCAACGCGAAGAAGCCGTAGGCGCCCACCGTATAGACCAGCGCCGGGACGGCGATCACGGTATAGGCGGTATAGAAATCGCCGCCGACGAGGAACCAGGTGATCCAGGTGCCGAAGTTACGGCCGCCGAGGCCCCATTCATCGATATGGGCGAGTGTCTCGGGCTTGCGCCAGCGGCTGGCGACGAAGCCCATGACGGTGACGAGGACGAAAAAGAAGATGAAGACGGCAAGCGCCGTGCCGTTGATATCAGTCGTCATGGCGAACGCTCCGATAAGCGATCCAGGTCAGCGTCGCCGTGATCGGTACCCAGAGAAGCTGATACCAGTAGAAGAAGGGAAAGCCGAAAAGCGACGGCTCGCGGACATTGTAAAATGATGGCCAGAGCAGACCTATATACGGGATGATCAGCAGCCAGAGCGCTGCCTTGCTACGTGGTTTTTCCATGTCGGAATACCTTTCAGGCGCCGCGATGGCGGTCGCCATGTTCCAGTTGTCGGCGTGGAAGGCAGGTCTGTCAGCCGGCGGCGGCAGCAGGCCCGGTTCGGGTCGCTCGAGCTTTTCCGGCGGATCGGAAGCTGATGTAACGCATGTGAATTCCTCCCAACGGCCAGCACTTGGCCAGCCGTGAATGGAGTCCTAGGGCGTTGGTTTTATCCCCACAAGATGGGCGCAGAGGCGAAACACCGGCGTCTACCCAGAAGTGGGTAGGCGCGAATTCGCGTCGACTTTTGCGACGATGCCGTGGTCGAGCGCATAGCGGATGAGACCCGCCGTGGTGGCGATGCCGAGCTTTTTCTTGAGGTTCTTGCGATGGGTTTCGGCGGTGGCGGAGCTTATGCCGAGCACTTCCGCAATCTCGCGGTTGCTCCTGCCGGCAACGATCAATCCGAGAGTGTCACGCTCACGCGGCGTCAACGGATCACTCCCCTCCTCTACCCGTTCGCCCATCAGCGCGTCGAAGACGCCCGACGAGAAATAGGTGCCACCGTCGGCGACGGTTTCGATGGCTGCGACGATCTCGTCGGTCGAGACGTCCTTGAGGACGTAGCCGGCGGCGCCATGCATGACCGAGGAGGAAATATATTCCCGGCTGTCATGCATGGAGAGCATCACGACGCGGGTCTGCGGACATTCGTTCCTGAACAATTCGATCGCATCGATGCCGTTGAGCTTCGGCATGTTGATGTCCATCAGCACCACCTGCGGCTGGACCTGCCGGGCAATGTCGAGGCCGGTTTGCGCCAAGCCCGCGGTGCCGGCGACTTCGATATGGTCGAATGTTTCCAGCACCGCCTTCAAGCCGTCCAGCACCAGCGGATGGTTGTCGATCAGGAGAACCTTGATTTTCGGTCGTTCCGTCATGCGGCTTCCGCCTGCTTGTTGGCGGTAAGATTGGCCGATCTCGGCATCATCGCCGTCAGCGTCGTGCCGGCCTCGCTGCTGTTGATCAGCAGCAGGCCGCGGAAGTGGGCCATCCGCTCCTGCATGTTGCGCAGGCCGAGGCCCGATCTGCCGGATGCGCCGTCCTTGCTGCCGTCGAAGCCGGTGCCGTTGTCTGAAATCGTCATGCGGCCGCGGCCGCCGTCGCTCCACAGCTTGACCGAAAGCTTCGAGGCGCCCGAGTGCCGCTCGACATTGTTGAAGGCTTCTTGGGCGACGCGATAAAGCGCGGTGCTGGCCTCGGCCTTCAGCGTGCCGGTGAAGCCTGAAGCGTCGATATCAGTCTCGATCCCCGTCCGCTCGGCAAAATGATAACAGAGAGCCTCCAGCGCCGCCGTCAGGCCGAGATCGTCGAGCACGCGCGGGCGCAGATCGTGCGAGAGCCGCCGGATTTCCTTGATGGCGCCGTTCAGCGCCTCGACGCCGCGCTCGATGGTCAGCGCCGCATCGTCGACATTGGTCCTGACCTTGCGGCCGGCGAGATCCATCGCATAACGCACGCCGACGAGATTCTGCGAAATCCCGTCATGCAATTCGCGGGCAAGACGGGCGCGCTCTTCTTCCTGGGTGTCGATGACGCGCTGCGTCAACGCCTTGAGCCGGCTATCGGCCATGCGGCGCTCGTGGAACGTCAAGAGCATGCAGGTGGTGAAAACGACCAGCACCGAAGGCACGGCGATCAGCGCGACGATAATGAAGGTCCGCCTGATGTTGGCGCGCATCACGGCGTTGGCGGCGGCGCTCTGGGCGAAGACATCGTCGAGGTAGACACCGGTACCGACGACCCAGTGCCATTTGTCGAGGCTGACGACGAAGGAGAGCTTGTCGGCGATCTGCCCGGTCGATGGTTTCTGCCATTTGTACTGATGCAGGCCGCCGCCCGCTCTTGCCGTGGCGATCAGCTCGGCGATGACCTTGTCGCCGTCAGGATCGGTGAGATCGAGCCAATTGTGCCCGTGCCGGAAACTCTGGCGCGGATGGACGATATTGTTGCCGTCGTAATCGTAGACGAAGAAATATCCGTCCTTGCCGTAGTCGAGCGAGGTGAGAATTTCAGCCACCTGCTGCTTGGCGGCTTCGTCGTCTGGTCCGGCCTTCTCATAGATCGTCTGGATGGCGGAGAGAGCAAGGTTGGTCAGATTGAGGATCTCGGCTTCTTTGGTCTTCAACATGTTCTGCTCGAACGTGTCGATGCTGTTCTTGGCAAGGTTTGCCGATTGCCAGGTAATGAAGGTGGTGATCGCAAGGATCGAGATGACGAGCGGGACGATCGCCAACGCGATGATCTGGTGTCGTAGCGTCAAGGACCGTTCCTCCCGAGAATTTGCGCCCGGAATTTATGCCCTTTGCCGAAGGCGAGTCCAGCGGCTTGTCCGGCGCTATTCCAGCGGCACGAAGAGACCGAGCTTGACGTCGCGCAGCACGACGTTGGTGTGCATGCGGCGGATCTGCGGATTGTCAGCCATGATCAGGGCGGCGATGTCGTCATAATGCTCAACGTCGCGGGCGGTGACGATCGCGATCAGATCGACCGCGCCGGTGACGTAGTAGACCTGCTGGATATGATCCTGCTTTTCCGCCCAGACGCGAAACTTCGCAAGCGCATCGTAATTGTCCCGCTCGATTTCCATCCCGACGATGAACACCATCGATGTTCCGGTCGCCTTGCGATCGACGACGGCGACCTCCGCCTTGATGATCCCCTCCTCGCGCAGCCGCTTCAGCCGCCGCTGCACGGCCGAGACCGACAGTCCGACCCGTTCGGCGATCGTTTCAGCCTTCAGCTGGCAGTCACGCTGAACGATATCGAGAATGTCACGGTCAAAACGATCCAGCTGTTCCATTGTCAGTCCAATTCCAGTTGTGGCACTTTATAGATTCTGCCGTATTCGATGCACGAGGAAGATTATTTTGCACATAATATGCAAAATAGGTGATAATTGCGCGAAAAAACCGCGTTCTTTTATCATTATCCTTTGCAAACTCAGTTCAGCCGGACCCATGCATGTCGGATCAGCCCTTTCCTGCTCTTCGCGTCGAAGATCTCCATAAAAGCTTCGGCTCGCAACAGGTTCTCAAGGGTATCTCGACGGAGGCCCACAAGTCGGATGTGATTTCGATCATCGGCTCGTCAGGTTCCGGCAAGAGCACCTTCCTTCGATGCATCAATTTCCTGGAAACGCCGGATCGCGGCCGCATTGCCGTGAATGGCGAGGAAGTCGCGCTGAAAGCCGGTCGCGGCGGGCGGCTGCAGCCGCAGAGCTGGCGGCAGATCGAACGGCTGCGGACTGGGCTCGGGATGGTCTTTCAGAGTTTCAATCTCTGGGCCCATCGCACCGTGCTCGAAAACGTCATCGAAGCGCCGGTGCATGTCATGGGTATTCCGAGGCGCGAGGCGATCGAAAAGGCCGACGCCCTACTCCATAAGGTCGGGCTCTTCGACAAACGCGACGCCTTTCCGGCCTTCCTCTCCGGTGGCCAGCAGCAGCGCGCGGCGATTGCAAGGGCGCTCTGCGTCGACCCCGCCGTCATGCTGTTCGACGAGCCGACATCGGCGCTCGATCCGGAACTGGTCGGCGAGGTCCTGAAAGTCATCCGCGATCTCGCGGAAGAAGGCCGGACCATGCTGATCGTCACTCACGAAATGCGCTTTGCCCGGGATGTTTCGAGCCGTGTTCTCTTCCTGCATCAGGGACGGATCGAGGAGGAAGGACCGCCGGAACAAATATTCGGGGCACCGGTCAGCGCCCGCTGCCGGGAATTCACGCGTCTTAGCGCCCATTGATCACCATCCATCATCGACAACACACGAACCAGGAGACTCCTGCGAATGAAACTGCTCCCCATGCTTTTCGCCGGCGCGGCACTTGCGCTTTCCGCGGTCACCGCGCAGGCCGAAGTCCGCTTTGGCGTCATGAACGAATCCTATCCGCCTTTCTTCGCCAAGGACGCCTCGGGTGAGTGGCACGGATGGGAAATCGACCTGATGAACGCCGTCTGCACAGAGATGAAGGAGAAATGCTCGATCGTCGACATTTCCTGGGACGGTCTCATTCCGGCGCTCCAGAGCAAGAAGTTCGACGTGATCTGGTCGTCGATGTCGAACACGGCGGAACGCTCGAAGGTGATCGACTTCACCGACAAGTACTACAACACGCCGAGCACCCTGATCGGTCCCAAAGACCAGAAGCCCGGCGCCACTGCCGAGGACGTGAAGGGCAAGACCATCGGCATCCAGGTGTCGACGATCCAGTCTGAATATTACAAGAAATATTTTGCCGGCGCCGCCGAGGAAAAGACCTACCAGACGCTGGACGAGGCTTTCCAGGATCTGGCCTCCGGCCGTATCGACTACGTCTTCGGCGATTCGCTGGCACTCGATGCTTTCCTGAAAAGTGACGGCGGCAAGGATTGCTGCGCCAACATGGGCGACGTCGCCGACGACAAGGAAATTCTCGGAGCCGGCGTTTCGGGCGGATTGCGCAAGGAAGATACCGAGCTGAAAGCCAAGCTGAATGCGGCGATCGCTGCGGTTCGCGCCAACGGCCAGTATGACGCCATCACCAAGAAATACTTCGACTTCGACATCTACGGCGCGAAGTAAGCAGTCTCGACGATGGCGACCGCGCAACAAGGTATTCTGGACCTGCTGTCTCCCTATCCTCCGGGATGGGGTGGCGTACTCTTGGCGGGTGCGGTCTCCACGGTCGCCATCTCGGCCTGCGCCTTCGCGATCGGCTTGGTGCTCGGCACCGGCGGCGCGCTGGGAAAGCTTTCCGGCAATCGCGCGCTCCGCTTGCTGCTCGATCTCTACACCACGCTGATCCGCGCCGTTCCCGAGCTGATCCTGATCGTCGGGCTCTATTATGCCGGCACCGACGGTCTCAACCGGCTGCTGGCGGCATTCGACCTGCCGCCGATCAATGTCAACGGTTTCATAGCGGCCGTCGCCGTGCTCGGCTTCGTGCAGGGCGCCTATATGACGGAGGTGCTGCGCGGCGCGATCCTCGCCATTCCCGTCGGTCAGATCGAGGCGGCCAAGGCCTTCGGCATGGGACCGATGCTGCGGTTCCGCCGTGTCCTGCTGCCGGCGCTTTTGCCGAACGCGCTGCCGGGCCTTGCCAATCTGTGGATGTCGGTCACCAAGGACAGCGCGCTGGTCGCGGTCGTCGGCTATCAGGAACTGGCGCTCGCCACCCGCCTCGCCGGGGCAAGCACCAAACATTACTTCGTGTTTTTCCTGGCGTCGGCCCTTCTCTACCTCGCCATCACGCTCGTTTCCAACGTCGCCTTCAAACTGATCGAAGGACGGGTGCGGCGGGGACAGCCGCGCCTTGCCTGAAGAAAGCGCCCCATGAGTTTCACCTGGATCTCTTCCTACTGGCCGCTTCTTCTGACCGGCGCCTGGCAGACTGTTGCCCTGCTGGTCATCTCGGTCGTGTTCGGCTTCGTCATCGCCATCGGTCTCGCCTTCGCGCAGGTCAGCGGCGGCAGGCTGACGCGGCTGCTTGCCCGCGGCTATTGCACCTTTTTCCGCGGCACGCCGCTGTTGATCCAGCTTTGGCTGCTCTATTACGGCGTCGGCTCGCTTCTGCCGATGGTCCCCGGCATCCGCCAGAGCCTGTTCTGGCCGATCCTGCGCGAAGGATTCTTCTTCGCCGCCGTCAGTTTCACGCTGAACTATGCGGCTTACGAGGCGGAGGTGTTGCGTGGTGCGCTGCTTGCTGTTCCCAAAGGTGAGCTCGAAGCCGGCCGGGCCTTCGGCCTGTCGCCCTGGAAGCTGACCCGGCGCATCTGGCTGCCGCGGGCCATCCGCATCGCCTTGCCGACCATTGCCGGCGAGATCGTCATGCAGCTCAAGGCGACGCCGCTCGCCTTTACCGTGACGGTGATGGATCTCTATGCCGTGGCCAACAAGGTTCGCCAGGACACGCTGCTGGTTTATGAGCCGCTGCTGGTCGTCACCGTCTTTTATCTCCCCCTGACCGCCGTGATCGCCCGCGTCTTTCGAGGTCTCGAAGCGCAGGTGCCGGTTCGGCGTTAGCCGAAGGAAAAGGGACCGTCGATGAATTTGCTCGCACACGAGCCTCGTGCACCCTACCCACTTTGTTATGACAAGCCCGCCGCCGTTGACGGTGCGGCAGCCTGAATGGAGATGCCTTTATGAGCACGACCCGAATCCTCGATGGCGGCATGAGCCGCGAGCTGCTGCGGCTCGGCGCCGAACTGAAACAGCCGGAATGGTCGGCCCTGGCGCTGATCAACGCGCCGGATATCGTTCGTGAGGTGCACAAGGAATTCATCGCCGCCGGTTCTGAGGTCATTACGACGAACAGCTATGCGCTGGTGCCCTTCCATATCGGCGAGGACCGCTTCCAGAAGGAAGGTGCGGCGCTGATCCGTCTCGCCGGCCGCCTGGCGCGCGAGGCGGCCGAAACCGTCACCGATCGCAAGGTGCTGGTCGCCGGTTCGCTGCCACCGATCTTCGGCTCCTACGAGCCGCAGAATTTTCAGCCTTCGCGGGTGCAGGACTATCTCAAGGTGCTCGTCGAAAACTTGGATCCTTTCGTCAATGTATGGCTCGGCGAGACCCTGAGCCTGATCGCCGAGGGCGAGGCAGTCCGCAAGGCGGTGGCGGCAACCGGCAAGCCGTTCTGGATCTCGTTCACATTGGCGGATGACGGGGCAGACATCGAAAGCGGTGAGCCGAAGCTTCGCTCCGGCGAAAGTGTCGAGGAGGCGGCATCCTGGGCGGTGTCATCGGGCGCCGCGGCCTTCCTGTTCAACTGCAGCAAGCCTGAAGTCATGCAGGCGGCGGTCGAGACGGCGGCGCGGGTGTTCCGGAAGTCGGACGCTCAGATCGAAATCGGCGTCTACGCCAATGCCTTCGAAGGGGAAACAGGTGACGCGCCCGCCAATGAAGGCCTTCACGGCACCCGCGACGATCTGAACGACGACACCTATTCGCGCTTTGCCTGCTCCTGGGCCGACGCCGGGGCCACGATCATCGGCGGCTGCTGCGGCATCGGCGCTGCCCATATCCATCGCCTCAGAGAGACGCTCCTGAGATAGGCCGCGCCAGGGCTTCGTTCATCCCGCTTTCGACGCCGTCTTTTGAAGCTCGAGGAGAAGCTCGATCAGCTTCGGCGCCATCACCCTGATTTCCGAAAGGTGGACGGCGCTCAACCTCGTTAGAAGCTCGTCTGCCTTCTCGGTCAGCAGGATCGTCTGGCGGCGCCTGTCGGCCGGATCGACGTGGCGTTCGACCAGCCCTGCATCCGAAAGCCGCCCGACGAGCTCGGTCGCCGTGTGGGGCGCGATGATCAGCCGCTCGGCCAGCATGCCGATGGTCATGGCTTCTCCGCGCTGTCCCTTGATCGCCAGCAGCGCCTGATGCTGCTGCACGGGCAGTCCTTCCGACTGGGCGGCAGACGCGCTGAAGTCCATGAACTGGCGAAGCGCGAACCTGAGGTCGGCGAGCGCCTCGTAATCCTCCTGCCTCAGCGGCGGCGAGATTTTCTTCACACTCATTCTCCTCTGCCGCTTGTACGAAGCGTCCCTGTTCGGCTGGCATTCCTAGCGGTCCGGGTAACGAGCGACCTCTACGCGCAAACTGTTCGCCGATCTCGAAATAGATGGGCAGCCGCCGACCGGTCAAGTGAGGCATCCTCAAAGACATTTTCGCCTTCTTGTTTTGTCCATTGATTTATATCGTATCACGATATATTGACGCGCCTCAAGCATACCATTCCCGCGTAGCAGAGGCTTCTATGGCGCAGCATCAACCCAGCAACCGGCCGCATGATTTCACAGGCGGTCTTTCCCGGCGCGAAGCCGGGGATTTCACCACCGACAGGCGGGTCCTCCTCCTGGTCGGCATGTCCATCATCGTCGGCACCGCCGGGGCCTTTGCGGCTTGGTGTCTCGTCAGCCTGATCGCGCTTGTGACCAATGTCATCTGGTTCGGTCAGATCGGCATTCATCCCGCCTCTCTCGCCGCCGTGCCGCGTTCGCTGTGGGTGGTGCTGGTGCCGCCGCTCGGCGGGCTGGTCATCGGCCTGATGGCTCGCTTCGGGTCGGAGAAGATCCGCGGCCATGGCATTCCGGAAGCGATCGAGGCCATCCTGATCGGTGGCAGCCGGATGTCGCCGAAGGTCGCCGTCCTCAAGCCGCTGTCATCGGCAATCTCGATCGGAACCGGCGGTCCGTTCGGCGCCGAAGGGCCGATCATCATGACTGGCGGGGCGATCGGCTCGCTTTTTGCTCAGTTCTTCCACATGAGCGCCGCCGAGCGGAAGACGCTGCTCGTCGCGGGTGCCGCCGCGGGCATGACGGCGATCTTCGGCTCGCCGATCGCCGCGGTCATGCTGGCGGTCGAACTCTTATTGTTCGAATGGAAGCCGCGTAGCTTCATTCCCGTTGCCGTTGCCGCCTGTGTGTCGATCTGCTGGCGTCCACTGCTGTTCGGTACCGGCCCGCTGTTCCCGACCCATTTCCAGGTGGCTTTGCCCTGGTGGGGGATTTTCGCCTGTGCGGCGATGGGCATCATCTCAGGCCTGCAATCGGGATTGCTGACGACGCTGCTCTACAAGATCGAAGACCTGTTCGAATCCCTGCCGATCCACTGGATGTGGTGGCCCGCGCTCGGTGGTCTCGTCATCGGCCTCGGCGGTCTGATCGAACCGCGGGCGATGGGCGTCGGCTACGACATCATCGATGGCCTGCTGAACAATCGACTGCTCGCTCCGGCTGTTCTGTCGATCCTGCTGGTGAAGACCGTGATCTGGCTGTTTGCCCTATCGTCCGGCACCTCCGGCGGCGTGCTTGCGCCGCTCCTCATCTTCGGTGGCGCGCTCGGCTGGCTGGCTGGTCTCGTCATGCCGGGCAATGATCCCGGCTTCTGGGCGCTGCTTGGAATGGCGGCGATGATGGGTGGAACGATGCGCGCGCCGCTGACCGGAACCTTCTTCGCGATGGAGATCACCGGCGACGTCAGCACGCTCGTTCCGTTGCTCGCCGCGACGGTGGTGGCCTATGCCGTCACCGTCCTGCTGCTGCGCCGCTCCATCCTCACCGAGAAGATCGCGCGCCGCGGTCAGCACATTACTCGCGAATATGGCGTCGATCCGTTCGAACTCTCCCGGGCAAGGGAGATCATGATCAGCGATGTCGACACGCTTCCCGTCACCATGACGGTCGGAGAAGCCTGCGATTTCTTCGCCTCGCAAGAGAAGACCCATCGGATCTACCCGGTCGTCGATGCTGGGGGCCGGCTGGCCGGTATCGTCTCGCGGGCCGATGCCCTGCTCTGGCAGGGGAAGGCGGACATTGGCATCCAGACGCTCGGCGAAAACGTCACGGACGGCTCCGGTCCGGTCGGGCATCCGGACGATACGGTCGCCTTCATCGCCGACCTGATGCTGTCGTCCGGCGACGGGCGCATCCCGATCGTCGACCCCGCCTCGGGCAAGCTGTGCGGCCTGATTGCCCGTAAGGATCTGCTGCGGCTGCGCAGTTCGTACCGGTCGGCGGAACTGGATCGGCGGCCCTATCTGACAGCCGGAGCCAGAAGCAAACCTTGACGGCCGCCTCCGGTTTCTTCCTCGCAATGCAGGGGCCGCGCGTCTTCGGCCCTTTGCAAGTTGAACGGTTCGACCAATACCGCTTGCCATTCACCTATCGTGACCATATAGTCACGATAGTCATTCTGGTCAGGAGTTGAGCAATGCGGCCATCACGGCAAGGCGATGAAAGTTGGACCGTTGCCGGTGCGAAGGCGAAGCTTTCCGAGGTCATCGACCGCGCGCAATTTGCGCCTCAGACAATTACGCGAAACGGCAAGCCGAGCGTCGTTGTCGTCTCTGCCGAGGAATGGCAACGGAAGACGGCGCGCAAGGGGACGCTTGCCGAGTTTCTGATGGAGTCGCCGCTCCGTGGCGCCGATCTGGACCTCGAGCGTCAACGCGACGAACCGCGTGACCCGGCCCTGTGAGGCTTCTGCTGGACACCAATATCCTGTCCGAGGTGACGAAGCCAAAGCCTGATGCGCGTGTCTTGGAATGGCTGGATGGGCTCGACGAAGATCGTACCTTCATCAGCATCGTGTCGGTCGCAGAGATCCGGCGTGGCGTTGCGCTGATGGACAAGGGACGGAAACGCGACGCGCTGGCCGAATGGCTGGCACAGGACCTGACGCAACGCTTTGACGCCCGCATCATCCCGGTGGACGAACCTGTTGCACTGGCCTGGGGAGACCTCATGGGCCTTGCCAAGCGCAGCGGCCGTGGCCTGTCATCAATGGACGGCCTGATTGCTGCGACCGCGATAGCTCACGACCTCACACTCGCTACGCGTAACACGAGAGATTTCGAGGGCTTTGGGATCGAACTGATCGATCCCTGGGCCGGGTGAAGAGTCTCCGGTCTGATGGAGGCTACAGCCTTCAATGCAGTCCGAAGAGGTTCAGCAGCTCTTCGCGGTGCCGAACGAATTCCGGCGCGCTGCGGTCGCGGGGGCGCGGAAGATCGATGTCGATCAGGCGCGGCTCGCCGCCTTTTTCCCGCGGCAGGATCAGGATCCGATCGGCGAGATAAATCGCCTCTTCGAGATCATGCGTGACCAGAATGGTCGTCACATCTTCGTCGCGCCAGATGCGCGCGAGCTCCTGCTGCATGCCGATCTTGGTCATCGCGTCGAGGGCGCCGAGCGGCTCGTCGAGCAGCAGGATCTCCGGCTGGACGGCAAGCGCCCGGGCGATCCCCACACGCTGCGCCATGCCTCCGGAGAGCTGCCGGGGATAGGCGGCCTCGAATTGCTGCAGGCCGACAAGCTTGACATAGTGGCGGGCCCGCCCCCTCGCCTGCTCGCGGGTGAGACCTCTGGTTTCCAGCCCGAAGGCCACGTTGTCGAGCACATCAAGCCAGGGAAGAAGGCGCGGTTCCTGGAAGATGACGGCGCGCTCTGCACCGACGCCTCGTATCGCCTTGCCGTCGACGAGCACCTCGCCGGTATCGGAATCCTCAAGCCCGGCCAGAACCCTGAGCAGGGTCGTCTTGCCTGAACCGCTGGCGCCGACGATGGCGAGGCTTTCGCCGGAGCGGATATGGAGATTGATATCCTTGAGAACCTGCAGCGGCGTGCCGTTCAACGTGTAGGACTTGGAGAGGTGACGGATCGTCACCTCTCCGCGGCGAATGTCTTCAGCGAGGCTCATCACACTTCCTCAGTTGCTTGCCGGTTTGTCGTCGGCCGTGAAGATGATGTCCTTGGCCGCCAGCTGGCCTTGCTTCAGCTTGCCTTCGCGGACCAGGACGTCGATCCAGAACTGGATGTCGCGCTCGACCGGCAGACCGCCGGCGCGCACGCCGTAGCCGCGGAAATACTGCGCGATATCAGCATTCTCGCCGCGCTCGCTGAGCGCCTTGGCCAGGATCTTCTTGGTTTCCTCCGGATGCTCGCGGGCATAGTCGAGGGCACGGGCCGACTGCTCGACGAAAATCTTTGCGGCTTCGGGATGCTCGCGAATGAAATCGCGGCGCAGGACCACGAAGCCGCCGGCAATGTCGCCGAGCACGTCGGTATCGTCGAATACGGGCCGCAGACCGCCATTCTTGAGTGCGGCCCCTTCGAAGGTCGTCTGCCAATAGCCGAAGGCGGCAATATCGACCTGCTTGGATCGCAGCACCTGCTCGAGCTGCGGCCCGGGAACGACGATCTGATTGGCCGCGTCCGTCGGCAGGCCGACGGAATGCAAGGCCTCGCGGATGGTATAGTCGAGATGCGCGCCGAGCGTATTGACCGCGATACTCTTGCCGGCAATGTCCTTGATGCTTTTGATCGGACTGTCTTCCAGCACGTAGAAGGTCGACTGTACCTCGTTATTGATGCCGTTCGACGGATAGGCGGCGACGAAATCATTGCCGCTGACGATAGAATTCAGGACGGCGGAGGTTGCCGCACTGCCGATTTCAACATCACCGGATGCCAGAGCGATCAGAGAGGCTGGGCCGCCCTGGGCATAGCCGACATTCTCCAGCGTGATGCCGGTGCCCTTGAAATAACCCAGTTCATCGGCGAGTTCATGGGCGGCAAGGCCACCTTGGCTGGCGAGGTAGCGCAGCTTCACCGTATCGGTGGCGGTAGCCGGCGTCGCAAGACCGAGAGCGATCACGGCCGGCAGGAGAAGGTTGCGGGGGTGGAAGGTCATGACGTGTCCTTTCGGAAGAGGAAAATCGGAGGAAGTGGGGTCAGCGGCTCGGTTGCGACCAGCGGCAGAGGCGGCGCTGCAGCAAAACGAGCAGGGCATTGGCGGCGAGCCCGAGAAAGGCGAGCAGCAGGATCGCCGCAAACATTAGCGGGATCTGGAAATTGTACTGGGCGTTCATGACCTGGAAGCCGATGCCCTTGTTGGCGCCGATCATCTCGGCAGCAATCAGCAGCAGAAGCGCAGTTGTTGCCGAAAGACGCAGGCCGACGAAGATCGCAGGGACGGATGCCGGCAGGATGACGCGGCGAAAGATGGTCGGCGCGCCGGCGCCATAGGTCCGCGCCATTTCGATGAGCTTCTGGTCGACTTCCTTGACGCCGCCGATCGTGGCGAGCAGCACCGGAAACAGCGTCGCCCAGAAGATCACAAAGATCTTCGATGTTTCGCCGAGGCCGAGCAGCAGGATGAAAATCGGATAGAGCGCCAGCGCCGAAGTTTGGCGGAAGAGCTGCAGGATCGGATCGAGGGCCTGCTCGATCGCGCGAAACTGGCCCATGAACAGGCCGAGCGGGATGCCGATCACGACGGCAAAGCCGAAGGCGGTTCCGGCTCGCTGCAGGCTGATGGCGATGTCATCCAGCAGGGCGCCATTGGCAAGGTTGGTCCAAAGGGCCGACAGGATCACGTCCAAAGGCGGGAAGACGGCGGGATTGATCCAGCCTCTGGTGCTCGACACCTGCCAGAGCACCAGGAAGCTGACGAGCAGGCCGTAGCGCGGCAAAAGCGATGCGAGCAGGCCGCGCAGCTGCGACGCCAGAATGGAAGTCGTGCTTTCGCCGCCTTTCAGGCGACTGAAGCTTCTCGGAAGAACCTGGTTGATTTCATAGGCCATGATCCACTCCTCACTCTGCTGCCTGGAGAGCTGCGTCTCCCGCTGCCCATCGATTGCTCGGGAAAGGCAGGCCGAGGTTTTCTCGCAGCGTCTTGCCCTCATAGGCGGTGCGGAACAGGCCGCGGCGCTGCAGTTCCGGGATGACCAGATCGACGAAATCGTCGAGCGCCGTCGGCAGCCAGGGCGGCAGGATGTTGAAGCCGTCGGCCGCTTCGTTCTCGAACCATGTCTGGAGCGTATCGGCGATCTGTTCGGCGGTGCCGACGATGGTGTAGTGGCCGCGGGCCGACGCGATCCATTGATAGAGCTGGCGGATGGTGAAGTTGTTTTCGTCGGCGATCTGGCGGATAAGGGTCTGGCGGCTCTTCATGCCTTCCGTCGGCGGTGCCGGCGGAAGGGGGCCGTCGAGATCATAACCGTGCAGGTCGAGCGTGCCGCCGGTCAGGCCGTTCAGCAGGCCGATCCCATCTTCTTCGACAATCAGCGATGTCAGGCGGTCGTATTTCTCGCGCGCCTCCGCTTCGGTCCTGCCGATGAAGGCGGAGACGCCGGGCATGACGAGGATGTGATCGGGGTTGCGGCCGAGGCCGCGGGCGCGCGCCTTGATATCCCGGTAAAATTCCTGGGCGGTTTCGATGTGCTGATGGGCGGTGAAGATGACTTCTGCCGTTGCCGCTGCGAGCCCGCGCCCGTCCTCGGACTGGCCGGCCTGGACGATGACGGGATGTCCCTGGGGCGAGCGCGAGACGTTGAGCGGACCGCGCACGCTGAAATGCTCGCCGCGATGGTCGGTGTCGTGCAGCTTCGTCGGATCGAAGAACACGCCCGTTTCCTTATCACGGATGAAAGCGTCGTCCTCGAAGCTTTCCCAGAGTTTACGGACGACGTCGACATGCTCGGCGGCACGGCGATATCGGTCGGCATGCGGAAGCTGCGTATCGCGGTTGAAGTTCTGCGCCGTGAGATCGCCGGTGGTCGTCACGACGTTCCAGCCGGCGCGGCCCTGCGAGATTAGGTCCAGCGACGCGAATTTGCGGGCGGTCGTGTAAGGCTCCTCATAGGTGGTCGAGGAGGTGGCGATGAAGCCGAGATGGGTGGTGAAAGGCGCAAGCGCGGAGAACAGGGTCACCGGTTCGAAGCCGGCGACGCGGGCGTTACCGCCTTCGCGTGCTCCGCCGAAACCGACAGCCAGGCCGTCGGCCAGGAAATAAGCATCGAAGAGGCCGCGCTCGGCCGTCAGCGCCAGCTGCTTGTGAAACCCGAAACTGGTGGCGCCGTCGGCCGGCTGGTCTGGATGGCGCCATGAGGCGACATGCTGTCCGCCACCGGGAAGAAATGCTCCAAGCCTGATTTTCCGCGTCATTTGGCGTCCTCTCCGTTTGCCCTTAACAGCCCGGCTCCTCTGCGAGGGCAGGTATAAATTGGTCTATCGAGCCATCAGGATAAGTTCTCCATAGATTTTATAGAGAAACTTAATTTCATAGTTTGGCGGTAAGAGTGAATAGATTTTCGAGATCGGGAGAAAATTGGAAATCAACGACGGGAGGCTAACCGGAAGGCAGCCTGTCTTGCGTCTGATCGTCGATGTCTTCGATCCCGGGCCGCCCGAGACGCGACATCCCGCAAGCCCGGCGAAGAAGGGGGGCATGCGCGTAATGACTGGTTAGGCACGAAGTGCGTGCTGTTGGGATCGATCCCGCATTTCTAACCCGGCATCAGCCTCGTTTTGGCCGGGCCGGGGCATGCTCCAGGCCGGCGGCGGCCGTCTTCAGGCAGTCGAGATAGCGGTCCCGGTTGGCAATGCCGTCGTCGCGCGGGGTGACGAGGCAGAGCGTCGCGGCTGCATGGCCTTCCTCGCCGCGCACCGGCACGGCAAAACAATGGGTGAAGCTGTCGACGATGCTGTTGAAGGTGAAGAGGCCTTCACGCTCGGCCTGGCGCACCTCGGCGATGAAGGTCTGCGGCTCGAGCCATTCGCCACCCGGCAGGCGGAAATCCTGTGGCGGAATAAAGTTCAGGATGTCCTGGTCCGACAGATGCGCGACGAGCAGCCGGCCTGACGCCGTCCACGGGATCGGCACCGACTGGCCGACATCCGTCGAAATGCGGAATGGGCGCGCGCCTTCGCGCATGCGCACGACCGTGTACCTGTTTCCATCCAGCATGCAGAACTGCGCCGTCTCCCGCGTCTCGTCGGCAAGCCGTTCCAGCGTCGCCTCGCATTCGCGGGTGAAATCGAAATGGTTTTCATAGGCGGCGCCGAGGAAATAGAGCTTGCGGCCGAGATAGACCCGCCCTTCACCGCCGGTGAATTCGAGAATGCCGTTACTCAGCAGCAGGTTGACCAGCTCGTAGACCGACGAGCGCGGCGCGCCGATCTGCGCGGCGATTTCGTTCGGCTTCAGGGCTTGGCGTTTCTGGCGCAGGAAATCGAGGATTTCGAAGGCGCGGTCGAGCCCTCTGGCGCGCTTGCCGGCTGCTTCGTCCTGAACCGCATCCATTCCTGTCATCCCTGTTTTATGCCGGCCCAAGCTTTTCAAGCTGTCTGCCGCGTCTGTCAATCGACCCCGGCATTCGTCGCCAACGAAAATTTTTTTCACCCTCTTGCGAGGTGCAAAAATCGGCATAAGATCGGCGCGTCCGGTATTTAGATCATATGTACATTATATTGGACAAATACAGATGGCAAGCGTGAACGCCGCCACACCAAAAGGGGATCGACATGAAGAATTTTGAAAACAGCATTTCCGCTTCACTGCGCCGCCGCCTTCTCGCGGGCGCTGCCGCAGCAGCCACCCTCCTCGTCTTTTCCACGGGCACCGCCTCGGCCGCTGCCAATTGCATCAAGGGCGACAGGAAAGCGCCCTATACGATCGGCTGGGCGAATATCTATTCGGTGCCGACCTGGATGAAGCAGACCGAAGGCACCATCACCGCCGAAGTGGAAGAGTTGAAGAAGGCGGGTCTGGTGAAGGACCTGATGATTACCGACGCGCAGGGCAACGCCCAGACGCAGATCCAGCATATCCAGTCGATGATCGACGCCAATGTCGACGCCATCGTCGTCATCGCCGGCTCCTCCAATGCGCTCGACCGCGTCATTTCGGATGCCTGCGACAAGGGCATCGCGGTTGTCAATTTCGACAGCTTGGTCAACACCGACAAGGTGACGGCGAAGATCAACACCGATTCCAACGAATGGGGCGCGACCGCCGCCAAGTGGATGGTCAGCCAGCTCGGCGGCAAGGGCAAGATCATCATCATGAATGGCCCGGCCGGCATCTCGGTCAGCGACGACCGTCGCAAGGGCGCCCAGCCGGTGCTCGATGCCAATCCGGGTCTTAAGGTGATCACCGAGACCAACACGGAATATAACGTCGCTCCGGCACAGGAAGCGATGACCAGCCTGCTCTTCGCCAATCCGGAAATCGACGGCGTGCTGTCGCTCGGCGGTGCGCTGTCGGCCGGCTCCGTCCTCGCCTTCGAGCGCCAGGGCCGCGACCAGGTGCCGACGACAGGCGAGAACGCCCGACAGTTCCTGGAACTCTGGAAGGAGAAGGGCCTGAAGGGCTGGGCGACCATGCAGCCGAACTGGCTCGGCGCGCTTTCCGTCTATACCGCCGTGCAGGCGCTGCAAGGCAAGGACGTGCCGGCCTTCGTTAAGGTCCCGCTGCCCGTCATCGATGACAGCACCATCGGCAGCTACCTCGCCCGCGCCGACAAGTTCCCGGCTGACGGCTATATCTACTCGGATTACGATCAGGCGCTCTTCGACAAGCTGCTTGCCAAGTAATCCTGAGCTGAGGACGCCGTCATGACGGAAGAAAGGCCCCTGCTGGAAGCCCGGCAGGTGTTCAAGGGATTTTTCGGCAATCCCGTTTTGAAGGGCGTCGATATCGCCCTTCTGCCGGGCAGGGTTCACGCCCTGCTCGGTGAAAACGGCGCCGGCAAGTCGACGCTGATCAACCTTCTGTCCGGCGCCCTCCAGCCGGACAGCGGATCCATCCTCATCGACGGCAAGCCCGCCGGGCATTTCAGCCCGGCGGCGGCGCGCGCGGCCGGCATCGCCGTGGTTCAGCAAGAACTGAGCCTGACGGCCAATCTGTCGATTGCCGAAAACATCGGGACCGGCGCCTTTCCGCGCCGGTTCGGTCTCATTGACTACAGAGCGCTTCATCGCGGTGTGCAGGATGTCTGCGACATGGTCGGGCTCACCGAGCCGCTCGACATGCCGGTTGCCGATCTCGCGCTCGGGCGCCGTCAGATGGTGGAGATCGCCAAAGCGCTGTTCCGCAAGCCGCGCGTGCTCATTCTGGACGAGCCGACCTCGTCGCTCTCCGCCCACGAGGCCGGCATCCTTGCTCGGCTGATCGAGACGCTGAGAGAGCGCGGCACCGCCCTTCTCTATATATCCCACCGCCTCAACGAGGTGCAGGCGCTCTGCTCGCATGTCACGGTGCTGAAGGACGGCGGCGTCACGGCCGATCAGTCGCTCTCCGGCATCGACGGCGAGGGGTTGGTCCGCCTGATGGTCGGCCGCGAGACCGGCGACCTGTTCCCGCCGCGCCCGGCCGCCAAGCCCGGCGCAATGCGCATCAGCGTGGAAGATTTTTCCGCCGGCATGGTGCGCCATATCGGCTTTTCCGCCCGCGCCGGCGAGATCGTCGGCATTGGTGGCCTCGTCGGGCAAGGGCAGGAAGACCTGCTGCTCGGCCTCTACGGTGCGATCCCGGCGTCGGCTACCCGGGCGGAGGTTTCAGGCAAGTCAGGCCTGCCCGCCCATGTCGGCGAGGCGAATGCGGCGGGCATCGTCTATGTGCCGGCCGACCGCAAACACGAGGGGCTGGTGCTGCCGCACTCCATCGCTTCCAATCTCATCCTGCCCTCGCTCGGACGCCTTGCCCGCAGGGTTCTCCGCGACCGGCCGGCGGAAAACGGCCTGGTCGCCGATCTCGCCCGTCGCCTGACGATCAAGGGCGATACCGCCCGCCCGGTACAGGCGCTTTCCGGCGGCAACCAGCAGAAGGTGGCGCTTGCCAAATGGCTGCCGCTCGATCCCTCCGTTCTGCTTCTCAACGATCCGACGCGCGGTGTCGACATCGAGACCAAGCGTGAAATCTACCTGATGCTGCGCGCCTTCGCCGCCGAGGGGCGGCTCGTCATTCTCGCCAGTTCCGATACGCCGGAGCTCGTGCATCTTTGCGACCGTGTCGTGGTTCTGCGTGAGGGGCGTATTGCGGCGACGTTGTCGCAGGAGGCGATCAGCGAAGGGGCGATCGTCGGCGCGGCCATGGGTATTGCGGCCACAACACAGGGAGAGGCTGCATGAGCACGATTTCGTCATCCCGGCTCTACGGCGCGATCCAGCTCCGCCGCAACCGCGGCCTTGCCGGGCTTTATCTGGTCGTCGCCGCCTTTCTCATCCTCTATGCGCTGCTCTTTCCCGGTATCCTTTCGATCGGCGGCTTTTCCAAATTCACGCAGAACTGGTTTCCGCTCGCGCTCGTCACCATGGCGCAGGCGCTGCTCATGCTGAATGGCGGCATTACCCTGGCGATTGGCCCGCTCGTCAGCCTTGGTGCGGTGATCGCGGCGACGACGATGCAAGGGGTGCTCGGCGTGCCGGGCGGCATCCTGGCTGTCGCGCTTGCCGGCCTTTCGATCGGCGCTGTCATCGGCGCCATCGTCACGCATCTGAGGCTGCCGGCGATCATCGTGACGCTGGCCGGATCCTTCATCATCAGCGGCGTTGCACTCATTCTGCTGCCGCGGCCGGGTGGGTTCGTTCCCGATTGGCTGTCGACGGTTCTTGCCGGCCACACGCCCGTCGCCTTCCTGCTGCTTGTCGTAATCCTTGTGCTCTGGAAAGCCTTCCTCGCAACGCCGCTCGGCCTCGGCATCTATGCGGCCGGCGACAACCCGGTCGGCGCCTTCCGTTCCGGTGTCCCGGTCGAACGGGTGAAGGTCGCAGCCTTTGCACTCTCAGGTCTTCTTGCCGCCCTGACCGGTCTGTTCGTCGCAGCGCAGACCGGCTCGGGTGATCCCGTGATCGGCACACCCTTCACGCTGAACTCGATCGCCGCAGCCGTGCTCGGTGGCGTGGGTTTCCTCGGCGGCAAGGGCACGATGCGCGGCGCGATCTGCGGCAGCCTGCTGCTGTCGGTGATGATCAACGTGATGTTCTTCTTGGGCTTTCCGCCGGTTGCGCAATATGTCGCGCAGGGCTTGATCATCGTGGGCGCAGTCGCCGTTCCGGAACTTCTCGGGCAATGGAGGGCAAGACGATGAACATGATCAGGTCCGCATTCCGCAATCCGCCGCTCCTGACCTTGCTTCTGGTGGCGCTCGTCTGGATCGTCGCAAGCTTCACGCTGCGCGGTTTCGGCGCCTATGGCCATTTGCGCTATCTGCTTGAACTTGCCGCGGTGATCGGCATTGCCGCTGCCGGGCAGACGCTGGTCATCCTGATGGGCGGCATCGATCTTTCGGTCGGCGCGGTTATAACAGTCACGGCGATCCTGTTGCCGCTGATTTCGCCGGCCTGGGATCCGACCGGACTTGCCGGCATTGCGGCAGCCCTTGCCATCGCCGCCGGCATCGGCCTGATGAACGGCGCGGGTGCGGCCTATCTCCGCGTGCCGCCGATCATCATGACGCTCGCCATGGCGACCTTCCTGCAGGGCCTGCTCGTCATCGTCGCCGGCGGCAGCGCGGTCACCGTCAGCAATCCGGCGGTCATTCTGCTCGGGCAGGCGCGGCCGCTCGGCATTCCCGCGGGCATCCTGCTGTGGCTCATCGTCTCGATCGTCGTGCTGGTGCTCGTCCACCGCATGCCGATCGGCGCCCGGTTCCTGGCGCTCGGGGCGAACCCGCTCGCTGCCCGCCTTTCCGGCGTCAGCATCACCCGCAATACGCTGATCGTCCACACTCTGTCCGGCTTTTTCGCTGGGCTTGCGGGCATTCTCGCGCTGGGTATGAACCGGCAAGGTTATGTCGGCATCGGCGATCCCTATCTGCTGACCTCGATCGCCGCCGTCGTGCTCGGCGGCACATCGATCCTCGGCGGCCGCGGCACCTATGCCGGCACCATTCCAGGCGCAATCCTGCTCGTCACCACGACGGCGCTGATCACCGTCGTCAACGCCTCGCCCGGCTGGCGGTCGATCATGTTCGGCACGCTGATCCTTGCCCTGTTGCTCGTTTCCGGCCGCGAGGCGCGCAGATGACCGAGCGCTACGACGGGCCGGTGATCGACCCGCACCACCATCTCTGGGATCTCAGCCTGCAGCGCCATCCCTGGCTTCAGAAGGCGCGGGCGTCAGGCGAAGAGATGGTGTTCGGTAGCCTTGCGCCAATCCTGCGCGACTACGGCGTCGACGATTATCGCGCCGATGCCGCGCGCCAGAACGTCGTCGCGACAGTGCATGTGGAGGCCGGCTGGTCTGACGCGCATCCGCTCGAGGAGAGCCGATGGCTCAACGGGCTCGACCGCAACTCTGGCGTGGCGCGGCGTTATATCGCCCGCGTTCCCCTCGACGGGCCGGACGCCCCTCGCCTGCTCCAAGCCGAAGCGGAAAACCCCCACGTCGTTGGCATCCGCGATATTCTGAGCTGGCATCCCGATGCGGCGAAGAGTTTCGCACCGCGCCCGGACCGCATGGGCGATCCGGCCTGGCGGGCGGGGCTGGCCGAGGCCACGCGGCTCGGGCTGGTCTTTGACCTGATGCTCTATCCCTGGCAGATGGGCGAAGCGGTCGAATTGGTGCGGGATTTTCCGGAAACGCTTTTCGTGCTCAACCACGGCGGCAGTCCCGCCGACCGTACGCAGGAGGGCATGGCGCTTTGGAGCCGGGGGCTGCGATCGCTCGGCCGCGAGCCAAACGTACGCTTGAAAATCTCCGACCTCGTTGCCTACGACAACGACTGGACGTTCGAAAGCCTGCGGCCGGTGATCCAGCATTGCCTCGATTGTTTCGGCCCGGCGCGGTCGATGTTTGCGAGCGATTTTCCGGTCGCAGGCCTGCACGCTTCTTTCGACGAAGTCTATCAGACCTTCCGCATGGTCGCCGCTGAGCTCTCCCTCGACGAGCAGCGCGCCTTGTTCTTTGCCACAGCCAATGACACCTATCGCCTCGGATTGGCCGATCCGGCCGAGATCGGGAGAGGCCGCCATGTCTGACCTTCATGCCGCGACGGAAAACGTCCTGATCGACGAGCGGGTGCGCGGCTTTCCGCCAGGCCATCCGCCGCTGCCGCTTGCTGCAGTAGGAATGCAGAGATGGAAGCCCTATGACGGCAGGATGGCGCTGCCGCTGATCTCGCTCGATCGACAGGCCTTCGCCGGGAATGTCGAACTGATGATGGCCTATGTGAAAAGCCATGGCGCCGACATCGCGCCGCACGCCAAGACGCCGATGTCGACGGCGCTGGCAGAAGCGCTTCTTGCGGCCGGCGCCTGGGGCACGACCGTTGCCGACATCCGTCAGGCCGCCGTCCTGCTCAGGGCAGGACAGCGCCGCCTGATCCTCGCCAACGAAATCGGCGGGGTCGCCGCCGCCCGCCGGCTTGCGGCCCTGCTCGGCCATTACCCTGATGCGGAACTCCATATCTTCGTGGATTCGACAGCGCTGGTCGAGGCGCTTCGCTCCGCATGGCAGGAGCGTGGTGATCTGCCGCCTCTCGGGCTGCTGGTGGAGTTCGGCGCCAGCCGCGCGGGTCTGCGCAGCGCCGAAGCCGCGGTGGCAACTCTCGATGCGATCCTGGCCGTGGAGACGCCGGCCTTCCGGCTGACCGGCATTGCTGCCTATGAGGGCGCGGCCGCCACCGCCGATCCGGAAGAGACGCTGCTTCGTATCGACGCGCTGATGGCGATGATATCAGATTTCCTGCCGACGATCCGCACCTGCATCGGCAGGGAGCGGCCGCTTTTCGTCACCGCTGGCGGTTCGGTGTTTTTCGACGTAGTGGTGGCGCGGCTTTCAGCCGCCGTCGCGGCCGATCCCGCCTGTCGGCTGGTGCTGCGCAGCGGCGCGATCTTCTTCCACGATCACGGCATCTACGAGCGCGGCCTTGCCGGCCTCGACGCACGGTGCGGCTTGCGCATCGGCGATAAGACGATTTCCGCAGCAGCCGGTTTCCGTCCGGCGCTCAGGCTCTGGGCCGAAGTCCTCTCGCGGCCGGAGCCGCGGCTGGCGATCTCAGGCATGGGCATGCGCGACGTGGCGATGGACCAGGGCCTGCCGCGGCCCCTGGCGCTCTATCGCAATGGCGCCTATCTCACCGACCTCGAAAACGCCGACGTTTTCCGTCTCAACGATCAGCATGCCTTCTTGACACTTGACGATGATAGCGACGTCTCTGTCGGCGATGTGATCGAGTTCGGCATCTCGCATCCCTGCACCTGCCTTGACCGGCATGCGATCCTCTATGGCCTCGACCCGGATCATTCGGTGACGGCGGCCTACCTCACCAGCTTCGGCTGAATTCTCCCTCTAAAAGCAAGAAAAGGAAAAGCTGCATGATCCAGCGTTACCAGAAGGGCTCGCGTATGAGCCAAGCCGTCAGTTATGGCGGCCTCGTCTATATTGCCGGCCAGGTCGCGGAAAACCGCAAGGCGGGCATTGAGGACCAGACTCGCGACGTGCTCGCCAAGATTGACGCCCTTTTGAAGGAGGCCGGCACGGACCGCTCACGCCTCCTCGCCGTCGACGTCTTCCTGCCGGCAATTACCGATTTCGAGGCGATGAACGGCGTCTACGACAGTTGGATCGACATCGAAAATCCGCCGGCGCGCGCCTGCACCGAAGCCCGCCTCGCCGATCCCGATCTACGTGTCGAAATGACCGCGGTCGCGGCGCTGTAGACGCCGGCAACCGCCCGCACTGGAGACAACATGCATAGCGGCCTCGTCAACCCGATCGACTTTTCCCGCGAGGGCCGGCAGGCCGGCCATCTCGCCATTCCCTATTCGATCGACCGTTCGCCCTATTATCAGATCCGCATGCCGATCCTTCGCCTGCAGAATGGCGAGGGGCCGTCTTTGCTGCTGATGGCGGGCAACCATGGCGATGAATACGAAGGTGAACTTCAGCTTTCCCGGCTGATGCGCCTGCTGGACGTCAAGGCAATCCGTGGTGCGGTCACCATTCTGCCAATGGCAAACCTGCCGGCGGTGATGGCGGCCAAGCGGTGCTCGCCCTTCGATGGCGGCAATCTCAACCGGGCCTTTCCCGGCGATCCCATGGGGTCGCCGACGGCACGACTTGCGCATTTCCTCGAACACGAACTCTTTCCGCGCCATGACGTCATGCTCGACCTGCATTCGGGCGGCACGACGATGGCGCATCTGCCCTGCACGCTGATCGAGCGGCAGGCCGACGCCGCCCGTTTCGAGCGGGCGGTCTCGCTGATGCGGGCGATGGGCGCGTCGCATGCCTTCATCGCCGACAATGGCCCGGCGGCGCCGACATCGATGGGGGCTGCGGCAAGGGCCGGCGTCATCGGTCTTTCCGGCGAATTCGGCGGCGGCGGAACCGTGACGCCTCAGTCAATGGCCTTCACGGCGGCGGCGATCGACCGGCTGCTGGTGACGCTCGGTATCGTCGAGCACCCGGTGCTGTCGCGTGCGCCCCTTGGCGAAGCAGTACCGTTGCAGCTCCTCTCGCTGTCCCGGCATAGCCAGGGCATCTATGCCAACCGCAGAGGCTGGTTCGAGCCGGCCGCTGCCCTTGGTGCCACCGTCTCGGCCGGCGATCTCGCCGGATGGTACCATGACCTGGAATGCCTGGAGCAGCAGGAGGAAGAACTGCGCTTTGCCGAGGACGGCATCGTCATTTCGCATCGGCTGCATTGCGACAGTCAGGCAGGCGACTGCCTGATCCAGGTCGCTGAACCGATCACGGAGTAGAGCGGTTCAGCTTTTCCTGGAAACGCAGAACCCTCCGATTTTTGTTTTTACGCAATTCCGGACGGAAAACCGCTTCGCACTTTCCTGGAATTGCTTTAGCTGATCGCGCCGACCGCCGCCTTGACCCAGTCGAGGCGCTTGGCCGGGATGAGCCCGTAATTGTAGAAGTTTACGCCATCAGCGCCGGCATCGACGGCGGCCTTGGCGCGGGCCGCCAGCACGTCGGCTTCACCGACCTCGGGATAGAAGACGCGCAGGCCGACGCCGAGGAATTTTTCCGATCCAAGTGTCGCTCGGCCAGTGCGGATGACATCGCCGATCGCCGTGGGTTCCATGTCGTAGCAGCAGAGGATCGCCCCGTCGCAAAGTTTGGCGACCGCGGCGAGATCGACGCCGCCGAGCCAGCCGTCTTTCAGGTCGATGAGGACGATGCGTGTCGCCGGTTCGGCCGACGCCTTGATCTCGCCGATCAGGCTGCTCACCGGTTCACTGCGCCAAGTGAGATAGGCATGCAGATCGGGATGGTCGCGAAACGCATCGATACCGGCTGGCGGGAAATCGGGAAACTGCCGTTCGGGCACCGCCCGTTCGCAGAGCTCGGCAATGAAGCGCGCCACCGATCGGCGCGCGCCTCCGACCGGCACGCCGGCCTTTGCCGCGCGCGCCGTGCAATGGTCGCAGAAGCAGAGCGACAGCAGGAAATCGTCTTCGGCGTTCAGGCCGACGCCGTCTTTTTCGTGATGATATTCGTGCGCGAAGCCCATGAAGTTCGGGCTTTCGAGTTCCACCATATCGGGCCGGTAATTCACCGTGATGTCGCGGACAAGAGTGACGGCATAGGCGCGCGCTGCCGGGCTGGAGGGGCAGAGATTGTAATAGTTGGGATTGCCGAAGGCGTTGCGCGTCACATGGTCGGGATGCAGCATGCCGAAACGGCTGTTGTGGAGGCAGACCGTCCAGCAGGAGACCTTGAGACCCGTCGTCTCGCGTCCCCTGACGAGCGCTTCCAGCATATCGCCGCGCTCGCTCACATTGCTGGCCATCAGCGGCCGGATCACCTTGTCCTGCCACAGGCTTTCATCCGGCCGGAAGTAGACTGTCCCGTCCTCGGGAAAATAGGCCTTCTGATGCGGGCTGCGCGGCTGCAGGAACCGACCGGCATGATAGGAGGTCGCCAGGCTGACCGTGTTAAGCCCCGCCCGGCCGGCAAGCTCGGCGGCAAACGCGTCGAGCCCCTGGTCCTGGACGTCCCAGGGATAGGTCCACATGGAAAGATGCATGGCGTGCTCCGGTCAGGTCTGTCCGCTTTATAGAACATGCGTCCATAATAGTGTCCAGACTGATCTTAGAGCGTGAGCCCTTGCAGACCTCCCTCGTTTGTCAGATGTCGACGACAAGCCCCTTGGCTTTCAGCACCGGTGCCAGATTGCTGACCTCGATGACCGATTTCCCCGCCTTGTAGGCGGCGATATAGCCGGCTTCGGCGTCTTCGCGAGCCTGCGACAATCGGGCGGCTTCCTGCGCTTCCTGCCTGCGTACAACCACCAGGCCGTCGGCATCGCCGACGATGATGTCGCCGGGATAGATGGTTTCACCGCCGACGATGATCGTGTCGTTCACCGCCGCAATGGTTTCCTTCACCGTGCCCTTGATGCAGACGCTGAGCGAGAAGACGGGGAAACCGAGTTCTCTAAGCTGCAGCGTGTCGCGCACGCCGGTGTCGGTGACGAGACCGCCGATGCCCTTGGCAAGGCAGGCATTGGCAAGCACGTCGCCGAAGGATCCGGCTTCTTCGTATTCGCCGGCCGAGACGACGATGATATCGCCGGGCTTTGCGTAGTTGATGGCGAGCTGCAGCATGATGTTGTCGCGCGGCGCGCATTTGACCGTAAAGGCCGGACCGCACAGTTTCATGCGGTAGTCGACGGGCTTGAGTCGCGAGGAAAGTGCGCCGCGGCGCCCTTGCGCTTCGTGGATGGTCGCCGGCGAAAATTTGGAAACGGCCTCGATGTCAGCTTTGCTGGGCCGTTCGGGGATATCTTTTATATGGATCATGGATGCCTCACATCGTTGGCAGACGGCGGGCAAGTCCCGCCGTCTTATCTCGGTTGCATTGTCCTCGGGAGGTTCCGAGACCGCTCGGTCTACGGGATCGGGTCGAACTTCAGCTGCGTGAGCGGCACGACTTTGTCTGTGCGGGTCATTTTGTATTCGGTGTTCGGGCCGAGCCACTTATCCCAGATCTTGTTGATCTCGCCTGATGCGTCGAGCTTGTGCAGGATTTCGTTGATCTTGGCCGTCAGCGCCGGCTGATCCTTGGCCATGCCGATGCCGATCGGCTGGTAGAGCATCGGCTCCTCGATCATCCGCATTTCCTTGCCCTTGCTCTTCGATTCATTGACGAACTTGGTCGTCGTCATGGTGTTGGCCACCATGCCGCGCGCCTTACCCTGCTGGACGGCAAGATAGGCCGAGGCCGTGTCCTGGAATGTCACCGGGTCGGATTTGTTGAGCTTGATCGACATTTCCGAGGTCGAACCCTTAGTCGAGGCGAGGCGCTGACCTGCGTAATCGGCCTTCATCTTGCCGGCATCGTCGGCCGGCACGATCAGCATTTCCTTGGCGAGATAATAGGGATCGCTGAACTGGATCTGCTCGGCGCGGCTCAGCGTGTAAGCGAGGTTGGCAACGGTGATGTCGACGCGGCCAAGCTTGACCTCGGGTACGCGTGCTTCAACCGAGACCGGCTTGATTTCGGCCTTGACTCCCAATTCCTCGGCGATGGCGCCGCAGAGATCGACGTCGAAACCGGCCATTTCGCGGGTCTTCGGATCCGGCGAGGCGAAGGGAGGAACGTCGGCGAAAGTCGCGCAGCGCAAGGTCTTCGCCGACATGATGGTGTCGAGCTGATCGGCCTTCGCGGGTGCGGCGGCTGCGAGGCCGGCAAATGCGGCGGTGAGGGTCAGGTATTTCCAGTTCATTGCTGTTCTCCTTTGTTTTTGGTGCTTAGTTTTCAATGCCTGAGATCAGCGAGGAAACGCTGAGCCCGGGGATGGCGTGGATTGCTGAAGAATTCTTCGGGGGTCGCCATTTCGATGATCTGGCCCGCATCGATGAACCAGATCCGATCCGCGACGTCGCGCGCGAACCCCATTTCGTGGGTGACGCAGAGCATGGTCATGCCTTCGGACGCCAGGCTCTTCATGACGGCGAGTACCTCGCCGACCATTTCGGGATCGAGCGCGCTCGTCGGTTCGTCGAACAGCATCACCGGCGGTTCCATGGCGAGGGCGCGGGCGATTGCCACCCGCTGCTGCTGGCCGCCTGAAAGCTGACCGGGATAGGCGCGGGCCTTGTCGGCGAGGCCGACCCGATCGAGGAGCTTGAGCGCCTTTTCATGCGCGACATCGGCCGCGACGCCCTTCACCCGGATCGGCGACATCGACACGTTTTCGGCGACCGAGAGATGCGGAAACAGGTTGAAGTTCTGAAATACGAAGCCGATCCGGCTGCGCATCGCGTTGAGTGCCTTTGCCCGCATGGAGGCATGAATGTTCTGGCCGTCGAGGGTGATCGATCCGCTGTTGATCTCTTCGAGGCGATTGATCGTGCGGATCAGCGTCGATTTTCCGGAGCCGGAAGGTCCGCAGATGACCACGACCTCGCCGCGCGCCACCTGCGCATCGATGTTCTTCAGAACCGGATAATCGCCGTAGCTCTTGCAGACCTGCGAAAGCCGGATCGTCTGCGATTCCTGCGTTGAAACGGACATGGTCATAGCTGCTCCGATATGATTTTCGACGGCGTGACCACGGTGGCGGGGACGTTGAGCAGTCCCGCACGCCGCCGCGTGATGCGACGCTCGAGGCGATTTGCGAAGTAGGTCAGCGTCCAGCAGATGGCGAAATAGACGATCGCCAGGATGAGGAAGACCTGGAAGGGCTGGGTGAGGAGCTGGTTATTGACCTGGCTTGCCGCAAAGGTCAGATCCGGCACGTTGATCACATAGCCGAGCGTCGTGTCCTTGATCGTCGAGACGAAGGTGGAAAGGATGCTCGGGATCATGTTGTAGAGTGCCTGCGGCAAGATGATGAAGCGCATCGCGCCCATGTAACCGTGGCCGAGCGCACGCGCCGCATCCATCTGGCCGGGCCCGAGTGCGACGATGCCGGCACGGACGACTTCGCTGAGGAACGCGCTCTGATAGACCACGAGCGTCGTCAGCATGGTGACGAAGCTCGGCACGTCGGCGCCGGTCAGCAGCGGAACCAGGAAATAGCTCCACAAGATGAGCATCAAGAGCGGCACGCCCCTCGTGAAATATACAAGTGCAGTGACCGGCCAGCGCAGCAGCGGAGATTTGGAAAGCCGCGCCAGTGCGAAGAGGATGCTGGCCGGAAAGGCGAGAGTGATGCTGAGTGCTGAAAGGATCAGCGTATTGGCGAGCCCGCCCAGCGGTCCGTTCGGATATTGGCCGATCAAGAGCAGCAGCCAGTAGTCTCGGACGATGGCGATCATGTCCTGGATCATGCGCGCGCACTCCTGGCAGGATCGGCGCGCATCGACAGATAGGCGCCGATGCTCATGATCACGAGCGAGAAGAAGAGATAGAGAACCGTGCCGACGAGGTAGATCTCGAAGGTGCGGAAGCTGAGGTTTTCGATTTCCTTGACGGCATGCGTCAGTTCCGACGCGCCGATGACGACGGCGAGACTACTGTTCTTGAACAGGGAGACGCTGTGATTGATGAGCGGCGGCAGCGCGTTGCGCACGCCCTGTGGCATGATGACGAAACGCATCGCCGAGACATAACCGTGGCCAAGAGCACGGGATGCCTCCATCTGGCCGGGACCGACCGAGCGCACACCCGAACGAAGATCTTCGCTGAAATAGGCTGCCTGGCAGAGCCCGAGCCCGATCACCGCAAAGATCGCCTCGGCGTTATGGCTTGCGAGCCATGTCGCCAACCCGCTCGGCATCAGGGTGAAGATCCCGAAATACCACAGCATTAGCTGAACCAGGGTGGGAACGTTGCGGTGGTAGGATACGTAAGCGGCGACCAACGGATCGCCGAAGCGAAAGGGCGACAGGCGTATACAGAGCAGCAGCAACGCGAGCGCCATCGCCAGCGACCACGATCCGGCAAAAATGATGAAGGTCATCTCGATGCCATGCAGCAGCATGGCCGCATATTCGGGATTTCCGAGGATTGCCGAAAGGTCGAAACCGCTCACGGCGTTGGCTCCCCGGATGGATCTGTCTTCGGCTGCGGCTTGGCGGTCTGCAGGCCACCCATGACCTGCAGCGTCGGCGTGATTTCCATATGCCCGATGTTGACGGCGACGGGAGCTGATATGGCAAAGGCGATCGCGTCGGCGATATCGGTTGCCTGCGGCAGTTCGAACCCGTCGATGAACCGTTCCCGGATGCTGGGATCATTGCCGTGGACGTGATTGAAAATGTCTGTGGCGACCCGGCCGGGGCAGATTTCCGTGACCCGCACGCGCTTGCCGAAAGCGTCGATGCGCAGCTGGTTGGACAGCATGCTCACCCCGGCCTTGGTGGCGTGATAGGAGGAGTTGCCGCCGAAATTATAGGCGCCCGCGATCGAAGAGATGTTGATGACGTGGCCGCGGTCGCGCGCCACCATGCCCGGCACCACGAGCCGGCAAATGTGCAGGACCGCCCGCAGATTGACGTCGACGATGAGATCGATATCGCCCTCGTCGGCTTCCAGGAACTTCTTCGGCCGGTCGACACCGGCATTGTTGACGAGAATATCGAAGTCCACGCGACGTGTGAGCTCAGCGATTGCCTGACGGTTCGTCACATCGATGACGTGGGCTATGCAGCCCGTCCGCGCGGCCAACTGTTGCAGCGCTTCGGCGCTCCGGGCAATCGCGTGGACCTCGATATTCTCTCGGCAAAGCCGCTCAACGACGGCTGCGCCGATACCGGAGGAGGCGCCGGTCACCAGTGCGGTCTTGTAGTCGGAGAATGGCATTGTCGTTCCCTTGTTGTTGTTCGAGACAGTAGCGAAGCTTTAACCCCTTGCCTAAGACCGATTATCTTTGGAGCAATAAGCAACGGTTATGGAGCGGGTGCGCCTGCCGAAGAAGAGAAAGCGGCGATGCCGGCATTCGCTCGCAGCCTCGCTTCAGGCCGGGTCGCGTTGCAAAAGCAATGCGCCTCTGCAAACATGCCATCCGCAGATCAGAATGGTACCCCGATCCCCATGGACATCAGACGCCTCAAATCTTTCATCGTGATCGTCGACAGCGGCAGCATCACGCGAGCGGCGGATCTTTTGCATATCGCCCAGCCGGCTCTGAGCCAGCAGCTTGCGGCGCTGGAAGAGCATTTCGGCCACAAGCTGTTGATCCGCAGCCAGCAGGGCGTCAGCATGACCGATGCGGGACACGCGGTATATCGCCATGCGCAGATCATCCTTCGGCAGATGGAGCAGGCGCAAGCCGATGCATCGGCGGCTGGCAATTCTCTTGCCGGACGCGTGTCGGTCGGTCTAGTGCCGTTCAGCAGTGCCGCGACGCTGTCGGTCGAGTTGCTAGCGGAGACCCGTAAACGCCATCCCGGTATTTTGCTGCATCTGACCGAAAGCGTCGGTCAGACTTATAGCCAGATGATCATGAACGGCCGGCTGGAGATGGCGCTTCTGCATGGGACCGGGCCGATCAAGGGCGTGCGGTTCGAACCGCTCCTCAGCGAAGAGTTTTTCCTTGTGGCGCATCGCGACTTCGCGATCGAAGCGGATGCAAAACCCGTGTCCGTGAACGCTCTCGACGGAATACCACTGCTGTTGCCGCCGGCTTATAATTTCGTCCGCCGCGCGGTCGATACCGCCTTCACCCGCACCCGCACCAATTTGAAGGTCGTGGCGGAAGTCGAAATCGTGCGCACGCTCGCCCGCGCGGTCGGCAGCGGTCTCGGTGCGACGATCATGCCGAAAGCCATAGCCGATCGCATCGTTTCGGAATCGAGCGAGCCGCTGATCTGCCGGCTCGTCTCGCCCAGGATCGAGGAAACCCTGTCGCTTTGCGTTTCCGACCAGAATCCCCTGTCGGAACCGGCGCTTGCCGTCCGCGACATCCTCCTCGAATTGACGGCGCGGTTGAAGGGTTAAAAGCGCGGTTGCCGGTTAGCGCATATCGTTGCAGAACTCAGCGATGCGGGCGCAGCCCTCGCCGAGTTTTTCCATGCTTGTCGCGTAGGAAATGCGAAAGAAAGGGCTCATTCCGTAAGCCGCGCCTTGCACGGTCGCGACGTGATGTTCCTCCACCAGCGCCATGACGAAGTCGACGTCGGTCTCGATCTTGCGCCCGCCCTTGCTGGTCTTGCCGATCAGTCCCGATATGTTGGGATAGATATAGAAGGCGCCTTCGGGCCGATGGCAGCGCAGCCCTTCCACCCCCGACAATTTGTCGAGAACGAAGTCACGTCGCGTCTTGTAGATCGCCGCCCGCTCCTTCAAGAGATCCTGAGGCCCGTCGAGCGCTGCGGTCGCGGCTGCCTGGGTGAGCGTCGCGATGCCGCCGCCATTCTGGCCGTTGACGTTGCTGACGGCCGAGATCAGTTCTTTTGGGCCGGCGCAGAAGCCGAGCCGCCAGCCGGTCATCGCGTAAGCCTTGGAGACACCGTTCATCGTCAGGACACGATCGTATAGTCTGGGTTCGACTTCCGCGATCGTGCAGAACTGAAAGTCGTCATAGACCAGATGCTCGTAAATGTCGTCGGTCATGATCCAGACATTGGGGTGGCGCAGCATGACCTCGGCGATGGCGGCCATCTCGGCCCGAGAGCAGGCTGCTCCTGTCGGATTGTTCGGGAAATTCAGGAAGAGCCATTTGGTGCGCGGCGTGATCGCCGCCTCCAGATCTTCCGGACGCAGCTTGAAGCCGTTCTGCTCGTAACAGGGGACGGCGACCGGGACGCCGCCGGCGAATTTGACGATGTCGGCATAGCTGACCCAGGAGGGCGTGGGGATGACGACCTCGTCGCCCGGATTGCAGGTTGCCAGCATGGCGTTGAAGATCACCTGCTTGCCGCCGCCCGAGACAACGATCTGGCTGGCATCATAATCGAGATTGTTGTCGCGTTTGAATTTCCGGATGATGGCGGATTTGAGCGCCGGCGTACCGTCCATCGGCGGATATTTCGTATCGCCGGCAAGCGCTGCCGCATACGCCGCTTCGATCGCGTGTGCCGGTGTGGGGAAATCCGGTTCGCCGGAGGAGAGGCTGACGACCTTGATCCCTTGGGCGGCCAGTTCCCGGGCGCGCTGGGTCATGGCGGCGGATGCGGATATGGAGACGTTTTTCAGGCGGTCTGCGATGACGGACATCGGCATGGTCCTTCGATGAGAGATTGGAATTAAGGCCGCCGGCGGGCGATCGGGATTGCGTCAGTCGGCGAGTTCTGCGGCGGGAGCGAGTGTCGCGCCCGTGGCTTCGATTTCGCCGCGCACGATGCCGGCAAGGTCGAGGGCGCCGGGCGTGTCGCTATGGACGAGGATGGAGCGTGCCGGCATCGCGATCACGGCTCCGTCGATCGTCTCGACGGTTCCATCGACGAGGAATTTTCGGACGCGAGCGCGCACGGCGGCTTCGCCCTTGATGACGGCGCCGGGGAGCCCGCGTGCGACGAGTTTGCCGCTGGCGTCATAGGCCCGGTCCGCGAGGAAAAGCGCCAGCGTCTTCAGACGCGCGCGCTTGGCCGCCTGTTGGATCTCGCTGTCAGCCGTGACGAAGACGACGAGATTGGCGTCGACGGTGGCGATCGCATCCATCATCAGGTCGGCGAGGACAGGATCACGGTTGACCATATTGCCCATGGCGGCATGGAAGCTGAAATGGGAGACGGTGACGCGCTCGCTTCTGGCGATCGCCATCAGGGCGCCGAGCTGGTAAAGCATCTGCTGGCGAAGCTCGTCCGCCTGGAAAGGTATTTCGCGCCGGCCGAACCCCAGCCGGTCGGGCAAGCCTGGATGGGCGCCGATGCCGACGCCATTCTGTTTTGCCAGCCGCACCATGCGGCCCATCGTATCGGGGTCACCGCCGTGAAAACCGCAGGCGATGTTGGCCGAGGAGACGATTTTCATCATCGCTTCGTCGTCGCACAGCCGGTAGGGACCAAATCCTTCGCCCATGTCGGAATTCAGATCGATCTTCATCAGTTCCTCCTTTCAATGGCCTTAGGCCATCGCTTTCAGGGCGCGCTTGACCATTTGGGATGTTTGCCTGACATCCTCGACATAGCGGGCGACGGCCTGTTCGACCGCGCGCGCTTCCGCATGCGTCGACCGGACGAATTTCAGGCGGGCGCCGATGCGGGCCTGTCCGAGCCGCCAGAGGTCGCATTCGATCACGCCGGCGACCTTCGGATATCCGCCGGCAGTGTTCGCTTCGCTCATCTGCACGATCGGTTCGCCGCCGGGAGGAACCTGGATCACGCCGGGCACGACGCCGTGGGAGCGCATCTCGATCGATGCGGTCGGCGTGATCGGCTCGCCGGAGAGGCGGTAGCCCGTCCGGTCGCTTCGCGAGGAAATCCGCCAGGTCTGGCCCCAGAAGGCTTCGCCGTCTCCGGCGAAAAGTTCATGCTCGCCGGCAGGCAGCGCCCGGATTGGCAAGGCGCCGTCGACGGGCGCCGGGAAGACATCGCGGAGCGCCACGGCCGGCTCGACGACGGCGAGGCCCGTGGCCGGCAGCATGCCAATCTCCGCGTCCTCGCCGACGGCGATCCGATCGCCCTTCGCCAACGGCCGGCCGGCATTGCCGCCGAAGCCGCCGCGCAGCGACGTGCTTCGCGATCCCATGACAACAGGAATATCCAGCCCGCCTCCGACCGAAACATAGGAGCGCGCCAGCCGCGGGGGCTGCAGCAGCTGAAGAACCTGTCCGGGCTCTGCCGTATAGGCGCACCAGGGAATGAGTTCCGATCCGTCGAGGTGAGGATGGCCGTCGGCGCCGGTCACGGCAAAGACAGTCCGACGCTCGAAACGCAGGCTGAACGGGAAGGTCTGCACCTCGATCACAGCCGCATTCTCGTCATTGCCGACGAGAATATTGCCGATCCGGACTGCCAACGGGTCCATGGCGCCGCTCGCCGAAACGCCGATGTCGCGGTAGCCGGGACGTCCCAGATCCTGCACAGTGTTGAAAGGGCCGCTTTCAAGGACCTCGATCATAGTTCGATCCTTTCCGGCAAGAACCGCACCGTATCTCCGGGCGCCATCATCGCGGGGGTCGGCGAGGTCGGGTCGAACATCTCAAGCGACGCGAAGCCGATGGAATTCCAGCCGTTGGGACCGGTGAGCATGGCGACGCCGGTTTGCATGCCGCCGATGGTCACGCAGCCCTTCGCCATCTTCAGCGAGGGCACGGTCTTTCGCGGCATGTAGATGCGCGGATCGAGGCCATGCAGATAGCCGAAACCAGGCGCGCTGCCCAAGGCGAAGACCCGATAGGTGGCTTGATGATGGATGCGGACGACCTCCCGGTCGCTTAAGCCCGAGAGATCGCAAAGGGCTGGAAGATCGGTCGCATGTTCGCCGCCGTAATGAACGGGGATCTCTATGGTCTTGCCGTTGAGATCGATGCTCCGCGCATTCTCCCAAGCCTCCAGCAGCCGGGCGACCACCGCATCGGGATTTTCGGGCGCCTCCCTGAGGATCACCAGCAGGTTGGTCATCCCCGGAATGTTTTCCGCAATGTCCGTCCAGCCCTTCATCGTCTGGGACAGGGCCCAGATCCGCCGCTGCGCGATGAGATCGAAATCGCCTGGCGCCTCGAGCAGGAAGGATCTTGCGCCGATTGAGGAAACCCGCGCCCGGCTTTGGGTGGCCGGAACGATTTCGCGTTGCGAGGCATGTCTGTTCGTCGTGACGATCATGATGGCAGCTCGATTTCGAACAGAGGGTCACCGAAGCCGACCAGCGCGCCGGGCTCGGCGAGCAGCCTGGTCAAAACACCGGAATGGCCGGCGCGAAGGGGAAGCAGCACCTGCCCTACCCTGACGAAGCCGAGGATGCCGGCATCGGATATGGACCGCGGCAGAGTTCGCGACATGGCAGCGGCGGCCGGATGCTCTGCACAGAAATGTCCGGCCATCGGCGCCTTCACGACGACAGGTGCGGAACCGGCAGCGCAGAGCGTCGCATCCGTCGCACTGATCCGGGTGCCGCCCTCCTCTGAAACGACGATGCGAAGCTGCCCGTCCGGCCGCGAGATTTCGAGCCCCTCCACGCCGGCAACCGTCAGCGCGTCGGTGAGGAATGCGATGGTTGCGGGATCGCTGAGATCGAAGGCGCTCATGCCGCCACCCTCCGCAGCTTCAGCCAGTGCTCGAGATAGTGAATATCCGTTTCGCCGCGGGCGAATGCGTGATCCTCGAACAGGGCGCGCAGGAAGGGCATATTGGTGGCGATGCCCTCGATCTCAGTGCCGGCAAGCGCCTCGCACATTCTGGCCATGGCTTTCGCCCGAGTCGGCGCGTGGACGATCAGCTTGGCGATCAACGAGTCGTAATGGGGTGAGACCCTGTAGCCGGGATGAATATGCGTATCGACGCGGATGCCCGGCCCCTCTGGCAAAGCCAGATGGGTTACGACGCCTGCCGACGGCAGGAAAGTCTCGGGATCCTCGGCGTTGATGCGGCATTCGAAAGAGTGGCCTTCGCAGATCACATCATCTTGGGTGAGGTCCAGAACGTCACCCTGGGCCGCCTTTATCTGCGCCTGGACGATATCGACCCCGCTCGTCAGCTCGGTGACGGGATGCTCGACCTGAAGCCGCGTGTTCATCTCGATGAAAAAGAACGCGCCGTCCTCATAGAGGAATTCGAAGGTACCGACGCCGCGGTAGCCGATCTGGCGGCAGGCCTCGACGCAAGCCATGCCGACCGGCTGGATGATGTCGGGCGCGATCCCGGGCGCCGGCGCCTCTTCCACCACTTTCTGATGGCGGCGCTGCATCGAGCAATCCCGGTGGCCCAGCCAAACGGCATTGCCGTGATCGTCGCAAACGACCTGTATTTCTATGTGGCGAGGATGCTGGAGGAATTTCTCCATGTAGAGCGCGGGCGAGCCGAAGGCCTTGCGCGCCTCTTCCCGCGTCAGCGCGATCGCTTCATGTAGCTGGTCGGCTTTCGCCACGACGCGCATGCCGCGTCCGCCGCCGCCGCCTGCCGCCTTGACGATGACGGGATATCCGATCTCCAGCGCGACGCGCTCGATTGCGGCCGGGTCGTCGGCCAGCGCGCTATCGGGACCGGGAACGCAGGGCACGCCAGCCGCCATCATCGCCCGCTTTGCCGCGATCTTGTCGCCCATGGTCGCGATCGATGCAGCCGTCGGACCGATAAAGACCAGCCCGGCCTTTTCGACTGCATCGGCGAAAACGGCGTTTTCCGACAGAAAGCCGTAACCGGGATGGATGGCGCCCGCGCCGGTCAGGCGTGCGGCGAGAAGAATGGCATCCTGATTGAGATAGCTCTTGCCCGCGGTCGACGGGCCGATACAGAGAAAATTGTCCGCGGTCTTGATATAAGGCGCTTGCCTGTCCGCCTCGGAGCAGATGGCGACCGTCTTCAGGCCGAGCTCGCGACAGGCCCGCTCTATCCGGACTGCGATCTCGCCGCGATTGGCGATGAGGACGGTATCGAAACGGCGCCCTGAGATAGCGGATTGTTCAGATGTTTCCTGCATCAGGCGATCTCCGCCAGCAGGTCGCCGGTCTCGACCTCGCCATTGTCGATATCGGTCAGGCGCGTGATGCGCCCGGACCGCGGCGCGGCGATCGTATTGAAGACCTTCATCGCCTCGATGATGAAAAGCGTCTGCCCCTCCTCTACCGCGTCACCGATCGCGACGAACGGCGGCTCGCCGGGCGCTGGCGCCCGGTGCAGAACGCCAAAGACGGGCGCCTTGACAGCATAGGAGATTTTCTCGGCGCTCGCAGGCGCATCGGAGACGAGGCTTATCGTCGATTCCGGCTTTTGCGAGGGCTCGGCGCAAGCTGCCTCCCCCGGCGACGTACGGAAAATCCGAACCGTCACGTCCTTTTCCGTCACGGTCAGCTCGGTAATATTCGATCGTCCGACAAAGTCGATCAGCGTCTTGATCTTCGAGAGGTCCATGTGCGTACTCGGAATTTCAAAATTCCACCGCGCAGACCTGAAGGTTCACATCGCCCGGTGTCGTGATTTTCGTAGCACGACGTGCGGGCTGATGGGGTCAGACGAAGTTTTGATGGAGCGCAATCCCGCGTCCTATGGGCAGGTCGCCGCCGGACGCCCTGGATGGAGCCCGCGCGCCGGCGAGGCCGAAATAGAATCCATCGACGAGCAAAGCGTTTTTGGAAGCGGTGCCTCCCTCCGAAATGAATCATACCCGCTTTTCTCGCCGGTCTGTCTGACGGGCGCGTCCGACAGGTGGCGCGACCGACAGGCAGACTGCATGAAGACAATGGCCGGCCAAGTCCTAGATCATCAGCTCGAATGGACGTGATCTTTTCGAGAATCAGACGACCAAGAATCCCTGGTAAGCGTCCTTAAACTGATTGTTCAGTTTAACAGCAACCCACAAGGGATCTTTGGAGTTGGTCGGATCAAGGCCATGAGCAGGCGTGGCAACAACCGACCATAACTTGTCCGTACTTATGGCATCCGGATCAGGACATATTTCCACTGCAACCTTACCGGTGCCGTCCGAGTTACGCGCTATATACACAATCATACCCTGAATAAAGCCGGTGCCTCCAAGTGAAAAACGAGTACTCTTATCAGTTGCAGCTTTCACAGGGTTGTCGCTCAGATACTTAATGTCAATTTCATGTTGATCATCAGACTTTGCAGGCATGTTGACCTCCCTTGTTCGTCCGTATCCACAAATCAATCACTATCGCTCGATCTGCGAGGTATGAAACCACCCGATCGCGACATCACCCCGCCGGAGCGGGACAAGGCTCCGCCCGATCTGGACATTCCAGTCGCCATTCCTCTGGGATCAGCAGAGACCTCAGCCGAGAGCAGGATTTGTTCAAAGGTTCCGGTTTGGGCATCGAGCCTCATCGAGAGATCGTCCTTCTCGTAGATCCAGACCCTAATATCCTCGGCGAGAGCTCCAATTTGGGAGCCGAGGCCTGTTAGTGCACTTGCGCCAGGAGATCGGTATAGTCTTGCGTATTCGATATCACCTTCGGCGTTCCTCGGAGGAGAGTTGTCAGGAACCATGCCGTCGCCGTGGACAAGAAAGATTGCTGGCCTGGTCAGTTCAATAAAAGCTCCTTCGAAAGAGAAAGCGTAGATGCGCGCGAGTGTCGCGCCCGGCTCAGCGAGTTGGTTCCTCAGGAAATTGTTCGCACCTGCTTGACGCGGGCCTAAAGGGCCAGAGGTGCCGCCTCTAAGAACAACGTCTTGAAGTTCACGTCCAAACAAATACACGGATGATATGCTGAGTAGGTTTTCCTGGTGTGCCACGTTTCCCTCCATCTACCTGGTTATTGACTGATGCCTGATTTCGACAGCAAAACTTTCTCGCGATAGTTCATCTTCGGAAGCTCCAGATAGTCTATCGGCAATAACGTCCGAGCAGAGTGGACATGACTGTCATGCTCGCCGCCTTTGAGGTGCGGGCCCGCGTGCAGCTCACCAATCGCGCGTCGCCTGAAGTTTCTGTCGATGATCCGTGCGAACTGACCGCCACTTTCGTCTTGATCGATCGCAAGCGTCGTTCTCGCGACGTCGCCGTAGTCCAGGAAGTCTGCCGCAAGAGCCCACAAGGTTTCCGCCAGATACGTCCCCACGATATCGCGTGCGTCGAGCAGTGCTTGGACAAACCCATCAGCGTTCTGTGTGAAAGCGCGGTCGAAAGCATGCTGCACCGGCGCCTCGGCAGCCGGATCGAACTCGGCAATATCTGCGAGGTCCTCAACGGCATGCGAGATCAAGCCGCGCGCCACCAGGCTCTCATGAAAAATATCGACGAGGATGTCGAATATCGCGCCGGTGAGCGGCTGCGAGAGTTCGTGCTCGTTCTTCCATCCACGCGCAAACTCGGCCATCGTCCGTTTGTTGTTTGCCGACCGTATCTGGCGATGCGGCGAAAATTCCGAAAAGCGTGACAGGCGGTTTGCGCGGTAGAGGTTACCGCGCGTCTCCGCGAGAACATTGTTGATCACGGACGGAAAATGCATGGCCGCAATCAGCGACACGCAGTCGGAAAAGGCCTCCTGAAAGCCAAGGTATTCGGGATACTCGGTTCCCGGGCGCGGCACGCCCAAGATGCTGAAGATGATCGCGTGCCCGACCTCATGCGCGACGACGTCGAAATCCAGGCTGAAGGGAAGGACGCGCCCGTCGTTCTCGAACTGGCTCCCGACTTCGAGGAAACCATAGCCGTACTGGGCGTTGTCCCATTGCGGCAGGATCGAGATTTCCAGGCGGTCATAATGATCCCGAAAATGCCAGGTGAGTGGCTGGCCGAGATAGCGCTCCCAAACATCCAGTGTGAATCGCACGCATCCAAAAACATGCGCGGCTTCGAACCCAGCCATCGAAGGTCGGAGATAGTCGAAATTGCCGCACTCGTCGGGGATGGCGGGCTCGAGGATTTTTCCGATCCAGGGCGGCAGGGACATGTACGGCGTTCCGAGCGGCCCGCGGTTCACACCGTAGGGACCGGTCTTGCCAACCGGCTCCACAACGAACATGCGATCATCGGCCGGGCCAGCTGTCAGGCTACCCAACGGCGACGAAACTTCCACGATCTCGGGACGAGATCGAGCATCTTCAAATGGAGGCTGTACAAAAAGTCTGAACCGGGCGCCCATCCGCTCCCCCTCAAAAGACTTTTATGATTGCCAGTTTAAGTTGACTTTCAGCGCTCCCAAGAATTTTAGCAAGTAATAAAATAGTATTAGAGCTAGCCTACCAAATGTACGGGGCGTTATTCAGACAGCTCAAGCAATCTCGAATAGCGAGGGTGACTGCGAATGGAATCGAGGTCGGAATCATTCTTGAACCACAGCCGCATCTCGGCCCCGACCTGAGGCATCCAGGCCTCGAGGACGTCGATCGCTTGGTCAATCTCGCCAAGCAACGCATACGTGCAGGCGGCGTTGTACTGAATGTTTATGTCGCTGGGATCAGTCGCCAGGGAGCGGGCCAACCACACCAACGCCCGATCTCTGATGCCGAGAAAGGCCAGCACGGTCGCTCCAAGACAGGCAACGTTGGCATTCTCCGGATGTCGCCGTAATTCGTCCTCAGCCTTTTTTATCGCGATTCGAGCATAGCTCTCGGCCTTGTCCAACTGCCCGAGTGACCGAAAGACATTCACGAGCATGGTCGGCGCGCCATAGTCTGCAGGCTTGATTTCCGACGCGCGCATAAAGTACGTCGCCGCTAGCTCAAAATGGCCATTGGTAACACAAAACTCTGCATAATATCGATTGGCTTCATGGCAATTGGGGTCGAGCGATAAAGCCCGTTCGAACGAAGAAACCGCCTCGGCGCGATTGCCGGCGACCGCCAACGCAAACCCCTTGGCGGCATGGGCCTCTGCCAGATTGGGATCGATAGCGAGCGCTTTCGCTGTGTTCGCGAGGATGTCCTCTACCGGAATCCGCACACCAAACTGAGACCGAAGGCGGGAATCGCAGACCGCGATTCCCGCATAGGCGCGAGCGTAGTCCGGATCCAATTCTATGGCTCTCGCGAAGCTCTGCCTGGCCATGAGATGGTTTGAGCGCGAGGCAATGTGATAATACTCGCGTCCCCGCAGGAAGTGCGTATAAGCTTCGACGCTTTCCGTCGGCGCCTGCTCGATCGCCTCCTTTTCCTCCGGGAGCAGCTTGACCTTCAGTTGCTCGACAATTGCCTTCGTGATCTCGTCCTGCACTTCGAAGATATCGGTGAGGTCGCGGTCATAACGCGCGGCCCAGACGTGGCCGTCACTGGCAGCGTCGATCAATTCAGCATTGATCCTCAAATGGTTACCCGCCTTGCGGACGCTGCCCTCTACGATATAGGCAACCCCGAGCTCCCTGGCTATGCGCTGCAGGTTCTCGCTCCGGCCCTTCCATGTGAAGACAGTGTTGCGGCTCAGTACAAATAAGCCTGAAACATTCGATAGATCGGTGATGATGTCCTCGGTGATGCCGTCGCTGAAAAACTCTTGGGCGGGGTCGTCGCTGATGTTGGCAAATGGCAGGATTGCAACGGATGGCTTGTTGACGGGTGCCCGCGTGTGGTCACTTGCAGCAGACGTCACCTCTACGCCGGAGGCGACGTTGCCCCAATCGGCAAAATAGACATGCACCGGGCGGGAAATGTTCTTGACGGTCTTTTCACCCTGGTCTGCGAAATCGAGGCCGAGCTTGTTTCCGACTTCGTGGCGCACAGCAGCCGAACAGGCGATGCCGCCCGGAGCTGCAAGGGCTTGAAGGCGGACCGCCACATTGATGCCATCTCCATGAAAGTCATCCGCATCGAAGACGATGTCGCCCAAATTCAAGCCTATTCGAAACGCGAAGTGCCTGTCGGCTGGAATCCCCATGTTGCGCTCCAGCATGCCGCGCTGGATTTCGACTGCGCATCGTGCAGCACTAAGCACGCTACCGAACTCGACCAGGAAACCGTCACCCATCACCTTGATTATGCGCCCGTCGTGGGTCGTGACAGCAGGTTCGAAGAGCTCGCGGCGATGCTGCCGAAGGGCATTAAGCGTCTCCTCTTCGTTGGCCTCTAAGAGACGGCTGTACCCCACCACATCGGCGGCCAGAATGGCCGTCAAGCGTCGCTCGACAAGCTCTGCACACATGCCCGTCTCCCCAACGTGCTGGTGGCAATACTATCCAATTCTAAAAGCTAGCCCGTAATGTTGCCGGACGATTGTATTACTGACAACTAAAATCTCCCTCTTGCCCGGAAGAACTCTCGGAGCCGCTCAAAATAGCGGATTACGCCAGCGAGAAGTTGGAAGCTGCCCTAGGGTCATCATTGAGGTTGAGGAAGCCAGCAACGCCATGAGGCTTGTTTAGTCAAAGATAATCCCAGCACTACTTTAAGCGCCCCCGCTGAGAATGAATTCAATGAGCCCACAATGCTTGCTCTGACGGCCGGCAGTGTTATATGTAGGTAAATACCTACATGGGGCATGTCATGACCGTTACCACGCTTTCCAGCCGCGAGCTCAATCACGATGTCAGCAGTGCGAAGAAAGCTGCAAAAAAGGGGCCGGTCATCATCACTGACCGCGGCAAACCTTCCCATGTCCTTCTGACATATGAAGAATTTCAACGTCTTTCCGGCAGCCGCCAAAGCCTGGTCGATGGGCTTTCCATGCCGGGCCTATCGGAAATCGACTTCATGCCAACGCGGGTCGAGATCAAAACCCGCGGAGTTGACTTGTCTTGAGCTATCTGCTGGATACGAATGTCATCTCGGAGCTGCGCAAGATTGGTGATGGCAAGGCTGATCCTCAAGTCGTGGCATGGATCGAAACCGCGAACGCTTCAGACTTTTATCTCTCTGCAATCACCATTTTCGAATTGGAACGAGGCGTGCTTGCCATCCAGCGAAGAGATGCGCGCCAAGGTTCACGCCTGCGTACATGGCTGGACGACCATGTGCGCCCGGAATTCGCCGGCCGGATCCTGCCGATCGACGATGCCATTGCAACGCGTTGCGCGCATTTGCATATTCCCGACCGGCGCAACGAGGCAGATGCGTTGATTGCTGCGACCGCACTTGTTCACAATCTTACCGTGGTCACGCGAAACGTGAGAGATTTCGACGGCACCGGTGTCGTCGTTGTCGATCCTTGGCAAGGTCGAGAACCGTAGGTGCTTGCATAGATTCAGATCGGAACGTCCAGTTCAGGCCTCGTCAGCTCTTCGGAGGGGCGATGCTCTCCCGCGGGATAAGCTTGCTGCGGATGATGGTGCGCACGGAGCCCGGGTTTTGCGTCTGGCCAATGGCGTCGAGCAGAAGATCCACCGCCGCGCGGCCCATCTCTTCCACCGGCTGCTCGATTGTCGAGAGCGGTGGGGAGGAGAATTCGCAGACGGGAGAGCCGTCGAAGGAGACGACGGATAGATCATTGGGAATGCTCAGGCCTGCGCGCTTGATGCAACTGACGAATGAAATGGCCATGTCATCGCTGGTGGCGATGACCGCCGTCGGCTTCTCGGCCAACTCGGCGAAATCGGCTGCCGCCTGGACGCCGATGTCGAAACCGTGCTGATAATCGAGACGACCGCCCGAGCGGTGCACGGCCTCCTTCGATAGACCGGCTGCCGCAAGCGCCTCGAGTACACCGCCATAACGCTCGACGTCATGATAATTTCCTTCGGGTCCGGCGAGGTAGAAGAACCGCCGATGGCCCAAACGGATCAGTTCGGCCGTGACGTTGCGCACAGCCTCGCGGTCGTTCGTCACGACGCTCGGCAGACCGGCATCGCTCATGTCGAGCAGCATCGAAACGATCGGCAGGCCGGAATTTGCCAGCGAGCGTCCGTCAACCTCCGGAAGCTTCGACGACAGAATGATGGCGCCGCGTACGCTGCCGCCGAAGGCGAGATCGAGAATGTGCCGCTCGGAAATCTCGTCGCGGTCGAGGTTGGCGATCATCAGATTGTAGCCGCCCTGGATCAGCGATTTGTTGATGCTCTGGAGGACCTGCGGAATGATCTGTGAGACGCCGTAATAGAGCGATCCGGGCAGGATGATCATGATGATGTTGGATTTGCCGACCCTGAGGCCGCGCGCCATCGCATTGGGAGTGTAGCCGAGCTGCTTGGCGGCGGCGTTGATCTTGGCGCGCGTCTTTTCATTGACCCGTCCGGGATTGGCGAGCGCGCGACTGACCGTCGATATCGCAACACCGGCAAGGCGCGCGACATCGGCCATCAACGCACCCGATTGGTCCTCTCCGATCACATCCTTGTTTTTATTCACGTTTTGTCTCTTCCCCCAGATGCTTCGGTCTGCAACTTTAAGACAGGCCGTGATTTATAGCAAACGTTTGCCAAAAATCGCTTGCTTAAAAAACCAGCTTGATTATCATCTAGGCATGGCAAACGATTGCCATTCCTTAATGCGTTGAAAATCCATGACTTATTGGATGTGGAACTGAGGTTCCGCCGGCGGGTAGGTCATGCCTTGAGAAATGGACAGGTTATGGCTACTGGCGACAGGCTGCGCTTCGGCGTCGATCTCGTGACATTCTTCCATCCTGGTTTCTGGGGTGTCGATGGCCATGACGCGATCGTCGACCATGCGCGCACCGAACCGCGCGCCTTCTGGGACAAGATCCTCGACAGCGTCCAGGCTTCCGGCGTCACCGGCGTCGAGCTGACCTTCTCTCCGTTCAACTGGCAGGACGCGATCAAGACCTATGGCTCCGTCGATGCCTTCGCAGCCGAACTGACAAAACGCGGGCTGACGCTCTGCAGCGGTTTCTTCGCGGAACTGGAGGCGGCGGGCGACTTCACGGAAGTCGAAGCCCAGCGCGCGCTGATCGACAAGGCGGAGCGTTATGCGGACTTCCTGAAAGCCTGCGGCAGCGACATCATGGTGATCGGCGCGCCCTTACGCCAGACACTCGGTGCTCAACCGGTGCAATTTTATGATTTCGACCGTGCCAAGGTGATCGCCGATTTCCTGAACCGGCTCGGAGCGACCCTCCATGCCAGGGGCGTGCGGCTGGCGCTGCACACCGAGGCGCATTCGATCTTTGCAGGCGCGCGTGACGTCGACCTGATGATGCTTCTGACCGACCCCGCCTATGTGCATATGTGCCCGGACACGGCCCATATCATCGTTGCGGGCTCTGATCCCGTCCAGCTCGTCGATCGCCATCACGAGCGGATGATCATCGCCCATTGGAAGGATGCGATCGGGCCCATGCCCGCCGACACACCGATCGACAAACATATCCATGATCGCCACCAGCCCTATTTCTGCAGCTTCGGTCTTGGACGGGTCGACTGGCCGGCCTGGATACGGCTGCTGCGCGACCGGGCCTATGAAGGCTGGGCGATCCTCGAACTCGATGCCGCGCCAGATCCCGTCCGCGACATCGCCAACGGGCTGACGCTCGTCCGGCAGGCGCTCCTGCCGATCTATCGCTGAAAGTCACTCCCAAGACAACGAACGCCCCGCAAAGAGGGCATTTTCAAGAGGTGGAACAAATGAAAACCATGATGAAGCTTTTTCTTGCCGGCGTGGCATTCGCCGGTCTCTTCGCCTCGGCGCAGGCCGAGGACAAGCCGACGATCGAGATGATGTCGTCCTGGACATCGGGCGGCGAAGCGGCGGCCTTGAACGTCATCAAGACCGAATTCGAAAAGCGCGGCGGCGTCTGGAAGGATTCCTCGATTGCCGGTTTCGGCGCAGCCGATGCCGCCTTCCAAAACAGGATCGTCGCCGGCGACGCCCCGGGCGCCAAACAGGGCGTCATCGGTCTCGCAGCCGCAGATTTCGTCAGCCAGGGCCTGTTCAATCCGATCGACGACGTCGCTGCCGCCGGCAAATGGGCCGACGCCCTGCCGAAATCGATCTACGATCTCATCTCTTATGACGGCAAGGTCTATCTCGCGCCGACCGGCGCCCATGGTGAAAGCTGGGTCTTCTATTCCAAGGACGCCTTCGGCAAGGCCGGCATCGCAGCGGAGCCCAAGAGCTGGGAGGAATTCTTCGCCGACCTCGACAAGCTGAAGGCTGCCGGCATCGTTCCGGTCGCCTGGGGCGGCCAGCCCTGGCAGCAGACCAAGGTCTTCAACATGATCCTTCTCTCGCAGGTCGGGATCGACGGCTTCCTGAAAATCTACGTCGACAAGGACAAGAGCGACGCGTCAGTCGCGGGCGTGACGAAGACCCTTGAAATCCTCGGCAAGCTGCGCGGCTATGTCGATGCGGGTGCTGCCGGCCGCAACTGGAACGACGCGACCGCCATGCTGATCACCGCCAAAGCCGGTGTGCAGTTCATGGGCGACTGGGCAAAGGGCGAATTCACCGTCGCCGGCAAAGAACCGGGCAAGGATTATGGCTGCATGATCGTGCCGGAATCCAAGGGCATGGTCTATATCGCCGACTCCCTGTGGTTCCCGAAGACCAACAATGCCGGGACCGACAAGGCGCAGAAACTTCTCGCCGAAGTCGTCATGGATCCGGCCGTCCAGGTCGAATTCGCCCTGAAGAAGGGCGCGATCCCGATGCGCTCCGACGTCGACAAGTCGAAGCTTGACGTCTGCGCCCAGAAGGGCGTCGAACTGATGGCCGCGGGTGCGATCGTGCCGGATCAGGCGATTGTGCTGACGCCACAGCAGGTCGGCGCGCTCGACGATTTCGTCGACGAATATTGGAGCGGCGGCTCGGACGATACAGGTTCCGCGGCCAAAAACTTCTTCGCCATCTTCGAGTAGGATCGTGCCTGTGGCGTCGGCCTGATCCCGACGCCATAGCCGCCAGCCGCCTCGCGTGGCGGCGCGGCTCCCACTTTTCATCCGTCAACGAGCTGGCCGATGTCCATCAAACGCAAGCCCAATCTTTCCGCCACCATCGCGCTGCTGCCGACTTGGTTCGTTGCGGTCGCGGTCTTCATCGGCACCATGGCCTGGTCGATCCGCCTGTCCTTCACCAATTCGACGCTCTTTCCGTCCTCGACCTATGTCGGCTTCGCGCAGTATTCGAAGCTCTTTTCCTCCGCCAAATGGCTCGCCTCGCTGCAGAACGTATTGATTTTCGGCGTGCTCTATGTCGCAGGCTGCCTGTTGCTCGGCTTCTTGCTGGCGGCGGCGCTGGACCGCAAGATCCGCTTCGAAAGCGCCTTCCGGACCATATTCCTTTACCCCTACGCAATGTCCTTCGTGGTGACCGGGCTGATCTGGCAATGGATGCTCAATCCGACGCTCGGCATTCAGGCGAGCGTGCGTTCGCTTGGCTGGGAAAGCTTTGTCCTCGACTGGGTGGTCAATCGCGATATGGCGATCTATGCGCTGGTGCTCGCCGGCGTCTGGCAGGGCGCGGGGCTGGTCATGGTCATTGCGCTCGCCGGCATGCGTGGCATCGAGGCCGAGCAATGGAAGGCGGCGCGCATCGACGGCATTCCCGTCTGGCGGATCTATGTCTCGATCATCCTGCCCCAGCTCGGGCCGGCGCTGGCGGCGGCCGGCATGCTGCTCGCCATGGGCGTGATCAAGACCTACGACATCGTCGTCGCCATGACCAATGGCGGGCCCGGCAATGCGACGGAGGTGCCGGCAAAATTCATCATGGACAATCTGTTCGGACGCCAGAATCTCGGCCTTGCCACGGCAGGCGCGACAGTGCTCGTCCTCGGTGTGATCATCGCGGTCGCCCCGTTGCGCTACGCCATACACATGCGCAACAGAGCGAAGGGAGCCGCGTGATGGCCCGCCCTCATCCGAACGGCCCGAAGCCGGCACGCCTGACAGCTGGGCGCGTCGGCCTCTATGCCTTTCTTGTCATTGCCGCCCTTTTCTTCCTTCTGCCGCTCTACACCATGGTCGTCACCTCGCTGAAGTCGATGGATGAAATCCGGCTCGGGCAGATCTTCGCCCTGCCGGGCAGGCTCGATTTCTCCGCCTGGGCGACCGCCTGGTCGGGCGCCTGCATGGGAACGGTCTGTGTCGGCATTCGCAGCGGCTTCTGGAATTCGGTGGCGATCACCCTTCCCGCCGTCGCGCTTTCGGTCTTCATCGGCGCCGTCAACGGCTATGCGCTGTCGCTCTGGCGGCCGCGCGGGGCAAACCTGCTCTTCGGCCTGCTGATGGCCGGCGGCCTCATCCCCTACCAGATCTTCCTCTATCCGATGGTGCGGGCGATGGCGAATATCGACCTCTACAATTCGCTCGCCGGCATCATTCTCGTCCATGTCATTTTCGGCCTGCCGCTGGTGACGCTGCTCTTCCGCAACTATTTCGTCAGCGTGCCGGAGGAGCTCTGCAAGGCGGCGCGCGTCGATGGCGCCGGCTTCTGGCGCATCTTTTTCGAGATCATGCTGCCGATCGCCGTGCCGATGGTGGTGGTGGTCTCCATGCTGCAATTCACCGGCATCTGGAACGACTTCCTGCTCGGCCTCGTCTTTGCCGGGCGCGACAACCTGCCGATGACGGTGCAGCTCAACAATATCGTCAACACCACGATGGGCGAGCGGACCTACAATGTGAACATGGCGGCGACGATCCTGACCGCCGTCGTCCCTCTCGCCATCTATTTCCTGTCCGGCCGCTGGTTCGTGCGCGGTATCGCCGCCGGCGCAGTCAAAGGGTAATGCTTCCATGCAATCTGCCGTCTCCGTCAAAGACCTGAAGATCGCCTATGGCGACCACACGGTGATCGAGAAGATGTCGATCGACATCGCGCCGCAAGAGTTCCTGGTGCTCCTCGGCCCTTCCGGCTGCGGCAAGTCCACGCTTTTGAACGCCATTGCCGGCCTTCAGGACATTACAGCAGGCGAGGTCTGGATATCAGGCAAGAACGTCAGCTGGGAGGAGCCGAAGGACCGCGGCATCGGCATGGTCTTCCAATCCTACGCGCTTTACCCGCGCATGTCGGTCCGCAAGAACCTTTCCTTCGGACTTCGCGTCGCCGGCCTGCCGAAGGCCGAGATCGAGGCCCGTGTCGCCCGCACCGCCGCCCTCCTCCATCTCGACACGCTGCTCGACCGGCGCCCTGCCGAACTCTCCGGCGGCCAGCGCCAGCGCGTCGCCATCGGCCGCGCGCTGGTGCGCGAAGTGGATGTCTTCCTGTTCGACGAACCGCTGTCCAATCTCGACGCCAAACTGCGCAACGAATTGCGCGTCGAGATCAAGAAGCTGCATCAGCGCCTCGGCAACACCATGATCTATGTGACCCATGACCAGGTCGAGGCGCTGACGCTTGCCGACCGCATCGCCATCATGCGGGACGGCGTGATCCAGCAACTCGCCTCACCGGCCGAGATCTACCGCCGCCCGGCCAATCTCTTTGTCGCCGGCTTTATCGGCGCTCCGGCGATGAATTTCGTCGAAGGCCGGATCGAGCGCGGCGGCGCCTCGCCGGTTTTTCTGAGCAAAGGGCTTGCCGTCGATCTCTCCGGCTATTCCTTCAGCCTGGCCGCAGCGGAAGGACCGGCAACCCTCGGCTTTCGCCCAGAGCATCTCGTGCTCGAAGGAGCAGCGAGCGGCCTGCCCACCATTCCAGGGCGGGTTTCCGTCGTCGAGCCAATGGGGTCGGACGCTGTCGTCTGGTTCGACTGGGCGGAGCAAAGCCTCTCGCTCCGGCTGATGGGCGACGTGGCGCTGCAGCCGGAGGACGCCGTGGCTCCTGGCCTCGATATCGCCAAGGCGTCGCTGTTCGGCGCCGACGGCTCGCGGCTCTGATGCGCCGCCCCTTTGTTTTCTCGCAATTGCCGGCGCGCCACGCGCCATTTTGAGCAATCGCTCCAGGACAGGAATTGGAAAGACATGTCTGAGATCGTTTATGATGCGCTGGTGATCGGCTCCGGCGCGGCGGGTTCTTTCGCGGTCAAAGAACTGACGGCACAGGGGCTGTCGGTGCTGCTGCTGGAGGCCGGTCCCGCCGTCGGGCCTGGGGATTTCGACCCCGCGCGCAAGAAGGCGCCGGCAAGCAGCATCAACATCTGGGAGCGCGCCCGGGCCACCATCAGGGGCCAGCCGATCCAGGCGCGGGCGGCCTTTTTTACCGAGCGCTTCAGCCACTTCTTCGTCAACGACCGCAAGAATCCTTATACGACCCCGAAGGGCGAGCCTTTCCTGTGGATCCGCGGCCGCCAGGGCGGCGGACGTCTGCACAGTTTCGGCCGGGTGCTGCTGCGCTGGACCGACGACGATTTCAAGATCCGGTCGCGCACGGGCAAAGGCGTGGACTGGCCGGTCTCCTATGACGAACTCATGCCCTTCTATGACGAGGTGGAGACCTATCTCGGGCTCTATGGCAACAAGGACAATGTGCCGACCCTGCCGGACGGCGTCTATGCGAAACCGGCAAGCCTGACGCCCGCCGAACAGATCTTCAAGCAGGCGGTGGAAAGCCGCTGGCCGGAGAGGCACGTCGTCTCCTGGCGCTACATCGCGCCGGACGCCGAACGCATGCCGCGGCCGCTGCGGGACGCCAAGGCGACCGGCAGCCTGACAGTCCGCTACGACGCCGTCGTCCGCCGCATCACCACCGACGAGAAAACCGGCCGCGCCACCGGCGCGGAGTTCATCGATCGCAATACGGGCCATGTTTCGACGGCTCGGGCCGCAACGGTGGTTCTGTCAGCCTCGCCGATAGAGAGCGTGCGGCTGCTCCTGAATTCGGCTTCGGCAAGACATCCTGATGGCCTCGGTAACAGCTCGGGCGCACTCGGCCGCTATTTCATGGACCAGCTTCCCTGCCTCGCCTTCGGCTCCTTTTCGAAGGCGAAGGGCTGGGCGCCGGACGAATCCGCTCCGACCGACCCGTTCTACAATCCGTCGGGCGGGATCTTCATTCCCCGCTTCGGCGAGAGCGACGCTGCCCGCGGCGATTTCGACTACCAGGGCAGCGTCGGCCGGGCGCCGGTCTCCGGCCACACCGATGCGCGTCTCTCCTTCTTCGGCTTCGGCCGCATGCTGCCCTATGCCGACAATCGCATCACGCTCGATCTCAGGCGCAAGGATGCCTGGAACATTCCCGTGCCGCATATCCGCTGCGTCATGCAGGCGGAGGAGCAGGCGCTGCTTGAAAGGCAGGAGGAGACTCTGATCGCCATGATCAGAGAGGTCGGCGGCGAACTCGAATTCATCGGCTCGCCCACCGGCCTCAAGGAGATGGGCAAGGGCGCCTTTCCCGACGCCGATGTCTTCAGCCGTTTCATGTTCCGTCAATGGTTCCGCAAGACGATGTGCATGGGCGCGGCAATCCATGAAACGGGCGGGGCACGCATGGGCGAAAGCCCGGAGGCTTCGGTGCTCAATTCCTATAATCAGGTCTGGGATGCTCCGAACCTCGTCGTCACCGACGCCAGCGCCTTTCCCGGCAGCGGCATCGCCGGCACGACGCTCACCGTCATGGCCCTGACGATCCGCGCCTCCCGGAACCTTGTCGACCAATACCGGACAGGGCAGCTTTAGGCGCGCCGTCGCCACGATCAGATGATTTCAGGTCGAGTCCGGCCTGAAAGCTCGACCCCGTTCTATTACACCCGATGTAATTGAGCCCATTCCCTCTCCGGCGTATCCAGAAATGGCCTTCCTGCAGGAGGAACATTCAGTCCTTCAACAAGATGTGGCCAGCCCTGATGATGTCGATGGCCAAGTCGCCGTCGGCTGTGCGGTGGCCGAGGAGAATTAAGATGATGACAATGAGTTTTACCAGGCGGGAGCCGCCTGCATGGCTGCTGGCCTTCTGGAAGGAGATCGATGACAAGACCTTCGGCGCCGGCTTCGATTGCCTGGCGCAGGACGCCACCTGCAATCTGGGCGTTGCCGACTGGAAGGGTCGGGAGACCATTCGCGAGAACCTGCGCGCCTTCATCGATACCGGTTTCACGGCACTTCACGATGTGACCGAATATTGGGATGCCGGGTCACTCAAAGTCTTTCGCGGGACGGTCACGATGACACCCCACGACCAGACCCAACCGGCCGTGAAGCCGGTGATGACGCATTTCTTCTACATGGATGAACGAGAACCAACCAAGGTCGGCCGTTGGTACGGGTCTGTCGGTCCCGTTGCTTTCTAACACGGCGGCGCAATCGACATTATCGCTGGCGGGAGTATTTGTTCTCCCGCCAGCCATCATCACGGGAATCGCCACAGGATGAGCCCGATGCACATTCATTTAAGTCCGATCTCGAACGAGCTTGGCGCTCAGTTGCGCGCCTGGCGGGGTACGCGGGGCAAGAGCCAATTGGACCTCTCGCTCGACACCGGCATATCGCAGCGGCAGATCAGCTTTATCGAAAGTGGCCGGAGCACGCCTGGCCGCCATAATCTACTGCATCTCGCCGACGCACTCGATGTGCCGTTCCGGGAGCGCAATACGTTGCTGCTCGCCGCCGGCTATGCACCCATTTACACCGAAGGCGGCATTGAAGATGCGGAGATGAAAAGCGTTAGGGATGCGCTGAAGCGCATGCTCGTCCAGCATGAACCGTTTCCTGCGGTGGTGATGGACCGGTATTGGAATGTCGCGATGACCAACGACGCAACGTTGCGTTTCTTCAATAGCTTCATCGACATGGCGGCCCGTGAGAAGCCACGCAATCTCCTGCACCTGATATTCGACCCGGCAGGATTACGGCCTTTCATCCCCAATTGGGAGGAAACGGCAAAGAGTCTTATGGCGCGGGTGTTCAGAGAGTCCGTCGGTCGCGTCATCGACGCGCGGACCAAGGCGCTCATGGGCACCCTCCTCGCCTATCCCGACGTCGATACTGCCTGGACCATCTCCACGACGGCCGACAGCACGCCTGTGATCCCATTGTCCTTCGTCAAGAACGGCCAGGTTTTAAAGTTTTTCTCGTTGGTGACCACGGTTGGCACCGCACAGACGATAACGACCCAGGAACTGCGGATCGAGTGCATGTTCCCGTTGGATGACGTGACTGAGGTCGAATATGCCAAGCTGATGAAGCGCGGGAACGAGAGACGCGAGTAACCGTTTCAGCCTTGGATGAATGGTCGTCACACAAACTTCGCACTGACATGCTCCTGTCAAAAGAAGCAAAAGGAAAAAGGCCATGTCTCAATCACACCAGGATCAGCTCAACCGGATTAAGGCCGAGATCGCCGACAGCTTCGACGAGGAGCTGGAAATGCAGATGGAGGAGGACCGGCTGGACGATCTGGTCGCCGAGGGAATGTCGGAACCGGCCGAGCAGACGCTCGAACGAAAGATCTATTTCCGCGAACTCTTCCGGCTGCAACACGAACTAGTGCGGCTGCAGGATTGGGTGCAGCACAAGAAGCTGAAGGTTGTCGTGCTTTTCGAAGGCCGGGATTCGGCCGGCAAGGGTGGCGCGATCAAGCGCGTGACCCAAAGACTCAATCCACGTGTCTGCCGGACGGTGGCGCTGCCTGCGCCGACCGAGCGGGAACGCCATCAATGGTATTTCCAGCGTTATGTCCCGCATCTTCCCACAGCGGGCGAAATGGTGCTCTTCGACCGCAGCTGGTACAATCGCGCCGGCGTCGAGCGGGTGATGGGGTTCTGTACGCCTGATGAACTCGAGGAGTTCTTCCGCACGGTGCCGGAATTCGAACGAATGCTCGTCCGTTCCGGCATCGTGCTGATCAAATACTGGTTTTCGATCACCGATGAGGAACAGGAATTCCGCTTCAAGATGCGCATCCACGATCCGCTGAAGCAATGGAAGCTTTCACCGATGGACATGGAAAGCCGGGTCCACTGGGAGGAATATACCAAAGCCAAGGAGGAAATGCTGGCGCGCACCCACACCAAGGAAGCGCCCTGGTGGGTGGTACAGGCCGTGGACAAGAAGCGCGCGCGCCTGAACTGCATCGCCCATCTCCTCGAGCAGGTTCCCTACGAGGATGTTCCGAAGCCGGAGATCGAACTGCCGGACCGTATCCGTCATGCCGATTACAACAGAGCGCCGGTTCCGCCTGAAATGCACGTGCCGGAGCGCTATTGAAAGCGCAGTCGTGGCCCGGTACCTCTGGATCATATCCCGGCGGACGCTAGGTTCGCTGTCAGAGTGAGGTTCCGGGCACGGTATTTACGCTGAAGGACCGAGGCGACGGGAGGCTAGTCATGACGCGCTTTTCGAAATTGATCGCTCAGGAGGTCGCGCTGTCGGCTGTCCTGGCGGCCGGCACTGTCATCGGCATTCCCAAGCTGGCCGATCCGAATGCGAGTGCCAATTATCCGTTGGCAATTGTGGTTTTTCTGGCGATGTCATTGGCCTTCGTGGCCTATGAGCTTTTCACAAGGAAGCCATCCTGATGCTGTTGTCCGACATGAAAAACCTTTGACCTTTTCAACGGCCGGGAGGCACGATTCCCGGTCGTTATTGTCAGTTTCGTCCAGCCTGCAAATCACTCGTCTGCCCGATCCGGCGGTCGCCGTGGGCCGGGCGGGAAAACATGACACGCTCAGAAGCCGTCAGGCAGCGATCTCCGCCATACGGTTCAATTCGTCGACGGCATCATCCGGCAGAATAAGCTCGGCAGCGGCGAGGTTCTCCCTGAGATGGCCGACCGACGAGGTGCCGGGGATCAGCAGGATGTTCGGCGCGCGACGCAACAGCCAGGCGAGCGCCACCTGCATGGGCGTGGCATCAAGGCGTGCGGCGACATCGGACAGGGTCGACGACTGCAGCGGCGTGAAACCGCCGAGCGGGAAAAACGGCACATAAGCGGTACCGTCGCGCGCGAGTTCGTCAATCAGGCGATCGTCGGCCCGATGCGCCAGATTGTACTGGTTCTGCACGCAGACGATGTCGGTGATCCCGCGACCTTCGATGATCTGCCTCGATGTGGCGTTGCTTAAGCCCACATGGCGGACCAGGCCCTGCCGCTGCAATTCGGCAAGCACCGTCAGCGGTGCTTCGATCGACCCTTCGGCAGGGCCATGCAGATCGAACGCAATCCTGAAGTTGACAACGTCAAGCACATCCAGGCCGAGATTGCGGAGGTTGTCGTGTACCGCCGCCGTCAACTCTTCACGCGAGAACGCCGGAATCCATGATCCGTCCGTGCCGCGCCGTGCGCCGATCTTGGTGACGATGACGAGGTCGTCGCGATAGGGGTGGAGCGCTTCGCGGATGATCTGGTTGGTGACGTGCGGACCGTAGAAATCGCTGGTGTCGATGTGGTTTAGGCCTGATGCAATCGCCTCGCGCAGCACGGCCAAGGCTGCGCCATGATCCTTGGGCGGGCCGAATACGCCAGGCCCGGCAAGCTGCATGGCGCCATAGCCGAGCCGCCTCACGCTGAAGTCGCCGAGTTTGAAAGTTCCGGACTGATTGTTGGTGGTCATGATCTCGCTCCTTTCAAGAGATGCGACCAAGATAGGCGTTGTTGACGCGCGTGATAATCAGGTACAATCCGCACGGGCCGTGCGGAGTGGCGAACAGTGAAGGCAGACCTCGGTGATCTCAACGCCTTTGTAGCCGTGGCGCGGGCCGGCGGTTTTCGCGAGGGTGCGCGTGTCAGCGGCAGCAGCGCATCCTTTCTCAGCGAGGCGGTGCGTCGTCTGGAGGCCGAACTCGGAGTCAGGCTGCTCAACCGCACGACACGCAGCGTCGTCCCGACCGAAGCGGGCAAGGGCTTGCTGGAACGGCTCGGCCCGGCTTTGAGCGAGGTGGAGTCTGCGCTTGACGTGGTCAACGGATTTCGCGACAGGCCAGCCGGCTTGCTGCGGCTCAATGTCCCGGTCAGCGCAGCGCGGCTGGTGCTGCCCGCGATCGTTCCGCCGTTCCTCGCTGCCTATCCCGACATTCGCCTCGAGGTGATCGCCGAGGAGAGTTTCGTTGACGTGCTCGCTGCCGGTTGCGACGCCGGAATCCGTTATGACGAGCGGCTGGAGCAGGATATGATTGCCGTGCCGATCGGCCCGCGCATCCAGCGCTTTGCCACCGCCGCCTCCTCTGCCTATCTCGACCGCCATGGCCGGCCGCAACATCCAAGCGAACTCCTCGGCCATTCCTGTCTGTTGGGCCGCTTTGCCAGCGGCGCGCTGACGACGCCATGGGAGTTCGAACGAGAGGGCGAAGTGGTGCGGGTGGAGCCTTCAGGGCCACTGATCGTCAGGGTCGGAGGGGCGACCGATCTAACCGTCGACGCAGCGATAGCGGGCACGGGGATCATCTGCGTTTTCGAGGACTGGCTGCGCCCGCATCTCTACAGCGGCGCCCTCGAGCCCATTCTCGAACCCTGGTGGCAGCGCTTTTCCGGGCCGTTCCTCTATTACCCCGGACGGCGACTGGTGCCTGCGCCGCTTCGGGCATTCATCGATTTCGTCAAGGGACCAGCCAAGCAGGCGTGATGTCTCCCGGCTGCGATGCGTCAAAGCTTGACCGCGGCATTGCCGCCCATATCAGGTTTGCTGCAGCCGCCATTTTGATATTGCCGAAGATGGGGTGAAGGCTTTGAAGGCAAGCGTGGGGATTGCCTTCAGAACCGAACGTTTAAGATCTGAGGGAACGATATCAGGAGAATATCGAAAGCCCTCGGGGAGTGGCTCGTCGGGCGCACCAAAAAGATCCTTCAGTGCAGCCACCTTCACACGATTGTGCCTCAATGCACGCTTGGGATTTCCATGACCATTGCGAAGTCTTCGGCCACCAGTTCGCTGACGGCGATGAGGATTTCCTCGCGGGAAAAGCCGGAGGACAATGCGCGTTGGATCAGATCCTGCAGATCCGGCTCCACGACATCGCGGCAATCCTCGAGGCGTTCTTCTGAAACGGTGAGGCTATTGAGTTCGTCCATTGTCTGTCCTTTCCGGGGAATGTAAACCGTCGAAGCCTGGGAAGGCCGGTCGAGATGGCGTCGCTAACGGGCGGCCGGCCGCTTCGGCCCGGCGATCAGGCCTTCGCGCTGCATCTTCTTGCGGGCAGCCTTGCGATGTCGGCTGATCGCCTGCGCCTTTTGCCTGACGCGCCGTTCGGAAGGCTTCTCATAGGCGCGCCGTTCCTTCATTTCGCGGAACAACCCTTCACGCTGCATTTTCTTTTTCAGAACCCTCAACGCTTGGTCGACATTATTATCTCTGACGAGTACCTGCATTTCGAATTCTCCTTGTCTGGTTGATGAGCCGATCGCCATTCAGCCGAGCTGCTCGGCGATCAGGGCCTGCAATTCGCGGCGGGTGAGAAGGCGCGGAGACGGCTTCCAGGTCCTGGCAGCACGGCGGGTGGCCTCGTCACGCTCACGCGGGTTGACCGCCGCGACCGCGGTGGCTGTGTGTATGTCGTTCAAAAAGAAATCCTTCGCCGGCCGCGGCCCGCGTCATTAATTGTTTGTGGGATTGCCTGTCGCAGCCTCAAAGGCGCGCGGCGGTTCAGCCGATAAAGAGTCTCATTGACAAGCCGGTCAGGGCTCTGCTCGGATCGGTTATAGCCCTAAAATAGTCGTGTCGGGATGAGATTGCAACGATAGGCCGGACGGCACACTTCCGGCGTCTCGAATCACCTTTAGATATATTTGTCGTCGATCTTCAAGTTATCCGGGTATAGTTTTCGCCCGATTTTCTTCAATTTTGCCTAAAAATGACATTATTCCGTCGGTCATGAAGCAACGGACAAATCGGATTTGTCATTAACCTTTCGTTAAATAACCCATTGACTTGCAGTATTAATGCATTGTTAAAGGAGCCGCTCGCTGAGGTCGAAACTGACCCGCTTATAACAATTTGAGGAGAGAGCAATGGCTTCGCCGATACACGCAACCGATGATAGTGCAACATTTCTAGAAACTGATGTTATTTCCGGAAATCTCCTTTCCAACGATTCCTCCGATAATGGCCACCTGTTCCTGCGCGCCTTCGACGGCGCGACGGTTGGCGCCAAAGGCGGCAACAGCCAGGTCACCGAAATCCACGGCGATTACGGCACGTTCTTCGTCAAGCCGGACGGCAGCTACACCTATGTCCTGAGCGATGCCGCCAAGATCGGCTTCGCCAACGGCGAATCCTACCAGGAAAAGGTCTCCTACAAGATCTCCGACGGTAGCGGCCATACCGACGTCGGCCTGTTCACCCTGAACATTCAGGGCGTGACCCAGATTAAGCCGGTCGCTGTCGACGATGTCTTCAGCTTTACCGAAGGCCACGCTATCGGCGGCAACGTTCTGGATAACGACATTGCCGGCGACAACGGCAAGATGTTCCTCCGTCAGTTCCTGACTGAGAAGGTCAACGCTAACGCCGACGCTGTTACCGACGTTGCCGGCACCTATGGCACATTCCATGTCAAGGCGGATGGTTCGTTCACCTATGAGCTGACGCACGATATCGCTGCCGGCGATCAGGTCACGGAAGTTCTCCGTTACTACAAGATCTCCGATGGCGAAGGCCACACGGACACCGCCAAGGTGACGCTCAACATCACCGGCACGGATTTTGATGCTACCCATATTGCTTGATCAACGGCAATAGATCAGTGAGACACAACGCCCGCCGCGCAATCGGCGGGCGTTTTCGTATATTCGGCTACGGTGTGGCTGAAATATCCGGTCGAATGCCCTTATAATACTTTTTAGCTAGTTCTTATATATGCCGGGGAGGCGTAGTCTCGATATTCGGAGGACACGCCCTTGACCGAACACATCGAACCCAAGCAAATCGAAACGGATGATCTGACGAAAGTCTGGTCCGTCACCGAGTATTGTGCTCGCCATCGGATAGATGCCGAGGAACAGGCGCTGTTGCTTAAACTTTTCGGGCCATTCGCGACAGCCTGCGAACTACTCCACAACGCCAAGCGCGCACCACGATTCAGATGAGCGCTTCTCTATTTCCTCGTTGATCTTCTCGAAAATACAACTGGCCGCTCGGTGAGCGAGGCTGCGCCAGGCATCGCCTGATTGGGTGATGCATGTCACCCGATTGCCAAAAAATGCCGCGCCATCCCCGTGAATGGGGAGCGCGCCTTTCGCGAGAAGCGTGAATGACAAAGCCGTCTTCACGCTCGGCACGACTTCGCGCGCCTTTTCCGTATCTTCGGGCCGCGGGCGATTCCTGAATTGCTCCTCACGATCTGCACAAAATCTGCAATCCGGCGCGGCATGTTCCCGCCATGAGCAAGAACGACGTCCAGCCCCGTCTCGCACCCTCCATTTTGCCGGAACGCCTGCGCAATGACGGGTGGTGGCTTTCGCAGGAGTTTCAGGACGCCCCCGACGTGCCGACGTTGGGAAGCAGGCTCATCGTGATCGAAACGCAGCATTTGCAAGAGGAGCAGCAATGAATACAGCCATTAGTTTGACAGAACCGATGCCGATCAGACGTGGCAGCGGCCAGACCGTCGCGCTGCTTGCGCTGGTGGGACTTGCGGATTTTCTGATTTTTGGCCAGGAACTCGGGATAAATCTCTACCTTGTTGCGCTTGCCGTCTGCGCCGGCATTCTGCTTTCGGCCAGGAGGAGACCTCGGCTTTCGATGGCGGCGTTCCTACTTGGCTTCTCGGTTCTGGCGTCGGCGCCTCTGATGGAATCGCCTTCGCTGACCGGCGCTGCCCTTTGCCTCGGCGTGCTGTTGTCGGTTGCGCTCATCAGCGCCAGGCTCCTGCCCCGTCGCCTCCCGGCCCTGCCCCTCGTATTCTTTCGTTTCGCTCTTGTCATCCCGCTGCGGCTTGCCGAAGATATCAGAAAGTCTCTTGCGGTTCCGGGGAAACGCTTCTCTTTCACCGTGGCCCGACAGGTCATCGGTCTCTGGATCATGCCGCTCATCCTCGCGGCGGTCTTCTTATCTCTCTTTGCGACTGCGAACCCGCTTATTGAAATCGCGCTGCGCAGCATTGATTTTGCCGTGCTGCTGCAGTTTTTTCGATCTTTGGCGGATCGGTTTCTGGATGATAACCGCCATTGTGGTCTGGGCAATGTTGCGGCCGCGCCTCAAGCATCGCGCGAAGAGGTCACCGGCCAACAGGAGGTTCATGATCGTGCCCACCAGGAATGCGCCGTTCGGCCATGCCTCGCTATTGCGGTTGCTCATCCTGTTCAACGCGCTCTTTGCCGTGCAGACGCTTCTCGATCTCGTCTATCTCTGGGGCGGTGCAGATCTGCCCGAGCACATGAGCCATGCCGAGTATGCCCATCGGGGCGCCTATCCGCTGATTGCCACAGCGCTTCTTGCCGCCGGTTTCGTGCTTCTCGCCATGCGGCGCGGCGGCCCCGGCGATCACAGTCCGCTGATCCGCGGCCTCGTGCATGCCTGGATCGGCCAGAATGTCCTGCTGTGCCTGTCCTCGATGCTGCGGCTTGGCCTTTATGTCGAGGTCTATTCGCTGACCGAACTGCGCGTCGCCGCCGGTCTCTGGACGGGTATCGTCGCCATCGGCCTTGTCTTGATCCTGCTGCGCATTCTGCTCAACCGATCCAACCAGTGGCTGGTCGCTGTGAACCTCGCCTCCCTTCTTATGGTCCTCTACATCGGTTCCTTCATCGATTTCCCGGCTTTCATCGCCCGCTTCAATGTCGCCCACAGCCAGGAGATCAGCCAGGAAGGCCCGCCGCTCGACCTCGATTATCTCTCCTCGCTCGGCCCTTCCGTCATTCCGGCGCTCGATCTCTATCTCCAGGTTCTGCCGAGCCACCTGATCGACCAGAAGAGCAAAGCGGTAACAATTCGCGACTACCTCGTCAGGGATTTCGAGATGCGCCCGCGCGACTGGCGGAGCTGGACCTTTCGGTCAGCACGGCTGGAGAGCTATCTTCTGTCTCCTGCAGCCATTGCAAGATAGAACGAGAACGATGACAACAAGCTGGAGAAACCAAGCACAGACCGGTGATGGCGCCCCGCATTCTTGTCGTCGATGACGAACCTCACATCCGCGACGTGATCTGTTTCGCTCTTGAGCGCGCCGATCTGATATCGACACCAGTTCGCAGCGGCACCGAGGCGATGGGGGCCTTCCGCCGCGGCAACATCGATCTGATCATTCTCGACATCGGCATGCCCGATATGGATGGCCTTGAGGTCTGCCGCCAGATCCGCAAGACCTCGGAATTGCCGATCCTGTTCCTTTCGGCGCGCGACGAGGAGATCGACAGGATCTCGGGGCTCGAAATCGGCGGCGACGACTACGTCACCAAACCGTTCAGCCCGCGCGAACTCGTCGCCCGGGTCAAGGCGATCCTGAAGCGCAGCGGCAACGGAGCGGAGCCTGACAGGCGCCGTGCCACCCTTGCCGCCGGCGAACTCAGCCTGGATCGCCACGGCAGGACGGTGATGTTCGGCGAAAGCGCCATCACGGTGACGGCGCTCGAATTCGCCATCCTGGACGCATTGCTGTCACGCCCCGACATGGTCTTCAGTCGCGAACGACTGATGGAGGCGGCCTATGGCGCCGGAACTTATGTCGCCGACCGTACGATCGACAGCCATATCCGCAACATCAGGGCTAAGTTCTTGGCGGCCGGCGGCCAGGGGATCATCGCGACGGTTCATGGAATCGGCTTCAAACTCGGCGGTGAAATCGGGAGGAAGGCCTGATGCCGGCGCCGAAAGTCAGAACGAAATGGCGCCCGACGCTGGCGCTGATCGTCTATGCAGTGCTGCTCGCCGTCATGGCGCTGCCGATCCTGATCGTCATCTGGTTTCGCGCCGTCGAGGCGAGTTCGAACCGGATGGCGCCGACAGAAATCGCCGCTCTCGCGGTTGTCGCCATGTTGACGCTCGGCATTGCCTATGTGCTGACGCGGACCATCACCGGTCCGGTCGACGCCTTGATCGCCCGCACCGAAGAGATCGCCCGCGGCGGCAAGGGAGCAATCCAGCCACTGGAAAGCTATGGAACCCGCGAGATCGCAGTCCTGTCGCAAAGCTTCCTCGATCTCGCCGGAAAACTGGTCGATCGCACCGAGTATGTCCGCTCCTTTGCAGCCCATGTCTCCCACGAACTGAAATCGCCGCTGACGGCCATTCGCGGTGCGGCGGAGCTTTTGCGCGACGACGGTGTTGAAAGGCCGATGACGAAGGCAGAGCGTTTGCACTTTCTCGATAATATCGTCGCCGATGCTGCCCGGCTCGATTCGTTGTTGCTGCGGCTGCGGGAACTTGCGCAAGCGGAAACCCCGCTAGCCCAAGGCAGAAGCAGCATCCTCGACATCCTATCCTCTCTACGCGGACAATTTCCGGCCCTCGATATCTCAGGCAAAGGCGATACGGACATATCGGTTGCTCTTCCCCAGGAAGCAGCCGGCATTGTCTTTGCCAACCTTACCGAGAATGCCCTGCAGCATGGCGCCACGCTATTGGAGCTCAGCGTGTCAGCCGATGTCCGGACAGCCGTCATTCTTGTCCGTGACGACGGCGGCGGTATTTCCGAGGCAAATCGTCAACGTGTCTTTCAGCCGTTCTTTTCAACCCGCCGCGAACAAGGCGGCACAGGCATGGGTCTCAGCATCGTTCACGCCATGCTGAGCTCCCATGGCGGTACGATCCGTCTGCTGCAGACGGCGGATGCTGGCACCGCGTTCGAAATCACCATGCCTGTGTAATTCTCTTATGACTGGCAGACCTCAGGGAGGCGACGAACCGCCCTCCCCGACCCATTGTCCGCGCTTTACCGCGTGGTATAGCCACCATCGATGACAAGCACTTCGCCGGTGACATAGCTTGCCGCCGCCGAGCACAGAAACAAGGCAGCACCCGCCACCTCCTCCGGCTGGCCGACGCGGCCCATCGGAGTCATGCTGCGCCAGGTCGGGAACCAGTCGGGATTGTCGATGCCGCCGCGGGACAGATCGGTCTCGATGTAGCCCGGCGCAATGGCGTTGACGCGGATGTTCTCGGCGGCGACTTCGCTCGCCAGGCTCTTGGTCATCATATGAACGGCCGCCTTGGAAGTGTTGTAGGCGACCTGGTTCTGCGGAATGTTGGAGACGATACCCGATATCGAGCCAATATTGAGGATGACGCCGCCGCCCTGGCGCCGCATGGGGGCGAGTGCCGCGCGGCAGGCGCGGAAGACGGCGTCGACATTGACGGTCATGATCTCGTGCCAGATGGCATCGGAAAATTCGCCGCTGTCGCCATGAATGGCGATGCCGGCATTGTTGACGAGGATGTCGAGCCGGCCGGCCCGTGAGAGCGTCTCTGCGACGAGCGCGTCGGCGGCATCGTCCTTCGTCAGATCGGCCGCGATGAAATCGCAATCGACACCGGCTTTGGCGAGCCGGTCTTCTGCCGTCGCATTGCGCGCCCTGCCCGTGATGATGACCTTGGCGCCCGCCTCGCCGAGCGCCTCGGCGATCGCAAGCCCGATGCCGCGGGTGCCGCCGGTTACCAGCGCTACCTGCCCTTCCAGGCGAAATCTATCGAAGATCATGGCGGTTCCTTTCCGGATTGCGAAGGCGGCAAGCGCTGATCAGATGTCGGTACTTTGCGGCAGGATGACGAGATCGCGGATCGTGACGTTGCGCGGGCGGGTCAGCATGAAGAGCACCGCCTCGGCCACTTCATTGGCCTCCATCAGGCCACCTGCGGCAAGCGCCTCGTCCAGCTTTTCCTGCGGCCAATCGCTGATAAGCGCGGTGACAACCGGGCCTGGGGCAATGGCACCGACACGCAGGCCGTGTTTGGCCACCTGGCGTCTCAGCGTATGGACGAATGCCTGAACCGCATGTTTGGAGGCCGTATAGATCGGTTCCCAGACGACGGGGACCATGCCGGCCACTGAACTCGTCAGGATGATATCCCCAGTCTTGCGCGCGACCATATGCGGCAGGACGGCGTGCACCGAGCGGAAGGCGGCGTTGACATTCAGATTGAGCATCCGGTCCCAGGCGTCTGGGTCGCCGCCCAGCACCTCGCCGCCGATGTAGGAGCCGGCATTCGCGTGGAAGATGTCCAACTGGCCAGCCTTCTCTAGAATCTGCGGCATCATCCGGGCTACGCTTTGCGGATCCGTCAGATCGATGACTAGCGGAATAGCCTTCGCGTCGAGTTTCGAGCAGATTTCCTTCAAGGCTTCTTCGTTGCGATCGACCAGTACGACCCGGGCGCCGGCGGCAAGCAGGGCCTTGGCGCATTCCAGACCGATACCCGATGCCGCCCCGGTGACGGCCGCGACTTTTCCAGACAGATCCTGTCCCATTTTCTTCCTCTGTTTTCTCGAGTGGTTTAGGCCCGGCCGTGCGAAATGCGCGATCGGCGTGCCAGCGAGTCGACGATGACGGCAACGGCAAGAACGGCTCCGGTGATCATATATCGAAGCGACGACGACAGATCGAGAAGCGTCAGCCCGCTGGCGATCGACTGAATGACGATGATGCCGAGAAGGGCCGAATAGGCACTGCCGCGGCCGCCGAACAGGCTCGTGCCGCCGATGACCGCCGCGGCGATGGCGTTGAGATTGACGTCGCCGGTGCCGGCCTGCTGACTTGCGGTCGCCAGCCTTGCGGCCGAGAGCACACCGCCGGTCGCCGCAAGCAGGGCACAGGTGACAAAGGCGCTCGCATAGATGCGCGACACGTTGATGCCCGAGCGGCGGGCGGCCTCCCTGTTGCCGCCGACGGCATGCATGGATCGTCCCCATTTGGTGCGCGTCAGCGCATAGTTCATGGCGGCGACGAGCCCGACGAAGAGACCGAACATCCAGGGAATGCCGCGCGACTGGTTGAGATAGAAAGCAACCGCCTCCAGGGCGAGCGTGATGACGATGGCGCGCAGAAGCAGGCCGCCGACCGATTTCGACGACAGCCCGGCCGCCCGCCGGCGCGCCGATGTGCGGTAGCTCGCGAAGAAGAAGGCAATGCCGGCAAGCGCCACCAGCAGATAGGCGACCGGGTCCGGCATGACCATGATCTGACCGAAATTCACCAGCCAGGAACCGTAGGGGAGATTGATCGAACCGGTCGCTCCGAGAATATAGAGCTGCAGGCCGAGAACCGCGAGCAGCCCCGACAAGGTGGAGACGAAGCTCGGCATGCCGAAGCGGTTGAACAAGAAGGCGTAGAGCGCGCCGATCAGGGCGCCGACGATCATCGCGGCGAGGACCGCCAGCACCACTGGCCAGCCTTGGTTGACCCAGAAGACGCCGACCAGCGCCGAGGCGAAGCCGCTGACCGAGCCGACGGAAAGATCGATCTCCCCCACCATCAGGATGCAGACGATGCCGAGCGAAATGACGCCGACCGTCGAGCAGTCGAACAGCATGTTGACGAGATTGGCGCTGGAGAGAAACACTGGATTGAGCGCCTGGAACACCGTCCAGATAATCGCCAAGCCGACAATGACCGGCAGCGAGCCGAGATCGCCGGAGCGGACGCGATCCCAAAAGGCGCGGATCGAGCCGGCAAGGCTATCGTCATGGTGCACTCTTTCGTCACGCCGGTCGAGAAGTGCCGGTGCCGCCGGTTCATTCTGCAAGGTCTTCATCATGCCCTGCCCTCCTCGTTCTCTTGGCTTTGCGCCTTGCGGCGCATCGCGCGGCGGGAGACGGAATTGTTGGATGCGCCGGTAATCGCGCTGACAAGCTCTTCGTTGGAGGCATCGGGCATGAAGGTGCCGTTGTTGCGTCCCAGCCGAAGGACGACGATACGGTCGGCGACCGCACGCACATCCTCCATATTGTGACTGATCATGATGACGGCGAGGCCGCGTTCGCGCACCCGCTCGATCAGATCCAGGACCTCGGCGGTCTGGGCGACACCAAGCGCTGCTGTGGGTTCGTCGAGCATGATCAGCTTCGGCTCGAGCAGCAGCGATCTGGCGATCGCCACCGTCTGGCGCTGTCCGCCGGAGAGCGAGGCGACGGGCTCGCGGACGCTGGTGATTCGGGCCGAAAGCTCGTTCAGCAGCTTCCAGGCGCGAATCTCCATCGCGACCTCGTCGAGCTGCAAGGGGTTGAGCTCCTTACCGAGAAAGATATTGGCGACGACGTCGAGATTTTCGCATAGAGCCAAATCCTGAAAGACGGTCGCAATGCCGAGGTCGAGGGCCGCACTTGGGCTCGACAGATCTACCTGTTTGCCCTCGAAGAGGATCGTGCCCGAGCTCTGTTGGTGGACGCCGGCCAGGATCTTGACCAGCGTCGATTTGCCGGCGCCATTGTCGCCGACGAGCGCCACGACTTCGCCCGCATGCACGTCGAGCTCGATATCGGCGAGCGCCGACACGGCCCCGAAGTTCTTCGATATTCCGCGCAGGCTGAGGACAGGCTGGCGGGAGCCGTCAAGAAGATGAGAGGTTTCAGACATCGCCTGGCCTTTCCGAAGCGAGAACCGGAAGCGCGACCGGCGGCCGGCCGCGCTCCCTTTGGCTGGTTACTTGGTGATGCCGAGCTTCTTGCAGCCGTCGGCATAACGGCCGGTGCACAACTCCTCGGCGGTGTTGATCTTCTTGTCGATGATTTCGGCCTTGAGGTTTTCGGCAGTGACGACGGCCGGCACGAAGAGCTGCGCCGGTGTGTCGTAAAGCGTCATTTCGGCTTTGATCGTTTCGCCTGCCAGCAGCTTGACGGCGACATCGGCGGCGGCCGCGGCGACGATTTCGCTCGGCTTGGAGATCGTGTTGTACTGATCCCCCGATATGATCAGCTGCAACGCGGCGATCGTCGCATCATTGCCGGTCACCGGCGGCACGGGATCGACACCGGCTGCCTTGAAGGCGGCGATGGCACCGCCGCCGGTGCCGTCATTGGCGGCGACGACGCCGACGATCTGTTTGCCGAAGCGGGTGATCTGGCCGGCGGCCCATTGCTGGGCATTCGCCGGCTGCCAGTTCGGCGTGTCGAATTCGGCCAGCGTCTTGTAGCCGCCGCTGGCGAGCCCCTCATGAATGCCGTCCTTGATCAGCCCGGCGGCCGCATCGGTCGGCGAACCGTTGATCTGCAGAATGCCGCCGCCATCGGTCGGTACATTCTTGGCCTTCAGATGCTGGACGAGGGATTCCGCAATCGCCTTGCCGATCGCCTTGTTGTCGAAGGAGACGTAGAAATCGGCCTTGCCCTTCGGGATCGGGCGATCATAGGCGATGACCTTGACGCCCTGGCTCTGGGCAAGCTGGACGAGAGAAGCGGCGGCTGCCGAATCCACCGGGTCAAGCACGATAACCTTGGCGCCCTGGGTGATAGCCGAATTGAACTGTTGCTGCTGTTTGGCGATATCGGCATCGGCATTCTGATAGAGCACCTTGCAGGATGCGCAAAGCTTCTTCATTTCCGCGACGAAGCCCGGATGGTCGTGCTCTTCGTAACGGGTCGAGCCCTGATCGGGCATGAGGAAAGCGACCGTCGCATCCGCAACTGCCGTTTGCGCGAAGGCCGACGTGCCGCCCAGCAAGGCCAGGGCAAGTGTCGCGGCGCCTGCCGCTTTTGTCGAGAATTTCATCATTTCCATCTCCTCCCATTGGAAAAATTGTGTAGCTTCGTCGTTGTAGCGTTCTGCCGCGGCCATTCGGCTGAGCGAACGCCGCGCCTGTCCCGGCGGTTTGCCGTTTTAGCGGACAAGCGTCTCCTCTCGCGAACCGCTCGTTGCGCGTTCACGTTCAACAGTGTCGGTTTCGGTTTCTCCTCCTCGTCCTCCCTATTGCCGCCTTCGGCGGATCGTTGCTTCGTTCTCCCTGAAACCGTGCTCGTCCGGCTCGCTCAAGCTGCCTTCGCCACGTTGATATTGTCACCCAGCAACCGCCGGAAGCGGGAAGGCGTCATGCCTTTTTCCGCGAGAAACTGCCGGTTGAAGTTGGACAGATTGTTGAAGCCGACCTCGAAGCAGATATCGGTGATCGATGCGTGGTCGTCGCTCATCAGGATCTGGCAAGCGAGATTGATGCGCAGGCGTTTCACATACTGCACCAGCGACATGCCGGTATGGCGGCGGAAGGCGCGCGAAAAAGCGCCTGTTGACTGTTCGGCAATCTCAGCGAGATCGGCTTCATCGAAGGATCGCGTCAGGTTCTCCCTGATGTAGGCGAGCGCCTTGTTGATGCCGGCCGACATATAACCGGACGGATCGGGCAGATAATTCGGGCTGGCGAGAAGTTGAGCGTCCTGCGCCCGGCTGAGCAGGCCGACGATCATCATGAAAAGCTCGATGCGACGCACCCCATGCGCCTGCTGCACCTCCTCCATCAGCGGCGCGACCTGACGACTGGTCTCGGCGCCGAAGAGCACGCCGCGGCGGGAGGCTTCAAGGACCGGTTCGAAGGGGCCGAGTTCTGCCAGCACCTTCATCGTGTCGCTGATGAAATTCTCGCTGAACTGGATGAGCTGGCATCGAAGCGGAATGCTCGATCCTTTCGGGACATCGCTAATCCAGTTATGGGGAAGATTGGGGCCGGCAAGCACAAGATTGCCCGGCTCGAACTCGCCGATGAAGTCGCCGACAAAATAGCGCCCGGTTGTTGCCACGACGAGATGCAGTTCGTATTCCGGATGAAAGTGCCAGCGAACCGTATGATAGGGATAGCCATGCGCCTTCGTTGCGAAGGATTCGCCCGGCCTGATCTGAATGACTTCCAAGTCAGGTTCCATAGTGTCCTCCTCCGAGGGCGGGTTCCAAGCCCGCGTGCCAAATTCCCGTTTTGGCTTTATTGTTAAGGGGAGTGTAGTGGGCTCGCCTCGCGCCCGCCACCACGATTCCCGGTCAAAACTGATACTTTTTTGACGATTGGCGCCACGCATCCTGCGTAAAGACGGCAGCAACGTGCAGCCGATATTAGGTAATCACGTATCTTAGGCGGCCAGGGCGGCAATGACGTTCCTGACCAGCGCAGCCGAGGACAGCCGGCTTGTGGCGCAGCTTGGGGCGCCGATGGCGCCGACACGCACTGAAACGCCGCCGCGTGCATTGGCGATTGCAAACATCGACTCGTCGGTCAGATCATCGCCGATAGTGATCGGGCTGCGGTTCTTGAAAGGGTCGGCCTGGAAAAACCGCTCAAGCGCATCGCCTTTGCTCGACCGTGCCGGGCGCAGCTCAAAGACTCTCTTGCCGAGCTGCAATGCCCAATTCGGCCCGGCGAGCTCCGCATAATGATGCATCCGCTCTTCGAGCACCTTTTCATAGTCGGGCGCGAGCCGATAATGCGCGGCAACGGCCGCACCCTTGTCCTCGATGAGGACGCCGGGATAGTGCTCGGCTTCCGCTGTCAGCGCATGCTTGAGCGCCTGAAACTCCGGTGTTGCCTCGACTGTGTGCATTCCGGCAGCACTCCTGATTTCCGCGCCGTGAAGACCTGCCGTCGGAAATGCAAAGGGTTTGAACAACGCGTCTGCATAGGCAAGCGACCGTCCTGTAACCAGCGCCAAGGCGCCGCCGAGCTTGTTCGACAAACGATGAAGTTGTTCGGGAAGAGCCTCCGGGACCTCGATCGCATCCGGCGTGGGCGCAAGGTTGAGCAACGTTCCGTCGATGTCGAGAAACATTGCCCAGCGCTCCGGCTCTTCCAAAACGAGTGAAAGCATTTCCTGGGTAGCGGCGTCTTCCTGCACGGCATTCTCCAAACTCTGCAATCATTGAAGCTAGGTCACCGACCGACGAGGGCAAGGTGACCTTTTAGACGCCGGAACATCCGGGGTTAGTCTGCGTTGTATCTCGCCGCCCGTTCGAGCCCTCGCGCCGTAGAAGGTACCTTGATGGCCAAAAGCAGTTCCGAGCCCCGTGAAGAGGTCAATGCCCCGTTGGCGCATGGCGCGTTGAACCTGCCATTGGTGACGATCGACGATTACAACAATGAACTGCGTGACAAGGATGGTTTCGTTGGCGACAACGCCAACAAGAAGACTTTTCAAATGAAACTCGACGATTGGAGGAAACGCATCCGCAAAGTCGGAGACGACCCGCTCGGCAATACCGCGACGGCGAAGCTTTCCAAGAAAAAGATCGATGCCTTTCTGAAGGGCGACGATATGGAGGCAGCGGCATTGGTCATGGGGGCGGTGGAGGACTTCGCTCAGGACTTTGCCGACGTGATTGGAAAGTTCATGAAGGACAAGCGCTGGGGGAAGACGGAACGTATCGTCGTTGGCGGTGGCTTCCGGCATAGCCGCTTTGGCGAGCTGACGATCGCCAGGACCATGGTTATTCTCAAGGCGGCCGGCATCGACGTCGAGATCGTGCCGATCGTTCACCACCCTGATGAGGCCGGACTGATCGGCTCGGTCCACCTGATGCCACGCTGGATGTTCAAAGGCCACGAGGCGATCCTAGCCGTCGATATCGGCGGCACTAACGTTCGCGCCGGCGTCGTTAAATTCGGAAAGGGCGACGTGCCGAACTTTGCGGATGCGAGCGTGTGGGAATCAACTATCTGGCGTCATGCCGACGACGAGCCGAGCCGCACCGCAACCATCGAGAGGTTGGCCGCGATGTTGCACGAATTGATCGGCAAGGCCGAAAAGGCCAACCTCAAACCCGCGCCCATCATCGGGATCGCCTGCCCCGGTATCATCAAAGCCGATGGCTCCATTGAACGCGGCGGGCAGAACCTGCCGGGAGGAAACTGGGAGAGCGACAGCTTCAACCTTCCCGTCGCGCTGATGAAGGCCATTCCTGAGATCGGCGACGACAGCACATTCGTGATGATGCACAACGACGCCGTCGTGCAGGGATTGTCGCAGATCCCTTTTATGACCGACGTGTCGCGATGGGCCGTGTTGACGATCGGTACAGGATTGGGCAACGCGCATTTTACCAATCGCGAGGCAACGAAGCCGCAATAAGCTCTACTCCCCACTCATGCTCCGCCCTCGGTCTGCACTGCGGAGCATTTATGGTAAATATCAGGTAAATAAGAGCGAATTCCGTAGGCGGAAGCGAACTCACCCATAAGTTCCGTTAGGAAGATTGCCGGGTTGAGCATGAGATCAAGTCGAACGGCAGGCGGCAACCGCAATCAGACAACGCAGCCAACATATCTACCGAGGCCTGATTCGCCTAGCATGCGCCACTGTGATCTTGCAGTTGATGGGATCATGACGCCTCGGGATGTCGCCTCGCGCTCAACTGGCAACATGTGGGAAGTCTGATCCCAGACCCGGCGTAGCCTTTGGATGCCACATGCGTGGCGCCAGTAGAGCGATGGAGGGCCCTCCCCTCCCCTTTCCTTCTTCGCGTCGGAAAAGATGGTGATAACCCCGACGGGTTGTTCTCGGCGGGTTCAAATTGCGCTTATCTCTGCAACGTTAAACAAGCCATGCGCAGACGAAAGATGGATTATGAACTTCAAGGGAATAAGCGCGCCGCTCAATGCCGGTCGTCTCGAACAAATGCTCGGCCTTGCCCCGTCACGCCGCGATCCTGAAACCCAGGATGCAAACGTCAAGTCTTCCGGCAACGGACCCGTCCGCGGGTCGGAAGCCGAAAACCTGTATCATTCGTTCGCCTATAAATGAGAGAGACGATTGCTCAATCCGGTCCGCGCCCAGCGGCGGAAATCGGTCTCCGGTGAGTCGGGGCCAAGCTGAGTCGCATCGAGGATGTCCCGGTATTTTTCGAAGGCCTGGCTTCGGCGGATGCGAGAAAGCGGCTGTTGTCAGCTGACAATTGCGCTAAGATTCCGGAATTGCACATGATTTTTTCGTCGAATCCGGTTTGTTATCCATTCGCTAACCAAGAAACCGCTTGACGTCATTGCCAGACTCACGATCATTTGCGCAAAATTACCCGATTTATCAGGATTTGCGTGAATGCCGACCAAGGCCGCGATTGTTGAGAAAGCCAAGAGAGCGAGTCAAGTCTCGATCGATGAGACGATTGCGCAGGACTCGACCATGCTCAGCAGCCAGCTGCAGGTACTGTTCGAGCGGTTGTTTTCGCCCGATGCCCGCAAATCGCTACGTCGGTTCAGCAGCACCGAGGCTGCCAAGCTGCTCGGCGTCACCGACAGCTATGTTCGCCACCTCGCCGCCCAGGTAGAAAGCATCAATCCCGGAAAGACGGCCTCCGGGCGCCGGGTGTTCTCGCTCGAGGAAATCCATGCGATGCGCCAGCATCTCGGGCGCACCAAACCGTCGTATCTGCCGATGCGCCGGGCGGGCGACCATCTCCAGGTGATCGCCGTCACCAATTTCAAGGGCGGCTCCGGCAAAACGACTACGTCAATCCACCTGGCGCAGTTCCTGGCGCTTCGCGGCTATCGTGTGCTCGCCGTTGACCTCGATCCGCAGGCGTCGATGTCTGCGATGCTCGGATATCAGCCCGAATTCGACGTCGGTGAAAATGAGACGCTCTACGGTGCCATCAAATATGATGAGACGCGCCGCGACGTCGGCGATATTGTCCGCCAGACCTATTTCCCCGGGCTCGATCTCATCCCCGGCAATCTCGAACTGCACGAGTTCGAACACGATACGCCAAAGGCGCTGGCCGACACCAACCGCGACGACAAGGACATGTTCTTCATGCGGGTCGGCAATGCGCTGCATTCGCTGGAAGGGAGCTACGATGTCGTCATCATCGATTGCCCGCCTACCCTCGGCTTCCTGACGCTGTCTGCGCTCTGCGCAGCTACCTCGGTGCTGATTACCGTTCATCCGCAGATGCTCGACGTTGCGTCGATGAATCAGTTCCTGACGATGACCTCCGACCTTCTATCCGTGGTCAAGGAGGCCGGCGGCAATCTCGACTATGACTGGATGCGCTATCTGGTCACCCGCTATGAGGCCAATGATGGTCCGCAGGCGCAGATCGTCGCGTTCCTGCGCAGCCTGTTCGGCGAGCGTGTGCTGACCTCGATGATGGTCAAGTCGACTGCGGTTTCGGATGCCGGCCTGTCCAAGCAGACGATCTACGAGGCCGGACGCGAGACGATGCATCGCCAGACCTATGACCGCGGCGTCGAGTCCGTCGACAACGTCAATGCCGAGGTCGAGCAACTCATTCGCAGTGCATGGAGCAGGACATGAGCCCAAAAGGTCGCGATATCCTGAAGAGCATGGTCGGTGCCGTCGAGCCAACACGGCCGGAAGTGCCGAGCGCACAACCACCGCATCGGCCCTCGGGCGCTGTCAAGGCGATGAACCTGTCACTTGGGCGGCTGGGTGAAGAAGCCGCAGCCGCCAAGGCGCTGCGCGAATCGCTGGCCTCGGGCGACAAGGTGCTGGAGATCGATCCGGCAACCGTCGAAATGTCCTTTATCCGCGACCGCATTCCCGTCGACAAGGACCCTGAATTTGAACGGTTGAAGCGATCGATCCAGGAAAGTGGACAGCAGGTTCCGATCCTGGTGCGGCCGGATCCTGTCAAGGCCGGGCACTACCAGGCCGCCTATGGCCATAGGCGCCTGCGCGCGGCGGCGGAAATCGGCGCTCCGATCAAGGCCGTGGTGCGCAAGCTCACCGACGAAGAGCTGATCCTCGCGCAAGGTCAGGAGAACGGCCCGCGCGTCGATTTGAGCTTTATCGAACGGGCTCTGTTTGCGCGGCGCATGGACGAACATGGCTTCAGCCGTGACATGATTGCCCAGGCGCTGGCGACGGACAAGCCGGAAACGTCCAGGCTTCTTCAGGTGGCGCAGACGATCGATCCGGAGATCATTCTCGCCATCGGACCGGCGCCCAAGGTCGGGCGCCCGCGCTGGTTGGCCTTTGCCGAGAAATTCAGGGAGGCCGGCGGACAGAAGAAGGCGCAGGCCGCAATCGGCGCCGCAGCTTTCCACGCGTTGGAGAGCAATAGCCGCTTCGATCTCATCTGGAAGGCGCTTGAGGAGAAGAGCGCGCCGCAGCGGGCCGAGCAGACGCTTCGGACGGAGAACGGCGGCACGCTTGCTTCGGTGACCCGCTCCGGCAAAACCTTTCGTATCACCGTCAAATCGGCGGCGTTTTCGGATTTCCTAGCTCAGCGGTTGGTCGGCCTCGCCGCGGAGTTCGAAGAGGAAAATGAGGGAAAATGAGGCAATTAGACCGATTGTCAGCTGACAATTCGGATGGGAGATAACGCGCAAAAGAAAAAAGCCCCCGAACGTCACCGTCACGGAAGCTTTCCTCGTAGTCTTGAACACCTCCGAGAATCGCACTTCCGAGAATCGCTGTCAAGAGTTTTTGGCGCCGTTTAGGCGGGCGGATTTCTTTTGCCTCGTCGAGGTGGAAGAGATGGAAACCGGAAGTATAACGACGCCCTTCGGGCGGCGGGCGATGACGCTTGGCATGCTTGCAAGCCAGGTCATGGCTGGAGAGATCAAGCCTAATCAGTCGGTCGACAAATGGAAGCTGTTTCGTGCGCTGTGTGAAGCAAAGCCATTGCTCAACATCAGCGATCGGGCGCTAGCTGTGCTCAACGCGCTGTTGAGCTTTTATCCAAAGAACGAGCTGGCCCAGGAAAACGGGTTGATCGTGTTCCCGTCGAATGTCCAGCTTTCGCTGAGGACGCATGGCATGGCCGAACAGACCGTGCGGCGCCATCTTGCCGCACTCGTTGAGGCGGGGCTTCTGCTGCGCAAGGATAGCCCCAACGGCAAGCGTTATGTCCGCAGGGACAGGGCAGGGGAGGTCAACGACGCCTTCGGCTTTTCGCTGGCGCCACTGCTTGCCCGTGCCGAGGAGATCGAGCAGCTGGCGGCCGAGGTGATAGCCGAGCGGCTGCATGTCCAGCGCCTGCGCGAACGCATTACCCTTTGCCGCCGCGATATCGCAAAGCTCATCGAAGCGGCCGTCGAAGAAGACGTCCCGGGGGATTGGCAAGGGCTTTACCTTGAGTTTCGGGATCTGATCGACGGCCTGCCGCGGTCGCCGACGACAGCGCAGCTAGAACAATTGCTGGACGAGCTGACCGCTCTGCGTACAGACATCCTTAACCGGTTGGAAAATCGGATTAAATCGACAAAAGAGCGCGGCAATGCCAATTATATCGAGCGTCACATACAGAATTCAAACCCCGAATCCATTTCTGAATCTGAACCAAGCTTCGAAACGAAGCAGGGCGCAAAGCCGGAGCAAGACAATGAGCGAGGGGCCGTGACGCTGGAAGAGGGGAGGGATGAGACTGCCCCCCCGAGCAGGCAGGAGGGGCAAGGTCGACGGCCGAGGGCGCGCGATGATGCCGGCGGGCTGAAATCCTTCCCGCTCGGCTTGGTTCTGCAGGCCTGCCCTGAAATCCTGGCCTACGGGCCAAATGGCGAAATTCGCAACTGGCGCGAGCTGATGACCGCTGCCGTGACGGTTCGATCGATGCTGGGCGTCAGTCCGTCAGCCTACGAGGAGGCCGCAAATGCGATGGGACCGGAAAATGCCGCGACGGTGATGGCATGTATCCTGGAGCGCGGCGGTCATATCAATTCGGCCGGTGGTTACCTCCGCGACCTGACGCGGCGAAGCGAAAAGGGAGAATTCGCGATCGGCCCGATGCTCATGTCGCTTCTGCGGGCCAATGCGGCGGTGGGCCGGAAAGTCGGATAGTCTTCAGCGGATCAGCCTTCGCTCCAGAAAGGTCTGCATATCGCGACGTCCGTCTACGACGCAGTAGACGATGACGTCGGTACCCAGGATGCGATAGATCATGCGCCATGGCTTGTGGTGGAGTTCGCGATATTCTGAGATTCCGATAGTCGCCAGTTCCTTCGGAATATTTCCGCGGGCTGGGAATTCTTCGAGATCGGCGCAGGCGCTTTCGATTTCAGTTAGAACGCGTTCCGCGGTCTCGGCGCCGTTGCGGCCGGCGATGAAGCGATAGAGATCCTCGATGTCGCGTTCCGTGTCCTCGGCGAAAAGAACACGATATGCCATCAGGATTGGCCATCGGCCAGACGTTTACGGATGCGCGCGAAGGATTCAGCAACAGGGCGCAGTTTGCCCTCCTCGACCTGCCGGTTGGTCAGCGCCAGTACTTTTAGGAGCGCCAGGGTCTCCTGCGTTTCTTCATATTGTCCGACATCCTGAAGAATGGCTTTCGCTTCTCCGTGCAGCGTAATGACCACTGGCTGCGGGTTATCTTTCAGCGTCCGGATGATCTCGGGCGCATGCGCCTTGAGATAGCTGATTGGCTTGACCTGTTCTGACAGCTTCATGCGGCTCCTCCTTTCGACCAGAATATAGATCATTAAATGGTCGATTAAAAGACAACTTTCAACGTCGGTCCCGATGTTCGGGACGTCCAACTTTCCAGTTCACGCGCGGCGTTTTTTTTCACGCAGCCTCTGCGAAAGAGAATGGCATTTCTTATAACGAAGGTTGTCTACTGATTTTATAGATTAAGATTTGCAACCAGCGATCGGATCGTGATGTCATGACCTATCTCCTCAGCCTTCTCGACAAAAGCCCGATCGAACAGGGTTTCACCGCCGCCGATGCGTTGCGGGCGACGGTCAAGATTGCCGCCCGAGCCGAGGAACTCCGTTATCACCGTTTCTGGGTGGCCGAACACCATAACATGTCTAACCTGGCGAGCTCTGCGCCGGAGGCGCTGATCGCCTACCTTCTTGCCAGGACCTCCAAGATCCGGATCGGCTCCGGCGGCGTCATGCTGCAGCATTACAGCGCCTACAAGGTTGCCGAGACCTTCAATCTTCTGGCATCGCTGGCGCCCGGCCGCGTCGATCTCGGCGTCGGCAAGGCGCCGGGCGGGTTTCCGCTTTCGACGCGCGCTTTGCAGCTTGCCGTCGATCCGTCCAGGAAGCCGGATTTTGCCGACCAGCTTTCCGATCTCAACATCTATCTCGCTGCCGATCCGAATTACGACGGTGCGCAGGCGACCCCTTTCCCGCCGACGGCTCCTGAGCGTTTTCTGCTCGGCGCCAGCGTCGAAAGCGCCGAACTTGCTGCGAAGAAGGGCTGGGAGCTCGTTTTTGCCGGTCACCTGAACGGCGATCCGGACAATCTGCGCCGGACCTTCGAGGCCTATGAGCGGGCATCCGGCGGCAAACGGCCGATCCTGGCGCTCGCGGCCTTTGCCGCCGAAAGCGAGGACTATGCCCGCGAGCGCGTCGGCCAGCTGCGCATCGTCAAGGTGTTCCTGCCGAATGACCAGACCGTCAATGTCGGCAGCGAGGAGCAGGCGGCCGAATTCGCCCGCCAGGCCGGCGTCAGCGATTACCGCACCGAAGAGAAAGTGCCGAGCGTGCTGCACGGCACGGCAAAGCAGATCCGCAAGGAATTGGACGAGCTTCACCGCCGCTACGGCGTCAAGGAGTTCGTGCTCGACACGCCGGCGCTTTCGGTCGCCGAGCGCCTGGCCTCCATCGAGCTGCTCGCCGAGGAGCGGCTTTCCCTCGTCGCCTGACCATTTTCAAGGAGATCGATCCCATGGCTCAGAAACACGTCACATTTGGCATCATGCTGCAGGGTCCCGGCGGTCATATGAACGCCTGGAAGCATCCGAGCGGACCGGCGGATGCCAGTGTCAATTTCGACTTCTTCGTCAAGACGGCGCGCAAGGCGGAGGCGGCCGGAATCGCTTTCGCCTTCGTCGCCGACGGGCTCTATATCAACGAGCAGTCGATCCCGCATTTCCTCAACCGGTTCGAGCCGATCGCCATCCTCTCGGCGCTCGCCGCCTCGACGTCGAAAATCGGCCTCGTCGGCACGGTCTCGACCTCCTACAGCGATCCCTTCACCATCGCCCGCCAGTTCGCGTCGATCGATCTCATCAGCGGCGGCCGGGCAGGGTGGAATGCGGTGACCTCGCCGCTCGAAGGTTCGGGGCGCAATTACAGCCGCGAACATCCCGAACACGAACTGCGCTACGAGATCGCCGAGGACTATATAGATGCGATCAAGGGCCTGTGGGATTCCTGGGATGACGACGCTTTCGTCCGCAATCGCGAAACCGGCGTCTATGCCGACAAGACGAAGATGCATCGCCTCAACCACAAGGGCCGTTTCTTCCGTGTCGAGGGGCCGCTCAACATCAGCCGTTCAAAGCAGGGCCAGCCGGTCGTCTTCCAGGCGGGCGCTTCGGATTCCGGCATCAGGCTTGCCGGCAAACATGCCGATGCCGTCTTCACCAATGGCGGCCCGTTCGAGGAGGCACAGGCCTTCTATCGGCAGCTGAAGGACAGCGTGATTGCGCATGGCCGGCCGGCGGCGGAAGTGGGCATCTATCCCGGTATCGGGCCGATCGTCGGTGCGACGGCTGACGAGGCGGAAGCCAAGTACCAGGCGATCCGCAATCTCGTCACCATCGAGGAGGCGCTCGCCTATCTCGGCCGCTTCTTCGATCACCACGACTTTAGCGCCTATCCGCTTGATGAGGCTTTCCCGGATCTCGGCGATATCGGCAAGAACAGCTTCCGGGCGACCACCGACCGCATCAAGCGGACGGCGCGCGAAAAGGGCCTGACGCTGCGCGAGATCGCGCTCGATGTTGCGACGCCCCGCGCGGCCTTCATCGGTACGGCGGAGCATATTGCCAATGAGATCATCCGCTGGGTGGACCATGGTGCTGCCGACGGTTTTATCCTCGGTTTTCCCGTCATCGCTGAAGGCTTTGACGACTTCGCCACATACGTCCTGCCAATCCTCACGGAGCGCGGCTATTTCGATCCCGTCCTGAAGGGCGCGACGCTGCGCGATCACCTGGGGCTGCCCTTCCGTGAAAGCCGGTATGCGGTTGGCGTTGACCAGGTCGAGCACGGAAAGGCTGTCGGCGCTTGAGGCGTTGAGGAACGGTCATGGACATCATCGCTCGAAATCCGCGCAGCAACGATCCGGTCGAAAAGGGCATCGCCGCCTATCTCGACGAGATCATCGCGCTTCGCCACGACCTGCACCAATATCCCGAGCTTGCATTTCAGGAACTCAGGACTAGCAAACTCGTGGCATCCCGCCTTTCCTCCTGGGGCTACGAGGTGGCGACGGGTATTGCCGGCACCGGCATCGTCGCCAGCCTCAAGCGCGGCGAAGGCAAGAAGCGGATCGGTATCCGTGCCGATATGGATGCGCTGCCGATCGAGGAGGCGACCGGACTTGCCTATGCCAGCAGCAATCCCGGCGTCATGCATGCCTGCGGCCATGACGGACATACGTCGATCCTGCTGGCGGCCGCCCGTTATCTCTCGGAAAGCGGCAATTTCAGCGGCACGCTCCGGCTGATCTTCCAGCCCGCCGAGGAAATCGGCGCGGGCGCCCGCAAGATGATCGCGGAAGGTCTGTTCGAACGTTTTCCCGTCGACGCAATCTTCGGGCTGCACAACTGGCCGGGTGTGCCGACGGGGCAATTCGGTTTCGTCACCGGCCCGGCCATGGCTTCGGTCGATCAGGCAGTCATCAAGATCGTCGGCAAGGGTGGTCATGGCGCCGAGCCGCACCGCGCCGTCGATCCGGTGCTGGCCTCCGCCTCCTTCATCACTGCCCTGCAAAGCGTCGTCTCGCGCAATGTCGATCCGCAGGACATGGCGGTCGCGACCGTCGGCTCGATCCATGCCGGCTCGGCTTCGAACGTCATCCCCGAAAGCGTGGAGATGAAGCTCACCATGCGGGCCTTCAGCGAGACGGTTCGCCAGCTGCTGCAGGAGCGTATTCCTGCCCTTGCCCGCGCCCAGGCCGAGAGCTTCGGCGCCGAGGCGGATGTGAATTACCGCCTCGGTTTCCCGGCGCTGGTCAATCACGCCAAAGAAACGGCATTTGCCCGTGATGTCGCCTATGACGCACTCGGGCTCGCGGCGGTCGAGAAGGATTTCCGGCCGAGAACCGCGAGCGAGGATTTCGCCTTCATGCTTCAGGCCAATCCCGGCAGCTACCTTTTCGTCGGCAATGGCGACAGCGCGCCTCTCCACAGCGCCCATTACGATTTCAACGACGCGATCATCGCGCCCGCCGCCCGTTACTGGGTGCGGCTCGCCGAAACCTTTCTCACTGATGACAACGGGTGATGAACGATATGAGCGATATGTTTCTTTACACGAGCGCTCTCGATCCGCGCGCCAAGCCGCTGATCGATGAGTTGATCCACGAATATGACAGCCGCTACGGCACCTATTTCAACGCCGAAGGCGCAGCAGCCGAGCTGACCCGCTATCCGCCCGAAGCTTTTACGCCGCCTTACGGCAATTTTCTGCTGCTGATCCGCAATGGCGAAACCATCGGCGGCGGCGCCTTCAAGCATTATGACGAGCGCACGGCCGAGTTCAAACGCATCTGGACACGCTCCGACCTGCGCCGTCAGGGCCTTGCCCGCAAGGTACTGGTGGAACTGGAAACTCAGGCCGCCCGCCAAGGCTATGCCCGCATTTACCTCACGACCGGGTTTCGTCAGCCCGAGGCGGTCGGGCTCTACCTGAACTATGGCTACACCGCTCTCTTCGACACAACAGCAGATCCCGAGATCTACAAGAGCCTGCCCTTCGAGAAAGATATCACCCATCTCGCTCAGCCGGCTCGCGAAGACGAGGCCGCCGAGCCGCATTTGCGGGTGGCCGGCGCCAATTACTGAAAACGGAAAGACCGACAATCATTAAAGGGAAGCACAATGGCACTGACGACCGAACTTTCGGGCATCGAGCCCGGCAGCAGGACGGCCGAAAAGCAGGATCTTTCCCGTTACCGCATCGTGCCGGCCCGCCATCCCGGCCGTCTGGCGGGCACGATCTTCGCCGCGCTCGTTATCATCGCCGTGCTCTATTCGACCTTCACCAATCCGCGCTGGGGTTGGGGTGTCTTTGCCGAATGGTTCTTTGCCGAGCCGGTGCTCGTCGGCCTCGGCAGGACGTTGCTCTTGACCGTGCTTGCCGCCATATCCGGTTCCATTCTGGGAACGGCTCTGGCGCTTGCGCGCGTCTCCAGGTCGCCGCTGCTTTCCGGTCTTTCCTGGGGCTATATTTGGCTGTTGCGCTCGATCCCGGTCATCGTGCTGCTGCTGATATTGAATAATCTCGGCTATCTCTACGAAACGATCAAGATCGGCATTCCCTTCACCGATACGGTCTTCATCGACTATCCGACGGTGCAGCTGCTGACGCCCTTTGCCGCGGCCTTCCTCGGCCTCACGCTCAACCAGTCGGCGTTCTTCGCCGAGATCGTCCGCGGCGGTATTCTTTCGGTGGATCATGGACAGCTGGAAGCCGCCGCCGCACTCGGCTTGCCGCGCCGCCGCCAGGCTTTCCGCATCGTGCTGCCGCAGGCCATGCGCTCGATCCTGCCGACCGGCTTCAACGAACTCATCGGATTGGCGAAGAGCACATCGATGGTCTACGTGCTGGCGCTGCCGGAGCTCTTCTATACGGTGCAGGTGATCTATCGCCGCAATCTCGAAGTCATTCCGCTGCTGATGGTTGCGACCGTTTGGTATCTGATCATCATGACGGTGTTGTCGGTTGCCCAGCGCTATATCGAGCGCTATTTCTCCAAGGGCGCCGTGCGCAATCCGACACCGCTGCCCTTTCAGGCATTTTTCGAGCGCTTCCGCCGTCCGCTTCCTGTGCTCGATATGGCGACAGACGGCGTGCGTAAGGTCGGCTTCCGGGATGCAGCGGTCCTGCGGGCCGCAGGCGGCGCGGTGCGCATCCAAAACATCTCGAAGAGTTTCGGCTCTCTGAAGGTGCTCGATAAGATCGAGCTCAGCCTGCCTGCCGGCAGCGTAACCGCCATCCTTGGCCCCTCCGGCTCCGGCAAGTCGACACTTCTGCGCGCCATCAATCATCTGGAGCGAGTCGATGAGGGCTTCATCTCCGTCGACGGCGATTTCGTCGGTTACAGCAGGAAGGGCGACACGCTCTACGAGCTCAAGGAAAAGGAGATCCTCCAACGCCGCGCCGATATCGGCATGGTCTTCCAGAGCTTCAATCTCTTCCCGCATCTGACCGTGCTCGAAAACCTCATCGAGGCACCCATACAGGTTCGCGGCCTCGGCCGCGAGGATGCCGTGCAACTGGCGCAGGAGCTGCTGGCTCGCATCGGGCTCAGCGACAAGATCAATGCCTATCCGCGCCAGCTCTCCGGCGGTCAGCAGCAGCGTGTGGCGATCGCCCGCGCACTGGCGCTCCGCCCCAAGGTGCTGCTCTTCGACGAGCCGACCTCCGCACTCGATCCGGAACTCGTCGGTGAGGTGCTCGATGTCATCAAGGAACTGGCCCGCACCGGCACGACGCTCGTCATCGTCACCCATGAAATCGGTTTTGCTCGCGAAGTCGCCGATACCGTCGTCTTCATGGACAGCGGCCGTATTCTGGAGGCCGGTCCGCCGGCGCGAATCTTCACCCAAGCGGACCATCCCCGCACGCGGGAATTCCTCGCCAAGGTTCTCTAGCGCCTGATAGCGCTGGTGAAATGCCGGGCCGCGACGGGCTGCGCCGGCCGAACGACCAAGACCACAACCAGAAGATGAAATGGAGAAGGGGAAATGACATTTACAGATAGGGCAAGGCTTCTGATAGCAGGAGCCGTCACCATTGCCGCGATCGGCTTCGGTTCCGCGCAGGCACAGCAGAAATTCGATCTCAGCCCCGAGCAGCCGAACCGGCTGCGGGTGGAAGAGAACGAGAAGCGCGTTGCTGAGGTCAAGGACTTCAAGTTCGTCGAAAACGGCGTCTTCACCGTCGGCATCAGTTCGAGCGGCAATCTGCCGCTGCATGATTATGCCTCCGATTCCAAGACGGTCATCGGTTACGACGTCGATCTGGCACAGGCCATTGCCGACAGCCTGGGCCTGAAGCTCAATCTGGTTTCCGTTGCCTGGGCCGATTGGCCGCTGGGGCTGACTTCGGGCAAGTTCGACGCGGTGATCTCGAACGTGACCGTGACGGAGGAACGCAAGGAGAAATTCGATTTCTCGACTTATCGGAAGGATGAGCTCGGCTTCTACGTCAAAGCCGACAGCCCGATCACGGCGCTCAAACAGCCGAAGGATATCGCCGGTCTGAAGGTCATCACCGATGCGGGCACTAACCAGGAAAAGATCCTGCTGGAGTGGGACCGGGAAAACGTCGCGGCCGGCCTCAAACCGATCGAGGTGCAGTATTACGATGACGACGCGGTCAAGGATTTTGCCGTGCAGTCCGGCAGAGCCGACGCCGTTTTCAGCGTCAACGCGACGCAGGCCTATTCGGCGGGTATCAATGGCAAGACCAAGCTCGTCGGCACCGTCAGCGGCGGTTGGCCGATCACCGCCGAGATTGCGGTTACCACGCGCAAAGGCAGCGGCCTGGCGGCGCCCTTGACCGACGTTGTCAACGACTTGATCGCCAGCGGCGCTTACAAGAAAATTCTCGATACATGGAATCTCGGTCCGGAAGCGATCGACAAGGCTCAGACCAATCCGCCCGGCTTGCCGAAGAGTGGTTCCTGATCATTGCCATCGGGCCGGCAGCATTGCTGCCGGCCGTCCCGCAGCCTGACAATTTGGAGATTGAAGACGATGCTCGCCTTTCCGGCATTCCGGACCCTGCTGATTGCCGCCATGGCGTCCGGCCTTTCCTTTGGCGCTACTCAGGCGGCCGAAGATTTTGACCTCAGCCCGCAGCAGCCGGGCCGGCTTCATGCTGCCAGGAACGATGCGGCGATCGCGGCGATCCCTGGGGAATTCAAGTTCGTCACGCCAGGTAAATTCACCATCGCCGTCAGTCCGGGCGGTCCTCCGCTTGCGACCTATGCCACCGACGCCAAGACCGTGGTCGGCGCAGATCCAGACTATGCCTATGCCATCGCCGACAGCCTCGGCCTGACGCTGGAGATCGTGCCCGTCGCCTGGATCGACTGGCCGCTCGGCCTTGCCTCGGGCAAGTATGATGCCGTCATCTCCAATGTCGGAGTCACCGAACAGCGCAAAGAGAAGTTCGATTTCTCCACCTACCGTCAGGGCCTGCATGGCTTCTTCGTGAAATCGGACAGCCCGGTCACCTCAATCAAGGAACCCAGGGATGCCGCCGGCCTCAGGATCGTCGTCGGCGCCGGCACCAATCAGGAGCGCATCCTGGTGAAGTGGAGCGACGAAGATGTCGCCGCCGGCCTGAAGCCGATCGAGTTGCAATATTACGACGACGAGGCGACCAGCCTTCTCGCGCTGCAGTCGGGCAGGGCGGATGTCATCGTCCAGCCGCATGCGCAGCTGGTCTTCATCGCTGCGCGCGACAAGAATATCAAGCGCGTCGGCACGCTCAGCGCCGGCTGGCCTGATCGTTCCGACGTTGCGATTACCACCCGCAAGGGAAGCGGGCTCGCCGATGCGCTGACTATTGCCACCAACGGCCTGATCAAGGACGGCGCTTATGCCAGAATCCTCGACCACTGGCATCTCTCCGAGGAAGCCTTGCCGGCATCCGAGACCAATCCGCCCGGCCTGCCGAAGTATTGATCGCCGGACAAAACCAGATGAGCGGCCGCAACATATCCGTCAGCCATATTGGCTTCCTCACCCCCGGCAACTATCCCGCCAAGGATCCGTTGTCGGGATTGGAGCAGACGCTTCAGCAGCTGAAACATGGCGAGGAACTGGGCTTCGACAGTGCCTGGGTCCGCCAGCGCCACCTTGAGCCGGGGATCTCTTCCGCCAGCGCCTTTCTGGCGGCAGCCACACAGCGAACCAGCCGGATCGAGCTCGGAACGGCGGTCATTCCGATCGGTTATGAAAGCCCTCCGGCTGGCTGAAGACCTGGCGACCGTCGATGTTCTCTCCCGCGGGCGGCTGAATATCGGCGTTAGCGCCGGCCGGCCGCTGCATGCCGAGCTGATTGCTCCGCTCGTCTTCGATGGCGACTGGACGGGTTACGATTTCTCGCATGATCGCGTGCTGCGCTTTGCCGACAATCTGCGCGGCACCTATCTCGGTGATGAGCAGACTTTCATCAAGACGCCTTTCGGCCCACAGCGGCCGCGCCTGCAACCCTATGCCAAGGGCTTGATCGACCGGATCTGGTATGGCGGCGGCTCGCAGCGCTCGGCCGCTTGGGCCGGTAGAAACGATTTCAACCTGTTGACCGGCAATGTGATAACGGGGGAGGGGACGGACGATTTCTTTGTCGCCCAATCCAGGTTGATCGAAACCTTTCGCGCCGCCGGAACTGGGCGCCGCGTTGCGCTCGGCCGCGTCATCGTGCCTTTTGACAGCGCCGACAAGGCAACGCGCCGCCGTTACCGCGACTATGCCGAGGGCCGTCATGGGCGGACGCTTTCGCCGCAGGGCGAGCGGCGCACCTTGTTCGCGGGCGATGTCGTCGGCATGTCGGACGAGATATTGGAGCAGCTTTTTGCCGATCCGATCCTGCCTTCGGTCAGCGAACTGAGGCTGGAGCTTCCTTACGAATTCGAGCACGAGGAATATCGCCAGATCCTCCATGACTTCGTGACAACAATCGCACCGGAACTCGGATGGAATGCACAATCCGACATTCGGGCCGCTTCCTAGGCTGCTGCGCCGACAACCACATCCACATAAATCATTCACGAGGGACATCGGACAGTGACCAAATCGGTAGAATATTTCTTTTCGATCGGATCGCCTTGGTCCTACATCGGCTTCGACGCCTTCACCGAACTTGCAGCGAAGAACGACATCGTCATCACGCCCTATCTGACGACGGTGGTCGAGGAAAATGGCGGTATCTTCTCGCGCAACCGTCCGGAGATCCGGCGTGCTTACTGGACACGAGATCTCAAACGCTGGGCACGCGTGCGCGGTAAGGAATTGCGGCTCGAACATCGGCCGGAACTCAGCGATCCGACGCCGGCATCCCTCTTCGTGATAGCGGCCTATCTCGACGGACAGGATTGGATCGGCGTTGCTCGGGCCCTGCAACATGCCTTCTGGAGTGAGGCGAGGGATATCGGCAAGCCCGAAGTGCGCGAAGCGATCGTTACATCGGCCGGTTTCGATGGCGCAGCGCTTCTCCGGCGACAGGCTGATGACGATGTCCAGCGCAAGTGGTCGGCAGATCGCCTGCATGCGCGCGACAGCGGCGTCTTCGGCTTTCCCACCTATGTCTATGATGGCGAGAACTACTGGGGACAGGACAACCTGCCCTTTCTCGAGCGGCATCTTGGCGGCGATAAGCCTTAGGCTCTCGATCAAGCAAGCGGAAGCGAATGTTTTTTCAACGGAGCGAGCCAGGAGAAACGCACGTTCCTTTAATCTAGAGTTTTTATAGACAATAGTTGAGGCAACCACAGAGAGGAAAAACCATGTCAGGTTTCAAACTCGTCGGCATCGCCGGCAGCTTCAACCGTCCATCAAAGACACTGGCGCTCGTCCGGCATGTGGCCGACCGCGCCAGCCTCCGATACGGCTTTGCCAGCAAGACTTATGATCTCAACGATCTTGGTCCGTCGCTGGGCAGCGCCTTGTGGCGCAAGGATCTCGACGAGAAGGCCAAACGTGTCGTCGACGAGATCGTCAAAGCCGACGCCTTGATCATCGGCTCGCCGACTTACAAAGGCTCCTATCCCGGTCTGTTTAAACACCTGATCGATCTGATCGACCCGCACGAGCTTCGGGGCAAACCGATCATCATCACGGCAACGGGCGGCGGCGACCGGCATGCACTGATGGTCGAGCATCAGCTTCGGCCACTGTTCGGTTTTTTCATGGCTCATACGCTGCCGACGGCCGTTTATGCGTCCGATCGCGATTTTGCCGACTACGCCGTCGCATCCGATGCGCTTTCGAACCGCATCAGCGACGTGATCGGCGAATTGGCAGCTTTCTTTCCTGAAGCAAGACCGGCGATAGCCGCGGCCGAATAAGGATCATCACGATGGTTCGATCTCAGGAGGCTGCGATGGACGATGCGGAACGGCCGGGGTCAAGCGAGCAATTGTGGAGCGTCTTTGAATTCGCTCGACGATATCGCCTCGCCAAGCGGGAAGAGAACCGCCTGTTGATGCTCTACGGACCGACGGCATCGCTTCGCGATCTTCTTGCCAATGCGCGACGTCATTCGCGGATTTCCATGATTCCTTAGATCCTATCGGTACCTGACAGGAGGTTCGCATGAAGCTTGATTTCCACTTCTGGCTGAAACGCGCGATCGGCCGCCTCTTCGAGCCGACGGGGCGGGAACCCGTAAACGCATCGTTCTCTGGGGAGAACGGTTTATTCTCGCGGGGGAACGGCTTCTCCCGGGATGAAGAGCGGGACCGGTTCGCGCGCGAATACGAGCTGCATTATTGGGGCGCGACGCCCGGACTTTGGTATTGAGGAGGCGGGTGTGATGGCAGTTGTCGTCGGGACCGAGCTTCGTCGGGGTGGTGGGAAAAGGCCGGCTGGCAGCATCATGTCGCAGTTCGCGCACGCGGCCGGGATCTGCACGATCACCAGTTCATTCGCCTTCTTGTTCGCCCTGGTGATCGGGTTGATCCGATGAGCGACGTCCTTATTCTCCCCGGACTTTTCGGCTCGGGGGAGGGGCACTGGCAACAGCACTGGCTGCAGGATCAGCCGGGCAGTCGTTGCGTTGCCCAGGACGACTGGGATCATCCGGACCTCGACAATTGGCTGCGGCGGCTGGAAGGCGCGCTGGAAGAGGCCGGGGAGGCCTATCTGGTTGCCCATAGTCTCGGATGCCTGCTTGCCGCCCGGCTGGCAGGGCGAAGCGCTGCCCGTCGCGTGAAAGGCGCTTTGCTCGTCGCTCCATGCGATCTGCTTGCCACCGAAAACCTGCATCCCGGGCATATCTCGTTCGGTGGCATGCCGACGGCGTCTCTGCCATTTCCGAGCATTGTCGTCGGCAGCATGAACGACGCTTACATGACGGTCGATCGGTTGACCCTGTTTGGCCGCCTGTGGAAGGCCGAGACCAGGAATATCGGCCTTGCCGGGCACATCAATGTCGCCAGTGGTTTTGGCCGCTGGCGTACTGGCTATCGACTGCTGGAGGCCTTGAAGACACGCGCGGGCGATGGAAGGCGTATCGTTTCCACCCAGCCGGCTTACGCGATGTGAATGGAAGCGGAATGTCCGACATTATCGACGATCTCCTGCGCCTCAGCGAAGATCCGAATGCCGACCCGAAGAGCAGGCGCCGGCAAACCATGGAGCGGCTGGTGCAGACGCTGCTCGCCATGGCCGACGCCGAAATTGGATCGGAAGCTGAGCAGCATCGCCATTCGATCATCCATTTGACGACGATCATCCGTGACATGACCGGCAGGATCGCGGAGGCCGACGATACGACATTTTCGGCGATCGTCAGGGAAGCCGCGATGCTGCTCCGCAGCCTGCAACGGCGCTAGGCCGATGCGGCCAGATTGACGGTGTACTGAAACGTGACTGATATCACGGAGCATAAGCAGGTGACGATCCGGCGAAGCGGGGTTCGGATGTTCGGCGCAACAAGGATGGCTCTCACGGACGAACTGGTCTCGCTCAGCCTTCGCCCGGAGCTCGACCCCGGCCCCGAGCCGCACCGGACACCACTTACCGAGACGGAGCTGGAGATATTGGCCAGGCGGCTCCTCGATGAATCCGACGGCGCGCCGCTTTGGGTTTTCGCCTATGGATCATTGATATGGAAGCCGGACTTCGATGCCGTCGGTTCGCAGCGGGGCGCAGCAAGAGGGTGGCACCGGTCCTTCTGCCTGAAGATGACCCGCTGGCGGGGAACGCGGATCCAGCCCGGCCTCATGATGGCTCTTGACCGAGGCGGACGTTGCAACGGCATTCTCTTCAGGCTTGCCGACGACGATCGCCTTGGCCAGATTCGGCGGTTGATCCGCCGTGAGGTCGGCACGATCGAAGATGCGGCGACGGTTCGCTGGATTCCTGTTGAGACCGCAAACGGGTGCGTGCGTGCTCTGGTCTTTTGGGCCGGCCCGAGGGGAGAGCGCGTATCTCGCAAACTGCCGTTGGAGACGGTGGCGCGCGTGCTTGCGAGGGCATGTGGGCACATGGGCTCCTGCGCCGAATATCTCTATCTGACGGTGAAGCATCTGGAAGAACATGGCATTCGAGATCGCAATTTGTGGCGGCTTCAGGAGCTCGTCGCAGACGAGCTCCTGGCCATACATGGCCTGAACGGGGTGATGGAAAGCCGTTAAGCCGCATCCGCGGTCAGAGCTTGCCTTTCCAGGGCACGAGGAACGCCTCCAGAAAACGGATGGCGGCCGAGAAGGCGAAGGCGCAGATCGCGATGATGCCGATGCCCACGAAGACGACGTCGGTTGCTAGGAACTGCGACGCCGACATGATCATGAAACCGATCCCGCGCGTGGAAGCGATCAATTCGGCCGCGACCAGCGTGCCCCAGCCGACGCCAAGCGCAATCCGGATACCGGTGAGAATCTCGGGCAGGGCGGACGGCAAGACGATATCGATGAACAGCCGCAGCCGGCTCGCGCCCAGCGAACGGGCGGCATTGACGCGCTCGATCGGCAGCGAACGAACGCCCGCCTGGGCAGAAAGGCAGATCGGCGCGAACATCGCCAGCACCAGCAGCGTAATCTTCGACGTTTCGCCGATGCCGAGCCAGATGATCATCAGCGGTAGATAGGAGAGGGGCGGAAGGGGCCAGTAGAACTCGATCGGCGCGTCGAGCACCCCTTTCGCCCAGCGATTAAGGCCCATGAGCAATCCGAGCGGAATGCCGGCTGAGACGGCGATGAGGGCTGCGACGACGATGCGGAACAAGCTCGCAAAAATATGCTCGGATAGCGACGCTCCGGCATAACCGTCACGATAGATGGCCCCGACCTGCGTCAGCACCTCGTCCGGACGCGGTAGAAACAGGTGTGGAACGACGCCGAGGGCGGAAACAAACCACCATAGCAACAGTATCGCAAGGGCAGTGGCAACGCTGATTGCCACCGTCGACCTCTCGCCGGCGCCGAAGCTTGCCATTTTCACCAGCTTGACCTGGCGTTCCGCTCTGTGCGCTGCAATCGGCGGGGCCTCGACGATATCGCTCATGCCGCACTCCTCAAGTCTTCGCTGCTGTGGAGAATGGTGCGAATCTCCTCGCGCAGCTCGGCAAATTGCGGCGACGCCTTGATCGATCGGGCATCGCCGGTTTCGGCGAAGCGGCGGATGAAATCGAGATCGAAGCGCGCAACGACGCGCCCTGGCCGCGGCGACATGACCAGAACCTGCGTGCCCAGAAACAAGGCCTCTTCGATCGAATGGGTGATGAAGAAGACTTTCTTCGCCGTCTTGTCCCAGATGGAAACCAGCAGTTCCTGCATCTGCTCGCGGGTCAGGCTGTCAAGCGCGCCGAAAGGCTCGTCCATCAGCAGGATGTCGGGATTTGTGGCGAGCGCTCGGGCGATGCCGACCCGCTGGCGCATGCCGCCCGACAGCTCATAGGGAAAAGCACGGGCGAATTCGTCGAGGCCGACGAGCCGGAGCAGTTCAAGGGCGCGGGCTTGGCGCTCCTTCCGGTTGACGCCGGCGAATTTCAAACCGAGGGCAACATTGTCGACCACGGATTTCCAAGGCAGCAGCGAGTCTTTCTGAAAGATGACACCACGATCGGCGCCCGGCCGTTCGACCGCGCGGCCATCGAGCGTGATCCGGCCTTCGGAAAGCGGAAGGAAGCCGGCGATCGCGTTAAGAAGGGTTGATTTGCCGCATCCCGAGGCTCCGAGCGCGACGACGAAGCCCCTTTCGGGGATATCGAAGGAAACGCGATCGAGCGCGTGAACGGTCCGCCCGTCGCGGGCTGCAAAGAAAACGCTGGCGTGGTCGACTTTAAGCATGGTGTTGCTCGCAAGTTCGACGCCGGCGCGACGATCGCGCCGGCGTTAGGGAGGATCTAGTTGCTGACGCCGGAGAGCGCGTCTGCGGTGACGAAGGCGCCGTAATTTTCCAGCACATCGGACACCTTGCCCTGTCCCTTCAGGAACGATGCGGTGTCCTTGAGGATCTTGCCGGCACCAGACTTTTCGCCGCCGCCGAGCCAGGCGTCCGATGCCTGGATCTCGGGGGTCAGCAGCGTCAGGTTCTTCAGGGCCGAGGCCTGCTGTTCGGGCGTTCCGCCGAGAAGCTTGGCGAGGGACTTGGCGTTGTCGCTGTCGGGACCCCAGGCGCCTTTGTCCGATGCGAAGGACGCGTAGTATTTGTTGATGACCGAGGCGAAGCCCTTCAGGAATGCCGGGTTGTCGGCGGCAAACTTCGAGGTCGCAACCCAGGCGGAGAAGGTCGGCGCACCCTTGTCGGCTACGTCTTTGGAGGTCACCAGAACCTTTCCGTTCTTCTTGAGTGCGGTCAGAGCCGGATCCCAGACGAAACCGCCATCGATATCGCCGCGATTATAGCTCGCGACGATCTCGGGCTGAGGGATTGCGAAGACCTGCACGTCTTTCTCGGTCAGGCCGAGCGACTTGATCAGCGCCAGCAGCTGATAATGGTCGGTGGAAACAGGCGCGGCGGCGAGCTTCTTGCCCTTCAGATCATTCAGGCTTTCGATACCGGACCCGTTGCGGATGACGAGGGCCTCGTCGATGCCGGAGATGGAGGCGAGGTAGAAGGCCTTGACCTCGAGCCCGCGCGAAACCGCGGCCGCAAACGGGCTGGAGCCAACATAGCCGACCTGGACGTCGCCGGAGGCAATCGCCGCAAAGATCTCGGCGCCGGAATTGAACCTGCGGAAGTCGATGTCGTATCCCGTGCCCTTGGCGAATTCGCCGTTGGCGATTGCCACGGAAGACGGCAAGGCATCGGTTTGATAGCCGACGACGACTTTCTTATCCGCTGCTTCAGCGACAACAGCCGTTGCCAGAGTGCCGATGCTGACAGCAATCGCGGCGACCAAATTTCTGAATTTCATCTTGAGCCCCTTAGTTCAGGGCCACATGGCCCTTGATCTCACCCTCAAAAGCCTAATGGTTGAAAAGGGGCTAGCGGGAGAAATAACAAACTATATTTATAGGCTATAGAGACAATTGTTTTCGTGATTCTGCCGCTTGGGCGATCCGAGCGATGTCGGGGCTTGAATGACGGAATGTCTCGATCCGTTGTGAGCTTCAGGGAGAATGCGTTGATATATGATGTGATCGTGGTCGGTTCCGGTTTTTCAGCGATAGCTGTGACCTGCAATCTCATCGAGCAGCTTCCCGCTTCGGCGACGGTTGCCATCGTTGGCGACGATCCCGGTTTCGGGCGCGGCACGGCATATCGCACCGAGCTCTATCTCCATCGCCTCAACGTTCCCGCAGGCCGCATGAGCCTGCTGCCCCATCATCCGGACGATTTTGTCGACTGGCTGAAAAGCCATGGACGCCAACTGCAGGCAGGCGATTTCGCCTCGCGCAGCGATTACGGTCTTTACGTCAGGGATACGCTTGCCCGGCTGCTTCGGAAGCGGGACGGCCGTTGCCGGGTCGATTTCATCAAGGCCAAGGCGGCGGGATGCGTGGAGCGTTACACGAGTACGCTCGCCTTCCATCTCGGCAACGGCGACGAGATTGCCGGGAAGCATGTGGTGCTGTGCCTTGGCGTCGGAAACGCGAACCTTCCTGTCGTTCCGGCCGGCGTCCCGTCATCCCTGCGATCGCGGATCATCGAGAACCCGTGGCGGCTCTCGTGGCTGAGGCGCGTCGCACCGTCCGATGCGGTCTGCATCCTGGGCTCCGGCCTGACGATGATCGACCAGGTTCTGGCACTTCGCGCTCATGGCCATAAAGGCAGGATCGACGTGCTTTCGCGGCGCGGCTTGGCGCCGCTCGGACATGCGGAGAAGCCGCCGGCGGCCATGCCGATCGATGTTCAGACCCTTCCGGATACGATCAGCGGCATATTGAAGACCTTGCGGGCAAAGAGCAGGGCGATCGCCGATTGGCGGGCGGTGATGGACGGACTGCGGCCGGTCACACAGGCGCTCTGGCAACGGCTTTCGAGCGAGGAGCGGGCACGTTTCCTGCGGCATGCACTTCCCTGGTGGAACATTCACCGTCACCGGGTCGCGCCCGACGTGTTCGCCGGATTCGAGAAGCTGGTCTCGGACGGAACCGTTCGCTTTCACGCCGGCTTCCTGAAATCGCTCGGGGGCTCGGAGGACAGGCTCGTTGCCGGCTACAGGGTCAGGGCGAAGCGCGAGATCGCCGAGATCAGGGCGGACTGGCTGGTCAACTGCACGGGAATGGAGCGCGCCGGGATCAACCATTCGCCGCTTTTGAAGGAAATGAGCCGGTTTCAGCTGATTGCCCCCGATCCTCTCGGCCTCGGGATCCAGGTAGATGCGGCTTCCGAGGTAACCGCCCCGTCGCGGATATCACCCGCCCGGCTGTTTGCCGTCGGCGCCTTGACGGCAGGACAATTCTGGGAGATCACCGCCGTCCCAGATATTCGGCTGCAGGCAAAGGCCGTGGCCGAAGAGATCGTCGGCGGGGCAATTCGCGACGCCTAGTCTGACAATCTCCGGCTCGGCACGGTACTGCTTGAATTGCTGGCCGCCGACAGCTACAGTATTTGGTAGGCCATAATACGATTCCTGAATCGGATGCCGCAGCGGAAGTTGAGCCTGCGAAGTCAATCCAACACTGAGGTACAGCATGAGCGGTGCTCTGAAGGAAGCAGCAATCAGGGTAGAGCGTCCTGCGAAGACATTGCGGGAACTGGCGCTCGACAAGGTCCGGGAGGCGATCGTCAACGGATACTTCCGTCCTGGAGACCGGCTTGTCGAGCGTGACCTCTGCGCCCAGCTCGGTGTCAGCCGAACGGTCGTGCGCGAGGTTCTAAGGCATCTGGAATCGGAAGGGCTTGTCGCCAATCTGCCGAACAAGGGACCGATCGTCGCTCTGCTGGATAGAGACGAAGCCAAACAGATCTATGAGATTCGTGGTGCGCTCGAAGGCATGGCGGCGCGGCTGTGTGCGGAACGCGGCAGCCCCGAGATCGTCGCAGCACTGGAGGAATCTTTGACGGCAATCCGCAACAGTTATCGCGACAGCGATATGGCGGGTGTGCTTGCCAATACCTCTTCCTTCTATCAAACGCTGTTCACCATGGTCGACAGACATGTTGCCTGGGGCGTCGTCAATCTCCTCACTGTGCGCATCAACCACCTGCGCTCGATGACGATCAAGACGGAAGGGCGCGGCATCGAAGGGCCATTGCAGATGTCGAAGATCGTCGACGCCATCCGCCGTGGCGACGGCGAGGGGGCTCAGCGGGCGGCGATGGATCATGTCGCGGCGGCGGGCGCAATTGCCGAAGCGGTGCTGTCCGCCCAGACGCCTGCCGAATAGGGCGGGAGCCGCTTCTCTATTGGACGCGGTCGGCGAGGGAGCTGCCGCATTAATCTGTCGCAAGAGCGTAACGCTCAAAGTGATCCATGAGGCCGGGACCGCTGCGGCCGCAGGAAACAGCCGGCAAGGCGCTGTCGCATCGACAGCTGTCGATGCCTATCCCGGATTCGCCATCACGCTCCGCGGAACGAGGAAATTCGCAACTCCACGCTTGACACTCAACTTTGCTCGAGGTGATGGTATGCCATAATCAATAATATATAAGGCGGTATCACGTGGACTGGGGTAGTTTTGCTATGCTGACTATAAAGTTGCTGCGCGTAGCGGCCACGACGCCGGCCGCCTGACAAAAAGCTGAATGCAAGCGCTTCCGGGCGTTCTGAAGCGGGCCGAACCTGAAGATTTGCGAGATCGGGCCTCAATTTGCGGCGCTGCAGAACTCAACTTGACACTCATATATTATGGTATACCATAATACGAAATTGAGATGAGGTGTTCCATGGCCATTCAAATTCGCAAGACGGGACTGCAGATCGAAACGACGCTGATCGAAGGCGGCAAGACTGCGGCCGTGCCGCTGAAGCTGTTCACCGCCTTCGCTGTCGTGAAGAACCCCTGGGGTGGCCGCGGCTTTGTCGATGACCTCAAGCCGGAAATCCATGCGGGCGCTCCGGTTCTCGGCGAGTTGCTGACCAAGATGATCATCGATGCCGTCGGTTCCGGCGAGGCTGTCGAGGCCTACGGAAAGGCCGCCGTCGTCGGCCTGGACGGTGAGATCGAACACGCCTCCGCGCTGATCCACACGTTGCGCTTCGGCAATTTTTATCGCCATGCCGTCGGCGCCAAGTCCTATCTCGCCTTCTGCAATACGCGTGGTCCTGCCAATGCGCCGATCATGATCCCGCTGATGGACAAAAATGATGAAGGTCGCCGTTCGCACTATCTCACAATCCAGACGTCGATCCCCGACGCGCCTGCCGCCGACGAAATCGTCGTGGCTCTCGGCGCATCGGTCGGCGGGCGTCCTCATCACCGCATCGGCGACCGCTACCAGGATCTGAAGGATCTGGGGCAGGACGTCGCCAATCCTGCGGGCGTTTGAGGGAGCGCTCTGAGATGCTGACAGCCGGATCGACCACAGGCACCGCTGCAGCAAAGAGCGCCGCCGGTGACTTGCCCCGAAAGAAGACGGCAAGCGGAACGGCTTATCACGAGGCCGGCAGCGGCGAGCCGCTGGTTTTGATCCATGGCGTCGGCATGCGGCTTGAGGCCTGGACGCCGCAGCTCGCATTTCTGTCGGCCGGCCATCGCGTCATCGCCGTCGACATGCCGGGACATGGCGGGAGCGCAAAGCTGCCGGCGGGCAGCCGCCTAGAAGAGTTCGTCGCCTGGTTCGGGCGCTTTCTCGACGAGATGGCGATTGAGACTGCGAATGTTGCCGGCCACTCCATGGGAGCGCTGGTATCGGGAGGGGCGGCGGCGACCTTCGGTGAACGGATCAGGCGGGTCGCTTACCTCAACGGCGTCTACAGGCGCGATCCGGAAGCCAAGGCTGCCGTACTCGCGCGGGCCGCGGCCATTCCGGTGACCGGCGTCGACAAGGAAGGCCCGCTGGCTCGCTGGTTCGGCGACGATCCGGACAGCGTCGTTGCCCGTGAATTGACGCGGAAATGGCTCAACCTCGTCGATCCCCAGGGGTATGCTGTTGCTTACGCCGCCTTCGCCGGAGGAGACGAGACCTATGCCGATCGCTGGAAAGAGGTTCAAGGTCCGGCGCTGTTCCTGACGGGGTCCGATGACCCGAACTCGACGCCCTTGATGGCGACGCAAATGGCAGAACTCGCCCCACGGGGGGTGGTCCGTATCGTGGAGGGTCATCGTCATATGGTGAACCTGACCGCGCCTGATATCGTCAATTCGCTGCTCGCTGAGTGGCTGTCGTTCGGGGAGGATGAACGATGACAATGCAGACTGTCGACCCAAGGGCATTGCGCGATGCATTCGGCGCTTTTCCGACCGGCGTGACGGTGGTCACCGCCTGCGACGGGGATGGAAATCCGATCGGTTTCACCGCGAACTCCTTCACATCGGTGTCGCTCAATCCACCCTTGCTTCTCGTCTGCCTTGCCAAGACATCGCGAAATTTCGCCATCATGACCGGCGCGCAGCATTTTGCGATCAACGTGCTTTCGGAAACCCAGAAAGACGTGTCGAACACCTTTGCGCGGCCCGTCGAGGACAGATTTGCGGCGGTCGAATGGGCCAAGGGATCGGCCGGCTGCCCGATCTTCTCGAGCGTGGCGGCCTGGTTCGAATGCGCCATGGAAGAGGTCATCGAGGCTGGCGACCACGTCATTCTGATGGGGCGCATCCAAGCTTTCGACAATAGCGGCCGCAACGGTCTTGGCTATGCGCGTGGCGGCTATTTCACGCCGACGCTGGCCGGCAAGGCTGTTTCGGCGGCAAGCGAAGGCAATATCGAACTTGCGGCCGTCGTCGAGCGCCGCGGCGAAGTTCTGCTGCTCGGCGAGGATGTGCTCTCCCTGCCAAGCGTCGACGCCCATAACGGCAACCCGACCGAGGCGCTGCAAACATATCTGGAGTCGCTCACCGGGCTGAAGGTCAGCATCGGCTTTCTCTATTCGGTCTATGAGGGCAAGAGCGACGGCAAGCAGCACATTGTCTACCACGCCGTTGCCGGAGACGGCGAGCCGGCCGGCGGCAGGTTCGTAAAACCTGACGCCTTGGTTGCGGCAAACTTCAAGACCAGTTCGACTGCCGATATCGTCAACCGCTTCGCGATGGAAAGCTCGATCGGCAATTTTGGCGTCTATTTCGGTGACGAGACCGGCGGCACCATTCATCCCATTCCAGCCAAGGGCGCAAAAGCATGAAGTTCTCCCTCTTCGTCCATATGGAACGGCTCGACGCCAGCCAGAGCCACAAGAGCCTTTATGAGGAATTCGTCGCGCTCTGCGAGATCGCCGACAAGGGCGGCATGCATGCGATCTGGACGGGCGAGCACCATGGCATGGATTTCACCATTGCGCCCAACCCGTTCGTAACCATTGCCGATCTCGCGCGCCGCACATCGCGGGCAAGACTTGGGACGGGAACGGTGATTGCCCCCTTCTGGCATCCGATCAAGCTTGCCGGCGAAGCGGCTATGGCCGACATCATCTGCGACGGGAGGCTCGACATCGGCATTGCGCGCGGGGCTTATTCCTTCGAATACGAACGCCTGCTGCCCGGTCTCGACGCCTGGGGTGCCGGCCAGCGCATGCGCGAGCTCATCCCGGCCGTCAAGGGTATATGGGCCGGTGACTATGCCCATGAAGGAGAATTCTTCAAGTTCCCCGCGACCACCTCGGCGCCGAAACCGCTGCAGCAGCCGAACCCACCGATATGGGTTGCCGCGCGCGATCCGAACTCGCACGAATTTGCGGTCGCCAATGGCTGCAACGTCCAGGTCACGCCGCTCTGGCAGGGCGATGACGAGGTTCAGTCGCTGATGGAGCGTTTCAACGATGCCTGCGCCAAGAACCCTGATATCGAGCGGCCAAAGATCATGCTGCTGCGCCACACCTATGTCGGCTCCTCGGAAGAAGACGTCGCCCAGGCCGCCCATGAGCTGAGTGTTTACTACAACTACTTTTTCGCCTGGTTCAAAAATGAGAAGCCGGTGACCCAAGGCCTGATCGAGCGGATTCCGGACGAACAGGTCAGAGCAAACGCGATGCTGTCGGACCAGGTCATGCGCACCAACAATGTCGTTGGAGACGCTGACACCGTGATCAGCAGGCTCAAGGCCTATGAAGCCCTCGGCTATGACGAATATTCCTTCTGGATCGACACCGGCATGAGTTTCGAGCGCAAGAAGGCGTCGCTCGAACGCTTCATCACCGAGGTCATGCCGGCATTTCAGGAGTAAGACCATGCGGCGTTTCCAGCACTATATCGACGGCGAATTCTCGGATGGCGAGGCGTCCTATCCGAGCATCGATCCCGCCTCCGGCGCGGTCTGGGCTGATATGCCCGAGGCGCGCGAACGGGACGTCGATCGGGCTGTAAACGCTGCCGACAGGGCGCTTTACGAAGGCGCGTGGGCGAAAATGACGGCCACGCAACGCGGCAAGTTGCTTTACAAGCTGGCCGATCTGGTTGCCGCCAACGCCCCGATTCTGGCGGAGCTGGAGACGCGCGACACCGGCAAGATCATCCGCGAGACGTCCGCACAGATTGCCTATGTCGCCGACTATTATCGTTATTATGCCGGTATCGCCGACAAGATCGAAGGCGCCTACCTGCCGATCGACAAGCCGGACATGGATGTCTGGCTTCGCCGCGAGCCGATCGGCGTCGTGGCGATGGTCGTGCCGTGGAACAGCCAGCTTTTCCTGTCGGCGGTCAAGATCGGACCGGCGCTTGCGGCCGGCTGCACGATGGTGGTCAAGGCCTCGGAAGACGGGCCGGCGCCGCTTCTCGAATTTGCCCGTCTCGTCCACGAGGCAGGTTTTCCCGCCGGTGTCGTCAACATCATTACCGGTTTCGGAGCCTCCTGTGGTGCGGCGCTTGGCCGTCATCCGAAGGTCGCACATGTCGCCTTTACCGGCGGCCCGGAAACTGCCCGGCACGTCGTTCGCAACTCGGCCGAAAACCTCGCATCCACCTCGCTTGAACTTGGCGGCAAGTCGCCCTTCATCGTCTTTGCCGACGCCGATCTCGAAAGTGCCGCCAATGCCCAGGTTGCGGGCATATTCGCAGCGACGGGACAGAGCTGCGTTGCCGGATCTCGGCTGATCGTCGAACGTAGCGTCAAGGACAAATTTGTCGCGCTGCTGCGTGCGAAGGCGGAAGCGATCCGGATCGGCGCGCCGCTCGATATGGCAACCGAGGTCGGGCCCCTCGCCACCAAGCGCCAGCAGGATAATATCGGCGCCCTCGTCGAGAGGTCGATCGAAAGCGGCGCTCGTCTTATTACCGGGGGAAGCAAGATCGATGGCGAAGGGTATTATTTCCGGCCGACGATCCTCGACTGCGACGATGTTGCCTCGCCCTCGCTGATCGAGGAATTCTTCGGGCCGGTCCTCTCCGTCGTGTCGTTCGAGACCGAGGCCGAGGCGCTGAGCCTTGCCAATGACACCCGCTACGGCCTGGCCTCCGGCATCTTTACCCAGAACCTCACCCGGGCACATCGGTTGATGAAGGGCATCCGCGCCGGCATCGTCTGGGTCAACACCTATCGCGCCGTATCGCCGATCGCACCCTTCGGCGGCTTCGGTCTGTCGGGCCACGGCAGGGAAGGCGGCATGGCCGCGGCGCTCGACTACACCCGCACCAAGACGATCTGGCTCAGGACCTCGGACGATCCGATCCCCGATCCCTTCGTGATGAGGTGACGCCGATGTTTTACGAAATCCGCACCTACCGGCTGAAGAACGGCACGATCCCGCAATATCTCAAGGTGGTCGAGGAAGAGGGGATCGAGATCCAGAAGAGCCATCTCGGCACGCTGGTCGGTTACTTCTTCTCGGAGATCGGCACGATCAACGAGATCGTCCACATCTGGGCATTTACGAGCCTGGACGACCGGGAGGCGAGACGCCAGCGGCTTCTGGCCGATCCCCGGTGGCAGGCCTTCCTGCCCAAGATTCGTGACCTCATCGAGGTGGCGGAAAACAAGATTATGAAGCCAGCAAGTTTCTCTCCCAGGAGCGAGGCACACTGACGGCATAAGGCATACCGTAGGACAACCAAAACAAGGATAAGGGAACATGAAAACAACATTTGCTGTCGCGGCGGTTGCCGCATTCGTCGCGGTCTCCGCGCCGGCCAAAGCCGACAACATGGTCTTCTCGAGCTGGGGCGGGACGACCCAGGACGCGCAAAAGGCGGCATGGGCGAGCCCGTTCACCGAGAAGACCGGAGTCACCGTCGTGCAGGACGGCCCGACCGATTACGGCAAGCTCAAGGCGATGGTCGAGGCTGGCGAGGTCACCTGGGACGTCGTCGACGTCGAAGGCGATTATGCCGCCCAGGCCGGCAAGACTGGCCAGCTCGAGAAGCTCGACTTCTCCGTCATCGACAAATCCAAGCTCGATCCGCGCTTCGTCACCGACTATTCGGTCGGCAGCTTCTATTATTCCTTCGTCATTGGCTGCAATGCCGATGCCGTCAAAGCCTGCCCGAAGACATGGGCGGACCTGTTCGACACGGCCAAGTTTCCCGGCAAGCGCACCTTCTACAAGTGGTCGGCTCCCGGCGTGATCGAAGCGGCGCTGCTTGCCGACGGCGTGGCTGCCGACAAGCTTTATCCGCTTGATCTCGACCGCGCCTTCAAGAAGCTCGATACGATCAAATCGGATATCATCTGGTGGTCGGGCGGTGCACAGTCGCAGCAGCTCTTGGCATCTGCCGAAGCGCCATTCGGCAGCGTCTGGAACGGCCGCATGACAGCGCTTGCTGCGACCGGCATCAAGGTAGAAACCTCCTGGGAACAGAACATCACCGCTGCCGACGCGCTCGTCGTGCCGAAGGGCTCGCAGAATGTCGAAGCTGCGATGAAGTTCATTGCGCTGGCGACCTCGGCCGAGCCGCAGGCCGCCCTTGCAAAAGCCACCGGATATGCGCCGATCAACGTCGAATCGGCCAAGCTGATGGACCCGGAAACGGCCAAGACCCTGCCGGACCAGCAGACCGCAAGCCAGGTCAATGCCGATATGAATTACTGGGCTGATAACCGCGATGCCATCGGCGAGAAGTGGTACGCTTGGCAGGCGAAATAGACTGAAACTGGAGATGAACGGGCACGGCGAAGGTCGCCGTGCCCCCGTAGCGCCAGTGCCAATCGGTTGCACTTCGGCGCCCGCGGATTGACGGGTGGGAAGGACTGTCATGTCGACGTATAGCGATACCTCCGGCGTAATTACGCCGTTGCCAAAGGTCCGCAGGCCAACAGGGTTTAGTGGGGTCGTTCCGGCTTTCGCCTTCGTCGGCGTCTTTTTCGTCGTGCCGGTGGCGATACTGCTGCTGCGAAGCGTGCTGGAACCCGTGCCGGGTCTGGGAAACTATGCGCAGCTGATTGGGTCTTCGACCTATCTGAAGATTTTCGCCAATACGTTTATCGTCTCGGGTCTCGTCACCGTCATTTCGCTCGCGATCGGATTTCCCGTCGCCTGGGCGCTGGCGATCATGCCCGGACGGCTGACCTCGGTGATCTTTGCGATCCTGCTCTTGTCGATGTGGACCAACCTGCTGGCCCGCACCTATGCCTGGATGGTGCTGCTGCAGCGGACGGGGCTCATCAACAAGATGCTGATGGAAATGGGTTTGATCGACCAGCCGCTGGCGCTCGTCAACAATCTGACCGGCGTGACGATCGGCATGACCTATATCATGCTGCCTTTCATCATCCTGCCGCTCTACGGCGTGATCAAGAAGATCGACCCCTCGACCCTGCAGGCGGCCGCCCTTTGCGGCGCCAATCGCTGGCAGTGCCTGACGCGGGTTCTCCTGCCCTTGGCGATGCCCGGCATGGCGGCCGGCGCCCTGATGGTCTTCGTCATGTCGCTTGGCTATTTCGTCACGCCGTCGCTGCTCGGCGGTACCGCCAACATGATGCTCGCAGAGCTGATCGCCCAGTTCGTGCAGTCGCTGGTCAACTGGGGAATGGGGGGTGCGGCGGCACTGGTTCTGCTGGTGGTGACCCTGTCGCTTTATGCCGTGCAGCTGCGCTTCTTCGGCAACCAAAACCCGGGAGGACGTTGATATGTTGCTCAATTTCGACCGTCTCGGCTGGTGGAAATACGCCCTTCTCGGCATAACGCTGCTGACCGCAGCCTTCCTGCTGCTGCCGATCGTCTTCATCGCCGCGCTGTCTTTCGGCTCCTCGCAGTGGCTGATCTTCCCACCGCCGGGCTGGACGTTTCAGTGGTACAGCGAGCTCTTCGCCGATCCGCGCTGGCTGGAATCGGCTTTGACGAGCTTCAAGATCGCGGTCATCGTGACCATCCTGTCGGTGCTGCTCGGGCTTGTGACGTCCTTCGGACTGGTGCGTGGTTCCTTCATGTTCCGCGATGCGCTGAAAGCGCTGTTCCTCACGCCGATGATCCTTCCGGTCGTGGTTCTCGCGGTTGCCCTCTACGCCTTCTTCTTGAGGATTGGCCTTGGCGGTACCTTGACGGGTTTTGTCATTTCGCACCTCGTTCTGGCGTTGCCCTTTTCGATCCTGTCGATATCGAGTGCGCTGGAGGGCTTCGACAAGTCGATCGAGGACGCGGCGGTGCTCTGCGGCGCCTCGCCGCTGGAAGCAAAAATCCGGGTCACGCTTCCCGCAATCAGCCACGGACTATTTTCGGCCGCCGTCTTCTCGTTTCTGACATCCTGGGATGAGGTGGTGGTGGCGATCTTCATGTCCAGCCCGACCCTTCAGACGCTGCCGGTGAAGGTGTGGGCGACACTACGGCAAGACCTGACGCCTGTTGTCGCAGCCGCGTCGACCCTTCTCATCCTTTTGACGATCATCTTGATGGCCCTGGCTGCCGTCGCGCGTAAGGTGCTGAAACAATGAACGAACCATTCCTTCAGATCCGCGGCATACGCAAGGAATACGGCCCTGTTGTCGCCGTCCACGATGTCACTCTCGACGTTCGGCGCGGGGAGTTCCTCACCTTTCTCGGGCCCTCCGGATCCGGCAAGAGCACGACGCTCTACATTCTGGCGGGCTTCGACAATCCGACGAAGGGCGACATTACCCTCGAGGGCAAGACCCTGCTCGCCACGCCGTCGCACCAGCGCAACATCGGCATGGTGTTCCAGCGCTACACCCTGTTTCCGCATCTGACGGTGGGCGAAAACATCGCCTTTCCGCTGAAGGTCAGGCGCAAGTCCAAGGCCGAGATCGACAGCAAGGTCAAGGAGATGCTGCGCCTTGTCCGGCTCGAAGGCTTCGAGGATCGGAAGCCGGCGCAAATGTCCGGCGGCCAGCAGCAGCGTGTCGCGCTTGCCAGAGCCCTTGCCTACGATCCGCCGGTGCTTCTGATGGACGAACCGCTGTCGGCGCTCGACAAGAAGCTGCGCGAGGAAATTCAGCACGAGATCCGCCGCATTCACCAGCAAACGGAAGTGACGATCCTCTACGTCACCCACGACCAGGAGGAGGCGCTCCGGCTCTCCGACCGGATCGCCGTCTTTTCGAAGGGCGTCATCGACCAGATTGGGACCGGCCCCGAACTCTACGCCAATCCCAAGACCCGCTTCGTCGCCGAATTCATCGGCGACAGCGATTTCATTTCCTGCGACCTGCTGTCGTCGTCCGATGGACAGGCGACGATTTCGCTCGGCGGCGGGACGGTCTTCAACCGTATTCCGGTGCACGGAAAGGGGACCTCCGGCACGAGGGCAGCCCTGATGCTGCGGCCGGAACGCATTCGGCTGTCGCGCGCCCAGGCGGCGGGATCGTGTCTCGCCGCAACCGTCAGCGACATTACCTTCCTCGGCAACAATATCCATGTCTCGACGGAGACGGCGGCAGGCGAGGCGCTGGCGGTTCGCCTGCCATTCGGTCATGAGGCTATTGCCGGGCTCAATCGCGGAGATATAGTCCATCTGGATTTTGATCCCGGTGCTGCCCACGTATTCTGTTGAAAGTCGTCCTATGAAGCTCAATGATCCCTCGCTGTTCCGTCAGGCATGCCCGATCGCCGATCGCTGGATCGAAGCGGAAGGCCGCCAGGCGACGACGATCCGCAACCCGGCGACCGGCGAGCCGCTGGGTGCTGTCCCCGACCTCGGCGCCGCGGAAACGGAAGAGGCTATCCGGGCCGCCGTCATTGCCCAGAAACTTTGGGCGAAGAAGACTGCCGGCGAGCGCGCCGCCGTTCTCAAGGCATGGCATCGCCTGATGATCGAAAACCGCGACGATCTGGGGATGATCCTGACGCTGGAGCAGGGAAAACCGCTCACTGAGGCCAAGGGAGAGATCACCTATGGTGCGAGCTTCATCGAGTGGTTTGCCGAAGAGGCAAGACGCATCAACGGCGAGACCATACCGGGGCACCAACCGGACAAGCGGATCCTCGTCCTGCGTCAGCCGGCAGGCGTGGTGGCCGCGATCACGCCCTGGAACTTTCCGAATGCGATGATCACGCGCAAGGTCGGACCGGCGCTTGCCGCCGGCTGTGCCGTCGTTCTCAAGCCGGCCCCACAGACGCCCTTCTCCGCCATTGCCATCGCCGTTCTCGCAGAGCGCGCCGGCCTGCCGGCTGGCCTTCTCAACATCGTCACCGGTGACGCTGCCGCAATCGGCGGGACCCTGACGGCAAGCCGTGACATCAGGGTCCTGACATTCACCGGCTCCACCCGGACGGGTGAGCTGCTTTACCGCCAATGCGCGCCGACGATCAAAAAGCTTGGCCTCGAGCTTGGCGGCAACGCGCCCTTCATCGTATTCGACGACGCCGATCTCGACGCAGCGGTCGAGGGCGCGATCATCGCCAAATTCCGCAACAACGGCCAGACCTGCGTCTGCGCCAATCGGCTCTATGTCCAGGACGGCGTCTACGAGGCCTTTGCCGCCAAACTCGCCGAAGCCGTTTCGGCGTTGAAGGTCGGCAACGGCCTCGACCGTGACGTTGTTCTTGGCCCACTCATCGACGATAACGCCGTTGCCAAGGTCGAAGCCCATATCGGCGATGCCGTTGCAAAAGGTGCCGGGATCGTTTCAGGCGGCAAGCGGCACGCGCTTGGCGGCCGTTTCTTCGAACCGACGATTCTGCGCGACGTCGCCGCCGGCATGCAGATCGCCCGCGAGGAAACCTTCGGGCCTGTTGCGCCGCTATTCCGTTTCCGCGACGAGCAGGACGTTATCGAGCAGGCAAACGACACCGAGTTCGGGCTTGCGTCGTATTTTTACGCGCGTGATCTGTCGCGGGTATTCCGCGTCGCCGAAGCGCTGGAATATGGAATGGTCGGCGTCAACACCGGTCTCGTCTCCACCGCCGAGGCGCCGTTCGGCGGCGTGAAGATGTCGGGCCTTGGCCGCGAGGGGTCACGGCACGGCTTGGACGAATATACCGAACTCAAATATGTCTGCCTGGGCGGCATTGCCTGAGCTTAGTCGGCGCTTGCGCTTTGCCGCAAAAGAAAGAATTATGAGCTCGAAGGAGCCGTCGTTATTGACTGTCTGGTGACTTTGCGACCCAGATGCGGCCTTGCCGTCCACTGAAGCGAGATTTTTCCAATAAAACTATAAAATTAGTATTCAATCCCGCGTTCATTGTGATCGAAACCGTTAGAAGCTGCTTCAGACGAACTCAGACCGCAAAATAAGGGGAATGCGATGTTTTTTAAGTCTTTAGGCGGCGTTCTCGCCGGTGCAATGTTGACTGCGCTTGCCATCAGCCCTGCCCAAGCCGATGCGGTGAAGATCGGCAGCAAGAATTTTACCGAACAATTCATCGTCGCCGAAATCTACGCCCAGGCTCTTGAAAAGGCCGGTGTCGAGGTCGAACGTCACCTCAATCTCGGCGCGACGCTGGTTGCCCATACCGCGTTGACCAACGGCGATATCGATCTCTATCCTGAATATACCGGCACGGCGCTCGCCGCTGTCGTCAAGGGCGATCTTTCCGGTTCCGCCGACAAGATCTATTCCGACGTCAAGGACTATTACGAGAAGAACTTGAAGCTGACGCTGCTGAAGCCGACTGAAATCAATAACGGCTACGCGATCATCACGCTTCCCGAGACGGCCGAGAAATACAAGCTGAAGACGCTTAGCGACCTCGGCCCGGCTTCCAAGGATCTCACCTTCGGCGCCGAAGGCGGTTTCGGTGAGCGCAAGGACGGTCTGCCCGGTCTGAAGCAGGTCTACGGCATCCAATTCAAGGAATTCAAGATCTTCGCCAAGCTCGGCATCCGCTATAGCGCGCTGACCAGCAAGGATCTCGACGTCTCCTATGGGTTTGCGACCGATTGGCAGATTTCCGACAACAAACTTGTCGTGCTCGAAGACGACAAGCATCTGTTTCCACCCTATTATCTCGTGCCGGTCGTGCGCCAGGATACGCTTGCGAAGAACCCGAAGATCGCGGAGGTCCTGAACAAGATCAGCCCGCTGCTCAACAACGAGAACATGCGCGGACTGAATGCCAAGGTCGACCGCGACAAGGAAGAACCGGCGGATGTCGCCGCCGAATTCCTGAAAGCGCAAGGCATCTGATTTTTGCGAAGCGATAGGTTTTGCTTCCCATGAATGAAAATAGCGGCGAAGCTTCGTGCTTCGCCACATTGTCTTGATCATGCCGACGGGAATTTTCGCGCTTGAACTGGGCTCCCAAACATATTCCGGAAATTGCGCTCGCGGTCTGGCAACATCTGGTGCTGTCGGTCTCTTCCGTGCTGATCGGACTCGTGATTGCCCTCGTGCTCGGGATCATCTGCGCGCGCCGTCCGAAGCTCTATGCCTTCGCGCTGACGGTGACGAACGTCATCTTCGTGATTCCGAGCCTGGCGCTCTTTGCGCTGCTCATTCCCTTCGTCGGGCTCGGCATGGAGCCGGCGCTGATCGGCCTTTCCTCCTATTGCCTGCTGATCCTGCTGCGCAATATCGTCACCGGTATCCGCGGTGTTCCCGCAGACGTGCTCGATGCCGCCGACGGCATGGGCTACGGCCCATGGCAGCGGCTTTTCCGTATCGAACTGCCGCTTGCCCTGCCGCTGATCGTCTCCGGAGCGCGCATCGCGCTCGTCACCGTGATCGGTATCGCGACGGTTGCCGCCTTCATCGATGGCGGCGGTCTCGGCACCATCATCCTGATCGGCATCGATCAGGAATATGCCGAAAAGATCCTCGTTGGCGGCATTTTGACCGCACTTCTTGCGGTGATCTTCGATCTCATCCTCACCCAGGCCGAAAAGGCCCTGGTGCGATGGCAGTGAGGATAACAGGATGTTGAGCACCGCCTTCTTCTGGATAGTCGATCATCAGGACGAGTTCTATCGGGCCCTCGGCCAGCACTTGCTGATGTCCGGCGTGTCGCTGGCGATCGCGCTTCTCGTCGCGCTGCCGCTGGCAATCCTGATCGTCAATCACGGCCGGTTCGCCTTCGGCGTCATCAATACCATCAATGGCCTTAGAACCGTTCCCAGCCTTGCGATCCTCGCCATCATGATGCCGCTGCTCGGCATCGGCATGCTGCCGTCGATCGTGGCGCTGACGGTACTTGCCCTGCCGCCGATCCTGCTCAATGCCTATGTCGGCCTGCGCGATGTCGATCCCGACGCTGTGGAGGCAGCGATCGGCATGGGCATGGACCGTGGCCAGGTGCTGCGCAAGATCCGCATTCCGCTGGCAGCACCCGCGATGTTTGCCGGAACGCGCACGGCCGCCGTCCAGGTTCTTGCCGGGGCGACGCTTGCTCCCTTCATCGGCGGCGGCGGGCTCGGCGATTTCATCGCCACCGGCATCGGCATGATGGATATGTCACGGCTCATCGTCGGCGCCGTGCCGATCGCGATCCTGGCGCTCGCCACCGAATTCATTCTCGGCCGCGCCGAGAAAATCCTGTTTGCAGAAAGAGCCGCCGCATGATCCGGATGGAAAACGTCACCAAGCGCTATGCCGATGGTGCCGCGCCCTCGGTCGACAAGCTGACGCTCGAGGTGCCCGAGGGCTCTACTGTTGCGCTGATCGGCCCGTCCGGATGCGGCAAGACGACGACGATGCGGATGATCAACCGGCTGATCGAGCCGACCGAGGGCCGCATCCTCGTTAACGACGAGGATGTCACTAAGGCCGATCCGGTGCAGCTTCGCCGCCACATTGGCTATGTGATCCAGAATGTCGGCCTTTTCCCGCACATGACGATCGCGGAGAATATCGCCGCCGTACCGAACCTGCTTGGCTGGGACCAGTCGCGGATCGCCAAGCGCACCGCAGAATTGCTCGACCTTGTCGGTCTTGATCCGAGCGAGATGCTCAAGCGCTATCCGCGCCAGCTTTCCGGCGGCCAGCGCCAGCGTATCGGGGTTGCCCGCGCTCTTGCCGCCGACCCTGCCGTGTTGCTGATGGACGAGCCTTTCGGCGCCATCGACCCGATCGCCAGGGCGCGGCTGCAGGACGAATTCAGGCAGATCCTGAAGCGTGTGAGAAAGACCGTGGTTCTGGTCACCCATGATCTCGACGAGGCGATCCGTCTCGGCGACCGCATCGCCATCATGCGCACCGGCAAGATCGTGCAATATGATACGCCGGACGCGATCCTCTCCCATCCGGCTGATGAATTCGTCGCGAATTTCGTCGGTATCGACCGTGCGATCAAGCGGCTCAGCCTGTTCTCGGTCGCCGATGCCGCCCTTCCTGGAGCGCCGCCGGCGCCGGCTGCCACGGTGGCGGCGAATGTCAATCTGCGCGACGCGCTGTCGCTGATGGTCGCGGCAAATAGCGACGTGCTCGCTGTCGTGGACGGCGGCGGTGCCGTGACGGGACAGCTGACGCGAGACGCCATCTTCTCGATATGAAGGAGGAAACACGATGTATCTCGGCTTTTCCTTGACTCCCTTCGGCCATCATCCGGCGGCTTGGCGCCGCGCTGCAGATATCGAAAATCTTGGCTTCGAGGCGCTACTCTCCCAAGTCGCCAGGGCGGAGCAGGCAGGCCTCGATTTCGTTCTGCTTGCCGACCGCCTCGGCGCCCGTCCAGTCGACGATCTCTCGCCTGTCGCAACAGCTTTCGAACCGACGACCCTGGTTGCCGCCCTCGCGACCCGCGTCCGCCGGATCGGCTTTGTCGCCGCTGCCGCAACGCATCAGCACGAACCCTACAATCTGGCCCGCCGTTTCGCGTCACTGGAATCGATCAGCCATGGCCGGACGGGCTGGGTTGCGGTCACCTCCGATGACGAGGGCCGGGACCGCGAATATATCGATCTCGTCGGCGCGCTGTGGGACAGCTGGGAAGATGACGCTTTCATCTATGACAAGGAAAACGGCCGCTTCTTCCAACCCGACAAGATGCATGTGCTGAACCACAAGGGCGAGCATTTCTCGGTGCGCGGGCCGCTCAACGTCAACCGCTCGCCGCAGGGCAAGCCGGTTCTGGCACAGATCCTGACGGATGAAAGCAGAGCGCTGGCGGCACATGCCGCCGAACTCGTCTTCCTTCAGTCCTCTTCGCCGAGCCTGGCAGAAGAAGCTGCCGCCGATTTCGTCAAGAGCCTCGATGCGGGCAAGCGCAGCCGGACCGACACCAGGATACTGGCAAACGTCAGCCCGTTCATTGCCGGGATGCGGGCGGAGGCGCTCGCCCTCCATGACGCGTTGCAGGCCGATGGTGACGGACCAACCCAACCGCTCTCCGGCGCAAACCTGATCGGCACGCCGATTGACATTGCCGACTTGCTGCAGCAATGGTTTGAAACCGGCCACATAGACGGCTTTACCATCCTGCCGCCGACATCGGCAACGGGAGATCTCTTCCTCTCCGAAGTTGCTCCGGAATTGCAGCGGCGCGGTCTCACCGGCAAACCGAAAGGCGGGTCAACGCTGCGCCACTCTCTCGGACTGTCGCGCCCGACCCATCCGGCAGCGTTGGAGCGCGCATCATGAGCGGCGACCGCAAAATGAAACTCGGCGCCTTCCTGATGGCAGGCGGCCATCATATCGCGGCGTGGCGCCATCCGTTTGCGCATGCCGAGGCCGGCGTCGATATCGCTCATTTCATCGCGCTTGCCCGGATCGCCGAACGCGGCAAGTTCGATATGATCTTCGTCGAGGACGCCGCCGCGATCCGCGAGCGCAATCCTGAGATGGCAAGCCAGGCCGCCCGCTCGACCGCCTTCGAGCCCTTGAGTCTGCTGGCGGCGCTTGCGGTCAACACCTCGCATATTGGTCTCGTCGCCACGGCATCGACCACCTATAACGAGCCCTATGGCCTTGCCCGCACCTTCGCCTCCATCGATCTGTTGAGCGGGGGCAGGGCAGGGTGGAACCTCGTCACTTCGGCAAGCGAGCTCGAAGCGGAGAATTTCGCAAGCAGCGGTCTTCGCCCGCATTCGGAGCGTTACGAGCGCGCCGAGGAATTTGCCGATGCGGTTCTTGCGATCTGGGATGGCGTCGAGGATGGCGCTTATCTGCCGCAGGGTGGTGAAACCTTTGCCGATCGCGCTAAGCTCCATCCCGTGCATCATCGCGGCAAGCATTTTTCCGTCGAAGGTCTGCTCGAAAGCCCACGCTCGCCGCAGGGACGGCCGATTATGGTGCAGGCCGGTGCGTCCGATGTCGGCAAAGAGCTTGCAGCCCGCACGGCCGATGTCGTCTTCGCCGCCTCGCAGACGATCGGCGAAGCCCGGGCCTACTACGCCGACGTGAAATCGCGGCTTGCCAAGTACGGCCGCCAGTTGGACGATATGAAGATCATGCCGGGCATTTCGCCGATCGTCGGCACGACCGAGGAAGAAGCCAAGGCGAAATATCGCGCGCTGCAGGAGCTGATCCCGGATGCCGTCGGCGTGGCGCTGCTTGCAAGCTATCTCAGCATCCAGGATCTTTCCGCCTATCCGCTCGATGGACCGTTGCCTGAAATGCCTGAGACCAACCTCATCCAGAGCCGCCAGCAACTGATCATCGACCTCGGCAGGCGGGAGAAGCTCTCGATCCGCGAGCTCGCCCGACATTTCGCCGGGGCGCGCGGTCACTGGCAGGTCGCCGGGACTCCGGCCCAGATCGCCGACGCGATGGAGGAGCGATTCAGCGAGGACGCCGCCGACGGCTTCAACTTGATGGCGCCCCTCTTTCCTTCCGGGCTGGAGGATTTCGTGACGCTCGTCGTGCCGGAGCTTCGCCGGCGCGGGCTTTTCCGTGAAGAATACGAAGGCCGGACGCTGCGCCGCAATCTCGGTGTCGACACGCCGGCCAAACGATGATGTGAGATGATTATGAACCCCATCTATATCGACTATCTCAACGCCTTCGATATCCAGGCTCTGGATCTGAGCAATCACGAGATCCTCGCTGCGATCGAGACTTCGCTCGGCGCCCAAGGCAAGGGCGAGACGGTGATCGAGCCCCGCGTCCACCTCGAGCCCGATCCCGGCTTTCACGGCCATTTCAATGTTTTGCGCGGCTATGTGGCGCCGCTGAACCTTGCCGGCGTCAAGATCGTCGGCGATTTCGTCGATAACTACAAGCTCGGCTACCCCTCGGAATTCGGCGTACTCAACCTGTTCGATCCACGCACCGGCGTGCCGAAGGCGATCCTCGACGCCACCGTCATCACCGACATGCGTACCGGCGCCGTCACCGCGCTTGGCGCCAAACACCTGGCCCGTAAGGGCTCGAAGGTGCTCGGTCATATCGGCGCGCGCGGCACGGCCTATTGGAATGTCCGCCTGCTCGACCATCTCTACGATTTCGACGAGATCCGCGTCCATTCCCGCCGCTCGGAAAGCCGCGATGCCTTCGGCGTCAAGCTCGAGCAGGATCTCGGCAAGAAGATCACCGTGACCGATAATTGGCGCGACTGCGTTGAAGGCGCCGATATCATCGTGGAGGCATCGCGGCTTTCCGCGCCTGAACCGATGCTGAAGACCGAGTGGATCAAGAAGGGCGCCTTTGTCGTTCCCTACGGCACGATGAGTGCAGTCGAACTGTCGCTGACCGACATCATGGACAAGCTCGTCGTCGACGATTGGGGCCAATGCAAGGGCGGCAAGTTCGGCTCGCTGCGAGCCCATGTTGATGCCGGCAAACTGTCGGCAGAAACCCTGCACGCCGAGCTCGGGCAGATCGTTGCCGGGCTGAAGCCAGGACGTCAGAACGATGACGAGACGATCCTGCTCTGGCATCGCGGCCTGTCGCTCAGCGACATGGCGCTCGGCCATGCGCTGCTCGCCAAGGCGCACGCCGCCAACATCGGTCAGAGGCTGCGTTTCGCATGACCTCGGTTCTACTGACTGGTTCCGACATTGTGATCGCCGACATTGTGGCGATCGCCCGGCGTGACGTTGCCGTCGAGGCGAGCCCGGATGTTGCGCCGCGACTGGCGCGGGCCCGGCAGATCCTGGAGGAAGCCGCCGCATCGGGCCAGCAGATCTACGGAATGAATACCGGCCTCGGCGCCAATCTGAAAACACCCGTCACTGCCGATTTCGAGGCGTTCCAGCTGCAGCTCGTACGCGGCCGTGCCATGGGTGTCGGGCCGGCTTTGCCGCGCGACGTCACGCGCGCGGTGATGGCGGCGCGCCTCGCCATGTTGGCCGTCGGCGGTTCCGGCATCTCACCGCCGGTCTTCGAGGCGCTTCTCGCTTTACTCAACACCGGCATCCATCCGCTCATTCCATCGATCGGCTCGATCGGTGCCGGCGATCTGGTGCTTCTCTCCGCCGTTGCCCGGTGTCTGGTTGGCGAGGGCAAAGCCGAATATGCAGGCGCCATCCGTCCCGCGCATGAGGCGCTGAGGCTCGCTGGCCTCGCACCGGTGAGCTTGCGGCCAAAGGACGGCATTTCGCTGCTGAATGCCTCCGCCGTCTCCGTCGGGCAAGGGGCGCTCGCCCTTCACGACATACGTCATCTCCTTGACCGCCAGCGGCAGGCCGCAGCTTTGAGCTTCGAAGGTCTTGGCGGCAACCCGCTCATTCTCTCGCCGGCTATTCAAAAGGCAAGGCCGTCCGGCGGCCAAGCGGAGGAGGCAGCGCAGCTTCTCGATGCGCTCTCCGGCTCGACCCTCTTCGAGACGACGGCCGCCCTTCAGGATCCACTTAGCCTGCGCTGTGTGGCACCGATCAACGGCGCGCTGGCAGAAACGCTGCGTCACGCCGAGCGGGCCGTCGAAATCGAGCTCAATGCGGCCGCAGACAATCCGCTCGTCATTCTCGACGAAGAGCGTGTGCTCTCGACCGGCAACTTTCACACACCGTCTTTGTCACTCGCTTTCGAGTCGCTGGGGCTCGCCATCGCCCAGGCGGCATCGGCAAGCGCTGCACGCTTTATCCAGCTGACAGGTTCGGGCCGAAACGGCTTGCCGCGCTACCTTTCGCCCGTCGGCGGCGCCTCTGCCGGTTTCGTGCCGATGCAGAAGGTCGTCACGGCGCTGACCACGGCGATCCGCCACAAGGCCAACCCGGTAATGCTTGATTTCCTGGCGGTTTCGGAGGGCGTCGAGGACCATGCGACGCAATCGGCTCTTGTCGTCCAGAAACTGGCCGAGATGCTCGATTTCTGGCGCCAGTTGATCGCCTGCGAAATGCTGGCCGCCGCCCAGGCAGTCGACCAACGTCCGCAGCATCGTTGCGGACAGGGCACTCAGGCAACCTTCGATCTTGTCCGCAGCATCGCGCCTGCGATGGTGGAAGATCGCCCGCTCGGCGAAGATGCATCTGCGCTTGCATCTTATCTCGGATGCGACACATAGCTCAGCACGAAAGACCCCAATGCATCTCGTCAGCATCGCCATGTATGTCACAGCCCGGCCGCTCGCGGATGCGACGGCCGAGTTCTGGTCGTTCCTCCGGCATGAGCTGTTGCAAGCCGGCCTGACGGACTTGCCTGAAAAGCTCGATCAGGCGGTGCCCTATGACGAAGCCTGGCTCAGGCCGGATCTTCTCCTCTCGCAGACATGCGGCTATCCTTTTGCCACGAGGCTGCGCGGCAGGGTTCGGCTGGTGGCGACGCCGGTCTATGACCATCCCGGCTGCGACGGCCCGCTGATGCGTAGCTTCGTCATCGTCCGCAAGAATTCGTCGCTTCGGTCGCTGGAGGATTTGCGCGGCACCATGGCTGCGATCAATAGCCCTGACAGCAATTCCGGCAGCAATCTCTTTCGCGCCGCCGTCGCACCGCTTTCCCAGGGCGGCCGCTTCTTCGACCGGATTATCGAAACCGGCAGCCACGGCAACAGCATCGCCGCCGTAGCCGAGGGCAGGGCCGACAGCGCAGCGATCGATTGCGTCACCTATGCCAATATCCGCCGCTTCGATTCCGACCATGTTCAAGAGGTCCGCATCATCGCCGAAACGCCCAAAGGTCCGGGCCTGCCATTTATCACCTCAGGCGATGCCTCGGACGACCGGGCCTTTCTCCTGCGGCGTGCACTCCGCGCTGCCATTAAGGAGCCATCGCTGGCTGCCATGCGCGCCACGCTCGGCCTCGTTGATTTCTCGGTACTTTCCGAAGCCGACTATGAGCCGCTCTTGTCGCTGGCCGGCGATGCATTGCCACCACTAAAAGCTTGAGTTCTTTCGAACCGTCAGTTCCCAGCTGCCGCGATGATGCCGATCTCGACGGAAAATTGCGGCGCGGCAAGTCTTGCTTCGACCGTGGCGCGCGCCGGCGTATTGCCCGATGGCGCCCAGGCATCCCAGACTGCATTCATCTCGTCGAAGCCGGACATGTCCGCAAGCCAGATAGTGGCGCTGAGGATTCGTGTCGAATTGCTGCCGGCGCGTTCCAGAAGTCTCGTGATCCGCGCCAGGATGTTGGCCGTCTGCTCGCGGACGGACGTACCCGGCGCGTCGATCGCAACCTGGCCTGCTAGGAAGACGAAGCCGCCATAGCTCACGGCTTGGCTCATCCGCTTTCCGGTTTCGTAGCGTTCGATCTGCATGCTCAACCCCTTGAATCAATCCCTATGCGCAATTTTTTGGCGTTCGGCGCGTCGCTGCAGCCATTGGATGGTGGCGAGGAACAGCGTCGAAAACAGGATGAGCAGTGTGGCGACGGCGGCAATGGTCGGGCTCAGCGTTTCGCGCACGCCGCTCCACATCTGACGCGGCAGCGTGCGTTCCTCGGAGCCGGCGATGAAGAGCGCAATCACCACTTCGTCGAACGACGTCACGAAGGCGAACAGCGCCCCGGACGCCACGCCCGGCGCAATGACCGGCAGCATGATGCGCAATGTCGCTTCGACCGGGGCTGCGCCGAGACTGGATGCCGCCCGCATCAGATTATGATCGAAGCTTGCGAGCGTCGCGGTCACGGTGATCACCACGAAGGGTGCGCCGATGGCCGTATGCGCCAGCACCAGCCCGGTCAGGCTGTTGAGCAGTCCGACCGCGGCGAAGGCATAATAGATGCCGACCGCCGAGACGATAACCGGCACGATCATCGGCGAAATCAGAATGGCGGTCAGCGTTGCTCGCGCCGGGCAGGAGGGCCGGCTGAGGCCGATGGCGGCAAGCGTGCCGAGACAGGTCGACAGCACAGTGGCGAAGACGGCGACGATGATGCTGTTCTTCAGCGCCAGCTGCCAGACGTTGGACTCGAAGAATTCGTGATACCACCTGAGCGACAGGCCGGGCATCGGATAGGTGAAGAACGGCTCGGCATTGAAGGAGAGCGGTACGATCGCCACGATCGGCGCGATCAGGAACAGGATCACCAGGCCGCCCGCCAGCCACAGGAGGATCGAAAGCAGCCGCGGGAAAGTAACGAAGTTGGTCATCAGCCTATCCTCAACCTGTCGATGCCGACGATGCGATTGTAGACGGCGTAGAGGATCAGCACCGCCACCAGCAGGATGGTGCTCAAAGCCGCCGCCATGCCCCAGTTCGTCACCTGATTGGAGTAATAGGCGATGAAATAGCTGATCATCTGGTCTCCCGGTCCGCCGACCAAAGCCGGGGTGATGTAGTAGCCAAGCGCCAGGATGAAGACGAGCAGGCCGCCGGCGCTGACGCCGGGCATGCTCATCGGCAGGTAGATGCGAAAGAAGGCCGATACCGGTGGTGCGCCGAGCGACGAGGCAGCCCTGACATAGACCGGGGGTATGCTCTTCATGACGCTGTAGATCGGCAGGATCATGAAGGGCAGCAGAATATGGGTCATGGCGATCAGCACGCCGATGCGATTGTAGATCAGGTCGAGCGGATGGGCCGGATCGACCAGCCCCAGCCAGATGAGCGCCGAGTTGATCACGCCACGCCCCTGCAGCAACACGACCCAGGCGCTGGTGCGGACCAGGAGCGAGGTCCAGAACGGCAGAAGCACCAGGATCAGCAGCGTATTGGCAACCGCGCCTTTCGACCGGGCAATCAGCGCGGCGAGGGGATAACCGAGGAACAGGCAGATCACCGTCACCGAAGCGCTGACGACGAATGTGCGGATGAGCACATCGACATGCACCGCATTCTCCGCCGAGACCCTGCCGATGGCGCCCGAGGCGTCGCGCTCGAGGTCGAGCGAGGCGAGCAGGTAATAGTCGGTGAAGGGTGGCGAAGCGTTCTTGATGATCGTCCAGTAATGCGGGGTCTGCCACTTCGGGTCGATGGCAACGAAGGCGGCCTTATAGGGCGGCTGCGCATCGCGGATCGTGCGTGCGGTTTTCAAGAGCATCGAGCGCATGCCCGTCTCGTAATAGTTGAGACGCTTGGCCACCTCGGCGATCTGGTCGCGCGGCGATTGTTTCAGATCGGTGGCAAAGGCGGCAAACAGCGCTTCGTCGGGTGGCGATTGTTCATCCCAGGCGGATAGGGCCGACATCGTATAGGGCAGGGTGGCGGAAGCCGCCCTGTTGTCGACCGCGCGTGTCAACAAGAGGGCGATGGGCAGGACGAAGACGAGCAGTAGGAAGATCAGCAGCGGCGCGACCAGCATCAGCGCTCTCAGCTGCGCCTTGCTTTTCGCACTGCCGAGGCTTTTCGTCCGCGCGCGCGCGGCAACCATCGCGCGGTCGCCTTCATTCATTGTCGCAGTCGCCATCGCTCATGCCTTTTTGCGGTAGAGAAAGGGGCGGGCGAAGCCGGGGGACACTCACCCGCCCGACGAGGTTACTGTGCGAGCCACTTGTTGAAGCGTTCGGTCAACTCCTCATCATGGTCGGCCCAGAACTCGGAGGAAACGACGAACGCGTTCTTCGTGTTCTCAGGTGCAGTCGGCAGATCGACGAGAATTTCCGGCGGAACCTTGGCGATAGCCGCCTTCAAGGTCGGGCCATAGGAGATATATTTCGACTGCTGCGCCATCACGTCGGGATTGACGGTGAAGGCGAGGAATTTGTCCGCCAGCTCCTTGTTCTTCGAGCCCTTAGGCTCGGCCCAGAGATTGAAGTCCATTCCCTGACCGTCCCAGACGATCTTGAAATTCTTGCCGCTGTTCTTGACGGCGTCAAAGATGCGGCCGTTCCAGGCCGTGGTCATCACGACTTCGCCGTCGGCGAGAAGCTGCGGCGGCTGTGCGCCGGCCGTCCACCAGACCTTCACGTCCTTCTTGATCGTGTCGAGCTTCTTGAAGGCGCGATCGACGCCTTCCGGCGTGCCGAGCACGTTGTAGACTTCGGCGGGCTTGACGCCGTCGGCAATCAGCGCGAATTCCAGTGTGGTCTTCGGCGATTTGCGCAAGGCGCGCGGCCCGGGGAATTTGGCCGTATCGAACAGATCGGCCATGGTCGTCGGCCCGCCATTCGGGAACTTGGCCGCATCATAGGCATAGATTGTGCCGAAGACGATGGTCGCGACCGCGCAATCCATCGCCGCGCCATCGATGAAGGCGTCCTTGCCGCCGAGCTTGGAATAGTCGATGGTTTCGAGCCAGCCTTCGTCACAGCCTTGCAGCGCATGGCTGGGTTCGACATCGACGACATCCCAGGTCACCTGGCCGGTTTCGACCATGCCCTTCAGCTTGGCGGTCGAGCCGTCCCATTCATCCTGAAGGATCTTGGTGCCGGTTTCCTTGGCGAAGGGCTTGAAAAAGGCCTCCTCCTGGCTCTTCGTATAGGCGCCGCCCCAGGATGTGACGGTCAGCGTGTCCCCAGCAAATGCTGCTCCTGCGATCGCAAGAGCCATGGCGGAGCTGAAAAGCATGCAGTTTATACGCATCATGGTGGTTCCCCTTTTTGTTGCTGCGTTACAAAAGAATGAGCATTTGGTCAGGAAAGCGCGAGCGCGCGACAATCCTCCGGCGCCCAGCCGATGACGGCAGTCGAGCCGAGCGACTGAACCGGAATATCCTGTGCGGCGGCGACTTTGATGAAGACGTCGTCGCAGCCGCAGGCAGCAACACGTAGCCTCACATGGTCGCCGTGATAGATGAGTTCCTTGAGCGTGGCCGTGAACCGGTTGGGAACGTCGGCGGCAGGCGTCAGCTGGATGCGCTCGGGCCGCAGGACCAGGGTTGCCCGCGCCCCTTCCTTCAATCCTTCTCCGGCCTGGCCTGTGATGATCGAACCGTCGGGTGCGCGAATCCGGCAGAGGCCACTGTCGATCGCGACGACTTCGCCCGAGATTGCATTGTTCTCGCCGATGAAGGTTGCGACGAAGGGGTTTGCCGGCGTTTCGTAGAGCGCGTGCGGTGGTGCGATCTGCTGCAGGACACCGTCATTGAACACGCCCACCCGATCCGACATGGTCAATGCCTCACCCTGGTCGTGGGTGACGTAGACGACATTGATGCCGAGGCGGGCATGCAGATGTTTGATCTCGAGCTGCATATGTTCGCGAAGCTGCTTGTCGAGTGCGCCGAGCGGCTCGTCCATCAGCACAAGCTGCGGCTCGAAGACCAGCGCGCGGGCAAGCGCAATGCGTTGCTGCTGTCCGCCCGAAAGCTGATTGGGCCGCCGCGTTTCGAAGCTCGCCATACGCACCATGTCGAGGGCGCGGCGAACCCGCTCGGTGATCTCCGCCTTGCCCAGCCGGCGCATCTTCAGCGGGAAGGCGACATTCTCGCCGACGGTCATATGCGGAAAGAGCGCATAATTCTGAAAGACCACACCAATATTGCGGCGATGCGGCGGAACGCTGTCGATCCTGTTGTCGGCAAGGGTAATGGTCCCGCTGCTCGGAGCCTCGAAGCCGGCCAGCATCATCAGCGTCGTGGTCTTGCCGGATCCGGAAGGGCCGAGAAGGGTCAGAAACTCGCCCTTCGCAACGTCGAGGTCCAGACCGCGGACGACATAACTGATGCCGTCATAGGATTTACGCACGCGTTCGAAAGCGATGAAGCGTTCGCTCATGAATTCCTCCTGTTTGCATCGGCCGGGTCCCTACCTCTTTGTCTCGACGCTGGGTTATATTGTCTCGGTCATTTTCTGTTTGTCAAGCCACACAAATAATTTTGTATGGCAGCGATCCAGGGCCTCGAAAATGAGGAAAAAGCGTGCTATGTCGCACGAAATCAAGCTGAATTGCCGGGCCGTTGATCAAATACCCTGCGTCTGGCTGTTGGAACTGCGCACGGATTGCAGGAATTGTATGTCTGAAAGATCGGAAGTGAGCCAGACAAACCAGGAGCGGGAAACACGCACACCCGCCTATCTCGAACTCGCAAGCGAGCTCGAGGCGAGGATCCGCTCCGGCGCCCTGCCTCCCGGCAGTCAGCTGCCGCCGCAGCGCGACCTCGCACGAGAGCGGTCGCTCAACGTCTCGACGGTCACGCGCGCCTACCGCGAATTGCAGAACCTCAATCTTGTGATGGGCAGCACCCGACGCGGCACGATCGTCATGGGCGACGGCGCCATGCCGCGGGTCGACCGGGCGGCGAGCCCGGCCGGCATCATCGATCTGACGGTCAACCGGCCTGCCGTCGACGACTTCCAGCAGCGCCTCGCCCAATCCCTGCCGGACTTGTCGTCCGACCGGCGCTTCCGCCAGATGCAGGAATATCAGCCGCCGGAAGGGCCGGCCTGGGCCCGCCATGCGGCGAGGAAATGGATATCGCTCAATGGCTTCGATCCGTCCGAGGACGATATCGTGGTCACCAGTGGCGCCCAGCACGCTTTGCTGGCTGTTATCAGCAGCCTGATCGAGCCCGGCGACACCATCGTCTGCGATCGGCTGACCTATTACGGGCTGATCGCTCTGGCGCAGATGTTCCGCTTCCGCATTATCGGCATCGGCAGTGACGATCAGGGCATGTCGGCCGCAGAACTTGACGATATCTGCAGCCACGAGACGGTACGCGCCGTCTTCACGGTTCCCTCCATGCACAATCCGACGGTCGTCACCATGAGCGAGGCTCGCCGGCGGGAGCTGGTCGAGGTTGCGGAAAAGCACGATCTCGTCATCATCGAGGACGATGTCTACGGACCGATGCTCGGGACCCGCGCGAGCGCCCTGATCACGCTTGCTCCGACCAGAACCTACCATATATCGGCCCTTTCTAAGGCCTTGGCGCCGGGTCTGCGCGTCGGGTATCTCACTTGCCCGCCCGGCCGTGCGCTGCTGTCAGCCGAGGCGGTGCGCACGACCGCCTGGATGCCATCGCCGTTGCCTCTACTTCTTGCGACCCGCTGGCTGGAGGACGGCACGGCTGAAGCGATCCTGAAGGCCCAGCTTGCCGAGCTGCGGGCGCGCCATGCGATCGTTATCACGATCCTTGCCGGCCACTCCTTCTCCGTCGATCCGCGCTGCATGTTTCTGTGGCTGAGACTGCCGGCGCCATGGCGATGCGAGGATTTCGCCGCTAATCTGCGCGCCCACGGCGTTGCCGTCATGGCCGCCACCGCCTTTGCCTGTGACCGTCAGCCGGTCGAACATGCCGTTCGCGTCAATGTCGGCTGCGCATCGTCGCGGGACGAACTGGCAACCGCCCTGCGCATCATCGCCGCGACGCTGAACGATCGTCCCCGTGCTCTGGCCGGCCTGGTCTAGACGATGCACAAGCCGCTCCCCAAGCTCCAGCCCTTGCTCGATGCCGAACGCCGGCATGTGGCTGTTGTCGGTGCGGGACTGGTTGGCCTCTGCTCGGCGCTTTGGCTGCAGAGGACGGGGCACCGGGTCACGATTATCGATCCGGCGCCGCCATTGGGCGATGCATCCTACCGGCAGGCCTGTTCCTACGGGAATGCCTGCACCTTTGCGCCGCACGGCGTCGTTCCCATCGCGACACCTGGCGTCATCTGGCGCGTGCCGGGAATGCTGCTCAATCCGCTCGGTCCGCTGGCGATTGTCTGGAGATACCTGCCGCAATTGACCCCGTGGCTGCGCGCCTTTCTGGCCTCGAGCACTAAAGCCGAAGTCGAGCGCATCGCCGCGACACTGGCGGTGCTGCTGTCTCATGCCGATGCCGCCTGGCAACCGCTGGTGACTCAGGCAGGCGCCGAAAGGCTGAAGCGGCACGACGGCTGCCTCTATCTCTACAAGACGCAGGCGCAATTCCGCGCAGCCGACGCCGAAAACGAACTGCGTGAACGCCATGGCGTCGCGATGGACCAGTTGGACCAGGCCGATATCCGCAGCATCGAGCCCAATCTTGCGCCGCTCTACCACAAGGGCGTGCTGTTCCGTGACGCCTATGTGTTTTCCAGCCCCAGGCAACTCGCCTTTGCGCTGGCGCAAACGCTGGTAACTGGCGGCGGAGAGATCGTCCGCGGCGAAGTCTCGGCCATCGAGCCGCGCGACGACGGTATCGGCCTCAGGATCGCGGACAAGCAAATCCTTGCGGACCATGTTGTCGTGGCCGCCGGCGCCCATTCGCGCAAGCTGACGACATCGGTCGGCGACCGCGTCCTGCTCGACACCGAGCGCGGTTATCACGTCTTGTTCCCGCAGGCGGGCAATCTGCTGTCGCGCCCTGTCTGTTATCCCGAGCACGGCTTCTACATGGTGCCGATGTCGGACGGATTGCGCGCGGCCGGAACCGTCGAACTCGGTGGGCTTGCCGCCCCGTTGAACCCGAGACGGATCGCGATGATCCGGGAGGGCGTGAAAAAGCTCCTGCCGGGAGCCGGAGAGGGCAGCAACGAGTGGCTGGGCTTTCGCCCGTCCATGCCGGATTCGCTGCCCGTCATCGGCAACTCCCGACGCTCGCCCCGCCTCACCTATGCCTTCGGGCACGGCCATCTCGGCCTGACATTGTCCGCCTTAACGGGCTACCTCGTTTCCGAGCTTGTTGCCGGCAGGACTCCGGCCATCGACCTCACGCCGCTGCGTCCCGACCGGTTCTGAGGACTGGTGAGCAAGCCGAGGGCGTGATGAATATTGACAATATGTGCTACGCTACCGGACGAAACGAAAGGTATGTCGATGGCATCGGGTAGCATTCAGGTGAAGGTCAGTGGGCAGTTGCTGGATCAGATCCAGCAGCAGGTCGGCGATGACGGCCTCTATGAAAACGCCAGCGAATATATTCGTGCTCTCATTCGTTGCGACTTGCAGAGCCGGGATCAGGCCTGGGATATGCTGCAAAAGGAGCTGGCGCTGGCGATGCGAGCCGAAGACAGCGAATTTCTTGCTGTTTCAGCCGAAGACGTTATCCGCCGTAACAGGCGCCGATAGACCTGATGGTGGCCTATCGATTTTATTCGCGCGCTGATGCCGCTCAGGACAGAACTTGGGGCCGATTACCGTTGAGGCCTGGGGAGAAAAGCAGGCGGACGCCTATATTCTCGGACTGCACGCCTATTTGCAGCGCCAATGCGAGGATCGGCTGATCTGACGGCAGCTTCCGCGACGTTATGAGCATTCTTCACGAACGGATGAATTTGCCGGGCCGGCTCAAAGAAGACCTGGCGGCTCTCAAACAAACAACCGTAGAGATCTTCGGTCGGTGGAACTAGGGTTGGGGCTTTTTCTCCGGCCTCAGAACCGATGTTCCGCTCCTTCGACCGGATTTGCCCAAACCGTCATATCAGGCGCGAACCGCGTTTCGCCTTCGGCGCGCACGACCATCTCGCCGAGTTCGGGGACGTCGAGATAGAGGATCGCATCGGCGCCGAGCCGCTCGACATGCCGGATCTTGCCCTGCCACTGCCCGACATCTTCCGAGAGCCTGATATGTTCCGGACGGATGCCGTAGGTCGTGCAGTTCAATCGCCGTGCGATTTCGCCGCCATAGAGGTTCATCTTCGGACTGCCGATGAAGCCGGCAACGAAGGGTGTGGCGGGATTGCGGTAGAGTTCCATCGGGCTGCCGATCTGCTCGACCGCTCCACCGTTGAGCACGACGATCTTGTCCGCCATCGTCATCGCCTCGACCTGGTCGTGGGTGACGTAGATCATCGTCGACTTCAGCCGGGCGTGGAGATCGGCGATCTCAAGGCGCATCTGGGCTCTGAGAGACGCGTCGAGATTGGAGAGCGGCTCGTCGAACAGGAAGACTCTCGGATCGCGAATGATCGCGCGGCCGATGGCGACGCGCTGCCTCTGGCCGCCGGAGAGCGCTTTCGGTTTTCTCTGCAGCATATGGGTGAGCTGCAGCGTTTCGGCCGTTGCCGCAACCTTGGCGGCGATCTCAGCCTTTGGGCGGCGGGCGAGCGAAAGTCCGAAGCCGATATTCTCGGCGACGGTCATATGCGGGTAGAGCGCGTAACTCTGGAACACCATGGCAATGCCGCGTTCGGAGGGCTCGGCATAGGTCACATCCTTGCCGCCGATGGTGAGTGTGCCCGACGTCGTCTCTTCCAGGCCGGCGATGATACGCAATAATGTCGACTTCCCGCAGCCCGACGGGCCGACGAAAACGACGAACTCGCCCGAGGCAACCTCCAGATCGACCCCCTTGATGACCTCGAGGGCGCCAAAGCTCTTGCGAACCTGTTTGAGTGTGAGTTCAGCCATTCTGCTACCCTTTGACCCCGCCTGCCGTCATGCCTGCGACGATCTGGCGGTTGAAGAAGATGAAGACGATCAGCGGCGGGATGGTCACCAGCAGGATGTTCATGAAGAGCAGATTGTATTGGCTCGAATACATGCTCTGGAAATTATAGAGCGTCAGCTGCGCCGTCACGTTCTCCTTGCCGGGGAGATAGTAGAGCGGATTGGTGAAGTCGTTGAAGATCGCAATCGACTGCACGACGATATTGGTCACCGTCACCGGCTTCAGAAGTGGCAGAACCACGCGGAAGAAGATCTGCCGCGGCTTGGCGCCGTCGATCAGCGCCGCTTCATCGAGGTCGCGCGGTATCGTCGCGATGAACGACCGGTAGAGCAGAACCGAAAAGGAAATATTATAGGCGACCTGGATCAGGATCATTCCGGTCATTGTCTTGAAGAGGCCGATATCCTGCAACAGGCCGATGGTCGGTACGACCGCCGGCGGCATCATCAGACCGGTGAAGAGGGCAATGAAGGCCACCCTGTTCCAGGCGGTCCTGCGTCGCTGCATGACATAGCCGACCATCGCCGACAGGAAGATGAGGATGGTGACGGAGACGACGGTGATCAGTGTCGAATTGAAATAGGCGAGCACGAGTTGGTAGTCGCGCGCCTTGAAGACAGCCACCAGATTATCCCAGAACAGCCACTGCTCGGGCCATTCGAAATCGAGCCGGGACGCTTCCGATTTCGATTTGACCGCCTGAATAGCGACGAAAACGAAAGGCATCACAAAGATCACGGCCGCGACGGCAAGGGCTATCGCACCCGTTATATAAGGGCGGATGCTTCTCATTCCTCAGCCTCGCGCCGGTTGAACCACAAAGTGAATGGCAGGATGATCACGGCGATCAGCACGAAGAGGATGACGTTTCCGGCGGTCGAAAGGCCATAGAAACCCGCTTGGTACTGCTTGTAGATGACCGAGGCGATCACGTCCGAGGAAAAGCCAGGGCCGCCGCGGGTCATGGCCCATATCAGGTCGAACGAACGCAGCCCGCCGATCAGCGACAATGTTACCACGATGACCGTGGCGGGACGTACGAGCGGCAGGGTGATCCGGAAAAACTGCTGAAGGCGCGTCGCGCCGTCAATTCTCGCCGCCTCGTAATAATCGGGGCTGATCGCCGCGAGACCGGCAATGAATATCAGGGTGGCAAGGCCGACGCCCTTCCAGACATCGACCAGGGCTACGGAAAAAAGCGCGAGCGCCGGGTTGGTGAGCCATCCCGGCCCGGGAATGCCGAGCGTCTCGAGCGTCACATTGATGATGCCTTTGGTCGGATGCATCATCACCGTGAAGGTGATGCCGATGCCGATCGTCGAAACCAGGACGGGAAAGAACACCAGCGTGCGCAGGAAGCCGCGGGCAAAGATATTGCTGGTCAACAGCACCGCCAGCAGCAGTCCGCAGACCGTCTTCAGGCCGGAGGTCGTCACCGCATAGATCAGCGTGTTGACCAGCCCCTTCACCAGGAAGGGTTCGGAAAAGAATTGCTGAAAGTTTTCGAGCCCGATGAATTCAGCCGTCGAAAGATCCCAGCGGGTCAGGCTGTACCAGAGAGACGATACCGTCGGAAAAAGAAACAGCACGCCGTAGATGATGGCGGCGGGAATGAAAAACCACAGCGGATAGGGCGATTTGCGCGAGCGGGGGCGTGTCTCGGTCATGACTACCTCTTCGATCGGGTGGAACCTCGCTCCGTCGGGAGCGAGGCCCCGAAAGACCGCTACCAGTTCGGCAGGCCGAGCTGCTTGGCCTGTTTGCGCACGTCGTCGTCATAAAGTTTCGCTGCTTCGGCCGGCTGGCGAATACCCGAGCCGACTTCGACGGTGATCTGCTCGAGCGCCGGCCCCTTGACCGGCGAAACGAATTCCAGCGCCGGTGTGGTCATGCCCTTGGTGTCGAAATAGGGGAGCATGTCCTTTACCGCCGGCGGTACGTCGGCAGGCAGATCGCAGCCGTCGATCAAAGGAGGCCCCTGCACGGTGTTGGTTTCCACCATGATCTTGCAGCCTTCGACGCTTCCGGCGAAATCGACGAATTTCTTTGCTTCCTCTGCGTGCTGGCTGGTCAGGGGAACATAAAGAGCCGGCGGCATCCACACCGTCAGGCCGTTGGTCGCCGCGTCGTCGCTCGGCTGCGCGAAGAAACCGACATCTGCAAGGTTCTCGGGATAATTCTGCTTGAGCGCGCCGATGGCGAAGCTCAGCATCGGATAATGCGCGGCCTCGCCGGTCGCCACCATTTTCAAGCCGTCATCATAGCTTGCCGCGCCGAAGTCCTCGTTCATCAGGCCGGCGTCATGAACGTCCTTCAGCCGTTCGAAGCCTTTCATGGCCGCCGGCGTCTCGGCATATTTCGCCTTGTTGGCGGTATAGTCGGCGGCGAAGTTCGGTACGGCGGCGTGCAGATTGTAATAATCGGCCAGAACGAAGAGCTGTGAAGTCCAGGTATCGCGATAGGTCTGCGCCACGGCGACCTTGCCCGATGCCTTGACCTTGGCGTTGTTGGCCATGAAGTCCGCCCATGTCTTCGGAACGGTCAGGCTGAGGTCCTGGTAGATCTTCCTGTTGTAGAGGATGCCGCCGGCCATCGCCGTGCCGAAGGGAACGCCGTAGAGCTTGCCATCGGAACTGACCACCGCCTTAAAGCCTTCGTCCACCTTCGCCTGCGACGGCAGGTCGCTCAGATCGACTAGCGTCTGCGTCGGCTTCAACGCCTGTAAGAGAGAACCGGAATTATAGAGGAACACATCTGACATCTCGCCCGTTGCCAGGCGCGTCTTGATGATGTTGTCGCCCTCGCCGCCGCCTGCCCGCGGCTCGATTTCGATCGTCACGTCGGGCGCCTTGGCCTGGTAGGCGGCAACCAGTGCTTCGGCCGCCGCGACCGTGTCGGGGTTGTTGTCGATCAGGAAAGACAGTGTGGTTTCTGCATGCGACGGGCTGGCCGCGATCAAGGCCAGAAGCGCGGATGCGCCGGCGAGAGTGCGCTTTATCCGATGTGTCATGACGTTCCTCCTCTGAACGATGTGACGTGTGTGCTCCTCAAGAAAAGGGTAGCGAAAAGACCAGCCGGTGCGTGCCCGGCGGCAGCACGGCTTCCTCGACGACAGGCTCGCCGTTGAGCGACGGGTTCTGGTGCCGCCGTCCGGGCCGGAAGCGGCCGACGCATCCCTCAGGCAGCGTCAGCACATAGTTGACCTCGTTGCCAGTGCAATGCCAGCCGGCCTCGATGCGGCCCTGGCTGACGTCATGATGGGCCGAAACCGGTGAGAGAGCGGCAATCGGCGCGGGATCGACGATCACCTCGGCAAATCCCGGCGCGTCCGGGCTCGGCGAAATGCCGGCGACGGATTCGAACAGCCATTGGCAGACGGCGCCATAGGCGTAGTGGTTGTAGCTGTTCATATCGGGTTCGTAGATGGTGCCGTCAGGCGCCATCGAATCCCAGCGCTCCCAGATCGTCGTCGCTCCCTTCGAGACCTGGTAGAGCCAGCCCGGCACGTCTTGCTGCAGGAAGACCTTTGCGGCCAGGTCGTCCATCCCGAGCTTCGTCAGCGCCGGCAGCAGGGCGGGCGTGCCGATGAAGCCGGTGCCGATCCTGTAGTCGGCATCGATGATCGCCTGCCGGAAATGCTGCTCGGCGGCGTGCCGATGCTCAGCCGGTATCAGGTCGTGGAGGAAGGCCAGCGCATAAGACGTCTGATCGTTATGCGCCAGCCGTCCCGAGGGCGTGATGAACTCGTTGGCGAAGGCCTGCCGGATCTCGCCGGCGCGCTGCTTCATCTGATCTTCAAGCTCATGCTTGCCGAGAACCGCTGCGATTTTCGACAAAAGGTCGGTCGAGATGAAGTGATAGAGTGTGGCCGCGCAGTCGTCGGCGATCGTCGGACGAGGTTTTCTGTTGTCGCCGACCGGCTGCAGCCAGTCTCCGAAGGTAAAGCCGCGATCGCCCCAGCGCGACGGCGGGCGCACGAGCGGACCATCCGAGATCGACCAGACGAAATCGACCCAGCGGACCATGGAATCGAGGCACTCCGACAACACCGCCCGATCGCCGTAATGGGTGTAGAGAACCCAGGGGATGACGACGATCGCGTCGCCCCAACCGGTCGAGCCGGCATAGCCCGGGAAATTGGCGGGATGCAGTCGCGTCGGATCCGGCGAAAAATGCGAGACGGCGCCATCCTCGCGCTGGTCGGCCATGACATCGCGCAGATATTTCCTGAGGAAAGACTGGCTGTCGCTCAGCCAGCAGGCGGTTGCGGCAAAGACCTGAGCGTCTCCCGTCCAGCCTAGGCGTTCGTCGCGCTGGGGGCAATCTGTGGGTACCTCGACGAAATTGGCGCGCTGCGACCAGATCGTGTTCTCGACGAGGCGATTGACGAGTGCATTGCCCGAGGTGAAGCCGCCGGCGGGTTCGGGCACGGACGAGATCGGGATGGATGCGATTGCAACGATCTCGGCATCGCCCTTGATCGTCACCCTGGCATATCGGAAACCCTGGAAGGTGAAATGCGGCGCGTAGGTCTCGTCGCCGTTGCCGCTGAGCGTATAGACGGTCTGCGCCACGGCCGTGCGATAATTGCGATTGTCGAAATGGCGGTCGGGGCCGAGCACTTCCGAATGCTCCACCTGCACTTCGGCGCCGGCCGTTCCCCGGACCGTATATCTGATATAACCGCCGGCATTCTGGCCGAAATCATAGACGGTCCTGCCGTCGTCGTTCCAGCTTTCGATCGGGGCGAGCGGTTGCAATTCCCGCACCGCCGCGGTTTCATGGGCGACGAGCAGCGCCTTGTCGAACGGCAATCTCTCGGTGTCATGTGTCTCGACGAGATTTTCCGCGCGAGCATCATAGATCTCGCCGAAATAGATCCCCGACTTCAGGATCGGCAGAAGGCCGCTCCGCCACGTGGCGTCGGTGGAAAGAAGGGTGCCGCCCGGCCCGGCGAGATCGGCGATGGCGCCGATCCTGTCGCCCCAGCAGTTCGGGATCGGCTTGGCACCCCACATCAAGGGCGACCGGTACCATCCGTCAGCCAGCCAGATCTCGATGCGGTTCTGGCCAGGCTTGATGAGGTTCGAGATATCGTAGCGCTGATAGGCAATGCGATCGTCATAGTTCGTCCAGCCCGGCGTCAGCAGGTCGTCCCCAACGCGGGCGCCGTTGATGAAGCAGCGGTAAAGGCCAAGTGCGGAGATGAACAGTTCGACCGGAAATCCGGTGCCGTCATGTTCGAAGCTTTGGGAGACGAAGCTTGCGGCCGTCCCTTGGCCGCCATCCGACTGCGGCGTGATCATCTCCCCCGACCATGCGCGCGAAACGAGATTGCCGCTGATGGCTGCCGGCTGAAAGTTCATCAAAACCTCCCAGTGACTTGTAGAACGTTCTCCATATAACGTTCTACATTTTCTTCGGAAGTGCAATAGAAATTTCGTTGCCAGTCTGCCATGGTGGTTTTGCGGGCGATTGACGACCCGCAGCCGCAGCTTAGAGATTTCATGTCAGTCGAAGACAAACAAAAGCCGCAACGAAACGACCGGGTGACGATCCGGACGGTGGCAACCCACGCAGGCGTATCGGTCGCCGCGGTTTCCAAGGTGATGCGAAACGCCTACGGCGTCAGCGAGGCGCTACGTGCAAAAGTGACCGACGCTATCGATGCGCTCGGATATCGCCCTTCGCGGGCGGCGCGGGGGCTGCGCGGCCAGAGTTTCACCATCGGCGTGCTTCTGATCGACATCCGCAATCCCTTCCTTCCCGAGGTGATTGCCGGCGTGAACGGGGTGCTGGCGCCGTCGCACTATCAGGCGATGATCGGCGTGAGCGATGCGCGGGTGCAGCTGGAAACGTCGCTGATCGAGTCGATGATCGACTACAAGATGGACGGGCTTATCCTGGTTGCGCCGCGGTTGCCCTCGGAGATCATCGCAAAGTTCGCGCTGGAGATTCCGATCGTCGCGGTCGGTTACCACGATGCCGGCGCCACGGCCTTCGACACCGTCAATGCCGACGACCAGCGCGGGGCGGAGATCGCGGTGGAAGCGCTGCTTGCCTGCGGCTATCGCGACATCGAAATGCTCAGCCTCGGCGAACGCGAGGGGCACGCGGTTTCCGTCGTCCGCCAGCGAGAGATCGGCTTCCGCCGAGCAATGCAGCGTGGGGGCCTCGGCTCCTCCACCGCAATCGGCAAAATTCCCATCGCCTCGCCAAAGCGGGAGGAGACGATGCGAAGGTTTCTATCGAGGAAGGACAGACCGCGTGCCGTGTTCTGCTGGAGCGATCTCGACGCGATCACGCTTCTCAGTCTCGCGATGGAGATGGGCGTGCGTGTACCGGAGGACCTCGCCGTCATCGGATATGACAACTCGTCGACCGCAGCCCTTGGCCTCGTCAATCTGGCAAGCGTCGATCAATCGGGCAGGGAGCTCGGTCAGGTCGCAACCCGGGCCCTCATTTCCAGAATTGAAGGCCGGACCGCGGCCGAGCATATTCTCCAGATACCGTCGCTGGTCAGTCGCGGCAGCCTGGAGCGTTCCGAAGGCACGAAACAGGGCTGATGCTAAGGTTGGCAGCTAGCCGGCGCTGGCCGGCACCGTCAGCCAACGCGGAAAGAATAGGAAACGACATGTCGTGGCAGCACCCCGTACCCCGCATCACCGAGGACGAACGGCAGATCCGGCTCACCAGGCTTCGGGAGGCGATCGAAACTGAAGGGTTGGCCGGCTTGCTTCTCGGTCCGACCGAAAGCCTGCGCTATTTCACCGGCCTCGTCTGGCCTCCGAGCGAAAGGTTCCTCGGGGCGCTCATCACGCCCACGGCCGTTCCCTACATCGTTCCGGGTTTCGAGCGCAGCCGCGTCGAAACGCTGCCGCATTTGCCGGGGGAAATCCTGGTCTGGCAAGAGGAGGAGAGCAGTGCCGCGCTCATCTCCCGCCTTGTCGGCGAGCGTGGCAGGCTCGCCCTCGACGATGGGCTGCCGCTGTTCTTCTATCACGCCTTGGCCGCGGCGATGGGCGCCGAAAGGCTCGCCGATGGCGGGCGGTTGATCCGCGGCCTGCGTCGCATCAAATCGGCCGCCGAGATCGCCCTCATCCAATATGCGATGAGCCTGACGCTCGACGTCCACAGACAGGTGCACGCTCTGTTGAAGCCCGGCCATCAGGTCGTCCGAAGTAGTCGATTTCATCGATCTCCGTCATCGCCAGGCCGGCGCCGATGCCGGCTCGACATTCTGCATCGTCTCCTTCGGTGCGGCGACCTCGCTTCCGCATGGCGCTGATGGCGATCAAGTCCTTGGCGCCGGCGACGTCATCCTCGTCGATACCGGCTGCCGGATCGACGGCTATCATTCCGATCTCACCAGGACCTATATGCTGGACGGCGGCAACAGCGCCTTCGAAAGCGCCTGGCGGATCGAACGCGAGGCGCAGCAGGCCGTCTTCGACGCAGCCCGGATCGGCGCTGCCTGTTCGAGCCTCGACGATGCGGCCCGCAAGGTGCTCGCCAAACATTCCCTCGGCCCCGACTACCGCCTGCCGGGATTGCCCCATCGCGCCGGCCATGGCCTCGGGTTGGAGATCCACGAGGAGCCCTACGTCGTTCGCGGCAACGACACGCCGCTCGCCGCCGGCATGTGTTTTTCCAACGAACCGATGATCGTCTTTCCCGAGAAATTCGGGATCCGGCTGGAGGATCATATCTACATGACCGCCGAAGGACCCCGCTGGTTCGCCGAGCCGGCGACGGGGCCGACCGAGCCGTTCTCCTGAGCGGACGTCTTATTCCGCCCGCTCAGGCAGGCCGGGTTCTCACGCCTGAATAGCCGGAGCACTCCCCGCGTTGAGCTTGACCTCGATGACGGGGACCACGACCGTGGGTCGGCGCACCGGCAGGACGAATGTCAGCTCATCCTCGCCGACTGGGAACTGGGTGTTTGCCCATAGGGTATTGGCGGACGGGCGCAGCCAGGTGACTTCGCTGGCATCATGCAGGAATTGCGCATATTCGATCTTACCCGCCAGCGCATCGAAATGCAGATGCTTATAGGGCCAGTTGAACAGGTGGATATAGAGGCGATCGCCGTTCTGGGTCAGGCGGCAGTCGGGTGGAGCGGTGAAGTCGGATTGGGTGCAGCCGACGATGCTGCGCTCGTGCAGCGCCATCCATTCCTCATAGGCCGACAGGGCTGATATTGCGCGGTGGTCGAGCGTGCCGCGGGCCGTTGGCCCGACATTCATCAGCAGATTGCCGCCTATGGCGACGGTGCCGACCAGCATCTGCACCAGTTGCTCGGTGCTTTTCCAGGTATCCTCGTCGCGGTGGTAACCCCAGGAGCCGCTGAGCGTCTGGCAGGCTTCCCAGACGACGCGCCTGCCGTCGCGTTTCGGCCAGGCGCGCGGCATGTATTGTTCGGGCGTGACGATGTCGGGCTGCAGGCCGGCGAGATCGAGCCGATTGTTGATGATGATATCAGGGGCGAGCTCGCGCACCAGGCGAACGAGCTTCTCGCTTTCCCAATCCCGATGGCCCTTTCCCACAAGTTCCCCGAGCTTCCACTGCGGATAGCTGAAATCGAACCACATGATGTCGATCTGCCCGAATTCCGTCAGCAGTTCGCGCACCTGCTCGCGCATGAAGGCGGCATAACGCTGCATGTCCCGGCCTTCGTTGATCTTTGCGGCATCCGGATGATTGCGCTGCGGGTGGCGCGGATCGACCGTGAAGTCGGGATGGTGCCAGTCGATCAGCGAATAGTAGAATCCGATCCTCAGGCCCTCCGCCCGGAAGGCGTCGACGAAGGGCCGCAGCAGATCCTTTCCGTAAGGCGTGTTGGTCACCTTAAAATCGGTGGCCTTGGTGTCCCAGAGGCAGAAACCTTCATGGTGCTTGGTCGTCAGCACCACATACTTCATGCCTGCGGCCTTGGCGCGCTTGGCCCATTCGCGCGGCTCGTAGAGATCCGGATCGAAGTGAGCGAAATATTTCTGGTAATCGCCGTCGTTCAGTTCTTCGCGGCTCTTGACCCATTCATGGCGTGCCGGCAGCGCGTAGAGCCCCCAATGCACAAACATGCCGAACCGGTCATGGACGAACCAGGTCTTCTTCTCCTCGGGCAGGGCCAGCGACTGCAGATTGTCGGCATCCATGGGATATTCCTCTTGTTGATCCTGGCGTTTAGGTCGTTTCGCGGATGATGAGCTCGGGGACGATAACGATGCCGTGCTGACGGTTCTTGGTGGCGATGCGGCTGAGCAGCAGGCGCACGGCTTCCTCTCCCATTTCCCGTTTCTGCACCCGCATGGTGGTGAGCGCTGGAGACAGCAATTCGGCTGTGGGGATGTCGTCGAAGCCGATCAGGGCGATCTGCTCGGGGATCGATATGCCGGCCGCCCGGCAGGCCTTCATGGCGCCGATCGCATTGAGGTCGTTGTAGCAGACGAGGGCATCGATCTCAGGCGTTTCCGCCAGCAATTGCGCCGCTGCCGTCTGTCCGCCCGCGGCTGTCGGATCGCAATAAACCAGGCCGTGCGCCTTCAGCCCGTGGGTGGTCAGCGTCTTGCGGAAACCGACGAGACGGCTCTTGCCGCCAAACGAACTGCGCGGCCCGGCGATGATCGCGATTTTGCGGCGGCCGCGTTCGACCAGATGGTCGATAGCGCGCGACGCTCCCGTCTCGTAGTCGGTGACGATCGTTCCGGCGACCTCGTTGGGCGCCTCGCGGTTGATGAGCACCACGGCGCGGTGATGCGCCAGCGCCTTGTGAAGCGCCGCGTCCGGCAGGCGCGCGCTGCAGACGATGATCCCATCGACCCGATGCCGCAGCAGCGTCTCGATGAGCTCACCCTCGCGCTTGCTGTTTTCGACGACATTGGACAAAAGCAGGTTGTAACCGGCAAGGCTTGCCGCATCCTCGGCTCCCCTGATGACTTCGGGAAAGAACGGATTGGTGATGTCGGGAACGAGAAGGCCGATGGTTTTCGACCGGTCTGACCGCAATCCGCGCGCAAACGGATTGGGCCGGTAATTGAGTTCGTTTGCCGCCAAAAGAATGCGTTGACTGGTCTCCGCACTGGCGCCGCCCTGGTCATTGAGCACACGCGATACCGTCATCGGCGACACGCCTGCGGCGCGGGCGACATCGGCGATGGTTATTTTGGCTTCTGGCTCTTTAGGGCGGCTCAATTGGGCTGTCTCTGAGAATGGCGGGAATATTTACGATAACGATAACTAACATAATTGCCGAGAAAGCCAAGGCTGGCCCGGGCGAAATATAAGAAGACCAGAATCTCTTTGACAAGATTTAACGGTAACGATAACGTTTGGGAAAGAGGAGATTACGTTAACGATAACCTAGAGCAGGAACATTGGGAGGTAGGAATGCAACAGGTCAGAATTCTACGACGGCACGTTGTCTCAACCGTTGCCGCAGCGATCCTTATTGGCTCCAGCTTGGCCGGCGCCGCGTTCGGCTTTCAGGAGTCGCCGGACCTCAAGGCGCTCGTCGATGCCGGCAAGCTGCCGCCCGTGGAAAAACGGCTGCCCAAGGAGCCGCTGGTTTTGACGCCGCTTGAATCGGTCGGCAGCTATGGCGGCACCTGGCGCACGGCGACCTTCGGCGGCGGCGACAGTGAGATCGAGCGTTCGATCGGCTATACTAGGCTGGTGCGCTGGAACCCGGAATGGACCGAGGTCATCCCCGACATCGCCAAGAGCGTCGAGGTCAATGACAACGCCACCGAATATACCTTCACCCTGAGGGAAGGAACGCGCTGGTCGGATGGCGAGCCCTTTACCGCAGACGATCTGGTCTGGTGGAACGAGAACGTGCTGCGCAACACCAAGATCACGCCTGCAGCACCCGACTGGCTGACCGCGGGTGCAGAGACCGTCAAGGTTGAAAAGCTCGCTGACGACAAGGTCGTCTTCAAGTTTGCCGCGCCGAACGGCCTGTTCCTGATGAACATGGCGACGGTGCGCGGCTCCGACATCCTGGCTGCCGCACCGGCCCACTACCTCAAGCAGTTCCACAAGGATTTCAATCCCGACGGCATCGACGCCCTGGTGAAGGCGGCGGGCGCGACCGATTGGGTCCAGCTCTTCAACAACAAGATCGGCTTTCCCGGCCGCTGGCGCGATCTCGGCCGCCCGACACTCGATGCCTGGGTGCTGACCGCGCCCTATAACGGCACCACCCAGGTTGTTGCCGAACGTAATCCTTACTACGCCAAGGTGGATACCGCTGGAAACCAGCTGCCTTACTTCGATCGCATCACCATCGATGTGATGCAGGACACGCAGGCGATCATCCTGAAGGCGATCAGCGGTGAAATCGACATGCAGAACCGCTTCATCGAGACGACCGATGCCCGCACCGTGATCGTGCAGAACCAGCAAAAGGCCGGCTACGGACTGTTCATTGCCCGGCCGGCATGGTCGAACGCCCTGCTGATCACCCTCAACCAGACCCACAAGAATCCGGCCTTGCGCGCCGTCTTCTCCAACAAGGATTTTCGCATCGGCCTCAGCTACGCCATCAACCGTGAAGAGCTCAACCAGCTGATCTATGCCGGACAGGCCAAGCCCTATCAGGCGGCGCCGCGCGAAGGCACGGCGCTCTACGACGAGAAAATGGCCACTCAATATCTGGAATATAATGTCGATCTTGCCAATCAACACCTTGATAAGGCGGGCATTGCCAAACGGGACACCGAAGGCTATCGCCTCGGTCAGGACGGCAAGCGGATCACCTTTGCGATCGATGCGCTGACCGGAAGCCCGATCCAGGTCGATGCGCTGGAAATGATCCAGCGCTATTGGCGGGCCGTCGGTATCGACATGCAACCCCGTCCGGCTGAACGTTCGCTGATCTTCTCGCGCCTGCAGAACAATGAGAATGACGGTCTCGGATGGGTCGGCGGCGGCGGCTACGACTTCCTCGGCCTGCTCGATCCCAAATGGTATTTCCCGCACGAATATGAATCGAGCTTCGCAACGGCATGGGGCCTCTATTACCAGAACCCCAAGGATCCGAACGCAGAGGAGCCGAGCCCGGCCGCCAAGAAGCAGATGGATCTCTATCGGCAGGTGCAGGAAGCCCCGACGCTCGAAAAGCAGCTGGCCGCGATGAAGGAACTGCTGGCGATCACCCGCGATGAGTTCTACGTCATCGGCACCAACTTGGAGCCGGACCGCGTCGGCATCGTCAAGACCAATATGCGCAACGTTCCCAAGGTCATTCCCAGCACATCGTTCTACATGACGCCGGGACCGGCAAAGCCGGAGACCTTCTACTACCAGCAGTAGCGACACACGATGGACGGGATGGCGTCCGCCGGCGCCGTCCCCGCACCAGCCCAGTCCCAATCATTCAGCCCGATCGGCGATCGCCGATTGAAGGAGCTTGAACATGGCCGGCTTCATCATCAGACGTCTGCTTTACATGATCCCGATGATGTTTGCGATCTCAGTCGTGACCTTCATCATCATCCAGTTGCCGCCGGGCGACTTCCTGACCGCGATGACCGCGCGTCTGGCCTCCCAGAACGAAACGATTGACCCCGGCGTCATCGCCGGCCTGCGCGAACGTTATGGCCTCGATCAGCCCTGGGCGGTCCAATACTGGAAATGGATCAGCGGCATCCTGCTGCGCGGCGATTTCGGCCAGTCCCTCGATTGGAACAAGCCGGTCAGCGAGCTGATCTGGGCTCGCATGGGCCTGACGATGGTGGTCTCGGTCACGACGCTGATCTTCGTCTGGGCGGTGGCCTTTCCGATCGGTATCTATTCGGCCGTGCGGCAATATTCGGTGGGGGACTACTTCGCCACCTTCTTCGGTTTTTTGGGCCTCGCCATTCCAAATTTCCTGCTGGCGCTCGTGCTGATGTATGTCTCGGCACAGTATTTCGGCCAAAGCGTCGGCGGGCTGTTTTCGCCCACCTATATCAATGCCGTCTGGAGCTGGGCGAGACTCGCCGACCTGATCTCGCATATGTGGATCCCGGTCGTGGTGCTCGGCACCGGCGCCACGGCGGCGCTGATCCGCATCATGCGCGCCAACCTCCTGGACGAACTCAACAAGCCCTATGTCGACATGGCCCGCGCCAGGGGCCTCAGCGAGATCCGGCTGCTGTTGAAATACCCGGTGCGTGTGGCGCTCAACCCCTTCGTCTCCACAGTTGGCTGGGTGTTGCCGCACCTCGTCTCGGGCTCGGTGGTGGTCTCAATCGTCCTCAGTCTGCCGATCACCGGGCCGCTCCTGCTCAATGCGCTGTTTGCCCAGGACATGTATCTGGCCGGCACCTTCATCCTGCTGATGAGCATGCTGACGCTGATCGGCACGCTGATTTCAGACCTGCTGCTCGCCTGGCTCGATCCACGCATTCGCAACGGCTGAAGGAGCATCGATATGACCGATCAAGCCATCGCGCCATCACCTGCACTGATCCAAAATTCCGACGCCGTCGCCGGGCAGTGGAAACTCATCTGGCGGCGTTTTCGTCGCCACCGGCTGGCGCTCGCCGCAGGCGTCGTGATCTTCCTGATTTATCTGGTCGCCCTGTTTGCCGAGGTTCTCGCCCCGGTTTCGTCGCAGACCTACGATTCCCGCTTCACCTATGCGCCGCCCCAGCAGCTGAGATTCGCCGGCTACGACGCGGCCGGGCAGTTTCATCCGCTGTACGTTAACGGTTATTCGATGAAGATCGATCCGATCGCGCTCAGCCGCAATTATGTTGCCGATCCAGCCGTCGTCATTCCCGTCGGCTTCTTCGTCAAGGGTGAACCCTATCGGCTCTGGGGGCTGTTCGATCTCGACCGGCACCTGATCGGCCCGGTCGAAATGGGCAAACCCTTCTACCTGTTCGGCGCCGACCGGCTGGGCCGCGACGTTTTCAGCCGGACGGTGCACGGCACCCGCGTTTCGATGTCCGTCGGTCTCATCGGTGTGGCAATCAGCCTGATCCTCGGCATCATCCTCGGCGGCATCTCCGGCCTCTATGGCGGCTGGGTGGATGATGTCATCCAGCGTTCTATCGAACTCATCAACTCGATCCCGACCATCCCGCTGTGGATGGGCCTTGCGGCTGCCGTTCCGATCAGCGCCGATCCGATCATCGTCTATCTCTGGATCACGGTCATCCTGTCGCTGATCGGCTGGACTGATCTGGCACGAGTGGTGCGTGGACGCTTCCTGTCGCTGAAGACGGAAGACTTCGTGATTGCCGCCCGTCTCGACGGCTGCTCGCAGATGCGCATCATCTGGCGGCACATGGTTCCGTCCTTCATGAGCCACATCATCGCGTCGGTGACGCTCGCCATCCCGACGATGATCCTCGCCGAAACCGCGCTGTCCTTCCTCGGCATCGGCCTGCGCCCGCCGGTGGTGAGCTGGGGCGTGCTGCTTCAGGAGGCGCAGAACATTCTCGCGGTGTCGAGCGCGCCCTGGCTGTTTCTTCCGGCTCTCGCGGTGATCGTCACGGTGCTGGCCCTCAATTTCCTCGGTGATGGATTACGCGATGCTGCAGATCCCTATGAATACTGATCCCAATTTCGCCGCCGCCGGCGGCCGGCACCGGGCGCGCGACCCGCTGATCGAGGTCGACGATCTCAGGACCCATTTCTTCGGCGGTGCGGGCACGATTAGGGCGGTCGACGGCGTCTCCTTTTCCATCCCAAGCGGCAAGACGGTCTGTGTCGTCGGCGAATCCGGTTCGGGCAAAAGCATTACCGGCCGCTCGATCCTCAATCAGGTTCCGCGCGGAGGGCGGATCGTCTCGGGCGCGATCCGCTACCGGCCCGATCCGGCGGCACCCGCTATCGATCTCGCCGCACTTGATCCGCGCGGCCGCGAGATGCGGGCGATCCGCGGCGCCCAGATCGGCCTGATCAGCCAAGAGCCGATGGCCGCACTTTCCCCCGTTCATACGATCGGCAACCAGATGGTGGAGGTGATCCGCCTGCATCTGAAGATGGGAAAGAAGGAGGCGCGCGAACATGCGATCGAGACATTGGCGCTGGTCGGTATTCCCCGGCCGGCCGAACGTATGGAAAGTTATGCCTTTCAGTTTTCCGGCGGCATGCGCCAGCGCGTCTGCATCGCGCTCGCACTCGCCTGTCGTCCCAAACTGCTGATCGCCGACGAGCCGACCACCGCGCTCGATGTCACCACCCAGGCCAATATCCTCGATCTCCTCGCCTCGCTGCAGGCCGAATTCGGGCTCTCGGTGCTGTTCGTCACCCATGATCTCGGCGTGGTGGCGGAGATCGCCGACGAGGTCGTCGTCATGTATGTCGGCCGGGTGGTGGAGGCGGGCAATGTCGACACGATCTTCCACGCGCCGGCCCATCCCTACACCAAGGCGTTGCTGCAATCGGTGCCGCGCATGCACGGGCAGCCGACCGAGCGGCTGGCGATCATCGAAGGCATGGTGCCGTCGCGTTTTTCCCGGCCTGAGGGCTGCAGCTTTCATCCCCGATGCAAGCAGGCGAGGGCGGGCCTGTGCGACCAAAGGGATCCGCAATCCGTCGCCATCGGTGACGGGCATGTCGCCAGCTGTCTGCTTTACGAGGGAGGACAATGATGGCCGATCCCATGACGCAACGAAGCCCGCTGCTCGAACTCAACGATCTCAGGATGCATTTCCCCATCCGCAAGGGCGCATTCCGCAAGGTGGTCGGGCATGTCAAGGCGGTCGACGGCGTTTCGCTTCGCGTCGAGGATGGCGAAACACTCGGCATTGTCGGGGAATCCGGCTGCGGCAAGTCGACGCTTGCCCGCACGGTCCTGCGCATCTATCGCCCCACAGGCGGCGAGATCCGCTACCGCAACCGCAGCGGCGGCACGCTCGATCTGGCGACCCTGTCCGGTCCCGCACTTGACGAAATCCACCGCGACCTGCGCATCGTCTTCCAGGATCCGCAATCCTCGCTCAACCCGCGCCTGCCCGTCATCGACATCATCGGCGAGGTGCTTGCCGTCAACGGCATCGCCAGGGGCCGCGAACTTGAGCACCGGGTCGCCGAACTGATGCAGAGCGTCGGTCTGCGGCCCGAATATATGCGCCGCTATCCCCATGCGTTCTCCGGCGGCGAACGCCAGCGCATCGGCATTGCCCGGGCGCTGGCGTCCAATCCACGGCTGGTGATCGCCGATGAGGCCGTCTCGGCGCTCGATGTCAGCGTGCAGGCGCAAACCATCAACCTGCTGCAGGATCTGCAGGAACAGTTCGGTCTGACCTATCTGTTCGTCGCCCACGATCTTTCGGTCGTCCGGCATATCTCCGACAATATTGCCGTCATGTATGTCGGCCGGGTTGTGGAAAAGGCGCCGACTGAGCAGATCTTTTCGCGACCGCTCCATCCCTACACCGAAGCGCTGCTTTCGGCCGTGCCGATTGCCGATCCGCGGATGCGCCGCCATGGCAAGCGCATCCGGCTGGCAGGCGAGGTGGCCGACCCCGCGCATCCGCCGCCCGGTTGCGCCTTCCATCCGCGCTGCCGCTACGCCACCGAGCTTTGCAGGCAGGAGGTGCCGGCCCTGCGTACCGTCACGGATGATGGACACGCGGTCGCCTGCCATTACGCCGAGACCCTGACGCTCAACCCTTTCGCCGACCGTACCGTTCCGGAGTTCAATTGATGCCCGAATTCATTCCACGCTCCGAGCAGCGTCCCATTGTGGATACCTCCTCCAGGACGCTCGATCTCATTTACTTCGACCTCGTCACGCTCCCGGCCGATGGCCGGGAGACGCGGCGGCTGCCTATGCACGAAAGCCTCTACGTCGTGCTGTCGGGGCAGGTGAATATCGAGGTGGATGACATCAGCTTCGAAGCTGTGGGCCGGCGAGCCGATATCTGGGGAGGCGATGCGGACTCGGTTTACGCGCCGGTCGACGCCAATGTCCGGATATCGGCCCGTGGCGGCCCTGCGGAAGTCGCCATTGCCGGCGGCCTTTGCGACACGCGCTACGCCCCGTTCCGGGTGACGCCCGATGAGGTCGATGCGGTTAATGTCGGCTCGCCCGACACGCATAGCCAGCGGCGGATCGCCCATTTGCTCGGGCAACGGCAGAACGGACGCTGCGGCAACCTGCTGGTCAGTGAACTCTATGCCGGTGAAGGCTGCTGGTCCGGCTATCCCCCGCACAAGCACGATACCGAAGACGGCGATGCCGAGACCCTGCACGAGGAGCTCTATCACTACCGTTTCCAGCCAGAGACCGGCTTCGGCAGCCAGATCACCTATGACGACGACGGCCCGGTCAAGATCCTCATGACCCGCAACGGCGACACCTTCCTGCTCGACCGCGGTTACCACCCGACCGTCACCTCTCCCGGCCATCGCGGCTATATCTTCACCATCCTTGTCGGAAAGCATCGCCGAGGGCTGATCCAGCGCTTCGATCCCGCCCATCAGCATCTGACCAAAACCATCCCCGGCATCGATGCGATGCGTGACAAGTTCAAATAATCCGGCCCTTTCGGCACCGCCAGGCTTCCGCCCCGAGGAGAGACGATCCATGCGTGAACGTACGCGAATAAATGTTGATGCCAGCCAAGCGCTCCGCCCGTTCAACCGGTTCTGGCGCGGCACCGGCTTTTCGCCTGCCGAGTTGCTGCTCGAACCCGAGATGCGCCAGATGCTCGCCTATATCGGCGGCCTGCCGAACGAGGGCATCAGGTACCTGCGGGTGCACTATCTCTACAATCTGCTGCGCTCGACCGGCGGCGAGGGCAGGGTTGTCTACGACTGGTCCCTGCTCGACCGCGCGCTCGACGTGATGATCGAACACCGTCTGAAGCCGTTTTTCGAGTTGATGGGCAATCCGTCCGGTCTATTCACCGATTATGAGGACATGGATCAGGTCAAACGCTGGCGCGATCTCGTCACAGTGACGGTGGACCGCTACGGCGCGCGTTATGGCATGGACGAATTGCGCAGCTGGTATTTCGAAACGACCAACGAAGCCGACTCCGGCTGGTGGACCTACGGGGTCAAGGGCTACGCCAACTATTACGACGCTTGTATCGCAGGCCTCGAGGCCATCGACCCGAGCCTACCGATGGGCGGGCCGGGTACTGCCCGCACGCTCTCGCCGATCTTTCGCGCCCTCATGGCCCATTGCGACAGCGGCACGAGCTGCCTGACCGGCGACGGGCCGCCGCGCATCGACTATATCTCGATCCACGAAAAGGGCGTCAACGGCAGCAAGGACGACCTGACCCCGAAGACGAACGCCATCGTCGACCGCACGCTTCTGGTCGTCGACTATCTCAAGGAGCACCACCCGCGGCTTGCGGGCCTGCCGATCGTCAACGACGAATGCGACCCGCAACTCGGCTGGAGCGATCACCATAGCTGGCACGGCAAGGCCTATTACGCCGGGATCATCGCCCGCATCATCGAACAGCACGACCGGCGCATCATTGCCCCGAAAGCCGCAAATTTCACCTTCCTCAGCAATGACCACGCCTTTATCGGCGGCTGGAGCCAGCGCACAATCTTTGCCTATTTCGGTTCGCGCAATTTCACCAAGGCGCAGTGGGAACACAAGACCGATCTCGATACGCTGGTGACGGACATCGATCGTGCGCCACCCTTCGACATCATCAAGAAGCCCGGCCTCACATCGATGGAACTGCTGGCAACGCTCGGCGATACCATCTGCAAGGTGACGGCTGAGCCGCCGCTGGCGCCCGACCAGGATGGACTGGCGATCCTGCCGACCCGGCTGCCGGGCGGCGGTGTCTCCATCAGCCTCATTCACAGCGTCGATGCCATCAACCGTTCGGGCCGGACCGCGGTCCGCCTTGAGGTGGAGGGGCTGGTTCCCGGCCGCCACGCACTTTGCCTGCTACGCATCGATGAGGAATTCACCAATCCGATGGAGGTCTGGGAGGCCCAGCGGGACGAAAGCAATCCCCGCGGACCCTTCGAGCCGGTCGGCGCGCCGCCCCAACCTGATGAAGCGCAGTTTGCCGAACTGCGCCGCGCGCAGGAGCCCGCTCTGCTGCATCCAATCAGCCTCGTCGCATGCGAAGAGGGGCGGATCAGCGTCGATCTGGACGTGCCGTTGCCGTCGCTGACGCAGGTGCTTGTCGTTCCCGATAGCGGGGCGCCTCCCGCCGCACCCACCGGTCTCGTCGTCGAACGTTACCTCGGTCTTGGCGGCCGGGAGGAGCGGATGCTGTTCTGGGCGGCCGGCGATACCGGTCCGGCCATCTTCTACGATGTCCTTATCAGCACCGACGGCAAGTCTTTCGAAAAGGTCAGTCCCGTGCCGCTGATCTCGACGGCATTCCTGCACATGTCGCCGCCGCAGGGAGCGCAATACGCGGTGCGTGCCCGCGATGCCTTTGGCCGCCACAGCGAGCTTTGTGTCCTTCGCTCGGGAGAACGCTCCTCCTCGTGGATCTGAACCATGGATATCGCCTATTTCACCAAGACTCTGGAAGGCCTGCCGCTGGATAAGGCGGCAGAAATCACGGCTGGGCTGGGTTTCGACTGTGCCGATCTTCTCGTTCGCGACGGCCACGCCGTTTCTCCCGATAGGCCGGAGGAAATCGTCAAGGCTGCAAAGCTCTTTGCCGCAGCCGGTCTGCGCATCCCGATGGCGACGATCGATTCGACACGGCCCGACACTGCCGCGTCCTGGCTGCTGGGCTACTGTGGCGAGGTCGGCATCGGGCAGGTCCGGCTCGGCTTCTGGCGCTATGATCCGTCGCGGCGCTGGAAGGAACAGGTCGATGAAGCCAGCCGTGATCTCGATGGTTTCGAGCGTCTCGCCGAACAGTTCGGCATCCAGCTGACGATCCAGCTTCACGGCGGGACACTGCACAGCTCGGGCGCGCTGGCGATGCAATTGCTGGCCGGGCGCGATCCGATCAGGATCGGCGCCTATCTCGATCCGGCCAACCAGATCATTCGCGAGGGCAGCGAGGACTGGCGTCTGACCCTCGATCTTCTCGATCGGTGGTTCTGCTGCATGGGCGTCAAGAATTGCGGCTGGTTTCCCGGCGCCTACGGGGCCGACGGCCAGCGCGCCTGGCATTCGGATTGGTACGGCCTCGACGAGGGCATGGTGCCGTGGAACGAAATCGTCCCGCATCTGGCGGCTACCGGATTTACCGGCGTGCTCTCGGTGCAGTCGCAATACCGGGTCCCCCGGCAGCAGGCGCTCGACAAGGTCCGCGCCGATCTTTCCCATCTCAGGCGCCTGGTCGCCGCAGCGAAAGAGCAGAATCATGAGTAAACAGGCTCCCGTCATCGCCGTTCTTTTGACCGAAAAGACCCGCCGGATGATGTTGGACGATGCGGCAGTCGCCCAGTTGAACGCCCTCGGGGAGGTGCGTTGGCCGAGTGACGCCACAATTGACGCTGCCGATGTCGACCGGCTGCTGCAGGGTGCCGCGGCATGCCTCACCGGATGGGGCACGCCGCCCTTCGATCCCGCCGCGCGCCAGCGCCATCCGCAACTCGCCCTCGTCGCCCATTCGGCCGGCAGCATCCGCACGCTTGTCCCCGCCCGCCTGTTCGACGAGGGCCTCCGCGTCACCCATGCCGCTTCGAAAATCGCCGCCTCGGTCGCCGAGTTCGTCGTCGCCGAAGCGTTGCTCGCCATGCGCGGCATTCATCGGCTGCATCAGCGATTGCGCAAGGGCGGCGAATGGCTCGACGTCCGTGCCGCCGTGCCGCAAAGATTGCTTGGTGCCAGAACAGTCGGCATCGTCGGCGCCGGCTATGTCGGGCGGGCGGTCATACGCCTGCTCGTTCCCTTCGGCTGCCGCGTGCTGGTCGTCGATCCCTATCTCAGCGACAGCGAGGCCGCAGCACTCGGCGTCGTCAGCACCGGACTGGACGATGCGCTCACTGAGAGCGATGTAATTTCCCTGCATGCGCCTGTCCTGCCGGAAACGCGGCGGATGATCGGCGCCCGTGAACTGGCGCTGCTGCGCTCCGGCTCGCTGTTCATCAACACGGCGCGCGCCGAGCTGGTCGATGAGGCGGCGTTGCTCGCCGAGATCCGCTCCGGCCGTATCGAGGCGGCCCTTGATGTCTTCGACAATGAACCGCTGCCGCTGGACAGTCCCTTCCGCGACCCCGCACTCGCCAATGTCACGATTTCGCCGCATGCCGCCGGCCACACCGAAGAGGCACATTTCGCCCAGGGTCAGGCCATGGTGGACGAGATCGGCCGACTGCTGCGCCGGGAACCGCTCCAGCACGAAGTGTCGAGCGCCATGCTCGACCGGATGGCATGACCATGGACAGAAGCGTGGGAGATCCCGTGACGGCGCCGGGCGTCAGAATTGTCGAGATCGACGCTTTCGAGCGCGATATCAGCCTGCGCCTGCCGTTCCGTTTTGGTGCGGCAACCCTCGAAAGGGCGACGCAGGCCTTCCTCAGAGTGCGCGTTGAGGATGAGGAAGGGAAATCCGCCATCGGCGGTGCCGCCGAAATGATGGTGCCGAAATGGTTCGACAAAAACCCGGCGCTGACGCCGGCACAGAATGTAGACCAATTGCGCGCCTCGATCCGCGCCGCAGCCGCCGCCTCGCTCGAAGCGTCCGAGCCGACGACATTGTTTACCGCCGCCCGGCTGAACGAGTTGGAGACCGTGCGGCGCCTGCCTGGAAATCCGCTGGCCGCCGGTTTCGGCCCTTCGCTCATCGCCCGTGCCGCGCTCGATGCCTATTGCCGCCTTAGGGGGCTTTCCTTCTTCGATGCGGTGCGCCGCAACCTCGTCGGCGTCGGTGGCCCGATGCTGCCCGGCGATATCGACGCGGCTGCCGCTTCCGCCGTGCTTGCCGGCCTTCGTCCTGCCGGTTCGATCTCAGCCCGGCATACGATCGGGCTTCTCGATCCGATCACCGAGAGCGATATCGAAAATCCCGTCGATGACGGCCTGCCGCAGAGTCTCGAGGCGGTGATAGAGCGCTACGGCAACCATTGGTTCAAGATCAAGCTTTCGGGCACGGTCGATGCGGATGTCGACCGCCTGGCGCGGATCGCCGCCGTCTTGGATCGCCTGCCCGACTACCGGGTGACGGTTGACGGCAACGAACAGTTCGGCGCCGCCGAGCAGCTTGGCGCCTTGCTGTCGCGGATCGATTCAATATCGCGGCTGGCGAGGCTGCGTGCGGCCATCGCCTTTGTCGAACAGCCGTTCTCGCGCGAGATCACCATGCAAACGCCGCTCGGGGAGCTGGCGGCGCAACTGCCTTTCCTGATCGACGAGAGTGACGACGGCGACGAGGCCTTCGCCCGCGCCCGGAAGCTTGGTTATACCGGCGTCTCCGTGAAAACCTGCAAGGGCATCTACCGCTCGCTGATCAAAGCGATCCGCATCAGGACGGGAGGTGTGCCAGGGCTTTTCCTCTCGGGCGAGGATTTGACCTGCCAGGCCGGGCTTGCGGTGCAGCAGGATCTGGCGCTCGTTTCATTGCTCGGCCTTTCCCATGTCGAGCGCAACGGTCATCACTATGTGGCCGGTATGCAGGGTGCGCCACACGCGGAGAAAGCGCGCTTTGCCGCGGCCCACCCGGATCTTTACGAGCAAGGCGCCGACGGGCCGCTCCTGTCGATCCGCGGTGGCCGGATCGACATCGGCTCGCTGACGGCAATCGGCTACGCCAGTCGCGCCTTACCTGATTTCGAAGCGATGGAGCCGCTGTCAATTGGATAGCAGGACGCGCAGGCGGCTTGAGGCCGCCTGCGGGGGAACACGTCCCGCGGCCTTGTTCCGGGGGAGGGAACGCGACCGAAGAGGTTGCCGTCACCGGCCGTTGTCCGGTGCAGGATCATCTGCCCAACCGCTCGGGGAATGGAGATCATCTCTGACTGCCCCGTCTTGATTGCTCCGGCTTGAAGGTGATCGCCGCGTGATCGTTGGACGCATGCGGCTTATCCCCAGCGATCTCCTGGGCGAGACCGATCCGGCCTAGCAACCGCTTGAGGATCTGTTCCAGGTCATCGACGAAGGTGAAGATGACGGGAATGACGATCAGGCTGAGCAGCGTCGACATCATTACGCCGCCGATCACGACGATGGCCATCGGTTGGCGGAAGCTCGAATCGCCGCCGGTCAGGCTGAGAGCGACCGGAAGCATGCCCGAAGCCATGGCGATGGTGGTCATGATAATCGGCCGCGCCCGTTTGTGGCAGGCATCCACGAGGGCATCGAACCTGGACATGCCCTGGCGGCGCGACATAATCGCATATTCGATCAGCAGGATGGAGTTCTTCGTCACCACACCCATCAGCATGAGCAGCCCGATAACCGCCGCCATCGAGAAGCTGGTGTCGGTCATCACCAGCGGCAGCAGCGCGCCGCCGAGCGAGAGCGGCAGAGCCATCAGCAGGGTGAACGGCTGCAGGAAATCGTGGAAGAGCAGGACGAGGACCGCATAGATGCAGAAGACGCCAATTGCCATTGCCAGCGCAAAGCTCTGGAACAGCTCCGAACTGCGCTGAAGTTCGCCTTGTTCGACAAGGGTGACGCCCGGCGGCAGGTGCCGCAGCGCCGGCAGAGCCTGCGCCTCGCGGTTGACGTCGCCCAGGATGCGGCCGTTGAGCTCGACGGAAAGGGTGACGTTGCGCATGCGGTCGATCCGATCGATCTCGGAGGGACTGCCGCCGATCCGGATATCGGCAATCGATCCGAGATCGACGTTCCCGTTCGTCCCGACCACGCGCATGTTCTTGATATCGTCGAGATTGGTGCGTGTCTCGGGGTTGAAGCGGACGACGATCGGGACCTGGCGCTGCGGCAGATTGAGCTTCGGCAAATCAGAAGAATATTCACCGTTGGTTGCTACGCGTACCGCTTCGGCAATCGCGCTCGACGTCACCCCGAGCGCTGCAGCGCGCGCAAAATCGGGGGTGATCTGGATTTCGGGTGCCTGCCGGGATGCGGTCGATGTCACCGCGCCGATGCCCGGCAGCGTGCGCAGCTGTTCTTCGAACGCCGTGCTCGCACTGTCGAGGGCGTTGGCATCGTCACTGGCAAGGGTGATCTCGAGTTTCGTGCCGTTGGCGCCACCGCCGACCGCGACCCGCACGCCGGGAATGACCGAAAGAGCCTGCCGGATGTCGTTTTCGATCTCCGACTGCTTGCGGTCACGTTCACCGATGGGCGACAGCATGGCGACGAGCGTGGCGGATCCGACATCGCTCGTGGTGCTGGCGCCCGGCCCGCCCCCCGAGGAGGCGGAACCGACCGCGGAAAACACCCGCGTCACATCTTGCAGCTTGCCGACGATGGTTGCTGCCTGCCTGGTTGCAGCATCCGTCTGCTCGATGGTGGCGCCCGGCTGCATGGTCAGGGTGATCTCGGTTCGCGCATCGTCGGAAGCCGGCAGGAACCCCGATTTCAACAAGGGGATGGTTGAAAGCGAAAACGCCACGACAACGGCGGTCACGGCCACCGTGGTCTTCCTGCGGTTCATGGCCGCCTTCACGATTGCCAGATAGACGCGCATGATGCGGCCATCCTTTTCCTCCGTCGGATGGGCCTTCATGAAATAGGCGGCCATCATCGGCGTCAACAAACGGGCGACGACGAGCGAGGCGAGGACCGCAACGGCGGCGGTCACCCCGAACTGGCGGAACAGAAGCCCCGGAATGCCACTCATGAAGGCCGTTGGCAGGAAGACTGCGACCAGCGTGAAGGTGGTTGCAATGACGGCGAGCCCGATCTCGTTGGCGGCTTCGAGGGCGGCATCGATGGGCCGTTTGCCCATCTGCAGGTGACGGGCGATGTTCTCGATCTCGACGATGGCGTCGTCGACGAGAATGCCGACCACGAGCGATAGCGCCAGCAGCGTGATAATGTTCAGGCTGAAGCCGCAGAGGTACATGACTAGGAAGGTCGGGATAACGGACAAGGGCAGCGCCACGGCCGACAGGATCGTCGCGCGCCAGTCGCGGAGGAATAGCCAGACGACGATGATCGCCAGGATCCCCCCTTCAAACAGCATGTGCATCGAACCATCGTAATTGTCGATGATCGGGCCGATCGTGCTGTAGGCCTCGCCGATCTCTACGTTGGCATGCCCGGCTGCAAACTGCTTGACCGCCTTGTCGACGGCATCAGCGACGCCGCTGTCGGAAAACCCGTTCGACCGCTTGACCTCGACTGCAATGACCGGTTTGCCGTCGAGATAGGCGATCGAGGACCGTTCGGCGAAGCTGTCGGTAACGGAGGCGACGTCGTCGAGGCGAACCTGTTGGCCGTTCGCCAGGGGGATTCGCAGTTCCTTCAGCGCATCGATCGAGGCCACGGCGCCGAGTGTGCGCAATGTCTGGCGGGTGCCGCCGATTTCTCCGAGGCCGCCTGACGTATCCGCCTGGACCGATTTCAATTGAGCCGAGACCGTGGCCGCCGTGACGCCGAACGTGGCCATCGCCTTGGGGTCGAGATCGACGTGAACCTCACGGTCGATGCCGCCGATGCGACTGACCTGCCCGACACCCTGTACCGACAGCAGTGCCTTTGTCAGATCGTTGTCGACGAACCAGGAGAGCTCGGTTTCGTCGAGGGCGTCAGACCGGATGGCGTAGGTGACCAGCGCCGAATTCTGCACGGTAACCTTGGTGACGCTCGGCGTCTGCATCTGCGCCGGCAGGTCGGCCTTGGCGCTGTCGACGGCGTTGCGAACCTCGTTCAAGGCCGTTTCGCTGTCCTTGTCCAGTTTGAAGGATACGCTGATCGACACCGTGCCATCGGTAATCGTCGTGGTGATGTGGTCGAGATAGCTGAGCGACGCAAGATTGTCCTCGATCGTACGAGCGACTTCCGTCTCGAGCTGCGTCGGCGCGGCGCCATCGAGCGTGGCGCTGATCTTGATCGTCGGGAGATCCATATCGGGGAAGTTCTGGATCGGCAGATGCTTGAATGCCAGCAGCCCGCCGACGGCAAGCATTGCAAAGAGCAGGATCGCCGGTACCGGATTGCGGATAGACCAGGAGGAAAAATTCATCAGCCTTCTCCCGCAATCTTCACGAGATCGTTGTCCGACAGAAATGCGCCGCCCGACGTCACCACCTTCGCCGACGGATCTATGCCCGAGACGATCTCGACTTCGCCGTTGTTGCGGCGGCCGGCCTCTACCCTTACCCGTTTTACCCGGTTGTCCTTCCCGGCCGTGAAGACGTAGTTGATCCCGTCGCGAAACACGATTGCCGTCTCCGGAACCGTCAACGCCGCTGTGGTTCTGAGTTCGATCGCGCCGGTGACATAAAGACCGACGCGTGGGCGCACGTCCGTGGGAAGTGCCACATAGACGATCGCGCGGCTCGTACTGGTATCGACCGATGGCGCGACAAGCCTCACCTTGCCTTGAACCGGCTGGCCGTCCGGCCCGTCGATTTTAACGGTCAGTCCTTCGGTGATACGTGGAAGGTAGCGCGCTGATACTTCGGCCTGCCATTCGACCCGCTGCTGGCGAACCAGGCGGAACAACTCGGTGCCGGACGAGACGACGGCGCCGAGTTCGGCCGAGCGCGAGGTGATCAGTCCGTCGTCGACGGCGGTGATGGTTGTCTGGTCGAGCTTGATCTTTTCGCTGTCGAGAGCTGCCTGTTCGGAATCGACGCTGGCGATCGCCGTCTGCTCATCGGCGAGATATTCGGTGATCTTCTCGTCCGAAAGGGCGCCTGACGGCTGAAGCTGCCGCGCCCGGTCCCCATCCGCCTTCGCCTTGACCAGCTTTGCCTTGGCTGTCACGACAGCCGCCTCCTGCTTGCGAAGGTCGGCCAGCACGCTGTCGCGTGACAGGTTGACGAGAGGCTGCCCCTTTTTGACCACGGAGCCGACGTCGGCCAGGATTTCTGTTATGCGCAGGCCGCTCGTCTCGGAGGCGATTATGGCTTCCTGCCACGGCTTCAACCAGCCGCTTGCGGGAACGGTCTCTGGCCAGTCTCGCTGTGCCGGCGCCACGAGGGAGACGGTAAGGGCAGGTGCCGCGGCTTGATCCGCCATGGCGTTAGGATGGGGAAGCAGCAGCGCTGCCGCAACAAGAGCGGCGGCGACTATTCCGGACGGTTTTCTCAACGATGCACTCCTTGTGGTCAAAGGCACCGGCGCCTTTTTCCCGATCGGCGCCAATTCGACGAAGGATTGCCGTTCATGCATGGCAACCGGGTCTCGGCGCGCGTCGATGTCATGGCAGGATAAGTAACGCGGCGAACGTTAAGTGCCGTCAAGTTAGTGTTAAGTTGGGTAAAACTTGGTCGCTTGACCGGGTTTGTGCTGTATGGCTTGCCGGGATTGATAATGGATAACGCGAATGAACAAGGTTCTCCTCATCGACGACGATGCCGAGCTGACGACGCTTCTGCAGGAATATCTGGTCGAGGAAGGATATGACGTCGTAACCGACACCGACGGCCGCGCCGCCATTGCCGCGGCTGCCGGTAATACGGTCGACATCATCGTGCTCGACATCATGATGCCCCGGATGAACGGCATCGAAGTGCTGCAACGGATCAGGAAACTGAGCCAGGTTCCCGTTCTGATGCTGACAGCAAGGGGCGACGACGTCGACAGGATATCGGGCCTCAATCTCGGCGCCGACGACTATGTGCCGAAGCCATGCTCGCCGGGCGAACTTGCTGCGAGATTGCGCGCTATCCTGCGCCGCGCCGGTCAGCCGGCCGCAGGCGCCTCGATCGACACAGTCAGGGCCGGGCGGCTGGTGATCCATCCGGGCAGCAGGATCGTCGAGTGGCGCGGAGAAACGCTTGACCTGACCGGCACGGAGTTCAGCCTGCTCGAGGTTCTCGCCCGCAGCGCCGGCCAGCTCGTGTCGAAGCAGGAGATTTCGAAGCGGGCCTTCGGCAAGCCGCTCACGCCGTTCGATCGCCGTATCGACGTCCATATCAGCAGCGTTCGTCAAAAGCTCGGATTGAGGGAGGACGGACAATCCTGGATCCAGTCCGTTCGCGGTCAGGGCTATCAACTTCTCGTGGACTGACCATGCCCCGGCTTTTCTGGAAATTCTTCGCGACGATCTGGTTGACGCTGGCAATGACGCTCACGATCATCATCGGGATCGTCAACCTGTTTCAGATCCCACCCCCCGGCCGCGATCGGGAGTACCAGGAGCGGGCGATCATTCTGAAGCTGACGGCGAACGTGCTTGCAAGGGATGGCGAGGACGCCGCCGCGCGCTTTGTCCGCACCAGCGAAGATGCGGTGCCGCTTGGCCTGACCCTGTCGAAAATCGCCAATTCAACTGCCTGCGCAGACGCGACCACGGCAGAGGCGAGATCCGTCCTCAAGGACGGAATTTGCTACCGGATTTCCGTGGCGCCGGAAGCCAGCTTCTTTTTCAACGTTATGGACAATCTGGCTCTGCTGGTGCCGTGGCTTTCGATTTTCGTTTCGAGCACGGTCGCGGCGGCAGCACTCGCCAGATACCTCATTCGTCCTGTCGTCCACCTTCGCGACGGCCTGAGTGCGCTTGCCCACGGCCGTTTCGACGTCCGTATCGGAGACCAGATGGCGGGACACAGGGATGAGGTCACCGCACTTGCGCATGATTTCGATTCCACCGCCGCCCGGCTTCAGGAGCTTCAGGATGCGCAGCAGAGGCTGTTCCATGACGTCTCCCATGAATTGCGTTCGCCCTTGTCACGCCTGCAGGCTGCCGTCGGCGTGCTCCGGCAGAGCCCGGCCAAACTCGGCGCCATGCTGGATGGTATGGACCGGGAGGTCGAACGGCTCGATGCGCTGGTGGGCGAAGTTCTGACGCTTGCCAGGTTGACGGCGGGATCCGGCTTGCCGCTGAAGACGCAGACCGTCGATGTCATCGAGCTGCTGAACGAAATTCTCGGCGATGCGGCCTTCGAAGCCCAGGCACGGCAGGTCTCGATCACGACGAGTGTCGAGGGCGGCTTCCGGGCCGAGGTCGAAGGCGAACTGATCTACCGGGCGCTCGAAAACGTCGTTCGCAACGCGGTCAAATACACGGCCGAGCATTCATCCATTTCAGTGTCCTGCGAGGCGGCAGCCGACCGTCTCAAAATCTGCGTCGCGGATCAGGGGCCGGGCGTCAAACGCGATGAACTCGAACGGATTTTCCAGCCGTTCTCTCGCGGCAAAGAGGCGGTGCCAAGAGGCGGATACGGTCTCGGTCTCGCCATCACCAGGCAGGCCATCGAACGTCATGGCGGCCGCGTGCATGCGGCATTGCCGGAGGCGGGGGGGCTGGCGATCACCCTGGAGCTTCCGAGAAGGCGCTGATCCCTTCTGCCGGCTTTTACCTAACTTTACAGTTTCTTAACCGCCATTAACGCTGGCGTCGCTAAGCCTGAACGCACGATCCCGGTTCAGAAGGCGGCCCCAGTGATTCCCTCGCTTCGCACAAGACTATCGTCCCTCCGCTACGCCGCATCGGCATTCACACTGCTGCTCGCAGGTTGCGTCAGCGGTCCGGACCACGTTCCCCCTGAGATGCCGCTTCCAGCCAAATTCGAAGAGGGGAGCAGCAAGAGCAACGGCAATGTCGTGACAGCTGAGTGGTGGAGGGCCTACCGCGACAAGCGGCTCGATGGCCTGGTGGCCCACGGCCTCAGCGAGAACCTCGATGTGCTGCAGGCACTCGAGAGCATCAACTCGGCTTCGGCCAACGTCACCATTGCCGGCGCCGGTGGCCTGCCGAGCCTGAGCGTGGACGGATCGCACACGCTATCCGGCGAGAAGGGTCGGCTGCGCACGACGGTCGGCACCACGAACACCATGGGCGGTGAGGCCAGCCTTTCCTGGCTGCTCGACGTCTTCGGCCAGTACCGCCGCTCGAAGGAGAGTGCGATTGCCTCGCTTGGGGCAGCCTATGCGACGGCCGACAATGCGAAGCTCACCTTTCTGAAGGATCTTGTCGAAAGCTATATCGACGCCCGCTACTATCAGGCGCGTATCGCGCTTTCCCAGGCGAATTTGAAATCCCGCCAGCAGACCTACGAACTCACGCAGCTGCAGCTCAAGGCAGGTGCGGCCTCCCGCCTCGACGTCGTTCAGGCCGAGGGCCTAGTGCAGTCGACAAAGGCCGACGTTCCCGGCCACGAAAAGAGCTTTACGGAATCGGCCCATCACATTGCCACGCTGCTTGGGATGCCGGCATCCTCGCTGGTCGACGAGCTGCAGAAGAGCGCCGGCCAGCCGGTTTTTCGCGGCGATATTCGCGCCGGCATTCCGGCCGATCTCATCCGCAACCGCCCCGATATCCGCAAGGCCGAGCGCGAGCTGACGGCGGCCGTTGCCGATATTGGTGCTGCCGAAGCCCAGCTCTACCCGTCGATCTCGCTCTCCGGTTCGATCTCGCCGAGTTGGGTGAAATCATCAGGCGCCAGCGGCGCAAGCCTGACCAGCTGGTCCTTCGGGCCATCGCTCAACCTGCCGATCTTCGATGGCGGCAAATTGCGGGCGAATGTCGACATCGAGAAATCCGATGCCAAGACCCAATATCTCGCCTGGAAAGCGGCGGTGCTGAACGGCGTCGAGGAGGTCGAAGACGCGCTGTCGGCGGTTCGCCGCGACACGCAGACGCTGCAACCATTGCGCAGGCAGGTAGAGACGTCGCAGGAATCGCTCGCACTTTCCACAACGAGCTACAAGGAGGGCGCCTCGTCGCTGCTCGATATCCTGGACGCACAGCGTTCGGTCTCCGATGCTGAGGCAAGCCTTGCCGCCACCGTGCAGCAGGTTGCCAAGGACTACGTGGATCTATACGTCGCCGTCGGTGCCGGTTACCTCGAGCCGGAGCATGTCGCCGCCAAGCAAACTGCAAAACCGGGTTAGTTCACCGGAGGGCTGCGGCTATCGCCCGGCGCTTTCCAGAATGCGGAGCGCGAGCTTGTGATGCGGCAAATCCAGCATGCGGCCATCAAGCTGGATGACGCCGGCGTCGGGCCTGGCGGCAAAGGCGGCAACGACTTGCTCTGCCCAGGCGATCTCGGAGGCCTCAGGTGTGAAGGCCAGATTGATCGTTTCGACCTGGCTCGGGTGGATGGCCATCATGCCGGAAAAGCCGTCGCGCCGGGCGCGGCCGACATAGGCGCTCAGACCCTTGAGATCGCGGAAATCCGGATAGACGGTTTCGATCGCGGGGACGGCGGCGGCATGGGCCGCAAATAGCGTCAGCGAGCGGGCAAGTTCGTAAGGTGGCGTATAACGGCCATCCGTCCTCCGGGCGGTCGAAGCCCCAATCGCGGCGGGCAGGTCCTCCGCACCCCAGGTCAGGCCGCAAAGGTTCGGCGAGACGTCCCGGTAACTGCCGATCTCGAAGATCGCGGATGGTGTTTCGGTAGCGATCGGCAGGATGGGAATAGCAGATGCGAGAGAGCCTGCGAGCCTGCGCACGGAGGCAGCGCCTTCGGCCTTAGGCAACATGATCGCGAAGGGATGAAGGTCGTTAAGGGCGGCAAGATCGGCTTCGAATTCAGGGGAGGTCAGGGGATTGATGCGGATAATAAGAGTGGTCGCACCGGCACGGTGCAACACGAAATCGTGCACGGCGTCGCGTGCGCGCGGCTTGTTCGCAGGCGCAACCGAATCTTCCAAATCGAGAATGACGGCATCGGCGCCGGAGGCGAGCGCTTTCTCGAAACGCTCCGGCCGATCGCCGGGCACGAAAATCAGCGAGCGCAGCCTCATGACGGTTTCACCTTCAGCATTGCCGTGCGCAGGCACTGGCAGACGATCTCGTCACGCTGGTTCAGGGTGATGTGCCGGAAGGTGACGATGCCGGCGTCGGGGCGGGAGTTCGAGCGGCGCAATTCCGTCACCTCCGTTTCCACCCGCAGCGTATCGCCGATGAAGACCGGTTTCGGCATCGTCACCTTGTCATAGCCGAGATTGGCGACGAGCGTGCCGAGCGTGGTGTCGCCGACCGAAAGGCCGACGGTCAGCGCAAAGGTGAAGGTGCCGTTGACGACGATCCGGCCGAATTCGGTGCCGGCCGCATAATCGGCATCGAGGTGGAGCGGCTGCGGATTGTGGGAGAGCGTCGAAAAGAGCAGGTTGTCGGTCTCGGTGACCGTGCGGCGGATCTCATGGGCGATGCGGTCGCCGACCGTCCACTCGTCGAAATAGCGGCCGGCCATCAGTCCTGCTCCTTGATGACGCTGGCGACCGGCTGGTTTTCCGAGACCCTGACGCCGGGGGAAACCTGCAGTTTGCCGACGATGCCGTCGAAGGGCGCCCGCAGCGAATGTTCCATCTTCATGGCTTCGACGGTGAGCAACCGATCCCCCTTGGCGACAGGGTCGCCTTCGGCGACATCCACCGAAATCACGAGGCCGGGCATAGGCGAAAGGATCACGCCGTCGCCCACGCCGTGATTTGCTTCGATTTCGCTCGCGCGCGGTAAGCCGATCGACCAGGCATTACCCGCATCGAAAAGCACCGTCGTCTCGTCCATCTCGACGGCATTTGCTTCGAGATCGGGGCGCGCGCGTCCCCAATGGAGGTGACCGTCGATGCGCAGCCGCACGCGGCTGTCGCTCGCCCCGGCGATGCGGAAGCCGGTCAGCTCTGACCAGGGATCGCCATCCGTATCCTTTGAAAGTGCGGTGGCGGCTCTGTCGATGACAGTTTTATCAGGCTCGCTTGTCACAAGGCTTTCGCCGTGGCGGTCGAGGAAGCCGGTATCGATCCGTGCCGCGCGAAAATCCGGGTCGACGGCGATGCGGGCGAGCAGGCCGGCATTCGATCTGACCGGCCAGACCTCAATACCGGCGCAGGCGGCTGCGAGCTTCGACAGTGCGGCCTCGCGGGTCGGTCCATGCGCAATGATCTTGGCAATCATCGGATCGTAGAAGGCGGTGATCTCATTGCCCTGTTCGACGCCGCTGTCGACCCGGACAGTTTCCGGGAGCTTGAGATGTTCGAGCCGGCCGGTCGAGGGCAGATAGCCGGCGGCGGGATTTTCGGCATAGAGCCTGGCTTCGAATGCCCAGCCGGTCATGGTGATTTCGTCCTGGCTTTTCGGCAGCGGCTCGCCGCTTGCGACCTTCAGCTGCCAGAGCACCAGATCCTCCCCCGATATGGCCTCGGTAACCGGGTGTTCCACCTGCAGCCGCGTGTTCATCTCCATGAACCAGATGCGGTCAGGATGCAGGCCGGAGGAGGCGTCGGCGATGAATTCGATGGTGCCGGCGCCGAGGTAATTCACCGCTTTTGCGGCCGTTACCGCTGCATCGCAGATCGCAGCCCGGGTCGGGGCATCGAGGCCGGGGGCAGGGGCCTCTTCGATGACCTTCTGGTGACGGCGCTGCAGCGAGCAATCGCGTTCGAAGAGATGAACGCAGTTGCCGAGCTTGTCGGCGAAGATCTGCACCTCGATGTGACGCGGATTGCCGATATAGCGTTCCATCAGAACGCGATCGTCGCCGAAGGAAGCCGACGCCTCGCGGCGGCAGGAGCCAAGAAGCTCGGTGAAATCCTCCCGCCGGTCGACGCGGCGCATGCCCTTGCCGCCGCCGCCGGCGATGGCCTTGATGAGCACGGGATAACCGATGGCATCGGCCTCGGCCGCGAGCCTTGCTTCGCTCTGGTCCGGGCCGAGGTAACCGGGGGTCACCGGCACGCCGGCTGACTGCATCAATTGTTTGGCGGCGTCCTTCAGTCCCATCGCCCGGATGGCAGCCGGGGGCGCGCCGACCCAGACGATGCCGGCCCTCTCAACCGCTTCGGCAAATTCGGCATTTTCAGACAGGAAACCGTAACCGGGGTGGATCGCGGCAGCACCGGTTTTGCGGGCGGCTTCCAGGATGCGATCCGGCGAGAGATAGCTTTCGCGGGCCGGGGAGGGGCCGATGGCGATTGCCTCGTCGGCTGCTCTCACGAAGGGCAAGCCGGCATCGGCCTCGGAATAGACGGCGATCGTGCGGATGCCGAGCCGCTTTGCCGTGCGGATGATGCGGCAGGCGATCTCGCCCCTGTTGGCAATGAGAAGGCTTTCCATCATCGCCGCCTCACATTCTGAACAGGCCGAAGCGCGGCCCTTTCGGGATCGGCGCGTTCAGGCAGGCGGAAAAGGCAAGGCCCAGCACATCGCGTGTCTGGCGCGGATCGATGATGCCGTCGTCCCAAAGGCGGGCGGTCGCATAATAGGGATTGCCTTCCGCCTCGTAGCCGGCGCGGATCGGCGCCTTGAAGGCCTCCTCTTCTTCAACAGGCCAATCCTCTCCGCGCGCCTCCATCGCGTCGCGGCGGATGGTGGCGAGAACGGAGGCCGCCTGTTCGCCGCCCATGACGCTGATGCGGCTGTTCGGCCAGGTGAAGAGGAAACGCGGGCGATAGGCGCGGCCGCACATGCCGTAATTGCCGGCGCCGAAGCTGCCGCCGATGATGACGGTGACCTTCGGGACGGTTGCGGTCGCGACCGCCGTGACCAGCTTTGCCCCATCCTTGGCGATGCCGCCGGCCTCATAGCGGCCGCCGACCATGAAGCCGGAGATATTCTGCAGAAACAGCAAGGGCACGCGGCGCTGGCAGGCGAGCTCGATAAAATGCGCGCCCTTCAGCGCGCTTTCGGAAAACAGCACGCCGTTATTGGCGATGACGGCGACGGGCATGCCCCAGATGCGGGCAAAGCCACAGACCAGCGTGGTGCCGTAGAGCGTCTTGAACTCGTGCAGTTCCGAGCCATCGACGATCCGGCCGATGACCTCGCGCACGTCATAGGGCGAGCGCACGTCATCCGGAATGAGGCCGCAGAGATCCTCGGGATCGAGCTTCGGCGGCCGCGGCTTTTGCAGGTCGATATCGACTGATTTGACGCTGTTGAGACTGGCTGCGATTTCGCGCATGAGGAGCAGCGCATGTTCGTCGTTCTCGGCGACATGGTCGACGACGCCGGAGCGGCGGCCATGGGTATCGGCGCCGCCGAGCTCTTCGGCCGAGATGATCTCGCCGGTGGCGGCTTTGACCAGCGGCGGGCCGGCGAGGAAGATCGTGCCCTGATTGCGCACGATCACCGTTTCGTCGGACATGGCGGGAACATAGGCGCCGCCGGCGGTACAGCTTCCCATCACGCAGGCGATCTGCGGAATGCCTTCGGCCGACATCTGCGCCTGATTGTAGAAGATCGCGCCAAAATGATCGCGGTCGGGAAAGACCTCGGCCTGATGCGGAAGATTGGCGCCGCCGCTATCGACCAGATAGAGGCAGGGCAGCCGGTTCTGCAGGGCAATTTCCTGCGCCCGCAGATGTTTCTTCACCGTCAGGGGGTAATAGGCGCCGCCTTTCACCGTCGCGTCATTGGCAAGGATCATCACCTCACGGCCGCAAACACGGCCGACGCCTGCGATGATACCGGCGCCTGGGGCCTCGTCGTTATACATGCCGTTGGCCGCCAGCGTGCCGATCTCCAGGAAGGGACTGCCGGAATCGAGCAGCAGCTGGATGCGATCGCGCGGCAGGAGCTTACCCTTGCTCGTATGGCGTTCGCGCGCTGTTGGCGATCCGCCCTCGCGCGCTTTTGCCGAACGCTCTCGGAGTTCGTCGATCAGTGCTCTGTTCTTGACGGAATTGGCCTTGAAGCTCTCGCTGTCGCGGTCGATCGCAGTCGAAATCACCGTCATGACGCAATGAGCTCCCGGCCGATCAGGTAGCGGCGGATCTCGTTGGTGCCGGCGCCGATATCGTAGAGCTTGGCGTCGCGCAAAAAGCGTTCGACCGGCCATTCCTTGGTATAACCGGCGCCGCCGAGCGCCTGGATCGCTTCCAGCGACACCTTGACCGCATTTTCGCTGGCAAAGAGGATCGCGGCGGCCGCATCCGTGCGTGTCGTGCGGCCGGCATCGCAGGCGCGGGCGACGGAATAGACATAGGCACGCGCCGAATTCAGCGCGACATACATGTCGGCAATCTTGGCCTGCATCAGCTGAAAATCGCCGATCGCCTTGCCGAACTGCTTGCGATCGCGCACATAGGGCAGCACAACATCGAGGCAGGCCTGCATGATGCCGAGCGGGCCGCCGGCCAGCACGGCGCGTTCGTAATCGAGGCCGGACATCAGGATCTTCACGCCTTCTCCCTCTTTGCCCATCAGTGCCTCGGCCGGTATTTCGCAATCCTGAAAGACCAGTTCGGCGGTGTCGCTGCCGCGCATACCGAGCTTGGAGAGCTTCTTCGAAACGCTGAAGCCCGGCAGGCCTTTTTCGATGAGGAAGGCTGATATGCCTTTCGCGCCGGCTGCGGGATCGGTCTTGGCGTAGACGACCAGCACGTCGGCATGCGGCGCATTGGTGATCCAGAACTTGGTGCCGCTCAGTATATAGCGGTCGCCCTTTTGCTCGGCACGCAACCGCATGGAGACGACATCGGAACCGGCGCCGACCTCGGACATGGCGAGCGAGCCGACATGTTCGCCGGAGATCAGCTTCGGCAGATAGCGATGTTTCTGTTCCGGCGAGGCCCAGCGGCGGATCTGGTTGACGCAGAGATTGGAATGGGCGCCGTAGCTCAAGCCGACGGAGGCCGAGGAGCGGGAGACTTCTTCCATGGCGACGACATGTTCGAGGTAACCGAGGCCGGCGCCGCCGAATTCTTCCTCGACGGTGATCCCATGCAGGCCGAGCGCGCCCATCTGGGGCCAGAGCTGGCGCGGAAACGTGTTGTTTTCGTCGATCTCCGCAGCCAGCGGAGCAATTTGATCGGCAGCAAACCGCGCCGTCGTTTCACGGATCGCGTCCGCGGTGTCGCCGAGCGAAAAATCAAACATGGCACTCCTCCCACTGAAATATGTAGCGCGGGTTGCGAAAGGTTCAAAGTGCCGTTGATTCTGATGCGGGTGAGAGCCTTCCTATTCGAAGCTACGCGAACGCCGTTTTCTTGAAAACATGGGAAATATGGAATATATGGAAATAATGCTGGAGAATATATCATGCGACAGTTCACAACGGGTGATCTCAACAAACAGGTCGGTGATGTGACCGATGCCGCAAGTCGGGAGCCAATCGTCCTCACCCGCCATAACAAGCCGCGTTTTGTGCTGATGAGCTACGAGCACTATGAGCGTATGCGCAGCGGCATGGACCCGCGTCGCGCCCACCACCTCTCAGACATGCCGGACGAACATGCCGAGTTGTTCGGCGAGGCGATCGAGCGGCTGGCGAAGGGTGAAGGCTACGACGATGAGCCATGAATTTCGTCCCGGTGAGGTGATAACCTATCCCTATCTCTGGGCGTGGCAGCAGCAGCGTGGCGAGACCGAAGGACGCAAACAGCGGCCGGTTTGTGTTGTCGTCGCAATCCGCAGTGCAGGCGATGGAAATACGCACCTTGCGCTTCTGGCGATCACCACGCAGCCGCCGCAGGCGGAGCGGATCGCCCTCGAAATTCCCGATATCGAGCGTCGGCGTGCCGGTCTTGGTGATCTCAAGCAGAGCTGGATCGTCGTAGACGAATATAACTACGATATTGTCGAGCAATCTTGGTATATCGAGCCGCATCAAAGAGGTTCTTGTGATGAATCCGCATATGTTTGCACCTGAGAATCATTCTCAACATAAATAATGCTTTGTTTTCAATGCCATGGCGGAGTTGTCTTGTGATCTGATTCAAAGTTGGCGGTTTTTCCGCGCTCCTGGAAGAGCTCTAGCAGTTCCGCAAATTCTGCCTGCTTCGAATTGCTCCGCAGCCAGCGACCCAATGCGCCGAAGAAGAATTTATGCTGGCCAAATGGGCGAACCTTCCTGACGATTTCGACAACGATCGCGCGGATCGCTGACTCGCCCTGCCGGGCATAGTGAAGCCGATTTCGCGAGAAGGCGCTAGCGAAGACGTCCCAGCTCTTCGACGAGAAGCCTGCCGACGGATAGCCGAGCGCCACAAGCTTCTTGAGGGCGTGCGGGTTCACTGCGCCCTTGGGCTGGCTGCCCGCAGTAATTGAACAGCGAGGCGAATGTTCCCGCATTCGAATGCCTCGCCCCGGTGGATCACGTCATTCGCTTCAACAGATCAAGAAGCGCGTTCGTCTTGTTGTTGGCGGCGATCGAAAGCATGTGGTTGTCTGCCAAATCGATAATCGCAGTGACAGCTTCGCGTTCAGACCAGCCTGCAGCGGCTGCCCTTTCCACGAGACACTCGAAAGCGAGTTGCATAGCATCCTGGCATCGAACGTGCCGATCAGGATGATCCTCTGACACTGACGGTCGTGCGATCTCGGTCATGGCACGCGAAGGTGAGCTGATTTGCCGGGCTTTGCAAGCGTCCTCTAATATAGTAGGAGGGATCATCTTCCCGCGGGCCGGATATCCGACCACGCGAGCTTGCTAATAAATAGGGACCAGTTCGGTTGCGTTCGAAAATACTACTCGGCGGCCTTTTTTGTTATTCTTGCGTTTGTACCCTGGGTCGAGCTCTGGAACGCAAACCCACTGAAATGTTTCAGGCCGCTTCGAGCCTATGCTGCCGCAAAGTCGAGCAAGGAGGGCAGGTACATGGGACCGGCGCAGTCCAGACGCGCTGAGCGAGCCACCCGTGTTTTCAGGGCAGGAGCCAATCCACCGATCTTGCATCCCTCGCTTCAGTCGAGAAAGTGCTTGCGGAAGGCCAGGCGCCGGAACCCTCCTCGATCGCCGCACACTTCGATCGCATGGTCCACCATGCGAACATTCTTGACCCGTTCGCCCGAAGGCCAGCGGATGGCGCCAATGGCATGCCGGACTTCAGATTCCCCATCCCGGATAAGGGTGAGGGCACCCGGACCTGAGAGGTCGCCTTCGCCGGAGTGGCTGAGCAAGGCTGCCGCCGCACTCTCCTCGACCCCCAAACAGCCAAAGTGGCGGCCCGACCAGGGGGGATAATCGCGGCCGCCGTTGGAATGCCAAAATACCGTCATCGGCAATCGGCGAGCATTCCGCAGGGACAGGAACAGATCGCACTCGACCGGCCGCGTCACCGCCGTCCAGCCCAAGCTGTGCTCTCGGGCTTCGACGCCGATGACGACGTCTTCATGCCGCGGGCTCCATGGGAACCGGGAGAGATCGACCGATCCGTCGACCCCGGGAAACCGCTCGGGCATCGTTGATCGCCCAGGGTAGCGCAGCCCGGACCGCCCGCGCGCGGAATCGGCTTCGGGCGGTGCCGGCGGCGTCTCCCAGGCCGATTTGGGCGAGCAACTGATCAGCCCACCCTGGGGCAGCGACACGTTGGCATGGTTCGAGACGGCAATGCGGCCGCTGCCACCGGTGAAGACATGGCGTTGGTAGACGAATGGGTGCCCGTCTTCGATCTCGAGTTCCTTGATGACGATCGCGCTGCAGACGGTGCGTTGGAGCCTCGCCCGGAGCCGCGTCGCCTCCCGTTCGACGACGTCCCAGGGCGAATTGGCCGTCCAGCCATGAAGGGGTGATCCCTCTTCACTACCCGCGAAGGGGGCGCAGAAGAAATCGCCGCCGAGCGTCGCAAGATGCGGCGGTGTGCCGGGCGGCATTGCCTCGTCGGTGCCGACCCAGGGCGCACGGTGCAGCGGAGTGATCTCGTGCCCCTCATCCTCCACCGTGAAGCCGTCGAGGAGACCGGTTTCCGCATCGAAGCGCAAGCGGATTCCCTTGGCGCCGAACTCGATCATGCCGCCAAATGTTCGCCGGTGATGATGTTTTCCACCTCCTGGATCGATGCGGTGGCCGGGCTTAGATCGTCGGCAACGACGGTGCCGCGCCGCATCACGACCATGCGGTCCACCACCTGGAAGACATGGTGAATGTTGTGCGCGATAAAAATGCAGGAGTGGCCGGTGTCGCGCGCCTCGCGCACGAAGCGAAGCACGCCCTGAGTCTCGGCGACGCCAAGATTGTTGGTTGGTTCGTCGAGGACGATCAAGTCGCTCTCGAAATACATGGCGCGCGCAATGGCCACGGCCTGCCGTTCACCCCCGGAAAGTGATCCGATCGGCGTGGTGGGCGGAATGTTCTTGGAGATGCCAACTCGCTTCAGAAGGTCGGCGGCGACCGTGTTCATTCGCTCCTGATCCAGACGGTCGAGGAACCGGGGGCCTGTCCTGAGTTCCCGCCCAAGAAAGAGATTGCGGGCGATGGAAAGCTGCGGGACCAGGGCGGAATCCTGGTAGATTGTCTCAATGCCGCTGGCAATCGCGTCGTTGGTGCTGCGGAGCTGAACTTCGCGACCCTTGATGAAGATCTGGCCGGACGTGTAGGGAACCGCGCCCGACAGCACCTTGATGAGGGTGGACTTGCCCGCACCATTGTCGCCGAGAAGACCGACGATTTCGCCCTTCCGTATGGAGAGGTTGACGTTGCGTAAAGCGTGGACGCGGCCATAGAATTTCTCGATGTGCCGCATCTCGACCAGGGTTTCGGTACCGCTCATCTCAGACCCCTGTATTGTGCCGGCGCTCGAGGCCGGCGTGGAGCGCCATCATCGCCAGGATGATGGCACCGATGAAAATATTGTAGGCGAGACCCGGTACTCCGATCAGGACGATCCCGTTGCGCATCAGTCGCAGGATCAGGACGCCGAGCATGGTCCCCAGGATTGTCCCCCGGCCGCCATTCAAAACGGTGCCGCCGATCACGACCATCGCGATGACCTCGAGCTCGTAGCCGGTCCCGGCATTCGGGTTGGCGGCCGAAACGCGGATCGATGAGATGATGCCCGCAAAGGCCGCCATCGCCGCCGACAGCATGAACAGGATTACCTTCACCCGAGCAGTCGGCACCCCGCGATTTCGAGCGGCATTGGGATTGCCGCCGGTTGCCTGAATCCAGTTGCCGAACCGGGTGCGGGTCAGGAGGTAGTGGAGCGCGAGCGCCAGCACCACGAACCAGATCAGGCTCATGAAGATGCGCAGATCCCCGATATAAAAGTCGCCGACCAGCAATTGCGCCAGCCATTGCTCGCCGGCATTCCAGGTGCGCTGCGGAAAGCCTGCCGTCAGCCACAGGGCCGTGCCGCGGATGACCAGCAGCGTTCCGAGCGTCACCAGGAATGAGGGGATGGCGAGACGGGTGACGAAGAGCCCGTTGAAAAGGCCGATCGCCAGCGCCACGGCGATGCCCGCCAGGAATGCCAGCGGCAGGGGAAGCAGGTCCGCATTGAACAATGTCCACATCACGACGGGTGCGAAGCCGAAGACCGAGCCGACCGAGAGGTCGAATTCACCCGCAGTCATCAAAAGCGTCATCGCCAGCGCAATCAGGCCGAGTTCGACGGTAAAGGTCAGGGCATTGCCGATATTGATCAGTGAAACGAAGGCGGGGTTGATTGCCGTGAAAACAACCAGCATCGCGATCAGAAGGACGAAAGGCCCGAATTCCGGATAGGCGATGAAGGCCCTGAGAAAACTGGGTCTTTCACGCGATGGGGTCAGGGCATCGCTACTTTGCTCGATCATAGTGCACACTCGCGTTGGGAGCAGAACGGGCATCCGCAGTCCGATGGACCGCGGATGCCGACGGGGCGGTATGCTTATTTGCCGCCCATGATCTTGGCGTAGAACGGTGCCTTGTCAGCTTCGTAGAGGGCGCCGGTGATGATGTCGAAGTTGATCGGGATCCCGCTCGCTTCCGACATCAGTGCCGAAAGGCACATGTAGGAGGTGGCCAGCGGATCCTGCCACATGCCGGCATTCACATAACCTTCGCTAACCTCCGAGGTCGTATCCAGGGAGTTGCCCCACCCCACGACTGGGATCTCGCCCTTGGCGATACCGGCCTGATCCCAGACACGTTTGACCGAACCGGTTACCAGATCGCCCAGGCCGATCACGGCGTTGATCTTCTTGCGGTTGGCGGTCACGTAGTCGGTCATCCGATTGATCACCTCCGCCTGGTCGTAGGAAGCGTCCTGGATTTCCCAGGTGATCCCAAGCGGCTTGAACACTTCGTCGGCACCGGCAGATTCCTCTTCGCCATAACCGGCGCCTGGAACTTCGAGCGGCATCCAGACGAAGTCTCCCTTCTTCACCAGCTTGTGGTCGACGAGATATTGCGCCCAGGTGCGGCCGACGACCTTGAGGTCAACGCCGACATAGGCCCTCCAGGCCGGCGCGGCGTCCTTGGTGTTGAAGTTGATGACCGGAATGTTGGCCCGGTTGGCCTCGTTGACCACGTCGACCAACGTGCCCGGACCGGGACTGGTCGTGCAGATCCCGTTGGCGCCGGCGGCAATGGCGGCGCGGATGGCCTCCTGATGGCTCGGCACGTCGTTCGAGTGGAACGAGGTGTTCACCTTGATGCCGGTATCGGCGGCGAATTTCTCGGCGCCCTGCAGGAAGTAGGTCCAGACCGGATCAGTCGGAGCCCCGTGCGAGATCCAGTAAAAGGTTTTGTTTGCGGCGTTCTGCGCCATTGCCACTGCCGGCATCATCGCCAATGCGGCGACCGCGCCCAGAAAAGATCGTCTCAGCATGCCCTGTCTCCTCCCGTTGGTTGGCCGGTCTGTTATGCTCCTCCCGGCCGGTGAAATCTGTTGTGTGACAAGCGACGTGTTGGGTCGGACGGCCTCCTCATTGCCGGTCGACCCCGTCGAGGAACTTCTCCAGTTCGCGCGGATCCATGCGGATCAGATGGCGCTCCTCCGGAAAGGCGCCGCCGGCGACATCCGCGGCATATTCGCTGAAAGCGGCGACCCGCTCGCGTTGCAGCCGCGCATATTCCGCACCGAAATCGCGATAGGCTCGGGCGTGGCGCGGAACATGACCTTCAGTGTAGCCCAGTATATCGTTGGCAAAGAGATATTGCGCGTCGCAGCCCGGCCCGGCGCCCATCGACCACAGCAGGATTCCGACCCGTTTGCTGATCTCGGCCGCGACCTCGGCAGGCACCACTTCGATCTCGACTGCAAAGGCGCCCGCGTTCTCGTAGGCCTTCACCTCCTCGAAGAGCCGCAGCGCCGCTTCGGCGGTCTTGCCGACTGCTTTGAAGCCGCCGGTCCAGGTGGCGCGGGTGGGAACCAGCCCGACATGGCCGACGACCGGAAAATATTCGCGGGAGAGCTTTTCGACCGTCTTCAGCGAGCCAGAACAATAGACGGCATCCGCGCCCCGGTTCAGCGCATCACCGCACCAGCGCAGATAGTCGTCCGGCGTGCCCATCTCGAGATGAGTTTGCCCGGTCATCGAGAAGACTGTGGGCGCGGCCGTTCGATAGCGCGGATCAAGCACGATTTCGGCCGGCACGGAGGCAATGTCGATGCCTGCCGCTTCGGCGGCTGCCGCCTCGTCGAGGCTGAAATAGCGCAGCATGGTCAACTGGCGCCGGCCCTTCCAGGCGCGCAGGTCGGCCACCGTCGGCAAACGGCGCGGTGCGCCCCTTTGCTCCCTATGTCCCGCTCCGGCAGTCATTCGACCAGCACCAGAACCTTCCCGCCCTCGCGCCGTACAGGGTAGGTTCGCAGGTTCTCACAGGCAGGAGAACGCGTCGCCTCTCCGGTGCGATAGTCGAACTGGCCATTATGCTTCGGGCATTCGATCCGATAATCGAGCACCAATCCGTCTGAGAGCTCCACCTGCTCATGGGTACAGAGCCCGTCGGTGCAGAAGAATTCATCGTTGGGGCTTCGGAAGATCGCGAAGGTCCGCCCGCCGTGATCCCAGCCCAAAACGTCCTCCTTGTCGATGTCGTCTTCACTGCACGCGGCAATCCAGGGCATTTTGTCCTCGTCTCGGTCTTCGGTGGGTATGTTTGATGGTGCGACGATCATGCCGTGGTTCTTTCCGGCACCGCCGCATGCAGTTCCTCGCGATAGGGTTTCGCCCCTTCCGGCAAGGCGCGCTTGAGGTAGTAGCCCGGTTCCCGCCGCTGCCGCATGACCGCTTGGAACATCTCGCGATAGCCGTCCCAGATCGAAGTGTTGGCGGGCGGCAGATCGTGCTTGATCGCCTCGTGCAGTTTTCTCAACGCGTGGTAGGGGACCATGGGGAACATGTGATGCTCGACGTGATAACCCATGTTCCAATAGATGAAGCTGCTTACAGGGTTCATATAGACGGTGCGCGAATTGAGCCGGTGGTCGAGCACGTCCTCGGCGAGCCCACCGTGTTGCAGAAGCCCGGTCATCACCATGTGCCAACAGCCATAGATGCGCGGACCGCCAATCAGAAGAAGCGGGATCGTCGCCTTCCAGCCTGCACCTGCGACAAGCATGCCGACGGCGGTCAGCACCGTTACTGCGTAGATTGCCATATGCGCCCGCGCCCAGAACACCGCCTTGGGCCATTCGCTTTCTGGCACGTAATCCTTCTCATCCGGCGAGAGGATCCCGGCCGCATTGCGCGCGAGCGTCCCGAGGCTCAGCCAGACCTCGACCACACCGGCATAGGCAAGAGCTTTCAGCGTCAGCGTGATCGGATGCATCCATGCGATCTCAGCGTCGCGGCCGACGATGATCGTGTCGGTATGGTGGCGGACATGGCTCCAGCGCCAGTTCACCGGGTTGCGCGCCACCTGGAACGAACAGATGTGGTAAAGGACATCGTTCATCCAGCGGGTGCGGAAGGCCGTGCCGTGGCCGCATTCGTGCCAACGCGCATCGCAGGCCGAGCCGTACATCACCCCATAGGCGAGCCAGAACGGCACCGCCCACCAGCTACCCCAGAACCAGATCCCACCGGCGGCAAAAGCCAGATGGAGGACTGCCCATAGGATCGTGTCACGGATCGCCGGCTGGTCGCTGCGCTGCATCAATTCCTTCATCAGCTTGCGCGGCACTTCCGTGTGGTACCATTCGGCCGCTGCCAGGCCGGCTTCGACGGCTCGGCGAGAGGAAGACCCGGTCAAGCTGTAGTCGCGAGCGAGTGCTGGATCCGGTCCATCCCTTTCGATGTCGGTCGAATGAACACTCATGCGATCGCCTCGGGAGTTGGGGGCAAATGCGGAGTGCCTGAAACGGCACGAACGGTGTCGCGCACGCAGGGTTCATGGGTGTTGCCTCGCCGCGAACCCGTCACTCCTTTGCTCCTCCATAAGATATTTGTCCATCACGCCGATCAGCGGTCGAATCTCACGATCCCCGCTCTGATCACGGTCATGCCGTGATGAACTTGCTGATATAGAGCCTGGCGCGTTGGTCAGATGTTCGCAACTCGCAATCACATCAAATTACATCAGACGTTTTTTCCATTTTATGATATTCATGGGTGCTAGGATTGGAGAAATATGTAGCCTTTACGGTAGTTTATGAATTTATGCCGGGAAATATTCTGTGATGTAATTTAGTCGTCTCCGCTGATGTGATGATGGGATTTTGCAGTAGCCGCATTATCTTCGGTGGAAGCCTGAGGGAGATCATGAAGAAAACGACGATCACTGATATCGCGCGAAAATCCGGTCTCTCGACTGCAACGGTCGACCGGGCATTGAACGACCGCGGAGGCGTCACTGCCGCCAATCGCCAGAGGGTGTTTCGCGCCGCGAAGGAACTGGGTTATCTGCCGACCGAGGGAATGCTCGCCTTGCCTTCCCGACCGGCGCATCTGGAGTTCTTCATTCCGTTTGGGCACAACTCGTTCATGCAGGATGTCGCCAGGAAGATCGCCGCCTTCGCCTCATCCCTGCCGCTCGTGGCGTCGTGTAACGTCACGGCCCTCGACGGCATTGATCCCGACGCGCTCGTGATGGCGCTTGAAGACCTTCCGCTCCAGACCAATGGCGTCGGGGTAATTACCGTCGACCATCCGAAGACGCGGCACGCAATTCGGCGGCTGTGCGAATCGGGCGTCCGCGTCGTCACCATCGTGACGGATGTTCTCTCGACCCCACGATCCGCATTCGTCGGCGTCGATAACCTGGTGGCGGGCCGAACGGCGGCCCTGATCATGGGGCTCATGTCACGGAGGGCGACGGGATCGATAGGGCTGTTCCTGGGATCGCGAACGCTCCATGGGCACCAACAGCGGGAATATGGATTCCGAACCCTGCTTGAGGAGCAGTTCAAGCATCTGACGATCCTTCCGGCGATCGAGACCCGCGACGAGAACAAGCTGTCCCGGCCGGCGATGGAACGGATGCTGCGCGACACCGACGATCTCGTCGGCGTCTATTGCGTCGGCGCAGGCAGGGCCGGCATCGCCGAAGTCCTGCAAGCGGCAGGCGGAAACAAGCGCCCCTTCGTGATCATGCATGACCTGACCGATGCGACGCGGGCATGGCTGGCCGAAGATCTGATCGATGTCGTAATAGACCAGAACGCGCGCCTGATCGGCGAACAGGTCGTCATACGGCTGCTCGGCTCGATCGCGGCAAGCACACCGACCTTGTCTTTGAAGAACATCGAGCCACGGATCATCTTTCGCGAGAATATCCCGCTCGTGTAGCGCGGAACGCGCTTTCTGGAGGAATCTGATCGCGGCCGACTGAGCCGGAGGCGTCTCGGCGACATGAGAGCGCATCGGCGGATCCGACAGCCGAGCCCATCAGGCCATCGACACCGGAGGAAAGAATGATGCTCGCACGCGCACCGACGTGATGAAGATTGCCGCCATGTTCGTGAAAGCGCGAAGCCACTCGGGTCGAGTTAAGCGGTTCGACTGACATAGGTTTGATTTTCCACTTCCTCTCGCCGAAAGACCTCAGGGCTCTTGCCCATCCATTTCCGGAAGGCCCGGAAGAAGGCGCTGGGCTCGGAATAGCCGAGCTGCACGGCGATCTCGCCGATGGTCTTCGATGTGTTCAGCAGCAGTTCGACGGCGAGGTCGCGGCGGATATCGTCCTTGATGGCGGCATAACTCTGCCCCTCGTCGTGCAGGCGGTGGCGCAGCGTCGAGGCCGGCATACGCATATCGGTGGCGAGCGCAGCAAAGCTCGACCAGGCAGCTGGTGTGGCCAAGTTCAGGCGCCGGCGGACGGCGGCGGCGATGCCGGCATCGTACCGGTAGCGCACCAGAATATTGGCGGGCGCGCCGCGCAGGAACTGTTTGAGGGCGTGCTGACTGCGTGAAACCGGCAGGTCGAGCATGGCGCTGTCGAAGCCGAGGCGGCTGACCGGTTGCGAGAACCGCACCGGTGCTCCAAAGAACAGTCGGTAGTCGGCGCCTTGCTTCGGCTCGGCGCAGCGAAAATCGACGAGGCGTATCGGGATGCGCCGGCCGACCAGCCAGCAGGTGATGCCGTGCAGGATGATCCAGTAGGTGCGGTAGGCGAAGGCCGAGCGCGGGCCGCCGGCATCTCTGAGCTCGACCTCGGCCAGACCGTCGCGAATGACGAGCCGTCCGCGGGGATCGTCGAGCACAACATCGAGGAAGCGCAGCGACCGGCGCAGCGCATGACCAAGCGTCGGCGCGTGCAGCACGCAATGGCAAAGCAGCGTGAAACTGCCGCTGCGCATTGGTCGGGCGCCCATGCCGAAAAACTCGTCGTCGAGTTCGGCAGCGATCGCCAGCCAGAGCGCGCCATAGGTTTCCGCCGAAACCGGCTGGTCGATGACGACCGGCAGCCCAACGCAGGCAAGGATCGGTTCCGTCGGTTTGCCCAGCCGTCGCAGGCTGTCGAGCGCCTCTTCGACGAAACCCGGCGCAATCATCCGTCGCTCGATCTCGGCCATTTCTACCCCGCTATGGCAAAACTGGCCGAAATAATGAAGCAGTTCTGTCATCGCTTGCAATAGGTGGAGCGAATAAAATCATGCCTGTCGGTTGCGCTTGGAGGAGGGCGCGGACGATAGGGAGGAACAGATAAATGCTGATCCGTGGAGCAAGTTTTATCGTCACCGGCGGCGGCTCCGGTCTCGGGGCGGCAACAGTGCGTGCGCTTGTCGAGGCCGGCGGGCGCGTGACGATCGCCGATCTCAATCCGCAGGCGGGCGAGGAGATCGCTCGGGAATTCGGAAGCGATGCCCGCTTCGCCAAGGCCGATGTGACCAATGGCGACGATGGAGCGGCGGTGGTTGCTGCTGCCGTCGACGCTTTCGGCGACTTGCGCGGCCTAGTCAATTGCGCCGGCGTTGCGCCGGCCGAAAAGGTCATCGGCCGCGACGGGCCGCACCGGCTGGAGAATTTTGCGCGCACCGTCGCTATCAATCTCGTCGGCACATTCAACATGATCCGGCTTGCGGCCGTGGCGATCCAGAACACAGAGGTGGATGCGGAAGGCGAACGCGGCGTCATCGTCAATACGGCGTCGGTTGCCGCCTTCGACGGCCAGATCGGTCAGGCCGCCTATGCCGCCTCCAAGGGCGGGGTGGCGGCGATGACCTTGCCGATCGCCCGCGAGCTTGCCCGCTACGGCATCCGCGTCGTCTCGATCGCGCCCGGCATATTCGAGACGCCGATGATGGCCGGCATGCCGGCCGAGGTTCAGGCCGCACTCGGCCAGAGCGTGCCCTTTCCGCCGCGGCTCGGCCGGCCGGCGGAGTTTGCCGGGCTGGTGCGACATATCTTCGAAAACAACATGCTGAACGGCGAGGTCATTCGCCTCGACGGGGCATTACGGATGGGCGCGCGGTAAGCGCTTGCCCGAAGGAGGAAAGATGGCACAGCAAGATCCCATCGTTATCGTCGGTGCGGCACGCACCCCGATCGGCAGTTTTCAGGGAGAGCTGAAGGAGGCGGCCGCACCGGATCTCGGGGCAGCGGCGATCCGCGCGGCACTTGAGCGCAGCCGCGTCAAAGCCGAGGCGATCGAGGAGGTCGTCTTCGGCTGCGTGCTGCCGGCAGGCCTGGGGCAGGCGCCGGCGCGCCAAGCGGCGATCCACGCCGGCCTGCCTTTTTCGACCGGGGCCAGCACCGTCAACAAGATGTGCGGCTCCGGCATGAAGGCGGTGATGATGGCGCATGATCTGATCACTGCCGGCAGCGCCTCGGTGGCGGTTGCAGGCGGCATGGAAAGCATGACGAATGCGCCCTATCTCCTTGATAAGGCGCGTGGCGGCTACAGGCTCGGCCATGGGCGTGTCGTGGATCACATGTTCCTCGACGGGCTGGAGGATGCTTATGACAAGGGGCGTTTGATGGGCAGCTTCGCGGAGGATTGCGCCGAGGCCTATCAGTTCACGCGCGAGGCGCAGGACAGCTACGCCATCGCCTCCCTGACGCGGGCGCAGAAGGCGATTGCCGATGGCTGTTTCGAAAGCGAGATCGTGCCGGTCAGGGTGAAATCGGGCAAGACCGAGCAGGTGGCGAGCCGTGACGAACAGCCCGGCAAGGGCAAGCTCGACAAGATCCCGACGCTGAAGCCGGCCTTTCGCGACGGCGGCACGGTGACGGCTGCCAACTCCAGCTCGATTTCCGATGGTGCGGCAGCCCTTGTGCTGATGCGCCGCTCCGAGGCGGAGCATCGCGGCCTGACGCCGCTCGCCACGATCCTCGGCCATGCCACGCATTCACAGGCGCCCAATCTTTTCGCCACCGCGCCGATCGGCGCGTTGCAGAAGCTGTCCGACCGTACCGGCCTGGCGCTCTCGGACGTCGATCTCTTCGAAATCAACGAAGCTTTCGCGGTCGTTGCCATGGCGGCGATGCGCGATCTCGACCTGCCGCATGAAAAGGTCAATGTACATGGCGGCGCTTGCGCGCTTGGCCATCCGATCGGCGCTTCGGGAGCCCGCATCCTGGTGACGCTGCTTGCGGCGTTGCAGCGCTACGACCTGAAGCGCGGCATGGCCGCGCTCTGCATCGGCGGCGGCGAGGCGACGGCTGTCGCCATCGAGCGGGCTGAGGGGAGGGCAGGCAGATGATCCTTTCCGAACTTCAGCAGCAAATCTCAGATCTCGCCCGCGACTTTGCCCGTGACCGGCTGGCGCCGGGGGCAGCCAGGCGCGACCGGGAGCATCTTTTTCCGCGTGAAGAGCTGCAGGAGATGGGCGAGCTCGGGCTGCTCGGCATGCTGGTGCCGGAAGCCTATGGCGGGTCGGATACCGGTGTGCTCGCCTATGCCGCCGCACTTGAGGAGATTGCCGCCGGCGACGGCCCCTGTTCGACGATCATGAGCGTGCATAGTTCCGTCGGCTGCGTGCCGATCCTGAAATTCGGTATCGAGGAACAGCGGCAACGCTTCCTGCCGAAACTTGCAAGCGGCGAGTGGATCGGCGGCTTTGCGCTCACCGAGCCGCAGGCCGGTTCCGACGCCTCGAACCTGAAGACCCGGGCGCGGCGTGACGGCGACCATTACGTGATCGACGGCGCCAAGCAGTTCATCACGTCGGGAAAGAACGGCAATGTCATCATCGTTTTTGCCGTTACCGATCCAGACGCCGGCAAGAAGGGTATTACCGCCTTCATCGTGCCGACGGACACACCAGGCTACGAGGTGATCCGCGTCGAGGAAAAGCTCGGCCTGCATTCCACCGACACCTGCCAGATCGCCTTCAACGACATGCGCATTCCCGTCGAGCTGAGGCTCGGTGCGGAAGGCGAGGGTTATCGCATCGCGCTCGCCAATCTCGAGGGCGGGCGGATCGGCATTGCCGCGCAGGCCGTCGGCATGGCGCGAGCGGCCTTCGAGGCGGCCCGCGATTACGCCAGGGAGCGCACGGCCTTCGGCAAACCGATTTTCGAACATCAGGCCGTCGCCTTCCGCCTTGCCGATATGGCGGTGCGAATCGAGGCGGCGCGGCAGCTTGTCTTTCACGCAGCTTCCCTCAGGGAGGCCGAACTGCCATGCCTGTCGGAAGCCTCGATGGCAAAGCTCTTTGCCTCCGAGATGGCCGAGCGCGTCTGCTCCGACGCGATCCAGATCCATGGCGGTTATGGCTACATGGCCGACTATCCGGTCGAGCGCATCTATCGCGATGTGCGCATCTGCCAGATCTACGAGGGAACGAGCGATGTGCAGCGCATGGTGATCGCCCGGAATCTATAAAAACCATATCCGGTCCCGCTCCTGGGGAGAGGGGCACGGCCGACAAGGGAGGAAAGAAAAGATATGGTGGATTCCGCTCGTTTGAGCCTGCACGTCCCCGAACCCGCCGTCCGTCCGGGCGGCCAGCCCGATTTTTCCAACGTCAAGATCGCCAAGGCCGGTTCGGTGCCGCGGCCGGAGGTGGATGTCGCCTCCGAGGACATCCGCGATCTCGCCTATTCGATCATCCGCGTGCTGAACCGTGACGGCGAAGCGGTCGGTCCTTGGGCAGGGTCGCTTTCCGACGAGGAACTGCTGACCGGGCTTCGCAACATGATGAAGCTGCGCGCCTTCGACGCCCGCATGCTGATGGCGCAGCGGCAGGGCAAGACTTCCTTCTACATGCAGCATCTCGGCGAGGAGGCCGTCAGCTGCGCCTTCCGCAAGGCGCTCATCAAGGGAGACATGAATTTTCCGACCTATCGCCAGGCGGGCCTGTTGATTGCCGACGACTATCCGATGGTCGAGATGATGAACCAGATCTACTCGAACGAGAGCGATCCCTTACGCGGCCGGCAGCTGCCGATCATGTATTCCTCCAAGGAGCACGGCTTCTTCACCATCTCCGGCAATCTTGCGACCCAATATGTACAGGCCGTCGGCTGGGCGATGGCCTCGGCGATCAAGAACGACAGCCGCATTGCCGCCGCCTGGATCGGCGACGGATCGACGGCGGAATCGGATTTCCATTCGGCGTTGGTTTTCGCCTCGACCTACAAGGCGCCCGTGATCCTCAACATCGTCAACAATCAATGGGCGATCTCCACCTTCCAGGGCATCGCCCGCGGCGGTTCCGGCACCTTCGCTGCCCGTGGCCTCGGTTTCGGCATTCCGGCGCTGCGTGTCGACGGAAACGACTATCTCGCCGTCCATGCCGTCGCCCGCTGGGCGGCCGAGCGGGCGCGGCGCAATCTCGGTCCGACGCTGATCGAATATGTAACCTACCGAGTCGGCGCGCATTCGACCTCGGACGATCCGAGCGCCTATCGGCCGAAAACGGAATCGGAAGCCTGGCCGCTCGGCGATCCGGTGCTGAGGCTGAAAAAACATTTGATCGTCAAGGGCGTATGGTCGGAGGAGCGGCATGTGCAGGCGGAAGCCGAAATTGCCGACGAGGTGATCGAGGCGCAGCGCCAGGCGGAGGCGCATGGCACGCTGCATGCCGGCGGCAGGCCGTCGGTGCGCGACATTTTCGAGGGCGTCTATGCCGAGATGCCGCCGCATATCCGCCGCCAGCGGCAGAAGGCGGGGTACTGACATGGCCAGAATGACGATGATCGAGGCGGTGCGTAGCGCCATGGACGTCTCAATGGCGCGCGACGACAATGTCGTGGTTTTCGGCGAGGATGTCGGCTATTTCGGCGGTGTCTTCCGCTCGACACAGGGCCTGCAGGCAAAATACGGCAGGACGCGCTGCTTCGATACGCCGATCAGCGAATCCGGCATTGTCGGCACGGCGATCGGCATGGCCGCCTACGGGCTGAAGCCCTGTGTCGAAATCCAGTTCGCCGATTACATGTATCCGGCCTATGACCAGCTGACGCAGGAGGCGGCGCGCATCCGCTACCGTTCCAACGGCGATTTCACCTGCCCGATCGTCGTGCGTATGCCCACAGGCGGCGGCATCTTCGGCGGCCAGACGCACAGCCAGAGCCCGGAAGCGCTGTTTACTCATGTCTGCGGATTGAAGGTGATCGTGCCTTCCAACCCCTATGACGCCAAAGGCCTGCTGATCGCGGCGATAGAGGACCCGGACCCAGTCATGTTCCTCGAGCCGAAGCGGCTCTATAACGGCCCCTTCGACGGTCATCACGAGCGGCCGGTGACGCCCTGGTCGAAACACGACCTCGGCGAGGTGCCGGATGGCCACTACACGATCCCGATCGGCAAGGCCGAGGTGCGACGGGTGGGATCGGCGGTAACAGTGGTTGCCTATGGCACCATGGTACATGTGGCGCTTGCCGCGGCCGAAGATGCCGGCATCGATGCCGAGGTCATCGATTTGAGAAGCCTGTTGCCGCTCGACCTCGACACGATCGTCAAGTCAGTCACCAAGACGGGGCGCTGCGTAGTCGTGCATGAGGCGACGCTGACGTCGGGCTTCGGTGCGGAGGTCGCAGCGCTGGTGCAGGAACATTGCTTCTATCATCTGGAAGCGCCGGTCGTGCGCGTCGCCGGCTGGGACACGCCCTATCCGCATGCGCAGGAGTGGGATTATTTCCCCGGACCCGGCCGTGTCGGGCGGGCGCTCGCCGAAGTCATGGAGGCCTAAGCCATGGGCGAATTCATCATCAAGATGCCGGATGTCGGGGAAGGGGTCGCCGAGGCCGAGCTGGTCGAATGGCACGTGAAAACAGGAGATCCGGTCCGCGAGGACATGGTGATTGCCGCCGTCATGACCGACAAGGCGACGGTGGAAATTCCATCTCCCGTCAATGGCACCGTCATCTGGCTTGCCGGCGAGGTCGGAGACCGCATCGCAGTCAAGGCGCCGCTGGTGCGGATCGAGACGGCAGGTGATGGCGGCGACACCAAATCCGTGGCGATCTCGCAGACGCCGGTTGCCGAAGCGCCGAAGGTCGAGATTGCAAAGCCCGCTCCGCCAGCGCCGGTTCTTGCGGCGACGCCAGCTGCGGCTGCACCGGCTGAAAAGCCGCTTGCCGCGCCCTCCGTTCGGCTCTTCGCCAGGGAAAGTGGCGTCGATCTCAGGCAAGTGCAGGGAACCGGGCCGGCCGGGCGTATCCTGCGCGAGGATATCGACCAATTCCTGACCCAGGGAACCGCGCCTGCCGCGGCAAAGAACGGTTTTGCCAGGAAGACGGCGACCGAGGAGATCAAGCTGATAGGCTTGCGCCGCCGCATTGCCGAAAAGATGGTGCTGTCCACCTCGCGTATCCCCCACATCACCTATGTGGAGGAAGTGGATATGACCGCGCTCGAGGAATTACGCGCCACCATGAATAACGACCGCAGGCCGGATCACCCGAAGCTGACGGTTCTGCCCTTCCTGATGCGGGCGCTGGTCAAGGCTATTTCCGATCAGCCTGACGTCAACGCCACCTTCGACGACGATGCCGGCATCATAACGCGTTACAGCGCCGTGCATATCGGCATCGCCACGCAGACGCCGGCCGGCCTGACCGTACCGGTGGTGCGGCATGCGGAAGCCCGCGGCATCTGGGATTGCGGCGCCGAGATGAGCCGGCTGGCGGACGCGGCGCGCTCGGGGACTGCGACGCGCGACGAACTTTCCGGCTCTACCATCACCATCAGCTCGCTCGGCGCGCTCGGCGGCATCGTTTCGACACCGGTCATCAATCACCCCGAGGTGGCGATCATCGGCGTCAACAAGATCGCCACGCGACCGGTCTGGGATGGCGCGCAGTTCGTGCCGCGTAAGATGATGAACCTCTCCTCCAGCTTCGATCATCGTATCATCGACGGCTGGGATGCGGCGACCTTCGTGCAGCGAATCCGTACGCTGCTCGAAACGCCTGCGCTCATTTTCATCGAAGGCTGACCCATGAAAGAAATTGTCTGCAAGCTCCTCGTCATCGGCGCCGGCCCGGGAGGTTATGTCTGCGCCATCCGCGCCGGCCAGCTCGGCGTCGATACCGTTATCGTCGAGGCCGGCAAGCCGGGGGGCACCTGCCTGACGGTCGGCTGCATTCCTTCCAAGGCGTTGATCCACGCGGCAGAGGAATTCGACGCAACGCAAAAGATGCTCGTTGGCAAGAACCCGATGGGCATCCGCGTCGAAGGCCTCTCGATCGATCTCGGCAGGACGATATCCTGGAAAGACGGCATTGTCGGCCGGCTGACGAGCGGTGTCTCGGGGCTCTTACAGAAGGCGCGGGTGAAGATCGTCCACGGCCGGGCCCGCTTCCGCGACGGCAAGACGGTGGAGGTGGAGACGGAAACCGGCCAGCAGATCATCCGCGCCGAGACCGTGGTGATTGCCACCGGCTCCGATCCAGTGGAGCTTCAAACCCTGCCCTTCGGCGGCCGCGTCATTTCTTCGACGGAGGCGCTGTCGCTGACGGAGCTGCCGAAAAAGCTCGTCGTGGTCGGCGGCGGCTATATCGGTCTGGAGCTCGGCACGGCCTTTGCCAAGATGGGCTCGGAGGTGACGGTCGTCGAGGCGACGCCACAGGTGCTGCCCCTCTACGATGCCGAGCTGGTGCGGCCCGTCATGCGCAAGCTGACCGAGAGCGGCATCCGGGTGTTGACGGGTGCAAAGGCAATCGGCCTTGCCGATGATGGCGAAGCATTGATCGTCGAAACGTCCGATGGCCACCAGCAGAGCCTGCCGGCGGACCGCATCCTCGTGACTGTCGGCCGCCGCCCAAGAACGGCAGGCACCGGTCTCGAGGAGCTCGATCTCGATCGTGCCGGCCCTTATCTGAGGATCGATGACCGATGCCGCACATCGATGCGCGGCATCTATGCGATCGGCGACGTGACAGGTGAGCCGATGCTCGCTCATCGGGCCATGGCGCAAGGGGAGATGGTGGCGGAGATCATCGCCGGCAAGAAGCGGGCCTGGGACAAGCGCTGCATACCCGCCATCTGCTTTACCGACCCCGAAATCGTAAGCGCCGGTCTCTCGCCAGCGGAGGCGCGGGCGCAAGGCTATGAAATCCGCACCGGCCAGTTTCCGTTCAGCGCCAACGGGCGGGCGATGACGATGCTGTCCGAAGAGGGTTTCGTGCGCGTCGTGGCCCGCGCCGACACCAATCTCGTGCTCGGCCTGCAGGCGGTCGGAGCCGGGGTCTCCGAGCTCTCGGCAGCTTTTGCGCTGGCCATTGAAATGGGTGCACGCCTGGAAGACATCGCCGGCACCATCCACGCCCATCCGACCCGCAGCGAAGCGGTCATGGAGGCGGCGCTGAAAGCCTTGGGAAGCGCGATCCATATTTGAATTGAGGCTTCCGAATAAGATATCCAATTGCGAGCCTATCGACGACTGGTATCGCCGAATTCATTCTCCTTCCTCGCCCAGTATTGTCACAGGCCGATCCCATTGGATGAGAACGACACAACCGGCTTCGCTCCAGACCGAGTGTTCGGTACCAGATGCGTTGACCACATAACTGCCGCGGCCGTAGTCGCCCGTTTCGTCCGCCTTTGTTTGTCGGCAACTCTCGCGAGTAGCTGTTCCAAGCTGTCTTCGTTCCTGACGCCATGCTGATAGAAATAGATAATCTGGGTTGCGAGCTCGTCGCAGGCGTCGCCGCCCGTTATGTGCGCGGTAGCGCAGATATGATCGAGCGAGAATGATGACAAGTCTCTTATCTGGCGCACCAAGCGCAGCATGCCAGCCATATCCAAAAGAGTTAAGGCAACTTCTCTCTTTGATTTTTCCGAAAACGCTTGACGCGCGCCTGTGTGCCGCAGGTGGCCTCGGAACACCAAAGACGCCGGCCGCCCTTCGAAGTATCTAGAAATAACCAGCCACAATTGTCACCTTTGCATCCCCGGATCATGCGGCGTTCATTGCGGCTTGTGATCAACTCGGCCGCCGCCACGGCAAATAGGCCGACGACGTCGGTCAGGTCCGTGAGCGGCTGCAGCCAGCCAAACCCATTCTCTGTCTCCGTTAGGACCTCTCGCGCTCGAGCGCGCTTAGCGATGTCATGAACAATTTCGAACGCCTCATTTGGATATGGCTGGTCCGCCTCTTCCGACAGGAAGATCGCATAGATCGCCTCGCGTAGGCGCACCGCCTCCTTCCACGCGGCCGCGGCTTTCCTGGGATGGGCTTGGGCAAATGCAACAAGCTCGCCCTTTTGCGCTTGATCGATCAGTGCGGACCGTTCTGCCAAGATAATGATGTCACAATACGATCGCAGGAGATCAGGACCCCATCGCCCCCGCCGGCTGTCAACCGTGTTGGCGAAGTCCAGCGCAGCATGTCCGCCGCTCAGCGGCATATCGAATGTTGACGTTGCCATGCTACCTTCGGAACAAGTCGGATGTCGCTTCGTTCGTAACGGTAATAGTGCAGATAAACCGTTACAAGGCAGAATAAATCTTATGTCCTCTGCGCGCAACCTAACGAAGTTTCTCGTTTTATGTCTTGTCTGGGGGCTGACCTGGATCGCTGTAAAGGTCGGCGTCACCACTGTACCCCCGATGGTGCTCGCAGCGACGCGTTTTATGGCCGCCGGCCTTATTTTACTCGGGTTTGCGGCAGCCAAAGGCGCTATCGTCGTTCCGCAGGGGAGGGACATGGTACGCCTGCTGATCGCAAGCTTGTTGATGATCACTCTTTGCTATGGCCCGCTGTTCTGGGGTATGAAGTTTGTCGCATCCGGCACGGCTGCGGTTCTGGAGATGTCCCTGACGCCACTGGCGTTGCTGGCGTTTGGAATTGCAATGGGCGAGGAGAGATGGAGCTGGACGCGTCTCGGTGCCTTGGCGCTCGGCGTCATTGGGCTGGCAGTTCTCTTCACACCGGAGACAACGGCGTCGAATACAAGCTCTCCGACTATGTTCGGCCTTGCCGCTGTGGCCTGGGCGGCGATCTCGTCAGCTTGGGGATCAGTTCTCGCGCGAACGCTGGTGTCGAATTATGGCAGCAAGTTTCTCTCTGGTTCGACGACGTTGATCGGCGGCAGTGTCCTCTTGGCCGCTTCCTTGATGGTTGAGCCAGGCGCAGCAAGCGCCTTGGCAACGACGTGGAACTGGCAGGCAATTGCCGGATGGCTCTTTCTTGTCATCTTCGGCTCGCTGATCGGATACAGCATATATATGCAGCTGCTTCGCGACATCGGCCCCGCGAGAGCCGGGAGTTTCGCCTTTGTGTCACCGGCAATAGCCGTCGCCGTCGGTGCGCTGCTGGCGAGTGAGCCGATCACGCTTCAGAGTGTGTCTGGCATGGTATTGATGCTCGTGGCGGCGGGAGGATGCTTGTTCACAGACCAGATTATCAACCTCTTGTCGCCGCGGAAAGTTAAAGGCCAAATCGCACCTCGCTGAGGATAGCGCGGCTTCGGCATCTGGTATTAGATCTTGCGAAGCGCCGGCGCCGTCTTTTTGGTCGGCGATCAAGGCCGCTGGTTTCACTGCTCGTCTACTATCGCCTCATCGAGTCCGTAACGCGCCGCAAGGCTTCGATCCCGACAAGCGCAAGATTTTCACAGGCGGGAACTGCGATCCCGGGCTCCTCGTTATGCTCGAGTGTAGGGGAATTGCGGGACCTAGCATGGAAGCGTGTTAAGGGTCCCCTCTATCGTCCGTGCTTGACACCCAATTCGCGTAATGGAGAAAGAATGTCGCCGCAGCCGCTGCTAAACCCGCCCGAAAATTGCTGGCGGATCGAGCGTGCCGACGAGTTTGCTTTACTGATTGATGCGGACTGCTATTTTGCCGCAGCGCGTGCGGCAATGAAGGCCGCGAAGCGCTCAATCTTCTTGGTTGGCTGGGATTTCGATGCACGTGTCACTCTTGGACACCCTGATGTCAGCGACGAGGGGCCCCGCGCAGTCGGTGATTTTTTGCTCTGGCTCGCGAGGCGAAATTCAGATCTTGAAATCCGACTACTTCTTTGGAACCCTGCTTTTCTAGCGAACTGGGCCAAGTTCTCTAATGTTCCATACTTACTGCGCTGGAAACTGCACCCGCGTATTACAGTCAGGCTGGACGGCAACCACCCGGTAGGCAGCTCGCACCATCAGAAGATTCTGGTCGTCGACGACAGCCTCGCGTTTTGCGGCGGTATAGACGTCACCTCGGATCGTTGGGACACGCGCGAGCACCTCGACAACGATCCGAGGCGCAAGCGGCCAAACGGAGCTCTGTATGGCCCTTGGCACGACGCGTCCAGCTACTGCATCGGCCCGGCCGCGCGTGCGCTGGGCGACCTTTGCCGGGAACGGTGGAAGCTCGCGGGCGGCGAGGAGCTGGAACCTGCCGAGTGGCATCAGGCATTCCCCCGGGTCGACGGCGCGATAGCCTTTGGGGCCGTCGATCTCGCGATCTCGCGAACCAGTCCTGAATATGACGGTCGCCAGCGTGTAACAGAGGTCGAGAGGCTCTATGTCGATATGATCATGTCGGCGCGGGCCGTCATTTATGCCGAAAGCCAATACTTCGCTTCCCGCATCGTCGCTCAGGCGATGGCGCGCAGGCTCGCGGAACCAGATGGCCCCGAGATTGTCCTGATCAATCCGGTTGAGGCGGATAACTGGCTTGGTTCGCTCGCCATGGACACCGCCCGTGCGAGGTTGCGGGAATCTATGCGGCGGCACGACGCGCGCAATCGGTTTCGCATCTACCATCCCGTAACCGCGCAGGGCGCCCCCGTCTACGTCCACTCCAAGCTCATGATCGTCGATGACCGGGCGATGCGTGTCGGTTCGTCGAACTTTAATAACCGGTCTATGCGGTTCGACAATGAGTGCGACGTAGCGTTCGAGGCGTCCGGATCGGATGCCCTCGCGCAACGGCTGCTGGACCTGAGAAACGACATGCTCGCTGAGCACCTTGGCATGGGAGTGGAAGAGTTCTCGGCAATCGTCGAGCGGAGTGGATCGCTGATCGGCGCTATTGAAGAAGTCAGAACGAGGCCGAGGTCCGGCGCGCAACCCGCCTCGCGTACGTTGATCCCATATGTCACGCCGGAGATTTCAGATCTCGCGGAATGGCTCGCAGATAACGAAATTCTAGACCCAGAAGGTCCGGACGCCGTGTTCGAACCGATCGAAAAACGAGGCCTTTTCCGCGGAAAGCTCAGAGTGCCGTCTCGGAGCCGCGGTTGAAAGAATGATCAAGGCCGATCGCCCCGATCGCAAGCGACTTCCTGCCGGCGCTGGGAGTCTCGCGCGAAGCTCGAGGCGGATGTCTTTCGCACGCACGGACGATCCCATTGTAGCGCCTGGCGTCACCCTCCAGGTCCTGAGGAGCTCGACTTCGTTGTTTGATCTTTCGGCATGATCAGCTTAGATGGCGGGGCTTCTTGCCTTCCTCACGCGGCCGGAGCCGATAGCTGCGAGGTTGCGCCGTTTCTGAAGAAGGTTCTTGCGAGCGAACAGCATCCGCAGTCCTTGCCAAAGCAACGAGCGGCACTGCGTGTAAGACCTTTCTCTTGGGCCGTCTAAGTCCGTGCTCCCACCCGACTTGACCGGCGCGCCCAGTGCCCGCGAACAAAAGATCGGCAGCGATCATCGCATGTTTGCGGACCAGCCGAGTGACCATCCTCACCAATCCCCCAACGGCCGCTCTCTCCAGGCCATGTTCAACTCCTCTTCGCTTTCCAGCTTCAACAACCCCGATTGGTTCCTAGAACGCGGCAGCTCCCTTGCGATATGACCGTGGTTCGACCGCCGTTTGAGAGATCTTCACCTGCCGGGTGGACCGACTTCGGCGAGTCCAGATAGTTGCGAAAAGACCATTCTGCCGACCTCGCTTGTGGAACATGCGTTGTCACTGGACAGGCTTGCACTAGTTTACCTTCGGCAATGACCGCTGTCCCTTGTCAACGGCTGGCTTAGATAAGGAACTGTAATGTCGTTCAGGTTTCCGAAGACGCTGTCGCAGATCGTCAAGGCGCAAAGGAAATACAGACGCATCGTTGAAAAGGCCTTGCGGCAGACCCCGATAAAAACCAGACCACGTAATACACAGCGAGCTGCCCCAAAGGCTGCCCTTAACGAGGTGAAAGGGTTCGGCAGCAATCCAGGTCGACTCGAGATGAAGCTGTTCGCGCCCGAAACAACCGCGGAGAAGCCGCCGCTCGTCGTCGTTCTTCACGGTTGCCGGCAAACGCCGGAAAGTCTCGACGCCGCGAGCGGGTTCTCCACTCTCGCGCGCCAACGCGGGTTCATACTCCTTTACCCCGAACAGACAAAGGCAAACAACACACAGCAGTGCTTCAATTGGTTTCGGCCAAGTGCGGTCGCGCGTGATCGAGGCGAACTGATGTCGATCCGGCAGATGATCGGGCATGCCTCCACCCGCTATAAGGTCGATCAGTCTCGTGTTTACATCGCCGGGCTGTCGGCGGGCGGAGCGATGGTGTCCGCGCTCGTGGCCACTTATCCTGATCTCTTCGCCGGCGCCGCGATCGTTGCTGGAATGCCGTTCGGCGCCGCTCGAGACGCGATGTCGGGACTGCGTGCGATGAGGTCCGGCAAGAGCCTCACTGCCGATGACTGGGCAGAGTTGGTCCGCAACGTCTCCCCGGGGCAAAAGGTATGGCCCCCAATCTCGATCTGGCATGGCGATGAGGACCGGGTGGTGACCTTCAAGAATGCGGAAGCGTTGGTCTCCCAATGGCTGGCGGTTTCTCAAGCAAACGTCGGGCACAGCAGTGCCGCCGTGAAAGCTTGGGGCACGCTCGCAAAATGGAAACCACGGGACTCGGGTCAGATCTCCCTCTACGCATTGAAGGCCTTCGGTCACGGTCTGCCGGTGCGCAGGCCATCCGTGAAAACGTCCAAGGCGCGGTCCGATCCCTACGTGCTCGACGCAACAGTTTCGGCACCACTGGAACTGATGCGATTGTGGGGCCTCAAGATGCGGTGATCCGTGAATGTTAGCCTTCAATGGCGGTCAAATATCTTTCCATGGACCGTTCCACCGCACGATTTCCATCGCTTCCGATCGTTCTTCCCGGGAAGGCGCCATAAATTGTTTCAAAACGATATGGCTTGACCGCCTCAGCAATTCCTTTCACGGCGCGTCCGTTCAGTGGAATGAGGTTCGGATAGCTGCGCATGAAGCTGACCCATTTGCGATCCATGGTGACTTGCATCGTGTCTCCGACAAAGAGAGCGCCTCGTCTGTTCTCCAGCCAAGGGCAATGAAGCACAGAGCTGCCTGCGAAATGGCCGCCACACCGGATCATGGTCGCCTTGCCCACCTGGAGCGCCTCACCTGCCCACGGTCGTAAGGGCCGGCCGGATCTTTGCGTCCATTCAAGATCATCGGCGTGGATATGGATTGGCACGTCGCCGCAGGCCGCGCTCCATTCAATCATCGACGAATAGAAATGAGGGTGGGAAATTGCGATCGCGCTCAGACCACCCAAGGCGGCAATTCGATCTTTGCTGGCCTCGTCAATGAGGCTGAGGCAATCCCAGAGAATATTGCCATCTGGTCTCTCGATGAAAAAGGCGCGCTGACCAATTCCGAAGTCGGGCGCAATCTGCAAGCTGTGAATGCCTTCCGCTTCCTCGTTCCAGATGACGCTGTGCGTCTGGCTGAGCGCCGCAAAGTCCGTCCACTCTTGCCCGCCTTGCGGCACGAATTGGCGCTCATCTTCACAGATGAGGCAGGCCAGCGGCGGTTCGAGGCTCTCGCTGAACTGCGTGCCGCATGTCGTGCAGATAAAACACCTCATCCCCAAGTCCTCGTCAGCCTGTCTTGCGGTCTATAGGCATCGATTATGTCATGCCGCCCACTCGAGCGTCTATTTGGATACTGCTCCTTCGCGCTCAAGGACGCCTCACGGTCTGACGGCCCTCAGACGCCCTTCCTCAGGATGAAGTTTCCATAGGGACGCGATTCAGCAGTCTGGATTATTGCAAACGATCGCATCGCGATGGGATAATAAGCAAACCTCTCCACAGGTTGGCTCACGATCGAACGCGCTTCTGCCTCAGTGCAAACGGCGATAACCTCTCTATGCACTTCCAGCAACTCACCTGGCGCGTCAACGGCCTCCATGTGCATGAGCGGCGTGTCGCCGAATGTGTCTAGAGGCATCAATTTAAGGATCCCGCGAACTGCAGTCGGCGCGTCGATCCCCTCCAGGATGAGAAGCTTTCCGCTCGTGGTTTGCGTCGCCACCCTAAAGCCCGAGAAGTTTCGATCTACGATAGCCAGTTCGTCGCCATGACCCATGGAGGCCATAACCCACAACAAGTCGGCCGTGACGAACGGTGGGACGCCTTTCAGCATATCATTTCCCTCCCAAGAGATGATCACGGGGCGGACAGTAGCGGCAAAAAAACGATTGCGCAAACGTTTCGATGGCGCTAGCGTGACTATATTCGCGGATCCTCGGAGAGCCTTTTTAAGGTTGGAATTCCGCCTGGGAGGAAAATTTGAGACGCTTTCCTGTTGCGCTGACGGCGAACGCCGGAGCGCGCTCATGACCACGATTTCGGAAGTTGCAAAGGCGGCGGGGGTCTCGGTCTCCACGGTTTCCCATGTGCTCAATAAGACGCGCTACGTGTCGCCCGAGAAGGCGAAGCTCGTCATGGAGGCGGTGGACGAGATCGGATACATCCCGAACGCGGTTGCGCGTTCTCTCAAATTATCGTCGACGGGCACCGTCGGCCTAGTGATTTCCGCCATTTCCAACCCTTACTTCAGCGACATCATCTGCGCGATTGAAGCCGAATGTTCCAAGCGAGGCTTGATCGTATTTCTGTGTGATACCCAGGACGATCCAGATCGTGAACTGGAGCTCGTCCGGCATCTGCATCAGCGTCGTGTCGACGGGATTATCCTTGCCGCTTCTGGCGCCCCTAAAAAGTCGCTGGACTATCTAGTCGAATGCGATGTTCCCTGTGTGCTCGTTGACAGGCTCTCCGATGATCGTTTCGATCAGGTCGGAACCGACAACGCGGCGGCAATTCGCATGCTGGTCGACCATCTCGTCACGCTCCATCACCGACGGGTCGGGATCATCCTCGGCCAGCCTGGATTTGCGACGACCGTCGAGCGCACCAAGGCTTTCCGCGCAGCTATGACGGAGAAGGGAATTAAGGTCCCTCATGCGTTCATCAGCGACGGCAACCGCAGCACTGCTGACGCCACTGCTTCGACGCACCGCTTGCTGGAGCTGAGGGAGCCACCGACAGCCATCCTTGCCTCAAACAATCTTGCGATGATCGGCGCGATGAGAGCCATTCGGGAACGGGGCCTGCGCGTTCCCGCGGACATTTCGGTGCTCGGAATCGATGACTTCGAATGGGCAGATTACTTCGAGCCGCGCCTGACGCTGATGGCTCAGCCTTGCGATGAGATTGGAAGGAGGGCGGCGGACTTGCTGATTGCGCGGATCGGCAACAAGCACCGCCCCCGCGAGACCGTTCGGCTGTCGCCGGTTTTGCGGGTGCGTGAATCGTGTGGAGAAGCGGCATGAACGAGGTTGTTCTTTCGGCGAAGGGGGTCACCAAGCATTTCGGCGGTGTTCAAGCGCTGCGCGGGGTGGACTTCGATCTTAGAGTTGGTGAAATCCATGCTCTGCTTGGAGAGAATGGTGCGGGCAAATCAACGTTGATGAACCTGATGTCCGGCGTGCACACGCCGGATCAGGGAGAGATCTTCATCGATGGCAAACCCGCCCGATTTCACAGCCCCCGGGATGCACAAGCTGCAGGAATTGCAACGATTTTCCAGGAATTGGATCTCGTTTCGAGTTTGAGCGTCGCGGCCAATCTCTTTCTTGGCCGTGAGCTTGTCCATCCACACGGCATGCTCGACGGCAAGGCGATGCTGCGCGAAGCACGCACAAGACTGGAGGCAATCGACCGATCGATCGATCCCGCCCAGCTTGTCGGCGAACTTTCGATCGGCCAGCGCCAAGTCGTCGCCATCGTCAAGGCGCTGTCCTACGCATCCCGCGCTCTGATCATGGATGAGCCGACAGCGGCATTGACCGTCGGCGAAGTCGATCGATTGTTCGATATTATGCGCGGGCTCGCATCGTCAGGCGTCGGTATCGTCTATATTTCGCATCGCCTAGAGGAAGTGCCGCAGATTGCCCATCGAGTGACAGTCATGCGCGACGGCAAGGTCGCCGGCGTTACCGAACCGAACGCGCCACAAGCCCAGTTGGTGCAGCTTCTCGTCGGCCGTCCATTGAACGAGCTTTACCCGCCTCGGTCGGATCGGGTCGGCGACGTGCTGCTGAGGATGCGGCAGGCGTCATTCCGCCCGCACCGTGCGTCACCCGGGTGGCAGGCGCCATTGAAGATCGACTTGGATGTTCACCGCGGTGAAATTGTCGGCTTGGCCGGGGTGATGGGTGCAGGGCGAACGGAACTTCTGAGCGCTCTTTACGGGACTGGCGTGCCGGGCAGATGGCAGGGTGAGGTTACAATTGGCGGCAAACCGGCACGGCTTAGATCCATCGCCGCCGCGCGCAGGGCTGGTCTCGCATTCGTGACCGACGATCGGCGCGGCGCCGGACTCATGCTGCGTATGTCCGTCGGCCTAAATCTGGTTATGTCGGTCATTCGCCGGATTTCCCCAAACGGCTTGTTGTCTGCACGTCGACAGGATGACGCGATCAAGAGCTCGTTCGGTAATTTCGACATCCGTCCTAAGAATCCGGAGATCGCGGTGGGTGCTCTGTCTGGCGGCAACCAGCAGAAAGTGGTGCTTGCCAAGGAAGTGCTGGGCAATCCGAGCTTGTTGCTTCTCGACGAGCCGACCCGCGGTGTGGATGTCGGAGCGAAGGGGGAGATTTACGCTCGCCTGCGCAAATTTGCCTCGGATGGATTGGGCATCCTTGTCGCTTCAAGCGAAATGCCTGAGCTGATTGGCCTATGCGATCGAATAGTGGTCCTACGCAACGGCTGCAGCGTTGCCGAATTTTCCGGCGGGGTCAGCGAACACGACGTTCTGGCAGCCGCCAACGGGAGGGAGGGATGATGTCCGAACAGCAAATTACGTCGAGTTCTCCAATTCAACCCGCAAAGCGCATTGATCCGCTTGCGGTCATCGTCCGCTTCCAAAGTCTGATCGGCCTCGTGCTGGTTTTTGCCGGCGGCATCATCTTCTCGCCGCGTCGCCATGGGGTCATCCTGTTCATTCAACCCGATAATATCGCCAACATCGTTCGCGCGGTGTCCGAGACCGGCATCATCGCAATCGGGATGACCTTCGTGATCATAACCGCCGGGATCGATCTCTCGGTTGGGGCGACCCTTGGTCTTGCGAGCGTCGTCACAGCAACATTGATGGTCTCGGGCGGGTTTGGACTGATTACAACGGTGCTGGCAGTGCTGTTGATGGGCACCTGTTTCGGCCTGGTCCAGGGAGCGATCTCAAGCAAGTTTCGGCTTGAGGCATTTATCGTTACTCTTGCCGGTTTGCAGGCAGCGCGCGGGCTGGCGCTCGTTGTCTCGGGCAATCAGTACATCAATATCTCCTATGGCGATGGCCCTGGGCTGGCTCCCCCCATCTTTGCGGTCCTCGGCGGTCGATTGTTCGGCAACGTCGTTCCCGTGGCCACGATCGTCTTCTTGATCTTTGCCTGCATCGCAACGCTGGCGTTGAACACGACGAGGTTCGGCCGTTACGTCTATGCCGTCGGCGGCAACGAGCGCGCCGCTCGCATCTCGGGTGTTCCGGTCTCGGCAATCAAGATTGCCGTTTACGCCATTACCGGCTTTGCATCCGCGCTGGCCGGCATCGTCCATGCCGGGCAATTCAATTTCGGAAGTGCCAATGATGGGACCGGATATGAATTGACGGCGATCGCGGCTGTCGTCATTGGAGGGACCAGCCTGTTTGGCGGGTCGGGCTCTATGGTCGGAACGATCGCCGGTACGATCATGCTTGGCGCCTTAGCCAATATTCTTCAGCTCAACAACATCACGCCAGCCATGCAGTTGCTTGCCACAGCGGCAATCATCGTTCTGGCGGCAGTCCTTCAATCCCTCGTTCGTCGCCGCGAAGGATTGGGCAGGTAGTGTGGCGGCATCTCCCGGAAGGTGGATCCGGGACCAATGTGGAGGAGAAAGTAATGACACAGAATGCACTTCGACTTTCGAATGCCGGACGCATCGCACTCCTTGCCGGCTCGTGCCTTTGCATCGCTGGCGTGGCCCAGGCTGCCGACCCGCTTGTGAAGGCTTGCGCCAAAGACGGCGAATTCGTCATCGGCTTCTCGCAGGCAAACAATGCCGAACCCTACCGCCAGCACGTCAACGATGAACTGGAAGCAGCTGCCAAGGCAGTCCCCCAGTTTACGTTGCAGATTGCCGACGGGGCAGGCAACGTCAACACGCAGACGTCGCAGGTCGACAACTTCATCACTCAAAAGGTCGACCTTCTGTTGATCTCGCCTTTCGAGGCGGCTCCGCTTACACCCGCTGTCAAGCGGGCAATGGACGCGGGAATCCCAGTCATCGAACTCGATCGCAAGACGAACGGTGAAGCGGGCAAGGACTACACAGCTTTCATCGGAGGCGATAACTATAAGATTGCGCTGGCAGCGGGCGAATATACGAGCAAGACGCTTCTTCCAGATGGCGGCGAGGCCGCCGTGCTGGAGGGCTTGCCGAGTTCCACACCGGCAGTCGAGCGGCTCAATGGCTTCAAAGATGGCGTGAAGGCCAATTCGAAAATCCAGATCGTGGCAGAACAGGCGGCCGACTGGCTACCGGATAAAGCGCAAACGGCGTTCGCGGCCATGCTGCAGGCTCATCCGGACATCAAGATGGTCTATGCCAGCAATGACATGATGGCGGCCGGTGCTCTGCTTGCAGCCAAAGGTGCCGGTAAAAGCGTGAAGATCATCGGAACCGATGGCTTGCCTGGGCCTGCGGGGGGAATTGAAGCGGTCGCAAAGGGCGATTGGTCCGCGACCTTTACATATCCTACAGGAGCAAAAGAGGCGATCGACATGGCAAAGTCGATATTGCTCGACTGCGCATCGTCTGTTGAACCAACGGTAACAGTCGATACCACAGCCATCACGCCCGAAAACGCGAAGCAGATGATGGGCAAATAGCGTTCTAGGTCCCACCCGGCTGGACGCATCAGGCTGGCCGGGTGGGGCTAATTCGCCGGCGTCGCCATGGAGGAACACCAGCGACCGGCGCCCTAGTGTCTCAGGCAGTATGTTCAGAGTGCGAGCTCCAAAGCCCTTCATGCCTCCTCGTTACTTGCCTCAGTCTGCGCTGGTTTCGCCCTTAACACTCGGAGCTTCCAGTCCGCGGCGTTTGCAATTCGGCGTCTCCTTATGGAGGCTCTTTCTCTAGGCCATAAAGGAAAAGGTCTAGCCGACGATCTGTGAGAGCCAGCTTCTACCTTGCCTCGACGGCGCCGTGCTCCAGTTGACGAATGATCGAAGTCGACGATCGAAAATTGTGGAGCCATTAATGGCCAAAGACCATTCAAAGGCGGACGCCCGACCAGACGGCCATCGCGACTGCAATTGTCCCGAAGCGAAAGTGAAGGGAAAGACCGGCGACCGGCCGCAGACCTGGTTGGCCGACCATGGCACCGGCGTCGCTCCATCGAAGGACGACTGGGACGAAGAGAGTTCTTCGATCACGTCCGGCGCGAGTCTGTCCCATGCCGATGCTCCTGGCGACTTCAAGCCGGGCCCTCTGGCGTCCGAGAGCTAGCGTCATGTTCGATGGATTCGAACTTACCGAAATTGAGACTAGCTCCGGAAACCTCCGGGTCCGGCATGGCGGCTCGGGGCAGCCGGTCCTACTGCTTCATGGCCATCCGCGAACCCATATGACGTGGGGAGGAGTGGCAGACCTGCTCGCCGACCGGTTCACCGTCGTCTGCCCCGATTTGCCAGGTTTTGGTCGCTCTTATGTTCCCCCTTACGCGGCCGATAGCACGCACTCCTCGAAACGGGCCAAGGCGGCAGTCCTTGTCGAGATGATGACCACATTGGGCCACCGAAGCTTCGATGTCGTCGGGCATGATCGTGGGGCGCTCACAGCCTTCCGGATGGCGATGGACCACCAGGGCGTCGTCCGTCGCCTTGTCACGGTAGACGGCCTGCCGGTGCTCGAGCATCTCGAACGAGCCGACTGGAAATTCGCCAGGGATTGGTATCATTGGTTCTTCTTTGCCGAACCCGAGAAGCCGGAGAGGGCCATTCTGGCCGACCCAGTCGCGTGGTATTCCAACCTTGACCCCGACCTGATGGGCGCCGAGTCCTATAACGACCTTCTCGACATCATTCACAATCCTGGCGCCGTCCACGGCATGGTCGAAGACTACCGCGCCGGAATTCGGATCGACCACGAACACGACCGTGCGGATCGAGCCGCAGGCAAACGCGTCACCTGTCCCATGTTGTGCTTGTGGTCGACAAAGGATGATCTGGAGAAGATCTACGGGGATCCGGTTGCGATCTGGCGTGGCTGGGCCGACGAAGTGACGGGCTTCGGGATTAACAGCGGCCACCACGTCGCAGAAGAAAACCCGACCGCTCTGGCGGAAGCTCTCTCGGATTTCCTGCGATAAGGCCAACCGTATGGACGACCACCCGAAAGAATGTTTTTCAGACTTTCATTCCCGCGCCGGAACCGCAGCAACGTTGGCACGCCAAGTCGATAACAGACCGTGTAGGTGAGACCCAATCAGATATCGTAGCGCCGGTCGAGTTCCTTGAGCGCAGACTGGAGGTCATCGATCGAAACCGGCTCGGGCGTGCCTGGAACATGACGCAGCACCGGTCGGGAGTCCAGTGCGTAAAAGTCCGACGCCCATGCCGCAAGGATTGCCCGCTTGTCATCGACGGAAATGGCAGGCGCGTTCACCACATCGATTGGCCGCCGAAACTGCAGCCCTTCCGGCATCAGGACGGAAGGTCCCATCGCGACAGCATTATTGACGATCTCCTGCACCACGGCGTTCATCATCAGTCCACCTCAGCACGCGTGAGGGTCGCCGTCGCGCCGCAGACGGGATGGTGCGATGGCGTCGATATCAGGTGCCAGCAGATCGTGTTTTTCGGCAAAGGCGGCGAATAGGCCGCGCGCGGTTTCCGCTTCTATTTCACCGCGCAGCGCAGCGCTGCAGGCCTTCAGCGCAACTGAATGGGCGGTGTCTCTCTGTGACACCGGCCATTCGATAAGATGTCGGTAGGCGTCCATCACTGAACGCACTTCTGCCGGAAAACCAAGACCGACAAGAATGGATATAGGTTCTCTGAACATATCGGGTTTCATCGTTCTCTCCTTCCCGACCCGGATGTTGGTGGGCGCCGTCGCAACGGCGCCCTCTTTCAGTGGACAGTGTGGATTAAGCCGCTTTTTGCGCTTCGATCTGTGGCGTCGTTTCGGAACTCAGTGCCGGCGCGCTCTGGATAGAGATCTTCCGCGGCTTCAGGGCCTCCGGAATCTCCCGAACCAGATCGATCGAGAGGAGGCCGTTGCTCAAATCGGCGCCGTCGACCCGAACATGATCGGCAAGCTCGAACCGGTGCTCGAAGGGCCGGGCGGCAATGCCGCGGTGCAGGTAGCCGTCCGTAGGAGCTTCCTGCCTCTTGCCGGTCACTGTCAGCAGGTTGGACTGAAAGGTGATATCGAGCTCGTTCTGGGCGAAACCGGCGACCGCAATCGAGATCCGGTAGCTGTCATCGCCGGTCTTGACGATGTCGTAGGGCGGCCAATCACTGATAGAGCGGGCGCGCTGGGCGTTTTCCAGCAGATTGAAGACCCGGTCGAAACCGACGCTTGAGCGGAACAGTGGTGCATAGTCATAAGATGTTGCCATAGCCATATCCTCCTTGAAGCAACATGGGTACGGAAGCGCCGAAAGTTTTGCGCTCCCAGCAATGCCAGCCCTGTTGTCAGCGGCTGGCGGCAAACGATTTGGTTTCCGGAAATTTCGATTTCAAGGGTACGGGCGCAAAAAAATTAGAACTGCGTTCAGCTGCCGCTGGCCCGCCCAATTCAGCTCAAATACTGCAGCGCGCAGCCCTTGCGGGATGCGTGGCGGAAATTGCCGTGTCCGTCCAACCCCGAATTCGATTTCGGCGATCGATGTGGCTGGGCTAAGCTTCTGTCCTTCGCCCCAGGCCGTAATTGATCAGTCTCGATTGCGAATCCAAGTGAGGCGGAATTCGGGTTCAGCCTTATCGGGAGAACTGCGATGTCCATCGTGATCGGTGCAAATGGCCGTGTCGGCTCGGCCGTAGTGTGGACATGCGGGATACAGGTCATGCAGTCACGGCCGTTCTCTGCCGCGATCGATCGGGTGAGAGGGCCGAGCAGGTAAACGATCCCCGATCGGGGTTCATGTGCGATGCGAGCGACATGATGCCGCTTGGATTTGCCACTCTGCCTCCGTCACGGACTCACGATAGTGGTGCTGCCATCGCGTCCTGCCCCGGCTTTTGGTCCTGCCAGGCTCGCGCCGCCAGCAACGGCTTTGCCGTCCTCCACTTCGTTGCGGCCCTGCGGGTGCAGGCAGCGCTTGTTGCCTGGCTTTCAGACCGCCGTAGCAGGTCGCGATGGCCGCGACCTCCAAACGGAGGTTCAGACATGAGCACGCAGCAATCCAATCAACGATCAGACATTTACAGCCGCATCACCACCAAGATCATCGCCGATCTCGAACAGGGCGTACGGCCATGGACCAGACCGTGGACGACGAAAGATGCGACAGCCGAGGTCAGCCGGCCACTGCGCCACAACGGCCAACCCTACACCGGGATCAATGTTCTGCTCCTCTGGACGGAAGCCATCGCCCGCGGCTTTGCGTCATCGACCTGGATGACCTTTCGCCAGGCAAAAGAACTCGGCGCTGCCGTCCGCAAGGGCGAAACCGGCACCACCGTTGTCTTCGCCAGTTCTTTCATCCGTGCCGAGACGACGGAAACAGGCGCGGAGATCGAACGGGATATTCCATTCCTCAAGACCTACACGGTGTTCAATACCGATCAGATCACCGGTCTCGATCGACCCACTCATTGCATCGCACCTGTGGAGGACCCGATGAGCCGCATCGGC
>NZ_JH719394.1:0-6727 GCF_000271845.1 Rhizobium leguminosarum bv. trifolii WSM2297 | reverse complement strand
GATCACGCAAGCTACCTCGATGGCTGGCTCGAAGTTCTGGGCAACGACAAGCGCGCCATCTTTTCAGCGGCAGCTCATGCGCAGCGGGCCGTCGATTACCTGCATGATTTGCAGCCGGACCTCAACGAGGAGGAGGCGGCGTCGCTTGCTGGCTCTACCTGAACACCCAGAGGAGGTTTATCAGGAAATTGAAGACGAAGGCCGTGCCGATGCCGAAAAGCTTTGCCCACAAGGGCGAGAGCACGACCTGTTGCACGAGGATTAGCGTCACGCAAACATTGATCGATAGGCCGAGCAGCGCGCCGATGAGGAACAGTGAAGCGCGCTTACGGCTTATTGTCTGATTGAAGACATAGCGGCTGGTGACGCTGTAATTGATGACGGCCGCGATCAGCCAGCTCGATGTCGCCGAAAGGCCGATAGGCACGCCAAGCGCCAGCAGGCCACGAGACACCGTGAGATCGACGAAAGCAGCCAGGCCTCCGGTGAACACATAGCGGATAGCCTTGGACAAGATCATTCGGACGCTTCCTCTGCTCGCAGCGCTGCGAACACCGGGTCCGAATAAGTCGAAAAGGTGAGCCAGCTCCCCCGGCCCGTCGGAGCGCATGAGCGGCAGGACACCGGCGCGCCGCGCCGCAAGGCCATCCCGCTCGGGTCTGTCGCCGATCAGAACGTTTTGCGCCGGGCCGACGCCGGCGCGCTGCACAGCATCTGCAGGCCGCGCGGATCAGGCTTCTGGATGCCGACGCCGGGATCGCTTGCGGCCAATATGTAATCGGCCGACAATCTCATCCTCTGCAGCTTCTCGTCGGCAGGATAATCAGAATAGATCCCGATCGCCTTGTCTGCCGTCTGAGCGCGGCAAACAACTCCACCAGCCCATCATACCGGCAGGATGCGATATAGGCGAGCGGACGGCGCTCGATCCATTCACTGACGATTGCCTCGATCCTTTCGGCTGGCTGGCCGGTTCGCGCAACGGTTCGCGCCATCAGGCACGCCTGAAAATCGTCGATCTCCTCCTCGCCGATGGTTTCACGCAGGGAGCGGTATGCGCGCAGCACACGCAGATTTGTCAGGCTGCCTCTTGCCACCGCATCAACAATCAATTCGACGGCCATTCGAAGGCGCAGCCTGCGCTGATTGTATAGAGTTCCATCGACGTCGAAGATGACGAAGCGGATACTGCCCCAGTCGACATTCCTTGCGATCATCGGATGGTGATGTAGTGCTGTTCGGTCAGAGTCACTAGAAGCGGTATGTCGACGAATGTCGTGAAGATGAAGGCCGCCATTAGGGCCGCGACGATCGCGATCAGGCCGGGCTCGCGGAGTAGCTTTTCCGGTTTCTGCGCCGTCGAGCCCGGTTTCGTCGCCATCACGAAATAGGCCGTGAACAGGGCAACAATGAACGGCAGGACCAGCATGTACTCGATGCGATACTTGACCAGGAAGACGGACAGAAAGGCAATCGAAAACAGTGAATAGGCAATGCAGGAGGCGGTCAGCGAGACCTGTGAACTGGGCGAAACTTGCCCGGTAGCGCGACAGCAGCTCCTTGCCATGCGAAGCGACTATCTCGTCATATTCCGACAAGCGGTACAGCCCAACTTAGCCTGAGCTTTCTTAGATCGCGCAGGACATCAGGGCAGGAGCTCCTGGCACGGGCGCTATCGGATGGCCATAGATCGGTCTCTCCCACCGGTCGCGGTTCAGGACCATTCCCGTTTTCTTGTGTCGCCTTTCTAAGGGACCGGCCGCCATCAGCGTCAACCCGCAAGGGGTTTCCCTGCGCTGGCGCTCCGGTGACGCCTGCGGCTCGGCCCCTTCTTCGGGCGCCATCGGGAATGGTCCCGAGCAACCGAAGGAGACATACCATGGCCACCACGATCGCAACCCTGACCCAGAAGACCGACGGCAGCCTCGAAGGCATCTTCGCGACGATCCGGGTGAACGCGCCGATCGCAATCGTGCCGAACGCCAGCAAGGCGAGCGACGAAGCACCGGACTACCGCATCATCCACCGCAAGACCGGCTTCGAGATTGGCGCCGCCTGGAACCGCATCGCCCGCCTGACCGGCGAGGAATACCTCTCCGTCAAGCTGGAGGCTCCGGAAATCGGCGTCATCTTCGGCAACGTCGCCCAGGCTCCTGGCGGAGAGCCGAGCAAGAAGGTCATCCTCTGGAATAGCCCGGCCTGAAGCGACTGGGCCGGCCCCGTCATCGGGGCTGGCCCTTCCCGCAAGACTCAAGCCGGCAGCGGGCATCGAGCCCGCTGCCGGCTTTTCTGGTGCGATACGGAGAGGGGAAGGTCTGCTCAGTCGGTCCAAGGGTGTCATGACGGCATGAAGGCCTCAAGGACGAATGGTTCCCCCAATTTTGCCGCCGCTCCGGTTTCCTCCGCTCCGACAAAATCGGCTCCCCCACTCGCCGGCTCCGCCGGTCGCGTTCCGCGATCCTTGACCCCTCCATCCCGCCATGACCGCGGGCGTCGTCTTTCACAACGTCAAGGAGACGACAATGACCACTTGCATCGACGACATCATCGAACTGCTGGGCGCGGAGCTGCGGAACGCCGATCCGGCCGAGCGTCGCCAGATCGAGAACGAGCTGGAACTGGCGCTGGCCGAACGCGAGGTGATCTGGGCCGAGCAGGATGGCCGCATCGACCCCAAGCCTCCGTTCTGACGGAGGCTATCGCCACGTCCATAAGCCCGGCCGGCCGGATCGACCGGCCGCCGGTCTGTCAGGGATTTCATCCCTCGACACTCCCGCCGGCTCACGCCGGAAACGGTCGCGTCCCCTTCGGGTCCGCGGGTCTCTTCTCTCTCTGACGTCCTATTTTACTCCAGCAAATCCGGCGTCAAGGACGGCGCGGTCTCCCCCAATTTTGCCGCGAGCGACAAAATCGGTTCCCCCGCTTGCGAGCCGCGTTCCGCGGTCCTTGACCCCTCTTTGCCAAGGAGTGGCCGATCTCCGTCATCAACGAAGGAGATCACATCATGACAACAGATCAGAACCTCATGCTCTACACCAAGCTTGCCGGCTTTCGGCTCGTCGTCCTCGCAAACCGCTTCGGCTGCGACGACGATTTCTCGCGACAGCTTCACGATCGCCTGGTCGAGGGGCGTCGACGCGGCAATCGATCGGATCCACGTCATCATGGCATTGGAACGAAGTGTTCTCATTGGAGACGATGAATTTGCCGAATTTCAGTTGGAGGGCGAGAACGAGATTTTCGGGAGCTTCGCCATCACTCTGCTGGACGATCTCGAATTTGATTGCGACACGCATGAATTCCGCGTCAACGGCGGCGACTGGATGAACGCTTTGGCCGCTGATCATAGTGGCGTCGATATCGACTATCCCAAGCTGGTGGCGCTGAGCGCGGACGAACTCGGCTCGCTGGCGGCGATCATCAGGGATATCACAAGCGAGACCGGCATCGCCGTTCATGCAGCGCGCGCCCTTCAATCCTGGCGCTAATGGCAGCCCCAAGATGTGCTTGGCGGCGGCGACGGTCGCCTCTTAATCGTCGACGTTCTCAGCTTGCAGGCTGGGCAACAATGTCGGGATGCGTGCTCGCTTCCCAGCGAAAATTGCGACGTCATGCGAGGCGGAATTCTTGCTGGCCTCAGGTTCCTTATAGCCGCGACGACGCTTGACCCGCTCCAGCTGCCAATAAGCCGCTTTCGCCCTGTGAGGATCATCATAGGTGTTGATTTTCGCCTGTCCGTTGGTGCCGATCCGGCCCCAATAACGCACCAGCGACGCCCCGCCGAATAAGGTCGGTTGGATTTGGAGCGTGTAGAAGCGCCGCATGTTCTGGACAGGGTCGATCCGGCGAAGGTGAAGCTCGTCTTTTTCTTCATGGGACATGGAGGGAATTGTCGCCTTCATCGCAAGCTCGGTCCAACGACAGTTTTGAATCGATCGGGATCCACCGATTCACGGCGGTGATGGATGATTTCCGGTTTGGGGATATTGCAAGCACCGCACTTACCATCGCGGCAGTAAGCGGCTAGACCTCTCTGCCGGCGACACGATGGAATGGACAATGGACGAGACACTCAAAATCGACAGCAGAGGCGACTTCGGGCTCTGGGCGATCGAAGCGGCAAAGCAGATCGTCAGCGAGCAGGGCTTTGACCTTGCCAAAGCAGCCCGTGATGGCAGCGAAGAGGAACTACGCTCCGCAGGCAACGCCCTCGGACAGGCGATCACCAACGTGCTGCTGGAAATATACGACGGCTTGCTCGACGGCGCTGTCGAAGCATAGACCGATTCGGCGATCACAGAGCGGCGGTGATTTGAACCGAACTCGACGGTCGCCTCAGCACCGGACTGCCCTCCTGAGGCGGCGCTCGCCGTCCTCCTAGCCGGCGCAAACGGAGTTCGATTGAAACCGGCCGTGTCTGGGCGGGGCCACCTTCTGCGACGCTCTATTTTCCCCATGGTCTCGACGATGATCCCGGCGAGCAGCGCTTTCTCGCGCACCTCGCGCTCGCGCTCAGCCGTCATGTGGAGCCTCTGACCGCGCTCGCTTGAGTCGAGGGGCAGTAGCCCCACCTTCTCCTCCTTGCAAAGTCGCCCCGCGATCTGTTCGAAGATCCGGTCGATCTGCTCATCGGTGATCTCCGTCTCTGCAAGCCTGTCGTCATCGCGGCGCGGGGTAAAACTGATTATCGATCGAAAAACGTTTGCGTTTGCGCAGCTTGTCGATCTGGGCGCCGAGCTCGGAAATCGATGATTGTATGACCATCATTGGTTCCTTTGCGTTTTCGACATTTGATCCGTGTCGATTATACTAACTGGAATAGATCAGTAAAATGCGCTAGCCTGCAACCGGAAAGCGGCATCGGACCTTTGGTCCGATCGGTTTGAGGGCGCAATATACGTCGCTGTCGCGACGTGCTTGAACGCTGTGGAGACGTCGATGGCGATCATGTTCGTCAGAGCGCAGGTAATCAGCAGGGGAGCCGGCCGCAGCATCGTTTCGGCTGCCGCCTATCGCCATCGCGCCCGGATGATCGACGAACAGATGGGAACGTCGTTCAGCTATCGCGGTGGGGCGGCCGAACTGGTCCATGAGGAGCTGGCGCTGCCGGATGAGATCCCGGCCTGGCTGGGGTCGGCGATATCAGGCCAATCCGTTGCCAAGGCAAGCGAGGCGTTGTGGAATGCCGTCGATGCCTTCGAGACGCGGGCGGACGCGCAGCTTGCCCGCGAGCTGATCATTGCGCTGCCGGAGGAACTGACGCGAGCGCAGAATATTGCTCTGGTTCGCGACTTCGTCCGCGACAATCTGACGTCGAAAGGAATGGTCGCCGACTGGGTCTATCACGACAAGGACGGCAATCCGCACATCCATCTGATGACGACACTGCGGCCGCTGACCGAGGAGGGGTTTGGGCCGAAGAAAGTTCCGGTTCCTGGAGAGGACGGCAAACCGCTGCGGGTGGTCACGCCGGACCGGCCAAGTGGAAAGATCGTCTACAGGGTCTGGGCCGGCGACAAGGAAACGATGAAGGCCTGGAAGATCGCCTGGGCGGAGACGGCCAACCGGCATCTGGCGCTTGCCGGTCACGAGATCCGGCTCGATGGACGCTCCTATGCCGAACAGGGCCTCGACGGCATTGCGCAAAAACATCTCGGACCAGAAAAGGCCGCCCTCGCCGGCAAGGGCAAGGAGCTCTACTTCGCTCCCGCCGATCTTGCCAGGCGCCAGGAGATGGCCGACCGGCTGCTGGCCGAGCCGGAGCTTCTGTTGAAGCAACTCGGCAATGAACGCTCCACCTTCGACGAGAAGGATATCGCCAAGGCGCTGCACCGTTATGTCGACGATCCCACCGATTTTGCCAACATCCGCGCCCGGCTGATGGCGTCCGACCAGCTGGTCATGCTGAAGCCGCAGGAGATCGAGGCGGAAACCGGCAAGCTATCGGAACCGGCGGTGTTCACAACGCGGGACATGCTGCGCATCGAATACGACATGGCGCAGTCCGCACAGGCCCTGTTGAAGCGTGACGGCTTTGCCGTCTCCCTCAAGCATGTCGACGCTGCCATCAAAACCGTCGAGAGCGCCGATCCTAAAACTCCGTTCCGGCTCGATGCGGAGCAGGTCGATGCCATCCGTCATGTCACCGGTGACAGCGGGATCGCCGCCGTTGTCGGCCTTGCCGGCGCCGGCAAGTCGACGCTGTTGGCGGCGGCGCGTCTTGCCTGGGAGGGCGAGGGGCACCGGGTGATCGGTGCTGCCCTTGCCGGCAAGGCGGCGGAAGGGCTGGAAGACAGTTCCGGCATCAAGTCGCGCACGCTCGCCTCCTGGGAGTTGGCCTGGGCCAATGGGCGCGACACACTGCATCGCGGTGACGTGCTGGTCATTGACGAGGCCGGCATGGTGTCGTCGCAGCAGATGGCGCGTGTGCTGAAGATCGCCGAAGGGGCAGGCGCGAAAGTGGTCCTGGTCGGTGATGCGATGCAGCTGCAGCCGATCCAGGCGGGTGCTGCTTTCCGGGCAATCACCGAGCGGATCGGTTTTGCCGAGCTTGCCGGTGTGCGCCGCCAGCGTGACGAATGGGCACGCGAGGCTTCACGGCTGTTTGCCCGCGGCGAGGTCGAGAAGGGGCTCGACGTCTATGCGCAACATGGTCATCTCGTCGAGGCAGCGACACGCCAGGAGGCAATCGGTCGCATCGTTGCTGATTGGACCGAAGCACGCAAAC
>NZ_JH719393.1:1208441-2157797 GCF_000271845.1 Rhizobium leguminosarum bv. trifolii WSM2297 | reverse complement strand
CAGATTACGTGCCATTCGGATCTCGTCGGCGATGTCAGGCTAGATAATCGGCGCCCATATCCTATGGTGGCCGGTGATGGGTTTCAGGGCCAATAGGAGGCGTCCTCGTCGGCACAGTCTTCAGGGCTTAAGCCTTCTGCATGGAGCGATAGCCAGTAAGCCCGCGCAACGGTCCGCGCATATTCAGAGGGTTCCTTGCCAAACGGCAAACCTTTTTCGGCCGAGAGCTCCCAAATCCGTTTTGTGAAAAGGACGGTGAATTCGTCTTCGTCCAGCATCTGCAAAAAACACGACCTCCGCAGCCCCCCTTGTTGAGGATGGCGCAGAGTGCAGGGGGTGGCAGGGGCCCGGCCCTCTGCGCGATCGGCAGTACATAACAGTCGATGAGTGACGATAGTTCCGGTACGACAAAAAAGGCCCCGCGAGGTGAACTGACCCCCGAAAGTTGGACATCAACCTTCGGGGGTCAGTTCAGAGGTCGCGGGGCGAGTGAGCGTGCATGGAAAGGGGACGAGAGCTGCGAGAAGTGGGGCTAGCCCGTCCTCACGCGCCAGACGTGACGACGCGGGAAAAGTCCGGGGCCGCAACGGTGACGTTGATGTACCAATCCGGAGCAAGGCGCGCCGCCGCCGAGATCCCGCCCAGGAAGGCGGGATCCGTGTCGATCGGCACACCACGTGCTTTCGCGCGATCGATTGCACGCTGCGCGATGGCTCTCCGGGTCTCGGGATCTGTGCTCATGCTGTTTCGCCTCGCATTCCCGATGCGCGGCGAGCTCTATCAGGCGGCGATCTAACTCAGCGGCTATCCTTGTAAACTCCACGTTAGGAAGGTCTCTGGTTTGACGCCATCCGTCCGCGCCTTCTCGATCAATGGTCTGAGGGTGTCCCTGACGAATCCTTCCATTGTCGTGGGCAGCGCCGGACGATCATCGTGGAACTTTATACGCCCATCGTTGAGAGCAGCCGAGGTGTTCTTATCATAGACCCACCGATCAAGCGTTCCGAACCTCTCCCGGAACACCGTTTCAACCTCGCGATCGCTCGGATCGACGGAGCGATAATCCACCTCCCTACCGAGTGCCCGGCCGATCATCGCGGCGATCTCGGGCATCGTGTAATCGATGCCCAGCTGCTTCACCGACCGGTGCTGGTCGATCGGCGTGTCGAACTCGTTCGCGGCGATATCCGCGATATCCTCAATGGCAATCCAAGGAGCTTTGACGTTGGGGTCAAGCGTCCAACCGATCCTATCGTGCTGCGCGATCGAGTCGACCCACCTGGACAGGTCCTCCATGAACCAGCCACCCTGCAGGTGCACCAGATTGATGCCGCGTAACCGGTTGAGGATCTGATCCAGGATATGAAAGCCCTGGAAATGGCCGGTGTTTCCGCTGAGCTCGGATCCCATTGCCGTCAGGCTCACGGCCAGTTTCACCGGGGAATCCCGAAGTGCGTCAAAAAGCCGAAGCGCTACCGCAGGGTAGTGCCCATGAAAGTCCTCCGCCTCCCAAATGGTTTTGACCATCAGGAACGCGGCGTCAGCGTCTTCGAAGAATCTGCCAAGCTCACCATCACCTGTGTCGAAGCTGCCAAAGAACGGTTCTGCTCCTTTCGCGACAAGTGCATCGAGGGCGGGCCCTCCTCTCGAAAGAGCTTTGACTGAATGGCCTTTGGTCAAGAGGTTCTCGGTTAGTTTGACACCGATCCTGCCAGTCGCGCCAACCACAGCGATACGCATAGCTAATCTCCTAGAGTTGTTTGAACAAGATCCTAAAGGATTGCGCCGCGCGTCAAAATTGGAGATAATGCCATATGATCTCGAAATCAGGCCAATCGTCAAATAAGCTAGCTCCCTGCAGTACTGCTTGCGATCTGACCCTCTCGCATGGGCCGGCGATGGCAATCAGGATGGACTTCGCCGACTATGAAGCCGAGGGGCACCAGCACCAGCACCGGCAGGGTCAACTGATCTTGGCGCTACATGGCGCGGTGACCTGCACAGCGGAAAGTGGTGTCTGGATCGTTCCGCCAGACTGCGGACTTTGGGTACCCGGCGGCGTTCCGCACAGCAATCAGGTCACGTCCAATGCTCGTCTAACATACCTGTTTGTCGACCCCGGCGCGGCCATGCTTCCGGCTGAATGCTGCACGCTTGCGGTATCGCCGATGCTTCGGGAGATGATACACCGGGTAGCGGAACTGTCAGAAACTGATGCGCGTGACGCTCATGGTGACCGCCTCGTGCGGGTCATGCTCGATGAGCTCGCGCTGATGCCGCGTGAGAGGCTGGAGCTACCTGTATCTGATCATCCAAAGATCGCCTTGATCGCTGCGGCGCTTTTGGCAAACCCGAGCGACCGCCGTACCCTCGGCCAGTGGGCTGAGCATGTCGCCGTCAGTGAACGATCGTTGAAGAGGCTTATGGTCCAACAGACAGGGTTGAGCTTCGGCCGTTGGCGGCGCCAGCTACATCTAGTCATCGCTCTGCGTGAACTTGCCGGCGGTGCGACAGTCCAACAGGTGGCAGGCGAATTAGGGTACGAATCCACGACCGCCTTCATCGTCATGTTCAGGAAGGCGCTTGGGACCACGCCATCGCGCTACTTTGCCGATCGGCTTTTGAGCGCCGAGCGCGCGTGAGACGTTGCCATCCGACATACAGAAGGCGCTCCCCCCACGGGTCGAGCGCCTTTTTTTGTATTGGAGGCGCCCGCAAATTAGGAGCCGCATCTTGACCGCAACCGCTTTGCGGATGAGATCTGCGTAAAACACATTGCAGGAACACATGCCATTTTTTCTGGTGACGCAGACATCGCTGGTCGAAGCTCAAGATGAGCAAGAAGCCGCTCAAACGGGCGTCGACCGACTTCGCTCCGGAGGACAGGTCACCGTCGCGGTAAAATCGGATGAAACAACGATCACGCACGTCGTTGTCGCCGCGATGACCGAACAGCCGCTTCCGGTCTCGCCCTCCGGAACCATCAATCCATCGCCTGCTGCTGTTCCTATCCCCGAAGCTGCTTTTGCCGCACCGGAAAGCAGAAAACTGATCTTGAAGCGTATGCTCGCCGATGGTCTGGCCCTTCTGGGGCGGCGAACCTAGCCCCAAGTATCGCTGGCGCCAGCATTCTCTAGTCTTCGAGCGTCGGGCCGAATCTATAAGCGAAATTTGAAAATAGGAGGGGTCTTCCTTCATCGGCTGGCGAAGCCCCGGGGATGCACCATGATCGACATCTGCGTTTTGAAGCCATTGGCGAAAGCAATCGGCGCCCGGCGAGAGGCCCAGCGGCATCTCGATTGTCTGACCCGGCAGATTACGGCGCCCGCGGAAAGGCAGGCGACCAGGGCCCCCAATTCCTCTGAAAAAGGGCCTTGAGCGACATTGGGGAGACACGTCGATCCGCGATTTTCATTCGCCAGCATAGAGACCACCGCCGGCGAAGTTCGGTTACTGTCGACGGCTAAAAATCGTTCGCGCGAGGAACCCGTTTAAGTCTTTCGAAGTTTGGCGCGGGCGGCGAGACAGGAGAAACCGGCATGTGTTTCACAAATCAAGTCTCGCTGGAAACATTTTGATTAGAGGACCTAGGGACCATGACCGGCAACGCTGACGAATGGATAGCAACACGGGCTTATGCCTTGTGGGAATTGGCGGGCTGCCCGTTCGGGGCAGATGAAATGCATTGGCAGCAGGCTGTGCTGGAGCGGCGCCTCCTGGAGGAGACCAAGGCCTCTTCCGATGGGCAGGAAGTCATCAATCGCACGAGGGCCGACCCTTTGCAGGCCCAACGCGGTTCAAACGTTCTGGTCGTTGAGGACGAACCTATACTGCGCTACGATACGGTCGATTTTCTCGAGCGGGCTGGGCACCAGGTTCTTGAGGCTGCGAACGCGGACGAAGCTATGGTCTTCCTCAGACGGAACGACATCGACGCGCTATTCACCGATATCGATATGCCCGGTTCCATGGATGGCCTGGGCCTTGTCAAGAAAGTTAGGGCGGATTGGCCGTCCACCAAGGTGATTGTCACTTCCGGCCTTATCGCGCTGTCTCATGACGACCTCGAAACGGGCGTCGCCTTTATCTCAAAACCCGCATCGCGGTTGGAGTTGTTGAGGCTTATCGGGACGCGGCTCGATAACCTTCCGAGCGGACCAGCCGTCGTCTGAAGGCGTTCCAGTCGACTTTGTACGGTGTAAGACCAACAGGAAACCTTCTCGGATATTTGAGGTTCGCTTACCAGGGAATGATCCCTGAGTAAGGAGAAATAGAATGGCAAACCAAAGTGGAAACCAGTCCGGCGGCGATACGTCCAAGCGCGGCTTCGCATCGATGGATGATGAAAAGCAGAAGGACATCGCCAGCAAAGGCGGTCAGGCATCCGGCGGCAACTTCAAGAACGATCCGGAGCGTGCTTCCGAAGCCGGCAAAAAGGGCGGCGAAAACTCCAGTGGCGGCAATCGCTAATTAGCCTCAGTCGGCGACGTATGGGCCAATCTCAGGGGCCGGGCTCTGCCCGGCCCTTTCTAATATAGCAGCCGGTCGCAGTTTTCCGACAGCGAGGCACCTTTAGAGTGTCAGCGCCCTCTATCATCCCCTCGTCACAGCCTATGGGACGAGCGGTCGGCTAGATGCGATCGAAGAGTTACTGTCGTCTTCGATCGCGATGCTCCCTCTGGCCAGGCGCAAGGATAGCATTGGATTCTGCACGGTTCAGCATGTTGACCAATTCTTCGGCCTCATCGGCGGTAAGCATGTCCCTAACGAAGCCATCCACAAGTGCTTTCCGGTCTGAAATCGTATCGATTACCGTCCAGTAGATGTTGAGGTTCTTCTGCAGGGCGTATCTCTGATTTTGCATGGATGATACCCTTTCTCGGTCTTTCGTTACTCGCGTTGCGTCAACATCGATGAGCGTGCTGGATGCGCGGACCCGACGAGATCCTTGCACCGAGACGCGATAACGTCTTTCCTGTCTCTGCATGTTTTTTCAGCTGGTAAGAGGATAGAGCCGACGGCGTTCGGAACGTATTGCCGAAAGAGATAAGCGACCAGCCGAATTGGCGCCTTGACTATCCACCCGTGGCAGACGCCCGATACTTTGGTCTAGATACGTGAGCCTACCTGACCCACGCCGGCTTCGTCGTCAATCCGAGGCTGTCCGCCATCCGGACCAGGTCAACGAGAGATCTCGCCTGCATCTTCCGCATGACGTGGCCGCGATGAACCTTGACGGTCACCTCGCTCAGGCCCACTTCAGCAGCGATTTGCTTGTTGACGCTGCCCGCGACCACTAGGTGCATGATCTCGCGCTCGCGCGGCGTCAAGGAATTATAGCGGGACTGAAGCTCGGCAATGAGCGCGACTTCCTGCCTCCGAGCGCAATCGCGCTCGATTCCGGCATAGGCGGCATCGAGTAATTCCTGTTCGCGCAGCGGCTTCGTCAGGAATTCGATAGCGCCGGCTTTCATCGCCCGCACAGAGATCGGAATGTCGCTGTGGGCACTGATAAAGATGACCGGAAGCTCAATTCCAAGTGAAGTGAGCATGCTCTGAAATTCCAGGCCACTCCGCCCCGGCAGCCTTACATCGAGAATGAGGCAGCCCGGAACGTCAGGGCGCTTGCTATCCAAAAACTCCTGGCTGGAAGCGAATGTCAGTACCTCAAGTCCAACCGAGCGCAGGAGATCGCCGAGGCCTTCGCGGACAGATACGTCATCATCAATGATGTAGACAATCTCCTTCATCCATGTCCCCAAGTTTTACGCCGGTCAGGCGGCGCCCCGGACATGGATCCATTATTTCTCCTCGGTTGGTAATGTAAACTGAAAAATCGCACCGTGGGGCGCGTTTGGCGTGGCCCAGAGGTGGCCTTTGTGAGCCTCTATGATCGAACGACTGATCGTCAGGCCCATGCCCATACCCTTGGGTTTGGTACTGTAGAACGCCTCGAATATATCGCCGATCTTCGCCAGGTCGAGGATAGGACCGCTATCGCGGACTGCCACTAAAACGGTATTGGGTGCTGCCTTTTCAGTGCTTACAACGAGTTCGCGCGCTCCTTTTGGCATCGCCGCCATCGCGTCGTTGGCGTTCATGATAAGGTTCAGGATCACCTGCTGGATTTGCACTTGGTCCCCTACGATCGGGGGCAAGCCGTCGGAGAGGTTTGTACGAAGCGACACCGCACTGCGTTCGAGGTCCGTGGACACCAGCGCAATCGTCTCGGACACGATATCGTTGACGTTCAGCCTGTCCCTGCGTTCGGGTGATTTCTTCGCCATTGCCCGAATCCGGTCGATGACTTCAGATGCGCGAAAAGCGTCGCTGATCATGCGCTCGATGGCGCGACGGGCGGAGACGATGTCACGAGGGTCTGCGTCGAGATAGCGAAGGCAGGCATTGCCGCTGCTGACTAGCCCGGTGAGCGGCTGTCTGACCTCGTGGGCGATGGAGGCTACAAGTTCTCCCATAGTGGTCAGCCTGCTTACATGGGCAAGTTCTGCTCGCGCAAGCTGAATAGCATCCTCGGCTTGCCTGCGGTCGGTGATGTCACGCGCCAGCGAAAGTCGAAACCATTGCTCTTCCTGTCGGAATTTACCGACGCGAACCTCGACCGGAAACGTGGTTCCGTCCTTGCGCCGGTGGAGCGTTTCGAAAGACATTGGCTGTCCAGCGTCGACGCGATCCACCAATGTCGCAAGCGCCTTTTCGTCGATCGCTCCGTCAAAGACGCGCGGATGCATGCCAATCAATTCCTCCCGGCTGTAACCGAGGCTTTCACAGGCTTGGCGGTTGACGTCTATGACGGTCAGATCGTCGGTATGGAGGAAAAATGCATCGGTGGCATGGTCGACGAAGGTCCGAAAGCGAGTTTCGCTTGCCCGCAGCCTCTCCTCTGCTCGCTTGCTCTCGGACAGGTCGAGCACGAAGGCCACGGCCTGGCTCCCGGCCCCCTCGAAACTTGCCTCACCGATCATCACGGGTACGTGACCGCCGTCCTTTCGCCGGTACGCCTTTTCAAAGGGGCGGACGCTGCCGGTCACTCTCAGCTCGCTCTCGGCTTCGGCGTCACGCTCGCGCCATTCCGGCAGTGTCAGCTCTTTATCGAGCAGCTGACCCGCCAAGAGTTCGTCACGGTTGTAGCCCACCATTTGCAGGAACGCCTCGTTGGCCTCGATAATCCGACCGCCGATATCTCGGATAAAAATTCCGATGATGTTCGCTTCGACAAGCCGGCCTATTCGCGCTTCACGTTCTGCCAGGTCGCGGTAAAGTCCGGTGATTTCGAGCGTGCTGGCGGCTTGCGAGGCGATCAGCTTCAACACCGGTATGCGCCCCGGCGCGAAGACACGGCCCGCCAGAGTGTTTTCCAGATACAGCGCACCGATCAGCTTCGCGTGATTGATCAGTGGCAAACAGAGAATGGATCTGGCCGCGCGATGGCGGATATAGGGATCGGCCGCAAAGGCGTTTTCAGCCGACGCATCGTCGAGGCAGACGATTTCCCGCATACGCAGGACGTAATTGAGAACTGATTCCGGCATCACGCCGGCGATGGCCTCATTACGCAACTCTATGAGGACCGCTTCGCCGCGGATCGTCGCCTCAGCGGCAATCCGCGGTTCGCCGCCACGCGACAGGATCAGAAGGCCACGTTCGGCGCCCGCCTGCTCGACGGCCATTCGCAGGACCGCATCGATCAGCTTCTCGACGACGATTTCGCTGGAGACTGCTTGCGACACCTTGATGACGGTGGCAAGGTCGAGATGCTCGATCGGCGCTTCGATCGTGCTTGTTGCAGCCGGTGCCGATTGTCCATCCCGCAGTTGGGGATAGGCTTCTTCGAGCTGCCGCACCTTGCCGTCGGCTCCCCAACTGAGATAACAGCGACGGGCGTTTTGAAGATAGAGGCGAGCAATCTGGTCGAAGCCGCGCGCCCGATAAAAGGCGGAAGCGCGCTCATACGCGATCGCTTCATCGTGTGGGAGCGCGTGCGCATGCGCCAACTGGATCGCCTGTTCGTAGAGGCGCTCGGCATGCAACTCACGGCTTCCCAAGCGGGCGATCTCTGCGCCAAGCAATGATGCGCGGCTTGCGAAATTTTCCGGGCAGTGCGCGGCCCAAGTGTCGAGCTGCCGGTGGTGAGCGCGTATGGCCTTGCGATAAAGAGCTGTTTCAGTAGTCGATCCTGGCAAAGCAGAGGCCAATGAAAGGCCGGTGTAGAAGTGGTATTCCGCCCGCTCGAAAATAGCGGGAGTCATCCAGAGGAGGCTTTCTGCTTTCGCCGCTGCCGAAAGTGCTGTGAGGATATCCCCGGCAAATACACATGCCTGTAGCTTGCGGATCCAGTACAGGCAACTGCCCGGCTTGCCGTCGGTCTTAAGTTCGAATTGCTGCTCGTCGAACCTTTCATCGTTGAAGCATCCGAAGATTGGCGTCAGCCCGCGAAGCGTTCGGATGAGTTGGAGCTGCCCACTGATGAAACCAACGGCGACTCCGAAGCCGGCCTGACGCGCGAAGTCCAGGCCGGCTTCCGCGTCGCGCTGAACCTGCGAGAGGGGCTCGCCAGCGGCCAGAAGATACGTGACAAGGTTATTCCGGCTTAAGACGGCGTAGGTGAGATCGCCGACCTGCTGGGCCGTTTCGAATACGCGCTGCGCAAGTGCACGGCCGGTGCGGACATGACGCGACGACGATTTCGCAAGGTTACCGAAGGCGAGGTAGACTCGTGCCTTCAGGCGTTCCATTCCAGGCCGTTCCGTCAGGTCCAGTCCGAGCAGGCCGAAACGAAAACCGGCTTCATAGTTGGCAAAATAGGGCCCGAGCACCGTGCCCACAGCAGTGAAGGCATAAGGCGATGTGTCGCTGTTGCCGTGCTTGAGGCTGATGTTGCCCATTCGCCCGATAACGAGGCAGCGCAGATTCTCGTTGGTAAACAGGGCCGGAGTAACAAGTGAAGTCAGAACGTCCATAGTCGCGAGCGCGACCGGGTCCGCCATAGGGGGCGAGTTAAGCAGCGCTTCGATAGGGCGGCCCCCGAGTTGTCGCCAAAGCCGCGCGTATTCCTGGCGCACCTGGCTCCTGGTCGGGTGGGACGACCACGAAATGCCGACCCGGTGCAGGTAGTCGAGGCCGAATATGATGGCCTGATCGCTCCGACCCAGGCTCATGAAAAGGTCGACGCGCAGGCGCGTGACGCGGGCCAGATCGGCGAGGCTGGTGGCGCGGCTTGCCAATTCTGCGAGGCGGGCCTGCGCCTCCGCCAGTGCCCCGGTCAAGAATTCGCATTCGGCCCTGTGGAGTTCGAGGGCGAAAGCGAGTTCGTATCGGCGCTCCCAGGCATCGTTCGGTAGGTAAGCCGCACCCGTACCGGCATAGGCCAGCGCCGATTCGTATGCAGCCGATGCCTTGGCGCGGCGAGTGGCAATCAGGTTCAAGTCCGCGAGTCGCTCGCGCTCTTCACCGGGCGCGATGAGCGCGCCGCCGCAGTTGAGCTGGCCGACAATCTCGAAAATATTCTCCTCGAGTGCCTGCGGCGGCGTATGGATCAGCAGGAGGCGGCCAATCGAAAGATGCGCTGCCGCCCGCTCATCTTTAGGGATCAGCCCATACGCGGCCTCCTGAACACGATCGTGCAGGAAGCGGTATGATGACCCCTCTTCAAGCAGCACGAGTCCGGCCCGCGCCGCGGCCCAAAAGGCTGCATGAACCGCGTCGCGATTTTCGCTCCTGATCAGAGCCAGGGTATCAACCGACGCGTGATTGCCGAGACACGCTAGCATGTTCAAGGCAGCCTGCGTGGTATCGGGCAGGCGCCGCAGCTTGCTTAGCATAAGATCCACGACGTTATCGGTATAGCCTTTGGCTCCTATGCGATCGAGATCCCAATCCCAGTGCGTCTTTGCGCGATTGAATTCGAGCAGGCCTTCGTCCGGCAGCGTGCTCAGGAACTGGAGCGCGAAGAAGGGATTGCCTCCGCTCTTCTTGTGCACTAGCCGCGCAAGCGGCTGGACACGCTTGCTTCCGCAATGAAGAGCGTCGGCCAGCATCCGGGTCAGATCTTCCAGCCTAAGCGGTGTCAGTACGGTTTCATGCACTTGGCCACCGGCCTGCCGGATCGCTGTCAGCCGGCGGATCAGCGGATGGGTGGACGATACTTCGTTGTCGCGATAGGCGCCAATGAGCAGCAGGTGACGCATATCCTGCTGGGTGCACAAATCTTCAAGCAGATCGAGCGTTGCTGCGTCCAACCATTGGAGATCGTCTAGAAACAGCGTGAGCGGATGTTCTGCTGTTGCAAACACTCGCAGTAGGCGCCTGATGTTCAATTGGAAGCGGCGTTTGGCGTCCTGAGGCGGCAGGTCCGCAACCGCAGGAAGCCGGCCGATGAGAGATTCAAGTTCCGGAATAAGCGTTACCATCAGCCGACCGCTCGCGCCCAGTTCTTCGGTCAAAGCAGCGCGCCAGGGCGCGAGTTCCGCTTCACTCTTGCCCAGCAGCACTCGGACGAGGCCTTGCAGGGCCTGCGCTACGCTCGCATAAGGAATGTGACGGTGGTTCTGGTCGAATTTGCCGGAGGCAAACAGCCCACGCGCCGGCACGAGCGCGCCGTGGAGCTCATTCACAACCATGGATTTGCCCACGCCGGCATGACCCGAAACCAGCACCAGCGTCGGCCCAGCGCCCGCGACGACCCGGTCAAATGCGGAGGTTAGGGCGGCGATCTCGCGTTCGCGACCGTAGGGCCGCTCGGGAATCACCAGTCTGTCCGGCACATCGCGTGTCCCGAGCGGAAATTCTGCGATCCGCCCATATTTCTCGCTCTCGACGAGGGCACGTCGCAGATCCGCCTCTAGCCCGGCGGCCGTCTGGTAGCGTTCCTCTGCGTTCTTGGCGAGTAGCTTCATCACGATTGCCGAGATAACGCCTGGTAGCTCTCTTACACGCTCGGACGGCGGCACCGGTCGCCTGGCAACGTGGCAGTGCACCCATTCCATCGGCTCCGAGGCGGTGAAGGGCAACTGGCCGGTGATCATTTCGTAGAGCGTGATGCCGACGGCGTAGAGGTCACTACGCGAGTCCACCGACCGGTTCATGCGGCCCGTTTGTTCGGGCGCCATGTATGCGAGGCTGCCAGCAATGACCTCAGGGGGCTCGGCGGCCTGACGCTCACGAGAAAGATGCGACGCCACTCCGAAGCCCGTGAGGCGGACCCGCCCTTCCGCCTCGTGCGCCAGTATATTCGCCGGCTTGATGTCCCTGTGAATGAGGCCGCATCCGTGAGCCTTGCCGACTGCCGCCGCAATGTCCTTGGCAAGACGCAAAAAGACAGTGAGTTCGGCGGCCATGCCATGGCTATGCCGTTCCATCAACTGCGGGAGTGGCACGCCGCCGCAATCTTCGAGGACGAGCACGATACGACCATTTTCCGTTGTGAAATCCAGCGGTTTGGCTGCCCACTCCCGGTCGAGTTCGTCTTTCAGGCGATATTCGTGGGCCAGTCTATCGAGGCTGGTTCGACTGGGATGTTCGGCTGCAAGCTGCACCCTCAGAACGGCTTTTGATGCGCCGTTGACGCTCCGGATCAGCTCTCGTGTAAAGATGCGATCGCCGTCACTCCAGGAGGATTGTGGCTCGTCGTACCGAAGGTCAGTCGAAGTCTGCTGGCCGATGGAAGCGAAACCGCGCTTCCGTCCGAACATGTTCTTCCTGGTCTTCTGCGCATCTTTGACCGTGTCGTCCATGGCACACCGCTCGCTTCGATGCTGCCCGCATACCATCTGAGGTGCCGGCATCGCAGATCCAATCAAGCTTCACCGACTTTCCTCTCATGTCAACGAGCCTATGCTTCGGAATTGGCGCGGTCGCATCTCTGCGATCTTCCTCCGACGCAGGTTCCAGTGCATGTTGTCAAGGCCGTTCCGCGAAGAGGCAAAGCTGCTGCAATGCGGTTTCATGGTTTAAGAGGCGCCGCGCCGGCAGGGGTGAGGGTCTTACGGTCAAGCAAAACGCCGGCGCGGCAAGTCGGCCCGGGTTGGGAGGGCGTTTCTTTTTGGGCCGTTGCAACATTAACTCTGCGTGGAGTACCGTAGCTATTATGCCGAAGTATATTTGTTTAGCCGTTTCGCCCGATTTCCTAAACCAGACCAATTACGCCGGATGTATCAGGTCGCCCTTCTTTGTGCTGATCACCCGAATCGAGCATTCACTGCCGGCGGATACCATTCGAGGCTATCCGGCAGCGAGCGGCGCAACCTCTTTAAGTCTGCACGAAAGTCCGGCGAATTACCTCAACATAATCGAGCCGGCTGCAATGAGGGTCGGATCGCGCCACGGGCGATGCAGGAGAGTTTCAACTCTCAGAACGACGCTCGATCGCCGCCCTATGTTGATCCAACGCGGGCGAGATGATGGCAAGACAGTTCGATGAAGCCGAGCACAGCGCCAACGCCAGTTAGGGCTTTTGCACGTCGACATGGAGGTGCGGTAAGAAAGCGCCGCTTCCATGTCGGGCAGCACGGCGCCATTCGCCCATGGCTGCGGATTGTGGGCCATGGCATTGGAAGAGGACCAGAACATGGGCCGCAGCGCAATGACCTCGCCGAGTGCTGCCTGATTGCCGCGGAAGGCGTCGCCGCCGGTCGCCCGCAGCGCCTTTGCAAACAGCCCCCGCGATAAAGTCGGCCAGGTCAGCAGCCGGATCAAGGCATTTGTCCTTCACGTCATGTTGGATCGACCGGATAATCCGATACGCTTCAAGCGTCTCAAGAGATACGCTCCCTCTCAAGAGGGGAGCCGCGCAGAAGGGGTTGGAGAAGGAGTTGACCATTGCCCTCTGCGCGGCCCGAACCCCGTGGAGGGGGTAGATCGCGAAAAGCGCAGGGCAACGCTTTCCAACGATCCGAGTAGTTAACTACAATGGGAGGCGGCGGTTCCTGTACTGTGACGCACCAACCGTTTCGCCCTTAGGGGCGGTCGGGCTCGGTGGACCGCACGGCCGCTGCGAACAGGGGGTGCAGCAGCAGTATAAGAGACAGATCCATGCGGCCCGTGGGGTCAGTTCAGGTTGGCGGGGCTAGTTTGTTCAGACGGAAAGGCGGCTGCGCCATAGTTGCTGAGGAGCGGACCGAAGCGCATCCTTGCACCAAACCGCCGCCGCAACAAAAGTTCTGGCGCCGCGACTTTTCGCGTCAAAATCACCGGGGCTGCCGGCGGTAACGTGTTTCGGTTTCTTTTTGCAAGAGGAGCCGTCGCTCCTCCATAAATTTGCTGCAAAGTTCTAAAGAACCTGCGCCGCACGGTATGCCTAAATAATTGATAAGCATGTTCGACCAGGACGGTCGATTCCTATCAAAGGCAGGCATCGCTGCGTTCCGCTATGGGGCGGCCATTTTGATATCGAAGACTAGGCTGTGGTGACAAATTAACTATTTGAGCCACAGCATGATGCTTGCAAGCTTGATGAAACCGAGGAAATTGGCGGCGAGTTTGTCATAGCGTGTGGCGAGGCGTCGCCACTGTTTGAGCTTGGCGACGAAACTCTCGATGCCCCAGCGCTGCTTGTAGGCAATGCGATCATAGGCATGCTGGTGCTTTCGATGGCGTCGCGGCGGAATGACCGGTTCACCGCCCTGATCAAGGATGATGTCGTGCAGGCTGTCGGCATCATAGGCGCGGTCCGCGAGCACTTGTTTGGCTGGCAGTCCCCGAACGAGGTCGCAAGCCGGAGCCATGTCGTTCTGCTGCCCTGGGCCGAGATGGAAACGAACCGGCAGCCCGAGGGCATCTACTACAGCATGGATTTTGCTGCCAAATCCGCCACGAGAGCGGCCGAGAGCCTGGGCTTGCGGTCCCCCCTTTTGCGGCGTCCGCCAGCCGCTTGCGCCTGCGCTCGGATCACGGTGGCATCGATGGACAGCCATTCCATATCCGGCTCGGCAGCCACCGCTTCGAACACCTGGTCGAATACACCTTGATCGATCCAGCGGTAATAACGCCGTTTGACTGTCTGATACGGGCCGAAACGGTCCGCGGGCAGGTCGCGCCAACGTGCACCGGAGCGCGCCAGCCACAAGATCGCATCGAAGAACCGCCGTCCGTCGCTGCGTGGACCCCGCTTGCCTCTGCGACCACCCGGCACGAACGGCTTCAACCGTTCCCACTGATCATCCCTGAGAACTTCACCATCCATCGCTGAACTTCCAAAAGTCAGCGTTGAATCTGATTTGCTCCTCAAACGGAATCCCAACTCGTTAAATCGTCACCACAGCCTAGATCTTTGAAATACGGCTTTGCGCCCTTCAGTACTCACAGAAGCGGCTGCTCGAAAGCGGATTGCCGAGGCCGCATGCTTGCGCCAATAGCGGCCAATTGGGGAATTGGCACGAAGGGTTTTCTCAGCTTACCCGCGTCATGACAGGTGGAATTCCGAACTGTGCCTTGAAGGCGCGGCTGAACGCGGCCTCCGACTCATAACCGACGCGGCGGGCCACCTCGCTCACCCGTGCATCGGAGCGCCTGAGCATGTCGCTTGCCAGCAGCAGGCGCCAGCGGGTCTGGTAGTGGAGTGGCCCCGCCCCGACCAATGTCGAGAAGCGCTCGGCGAAATTTGATCGCGACATCCCTGCTATGGCGGCCAGTTCTGCCACGAGTCTGCGACGGAAAGGCTCGTCGTGAATGGCTTTCAGCGCCCGGCTGATGCGGGCATCCGCAAGTGCAGCGAGCCAGCCCTTTTCCTCCGGTGGCGCGGTTCGGACCCAGATGCGCATCGCGCGGATGACGAGTACATCGATGAGCCGCGAGATCATGATTGCCGCGCCCGGATGTGGCGCCTGGGCCTCGGAAAGAAGCGAGTTGGCCAGGACCTTGAGCCATTCTTGGTCCTCTCCTTTGGTCGATCCCTGAATATGGATCACCGAGGGAAGAACGGCGAGCATCGAGGGCATATTGTCGCCCTCGAAGCGAAAGGCGCCGGTCACCAGGCGGGTGACGGGCCCATTGCCTTCGAGGCGGATCGAAAGGCTGTCGTCGCGCAACTGCGCCTCCAGCAGCTTACGAGCCTCAATTGGCTTCACACCCGGCGTGCCGATCGCATGCCCCGTTCCTTGGAGCATGACGAGCAGGTCGCCGGCCACGGCATGAACCGCCTTTCCATCGCTCGCCGTGAGCCAGAGTTCGCCTTCCGAGACGACATGGAAATAACCTGAACCGTTGCCGAGCCTCAGCCCCCATGGCGCATGGAGCTCCGCCGAGAAAATGAGTTCGCCGCGCAGGCGAATGAGCGTGAGGATCTGTGACAGAAAGTCCGCCCGCGACGCCATCATCGGGAATTGGCTTTCGGACGCCAGAGCAAGAGATTGAGAGACGTGATCATGGCCGGTCATGCGGGCTGCCTCTATGTTGTAGTCATCGCTTGAAGCGAAAATGCAATCAAAACCAGACGATACGGAGAGTTTCAGTCCACGGTGCCGCATCCGGCACCGCGGGAATTGATATTGCCGGTCGTCCAGAACTTAGCACAACATATGGAGATGGAAATGAAAACTATTCTGTCAACGCTCATGCTCAGCGCCGCTGTTCTCGGTGCCGCTCCCGTCCTCGCACAGCCGACGAAGAACATCGTCCTCGTCCACGGCGCGTTTGCAAGCGAGACCAGTTGGGACAAGGTCGCCGCCATCCTGGGCGCCAAGGGCTATCATGTCATACAGGTCGCCAACCCGCTCACTTCGCTCCCGACGACGTCGCCGCCACCAAGGCCGCGCTCGATGCCCAGGACGGCCCGACCGTGCTGGTCGCCCATTCCTGGGGTGGCGTGGTGATCGGCGAGGCCGGTGACGTCGCAAAGGTCAAGTCGCTGGTCTACGTGTCGGCTTTCGGCCCGGACAGGGGTGAATCGCTTAGGAAGCTGCTGGCCGCCCGCCAGCCGAGCGAAGGTGCCAAGGCCATCCGCCCGAACGACAAGGGCGGCCTGATCGTCGATCCCGCCGCCTTCGCGAACGCCTTCGCCGGCGATCTTCCCCAGGCCGAAGCCGAGGCGCTGGCTGAGAAGCAGTTGCCATCGAACCCCGCCAATTTCGAGGCCGTGGCGCAAGTGGCCGCCTGGCACCATAAGCCGAACTTCTATGTCGTGACGACTAATGACCTCACCATCCCGGCCGACGCCCAGCGCTTCTTCGCCGGCCGCATGAAAGCCGAAGTCACCGAGATCGCCGCCAGCCATGCCGGACTGATCTCGAAGGCAGAGGGCGTCGCCGGGGTGATCGAGGAGGCGGCGCGCTGAGCCTCGGTTGGCCGTCTCTGACATGCTGTCGCGCTACCTCTGAATTTCTTTCAAGTTGTGAGAACGCGGCCTGGCTACTGCGACCAGGCCGGACGTGACATCCATGTCCTCGAGCAACACGCCGGTATGAGTTCCACCAACGAATTCACCCATTCCGTTCCCAAAAGGACCACCGAAATGTCCATCACCTCAGAAACTCGCGGCTTCGTTCCCGCCACATCCGATACCACCGCCCGTTCCCAGAAGCTGACGCTGCTCGCGCTCGCGCTTGGCAGCTTCTCGATCGGCACGTCGGAGTTTGCCAGCATGGGTATCATCCAGCTGTTCTCCGACAGCCTTGGCATCAGCATTCCCGATGCGACCAACGCGATTACGGGTTACGCCTTCGGCGTCGTCCTCGGCGCGCCGCTGGTTACGCTCGCCGCCGCCCGGCTCAACCGTCGCATGCTTCTGCTCTTGCTCATGGGCCTGTTCATCGCCGGCAATGTGCTTTCGGCCATAGCCTCCAACCTAGGGTTCCTGATGCTGGTGCGCTTCATAAGCGGCCTACCTCAAGGTGCTTATTTCGGCGCCGGCGCCGTGGTCGCATCCTACATCGTCGGACCCGGACAGGCAGGCAAGGCTTTCGCCATCGTCATGAGCGGCCTGACGGTCGCAACCATCGTCGGCTCGCCGCTTGCCACCTTCCTCGGTCAGACCATTGGCTGGCGCGAAACCTATCTCGCAGTCGCAGCCTTCTCGCTGCTCGCCTTCGGTGCCATCTGGCATTGGGTGCCGCGCACCAAGGCGCTTGACGGTGTCCCGGTCATCCAGGAGCTGTCGTCGCTCCGCAAGGGCTCGGTCTGGGGCGTCATGCTCGTTGCCGCCCTCGGTGTCGCCAGCATCTTCGCGGTCTACAGTTTCATCGCGCCCATGGTCACCGACACCGTCCGCCTGGCCCCGGAAATGATCCCGGTCGCTCTGACCCTGTTCGGCATCGGCATGACGGTTGGCAATGTCTATGGCGGCAAGCTCGCCGACCTCCATCAGGCTCGTGGCATCGCCATCGGCTTCGGCAGCGCGCTGCTGATCATGGCCGTCCTGGCCGTCGGCGGTGCCAATCCCTGGATCTTCTTCCCGTCCATGTTCGGTGTGGGCGCCGCAATGATGGCGGCGATCCCGACCATTCAGGTTCGCTTGACCAACTTCGCTCCGGAAGCTCCGAGCCTGATGGGCGCGATGAACCTCGCCTCGCTCAATGTCGCCAATGCCGTTGGCGCTGCGGCGGGTGGTGCCACGATCGCGGCGGGTTACGGCCTCCTCGCGGCCGTCTGGGCCGGCTTCGCCCTCACGCTGGCAGGTTTGATAATCTTTGGGCTCACGATGATGCAGAAGGCGAGGGCCGCCTAGGCGGCCCTCAAGCTCGTAGGAGGACGGTGTCTGCCCTCGAACTGATCCCGGCTTTTGGTGGCCTGTCGCTTCAGAACTCAACCGAATAGTAGAAAGCAAAGGCAAGGAACCGAGACGGACGGGTTGATCCGCTCGGCAAGGGGGTGGAAGTCAAGAGCCGGTCGCCGCCGTCGTTGGAGAAGCAATTACCGGCGGCGCCTTTTCACTTCATCCTGACTTGGGCCACTGCCATGGCACGCTCGATAAGATGCGCCACTACTTCGAGGTGCCTCTTGCAAGCTCGACAGAGCCCGAGGATATCGCCAGTCCACCTGACCGCCCGCTCAATATAGGTCGTGATGATTGCGTGATGCGGTTCATGTCCGCTGGCGACGCATCCAGTTACCGCCCGCATCAGAGCTTCAATGCGGCCTCAATTGTTTCCTGTAGATCTTTCTTGGAAAAAGGCTTGCCAATCAGCGGCTGATGAGCAAATTCATCCGGCAATCCGCTCAGTCCGTATCCGGTGCTGAATATGAACGGGATCTGACGTTTGCGGAGGATTTCCGCGATTGAAAAGCTGGACTCACCGGCAAGGTTGACGTCCAGCACTGCAAGATCAACGGCCGCATCGGCCACGATCGTCCGTGCATCGGCAAGCCGCGATACGGATGCGACCACGTCGAAACCGAGATCCTCCAGCATGTCCTCGATCATCAGAGCCACCAGACCCTCGTCCTCGACAACGAGAACCTTCATTCCGGAAACGTTCATGCCTTCACCTGCCCAACCGGAATCGAGATGAGGCAGGATACGCCGGTTGGCTCAAAGGAAAGGTCAAACTCACCACCGAGGTCCCGCTCAATAGAGCGTTCCATCAGGCGAGTTCCGAAACCTCGTCGGGTTGGCGGCCTGACAGGCGGCCCATCCTGCTCATGCCACTCAAGGACCAGCGTTGATTGAGCCCCGGCCTCATCTTGGAGCCGCCAGGACAGAGAGAGCGCGCCCGCCTCGGACGACAGCGCCCCATATTTGATCGCATTCGTGGCGAGCTCATTCAAAGTCATTGTAAGGCTGAGTGCCGCCCGCGGGTCCAAAGCAGCAGGAGGCCCGTCGAACTTGATGCGCCAGGCCGCTTCGCCGGCGAGCGGTACCAGCACCTCCCGGATGAGAGAATCCAGGGGAGCGTCCTGCCAGTGCCGCTTGGTCAAAAGATCGTGGGCTCGAGAAAGAGACAACAGTCGATCTTCGAAGCGGTGCAGGAAGTCATCCAGATCCTCAGCGTGCCTTGCCGATTGTCTCGACAGCGACTGCACCGTCGCTAGTGTATTCTTAACGCGATGATTGAGCTCATCGATAAGAGTCTTCTGTCTGCTTTCTGCTTGTTTGCGCTCCGTGATGTCGACGAGCATGTTTATGGCTCCGACGAGGTGGCCATTGGCGTCGTGAAGTGGCGTAGGGTACGGTATAAAGGGAACGCGACTGCCATCTGGCCGTTCGGCGATCGCTTCCGCGCCTCGAACAGGGCGATCTTCCTTTAGTGCCACCGCCATCGGACATTGGTCATGCGGAAGCGGGGTGCCGTCGAGATTGAACAGACGCCAGGTAACACACCACATGTCGCCCGCCTGTGGCGTTCGCCCCGACATCTCAACAGCTGCCTTGTTATAGAATGTAATCCGTCCTGTCGCGTCGGTCGTATATACCGCGGCCGGTAGCGCCTCGAGCAAATCGCGCATGTGCTGCTCGCTTGCGCGTATCTGGTCCTCCATCTGCTTCGCGACCGTGACATCCTGAATCACCCGCACGCCGTAGCGGAAGCTCCCGGTGTCATCCCGTACCGACGAGCTATGGATGTCGAGATAGACAATGCTCCCATCCGGTCTTGTGGCCCGCTTGCGCAGCGCATAGTTGTCGAGTTCTCCGGCAATTTGACGTGTGTAGAGCGCGGCATCCTGCTCACGGTCGTCATCGTGGGTGTAATCGCAGAAGGTCATGCTGAGCAGCTCTTGGCGGGAACGTCCGAGCATCTGGCATAGCGCGTCGTTCACCCGGAGAAGGCGCCCCACGGAGTCAGATTCTGCAATTCCGATCGTCGCAGCTTCATAGGTCGCCGCCAGGCGGTCCTCGCTGTCGCGACGTGCACTCTCGGCTTCGTGGAGATCGGTCACGTCGGTCGTGAAGCAGCGCGTGTTGATGAACGTTCCATCTTCAAACCGGCTGTTGGACGTGATCAGCACATGCTTGAAAGAGCCGTCCTTAGCGCGAAGGCGCGCAGGATAGCGGTCGAGCCTTTCACCGCATGACAACTTATGCAGAATATCGCCTATGACCGGCGCATCCGCATGAAATTCCGCGATATGCCGTCCGACATATTCCTCGGCGGTATAACCGAGAAGAGCCAGCTCTGCCTTGTTTGCACGTTGAATGATGCCGTCGCCACCGACAATGTGGAGACCGATCGCGCTGTTCTCGAAGAAATCCTCGAGGTCTGCGTTCCTTCGGCCAACCTCCTCCTCGATGGCCTTGCTCGCGGAGATGTCCTGAAAGCAATTTATCCCCCCTTGAATCGTACCGTTGTGGTGTTTCAGGGGGCGGATGTTCACCAGGGCGACAAAGCGCGATCCATCTGGCCGTTCGATGACGACTTCTGCATTGCGTGTCTCTCTTCCCTCAAATACAGCCGTCGCCATCGGGCAGTCTTCGTGCGCCAGTGGCGTGCCGTCCGGCATGAAAAGAGCATGGGACCCGCAGAAACGATCGCGCCTTTCTTCGAGCCGCGGCGTCCTTCCCCAGAGTTCGGCGGCCTGTTTGTTATAACGGACGAGCCAGCCATCGTGATCGCAGAGATAGACGGCGCCTGGAATAGCGTCGAGCACGCTCGGCGCCGCCGCGACAAGCGCGTCATATTCGCTCAACTTGCGGGGTGTGAGCGGGAATTCCTCGATATTGGACATCGGCGACCTTTGCGCTTGTGATCTTCTCGTCGCGGTCGGAGCGGTTGAGGTTTCACCAGCGGAATAGGATCTCTTCCGCCCCATCCATCAATCTGCCGAGCCAAAGGCAACGCGCCTAAACGTGTAGCTCCGGGATTTGTTTCATTTTAAGGCGAAGTTTCTACCGGCGTCTGGTGCCGCAACGTCCATTTGAACTCGTCGCAGCGCCCGAGACGTCGATGCGGAGGAGCTTGATCCGGCCGGCCAATTCAGCCAGATGCGCAGACGCGCCAGCCCTGGGCTGTCCGTGAATGTCTCGCCATTGCAACTCTGCAATCCCGATTTCGCTGCCGATGTTCTTCGGTTTGTTCGCGACGAAGGGTTTGATCCGATGACGCTCACCTTGGAGATTACCGAGGGTTCTGATGTCGCATTCCGAGCAGGCGAGGCGTTCGATTGATGCGCTGAAGGCTTTGCTCTCTATGACTTCGCTTGTGGTCACGCGAGTATCGGGACATTGCGACGGTCCGGGTTCGACAGCTTGAACGTGATTAGTAAGGATCGGCCGCCAATTGGCTGAGCCTTCACCCAACCGACGACCGATCCTTACTCATCACGCATTCGACACATCTCTCGTTGTGGCGGTGGATAAGGGAGGCGGGGGCTCGCCGTTCTGAGAGCAACGGTTGCGCTTGCCAGTGCGCTGGGCATACCCGTAACTGCCGAGGGCATCGAATTTCATCATCAGGAAGACGCCCGCGTGCTGCTGCTGCGACCAGCTTCAGGGATATGCTCGGGCGCCCCATGCGTGCAGGGGGCGTGCGGCATCTATAGAGGTGGCTTCAGTTGAGCGTCTGCAGGGTAGTCTCGCGGCAAGTCACTCGCAAATGCTCGAGATCCCGCATATCGAGCTTGTCCCATGGAACCGCTTTTTTGCTGCCGGATCTTGCCGCCCCTATCGCGGTCAGTACTGCACGACCGATGGCAAGGGCCGACAGCCGCTCAAAGAGGCTGTAGGCGCCAAGGTGATATTCGACGACATAGAGATCCGCGCCGCGTGCTTCAGCCTTAACCTCTTCCAACCGGCCAACGGCCTTGCCTTCAAGGTCGTAGACCTGTTTTCCGAGCAGTAGTTCGAGCCGAACCTCGTTCATGGTTATCCTCCCGGGATCCGCGTGATCACGTGGCGCTTCAGCCAATCCTGACACTGTTCCAATGGCGTCTCGCGACGATCCACGTTCACTTCGATGTCAATCGCAACGTTTCTGACTTTTTCCCAGGGCACGCGAAAAGCCGTGGCATTATCATCTGCGCCAGCCGTTCGGTAAAGCCAACGCAGGAAGCGATGCGACCGGTAGCCCAGCCGTCGCGACAGCGTCAGACTCCCCATTTCAATGAACGCGACTTTGGGAGCGTCGCCGTCAGAAAGGCTGAGGACGAGGCCATCTGCCTTGCCGATACGATTTTGCTCCTTGTCGACCATTTGCTTGTCCAGGACGTCGCGGATCAAAAGCATATCATCCTCCAAATATCTGCAGGGGAAGGGTTATCAGGGCGACTATGAACGACAGGCCGATAATGACTAGCACGGCGGTATTGCTGATCCATCCATTACGGTGCTTTCCAACAAAATTGCGATCGTTCATCAAAAACAGAAACGGAATGACGCCGAAGGGCAAGGCCAACGCGGTGATCGCCATCGAAAAAATCGTCAGTTGCAGGGGATCGACGCCAATCGCGATCGGCAGGACTGCGATACCGATGAAGCCTGTATAGACAAGGGCGAATGCCGGATCGGTTCGGGGCTTGGCATCTTCCGACCAATTCCAACCAAAACCCTGGGCGGCCAGGTAGGCCTGGCCAAGGCTTGCTTCGAGCGCGGCGCCGAAGCAACTGATTCCGAGCGAAGCCGCGAAAAGGTAAAAACCCCATTTGCCCAATGCTGGGGTCAATATCGGCGCAATCTGGTCATATCCTTGGATGTCGGTGATGCCGCGCGGCGGAAAGACGAGTGCCGCCACAATCAGGATTGACGCTGCAATGACGGCGCCGAAGCTCATCCCCACCGTCGCGATTACGCGATTGGCGCCAAGGAAGCTCTTATCCCACTTTTCCTCGATCGCGCCCGACGAGTAAAACAAGAACAGGAACGGGGCTATCACGGCTCCTAGAATGCTGACGGCAATGAAACCGTAGTGCAGCGGCTCTTTGTCCGGCAGCGTCGGCACCAGTCCTTTTGCCACCTCCAGCCAGGGTGGGCCCATGACAAACACACCTACCACGAAACATACTGCCACCAAGCCCAGGAGGGCTACACCATCTTCGATCATGCCGAATGTGCCCTTCCAGAGCAGAAGCCATACGGTCAAGGCTACCGGCAAGGCCCACCACTGAAAGCCGACACCGCTGACAAATTGCAGTGCTAGAGCAATACCGCCAATCTCTGACGCGAGGACGAGCAGATTGACGATCGAAATGATCAATAAAGTGACCAGGAAGTAATTCGCTCCGAAACGTTCCCTCATCCCATCGGCGACGGTGTGATGGCTGGCGATGGCAAATCGCCCCGACATTTCAATCAGGAATATAAGACATACAGTGCCGATGACAATGGGCCAAAGCAGGCTGAACCCATAGGCCGCTCCAGCCTGGCTCGACGTTGCGATCTGACCGGTTTCGATAAATCCCCCGACGCTGGTGACTATCCCCAGCGATATCTGAAGCAGCTTTTTCATCCCCCTGCACCAGAGAGCATAAGCTGCTCGGCCTCGTAGCGGTGAAGCTCGACAAGATTTTGATGGCCCTCTTCGAAACGCCCATGTCCGATCTCGTCGTGCGCCGTGGCGATCAATCCATTGAGCCTGACAACAGCCGCTCTCGCTTGGTCATACCTCGAGGTTTGCGGCAACTGCGATGAAAGATGCAAGATCTCCCTATGGCATCGTTGCACGGCAAGATCGGTGAAACCTTCTGGAACACGTCCCCCAAGGCGGGCCTCCAGGATCATCTCGGCGCTGGCGCTCCACACGAGGATTTCCTGCAGTTGTTTGTGAGACTGCTCATCCTCGTTCGAGCAGGAGGCGAGGGACAGCAATAGAACCGCAGATAAGGCTCTATTCGACCACCGCGGACTTCGCTTTACCGTTCTTGCTGGAAAGATGCGAACATGACCTTGGCCTGCATGTGCTGTATCGCCAGGCAGTGCGACGTTGCGAGAAGTCGGCGCTCGCCTGTCGTGGGTAGAGGAGGTGCGCGCCGGAAAACTCTTGGTCAAGATGCGCTCCTTGCGAAGAATGCGCCGAACTGACGGTTTGGGTTCCCAATCAACCGTTTACCGATCAGATTGGTTCCGCCCCGATGCGAGAACACTTGGCGGTCATCCGAGGCCGGCGGCCCGAAGATCAGCTACCAACTGCTGCTGATCTCCAACGATGCCAGAGCCGACACGGCCTTATCGCGAATTTTTCCAGCGCTGAGGACGTGAGAGGCTAGCCACCGGGTCGGCCGCTCTGTCCGGCAGAATGTTTGAGCCCGTGATCCCGCGGACCAACTCCAAAAAAAGCCTGAACCTTTGATGGAGGAGGCTTGACGATACGCGTAGGGCGGAAACGTCTCGTCGGACCAAGCGGAGAGGAGCGGCACGCCAAGGCAAGCGCTGACCAGCGATCCGGTGTCATTGACCACAAGGGATCCGTCGGCGGCGACGGGGATGCCTAGCCGGACCGCGCTGAAACTCCCATTCGTAAGGGCGCTGCGTGACTTGATTGCGGATCAAAAGGCAGCGGTGCCCGTTTCGGAGATCCTTCGGCTCTTCAGGCTTGCCATGGCGAGCGAGGTAGGACGGCGAGGCGCAGGTCACAACGCGCGCCCTGAACAGCAGCCGCGCCTTCAGTGACGAGGATTCCGGCTCGCAGAACCGGACGACAACGTCGAAGCCGTCCCGGCGAGGTCGCCCATTCGATCCCGCAGGCCGACATCGACGAGCGACTCGGGAAACCGCTCCAGGAATTCGCCTATACTTGGCGACAGCAGGTGATGCGTCGGCGAAGGGGGAAATCAGGTCGCCGCATAGTCGCAGCGCACAAATCGAGTAGCAAAAGACAGATAGATTGAACCCGGCAACTTACTCATAAACTTCACCCACAGTGTTTCGCGCATTGGCAATATCCACTGAATTGCTGATGGGATGATAAGCCGCTGGGATGCGGCGAGCGAAACCAGGCTCACCATCCTTCGGCCATTACGGTCGCGAGACTTCAAAATCCAAGTTCACCTGTCAATGTGCGAGCTGCGCACCGTTTACTGTGGTGCTAACACCTCAGAATAGCTTACCGCGGTGCGGCGCGATTGCCTCGGGCGGGGCTTGTTTTTGTCAGCCCGCCATCTTCATTTCCGCCATGTCGTCGGGGAGGACATGCATTCCCGCCGCACGGGCCGCCTTTACGAAGGCGTCGCGGGCGATCTCAGGATCCAGATAGAGTTCCATCGCGTCGAGCGACGTCGCAAGCGCCCGATGAAACTCGGGGGATTGCTTGCCGCCGGATGGCCAGCTCACGCTGAGCAGAAGCACCGCGAGTTCGTCGACGGTGTGTGCCTGGCGGTAGCGCGCGAGACCTTCGATCTCGACATGGAGCGGACGGATAGGAACCTTGATCTGAGAGTTGTTCATGACACGAGACCCTCCTGACCTACACCGAAAGCCTGAACATTGATTCGGTTCCGTGACGGCCGGCTCACAGCGACAGGCATTCCTCCCAGATGCCATACGAGTCCTAGTCCATGGCAGCGGCCTGGCCTCAATATGCGCCGATCGACATCGGGCACTCACGTCGTGGACCCACCTTGTCAACGCCTAGACCTGTCGGACGGGTCGGCCTATTCGAGAACGCCCCGGTTCCGTTCCTCGTCGCTGCGACGGTTGCCCGTCCCGATGAGATGACGTTCGGTCGTGCGAAAGCCCTTCGGGGTCGAGACACCTAGCGCCATTTAGCGGAAGCCGGAATCCTCGCCCGAAGCAGCGAATGAACAATTTTAAGGGAAACAATATCCGGCATTTTTATGGTCGATTATGGCCGCCCAACGTACAGGAGACTCATTGCTTAGGGTTTAGCAAGCGATCGCTGGGCGGCCAAACGAACAATACCAAATATTGATGCAAATTGTAGTTATAATTTCAACGCTTAAGCTGATTTTGTTCCTTATACGGGTATCGTAGCTTTCGACTTTTAGCTTATCTTAATATATATGTCGAAACAAATGCTTGTAAAAGTATTATTTATTGAATATATTGACAGAACTTGCGTGACTGGTCGTTGCAACGTCGCGATGGGTTGGGCCAAAAATAGAAAACACCCCTTTTCCTATCCCCGCTCTCGCGGGGTTTTCTTCTTCAAGCCTAAAAGGTCGGTCATCAATGTTCTCGGCCGCCGAGTGTGTTGTCACGAAGTCGTGTTGCTAGTGTCTGGTGATTGAACGATCCTGGCGGAAGTGGAGGGCGAGCAACCCCCGATGACATGGTGGTCATACTGGAGCAGGGTCCGCCCAACGACGAATCCGATATGGTCGGACGCGCCGAGGACGACGAATGAATCATGATCGGTCATTTCCGCTGCTCCAATGGCCAGACTTCGACGATCCCGTGCGCAACGGCGCATGGAGTCCTTGAGACGAGTTCTATCGCATCCCGGAGGCTGTCGGCTTCGATAAGCGCGAACCCGGCAACCGGCAGGGATGACTCTAAAAAGGGTCCGTGCGTCGTCTCGACCCACCGGAGAGCCCCTTTCATCTTCAACTTCTCATCATGGGTATGGGCTTCGTTGCGCCTGCCGGAGTCGTACGGTCATAAGCCTGGCTGGTCTCCATAGCCGATTGTTACATATAGGGGCATCACAGTATTCCTTTCTTCCTCAGTTCGTCTTTCGCAGCTTCACTTTTCTCGGCGGCAACGCCGAGTGCCCTCAGCACGACTTGGATTTGGTGAAGTGGACGGCACGGTATTCGATGATTTCGACGTGGTTGCCCCATTAGCACGACGGCTTCCGTGTCGAGATGGCGCGCGCCATATGCGGTGCGTGTAGGTCAAAATCCGTTGAAGATCGCAAACCGTCGCGCGTAGTCGCCGTCCCTTTCGGCAAAGCGTTCTCCCCTGACACGCTCGACGAGGATTTCCCCTTCAGGTGGGTTCGGGTCGGCCAGGAGCTCCATCACTTCGGTGATATAGGCGGCAAGCGGCATGGCGTGTGGATCGCTGAGCTGATGAGGCCCGCTGAGTTCCGTCTGGACATAGGGTGGCGCCAGTTCAAGCACTTCGACCGAAGATCCGCGCAGCTGGACGCGCAAGGACTGTAGCCAGGAATGCAAGAACGCCTTGCTGGCGCAATAGGTCGGGAAGTTGTTGCGTGGAACGAACGCCAGACCTGAAGTCGTCGTGATTATGGTCGCCTGCGGCTTCGCGGCAAGGGCCGGGAGGAGGGCTGCCGACATGTGCAGCACGCCCAGGATATTTGTCTCAATAATGTTGCGTGCGATGGAAAGATCAGAGCCGCCGGGCAGGCTTTCGGGTCGCGAGATACCCGCGTTGTTTATCAGGACATTCAGCTCAGGCATTTTCTCCCGGACCCGTGTCGCGAAGGCGTCGATCGCCTCAGGGTCCTGAACGTTGAGTTGAAAGCCGATCATGCCCGGGTTGGCTGCCGTAATCTCGTCAAGGCGGCTTTGGCGACGGCCGGCGATGATGACCTGGTTGTCGAGCTTGTGAAATGCTTCGGCAAGGCCCCGGCCGATGCCGCTGGTGCCGCCTGTGATGAGGATGGTGTTCCCTGTCATCTGCATGATGTTAGTTCTTTCGTGGTTATCCCAGGAGCGTCGGGCGCAGGACGTCCTGGCACCATTGGCGAAAGCTGGTCGGAGTGGTGTTCTCACTGGTTCTTTCGACGCCGAGATCGAGGCCGCGGTCCTTGGCACTGGCCATGTCGGTCATCCCCTGTGCCATCGCCTCGGAAAACCCGAATTGCAGGAATCGCGCCTTGTAGGCCTCGAAGGTGATTTGCTGGAACCGAACGGGACTGCTCAGAACGTCCGACATGATCTCTGCCATATCGTTGAAGGAAATGTTCTCCGGCCCAAGAACGGCAAGCTCCTCCTGGCCCTGCCAGCTGGGGTCCAGCAGCAACCGGCTCGCCACGGCTGCAATGTCGCGGGTGGCGCAGCTCGGTAATTTCAAATCGCCGGAAATCGGTGAGAAGAACATGCCCTGGTTTTTGATCGACGCGGCCTGCATGAGAAGATTGTCCATGAAGGAGGGCATGGTGAGCGCGCGAAAGTCGACACCGGTGCTGGCGACCAGATCGTCCATCGCCAGCGAGCCGGTGACGTAGCCGGCATTGGCTGCAAGTGGCGTATTTCGTCCGAGTGCAGTGATGCTCACCACGCGTTTTACACGATTGGCTTTCAGGGCGTCTGCGGCCGGTCGGGAGAAATCCACATAGGCGGCCATGACGCTGTCTGCTTTTTCGTCCGCAGGTACCAGCCAGAACACTGTCTTTGCACCACCGAATGCCCGTTTCACGATTTCGGGGTTCGCATGGGAACCCGCTACAACCTCAACCTTGTTCTGAACGTTAGCCGGCAACTTGGTGGGATCGCGGGCAATGACGCGGACCGAAGCGCCTTGTCCGAGAAGGTTTTCGACGACTTGCTGGCCGATCTGGCCCGTAGGGGCGGTGACTACGATCATTGGATGCTCCTCATGCCCTTGCAGGATTGTGTAGATGTTGGTCAACGCTCGTGAACGCCTTGAACAGACAGTTAAGGCATTGATGGTGGACGAGCCATGCTCTATGGTCGGCAATATCGTCGCGATCGTCCGGAACTCTTATGGATCCGCTCTCTGAAGTGCTCAGCCTGCTCAAGCCAGACAGCACCATCTCTTCAGGCTTTGATGCCGCTGGCGAGTGGTCGATCCAGTTCGGCGACCAACACCGTCAGATCAAATGCTATGTGATCGTCACGGGGGGGTGTTGGTTGGCGGTCGACGGCGTCGATGAAGCGGTACGCCTCGAACAGGGCGACTGCTTCGTGCTGCCGCGCGGCCTGCCGTTCCGGCTCGCAAGTGATCTCAGCCTCTCTCCGGTCCCTGCGCCGACGCTCTTTCCCGCAGCGCGTACGGGGGGGATGGTCACCGTCAACGGAGGCGGGAACTTTTCACTTGTCGGTGCGCGTTTCGCTGTTAGCGGCAATAGCGCCGGTATGCTCTTGGAAATGCTACCGCCCATCGTCCACCTCAGAGGGGAAACAGAGCGGGACGCCTTGCGTTGGTCAATCGAACGGATGATGCAGGAGTTACGTTCTCATCGGCCGGGCGGACATCTGATGGCGCAATATCTTTCGCATATGATGCTGCTCCAGGCACTTCGTATTCATCTGTCAGATAGTCATCAACGCACGGGCTGGTTCTATGCTCTGGCCGACAAGAACCTGAGTGGCGCAATTCGCGCGATGCATGCCAACCCGGCGAAAAACTGGACGTTGGCGGAACTGGGTGAGAAAGCCGGAATGTCACGCTCCGTATTCGCTGAGCGCTTCAAGGCAACCGTTGGAGAGACGCCTATCGACTACCTGTCAAGGTGGCGAATGCTTCTGGCCTGCAACCGGTTTGAAAACGGCGATGACCCTGTTTCGGTTGTCGCGCCGGCGCTGGGCTATCAGTCCGAGAGCGCCTTCAGCAAGGCGTTCAAGCGCGTCGTCGGATGCTCACCGCGCCAATATCGGGGTCAGGAAATCCTTTCTTCCGAAACTCGGCCAGCACATTAAGGGCTTGCGGTTGTGGTTGCCTTCTCGTCGGGAAGCCTCCTCACGAGGGTCTCTTTCCCCTCGCCAAATTGCCTCCGATCCAAGGCGTCGCAGGCGCTCACAGCTCTTTGAACCCTTTGACCAACGCGGCGAATAGCGCGCGGCATCTTGCATTGGCGCGCAGATCGTGGTGCATGACAATCCAAAGATCTAGCTCGAGGTCAAACTAATCGGCCAACACGCGGACTATTCCGGCAAGCGTCAGGCGCCAAATCCGCCGATTGACCGCAGTGCTGGCGTCAGGTTCAATTTCGTGGCAACTCCGTTCGAGATGGGCATTCAGCTCGGATCTCTCGGCGAGCTCGGGCTGGGCGGTGCCTATTTTCAATGCCCTTTGTGCAGCTCTCCACACTGATGCCGGACCCAACCGGATCCCACTTCGATAACGGAGAGGCGCCGGTTTGGGGCGCGATGCCCGGCGCGGCTCTCGTTGTGCTGTTCCGCTTCGGGCAAATCCGGGGCCGCAGTTTTTAAGGTTAAGGTGGACGAATATGAGCTACGTGAGGGCGGAGACGCGGATTAGCGCTTGATAAGGTCGCGTTCGTTAAAAGCGTCGTATTTCCGAATGTCGCCCTCCATACGCCCCTGCCATCGGGCGACGAACGCTTGGGTGTCGGGCGCCTCAAGGTGAGCACTGAGCGCGGACTGATCGGACCAACGTTCCGAAATGAGCAATCGTCCGGCCGCAGGGTCGGTCACCGCCACGTCATAGGAGACGTTGCCGGCACGCTGTCGGGTGGCAACCGCAAGAACTTGCAGGGCGCCTAGAAATTCCGCCAGGTCGGCGGGGTCGATGTGCATATATCCAGTTACAATCAGCATGTGCATTTCCTTTGAAGTTGCGCCCGGTCTCTGACGATCGGCTGACCGAGGGCCTGAGATTAGGCGACGCTGAAAACGAGCTTGCCCTGGATACCGCCCTGCAAGGCGCGCTCGTGCGCAGCCGACGCTTTCGACAACGGATAGGTGCTATCGATGACGATACGAATGGTGGCGCTGTCGAGCAATCGACCAGCCTCCGCCAGTTGCGTGCCGTTTGAGCGAACCTGTGTCGATGACACCGTGATCCGGCGCTCGGCAGCCTTATCCCGGCCCGAGAAGCCCAAAGGGTTGACCAGGAAGAGCGCTCCCCCCGGCTTGATGACCGACAGGAAACGCTCCATGTTCGGGCCCCCGACGGTATCGATCACAAGGTCCACATCTTGCGCCACCGCCTCGGCCGCCGCCTTGGTGTAGTCGATAAACTCTGCCGCACCCAGACCACGAAGAAGTGCCTCATGCTTTCCGGATGCAACAGCGATCACCCGTGCACCCTTCCATTTCGCCACCTGAACTGCGAGATGCCCTACGCCGCCGCCTGCGCCATTGACCAGAACCGTCTTGTCCTTGAGCGGGACCGGCGCATGGTGGAATGACTGGAACGGGTTGGGTGCATCATGGCCGAGATCGATTAGAAACTGCCAGGCTGTGAGCAACGACATGGGTGTACCTGCTGCCTGGATGTGATCGATGCCCACAGGCTTCAGGGCAAGCTCAGATGCGGGGACAGAGACATATTCGGCATAGGCGCTGCTGCCCCTCATCAGGTCTTCAGGGAACCGCACCATCGCATAGACGTCGTCGCCGACGCTAAACCCTGAAACACCGTCGCCCACCGAAGCCACAACACCCGAAACATCGGTGCCAAGGATCAGGGGGAAGGTCGGATCAGGCTGCCATTCGGGCGGTAACGCCCGGTAGCCGTCGCGCAGATAAAGGTCAGGTGGATTAATGCCGGCTGCGCGCACGCGGACAAGCACTTCGCCGTTCAAGGCTACAGGCCGGGGCGCATCCTCATACCGCAAGACTTCGGGCCCACCGAATTCGTGCAACCGCACTGCTTTCATCATCTCAGTCATCACAGCCTTCGTTCACTCTGTTTTCGTCACCATTAGATATGACGGAATGAGGGTGTTGATAATGCCTCCCATTTCGCTTTAATAGTGCCATGAAGGAACAAATCATCTTTGAGCGTCTGACCGGCTTGATCGCATTCGCTCGAGCTGGCTCTTTGGGTAGCTTCACAGCTGCGGCCCGTTCTCTGTCCGTCTCGCCTTCGGCAATCAGCAAGAGCGTCCAGCGGCTGGAGGAGCAGCTCGGCGTCTCGCTGTTCACGCGCACGACACGCTCTCTGACACTAACGGCGGAAGGGCGTGACATCCACGGACGCGCACTGCAGCTCCTGCGCGATGCTGAAGAAATTGAGCAGGTGGCAAAGACGGCGCGTGGCGAGCCGGCCGGCACATTGCGCATTGCAGCGTCGTTACCGATCGGCCTTCATGTCATTGCGCCGGCTCTCCCGCAGTTTCGAAAGCGCCATCCGAAAGTCACGATCGACCTCAGATTAAGCGACCACATGGTGGACCTTGTCGAGCAAGGCATCGATATGGCTGTGCGGATCGGCGACCTTGCTGACTCGCGCCTTCTGTCGCGACGACTGTCGGGGCATAGGCTTTGTTGTTATGCTTCCGCCGAGTATCTCGCCCTTCGCGGGACCCCCAAGCATCCGGACGAACTGGCGGCCCACGAAACCGTCAACCTTCGCTATCAAAGCAACGGCCAGATGTTTCGGTGGCCGTTCCAGATCGGAGAGCGGGAAATCGAGATCGTGCCATCCTCCAGCATCATCGTGGATACAAGTGAGGCTGTCATAGCAACGATCGCTGCGGGTGGCGGAATCGGAATGGGCACCAGCTTCATGGCTGCTCCTTGGGTCAAACGCGGGGAGTTGATGCCGGTTCTGTCCGGTTTCGCCGTGGACCGGCACAACATCATGGCAGTTTGGCCGGAGAGCCGCCGCAGCAATCCGGCTGTTCGCGCCTTTCTCGACGCGTTAATCGATCTACTTTAGTCGCGGGCGCGCTAATAACGGACATTCGGCGGCAGGCTCGAATTGGAGATCACCGAGGCATCGCAGTTCGAAGATCGCGCCGATGTGGCCAGTCGAAGCGCTGACGTCGCGTGGTGTCAGACTGGCGATGGACGACTATGGCAACGGTTATTCGCAAATGACTTCGGGCGTTACCCCCTAACAAGGTGAAAATAAGTCGCAGCTTTGGCACCTCACTCGATAACGACCTGTTGCCGAGTTCATCATCGACCACGCCCTGGCTACCCTCAATACAGGCGCGGTGGGCAGATTTTTTTCGATGGTGAGACCGTTGCGGCGTAGATCTGTGTGCGTAAGTGAACATCGCAAGGCTCGCGGAGGGCCGCATCGCCTTGGCTCGTTCCGATGCCGCTTCACGCTGCCGCGCCTTCCCGGGAATAGGCTCCGGGTGGCTTTCCGACATGGCGGGTGAACGCGACGCTGAAGGCGCTCGCTGAGCCGTAACCGACGCGTTGTGCGATCTCGGCCGTTGCGACATCCTTGCGCAGTAGCTCCTTTGCGAGCGCCATGCGCCAGCCGGTGGCATATTCCATCGGGGCAACGCCAACCTCTCGGCGGAACCGCTCGAAGAAGGTCGACCGGGACATGGCGGCAGCCTGCGCCAAAGCCTCTACGGTCATGCCGCGGCCTGGATCCTCGTGGATCCGCCGCAGAGCGGGGGCCAGCAGCGGATCGGCCATGCCTCGCAGCAGGCCGGGCGGGACCACCGCCCCGCCCGCCAAACGTAGGGCCTCAATAAGCAGGACTTCGAGCAGTCGGCGCAGAACCATGTCGCGGGCGGTCCGGTCGGCTCTTGTTTCATCGTTGATCATCCGGACAAGAAGCGTCAGGCGTTCCTCGCCCCTGATGTGGATAACCTCCGGCAGGAGCGAGACGAGCAGTGCCTTGTCATCCGAGCCGAAAGCACAATGACCGACCATCGCCACGATCTCCGCCGGCACATCCGGGTCCCCCAGCCGGAAAGCGCCCGGACTGGTCTCGAGGCGCTTCGCAGTGACCCCGCGAGGCGGTGGTTGCAGGCTGCTCATCGTGAACGAGAAGATCTCCGGAACCAGCACGAAGTCGCCGGCAGTCAGTCGCATTGGCTCACGGCCGGTGATGGTCATCAAACAGTGCCCGTCGACCACGGCACAATAGAAGGGGCTTCCAAGCTCCTTGCGCTCGACGAGCCACCGACCGCCTCCCGTCACCAGCTTGGAGATGGAAGGGCTTGGCTTGAGGAGAGCGACGACTTCGGCAATCGGGTCGGCCATTAATTCGGACTTTTGCTAAAACATTCCGGACAACTGACTATAGCAAGTCCGTCTGATGTCGTCCATCTCTAGGCAAGTCAATCATTCAGGAGACATGACATGCCAAAGATCCTTGTCACCGGTTGCTCTTCCGGCTTCGGCCTCGCAATCGCGCAGACATTCCTTTCAGAGGGGTGGGACGTGGTGGCAACCATGCGCACACCGCAGAGTGACCTGCTCCCCGCAAACGACAGGCTCAAGATTCTGGCGCTGGATGTGACCAGTGCGGAAAGCATCGAGAAAGCCGTCGACAATGCCGGGCCGATCGATGCTCTGGTCAACAATGCGGGCGTCGGCATGCTGAACGTGCTTGAAGGAGCGGAGATGGCGAAGATCCGCGAATTGTTCGAGACGAACGTCTTCGGCGCCATGGCCATGACCAAGGTAGTCCTGCCGCAGATGCGCGAACGCGCCTCGGGCGTGATCGTCAATGTCAGCTCCAGCGTCACCATCAAGCCGCTGCCGGCGCTCTCCGTCTACAGCGCCAGCAAGGCAGCGCTCAATGCCTTTACCGAAAGCCTTGCCCTCGAGGCTGCTCTGTTCGGGATCCGCGCCAAGCTCGTTCTGCCGGGTTCTGCACCCACAACCAGCTTCGGGAAGAATGCCGTCGGGCGCATGGGGATGGATATACCCGAGCCCTACGGCGCCTTTGTTCACGACTATCTGACGTCGCTGCGGTCCGGCACCGAATTCACGACGCCGGAAGACGTGGCTGAAGCCGTCTGGCGTGCTGTCACGGAGCCGGACGCGCCCAAGAAAATTCCGGCTGGTGCCGATGCGCAAACCTGGTTCCGCGAGGCCGGCCATCCTGTCGCGTAAGTGCGACGAACAAGAACCCACACTTTAGGATATTCCGACATGAACAACCTCATCGATCTCGCAAAACGTATTCCGACACCCGAAGCCAGTCTCACGATCGCCTATACGCCGATCCGCCTTCCGATGGACGGACGGCCGCCGCTGGAATTGCGCCTGACTGCCCCGTCAACAGGCGATCGCTTGCCTATCGTGCTGTTGTCGCATGGGTTCGGACCTTCCAATTACATTCCGTCAAAGGATGGCTATGCGCCACTCGCGCAATTCTGGGCAGAACGTGGTTTCGCGGTGATCCAGCCGACCCATGCGAGTTCGCGCGTTGGCGGATTGCCCGCAGATGCACCCGGAGCGCCGTTCTTTTGGCGCGAGCGCGTCGAGGAGATGAAGGCGATCCTCGACCAACTGCCGAAGGTGGAACGCCAGTCGCTGGCGGTTGCCGAACGTTTGGATCACGCGCGGGTCGCTGCCGCCGGTCACTCTTTCGGCGGTCACACGGTTGGGCTGCTGTTGGGCGCGCAGTTGAATGGAGAAGATTTCTCCGATCCCCGGATCTCGGCGGGCATTTTGCTCGCTACTCCCGGACGCGGCGGCATGGACATGACGGAGGAGAGTGCCGCCCGGTTTCCGTTCTTCGACGTCGATTTCTCGACGCTGGCCACGCGCAGCCTCGTCGTCTGCGGCGATGCTGACGATCCTCACTTCACGACGCGCGGGCCCGACTGGCATGCGGATGCCTTTCATGATGCGCCGGGCGCTGACGCGCTGTTGACGCTTCACAGTGCGGGGCACGGACTGGGCGGTATCGCAGGGCTCGACGCCAAGGAGACTGAGATCGAGGCGCCGGACTTGCTGGAAGCGACTAAACGGCTGACGCTGGCCTGGCTTCGGACCGCGATGAGTGTCGAGCCATGTGCATGGGAAAGAGCCTGCGCTGCGATCGAGGGGCCTTCCTCCGCGCTTGCGCATGTCGTCGTCCGGCAGGATAGAATGCAGGTTGAGAATAGGCCGGCAGCTAACCTTTCAACGGCCGATCGTTCACACGACCCGACCGTCGCGTTTAGTTGAGATACGCATTGATCGCCTCCGAATGTTGTTGAAGCGCGTTCCTTTGCCCGGCGTTGCGCTTGGAGCCGATGCCTCCCATGAGGACTTCTGGCGGCCCGTTCGACGAGAATTCGGTCGAGAGACCCTTCGCCCGAAGGAAGCCGGCAAGGCCGAGGAAGTGGTGGTCGTCTCGATCGGTGCGGCCAAGAAAACACTGCGCGCGGCGCTCGCCAAGGGCGCCGACCGTGCCTTCCTCGCCGGTGACCAGGATGCGGTCGAGCCGCTCACTGTGGCAAAGATCCCAAGGGAGTTGGCGACGCCGAAAAGCCGGGGCTTGTCAAGTGGATGGTCTACGAGATGCGCCTCATGGCTGAACGCTACGTCAGCGACGGGTTGATCCCAGAGGCGGGTGACGTTGATCGTTTGACGAAGAAGGGCTGCCAGCATCTGACCGGTAATCGTCGTCGATCGTGCTTGCCGACGATAAAGATCCTTGGCCGGCCGCTGCATTCTTACCGCGAACCGCTCTACGTCGCGGCGCTTTCGCTCGTTGGAACGGCTAGGCACGGATCTCCTCGTTAGATCCCGGGTTTGGTTTTGGAATATGACAAACGCATTTCAAGTGAGGGGGCCGGAGCCATCACAACGTGCGCTCTTCCGCTACGTAGCCGAAACCCCTGATGTTCTGGAAAAGGAAATTGGCGACAACAGGTTTTTTGGCAGGAGACGCGACCGTGGCGGACACTACATTCGCGATTTTCCAGACGGTTCGAGAGCGTTTCGATCAGCCGTCTGGATCGACATACCTCGCCCTGATGCATGGTTTAAAAACTTTGTGTCTCTGGAGGCGGTCTAAGAGATTTGCCGCGAACAAAATCGACGAAGGCACGCAGCGGCGGCGGCATCTGGCGCCGGCTGGGATAATAGAGGTGAAAGCCCGGGAACGGGGGTGTCCAGTCGTCAAGCATGCTGACGAGCCGGCCCGCGACGAGATGTTCCGCCACGTAATAATCGAAGAGATAACCGATGCCGACGCCATCCAGCACGGCCCGCAGCATCAGGTCGTTGTCGGTGGTGATGAGCGGCCCCGAGACGGCCACATCGAGTTTCTCGTCGCCGCGTTCGAATTCCCAGTGATAGAGGCTGCCATCCGTCGGCCAGCGGGAGGCGACGCAAGCGTGGTCGCGCAGATCGCGCGGCGTTTGCGGCATGCCGTGGCGCGCGATGTAGTCGGGCGAGGCGATGACGACGAGCCGCATGTCACCGCCGAGCTTTACGCTTACCATGTCCTTTTCCACCATCTCGCCCAGCCGGATGCCGGCATCGAACCGACCGGCGACGATATCGGAAAGTTTGTCATCAACGATAATGTCGATGACAATATCGGGGTAGGCTGCATTGAAGGGAGCAATCAACGGCGCCAGCGTGTGCGTGATCGCGACCCGAGGTGCGTTGATGCGCAGGGGACCGGCCGGCTTATCGCGAAGCGCCGTAACATCGGCTATCGCCTGGTCGAGATCAGCAAGCGCGGGCAAAAGCCGGGTAAGCAGCCGCTGGCCAGCCTCGCTCGGCGCCACGCTGCGCGTCGTGCGGTTGAGCAGCCGGATACCCATCCGTTCTTCGAGTGTGCGGATCGTCTGGCTGAGCGCGGAGGCCGACATGCCGAGCCGGGCGGCCGCGCGGCCAAAATTGCCGTGTTCGGCAACTGCGGCAAAGGCCCTGAGCTCTGCATAGTCGCTGCCGCGCATTATGTAATCTTTTCTAAAGAAGGCATGCCGATAATGTAGCATTGTTGTCAGTATCGGCAAGGCGCATCTTCTGTCTGCAACACAGGAGATTTATCCCATGTCAGATAAAACAACCAACACACTGTCCCTTGACCGCTATCGTCTCCTCGGCCGTTCCGGCCTGCGCGTCTCGCCGCTTTCGCTCGGCTCCATGACCTTCGGAACCGATTGGGGCTGGGGTGCCGATGAGAAGGAATCGCGCCGCATGTTCGACGCCTATGTCGATCGCGGCGGCAATTTCATCGATACCGCCAACCAGTACACGGGCGGCACCTCGGAAAGACTCGTCGGTCGCTTTGCCGAAGGGCGTCGCGACGAGCTTGTCATCGCCACCAAATATACTATCACCTCGCGCCCGAAGGATCCCAATTCCGGCGGCAATCACCGCCGCAGTATGGTTCGCTCTGTAGAAGACAGCCTGAAGCGACTGAACACCGATTATATCGATCTCTTCTATCTGCACGCCTGGGACTTCACGACCTCGGTCGAGGAGGTCATGAGGGGGATGGACGATCTCGTTCGTGCCGGCAAGATCGTCTATGCCGGCATTTCCGACACGCCGGCCTGGCAGGCGGCGCGCATGCAGACGCTGGCCGACCTGCGCGGCTGGGCGCCCCTAGTAGCACTGCAGATCGAATATAGCCTAATCGAGCGCACGGTTGAGCGTGAACTGATCCCGATGGCGCTTGAACTCGGCCTCGGCGTTATCCCCTGGTCACCGCTCGGGATGGGCGTTTTGACAGGGAAATACAGCCGATCAGATCTTGACATCGGTGCGGGCACAGCAAGTGCGGTCGGCACCCGCAAGAATGTGGCTGCCGGCAACGGTTCGCTGACCGAGCGCAGCCTCGGAATCGCCGATGTCGTGAAGCAGGTTGCTGCCGAAATCGGCAAGACGCCGGCGCAGGTGGCGATCGCCTGGACGCTTACCAACCCTGCCGTGACTTCGCCGATCATGGGTGTGAAGACAATAGCCCAGCTCGAAGACAATCTCGGTGCGCTCGATATCGAATTGTCGGATGAGCATCGCGCCCGGCTCGCCGAGGCCAGCGCCATCGTTCTCGGCTTCCCGCATGATTTCCTCGCCAAGCCACTGACGCGCGGCGTCATGTTCGGCGAAGTGACCGTCGAGCCCCGGCGCTGAGGACAATCGGTCGATGCGGAAAAACGGGGCGATGATCGAAGAATCGAACGCCGCCCGTTCAAATGCATTACATCGCTGCTAAAACTCGAGACAAACATGGCTGCAAACGCACGTGTCCAAATACGGTATAGATGCCGAAGTTCGGGATCAGGCTTCCGCCGTCCTTGAGAACATGGGCCCATCGGTCAAAGCTGAAGGGTGGGAGTCCCTCCTTCTCGCGGACCGCCTCGCGTCCAGATTACCGGCGGTCTTATATCCGGAGCAGAAAGAGCGGCCTCGGCCAGGCATGCGGCGTGCCTGGCCCGTTAATATGGAGAACTCCACAGCACCTTTCGTACGTTTGCAGGTGATGCTCGACCCGGAATCAGCTGCGAGGCTGCAGCAGCGCCAAGACGACCGTCGACGCAGCCAGGGCAGCGGTGAGGGTCAATGGACCAATAGCGCCGTAATGATCGACGATATAACCGCCGAAAACCGCGCCGATACTGATGGCCACCTGAAAGGACACGACCATCAGGCTGCCTGCCGCCTCCAGCGCATCGGGTGCCCCGCGGGAAAGATTGGTCGGCAGCACCACCGGCGCCATGCCAAAAGCGAAGCCCCAAAGTGCAACGAGGGCGAACGCGATGCCGGCATGAGCGCCTGCAAGCACGAGAACGAGCGCCGCAAACGCCATCAGCACCGCGGTGACAGCGAGGGCCACTGCAATACTGGCGTCGGCCATTCGGCCACCGGCAACATTGCCGATCACAGAGGCGATACCAAACCCAAGCAGCGCCAAGGCGATCGATCTGGTGTCAAGGAGCGTCACTTGTTCGAGAAAGGGACGCACATAAACCGAGCCGGCGAAATGCCCCGTCATCAGCAAAAGGATGGCAAGCATCCCAAGTTGAATGCCGCGCCGGCGTGTCAGTCGGAAAACGTCGGCGAGACTGTTGCTGGTGCTTGCCGGCAGTGTTGGCAAGCTGAGTGCCTGCAGGAGCATGGCAATCGCGGCAAGCCCGGCGGTCATCGCCATGGCGCTGCGCCAGCCCAACCAGTCGCTGATCAATGCGCCCATCGATGGTGCCGCTATGGTGGCGAGCGACACGCCAAGGGTGACAATCGACATGCCCCGACCTGTCGCATTGGCGCCGACCAGCCTCGCCACCACGGCAACCGAAAGTGCCCAGAAACCGCTAAGCGCGATGCCCAGCCCAGCCCGGCCCAACAACAACAGCCAAAAATCGGTCGCTAACGCAGCAAGAATATTGGAGCCGACCGCCAGCGCGCTGAGACCGACCAGCACTGCCTTTCGGTTAAGTCTGCCGATGAGAACATTGCTCAACAGCGCCGTCACGGCGCCGACGGAGGCGGTAGCAGTGACGACCTGTCCGGCTGTTCCCTCGCTGATCCCGAGATCGCGGGCCATTGGCGTCAGAAGGCCCGCCGGCAGGAATTCAGCCGATACGAGCGCAAAGCTGGTGGCCGCCATCGAAAGAACGGCAAACCAGGTCGCCGCGGGCCATGCGGATTGATCGGCTGTCTCGAGCTCAATTGTTGCACCCTCGAGCTGTGATGTTGTGTCCGTCATCGAAGCATCTCCTATGTTGGGAGATTTCATAGACGAACTTTCGGGGACGATATGTGTCTTATAATCCGAAATTCATGTCCGTTCGTCCGGAACTTGTGCGGCGCACAAAACCCGGCGAGACGCGGGTGACGCGCTTGAAGGCACGCGCGAAGGATGCCTCAGACTCATAGCCTAACCGGGAAGCAACTTCGGCAACGGACAGGCCGCTTTGTCCCAGCAGCTCGCGAGCAAGTTGCATACGCAGACGGGCAAGATAATGCGCCGCGCCTTCTCCTAAAATAGCGCTGAAGCGCTCGGCGAAAATTGAGCGCGACTGGCCTGCCACGCCGGCGAGGCTTTCGAGCGTCCAGTTTTGCCCCGGGTCTCGGTGCATGGCCGCCAAGACACGACCGATGTGGGGATCGCGGATGGCGGCGAGCCAACCGGTGGTCGACCCTCCGCTGCAATTGACCCAGCAGCGGATAAGCCGGGCAGCAAGCAAATCCGCCATGCGCGACAGGACAGTCGCGCTTCCCATTTGGGGCTGTGTCGCCTCGGCCGACATAGCGGCGAGCAGCGGGGCGACGATCGGATCGTTGCCGGCTACATCGCAGCCCTTGATGATTGGCGGCATCAGAGCGATCAAGGGGTTGAGCGCATGGGCGCCCAAGGCCATGGAGCCGCAGAAGAGAGTGCTGGCCGCACCCGTTCCTTCCCGCACCACTTCGCAGACATTGCTCCCCAACTTTGTTATCTGACAGCTTTCAAGCGAGTCGCCCTCAACATCTGGTGCACTGGCCAATCGATGCGCAATGCCTTGCGGCAGCAGCACCAGATCGCCATTGTTCAACTCCTGCCACCCTTGAGGTTCGGTATGGATCCAGCATGGACCCTGGCTGACAAAATGAAAACGAAGCAGCTGTTGTTGCGGAAACGCGATGCTCCAGGGATGTCTGAGTTCGCAGCGTCCATAGTTGACGCCACTCAAGCGAAAGTCTTGCAGGACTTCGCTAAGGGCATCCATCGGGATATTTGACGGCGTCGACGGTCGAGACGAATGATCAAGCATACCGTTGATCTAGGTATAAACCGTCTGGGATTCAACCAGGTGACCTCGTCAACACGTCTTCGCGTACTGTTTTTTGAAATTTCCAATGTAGTCGCCGCAAACTGCCTCGTCGCCGGCGGGCCTGCGGGCGCAATGCGCTGTCGAGAGAGCCTATTCGTCGAGGTAGCGTTCGGTCAACCGCGCCCACATCGCAGCGCCTGCCGTCAGACTTCCGTCCGCGAAGTCATATTTGGCGCTATGCAGGATCGCCGAGTTGACGCCATTACCGAGACGCAGAAAGGCGCCGGGCTTGTGCTCGAGGAAATGGGAGAAGTCTTCGCTGCCGGGAATGAGGGCGCAGGTCGTCACCTTGTCGGCACCGACCAGTTCCTCGGCAACCTTCCAGGCAAACTCGGTCTCGGCTTCGGAATTCACGACAACGGGATGGCCGCGGACGTAATCGATCTCCGCCTTGGCGCCGAAGCCATCGGCAACGGATTCGGTTAGCTTGCGGATGCGCGCTTCCAGAAGCTCGCGCACCTCGGGATCGAACGAGCGGATGGTCATCAGGAGCTTGGCGTTCTCGGGAATGACGTTCGACGCCTCGCCGCTATGGATCGCGCCCACGGTCACCACGGCCGTCTGCGTCGGGTCGACACTGCGCGACACCACGGTCTGAAGCGCGACGACGAGGTGGCAGACAACGACAACGGGATCGATTGTCAGGTGCGGGCGCGAGGCATGCCCGCCCTTGCCCTTTATCGTAATCTCGGCCGTATCGGCGGCGGCCATCAGCGGGCCGGAGCGCATCAGGAAGGTGCCTTCGGGGGCGCCGGGATGGTTGTGCATGCCGTAGATCACGTCGAACGGGAAACGCTCGAACAGGCCGTCGGCAATCATCGCCGGGGCGCCGCTGACTGCACCTGCCTCTTCGGCCGGCTGGAAGATCAGCGTCACGGTGCCGTAGAAGCGGCGGGTGCGGGCCAGATACTCGGCGGCGCCGAGTAGAATGGTGGTGTGGCCGTCATGGCCGCAGGCATGCATCTTGCCCGGCACTTTGCTGGCATGGTCGAGTCCGCTCTGCTCAGTGATCGGAAGCGCGTCCATATCGGCGCGGATTGCGATGCTCTTCTTGCCGCTGCCTACTGTCATGCGAGCAACGACGCCATGGCCGCCGACATTGCGTGTCACCTCGTAACCCCAGGCCTCCAGCTTTTCGGCGACGAAGCGCGCGGTTTCGGTCTCTTCGAAGGAAAGCTCGGGATTGGCGTGCAGATGGCGGCGGATCGCCGTCAGCTCGGCTTTGGCAGGCTCGAAATCCGAAAGGCTGGCATAGTCGTTTGTCAGGTGCATGGCGGTTCCGGTCTTGCATGGGCTCCCCGCCGCGGCTGCGGCGGGCGGTTGAAGGGGAGGGGGAAGATGCCGCGCTAGATGACGCGCGACAGGAAGCTGCGGGTGCGCGGGTGCTGCGGATTGCCGAGCACATTCTCGGGCTTGCCCTGTTCGATGACCTTGCCGCCGTCCATGAACACGACGCGGTCGGCCGCTTCGCGGGCAAAGCCGATCTCGTGGGTGACGACGATCATTGTCAGGCCCTGATTGGCGAGGTCACGCATGGTGGCGAGCACTTCGCCGACCAGCTCAGGGTCGAGCGCCGAGGTCGGCTCGTCGAAGAGCATCAGCTTCGGCTTGATCGCCAGCGCGCGGGCGATCGCCACGCGCTGTTGCTGGCCGCCGGAAAGCTGGCGGGGGTAGTTATCAGCCTTTGCTGAGAGGCCGACACGTTCGAGCAGGCGCTTGGCATTTTCCGTCGCTTCCTTGCGGCTTTCACCGTGGATGCCGACGGGGGCCTCGATGATGTTTTGCAGCGAAGTCATATGCGGGTAGAGATTGAACTGCTGGAACACCATGCCGATCTTGCGGCGCTGAAGGGCTACGGCGTGATTGGAAAGCTGCACCAGCTTGCCGTTGCGGAAGCTGTAGCCGATCTGCTCGCCATCCACCTCGATCGATCCCTGGTTGATCGCTTCAAGGCGGTTGATACAGCGCAGGAAGGTCGATTTGCCCGAACCCGAAGGCCCCAGGATGACGACGACTTCGCCTGGGGCGACGTCGAGATCGATGCCTTTCAGAACCTCCAGCTGGTCGAAGGATTTGTGCACGTTGCGGGCCCGCACGAGCGGTTCGACGGTCGCGGTCGTGTTCATTGGCTCGCCTCCTGTGTGCCAGCAAGTGCCGGTGCCGGCATGGCGGCTTCCTTTTCGGTATTGGCGCTGCCGGTGCGCCGGTCACCACGGCCGTAATAGCGCTCGATATAGCCCTGGCCGATATTCAGCACCGAGGTGATTAGCAGGTACCAGCTGACAGCGACGAGCAGCATCGGGATGACTTCGAAGGTGCGGTTGTAGATCGACTGGACCGAGTAGAGCAGGTCGGCCATGGCAATGACGCTGACGAGCGAGGTCGCCTTGATCATGCTGATCAGCTGGTTGCCGGTCGGCGGAACGATCGAACGCATCGCCTGCGGGAGGATGATGCGGCGGAGCGCCCTTGCCCGGGTCATGCCGAAGGCTTCAGCGGTCTCGTACTGGCCCCTGTCGACCGACAACAGACCGCCGCGGATGATCTCCGCCATATAGGCGGACTCGTTGAGAGCAAGGCCGGCAATGGCCGCCGTCATCGGGCTGATGACGGAATTGGTGTCCCAACTGATGAAGGTCGGTCCGAAGAAGGGGATGCCGATCGACAGTGTCGGGAAGAGGGTGGAAAGATTGTACCAGAAGATCAGTTGCACCAGCAGCGGCGTGCCGCGGAAGAACCAGATGAACAGCGAGGCAAGCGAGCTTGCGAGACGGTCCTTCGACATGCGGGCGACGGCGAGCAGCAGGCCGATAACGACGCCGATGATCATCGCTACAACGGTGAGGCCAAGCGAGACGTAGAGGCCGCTGATGACGACAGGATCGAAGAAATACTGGGCGACGACGGGCCAGCCGAAATTCTCGTTTCCGGCAACCGACCAGGCGAAGTAGGCGGCAATCACCAGGACGACAATCCAGGCCGCGACACGACCGGCCGGGAAAGGCTTTTGGGCATGCGCCACATCCCGTGCGGCCGCATCGCCGGGTGGCGACGCGGTGTTCATGATATCAATGCTCATTTCGGCAATGTCCCGCCGAGGTTGACGCCCGGCTCCTTGATCATGTTGTTCTCGAGGCCCCACTTCTTCATGATGGCGGCATATGTGCCATTATCCATCAGAAGCTTGACTGCGTCACGCAGCACCGCGCTGAGCGGCGAGCCTTGCGGAACGACGGCGCCCTGGTAGAGCGCTTCGAATCCGTTCTTCTGACCGACGCCGGTGAGCTCCAGCTGGCCTTTGGCCTGCGACACGAAATAGGTGAGCGGCGCCTGGGAGGAGAAGAAGGCATCCGAACGCTTGGAACGGACAGCGAGGATCGAGCTCGGCTGATCGGTGAAGGACTGGACTTCGATCGGATCCTTGCCATCGGTCTTGCACTTCTCGGCCTGGACCTGGATGACCTTTTCTGCCGAGCCGCCAGCCATGACGGCGATACGGTTGCCGCAGGCGGTGTCGAGGGAGGTGATCGCCTTCGGGTTGCCCTTCTGGACCGCGAAAACCACGAATTCCTGGACCCAATCGACGAAGTCGTTGGCCTCTTCACGGCTCTTGAAATCGCCGATGGGGCCGAAGGCGAACTGGTAGCGGCCGGAGTTAATGCCAGTGAGGAGGGCGGGCAGGCCGCCGACCGTCTCATGCTCGATCTTGATGCCGAGGATCTCTCCGAGCGCGTCGGTCAGGTCGGCGCTGGCACCGGTCATCTCGGTGCCGGTGACAATCTCATAGGGAGGGAAGGAACCGTTGTTGACGGAAATCATCTTGCCGGCGGTGCGGATCGCCTCTGGCAACTTGGCCTTCAGTTCCTCGTTGACCGAGAGTTTCGGCAGGCTTGCTTCTTGGGCGAAGGCTGCTCCGGAGAGCATGACGCCGGCCAGCGCAAGAGTGGTCATTTTCTTCATTTGCATGGTCATTCCCCTTTTTGATTGTGCGTTTGGGTCTCAGGCGGCAGCCGCTATCGGCTTGCCGTCAGGATCGAGCGGAAACAGTTCTTCCGGCGTCATCAGCCGCGGCAGGATACCCTGCGCGTGCAGTTCCCCGGCGAAGTCGGCGATCATCTTTCGGTTGGGCGCAAAACCGCTCGCGTTCCAGCTTTGCGGCAGTTCGGCGGCGCATTTCAGCAGTTCGTCGAACATGAAAGGCGTCGTCTCGGCATATTTCCGCCGTTTGGAAAGCCACATGCGCTGCGATTCATCGATCAGGCAGCTGAGCTCCTCGATCACCCAGGGATGTTCGGTGGCGATGGCCGACTTGATGCCGATCAGGTGCATGCCGGGCACATAGCCCACGTCGTCGAAATAGCGACGTTCGGCACCGCGGAAGTCGGATAGCAGCTGTCGGAAAGGCGAGCTGCTGGCGAAATATCCTTCCGGCATGAAGGGTGTGAAGATCGCATCCAGCACACCTTCCTTCAGCAGGTCGACCATCGGCCGTTCGCCGGGGGCCGCTTCGATGCGGCCGGGACGGCCGAAACCGTCGAGGCGGTCGATGACGGGATGCGCGTCGGTCAGGCGGCCGGCGTACCACCGCGCATCCTCGACCTCGACGCCCTCACGGCGGATCGCGGCACGCGTCCAGGTGTTGCCGGAGTCGCGCCAGCCGGTCACGCCGATGCGCTTGCCGGCGAGATCGCCGAGTTCTTGAAGCTTGCTGTCCTTGGTCGTGACGATGCAGCGATGGCGGAAGCCGCGCATGATGAAGTTCGGAATGCCGGTGACGCTTTCGTCGCTGTCGATGCGAAGCTGCGTGTAGCGGCTGAAGGACATTTCCGCGGCATCATATTCGTCGCTCTTGCCAACATGCGAGATCAGCGTGCCCACACGATCGACCTTGATGTCGAGCTTCGGCGACGAGACGTCACCGAGAACCAGCGGGGTCATGTAGTCCCAGTCACGAAGGGCGAGGCGGAGCGTCAATGGCATCGGAATTTCTCATTTAAAAGCTTGTTTTCGAAATGGGTAAATGTTCAAATCAGATTGATCAAATGTTATTACGTTATTGAACATTTAAAAAATGGCGCGAAAATGAGCGAGATTAAGGGCGCAGCCTGGTTTGCTGAAAATTTGAATGATCGTACGATTCGCGGAATCGCGATCCAAACCAGTGCCTTGATCCGGGCCGGAGCCCTGCCTGTGGGTACCAAATTGCCGGCGATCCGCGACCTCGCCTTTGCGCTCGGAATTAGCCCGGCAACCATCTCGGAAGCCTGGAGCGAATTGCGGCGGCAGAAAATCATCAGCGGTCGGGGCCGAAACGGTACCTGGGTGAGCGGCGACCGCTTCATCGCCAAGCCGGAGCGTCTGGCAAGCGTTGGTGATTATGGCGAGGGCGTTCTGGATCTGACGGCAGCAGTGCCGGATGTCCGGCTGCTGCCGAAACTTGGCGAGGCGATGGCCCATGGCGCGAATGCGGAGAATGTGAACAGCTACCAGCGCAGCCGCATTCTGCCGGAGCTCGAAGAAGCTGTCAGGCGCTCTTGGCCATATCAGCCGGAAGCATTCCTTGCGACAAATGGCGGCTACAATGCCGTCTATACGCTGATCCATGCCCTAGTGACGCCGGGCGCTTCGGTCGCAATCGAAATGCCGACGGGCATGCGGCTTCTCGATATTCTCGAAGATCGCGGGGTCCGTATCCTGCCGATCCAGTGCGACGGCGAGGGACCCGTGCCGGCATCGCTGGAGGACGCGATGAAGTACCGGCCGGCCGCCTTCATCTTCCAGCCGCGCGTTCACTCCGTCACCGGTCAAAGCGTCAGTGCCGCGCGGATAAAAAAACTGGGCGCGATCCTCGAAGATAGCGATACGCTGATCGTGGAGGATGACGGGGTGGCCGACATCTCGTCGGCGCAGCGCCACTCGCTCGGCTCACTCTATCGCGACCGTGTCATTCACATCCTGTCCTTCTCGAAGACGCACGGGCCCGACCTCAGGCTCGCCGTATTGTCCGGTTCGCGGGCACTGATCGAGCAGATCCAGTCCTACCGCGCCTTCAGCGCCGGATGGACGAGCCGCATCCTGCAATCGGCCGCGGCCTGGCTGCTGCGCGATCCGGCAACGGACGAGACGCTCTTGCGAGCCCGCGACCTCTACCTCAAACGCCGTGCGGCACTCATCGATGCGCTGGCCGAGCGCGGCGTCGAAGCCGCCCATGGCGGTGGCCTTTGCGCCTGGATCCCAGTGTCCTCGGAACCATTTGCGCTGGTCACGCTCGCAGCGAGGGGCATCGCGGTTCATCCGGGAGCGAAATTCTCGGTTCTGCCGAGCAGCCACCTGCGTGTGGCGACGGCCAATTTGACCGATCGCTGCCAGGAAGTCGCCGACGGCATTGCGCTCGCCGCCGTGCATCGGTGAAGGGGGCGTTATTCGCCGGGGGGCGGCCGGTGGCGAGTTCCATCTTGCGGAATAGTATCATGGGCGAGAACCGATGATCGCGATCCTTAATAGGCGTAACTTTATTAGCGATCCGTCCGCGCCCACCTGCCCAACCGGGCGGTTTAGATCGAAGAAGGCGATCACGCCGCATTGAAAGGCTTTGACGCCGCTGCCTGGCTGAACTGATTTGAAAGATGCGGGCCTGCGCCGAGGCGAGACGCTTTTCCGCCCGCTCATGCAGCCGCCGATCATTCAAATCCTTGAATGCCGGTCCACCGGCGCAATCTGCGACTTCGCGCATCAGAAACTGGAACCGCGACACTTATTCAAAAGTGGCCAAGCGCTCGCGAACAATCTCCCGCATCTGAGACGCCCGTTCCGCGCCGACTGAACCGTCTTTCAGCGGGTCCGGCAAAGCAAGTTCATCTAGCCCGCGCGCAAGCGCCGCCGTCATTTCATCCATAGTGGAATCCGCAGCCGCCGCCGGGATACCCGCCGTCGCCGCAAAACGCCTGAAATCCGCCCTCTTTAACCGTTCGTCCTTGCCGCTGATTTTGAGAGCCATGTGGTCGTTCTGCAGGTTCGGAAACACCCGCGTCGTCACTGCGTCGTAGAGCGGTGCCATGCGGACCGAGCCAAAATCTCCGCGGCCTGGCTCTGCGATCTTCAATACGGCCATATTCTTGAGGTGCATGTCGCCATCCGCGATCAGCCATGCGAACAATGCCCGCCTCAAAACCACTAGCAGGTCAGCGTCGGCGTCCGTGGAAAGCGGGCGCAGCGCGGACGCGATCCGTTCCATGGTGCCCGTGTATTTGTCTTCAGGCCGGACGCCCAGAACGGACGCCATGTCCTCGAGCGCCAGACGGCGGATATCGTCAAGGCTGGTGCGGACATCGAACCGCTCAACCGCAAGCGCATGGGGCATTCCATCCGGCATAGCGACGAGCGCAATGGCTGGGACTATGAACCCGGCCGCCCGGCCAAGTTCCATGGATTGCCATTCGATCGCGGGCAGCGCCTCGAACCCCGATGTTCCGGCGGGTTTGAGAATATGCGTGAATGGTTTGTTCGCGCTGGGCATCAGGGCGCCGTCCGCATCGAGGAACATCGGCGCCTTGATTTGCACGCCTGACAGGCGCGGTGTCGCGCCCGTCGCGAAGATTTTTGCCAGGTTCTGTTCGAACGTGTCCTGGATGTCGCCGCGGCCTGGACCGGCATAGGTCCCTGTGAACAAGTGATTTGCCGTGAAGCCATTCAGCCTTGTCAGCAAAACATCGGCCGGAAGGGTCGGCAGTTCGCTTGCCCGCTCCACAATCGTGATGTTCGACATGTAGCGCTTGCCGGTACGCAGTTCCGCCCGCTCATCGGGGCTGTTCAATACCCTGCTCAGCCAGCCTTCCGGCAGCAGTGATTCAATGAAGGGAGGCAATCTGCCGGGCGCAGTCTGGCGCACGAGCGGGGGGCCGTCCGGATCGGACGCCTTCCATCGCCATTCAAAGCCATCATGCGCCAGGTTGCCGATCGGCGCCCCGTGCCACGCCACGATCAGGTCGAGCGCGGCCTGGTTGGTCACTGCCATGGCGGCCGCCGGCGTCCGTTTGAGGAAACGCTCGGCCGCACTGCCTTCGTCAAGCCAGTCATTGTCGCGGGCAAGCTTGAACACTGCATCGGCTGCGTTCTCCGGACTCCCGTATTCTTCAATCAGCCGCGCAACGATTGCCTCTTTCATGTCGTCGTCGAACGAGGCCGCATGCTCACTGCGAATGCGGAAGGCCTCCAGAAAACGCTGGCGCAGCGAAGATACGTCCACGCGGAACTCGCCCAGGTCGTCGCCGACGGCAGCCTGCGCGACAGAAGGGCGGTCCGGCGCTTTATTCTGAATGATTTCGAGCGTCCTGATGCGCTGCCGCTGCACGCGACGGCCGGTCAGGAACAGGCGACCGTCGCGCATCGGGCCGAGCAGGACAGCGCTGGCAGCCGACAGGTAGGCGTTCGGATAGAGGTATTTGGCGATGCGTACAGCATGGGTCCGTACCGTCTGGTCTATATTATCGTCGGCATCGACGTAGATACCGCGCATGAGATGGACCAATTTCCCGGCCTCCGCTTGGCGGTGACCACGCACTTTATCAATGTTTTCGCCGACCAGATAAAGGGACATGATGTAACTTTCGCGTATTTCAGATACGGGAAAGTTACATCATTTATCTGGAATTTCAAGAAATGAAACTTTCGCGTATCTCAGATACGCAATAGTTTCAATTTCGAAATCTCTTAATCGGGTCGATGACCTGGCCATAGGGCAGTCGAGGGCCGGCCATCTCCCACGCTATTCTCGTATCTCGACCACCTTGACCGACACGTCCATTTCCACGAAATCTTGCGGCGTTCCAGCATATCCGCCGGTCACAGGCATGATCTGGCCATTGTTGCGGGCAAACGCCACGGAAATGAGACAGGCTGCTCCCACCCTGCGGTGGGTGGGATCAAACGCGATCCAGCCTGCTCCGGGGAGATAGACTTCCGCCCAGGCATGCGTCGATCCGCCGTCATCGACCGAGGCTTGAGGGTCGTAGAGATAGCCGGAGACAGCACGGGCACCGAAGCCCAGGCAGCGCACCGCCTCGATGAAGAGCGCCGCAATGTCCCTGCATGAGCCGCTTGCGAGTTCAAGTGTTTGTTCGGGCGACTGCGTGCCTTCTTCATCTCGGATACGGTAGGTGACCTTTGTGAGAATGCCGGCGTTCAAATCCTTGAGGAGTGACAGCGTGTCGGTCGGGTTGCTGCGCACAAACGCTCTTGCCCAACCCGACACCGCGCCACCGGAAGAGGTCGCAACAGCAAATGCGCCAAGGTCGGTTTTGTCTTCGCTTGAATAGGTGAAGGGATAGGTGTGGGCCGAAATGTCGATATTGAAAACAGGCCAAGGGTCGGCGGTCTGCTCGACAACGGCGTCACTGGAGATCATCAATTCCGAGGCTTGTTCAGAAAACGTCACCGTGGCTATCGTGTTGCCGAAAACGTCCTGCGCCCAGTCGATCGATCCCCGCGCAGAGCAGTCGATTCCGAAAGACAAGGTTCGAAGATGTTGGGCGGTTCGGGGCGACAGTATCAATCGGTGCGCAAGCAGCCCGACGGGTCGGGCGTAACGGTAAAGTGTTCGATGCTTGATCTGAAGTTTCATTATGGTCTCCCGAACATCGTAGGGTCCGGCTCAGCGAAGGCATGGGCTATCGAAACGACACCCGCAACCGGGCTCCCGTTGCGGGCGCGATCGTGGCCATGGCGCTCCCACGCTCGGCCGATCCCAACCAATTTCGCGTCGCCCCTCGGATATAATCTGCTGTGACTGAAATCCGACCCTCGGTTGTGGCGAGGTCGGGTAGCGGACCGAGCCGGTGAACTCTGCGGCAGCTGAGCATCTTTGAGTGCCGCCTGGGTCACGACGACGCATGCTGGGAGGAGCTGCCCGCCCATAACCACCATGCCGTTGTCGCCGATCAGGTTGAAACGATTGGGAAGAACGTCCAGCGACATGCATGCTCCTTTCCGGAGTTGCAGCCTTCTAACATGCTGTGCGTTCCATTGATACGCAGCACATTCTTATGGCGGCTGACCATTCTTTTCCGCGATCGCCTGAAGCGCTGCGGGCGGGGCTGCGGGATCACGCAGGCGATGGCTGAATCGGCCAACCGCAATTCGTGGGGAACGAGCCGCGGAAAATCGCTTTCGCCATTCGAGCGTGCGCGCATAGTCCTCATCCCTTCAAGAAGAGCTTCGCTAATCCTCAGACGATTGCACTGTATGATAGCTTGTAAGACCCAGGCGCGCGTGAACATCAGGCCGTCAGATTGGCTCGGAACCTGCGGCCGAATCAGTGCACAGAGTAGGACGACGGCGCGTTGATGCGAGTGGCGGCCAGCCCGACATAGGTCCCGATCAAGATCGTTGCCATCACCTCCACCGATCGGCAACCGCGGTCGTAGAGCTCGATCGCCGCATCGCAGAGAAACGACGACACCTGATCGTCCCATTCGACCTCATAGTACCGATACCATTCTCGGACAGCTTTCGACATGATGCGATAGTCGTTCGGATTGTCCCTTGTCATGGAAGACCTCAGAAAGGCTCCTGCTTCGACGTGGCGAGCTGAGAGATCGCCGGGTTGATCTTGAGGCCGGGATTGGCGCTCGGATTAGCGCCGGCCGATTTCGGCTTCGACCTTCTTACGGGAGTTTCCGGCGCTCTTGACCGCTTTTTTGACGGTATCCTTCGAGACGCTTTCCTTCTTCGCTTCGTATTGCACCTCGTGATCCTGGCCGCCCGCCACGCGGGCGCGATCTTGTGCGCGGCCTCGGGATGTCTGTGTCGTTGCCATCGAGTTTCTCCCTTGATGAAGTTCGCAAGAGAAACTCGCTACGATTCCAGTGGTTCCTCGACACAACGACTGTCCGTCATACTGCGCTTGAAGCGACGGCCGTACCCGCTATGCATTGTCGAACGAAGTGAATGAGGATGACGATGCGGTACCTATGGACACTGGAGCGCGACGGGCGGGAATCACGCGGTGGTCTCGATACTGGCGATGCCTTCATCGAGTTTCTCCGCACCGAGGAACCACCAGGATCATGCAGCCGGATTGGATCGTGACCACGCGTCAGATGGAAGAACAGGATCACGGTGTTGCCGTTCATTCCTCGCCTCTCGGTTGGACGCTCCGCGCAAAGCCCATAGCGTAACTTCTGCTCAACCATCAGACACGGTTTCAACCCGGAATCAATCTGTGAACGCAATTCCATAAGTTATTGAAAATTGATTCGTTTCGAGTCGGAACGAATCATCCTGAGACGTCTTTGAGTCGCGACAAGGTGATTCGGAGAAACGTCATGGCAACAGGGCATCGCGCGCAGTGGAAGGGCTTCGTAAAATTCGGTGAGGTCTCCTTCGGAGTAGCGCTTTATACGGCGGCAAGCACGTCAGAGCGCATTACATTCAACACGATCAACAAGGCATCCGGGAACAGGGTGAACCGCATCTTCATCGACAGCGAGACAGAGGACCCGGTTCCGAAGGAACAACAGACAAAAGGCTTCGAGATCGAAACTGGCCAGTACATTATCATCGATCCAGAGGAAGTTGCCGCGACGATCCCGGAAAGCAACAAGACCCTCGAGATTGATGCCTTCATTCCCTGCTCAGATGTGGACGACGTCTATTTCGACAAGCCCTACTACCTGACCCCTGACAAGGTGGGTAGCGAGGCCTTCGCAGCTCTGCGCGACGCCATGAAGAAGTCGAATGTCGTCGCCATAGCGCGCACGGTTCTCTTTCGGCGAATGCGGACCGTGCTCATACGGCCGCATGGCAAAGGCCTTATCGCGACGACCATGAACTATGACTACGAGGTACGCTCGTCGAAGAAGGCCTTTGAAGAAATCCCCAAGCTGAAGATCGAGGGGGAGATGCTCGATCTCGCCAAGCATATCATCGGTACCAAGAAGGGTACCTTCGACCCTGCGACCTTTGACGATCGCTATGAAGCCGCGCTCGCCGACCTGGTCAAGGCTAAGATAGAGGGCAAAGCGTTGCCGAAGCCGAAGAAGGTCGAAGTGTCGAAGCCGAACGATCTTCTCGCGGCCCTCCGCGAAAGCGCAGGGATGATGAAGGCCACCGCGGACAAGCCGAAACGCACTGCCGCCAATGCCAATCAGGGCACTGGTCGACAGCGCGCAACACGCGGAGCAGCTTCCAAGGCCATTTCTACTGGGACCGCGCCGCGTCGCAAGGCAAGCTGAGGAGATTGACCATGGCACCGCGCTATTATTGGAAAGGCTACCTGAAGCTCTCGTTGGTCACGTGCCCTGTCGCGATGACCCCCGCGACCAGCGAGAGCGAGAAGGTTCGCTTCCACACCCTCAATCGCGATACCGGAAACCGGGTCATCTCGCAGTACGTCGATTCCGTCACGGGCAAGCCGGTGAAAGACGAGAACGAGGCCAAGGGCTACGCACGCGGCGAGAACGACTACGTGATCCTCACCGACGACGATCTGGACAGGGTGGCGCTCGACACTGTGAAAACCATCGACATTGAAAAGTTTGTCCCGGCCAACAGCATCGATTGGGTCTACTTCGAGAAGCCTCACTATCTGACGCCTGACGACGCGGTCGGAAACGAGGCTTTCGCCGTAATCAGGGACGCAATGAAGGCCGACAAGGTCGTCGGTGTTTCGAAGCTCGTAATGGGTCGTCGCGAGCGTGCCGTCATCCTCGAGCCGCGCGACGAGGGCATTGTTTTGTGGTCGCTGCGGTTCGGCGACGAAGTACGTCCAGAGGAGAGTTACTTCGAGGACATCGAGGCCGAAGCCGACCCCGATCTCATTCCCCTTGTCCAGAAACTCATCAAGCAGAAGTCAGCCCGCTGGTCGACGAACATGGTCAGCGACCCGATCCAGGCCAGCCTTCTGAAGTTGATCGAGGAGAAGAAGAAGCTGCTGAAGCCCAAGAAGACCGCAAAGGGTAAAACAGCGACAGCGCCCGCATCGAACGTCGTCAACATTATGGACGCATTGAAAAAGAGTATCCAGGCCGACCTCAAGGGCCGGAAGGCGGGGTGACTACATCTGACAGACACCGAGGTAGTCCATCAACATAATGGTCGGTGGATCGATCTCGTTGGTGACGCGGTCACGTCCACGTCCGACGGCGCCGGCTTCGACCGGAAAGTTCTGGGAATCGGGCGAAGCTCCACCAAGGCCATATTTCAAAATCGAAGCGAGGTGACGCCGCGATGTTGCGTGGTAGTAGGGCGTTGGGTACCTGGTGCGTTCTGCATCGGCAGGCCGCTACCAGGTAAAGAGTCTACCACATGCCAAGTTGGCAATAGCGACCTCTGTCAATGTTTGATCGGAATAGCGCTTACGTCCATGCCGATGGTGCTCAGGCCCATGACGAGCGCGTGAAGCCGCTGGTATGGACCATCCAAAGCGGGGCTTTGAGTTCTCCCATGATGGGGTCCTCGTCATCATGCCATCACGGCTATGATTGGGGTTGAAGACCCGGCTGCAAAATAAGCGGCTGATGGGATTTAAACGCTTCCGAGCGTGGCGACGACGATGGTGCGTTAGAAGCTCTATTCGACCAGCCAAGGCTCGGCAGCTGCGTAGGCGGCCTAGCCGCTCCCAGTTAAAGTCTCGCAAAAAATCAAAAAACATCACAATCATGATTGACTTTGATTTTATGGAGTGGAACTGTGATCAAAAGCGGATGCATTCGGGAGCTTTCGTTGAGCCAAGCACCAGGAATGAAAGTGGATCGTCTGGACGCTATTCGCAGCCACCTCTATGCGAACGGCTTTTCGACGATTCAGGCTCTTGCGGACGCAATCGGGGCATCCCTCGCCACCGTTCGAAGGGACCTACAGATCCTCGAACAGGAAGGGGCGATCGATCGTGTTCACGGCGGGGCACGTATCGCCGAAGGGTCCTCGGTCGAGGTCGCGTTCCAGGAGCGGGAAAAACGCCATCTATCGGCGAAGCGGGCCATAGCCACCGTTGCGTACGATTTGCTTCATCCGCATACGGCAATTTTCCTTGATGCGGGAACGACCGTCCTGCAGCTTGCCCGCCTTATCCGCATCAATCCGCTCCCGCTTCGGATTTTCACAAACGGCCTGACGGTAGCCCAGGAATTCCTCAACATCCCAAAATTGGAGGTGGTGCTTCTCGGGGGTCAGCTTCGTAGCGAGAACGCTTCGCTTGTCGGGCCGCAAGCCGAAGCAATGCTCGAAACGATATGGTTCGATCAGCTGTTTCTCGGCGCGAGCGCCATTAGCCCTGACGGTGCTATCTACAGCGTGGACAGCGCAGAAGCGAGTCTCAACCGGTGCATGCTCACCCGATCGGCCAATCGTTTCGTCCTCGCCGACTCGTCCAAGTTCGGCACCATGGCGACATATAAGGTTGCGCCCCTGAACAACGCGAGGGTCATCACCGATGCCGCGTTGACGCGCCATTGGCGCGAGGCGCTTGTCAACCTTGGCGTCGACGCGACGATTGCGGAGCAAAAGGGTGAGTAGCGAACTGATCCTCGGCATTGACGGCGGTGGCAGCAAGGTGTTGGTCGCCCTTGCGGACAGGAATGGCCGGATCCTGCAGACCTCGCGCGGCGGTGGGGTCAATCCGATGGACAATCCGAACTGGCTCCAAGAATTGGAACAGCACCTGGCGCCTTTCCGCGACGAAGCGCGGTTGGCGGCTGTTGCAGCGGCACTGCCCGCCTACGGCGAAGTCGCGCGTCTATCGGAATTGCAAGGAGAGGCAATAAAGCGAACGTTTCCAAACCTTCCCCGGCAGATCCTCAACGATGTGGACGCGGCGCATCTTGGCGCTTTCGCCGGTCAGCCGGGTATTCTGATCCTTTCGGGTACGGGATCGATGTCCTGGGCGCGCAATTCGCAAGGCGCATCCGCTCGAGCCGGCGGATGGGGGGATATCCTTGGCGACGAGGGCAGCAGTCACTGGATCGGGCGGAAGGCTCTGAACCTCGTCACTCAGAGCCTGGATGGACGCACGCCGCCGACGGCGCTGGCCCAGGCTCTGTTCGCGCATCTTGATGTTGACGCTGCAGACCCCATGAACGCTTTGGGGGGCTGGATCAGTTCGCTGACCAATCCCCGGGCGCAGATAGCTGCCCTTTCTACCCTTGTGGACCAGATCGCGCGCGGCGGCGACGACGGCGCGATCGGGCTCATCGATCAGGCCGCGGGCGAACTCGCAAGGCACCACGAGGCGGTTGCTGGGTATTGCGATCCGGACGCTGAGTGGAGTTATGCAGGCGGCACTTTTTCCAGTCAGATCCTGCTTGGCAAACTTGAACAGCGGATCGGCAGACCCCCGGCGTCGCCGAGGCTCCCTCCCATCGGCGGCGCTCTCTTAGTTGCTGCCCAGCTTCTGGATTGGCCACTAGACGAAGGCTGGTTCGGGCAAATCGCGGCCACGGCCAAAGGTGGTGACTGCGCTTCCAAGTGAACTGAGCTCAAGAATAATGAAGGATGGGAACATGTATAAATTCATCTTGCCTTTACTTACTTCGGCGGCCTTCGCGATTGCCGTGCCCGCCCTCGGCGAGGATGCCAAGCCGCTTGCCGGCCAATCGATCACGGTCCTTATGCCGTCGCCGCAAGGGCCGGATATTGCAGCTGACTTCGAAGCCGAGACCGGTATTCACGTCGACCTTCAGACACTTTCCTGGGACGACATCCGCCCCAAACTCGTTACTGCTTTGGTCGCCGGGACCGCTCCGGCAGACGTCACCGAATTCGACTGGTCATGGACCGGGCAATTCAGCGCGGCAGGATGGTACCTGCCGCTGAACGACGTGATTGACACCGACACGATCGCAGATATCGGCGTCGCCAAGATCTTCACCGTCGACGGGAAGCTGCTTGGTATTCCTTACACCAACGACTTCCGCGTCATGCTCGTTAACAGCAAGCATTTCGCCGACGCGGGCGTTGCCGATATGCCGAAAACACTGGACGATCTTGTCGCCGCGGCAAAGAAGATCAAGGAAAAGGGTATTGCCGAGTATCCGATCGGTCTGCCGGTTTCAGCCACTGAAGGCGCTTCGACGAGCTGGTACCTGCTGACCAAGGCCTTTGGTGGCGAGCTTTTCGACAAGGATTTCAATCCGCTATTCACCTCACCGGATTCGGCTGGCTACAAAGCTCTCGCTTTCGAACTGATGCTTCTCAAGGATGGACTCGTCGATCCGGCCTCTACCGGCCTGAAAGACAGCCAGATCAATGAGAGCATGTTTGCCCAGGGCGTCACCAGCATCATGATCTCCGGAGAGCCTGGCAGGCTTGCACAGATGAACGATCCGAAGCAGTCGAAGGTTGCCGGCCAGGTTGAGGCTATCCTCGTGCCGACGGCGAGCGGCCAAACGCGGAGTTTCGGCCTTCCAGAGGCACTAGCCATTCCAAACGTCTCCCCAAATAAGGAGGCAGCGATTGCATTCGTCAAGTGGTTCACCAGCAAGGACTTCCAGAAGAAGAACGCGGCGAACGGGTTTTTGCCAACCCGCACGTCGGCGCTTTCAGAGCTCAACGCGTCGGGAAAGCTGAGTAGCGGCGATGCGCTCGTGGCACAGTCAAAGACGGTCGAGCCGCTCTTCCCGCAGGGCACGCCGCCTTGGTACCCGCAGTTTTCAAGCGGCGTGAATACCGCGATCAATAGCGCTGCCAAGGGTCAGATGAGCGTCGATCAAGCCATGGCGGCGATCGCTGAGGCCGCCAAGCAGGCGATGGCGCAATGACCACCTTCGCGTCCGAGGCTGTGGCGAGCAAGCGTGGCTTCGGTTTCCATGCAGACGCTACACTGGGCTTGCTTCTGGTGTTGCCGATCGTAATGACAATGGCGGCCCTGGTTTTCTACCCGATGGGAAAAACGGTCTGGGACAGCCTACACAGGGTTAACCCGATGCAGGCCGGCACACCCTTTGTCGGCTTGGAAAATTACAGCCGGATGCTATCGGATGGGCAACTGGGGATCTCCTGGATCAATACACTAATATACGTCATTCTCGCAGTTATTGCCGAAACAGTATTCGGCATACTTGCTGCCGCCCTCATTAATCAGATCAGGAGTGGGCGGCAGTGGGTTCTGGCAGCTGTGATCCTGCCATGGGCACTGCCCGGCGTCGTCAATTCGGTCATCTGGCTTTGGATTTATCAGCCAGGCGCGGGCCTTCTGAACGGGATACTTTCAGCGATCGGACTGCCTTTCGAAAACCATGTCTGGTTCAACGACCGGACCAGCGCCATCGTCGCGGTAACTGTGGTCCATGTCTGGCGGATGATGCCATTGACGATCGTCATCGTCCTGGCGGCAATGCAAAGCATACCCGCTCATCTCTACGAGGCCGCGCTTATCGATGGAGCCACACGCGTTCAGATGTTCGCACTGGTTACCCTTCCGCTCGTGCGCAGCGCAATCGCCGTCGCGATGACGAACGCGACCGTCAACGCATTCAATCTTTTCGACGAGGCGTGGGTTCTTGCGGGCGCCAGCCTGGAGACGCGGCCCGTGCTTGTCCAGATCTACCTCGAGACCTTCCAAAACCTTCGCTTCTCCTATGGCATGGCGCTCTCGGTGGTCATCACGCTGGTGTCCTTACTGATCTCGCTCATCTATGTCCTCCGCGTCTATCGCAACACCCGGTTCGACTGATGAAACCCACCCTTGCATACAGAATAATGGTTTGGACCGGCATTGCCGTCCTGCTGATCTGGTCTTTGGGGCCGATCTACTGGACAGTCGCAAGCTCAGTTACGCCAACCGCCGATTTTTCCGTCCGGCCTATCCACTTCTTCCCGCAGCATTTCACGCTGGATCATTATTCTCGGCTGCTCGGTGTCGGTATCGCCCGGATCGGCGGTGTCGAGGTTTTCAAGGAGTTCCGGGCTGCATTGATCAATAGCGTGATCACGTCAGTCGCCGCCACTCTGCTATGCGTCGCGATCTCGGCGCTCGGCGCTTACGCCTTCACAAGGCTTCAGTTTCCCGGCCGAAAAGCGATTTTTATCGCTGTCGTTGCGACGCTCGCGATCCCAGCTTACGCCGTCTTGATCCCGCTCTATCAGATCATGATCAAGCTACACCTCGTCGATAGCTACGTCGGCGTCGCGTTGATTTACGTCTCAGCCTATTTGCCGCTATCGCTGTGGCTGCTTCGAAGCGTATTCGAAGCGCTTCCGATCGCTCTGGAGGAAGCCGCGCAACTCGACGGAGCAGGCCGGCTGTACATCTTCTTCCACATCGTGCTGCCGCTCGCAGGCCCCGGTCTGACGGCAGCCGCAATCCTAACTTTCCTTGGTGCCTGGGGACAGTATCTCGTTCCGCTCATCTTCTCGCCACAGGCGACGAAGCCTTTGACGGTCCTGATCCCGGAATTCGTCACCAAGAATTTTATCGACTATGGCCTGATCACCGCAAGCGGCTCAATCGCGATCGTCATTCCCGCCCTTGTCGTCATTTTCCTCAACCGGTACCTCGTCAGCGGCCTGCTGGCTGGTTCGGTCAAATAACCGGAGACCTCATGAACACGACCGAAAAGGTTATCTTCGAGCAATTTGCCTACTGGCAGAAAGCAATAGGCTCAAATTTGGTCACCGATCCGGCGGAGCTTCTCGTCTTTGTCGGCTGTGGCACCTCCTATAACCTTGCTCTCTCGCTTGCGGCTTATTCGAATATGGCCGGACGCAACGCCATTGCGGCACCCGGTGCTGAGTGGCAGAACCGTCCGCAGGCTTTCTGGCCGGAATGGCGCAATACCCATGTCGTGACGCTTTCCCGTAGCGGTGAGACGACCGAAACAGTTGCCGCGGCAATAGCAAGCCGCGCCGCCGGCGCGTTTGTGACAGCGATAACGGTTGAACCGGAAAGCTCGCTGGCAAAAAACTGTGATCAAATAATCACGGCCGCAACCCACCCCGACGAAGGTATCGTCATGACGGTTTCGGCAAGCCTGATGGTCCTCCTTGGCCTGCAGATGATAGGGCGACAGGTTCCGCCTTCCATCGTCAATTCCGCCCGTCAGCTCGCGATTGCTCTTGATGCCGCGCTGCCTCCAATCCTAGCCGACCGTTCGCATTTCGTGTTCCTTGGTAGCGGTCCTATGTTTGGCGTTGCTCTGGAAGGAGCGCTCAAACTGATGGAAATGAGTCAGATTGTGACACAAGCCTTCCACCCGCTCGAATACCGTCACGGGCCGATTAGCCTGGTCGACGACAAGACGGCTGCGGTGATGCTCTATAGCTCCGATCAGCAAGATGCCGAGATTAAGCTGGTGAACGAGCTGCAAGAAAAAGGTGCCGTTGTCATTGGAGTGGGCGGTCCAGGTGACCTCGAGCTACCCATTGATGTCGACCTGTCGCTCGCAGGGCTCGTCGTTCTTCCGGCGCTGCAAATCCTCGGTGAACGCACCGCTCGGGCCCATGGGATCGATACCGTTTCCCCGCGTCATCTGACAAAGGTTGTGAAGCTCGCTTGACCGTCGAGTGAAAGGAACCGTCAGATCGTTGCCCCAATGTCAAATCGAGGCAGCACGCAGATACGCGCCGCATATTCTTGGGGATTTATGAGCAATGCCTGCGATACGTGCCATGCTTCGGCACGGTGGCGCTGCCGCTAGGGCATGGCGATCAGCCCGTGCGAGCAGGGCGTACCGCGCTGTTGGCTGCACGCGCACGTCGCCGGCCAATCGCTCACAGCTCGCGGATCATGCGCCGGTGATCAGTGGCGAAGTACCCTTGGCTACGCGACTGGCATGGCTGGGCCAGGTTTCCGGCCTCACCAGAGGCGATTTTCGGGCCGCCGGCGGTGGCGAGTATGGGGATGGGTCTAGACCGCCAGCGCGGCAGTTGTTATGGGCAGAGCCTGTTGTGATGCCGCAGGCGTCGCCGAAACATCTCCCCTGACAGCCAAGGCTTCCTGAAGTGAAAAAAGTCCAACGTAGTTTTGCCGTCGAATATAAATCCGGTCGGCGAAAATCCGACCGCAAATCGAACTCGATCTGGGGAGACATAAACCTCAGATCCGTTGCGCAAGACGTGGAAGAGGAGGTCATGCCATTTCTGCCGGTAGGCCATCAGGCCAGCAAACCCGTCGGCGACGTGCCTTTGATTGAAGAAGAACAAGTCAAGGTGTTGTTGACACCGCCGATCGAGCAGCACACAACTGCATCGGCTTTACAGGAGACCAAAATGGCCGATGAAAACGATACGATGACTGATGCCGGCACGCTAGTAGCAGCAGCGCCCGATGTGGCGAAGAAAGTGCGTAAACCTCGCGCCAGGAAGGCGGCGCCTGAAGCGGTCTCAGTCGCGGTTTCGGCGCAACCGGCAGCGGCTTCTAACGCCGCAGAAGGAAAGCAGAAGCGCGGACGTAAGGCGAAGTCCGACGAAGGCCTGATGCGTGCCAAGCGTGCGCCTATCAAACGTGCTCCGAAGACCATGCCGACCGCGGCTGCTGCTTCAACGGTGGCTGTTGATGAGATCTCTGACCTTCTCCAGCTGGAAGAGGAAAACCAAAGATTGCGCAAGCTGCTGGCCGAGAAGCTCCGTGCTGAGAATGCCGATCTGCGGAAGCGGCTCAACCTCGCTTGAGCGGTAGCTTCAGCCCAGCGCGGACCGCATTCTCATTCTTATCGAGATGAACATTCTGGCGGCAGCCATGCTGCCGCCAATGCTTGGCCTCGTCGTCTGCACGCGAGGTAGAATTCGAGGTCGATGAAATGGCGTCTCCATGGAAACTTCTTGCTCGGCTGGTGTCACCGCTACGTCAGCAGAGACAGGAACACGGCCCGACCGATGAGGTGAAGCCGGACGTGTTCGCGATCGCAAAGCCAGCCGAATTGGCCGGCAACAATGGGGTGAATGAGGCGGATCCTCCGGCCGATGAAAAGCCGCCGACTCACGATCAATCCGAGCCCGTGTCAACGGAAGCGAATCATTCCGAAGGAACGGCGAGCACTGTCGGTGGATCGGTAGATATCGAAGCTGCCAAGCCTCTAGCGGCGCCTGATCCGGCCGTCGCCAAAGTCGCAACGCGAAAGCACGGCAGACGTGGCAAGAAAGGGGAAACGGCTGAAGTTGTTACTCCAACCTCTCTACGCGTTGCCACCCTTTCTGACGATGCAATCACCCTTGATGGAGAGATCAAGCTGCTCCGCGACCAACTGGCCAAAAAACTTCAGCTTCAAAACGCACAACTGAAGAGGATGCTCCAGCGGTTCGAACGTTGATCCCGCCTGTCATATCTCTGGCACCTAATCGGACTAATTTATCGAGGATTGCGCCGGACCCCAAGTGGCGTGTCACCGCGCGACCATAAACGCGAGGCTGTCGGACGCAAAGGCGGTCGGTAGCCTTGTCTCCTCGTCCGAGCGTCGCGTGCATCTGATGACTTCGTCCGCTGGCTGCAGGAGAGGTTCTGTTTTCAATCGGACGTCAAATAGACGTCAAATCGTCAAATCTTGACTTGCAGTCAGTCAATAGGTGCTGCGGGCGGTCAACCCGGTCGCTGTCTACTCTCAAGTTCTGGACTATCATTCGCCTTCCAGGAGACTTCGGCATCGAGGGGTGGCGCTGAGATCCTGACAGCCCACCCCGCCGTAACCCTCAGGCTTTCTCAGATTGCCTTTGGAAGCCTGCGGTCGTGCGACGGCTTGAGCCGCGCGGCGTTCTAGTGGTCAATGAGGCGAGCAAGGCCACCCGGCCCAGAGCTGCGGGGCATCTTTCCAAACGCAAGCAGCCTTCGTTCGAAACGGAATGAACGAAGTGCGCATGGACGCGTTATGATCTAGGGCTCGGAGCAACGAGGAAATGATCCAATGAAAAAGTTCTTGATCATGGCGGCGGCCGTTTCGCTTGGAATCGGCCCTGCCGCTACGGCGGCGACCATGCATAAGCAAGCCAAACATCCGGCACCAACAGTCGCCAGCGAGCCAAAGCAGCGCTTGGGAACATTGTCGTGTGAGGTTGCGGGCGGCGCCGGTTTTATTATCGGATCGAGCAAAGCCGTTGACTGCACATTCAAGCAGCGCTCTGGCAAGGTCGAGCGTTACACCGGCAAGATCGGCAAACTTGGCGTCGATATTGGTGTGACAGGCAAGACATATCTGAGCTGGACGGTGGTCAACACCGCGCCAACTCGGGTGGGAGACGGTGCACTCGCCGGAACCTACGTCGGCGCCTCTGCCGCCGCATCAGTGGGCGTAGGGCTTGGCGCAAACGCTCTAGTCGGGGGTAATTCCAAGAACTTCGCGCTGCAGCCCCTCAGTGCCGAAACCGGCACTGGGGTCAATGTTGCGGCGGGCGTCTCCCGCCTTCAGCTCCGTCCGGGCGGTTAATCGCTCTGCGCGAATTGCGGCCACCGGGGCGTAGCTGGTCCTGGCTGCCCTGCGGTAACCGACCGCGGGGCGACAGCTGGCGATGAGGCTTGTTGGCTGAGCGGGCTATATTTCGAAGCAGCGCCGCCACAATGCTGGCGGCGTAACAGGGTGCATTAGCATCAAAGAGTGTTTTTCAAATTGTATGCTGCCCGATCTGCGGAATCTCTATCGGACCGATGGAGGTTGATGATGCGAGCCGCATCCGTGGAGCCTATTCCGTGCTTCTTTGCGAAGTAGGTTACGTCATAAGCATCTGAAACCTTTTTACGGGTTTCCTGCACAGTGAGATTATTTTGGTTCATTGCGTCCCCTGGGAGCAGGTCGTTCGATTGAGCAACGATGGCCGCTTCGTCGTTGTCTGACGAGAGGGACTCTCGTTTTGTCGCTTTTGATCGAAAGCTTTGGGGCGGGTATTGCTGATAGGACTCAAGGTAACCGATATGGAGCGCCCCACTGTCCGACTGGAATTCTTCTTCCCGGCGGTGTTTCTTGTCGATCTCAAAGCCCTGCCGCCGGCGGCACCAGCGAGCGTCGATCTTGGTTAGGCCCGGTGACGAGCTCAAAGACATTGCGCGAGGCGGCGGATCGACCCCCAACCGACCTTGCCGACGAAGTAATAATCAACTCAGTGTGTGCTCGAGAACGTAATGGAGAGACACATGGAAGGCGTGGCTCGCTGGATTCCGCATACCGCAATGACCAATCCAGGTCGCCATGCCAATGCAATCGCGGGGCTTCCGACCGAGATTGGCGCTTTAATCCAAATCATTCAGGGCGTCCTGGTTCATTCCGATTGGTTCAAGGAGTACGGCCTTGACGAGACGAGCCTGAATTCGACGGCGCGAACGACACTGCCGATCGCGGAGCGTTTAGACGACGTCTTTAGACGGGATTCACGACCGCTCAACGTAAAGCGTTCGGCCGACAAGCGTTCTGTCGGAACCTGCCGCTACTACGCGCTGATGCTCTGCTCGCTCCTGCGATGTCGAGGTGTTCCTGCTCGCGTGCGCTGTGGTTTTGCTGCATATTTCTCCGAGGGATGGGAAGATCACTGGGTATGCGAATACTGGGACTCCGGCGCAGAAGAATGGTGCCTGTGCGATCCCCAAATCGATCAGATGCTGCGGCAGAGGAACCAGATCTCATTCGATCCGGCCAAGGTTCCCCGCCAGTCCTTTTTGTCGGCGGGAGAAGCATGGCTTGAATGCCGGCGATCGAAAGCAGCCCCGGGTTCCTTTGGCCATGGAAACACTATCGGTCTGTGGTTCGTGAAAATCAATGTGGTGCGCGACCATTACGTGCTGAACGGTCGTGAGACTTCGAGTTGGGACCGTTGGCGGGAAGCGCCCCCGCCCGTGCGGGCGGTGGGCAGTATTGAATCGGAGTTACTGGACGTCTTGGCCGCAAGCCCGGAGCAACCGCTCGTCGAGATCGCACCAGACTGGTAGATCGATCAAATCCAGAACCCGTTTGGCGCCCTGCAATGACGCCGCCCGGTAAGGAGCAGTCGGTTAGCACTGAATTCCGTAAGGGAGGCTTTTAGCAAGGTCGGCCTCCAACACCTTGGTCGCTTAGCATGGCCGCTCAAGCTTACAATTGCACGTGCCGCTCTGATCAACGCCGCGTTTTCTCGCTACCCAATCCAGTTCTACCGCCGCAGCGTTCTCCGATCGATCGAGACCGCGCGTCGGGCGCCGTGAGCCACCAGACGAGCTGAATACAATACCTGACTGATTGGCCGATCATGCATCAGTCGAGGCAGAAGGAGAGGACCATCAAGCCCAGAACATGACCCATCGCACAAACGAGAAAAGGCCGCTTTCTGAAGGCGGCCTTTCGTGTTTCTAGAGACCGACGGCAGCCGCCAATCAGCCAGCGGCCTTGATGCTCGTGTTGCAGAGGCTCCAATAGCCGCCGCCCTTTTGGATCCACTTCAGATCGCCGAGCGAGCCAGCATCCTTGGCGGCATGATAGGCATCGACGCAGGTGTGAAGGCGGCCCTTCGCAGGCGTCTCACTCGAATATTTCTTGTCGACCGCCTTTGGGAACTTGACGCTTTTCGGCGCCATGGTTGTCGGCTTTGCCGGCTCTTTCTCGGTTGTCTTAGCGACATCGGCCTCGTCCGCCTTATCGTCAGCGGCAGCGTCCGCACCGCAGAACTTGGCGCGGAAATCGTTCCACTTCACGTCTTTGGCGGAGCCGTCGGCCTTCGCCGCCTGATATTTGGTGCTGCATTCCTTCATCGTCAACGCGTGCGCCGGCGACGACAGGACGAAAGCTGCAAGGAGCGAGCCCGCGGCGGGCAGAAGCAGTTTCTTCAACATGGGATAGCCTCGATGTGATGTTGACGGTAGCAGTCTTCACTTCCGCCGTCGTGTCAGGACGTGGACGACGGTAGGATTCCGTTGGAGCTTGTTTGGTCGACGGCTGTTGGAAGATGCTCGGCGAGAAGCTCGGATACTTTGCTGAGATCGATGCCAAACTTGGTGGCGAGAGCCGGCAGTTGTTCGCACGAAAGCGCCGAGCGGTTCTCATCCGCGGTAACTAGCAGATTATCGCCCGTGCCGATCCAGGAAGCCACCTGATGGCCAAGCCCGCTTTGATTGAATTGCGTGAGAATGCCATCGAGGCCGCCGGCATTCTGGAAATCGTCTTCGGCGACAGTCAGAGGGTTGACCGGTCTGCCGTTCAAGACGTCGCTGACGACACCGCCCAAACCATCGAAAAGTCCCATGACATTCCCCTTGGTGCATTCGCCATCTAACACAGATGCTTATACCCGCTGAATGAACCGGCGATGAACAGGTCAAACCGCATCTGATTGAGGCTAGGGTGTCGCTTGCTCGACCTTCGGCTCTTCTGCGACTTGGCGCTGATTATGGTCGATTGGTTCGAACCCGTTCAGGAGCCTACTTAGTTCCTGAGATGTTGCAGGGCGTCTGCACCAATGGTGAACCGTCGTTGCGATCCGCTCGACTGCAGTAGTCTTGGCGCGATATTACTGCGGTGAAAGAAGTGGCCGCAGCGCGTCGATCAGCTCTGTGGTGCCGCGGCGAACCTCGCCGGCGTTCGGTTCGACGTCGACCAAGCCACCCTTGTTCTTGGCATCGTTGGCTTTAATCAGGAGGTCGGCAAGGGTCGCTGGCACGGTCCGCTCGAATATCTCCTTCCATTGCGAGCGAGGGACCGCCCTTGCGTGAATCAACCGGCCCGATAATTGGCTCACCGCAGTTGCAACATCGCTGGCGCTATATCTGCGTGGTCCTTCAGCGTGGATAACCTCCAGGTCATTTCCACTGTCGGGACGCAGCAAGAGATCGGCAGCAATCACGCCGAGATCCTGGGCCGATATCGTTGGTTGCACCATATCGACCGGGTCTTGAAAGGTCATCAATTCGCCGAAGGCAACCGCCCTTGGAATAACGCGACCCCAATTGTGCATATGTTCCGCCGATCGCAGGACAAAGAAGTGGGTATCGATCCGGGTGAGTCGCGCCTCGAGCTCACGGAAAAGGCTGGGCATCCCTATGTCATCGGCGACGTGCGCGCCATAGTCCGAAATGGCTAACACCCGCTTCGGGCGCGCCTGGTCGAGTGTCTTGGCAATGCTTTGGATCGATCGTCGCATATCTCCGGCTGGATCGGCTGCCGTCGGTGACACCGGGATGACGAGTTGAACGGCGTCTACATCGTCAATCACTTGGGCGAGGGAGCGAGGATCCTTCAGATCGGCCAGAGCAATCTCGCAACCAATTTCACGCAGCCGCGCCGCCTTTGCCGCGTCTCGAAGGATTGCCCTGACAGGCTGACCCGCCTTGCGCAACGCCAAGGACGTTGAATAGCCGACCCTTCCGGCGGCTCCGACGATTGCAAACATGCGCTATTCCTTGGTTTGCGTTATTCGAGAATGATGGAATCAAGACAACTTTATCGCACGGAGCCAGCGAGATCTTCATAAAGTCAGTCGGATTTCGGGCGAAGCCGGCTGCCCTCAATCCGTGTATCCACGACCACGGTAGGATGCTGCGCGCATCGAAGGAAGGGATTGGGGGGAAGGAGATGCAGAGCAAGAAGCGTCACGTGCCCAACGTTCGCTAGCGTATCCTGACGTCTGACGCTTCTAATCGCGCCTGTCCGGCTCGCGGTGCCGGAAATGGTTGTGAATATTGAGCCAGCCGATAGGGAAATTGTTTGTGCTTGGCTGTGGTTCAACACGTTGCTTCTCCTTGCAGGGGATTGCGGCTCGTCCACAATAAAGTGGAAGCGTTGCACTGCGCGTCGAGGGCGATCCAGTGGGCTGGCTCCCAGTTTTTTTGTCAAATCATCGGGCCGCCGCTCTCGCGTGGTCCAAGCGGAATAACGACAGGCTATGCGTCTGGTTCCCGCGCGTTTTCGGACAGAGATTCAGATGGGTGACTTGGTCGCTACTCCTAATCACGCTCAAAGCCTTCAGACCAATAGCAGGCATCTTCGTCGGCACATTCTTGAGGGCTCAAGCCTTCTGCATGGCGCGATATCCAGTACGCCCGCGCCACGGTGCGCGCATATTCGGAAGGATCCTTGCCGAAGGGCAATTCCTTGTCCGCGGAAAGTTCCCAAATCCGTTTTGTGAAAAGAACGGTGAACTCGTCTTCGCTCAGCACGTGCAATAACATCTCCGGGACCAATTCGCCCCGGTCCTCAAGCAAGCACAGCAAGCCTGTCAATCGGTGAGCACACGGAGTCCAAGGGCGTGCGGACGGAGAGAGGCTCTCTGCGCGATCTGGATGACAATAACAGACAGTTTGTGACGATAGTTCCGGTACGCTTCCGCACAGTGCAAACAGGCGGGTGCTTGGGCCGCGGCCTGACTCTCGATCCCATGCGACGCGTATTGATCCGTGTCTGGAGTTGCCTAAGGCCAAACCGCCGAAGGGCGGCGAGATCAAGTGGGCTACCGTCTGGCCGTTCACATCGAGGCATCGGGCGTCTGCATCCTGACAACGGCGGTCATGATTGGACCGATCTTCCCGCCATTGCTGCCCCAGCGAGACGGCTTTCAGTTTCAACGGCGATACTGGACAGAGAAGCGGTCAGATGCGCCAGGCGTTCGGACTTCGGCTTGCCGAACTCGCCGGACAGATTCCGAAGCGCTACTTCCATGTCGTCTTCGAAGGCGATCGATCCAGAGTTTCGCAACAGGAGTGCGCCGTGGCGAAGCACGATCTGCAGGTCCAGTCGGGAGACATCCGCGATCCGATCGGCCGCGTCTTCAAGAAGAGCGGTGGTATCGCTAACGGTCAGGGCTTCTCCGTCGGACTATGAATTTACATCTAGGAGCTCGAAATTTGATCTTGCAGGCTCTGGAGCGAAGCGTCGAAGCTCATCATCAGGCCCGTTGGGGCATAATCAACCGAGACATTTCCGAAGGCAGACAGGGTGGAATTGATAAGTCGGGAGCCGAAGCCCCTCCTTTTCGGAGCTTCCACAGCCGGGCCGCCGCGCTCTCGCCAACGGACGTCGAGGCGATCGTCGCCCGCTTCTCGACGTGTGGACCAATCGAGTTCGACCACTCCGGTATCAACTGATAGGGCGCCGTACTTCGTCGCGTTCGTGGCAAGCTCGTGCAGCACGAGCGAGAACGCTAACGCAGCCTGGGGGTTCAGCGAGACCGTGGGACCACTTGCTTTGAGACGGTCCGAAAGTCCGAGATTGACTGCGGTCGCCTCGATGATCGTTTCCATGGTCGCAGACAGCCAGTTCTTCTGCAGCAAAATTTCATGCGCGTGGGCATACGCGTTGATGCGCGCCGATATCGACTGCTCGGCGTCCTTCATGCTGCCGGCACTTCTGAATGACTGGCTGATAATAGCCTGAACGACGGCCAGCGTATTCTTTATGCGATGCGAGAGTTCGTGCATAAGGACGCGCTGCCGCTGCTCGTTTTCTCGCTGCTCGGTTCGATCCCTGAGAATTTTCAGGAAACCTTCGAGCTCGCCGTCATCCGACCTCAGCGCCATCAGCTGGCCTGATGCCCAGAATAACGAGCCGTCCTTTCGAACATGCCATCGTTCATCATCTGCATGGCCATCGGCCAAAGCGGCGGCCATTTCCCTTTGGGGAACCCCGGTTTCCCGGTCCGCAGGGGTAAAGATTGCGCCGACGGGCTGGCCAATGATTTCGCTCTCGTCCCATCCGAGGATCCGGCGCGCTCCCTCATTCCATGTGGTCACCTTGTGATCGAGACCGACGGAGATGATCGCATATTCGATGGCACTTTGGAGAATGGCTTCGAGGAAGCGTTCGCGGGCGCGGCTGGAATTGGAAAAGGGGTTCATGATCATGTTGCGCCCAATCCATCAAGCCACGAGCGGCTGACCTTTCTCGATACTATACCGGACACTGCCGCATTACCATTCAAGCTGTAATGATTCCGCGAGGAAGGTTTCTTGTAAGCCATCGCACATGCGCTCGAAAAGATGGTCGCCGTGGAAACAAAGGAACGCGCACGGCGTTATTGAGTGACGTCTGGTTAAGCGTGGTAGTATGACGAGCCATCCCCAAAAAAAACTTCACGGAGACTTGCCTTCGGCATCTTCAAAAGCAGCCTTGGTCGATCGGAAAGAACTTGCAGCAATCGCGTTTGAAAGAACAAGGATGCCGATGGTCGTCACCGACGCACGCAGGCCGGATCTGCCCATCGTGCTGGCAAACAAGTCGTTCCTCGAGTTGACGGGTTACTCCGCTGACGAGGTGCTGGGCCGCAACTGCCGTTTTCTCCAGGGACCGGCGACCTCTCCGATCGCCGTCGCCGAAATTCGAGCTGGCATCGCCGACGAGCGCGAGGCCAGCGTCGAAATATTGAATTATAAAAAAAACGGGGAACCATTCTGGAACCGCCTGCACTTGAGCCCCATCCATGGCGATGATGGAAGGATCCTGTATTTCTTTGGATCTCAAATCGACATGACGGAGTACCGGCGGATCGAGGCGCTTGAAGCCTCCGAGCATCGCCTTCTCATGGAGGTCGACCACCGGTCGAAGAATGTCCTCGCCATTGTCGACAGCATCGTTCGTCTCAGCAACGCCGATGATCCTGCCCTTTATGCCGCTGCGATCCAACATCGCGTGCAGGCGCTCGCCCGCGCGCACAATTTGCTGGCCGAACGGGGATGGGCGAATATTTCGGTCGAGGAGCTCGTTCGGCTGCAAGTAACGCCATTCGCAGCAACCCGCGCTGTTTTTAGCGGACCTGATATCAGGCTACCGGCGCCGGCGGTCCAACCGGTCGCGCTTGTTCTCCACGAACTCGCCGTCAACGCAGCCCGCCACGGTGCGCTTGCCGCTGCCCAAGGCAGGCTTTCAATCAGCTGGACGCCCGGACCGTCCGGCGCCGGTTTTAGCCTTCATTGGCAGGAGGTGGGTGTTGGCAAGGCGCCCACACCAACAAAACGCGGATTTGGCACGGTTATCGTCGGCGCGATGGTTGAAAAACAGCTGAAGGGGCGGGTTGAGAAAACCTGGTCCGATGATGGGCTGGTTATCGAGATCGAAGTCCCCGCCGTGGGCTTTGCCGGCCGATAGGGCATGCGGTACAGAATTCATCACGCGCTTTCGACAGTCTCATAAGCCGCTAGGTCTCGACATGATGTCGCAGAGCGCCCTTTCGGGCTGCAGCCAGCTGACGACGGCAATCACCGGAATTCCGGCTTCCTCCGCAGCGCGAATAGGTGCGGCACGCGCTGTCTTTGCGGGGGTTGCCTCGGATGGCATCAAGGCAGGTCTTTACGGCCGCGATGTATTCCTTGCCATCGTCTGTCGGCCAGGCCGCGACAAGGGCCTTGGCAACCTCGCCAAGTGATCAGATCAGCCTATGCCTTTCTTGCCCCCTCATTACAAGCATTAGAGGGGCGAAATCTTCGCTTTCATGCCAATCCAGTATACCGACCCGTTTGCATGGATAGCGGCCCTTTACTCCCAAAATGCGACGCCCGCCATGTGGATAATACTTCACCAGGGAGGTTCTGACTGGAGACAGCAACATCGCTAAAACCTCCCTGGTGTCCTTTCAACAAGGAAGAGGAAAATCTACGCCACATACCGCCGAGGGGAAGACGGACTTAGGTCGGACTCTGGCGACCCCAGAACCCGCTTCTCATATTAGGTTTGAGGTAACATGACGGTCCGTGGAGGGGACGGAACAGGAGGACGACATGAAGTTCGGTTCCGACAACACCAACCATGAAGAGCGCTGCTCCCAAGGCCATAGTTCAGCCTCGACCATCGCGACGATCAAAGCGGCCCTTTCCGCTGATCAGAATATCGACAGCAGTGCCATCGAGATCAGGATGCTCGGTCCTGTGGTCCTGCTCGAGGGCTATATAACAAATGCCGCAGACCGCGAAAAAGCCATCTCGCTTGCGGCGATGATCGTCGGCCACGAGAACGTCCAGGATCGGATGCTGAGCCACTTCCCCACGCAGTGACGGCCAGGACCAAGGTCCAGTCTGGCACGGCGCCGGGTCGCAGTCTGGCTCCTGCATCGAAAGATGCCAGCGGTGGCACCACGACAGGACAGAAGCCCGCCGCCAAGTCTGGCACCACGGATAGCAGCGGCTCGGCCACCACAGGCACGAAGAGCACCACGCAAAGCGGCGATGCGTCGAAGCAGTCGACCGACCAAAACGCGACAACAACAAACAAAAGCTCTTCTGAAACCAACGTCAACAACAACACCACGACGACCACCAAGACCAACGTCAACATCTCGGTCGAGCAGCGGACGGAAATTCGAACGGTGGTGAAGGAGGTCCATGTGGCGCCTGTGAAGGAAGTCGACTTCACCGTCTCCGTCGGTACGAAGATCCCGAAGAAGGTCCGACTTGAACGGCTGCCGACCCGCATCGTGAAGATCGTTCCGCAGTATGAAGGCTACCGCTTTTTCAGCGGATGGCAGGATCGTCATCGTCGATCCCGATGCTCTCACGATTGTCTACATCATCGAGGCCTAACTCGCGTTTCCCGGCGGTGTCTTATGCGCCGCCGGGCGGCAGGAGCAATCAATGATCTACCATGAAGATAAGCCGTCCGGCACTGCCTTTCCCATCATAGTCATCCTGATTGCCATGGTCGCTATTGTCGGCAGCCTGGCGCTGTCATCAGGCCATCCAACGTCGGCTCGGGTCTGGATGCCTGTTACTTCGGCAGGCACCTAATCCCCGTCATCGACGATGGCTGTGGCATTCGCGATGAATGCCGCGCGCCTGATAGGCGACAAGGATTGGTCGTTCGAGAAAATCGTTGATCTCGCATCGTCGTTGTAGAAGTGCTCGTCCTCGAGGCTCCTGAAACCCTTTGAGGATCTGCCGAGCAGGATACAGCATGATCCTGCCAGCTGCGGGAGCGGGAGATGGTGGCGGTTCCGCGGATTCGGCCGTCAGTGCCATGAGCATGAGAGATCGAAGATGCCCGGTTGGCGTTCCTCGTGCATGGCCGAGGAGCGGCCCCGGGCTGTGGCGTTAGATGGTTGTCTGCAGGCCGAGTTCGACAACACGTCCGGACGGCAGCCCGAAGTAGTCTGTCGCATTGCTGGCGTTCTGGGCAAGCGTGATGAACAGACGGTCCTGCCAGAACGGCATGCTGCCCTTCTTGGACGGAAGAAGCGTGCGGCGGGACAGGAAGAAGGAGGTCGACATGATGTCGAACTTCAAGCCAAGCTTACGAACCAGAACGAGCGCGCGCGGTATGTTCGGAGTCTCCATGTAGCCGAAAGTGATCACAACACGGCTAAAGAGGGGGTTGAAGCTTTCCAGGAAGATCTTCTCATCGTCTGGTACGAAGGGCCTCGTCGAAGTCACGACGCTGAGAATGACGTTCTGCTCGTGAAGCACCTTGTAGTGCTTGAGACTATGGAGAAGCGCAGTCGGCGCGCCTTCAACATCGCTTGTCAGGAATATCGCGGTCCCTGGAACCGTGGGCGGTTTCTTACGGGCCAGATTGCCGATGATCGCCGTGAGCGGGATTTCGTCGCTTTTAGTGCGGGCGGCGAGCAGGCGCCGCCCAGCCGTCCATGTCTGCATGACGATTGCCATCGTCGATGCAACAGCCACGGGAACCCAGCCGCCATCTGCGAACTTCGCGACGTTGGCGGCGAGAAAGCCGGCGTCGATCAACGCCAACGGGACGATGACGGCAAGGGCCGTCGCAGGCTTCCAGCTCCAGATACGGCGCATTACGATGAACAGTAGGACCGACGTTATGAGCATTTCGCCCGTCACGGCGATGCCGTAGGCTGCGGAAAGGCTGCTGGAATTCCGAAAGAAGAGCACAAGGCCTGTTACGAACACGAAGAGCAGCCTGTTCACCTGCGGCATGAAAATCTGCCCGGAATGCGTCTCAGAAGTGTGGAGGATCTGAAGGCGCGGGAGAAGATTGAGATGCATGGCCTGGCGGACGAGGGAATAGGCGCCGGAGATCACCGCCTGGCTGGCGATGACGGTCGCTGCTGTCGCCAGACAGACCATTGGTATCCTCGCCCATTCGGGATGCATGCCAAAAAAGGGATGGGCAGCCATCTCCGGGTTCGCGAGCACGAATGCTCCCTGTCCAAAATAGTTCAGAAGAAGGCTCGGGAAGACGAGCGAAAACCATGCGATGACCATCGGACGGCGGCCGAAGTGTCCAAGGTCGACGTATAGGGCCTCGGCTCCGGTCACGGCGAGGAAGACCGCTCCCAGCACCGCCACGGCCGAGCCGATATTGTTTGCGACATACCGGAACGCATGGAACGGGTTTAGCGCGCCTAGCACCGACGGATCGTCGAAGACGTGGATCATCCCGCTGACGCCCAACACCATGAACCACAGCGCCGTGATGGGACCGAAGACTGATGCCACACCGCTTGTGCCGAACCGTTGGACGAAGAACAGCACCGCGATGATGGTCAGTGTAATCGGCACGACCCAGTTCGAGAGTGCCGGAGCTACCACCTCGATACCCTCGACTGCAGACAGGACGGAGATCGCCGGCGTGATGATTGCGTCGCCGAGGAAGAGCGAGGCGCCGACCACGCCCAGGACAAGCACCCATTTGGGGCGACCGGTCAGGCCCTCGCGAGCAAGGGTCATCAGTGACAAGGTGCCGCCTTCGCCCCGGTTGTCCGCCTTCAGCACGAACGTCACATATTTCAAGGTGACGACGATCGTGAGCGCCCAGACTATCAGCGAAAGGATTCCAAGCACGTCGGCATGATGCGCTCCGGATCCTCCCGTGGCGTGCAGTGCTTCCCGGAAGGCGTAGAGCGGGCTTGTTCCGATGTCTCCATAGACGACGCCGAGCGCCGCAAGGACGAGCGCCGGCAGCCCGTGCCGGCGCTGATGTTCCAGTTCCGGATCTTCAGATCGCATCTGGGAATTGGTCAAATGGGGTGTCCTGTCAGGGAGCGTTGACCGCCTGCGGGGACGTTGCCACCGGCCAAGCCTCATTGCAACGCCAAAACGAGGATGCACCTTCTGCATCACGTCGCTGGCCGGGGGTAGTTAGGGGTGCCAGTGCGAGCCATCCCTGCATGGCGGTGAAGATTGATGGGGCCTTGCAGTAGCGAGAGGTTCCCTCAAGGTTACGGCGAGGTTGACGGGAAGCAACTTTGTCGAGCATTTCCATAGAATACAAGCTCTTCGACGACCACCGCCATGTGTCGTGTATCGCGCTGTAGTGTCGCTCTGGTGCCTGCAAGAGAGCCGCGAAACAGGTAGCGCGCAAACTGAACGTGGCCTGTGAGTTTCACGGCTTCGAGAAATTGTCTCGGCTGCACGGGAACCTGCTCTCGGTGGGCAAGTTCCTTCGCAATGGTCCCAGGGTAGGTTACGATGCCGTCTAAAGTTCTGATAGTCGAAGACGAGCCGCTGCTGCTCATGCTCGCCGTGAACCTCGTCGAGGAAGCCGGGTTCGAAGCCCTCGAGGCGAGCGACGCCGAGGCAGCGATAACACGTCTGGAAACGGAAGCGGACGTCCGCATCCTGCTGACGGACATCGATATGCCCGGATCGATGGATGGCCTCATGCTGGCCACGATCGTCCGGGACAGATGGCCGCCAATCCGCATCATCGTCGTGTCGGGCAAGCGGACCCCGACGGTTTCCGAGCTCCCCGAGAGCGCCGTCTTCTTCTCTAAGCCCTATGACGTGCAGAAGATGGCGGAGACCCTTCACAAGTTGGCCGCTTAAGCGCGCGGAGATGGTATCCAGGTAGCAAATCCGATGGACAGTTGTTGCCCAATCGCGCTTCGTTGCCTCGATAGTCGTACGCACCGATCGTTTGGGTACGCGCGCGTTTCCCTCTGCGGGGGACGTGGGTGGCCGGCGCGAACCAGGCGGACGTGTACGAGGCGATCGTGGAAGAGATCGGAAGCCTTCGGACCGCCCGTGAGCGCGATCCCGACCCCGCGGACGACGACGCCGCGCGGCTTGGTGAGCCCCGCAAACGAATGGCCGGCCGCAGACTCATCGCTCCGGTGGAACCATCCGTCGTCATGCGTGTTTCGTTGCAGGCTGGCTGACGGTTTCGTCGGTGTCAGACACTCAAAACTCGATCAAAGGGGACGCAATATGGAAAATGCAGGCATCGGCTGGATCGCGGCTATTATCATTGGCGGCATCGCAGGCTGGCTCGCCGAAATGTTCATGAAGTCCAACATGGGCGTCCTGATGAACATCATTCTTGGTATTGTCGGCGCGATCGTCGCTAACTTCCTTCTTTCGCTGTTCGGCGTCGTCCTCGGGGGCTGGGTCGGAAACCTGATCGCGGGCTTCATCGGAGCCTGCATTCTGATAGCGCTCGCGCGCATGGTCCGCCGAACGGCTTGACCGACAGCACGGCGGCGCTTCGACGGCGCCGTGCTCATGCATTTTGCGGCTGAGTGTCCTGAACGGGCGATCCACCCAGCGTCCAAAGTGCCTTCGCGACGGTCTCGTCGGACATCGCCTGGAGTGATGTCTTGTACGAGTTCGTCCGGCTGTCCCCTTCGCCGCGGCGACGACGACCGCGCCGCTGGCCGCCAATGTGACGCCGGCCGGCCGACGCCGCTCTTTGCGCGTGTTGCGAAGTGACGTTCCCTCAGTGCCATGTGTCCAAAACCGGCTGGTCGTCGTCAAGATTTCCGTTGCTCGCGGCGTCGTAACGCTTGATTTGCCATACGGAATCTGGACTTAACCTCTCAAAGCGTATCGATCAGGCCGCCGTCCACGCGCATCGACGCACCCGTCGTGGCCGACGCCAGCGGGGACGCCAGATAGGTCACCATGTTGGCTATCTCCTCGACACTGGCGGCGCGCTGAATGATGGAGCTGCTCCGGTGTTGCTTGACGAAGTCGGCTGCAACCTCCTCGATCGGCTTGCCGGTTTTTTCACGCTCATCGGCAAGCATCGCCTCGACGCCTTCAGACAGAGTGGGGCCGGGAAGAACCGAGTTCACGGTCACTCCAGTGCCGGCCATGCGTTTGGCAAGCCCGCGGGCGACGGCGATGTCGGCTGTCTTGCTGACGCCATAGTGGATCATCTCAACGGGTATGTTGAAGCCGGATTCCGACGCGATGAAGATGACACGGCCCCAGTTGGCGTCCTGCATGCCTGGCAGGTACGCACGGGACAGTCGAACTGCCGACATAACGTTCACCTGCCAGTGCCGGTCCCAAACCTCGTCCGTGGTGTCGAAGAAGTCGCTCGGCTGGAAGATCCCGGCGTTGTTGATGAGGATGTCGACGCGGGGCTGCTTCGTTACAAGCGCGGCGCACCCTTCGGCAGTAGCGAGATCAGCCGCAACTGCGGTGACGGCGCCCTCTGCGCCCTCTCTCTTCAGCCGCTCGGCAGCCTTTGCGGTCTTTTCTTCGGATCTGCCGTTGACGACGACGTCCGCGCCCGCTCTCGCGAGCTGCCGGGCGATCGCGTAGCCGATGCCCTCTGTGGATCCGGTCACCAGGGCTGACTTTCCTTTGAGATCGATATGCATGTTCTTGCTCCTGTGAAGTTGGACGTCGATTAAAGGTTGCTCATGCCGCCGTCGATGACGAGCTCGCTGCCGACGATGTAGGCAGCCTCGTTCGACGCGAAGAAGACCACCGTCTTCGCTACTTCCGACACGTGGCCGAAACGGCCGACCGGGATCTGATTCTGCACGCCTTCGGCCATCGCCTTCATGTCCGATTCCGACATGCCTAGCTTCCCGTATAGAGGTGTCGCGATCGGGCCGGGGCTGACGGCATTGACGCGGATGCCGCGACCAAGTAGTTCGCCCGATAGCGTCTTAGCCAGTGTCAGAAGAGCGCCCTTGGTCAGCGAATATACGCTGGAGTTGGGCATGCCGATATGAGCGTTGATCGACGTGTTCAGCACGATCGAGGCGCCCTTTGAAAAGATCGGCAGGAGAGCCTGGATGAGGAAGTAGGGTCCCTTCACGTTCGTCGAAAACGACTTGTCGAAATCGGCTTCTGACCAGCTCTCGACCGGGCCAAATTGAGCGACGCCGGCATTCACGAACAGGATGTCGAGCTGACCGAAGGCTTCCTTTACCTCGCGGAAGACATCCTGCTGGCCATCCACGCTGCCGGCGTCGGACTGGATGACGATGACGTCGTCGCCAAGTTCCTTGCGAGCCTTCTCTACGCTGGCCGCGCTGCTGCCTGTCACGGCGACGCGCGCGCCTTCGGCGACGAACTGTCGGGCCGTCTCAAGGCCGATGCCGCTGGTGCCCCCGGTGATGAGGGCTGTCTTGTTAGCAAGTCTGGACATAATGAATTCCTTTTTGCGGTGTTGGACGGCCTCGATGCCGGGGGCGATGACAATGATTTACTGCAGGCGAGCTATTCGAATTAGTGGTCCGAAAGCAATTCTGTTGTTCGGCGATGCCGAACATTTCGACGGTGCGCCAGGGAGGAAAGACGACGACCCCCTCCCTGGCGTCGCGCAGGGTTCAGTACAACGGGGACGTCTCCGAAAGCGAGGAGTGACTGTCGGGGGCATCGCATCGATGCATGTGCCGCCCGCCGCCGTCCTCGTCCATCTGCAGGCAGACCACGATCCAATCGGCCGGCATGCCCCGGAAAGAGTCTTGTGCGCAAGGACGCATATGTGAAGAATGCCTTTGTGCCATAGATCGGTCGGAGCGAAACCCAAGCAGGGGGCATTTTACTTTAAAATTTGGAATTGAAAGACTGCATCAATAATACGACTTGCGCGCGAGGAGCTCTATGACGGCAACCACATCGAGAGGCCGCAGTCACGATCGTGGTCTTTCTTGCTTCTGAACAAAGTAGGTGTTTGCCTCACACCTTGATCACGACGCGTTGTGCCATTTCGAATGCCACTTGTGACGGAGATGGCAAAACGCGCCATTTGCAGCCATCAGAATAAGCTTTCATGTGTGGCAGCTCATTGACCCGTTGACGACGTTGGTGGTCGCAGACTTGAGCGTCCAAAACAAGTTCGGGAACCGACCTTCAGCGCAATTAGCATTCGGGAGTCTCTCGTGTGAGGTGTACCAGCCGCCGAGAAGGCAATCGAGATCGCCCGTGCGCTCGACCAACGTGGATCTCGCGCTGCCGTTGATCGTCCTGGGAAGCCAGAACTCGCGGTCCGTTATTATTATAGCGAGGCGCTCGAGAAGGCTCGCGAAACGGGCGAGCCGCAGATGCTTTTTCCGTGCTATGATGGGCCTGCAAGGCTCAATCTCGACGTCGGCAATATGGCAGAGGCCGAAGGCTACTTTGCCCCGGCGTAGGGAGTTTGCGCCCAGCACGGGCTCGACCGAAGCGCTGGGTGTGCTGCCTTTTTTTGACTGATCCGGGGCGAGGAGGTTGTTCATGTCCACGAGTAGTGTCAACCGCCCGCTGCAGCCGGGCGACCGGGCACCGAATGTTGTACTCGACGCGATCTCGCGCGAAGGCAAGATCGCGCTCGATGATTTTCGAGGCCGTAGCCCGTTACTGATCGGTTTGTTTCGAGGCCTACACTGTCCGTTCTGCCGGCGTCATGTCTCGGCGATGGCGCAACTCAACCCGGCCCTGAAGGAGAAAGGCATCGAATGTCTCGCCGTGGTCAAGACGCCGGTCGAACGGGCACGGCTCTACTTTCGTTACCATCCGCTACCCAACCTTCTTAGCGCATCCGACCCAGAGGGGGCTTCGCATCGCGCCTTCGGTTTGCCCATCCTCGAGCTCACGGAGAATGAAACCGAATGGCCGCACAAGCTCGGAATGGACGCGGTCATGACAATGCGGATCGATCTGCCGGGGGAGTTGCCCGTGCCGATGAACCCGGCTGCGGCGGGCGACTTTCTTGAGAAAAAGGACCGGTATGAAATGACGGAGGCCGACCAGCAGATTATGATCGCCGGTCACATGCCGCTTATCGGCGAGTTCCTGCTCGATCGGGAAGGCACTGTGCGCTGGAGTTTCACAGAAGCCGAAGAGGGAGGCCAAAATGTATGCCGGGCGCCGAGTACCGAAGAATTGATGTCAGCAGCTTCCCAAGTCGCACATTAATAAGCTGCTGAAAAACTCGTTCGACGACCACCGTCCTGTATGATTCTGTGGGTTTGAACCATCATCGAGATACTTAGGCGCGGCGGCTAAGGTCTGCCGTAAGCTTCGTAGCGATTTCCATTCAATGCCCCGCGGAGTGACCCGGCGCTGGAGTGGCACGCTCAGCGCATATGCGAGGCCACGTCCGCTCCTTGCCGCGATCACGTCGTTCCGACAGGCGCCTCATACGGCAAGTTTCCACCCTGTCAGTCATGTTTGGATCAGCCTTCTAGTGACCGCTTCGGGCCGACTGCAGTCTTCGAGCCACATCACTTTCCCTTGTGACACCAAGGCGGAGAAACTCCCTTTGTTCGTCCATGGATAGGCGATCACAGATCAGAGCGGCCAGAGCAACGTGGGGCAGCGCCGAGTGCCGCCGAGATGAGGCATGGTTTCTCGTGCGGACGCTGGGCGAGGGCGCGCATCTCCTGATCAAAGACGGGGCTTCCGACGAGCGAGGAATATGCGGCTGCCGTTAAGACGTGCGGCGACGCAATTAGTGGAAAAATTGCTCCGGAACAATTCCGGGAAGCGCTTGTGTGCGCGGCCGATGAGGCGGATATCGCTGCTCTAACCGTGGTTCAACGGGGTGTTGGAAAGCGACTACCGGACCTTCCATCATCAAAAATGCAAAGAAAGCGCTGTCCTCAATGATGGACGCGAGCGCATTTGTGCCCCTCGCCATTGCAGTTCCCGAACTGAACCCGAAGATTTTCTAGGATCGCCGTCGGAGAGCAACCCTGCGAATGCATGTCTAGGATCCGCGCGACGAGATCGTGGTGGTCTGGAGCAACCTTCAGCTCATTGCAAGCGTCAGTGATGATGGCCTGTAGTCGTTCGAGGTCATCAACATCAATTGCGATATCGGCAAGCAGGCCCAATTCACCTTCTCCGTAAACAGACGCCGAGAGTGAGTATCCCTCGTTGGAACCAACCGCCCCGTCGTAGCGCGAGTGCGTAAGCAACCCAGCCGAATTTCCATTATCTCGAACAAAAGTCCGACATGGATCGATAATACTTCACCAGGGAGGTTCTGACTGGAGTCAGGGCTACAACGAACCTCCCTGGTGTCCTTTCAACAAGGATCAGGAGAATCTACACCGCCTGGCGCTGAGGGAAAGACGGACCTAAGTCGGACGGCGGCGCCGCGACCTGTTTCTGATATAATTTGAGGTAGATGACGGTCTGTGGAGCGGACGGAACGAGAGGACTGTTCTACTGTTCTTGTGCGGATAAGAGCAGCAAAAGCGCCCCGCGAAACGGGGCAATTGAGCGAAAGAGGGAAAAGACGAGACCGCGCGAGGGGCGGGCGATGTTGAGAGGCTTGCGAGCGCAGGCCTCTTTCGCGCGGTCCCGACGCAATAACGATAGAGGATCCGTCTGGTTCCTGTACGCTTTCGGACCGACCGACCCGCCGCGGTTGTTTGCCGGCAAGCTCGGGATCGGCGATCAGAAAAGCAAAATCCCCGTGGAGTTTGCGGCGGCCACGTTCGCGGCTGGAGCCCCGAATTTTCCTGCTTCGTTGAGTCCAGAACCATCGCCAATTTGGGGTCGTTGTCGAAAGCTGTTCCTGCGTAGCTTCAACTTCCCGATACATAATTTATGATGCTGATGCTCCACTGCGAGTTTCGGCGGATAATGCAGACCTAACGACGCTGTAAAGTCCGTCACCTCGGTCTATGGCCGGTTGCAGTCGGCGCGTTATTTCCTTAGCATCTTGCTGGCTTCTCACATAGGATTCATTGAGCGATGCCGGAAGTCATCACAACGTGTCGACTCACCCCAGATACCGCTTGGCTGCTTGAGAACATCGCGGAAGAGGTTTTTGACGAGGAAATTAGCCCCCAGCGGCTTGCCACCTATTTGGAGTTGCCGGGGCACCTGATGATCCTTGCGGTTTACGGAAAGCAGGTCATCGGACAGGTCGCGGCCTACGTTCATTGCCACCCCGATCAAGCGTCGGATGTTTACATCGACAATCTGGGAGTGGCTCCCGCTTTCCAGCGACGTGGTGTCGCGCGACGCCTTGTCGACGATGTCTTTGCGTGTGGCAAAACGCTGGGATGTCACCAGGTGTGGATCGTTACAGACACCGAGAACGATGCCGCTCGCGCCCTCTACGAAGGTCGAGGCGCCGCAGCCGAGCCTATTGTTATGTTCTCCTATAAACTCTGACTGCCGCTGCGTTCGTTTTCCGCGCACCCATGCCCGGAACTTGCCTGCGTTCCTAGTCGGGCTCATCCGCTGCGATACTCACTCCCCAAAAACGCTCCGATTGTTGCGCCGAGGATGCCGCTCGGCACCAAGTTGATCCCACTCTATGAGTTGCTGCACGTAGCGATGATTGAGATCCAGCGCGGCTCCGAAGCCGTGTTCGCGTTCAATCGCATTGGAGGCTTCGAGACGCGCGAAAATGTTAGCCACCTCGAGGGCGCCCGCCCCTTCGAGAGTCGAAAACCAGCTTTCGTAGTTGCGACAACTTTGATCGGCAGCGCCGACCATGCCGGCTTCCTGCATCTCTCTGTGCGTAGCGATGAACGTCTAAGGTGGCGCCCAAGCGGGTTCGCGCGAACGAAGGTGTCGCTAGTGGAACTTCTTGATTCGACGCCCGTTTTCCGCTGATCGGAATCAACTGGAGGCAGCAAGATGGCAACCACATCCCGAGGTCGCGCACAGGATCGTGCAAAAGTCGCCGGCGGTCAGGACCATGAGGTCAAATACGAGGCGAAGAAGGAAGGTGTGTCGAAAGACACCGTCAAGAAGGCCGTGAAGAGCGCGGGCAATTCACGCAAGAAAGTTGAGACGGAAATCGGTCGCCACTGACCCGTGAAGATCGCGACCTACAACGTCAACGGCGTTAACGGCAGGCTCGAAGTCATCCTCCGCTGGCTGGCCGAGGCCCAGCCGGACGTGGTCTGCCTTCAGGAGCTTAAAGCCCCACAGGACAAGTTTCCGATCAAGGCGATCGAGGCGGCTGGCTATGGCGCCGTCTGGCAGGGGCAGAAATCCTGGAATGGCGTGGCCATTTTGACGAAGGGGCAGGAACCGCATTTGACACGAAAGGGCCTGCCAGGCGAACCGGAGGACGAGCACAGCCGCTATATCGAGGCTCTCGTCAACGGGATTGTCATCGGTGGCCTGTATCTGCCGAACGGCAATCCGTATCCGGGGCCTAAATTTGACTACAAGCTCCGTTGGTTCAAGCGCCTCCACGATTACGCGGCCGAACTGCTGGACCTGGACGTGCCTGTCACCTTAGTCGGCGATTACAACGTGATGCCGACCGAACTCGACGTCTACAAGCCGGAGCGCTGGACAAACGACGCTCTGTTCCGTGTCGAAGTCCGGCAGGCTTACAAGGCTCTCGTCGATCAAGGCTGGACGGACGCACTCCGCCACCTGCACCCGGACGAACGGATCTATACGTTCTGGGATTACTTCCGAAACGCCTACGCGCGCGACGCCGGACTTCGCATCGATCATTTCCTTCTTAGTTCGGGGGCCGCGTCTCGCCTCGTGAAGGCGGAGGTCGACAAGCACGTCCGCGGCTGGGACCACACCAGCGACCATGCGCCGGTTTGGATCGAACTGCAGGACGAACCCGTCAAGAAGAGGAGGAAGACGAAATGAGCCAGCCCGAATGGAAAGCACAGCTCGGGGCCAAGGTGGAAGAACTTGTCGACGGCTTCGTGGTGATCGGGGCCAAGCAGGAGGATGTCTTCGAAGCGATCATCCAAGAAGTCAGTCGGCTCCGGGCGGCATTGGAACTCGATCCGGATCCTGCCGCCGACAGTAGCGGCGTTGAAGAACCCGCCAACGACTGGCCGGCGGCGGCTCGCGATTAATTCAGATCCCGGTTTTCCGAACCGGGGCGACCAGCCGAGCCGATCTCGGAAATATCCTGCGTGCTGTCAGGATCGTCTCAAGCGTGACCGGGCGGAAGTCAAGGACGTCGACCCCGACGTCGAACTGTCGTGGCTGCGGTTTCAGCCTTCCGTGCGAGTGGCCATGTAGGTTGATCGATTTCTTGCCCATCTGGTTCCATGTCCGGAACGCGTAGTGACACAGAATCAGGAGGTTGCTGTCGATCCGGAGTTCAGCATAGTGCTGGACGCTCTCCCAGCCACGTGCCGTCATCGTCGAGCTCGGATCGTTGTTGCCGATGATCAGGTGCTTTCTTCCGTTCAGCCGACACAGCAGGTCCTCGCTCGGACCCGCTCGCGGGGATATGAAGTCTCCGAGATGCCACACGTCATCATCTGCACCGACAGTCTCGTTCCAATAATCGATCAGTGCGGCGTCGTGCGCTCCCATATTGAGAAAGGGACGGCGATCGATGCGAAGAACCCGCGAGTCTCCGAAGTGCGTATCGCTCGTGAAATAGATCATGACCATGAGATCGGAGTTCAGGAGGGGGCGCCAGGGGCAGGACTCGCAGCCGAAGGTCTAAGGCTGTGGGTTGTTAAATGTTACAGCTTCGAGCATGCCCCTTGGGCAGGCAATCCTGAGTGAGCGAGCGTTGCGCACCGGCCCCGTCACCTAAACTATGTTGCCATCCGCCTTGTTTCGTGGCCTTCTCGCAGTTGGATTGTGGCCGGGTGTTTGGAACTAATGACGGGCGAGACTGAGCTGTGACTTTGACGCTGACGTGCCCTCCTGGCCGGTTAAGCCTAGATTTGAGGAGACCCGCATCATGAAGAATTCGTCGAGATTTCGTTCAGTCGCGGCTGCGGTAATCGCTGCAGCAGGAATCAGCGTTGCCGGCTCCGCGCATGCCGACAGCGGTACCATCAGATTCTCAGTCTACAAGGCTGCCTTCTTTGTGGGTGGTTCTGGAGGCGAGGGCACGCTGACCTTCCATGGTCGCCACTATCCGGTCTCTGTCGGCGGCATCTCGGGCGGCCTCGCCTTCGGGGCTTCCAAGACCTATTTCCATGGTACCGTTCGCCACATACGCCGCGCCCGAGATGTGACGGGTGTTTACGGTGCGGCAGGCGGTGGCGGCGCGGTCGGCAAAGGTGCCCAGGTAATCGTCATGACCAATGACAAGGGCGCCCAGCTCGAACTCTCAGGCAAGCAAGTCGGCCTGCAAGTCAACGCCGATCTCAGCGGTTTGGCCATCACGGTGAAGTAAGGGCCACTGCTCCGTTCGTCGTCCCTGCAGTTCGGCTACCCCGAATGGGAAGAGTCGGCTTTCAGCTTTACCATTTCGGAAGCGACCGTTCCCAAATGGGTCATTTCTCTTTCGTCACGGCGACGTCGATTGCTGAGGGATCTGATAACAGGTCGTTTGTTCGAATCCGTTCAACTGCTCCGAATTCAGACTGTCGAGATCTTCGCTTTTTTCCCGGCCAAGCCGTGAGTGCGAGATCGATCATCCGTTTCAACAGGGCATTGCAGGCGCCGTCGCAGGCCTGGGCGGACATCCCCTGGATGATCGCCCCATAGAAGCGCGCGAGCGTATCGGTATCGGTTTGCGCCGGCAATTCACCATCCTCGACGGCACGGTCAAACCGGGTTTTAAGAGTCTGCATCGACGTCTCGCGCAATGATGCCGTCATCCGCGCGACGGACGCATTCTCTTCCGCATGCTGCAGGACGGCCGTCGAGACCATGCAGCCCCGCGGCTTGTCCGGCTGGGTGTCACCGTCAGCGATATCGTAAAGGTAAAGGCTCAGGGCTTCGTAGACGGGAAGACTTGATTGCAGGATTTCCGACCGGCGACTGTTTTCACGGGCAATGCTGAAGTCGAGCGCCTGACGATACAATTCTTCCTTGGAGCCGAAGGTCGAATAGAGAGTGGGCGGATTGATCCCCATGGCCTTCGTGAGGTCGGCGGTCGATGTTCCTTCGTAGCCGCGTTCCCAGAACAGCCGTGCCGCGATGTCGAGCCCGACGTCGCGATCCAGCACCCGCGGTCTGCCTCGTTTGCGGACTGGCTTCTCCATTAAAATAGTGATCCCTATTAAACTATTGACAGTCGTTTTTCCGCTCTTATTATAGGGATCACTATTTAATTTAGCAACGGAGTGATCCATGTCCCAGAGACTCGCAGACAAGATAGCCCTCGTCACCGGAAGTTCGCGCGGTATCGGCCGGGCAGCCGCCCTTGCGTTTGCGAAGGAGGGTGCCGCGCTAATCGGCGTGCACTACACCGCCAACGCGGATGCGGCCGATGCCACCGTACGCGACATCGAGGCGCTCGGCGTCAAGGCCGTCGCCGTGAAGGCCGATCTCAGACAGGGCAAGGACGCGGCCGAGAGCCTCTGGGCGCAGTTCACCGAAGCTGCGCGTAGCGAAACGGGCTCGTCCGGTCTGGACATTCTGGTGAACAATGCCGGCATCGCGCCCGCACTGTCATTGAAGCAGACGAGCGAAGCCGCTTTCGACGAGGTGATGACGATTAACTACAAGGCGCCGTTCTTCTTGATCCAGGCAGTGGCCGACCACATTCGTGACAACGGTCGCGTCATCAATGTCTCGACTGGGTTTACGCGGATCGCCGCGCCGACGCATCCGGCCTACGCAGCCTCCAAGGGGGCGCTGGAGACATTGACACTGGCGCTGGCACCTGAATTTGCAGCTCGCGGGATTACGGTCAATGCCGTGCTGCCGGGTGTGACGGAGACGGATATGAATGCCGAGTGGCTGGCATCACCAGACGCGCGCGCTGGCGCCGAAGCACTCTCGGTCTTCTCACGTGTCGGACGGGCGGAGGATGTCGCCGACGTCATCGCCTTCCTTGCATCGTACGATGCGCGTTGGACGACGGGACAGATGATTGATGCGACGGGTGGCGCCCGGATCTGATCGATTCCGAGGCTCCTCTCTGTTTGCAGCCATTCAAACCAAGACATAGGCGTATCCTTGACGAGGTGCCGGTTGGGGTCCGGTTCCCAGTTCGTCCACCAGACGCCGATCTTGGCACTATCAATACTAGAATGATTGCTAGCACTCTCGACGTAAGACTGCTAAGAAGGCATATCGAGATCGGACATTGGGCCGCGTTCTCGTTGAGGAACTCCAAAATGATTAAGACCATTTTTCGGCCGTTGCACGACCGTGTCGTCGTGCGCCGCATCGAGGCTGAAGCCAAGTCCAAGGGCGGCATCATCATTCCGGATACCGCCAAGGAAAAGCCACAGGAAGGCGAAATCGTCGCCGTTGGCGCCGGTGTACGTGACGAGAGCGGCAAGATCCTGCCTCTCGACGTCAAAGCGGGCGATCGCATCCTGTTCGGCAAATGGTCCGGCACCGAGATCAAGTTCAACGGCGAAGACCTGCTGATCATGAAGGAAACAGATGTCATGGGCGTTATCGCCTGATCGTCTGCTACATCGCTATTTCTCTTTTATGACGACCATTGGGCATCAGCCCGGGAGTTTTCCATGTCTGCCAAACAAATCAAATTCGGCCGTGATGCCCGCGAAAAGCTGCTGCGCGGCGTCGATATACTTGCCGATGCAGTGAAGGTCACGCTTGGCCCTAAGGGCCGCAATGTGGTGATCGATAAATCCTATGGCGCGCCGCGTATCACCAAGGATGGAGTGGCGGTCGCAAAGGAAATCGAACTGGACGACAAGTTCGAGAATATGGGCGCCCAAATGGTGCGTGAAGTGGCGTCAAAGACCAACGACGTCGCTGGTGACGGCACCACGACCGCGACTGTTCTTGCCCAGGCTATCGTCCGCGAAGGCGGCAAGGCCGTTGCAGCTGGCATGAACCCTATGGACCTGAAGCGTGGCATCGATCTTGCTGTCGCCGCCGTGGTCAAGGACCTGCTTGCAAAGGCCAGGAAGATCAACACCTCGGAAGAAATCGCTCAGGTCGGCACGATCTCGGCCAACGGCGAGAAGGAAATCGGCCAGTACATCGCCGATGCGATGCAGAAGGTCGGCAACGAGGGTGTGATTACAGTCGAGGAAGCCAAGACCGCCGAAACCGAGCTCGAAGTCGTCGAAGGCATGCAGTTCGACCGCGGATATCTGAGCCCTTATTTTGTCACCAACGCCGAAAAGATGGTGGCTGAGCTGGAAGACGCGTACGTGCTGCTGCACGAAAAGAAGCTTTCCAATCTCCAGGCGATGCTGCCGATCCTCGAAGCCGTCGTGCAGACTGGCAAGCCGCTGGTGATAATCTCGGAAGATGTGGAAGGCGAAGCCCTGGCAACGCTCGTCGTCAACAAACTGCGTGGTGGCTTGAAGATCGCTGCCGTCAAGGCTCCGGGCTTCGGCGACCGCCGCAAAGCCATGTTGGAAGACCTCGCGATCCTGACGGGCGGTACCGTGATCTCCGAAGATCTCGGTATCAAGCTCGAAAATGTCACGCTTGAAATGCTGGGCCGTGTCAAAAAGGTCTCGATCACCAAGGAAAATACCACCGTCGTTGATGGGGCCGGCACGAAGGCCGACATCGAAGGCCGCGTAGCCCAGATCAAAGCCCAGATCGAGGAAACCACCTCGGACTACGACAAGGAAAAGCTGCAGGAACGCCTTGCCAAGCTTTCAGGTGGGGTTGCCGTAATCCGCGTTGGCGGCGCGACGGAAATTGAAGTCAAGGAAAAGAAGGATCGCATCGATGACGCGCTCAACGCCACGCGCGCGGCTGTCGAAGAAGGCATCGTTCCAGGCGGTGGCACAGCTCTCCTGCGCGCTTCCATCGTCCTCGATATCAAGGGCGAGAACGACGACCAGAACGCCGGTATAGCGATCATCCGCAAAGCGCTTCAGTCGCTGGTTCGCCAGATTGCCGAAAACGCCGGTGACGAAGGTTCGATCGTGGTCGGCAAAATCCTGGAAAGCAATACCGACAACTTCGGCTACAATGCTCAGACGTCTGAATATGGCGACATGATCGCCTTCGGTATTGTCGATCCGGTAAAAGTTGTGCGCACCGCCTTGCAGAACGCGGCTTCGGTTGCCGGCCTTCTGGTGACGACGGAAGCCATGATTGCTGAGCTTCCCAAGAAAGATGCTGCCGGCGGCGGTATGCCTGACATGGGTGGTATGGGCGGTATGATGTAACAATCTTCCTTCGGGAAGTTCGCAAGTAATTTGCGACACAGGGCTCCGACCGATCGGAGCCCATCATCCCCATCAGACGACATTGGGATTTGTGATTGGAGTCGCCGCGCGCCTCCAGAGCTTTCGCCCAGACTCCCGAACCAAAGAAGATGTCGGCCGATCAGCCTTGCTGTTCGCCGCCCGGCGCGATTCTGAAAGGATCGAAGCGATGATGTTGTATACCGCCCCAAGCCTTGAAATGCTTGTAACTGGTGGAGCCAACGCATGATTGGCTATTTGATCCTGGTTCACCGCTATCCCGACCAATTCAAACGCCTGTTCAGGGCAATCTATAACGCTCGGAACCACTATGTCGTGCATGTCGACAAGAACTCAGGCACCGATCTCGAAGGCGAAATCCGAGACTTCCTACGCCCCTATTCGAACGCAGATATGATCAGAAGCGAAAAGGCCATTTGGGGTGGCTACAGTCTGGTGGACGCGGAGCTGCGTGGCATGGAACGCCTGCTGGAAATGGGTGAATGGAGCCACTTCATCAACCTCAGCGGTCAAGATTTTCCACTGAAGCCTCAAACCCAAATCATGGCCTATCTCAATGCAAATCTCGATCGAGAATTCATCAAGGTGCTGGACCAGGATAAGCATCGCCCGGATACGATGCATCGCGTCAGCGAGTACGTGGTCGAACTGGAGGAGAGCATTCAGCGTACCGCGCGTTCAAGACCGTTTCTGACTGCCGCCACACCCTATATCGGCAATCAGTGGATGATCGTCACGAGGGCTTTCTGCGAGTTCGTCTGCCATGACCGGAGCGTCGACCGCTACAAGGCGTTCTACGAAAACACCCTGATCCCCGACGAGGGGTTCTTTCAGACGGTGATGATGAATTGCGCGATCGAAAGCGAGATCACCAGTGATGATCTGCGGATGATCGACTGGATTGCCGATGATGACATCAAGCTGCGTCCCCGGACGTATCAGCGCACAGATGCGGCTGACCTCAAAGCAAGCTCAAATCTCTTCGCCCGAAAATTCGATCAGACGGTCGACGGCGAGATCCTTGAGGTCCTTGAGCGGCATCTTGCCAAACAAGCGGTCATCAATGTTGACCGGTCTCGCGCCATCCCGGTCAATGCTGGCCTACCCTTCGCCCTGGAAGGAACCGCAGCGTGAGATGAGGGCCATGTGTTGATATTGAATAGACCTCAACGGGCCGGACCATATCCCGACAGGGATATTGGCTGCCAGGAAGCTCTCGAACCGGCCTTTTTCGATTTGGCCAAGGGGCTGACTCCCGACAATATCGCGCGGGCGGCCGGCGGCAATCTGGCGCCGGCGCTGGCGGGTCTGGCAAAACGCGCTGAAAGCGCCGGCTGGACGCTGGAGGAAGCAGAGGTGGCGATCAGCGAACTGTCACAAAATCTGCTGGATGAGATGTCATCGATGTAGATTGGCTATGACTCGCGTTGAGGCCTGTTGTTCAATATTTGGCGTTGGACTGGCCTGCCTTTATGTGAGCTAGTCCAACCCAAGCATGCTATCCCGTCCACTTCAGAAACCCGTGTTTCGTCACCACGCTGGTCGGATACCGAGTTGGTCTGGTTGGAACGGGACAGCCGTTTCCGAATAGAAAAACGTCATTTGGAGCGCTCGCTGATCGAGGATGCTGGAACACGCGACGTGAGAGCGTGTTGCTGCCGATCCCGGCCCGCTTACAGGCCGTGATCTTAAATGACGGCGTCCGCATGCCGCTCTGCGCCGGCACTTCCTTCGCAACCCGTTTCAGACCATGAGGAAAATTCGCTATGATCAAGTTCGAAGTCGTGCAGCCATGTTTGGTCGGACCGCGAGCGTCCGTCTACGAGTTCGCCAGGAAATACCGATTGAGCGACGTGGAGGCCGAACGGCTCTTTCTCAAAATGGGTGCCTCAGGGACGCAGGAGGCAGTGCTTGCGGAGGCGCAGTTTGCTGCTCCGGAATTCAAGATTTCCTCTGACAAGGACAAGCAATCATGAAATCCCCCGCATTGGATAGCCCACTTTTGAAGCATATTTCCGAAGGTTCATACGCCGCTGAATCGCCTGTCACGAGCTTGCCCATCGAACCAGCCCAAAACAACTCGGTGAATTTGAGAGCGCGTGTTGCAGCGACGGTCAGAAAAGCTCGGGCTCAAAGAGAGGTTGAACTGCAAAAAGCGTCCGACCGGGCAAACGCGGAGCGTCGGGAAGTACAGCAAAAGGCAAAGAACGCCTTGCTGTCGCTTCTGGCGGACGACGTCATCGATGTCATCGTCGGCAAGCACGCCGCTCTGGGGGAACTTCATATTGGAACGATAAAGATCACGAGAAACGGTGTCGAGCTCATCAGAGACGGCGGAGCCGGGGCATTCCATACGGAAGGCGAGCGGCTCGACATCAGATTTGACGGCGCCATTCTGCAGGCCGGCCAGCAATTGAAATCCCTTGAATTTCAAAATCGCGTGCTGGAACTTCAGGCTCAAGGCATCAAGATCGACAGTGTTTACGATACCTCGTCGCAAGGTATCCTGATCACCTTCGACTATGGGGGTGCTCTAAACTGAGCCAGGACCAACGGTCATCTGCCTGTTGCACCGAGCGATGATGCGACTAGAGCATGCGCTGGTCGCGCTGGAAGCAAACTCGCTCGACGGGGCGCCCGGCAAAGGCGCATATAACCAGTGCCAATTGATTGGGCCGGACGTACTGTTAACAAAGCTATCCATGGGGCTGGCGAACACTAGCATCGCTGCGCGAGGACAGCGGACGTGTAACCCGCCGGAACGCAACTAGTTATCGCATAGAGGTCACGAGCTGTCTGTTCAGGCGACCGCTTTGCCGCGCTTGTTGCACACTCGCGAGATGCTCGCCGGCCGAGCGCAATCTCAAGTATTTTGGCAGTCACCGCTTCATCCTTAACCTCCTGAGGCTCGGCAGCGCCTGTCAGCCGCAGACCAGACCACTAGATCGCGGCTCGATCGTACCTTGGAGGCCATCTCCGAGCCTAGGTAATAGATCCGCTCAAGCCCTAACTCACAGTTATCGGACGATGTTCATCGGGAAGACTTCTGCGTCGCATCAGTCGCTGCCAGGAGATCAGCGAGCGCCGTCGGCTCGATTCGGACGATCCTGCGCAAACGGTTCCCTTGCTCTATCGACGGCAGGTGGATGTAGGTTGCGATACGGCGGTAGGCAAGCCAGGACAGGCCTTCGATCGGCTCTTCATCCTGCTCGATCTTGTAATCGCCCGCCGGATGAATCTCACCAACAAGATCGGGCAGCGCGAAAGGGACGGAGAAGTGGACAATGGTGTTCGTCGTGCGTGTGGATGATATGTCCGTGGACATGGTGATAGGCTCCTGTTGAAGGCTGTTAGCCAAGACCCGGTGAATGCTTCCAACGGGGATCGGCATGGCTATCGGAATTCGGAGCGATGACGGTCTTTAAGTCTCTGACACGGACGAGAGCCACGGGGCCAAACGACGAGAGATATTGTTATGCCCCAAATGCGTCACAAATTGGAAAAGGGTGTTCCGGGAGCCGATTGCCGAACCTACGTATTCTATAACGCTGGAAAATATATCGAATTAAACTAATTGAATAAGAGAGACCATCTCAGCCTTCTTATTGCGTTATTCTTCAATGTACGACTCGCAATTCTACAAATCTGATCTAACCAGGAAAATACACGCCGACGACCCCCACCTGCTCGACGATTAGGAGGCCTGCCGGGAAAGCGCCTTGGCCGGCGAACGGTAGCCTCGCGACTTCACAATGAACAAAGGACGCATGCAGATGTCGAGACATAACAACGCCAAGCCCTTTACCGCCAGTGACCGCCACGACTTCAGCGCCAACGGCGAGCGCCCGGATGGCAATCCCTCCGCCAGGGAATTGATCGCGGATGCCGTCGCCGCGCGCGCCGACCTCGCCGTGCCACCCGGGCAAGTGCGTGCAGCCGACCAGCTTCGTGAATCAACGAAGCCGCGGCATCGGTCCAGCAAGCGCCGACGCATCGAAGCCGATGACAAGGGGCTGGCTGTCCAGGATCTTCCTACAATGGGAGAACTCGAGCAGGCGCGAACCGATTACAGTAGGAAGATCGCCACCCGGGAAGCGGAGGGGCGTGGCGGGCAGGCAGACAAAAAGCGGGGGAGTGAAAAGGGCTGACACCCACCGACGGGGCCAGCGCGCGCCGGCCGGCTCAGCGCTCCAATCGGATCGAAGCCACAATCAGATCCTGATGGAAGCAATGGTTGCGCAATCCTCTGTCAAGGCGACCAGCTCTCTCGAGCGCCAGCCTGGCGGGCTCGCCTCGCGTCAACATCCCGTCGATCAGGCTCTGCTGCGCGCAAATCATTTGCCGGTCAACAATGACTTGCCGGCGCGCGACTTCCAGGTCTTTTGGGGAATAGGTCATGAGAGACTATATCACACAGGCGGCGATAGTAGGATTCCTTTCGCCGTCTCCGTACTGTCACGACCGCCGGGTTGGTGTCGCTGAACGAGCCAACACACAGAGCCCACGCCTCTCGCCCGCGACCGAACGGCAGGACTGAAAATTATATGGCGCCGCGCATAGCGTTCCGTCGCTTTTTCCTTGGATAAAGCGCAATAAGCGCGCATGTTTACAAACCGGCAGCCGATGAAACGGGCGCTGCCGATCAAGGGGTGGCGCCCTTCGCCCCAATCAAAGGAGGACAAGATGTCTTCCGCCTTCAAACACTCTTTCCGAATCGCGGCTTATGGCGACTTCTTATTCCGGGCCTCCATCCTGGTGAGCTTCGCCGTCATCATTAGTCTCATTTTGAGAGGGTGGTTATGGTAGTAATTATCAGGGCGGGAATTGCTGCGAAAAGCGGCGAGCATTGGCGGCTGCGGTCCATGCTCAAGCGGGCGGACTACGCGACGTCAGATCTCGTTGCGTCAGAATGTGGCATCCATCATGAAGAAGTGATGATGATACGCCGCATCAAGGAGGCGACGATCCCGGCGCCCGCCTATCCCTCTTCAAGACGCCGGAAACTGGGCGCAGATCCCAAGGCTTTGGCATCCTGGGAAAACGAAGGGGGTGCAACGCGAGCCGTGGACGCCACTGCGATCAAGAGAGATGATGAGCGAGGCGATTGAGCGAGCAAATGCCGAAGATTCTTTCAGCGCAGGGAGCGCGATAGCCGGATCGTTGGGTTCGGTGATGGCGAGCCGGCAACGGAGTTCAGATACCATAAGGCGAAAGCTTCTATGAATTTTGAGATCCGAGTCATTCCAATGCACAAGATGACCGCTTCCTGCTCATATTGGAATATTTAGTTTGCCACCCGCATTAATTAGGCGCACGGTTAGTCTTCAGTAGCTGTTTTCAGGGCGCTACTGCAGGGAGGTCGGTTAGATGCCTTGCCTTCGCCCCAAATTGAAGGAGGACAGAATGTCTTCCAATCTCAACATCTCTGTGCGGACGTCCGACCTGGCTGTATTACAAGGTGTCCTCGACGACGCCGGATACGATTCCACATCTATCCTCGCAGACCCCAAATATTACAACATCGCCGTCAGACTGCTGTTTAAGCTTTATCACGACGGCATGACCTCGCCCGCCGCCCTTTCTCTCGAACTCAGCCGGCACTTTGGAAAAACACCGCTGCCCTCGAAATCATCCGCGGAGTTTGAAAAAAATCGCAAACGGATTCAAGGGATCCGTTCTTCGGTTGCGGTCAAGTTGGCTGCCGGCACCTGAACACTTGTCAAAGCTACTTCTCGCGAAGTTCATCTCCAACAGATTCCGCTGCCATAAGAGGCAGACGACAACCTTCGGGGTATGCAAATGGTGAGCACGCACGGAAGCGGTTATAATGATGACATCGTCCAACGCCGCCACGCTTCTCCAGGATGCCGCTGACCGGATCGCGGACATCCCGCGTCCAGATCTGCAGATCCTGCTTCGGCGAACCGCACTCCGGCTGCGCAACGCTACGACGGTTTCTATGGACGACGATGTTGATGAAGTCTTATTGGACTTGGCCAGCGAGCTGGGGCTGACACGAGAGGACATGATGAGATACATCATCAGAGAGTGGATGGAAGAGAACAATTTCCTGTTCACGCATGAGCTGGACGAACATCGCAAGTTAGATGGATTGGCATGACCGGCGAATGGCCGATGCAATCTGAGATTGAAGGTGCCGCCTGACGAAAACTAATCGTTGACACAGCAGTCTCAGTTCATTATTGATGCATCATCGATCTTTTGCTTGCCGAGCTTTGTCTACCGCGCCATTGGCACCGCGCTTAAACGAACTTCCCTTTCAAAAATAGTCGGTTTCCATCTGCGCAGCATTGGCTTCGCGGTTCTTCACTCTATGCTTTGAAAGGGTTCATCATGACCACTGGCACAGTTAAATGGTTTAATTCCACCAAGGGCTTCGGCTTCATTCAGCCTGATAATGGCGGCGCCGACGCTTTCGTTCACATCTCTGCCGTTGAGCGCGCCGGAATGCGCGAGCTCGTCGAAGGCCAGAAGATCGGGTTCGAGCTCGAGCGCGACAACAAGTCGGGCAAAATGTCGGCCTGCAATCTGCAGTCCGCTTAAGCGATATCTGCTTCCCTTTGACCACGGATGTACTGGCACTGCCGGAAGCTATTTCATCAAGGCCAGGCGTTTTGCCTGGCCTTTTTCGTTTCGGTTGCTAGCCGAACTAATGAAGGTTCCAATGACACAAGCACACAGCAAATCCCGCCAGCAGGCGGAGATCGCCTTCGGCACCGTTCAGACTCAGTTCTTTGCCAAGAATAACGCGGTGGAAGAGCTCGAATCCGTGGCTCAGGCCCGAGACGCCAAGACCCTAAGGCTGCGTGAGGCACGTCTTGCCAAAGAGCTGGCTGACCGCATTTCGGCGACATCCAACCTCATCGCCAAACGCGCCAAAGCGCGCTGATCTTGCCCTCATTAGCTGGATAGGAGCGAGGAGCGCCAGAAACAACGAAGTTTCCGACCGCCGCGCCCCATCCGCCGACGCCGCTTGTTCTCCTGAATATCGACCGTGCGCCAAAGACTGCGGTAAAACCTGCTAAAATGGCGCGACAAGTCGAACGCGCTATCATTGTCCGGCTCAGGTAGAGCGATGTCTTGAACGCGAGCGCGCGAAGCTCGAGGAGCAAAAGAGTATCGAGACCCCAAGCGCGGGAGAGCGCCGAAAACGCGCGGACAGCGCGGGGATCGAAGGTGAGGCGATGCGAAAGGCCGAACGCGACCGGCGGTACGCCAACCGCAAGGCAAGACAAGTCTAGCTTTTGCCCGTACGCCCCGACCCGACAGCATGACGACGTCATGCTGGGACCTAAACAAACTAAAGGAGCCCGCATGGCACAGGATACGAACGAACTCCAGGCGATCAACACGTCGTGGCAAATCGCAATCCAGGAAATCCTGCGCATGGTCATCCGTGACATGTACCATGCCGGCGGCGAGGCAAACTTCAAAGCACAAATCAAACGCATCGAAGAGGCTGCCGTCGATAGCATCTATACCGATTTGAGACTTCGAGGAACCGATGAGTGGACTGAGGTGCTTGTAAAGGAACGAGCAAGCAATTTCGTGACCACGCTGCTGACATCGTTCACCTACGACCGAGCTTGACCCGGGAACCTTCCTGCAGATGCGCGCATCCGTCGCCACCTGCGAGGAAGCGATGTCCAGGGACCGTCGTTGACGGCAAGCCTTGTCCTCGACCGTCGAAGCGAGACCGGTCCAGCGAACGTCAGCTCGTATTCAAACAGGTGACGGAGCTAGACGGACTTTGCTGCGACAAGGTTCGTTAGGTTCGCCACAATCGTCTACCAGCTTGCTGCCCAGCGAACTGTGGTCAGTTCAGAATGGCCATTTGCAGCTCGGCATGGCGACCTAGTGTTGTCATCCACTCGGTGAACTGCGGTCGACTTTTGATCTGCCGGCCATAATGGCGGCCGAGCGCGGCTGTAAGGTCGCCTTTCCGCCCAAGTTGCTCGTCGGCGAAGCGGATCATCTGCGAATTCGGCCACGCCTGCGGGCGGATCACAATCAAACGGCCGAACAGGTCCTCTGCAGACTCATCTGGGTTCGCCTGTGCCATCAAGGTCAGCATGGCCGCCGTCGAGCGCGACACGCCCATATGGCAATGGACGAGTAGATGGCTTGACTCAATTGTGTCATGCCTTGACTGAAGATCCATTCCGAAACGAAGGATCTCTTCCACATGGTCTGGGCGGGGCATCACCCGCCCCGCTGCTGCCGCGATGATGTCGTGGAAGCGTAGCGTGGTGCGGTGGTGTTTGCCGTAGGTCTGGAATGCATCCAACTCCGGATGCTCCGGATCAATCAGCGACAGGACATGGGTGACGCTTCGGGTGCTCTGGCCCGATAGTTCTTCGATGCCGCAAACCGTCAGTACTGGTGAGAAAACGACATCCATTTCATTCGCTCCTGTCTCTTTCGATCAATAAGAGGCATTGCTCTCGCAGGCGATAAGGCTACCGAATTTCTTATACCTCGGTTTTGGCAGCCGCGACAGGCTTGCTGTTGAACCCTCTAACCAGTTGCTCAAGCGGACCCAGCGGGCTTTCTATGGGAGCGGCTGGGGTAGTCGTGTTTTCAAAAACCGCCAAGGCGCCACCGAAAAGTCAGCGTCGGAAGAAAGTCTCAACGCGGATCACACCATCGAGTGTGTTCATAGTCGTGGAAAGAAAGGGATTTGAGTACTGGGCGGTCAAGATATTTCACGGAAATAGGCGGAGATCGGCTGTCCATCCAAGTGGCTTTCAATTTTCGCCCACGCGCCATTCGAAAGGAGGCCCTGAACATGGGCTTTGTGCCTGGCTTCGCTGTCCCAGGTTTCGACCAGAGCATACTGGCAGGGATTACCAGCGGCCTGCATGACAGTAGCGCTCAGGCAACCGGGAGCCTTCGGCAAGTCGGTCTTGACGGATTCCATGATTGCATGGAAGGCAACTTGCTTTTCGGCGAGGGCTTTGAACTGTACGAGGATTTTGATGGACATTTTTGCTCCGGTGTCATCAGAAGGAAACTGATTGCACTGGTAAAATCGATTGGGCCTACGGCACAGACCCAATTCTGCGGAAAGCCTACCCGATCCTGCGAATTGCAGCATTGTCTGCTCCTATCGGGCCCCGGAAATGCGATTGCATGTTTCGTGCGTAGGCCCCTGGGGATAAGCCGAAGAGGTTCTTGAAATCCCGTGTAAATTGAGCGTCACTCGCATAGCCTGCGTCTGCAGCCGCTATGGAAATGGTTACCTCGGAATTCAGGAGGAGCAGTCGCGCTTTTTCAAGTCGTACCTGTTTTCGATAGCGCATCGGCGACAGACCGAAGCAGGCCTGGAAGCGATGCGCAAAATGGGATGGGCTCATTGCTACTTCCGATGCGATATCCGCGACCAGAAGGCTGCGCGGCGTTGGCCTCGATAAAGCGCATAGCCGCCACGAGCTTCGTATCCTCGCGTGTCACCGACGCTCTGAGCATACCGGCCGCATCCGATCGCAACAATCGATAGCAAATAGGGCGCCAACATCCGACAATCAGCGGGGTCGTCAAAAGCGCGCAACAGTCGTAGCAGCGGCCCTGCGAGATCCTCGGTCAGCTCATCGCAATATGCTGGAAGTTCGGATGTCCGAGCGGTATTCAGCACCGGATATGGAGTGTCAGCCAGTTCAATCAGCGTCTTTGCCACCAGAAGCAACGGCAGCTGCAGCTTGAGCGCGATGTAAGGGTTGTCGCCTGAGGCTTCAACGACAGCATCATAAGGTCGCTCCCCATGCAGCACCAGAAAGCGGCGTCTATCGTTGACGAGACGGCCATTTAAGACCGTTTTTTTTCCAGAGGCTGCCACCGCCAGTGTCATGCCGGCATTCCGTCCCCGATGATAGGGCAACGACTGGCTTATTTTCATCAAACCTTAGGCAATGGCGTTAGAGTGACACCCTCGTTCCTAGTCAGATTGCGCATTGTATCCATCAATGCGTCCGTGTCCGGCGTATGGTGGGTGTTCGAAGCGTCCATTTCCATAAGCAGTCCATAAGCTGCTGGGTTCCGTCTGGCAATTCGTTGAAGCTACTCTGCTGCTCAGGTCTTTCGTGACAGGGAAACCAGCGCAAGCTTCAGCTGACATAGGTGGCATGATCCAATGTTTTGGGAAATTCGAGAAGCTTCGGATTTAGCCATGCTGGTCGGAATGACGTTGCACGACAGGATATTTGGCAGAGGGCATGACCACTTCAATTTTGGCGGCAGTCGGTCCAGACAACCCACTGCCGGAGATCCGAGGAATTCTTCGCCTGAGATCAACGATCGCGACCTTCACCGATGTTCCCTAACTTTCGGTCCGATTGCGCACCAAGAGGCGCGGCATGGGAACTCGCCAGTCCGAAGAAGGTTGTCGACAAAACCGTGATAAGGAGGTTTCTTATGGAAAAAATTATTGATGCCGACTTCCGCGTCACTTGGAAGACCCCGGTGTACATTCGGATCGGCGATGGCATGCGCGAGCGCATCGACGGACCAAACGCCGCGCTCGCGGCGCTTCTCCATCGCTGGCCGTCGACCAATCATCGTGAGTTCGGCATCGCGAAGCGCAGATGTGTCGAGGCCATCGCTCGCCGTCAAAGCGCCGAGCTGGCCCGTAGCACGTTCGTGGAGGCAGCACTCGCCGTGAAGGTGTTCGCATGATGATGCTTTCTATCGACGCATCGCACTGGGCGATCCTTCTGGGGACGTTGACACTCACATGCTGGATTGCCGCCGGTCTGGCGGCTGTTCTTGGCACCAACGAACAGATAAGGCGCGGTGAGACCGGTAGAGTTTCCGGGTATGTGACGACGGGCCTGACTGGGGCTGGTATTACCTCGGCAGTGGCAATGATCGCCCTTTTGGTATTCGCCTGACGAGCATTAGACTTCTGCCAAACTGCCGCTTTCCAGGCCGCGAATTTGCCGTTCGGCCTGCGTCGGCACGTCCTTCGAGGCGGCGTTACTCAGATGGAAAAACGTCGTCATCGCCTTCAAACCAGCCTCTCCACAAGCAGTTCCAGGCCAGTTACGGACATAGCGAACGCCGTCAGCCCGCCAACGTCACAATGTCTGTTCGTTCTTCAGGCGATTGCCTGAGAAGCCTGCGGTATTCCTCCTCCGGCTTCCCATAGGCGTCATGCGCGAAGTCTTCCATCGCGGGCCTGTCTCTGATGATGATGCGGCCCCTCTCGCTGCGGATGAAATGATTGCCTTCCAGAATGTGCAATGCTGTCGTCACGCTCGGACGGCGGACTGCCAGCATGATAGCAATGTAGTCATGGGTGAGGACCAGTTGGTTACCATCCATTCTGTCATGGCACATCAATAGCCAACGGGCCAGGCGCTCCTCGATGTTATGGGTCGCGTTTGACAGTGCGGTAAACGTCACCTGGATTGCCAGCGCCTGCGAATAGCAGGCAAGCAGATGCGCGAAAGGCGGGCTCTCCTCCAGCGCTCTCAGAAAGGCGGCAAGCGCAATGCGATGACCGCTGCCCGCGGCTTGCATGATGACTTCATGGGGACTGGTGTCAGAGCCAACGGCGGCTTGCACCGGCGAAAAGCCGTCGCGGCCGAACATTCCGCCTTCCGCCCTGTTGCCATCCGGTGAAATGACGATGACCGAGCCAAGGCCGGAATCTGGAAAATAAACATGCTCGATACGACCACCCGCGGCTGCGATGATGAAGTCCTTCGGCAGATCGACCGGAAAAAGATCAACCCCGATAACCGCTAGGGCTTGCGGCGCAAGCTGTCGAAGAAGGTTGTTCTTGATTGAATGATGAGGGGCGAACATGCGCGCTCCTGTTCTGCAGGCGGGAGCACACATAAACCCTCAGTCGTCACGGCCTACCTATTCGGAATGGTGACGATCGCTTAGCATACACGAAATAGCTCACATATATTATCTTATTCTTGGAAATGCCTTCGGAGGCGCTAGGCGAGCTCCGAACAGGAGAAACGATTGCCTGACGTACCTCGGCTTTTTGTGAAGGGCGGATCGGCCAACGATGCCGCGACACGTCCGCTATCGGACCGGCTGGAATAAGTCGATATTCCGGTGATTACCGTTCGGAAGGCGCCATGAGGGTCGTTAGGAGTATCCGGGCGGTACCGGCCGACAATCGCGCTCATGAGGACCCCGCCTTGCACAAGGTCGGCGCTCACACGATCTTGTTGCGGTTGAGCATGGCTATCGGCGCGCCCCCATTGGCCCGCGCTTCACACCGTCTGTCTCAGGAGCTTCCACGAAACCTGCGATCCGCTTCAGGAGACAAGTCGGAGCCTCTAATGGGTGCTCTTCCGGCACGCCGCGATTATGCTAAGTTCGCAATACCTACCTCAATGAATCTCAACGACCGGGCGATCAATATGAATGCCGCTACCTATTTTCCGGCCGAACGTCTCCAACAGATCCTCGATAGCGCAGTTGATACTGGCATCATCATGCTCGACCCGGGGGGTATCGTCGCAGGATGGAGCAAAGGCGCGGAAAGGCTCCTCGGCTGGTCCCAGGATGAAATGCTCGGGAAGACTCTGATCGGCATTTTCCCACCGGAAGACGGAGGATCGGCCGTTCTCGCTGCCGAGATCTCCGATGCCCGCTCGAAGGGCAAGGGCAGCGGCGAGGGATGGCGGCTGAAACAAGACGGCGGTCGAATTTGGGCCGTTGGTGAGACGACGCCGATCCTCGACGACAAAAAGACACTGGTCGGCTTCGTCAAGATCCTGCGCGATCGTACCGAGCAGCGGCAAACGGAGATCGCGCTCAGGGAACGGACACGTGCCCTCGAAATCCTGAACCGAGCCGGTGCCGCCCTCGCACGGGAAAACGATCTGGAGAAGGTCGTCCAGTTGGTGACTGACGCCGGCGTCGAACTCACCGGCGCCCAGTTCGGTGCATTTTTCTACAACGTCGTCAATTCTGCGGGCGAGAGCTACATGCTCTACACGCTGTCCGGCGTTTCTCGGGAAGCGTTCTCGAAATTCCCGATGCCCCGAAACACGGAGGTTTTCGCTGCGACCTTCCTCGGCGAAGGCATCGTCCGCTCCGAGGATATCACAAAGGACAGCCGATACGGCAAAAACGCACCATACCATGGCATGCCGGATGGCCATCTTCCGGTTCGCAGTTATCTCGCGGTTCCCGTGGTTTCGCGAACGGGCGAGGTGATCGGCGGGCTGTTCTTCGGCCACTCGGAAGCTGGCGTATTCGACGAGGCCTCTGAGAGCGGGCTTGCCGGTCTTGCAGGTGAAGCGGCGATCGCAATGGATAATACGCGCCTGTTCGAGGCTGGCCAGCGCGAGTTGCTGGAGCGACGGCGCGCGGAAGCGGCGCTCAAGGATCTCAATATTAATCTCGAAGACTTGGTGAAACAGAAGACGGAGGAACTGACGCGAAACGCCGAGGCTTTGCGGCAGGCGCAGAAGATGGAGGCGGTCGGCCAACTGACCGGCGGTGTCGCGCACGACTTCAACAATTTGCTCCAGATAATCGTCGGCAATCTCGACACGTTGCTTCGAAACCTACCGGAGGAGTCAGGGCGGCTGAAGCGCGCCGCCGGCCAGGCGATGAATGGCGCAAGACGGGCAGCTGCTCTCACGCAAAGGCTGCTGGCTTTCGCTCGCAGGCAACCGCTCGACCCAAAGCCGGTGGATGCGAACGGCCTCATTCGCGGCATGTCGGAACTCCTGCATCGGACGCTCGGAGAAATTTTCCAGATAGAGATCGTGCTTGCGGGCGGTCTTTGGAAGACCGAAGCCGACCCCAACGAGTTGGAAAGCGCGCTCCTCAACCTCGCCATCAACGCCCGCGACGCGATGCCTGACGGCGGCAAGCTCACGATCGAAACTTTCAACGCGCATCTCGACGAAGCCTATGCTTCGGCGCATGCCGAAGTGCTGCCGGGACAGTACACGGCCATCAGCGTTTCTGATACCGGCATGGGCATGGACGCCGAAACGCTCTCACACGTGTTCGAGCCGTTTTTCACCACCAAAGACCAGGGCAAGGGTACCGGCTTGGGTCTGAGCCAAGTCTACGGCTTTGTGAAGCAGTCGAACGGCCATGTGAAGATTTACTCGGAGGTGGGGGAGGGCACCACGGTCAAGATGTATCTGCCGCGATTGTCCGTCGACGGGGCTGACGAGGAGGCGATGGATAACGTGGCGATCCCGGAGGCCGCCGCCGGCGAGGTCGTGCTCGTCGTTGAGGACGATCCAGATGTTCGCGCCTATTCGGTGGAGTCGCTGCGAGAGCTTGGGTACCATGTGTTGGAAGCCAAGGACGGTCCTGCGGCGCTACAAGCCTTGTTCAGCAATGGCAGGGTCGATCTGATCTTTTCGGACGTCGTCTTGCCGGGCGGCATGAGCGGCGCGGAAGTTGTTTCCAAGGCGCGCGAGAGCTTCCCGGAATTGAAGGCTCTATTCACAACAGGGTATTCCCGAAACGCTATCGTGCATCACGGTCGTCTCGACAAAGGTGTGCATTTGCTCCCCAAGCCGTTCTCCTTCGAAGATCTTGCCGCCCGCGTGCGAGACGTTCTGGATCGCTGAACATCCGGCCTGAGCTAGCATCATGCAAGAACGTGATTCCATCGCTCGGAGCCATGCAGGGTTCTAGTGTTGCGAAAGAGCCCTTCCGCTTCTGCAGCCGTGCATGATCATCCAATCGCCGCTCTCTTCGGACGGTATCGGGATTCAACCGACCTGTTCCACCGTCAACGTCCCCGCTGAAAGCGGCTTGATCAGGGACTTGGCTGAGACGGTTGGATCGAGCCATTCGGCCCATGCATTCCGCTCCAGGATGACGATCTGCCGATCGTGATAGGGTGCGATGTCCGGTCCCGGCTCCATCGTCAGCATGGTGAAGGCGTGGCCCATCTCCGGCGTTTCACGCCAGATGCCGGCGATGCAGAAGATCGGCTCGTCCTTCTTGGTGAATAGCCACTTGTCCTTGCGCTTCTTTTTCGGTTCCGTGGGATTGGTGAACTCGTAAAAACCGTCGGCGACGATCAGGCAGCGATTGGACGTGAACTCCCGGCCTTCCGACCTGAAATTATACACCGGCCGCTTGTTCGGCCCGGGCCAGCTCCAGCGCCGCTGTACGAGCTCGGCGTCTTGTGCGCCGTCGATCGCTCTGACGATGGGACCGATATCGGTGATCTTGATGTCCTCCCTTGCTTCGAGGTTCGGAATGCCTTCACCGAAGCGGATCTTGATCTTCAGGTCAGCGAAGTCCTTGGCGATCGAGGCAGCATCCACCATCAGCCGATAATCATTGCACATGCGTCCTCCATTTCAGGCTGGTTGCTTCGAAAGCGTGTTCCTGATATGTTCTATATATGATGAGCGCGAAGGTTTTCCAGTCCGACGCCCCGCTCGACGAGCGCCGCGTCATCATAAGACGCCATGATGGCGATGTGGAGATGGTGGAGCTGCCCTGGGGGCTGCGCCCCCGCAACGGCGGTCCACGTGCGGTGAACGTGGTCCGATCGGAAGGGCGAGTGTTTCCGACGCTCCGCTGCCTGGTGCCGGCATCTGAGTTTCGCCACAAGAACTTCAGCTTCTCGCTCGCCAATGGCGACTGGTTTTATTTCGCCGGCATCTGGCGGCAGGCGACCGATGGTTGGCCGGAGGCCTATGCCATACTGACGATCGAGGCGAATGCCGATATTGCGCCATTTCACGACCGACAGATGGCGGTGCTGACACGCGACCAATGCATGGCCTGGCTCGACGGTCTTCTCCCCGAAGACGAAATCCTGCGGCCGCTGCCGGCGGGTACATTCCGCGTCAAGCACCACTACGCTCCCGCCCAGCCGATGCTTGCGGTCTAAAGCGCTAGTCGCAACTGCGGCTCCGTCCCAGAGGCCCGCCGTTCCAGCGAGGACAGGGCGACGCCGAGCAGCCGTATGCCTTTTCGCGGCGGAAAGTTCGGCGTCAGCAGGCTGACGGTGTCCTCAAGATCGGCGATCATCCTCAGAGGTGCCGCAACCGTCTTGCCGCGGGTGATATGGTGGAAGTCGGCGTTTGATCTTGAGCGTCACCGTCTGGCGCCGATCCCATTGACCTCGCAATAAGCTCACACCTTTTCGATCAGCGGCTGAGGCCCTTCAAGGGCCGGTTCAAAGGCAGGGAGGTCTTGTGAGAAGATATCCTCGGCACGCTGATCGCCGCCCGCGACGAGCTATTTCGTGGCCCAGATGTAGAGTTGACCGACACCCATTCGTCATGAAGGCGTAACCTTAACCGATCGGTCACGGAGAACGCAAATGACCAAGGTCGCTTTCAATATCAGCATGTCGCTCGACGGCTTCATTACCGCAGGAAACCAGACCAGGGAGGAACCACTCGGCAAGAACGGCGAATTTCTTCATGAATGGTTCTTCAGCAGCGGTGCAGAGGGCGATACATATGTGCAGCGCCTCACCAGCAATGTTGGCAGCGTGATCTGCGGGCGCAAATGCTATGACGACTCGATCCCATACTGGGATGAGAACGGGCCGACGGGGCCGTTAAAGCTGCCGCTTTTCGTCGTCACCCGCCGGCCGTTACTCGCCTCGCACAGCGCTGGAATCTATCACGCGGCTGGGACAATTCCCGACGCGGTGAAGCAGGCGAAGTCGGCGGCCAGAGGCAAGGATGTGAGCCTCATGGGCGGAGCCGACGTCTTTCGCCAAGCACTGGCCGGCGGGTTTGTCGACGAGATCGAGTTGCATATCGTGCCGGTGCTCTTTGGTGCTGGGACTCGCCTGTTCGACACGCTGCCCAATCAGATCAAGCTTGAGCCCACCAGCATGCTCGACACGCCACCCGCTCGGCATATCGCCTATCGCATTGTGAAGTAAGCGAACGCGACCAGCCCTGTTGGACTAAGGTCCAATCCATAAATACCTTTCACGCCACTGGCACTGAAATAGTGGGTCAACGGTCTCGCACGGCGGGGGTTTTCGAGGCGTCCGGCTTGTTGCCGTTCTGGAGAAGAAGATCGCATAATGTATCGATCGGAACTCTGGGCTCAGGCGGCTGACGACCAGCGTGGGTGCTTCGATACAGCATTTAGTTTCGCGCGTTGGCAGGGGTGTGCAGTGAAGCCCCCGCCTTTTCGGCCGCTGCCCGCAGACGCTTATCCCTGGTCCATAAGACCGCTCGTTGATCGAGGAGGACTGAGGCCATCAAGTGGGCATCTGTGTAGCCAATGCCCATACTAAAAATGGCGTGGCGATCAATCATCCTCATAACTTCGTCGTGCGTAGCGACGAACGCTTCGCGCTGGGCCGCCAGGAAAGCTATCACGCTACTGCGATCCCGAAGGCTGCCAAGTGCGAGCTCTCCGATTACGGATGGATGGCATAAGAGACGGTCGTCCTCAATAATCCTACGCAGCTCTGAATCGGCATGCCGGAAATGATCGATCCAGATGGAAGTGTCGGCAAGTATCACTTGGCAGGTGCGCTCCGGCGGCGTGGGGCTGCCTCCGCATCCGGCATAGTTCCGCCGAGCGCGATCAGGCGTTTTCCCGACTCCACACGAACAAGCGTCTCCAACGCTTGGCGGACCAGAGTGGCGGTTTCTTTCGTGCCCGTCAGAAATCTAGCCCTTTCCATGAGGGTGTCGTCGAGATTGATGGTCGATCGCATCGTTTGGCTTCCTGATTATGGTGTTATGGATAGCACCATTTGGTGATAAAATCTACGCCTGATCTCCACTCCAATACGTCGGCCGTCGGATGTGCCAAATCTAGCAGTGAGATATTTTGCCGCAGGCGCGCGAATTCCTTGTCCCATCGACTGCACGATTGTGGAATGGCGGGGTCGGTGGTTCGCATCCCTTCAAGGCGAGCAATTGCACAGCCGCTTAGTCATCGCTACCTTCGGGGCGTACCGGTAGCGGGTCATGACTTCCTCCTGTCCGGCACCTCGCGCACTTCACTCCTGGTGGTGAAGAATCGGAGGCCTTAACATGACGCTTCATCCCACGAACGGGCAGCGACGATCATGTACGAGGGATACATTGCCTGCTTGGATGCCCGTGCCTGGAAAGCGATGCTCGCGGTCTAAAGCGCTAGTCGCAACTGCGGCTCCGTCCCAGAGGCCCGCCGTTCCAGCGAGGACAGGGATACGCCGAGCAGCCGTATGCCTTTTCGCAGCGGAAAGATCGGCGCGAGCAGAAAGTCGACGATATCCTCGAGATCGGTGATCCCCGGCAGCGCTGCGGGAACCGTCTTGCTGCGGGTGATCTGGTTGAAGTCGGCGTATTTGACTTTGAGCGTCACCGTCTTGGCGCCGATCGCATTGGCCTCGCAATAAGCCCAAACCTTTTCGATCAGCGGCTGAAGCCCTTCGCGGGCTGGCTCGTAGCTATGGAGGTCCTGGGAAAACGTATCCTCGGCGCCAACGGATTTGCGCACGCGGTCCGGCTTGACGCGGCGCTCATCGATGCCGCGGGCGATGCCATAGAAATAGGGTCCCGACTTCCCAAAATGTTCGACCAGAAATTCAAGCGTCTTTTCCTTGAGGTCGGCGCCGGTGTCGATCCCGAGCCGATGCATCTTTTCGGCCGTTGCCGGGCCGACACCATGGAATTTCTTGACGGGCAGAGCCTCGACGAAGGCCAGTCCGTTCCTCGGCGTGATGACAGCCTGGCCGTTCGGCTTGTTCAGGTCGCTCGCCATCTTGGCGAGGAACTTGTTATAAGAAATCCCGGCCGAGGCGTTGAGGCCGGTGACTTGCTTGATCTTTGCGCGGATCTCCAGCGCGATCTCGGTGGCGATGTCCATGCCCTTGAGATTTTCGGTGACATCGAGATAGGCCTCGTCGAGCGACAGCGGCTCGATCAGCGGTGTGTATTCGGCGAAGATCTCGCGGATCTGCTGGGACACTGCCTTGTAGACATCGAAGCGGGGCGGCACGAAGATCAGGTCCAGGCATTTGCGCTTGGCTGTCACCGATGGCATCGCCGAATGGACGCCGAAGGCGCGTGCCTCGTAGCTCGCTGCGGCCACCACGCCGCGGGCCGCAGATCCACCGACGGCGATCGGTTTGCCGCGCAATTCCGGGTTATCGCGCTGCTCGACCGACGCATAAAATGCATCCATGTCGACGTGGACGATTTTTCGGACTGGGGATAAGCTCAGGTCATTCATAGCGGCTCAGCGATCGCGACGAGATCGGCTTTCGCGCCGAAACAAAAAGGGAACATAGCAGGCTTTCGCGCGATATCAACTGTTTCGGTGGGCGCCTCGTCGCGGCTCGCGAAACTACCGGTACGGCATCGGCGCCGCTCACCGCCTTTCCTTCCTGCTTTCACTATTGGCGGGAATCGTGCGATGATTGCTCTGTCCTACCGACCGGAGCTGCCGTGAGCCCCAACACCCATAACCGCCTTGTCCTGGACTTCATGGCCATGCGCGCCAAGAAAGTCACTGACAGCGTGCCGGTCGATACCATCATGGACTATGGAATCGACAAGGGGCTCAGCTTGGACCAAGTGGAGGCCGCGTTAATTCACGCCAGCAATCAGGAGTGGATTTTGCTGGTCGGGTCGAATGTGCATCTGTCGCAAGCAGGCTACGCGGCGATTGGGCCTGCGAACGACAACTCGCTTTCCCGCTAATTCTCTCGCAGTGGCGCTCAGTCGGAGCTGTTGCCTTCCGCGCTTTCATCCGACGATTTCTTGACGATGAAGTGGGGGGCAAGGCCACAAAACTGAAGTGCGCGGTCATGCGGACGCCGCCGTTCAGGGCATCAGGTGGCGGTGGCGCCGATTTCGCGATCCCAGCGTTCCAGCATTGCCTTGCGCTTTGCCGGGTTCCATAGGTCTTAAAGTCTCAGCCGATCGGCTTGATGTCCTCGAAACGCGGCGGCGTCTCCGTCGGAATGACCGCGCTCTTGGAGGGCGGCTGGAAGGAATTTGCATCCTTCATGCGGAAACCGACGACAAGAATCTCCGCTATGCAGCCAGTCTCCCAGGCGCCGCCCCCTCACACTCAAAGCGAGGTTAGCCATGAGAGATAGCCGTCGCAGCTGGACACTGATCCGAGCGCGGTCGCGTTGACCTACTGCCCCCGGAATCGGATCGAGAACGGCTTCTTCGGACTCGGTTGGCTGGCCGGGCTTTCCCCGGACGCCGCCCCCGGCCCCGTGCAGATTTCGCGCATGGCAGGCTGTGACTTGCCAGTGCTCTCGCCCTCCTTCTATGACGAGAGATTCTAAAAAAGCCTGCTCAAAACCGTCACGAGCCCAAACGAGAGTGCCGAAATGATCGCCGCAGCGGGTAGGGTAACAACCCATGCGACCACGATATTGCCCGCCAGGCCCCACCGGACCGCAGAGACCCGCCTTGCAGCGCCGACGCCGATGATGGCGCCGGTTATGGTGTGGGTTGTCGAAACGGGGATGCCGAGCCATGTGGCGCCGAAGAGCGTCAGAGCGCCGCCCGTTTCGGCACAGAAGCCTTGCATCGGGTTCAGCCTAGTGATCTTCGAACCCATCGTATGAACGATGCGCCAGCCGCCGAACAGCGTGCCGAGGGCCATTGCGGCCTGGCATGAAAGCACGACCCAGAGCGGCACATGAAAGCTGCCGCCGAGATAACCCTGCGAGTAAAGAAGCACGGCAATGATACCCATGGTCTTCTGCGCGTCATTGCCGCCATGGCCGAGAGAATACAGCGATGCCGACAGGAATTGCAGGAAGCGGAATGATCGATCGACGGCAAACGGTGTCTGCCGGATGAAAGTCCAGGTTACCGCCAGGATGAGAAACAGCGCTAGAAGAAAGCCTATCATCGGCGACATGACGATTGCGGCAGCCGTCTTGAGAAGCCCGCTCCAGACAATCGAGCTCAGCCCTGTCTTGGCAAGGCCTGCGCCGACGAGACCGCCGACCAGGGCATGGGAGGAACTCGACGGAATGCCGAATATCCAGGTCAAGACATTCCAGACGATAGCGCCGACCAGGGCCGCGAAGATCACCTGCGGGGTGACAATCGCCGGATCGATAATGCCCGTTCCGAGCGTCTCGGCCACATGTAGCCCGAAGAACAGGAAGGCGATGAAATTGAAGAAGGCTGCCCACAGAACCGCATATTGCGGCCTTAGAACCCGCGTCGATACGATTGTCGCTATCGAGTTAGCCGCATCGTGCAGGCCGTTGAGAAAATCGAATAACAGAGCGACCCCGATAAGGCCGACCAGCAGAGGAAATGCGAGAGTGGCATCCATCAGACATTCTCGATCACGATGCCGCTGATCTCGTTGGCGACATCTTCGAAACGGTCGACCACCTTTTCCAGCTCGCCATAGATCTCGCTGCCGATCATGTAGGCCATCGCATTGTCGGCACCGTGCCGGCGAAACAGGTCTTTGAGCCCCTGCTCGTGGAGCTCATCTGACCGGCCCTCAACGCGCGTCACCTGCTCGACAATGGCTGACAGTCGCGGTGCATTGGCGTTCATGCGATCAAGCAGCGGGATTGCCTCCGCAACAAGATTTGCGGCCTCGACGATAGTCTTGCCCATCTCCTGCATGCGCGGATCAAAGCTGCTCTGCTCGAAGAGCCGAATGGTCTTAACGGTCTTGTGCATCATGTCGATCGCATCGTCCATGGATTGAATGAGATCCTTGATGTCTCCACGATCGAAAGGGGTGATGAAACTTCGCCGGACCGCCAGCATTACTTCGCGGGTGATATCGTCCGCCCGGTCTTCCAATCGAACGATCGTTTCGCATTGATGCTCGATCTCAATGCCCGACAGCAACCTGTCTAACGCTTGTGCGGCTTCGACGATCGTCTTGGAATGTTGCTCGAAGAGTTCAAAAAACCGGTCTTCGCGTGGCATCAACCTTCGAAACCAACCCAGCATTAGAACCTCGCGATTTTTTGCTCTGCACTATAGACGACGACAGCGGACCGTCATCCGGGACAGCCGTGTCCTAACCTCTATCTCCTTGAAGAGAAAGGGGTCGATTCCGATTTGTGACAGATTTATGACAATCCCGCCTTGAAAAAGCAGTATGCTTGAAGGCATTGTCACTCAGCTATGGTTTAGCTGGTTCAATGTGAGCTTCACCTTCGCTTTGCCGCCCGGGAGATCAATATGCCTTCAGCCAAAAGCTCAGCCAGCGCGCGGCGGCTAAAATGAATGCCAAGAAAACCAGATCATACCTCAGCCGGTTGGCAGCCGGGGCCGAACAGCTGTTTCGGGGAGAAGCGATGGAGCAGTTTGCCGCTATCTGCTACCGGAGAATTGACGAAAACGCGGTCCAGGTCCTGTTGATCACATCTCGCGACAGCGGCCGCTGGGTCATCCCCAAGGGCTGGCCTATCAGTGCGCTGTCACCGCACCAGGTTGCCGAGCGCGAGGCTTGGGAAGAAGCCGGCGTGATTGGAAAGGCGAAAAAGCGCCCCTTTGGCTACTATACCTATATCAAGACACTCGACACCGGTGAACGAGTTCCGTCCATAGTCCAAGTCCATCTTTTGGAAGCTAAAAAAACGGATGAAAACTTCCCGGAGGAAAAGCAACGAAGCAGCCAATGGCTCTCACCGTTCGAAGCTGCTGGTCTCGTTCGCGAGCCCGAACTTAAAAGCTTGTTAAAGAAGGTCGAAAAGGCGATCGCGAGGTCCCGTCAAGCCGATATTAAGAAGAGCTAAGGTCTCCAAGGGCGCGGGGTGAGCACGTCCGCGCCAGGTAAATGGCGACAACGTCGCTGCCGAGCAGTTGCGTATCGGCTATGGTCCCTGAGCATCGCCCGGCCCGCGTCCGGCAATGGACAGGATCCGCTTTGGTACTAATATCCTGACTGGTTGACTGGCCTGGACCTCGCAGCCTGTTCATCCTGAAGCAGTGCAGCGGCGAGCGCATCTATCATGTGCCGGGCCAGGAGTATTACGAGGCTTCGGGCGAGAGCATTGCTTCGCCGCTTCAGCGGCACTGCCTAGATACAGTCACGCTCTTCAAATTCGCTTGCCGGCCCATCCGAAAGACCGCGCTGCGCCATGAAAGTCATTGACAACGGGCCGGTCGATCGAGGCGCCGAAGGGCATGATGTTCATTACTATCGGGGACGAGACGGGCATCGCCAATGTCTTCGTCTGGCCAAAAACTCGCGCCGGGTGGTGCTCGGCGCCAGCATGATGGCGATCAACGGTAAGATGCGGCGGGAAGGGGAGGTGGTTCACCTCGTCGCGCAGCAGCGTTCGATCTCTGGGCCGATCTGTCCCGGAAACCGGCAGCACAATCTGTCATCTATTAAACGCTCCGGACAGTCGCAACGCTACCGCCGCTGGCGGCCCGGCGCGTCGCAAGCGCCTTGACCGAAAAGAGCGCGTAGATGACCAGCGGAAGGCAGACGAGATAGGAGGTCCTGATGCCTGCATGTTCTGCAATTAAACCGAGCAGCGGCGGCGCCAGGAAAAAGACCACGAAGGTCATCTGGCCGAGAGCGGCGACGTTGAGATGTGCCGCGCGATCAGTGCGCTGGGCCGCCGCCGAGACGGCCAGGGGATAGACCGCGCTGCAGCCGGCGCCCATCAAGGCGAAGCCCGCCAGTGCAACATAGGCATGCGGTGCGCCCCAGACGGCGCAGATGCCGATCGCGGAAAGAACAAGCAGCATCGTGGCGACGGTCCGCGCGCCAAACCGATCAACCAGCGGATCGACGAATAGGCGCGCCAGCGCCATGCAAAAAGTGAAAAGTGTCAATCCCAGTCCGCCGATGAAGGGCTCGACTGAAAACACGTCGCGCATATAGATCGCCGACCAATCGATCCCGGCACCTTCGACGAGAAAGGCGCCGATGCCGATTACGCAGAGCGGCATTAGCCCCCAGGTAGGAAGCGCTAGCAGCGGCGCCTTGCCCTCGTCCAACGTGATCCGCGCTGGCGCATTGCGCATGCCGGCGATCGCCCAGATGCCGATGGCAAGGACCGCGACAAAGGTCACGGCGAGATGTAGCTGCATAGAAATACCGGCTTGGCGCACGACCGAAGAGACAAGCGCCGTGACGAAGAAGCCGAGGCTCCAGAAACCATGGGCTCTGTTCATCACGCCGCGTCCCAGCTGCGCTTCGATGCGGTCGATCTCGACATTGAGATTTATCTCCAGCGCGCCGGCGAGTAGCCCCTCGACGAAAAGCACACAGAACACGGCTGGCGCACCACCGATCCATGGGACAAGCGAAAGCAGCGCAGATGTGCCGAGAACTGTAATAAACGCCGTCGCCCGCGCGCCGAGCGCGGCGATCAAGGGCGAAGACAAAGTCAACGAAATCAAGGCGCCGATCGCAGCCCCTATCAACGTCAACCCGAGTTCGGACTTATCGACGCCAAGCGCAACCTGCAAATCCGGCATCCTCGACAGCAGCGCCCCCAGCGACACGGCGAAGAGAAAGAAGCAGACATAGATCCGCTGCTGCGGCGCAATTTTCATGATGCAACTCCGGGGATTGACGCGTCGAAGCAAAACACGCGCTTTTGGATCTGTGATGAATACCTCACAGGGCAGGAGATCAAAACTTGTTTTTGTGGGCTGCGGCAGACCTGGCGTCTTCCAACCCCTGCGCGCGCTCGACGGGCTTGACCTCAGCGACTTCCATCGGGTTACCCGCCAAACGGGAAATATATTCAATATGCCAGCCTTTTGCTTGCCGCTCAGCTCGCCACAGCGATCGCGCAGTCTATTGATCAAGGTAAGCCACAGGCGCTGCCGCTAGGTCCTAGATCGTTCTAAGGCGCCCGTCGCGGCATGCGAAAAAAATTCCTAATCGGTCCATCGATTTGAATCCGTTCATGGAATCCTTCGCGCCCGCCGCGCGCTCAACTTGCGCGTGCTAAGCGCGCATTGACTCGTTTTCGCTTTGAGAACAAATACAGAACATATGTCACCTCTTTTCAAGTTAAAAACGGTTTGCCGTAAAGGAGATCATGACTACAGCCGTTGCCACTTCGAACGCCGTTCTCGACGAGCTGCGCGAGAAAATCGCCAGCCTGGAAGGAGCAGGTTCGCGCAATCGCAGCGTCCTGCCGTTCGGGATTGGCGAGATCGATGCGCAGCTGCCGGGAGGAGGTTTGGCCCATGGCGCGCTGCATGAAGTCGCTGGCGGCGGAAACGGCGTGATCAACGGCGCGGCCGCGGCCCTTTTCATCGGCGGCATCGCCGCCCGCACCACCGGCAAGGTGGTCTGGTGCCTCACCCGCTTTGATCTGTTCTTTCCAGCGCTCGCCCAGGTCGGGCTTCACCCCGACCGCGTCATCTTCGTCGAGTGCGACAAGGAAGAGACGGTGCTAGCCAGTTTCGAAGAGGCGTTGCGTTATGGCGGTCTCGGCGCCGTCGTCGCCGAACTGGTGCGCCTGCCGATGACGGCATCGCGCCGGCTGCAGCTCGCAGCGGAAAAGTCCGGCACATTGGGCCTGGTGATCCGCCGCTGGCGACGCCAGACCGAAGCCTCCGACTTCGGCATGCCGACCGCTGCGGCAACCCGCTGGAGGATCTCGGTTCTGCCGTCCGAGCCGCTCCCGGTGCCGGGCGTCGGCCGCGCACGCTGGCTGGCGGAGCTGATGCGGGTGAGATCAGGCGAGGGAGGAGAATTTATTATCGGAGCATGTGATGCCCAGGGTCGTATCTGTCTTTCTTCCGACCTTGCCGATCGACAGGATCAGGCGGGCCGATCCTTCGCTCTCTCCTGACACCCCCCTCGTGGTAATCGCGAGGAGCGGCTCGAAGCGATGGATTGCCGCGGCCGACCGGGCAGCGCTCAAACTTGGCCTTCGTATCGGTATGCCGGCCGCCAAGGCGCAGGCGCTGGTTCAGGGCCTGGTGATGATCGATGCCGATCCGGCCGCCGACCTCGCAGCGCTCGAACGGCTGACGCTCTGGGCCTTGTCGCAATACTCCCCCGTGGTTGCCATGGATCCTCCCGACGGCCTCGTCATGGATACCGAAGGCGCTGACCATCTTCAGGGTGGCGAAGATTTGATGCTATCAGGTCTGGTCAATCGCTTCCGTGCCCGCGGTCTCACAGCGCGAGCGGCGATCGCCGACACCTGGGGCGCGGCGCATGCACTTGCCCGGTCCACGGATCGCGAGACGATCATCATCGGCCGCGGCGGGACGGCCAAAGCCGTGCACCATCTGCCGCTGTCGTCATTGCGCCTGCCTGCCGAGATCGTCGCAAGCCTCCGCATACTCGGTTTCGCCACCGTCGGCGATCTGGCGGCCACGCCGCGGGCGCCCCTGACCCTGCGTTTCGGGCCGGAGGTCGGAAGGCGCCTCGACCAGATGTTCGGCCGGCTTGCCGAGCCGATCGATCCGATCCGGACGGCGGATCTCATCGAGGTCCAAAAATCCTTCGCCGAGCCGATCGGGGCACCGGAAACGATCGAGAAGTACGTCAGCCGGCTGGTGCGGCAGCTCTGCCTGGAGCTCGAGAAGCGGGGACTGGGCGTACGGCGTGCCGACCTTATCGTCCATCGCGTCGACAACACGCTTCAATCGCTTCGGGCGGGCACTGCCAAGCCGGTGCGAGACATCGCCTGGCTGACAAAACTCTTCCGCGATCGGATCGAGAAGATAGAGCCTGGCTTCGGCATCGAGAAATTGAGCCTGGCCGCCATTATTGTCGAACCGCTCGTCGACGTGCAGTCTGCCTCCTCCCTGATCGAAGAGCAGGTGACCGATGTGACGCCGCTGATCGACGTGCTTGGGAATCGCGGCGGCCAGCGGATTTTCCGTGTCACGCCAGTGGCAAGCGACGTGCCGGAGCGCAGCGTGCAGCGCATCGCGCCGACTGCCGACGAGGATGGCGCCACCTGGCCGCTCCATTGGCCGAGGCCGTCCCGGCTGCTGCCGCATCCGGAAGCGATTGAGGTGATTGCGCTTCTGCCCGATCATCCGCCGGTCTCATTCACCTGGCGCGGCAAGCGGCGCCGGGTGAAGCGCGCCGATGGCCCGGAGCGGATTTTTGGCGAATGGTGGCAACGCAGCTCCGAATGGGCCGCCGTTCGCGATTATTTTGTCGTCGAGGACGATGCCGGTGAACGCTTCTGGATTTTCCGCTCCGGTGACGGCGTCGAGGCGAACACCGGATCGCGCAAATGGTTTCTGCACGGGGTGTTTGCGTGATGCGCTACGCCGAACTGCAGGTCACCACGCATTTCTCCTTCCTCAGGGGCGCCAGCTCGGCGCAAGAGCTGTTTGCGAGCGCAAAGCTGATGGGTATCGAAGCGCTCGGCATCGTCGACCGCAATAGCCTGGCCGGTATTGTCCGGGCGCTGGAGGCGTCGCGCGCCACCGGCCTGCGACTGGTCGTCGGCTGCCGGCTTGATTTGGCTGACGGCATGTCGATCCTCGTCTATCCCACAGATCGCGCCGCCTATTCCCGGCTGACAAGGCTGTTGACGCTCGGCAAAGGCCGGGGCGGGAAAGCCAAATGCATCCTGCACCTCGATGATGTGGCACTTTACTCGGAGGGATTGATTGGTGTGCTGGTTCCGGACATGCCGGACGAGACCTGCGCCGTGCAGCTGAGGAAGATGGCCGAGGTGTTTGGTGATCGCGCTTATGTCTCGCTCTGTCTGCGCCGCCGTCCGAACGATCAGCTGCGGCTGCATGAGCTGTCGAACCTGGCGGTGAAGCATCGGGTAAAGAGCGTGGTCACCAACGACGTGCTGTTTCATGAGCCCGGCCGGCGGCAGTTGCAGGATGTCGTCACCTGCATCCGCACCGGCACCACCATCGACGATGTCGGCTTCGAGCGCGAGCGGCATGCCGATCGCTTTCTGAAGCCGCCGGAAGAAATGGCGCGCCTGTTCCCGCGTTACCCGGAAGCGCTGGAGCGAACCATGGAAATCGTCGAGCGCTGCAGGTTCTCGCTCGAGGAGCTGATCTATCAGTACCCGGAAGAAGCGCTGATCCCCGGCATGACGGCGCAACAGTCGCTGGAGCACTACACCTGGGAGGGCGTCAAGACGCGCTACCCGGAAGGGCTGCCGGCACATGTCGAAAAGACGATCCGCCACGAACTCGCTCTGATCGAGACGATGAAATACGCTCCCTACTTTTTGACGGTGTTCTCCATAGTCCGTTATGCCCGGTCGCAGGGCATTCTTTGCCAGGGCAGGGGATCTGCAGCCAATTCCGCGGTTTGTTACGTGCTCGGCATTACCTCGATCGACCCCGAAACAAATGACCTTCTCTTCGAAAGGTTCGTCTCCCAGGAGCGCGACGAGCCGCCCGACATCGATGTCGACTTCGAGCATGAGCGGCGGGAGGAGGTGATCCAGTGGATCTACACGACCTACGGCCATAACAAGGCTGCACTTTGCTCGACGGTCACACGCTACCGCGCCAAGGGCGCCATTCGGGACGTCGGCAAGGCGTTGGATCTGCCCGAGGATCTGATCAAGGCGCTTTCCTCCGGCATCTGGTCCTGGTCGGAAACGGTCGGCGAGAGCCAAGTACGCGGCCTCGGCCTCAATCCCGAGGACAGACGTCTCGCTTTAACGCTTACACTTGCCCAGCAGCTGATGGGAGCGCCGCGGCATCTCGGCCAGCATCCCGGCGGCTTCGTTCTGACCCGCGACAGGCTGGACCACCTGGTGCCGATCGAACCGGCGGCGATGGTCGACCGCCAGGTCATCGAATGGGACAAGGATGACGTCGAGGCGCTCAAAATGATGAAGGTCGATGTCCTGGCGCTCGGCATGCTGACCTGTATGGCCAAGGCCTTCGCCTTCATCGGCGAGCACAAACATCAGGATCTCGATCTCGCGGCGATCCCGCAGGAGGATCCCCCGACCTATGCGATGATCCAAAAGGCCGACACCTTGGGGACGTTTCAGATCGAAAGCCGCGCCCAGATGTCGATGCTGCCGCGCATGAAACCGAACACCTTCTACGACCTCGTCATCCAGGTGGCGATCGTCCGCCCCGGGCCGATCCAGGGCGACATGGTCCATCCCTATCTCCGCCGGCGCGAAGGCAAGGAGAAGGTGGAGTACCCGACACCCGAACTGGAGGCGGTCCTTCACAAGACCTTGGGCGTGCCATTGTTTCAGGAATCGGCGATGAAGGTGGCGATGGTCTGTGCGGGGTTCACCGGCGGCGAGGCCGACCAACTTCGGAAATCCATGGCCACCTTCAAGTTTACCGGCGGGGTCTCGCGATTCCAGGACAAGCTCGTATCGGGGATGGTCCGGAACGGCTATCCAAGAGAGTTCGCCGAAAAGACATTCAAGCAACTGGAGGGTTTTGGCTCCTACGGGTTCCCCGAAAGCCATGCCGCATCCTTCGCGCTGATTGCCTACGCCTCCAACTATTTGAAGTGCCATTTTCCCGACGTCTTCTGCGCGGCGCTCTTAAACTCGCAGCCCATGGGCTTTTACGCCCCGGCGCAAATTGTCGCCGATGCCAGGAAGCACGGCGTGGAAATCCGCCCGATCTGTATCAACCGCTCGCGCTGGGACTGCACGCTCGAGGAGGTGGAGAGTACCGGCCGGCATGCGGTGCGGCTCGGCATGCGCCTGGTGCGGGGATTGGCGACCGCCGACGCGGCGCGTATCGTCGCCGCGCGCGCCGACGAACCCTTCACCTCGGTGGACGACATCTGGCGGCGGTCCGGGGTGCCGGTTGCCTCTCTCGTCGAGCTTGCCGAAGCCGATGCCTTCCTGCCCTCATTTCAGCTCGAGCGAAGGGATGCACTCTGGGCGATCAAGGCGCTGCGCGACGAGCCTCTGCCGCTATTCACCGCCGCGGCGGAACGCGAGGCGCGGGCGATTGCCGAGCAGCAGGAGCCGGAGGTCGAACTGCGGCAGATGACCGAAGGGCACAACGTCGTCGAGGATTACAGCCATACCGGCATGACACTCCGGCAGCACCCGTTGCAATTCCTGCGGGGCGGCTTGACCAAACGCCGGATCGTCGCCTGTGCCGAGGCAATGACGGCGCGTGACGGGCAATGGCTGATGGCGGCCGGCCTGGTGCTGGTGCGGCAACGACCGGGGTCGGCGAAGGGCGTGATGTTCATCACTATCGAAGACGAGACTGGTATTGCCAATGTCGTCGTCTGGCCAAAACTGTTCGAGCGCTCGCGCCCCGTGGTGCTCGGCGCCAGCATGATGGCGATCAACGGTCGGATCCAGCGGGAAGGGGAAGTGGTTCACCTCGTCGCCCAGCAGCTATTCGATCTCTCGGCCGATCTGTCGGGTCTTGCCGGGCGCGACGGCGCATTCCATCCGCCGACTGGTCGCGGCGATGAGTTCGCCCATGGCTCACCCGGCAGCCCGGATTCACGCGAAAAAGCGCCTCCAGGGGTTCGGGCCAGGGATCTGTTCCTGCCAGATCTCCATATCGATACGTTGAAGATCAAGAGCAGGAATTTTCAGTGATGCTTCGGGCAAACGAATGGGTGCGCGGTTCAATTCCTCTCAGCCGCAAGATCGAAGCGGGAGATTATTTAAGAGGGCTTATCTTAGCGCCCTCCTTATTTAAATAAAGTGCACGGGGTTTAAATAGCGGCTCAAAACCGTACTCGCGCGATGTCTGACTCCGAACCTAATCAGCGTGGCCGCTTCGTCGAGACGTCCGTTGCGGACGAATGGGTGCGGGCATTCGTGCCTTCGCGGTTCATCCATGACCTTTTCCAGCAAATCCGTTTTTGACCGCCGGACAGCTCGCCCAACAGACAGTCCTATCCGCGCAAACCGTAAATGCAGCGTTGACTGACTTAGCTAGTACGTTCGGTATCTCGACGGGCGTGCCTCAACCGACGATGAGCCGGTGGCGTTCACCAAGATGTGCCTGCAGGAACCAAGGACGTTGCGCAACGTTTCGTGCCAGTACGCACACCCGACGTACAAAATCCATACATCAACTTGACGGGTACGTCATTTGGACGTACAGATAGCCACACTGTTACACCAGAATAGGAGGCGAGTATGCTTGCTTTCAAGGACATGACTGCCGAAATCGATGAACCAAACGACGCACGTATGGGCTTCCGTACAAAGGCCCGCATCAAGGCGGCAATCCAACGCGCTGCTGCGCTGTCCGGTGTAGACGACTCTGCTTTTACGATCAACGCTGCTTATCAATCCGCTATGACGACGATTGCCGCTCATGAACGGACCCTTTTACAGCCAGCCGATCATGCTGCGTTTTTTGCTGCACTGGACAACCCGCCAGAGCCGACAGATAGCCTTAAGGCTGCTTTCAAGCGTCACAGCGAGGCTGTCGTTTCAAAATAATGCCGCAAAACGAAGCGCCAAAGCCAATCATCGAGCCGCTCGATCCCTCAAAACATGATCGGGCGGCTTTTTCTTGCGGTATTGAGCAGGTAGACAACTTCTTTCAAAAGACTGCAAACAAGCTTCAGAAGGGCGACAATCTTCGTGTTTTCGTGATGACGCAAGACGGAGGCCCGGTGATGGGCTTCTACGCAATCAATAGTCACGCTATTGACTTTACAGATCTCCCGAAAAGGTTCGCGCGCGACCGGCCCGGTCATGGGTCAATTCCCGCGGCCTACATCTCAATGATCGGCCGCGACTTGAAATTCGCTGGTGAGGGATATGGCGGCGACCTGCTGATCGACTGCTTGACACGAATAGCGCGTATTTCGGATGAAATAGGTACGGCAATCGTCATGCTTGATGTTCTGGATTGCGGTGATACAGAGCGAACCGAAAGACGACTAAAGCTTTACAGAGAGTACGGCTTCCAGCCTCTGCCGACAAACCCGATGCGGATGTTCATTCCAATCGCTACGATCAAAAAGATGTTCGACTAAACCCCGCCCCTAATGGAGCTCTCGACCACTTTGCCGTAATGATTTCGTAATAAGTTTAGAAGGTGAAGGTATCGTCGAGTTCAATGTGCAGATCAATTGTGCGAAGCCAAGCCATTTCGGAACGCACGACAGCAAGAACTTCGGCGCCAGCATTTAGCTCGCGCCGTAAGGGCTGTTTTCTCAATGCCTTGAGAAATGGGGGTGAGAGCTTTTGGCTCGTATCCCGTGACGGAGGGGTGAATTGGGGCTGTGTCTCCACACGGGGCGCGGTTTCGTCAGCATGGCGCAACCAGACCATGCCGCCTACCCTCTTTGCCATGGGAGTCGACGACGCTTTACCGCTCACGCATCTCAGAATCTTGCCCGTTACTCGCGAACCGAGGCTGGAGGGAAGGGGCCAGCCGGACGTTGCGAGCTGCGCGATGGCGCAAAGGTCGTCATGACGGGGCGGTCGGTGACGCGCCATGGCCCCCATCGCCCTCCAGGATCTAGGGGCGAGGTCGATATTAGCCGCGTGGTTCGATCGACAGAACCCATTGGCTCCGCTGCGATTATGATGGATGCCAATGGCCGCAACATGATTGCGGTTGCAACAGGTGCCAATCTCGTCGCGCAATCTGATTGTGTTGAAGATGAGCTGCTTCGATGCGACTTACGTCCTGATGCCGATAGAGAACCACGCTGCTCAGATCGAAAATCTAATCAAACGAGTTTCCAGCCATCCGGCGATCCTTAATCTCGCGCCTGCCTACCGACTGGATCGCGGCCGCGTCAAAGTGCACCAGGTTGGGCGATATCCTCCCAATGTCGGAATCGCGGCGAAAACGGTGCGCGACATCGCAAAACGCGATGCCGAGTACGGCTTGCGGGGCGTGGCGTCAATGAGAAGAATCTCACGCTCGATTTTTGCCAGATGCTTCGCGACGAGCTCTATGAGCGCGTTCGCCGTGACGAGTGCGTAACCGTTGTCCTAACGTGTGAGTCTGATAAGAGCCTTCCAAGTCATGATCGGCCCGGATGGCTTTGACTTCCTGGCCTTGACTGCAAATCAAAGTTACTTAATCTAAGCATCGGCAGGACCGCTGGGAGGAGGGCCGCTTCGCAATATGTCGCACCATCTTCATCTCCCATAGTCATGACTGCGGATCATCTCTCGCTGATTTTCAATAGGATAAGCCATGCCTCTCACCGTTGCCCAACGCCTCGATCGCCTGAAAGTCCGCATCGCCGAGGTGGCGCATTGGCGGGATCGGCAAAGTTCTGTGATCGATGGATGGACATTCGAGGGTGAGCCGATCGGTCATCTTCAGGATTGGCCGCATCGCCAGGGTGTCGTGCATTTTGCCGTAAGGGCCGAGGCGCCGGATGCTTGGCCGCTCGAGGATATCCGCCTGCAGCTCGATCTCGGCGGCGAAAGCCTGATCACGCTGAGCTATCCCGGCGGCGACACGGAGACATTCGGTCTCGATCCCTATCACCAGGAATTCCCGGTCATTGGTCGCCGCTTCAAGATTATGACGGAAAGCGTCGCCCGCTTTCCGTTCGGCGAGCCGAACCGGGCGCCGCGGCTGAACAGGGCCCGGTTCATCTTGCTCGACCGCCCGGCCCATCGCCTGCATCTTCTGCTGAAGCAGGTTGCCGAGGCGATCGATGTGCTGGGCGAGCATGAAGTCGTGCCTCATTTGATGGAGGCTGCCGAGCAAACATTACGCAGCCTCGATTGGCCGTCGGATACGGCGGCTTACATCTCCCGCACCTCCGGCGCCGTGATGCAACAGAAGATCTGGGAGTTGCCGGAGCTTCAGGCAAATCCGGCGGGCTTGACGGATGAGCAGAGCGCCTCGGCTGACACGGCCTTCGAAGCGCTGACAGCGCGGCTGAAGGAACTGCAGAAGCGCTTTCCGCCGAACGGCGAATTGCTGCTGACCGGTCATGCCCATATCGACCTCGCCTGGCTTTGGCCTTATCGCGAGACGCGGCGCAAGATGCGGCGCACCTTCAACACGGCGCTGTCACTGATGGAGCGCTCCGACGATTTCCGCTTCAATCAGTCGACCGCCCATTATTACGCACAGATGGAAGAGGAAGACCCGAAGCTTCTGGAACGCATCAAAGAGAAGGTCGCGGAAGGAAAGTGGGAAACCGTCGGCGGCATGTGGGTGGAGCCTGACACCAACATGCCGACCGGCGAAAGCCTCGTCCGACAGATTCTTTATGGCCAACGCTATTTCGAAAAGACCTTCGGCACGCGCCATACCGTGTGCTGGCTGCCGGATTGCTTCGGTTTCTCCGGTGCGCTGCCGCAGATCTTGAGACAGGGCGGCATCGACAGCTTCTTCACCATCAAGGTCAATTGGAGCGAGACCAATCATATTCCTTCCGACCTCTTCTGGTGGCGGGGCCTCGACGGCAGCCAGGTGCTGACCCACACCTTCGACAATCCGATGCAGGGTTATAACGGCTTTGTGCAGGCCGACTGCTATGTGCCGACATGGAAGAATTTCCGCGGCAAGGTGCAGCATGACACCTCGCTTCTAGCCGTCGGTTACGGCGACGGCGGCGGCGGTGTGACGCCGGAGATGGTGGAGCGCGAAGTGCAGCTGCGCGATTTCCCCGCCATCCCGCAGGCGCGCTGGGGCACGGTCAAAAGCTTCTACGAAAAGGCTCATCAGACCGCTGGGGAAAAGAACCTTCCGGTCTGGGACGGCGAAATCTATCTCGAACTGCACCGAGCGACGCTGACGTCGCAAAGCGGCGTCAAGCGCAAGCACCGCCAGGCGGAGCGTGCGCTGATCACTACTGAGACCATCGGGTGTCTTGCCCATATGCTTGGCGCCGAAAAACCGAAAAGCCTCGAAGCGGACTGGCGCGTGGTGCTGAAGAATGAGTTCCACGACATCCTGCCGGGATCGAGCATCCGCGAAGTCTATCAGGATGCGGAGCAGGAACTGGGCGGGGTCATCGATCATGCCAAGGCCGAGCAGGCAAGCGTATTGCAGGCGCTGTCGGCCAATCTGCCGAAGGGTGGAGTTGCCGATGCGCTTGTTATCGTCAATCCCTCGCTTGCGCCGCGGCCTGTGAGCGCCACACTTGCCGACGGCACGGTAGTTGCGGCCGCCGATATCGTCGCCCCTCTGTCCGTTGCGGTCTTCGACAGGCAGGCGCTGCAGCCGGCGGGCGGATTGAACGCAAGCCCCGACCGCCTCGAAAACGACCATCTGAGCGTCGTGATCGGAAAGGACGGGGCGGTTGCCAGCCTGATTCACAAGGCGACGGGCCGTGAAGCGGTCGACGGTTCGGCAAACCAGCTCTGGGTCTATCCGGCCGACAAGCCGCGCAATTGGGACGCCTGGGATATCGATGCCGATTATGACGAAAAGGCCATCCGTCTCGAGGCGCCGGAAAGCATCTCTCTCATCGAAAGCGGCCCGCACCGCGCGGCGATCCGCGTCGTCCATCGATACCGTAATTCGAGCGTCACGCAGACCTATGTGCTCAGTGCCAACGCCCGCCGGCTCGACATCGAGACGACGATCGACTGGCATGACCGCCGCACCCTGCTGCGCACCCTGAACCCGGTCGATGTCAGAGCCCGAAAGGCGACGTTCGAATGCGCCTTCGGCATCGTCGAGCGGGCAACGCACACGAACACTTCCTGGGAGCAGGCAATGTTCGAGGCTGTCGCCCATCGATTCGTCGATTTCAGCGAGCCGGGTTTCGGCGTTGCGCTCCTCAACAATGCCAAATACGGCCATAGCGCCCGCGGCAATGTGATCGGCATGAGCCTGGTGCGCGGGCCGATCTATCCGGATCCGCTGGCCGACGAAGGCGAGCAGAGCTTCACCTATGCGCTGATGCCGCATGAAGGCGCCTGGCATGAAGGCGGCGTGCTTGATGAGGCGATCGATCTCAATCAGCCGCTTGTCGCGGCGGAAGCCAAGGGCCTTTCCACGGGCGCTTTCGCGCCGCTCGCCGTCAACGGTACTCCCGTCGCCTTTTCTGGCCTGAAACCGGCGGAAGAGGGCGACGGCCTCATACTGCGTCTTTACGAACCGGCCGGCCGGCGCGGCCGCCTATCCCTTGCCCTGCCCTCGGGATGGAGGGCATCGCAGCCGCTCAACATTCTCGAAGAGCCGATGGAGCGGAGAGGTCCTGCCGACATCATGCCATTTGAGATCCTGACCTGGAAGTTGCAGAAGGCCTGACGCCATCTACGCCGAGGCGTAGTGATCCGCCTCGGCGCCAGTATTCGACCAGCCGTTGGAGCGCCGTTGTGGATCACTTTGAGGCGTTTGACGCCGGTCGAAACGCGCAGGATCGGGCCGCAAAGTTTTCGACCACGAAATCCACGAAAGTCCGGACTTTCGGTGAAAGCTGACGGTTGGATGGCCACACGAGAGAGAGCGAGCCGAAGGGCGCCATAAAGGCGGTGAGGACGGGGGTCAAAGTGCCGGCTCGGATGTGTAGCTCTGCGACATAGACGGGCAGATGCGCGAGCCCCAAACCATCCTGTGCCGCTCTCAGCCCTGCGTCGGTATTGTTGAAGGTCAGGCTTCTCGGCAAAAGCAGCCGCTCATATGGTGGGCGGAATGCCCATGGCGCGATGCGGCCGCTGGATGGATATTTGAAGTGAATGCAGGCGTGCCGAGTGAGTTCATCAGGCGTCTCGGGTCCTGCATGGCGCTCGAAATAATCGGGACTGCCGCAAATGACGAAATGCTGTTCGCCGAGATGGCGGGCGATCAGCCGTCCGTCGGCAAGCTCGCCGCTGCGCACGACGACATCCAGGCCCTCCGCGATGAGGTCTATGACCTTGTCTTCGAAATCGATGTCCAGTTCGATCTCCGGAAATCGCTCGGCAAAGATGGGCAGGATCGGCATCAGAAGATGATGCCCGACGATATGGGGAACACTGATCCGCAGGCGTCCCGTCGGGCGTTCCCGGCTTTGCAAGATGGTTGCCTCGGCGTCCTTCATGTCATCGATGATGTGTTTATAGCGCTCGTAGAGGACCGCTCCTTCCGCAGTCAGGCTGATGCTGCGCGTCGTGCGGTTGAAGAGCCGCACGCTCAGCCGGCTTTCGAGACGCGCGATCGCTTTTCCGATCGCGGAGGGCGAAACTCCAGAGATGCGCGCTGCTCCGACATAGCTCTGCTGTTCGGCGGCGTAAACGAATGCAAAAACGCTTGCGAGGCTTTCCACACAGGCACCGGATTAGAGAAATTTTGTCCTTTATGTAAGGCCATAAGCAGCCATTGCTCAATATTGCGTAGGAAATATCCTTTGTTTTCGGAGCCGCAGATGTGGCGCGATGCGCCGCCGGCGAACGGTGTCTGCAAATATCAAAGGAATAAGTGGCATGCGGGACTTTGCAAAAGAATTGCCCGAGCACACGGCAAAATACATCGGAGAGAACGACCTATTTCTGGAGGTCTTTGACGGGAACAACAGTTCAGGACAGTTCGCCCGTCCGCCTCTGCTCTTCGTTCATGGCGCCTTCACCGGAAGCTGGATGTGGAGCAAGTACATTCCTCACTTCATATCCGCTGGATGGAATTCCTACTGTCTCAACTTGCGCGGCCACTACAAAAGCAGATCGGTCGATTTGACCAAGGTCGAATTTGAGGATTACCTGGCCGACATCCGGCAGGCGATCTTAGAAATCGTCGGGGAATGTGCAGTCCCACCTGTTGTGATCGGCTTCAGCATGGGAGGGATCCTCAGCCAGAAACTGGCGGAAAGCGTTAGGATTGCCGGGCTGGTGCTGATCGATTCCAGCATCTGCAGGGAAGTGCATGACGAGGTGCCGTATCCCACCATTGTCCCACCAACGCCCGGCCTCGTTGTGCCGGCGCCGGTGCGCGGCGAGCAAGGCAGCGTGGATGAAACGCTCGACGATATCGAATTCCAGCGGAAGTACCTGTCGATGGAATCAGCAAAGGCATTCGCTGCATTTTCCTTTCATTTCGGGGCGGAGGGGATTTCCATCGAAAGCGGGAAGATCACCTGCCCCAGCCTGGTCATCGCAGCCGTCAATACTGAGGCCGATGATCGTCGCGGCCGGGCGACCGCGCGGCATATCGGCGGCGCGTACTTGGGTCTTCAGGGGACGACACATACGGGTTTGCTGGTAGGGCAACGCTATTGCGAGGTCGTAAGCCGCATCATGGCGTGGTTGGCGCGCTTTGAAGAATGATCCATCAGCCCTTCAAACCGAGGCTCGCCAGCAGCCGGCCAACATAGGCTTCCATGCTGCCGACCATATCGACGCGAGCGGGATCGCGCAGCCAGAGCATCTGCAGGCCGTCCATCACGGCGATCAACCATCGCCTCGCCTTCGATCTTGGCGTCGATCGTGCCATCGGCGATCGCCCGTTCAAAGGTCGCGGCGACGTCGGTATGCATCGGGGTGGCGCGGACCAGATCTGCTAGCGGACGAGGCGGCGTGCATCGCATACCTCGCGGAGGCTTTTCGAATACAACAATGAGCTGCTCGCTCATGGCATCAGCCGGATCTTTGGCCTCGCGAGTGCGATTCTCTTTATCCGCCAGCCTTCGAATTGACAGGGTCCCTGGCCGCTGCGTCGCGGGTGAAATTAGCTAGCGAATAATTTGAATACTATCAATATTGTCCGCCGACACTTCCAATCCGTCGACAGGCTGCATTTCAAGATAGGCGATGCGGCCGGCCAACGTTTCGCCAGCCTGTTTGAGAAGATCGATGGAAGCCGAGCCGAGCAGCAGGAACTGGCCCGCGCGCCGTCCGGCTCGGCGGTTGCGATCGATCAAACCACGCAGGCCCTGGAACACGTTCGGCAGACGGTGAACCTCATCGAGGATGACCAGTTTGTCGTCATGACTCGCGAGATAGAGCTCCGGGTCCGACAGCTTAGTCCGGTCTGCCTCCGATTCCAGATCGAGATAAATGGAGGGCCGGGTTTTGCCGATATCGATGGCCAGCGTTGTCTTGCCAACCTGACGAGGGCCAAGCAGCGACAACGGCAGGGCTCTCATCAACAAGATCTAGGAGTTTGGCTTTTATTCTGCGCTCAATCATCCTTGCATTTATGGATCTTTATTCCAGAATTGCAAGGCGAGCGCCTTCCGGAAGTGACCCTGCGATTTTAATGTATTCCTTAGGGCGCTCTATCCGGGCGATTGCGACATATATCCACTGGCCGACAACGGACCCATCACCGGCTCACCGATGCGGCTCGGGTTCGCGGGCTAAGCGCAGTGCCGGCAGCCAGCCCTTCGTGCCACATCGGCTGAGGTGACGTCCCACAACGGATTGCTTAGTCTAAACCGAGGCTCGCCAGCAGCCGACCAACATAGGCTTCCATGCTGCCGACCATATCGAAGCGAGCGGGATCGCGCAGCCAGAGCATCTGCAGGCCGTCCATCACGGCGATTAACTCGGCCGCCATCGCCTCGCCGTCGATCTTGGCGTTGATCGTGCCATCGGCAATCGCCCGTTCGAATGTCGCGGCGACGTCGGTCTGCATCTGGGTGGCGCGGGCCAGAAACCAGGCTTTGGCGGGGTGGTCCTTCATCAGGCTTTCGGCATTCAGGATGGCGAAGGCCCTGACGACCTCGATCATTTCGGCGTTGCGGCGGAAGATCGCGACCATACCCTTGAGCAGGCCGCTGAGATCAGAGCGATAATGACCGATGAAATCAGCACTTTCGAGATCGCGTTGTGCGAGGATCGCCAGCAGCAGATCGACTTTTGTGGGAAAGTGGTGCAGCAGCCCGGGTAATGAAAGGCCGACATCGCGGGCGATATCGGCGATCGCAGCGTTTTGATAGCCATCCTCGGCAAAGCGCCGCATCGCCGCCGTAAGGATTTCCGCGCGGCGGGTCTCGCCTTTGCGGGATCGGCGCCGTCGTTTCTCCTCTCCGGTCTTCTGTTCTGCCAATTCTGCCATCGTCTCTTATCTGCCTCCCGGAGCGCCGATCGGCGGGCCCTCGGCCGTTTTCCCATGCTCTCCATCCATACATCAGGCTTCCCCGATTGACATCTTAAAAATACCGAGTAATCGGTAGGTTTAAGGATTTCTTGGGAGGTTTGCATGATCGATTCCATTCTCGACCAGATGACGCTCGAGGAGCAGGTCTCACTGCTATCCGGCGCTGATTTCTGGACGACCGTTCCCGTCGAGCGCCTCGGCGTGCCGAAGATCAAGGTGACGGACGGCCCGAACGGCGCGCGTGGCGCCGGTTCACTGGTTGCCGGCGTCAAGGCGACCTGCTTTCCCGTCGGCATCGCGCTCGGTGCCACCTGGAATCCCGACCTCGTCGGCCAAATGGGCGCAGCCCTTGCGCGTCAGGCAAAGAGCAAGGGTGCCGCGGTGCTGCTCGCGCCGACGGTGAATATCCATCGTTCCGGCCTCAACGGCCGCAATTTCGAATGTTATTCCGAAGATCCGATGCTGACCGCCGAATTGGCCGTCGCCTATATCGCCGGCGTTCAGCGCGAGGGGATCGCGGCGACGATCAAGCACTTTGCCGGTAATGAATCCGAAATCGAGCGGCAGACCATGTCGTCCGATATCGACGAGCGGACGCTGCGTGAAATCTATCTGCCGCCCTTCGAACAGGCTGTGCGCCGCGCCGGCCTGATGGCCGTCATGTCCTCCTATAACCGCCTCAACGGCACCTATACGAGCGAGCACCACTGGCTGCTGACCAAGGTGCTGCGCGAGGAATGGGGTTTTGACGGTATCGTCATGTCGGACTGGTTCGGCTCGCATTCGACTGAAGAGACGATCAATGCCGGTCTCGATCTTGAAATGCCGGGCCCGGCGCGCGATCGCGGCGAGAAGCTGGTTGCGGCCGTGCGTGAGGGCAAGGTGGAGGCCGCCACGGTGCGGGCGGCGGCACGGCGCATGCTGCTGCTGCTCGAGCGGGTCGGCGCATTCGAGAATAAACCCGACCTCACCGAGCGGGCGATCGATCTGCCGGAAGACCGCGCGCTGATCCGGCGCCTCGGCGCGGAAGGCGCGGTGCTCCTCAAGAATGACGGCATCCTGCCGCTTGCCAAGACCTCGCTCGACCGCATTGCCGTCATCGGCCCCAATGCGGCAAGTGCGCGCGTGATGGGCGGCGGCAGTGCGCAGATCGCGGCGCATTATACGGTGAGCCCGCTCGACGGCATTCGCGCCGCGCTCTCCAATGCCAACAGCATCAGCCATGCCGTCGGCTGCCGCCACAACCGGCTGATCGATGTGTTCAAGGGAAAGATCACGGTCGAATATTTCAAGGGCCGAGGCTGTGAGGGTCAGCCGCTTCATGTCGAGACCGTCGACAAGGGCGAGTTCTTCTGGTTCGAGCTGCCGTCGAACGATCTTGACCCTGCCGATTTTTCGGCGAGGATGACCATGCAATTCGTGCCGGAGGAGAGCGGCGATCATGTCTTCGGCATGATCAATGCCGGCTTGGCGCGGCTCTTCGTCGACGGTGCGCTGACGGTCGACGGCCATGATGGCTGGACGCGCGGCGAAAACTATTTCGGCACCGCCAATGACGAACAACGCGGCGCGCTAGCGCTCGAAGCCGAACGGGCCTACGAGATCGCGGTCGAATATGAGCCGTCAATCGCGAGCGGGGCGGGGATCAACCTTATCGCCGTTCGGTTCGGTGTCGAAAAGCCGCTCGGCGAGGCCGATATCGAGGCTGCCGTCGAGACGGCCCGCAATGCCGATGTGGCGCTTCTCTTCGTCGGCCGTGACGGCGAATGGGACACCGAGGGGCTTGATTTGCCCGATATGCGACTTCCAGGGAGGCAGGAGGAACTGATCGAGCGGGTGGCTGCCGCCAACGCCAACACCGTCGTCGTGCTGCAGACTGGCGGCCCCGTGGAAATGCCCTGGCTCGGCAAGGTCCGCGCCCTGCTGCAGATCTGGTATCCCGGCCAGGAACTCGGCAATGCCGTTGCCGATGTCTTGTTCGGCGATGTCGAACCGGGTGGACGCCTGCCGCAGACCTTCCCGAAGGCGCTAGCCGACAATTCCGCCATTTCAGATGATCCGGCCATCTATCCCGGCAAAGATGGGCATGTGCGTTATGCCGAAGGGGTCTTCGTCGGCTATCGTCATCACGATGCCCGCGCCGTCGAGCCGCTCTTCCCCTTCGGCTTCGGTCTTGGTTATACCCGCTTTAGCTGGGGCGAGCCGCGGCTATCGGCCGGCGAAATGGGACCTGAAGGTATCACTGTGAGCGTCGACCTGACCAATATCGGTGAACGGGCGGGGTCCGAACTGGTGCAGCTCTATGTGCGTTCGCCGAAGACCAAAGTGGAACGGCCTGACAAGGAACTGCGCGCCTTCGCAAAGCTTTCGCTGCAGCCTGGAGAGACCGGAACGGCGGTGATGAAGATCCTGCCGCGCGATCTCGCTTATTTCGATGTCGAGGCCAGCGCCTTCCGCGCCGAAGCCGGCGACTACCAACTGGTCGTGGCGGCGAATGCGGCGGATATCAGGTTCATCATCGACCTGCCGTCGCCATCCGGTTATGTGCTTCCGCCTTCGCACCAAGCGACTAGCCTCATCAGATAAACCGCTAGGCTGCTCGTCGCCATCGACAAGCCTCGCGCTCGACGAAGCAAGTCGAGCGCGACTGATCGCTGCACTTGAGTTTAAACGGCGCGAACCCTTGAAGCCATCCAGACACGCGCCCGCCGAAGTCCTTTCCCGAGGATGTCTGTCGGACCGTCCCCGCCATCCGAGGCTTTGAGCGCAACGAGGATGTCGGCATAACGAACCGGAGACGGCACACCAGGCGGCTGCCGCAGTCCCGGAGCGGACTACACCGAATAGAAGGTGCGAGGCAGGCGCGCCTCGACGACATTATCAATAATGGTCGTGGTAGTGCTTTTGCTGGTCATGAGAACGTCTTCCAAAACCTTCCACACAAGCGAAGGACATCTTCAGGCACCATCCGATTTAGGTGAAGGAAAACATCGTTCAAGCGGCCCTGAACCGTCCTTCGAGACAAAGGCAAATTTTTTTGAACCTCCTCTTGAATCGAAAATCACGCGAAACCAGATGATTTTCGTCGGCAGCGCAAAGGCGGGCCGACCCGACCGGAGACGCGGTTTTGCCCGCGTCTCTCCATGTTGCTTTACGGAGGATATGGCTATGAGAAACGAACTTGACTTCACACCCCTTTATCGGTCGAGCATCGGCTTCGACCGGGTGTTCAATCTCCTGAACAATGCGCAACGGCTGCAGACGCTCGAGACTTGGCCGCCCTATGACATCGTCAAGACCAGCGAAGACGACTATCGCATCGAGATGGCGGTTGCCGGTTTCGCCGAGGGCGACCTCGACATCGCCCAGGAGCGGAACGTGCTTGTGGTAAAAGGCCAGAAGACCGAAGAAAAGGATGGCGAATACCTGCATCGGGGCATCGCCGGGCGTGCGTTTGAACGCCGCTTCGAACTCGCTGATCACGTCAGGGTCGAGAACGCGTCATTGACCAACAGTATTCTCGTGATCGCGCTGAAGCGTGAGGTGCCGGAAGCGATGAAGCCCCGCAAAATCGCCATTGGAGACGGCTCCTTTCAGCAGACACCTCTGCAGATTGAAGCCGAGCGTCAGGTGGCTTAAGGAGCGCTTGTCGATGAAGTCTCAGAAAAAGCCGTTTGCCGTCGAAATCAGGAAACGTCGCAGCAGAGCGAAAGACGCAGGAAAGCGAACGCTTTCAAAGCTGCTGGGCAAGCTTCGCCCCGGAATCGCAGTTCCGATAACGCGATCCTAAGAACGGCCTTGACATTGTAGGGGCTGGCTGGGTGGCCGGCCCCTTCACGCAAGAATGATCTAGACTCGGTCATCTCACATCATTGCCGTAGCATCAAGGCGGCCCGCATTGGGTCTCGCGCAACAATTCCTGACGCAACACCCGTGGCTTCACTGACGGGCAGCTCTGAAACGAGGCGCTTCGGCATGCGCTCAGACCGCGTCGGGCTGGGTGCGGAGATTGGTGACGACGCGCCGGTTCTGCACCTTGCAGGAGCGCTCCGTGCAGTCGCGGACTTCGCGATCGTTGCCGTAGCCCCTGGCCCACATGCGCTTGGCGTCCACGCCCTTCGAGGCGAGATAGGCCATCGCCGCGTCGGCACGCTTCTGCGAAAGCGTCTCCATCTTCGACGCGGAACCGGAATCGTCGGCAAATCCCTGAAGCTTGAGCAGCCAGGTCGGGTTCCTATTGAGCCAATTGGCCTGGTTGTCCAAGGTTGCCATGGCGACGGAATCGAGTGCGGCGGAGTCCTGCTTAAAGTAGATCCGCCGGCCGACATTGAGGATAAAATCCTCTTCGCTGCCCGCCGCGACATTCTCGAAACCGGGCGCCGGATCGTTGGTCTGGCCGGTCATCGGCGCGGCAGTGGGTTCTTCCAGGGAGGCGGTCTCTGTGGTGGAGCAGGCGGCAAGCGCCAGGAGCATGGCCGCGGCGAGAAGGCGCCTCGTATATCCTGCTGTAGCAGACATCAGGTGATCTTCCTTATTCGACCGGGGTTGTCTGGCTGACCTGAGTGGCGCTTTCGGCCTGGTCGGCAATATGCGGCAAAACCTGCACCGCCGTGCCGATGGGGCAACGCTGGTAAAGGTCGATGGCGTCTTCGTTGAACATGCGGATACAGCCGCTGGAGGCATCCTTGCCGATGCTCCAGGGCTCAAGCGTGCCATGGAAGCGATAGCCGGTGTCGACGCCATCGCGATGAAGATACATGGCGCGCGGGCCGAGCGGGTTCTTCGGTGAGCCTCCCTCCACGAATTCGGGCAGTTCGGGATGGCGCTTGCGCATCTCCGGCGGCGGCGTCCAGCGCGGCCAAAGCGATTTGGCATCGATCGTGGCGCGGCCAAACCATTTGAACCCCTCGCGGCCGACGCCGACGCCGTAGCGAATGGCGGTCTTGTTCTCCATGATGACGTAGAGAAAATGGTGCCTGGTATCCACGACGACGGTGCCGATTGGCTCGCTGCTGAAATATTTGACGACCTGGCGGCGCCACTGTTTGTCGATCTTGGTGAAGTTGGTTCCTCGGAATGTCACGCCATTGTCGACAATGGTGCCGGCAAAATAGGAAGACGCCGCGGCGAACGCCGGTTTCCCGACCGCACCGGCGCCAAGCAACGCCAAACCACCAAGCAAAATATCCCTGCGGGTCCCCAGCATCGGCAATATCCCCCTTAAAGCCAAAGCAGCGAGGTCCCAGTAAATCAGATTTTTCATTTGCGACAACAGAAAATTCTTCTCTCGCCTCCAAGCCGAGGTCGAGTTGCCGGTCTCAGGGAACCGAATTGCGGTCGTCATTACTCCAGGAAGGCGACGATACGCCCAGCAGCCAACGGATCATTTGAAGGGATGGAGTCGCGGGGATCTCTGCTTCAGCCGAGCAAACTCAGGGGAAAAGATCGGGGAGTTCGGAGCGTGCGATGCGTCGCAACCTGACCGCTTCGGCCGTGTCGATCGAACGATACGGAAACCGTAAACGGGTGCCCACGGGTCCCCAATTGCCGATTGCGCTCAAAAGCTTGTCGAGAGCGGCGTTCGAATAGCCGAATTCCCGGCGAAACGGGACGATATGTGCGTCCATAAACCTGCAGATGCGTCGTTCCAGATCAAGTGCGGCGTCGATATCGTTTCGCATCGACACCGTCCAGGTCTGAGCACCGCGGGGACTGAGACAGGCGACATTGGAAAAGGAGCCGGCTGCGACGCCTTCCTTGATGCCGGTTGCGAGATGATGGCCGGGGACGAAGAGTAAAAGCCCGGAGAGATGCCGGCGCGCCTGGGCATACCAGCTGTCGTCGCCATCGGCGAGCTTGATGCCAATCACCTCAGGCACCTCAGCGCAGGCCATGCCCAGCTCTTTCGGCGTCAGCACCCGTTTTGCATGCGGCGGATTGTAGAGGATAAGCGGAATGCCGTCGGCAGCCTCGGCCACCCGTTTCAGGAAGACGACCGCTTCGGCATTGTTGAGCGGCCACCAGTCCGGCAAGATCACCTGAATGGCGCGGGGGTCGAGCACGGCGGCGCGGTGGACGCGATTGAGCATGATCAGCGGATCGGGCTGGCAGGCGCCGATGACGAACGGCATAGAGGACGCCTTGCAGCGTTCCGCGAGCGTTGCCTGGATCCTGTCGAACTCCTCTTCCGTCTGATTGTGGAATTCGCCTGCGGTGCCGTTCGAATAGATCCCATCGACGCCGGCCTCGATGAGGATATCGATCTCTTCACCGAGCTTGTCGAATTCGATGCCGTCATCGGCGGCGATCGGCAAAAGCAGGCTCGCCCAGTTTCCGCCGATAACCGGATGTGGCGTATTGGCGTTCATCGCTTTTCTCCGGTGGATGAAGGATCAGTCGAGGTCGTCGCGGATGCAGGCCTTGAGGTGGCCGGGTGCGACTTCCCGCAATTGCGGAACGGCGCTGGCGCAGGCCTCGAGCGCGCTCGGACAGCGCGTGCGAAAAACGCATCCGCTCGGTGGATTGGCCGGGCTTGGAATGTCGCCTTTCAGGATCTGCCGGTTACGGCGGGCATCCGGATCGGGCGACGGAATGGCCGACAGCAGTGCGCGCGTATAGGGATGTTGCGGCCGCGCATAGAGAGCAGCACTCGGCGCGATTTCCATGATGCGGCCGAGATAGAGAACGATCACCCGGTCGCAAATATATTCGACGACGGCGAGATCATGCGAGATGAACAGCATGGTAAGGCCAAGCCGCTGCTGCAGTTCGCGCAGCAGGTTGATCACTTGCGCCTGGATCGACACGTCGAGTGCGGAAACCGGCTCGTCGGCGACGATGAATTCGGGCGACAAGGTCAAGGCCCGGGCGATCCCGATGCGCTGGCGCTGGCCACCGGAAAATTCATGCGCATATCGATTGATCGCATCTTCAGGCAGATCGACCTGGGCCAAGGCGGTTTGCGCCCGTTCGAGCCTGTCGCGTGGCGATCCGATCCCCTGGATCTTCAGGCCCTCCGTCAGGATTTCGCCGATCGTCATGCGCGGCGACAGGCTGGCGAACGGATCCTGGAAGATATACTGCATGCGCGGCCGCTGGCGTCTAAGCGCCGAGGCGGAAAGAGCTGTCAGTTCATTGCCGTCGAAGCGCACGCTGCCGGATGAAGGTTCGACGAGGCGGAGGACAGAACGCCCGATCGTGGTCTTTCCGCTGCCGGATTCGCCGACAAGCCCGACCACTTCACCCTTGCCGATATCGAAGGAGATGCCCTCGAGAATGTTCAGCCGCGTACCGCGGGAGGTATAGTGTTTCGAGAGGTCGCGGACGCAAAGCAACGGCGCGCTCATCTAGATCTCCTGCCATCGGATGCAGCGGCTGCGGCGCTGCGAATTGACCTGTTCGAGCGCGGGAACTTCGGCGCGGCAGGCATCGATCGCGAATTTGCAACGGGGGGAAAAGGCGCAGCCGCTCGGCATGTTCATCAGGCTTGGAACCATGCCGGGAATGGCGGCGAGCTTTTCGCCGGCCTGCTTCATCCGCGCGGCATCGCCGAGGCGCGGCATGGAGGCGAGCAGGCCCATCGTGTAGGGATGCTTCGGATTGCGGAAAACCTCGCCGACCGGCCCCTCCTCGACGATCCGGCCGGCATACATCACCGCGACACGATGGGCGATTTCGGCAACGACGCCGAGATTGTGGGTGACGAAGAGCATGGCCATGCCGCGCTCGCGCTGCAGTTTGAGCAGCAGATCGAGAATCTGCGCCTGGATCGTCACGTCGAGCGCCGTCGTCGGCTCGTCGGCGATCAACAGCGCCGGATCGCAGGCGAGCGCCATGGCGATGGTGGCGCGCTGCCGCATGCCGCCCGAGAGTTCGTGCGGATATTGGCCCGCGCGACGCCGGGCGTCCGGTATGCCGACGCTTTCAAGCAGCGCGACGGCTGCGTCCATCGCCGCCTTGCGGCCTGCGCCGCGATGGATTCGGATCGGTTCGGATATCTGATCGCCAATGGTGAACACCGGATTGAGGCTCGACATCGGCTCCTGGAACACCATGCCGATGTCGTCGCCCCTGATCCTGCGCATGCTCTCTTCATCAAGGGAGACAAGATCCCGCACCGCGCCGCCCCTCGTCGTCAGGCGGATGCTGCCTGCGGCGATCACACCGATGTTGCGGGTGAGCAGCCGCATGACCGACAGGCTGGTGACCGACTTCCCCGAACCGGATTCGCCGACGAGTGCCAGCGTCTCGCCGGCGGCGACGCTCAGGTCGATATCCTTGACCGCCGTGATCTCGCCGCCGCGGATGCGGAAGATCGTTCGCAATCCCCTGATGTCGAGTACGGGTTCGGCCGCCTGTTCCATCGGCTTGCTCAGTGCAGCAGGCCGGTTGCGCGCAGGATCTCGTCGATCCGTGCCGATTCCGCATCGTTGAGCGGGGCGCGCGGCCGCGGCATGACGGCGGAATCGATGATGCCGAGGCTCTGCATAGCGGCCTTGAAGGCGCCGATGCCGGATGCGCCGCCGCTGACGCGGCCCTGTGCGACCCAAACGATTTCGAAGAGGCGGCAGAGACGCTCCTGTTCCTTCTTTGCGGCGACCCAATCGCCCCGCTGGGCGGCATCCCAGAGGCGCACATAACCGTGCGGATCGACATTGGCGATGCCGGGGACAACGCCATGGGCGCCCATCAGCAGGGCGTTGTCGACGACGATCTCGGAGCCGGTCATCAGGAAGACATCCTTGTGTTCAGCAAGGTCGAGAAGTGCATAGCGGAAATTGCCGTCGTCGCCGCTGGAATCCTTGAGGCCGACGATGGTGCCTTCGCTCGCAAGCGTGACGACGGTCTGGCGCTGCAGCTTGACGTGAACGCAGACCGGAATGTCGTAGGCGACCAGCGGAACGTCCACGGCATCTCTGACATAACGGAAATGATCGAGGATCTCGGACTGGCTGGTGACGGTATAAAAGGGTGCCGTCACCACCACCGCATCGGCGCCGGCGGCCTTTGCGACCTTCGCATGGGAAATGACCCGATCCGTGGTTGGATCGATGACGCCGACGATCAACGGCACGCGGCCATTCACCACCTTGGCGGAATGCTCGATGATTTGCTGCCGGGTCTTTTCGTCATGGAAGATCACCTCGCTGGTCGAGCCGAGCACGAATACGCCATGGCAGCCGGCGCCGATCAGATGCTCGAGCACACGCGTATAGGAAGGATAGTCGACGGTGAGATCCGGGTTGAGCGGTGTTACGACGGGGGGGACGACACCCTTGAATTTGGTCATTTTCGCTTCTTTCGATGATCAGTTCAGTTCGGCACGCGGGTCGAAGGCATCTCTGAGGCCATCGCCGATGAAGTTGATTGCAAGCACGGCAAGGATCAGCGCGGCGCCGGGGAAGAGCCATTGCCAAGGATATTGTTCGAGCACGGCGGTGGAGCGGGCCGCGTTCAGCATGTTGCCCCAGCTTGCCGCCGGCGGCGCGATGCCGAGGCCGAGGAAGGACAGGCCCGCCTCGAGCAGGATGGCATTGGCAATCTGCAGCGTCGCATAGACCACGAGGATATCGATCGAATTCGGCAGGCCGTGGCGGAAGAGCAGATGCCCGATGCCGGCGCCCATGCCGCGGGCAGCCATGACGAAGTCGCGCTCACGCAGTTCCAGCAGCCGGGAGCGGATCATGCGCGCAAGCAGCGGCCGCGAGAGCAGCGAGATGACCAGCACCGTCGGCCAGATGCCGGTGCCGGCAATCGAGGCGAGCACGAGCAGGAAGATGACGGGCGGCAGGGTCATCACCAGATCGACGAAGCGCATCGAGACGGCGTCCGCCCACGGACCCGCAAGCGCGGAGACGGCCCCGAAGAGAAAGCCGATGACGGCGGAAAGTGCGGTCGAAGCGACGGCGACCAGCAACGAAATCCGGCCGCCTTCGAGCACGCGCGCAAAGACATCGCGACCGACGCCGTCGGTTCCGAACCAGTGCGTTGCCGTCGGGCCGCTATTCATTGCCAGAAGATCGATGTCGTTCGGTTGGAAAACCCACCAAAGCGGATAAGAGAGGATCAACAGCAGCATTGGAACGGCGAGGCAGACGCCGGCAACGGCTGCGCGGTTGAGCAGGAAGCGGCTGAAGGCGCGGGCAAGTGGTCCCGGGCTGCGGTGTTGGGGGGAGCGTGCCAGCATGGTCAGCCCACCTTGATGCGCGGGTCGACGACCGCATAGGTGATGTCGGTCAGAAGATTGACGACGATCACGCAAGTGCCGATGACGAGCGTCGCGCCCATGATGACCGGGTAGTCGCGAGTCTGGACGGAATCGACGAGCAAAAGGCCCATGCCCGGCCAGTTGAAGACGCTCTCGATGAAGATGGCGCCGCCGATTGCAAGCCCGATGGTGGAGCCGATCAGGGTGATGATCGGAAGAAGCGCATTGCGCAATGCATGTTTGGTGATCACCCAGAATTCGACAACGCCCTTGGCGCGCGCCGTGCGCACGTAATCCTGGTTCAGGACTTCGAGCAGCGAAGCGCGCATATAGCGCATGATCAATGCGGCTTGCGCGACGGACAGAAGGGCGGCCGGCAGGATCAGATGGTGGAGGAGGTCGCCCACGGAAAATTCCTCGCCGGGCGTCAGCATGCCACCCGACGGCATCCAGTGTAGCCGGACGGAGAAGACATAAAGGCCGATCAGTGCGCTGAGGAATGCCGGGCTCGAAATACCGGCAAGGGCAACCACCGACAAGGAGAGATCGGCAACTGAATTGCGGCGCACCGCGCCGATCACCCCGCAGGTGATGCCGACGACGATGGCGAAGGCAAGTGCGGTGCCCATCAACAGCACCGTCGGCCCGATCCGCGACAGCACCAGACCCAGAACCGGCTGGTCGAGACGCTTGATCGAATAGCCGAGATTGCCCGTCAGCGCCTGCTGCAGCCAGCCGAGATACTGCAAGGGCAAGGGCTGGTCGAGCCCGAGGCGTTTGCGCAGATCGGCAAGATCCGACGGCGACATCGGCAGGTTCGGATCGATATAGGCATCGATCGGATCGCCGGGCGTCAGGCGCAGCAGCAGGAAAATCAGCATGCTCAGGGCGACGAGCATGCCTAGTCCTATGATCAGGCGTCTGAGGCTGTATCGGAGCATCGTCAATCCGTGTTGTCTGGCCGTCTTGCCTGGTCGTCTCGTTGGGCCGGCTTGTCAGGGTGGCCGAAGCCACCCTCAACGCTTTGCGGAAAACGCCTATTCGGCGATCGACCACTTCTGCGGCTCGGCCTGGTAAGGGCCGCCGCCCGGCGCCGGCGTCCAGACGAAATCCTTCAGCTTGGTCGAGACGATGCCATAGCGGTTTGCCACCCAGAGTGTCGCCCAGGGCAGGTCCGCGTTCATCACCTTGCAGACGTTCTGGTAGGCGGCATTCCGCTTGGCGCTGTCTGGCTCGGCAAGAGCGCTGTCGAGTGCCTTGGTTAGATCAGGCATACGAACTCTGGCGACGTTCGGTCCGGCCGGAGGGATCTGCTTCTCGTTGAGGCCGACATTGATGCTGCCGGCATCCGGCCCGTTCTGCAGCCCGGCGTAAACCATCTGGAACTGGGCAATATCCGGCGTCGCATTGAGCGCGATGCTGTTATAGGTCGGCGCATCGACGGCGCGCGGAACGATGTTGATGCCGACCTGAGCGAGCATGGCCTGGACGGCGGCCAGCACGTTGGTGGCAAGCGGCGTGGTATAATAGGTCAAAAGCGTAATCGGCTTGGCGCCGTTGATCTGCTCCCAGCCGGCTTCCTTCAATAGCTGCTTAGCCTTCTCAGGATCGTAGGCATAGGTGTCGATGCCCTTCGGGATCAGCTGTTCGGCGACATAGGCGCAGTTGGCCGGCTCGGCCGCGCCGCCATAAAGACTCTGGATGATGGCATCGCGATTGATCGCGTACATCACCGCCTGGCGGACACGCAGATCCTTCCAGAGCGACGAATCATGGTTGAATCCGAGATAGTTGACGACGAAAGAGTTGCCTTCGATGACCTTGAAGTCCTTGCTGTCCTTGAAGGTCGGCACATCGTTGGAATCGACATAGGTGAACTGGATTTCGCCGGATCTCAGTGCGGCGATCGCAGCGGCCGGGTTGGCGAAATAGCGATTGATGACGCGCTCCAGTGCCGGTTTGCCCCCGCGATAATCGGTGTTTGCGGCAAGCTCGACATACTGATCGGAGACGTATTTGGTGAATTTGAACGGGCCGGTGCCGATCGGCGCGGTGGACCACCAGGTGTTCTTTGCCAGCTGGTCGGCCGGTATCGAGGCGAGCGCATGCTCAGGCAGCATCATCACCTTGGTCATCGTGTCGAGAAAACTACTGCTGGGGGCGCTGAGTTTGATGATCACCGTGTGATCGTCCGGCGTCTCGACCGACGATATTCCCTTCAGCCGGGCAGCGAGCACCGAGCCGGTATTTGCATCCATCGCAAGGCCTACGGTGAACTTTGCATCCTTGGCGGTGAAGGGCTTGCCATCATGCCATTTGGCGTCCGCCAGCCTGAACGTGTATGCCATCTGGTCCGGACTGACCTCATAGGCGCTTGCCAGCGCGCCGACGACCTTCTGCAGCTTCTCATCATAGGTGATCAGCGGTTCATAGTAGATGCTGAGCCAGGTGAAGCCGGCGGTCGCCGCAAGCGGATTGAAGTTGCCCTGGAAGCCTCCGGGGCCGACATCGAAGCCACCGGACAGCGTGGCTGCCTGCGCCAGAATTGCAAACCCCGAAACGACAGCCGGAATGGCGGCCGTCGACAGCAGGGCGCCAAGCGCGATAGCGGATAATCTAGACAGTCTTTTCATGTGTTCCTCCCATGTTTGAACTTGTCTTGTTGTTGGCAATCACCCGGGCAATACCCTCGTAGTGGCGATCCAGACGCCGGCGCGCCTCCTCCAGATCTTTTGCCTCGATCGCATCGACAATCGCGGCGTGGTCGCGCCAAGTCGCCATCGGATCGGTGTTTTCAAGATTGACGAAATCCGAGGCCTTGTAGAAGGCGAGCCAGAAGACATCGATCAGCCGTACGAGCGTTTCATTGTCCTGGCAGCGAAACAGCAGCCGGTGGAACAGCTGGTCGTCTGCTGCGAAGGTTTCACCCTGCTCGGCATGGGCGCGCATTCGATCGACGGTGGCGCGCAGTTCGGCGACGTCCTCTTCGCCGATCGCATCGATCGTCTTGCCGATCAGTCCCACCTCAAGCGTACGGCGGATTTCGAGCACCTCCTCGATCTGCCGCAGGGCGCCGCCGAGGCCGTAAGCGAGATTGTCGAGAAGCGGCTCGAAGGAAAACGCCTTCACGAAGATGCCGACACCGCGCCGCGTCTCCAACACGCCGAGCGATTCCAATGCCTTGATGCCTTCCCTCAGCGAATTGCGGCTGACACCGAGCTGGGTGGCAAGCTCTCCTTCCGCCGGAAGCAGGGTTCCGGGAGCAAGGCCATTGTCATCGATATAGGCGCGCAGACTTTCCTGCACCGAGACATGCAGCAGCGGCGCGCGGGTGAGCGGTTTCATCGATTTCAATGCCATGCCGGTCACTTTCTCGCATCGTCCATAACATGGATCTTACATATATACTTGTAGGATATCTGTCAAATGGTCAGGCTGCGGTTGGCGCCCCTGCTTGCTGCAGGCGCGTGACCTTTCGTTCTTTTGCCTTAAGCGGCTCAAGGCGCGCGGGTGCGCTTCTCTCGACCCGATGAAGGATTGGGTGGAGGCACAGGCCAGGACCGGGCGAATTCCAATGCTAGCGACTACGTGCGCCACCTAATCCGACGAGATCAGATGCGGAACGACAAGATCGCCGCCATGCAGAGCTTCGTTGATGCCGGGCTCCAAAGTGGCGTTGGCATCCGATCGAAGGAGGAACTTTTTGCCGAAGCGATGGCTCGTGCCAGCAAGTCATGAGCTTTAAGCTTTCCGTCGAAGCGGAAGGAGAGTTAATCGCGATCGCCGAGCAAGGTGTCCGTTTGTTCGGAGCCGGGCAGGCGCAGCGTTACCACAATGACCTTTTTGCGCTATTGCATCTGATAGCAGATAATCCTAGTATCGCGCGCGAAAGTGACGAGATCTATCCGCCGGTTTCAGCGTCCCCGTCATGTTGCGGCCTTGGCCCAGATAGCAGAGGCCCTCAGCGACAGCGACCGGCACCAGCCCGTCAGCGTTGGCGAGGCTGAATTGCGGCGTTTCACGACCCGCAAGCTTCAGTCTGCCGTCCTTGTCCGGAGACAGACTTGCCTGGCGCTATCCCGATATACAAACTCAACAGCCGCCGCAGGAGATAGCGGCCGGCAATGAACGATGCTCGATCTCGGTCAAACCTGTAGGTCGCCGCCCGATCCCGTTCATCCTGTGAAAGCGACTGCATCCAGCAGTTCCTGTCGCGTTTGTTCTTGGAATAATGCCAGAGCGCGATTTCGATTCCGGCAGGTTGATTTTCTGATTGCTGCATAGATCCAGAATGTCAGCTCAAGATCGTGCCGCAAGGACGAGTCGCCCAGTGGTTTATCCGATGAACAGTAGCGATCCCGTCAAATTCACGACTGTCGGCTCCTACTCAGATCGTGTTTCATTTCCGCACGTCACGGCTGCTTTTTTCATAATTTCCAGTAACTTATGGACGTATTGCGCTTAATTAATCGCACAAGTAACGGTGGTCGAACAAGAATTATCGAAAACCGCACGCTGCCCACTGTATAGTTAATACTAAATTATTGAATCTGGTGCGAGATTTTTTATCAACCGGCAAGCCGGTCATCCCAGCTATCTTCGAGGAGACCCGCATGAAGCGCCCGAGTATCAAGCAAGCCCTGATCCTGAAGCTGTCGATCATGGGTCTATTCATGATTGGCCTGTCCTATGTCTCGCTCAGCACGATGTCGACACTTCGTGCCAATACCGAGCAAATCGGGACCTTCTGGATGCAGCGGCTGGTGACCGCGCGCGAGATTAAGGATCACTTCCTCGACCTTAAATTGGTCTACGCTCAGTATCTTCTGGAAGACGCGGCGGAAGAACGGAACGGCGCACAGCAAATCGATGCCGCCGGCGCCGCAGTCGACAAAGTTGTGACTGAATACGAAAAGGGTGTTCGTACCGAGCGGGGGCGCGAACTGATCAATCAGATCAAGCCGGAGCTTAGCAAATATCGCGGATTGGCAGAGCAGATGATCGCGCTTGAGGACAGCGGGAAGACGTCTGACGCAGTGCGGCTCTTCAAGGAAAATATGGAACCGCAATCGGCGCTGGTAGACAAGGCCGTGGGCGATCTGGTTGCCTTTATTCTCAGCCAGGCCGAAGGTTTTGTGGCCGCGAGCGATGCTTCCGCGACATCCGCTTTGATGTTGACGGCCGCGATCGCAGCGCTGGCCATCCTCGTCGCCATGGCTGGCATCGTGTTTGCAATATTCGGCATCGCCAATCCGATCCGCAGCATCACCTCCGCTATGAAGCGTCTATCAGACGGCGATCTTGACAGCGACATACCGGGTGCCGGTCGCGCCGACGAAGTGGGCGAAATGGCCGGTGCCGTGGAAGTTTTCCGCCTGAATGCGCGTAATGTCGTCAGGCTCGAGAAGGAAGCTGCCGCATCTCGCAGCGAGAGCGAAGCCGTGCGCGCGGCAGCCCAGCAGCGCGCCGAACGCGAGGCGGAGCAATTGCGCTTCGCAACCACGACATTGGGCGGCGGCCTCCGGCGGCTTGCAGCTGGCGACATATCCTTTCAACTTTCGGAGCAATTTGCCGCCGAATACGAAACCTTGCGCGAAGACTTCAACGCTTCGCTGCGGCAATTGGGAACGACGATCGGCGCGGTGCTCGAGACGGTACACAGCATAGATAGTGGTAGCGGTGAAATTGCATCTGCTGCGCAGGACCTTTCCAAGCGTACCGAACAACAGGCGGCCTCTCTGGAGGAGACGGCCGCAGCCTTGGACGAGATCACGTCGAATGTGTCGATGGCGTCCAAACGAACCGAAGAGGCACGCAATGTCGCCCTCGAGGCCGATATCAGCGCTCGGCGGTCGGCAACCGTCGTATCGGAAGCCGAACAAGCCATGCGTCGCATCGAGGATAGCTCAGAACAGATCTCAAACATCATTGGTGCCATCGATGAAATCGCCTTTCAGACGAACCTCTTGGCATTGAACGCCGGTGTTGAAGCTGCTCGCGCCGGTGAGGCCGGCAAAGGTTTTGCAGTGGTCGCACAAGAAGTCCGCGAGCTTGCCCAGCGCGCCGCCCAGGCAGCCAAGGAAATCAAGGGCTTTATTCAAAAGTCATCGAGCGATGTGAAAAATGGCGTGAAACTGGTGCTTGAGACCGGCACGTCGCTCAAGTCGATCGGTGAATACGTCGTACAGATCAACCAACTTATGGATGCGATTGCCACATCGGCGCGCGAGCAGTCAACTGGACTTGCCGAGATCAATACCGCGGTCAATCATATGGACCAGGCGACCCAGCAAAATGCCGCGATGGTCGAACAGTCGACGGCTGCCGCCGCCTCGTTGTCCTCGGAGGCAGGCCGCCTGCGGCATCTGGTCAATCGCTTTCAATTGGATGGCAACAAAAATGCGGCGGACGTGGAGCGCAGCGGGCGCGAAGGCAATATGCCGATCCAGTTGGTTGCTCCGCGTCGCGTGATGCAAAGGTGATCGCGACCGACGTAAAGATCAGAATCACGAAATGACTTGAACTGTCGTCGTGGGCGATTGCTGGGCATAGGCGGCCTGGGCAACGGTATTCTTGGTGGATCCTGATCCTGCACCATTTGTTGCAAGGCTGGCGCCCACCGCGTCGAGTTGCTCGAAAATAAAGCACGCGCTCAATAGCGCGGTCTCTCTCTCCTTCCGCGAATGATCCATGCCGTCTGCACGCGCGTTCAGGGAATTCATAAGCCTGATCGATAAGCCTATGCAAAGGAAGGGGCCTAATCAAAGGGCGCAGGTGCACTACCTCTGCTGACGGCGTCGACGCGCGCCTATGTCAAACGAGCAAGGTGGAGCAGTTCATGCCAAGCCAGACACACCTGGAACTTTCCCGTCGAGATTTACTTATCTCGTCGGCCGCAACGATTGCGGTAACCGGAGCCGTCACTCCCGCGGCGGCACAGTCCCCAGGAAATGAAATGGCGTATACATCGAAAGTTTCCTTCACGGTCAACGGCGAGAACCGCGATCTCGAGGTCGACAACAGAACGTCGCTGCTCGACGCGTTGCGCGAGCATCTGCATCTCACAGGCACGAAAAAGGGATGCGACCACGGCCAATGCGGCGCATGTACGGTCATGGTCGACGGCCACCGCATCAACGCCTGCCTGACACTGGCCGTCATGCACGAAGGCGACCGGATCACCACGATCGAAGGTCTCGGTCAGCCTGGAAATCTTCATCCGATGCAGGCAGCCTTCGTCAAACATGACGGTTTCCAATGCGGCTACTGCACGCCGGGACAGATCTGTTCCTCCGTGGCGGTTCTCGAGGAGATCAAGGCGAACATACCGAGCCACGTCACCGGCGATCTTACGGCCCAGGCAGCCGTGACGCCCGCCGAAATCCGCGAACGCATGAGCGGCAATATCTGTCGGTGCGGCGCCTACTCCAACATTCTCGATGCCATTTCGGAAGTCGCGGGGATAAAAGCATGAGAGCCTTCACCTATGAGCGTGCCTCCTCAGTCGAGGCTGCGGCCAAGGCGGCCGCCTCCCATCCGGAAACCAAGTTCATCGCCGGTGGCACCAACCTTCTCGACCTGATGAAGCTCGAAATCGAGGCGCCGGCGCATCTGATCGACATCAACGGTCTCGGCCTCGACAAGATCGAGGCCATGCCGGACGGTGGGCTGCGTATCGGCGCCCTGGTCCGCAACACGGATCTTGCCGCCCACGAAACCGTTCGCCGCGACTATGGTCTGTTATCCCGTGCCCTGGTCGCGGGCGCGTCGGGCCAGCTGCGCAACAAGGCGACGACGGCCGGCAACCTCCTGCAGCGCACCCGCTGTCCTTATTTTTACGACCCGAACCAGCCATGCAACAAGCGGCAGCCCGGCAGCGGCTGTTCCGCTATCGGCGGCTTCAGCCGCCAGCATGCGGTGGTCGGGGTGAGCGACAGCTGCATCGCCACCCATCCGAGCGACATGGCCATCGCCATGCGGGCGCTCGATGCCGTCGTCGAGACGGTAAAGGCGGATGGCAGCCTGCGCTCGATTCCGATCGGCGACTTTCATCGCTTGCCCGGCGACACCCCTGATATCGAGACCGTTCTCGAGGGCGGCGAATTCATCACGGCGGTCCTGCTGCCGCCGCCGATCGGCGGCAAGCATATCTATCGCAAGGTGCGAGACCGCGCCTCTTATGCCTTCGCACTCGTCTCGATCGGGGCCGTTATCCAGCCGGACGGGAAAGGACGTGTTGCCGTCGGTGGCGTCGCCCATAAGCCGTGGCGCATCGAGGCAGCCGAGGCCGAGTTGCCGAAAGGCGCGCGGGCGGCGGCTGGCGTCCTTCTTGCCGGAGCCCGCCTGACCGAACAGAACCGTTTCAAGGTTGATCTGGTCGAGCGCACGCTTGGCGCGGTCATTGCCGAAGCAAGGGGGTGAGCTATGCAGTTCGATACACCAGCGACAACCAATCCGATCGATAATCTGAAGGTCGTCGGCCAGCCGATCCACCGCATCGACGGCCAGCTCAAGACGACCGGCCATGCGATGTATGCCTATGAATGGCACGATCCGAACATGCGCTACGCCTACGGCTATCCGGTCGGCGCGGCCATCGCCAAGGGACGCATCAAGTTCATGGATGTCTCCGCCGCCAAGAGGGCTGCCGGTGTGCTTGCCGTCGTGACGACGCTCGACGTCGGCGAGCTAGCGAAGGGCAAGTTCAATACCGCCAAGCTTTTCGGTGGTGACGAGGTTCAGCATTATCACCAGGCAATTGCGGTCGTCGTCGCCGAGACCTTCGAGCAGGCTCGCGCTGCAGCCGCTCTGGTCAAGGTCGATTATGCCGAAGAAAAGGGTGTGTTCGACCTCGGCCAGGCAAAGGATTCGGCCGTCAAGCCGGACGAATCGCAGCAGCCCGATACCGCGGCCGGCGACTTCGATTCTGCCTTCAGCTCGGCTCCCGTCACTCTGGACGCGAGTTACACGACGCCCGACCAGTCGCATGCAATGATGGAACCGCACGCCTCGATCGCAGCCTGGAACGGCGAAGAGGTAACCGTCTGGACCTCCAGCCAGATGATCGACTGGTGGCGTTCCGACCTTGCGACGACGCTCGACATCGATAAGGAGAAGATCCACCTCATGTCGCCGTTTATCGGCGGTGGCTTCGGCGGCAAGCTGTTCCTGCGGGCCGATGCCGTGCTGGCCGTCGTCGGCGCGCGGGCGGTAAAGCGTCCCGTCAAGGTTGCCTTGCCCCGCCCCTTGCTCATCAACAACACGACCCATCGGCCGGCGACGATCCAGCGGATTCGCATTGGAGCCGAGCGTGACGGCAAGATAACCGCCATTGCTCACGAGAGCTGGTCCGGCGACCAACCCGGCGGCCAGCCCGAGACTGCCGTCAACCAGACCCGCCTTCTCTATGGCGGAGCGAACCGCATGACCGCGATGCGGCTGGCAACGCTTCACCTGCCCGAAGGCAACGCCATGCGCGCTCCCGGCGAGGCGCCGGGACTGATGGCGCTCGAGATCGCCATTGACGAAATTGCCGAGAAAGTCGGTATCGACCCCGTGCAGTTTCGCATTGTCAACGACACGCAGGTCGATCCGGAGAAGCCGCAGCGGGCTTTTTCCCAGCGCAACCTCGTCGGCTGCCTCAAGCTCGGCGCCGCGCGGTTTGGCTGGAGTGAACGGGGAAGACCGGGTTCCAAGCGGGAGCGCAACTGGCTCGTCGGCATGGGCGTAGCCGCTGCTTTCCGCAACAACCTCGTGCTTCCCTCCGGAGCGCGGGTAAAGCTCGACCGGGAAGGCGTCGTGACAGTTGAAACCGACATGACTGACATCGGCACGGGCAGCTACACGATTATCGCGCAAACGGCCGCCGAAATGATGGGGGTCACGATCGACAAGGTTGCCGTCCAACTCGGCGACTCGCGCTTTCCTGTCTCGGCGGGCTCCGGCGGACAGTTCGGCGCCAATTCTTCGACATCGGGCGTCTACGCGGCTTGCGTCAAGCTGCGCGAGGCCGTCGCCAAGAAGCTCGGCTTCAACTCCGAAGACATTGTCTTCGAGAACGGAGAGGTCCGGTCGGGCAATCGTTCGGTCCTTCTCGCCGAGGCCGCCGGCCCGAATGGTCTTGTCGGCGAAGACACGATCGAATGGGGCGATCTCACCGAGACGCATCAGCAGTCGACATTCGGCGCGCATTTCGTGGAGGTCGGCGTTGACGTCGCCACGGGAGAAAGCCGCATCCGCAGGATGCTGGCGGTCTGCGCGGCGGGCCGGATCCTCAACCCGATTACCGCCCGCAGCCAAGTGATCGGCGCAATGACGATGGGGGTCGGTGCAGCGCTGTCGGAGGAATTGGCGGTCGATACCCGCCGCGGCTTCTTCGTCAACCACGATCTCGCCAGCTACGAAGTGGCGGTGCATGCCGACATTCCGCACCAGGAGGTGATCTTCATGGATGAGACCGATCCGATGTCCTCGCCGATGAAGGCGAAGGGTGTCGGCGAGCTCGGCCTTTGCGGCGTCGCGGCAGCCATTGCCAACGCCATCTACAATGCGACCGGCGTCAGGGTTCGCCATTACCCCCTGACGCTCGACAAACTCATCGGCGGCTTGCCGGACGTGGCCTGATGATGTCGACGGCGGTTTGGAAAACGGACCGCCGTTGCTTGCCCAAGGATTTCCCATGGATCAGATACTCGCGTCCATCGAAGCGCCAATTCCCGTCAGGGTCTCGGCCACCGACGATCCTGCCGAACTGCTTCGCTTCGCGATAGACGCGCACGGTCGCGGAGCGGTGGCGCTCGCCACCCTCGTCGAAATACGCGGCGGGGCTGCCCGCACGCTCGGCTCCCACGTGGTTGTCGCGGCCGATGGCCGTTTCTGCGGCTATGTCTCCGGCGGATGCGTAGAAGCCGCAGTCGCGTCGGAAGCGTTTCTGGCGATGACGCAAGGACGCGACCGCACCGTGAAGTTCGGCGACGGCTCTCCCTTCTTTGACATCGTTCTCCCCTGCGGCGGCGGGATCTCCATCGCAATCCATGTTCTGAAAAATGTCGGAGCTTTGCAGGATGTTCTGGAACGTCTCGGACAGAGGCGGACAGCCGGCCTGGCCTATTCACCAGAGCGGCAGACGCTCGAACCGGTGGAGCCGCCGCCAAGGGCCCGCTGGCTGGAGCGGGATTTCGTCGGCGTCTACCGTCCCCGCACCCGCGTCGTCCTTTCCGGGCAGACGATCGAAGCGCAGGCTGTCGCACGACTGGCCGAGGCCTCCGGCTACGACGTGATCATCCGCCGACCGGGCGAGGAGGGCAGGGCGGCTGCCGGCGTCATCGACCGCTTCACGGCGGTCGTGCTTCTGCATCATGACCTCGACGCCGAAGCCGCCATTCTCCAGGCCGCACTCCGATCGCCCGCTTTTTACATCGGCGCGCTCGGGAGCACCCGGACGCATCGCCGACGTGTCGAGCGGCTGACGGCGCTGGCTTTCGGACGGGACGAGATCGATCGGATCAAGGCGCCCATCGGGATGTTCGGCCCAACGCGGGATGCAACGTCGCTCGCCCTGTCGGTTCTGGCGGATATCGCCGCAGCAAGACTGGTGGCCTATGCTTGAAAGGGCGCTTTTCGGTGTGCGCTGCGTCGGAGGCGATGATGCAGGCCGAGGGTGATCCGCTGTCAGTGGCGATCGTCATTCTGGCTGCCGGTAAGGCGAGCCGGATGGGCAAGGACGGGAAGCACAAGCTGCTGGCCGAGTTCGACGGCGTGCCTCTGGTGCGGCGGTGTGCGTTGACGGCGCTGGGGTCTGATGCAGCCTGCGTTATCGTTGTCACCGGCCATCGCAGGTCCGAGATCGAAGGCTCACTCGATGGGCTCCCTCTCACTCTCGTCGATAATCCCGACTACGCAGATGGCATGGCGAGTTCGCTCAGAGCGGGATTGTCGTCAAAACGCGCTGACGGCGCCGACGGCATTCTCGTCATGCTGGCCGATATGCCCGGCATTTCCACCGCGCACCTGAATGCCCTGATTTCGACCTTTCGCAACGCGGGCGGCGAGGCCATCGTGCGCGCCGTCTCCCGCGGCAAGCCCGGTAATCCGGTTGTTCTGCCACGCTCTCTCGATCACGCGGTGCTGCGACTTGAAGGCGACGTCGGCGCGCGCGATATCATCAGGGCGTCGGGCATGCCGGTGCTCGATGTCGATGTCGGCGATGCTGCCCATCTCGACGTCGATACGCCCGACGATATATTGGCCGCCGGCGGCGTGGTGAAGCGTTAACGCGCGATCAGGACACCCCAGCGGTGCGGGCTGCATTGTTGCTGCCGATGGCTGAGTTTTCAACGCGACGTGCTCCAATTTGGCAGGTAGTCCGAAGCATTTGGGCACGGCGGCAGAGAAGGGTCTACCAGCGGAGCAGGCGAGGGCCGGTGAAGGCGCCGAGGGCGCCGGTGAGCAGGATGCCGAGGGAATACCAGATCAGCACGAAGGGCATGCCGTTTTCGGTGCAGAACCACGAATAGACCCAGGCGCCGGCAGCGCCGGCGGCAATGCCGGCGACGAAGCCGGTTAATCGCAGATCCGAGGGGGCCGCGCGACGCAATGCCCAGACTGCGCCGGCATAGATCGGCAGGGCGAAGCCGACGATCAGCAACGGGCAATGGAGCGCCGAGGAGCCGAGGATCAGCACCCGGTAAGACCCGGCGGGAGCCATCATGAGCTGGATGGCTGCGACGCCGGTCATGGCGGCGAAGATCGAAGCCAGCAAATCGAAAAAGCGTCCCTCGGAACCGTCGGGGCGGGAGAGCCGAAAGACGGCGAAGAGTGCCGCTAAGGCAATCAGGGCATTATAGGCCGATTTGATCCAGAAAACCGGCAGCATCAGCACATCGGGCATATCGACCCGCAGCCCGAGAATGGCCAGCATCAGCAGCAGCGAGAGCGCAAGGGCCGGCAACAGGCCGAGCGCGAAGCGGCGCCACAGCGCATTGCGCGGCACCGGCTTCAGGTCGCTCACCAGGCTTTCGATAATGTTGTTCGTCTCTGTCACGATGCGCCTCGCAATCTCTCTCCGAGCGCCTTGAGCGCCCGGTGGATGCCGACTTTCACCGCCGATTCGGACTGGCCGGTGCGGTTTGCGGTGTCGGCGACCGACTGGCCCTGGAGCCTTACCTGCCGGATCAGTTCCTGCTGTCTCAACGGCAAGCCGTCGAGCAACCGCTCGACATCCATGCGGGCCGTCAGCGTGTCCTCGCTGAAGTCGCTTTCGATCTCCTCGCCAAGCTCGGTCTCGGCCAGCCTGCGCCCACCGTGGCCGCGATGATGGTCGATCAACTTGTAGCGGGCGATCGAGAAGAACCAAGCGGTGAAAGGTCGCTCTCGGTCATAGGTGGATCGGCGAGAATGCAGTGCCAGCAATGTCTCCTGCACCAGGTCTTCCATATCCGCCTTCGTCGCCGCAGCCATCCGACGGCTGTAATAACCGACAAGCAATGCGCGCAAAGTCGTCAGCAAACGCCGATAGGCCGCCTCGTCCCCGTCAAGGGACAGAAGCATCAAGGCTTTCAGGGCTTCTTCCGAACGGGCGGTTGTCATGCTGTCAGAGAGTTCATTCGGAAAAACAGCCAATCGGTTACAGGGAGGATCAAAAACAATATCGGCATCACCGTCCTATCACATACGCGTGAGCCTGTAACGCATCCCGACATTATCCCGAATGGGCTGATGTGAGCCATCGGCAGGCAGCCGGCGGACACGACAATCCCATTCCAGGAGAGTTCCATGACCAAACTTGTTTCCAGCCTTGCAGCCTGCATCTTCGTCGCCGGCCTTTCGCTCGCCGGCGCCGCCTCGGCCGAGGACGCCATGAAGACCGATACGATGAAGAAGGACACCATGCAGAAGGACACGATGTCGAAGGATGCCATGAAGATGGCGGGCACGAAGAAGGACTGCATGCACAAGGCCGGCATGGAAAAGGACGCGATGAAAAAGACCGACATGATGAAGGCCTGCGACGCGATGAAGTAAGGGGCTCGCATCTGCGCGGCCGCTGAAACTTTACGCGCAGTGGCCGCGTCTTTTCCTGCGAAACTATCCGTCACCCGGAGAACCATCATGGCGACGATTGATGCCGGCACGAAAACCGGCCGCACGCTTATCTACCGCCACAGCCTTGCCGTTCGCCTGTCGCATTGGGTGAATGTGCTTTGCCTCACCGTGCTGCTGATGAGCGGCCTGCAGATATTCAATGCTCATCCGGCGCTCTACTGGGGCCAGTATGGCGCCGACAACGATCCTTCCTTCATCTCGATGGACGCCATCGACGACGGCAATCAGGCGAAGGGGGTGACGCATGTCGGTTCGCTTAGCTTGAATACGACAGGTGTCCTCGGTCTCTCGAATGTCGATGGCGAAGCAACGGCGAGGGGGTTTCCAAGCTGGCTTACGATTCCGAGCTATCAGGACCTGTCGGCGGGCCGGCGCTGGCATTTCTTCTTTGCCTGGCTCTTCATCCTCAACGGCCTTGTCTATCTCGTCTATGGGCTGATCAGCCGGCATTTCCGCCGGGATCTCGCCCCCGCCGGCAAGGAACTGACGCTCAACCATCTCGGCCATGAGGTCGCCAACCATGCCAGGCTGCGTTTTCCCAAGGGAGCGGAGGCACGCCATTACAACACGCTGCAGAAGCTGACCTATCTCGCGGTGATCTTCCTGTTGCTGCCGATGATGATTGCCACGGGACTCACCATGTCGCCGGGCTTCAATGCCGTGGCGCCCTGGCTGCTCGACATTTTCGGAGGACGGCAATCGGCCCGCACCCTCCATTTCCTCACCGCCTTCTCGCTCGTCGCCTTCGTCGTGGTGCATGTCGCCATGGTGATCCTGTCGGGCGTGTTCAACAATCTGCGCTCGATGATCACCGGCTACTACGTCATCGAACAGGGAGACGGACAATGAACCGCCTGATCACGCGCCGCCGCTTCCTGATCGGCTCGACCTTGACCGCCTCCGCACTCGGACTGAGCGGCTGCGACGCTCTGGTCGAAAGTGAGCGGATGAAATCGGTCCTGAAGATCGCCGAGGGCTTCAGCATGAAGACGCAGCGCTTGCTGCTCGGCGACAATGCGCTCGCCCGTGAATTCGGCGAAAGCGATCTTTCGCCGATCTTTCGCTCGAACGGCACCAGCATGCCTGACAATCCGCAATATCTCGACTGGATGAGCCGGCAGTTCTCGACCTGGAGACTGGATGTCGGTGGACTTGTGGAAAAACCGGCTCAGCTCTCGCTTGCGCAGCTGAAGGCAATGCCGTCGCGCACCCAGATCACCCGCCACGACTGCGTTGAAGGCTGGAGCGCGATCGGCAAATGGACGGGCCTGCCGCTCGGCGCCCTGCTGCAATCGGTCGGGCTGAAGCCCGAGGCGCGCTACATCGTGTTCCACTGCGCAGATGAATACGAAAAGACGCTTGATGGCAGCGGCTGGTATTATGAGAGTCTCGATCTGGTCGATGCCTTCCATCCGCAGACGATCCTTGCCTATTCGATGAACGGCCGTGACTTGGAAGTGGCGCATGGCGCGCCGCTAAGGCTCAGGGTCGAGCGGCAGCTCGGTTACAAGCAGGCGAAATATCTGACCCGCATCGAAGCGGTCACCGATCTCGGCCAGCTTTATGGCGGCAGCGGCGGCTTCTGGGAAGATCGCGGCTATGAATGGTATGCCGGCATATAGGTTGCGGGCAGACCCCGAACGGATCAAAAAGCCTATCGGCAGGGCCGTGATGATGCGGCCGCTGTTCGCTATGTCCGGGTGGATCGGAGCCTGCTCGATCGCATACCCGGGCCTACGGCCAAGCTCTCCTGTTTAAGTTTTATGCGGCGGATTGACGCACAACCCCAGCGATGATACCTCTAAGCCAATTGGTCAGGCCAGTTGACCAGATGCGTGATTGAGGAGAAGCCGCCGGGAGGCCCAATGTTTTCGCCTGTTGAATCACGCCGCCTCTACAGGCAGGTGGCAGACCAGATTCGTTTGATGATCGCGAGCGGCGAGCTTGCCGTCGGCCAGCGGCTGCCGGCCGAGCGCGAGCTGGCGGAGCAACTGTCGGTGTCACGCCCGACCGTGCGCGAAGCGCTGATCGTGCTGGAGGTCGAAGGCCTCGTCAACATCCGCATGGGATCCGGCATCTATGTGGTGCGTCAGCATGCCGCGCCTGTGTCGGGGAGCGAGCGCGAGCCGGTGGAGGGGCCCTTCGAGCTGCTGCAGGCGCGCGCCATCATCGAATGCGCCATTGCCGAAGAAGCGGCAGGCTGCGCCGGGCCGGAAGGCATCGCACGGCTCGACGAGGCGCTGACGCGTATGAGCGGCGGCCTCAACGATGCGAGCACGGTGCTTGCCGCCGATCGCGCCTTCCACACCGGCATTGCCGCGATCGTCGGCAATGCGACGTTGATCCGCGTGACCGGCGAAATGTTCGACATGCGCATGACGCCTTATTTCGCCAAGCTCGCGAGCCACTTCGAGGGACCGGGAACATGGCGCAGCGCCGTCGACGAACATCGGGCCATTCGCGATGCGATCGCCGCCGGCGATGGGGCAGGCGCCAAGGCCGCCATGCGCGCCCATCTCACCCTATCGCAGAAGAGGTTTTCCGAGAGCTTCGGGGAGGAGTTTTCGGGAGAGGAGGAGCGCGGCCGCAAAAAGCGGCTCGCGAAAGGAACTGACAAGATTTAACCCGAGCTCGGGAGGAGAGAGCAATGAAGAGCAGACTGGCAACGATACTTTGCACCGCAGCCGCGATGATGGCGACGACAGCGATCGCGCATGCCCAAACCGTATTGAAATGGGCGCATGTCTATGAAACCTCGGAGCCCTTCCACACGGATTCCGTCTGGGCTGCGGAAGAGATCGCCAAGCGCACCGACGGGCGTTACAAGATCGAGGTCTATCCGGCCTCGCAGCTCGGCAAGGAAGCCGACATCAACCAGGGTCTCAAGCTCGGCACGGTCGACATCATCATCTCGGGATCGAGTTTTGCCGCGCGCGACTACAAGCCGATCGGCGTGACCTACTTCCCCTATATCTTCCGCGGCCCCGATCATCTGATCGCCTACACCAAGAGCGATGTTTTCAAGCGGCTCGCCAAAGGTTATGAAGACAAGACCGGCAATCACATTGCCGCCGTCAGCTATTACGGCACGCGCCATACGACATCGAACAAGCCGATTGCCAAATGCGCCGACATGCAGGGCCTGAAAATCCGCGTGCCCGACGTTCCGGCCTATCTCGCCATGCCGCGCGCCTGCGGCGCCAACACCACGCCGATCGCCTTTGCCGAAGTTTATCTCGCCTTGCAGAACGGCACGGTTGAGGCACAGGAAAACCCGCTGACGACAATCGAGGCGAAGAAGTTCTACGAAGTCCAGAAGAACATCATCCTCACCGGTCACATCGTCGATCATCTCAACACGGTGATCTCGAAGACGCGGTGGGCGAGCCTTTCCGACGAAGACAAGAAGATCTTCGGCGAGGTCATGCAGGAGGCGGCCGAGCGTACGACCAAGACCATCGCCGGCAAGGAAAACAGCCTGGTCGCGACCTTCAAGGAAAAGGGCATCAATGTCGTCGAGGTCGACAAGGCAGACTTCGAGAAGAATGTCATGGAAAAGGTGAAGTTCGAGGACTTCGGCTACGAAAAGGCCGATTGGGAAGCGATCCGGGCGATTCAGTAAAGGTCGCTACCGACGATTGCCCCTCACCCTAACCCTCTCCCCGCACGCGGGGAGAGGGGACCTGTCCTGCGACACGTTGGCGAGGGACGGGGAGGCTGCGGCATATCCCTTCGCCCCGTTTACGGCGGTCCGAACGACGGGTTGAGACGAGTGGCTCAACCCAGGCAAAGGTAGCGGCAGCCGGATGAGGGGCCGCGCCTCCGCAAAGTACAAGGCTCGTCAACAGACCAAAGGTCGCGCCGACAGCGCCGCACCATTCTACTCCCAACAGGAACAAGGCCGATCATGTCGCAAGAAATTCATACGCCCATCACGGCCGACGAGATCGGTCACGAGTTCGAAGGCCATGCGCCGACCGCGAACGTATCGGACTACGCCATCGAGGACTGGATCACGCTGATCGTCTTCTGGCTGATGGCGGGCTGCGTCTTCCTGCAGTTTTTCACCCGCTATGTGCTGAACGACAGCTATGCCTGGACCGAGGAGATCGCGATCAACTGCCTGATCGGCGTCGTCTTTCTCGGTTCTGCCATGTGTGTGCGCACGTCGCGGCATATTCAGGTGGATGTGTTCTATCACTATATGCCGGCAGGGCTGGCACGCGTGCTCGCAACCTTTGTCGATATCGTCCGCATCGGCTTTTTCGCCTATGGCTGTCACCTGATGTGGCGCTACGTCGATCTCGTCGCCGACGAGCAGATGGTCACCGTCGAATTGCCGCGCAACATCGTCTTCTACTCCGTACTCGCCGCCTTCGTGCTGATGCTGATCCGCGCGGTCATTGTCTTCATCGCCAATATGCGCCGCGGCTACTCCGTTCTGGAGCGCCCCGAAGAATTCCAGACTGTCGAGGGTTGATCCGATGCTGATGCTTCTTGGTTCGTTTCTGGTGCTGATGCTGATCGGAGTGCCTGTTGCCATCTCGATGGCCGTCGCATCCGTGCTTTATATCGTGCTTTACGGCATCGCGCCCGACATCATCGTCGCACAGCGCATGATCGCCGGCGTCGAAAGCTTCCCGCTGCTCGCTGTGCCCTTCTTCATCCTGGCGGGCAACCTGATGAACTCGGCCGGTGTGACGGGCCGCATCTATTCCTTTGCGGTCGCCCTCGTCGGCTGGATGAAGGGCGGGCTGGCGCAAGTCAACATCATCGGCTCCGTCATCTTCTCCGGCATGTCCGGCACTGCACTTGCCGATGCGGCCGGCATCGGCACGATCGAAATCAAGGCCATGAAGGATCACGGCTATCCCGTCGAAGCTGCGGTCGGCGTGACGGCGGCCTCGGCGACGCTCGGGCCGATCTTCCCGCCGTCGCTGCCCTTCGTGATCTACGGCATGATGGCGAATGTTTCGATCGGCGCGCTTTTCATGGCCGGCATCCTGCCCGGCATCGTCATGACGCTGTTGATGATGATCACCGTCGCCGCCTTCGCCTACAAGAAGCGCTGGGGCTCCGACGCGCCCTTCGATATCAGGCAGCTTATGTCGGCCGGCATGGAAATCGTCGTTGTCCTGATGGTGCCTGTGGCGATCTATCTGATGATGCAGGCCGGCATGTCGATGAATATTGCGGCCGGCATCGCCCTTCTCGCGCTTCTGGCGCTCGACTGGTATTTCGGCTTTTCCGCCGTCATGGCGCTGATGACCCCGGTCATCCTGATCGGCGGCATGACGATGGGCTGGTTTACGCCGACGGAGGCCGCCGTCGCCGCCGTGCTCTGGTCGCTGTTCCTCGGTCTCGTGCGCTACCGCACGATGACGCTCTCGACGCTCGCCAAGGCAAGCTTCGATACGATCGAGACGACGGCATCGGTTCTCTTCATCGTCACCGCAGCCTCGGTCTTCGCGTGGCTCTTGACGGTGAGTCAGGCCGCCCAGCTGCTGTCGGATGCGATCCTGTCGATCACCGACAACAAATGGGTGTTCCTGATCCTGGTGAACCTCTTGATGCTCTTCGTCGGCTGCTTCCTGGATACGATCGCGGCGATCACCATCCTCGTGCCGATCCTGCTGCCGATCGTCTTGAAGTTCGACATCGATCCGGTTCAGTTCGGCCTGATCATGACGCTGAACCTGATGATCGGACTGTTGCATCCGCCGCTCGGCATGGTGCTTTTCGTATTGTCGAGAGTCGCGAAACTGTCGGTCGAACGCACCACCATGGCGATCCTGCCCTGGCTGGTGCCGCTCTTCCTGGCGCTGATCCTCATCACCTTCATCCCCGCCGTATCGCTCTGGCTGCCGCAGCAGCTCGGGCTGCTGAGATAGGAAGTACAGGATGCACACACGTCTGGCCCGGCTTTACCAAAAGGGCGATCTCAGGATCGAGACCGAACCCGTTCCGGCCCCCGGTCCAGGCGAGGTGTTACTCAAAATGGCGGCCGCAGGCATCTGTGGCTCCGACCTGCACTATTACCAGGACGGCGGCTTCGGGCCGGTCAGAGTTCGCGAGCCGATTATCCCCGGCCACGAAGCTGCGGGAAGCGTGAGCCAGGCAGGCGAGGGCGTCGACCTTAAGGCCGGCGTGCTGGTGGCGGTCAATCCGAGCCAGCCTTGCGGCCAATGCGAATATTGCGCGAAGGGGCTGCCGATCCACTGCCTGGAGATGCGCTTCATGGGCAGCGCAATGCGCCTGCCGCATGAGCAGGGCATGTTCCGGGAATGGCTGGTGATACCGGCTAGGCAATGCTTCGAAGTGGCGCCTGCGACGACGGCCGCGGAGGCGGCTTGCAGCGAGCCCTTGTCGGTCTGCCTGCACGCTGCATCACGCGCCGGCGATATCATCGGCAAACGCGTTCTTATCACCGGCGCCGGCCCGATCGGCGCGCTGATGGTGGCCGTTGCCGCTTATCATGGTGCAGCCGAAATCGTGGTGACCGATCTCGCGGACGCGGCGCTGGAGAGGGCGAAGGCGATGGGCGCCAGCCGCGCGATCAATGTTTCTCAAGGGGCCGCGGCACTCTCGGAATTCGAAGTGGGAAAAGGCTATTTCGATCTCGTTTTCGAATGCTCGGCCGCCGCTCCGGCCATCCGCAGCGCGATCGCGGCCATTCGGCCGCGCGGCACGATCGTGCAGGTCGGGGTCACGGGAGAGATCCCGATCCCCCTCAACGCCATCGTCGGCAAGGAGCTTCATATCCACGGCACGCAGCGCTTCCATGAGGAATTCGCCACCGCCGTCGAGCTGATCTCCAGCCGCAAGATCGAGGTGCGGCCGATCATCAGCCACAGCCTGCCGCTGGAACAGGCCGCCGCAGCTTTCATTCTTGCTGGTGACCGCGCTGCCGCCTGCAAGGTTCAGCTTACATTTTAGAAGGATTCATTCCGTCCCAGCCCGCCATTCGCGATAGGCGAGATGGAATTTTGCGCCGATCGTCGTCGGCGGCTGCGGCGGCAGCAAAACCGGCACCGGCTAGACTAGGGAAACGCCGAGCGTACTTCCGTCATGCAGGCGGCCGGCGCCGCGGATGGCGGCATCGCTGACCTCGATGCGGGGATTTCCTGAGTTGAACAGGAAGCTGCCGCCGGCGGCGAAAAAGTGTTCGACATTTATTTCGAGCCGCCCGTATTCGATGCGGCTGGCATCGTCGAACGCGGTGGTGATTGCGAGACTGGGAAAGGATCGTATCCTGTCCTAGCGTCGGGTGGCGATCTGCTCCGCGGCGGACGGCGCTGCTTGGTTCGGCCGGTGAAAGACGCAGACCTGGTTGCGGCCTGCTTCCTTGGCGCGATAGAGCGCCATGTCGGCCTCGTGCTGGAGATTGGCCAGTGAAATCTCGGTGTCGAACGCCGATTTCAAGGCTACCCCGACGCTTAGCGTCACTGACGGGCCAACACTGGAGGAAGGATTCGGAAGGGCGGCGGCTTCCACGCTCTCGCGTATGCGCTTTGCCACCGCGATGGCTTCGTCCTTGTCGACATTCGGAAGCACGATCAAGAATTCCTCACCGCCATGGCGCGAAACGAGGTCGCGATCGGCGCGCACGCAGCTCTGGATGATGCCGGCAACCTTGACCAGGCAGCGGTCGCCCTCGCCATGACCGAGCTTATCGTTCAACGCCTTGAAATGATCGATATCGCACATGAGCATGGCGACGACGCCGCTTTCACGGCCGTTTCGCCACAAGCTCTCGAGCGTCTCCATCATCCAACGGCGGTTGGCAATTCCCGTCAGCGGATCGGTTCTGGCCAGCCGCTCCAACCGGGCGTTCGCATCGGCCAGTTCCGCAACCCGGCGCTGGTCCCTGCAGTCCAGGAGAAATGTCTTCTGCGCCAGGATGTTCATCGTGCGCCGGGCAACCACGATGGCGATGATCCCGCAGGAAAAGAACAGGGTCGCGGCGACGACGACGCTGCCGGCGTCCAGGAACGGGTTGTTCCATTGAAGGATGAAATAGAGACAAAGGGCATAACAGGCGATGGCAACCGTCCACGCCAGCGGCACGCTGAAAATGGTGATTGCGCTCGTTGCGACGAAGAGCATGATGCTCAAATGCCGCTCGTAAAATTCACCGCCGGCGAAGACGCCGACAAGTGCCACCGATAGGAGAATAAGGCACATTCCCGCAAGCAGCGACGCGTGCTGAAGCGTAGCGGCGCGCGGCTTGCTCCAGACGATCGCCGTCAAAATCGCCGCCGGCGGCAAAAGGCAGGCGGGGGCGACCATTGCCAGCGCGACCTGACGGGGAAGCAGAAGCGCGTTCAGCGCCAGCGTCAACACGTCGACGAATGCCACCCATATCATCCAGGAACGGATGATTTTCGCGGTCTGTCGCCATGACCGTTCCTCAAACCGGCCGCGCAGTTCACCCGTCAGGCGGATATCGCGGGTTCGGCCCGACAAAAGACGCTCGATCTCAGCCGCCATCGCGCCGGTCAGCGGCCGGGGCGGGAAGTGCCCGGCCGGAGAATTTTCAGGGGAAGCGCTTTTGCCATCTGTCATCCCTGAATAATCTAGCCGCAATCGAAAGCGCGGCAAGGTTTGGGGAGGCAGGCCGCGTTGGCGTGGTTAGCTTCCGGTTCTCGCCGGCCGTTCGCATGTCCGAATTCGCACATTCGGAAATTTGCGGACAAGATCGTGGACATGGTCTGGGCGAGGCCGTCCCGGTCATGCTACCAACCCTTTGCGAGGGGGTACGGAATGAGACTAAAGTTGGTTGCAGTTGCGGTCGCGGCGCTGGCGCCGGTGGTGGCGATTCTCGCCTATAACGAAGTCGCGCTCCGCCATCAGCGCAACGAAGAAGTGCGCGCATCCGCAGCACAGGCGGCGCGCCAGGCATCGTCCGAGGTCGAAAGGATTGTCGAGGGCCTGCATGGCCTTCTCGTTTCCGTCTCCGCCATGCCCTCCGTCCGGCATCTCGACGTCAACGCCTGCAATGAGGCTCTCAAATCGGTTGCCGAAAGCATTCCGAACATCAGCACCATCTTCGTCGTCGCGCTCAACGGGCGGCCGGTCTGCGGCAGCACGGTGTTTCCCGAGGGTGTGGTGTTTTCCGACCGCGACTATTTCCAGCAGATATTAAAGACCAAGGACTTCACAGTCGGCACCTACACGCAAAGCCGCCTTTCCGACAAGCACGTGCTGCCACTCGCAATGCCCTTAATGGAGGGCGATGTCCTCAAGGCCGTCATCGTCAGCGGCATCCGGATGGACTGGCTGCAGAACCGCATCACCGAACGCGGCGTCGCTCCCGGCAATGCGGTGACGATCGCAGATGGAAAGGGAACCATCGTTGCGCACGTACCCCTTGCCGAACAGGTCGTCGGCACTATGATCCCCGAAGAATACCAGCGCCTGATCCATGCCGAGCAGCCCGACGTGGTTGAGGTCACGAGCAGGGATGGAATAGCGCAAATCCTGGGCTATCGCCCTATCGCCCTGCCCTCCAGCCCTCTCTATGTCAGCGCCGGCTTCTCGAAATCGGAAGCCTTCGCGCCGATCAACCGGGCAACGCTGATGAACACGCTCGCGATCATCGGCGGCGCGCTGTTTTCTTTCGCTGCGGCGATATTCATCGGCAACCGTTTCATCCTCGTGCCAATCTGGCGGATCGCCGAGGTGATGGAGAAGTGGCGCAGCGGCCAGACGGCAGCCAGAACCGGCATGAGGGGACCGGACGAGTTGGAAGTCGTCGGCGCGACTTTCGATCGGCTGCTCGACGAACTCGATGAGCGCAGACGCCGGAACGAGCAAGCTGAGGAGGAACGAACCCTACTCGTCCGCGAAATGGCGCACCGGGTCAAGAATGGCTTCGCCCTCGTTCAGGCGATCGCCCGACAGACCTTCTCGCGTTCCAATCCGGAAAGCTACAACGCCTTTGCCCAACGGCTCGCGGCGCTTGCTGGCACATATGATCTCATCCTGTCACGGGAGGGGTCGGCCGCACCCATCCGGGAGGTCATCTCCGCCGCCTTGCGGGCGCACATCGCCTCAGAGGAACGCATTCGTCTCGATGGCCCCGACGTGGTGCTTCCCGCCGACATCGCCCTGCCGCTTTCCCTCGTGCTCCACGAACTGGCGACCAATGCGACGAAGTACGGAAGCCTCGGAAGCGAGCAAGGAACCGTCGCCATCGAGTGGACGTACGAAGACGGGCGCGTGTCTCTGATATGGACGGAAGCCGGCGGGCCGCCGGTGTCGACGCCGACGAAAAGAGGCTTCGGCTCCGTCCTCATAGAGCGGGCCTTTTCGTCCAAGGCGAAGGCGCAATCGCGATCGGACTACAGGCCCGAAGGGCTCGTCTTCGAACTTGTCTTCTTAACCGGGGAACCCACGGCGAAGACGGAAGTCGAGGTCCCGATGGAGATCTAGTGCCTTCGAGCAAACGTCCCCGCACGCGGGGAACCGGTCAGGACGCCGTGCGCCCGCCGGCACTGCGGCCGATAGACATCCCTACCTTCCTGCTGCAAGGGGCCGCTGCAACTCGATACGGCTCGTCACCACGGATTTGCCTGACGTCGGGTCTTGATCGACCGTCTGAAGCCGAAGCCTGTCCCGTCCGAGTTTCTCGATCATCAACGTCGCGTTTCGGTCGCCATTGATCACTCGAGCCCAGGTCACGCGAAGATTGAGCGCGTCGCCCTGCCTGCTGCCAACCAATTTCGACGGCTGCCCCGATGGTCCTATGTAGTTGCCGACGTATCGTTGTCCCAATGCCTTAACATTGGCCGAGAAAGCTCTTGTGAAAACCGCAAGACCGCGGCATGTCCCGTTCATCGAGACCGCAGATTCACTCGCGTCTGATTTGAGTGTGCAGGAAACATTGAAGTTTGTGCCGCCGATCTTGGTGAGGACCATGCCGGTCCCGCGCCAATCGCCGGCCAGGGATCGCAAAAAGCCTGCCTCCGACGCCTTTGCTGCGTCAGGCAGGCAAAACAGCGAGAATAATGCAGCGATCAGAGCAGCACGCATGAAAGCCTCCCCGTCAAGCGATTCTAACAAACCCTTGAAGGCTGCTGATTGTTCCGCGGCTCCAGTCGGTACCGATGAGCGGTCCGCAAGGCTGGGGCGCCGGGATTGATGGAGGCCTGTCGGCGCGGCTCGGTTGCGCGATCAGAAGCTCCCCGCCTCAAACCTTCGCGCAAGACGGAAAGGGGGATCGTTTTGAGCAGGAGCTCAGCTCTCCTTGGCAGGCAGTCAGGCCGCCGGGATTTCGAATGGCGGCAATAGCGACGCCGTCGCTCGTGGCGTTGTTGCGGGCAATGAAGCAATAATCGTCATTCGCGTGAGACGCTGCGACGACGCAGGAGTTGGCCAAAGCGGTCGCCAGGGCGACGGCGCTGGAGTCGATATGAGTTTAGCGATCGCGTCTTACCGCCTGCCTCTGGTGCGTGTCGCCAGAACATTGCGGATCGAGAAGCTGGAATGAATCCTGAGGACGCCCGGCAGGGTCGATAGTATTTCCTTGTGGATCCGCTCGAACTCACCCGGACTGGCGACCTCGACGCGCAGGAGATAGTCGGAACCGCCCGTCATCAGAAAACATTCGCGGATCTCGGGATGCCGGCGGACCGCCGCCTCGAAGCGGTCGAGATGATCCTCGGTCTGTCGCTCAAGCGTGATGTTGATGATCACGGCGATCATCTCGTCCGCATTGCCGGTGTCCACCAACGCCGTATAGCCGCGGATCACACCCGATTTTTCCATGATCTTGATGCGCCTGAGGCAGGCGGACGGCGACAGGCCGATCTCGGCGGCGAGCTTGGCATTGCTCATGCGCGCGTCGAGGCGCAGCAGCCTGAGTATATTGCGATCTATCGAGTCGAGAGCGGGCACGATGGATTATTCCAAATTTTCGTCCATTATGCGGACAATATACAAATCATGCAATAATCGGCTGCTGAATGATAGGCAATTTCGCCCATTGTTTCATAAACTTCCTTGAGATCTGGGAGGGATGGACATGGATGGCGATATTTTGGTTTCCCGCACACGCACCACCACGACCGCGCAGGGGGGCACGGGCTATCTGACGATCGATCTTGCCGCACTCGGCCGCAACTACCGAAAGCTCGTATCGATGCTGGCGCCGGTCCGCGCCGGCGCCGTGGTAAAGGCCGACGCCTATGGGCTCGGCGCTGAACGGGTCGCGGCAACGCTATACGGTGAAGGCTGCCGACATTTCTTCGTCGCCCAGTTCGTCGAGGCGGTAAGGCTGCGGCCGACCCTTGCGCATGATGCCCAGATTTTCGTGTTGAACGGCTTGCAACCCGGCAACGAGATCGTCTGCGCCGAGAGGGGCATCGTCCCGGTTATCAATTCGCTGGCCCAGTGGCGGGAATGGTCGGCGGCGGCGCGCATGCTGAAGCGCTGCCTGCCTGCCGTCCTGCAATTCGACACCGGCATGTCACGGCTCGGCTTTCCCCGGGAGGAACGAGCCGAGCTGGCGGCAGCCCTTGGCGACGGCAGCAATATCGAAATCCTGTTCATCATGAGCCATCTGGCTTCGGCCGACGACATGGAGAGCGATCAGAACGGCGAACAATGGACCGAGATGTCCCGAATTGCCGACGAATTTCCCGGCTTCGACATGTCCTTCGCCAATTCCGGCGGGGTCTTCCTCGGCGACGCCTATCACGGCGTGCTCGCCCGCCCCGGCATCGCGCTTTACGGCGGCGCGCCCAACGCCGGCGGGAACAACCCGATGGAGCCGGTCGTCAGCCTCAACGTTGCCGTCGTGCAGACCCGCACCGTGCCGGCAGGCACGAAGGTCGGCTATGGCGGCGCGCATGTCACACAGCGGGAAATGCGTCTCGCGACGATCGCCGGCGGCTATGCCGACGGCCTGCCCAGATCGCTCGGCGACCGTGGCGCCGTCTATTTCAACGGCATCCGCCTGCCGATCGTCGGCCGAGTCTCGATGGACAGCGTGACCGTCGACGTGTCGGCGCTACCAGAAGGCGCCCTGACGCTGGGCAGTCTGGTCGAAGTGCTCGGCCCGCACCAGACGCTCGAGGACGTCGCCCGCGATGCGGGCACGATATCTTACGAAATCCTAACCGGTCTGGGCGATCGTTACGACAGACAATATCGCTGAGAGCCGGCGGCTCCATCATTGGGAAGATCATGAAAGTCATTGTTCTGGGTGCCGGTATCGTCGGCGTCACATCCGCCTATCAGTTGGCCAAATCCGGTCATGAGGTCACGGTCGTCGACCGGCAGAAAGGCCCGGCGCTGGAAACGAGCTTTGCCAATGCGGGCGAAGTCTCCTTCGGCTATTGCTCGCCATGGGCAGCGCCCGGCATTCCTGCCAAGGCGATGAAGTGGCTGTTCATGAAACATGCGCCGCTCATCCTGCGCCCGAAGCTCGACATGGCCATGCTTTCCTGGATGGCGAGGATGCTGTCGAACTGCACCTCCGAGCGCTACGCGACCAACAAGAGCCGTATGCTGCGTCTTGCCGATTACAGCCGCATCGCGCTGGCCGAGCTTCGCGCCGAGACCGGCATCGCCTATGACGAACGCATGCAGGGAACGCTGCAGCTGTTCCGCACGCAGCAGCAGCTCGAGGCCTCTGCCAAGGACGTCAAGGCGCTGGCGGCCGACGGTATTCCCTATGAGGTGCTGGACCGCGACGGCTGCATCCGCTTCGAGCCTGCATTGAAGCACGTGCGCGACAAGATCGTCGGCGGTTTGTTGACGCCAAAGGACGAAACCGGCGACTGCTTCAAGTTCACCAATGCACTTGCCGCCAAAGCCGAGGCGCTCGGCGTCCGCTTTGCCTATGATACGACGATCAAGGCGCTGGATGTCGAGGCCGGCCGCGTGCGCGGCGTCATCACCGATCGCGATCGCATGAGCGCGGATGCGGTGGTGGTTGCGCTCGGCAGTTATTCGCCGCTGCTGCTCAAGCCGTTCGGCATCAGATTGCCGGTCTATCCGGTGAAGGGCTATTCGCTCACCATCCCGATCACCGACGCGTCGCGCGCACCGGAATCGACCGTCATGGACGAAACCTACAAGATCGCAATCACCCGGCTCGGCGACCGCATCCGCGTCGGCGGCATGGCTGAAATCTCGGGCTATACCAATGATCTCGGGTTCGCCCGCCGCAGCACGCTGGAACATTCGGTCACCGATCTCTTCCCCGGCGGCGACGTTTCTAAGGCGTCCTTCTGGTCCGGCCTGCGTCCGATGACGCCGGATGGCACGCCGGTGATCGGCCCGACGAAGATTATCGGCCTCTTCCTCAACACCGGCCATGGCACGCTCGGCTGGACGATGAGCACCGGTTCGGCGCGGCTGATCGGCGATCTGGTCGGCGGTCGCACGCCTGAAATCGACGCGCGGGATCTCTCAATCAATCGATACGGCTGAAGCCCGGGCAATACAAAAGAAGACAATATGACTTCAAATATCGATCATCACGCGCGGGCATTGTTTTTCGAGGTCGCCAATGTCCGTTAATCCTCATAGGCATAGCCTTGGCAGCCTTATCCCGCAGCCGGCAATGGCAATGCAGCCTGTGTCGTTTCGCGAAACCGTGTGCAGCGGAACGGACCCGGACGAACTCTCGGAAATATTGTCGACGTCGAACTCTCCGATCAAGGTTTCGGCAGAAGGCAATATGCCGATTGCATTCCGATGCAACTTCATCTCGATGGGCGATATGGGTATCGGCGACTGCGCCTATGACGGCACGATCCTCAGCAGGCGGGAGGAGCCCACCAGCAAGGTGACGATATTTCTGCCAACGCAGGGAAATGTATCCTTTGAAGGGAAGCGGGAGCAAATATATTCAACTCCCGGCCGCGGTACGATTCTGGAGACAGGTCGTGCCACGACTGCCCGCATATCGGGGCCTCGCCGTCATCTCTGCCTGTTCATCGATCAGGCGAAGATCACCGGGCACCTCACACATATGCTCGAACGAACGATCAGCGGGACATCGACATTCATCCCTACATTGATCTGACGACCGGTTCGGGGCTCGTGTTGCAGCACCTCGTCGTGAATCTCCATCGCGGGCTCAGCGGCGATGGTCCGCTGCAGCAGTCGCCGCTGGCTCTGAGCGCGCTTTGCGACGCGGTGATCTATCTGCTTCTGGAGACCTGTCCCCATCGCTATTCGGAGGCGCTTGCGCTCCCAGCCTCGGCCCCGGCTCCTCGCCACGTGAAATGGGCCATCGACTTCATGCGGGAACACATCGCCGAGCCTATTTCGCTGAGCGACATTGCGACCGCAGCCAAGGTCAGTGTCCGCACCCTGCAGCAGGGTTTCCGGCAGTTCAGGAATACCACGCCAATTGCCTACCTGCATGAACTCCGGATGCTTGCCGCCCATCGCGATCTGCTCGAACCCGGCACGAGACAATCCGTCGCCGACGTAGCAATCAGATGGGGATTCACCCATCTCGGGCGATTTTCAGCCGAGTACCGGAAGCGTTTCGGTCAGCTGCCGTCACAGGCCTTGAAGCGCTGAACTCAAATCGCCGAAGGAGCCACCGGATGCCGGCCTATGCGGCGCGCTTCAGCGCATCACCGAGCGTCGACACGAGCCTGTCGATCTGGTCCTTTTCGATGATGAGTGGCGGCGAGAGCGCGATGATGTCGCCGGTCACGCGGATCAGCAGGCCCCTGTTGAAGCAGTCGACGAAAATATCGTAGGCACGCGTTCCAGGTGCTCCGGCACGAGGCGCGAACTCGACCGCGCCGACCAGACCGAGATTGCGGATGTCGACGACATGAGGCAGGCCCTTCAGCGAATGCAGGCCCTCCTGCCAGTATTCGGCAAGCTCGGCTGCACGGGTCAGCAGCCCTTCCTCCTCGTAGATTTCGAGGGTGGCGAGGCCGGCGGCGCAAGCGACCGGATGGCCGGAATAGGTATAACCGTGGAAGAGTTCGATCGCATTGTCAGGTCCGACCATCAGGGCGTCATAGATCTTGCGGCTGGCAAAGACCGCGCCCATCGGGATGGCGCCGTTGGTCAGGCCCTTTGCCGTTGTGACGAGATCGGGCACCACGCCGAAATAATCGACCGCGAAAGGCGTGCCGAGGCGGCCGAAGCCGGTGATGACCTCGTCGAAGATCAGCAGGATGCCGTGCTTGTCGGCGGTTGCACACAGCTTTTCCAGATAACCCTTCGGCGGCAGAACCACGCCGGCCGATCCCGACATCGGTTCGACGATGACGGCAGCAATGGTTTCGGCACCGTGCAACTGCACCAGGCGTTCCAGATCGTCGGCCAGTTCCATGCCGTGGGCGGGCAGACCCTTCGCAAAGGCATTGCGCTCGACGTCGAGCGTATGGCGCATATGATCGGCCGGAATTTGCGGGAAGACCCGGCGGTTGTTGACGAGGCCGCCGACGGAAATGCCGCCGAAGCCGACGCCGTGATATCCCTTCTCACGGCCGATGATGCGCGTGCGGGTGCCCTGGCCGATGGCGCGCTGATAGGCGATAGCGATCTTCAGCGCCGTATCGACCGATTCCGAACCTGAGCCGGTGAAGAAGACCCTGTCGAGCTTGGCGTCCGGGCCGCCCGGCGCGTTCGCGGCCAGCTTGGCGGCGAAATCGAAGGCGATCGGATGGCCCATCTGGAAGGTCGGGGCATAGTCGAGGGTCGCAAGCTGCCGCTCGACGGCCTGGCCGATCTTCTTGCGGCCATGACCGGCATTGCAGCACCAGAGGCCGGCGGTGCCGTCCAGCACCTGGTTTCCGTCGACGTCGGTGTAATACATGCCGTCTGCGGCGGCCAGGAGGCGCGGCGTAGCCTTGAACTGCCGGTTCGCGGTGAACGGCATCCAGAAATTTTCGAGTACGGGCGCGTTCGTCTTGCTGATCTGGTCCATGCTGGCCTCCTGTGGTTGGCGCCGACAATGGCAATTTTCCTCTGTCAAACAAGTCCTTTTCTTTGTCTGTGCAAGCCATTGAAAATTCAAAAGGAGAAAGATATTAATTTAGATATTCTAAACAACGTAAACGGACCCACATGTCAGTCGACATCGGCAGCCGCCTTCGCTATCTCCGCATCGCTCACAAGCTTTCTCAGCGCGAGCTCGCCAAACGCACGGGCGTGCCCAATTCCACGATCTCGCTGATCGAATCGAACGCCTCCAACCCCTCGGTCGGGGCCTTGAAGCGGATTCTCGACGGTATCCCGATCGGGCTGGCGGAATTCTTCGCCTTCGAACCCGACCGTCCGAAGAAGGCTTTCTATGCGGCCGAAGAACTGGTGGAGATCGGCAAGGGCGCCATCTCCTACAGGCAAGTCGGAGAAAACCTGTTCGGGCGCAGCCTGCAGATGCTCAAGGAGTGTTATCAGGCGGGCGCCGATACCGGAAAGGTTCCGCTTGTTCATGAAGGCGAGGAGGGCGGGATCGTGCTTTCGGGAAGGCTCGAGGTGACCGTCGATGACGAGCGGCGTATCCTCGGGCCGGGGGATGCCTATTATTTCGAAAGCCGGCGACCGCATCGGTTCCGCTGCGTCGGACCGGTGCCCTGCGAAGTCATCAGCGCCTGCACGCCGCCGACGTTCTAGGTGTTACCCTCGATGCGGGCAAGCACGCCATCGAGCGCCGCTGTCAGCGCGGCAAGGCCGCCTTTCTTGTCGAAGTCCGAAAGGACCTGCTCGTTCAGTCCGCCCTTGGTGGCGAATTCGCGGCTCAAGGCGCTGAACGGCTCGGCGCCGGCGCCGCTTGCCTTCTGCGCAAGGCCTGCGAAGAGCGGGGCTATAAAGGCCTGTCCCTTCGCCCGTTCGAGCCCGCTTTTTTCCAGCCAGCCGGTGACCGACTCCATGATGCCGAAGTAGGTCGACATGACAGAGCTCGCGGCCGCGAGTAGATCGTATTCCTTCCTGGACTGGCATTGCACTGCCGTTCCGAGCGTGTCGAACAGCGCTGCGACGGCAGTATCCTGAGGGTAGATGGCGGTGACGCCCTGCCGGCGCGCGACGAAGGGCAGGGGGATGGCCTGCACCAGATGCACATCGGCGCCGATCCAATCGAGCAGGGCATGGCGTTCCGTCGCCGCGACGACGCTGACGACCGTTTGCCCATCCCTGAACGAGAGCTCCCGCACGACCTCCTCGGCGATCTGCGGCCGTATCGCCAGGAACACCATGTCGCTGCGATCGACGACAGTCTGGTTGTCTCCGGCAATCCTCACGGCGGCGAACTGGGCCGCCAGTGTCTCGGCGATGTGGGCGCTTCGCGGAGAAACGTGGATCTCGCTGGCATAGGCCGGTTCGGCCAGAAGCCCGCGAACCATCGCTTCGGTGATGGCACCGGTGCCGACGAATCCAATGCTGTTGACGTTCATTTTGATTACTCCGCAGCCCGCAACGGCCCCAGCGCGACATCCGTCGTATAGTTCTCGCGCATGAAGTTGATGAAATTATCCTGGAACTGGCGCGTATGAGCGTGGGCGAGCTCGTCGGCGAGATCGACGTTCTTGTCTCTGACGGCATTGAGCATCAGCGTGTGCTCGTCGGTCAAGAGATAGCCCTCATGGGTGCGCTCCAGATATTCGAAATGCAGGTGCAGCATGCGCTGACCCTGCGACAGCAGCTTGTCGTAGAATGAGGCGAGGTACTGGTTTTTTCCGGCATGGGCGATGGCCATGTGGAATTCCTTGTTGGCCTCCGACATGGCGAGGTGATTGCCTGTCTTAACCGCCGCTTCGAATAACTTCAGTCGCTTGGCGATGATCTTCAGGTCGGCTTCCGTCCTGAGTGCTGCGGCAAGCCGCGTATTCATGCGCTGCGCGATGTCCAGCGCTTCCACATATTTGGGAAATGTCGCGACTTCGATCGGAGCAACGATCGTGCTGCGGTTCGAGAGCGTGACGACCAATTCGTCGGCGCCGAGCCGGATCAAGGCCTCCCGCACCGGTGAACGCGACATGTCGAAGCGTTCCGCAAGCGTCATCTCGTCGAGCAGCTGACCGGGCGGCAGCGCGAGCGACAGGATCTCGTTGCGGAGCGTCTCGTAGACGTTTTTCCAGCCGGTCCCGCGGATACGTTTCACTTCCGATTCATCAGACACTTAAGTCCCTTTCTCCAGACGCGGGTCCCATTGGGCCAGAAAAGCCGCCTGTCGGCAATGTAATTTTTCCGCTTGACTTTGTCGACACGCTGTTGACATATTCTTTTCAGTCGACACGCAGCCGACACCGAAACAATAGAAACGGCCAGAGCCGACGAGTGGAACCGCGCGCTTTCCGCGCACAACAAAAGAGGAATGCCCGATGCTTTCTTTGATGACGTCCGCCTTGCGGGCGCTGCCCGCGCTCGCCCTGTTGGGCGGTCTTTCCGCAACCGCCGCACAGGCTCAGACTGCCGAAGGTTATTGGCAGGGCGTGCAGAAGGCGGGTACCTTACGCTGCGGCGCGGCGGTCGCACCGCCCTATGTCATGCGCGACCCGGCAACCGGCGAATATTCCGGCTTCTTCGCCGATCTGTGCAAGGAATTCGCCGAGACCCTCAAGGTGAAGCCCGAATTCGTCGATACGACCTGGGACAATATCGTCGCGGGCCTGCAGGCCGGCAAATGGGACGTGTCGCTGGCGCTCAACCGCACCCCGGCGCGCGCCATGGCGGTACAGTTCTCGGTTCCGGCGATGGAGTACCAGATCTCGCTCGCCTATAACAAAAACAATCCGAAGATTGCGGCCGGCGCCGCTTCGGTTGCCGATATCGACAAGGCCGGCGTGACGCTCGCCGTCATGTCCGGCACGGCGCAGGACAAGGCCATTTCCGCGGTGGTGAAAAACGCCACCATCATGCGGCTGCCCGGCAATGACGAGACCCGGCTGGCCGTCACCTCGAAGCGCGCTGACATCCTGGTCGATGCTTCCGACACCAACCAGCTCTTCACCCAGTCGAATCCGGACTGGGCGGTGGCGCTCAACCCGACGCCGGCGCTCGCCAAGCAGGGCGTCGCCTTCGGCCTGCCGCATCAGCTTTCGGCCGCCGACGTCGAAGTGGTCGATATCTTCCTCGAAGAGAGAGTCGCGACCGGTCACGTCGATGATCTCATCCGCAAGGCAGTCGACGAAGTGCTCAAGGGCGCAAAGTAACCTCGCCGGGCCGGTGCGGGCATCGCGCCGGCCCTCCCAGCTTCGATCATCGGAGATTGGCATGACCACGTCCTTCAGCCTTCCCCTCGTTAAAATGTAGGCGCTCCACAAAAGCTATGGCAATGGAGCAATCCAGGTGCTGAAAGGCATCGACATCGAAATGAAGCCCGGCGAACGTGTCGTCGTCATCGGACCCAGCGGCGGGGGCAAAAGCACGCTGCTCAGGGTGATGATGGGCCTGGAGCAGGTCGACAGCGGCTCGATCAGTTTCGATGGCAAGCCCTATATTTCTTCCGACGGTGCGGCGGGGAAAACCCAGATCGACACCCATGTCCGCCGTTCGATCGGCATGGTCTTTCAGCACTACACGCTGTTTCCGCATCTGAACGTCATCCAGAACCTGATCCTCGCGCCCTGCAAGGTGCGCGGAGAAGCCAAGGCGAAGGCGACGGATCGGGCCCAGGCGCTGCTCGAGCGCTTCGGGCTCGGCGCCAAATCCAAGGCCTATCCTGCTCAGCTTTCCGGCGGCCAGAAGCAGCGCGTCGCCATAGCGCGTGCGCTGATGCTCGATCCGAAGCTGATGCTGTTTGACGAGGTCACCTCGGCTCTGGACCCGGAGCTCGTCAGCGAGGTCGAGCAGGTCATCCTGCAGCTGGCCGCCCAGGACATGCCGATGATGATCGTCACCCATGACATGTGGTTTGCCAAGAACATTGCCTCCCGCGTCATCTTCTGCGCCGGCGGTGTGGTCGTCGAGGACGGCCCTCCCGAGCAGGTGCTCGGGGCTCCCCGCGAGGAGCGTACCAAGGAATTCATCGACCGCGTCTTCCACATCAAACAGTAGGGAGGCACAAGTGAACTATACGTTCGACTTCAATTCAGTCTCCATCGCTCCGCTTCTGCAGGGGCTATGGGTTTCTCTGCAGCTGACGGCGGCTGCGAACGTCATTGGCATCGTCCTCGGCTTCGGATTGGCGCTGCTGATCATGAGCCCGATCAAACTCGTGCGGCTGCCCTTCATGCTGTTCGTCGAATTCTTCCGCTGCACACCAGCTATCGTTCAGATCGTCTGGATCTTCTACTGCGTGCCGATGCTGTTCGACGTCTTCCTCGATCCAATGACGATGGGCATCATGGCGCTCGGGCTCAATCTGATGGCCTTCAATGCCGAGGCCTATCGGGCATCGATCCAGGCCGTTCCGCGCGAGCAGCTCGATGCCGGCATCGCGCTCGGGCTCAATCCGCTGCAGCGGGTGCTTTACATCGTCTTCCCGACGGCGTTCCGCGCCTCGATCCCGGTGCTTTTGACCAACGGCATCGTCATTTTCCAGCAGAGCGCGCTGGTCGCGATCGTGGCGATCCAGGACCTGATGTACCAGGGCAAGACGCTGGCGACGGAGACTTATCGCCCGATCGAAACCTTCACCGTCGTCGCGCTCATCTATTTTGCTGTGTCCTTCCCGATAACCCAGATCGTCGGCCTGCTCGAACGCCGCCGCCAGATCCTCGTCAGCTAGGAGGCCAGAATGACGCTCGACTTCTCGATCCTGTTGCGCTTCGAGCATGCACTGCTGCTCGGCCTTTGGATGACGATCAAACTGACGGTCATCTGCATCGTGCTCGGATGCTCCCTCGGCTTCCTCGTCGGCCTCGCCCGCGCGTCGGGCAATCTGGCGCTTCGCGCGGTCTCCGGCGCCTATGTCGAATTCTTCCGCGGCACGCCGGTCCTGATCCAGCTCTTCTGGATATTCTTCTGCCTGCCGCTCATCCTCGGTGTCGAGCTCTCGAACCTGGCGTCCGGTGTCATTGCGCTGACGCTCTATATGGGAGCGATCACCAGCGAGACCTTCCGCGCCAGCCTCAAGTCCATCGGCCGGGAACAGCTGGATGCCTGCGTCGCACTCGGTCTGCCGCGCAGAGCCCAGGTCGTCAACGTCGTACTGCCGCAAGCGGTGCTGCGGGCAATCCCGACGCTGCTGTCGAACTGCGTCAGCCTCTTCAAGGAGAGTGCGCTGGTCTCAGCCGTCGGCATGGCCGACCTGATGTTCGTCGGCCAGAACATCTCCAACAACACAGCCCGTCCCGTCGAAGTGCTGACGGTCGTCGCCATGATCTACTTCGTCATCGCTTTCCCGCTGACGCGGGCCGTCTCCCTCATCGAGGGACGCATCCTCAAGAAACTCGCAATTTAGAAACAGCCGTTCCCAGGACAGGAGAAATCCCATGAAACTTTCAGGCGTCATGCCCGCGCTCATCACTCCCTTCGACGTCAACAACAAGATCGACTTCAAGGCGTTCGAAAGGCTTCTCACACATCTGCGCGAGGCTGGCGTCACCGGCTGGGTTCCGAACGGGTCGACCGGAGAATATTTTAGCCAGTCCCGGGAAGAGCGCCGTGACGTGCTGCAATTCGTCAAGGATTTTGCCAGGCCGGGCGAGATTCTGATCGCCGGCACCAATGCGCCCGCCACCCGCGAGGTAATCGAACAGACGGCGCTGGCGAGAGATATCGGCTATGACACGGTCCTGCTGGCGCCGCCATTCTATACCCGTCCGACCCAGGCAGAGCTCATCAGCCACTATGAAGCCGTCCTCAGCGCCGTCGATGTCAGCCTCGTGCTCTATTCCTATCCGGCCAAGGATGGTTCGGATATCAGCTTCGAGCTTTTGGATCATTTTGCCGATAATCGCCGTGTGATCGGCGTCAAGGAAAGCTCGGGCGTATTGCAGCGGGCGATCGACATCGCCAGCCGCTATGAGGGCAAGATCCAGCTGGTCAGCGGTTCTGACGACATTGCGCTCGATTTCATGTTCTGGGGCGCGGAAAGTTGGATCTGCGGGCCGTCCAACTGCATGGCCAAGGCCTGCTGCGACCTCGATCGCACGTTCAGATCCGGCGATCTGAATAAGGCGCGCGAGCAGATGAAGACCCTCTATCGGGCAATGAACATCCTCGAGAGCGGCAAGTTCGTGCAGAAGATCAAGTATGGCTGCGAGCTTCAGGGCTTGCCCGTGGGCCAGTGCCGCGCGCCGCTCGGCGAGCTGACGGCGGAGGAAAAGGCCGAGTTCAGGGCGGCGATGGAGCCAATTCTGAATTGGTAACAGATCCGGGTGGTCAAGCGCCGCCCTTTAAAATTGCGAGGTTCGCCGTGTCATCCATCGTGGTCGTCGGCGCCGGCATCATCGGCGTCGCCATCGCTTATGAACTCCAGCGCCGCGGGGTTGCCGTAACGCTCGTTGACCGCGATGCGCCCGGCATGGGCGCTTCTTACGGCAATATGGCGAGCATCGCCGTCACCGAATTCATGCCGGCTTCGCGGCCCGGCATCTGGGCGCAGATGCCGAAATGGCTGCTCGATCCGGAGGGGCCGGTGCGCATCCGGCCCGGCTACCTGCCAAAATTGGCGCCATGGTTCCTCAGATTTCTCGCCGCCAGCCGCCCCTCAAAATTGAGGGAACTGGAGGCGGCCGGCGCCGTGCTCTGCGGCCGCGTCTATGAAGATCTTGACGCGCTGCTCCAAGAGACCAGGCTGGCACACATGCTGACAGCCGAGGGGTGTCTCAGCCTCTACACCGATGAGGCCGAATTCAAGGCGGATCGGGAGCATATCGATATCCTGAAACGCTTCTGTTTTCGGCACGAAATCCTCGGCGGCAACGCCATCCGCGATCTCGAGCCTGATTTGACGACGAAGATCGGCAAGGCGGTTCTCTTTCCCGACAACCGCTCGATCACCGATCCGTACAAGCTCGTCACAGCCCTCATCGAAAAGTTCGAAGCGCTCGGCGGCAGGATCCTTGAGGGTGACGTCGTTGGTTTCGAGCAGAGCGAGGTCGGCGTCTCCGCTCTGCGCCTGGCGGACGGGCGGACCGTTGCGGCTGAAAAGGTGGTGCTGGCGGCCGGGGCCTTCACCGCCCGGCTTTCGGCACTGCTGCGCGAACATATCCCGCTCGAAACCGAACGCGGCTACCACACACAGATCATGGAGCCCGGCATTTCGATGCGCCATTCGATCATCTGGCCGGCGCGTGCCTTCATGGTCACGCCGACGGCTGGCGGCATCCGTGTCGGCGGCACGGTCGAAATGGCCGGCCTCGACGCTCCGCCGGATTATCGCCGCGCGAAGATCCTGGTGAAGCGAGCCCAGGAGGCACTGCCTGATCTGGATGCCGAACGAGCGACGGAGTGGATGGGTCATCGCCCGGCGCTGCCCGACACCGTGCCGGTCATGGGGCCGTCAGCCAAACGGCGCAACGTCTGGTACGCGACCGGCCACGGACATCTCGGCCTCACCTATGCGGCCACAACAGGCCGGCTGATGGCCGATCTCATTACGGGCGTCGAACCGCCCGTGGACATGAAACCCTATCGCGTCGACCGCTTCTAAGAGCGGCGTCGGCGCAAGGAGAAAGGGAGTGAACATGCGAAGCGAACTCTATATCGACGGACAATGGGTGAAGCCGGTCAAGGGCGGCACCTGCACGGTGACCAATCCCGCAACGGAAGAGGTGATCCAGACGATCGGAGCCGCAACGGCCGAAGATGTCGATCTTGCCGTCAAGGCAGCCCGTCGCGCCTTCGATAACGACGGCTGGCCGAAGCTGACGGGAGCCCAGCGCGCCCGATATCTCCGGGCCATCGCCGACGGCATCCGGTCCCGGCAAGCCGAGATCGCCCGCCTCGAGGTTCTCGACAACGGCAAGCCGTTCCCCGAGGCCGACTGGGACGTGGCCGACGCGGCCGGCTGCTTCGATCTCTATGCGGGGCTCGCCGAACAGCTCGACAACAACCCTGAGGAGGCGATCGCGCTTCCCGATCGCCGCTTCACCTCCAAGGCGGTGCGCGAGCCGCTCGGCGTCGCCGGCGCGATCATTCCCTGGAACTATCCGCTGCTGATGGCGGCATGGAAGGTTGCCCCGGCGCTTGCCGCCGGCTGCACCGTGGTGCTGAAGCCCGCCGAATTGACGTCGCTAACGGCGCTCGAACTGGCTGATGTCGCCGACGAAGCCGAGCTGCCACCGGGCGTGCTCAATATCGTCACGGGAGCCGGGTCCGTCGCCGGGCAAGCGATCATCGATCACAAACAAGTCGACAAACTCGCCTTTACCGGCTCCGGACCGGTCGGCTCGAAAATCATGGCCGCCGCCGCCCGCGACATCAAGCGCGTCAGCCTGGAGCTTGGCGGCAAGTCGCCCTTCGTCGTTTTCGAAGATGCCGATCTCGACAAGGCGGTCGAATGGATCATGTTCGGCATCTTCTGGAACCAGGGCCAGGTCTGCTCCGCGACGTCGAGAGTCCTCGTGCAGGACACCATCTACGAACGGCTGCTCGCGCGTCTTATCGAGGAAACCAACAAGATCAAGATCGGCAACGGTCTGGACGAAGGCGTCCTCCTCGGGCCGCTGGTTTCCAAGCGCCAGCATGAGCAGGTCATTGCGGCGATCGAAGCGGCACGGCAGGCCGGCGCAACGGTCGCCTGCGGCGGAGCGCGGCCTGAAGGTTTCGACAAGGGCTACTATCTCCAGCCGACCATTCTGACAGACGTTCCGCTCGATAGCGCCGCCTGGGTGGAGGAAATCTTCGGGCCTGTCGTCTGCATCCGGTCGTTCGTGACCGAGGAGGAGGCGATCGAGCTTGCCAATGATTCCCGCTTCGGTCTGGCAGCCGCCGTCATGTCGAAGGACGATATCCGGGCCGAGCGCGTCGCGGCCGCCTTCCGTGCCGGCATCGTCTGGATCAACTGCTCGCAGCCGACCTTCACCGAGGCGCCCTGGGGCGGCTACAAGGAATCGGGCATCGGCCGCGAACTCGGGCGCTGGGGCCTCGACAATTATCTCGAGACCAAGCAGATCACCCGCTTCGTCAGTGAAGAGCCCTGGGGCTGGTATATCAAGCCGGAGGCGGCCGAATGAACTGGAACCGGACCCTCGATCTGTTGCAGGTCCACTGCCAGGGCGAGATCGGCAAGGTCATCGTCTCAGGGGCGCCCGTGATATCGGGCGCTACCATGCTCGACAAAATGAACTACATCAACACGGTCGACGACAGCCTGCGCCGCTTCGTCACCTTCGAACCGCGCGCCAATGTGGCGATGTCGGTGAACCTGCTGGTCGAGCCGACCCGCGCCGATGCGGACGCCGGCTTCATCGTGCTGCAGGCCGACCGCGCCCATCCGATGTCCGGCAGCAACTGCATCTGCGTCGTCACCGCGCTTCTCGAAAGCGGGCGCGTGCCAATGTCGGAGCCGGAGACGATCGTCCGCCTCGATACGCCCGCCGGCCTTGTCGTCGCGCGCGCTACCTGCCGTGACAACAGGTGCCTGTCCGTCAGCCTCGACAACGTGCCGAGCTTTGCCGAGGCGCTAGACCGGGTGGTGGAAACGCCGAAATGGGGGCACATCAAGATCGACGTCGCCTTCGGCGGCGTCTATTATGCGCTCGTCGACGTCGATCAGCTCGGCCTCGATATTGCGCCTGCCAATGCCCGGCTGCTGGCGGAAGCCGGCATCGAGCTCAAGGCGCTGCTTGCGGGCCAGGTATCGGTCTCCCATCCCGTCCTGAGCGGCGTCGATGAGATCGCTTACGTGATGTTTCGCGGGCGAGAGGCCGATGGTGCGGTGAGGACTTGCACGACACTGCAGCCCGGTCGCGTCGACCGCTCGCCATGCGGAACCGGCAGCTCGGCCAACTTGGCGACGCTCCATGCTCGCGGCGAAGTTTCGGTCGGAGACCGCAGAACGTCGCGGTCGATCATCGGCGGGGAATTCCTGGCGGAGGCGATCGGCGAAACCGAAGTGGGCGGCCGCCGCGCCGTGCTGCCTAGAATAACCGGCCGGGCTTTCATCTATGGCCGCGAACAGCTGCGCCTATCCGACGACGATCCATTTGCCACGGGCTTCGCGCTGTCCGACACCTGGGGTCCCCAGGTCGATTTGCTCGCTTAGGAGTCATTATGTCCCACCTTCAATCCCTGGCCGGCCAGACTGTCCTTGTCACCGGAGCGTCGGGCGGGATCGGCGCCGCCATAGTCGAGGGCCTGTCTGCAGAAGGCGCGCGGCCCGTCATCCATTGCGGGCGCGACAGAGAGAGGGCGAAAGCCCTGCTCCACAAGCTCGGCGGAAACGGCCTGATCGTCCAGGCCGATCTCTCCAGCCCGGACGGCGCCTTCACGCTCTGGCGCGACGCGCTCGCGGCGGCGGGACGGATCCATGCGGTCGTCAACAATGCCGGTATCCGAAACGAGATTTCTATCGATGCCGATCCGGCCGATTGGCGGGCCGCCTGGCAGAAGGAGTTCCAGGTGAATTTCTTTGCAGCGGCGGACCTCTGCAAGGAAGCCCTCGTACATTTCAAACACCATGGCGGCGGGCGGATCGTCAACATGGCAAGCCGTGCCGGACAGCGCGGCTATGCCGCCGACGCCATGCCCTACGGCGCGACGAAGGCGGCGCTGATCAATCTCACCAAATCGATCGGCAGGAGCTTCGGGCGCGACGGGGTTGTCGCCGTCTCCATCGCGCCGGGCTGGGTGCGCACCGATATGGCCGAGGAGTTTGTGGCCAGGCACGGAAAGGATGCGGCGGTCGGCGACATCCCGATCGGCGAAATGGCCGAGCCGGCCGAGATCGCCGAACTCGTGGCCTTCCTGCTTCGCCCTTCGCAGGCGTCGGTCAACGGCGCAACGTTCGACGTCAACGGCGGCAGTCACATCAGGTAGAGCAATTCGAGCAAAAGCGTGTTGCGGTTTTGCGTGCGGAGTTGCGTGAAAAGGAGATTCGATATGAAGAGGTTTGCAGGCAAGGTCGCGGTGGTCACGGGCGGCGGAGGCGGCATAGGATCGGCCATATCGAAGAGGTTGGCCGAGGAAGGCGCGCTGGTGGTGGTGACGGATGCCAACGCCCAGGCAGCGGGCGAGGTCGCCTCGCTGATCGAGGCGGAGGGCGGATCGGCCGTCGCCATTGCGGCCGACATTTCCCGCAAGCCGGAATGCGTCGAGCTCGTCGAGAAGGCCTTTGCGATCAACGGGCGGCTAGACGTGCTGGTCAACAATGCCGGCATCAACCGGCGCGGAAATCTGCTGTCGCTCTCAGACGAAGATTGGCAGCTGAGTTTCGCGGTTAATCTGGATTCGATGTTCCATCTCTGCCGCGCGGCGCTGCCGCATATGATCGCTGCCGGCGGCGGCGCGATCGTCAATACGGCCTCGCAATGGGGGCTCTACCCCGCGCCGAACCACATCGCCTATAACACGACAAAGGCGGCGGTCGCCGCCTTCACCCAGAACCTCGCCCGCGACTATGCGCCCGACAAGGTCCGGGTCAATGCCGTCTGCCCCGGCGAAATCCACACGCCGATGCTCGAAGCGGGTGTTACTCGCTCCGGCCGGACGATCGCCGATCTCGACAAGCTCGTTCCCTACGGCCGCATCGGCAAGCCGGAGGAGGTGGCGGCCCTCGTCGCCTTCCTGGCGTCAGATGAAGCGGCCTTCATGTGCGGCTCCTTGGTGGAGATCACGGGAGCGCAAGCCGTGGCGTGAAAGAGCCATTCGACCTTGAGCAATGAGATCGTCTACGATATCCCAAGCAGGATCTTCGTCCCGGAAAGAAGGAGCTTGGGCTATGCCTTTCAACACCGCTCAGGCGACAAATCTCGGAAAGGCGCCTACGGCCTCGGATGTCATTTTGAAATTCATTCGTGATTCCATCGCGGATGGTTCCTTGGACGAAGGAGAACCGATCCGTCAGGACGATGTCGCCCGGCTGTTCAACGTCAGCAAGATCCCGGTGCGGGAGGCGCTCAAGCGGCTCGAGGCCGAAGGTCTGGTGGAATTCCACCGCAACAAGGGCGCGATCGTCACGAGGGTCTCGGAGCCCGAGATCGCGCAGATATTCGAGGTGCGCGCCATCTTGGAATCGAATGCCATCAAGCTCTCGATCCCACACATGACGGAAGAGACTTTTGAAAAGGCGCTAGCCTATTGCGACGCCTTCGCGGGGGAAACGGATGTCGCCCGGTGGTCGGAATTGAACTGGCGGTTCCACAGCTGCCTTTACGAGGATGCGCAGCGGCCATTTCTCGTCACCACCATCCGTTCGGTAAACGACCGGCTGGAACGATATCTCCGGGTGCAGTTGACCCTGTCGCATGGCAAGCAGACAGCGGATCGAGAACATCGTCAGATCCTCGAAGCGTGCCGCGAGCGCGATGAGGAAAAGGCGGCGGGTCTGCTCTACGCGCACATCATGAGCGCCTGCCAATCGCTTCTCGAACATCTTCCCGCAAAAAAGCCCCGCTGAGCGTCATCCCGGCGATCGCGGGAACCGTTATGCGTCGGCGATTTTCACGACAGCCTCGAAGACGGCGCGCGGCACTTTCAGGCTTTCCGTCGCCGGCCTTGGATATTCGATGCCGCTGACGCCGGGTACGAACACGCCGTGCTCCTGAAGGCGGGTTGCCTGGCGGCGGGCACGTTCGACAAGACCATCGTCGGTGCGCCCCGGCATCATTGCAACGACGGTCAATCCGACGGCGGGGCTGGCACTTCCCTCTCTGAAAGAGGGCGTGTCCAATGACCAGGGGCCACCGGATAGGCCGGCCGACAGCATTTCCACCATCAGCGCCACATTGGCGCCTTTGCGCCCGCCGAAAGGAAGCAGCGCTCCGCCGAGCGCTCTTGCCGCATCCTGGGTATCGTTGCCGGCTTCGTCGACGGCCCATCCCTCCGGGATGGCGCGCCCCTCGGCTGCGGCCGCGACGATATTGACATAGGCGGTCGCGCTGGACGCCTGGTCGATGATGAGAGGCAGCGACCCTTCGCCCAGCGGAAAGCCGAAGGCCATGGGGTTCGTGCTGTAGACGGCCGGCCCCCCCGCTTTTGCGGCCACCATGGCGTTGGCGTTGGTGGCGGCGATGCCGACGATCCCTTCGCCGGCAAGCCTGCGGACATAATAGCCCAGTTCTCCCGCCGTATAGCTGTTCGTCTGGGTGAAGACCGCGAGCCCGAAATTGCGCACCGCTGCCACGAGATTATCGAACGTCAGATCGAAACCGAGCTGCGCGATGCCCCGATCGGCATCCGCGACGAAGAAGGCGGGATAGGGACGTTCGCATGTCGCCGTGGGATGGCGGTTGATGCGGCCCTCGCGGAAGCTGTCGAGATAATCGACCATGTGCGGAAATCCGAGCATGGCGGGTCCATAGAGCGCGGCTGACACTGTGGCGTCCACGAGGGAGCGGGCGGTCGCTTGCCCAGCGCCTGCTGCCAGACAGGCGCGCATCGCCAAGGCCTCGGCTTCAACCCGATCGAGTAGGATCTCATCCGACATCGCAAATCTCCAATTTCCTTGGGCGCCGGGTGCCGATGGGGCCTTCGGCGCGGTAATTTCCGCAAGGGTTCTTAGCAAAAGCGAGGAAATGCAAACAGGAAAATGTACATTTGTGTCCACATGCCTGACCTTGGTGATGACGATCCCTTCACCGAGGGTTCACCTACCCGCTCGCGGAGCAGCGGATCGGCCGGCTGGCGTTTGCGAAGCGGCCGCTCTCGCTAAGGAAAGCACTACTGTCAGCCCGGCGATAACTGACCCGAACGTCCGGCGATTTCGACAGAGCCTCCGGCTCAGTTGTATTTGATCGTGTCGCTCACGCGCGGTCGATTGAAGAAATAGCGATCGAAGCTATAGCCGTTCTGTCCGGTGAAATTTGAGAAAAACGCCGAGACTGGTGTCGTCAAGGTATATTGGACCCGGGTCAGCACCACCTGCACGCCTGTCTCCTGGATTTTGGAGGGGACTGCGACCGCGCTCGCCGTGCCGGAATTCACCGCCGAGGTGTTGAGCGCAGCGGACCAGTTGACGGTCGCGCTGCCGCTTGCGCTGACATCGTTGACCGCGACCGTGATCGTCAGCTCACCGGTGTCATAGGGCTGCAGGATGAAGCTGGCACCGGAAAGAAGCTTGGCGACGTCGGATTTCGTCCAGGAACTCTGCTGGGCAATCATGTCGCCTGTGGAAGAAGCGATCTCGTCTATTTTGCGGCTGACCGTCAGCGCATGGCCGAGATCGACGGTGCCGAACAGGAGCATCACCAGGATCGGCAGCACGAGGGCGAATTCAACCCCTGAAGCAGCCGACCGGTCGAGCGCGAGATGGCGGATGCGGGACCGCGAGAACCGGAAAAGGGACAGGCTCCGTTTCATGATCATGTCAGAAGGGCTCGTTGCGGAACAGAGCGGAAGATCCGAGCAGGTAGCTGCCGTCGGAAAGCTTGGCGCTCGACAGGCTGAAGAAATTGACGACGGCCGTCCACGGCAGGAACGCCTGAACCAGAATGTAGTCGCTGCCCTTGCCGATATCATAAGTCTCGGTAACGGCGAGTTTGCCGCTGCTGTCGATCGGGTCGGTGCTGGCAGCGGACGACATGTCGGAAAGCACGTTCACCTTGACGACGAGACCGCTGGAGCAGTTGAACGACAGAAGCATGTCGGCGCATATTTTGGCTTTGAAACCGGCCAATGTGATCTTCGAGGACGCCACCTCGCCGGTGCGGATCATCCGCGAAATCTTGTGCACCGAAGCATCAAGCGCCGAGTTGACGAAAAACATCAGCGACACTTCGATAATGCCGAACAGTATGATGAAGAGCGGCAGGGCCAGGATCGCAAATTCGATCGCAGCAGCCCCCTTGCGGTCGCCGATCAGGCGGCGCAGCGGTGAGAACCGTTTCCCGCGTCTCATTGGGTCAGCCGAACGGAAGAGAGATATTGGGTGAAAAGCGCCGACAAGCCTGCCGTGATCTCGGTCGACGACGATGCCGATAGGAATAGGCTCTTCGAAGAAGCGCAGTCGGCAAGCGCATAGGGGATATAATCCCGCCGAGTGATGCTGGTCGACACGTCGCTATCCATCGTGCCGCCCCAGGTGCTCTTCCAGTTGGCGCTCGCCATGGTCGAGCCGACGGTGGCGTTGTAGCCCCAGTCCGTGGTGATCGGCAGGTATTCCGTGTAAAGCACCGCCATCGTATTGGATTGGTTTTTCAGATAGTCGCACCAGGCTGGGTTAAGGGGCGCCACTTTGGGCCAGTAGCTCGAGCCACTGGTCACCCATTCGCGCTTTGACTGGACGCCGTCGGTCAGCAAGAGCACCAGCTTGAGCGGCGAGGCCGAGGAGGTTCCATCCCCTCCAGCGCCGACTTTCTGCTTGAGCGTCGTCAGCGACACGTCAAAATAGGTGGCGGCCTTCGAGGTCGCGCTGGTGAGGCCGTAACTCGAGGTCGCGAGGCGGGTGCGCGCCGTGTCCGTGCTCAGCGTCGGAGCGAGAACCTCCGTGAGGGAATCGCCGAGACCATATAATCCGACCTTGATCCGCTCGTGATTCTTGTCGGATATATCGACCAGGGCGAGCACCTCCTTGACCGCGTCGCCGGCGACATCGGCGCGCAACTTTATGTTCTTCGCCGTGCTGTATTCATAGTTGTTGGCATATGTCTTATTGCCGATCTTGTGCGAATCGCCGGTGTGGCAGGCGAACTGGCATCCGATGCCGGAATACATGGTCGCCTGGCCCGAAGTCGTTGCCGCCAGAAGCATCGATGGAGAGGTGTCGATGACGATATAGACGTTGAGATAGGACGTTGCCGGCCCCTTGACGGCACTTCCCACGCTGACGGGAACGGTATCGATATTGGCGATCTTCATGAATGTCGTCGGCACGGTGCCGCTTGCCGTCGCCGTGATGTTGTGGTTGGCGGTATCGATGTCGATTTCGCCAAGCGTGTAGCTGTTTTCTACCTGCGCGTGGAACCAGTCGGAGACCTTCTGCTTGAGGGCGTCGGTGTCCCCGGTATTGTTGATCTGCTTGACTGCGGCGATCAAGGCCGCATCAAGGTCGCTCTGCATCTTCTGCCGGACATTGTAGCTGCGAATATAGTCGAAACTGGCGCCGACCGCGACGAGCATCGGCACCAGACTGAGGGCAACGACGATCGCGACGTTGCCGGCTCTGTCCCTTCCGAGACCGCGAAGGGTCTGGAAGCATCGATCCAATGAAAATGAAAAAGCTGACTTCAAAAAACCACCGTCGCGCAGAACATGAAAAAATACTAATGCGAGATGTATCCAGGAAGCTTAAGCCTTTGTTAAAACTTGCAAGTTCCAGCGGGAATTGGGTCGCCGGCGCGTCGTTTGCTGCGCGTATTGGATAGGCCTGCGAATTATGGATATTCGCGCTACGCCACGTCATGGTCTTTCGTGGCGTTGATCACTCCTCGTGCGGGCACGGTGTCCGCACCCTCAGCGCTGCATCAGCAAGTCATGAAGGCGTTTTTGAACCTCTTGCGGGGAGGTGTTGCGATTGTTGAAGAAGTCGCCCACCACGGCAATCCAGCCTTCCGACATCTGGGTCGGCATGGCCTGGGATTGGGCACTGACTTCGCCTTTCCTTGCCTTGATCATCTCCAATCCAAGCTTGCCGCACCGATCAAGGCCGGATGGGTCGACATCGGTGCGGACGGGCAACGATCCCTTGATCCGGCTGAAGGCAACCTGATTGTCGCGATCAAGCACCATGCGTGCGAAAGCCTGCTGCGCCTCTGCGGTGCCGTCCCGATTGGTCAGCGGAAGGGCAAAGGCGTCGATGACCATGAAATAGGCGATCGATGTGCCCGGCACCAGACTGCAATCGAAATCCTTGTCGACGCTGTAGCCGCGTGCCACGAGCTCGCCCTTGGCCCAGTCGCCCATGAACTGCATGCCGGCCTTGCCCTGGCCCACCGCCGCGGTGGCATCAGCCCATGTCTTGTCCTTGGACAGACGCAACAATAGTTCCAGGGCTTCGATCATGCTCGGGCCCTGCACGAGAGCGGCATCGCCGCTCGTGAGACTGGGGTAACCCTCTGGCACGAATTTATGGCTGTCAGGAACCGCGCGAAAACCGCGGCTATCCATTTTACGCAGTCCGATCCGTATCGCGCGCTGAAAGTAACGCCGGCACTGGAGAAGGCAGCAATCTCTTAAATTTTCTCACTGCATATTGAGGACCAAGCCGAAGTGCCCGGTCCTCGCGGACCGGTGCCATTGCGGCTACATCTTCGGACCGCTGTTTTCGCCTCAATGACTTGGGCGGCCTTTCCGAGGAAATTCTCGATTGGATGGATGATGCATTCGGTTGATGCCCATGGTGAGGAGATCCGTCATGACGTTGTCCCAATCGCTTCCGCAGCCGGCCCTTATCGTCGATAACAACGAACACAAGCAGGCGGAGCGGGAACTGAAGAAGGCGCTTGAATTCGCAGAGGGGATCATCGCCGCCATTCCGGATGTTCTCTTCGAGGTGGACCAGGACGGCCGTTATCTGCAGGTCTGGACAAGAAACCCAGAACTACTGGCCCAGCAGAAGGAGATGCTGCTCGGCAAGACGGTCAGCGACGTTCTGGCGCCCGATCAGGCGGCCATCGCGATGGAGGCTCTGCGCGAGGCCGGCAAAGAGGGAGTTGCTTATGGACGGTGCATTTGCATCTCCCTGCCGAACGGTGAGACTCGTTGGTTCGAGCTGTCCGTAGCCAAGCGGCCGAGTGCTGACTCGACCACCACGCTACTTGCGCTCTCGCGCGACATTACTGAGCGAAAACAGGCGGAAGAAGCTATCAACTCCGTACGGATGCAGCTTCTCAGCGTGCTTCAGACCATGCCTGATATGGTCTGGGTGAAAAACATGGATGGCGTCTATCTCCTGTGCAACCACGCCTTCGAGCAACTGACTGGGAAGACGGAATCTGAGGTGGTGGGAAAGACGGATTTCGATCTGTTCGCCCCTGAAAGGGCTAAGTATTTCCGAGTCACGGACGAAGAGGCGATCGAGACCGGAGGCATGCTCGTCGGTGAGGAATGGGTCGTCTCCGAGGAGAATGGTCAATCCGTTCTTCTTGAAACACGCAAAGTGCCGGTCATGGATGCAGGGGGAGACATTGTCGGGGTTCTCGGTGTGGCCCGAGACGTTACCGAGTTGAACGTCTCGCGGCAGAAAATTCACCAGATGGCCTTTTACGATCCTTTGACCTCGCTGCCGAACCGATCGCTGTTTAACGATCGGCTGCGGCAGATGATCACCTCAGCTGGGTCGAGAGGCCAGCGGGCCGGGGTGATGCTGATCGACATCGATCATTTCAAGGCGGTCAACGATACGATGGGTCATCCCGTCGGCGATGATTTGCTCTGTCAGGCGGCGGCGCGCCTCAATGCGAGCGTTCGCGACTTTGACACGGTCGCCCGTCTCGGTGGCGACGAATTCGCGATCCTGTTGCCGGATATCAGCCAAGGCGACGATCTCGGCCGGATTGCTCACAGTATCCTGGATAAGTTCAGGGAGCGCTTCCTGCTGGATGGCCAGGAGGTGTTCATTTCATGCAGCGTCGGCATTGCGCTCTATCCCAATGACAGCGCCGACGCCAACGACCTTGTGAAATATGCCGACTCGGCAATGTATCTCGCCAAACGCTCCGGGCGGAACGGTTTCCGCTTCTATTCGAAAGACCTGACGGCAAGTGCCGAAGAGCGCATGCGACTGGAATCGGATTTGCGCCGCGCGATCGAGCGCGGCGAACTGGAACTGCACTACCAGCCCAAGGTGCTTCTGGACAGCGGCGTCATGGTCGGCTGCGAAGCTTTGCTGAGATGGCGCCATCCGGAAATGGGCATGATTCCGCCCGTCCGCTTCATTCCGGTCGCCGAAGACACGGGGCTGATCGTGGAACTCGGGCAGTGGGTGCTGCGCGAGGCGTGCCAGACCGCGACCGAACTGAATGCCGATAGCCGCTCACCGCATAAGGTGGCGATCAACCTGTCGGTCAAACAATTCCAATCCGCCGGGCTGGTAAAGTCGATTGCCGACATCCTCGACGAGACCGGTTGCCGCGCAGAATGGGTCGAAATCGAAATAACCGAAAGCCTGCTGCTCGATCAGAAGGATGAAACATTGCAGGCGCTCTCGGAACTTCGAAGCATGGGATTTTCGATCGCCATCGACGATTTCGGCACCGGCTATTCGGCGCTGAACTATCTGGCGCGCTTTCCGATCGATACGTTGAAGATCGACCGCTCATTCATCAACAGCACAGACAGACGGAACGAGGAACTGGTCAAGGCGATCCTCTCCATCGCGCGCTGCCTCGGACAGAACGTGGTAGCGGAAGGCGTCGAAACCGCCGAGCAGGCAGCTTTCCTGGCGGCAAACGGATGCGGCTCGGCGCAGGGGTTTCTTTACAGCAAAGCCGTGCCCAAGGCGGATATCATCGCCCTGTGGCTGCGTTCTCCGGCGGGTGGTCCCAATGCAAACGAGCGGCTTTGCGAGACAATTCCATCCTGAGAATATCAGTTGAACCGGTGCAACTCGTTCAGTGTTCGCCCTTTTGATCTCCTCCGGTTTGTCGGTGCGATGGCGAGCGATCGCCCTGCCAAGAAGCGGCCATCCGACGTCGGCATCGCCTCAATTCGTAGTTGTGCTATCCGATTGTCGCGGGCGTGTCCACATGGCGCAGTAAAGCCGCAAACGGGACGGTCGCGAAGGCGAAACTAGGGATTTGTTAAGGCTGACGCGGCGTTTATGGCCCGACGAACACATGCAACTCGCTGCAATGAATAGCGAGGATGTTCCGGTCGATCGGCAATGAAACACGCCGCATCCCATAAGCCATCGGATCTGGAGACATGAGGGTTTCCTGTCCGCCAAAACAACGAAACAAAGAATGCAAATGGCTGAAATCATCCTCTTTCCGAATCCGGTCCCCAGCAACTTGATAGACATTCACGCCCTGCAGGACACGGGCGAACCTTCCGGCAATCCGGAGATGGATCAGATGCTCCAGGCGCGTGCCCGGATCCGAAATGTTTTGAACGAGCTCGACAGATTGAGCGGAGAGCTGCAGGCCGGTTCTCTGTCGACGGGGTCGTAGGAGGACCGCTGCGGATGACTGGTCGGCGGGACCAGGCGAAACACAGCGCGGTCGACCATGACGGTGCAGCCGGGCTAATATTGGCAGGGCTTATGACGTCTGGCGAAGCGCTGCGACGACGCGATCGGCCATGAAGGCGCAACGGGCGCCATCGAACGGGAACAGCGCCGAGAATGCGCCGGAGAGCCGATTTTCGATCGACTGACGCATCATCTTCCGCGCCCGGTGCAATCGGGTCTTGGCGGTTTCGGACCTTATGCCGAGATGGGATGCAGCCTCTTCGGTGCTCATGCCCTCGACTTCACGCAGCACGAAAATGGCGCGAAAATCATCCGGGAGTTCGTCGACCGCCTGTTCGAGGAGCTGCCGCGCCTGGCTCCGCGACAGCTCGGTTTCCGGATCTGTTGCAGATAAGGAGGACGGAAACTGCACGATCTCCCCACCCGCCGACGTCGCCTGCATGTCGATTTCCTCCAGCCCGGTGGTGTTCTTTCGGGCTCGCACCCGGCCCAGCGCCTCGTTGAGCGTAATCCGCGTCAGCCATGTCGAAAGCTCCGCCTCACCCCGGAACGCCGCCAGATTGGTGAAGGCCTTGACGTACGACGCCTGGACGACATCTTCCGCCTCCGCATCGTTGCGGATGACGGCGCGGGCGGTGCGGAACAGGCGTTGATTGTGACGCTGGACGATGGCTCGGATGGCGGGTTCATCGCCGATCTTTGCCAGCGGCACGAGATCGGCGTCGGCAAGCGTCGATAGAAGCGGCTGGTGTCGCGCGGCCTGAGCCGGAATAGCTTTCATGGAATCTCCGCCTCTCGCCTCGTCTGTCCGGCGCCCGGCCTATGGCCGGACGTCCAGCTTACCCGTCATGGCGGGATGAAAGCGGCAATAGAAATCGACCGCTCCTGCCCGGCTGATCGTCATGCGGCCTTCCGATTTCGGCGGCAGATCGATGTTGAAGCTTTTGTCACGAGCCGTCGCCGTATGCCGGAATATATCATCATTTCGCCAGACGATCACATCGCCGACATGCAGTTCGGCAGGCGGCGCACTGAATTTCATGCCTGCAATGGTGACCTGATATTCCGTGGCAGCGGCAAGGCCGCTGACTGCCCAAAACAGCGCAAATAGCAGCGGCAGCGATTTCATCAGCAAACCCATCGCAGACCTACTTGATCACCGAGGCAAGATGCTCGGCATGCATCTGGTGCTGCTTGAACAGGGTGAGGCCCGTTTCCAGCAGCGACTTGAGCTCCTTATTCTCAGCGGAAGGGATCAGCACCTTGGCGAGCGCATCGTTGACCGACTTGTGATAGGCAACCTCGTTTTCGACATAGGCCTTGTCGAAAGCCGTGCCGTCGAGTGCGCCGAGCGTCGTCAATTCCTTGGCTGCCTCACTCGACAAGGACTGGCTGATGGCATTGTCCTCAGGCGTCACCTTCAGCTTCTTGACGAGGGCGAGCGCCTGGTCGTTGACGGCCTTGTGGTCGCGCTCCATGGTCTTGGCGAATTCGATGACGTCGGCATTCTTGCTCTTCTTCAACGCCTGCTCTGCGGCGGTAACGTCAATCTGCCCCGCCGTATAGGCGATGTGGGCGATTTGCGGGTCGGTCGGTTTGGCATCGGCGGCGATCGAAGCCGTGCCGAGCGAAGCCGCTATCACGGCTGCACCGAAAATTTGTTTCAACATGATCTGTCTCCCTGGTGTCGTGTGACATGCCTTCCGCAGCGCTGGCGCGCCTTTGGAAGTGAGCATTGGATGCAGATCAATCGAAAAGGTTCCCGGAAATTTTTACGCAGGGCGGCGGCGTTCATCGGCGCCCACCATCGATGCTTCAGTCTTTGCCGAGGAAGCGCTGCAGCACGATCGCGTGGTTGTGGTCAGGGTCTTTCGCCGCGTAGAGAAGCGTTGCCGCCGATTTCCCGATATGACGTTCGAGTTCCTCGACGGCGGATACGTTCTTCTCGAGCTCCTCCCGGTAGCGTCGTTGAAACTCGGTCCATTTGGCGGGATCGTGGCCGAACCATCGGCGCAGCGTCGGGCTCGGCGCGATATCCTTCAGCCAGAGATCGATTGCCGCATCCTGCTTGCTCAACCCGCGAGGCCAGAGCCTGTCGACCAGAACGCGCGTCCCGTCTTCGTCTTCCTTCGGCTCGTAGATTCGTTTGATGTGCAAGGCCATTTTGCTCACCTGCATGGGTTCGAAACCCGTCTCGACCGAACCGGTGGACGAGGGATTTGGTTCCAGCGCGGAGCATATGGTTGCCGATTAGCCACAGTGCCTTGCCTCTAAGCTGTCACAATTGATTTTTCGCGCGCAACTGGTATTGCTCGGTTGTCTGCCATTGTTATTTTTCGATTCTCTCAATATTGCCAAAAGGATACCTGATGCGAAAGTTGGCGCCATTCATCGTTGTCGCGGTACTCAGTGCATGTGCCCGGCCATCCGATGGCCCAACTGCCGGCGGTTTCTATAATGCCACCTCGCCGCAAACCAACGAGCGGATTCCTGTTGTCAGATTGTCGGAAGCGCCGATGGGTCCAGTTTCGGCCGCTCCGCTCGCCTATACGGCCACGGATACAGGCCTCAGCAGCATGCGCTCCAGCGGATTTGCCGATACGAGGCTCAGGCGCGGCGACGTCATCGACGTAACGATTCTCGATCCGGGCGAGGATGGCCTTTTCTCCTCGACCCAGAGCAAGACCCTCAATCTCGGCCGCTTCACCGTCGATTCCACCGGCAACGTGACCCTTCCCTTCATCGGCAAGCAGCGGGTGGTGGATTCCTCGACCGAGGCTCTGCAGACGCGCATCGTCACCGGCCTGAAGGGTTCGGCCGTCAATCCACAGGCTGTCGTCACCGTGGTCGACAGGCCCTCCAGCGGCTTCACCGTCAATGGTGACGTGCGGGCCGCCGGCCGCTTCCCGCTCACCGCACGCAAGGAGCGCGTGCTCGATGCGGTTGCCCTTGCCGGCGGCGCATCCTCGGCGCCGAGCTCGGCGACCGTTACGCTGATGCGCGGCAAGCAGCGCGCCACCGTGCCGCTGCAGCGCGTCATCGACGACAGCAAACAGAATGTCTATCTGCTGCCCGACGACCAGATCTATGTCGACAAGGATTCCCCGACCTTCACCGCCTTCGGCGCTTTCAAGAGTGTCGGCGAGTTCGAATTCGAGCCGGGCAGGCTGACGCTGGCCCAGGCGCTCGGCCGGGCGGGCGGCCTGCTCGACGACCGTGCCGATGCGAGCAATTTCTATGTGCTGCGCAATCAGCCGGTCTATACGCAGGTCGCGGCTGCGAATGCCAAGACCGCCGCGCCGGTCGTGGTCAGCAGCAAGCCGGTGATCTACCGCGTTAATATGAAGGACGTTTCCAATTTGGCGCTGATGCAGCGCTTCCAGATGATGGACGGCGATATCATCTATGCCAGCAATGCCAGCCTGGTGGACTTCGCCAAGCTCTTCAACGTCTACCAGAAGAGCGTGCCGACGGCCGCCGCGCCAATTCCCGGTTCGAGCGGCAATTAAGCCTGGACAGGACGTTTCGCGGGGCCGCCGAGCAGATGCAAGGCGGCCTTCGCATTTTGGGGTCTGTCCTGAGGAGCCCGTTCGGACAGGCGAAGCGCCAAAGCCTCCAACCCCTCGTCGCGTTCCTTGCAATGTTGCAGCAGCAAGGAGAGCAGAAGCCCGGCTGCGTAAAGATCGGATCGTCCGTCGAGCGGTTCACCGGCCATCTGTTCGGGGGAAGCGAGATCCGGTCGGCCGGCAAAGGCGAGATCGAATTGGCCATGCCGGTATCCGACCTCGAGCGCCACGCCGAAGTCGGCGATCTTCAAACGGGAAAAATCGCCATCGGCGGATAGAAGATTGAGCGGCGACAGGTCGCAATGCACGAAACCTGCGGCATGGATTGCTTGCAGGCCGAACAGTACTGAAGTCATGATCGCTGTCACCTCGCCAGGAGATAACGCTCTTTGCTGCAAAAGGTCCGCAAGCCGGCTACCGATCCATTCCATGACCAGGGCAGGGCGTCCGTCGGCAAGACGCAGAACGGTCTGCGTTGTGGCAATATGGGAATGGCGGAGCGCCATGCCGATATCAGCCTCGCGCAGCATGAGTTTCCTGACGACGGGATCGTCGGCATGCTCGGGTCGCGGTAGCTTGATGGCGTGCAGCGTTCCGAGATCACGATGGCGGGCACGATAGATTTGGGTGAACGCGCCCTCGTGGATCAGCGCTTCGAGCAGGAAGCTGTTGGCGACAATCTTAGGATCGGTATCGCTGAGGCGGGCTTCGCCTCGATCGAGCGCATCCCGGACCCGATCTACCAGGATCTGCCGGGTCTCGGGCGAATTCGGTTTGTCCGCGCTTTTATTCAACGCCTGCCAGAGATGGGAGAAATGTCGCGCGATCTCCGCGAAATCGGCTTCCGCAGGATCATGCGCCATCGGTCTTCACGTCGATCACAATGGCGCTGAGATTGTCGCGGCAATTGGCGATCAAACCCTCCTGGATGAGGATGTCGGCCGCCTTTTCGATTTTCGCGGAAAGCAGAATTTCGGCGATGCTGCGCTCCGGCACGGCGTTGGGCAGCGGGGAACTGCAGAGCAGCAGCCGGTCGCCGGCCTGCAATCCGCCCGAGAGGACTTCGGGAACGAGATGCCCGCGCAGGCCGATGGCGCGCGAGAGCGTACGCCGCAGGCCGATCTCCACATGGTCGCGGGTGAGGCAGCGCATCATGCCGTCCCGCAGCAGATAACAGCGCGCATCGCCGACCCAGAGCAGGGCGCAGCTTTCCTGAAGCGTGGCCAGCACGACGATGCTGGTGGCCGACGGCTCGCGATTTTCGGAATGATAGGCCGATTGAAGTAAGCCGTGGGCACGGCCGAGCTTGCCTTTGACCTCCTGCACCAGTGCTTCGATCGTCTGCTGCGCGGCGGTTTCAGCCAGCACATGAACGGCAATTTTGCCGACCTCGGCCGCAGCGTTGCTATCGCCGATGCCGTCGGCGATAGCAAAAAGCGAGGGCGTTTCCGAAACGAGTAGCGCGTCGGCATTGACGCTCAGTCGCGTGCCGGGATGCGTGGCGTGGCTGCGCTGGAGAACCAGGGAATGATGATGCTGCTCGACGATCGCAGGGGGCGGTATCGCGGGTGTTGCGGATTTCGGCGGTGGTGAAACCACTCCGGAACTCTCGCGCAACAGCTTCGCGAAATGCGCAGGCTCCGGTGGGCCGCTGACGCCAAACCCCTTGGTCCGGCGCTCCTCCGGGTCAATGTGCCACCAGATCGTGCCTCGGCTGGACGCTCTGTCCTGCAGCGTCTCGTTCTCCGCGAGATCGGCTGGCCGCAAGCTCCGTAGCCGCTTCAGGCTCGCGGTGAATTGGTTGATGTCGAAATCGCGCCTGGCCGAGCTTTCGGCGATCGCTTCGGCTGCCGTGAACCAGGTGTCGTCGAGGTAGAGTTGACGCGGATGTTCGGAAAAGCCGTGCAGTTGGGCGGCGATAACGAGGGGAAAACTGCGGCCGACGCGGTCGAGGCTCGGCAGCAGGACGCCGGCAACGGTCGACGATCCCCAGAGACCGCGCTCGATGATGAAACGCCATGCCGGCATCGTGCGGAAACGGCGTTGCCAATCCTCGCCGAGTTCCTGCTGCGCCGCCTGCAGCCCGGCCTGCAGCCAGGCGTCGAGCGCCGATTGAAGGCCGCGGCCGAGCCCCATCGAAACGAAGTCGCCATGGCTCGGGAGCTTGCCGAAGAAGCCGATCCTGTCGGCCTCGCTCTGGCTTCGCTCGAGGGTGGCGCGCTCGTTCATATCATGCCGATCAGAATTGCGCCGGGCATGAGAAGGCGCCGAGCGCCTCCAGCCGGAATGGATTGAGCACCGACCCGAACTGCACGTCGAACTCCGCCGCCTGGCCATCCTGCTGGAATTTTGCCCGGAAGAGATCGTCGCCCTGCACGGTGACATTGGCATCGTCGAACAGCCGGAACGGCGACCAGTCGCCATTCTCCGTCAAAGCCTGCTGCCAGCCGCCTGGCTGGAAGGCGATGCGCGAAGCGTTGCTGGCTTCCGCCGATGGCCAGGTGATCGATTTCGACTGGATTGGCCCGTGGAAATAGACCACGCGTTCGCCCTCGATCTCCAGCATCACGGCGCTGGCGGCATCGGTCAGCGAGACCGGCTTGACGTTGATCGTGATCGACGGGTTCTCGCTGCCGGCCGGGAAGAAGGCGCGGTTGATCTTATCGGCATTCTCGAACTGGGCGATCGCCGCGCTCGGAATGCTCGCCGCGCCGAAGGTGCCCTTCCAGCCCCAGGGTGAGGCGCTGGTATCGACGAAGGCTTCGAGCTTCTCCTTGAAGAAGGTCTTGAACAGCCCCTCGGGACCGAAAAGTCTCACAAAGTCGCTCATCGCCACGTCGCGCGGGGATTTCCGGTCGAAGGGATAACGGCCGGCAACGACGTTCGAGCAGAAGCCCGCGCCCTCCGCGGCCCAGGCGCCGCTGATGCGCGAACGGGCGGATTTGACCGCCAGCGATCCGACATCCGCAGCCAGCCCCGCCATCCAACTATCGATAGGCGCGGGCAACTTGCGGGCCTGCTGAAGCAGGTCCTGGTTGGCGTCGGTCAGTTGGCTGTCGACGTCGAAGACCTTGGCGACTTCGGCGGTCGAGGTCGTGGCACGCGAAAGCTGCTCCTGCACCCTCTGCAGGATCGGCTCGAGCTGGCCGATCTCCGATCGCGGCGCTTCCTCCTGTTGGTCGGTAAGCGGAGACTGTCCGGCCGGTGCCTTCAACGCGTCGCGCAGACGGCCGAAGGGATCGGGGGCATTCGCCGCACTGGCAAGCGCCGCGGTCGACTCGGCCAAGCTGTCGCCGGCAGCAGAGGCGATTTCGGCGCCTGGGCCACGCAGATCGGTGGCAGCCGTGATCGATTTCGCGATCGTCTCGACCGGGCCGGGTTTGCCCGCGAGGATGCGGGTGGTTTCCGCCGCATCGCTGATCGTCTGCGAGGGTTTGACCCTGATATCGGCGAGAAGCGTGGCCCAGCGCTGCTCGAAATTGTCGAAGTAGAGCTGAAGTGTCGCCTGGGCGACCGTGTCGACAGTGACGCCGGCGGGATTGGGATCGCCGCGGACCCATTGCTCGTCGAGCGCCTCGGTCGCGGCGTCGCTGATCTCGGGCAGAACGACGGTGCGGTAGCCGATCGCCGAGAAAAGGCCGGGAATGCTCTCAGTGAGCGGCGTCTTGGAGGTGCGCTCGAAGGCCTGTTCGCCGAGCGGTCCGAGCGCGCCGGCCGGGCTCCAGCCGGGAAGGGCGCGGGACTGGCGGTATTCCGCCAGGATATCATAGGCGCGGCTGGCGATGTTCTCAGAACGGATGGTGGCGCGGGCCTTGGCGATCAGCGCCTTGTCGAGTTCGATCGGCGGCAGCGCGCCGCGCGCCATGGCTTCGGCATGGGCAATCAGGGCGTTGCGAGCCGCGGCCCTGCCTTCGTCGGGATAGAGCCTGGTGAACATATCCTCTGCCTCAAGCGAGGCAAAATCCGCATTCACAGGGCCGAGACCGCCGAGCATGCCGTAGAGTTTCAGCGCGTCGAAGGTTCGGGTGACGTCGGTGGCCTCGGTCATTTCCTTCTGGAGCTGTACCAGCATGCGCGGCAGCAGCAATGTGTTCAGCGCCCGCTGATAGGCCTCGCGCTGGCGGCTTTCGACCTTGCCTTCCTGGTCGAGGCCGAGGCTGACCGGCCAGACGCGGGTCTTTGAGAAATCGGTGGTGACAGCGGCGAGATTGTCGAGCGCCGGCAGGATGCGCAGGAAATCCGCATCCGAGACGTCGCGAACCGGCACGCCGCGCACCAGCTGCTCATAGGCGTCGATGCGTCTGTCGGCGCCGGCGAGCGCCGTGGTGTTCTGGATATAAGTGGCCGTCCAGCTGGTCAGCACGACGGCCAGCAGCAGCACCGCGCTCGCATAGGCGGCACGGCGGAAGAGGAGCTGCCGGCCGGAAAGCCGCTTGTCGCGGGCAACGAGCGAGGCCTCTCCGAAGATCACCTCCTTGAAGAGGCGCGAAAGGAAATAGCTGCGCCGCAGGCGGGGGACGGCAACGGTCTCGTCTCTCTGGGTGCCGGAGGCGAAATAAATGCCGCGCAGCAGCGGCGCTTCCACCAGTTTCGAGCCTGAGCAAAGCTCGGTCACGACCTCCTGCAGGCGTTCCTTCAAAGAAACGAGTTCGGCTGGAAAACGGAAGATGCGGCCGCGCAGCTCCGGATTGGGCTCCTGCTGCAGGCGCTCGATCAGCATGGAGTCGACGCGTTGCTGCAGCAGAGTGAATTCTTCCATGAAACGGTCCGGCAGGTTTGCCGCCTTGTAGCTCTCTTCGAGCCCGAACGTCGTGCCCCAGACTTGCTCGCGGTCGCTTTTGTTGAAACCGTCGAAGAATTCGACGAAGCCGGTCAAGAGATCGGCCTTGGTCAGCAGCAGATAGACCGGTACGCGTGCATGCAGAAGTTCGTCGAGTTCGGACAGCCGCTGGCGGATCGCCCTGATCTCCTCGCGCTGGGCTTCCGGATCGCGGGTCAGCAGATCGCCGATCGACAGGGTCACCAGCGCGCCGTTGATCGGCTGCGAGCGGCGATACTTGCGGAGCAGGCCGAGAAATCCCTCCCAACCGGCCTTGGCTGAGCCGTTCAGATCGTCCTGCGTGGTGTAGCGGCCGGCGGTATCGATGAGGATGGCCTCGTCGGTGAACCACCAATTGCAGTTGCGCGTGCCGCCGATCCCCTGCACGGAATTGCTGCCGAGCGCATCGCCGAGTGGGAATTTAAGGCCGGAATTGGTGAGCGCCGTCGTCTTGCCGGAACCCGGCGCGCCGAAGATCACGTACCACGGCAGCTCGTAGATATAACCGAAGCGCTTCTTGGTGATGCGGCGCAGAAGCTGTAGCGCTTCCTTTAGCCGGCTGTGGATCTCGCCGACCTCAGCCTGCTGGCTGGCCGCCGCTTCGGCTTCCGCGTCCCGCTCGATCCCTTCGACGAGCTGCTTGTCGCGGCGCCGGTCACGGATCACCGTGAAGAGCAGATAAGCGAGCCAGGCGGCGATGATGACGCCGATCAGCGTCAGCCGCGCCGAGGCGCTCGCCAGCGGCTTGAAATCGCCATAGGCGGCGAGATAGCCGTAGAACCAGATGACCACGCAGATCGCCGCCACCCAGATGATCGAGATGAAGCGCCGGCCGATCAGCCCAGCATAGGCCTCGACATAGGAACGCAGCGTATAGAAATAACCTAAGGGATTCATCGCGAAGCGCCTCCTGCGGCGGACGACGGTTCATCGGGCGCTTCGGCCCTGATCGGCGGCGTCTTGAAACCCGCATCGCTCAGCCGCTCGCTCGGATCGGTCAGCACCAGGATCTCGGTGCGGCGGTTCATCTCGCGGCCTTCCGGCGTGTCGTTGGCGGCGATCGGGTCGCTGTCGGCCCGTCCCTCGGTCAGGATCGCGCCCGGACCGGTGAATGCGCTCAATATGTCGCCGACCGCCTTGGCGCGGGCTTCCGACAGGTGCCAGTTGGAGGGGAACTGAATGGTGCGGATCGGCACATTGTCCGTATATCCCACCACTACGGCGCGGAATTTCTCGGCGGCGAGCGCGCCGCCGATCCGCTGCAGGAGATCGTGGAACTTGTCGCTGACCTCGGCGCTGCCGGTGGCGAACAGACCGGAATTGCTGATGCGGACCAGCAGCCTACCGTTCGAATCCGAGAGCGTGACCAGCTTCTTCTCGACTTCCGGCTGGAGGAAGGCGAGCAGATTGTCGAGCCGGCTCGGCGGTTTTGCTTGCGGCGGGGGTGGCGGAGGCGGCGTTTCGGCGACGACGACAGGCGGCGGCTGGCGAGCCGGCTCGGGAATCGTGACCAGCACGCTCGGCGTCTCGCGCGGCGGCAGGTTGGCAAGGCGCTCGAAGGTGCCATCGGAGGCGCGATTGAGCGAGAGCGTGAAAAAGAGGTAGCCGAACGCCAGGATCAGCGTCAGTAGGGAAAGCAGTGTCCAGAGCGCCGCGGCGGTGCGCAGCGGCTGGTGCCGGGCCGAAACGCCCTTCCAATGCGGGGAAAGCTCCCGTTCGAAGACGCCGTATTGGCCAAGCAGCGTCTTGTAGAGACCGTCGCGAATGCGGGCGAGTTCCAGCCCGCCGCGCGCGGAAACGCGGGTGCGGCCCTCGAAGGCAAGCGACAGGCAGAGATAGATGAGCAGCAGCAGGTCCTTGTTGGCGCCGGGGCTCTGGTGGAAATGGTCGAGCAGGTCGAACACCCGCTCGCCGCCGGTCACGTCCATATGGAAGGTGGAGACGAGTCCCGAGCGGGCCCAGCCGGCGCGCACGCCCCAGGCCTTGCTCAGCACGACGTCGTCGACCGTCGCGCAGACGACGTAATGGGCGGCGCGCGCCCGCTCCGGGCTGATGCGCGCGCTCGCCAGATCCCGCTCGTAGCGGCCGACGGCGGCGATCGCTACCGCGCGCAGCTCATCGATGTCAGGCTGCTCTTCCGCGTAGCGCAGGCCATGGGCAAGGTTGAGGAGCGGTGCGGCCGAACGCACCAGGGTCGGCACGTCTTCGGCACCGAAGCGGAAATCCTTGACGAGTGTTTCGACCGATGCTCCGCCGTTCAAAGACGATCCCGACAGGCCCTTCTCGCCTTCGGGAAAATCGAGAACGTCGTCCAGCATCTCCGCCATCTTGCGGGCGGATTGTTTTTTCTTCACGCCATCCTCGGTGAGTTCGACGATGGTCGGCAGGTTCTGCCAGGAAGCGGGTTCGTTCTTCATTCTCTGAGGGCCCACAGTTCTATTTCGAGCCCGGGGAAATCGCCGGCGAGATGCACGGCGATGGCGCCCGAAGTGTCGAGTTGTTTCCAGAGCGGGTTCTTGGTGTCGAGTTCGAAATAGATGGTGCCGGAGCGATAGGGGAGCTGGCGCGGCAGCACCGGCAGCGGCCGGACGGGAATGCCCGGCAGCGCCACGTTGACGAGATCGGCAATGCGCTCGACAGGGCCGACCTTGATCTGCGCCGGCAGTTTGCGGCGCACGTCTTCGGCCGGCATCTCGGCCCGAACCGCCAGCACGAAGCCGGCATCCCGAAGCAGCGTGCGATCGTTGATCATGCCGATCCTGACGCCATGCCGACGCTCGGCAAGCTCGATCGCCACGGCCGCCTGTTCAAGCACGGAGGACAGCGAGGCCCTGAGATCGTCGAAGACGGCGGCAAACGTCGCCTTCAGGTCGTCATGGCGATAGGGCGGGAAATCGCTGGCGCGTTTGCGGTCGGTGGTGAAGGTAGCGAGTTCGCCGGCAAGCTGGATGCAGTTCTCGTAAAAGGCGATGGGGTGGACGCGCGTCGCATTGGCCGAAATATGTTTCAGCATCGGATCGGCGCGGTTGAGGATCTGCAAGAGCAGGTAGTCGCCGACCTCCGCGGTCCCGCGAATGGTGGGATCACCGATCCGTTCGGCGATCGCCTCGGCGCGGTGGCGCACGATGCCGAGAAGCTCGGTGATCAGCTCGTTCAGCCGGCCCGCCGCCGTGCAGTTGAGGCTCGGCAGGATATAATCCGGATCGAGGATCACCGCCCGGTCGGAGCGCACCTCGATGATACGGGCAAGTCCGATCAGCTCGTAGCCGGCAAGCTCGTCGCCGGTGCGGAGATACCGCAGGCTGAGGCGGCCGACATCGATCGGCGCCATGAAGTCGGTCTCGACATTGGCGTCGGGCGCTTCATAGGGCGAAGCGACGAGCCGGACGCTGTTGCGCTGAGCGCCGCCGTTCAGCGCCACATCGGCCTTGCCCGGCTGACGGGCGGGAAGGGCGAGATAAACGACCGCATTCTTGGTGTTCTCGTCGAGATCGAGCGGCGGCGGCAGGTCGGCATCGACAGGGGCTTCGAACGGCGTGCCGTCCGGCAGGACGCCGCGCAGGTTCGACAGGGCGAACTGGCCGATCGCCAGCGCGCCGCGGTCGATGCCGATCTCCGATATCCCCCAGGGATAGGGCGCCAGGCCGTGTGTGGCGGTGCGCACGAGCCGCTCGGTCCAGCGGTCCGCCTGCTGAAAATGCTGCACGCGAAGGAACATGCCTTCGCTCCAGGCCACCCGGTTCTCATTCCTCATGATGCGCGTCTTTTCCTTCCTGCCTGTCCTGCGGACGAGGCCCTGCATCTCTGCCACTTATCGCGCCGGTCATGGCCTCGCGGAAAACATCCTGGATCGACCGGCTCTTGCCGTCTTTTTCGAACTGGGCCCGGTAGGCCCGCCAGTAATTCCGGTCCCGGCGCCAGGCGCCGGTCTCGACACGCGTTTCCAGGCTGCGCGGCTCCAGCCGGCCAGCCGCCTGAACGAGGGCTTCGAGAGCGGAATTGAGCTTGAGTTGTTGCGTAAGCAGCGCCTCGATGCGGGCAAGGAGCGCATCCTCCCTGCTGGCGGCCAGAAAATCCGGCTGGCTGTCGGAGGAAGGCGCACCCATCTCGAAAACGGCATAGCTATTCTCGACAGCCTCCTCGAGCCGGCCGAGCAGTGGCTCCAGCCGATCCGCGAAGGCTTCCGCGCGGCCGATCGTCAGCGTCGGAAATTCCTCGGGCTCTGGCTGCGGATCGTTGTCGTTGACGATCTCGATCACCGGCGCGGCCCGGCGCTGGGCGATCGGCACGGCGACATGGGTGGCGGAACCATGTTCCAGATGGCTGCCGTACTCGGTCTCCTCCGCGTTCCAGTCTGCCGGCAGAAGCTGGGTGGCCGTGCGGATCTCCGGAGGACCGCTCCAGCCGATCTCGATATTGCGGGATGAGGCCGTCGCCTTTTTGCCGCCCGGTTCGGGAAGGGTCCAGTCCTCGGCCGCGCGCTCTCCGAGAATCCCGCTTGCTGTACGGCCGCCCGGAGCGATATCGGCGAGGATCGCGGAAATGGTCAGCGGCTCGTCGCTCAGCACCAGACCGGCATCGGGATCCTCGATCTCACGGTCGCTCTCGCCTGATATGTGGACGGAAAAGGTCAGTCCGCCCATCTCCAGCCGCGACCTGTCGGAAAGCCTGGCGATCTCACCTTCATGGACGGTGACACCATCGACCCGGGAGCCGTTTGCGCTTTGGTCGCGCAACAGGAAACCCTCGCGATCGCGCTCGATGATGCAATGGAGCTTGGAGACGGAGCGCTGGTCCTCCGGCAGCTGCCAGTCGCAATCGGGCGCCCGGCCGAGTGTGCGCCGGCCGCGTTCGAAAAACCATTTCGAGCGGCCGGCCGGCAGTGCCACGTTACTGGTAATCTCTCTCAGTTCGAGCCGCATCCCCATCTCCTCACCGCATCTCGGCCGACAGGCGCTCGACGATCACCGCATCGCCGCTGTCTTTCGCCGCCGGCGCGACCCTCGCCCAGCTGTTCCAACCCAGGCGCGGCGGATCGCCCGCCTGTCCGAGCTGGCAGAAGGGAACGTCCTCTTTCTTGAGGATCGCCTGTATGTCGAATTCGAGTGCTGCGCCGACATAAAGCCGCGTCAGGGCGAAGAGCTCGGTAATGGCGCGCCCGCCCGGCGCAAGCTGGAGGTAGTCGGCAAAACCGAGCGGACCGATGACGATGCGGAAGCCGCCGCTGAAATCGTGGATGGCGGCACCTGCCGTCGCGTTGACGCCAAGCTGGACGCCCTGCGGCTGGCCCATGCGGCTGCGCTCTTCCGCCGGAATGGTCAGCCAGCGGCCGCGGAACAATTCGATCTCCACCGGCAGCCCGCTGAATTCGGCAAGCATGGCGCGGAGATTGACGGCATTGCGGTTGCGCGCGGCAAAGAAACCCGAAAAACGCAGGATCAGCTCTTCGTCGACGCCGCTTTTTTCGACCAGCCGCTTGGTGCCGAAGCCGGTGAGCGACAGCAGCGTCGTGACGAAAGCGTTGCTAGCCCAGCTGTCGCCCCAGCGCAGCCGCCGGGCGATTCGGTATTTCTCGCAGGCGTCGGTGAAGAGTTCCGCCATCCGCGCGCCGAACAGATCGAAGAAGCCCGCCAGCGCCCGCGACCGGTTGCGCTCTTCGCGCATGACGAGTTCGTTATAGGTCGATGGCATGGAGCCGAGCGCACCGATGAGACCGGCAAGCGCACTGCGCACGGTGGCGCGGCCGGCCTTGCGGCTAAATCCGCTGACCGCAAGCGGCGCCGGCGAGACGCCGACATGCGAGGCGACATCGAGCCGTCCTTCCTCCACCGACGTCTGCGCGACGCGAAAAGCCGTCACCGGCTCGAAGCGACCGGGGTCGCGTTCGAGCAGATCGACAAGAGCGTCTGACTTGGGGGCGGTCGAAAGATCCATGATTGTCTGGCGATCCTTCCTTAGAGGAGCGGGCGTTCGGCGGCGCGTGCCGGCCACCGGGCGATCGGTCGCGACTGCCCCTTCATGCCGATCGTCAGCCGGGTAAAGCTGTTGACCGAGGTATAGAGGCTGAAGAAGCGGTCGAGCACACTTGCGAACAGGAAAGCCGACGGCCGATCGATGGCGGCGGGATCGAATTCGAGCGTGATCGCGGTGCCGGGCACCATGCCGCCGCTGCCGAGACGGGCGGTCGAATTGGCTGCCTTGATCCGGACGAGCGCGTCGACGAACTGCTTGGTCTCGGGGCTGTCGCGGAAGGCGTAGAGCGACAGGATATCCTTCAGCGCCGCGCCGTCATTGTCGAAGAGCGACAGGTGATTGAGGACGAGATGCGAGATCAGCCGCCAGTTCCGGCCCTCCTGATCGTTCATCCGGACCGACGGCGTTGGCGGGATCAGCGCCTCGACGCCTGCCACCGCCTCATGGCCGGAGGCAAGCTGCAGGAAGGGATGACCGCCGCCGAAAGGAAGTTGTTCCGGCAGGTCGCGGTTGAGGCAGAGCGTATCGACGCTTGCGACCGCATCGACAGGGCCCGCCGAACGGCGCTGCCTGTCGATGAAGGCGATGTCCATGTCGCTGGTCCCGGTATCTTCGTCGAAACGGCGCTTGGCCTGCCAGTAGGTCGGGCTCGTGCCTGTTCGTTGCGACCGTCCGAAGAACGGCTGGCAGAATTCCTCCTGGCCGCGCGAGCCGGTCAGCAGAACGCGATCGATCGAATAGATTTCGCGAGTCTTCTGGCGCCGCGCATCGGGCAGGAGACGGTATTCCGTGCGGGTGCCGTCGACAGCGATCGGCTCGCAGACCTGGCGAAAGAGGTTGACGACAGGCGTCGCATTGAGCGCGAAGTCGCGGACCGACACTGCTCGTTCCAGCTTCGTGTCGGTCTCCTTGAGATAGATGAAAAGCTCCAGCGTCTCACCCGTCCAGGCATCGAGCCCTTCGATGTCGAGAAAGAGAAACTTCCTCGGCAGGGCGAAAAATTCGGTGAGCAGCCGGTAGCCGGTGAAGCTCGGCGCCGGATAGGGCAGCATGGCCTCTTCCGGCTCGAAGCCGACGGGCTTGAGATTGTCAGCCGGCAGGAAGACCGGCGAGCGGTCGTCGGCATGTTTGGCAAGCGCAATGCCGAGCGTGTGATTGGCAAGCAGTTCGTAGATCGCCACCGCCTGCTGCCAGGGGGAAGGAATATGCAGGCGCAGCCGGCTGATGCCAAGGCCGCCGAGCGGCTTTCGAGCATCGAGCGAGCGGATGGAGAGCCTGAGGCAGCCGGCAACCCCGGAATAGGGCGAAAGCGGTGCGTTGATCGGCTGGCCGGAAAGGCTGGCGCCCGCGATCTCGATCGGCGCCATCTCGACGTCCTGCGTGGTGCGGAAGCGGCAGGCTTCCCCGCGCACCGGCTCGGCGAGGATTTCCGTATGGCGGGGCACGGTCTGGACCGAGGCGAGCGTATCGCTCGGCCGGAACTTGACGATGCTCATCGAGGGCAGCGGCGCCAGATAATGCGGGTAGAGCGTTTCCAGCAGGCCGTCGGTGAGTTCGGGAAACTCGTCGTCCAGCTTTTGGCGGACGCGGGCGGCCGAATAGGCGAAACTCTGGATCAGGCGTTCCACATGCGGGTCGTCGGCGACGTCGCCGGTCATGCGCAGGCGACCGGCGATCTTCGGGAAGGCGTCGGCAAAGCGCGCGGCCCGGCGGCGCAGCGCCAGCAGTTCCTCATTGTAGCGGTGCAGGAAACCTTCAGCCATTGCCTGCCTCCACGAGGAAGCGTTGGGTCGACGGATCGATGGTCGATTCGAAGCTGATCGGCGGCATACCTTCATGCAGGCGGAAGGTCGCCTGGATGCGCATGCGCAGCGCCCGCTCGCTCACCGTCCGGCTCTTCAGGATCGTCACCCGGACATCGGAAAGCCGCGTCTCGAACAGCGAAATCCGCCGCTCGATCGCTTCGGCAAGCTTGAGCTTGGCCTGGTCGGTCAGCAGATTTGCCGAGACGATGCCGTCGACACCATAGCTCACCAGGGCATCCCTGAGTTCGGAATGGATCGCCGGCGGCGTGGCCGGGGAGCGCCGTGTGTTGAGCAGCGCCTCGAGATCGCGGCGGATGGCCTCCCGGACCTCGCGGACCTGGTCGACGAAGCTTATCGGCGGATCGACAGCGCGATCCGGAGCCTCGTCGATCAACCTGTCGAGGATCGAGCGGGATAGGACGCGGTCGCGCTGCCGGTAGCGTTCGAGCGGATCAACCATGCGCGACCTGCCTGCCGGCAGAGCTTGCCGGCACGATCTCCAGATTCCGGGTGTCGTGGAAGGAAACCAGTTCGTCACCGGCGAGGAAGCAGCGCTGGCCGCGGCCGGTGGTAATGCCTGTGGCTTCGTCGACCCAATCGGTTTCGCGGCCAAGCCGGAGCGTCGCATCCTTGCCGGTGCCATGATAGACCGCCGGCAGAAGCACCGAGGCGGCTGCGCCGTCGTTGAGCGACAGTTCGGCGCGACGGAAGGCGAGATCCCGGGGCCGGGCAATCGGCTCGATCGACAGGGCTGCGATCTTGGCGAAGTCGATCCACAGATAGCCGCCGCCGGTCATGATGACTTCGAGAGCGTGCGGCGTGCGATCGTCGAGATCGCGGAAATCGGAGACCGGCCTGCCGTTCCAGATCAGCGGCCGCTCGCCCCTCAGCTCATCGAGCGCATTCAGCGCCGCCCTCGCCTCATCCGCATTGCCGTCGCGATGGGCGATGCCGAGGCGGACGGCGAGCTTGTCGAGTTCGCTCGGCCCTTGCGGAAATTCCGGCAGGGCGCCGCTCGCAAACCAGGCATCGCGCGCCGCCATCGCCCGAAGCTCGTTGCGCAGCAAAGCAAAGCCCATCGTTGCGTCGGGAGAGAGGGTGGCTGCGAGGCTGCACTGATTGTCGGCGCGCTCATAATCGCCTGATAGCACGAGAAGATCGATATAGAGATGCCGCGCTTCCTGATCCGAGGGCTTGGCCTTCAGATGCGCCTTGACCTCATCGAGCGCGTCCTCGAGGGCATTGTCGCTGAGTGATTGGGCGATGCTGGCGGAAAGCGTCATGCGGACATCCTCTCAGGGATAGTGACGGGGCGGCTCAGGATCTGGCCCGTGGTTGCGGTCTCGGCGATGAGATGGAAGCTCGTGGCAACGTCATCGAGCTGGAAATGCGGCTGCAGCCGGACCGTACAGGAGAAGCTGCCGGGCTTGCCGGGGATCTCGGCGACGCTGATGCCGGCGGAGCGCAGGGGAAAGCGCGTGCGCAGCGTGATGTCGGCATCGTCGTTGCCGAGCGTATAGGCGGTCAGCCAGTCGGCCAGTCTGCGCTCGATCGAGATCGCATCGGAAAGCTGGCCGATTTCGTCGCGCATGATGACCTTGAGATAATGCGCGAAGCGCGACGCACAGAGCACATATTGCAGCATGGCGGCCAGCCGCGCATTCTGGCGCGCATGTTCGTTGGAATAGTGCGGCGGCGCATGCAGCGACTGGTTGGAATTGAAGATCGCCGACGAGGAGAGATAGGTGGTCGCGGCAGGGATGATGCCGAGATCGCAGAGCTGCTGCTCCTGGCTGCTGGTCAGGTGGATTTCCACCGGCGCCTGGGCTGACAGGCCGTTGCTTTCGGTGCCGAAATCGTAAGGCGGCAATTCGGCCGCGCTCAGCAGACCGCCATCGACGGCATCCTGCGTGACGCCGCGGATATCCGCGAACCAGCCTGATGTAATGAAATTGCGGATGACGACAGTCGCAAAGGCGAAAGCGGCATTGCCCCAGAGCAGCGAACTGCCGTCGCTAGCAATGCTTTCGCGGAAGGGAAAGCCGTCATTGCGACCCCGCGCATGCGGTTCGAGCGGCGGGCGCATCAGGATGCGCGGCGCGACAAGCCCGAGGAAGCGCGAATCCTCGCGGGCGCGAAGCCCGTTCCAGCGGATGCGGTCCGCCTCGGTGGCAAGCCAGGAAAAATCGTTGACCCGGTTCAGTTCGTGAAAATCTTCCAGCCCGATCGAAAGCGGCGCGGCACCGGCGACGAAGGGGCAGAAGGCGGCGGCCGCCACCATGCCGATCTGCGACAGCGTGCCGACAGGATCGCCGTCGGCGGGATCGCCCGGAGAAAGATGATAGTCCCCGACCAGCAGGCCGAAGGGTTCGCCGCCCGGCATGCCGAACTCGCGGCTGTAGATCAGTTCAAAGAGGTGGCTCTGGTCGAAGTCGCTGGCCCGCTCCATGCTGCGCGCGAGTTCGCGCCAGCTGACGCTGAGCAGCTTGACCTTCACCTCACCGCTGCGGCTTGCCTCGCGCACGAGCATGGCAAGGCCGCGCCATCTCGCCTCCATCGCCTGGAAATCGGGATGGTGGAGGATGGCATTGACTTGCCTGTTCAGCGCCTCGTCGATCAGCGTAATCAGCTGATCCGCCCGGCGCCGCCATTCAGTACTGGAACCCATCGTCGACCTGACCAAATGTTTCGGATGCAAGGACCGGTGCGCGGCGGAAATCTCGCCACGCACCAGCCCTGATTTCATCAGTTCTTCGACGGGATCCGGGCGACCATGCGCAGCGAGGTGGTCAATTCCTCCATCTGCAGCCACGGACGCATCCAGGCGACGGCGTTGTAGGCGCCCGGTCTGCCGGGGATTTCCTGGACGGTGACTTTCGCCTCGCGCAGCGGGTATTTCGCCCGCGACTCCTCGCCGGCATCGTCATTGGCGTTGACGTAGTTGGAGATCCAGCGATTGAGCCAGGCCTCGCAATCTTCCGCCTCCATGAACGAGCCGATCTTGTCGCGGCCCATGACCTTGAGGTAATGGGCGAAGCGCGAGGTCGCCATCATATAGGGCAGACGGGCGGAAACGGCCGCATTGGAGGTCGCCTCGGGCCGGTCGTAGAGTTTCGGCCGGTGCGCCGTCTGCGCCCCGAAGAACACCGCATAGTCGGTATTCTTGTAATGGCAGAGCGGCAGGAAGCCGAGCTTGCCGAGTTCGGCGTCGCGGCGATCGGTGATGCCGACTTCCGTCGGGCACTTCAGGTCCAGATCGCCGTCGTCGCTGGAGAAGATGTGCATCGGCAGGCCTTCGACCTTGCCGCCGTTTTCCGCGCCGCGAATGGCGGTGCACCAGCCGTTCTTGGCGAAGGCTTCGGTCAGCCGCGTGCCCATCACATAGGCCGCGTTCATCCAGCAATAGGAGCCGTGCGGCAGCTCGCGGCTCTTGGAGCCGCCGGTTTCGTCGAAGTTGAACTCCTCGATCGGGCTGGTCTTCGGGCCGTAGGGCATGCGGGCCAGTACGCGCGGCATGGCGAGCGTCACGAAGCGGGAATCATCGCTCTCGCGCAGGCTGCGCCACTTGGCGTATTCGACGGTCTCGAAGATTTTTTCGAGATCGCGGGGTTTTGCCAGCTCGCGGAAATCCTCGAAGCCGAACATGCGGGGGCTGGCGGCCGAGATGAACGGGGCGAAGGCGGCTGCGGCGATCATCGAAACGCCCTGCAGAAGCTGGACGTCATCGATGGAATTGTCGAATTCGTAATCGCCGATCAGTGCACCCATCGGTTCGCCGCCAGGCGTGCCGAATTCGTCTTCATAGACCGACTTGAAAAGTCTGGACTGGTCGAATTCCACCGCTTTTGCCAGATCCTTGGCGACATCGCGCTTGGATGCATTGAGCACGCGGATCTTCAGGTTGGCGCTGGTCTCGCTGTTCTTGACGAGATAATTCAAGCCGCGCCAGGCGCCTTCGAGCTTGGTGAATTCAGGCGACTGCATGATTGCCGCGAGCTGGCTTGATATCGCCTTGTCGATCTCGGCAATGGCATTGTTCAAGGTGATCGTCAGATTGCGATCATAGGTGACGGTGCCCTTCAGGGCCTGGTCGGTGAGGGTGCGCAGAAGATCCTGCGCACGGTCGGGCTCGGTCTGGCGGGTTGCCGCAACGACCTTCGAGAGCAGGTCCTCATCAGCAGCGAACCCGGCCTCTTCCTTTGTCTGCAATTGCGTTTCAGCAGTCATCTATCGATCCTTTTTTGCGAAAGCGGCGACCCTTTGGGGATGAGGGGTTCCCTTCAAAAGGGGCCGCTGCCGGACAACGATTCTTCAGGACTTCACGCGGGCCGCGTTCGCCCCGCGATCCCAGGCACTCAGTTCAACGCGTCCTTCGCCGCTTCGGCCTTGCCGCCGCCAAGCTCAGCCACCAGCTGCGAGAGATCGGCCTTGTTCTGCAGGATGTCTTCGAGCAGGCGCTCGAGCTCTTCGGAGCGGTCCGCCTTGCTCATCAGATCGCGCAGCTGGTTGCGGGCGTTGAGCAGGGCCTTCAGCGCCGGCACCTGATCGACGACCGCGCCAGGTTCGAAATCGGCCATGCTTTCGAATTTCAGCGAAACCGGAAGCTCGGTTCCGTTTTTCTCAAGCGTATTCTCGACCGACAGGGTGAGGCCCGGCGTCATGCGGCGCATGACGTCGTCGAAGTTGTCGCGGTCGATCTGGACGAACTTTCGCTCGCCGAAAGCCTTGAGCGGCTGGGTGGGATTGCCGGAGAAATCGCCGAGCACGCCGACGACGAAAGGCAGCTCCTTCACCACCATCGCGCCTTCGGTTTCCACTTCGTATTTAATGTGGACCCGCGGCTTGCGAACCCGTTCCAGTTTCTCATGCACACTTGCCATCGAGATTCTCCTTCTCATCGGCGGATTGCGAATTGAGGTGCTTCGGCGTTCGGCCGGAAAGCCCGGCCGAACGCCGCTAGCCTCCCTTGTCGGTGACGGGCTGAATGCCGGCTGCCGTCAGCACCGCATTGCGCGTGTGCTGTTCGGGCAGGAGCTCGGCAAGAAGCTCGGAAAAATCCATGCGGCCGCGACGCACCAGCGTCTCGATCGACATGGAGATCGGTGAATGGGGCTCGGTGCGGCGAAAATAGCGCGCAACGGCGATCAGAAGTTCGAAGGCCTCTTCGCGCGAACGAATCGCCTCAGTGCCGGCTGGTCGCGTGCGAATGGCCTCCGGCTCGTCGGCATTGCCTGCCGGCAATGGCTGCAGCCCCTGCGACGCAGGCGTTTCGGACGCGGCCGCGGCAGCGTCGAGCCCGGCGAGCAACCGGATTGCAGACGCGGCCTCTTGCAAAACATTGCGTGTATTCGAACTCGGCGGCGCCTGGTCGCCGCAATGTTGGTCAAGTATTGCGACCATGCGGTCGAAAGCGGCGATGCACTCCGTCAGCACGCCGAGATAGGCTGACATCTGAGCGACACCGGCCTCCATGGCCGCCTGCTGCAATTCCTCGCGCCGATCGGCTTCGTTCGGCCGCTGCGAAAGCTGGAAATCCCAAAGCGAATATTGAGCGAACTTCCCGTCCGGGATCAACGATGTCAAACGAATAGCCTGGATGAGCGTTCCTTCGCCGCCGACACCGTTGAGGCCTGCGAAGGGCGCGAACCGTTCCTCGAAATCGCCATCGCCGATCGAATGCAAGGCGTCGAAATGCTGGTCTAAAAGCGACACGGTTGCAACGTAGACATCGCGCAATCCAGAGAAGCCGCGCAGCCTCAGCTGTGCCTCCGCAAGCCAGGCCAATACTTCGATGTCCTTGCTCCGGGAAGAAAGGATCTGCAATCCAAGATTGCTAACATCATGCCAGGCGGGTGCAAGCGCAATAACATCACCGGGGGAAATACTACGTTCGGCTGTACGTGCGGCGTTTCTCGCGTCCTTAATTCTATAGTATATTTCACGAGATACAGTATTAACGCGCACGTTTTCTCCGCACGGGCGATCTGTCTCAAGTGGATCTATTATTTCGTGGACGTTCACGCGGTTAAATACCTCAAAAATCAGAGCATACTGCAGAGAGAGGGCATTTTGGGCGGCCTGTATTGGCTTGTCAACCATCTCCGGATGATGACGGATTTATGACGACTTTCGTTATGTTCATTTTTCAAAATAGAGTCGTTTTTCTTCTGGACAAGGGTTTATGAGCGCCCTAGTTGTTCTTTGCGTCACAAATGCGCGCTGAATTTCGACGTAAAAACAGGACTTGCGAATGTCCCATATCGATCTCAATCGTCTGATAAGAACGCTTGAGCCCAATTTACGTGTCGGTCTTGAGACAGCGGCTTCGCTTGCCGTGCGGCATCAGCACGCCGTTGTGGACATCGCCCACTGGCTGCGCTCGCTTCTTGATATTGCGGAGTTTTCTGCCGTTTTCGAAGAGCTCAAAGTCTCCTCCGCGGCGCTGAGGACGGAGATTGACGCTGCCATCGCCGACATCCCGCGGGAGGATGGCGCCTCGCTGGCGCTCTCGCCCAACCTGCTTGCCCTTGGCCGGGAATCCTTTCTGGTTGCATCGCTGCAATGCGGGCGCAATGTCGTGCTTCTCGCCGATCTGCTGGCGGCGCTGCTGAACGATCCGGCATTGCGTGCCCTTATCCGCGGTATCGCCCCGTCGCTGCGCAACCTCGACAGAGCCATGCTCGACAGATTGCTGGAGACGGCAGCGCCCGGTCCGGCAGAACCGCTTTCCGTGTCCGCCGCGCCGGCCGGGGACAATGAATTCCTGCGTCTCTACACCCGCGACATGACCGCGGACGCCCGGGCGGGTCGCACCGACCCGGTCATCGGCCGCGACCGCGAACTGCGGCAGCTGATCGATATTCTGATGCGCCGGCGGCAGAACAACCCGATCCTCGTCGGCGATGCCGGCGTCGGCAAGACCGCGGTGGCCGAAGCGCTGGCGCTGGAGATTGCCGGCGGCAACGTGCCGGCCCGGCTGAAGGATGTGAAGCTGCTGCTCTTGGATCTCAGCCTGCTGCAGGCAGGTGCCGGCGTCAAAGGCGAGTTCGAAAGGCGGCTGCATGGCGTGGTCGATGCGGTGAAGACCTCGCCGCAACCGATCATCCTGTTCATCGACGAGGCGCATGGGCTGATCGGCGCCGGCGGACAGGCGGGGCAGGGCGATGCCGCCAATATCCTGAAGCCGGCTTTGGCGCGCGGCGAATTGAGGACGATCGCGGCGACGACCTGGGGCGAATACAAGCGCTTCATCGAAAAGGACGCGGCCCTGACCCGCCGCTTCCAGACCGTGCATGTGCGTGAGCCGGACGAAGAAGCCGCGATCCGCATGCTGCGCGGCGTCGCCGAAGGCCTGAAAACCCATCACAAGGTCCGCATCCGCGACGAGGCGATCGTCGCAGCAGTCCGGCTTTCGGCCCGATATCTGCCGGACCGGCAGCTTCCCGACAAGGCAATCAGCCTGATCGACACGGCCGCCGCCGCAGTGGCTCTCGCGCGCCAGACGACGCCGGAAGCGCTGAAGCTGCTGACCGACGAGCGCGATCTTCTGGAAACCGAGGCGAACTGGCTCGCCCGTGAACCGGAGACGCCGGAAAAGAGCGCTCGGCTTGGCGAGATCGCTCGTAAGCAGCAGGAGATCGTCTTCGAGATAGAGGCGGTGCGGTCGAAATTCGACGAAGAAAACCGGCTCGTCCGGGAGGCCGACCGGCTGGAGGAGTTGTTCTCGCCCGACGACGCCGTCGTGCCGCTGGCGCCGGTCGACAATTCAGGCGACGGCACGAATGTGGCGCCTTTCCCATCGCAGGCCATGACCGCTGAGAGCGCACGCGCCGCACTTGCCGCTACGGAGCGGAGCCTGGCGGCCGTGGCCGAGCAGACACCCCTGTTGCCGCGCGTTGTCGACAAGGAGATCGTTGCTGCCGTCGTTGCCCGGTGGACCGGGATCCCCCTGGGCAAGCTGCTCGCCGACCAGATCGAGACGGTCAAGACGCTCGATATCAGGCTGAAGGAGCGGGTGCTCGGCCAGGACGCGGCGATCGAGCGGATCGCTGCGGCCATGCGGGCGGCCCGCGCCGGGCTTTCCGATCCGCGCCGGCCGCCGGCCGTCTTCCTGCTGGTCGGCATGTCCGGTACCGGCAAGACCGAAACGGCGCTATCGCTCGCCGACATGCTCTATGGCGGCAGCCGGTACCTGACGACCATCAACATGTCCGAGTTCAAGGAGGAGCATAAGATTTCCATGCTGCTCGGCTCGCCCCCCGGTTATGTCGGTTATGGCGAAGGCGGGGTGCTGACGGAAGCGGTGCGGCGCAGGCCCTACGGCGTGCTGCTGCTCGATGAGATCGACAAGGCGCATCCGGGTGTCCAGGAAATCTTCTATCAGGTGTTCGACAAGGGAACGCTGCGCGACGGCGAAGGCCGGGACATCGATTTCAAGAACACCACCATCGTCATGACGGCCAATACCGGTTCGGAGATGATCTCAGCCCTTTCCGCCGATCCCGAGACGATGCCCGAACCGGACGCACTCGAAGTGCTGCTGCTGCCGGAACTGCAGAAGCATTTCAAGCCGGCCTTCCTCGGCCGCACGACGGCGCTGCCCTTCATGCCGCTGGGCACCGAGACGCTGTCGGGCATCGTCGATATTCAGATTGGCCGGATCCGCGAGCGGGTTGCCGCCACTTACGGGACGACGCTTTCACTGTCGCCGGAAGCCCGCGACGCGCTGATTTCGCGCGCACGCACCAGCGAGACGGGCGCCCGCGCGATCGAGGTGATGATCGCGCGCGACCTCTTGCCCGATCTTTCGACATTTTTCCTCGATGCCGTCGCGGCCGGGAAGAAAATTGCGGGCATTGCCATCGGATACGATGGCCACCGCTTCGGCCTCGATGCCGAAGCGGCCGCCCCGCAGGAATTCGACACGCCGGGGAAAAACCGGTTGTCGGATGAAGTAACCCCGAGCCGCAAGCGCACTCGGGGAGCAGGAAGAAGAAAGGCAACTACGCCTTAGACGCAACGAGGCACTCAACCGCCAACAGGAGAGCTGAAAGCATGCCGATTTATCTTCAGATCGATGGTATCCAGGGTGATGCTACCCACGAACAGCATCGCAAGTGGATGGATATCGAAGCCATCCACTGGAACGTCGCCCGCAACATGAACACCTCCGCCGGTTCGGCGGCAAACCGCGAAGCTTCCGAGCCGACCGTTTCGGAGGTGATCCTCACCAAGGTCAGCGACTCCTCGTCGACCAAGCTTTTCCAGGAGGCCTGCTCGGGCCGCACCGGCAAGCGCTCCGTCATCCATCTGGTCACGACGGGCAATCCCGGCGACACCTATATCGAGTATTCGCTAGAGAACACGCTGATCGCCAGCTACTCGATCGATTCCAACGGCGACCGCCCGGTTGAGACGATCAAGCTGAACTTCACCAAGATGGAAGTGAAGTACACGCCTTACGACGACAAGCACTCGCCGCAGTCGCCGATGATCGCCTCTTACGATCTCGCGACCACCAAGGCCGCCTGATATCCGACTGGAACGGGCGCCAATCGGATGGCGCCCGTTCTCTCCATCCTCGTCGCGAGCTGAAGGAAGTCTTTCCCATGGGCGGATTGGCCATCGATAATGTGAAACTGACGAACTACCATCTCATCGTCGAGGAAGTGTTCGACGAAAGCGTTTTCGGCATGGTCGCGCCCAGTATCAAGATCAAGGGCGTCAAAGGGGTCGGAACCAGCCATCTTCAGGTGATGCGCAGCGTCTATACGATCGCCATCGGCGAAGACGTCTATTTCAAAGGCCGCAAACTGCAGGGCTCGCCGGGGGCGCGTGAGCTGCTTTCGGAATTCTTCGAATCGGGGACGCAATTGACGACCCGTCCGAACGGCCGCACGACGGTCATGCACCGCTATCTCGGCAAGAAGAACATCTTCACGGCCAAGGCGCTGGAGCATTACAAGGCCTCCGTGACGCTGAATTTCCTTCCCATCTACGGCGAGGATCCGGCCCCGACCCGTCTGCTCTACGGCAATCCCGCGGTCACCTTCATCCAGAAGACCGGGGAGCGGCCGATGGCCGCCGCTTATTTCAACAGCAACAACAATCGATTGGAACTGCTGCATTATTTTGATCGCCGCACCCTTGTCGATGGCTTTTTGAAGCGCTTCTCGGAAGCATCCGCCGCGGCCGTAGGCTGAGAGGTCCCGATCGATGAACGATATGTCGTCCGCCGCGGACTTCGTCCAGGCGAACCGTATTCTGAAGATCGTCTCGCCGCTCGGCGAGGACCAGCTTCTGCCGGAGCGGGTGACGATCGAGGAAGGTATTTCCTCGCTCTTCGAGATCAAGCTTTCGGCACGCGCCAAGAAACCGTCCGTCAAGCCGGAGGAGTTGATCGGCCGGCTGATGGATGTCTCCGTCGAGGTGCAGCAAGGCGACGGCGAGGGCGGCTTGCGCCGGCCGTTCAACGGCCTGGTGACCGAACTCAACGAGGGGCCGCCGATTACCCGCGGCCTCCGCTCCTATTCCATGGTGCTCAGGCCGCAGATGTGGCTCCTGTCGCGCCGTTCCGACTGCCGCATTTGGATGGACAAGACCTCGGTCGATATCGTCGAGACCCTGTTTTCCGAGCACGGCATCCCGGCGCCGGATACGTCAGGCGTGATCACGCCGCCGCCGCCGCAGCATTATTCGGTGCAGTGGAACGAAACCGACCTTGCCTTCCTCACCCGCCGCTTTGAGGAGGATGGCCTGTTCTATTGGTTCTCGCACGAGGACGGCAAACACAAGCTGCATGTGGCCGATAGCGCCCGGTCCTGGCTCGGCCCGTCGCCCTCGGCGCAGGGCGAGGGCCAGGTCCGCCTGGCGCAGGGCTCGGCCGACCGCAACCATATCACCGAGTGGAGCCGGCGCTATTCCTATGTGCCCGGCCAGCGGGCAGGGGCCGACTGGAATTTCGAGACGCCGCGCATGGTGCCCAGCACCATGACGCCGTCGTTGGTGCAAATGCCTGAGGCGACCAAGCGCGAGCTTTACGAATACCCGGCGCGGATCTCTTCCGTCGCCGAGGCAGAGCGGGCGGAAAAACTCAGGATGCAGGCCTCCGAGGCCGATCACGACCGGGTCTTCGGCGGCTCGACATCCCGCATATTGGAGGCGGGACGCCGCTTCACCCCCTACGAAGTCGCCCATCCCGACCATGCCTATGAGGAGCACGTGGTGGTCAAGGCGGCGCACATCGTCGTCGACCGTTCCTACGAGACCAACAGCAACGAGCCCGAATACACCAACACCTTCGAGGCGGTGCCATCGCGCGTGGCGATGACGCCGCATCGCGAGACCAAGCGGCCGCGCATCGAAGGCACCCAGGTAGCGATCGTCGCCGGCCCTTCCGGCGAGGAGATCCATCCCGATCAATATGGCCGCATCAAGCTGTGGTTCCCGTGGGATCGCAAGGCGAAGAAGGACGGGTCGGATACCTGCTGGGTACGCGTCAGCCAGGTCTGGGGCGGCGGCACCTGGGGCGCCCAGGTCATTCCGCGCATCGGCATGGAGGTGATGGTCGCCTTCGTCGACGGCGATCCCGACCGGCCCCTGGTGACCGGCGTGGTACCGAACCCTGCCAATACGGTCCCTTACGACCTGCCGGCCAACAAGACCCGCATGGTCATGCGCTCGAACACCCATAAAGGCACCGGCTTCAACGAAATGACCTTCGAAGACGAGGCCGGCCAGGAGAACATGTTCTTCCATGCCCAGAAGGATCAGACGACACGGGTGCTGAACGACCGCACCAAGCGCATCGACCGGCACGAAGTCTCGGCCATCGGCGCCAACCGCACGGTGGAAGTGGGCGGCAACCAGAAACACGAAGTCGGCGGCTCGATGAACACCGTCGTCGGCGGTACGGGGCCGATGGCGATGGCGCTGATGGGGAGCGTGCAGGGAATGGCGGGACAGACCGCTGCTCTTCTCGGTCAGGCGGGGCAAATCGCCGGTGGCGGCGGACCTGGTCTTGCGGCCTTCGCCGGCACGCTCGCCTCATCAGCACTCGGCTTCCTCGGCATAGGCGGCCTCGGAAGCCGTGAAGGCGTGGTGTCCGGACCATCGCCCAGAGCGGATGCGGGCACGGCGTTGGCGGGCTCCGGTACGGGCGTCGGCGAGGCGGCCTCGGGCCTCTTTCCTTTGTCCGGCATCATGAATACCATCGTCGGCTCCTTTCAGTCCACCAGCGTCGGTGTCGCGAAGGCTGAACAGATTGGCGTGAGCAAGGTCACGAATATCGGCCAGACGGAGATGATCAACGTCGGCAAACAGCAGAACCTGACGATCGGCAAGGTGCAGAGCGTCACGATCGGCGAGGAACAGAATACCAATATCGGAAAAGCCCAAGGCACGGTCGTCGGCGAAAAAATCACCGTCAATGTCGGCAAGCTTTACGGCCTTGTAGCGGGTGAAAAATATCGCGGAGAATCAAAGGTCTGGGAAGTCTTTGCGGAAGACAAGATATTCCTGTCCGCTCCCGGCGGGTACATCGAGATTAACAAGACCGGCATCCGCCTCTATGCATTGAAGATCGATATCGAAGGTAATCAGATCAATTTCAAGAAAGGCGGTCCCGGCCAGGAGCCGTCTTGCCTGCGGCAGATGTCGAAGTCGTCCACCCCGTTTGTAAGGATGTGATGATGGAAGCAACCCCGATAATCGATCTGCCGGATCTCGCCGAATCCGCTCGAGTCCTGAGACAAACTGTCGACGAGATGAACGGACCTGTCACCGTCGTGCTGGATGGCGGCGCCTTTGACGATCTCCCGGCCGCATTGGCCGCCGAAGCAATTTCCTGCCGTTCGCTGTTTCTTGAGGGAGTGCCCCTCGATTTTCGTCGTGCAGGACCATGGATGGCCGAAGTTTCGTCGGCATCGATGCGGTCGCATGTCGAATGGCTTGATACGCATCACAATTGCGCAGTCTATTGGTCGTGCCCTGTAGGGCCGGACGCGCTCTATCGCCACCTCAGGACGCTGAACGAGGTTATGATTCCGCGTGAAGACGGCGAGGACAGACAGCAGGGTGGGGCGGAAAAACAGCGCTATGAACGCGTTCTCTTCCGCCATTGGGATCCCAATGTCCTCGGCGCGGTGCTGCCGATCCTGACAAGATCGCAGTTCGCCCGTTTTCTGGGGCCGGCAGATGGCATTGTCTTCAATGGTCCGGATTATGGGGGCGTCCGGCGAGCTCGAAAGGCCGACAACATGCCGGATGCGGCCATCGGTCCGCTTCGGCTGGGGCTGGACCAGATGGAAAGGTTGAAGGCCGCCATGCTGCATTCATCGCGGCTGCGGATTGCGCGTTACCTCAAGAAGAACACGCCGCCTCATTTTTCGGGCGTGGATGACGATTTCGTATGGGGAGCCACGCTGGCCTCCGAAAGAACTGCCGATGAGCTTGGAATTCGGACTGAGCGAGGACGTGCGCGTTGGGCATATGTAATGGTCGTGTCGGACGGCAAGGCGGCGGATCTTCCAGACGTGCGAAGCTTCATCCAAGAAAAGGGAGCCTCGCCGGACGCCCGGGTCAAGGAACTGATCGGCCACACGGTTGACGCGCTACGTTTCGGCAACGCCCTCAATGGTGCGGCATCATGACCTCAGCGGTGGCAGGAACCGTAGGCCAGGTCGGTGGTCAAATTGCGGGCGGCGCTTTAGGCGGAGTTATCGGAGGTGTCTTTGGTGGGCCGGTTGGAGCCTGGATCGGTCGTGCGATCGGATCGAGGGTCGGCGGCATTGCAGGCCGCGCTGCAGCGGAAGCCATTGCGAGCTATATGGAGGACGCGAACGAAGCTGCTGAGACTGAGACCAAAGAACAGGAGGCCGCCAAACCCTGCGTGGACTGTGGCGAGATCGATTGCTTCAATCCGCCGGAGGGATCGACGCCCGAGCAGATCGAGGAGTTCAAGCGCCAGCTCAAAGAGCAGCAGGATGCTATCAACGAGATTCCACCGGATACGCTTGTTAAAAATATGGATACTTATGAGGACCTCGGTCGAGGTGCCAAGGATGCAGTGGATCGGGCGAACGCCCGGGAAGCCTGGATTAAGAACAGAGCTGCAGAAATCGTGAAGCAGGATCCTAGCACGACGGCGAAAGCTGCTAGGGAAGCGGCGGCGAATGATATCAAAACGATGGATGTCATTCACACGCCGGATTTGTCCGCCGGCGGTACGGGACGGCTCTCGACGGAAAACGGCGGCATGGGTCCGAGGTCTGCCAATCGGTCGATCGGGTCGCAGTGGTCCAAAACAGGGCCCAATTCCGACAAGACAAGGTTGCAGCAACTCAAGGAGCATGCGCAAAAGGCCAAGGAAAAAGGCGAGCGTACCAATGCCGACTTGAAAATCTGCGAGGATGGCAAATCTTCCAAATCGGGCAAGAAATCCGGGGACTCCAGCGGCGGCTCAGGTAAGGGACAAGGTGGTCCCGGCAATGTTCCAATGTCATAGTCCGCAGCCACTGGATTTTCTGCGTATATCTGTTTTGATTGGAGGTCGCGTGAACAACTATCAGGCAAGGCTCGATTCTATCGTCCAGGACTTCGGCTCCCCAGAAAGTGGGACTGCGGCGCTCGATCTCGGACACTATCGCGGCAAGGTCCCGGAGGCGATGATTGACTTTTGGCAGCAGAATGGCATCGGTGCCGTTCTCGACGGCTACTTTCAATTCTGCGATCCTGGCCAATATAGCGGCATCTTGAAGCTCGTCTTCGGTGGGGACACCGATATCCGTCCCGAGCAAACCCACGCTCTGGGTTTCGGCGCGTTCGGAACGATCATCGCATGGAATGAAGTTCATCAAGACGTGACCATCGATCTGGTGAAGGGGCAGGTATCATGTTCGGCGCTGGTCAACGGCAAAAGATACGACCCCAATCTTGCGGTTACCGGCCAGTTGATGCTGATCGACGATCCGACTCTCGACGAGTACGACGCCAACGCCAAAAAGCTTTTCAAGCGGGCACGTTCCAAACTCGGCAAGCTCGGAGTGGGGCAAATCTACGGGTTCAGACCGATCCTTGCGCTCGGCGGGAACAGGGCTTTGGCCAATCTGACGGTCTATGAAGCGTTGCCGCATATGGCGATCTTGGCGCAGGCACATGAGATGCAATTGATGGACAACGCTCCTTTCCCGCCGCAGCCGGTACGCGCGATCGGAAGCTGATGCCAGACGCCTGTTTGAGCAGGTTAGAAGCCAAAGGCTTGTGTCTCGGTGCCGGTTAGTTGGCACAAAGAAGAGGAGTTGCAGAATGGTCGGCCGTCCGGTCACGCTCAAGGGCCATATGCATGTCTGCCCAATGGTCGATCCCGGTCCGCGGCCGCATGTTGGAGGGCCGGTGTCTTCGGCATCCCAATCTTTCGTCTGCGTGGACGGCGTGCCAATCGCAACGGTGGGCGACAAGTGCACATGCACGGGCGTTCCAACGACAGCCGGCATTACAAGCGGGTCGTCGGTTGCCAAGATCGGCGGCCAGAAGGTTGCCCGCTTCGGCGATGCCTGCGAGCATGGAGGCCGGCTGGTGCAAGGGGTTCCTTGGCTGACATTCGATTAGCCGACCTCGAAAGATAATCAGAATCAAGTTCGAGAGGCGCGGGCCAGGAGAGGGAGCCTCCGTCTCAGGCAGGCTGCGCAGCAATCTCCACATCTGCGAGCGGTGAGACATGGCTAACAATGCGCAACTGAAACAATTAATTCTAGAGACGCAGCAACCTGTTTCGCCGTGTTGGATGGCGCGCAATTCGAGGATTTACCGCGTGCTTTGTTTGACGCCGATTTCGTGTGCAAGTCGCTTTATCTGGGTCGCGGAGATGGTCATCAGACTCACGTCCTCACGGCGCCGCAACTTGTCTGGCTCGATCGTGACTCCTATAGCGTCGACAAAGACGACACAGGTAGATCTCGCCCAAAGGTTTCCCAAATGGTGGATCGTCTGATCGATATTGTGCGCGATCGCCCAGCACTTGTTTTCTGGATGTGCGGTGAAGGTGGCGACGTTCTCTACCGGCACCTTCGGACGATCAACATGATCCTCATTCCTGCGACATCGCAGATCGATCGAGGCAAAAGCTACGAGCAAAACCCGCTTTCGCAAGAGGTTGATCACGCACAACATAGTGGGGATGAACGGGTTTTGTTTCGTCATGCGGATGCCAATGTCATGGCACAGGTCATGCCCAGTCTTTCTTACGCAAACATGTCTCGTGTTCTCGGTCCTGCGGACCAGATCCTCTACTCTGCCGACGCGGATTGGAGTGAAAAGCCTATGAGTATTCGGCGCGCGAATGACATGCCGCTGCCAAATGCGGCGCCGCTGAAATTGAGTTCTGAAGAGGTAGTAAGGATTGAAAACTATCGGCGCCTTGCCGCTCGCAGGCGTCGAGTTTTCTATCTTCAGGATACCTGCCCCGTGGAAACGGAAGGAGCGATTCCGCAATCGCTCAAATGATGCTGTATGCTCGGTGCCTCCAATCGCATGGGATTATTCGATGAGCAATTTCAATACGCCTATCTGGGAACTGAAACCCAAACTCGGTTTAGGCGAGATAATGTTCGGCATGGAACGCGACGCCGTCAACAAGCTCACAGCCTACGGTGAGGTGGCGGTGTCACGAGACAGTGCTCCTATACCTGATGACGAGGCGACCGCCTTCCTGCGGTCGCTCGGCTTTGCCGATGAGAATATCTCGGGTGCTCTTGGTGCGCAGGCGACATTTGCCAGCTCTGACATCATTACTGACAGTCGTAACAATGGGCTGGTTCTTGAATATGAACGATCTGGGCTGACTGAAATACTGGCGGACGTGAATACGGAACACCTGAACTACAGGGGTGTGCTCGTATTTCAGCACGACCCCCTTGCCTTCATAATGCATATGGCAACCTCTCTTGGAGAAACTCCGGTCATAAATGAAAGCGAAGTTGTCTTTACATCTAACTGCATCTACTTGTTCGAGTTCGTCGTCGAGGCCCGGACTTCGCCTTCTAGCGGGCACGAGTATGCTCAGGGTAACCCGAGGGACCGATCGATTATATGGCGATCCACGCCTCGCAGTGCGGGTGCCGATCTATCGCTCTATAAGCCGATGAGCCTTTAAAGCGACCTTAGTGTTAATCGGCCGCGACAAGGTCTCTCACCTCGATTTTCTTGCTTCTCCGACCTGTGACATTTGCTCGATATTCATTGCGTCAGCTGCGACAGGGTGCTGCTCGTCGGTTGTTTCCAGACCCTTCTGGAGCGAGTTGCTTGGCCGGCTTGCGTTGCAGGAGCTGGAGAAGGATGCGATCCAACGCGGCAAGTTCCATGGCGGAGCCCTGGGGCAGGGCGTTACCAGTTTCGGGTTTGCTATGCGATGATGGATATCGTCGCGGACTGGCTGAAGGCGGACGAGGCCGCGACAATGACCGAGTGGCGCGAGAAGGTTTACGACGAATATGCCGGCGGTTATGGCGGCTGGAGCGAGCTTGTCGAGCACTGGCGGGAGCCGGACGCGGTTGCTTTCCACCGCATCCTCGCCAAGGCGGCCGACTACCACGTGGCACAGAGCAGCGACATGACGACCACCGGCGACAAGCGCAACAAGCGCGAGAAGCATTACGAAATCGAGCCGGACGCCTATTGGGCGTTTCCCGTCCTGCTGCTGATGATCCTGCGCATGCGCGAATGGGAGGGCTTGCAGAACCCCGGCTATCTCAATCACGACCTGTTCCAGATGGGGGTCTTCAAGGAGCTTCCGAAACCGGTCCCATGGCCTGCCGATGCCCTTTTTGACGCAGTGGACAGAAAGTTCCGTCAGGAATTTCCAAACACGCCCTCGACGGCAGATCTACCGAGGCTGCGTGCAGAGCAATCCTAGGCAATCTTTGCGAAACGAGGTGAGCCGGTGACGAATGTTTCGCTCAGGGGCCATAACCATGTTTGTCCGATGGTCGAACCTGGGCCGAAGCCGCATGTGGGCGGCCCGATCTCGGAAACGCAGACACTGGTGACGGTGGAAGGGGTTCCTGTTGCGGTTGTCGGCGACAAATGCACCTGCGTAGTCGCCGGGCCCGACACGATTAGCGGCGGCTCGTCGATAGTCTTTATCGAAGGCAACGCGCTTGCCCGCATCGGCGATGGCGGCCGTGTCGTCGAGGGTCTCGGCTGGTTCACATCCGATTATATTTAGCTGCTCGTGGATCGGGTCGCCGAGATAGCGATAGCGGCTGACGTCACGGTTTCTGGATCGAGCATGTTCGGGCTCGGCGCGACTAGCGACGACTAGCATCGAGATACCGTGAATGGCAATGGACAAGAATTTTTCAGACAGAATTGAACGCATCGGCTCTCCGCGGCGCCGCATTCCTCTGACTGCGGAGCGAGATGCCCGGCTTTCCCTTCACCTGCCCGATAGTTTCCTGGAATTCTTACGAACCTTCGGGTTTGGCGATTATTTCGATCGCAAACTGCAATATTGTGATCCCACCGAGTTCTCACCCGTTCTAGCGCTGGTTTTCGGCAACGACCCAGAATTCAGCCATAAGGATTGTTTTGTAGTTGGCCACTCCGCTTTTGGTCGGCTTGTGTGCTGGTCGAAACGACATGACCATTTCGAGATCGATCTTGTCGATATGCGTCTCTCATCCAGTAAACTGGCGCCAACGCAATTGGTCCTGCCGCCACACCTTGCAAATCGGCAAAGGAGCACGGATCCCAATATTCTGGCTCGCTCGCTCTTGCCGTATGAGAGCAAGGATTATGAGGAGTTCGACGCTCGGGATCAGCCTATGTTTGAACGTTGCCGCGCCATGCACGGCAGTCTTGAACGAACAGATTGTTATGGGTACTTCCCTGCACTCGCAACAGTCGGTCTGGACAGCGCAATGCGGCACGTCGAGAACATTAAACGCGTGGCGGCGCTGGAGCATTTTGCCATCCTGGCCCAGTTGGGCACGTTCCGCTTGATGTGGTTGGAGCGGGGGCAATATACGGCGGTACGCGTGATCGGATGAGATGTGCACTCGTTCGATTTGGCGAATCGTGTGTGACGCGCGGAGAGGGCGTCGCTGCGGCGGCGACAACGGGCCGCCCCGGCATAATCAAAATACGTCGAGCTATCCGTTTCGCGCGCAAAAAATCCGACCGGGGCAGCACCGAAGCACTTTCTTAAGCGTTGGCGCCTTGGATGCAACCGCGCTTGTCACTGTGTGTTGGGCAGCGGCACAGGGTCTAAGGGTACGGGGAATACGACATGGCCCATAGCGGTTGTGCACTTGTGAGCCGCCGCTGGTCTTGCGGTGGCGGTGCATTGCGCTAAGGCCCGGTGTGCATGGTCGAGACAACGAACGGCTCGGGGTGGAATGCGGCGTATCGGGATCGAGTTCCTGACGATCTAGACAGCGTCGAAGCGCCAACCGATCTCAACGATCAGAAAGCCAGATTCTCCGCTGAGATCGCGGCATTGGCGACGGCTGTCCTGGGTGGAGATCTGACGCGGCGGATGAAAGCCGACTACGCCGATCCGGATCTTTCCCGTTCGGCCGCCGTCCTCAATGAGCTGATCATGTCGATCGGCGATAATCTGTCCGATTTCAACGACGCGATGGCCGCTCTCGCCCACGGCGATCTCCATAAAGGCATGCGGGACAAACATCGCGGCGCCTTCGGACAATTGCAGAAGAACTTCAATCTCGCCCTGGTGACGATCCGCACGGTGCTGGGAGAACGGGGTTCAGACCAGTTTGAGGATAAGGCGACGAAATTTCGCCGGATGCTGGCCGGCGTTGGGTGGAACGTCGCTGCTTTCGAAATCCGCGTTTCCGACGAAGAATCGCGGCCAATTCCTTCGCCTCCCCATGATCTATGGCTGAAGCTTGCCGATGCGCTGGATGGGTTTTCGGCCTGAGCACCGGACCGCGCCACAACTGCAATGGCCGTTGTGGCGCGCTGACGCGTTTCGTCGTCAGAAGGGGTAATGCTGGGCGGAATCCTCGACGGTGATCCAGCGAAGGTCGGTGAATTCAGCAATCGCCGCCTTGCCGCCGAAGCGGCCGTAGCCGCTGCCCTTGACGCCGCCGAAGGGCATTTGCGCTTCGTCGTGCACGGTCGGGCCATTGATGTGGCAGATGCCGGATTCGATGCGCGCCGCAACCGCCATCGCCCGCTGGACGTTGCGGCTGAAGACGGCGGATGACAGGCCGTATTCGGTGTCATTGGCGATGCGGATCGCTTCCTCCTCGCCCGAGACGCGAATGATCGGCTTGACCGGGCCGAAGGATTCTTCTGCATAGACGCGCATGTCCGATGTGACGTGATCGAGCAGCGTCGCCTCGACCACGGTGCCGGAGCGCTTGCCGCCGGCCACAAGTTTTGCGCCCTTGGCGGTCGCATCGGCGATGAGCTCTTCCATCTTCTTCGCCGCATCGAGGCTGATCAGCGAGCCGAGAACGACGTGGCCGCGTGGATCGCCGGCCGGGAGCTGGCTGGCGCGGGCGGCCAGCCTGGCGACAAACTGATCGGCGATCGTCTCGTCTATGATGATCCGCTCGGTCGACATGCAGATCTGGCCCTGATGCATGAAGGCGCCAAAAATCGCGGCATTGACGGCGCCGTCGATATCGGCGTCGTCGAGAATGACAAGCGGCGCCTTGCCGCCGAGTTCGAGGAGGGCAGGCTTGAGATATTTGCCGCAGGTCTCGGCGATGATCCTGCCGACCTTCGTCGACCCGGTGAAGTTGACGCGCTTGACGGCGGGATGGGCGATCAGCGCGGCGACGATTTCAGGCGCATCCTCCGGTGCGTTGGTGATGACGTTGAGGACGCCGGCCGGCAGGCCGGCTTCGGTGAGCGCTGTTGCGATCAGCCGATGCGTGCCCGGGCATTGCTCGGATGCCTTGAGGATGACGGTGTTGCCGCAGGCGATCGGCATGGCGATGGCGCGGGTCGCGAGGATGACGGGCGCGTTCCAGGGGGCAATCGCCAGGCAGACTCCGGCGGCCTGGCGAACGCCCATGGCGAGCGTGCCGGGTTTGTCGGAAGGGATGATTTCGCCTGAAATCTGCGTCGTCATGGCGCCGGCCTCGCGCAGGATATTGGCGGCGAGCATGACGTTGAAGCCGGCCCAGGGCGCCGTGGCGCCGGTTTCCTCGATCATTAGCCCGGTGAACTCGCCGACTTTGGAATCCATGATGTCGGCGGCCTTCATCAGGATCGCGCGGCGCTGCCCCGGGCCGGTTTTCGACCAGGCGGTAAAGGCGGCGGCTGCGGCGTCGACGGCGGCTGCGGCATCCTCCAGGCTCGCCGCGGCAGCGCGGCTGGCGAGCTTTTCGGTGAAGGGATCGATCCGGTCATAGGTCCGGCCGTCGGAGGCCGGTCGGTCTGCGCCATTGATCAGCAGGGAAATATTCATCGTGGATCTCCTTTGAGAATTGACTAGAAGCCGAGGACGTCAGCATTGATCAATGCTTCGAGGCCGCCGTCGGCGGCAAGATTGGCGCCGTTGATCCAGCGTCCGCCATCCGAGCAGAGGAAGAGCACGGCGGGCGCGATATCGGCGGCGGTGCCGGCGCGGCCGACGCGGGTAATGTCGCTATCGACCCTGGCATCGCCGAGCACGGCGCGGAACTGTTTGAGGATCGGCGTTTCCACCGGCCCGGGGCTGACCGCATTGACGCGGATGCCGCGCGCTTTGAACAATGGCAGGTGAGCCGCGCGCATGGTCCAGAGCAGCAGCAGCTCCTTGGAAAGCGGATAACCCTCCTCTTCCTTGAGGCCGTGTTCGGCGACAACGGCCGCCACATCCGGAAAGCCGTCGATTGATGTCAGCGATTTCGCCCGTTCGATATTGGCGCGCCAGCCGTAGCCGGCGATCGAGGCGACGTTGACGATGGCGCCGCCTTCGCGCAGGCGGGGTGCCACGGCTTCCGACAGGGCGCGAAGACCGTAGAAATTGACGGCGAGCGTCGAGACGACACCGGTACTGCCGGAAAGGCCAGCGACATTGGCGAGCGCGTCGAGGCGCGCCGGCAACTGCGCGACGATCTCGGCGACACCCGATGGTGTCGATAGATCGCCCTTGATGAAGGCGGAACTTCCGCTGGCCGGTTCGCGCACATCGACGCCGATCACCTCGGCGCCCATCTGGCCGGCCAATTCCGCCGTCCGGGCGCCGATGCCGGAAGCCACTCCGGTCACCAGGATTGTTTTACCAAAAAGCATGAACGTCACCTTTCGCTAAAGAGTCCGGCAGGAAAACCGGCTCATTCTGTCCATTTGATCTTGGTCGGGCCGGGCAATTTCAGCCGGTAGCCGACGGGCAGAAGCTGGAAATCGAAGCGGCGCTCGATTTCGCCCCATAGGCCGCGCGGCAGGTAGAGCGAGAAGATCAGGGCGGTGGCGCCGAGGCCGATCAGGTACCAGACGCCGGCTGCACCGAAGAAGGTCTCGATGACGAAGAACAGGATGGCGCCGAGGATCGCGCCCTCGAACTTGCCGATCCCGCCGACGAGCACCATGAAGATCATGTAGGCCGTCCACTGGACGCTGAAATAGGTCTTCGGCTGGAAAGTCGTCGCAGTCGCCAGCCACAGGCCGCCGGCGATGGCGATGCCGAAGGCGGCAAGCACGAAGAGCAGCCGCTTGGTGGCGATCACCCGCACGCCGACCGAGGTCGCCGCCTCCTCATTGTCGCGGATCGCCTGCATGGCCGCACCCGCGCGGCTGCGCATCAGCACGAAGAGGGCGCCGAGCAGGGCCGCCATGGAGGCGAGCGCAAGCCAGTAGATCGCCGCCCGCCGCGTGCCGCTGTCATAGACATTGAGCGAAATTAGCGAGGTCCCCGTTTCCCCCTGGATGAGCCGGTCGAGGTTGACGAGCAGATGGGCGAGTTCGGCCACGACCCACATGCCGATCGCGAACGAGCCGCCCTTCAGCCGCAGCATGAACAGCGAAAGCGGGATCGACAAGACGCCGGTCACGACCGCTGCGGCAAACAGCGAGACGAAGGGATCGAGCCCCGCATCGGCCAGTCGTATGGTGAAATAGGCGCCGAGGCCGAAGAACACCTGCTGGCCGACCGATACCAGTCCGCCGAAGCCGGCGAGTGCATTCCACATGGCGGCCAGGATCACATAGATGAACAGGGCGGTCATCCGGTCGATCGCACCGGCGCCGAGTACGGCGGGGGCGAAGATCAGCAGCGAGAGAACCGCCGCCATGGAGGTGAGCGCCATCCGCGACGATTTCGTCCAGCGCTCGATCGATATTCCGTTGGAGACGAATGTCATGTCGGGCTCCGAAGACGGGCGCGAAAATTGAGGAACGCGCCGAGCTTATCGAGTTGAGGCATCCCGAACCGAGATAGCCGGACGAAAAGCACCAGCAGGAACACCGCATGGCCGCCGATCAGGAAACCTTGCGGATGCAGCTGCGCGCCGAGCGATTGAGCAAGGCCGAGAACGATGCCGCCGGCAAGCGTGCCCCAGAGCGACCCCGCTCCGCCAATGACAGCCGTCTCGAAAGCAAAGAGAAGCTGCGGGCCGCCGGCATAGGGGCTGAAGGTCGCCCGCATGCCGAGAAAGGCGCCGGCGATCCCGATCGTCACCATGGTGATTGCGGTCGCGACGGCATTGACGCGGCGCGCATCGATGCCGACGAGCCCTGCCGTGTCCGGATCTTCGGACGTGGCGCGGATGGCGCGGCCGAGCGCAAAGCGGCTGAGGAAGAATTGCAGCCCGCCGAGAATGAGGATCGCCGTCACCATCATCATCACCGCAAGCTTGCCGACGAAGTTGTGGCCGGGCAGTTGCCAGGAGGCATAGGAGAGGTTGCCGATGAAGGGCGCCAGCGATCGTGTGTCGGCGCCGAACTGTTCGAACAGCAGGTTGTCGATGACGATCGACAGGCCGAAGGTCGTGAGAATCGGCAGCAGTGTGCCGCCGCGGGCGCTGCGTTCGAGAATGAAGCGCTGCAGCAGCCAGCCGATCAACGCCATGACGGGCAGCACGATCAGCAGGCCGGCGAAAGGCGGAATGCCGGCTTTGGCGGCGAGCAGCCACAGGCCGTAGGCGGCAGCGACCGCCAGGCTGCCATGGGCGAGATTGATGATCCGCATGACGGAAAACATGAAGGACAGGCCGCAGGCGATGACGGCGTAATAACCGCCGAGCAGGAGACCCTGGATCAGGGTGTTGATCATGACACGCTCCTTTCGCCGGCTGCCCGGTGCAATCCGAAATAGGCGTTGGTGACATCAGCGCGCGCGACGGCGGCTGCCGGCCTGTCGAGGACGATGCGTCCCTCCAGCATGCAGATGATCCGGCTTGCGACACCCATGGCGCGGGCAAGATCCTGCTCGACGAGCACGATTGTCGTTCCCGAGGTCAGCAATGCCTGCAGCTGGGCGTAGACGCGGTCGACGACCAAAGGCGAAAGCCCGAGCGAGACCTCGTCCAGCAGCAGAATATCCGGGTTGCTCATCAGCGCCCGGCCGATCGCGGTCGCCTGCTGCTCGCCGCCGGAGAGGTGGCCGGTTTTGGCGTGACGGCGGGGTTTGAGGTTGGGGAAGGCGTCAAGCACGCGATCGATGCTCCACTCGCCCTTGCGGCCGCAGCTCTTTCCGAGAAGCAGGTTCTCTTCGACAGTCATCTGCGAAAACAGGCGCCGGCCTTCCGGCACCAGAGCGATGCCCTTGGCGATCCGTTTGTGCGACGGGATGGCAGCCAGATCTTCATCGTTGAGAAGGATCTGGCCGGAGGAGGGAAGGTGGGCTCCGGCGATCGACCTCAGCAGCGTCGTCTTGCCCGCACCGTTGGCGCCGACCAGTGCCAGCACCTCGCCCTTGGCGATATCGAAACTGACCCCGCGCACCGCCTGCAGCAGGCCGTGGCGAACGTCGAGGTTGCGGATGGAGAGAAGGCTCATGCGGGTGTGCCTCCGAGATAGGCCTTGACCACTTCAGCGTCGCTCATGACCGTTTTCGGTTCGCCATCGGCGATGATCCTGCCGGCATCCATGCAGATCAGCCGTTCCGCCACCTGCAGCAGGATATGAACGATATGCTCGATCCAGACGATGCCGATGCCGCGACGGCGCAATTCGAGGATGGTTTCCACCAGTTCGCTCGCCTCGCCATCGGTCAGGCCGCCGCCGATCTCGTCGAGCAGCAGCAGCCTCGGCTGCGTGGCAAGCGCACGCGCAAGCTCCAGACGTTTGCGATCGAGAAGACCGAGTGTGTCGGCCTGGCGGTTGGCGACGCCGAGCATGCCGCAGAGCGAAAGCGAATCCACCACGCGCTCATAGGCCTCGTCGCGGCTTGCCGCATTGCCATGCGATGCGGCGACGAAGACGTTTTCGAAGGTCGTCATGCCGCTGAAGGGTTTGGGAATCTGATGGGTGCGGACGAGCCCCGACCGGCAGCGTTCCGCCGCCGTCCGGCTCGTGACATCGACGCCGTCGAAGGTGATGCTTCCCGCACTCGGCGGGAAGGCGCCGGCAAGCACTGAGAGCAGCGTCGACTTGCCCGCACCGTTCGGCCCAACGATACCGACCGCCTCGCCATCGCCCATGGAGAAATTGAGGTTCTCCAGCACGACGAGGGCGCCGAACTGCTTGTGGATCCCTTTGGCCGAGAGAAAGGCTCCTCCCGGCCGATTTTGAGCTTCCTGCCGCACTTTGGTTATCCGTTGTAAGCGGTAAGCTTGGCGCCGACCGGGACATTGGGATCCGTGGCGTTCTCGGTGACGACGTAGTCGAGCGCGAATTTCGAGCCCTCCGCCGCCTTCACCCATTGCGTGCCGATGATCGGCCCGGGCGAGACATTGGCGACGGGACCGCTGGTGAAGTCGACCTTGCCGGCGATCGTCGTCGTCTTCAGCGTTGCCAAGGCCTTGGCCACCGCCTCCTTGCTCTTGGCGTCGGTGCTGGCTTTCAACACATCGAAGCCGGCGTCGAGGAGCGCAAGGCTGGCGCCGAGCTGCTGCGTCCATTGCTTGCCGCTTGCGGCTTCATAACCGTCGGCGAGTTCGGTTCCGGAGACGCCGGTCAGCGTGGATTTGTAGGGGAAGGCCTTGTGCCAGTAAGCGGCGCTGCCGATGTTCAAGCCAAGATCGCCGAGCGCCTCTATGTCGGAAGGAAACAGGCCGGTCTTCGCCACCTGGCAGATCTTGATCTGCTGGGTGAGGCCCTGCTGTGCCGCTTGACGCCAGAAGGCGGCGAAGTCGGGCGGGATCGGGAAAGAGTTGAAGATCTCGACGCCCTCCTGCCGGAAAAGGGCGATCTGCGCGGTAAAGTCGGTGGTTCCGGTTTCATAGGCGCCGGGATCGACGATGGTGAAGCCCGCCTTGGCAAGTGCGGGCGCCAGATGGGTGCGGATCGCATTGCCGTCGGCATCGTTGGGATACATGACGCCGACCTTCTTGTTGGTCTCGATCAGGTTCCACTGCGAGACATAGGCCTTGTGGAACTCTTCGACCCCGAAGCCGAAATGATAGGTCCACTTGAACGGCGAAGGCGCGCCGGGCTTGGCGCCGCGGCCGAAATACCAGGCTTCCCAGGGCATGACGGTCGACAGGCAGGGGATGCCAGCCGCTTCACAGGCGTCGGCCACCGGATTGATGGTTTCGGGGGTGGAGACGGCGAGCATCAGGTCGATCGCCTGGTTGTTGATCAGGTCCTTGGCCAGCTGGCCGGCGCGCGAGGGGTCGGACTGGGTGTCCTGATCGAGGATCTCGACCTTCCAGGTCTTGCCGCCCGCCTGCAAGCCGTTCGCCAGCGCCTTGCGCGCCAGATCGAGCACGTAGCCGTCGGTCTCGCCGAAGCCGCCTAGGGGGCCGGTGCGCGGGCTGATGAAGCCGACCTTCAACGTATCGCCACCTTGGGCGAAAACCGTGCGGCCGGAAAGCGCCAGCGCCGCGCTGCCTGCGGCCGCCGATGCGATGAAAGAGCGGCGGGTGAGAGACGCCGTCTTGAGTTTTCCATTGCGGAAAAGGCCGTTCATGAAATCAATCCTCCGTTTGGGCCTCCCAGCCCGTTCCCATTATTCTCGGCCGATCCGAATTCAGATCGGGTATTGCCGTTTTCCCGATGCCATGGTGACCCATCTGAGCTCGGTGAATTCATCGATCGCGGCCTTGCCGCCGAAGCGGCCATAACCGCTTGATTTGACCCCGCCGAACGGCATTTGCGGCTCGTCGGAAACCGTGGCTTCATTGATGTGGCAGATGCCGGATTCGAGCCGCATGGCGATGGCCATCGCCGCATTGACATCGGCGCTGAAAACCGCCGCCGACAGCCCGTATTCATTGTCGTTGGCAACCGTCACCGCCTCGTCGACGCTGCCGACCCGGATGATCGCCGCGACCGGCCCGAAGCTCTCCTCGCGGTAGATGCGCATGGCAGGCGTGACGTGATCGATGACCGTCGCATCCATCAGCGTGCCATGGGCTTCGCCGCCGCAGACGAGGGTCGCGCCCTTCTGGAAGGCATCATCGATCAGCGATCTGACACGGCGCACGGCTTCGGCGTTGATCAGCGTGCCGAGCGGCGTGTTGCCGTCGCCGGGGTGGCCCGCTACGAGGGTTTCGGCCTTCGTCCGGAATTTGCCGACGAAGCCGTCGGCGATCTCGTCCATCAGGATGATCCGCTCGGTGGACATGCAGATCTGGCCCTGGTTCATGAAGGCGCCGAACGCGGCGGCACCAACCGCCTCGTCGATATCGGCGTCGGCAAGGACGATGAAGGGTGCCTTGCCGCCGAGCTCGAGCAGGCAGCGCTTCAGGTGCCTTGCCGCCGTTTCGGCGATGATCCTGCCGACGCGGGTGGAGCCGGTGAAATTGATACGGCGCACGGCGGGATGGGCGATCAGCGCATCGACGACTGCAGCGGCTTCACTCGGCGCATTGGAGACGACATTGACGACGCCGCGAGGGAAACCGGCATCCCGCAGGACGTCGCCGATCAGGCCATGGGTCTTCGGGCAGAGTTCGGAGGCCTTGAGGACGACGGTGTTGCCGCAGGCAAGCGGCATGGCGACTGCGCGGGTGCCAAGAATAATCGGCGCATTCCACGGGGCGATGCCGACGCAGACCCCGGCCGGCTGACGCACCGCCATGGCGAGGCTTCCAGGAATGCCTGACGGAATGAGCTCGCCCGATATTTGCGTGGTCATCGCCGCCGCCTCGCGAAGAATATCTGCGCCGAGCCCGCAATTGATCGCTGCCCATTGTGCCGTGGCGCCGGTTTCGCCGGTCATGGCGGCGATGAGTTCGGGGGTCCTGATATCGAGAATATCGGCGGCGGCGTTCAGCAGTCTGCGCCTTTCGCCCGGGCCGGTCTGCGACCAGCCGGGAAAAGCCGCCGCGGCCGCATTGGCCGCCCGCCTCATGTCGGCTACGGATCCTGCCGAAGCGATCGTTGCGACATCGCCGGTCAGCGGATCGATGCGTTCGAAGGTGGCCCCCTCGGAAGCATCCATCGCCTCGTTGTTGATCATCAGTTTTGCCGAAAACACTGTTTTACCCACTCGCCATTTACCGGCGTTTGCATTGTTGCCATGGGAGAAAACGAGCCGACGCCACGGCCCAAAGGCCGCCTGAGCGTTCCTGCGTCTGTCGGAGTGCCTCCTCCCAAAGGCTGATGAAGGTAAGGTTACGCCGATCGATTTCGGATGGAATGCGATTTACTGGGTTAATATTGTAATTATCCGGTGATTGCCGCAATATTTGGCAGGCGAACGGAGGAGAGGCCTTGGCGACGGACGGAGGCATTCATCACTATGCCAGGGGCGAGTGGCACGCACCGCCGCTGTCGCACCGGCGCATCCGTTTCCAAAAAGGGTTGTATGCCGATTTCCACCATTTCCTGCTGCTCGGCGAAGGGGCGGCCGAGCTTCATTTCGACAATGGCGAAGATAGGCCCTTGCAGGGGCCGCTGCTTGCCTTCCTGCCGCCACAGGCGCGCTGCGACCTGTCGATCGGAGCCGGAACCGCGGCCCATTTGGTCGGGGTGTCGACGCAGATCATGGTCGATGCGATCGGCGACAAGGTGGAATCCTATTCGCTGCGCATCTTCACCGAACAGCGCAAGCTGGTCGAGGCAGTGGATCCCGCGCTGGTGGCCGAAATCAGCCCGCTGATTTCGGGCTTCGTGCGGGAGCTCGGTGATCCCTCCCGCTCCTCCTGGATGGTCGCATCGGCCTATATCAGGCTGATCCTGATGACGCTGTGGCGCGGTTCCGACGGCGAGAGAAACGAGCCGCGCGGGCAGGGCGAAACCGGATCGATCCTGCAGCGCTATCGCCAGCTGGTCGAGGCCGGCTTCCGCCGGCACCGGCCGATCAGCGATTATGCCGCGGAATTGGGCGTCACTGCCGACCGGCTGCATTCGATCTGCCAAAGGACGCTCGGCCGCTCGCCGATCCAACTTCTGCACGAGCGCGTGGTCCAGGAGGCCAAGCTAAGACTGGAGCGCTCGGCCCGCAATATCCAGGAAATCTCCGACAGCCTCGGCTTCCGCGACCCGACCTATTTCAGCCATTTCTTCAAGCGCAAGACCGGCCTCTCCCCCGCCGGCTATCGCGAAATAGCCCGGGCGTCGGCTGGGTCGGGAAATAGTATGCTGTCTTCGGGCTATGCGGATTGGCCTTAAGCTCTGGCATCATCAAAGCAATAGCTTGCGCAATCTTGAGTCACAAATCATGCAGCTGTCGGCCCGCGCTAGGCGATTTTTTGCTGCCGGCGCCGCGGCGCATGACCTCGGATGACCGATCCACGGCAGGGAAAGTTCCGGACGCTTGCGCTTCCTGCGCGAGCAGGTTATACACTGAACTATATGGTTCAGTATGGAAGTCCTCCCCTCGATCTCTCGTTCGCGGCGCTGTCCGATGCGACCCGCCGCGGGATCATCGATCAGCTTGGGCAAGGGAACGCGTCGATCACCAGTCTCGCGGATAAGTTCCAGATGACGCTGACCGGCATGAAGAAGCATGTCCAGGTTCTCGAGCGAGCGGGGCTCGTCGTCACGCAGAAGGTCGGACGGGTGAGAACCTGCAGGCTTGGGAAACGCGGCCTCGAGGCGGAGGCCGAGTGGATCGAGGCGCACCGCAAGCTCTTCGAGGCCCGTTTCGAAGCATTGGACGAAATCATCAGTGAAATGAAACAGGAGGGAAGCGATGACTGAGCAAGTTAACAGAACAGGTGGTCCGCAGAACCGCACGTCAGTCGAGCGCAGAGGGGATCGCGAACTCGTGGTAACCCGGACATTCAATGCGCCGCCGAGCACAGTTTACAAGGCTTGGAGCCAGCCCGAGCTGTTCCAGCGCTGGTGGGTGCCAAAATCCGTATCCGGCGTTTCGCTCGTATCATGCGATATGGACGTCCGTACCGGCGGCAAATATCGGCTGGAATTCGGCGCCGTCGATTCCGACACCATGGCCTTCTATGGCAAATATCTCGAGGTGGTGCCGAACGAGCGCATCGTCTGGACCAACGACGAGGGCGAAGAGGGCGCGATCACGACCGTGACCTTCGAGGACCAAGGCGGGAGGACCCTACTGACTTTCCGCGAAGTCTATCCATCCAAGGAGGCGCTAGAGGAAGCACTGCAGGGTTCGGCGGCCGCATTGCCGGAGCAGTTGGAGCAGCTCGACGAATTGGTTTCCAGCCTGGGCGAATAGGGAAGTGATTCCACCGGCCTTTCTGGCCGGAAGGAGTGCGCAAAGCAGTCTATCCTTCGACAACGAAAAAGTTCGCTTCGGCCCCTTAGCAGAAACCGCGAAGGCTGGCTTGACGTTGACGAGCAGACGGTCACGAGAGGGCGAAGATTCTGACCTCTCTCCCGATGCCTTGAAGTTCCGCCATCCGGGAGGCGGAGGTGATGCCGCTGTCACGCAGGATGTCCGAAACCTGGGCATCCCCAACGATCGCCTCCGTCGTCATGATCACATTGGGATCGGCAAGGCCCTGGACGCGGGAGGCGATGTTGACGGTCTGGCCGAAATAGTCCTGCCGGTCGTTCAGGTTGACTGCGAGGCATGGTCCCTCATGGATGCCGATCTTCAGGAGAAGATCGTCGCTGCCATGTTCGGCATTCAGCCGAAGCATCGCTTCGCGCATCTTGAGCGCGGCCGCCACCGCGCGGTCCGGGCTCGGAAAGGTCGCCATCACGGCATCGCCTATGGTCTTGACGACGGCTCCGGCCTCTGTGGCGACGATCTCGTGAAGAACCCTGAAATGCGCCCGCACCAGATCGAAGGCAGCGAGATCTCCGACGCGCTCGTAAAGCGCGGTCGAGCCCCTCAAGTCGGTGAAGAGGAACGTCAGGCTGGTGATCTTGAGGCGCTGGTCGACGTCGAGCGTGTCTGTCCGATAGATGTCGCGGAAGCTCTGGTTCGTCAGCAGGCGCTTGGCCGTCAGGAAGGCGCGTCTGCGGCCCAGTATGTCGTGCAGTTCGTCTCCGGCGACACAGACGTTCGGCACCACTCTGCGATCGGTGTGGTTTTCGAGCGTGAGCCGCAGCGAGCCCGGACGCAGGGTTAGCGTTTCGTTCAGCGCATGCCCGTGACGAATGACCATCGAGAGGGTTTGACGTTCGTCGGTGGGCTCACCCTGCACGTCGATGAATTGCGCCGCGTGCGTCACCGCATCGAAGATGATGACAAATTGCGCCGGCAATTGCAGCGAGACAAAAGCCTTTTCGCCCGGATCCAGCTCGATCATCTCCAGCTGGATGCGTTTAAACCGCGCTTCGAGATCGTCAGGCAGGTCGACTCCGGAGCTGAAGAAGATCTGGCGGTAATATTCGAGCGGCGGCAACCGATCGGGATCGTGGGCGGCGATCCTGCGCACTCTCGGACTGACCGTGAACGTCACCTCGACCATCTCGTCGAGGGTCGGCTGGTATCCGGCCGCGCAGAGCGCGCAATGATAGGTGTCCTGGTCGACGGTTTTCAGGGTCGCACCGCTGTCGAGGACGCCGCCGCATCCCGGGCAAAGCACATTCCAGGTCATCTCGAACGCGCCTATGCGGGCTGCATGCAGAAACGCTGCGATGGTTTTTTCCTGATCGAGATGATGCGCATCGGCGAAGGCGAGCACATTGATGCGATTGAGATCGCGATCCGAGCCATGCAGGACGACATTTTCGATGCACTCGACCGTCTGCGGGTCAGCCGCCTGTCTCAGGGAGGCAAAAAGCACGTCCAGTTCGCTCATAACAAGTCTCCGTGCGCATAACCCACGGCGGACGACGCCAGGGCCGGGATCATAACACGGGAATTTCCGAATAGAAATCTATGGATGCTGCCCGCTTCCCGACTACCTGATTGTCCATATTGAGCGCCGACGATATCTCGGCCGCTTCGGGCCGGAGCGAAGGCGGGTTTCACTTCGCCTTATATATCCGCTTCAGTGCGACCAGCAGGCCATCCATTTCGTCGGGCGAAAACAGATCGATGAAACGCTGTTCGTGCCTGTCGATCAGTTCGCGCGCTTGCGCGAGCATCGCGCGTCCGGCCTCCGTCAGATGCAGTTCCTGGCGCCGGCGGTCTGCGGCTGAAGGCCGGCGCTCGATCAGGTTGCGGGCTGCCAGCCGGTTGACGAGGGCCATCATCGTCGCCCGGTCGGTGCCGAGCGTGTTGGCAAGGTCGATCTGCGATGCGCCAGGATTGCCGGCGGCGAGTTCCATCACCGCGAGCTGCTTCTGCGTCAGCGCCAGCTCCTCCATGGTTTCGGCGAAGTCGCGATAGATAGCGACATGCGCCATGCGCAGATGAAAGCCGAGGAGATCGCCGAGCCGGCCGATGTCGAGCGGCGGCGTTGCGGCGGCCTCCTCGTCCTCCAAATCGTCCTGGGGTGCTTTCCTGGTCATCGTTCGTCTCGCCTCGCTCAGGCGCCATAACCATCAAAATCAGCGGGTTAGTCAATATCGGCGGTGGCAATATTTCCCGCGCCCGTTCGAATGATCGGATCGCCGTAAACGGCTCTTGCATATCCGGGAAAAGATATTAGTATGTGTTACATACAAATTTGATGCCTGCTGTGGGAGCGGTGGGCATGGGAGGAGAATATGGCACAATCCTTTTCCGGGATGGCTTCGCCGGCGGATTGCGGGCTGGTGACGGATGATCCGATCCTTTACCGCGCCCGCCTCGCGCCGGATCGTCTGGCGCTGTTCGAGATCGCCACCGGCCGCCAACTCACCTACGCCGAGCTCGATGCCCGGATCGCCCGTTGCGCCGGCCTCCTGAGCGATATGTTGGGGGCGCGGCGGGACGGAGCGCGGGTCGCCATGCTGGCGCGCAACTCGATGGATGCGATCGTGCTGGCCTTTGCCTGCCAGCGTGCCGGCGCCATCTACGTGCCGCTCAACTGGCGCCTCAACGCCGCCGAGCTTCGGCCGATCCTTGCCGATTGTGCCCCGGCGCTCCTGGTCCACGACGAGGAGTTTTCGGCTGATGTGGCGAGCCTTGCGGACGCCCATCCCAATATGGCGGCGATCTCGACGGCCGATGGTCCGGCCGGCCTCGCTGCGCGGATCGAAGCGAGCCTTCCGGCTGCTCCGTTGCCGGCCGATGCAGATGGACCTTGCGTGCTTCTCTACACCTCGGGCACAACGGGACAGCCGAAGGGCGTCGTCATCACCCGCCGCAACGCCCTCTTCGCCGCCATCAATTTTTCCTTTGTCGGGGAGATCGGGCCTGAAACCGTCGCTCTGTGCGACCTGCCGTTCTTCCACACCATCGGCCTGATTGCGGTGGCGCGCACCACATTGATGCTGGGCGGCACGCTTGTCGTCTCCGACCGCTTCACCCCAGCGCGAACGCTCGCAGCCCTTGCAGACCGGCAGCGCGCCATCAGCCATTATTTCGCGGTGCCGCAGATCGCACTCGCCTTGCGCAGCGACCCCGCCTATAGCGCCGCGGCTCTTTCCGGCCTGCACGCGCTTTTTGTCGGCGGTGCTCCGCTGACGCAGGTGCTGATCGAAAGCTATCTCGCCGATGGCGTCGCGCTGGTCAACGGTTACGGCATGAGCGAGGCAGGAACAGTGCTGCACGTGCCGATCGACCGGCGCGCAGTGCAGGACAATCCCGGCAGCGTCGGTCTCCCGGCGCCCCTGCTCGACATCCGCATCGTCGACGAAGAGGGCCGTGACGTCGGAGAAGGCGGGATCGGCGAACTCTGGCTGCGCGGGCCGGCGGTGACGCCGGGCTACTGGAACAAGCCGCTTGAAACCGCCGCCGCCTTCACCGACGGCTGGTATCGCACCGGCGATCTCGGAAGGCGCGAAGCCAACGGTTTCTATCGCATCGTCGACCGGCTGAAGGACATGTATATCAGTGGCGGCGAGAATGTTTATCCCGCCGAGGTCGAAGCCGCGCTCGCAAGTCATCCCGATATTCTCGACGTCGCAGTCGTCGGAATTCCCGATGCCAGGTGGGGCGAATGCGGAATCGCCTATGTCGTGCTGCGGCCGGGTGCTGCGGCAACGGGCGAGGCGATCGCTGGCCATTGCGCCGCAAGGCTTGCCGCCTTCAAGCGCCCGGCGCGCATCTTCTTCGTCGAAACCATTCCCCGCACAGCCTCCGGAAAGGTGCAGAAACATGTTCTGCGCCAGCTGCATTCCGAAGAAACCTTTCAACAAAAGGCCTGATCAAGCGGCCCCGGCATTCATGCCGAAACCAATGGAGTGACCCCATGACTGAAAAGAACGAGACTGAAAACCAATCGGCGGTTCTTGTCGACTTCGACAACGGCATCGCCTTCGTGACCCTCAACCGTCCTGAAAAGCGCAATGCGATGAACCCGGCTCTCAATGCCCGGATGCTCGAGGTGCTCGACGAACTCGAGGGTGACGCGCGCTGCGGTGTGCTCGTCCTGCGCGGTGCCGGGCAATCCTGGTCGGCCGGCATGGATCTCAAGGAATATTTTCGCGACAATGACGGCAAGCCGCGCGATGCCACCCTGAAGGCGCGGCGCCAGTCCGGCAACTGGTGGAGCCGGCTGATGTATTTCGAAAAGCCGACGATCGCCATGGTCAACGGCTGGTGCTTCGGCGGCGCCTTCACGCCGCTGGTTTCCTGCGATCTTGCAATCGCCGCCGAGGAGGCGAATTTCGGCCTCTCCGAGATCAACTGGGGAATCCTGCCGGGCGGCAATGTCACCCGCGCGGTCGCCGAGGTGATGCGCCATCGCGATGCCCTCTACTACATCATGACCGGTGAACTGTTCGGCGGGCGCAAGGCGGCGGAAATGGGTCTCGTCAACGAGGCCGTGCCGCTCGCCGATCTCGAAACCCGCGTCCGCAAGATCTGCGCGAGCCTGCTCGAAAAGAACCCGGTGACGCTGAAGGCCGCCAAGGACACCTACAAGCGCGTGCGCAACCTGCCATGGGATCTCGCCGACGATTACATCTACGCCAAGCTAGAACAGATGCTGTTTCTCGACAAAACCAAGGGGCGCGACGAGGGGCTGAAACAGTTCCTCGACGACAAGACCTATCAGCCGGGGCTCGGCGCCTACAAGCGCGGCAGTTGAAGGTATGGCCCGGCACGCCGGGCCGTTTGAGGGCTGATCATCGGGAGGAGGAAAACAATGAAAATCCATGCCGCAGTGGCGCGTGCGCCGCATATGCCGCTTTCGCTGGAAAGTCTGGATCTGGAGGAGCCGCGCGAGGGGGAAATCCTGGTGCGCGTCGTTGCCACCGGGGTTTGCCACACCGATATCGTCATGCGCGACCAGCACCTGCCGGTGCCGCAGCCGGTGGTGCTCGGCCATGAAGGTGCTGGTATCGTCGAGCGCGTCGGGCCGGGCGTTGCCAAGGTGAAGCCTGGCGATCACGTGGTCATGACCTTCAATTCCTGCGGTCATTGCCCGAGCTGCAACGATCACGAGGAGACCTATTGCCACGAATTCTTCCCGCGCAATTTCTTCGGTGCGCGCGCAGATGGTTCGAGCGGGCTCTCCTATCGAGGGGAACGCGTTCACGGCAATATTTTCGGACAGTCCTCTTTCGCCAGCCACGCGCTCTGCCATGAGCGCAATATCGTGAAAGTGCCGAGCGATGCCGATCTCACGCTGCTCGGGCCGCTCGCCTGCGGCATCCAGACCGGCGCGGGTGCTGTGATGAATGCGCTCAAGGTTGAACCGGGAAAGATGATCGCGGTCTTCGGCATGGGTTCGGTCGGTCTTGCCGCCGTCATGGCGGCAAGGATCGTCGGCGCCTCCAAAATCATCGCCGTCGACATCAACGAGACGCGGCTGGCGCTTGCCGCCGAACTCGGCGCGACCGATATCGTCAACGGCAAGTCGGGCGACGCGGTTGTCGCGATCATGGCGCTGACCGTCGCCGGCGTCGATTATGCGATCGATGCCTCCGGCGTGCCTGCCGTGATCGATCAATGCGTACGGGTGCTCGCGCCGCGCGGCACCTGCGGCATCGTCGGCGCTTCGCCTCACGGGGCGACGCTGACGCTCGACCTCACCCATATCCTGTCTGGCGGACGCCGGGTGCGCGGCATCGTCGAGGGCGATTCCAATCCCGATGTGCTGATCCCTCTGCTGATCGACCTTCACAGACAGGGCCGCTTTCCCTTCGACAGGCTCGTTACCTTCTACGATTTCGCCGACATCAACCGGGCGGTGGAGGATTCGGAAAAAGGCATCGTGCTGAAACCGGTCGTGCGCCAGCCGGCCGCCTGACACCGTTCAAGGGAGGAAACAATGAACACCGTCACCCCGATCACCGCCACCGATACCAGCGCCGATGCCATGAAGGCTCTGCTTAGCCGGCAAAGAATGTCTTTCCTTACGGAAGGGCCGCCAAGCATTGAAACCCGCATCGATCGCATCGACCGCGTCATCGCCCTTCTCGTCGACAACAAGGACGCGATTGCCGCGGCGCTCTCGGAGGATTTCGGCAGCCGCAGTGTCGAGGCGAGCCTGCTTCTCGACGTCTTCACCTGCGTCGGTTCGCTCAAATATGCCAAGGCCCATCTCGCCGAATGGCTGAAGCCGGAAGAACACGAGGCACGGTTCCCCGATGCGGTCGCCAAAGTGGTCTATCAGCCGAAAGGCGTTGTCGGAATCCTCAGCCCCTGGAATTTCCCCTATCAGCTCGCCCTTGCGCCGCTTGCCGGCATTCTCGCCGCCGGCAATCGGGCCATGATCAAACCGTCGGAGGTGACACCGGCTTCATCAGCGCTGATGGCGGAACTCATCGCTCGCGCCTTCGACGAAGCGGAGATCGCGGTTGTGCAGGGCGGACCGGCCACTGGCACGGCCTTCACATCACTTGCTTTCGACCACCTGATCTTCACCGGCGGCACCGCGGTCGCCCATCACGTCATGCGCGCGGCGGCGGAAAACCTGACGCCGCTGACGCTCGAGCTCGGCGGCAAGTCGCCTGTTATCGTCGGCCGCTCGGCCGATCTGGCAGATGCGGCGCGGCGCGTCATGACGGTCAAGACGCTGAACGCCGGCCAGATCTGCCTGGCGCCGGATCATGTCTACGTGCCGGCGGAAAGCGTCGAAGCCTTTGCCGAACATGCGGTGGCGGCGGTCGCCGCAATGTATCCGACGCTGAAGGAAAATCCGGATTACACTTCGATCGTCAATGGCCGCCATCATGCCCGCGTCCAGGGCCTGGTCGACGACGCCAGGGCCAAGGGCGCCCGTATCGTCGAGATCAATCCGGCGGGAGAGAGTTTTTCGCAGCAACCGACCCATCGCATGCCGCCGATCCTGATCCTCGATCCCACCGAAGATATGCGTGCGCTGCAGGAGGAAATCTTCGGGCCGGTGCTGCCGGTTCTTGCCTATCGCGATATCGCCGACGTCATCGATCGCATCAACGCCCGGCCGCGGCCGCTCGCTCTCTATTATTTCAGCCAGGATGGCGAAGAGGAGCGCCGCGTTCTCGACAATACGACGTCCGGCGGGGTGACGGTCAACGACTGCATGAGCCACGTCACGGCCGAAGGCCTGCCTTTCGGCGGCGTCGGCCACTCCGGCATGGGCGCCTATCACGGCAAGTTCGGTTTCCTCACCTTCTCGCATCCGCGCGCCGTCTATCGCCAGAGCAAGATGGTGGAGGCGGAATATATGATGCGGCCGCCCTTTGGCGAGGCGATGCGCGGCTTTCTGGCCGGGGCGATCTGCAAGTAACGCAGGCCCGGCGGGCCATGCCGGCATTGGCCTGGGGCAGCGGAACGCGCTGCAACCATCGGCATCTGTGAGCCTTTTGGTCGCGCAATAATGGTCCGATTGCGCAGGCCTATCCGAATAGCGCAATATTGCGCCGTCGCAACCATGTCCGGACGAAGAGCAGGGCGTTTGTTGAGCATGCATTATGGCCGGCGTGCCAGACCTTGGCTGGTCGATACTCCATGCCGCCCCATGAGATCGGAAAATGCAGCCGTTTAACCAAGCTCAAACCAGTTTCGCCTATGGTGAGTTCGTTACATGAAATGGAAGGTGGATCCAGCGCGGTGAATGGCAATTGGACGCAATTCGGTGGCAACCTTTCTTTCGTGTGCCTGGCAATTTCGCTCTGGGCGCTTTTTTCGATCGAGTTTCAGCGCCGGTCCTTCAGGCAGGAAAAAATTGCTTTCGGAATCATAGCCGGCGGCGCCTCCATCGGATCCATATTGCTGGCCATTGAATTCCATCCCGGCATCTATATCGACCTGCGTTTTTCGCCGCTTGCATTGGCCGGCATGTTCGGGGGGCCGATCGCGGCGGCTTTTGCCGCGGCGCTGGCGATGGCCTTTCGTTTTGCCGTCGGCGGCACAGCGATGGTCGACGGTATCATCACAATGGCCGTCGCGGTCGGCATCGGTTTGGCCGGTCATTTCTGGACCCGCAAGAGATCACCAGGGCTTAAGGACGTTGCGCTGCTCAGCCTTGCCCTTGGCGCTGCATTGGTCCTGTCGATGGCCGTGCTTCCCACCTTGGTGAATGCCCATGTGCTGGCCGGCGTCGGTTTTCCCCTGATCGCACTGAATTGCCTCGCGACTGTTCTCGGCGGTTTCGTTCTGCTGAAGACGCAGCAATGGGAGCTGGAGCGAAGCATATTGGTGACCGCATTTTCGCAGTCGCCCGATTATCTCTATGTGAAGGACCGAAACAGCCGGTTCATCACCGTCAATGAAAACATGACCCGTCTCTTCCGTTTCAGGACGACGGCGGAGATGACCGGATTATCGGATTTCAATCTGATGTCGCGGCCGCTCGCCGAGGAATTATATTATCTCGAGCAGCAGGTCATGGACACCGGAGCGCCGCTGATCGATTCCACCGAGTATATCGAAGGCAGATTCCTGCTCGCTTCCAAGGTGCCGCTGCGTGACAAGCAGGGGCGGGTGATCGGCCTTGCCGGGGTAACGCGCGATGTTACCGAGCGCACCGCCCTGGAGCGGGAATTGCGTGAAAGCAAGAACCTACTTTCGCATGCGATGGCCGGCATGTCCGATGGCATCGCCATGTACGACCGCAATGGTTTTATCCTCTTTTGCAATGAGCAGTATCGCAATGCCTTCCCGCTCTCCGGAGAGGCCCGTGTGGTCGGGGCCCATATTAGCGACATCCTGCGCCGCGTCGCCGAAACCGGCGAGCGGCCCGGTATCCCCGAGGATGTGGACGGGTGGATCAAGGCCGCCAGTGCCTCGCTGCACAGCAACAAGGACGAAGAGGTTCAGCTTCATAACGGCGACTGGCGCAGCATCCGGACAAGGCTTGCCGAGGATGGCACGGCCATGGCCGTCGTCTCCGACATCACGGCGACGAAACAGGCGGAAATCGCGCTCAGGCTGTCGGCGGAGCAGTTGAAGAGCCTTGCCGAAACCGATGGCCTCACCGGCATGGTCAACCGCCGCGCCTTCGACGAAGCTTTCGCCCGCGAGACCGCAGGCAGCGCCAGAAAGAACACGCCGTTCAGCCTGCTGATGGTCGATATCGACCGCTTCAAGGCCTATAACGACACTTATGGTCATCCCGCCGGAGACCAATGCCTGCGTGACGTCAGCAAGTGCCTGCGCCAATCGGTCAGCCGGCCGGCAGACATCGTCGCCCGTTACGGCGGTGAGGAATTCGTGGTGTTCCTCCCCGACACCAGCGCCAAAGGCGCAATGATCGTCGCCGAGCAATTCGCCCGTCGCCTGGCCCAGGAGAATATCGCTCATTCCGGCAGCGAATTCGCCCGGGTGACGGCGAGCATCGGCATCTCCTGCGCGACCGGAGCCGTTCTTCGAACCAACCCGAACCGTCTTCTGACCGAAGCCGACGCCGCGCTCTATGAGGCTAAGACCCAGGGCCGCAACCGCATTCTGGCCCATTCGCCCAATGGCGAACGGCATGCCGTGAAGGAAGCCGGTTAACCGGATCCTGCTTCGATAGATTTTTTCTATCGAACCATCATTTCTGTGGCCTTGATGTTTCTAGCGCTTCGACAATACAGAGGCGCATGGATACAAAATTCATCGGCAAAAAATCGGCGGCAGCCGGCGGTTGGGGCGCTCTAAAGAGCTGCGGCAAGCAATTGCTGCAAAGCGGCATGCCCATTTCAGGCGCACGCACCATGCTGAAAGCGAACCAGCCCGATGGGTTCGATTGCCCGGGCTGCGCCTGGGGCGATCCGGAACACGGATCGTCGTTCGAGTTTTGCGAAAACGGCGTCAAGGCGGTCGCCTGGGAGGCGACGGAAAAGCGGGCAACGCCGGCCTTCTTCGCTGACAATACGGTGTCTGAGCTTCGCCGGCGGTCAGATTATGAACTGGAACTCAACGGCCGCCTCACGCATCCGATGCGCTATGATGCGGCGAGCGACCGTTATCTGCCGGTTTCGTGGGAGGATGCCTTTGCCGAGATCGGCAGCATCCTGAAGGGCCTCGATACCCCCAACCGGGCGGAATTCTACACCTCGGGCCGGGCCAGCAACGAAGCCGCCTTCCTGTACCAGCTGTTCGTGCGCGTCTACGGCACCAACAATTTTCCCGATTGCTCCAACATGTGCCACGAAGCAAGCGGCATCGCCATGCACCAAGCCGTCGGCGTCGGCAAGGGCACGGTGCTGCTGGAGGATTTCGAAGAGGCGGACGCGATCTTCGTCATCGGGCAGAACCCGGGCACCAACCATCCGCGAATGCTCGGCGACCTGCGCCGGGCGGCGATCCGCGGCGCGCGTGTCGTCGTCTTCAACCCCATCCGCGAGCGCGGCCTGGAGCGTTTTTCCGATCCGCAGGACAAGATCGAGATGCTGCGGGGCGGTTCGACCGAGATCGCCAGCCTATACCTGCAGCCGGATCTCGGCGGCGACATGGCCGCGGTTCGGGGGATGGCGAAGGCTGTGCTCGCCGCGGAAGACAAAGCGGTCGCCGCCGGTCTTCCCTCCGTTCTCGACCATGCATTTCTCACCGAACACTGCGTGGATTTTCAGGCGTATCAGGTAGCGGTCGAGGCGACGAGCTGGGCTGAGATCGAGGACCAATCGGGACTGAGCCGGGAAGAGATCGAACGGGCAGCCGATGTCTATATCAACGCCGAACGCGTCATCTGCACCTGGGCGATGGGTGTCACCCAGCATCTTCATTCGGTCGCGACGATCCGCGAGATCGCCAATTTCATGTTCCTGCGCGGCAATATCGGCAAGCCGGGCGCCGGTCTTTGCCCGGTGCGCGGCCATTCCAACGTGCAGGGCGACCGCACCGTCGGCATCAACGAAAAGCCGGCGGACGATTTCCTCGATGCGCTGGAGAAACACTTCCGTTTCACCGTTCCCCGCGAACATGGCCACAATGTCCTTGCCGCGATCGGCGCGATGCTCGACGGCTCGGCCGAAGCCTTCATCGGGCTTGGCGGCAATTTCGCGCGCGCCACGCCCGACAGCGCCCTGGTTGAAAAGGCGCTTCGGCAGCTGAAGCTGACGGTGCACATCGCGACCAAACCCAACCATTCGCATCTCATGCCGGGCGAGGCGGCCTTCATCCTGCCCTGCCTCGGACGCACCGAGATGGACCTCAACGAAGCCGGCAAGTCCCAGCTCATCAGCGTTGAGGATTCGATGAGCATGGTGCACGGCTCCGCCGGCATCAATCGTCCGGCCTCGCCGCACCTGCTGTCGGAAGTCGCCATCATTGCCGGCATTGCGGAAGCGACGGTCGGTTCCGCCGTGGTCGACTGGGCGGAGCTCGCCGAGGATTACGACCTTATCCGCGATCATATCGAGGCGACCATTCCGGGCTTCGAAAACTACAATCAGCGCCTGCGCAAGCCGCGCGGTTTCCACCTGCGCAATGCGGCGGCCCATCGCGAGTGGGATACGCCGGCGGGCAAGGCCTCATTCTCCTCCGAGGCGCTTCCCGAGGAGACGGTGCATCAGCGTGCGCGAAAGGGTGAGGGGCATCGTTTTGCCCTGCAGACTTTCCGGTCGCATGATCAATACAATACGACGGTCTACGGTCTCGATGACCGATATCGTGGCGTCTACGGAGAACGGCAGGTCATTTTCATTCATCCCGCCGACCTGAAGGCGATGAATGCCGAGGCCGGTGACCGGGTCGACGTGATCGGCGAGCATGATGATGGCATCGAGCGCATCGCTGAGGATTTCCGCCTGGTGCCCTATGACATTCCGCGGGGCAGCATCGCCGGTTATTATCCCGAGCTGAACGTGCTGGTGCCGCTCGGCAGCGCCGGCAAGGAAAGCGATACGCCGACCTCGAAGTCGATCATGGTGTCCTTCCGCGGGCGAAACGCCTCGTGAGTGAAGAGCCGGCCGACGTCGATCGGTTTCTCGCCCTCGTCGCTTCAGCGCAAGAGGGCGATATCAGGCTGACATCCATCCAGGCCGGTCTCCTCGTTGCCGCCGAACTCGGGATCGCGCGCGACAGCCGCGTCTTTGCGCGCAAGCTGGGGATCGCCCATTCCCTCGTACTGCGTGAACTCAATGCGCTGGCGGAGAGCCAAGACGTGCTTGAGATCGTCAAGCGGGATCCGCGGACGATGAGAGTGCACTATATGTTGCCGCCGTCTACGTCGCCGTAAGCGAGGGCTTTCGCTCCTTGTTTTTATGCATTGTCCCGGACCCCCCGCACACTTCCTGACAATATGCTTTATCGACGGCCGACGCGCTTCCTGGTGTCGGAAGGATATTCCCCATAGGTCGATTTATAGACCGCGGAAAACCGGCCGAAGTGGAAGAAGCCCCATTTGAGACAGATCGTCTTCATGGTTTCGGTGCTCTCCGGATCGAGCAAGTCCTGGCGCGCCGCGCGCAGACGAAGTGTCAGCAGATAGACGGCGGGAGAGGTGCCCCTGAAGGCACGGAAGCCGGTTTCGAGCGCCCGGCTGGAGACGCCGGCCGCTTCGGCGACCTTCGGCATGGTGATCGGCTGGTCGATATTGGCCTGCATGAATTCGATCGCCTTGCGCACATGGCGGGGAGCGATGAGGGCAGGCCCCTTGTCGAGGAAATGCGACAGTCGGTTAGGCACCATGCGCACGACAAGATCGGCCAGCGCCTGCGTCATATGCGCCATGGCGATCGGCGACTGCAGCAAGGGGCCGTCGTCGCGCATGCCGATGGCGATCGTTTCGGTCAAATTGCCGATCGTCCGGCCGACCGGCGTCGACAGATCCAACTCGGGCAGCAGATCGAGAGAGCCGCTGAACGGTATTTCGAACGTCTGGCCGATCGTCTGCAGGATCACCGACCAGTTGATCAGCAATTCGTCGATGACATTCGACTGGCCGTACATGATGACGCTGTCTGGTTCGAAATTATTATAAAGAAGCAGTTTTCCTTCTCCCGCCTCGGCGACGCGGGATCCATATGCCACCCCCATGCCGCCGCTGCGCGGCACGACGATCGACAGATACTCCGCCGTATCGACGGTTGGCTCGATATTGAACTGAAACTCCGCCTCGTGATATCCGGTCAGCAGGACAGCGCTGTCACTGGCGGAAAAATCCAACCCCCAGTGGAAGTCCTGGGCGCGTCCGACAGGCGCGGCATCGAATGCGCCGAAGGCGCCGCCGAGCGTTTCGACCATGTTGTCGAACGAAGAACCGCGAAACCGAAACGAGAATGGCGCATGGCTAGTTTCGGACATGCTGCTCCCCTTGTTCAGTGTGGCTGCGTTGCTCTGCTCTTCTCAACTGCCCGCACATCCCCGCGAGAGGCGCGATCGCTGCCGATGGATTGATGCGGATGGGCGAGACTTGGCAATATCCTAGCCGATCGGGGCGTGGAGTGCAGCACACTTCAGCGGGGCAGGAGGATCTCCGCGCGGTATCGGCAGCGGGATCAGCGATTTGCTCAAGCCGATAAAGGCCGAATTCGGACGTGGCAGGCGTCAAAAAACCAACCCGTTGAATGCATTGTCGACATCTTCCATCCGATCAGTTTCTTAGCCCGACGGCAGGAACTGGCAGAACTCGGAATAATAGGCAAGTCTTCGGGCCGCCGGCTGTCGGTGATGAAACGATTACGCAGAAGGGCAAATTTAAGGGGTGTATCCGTGAGGCCACGAAAGGCTCAAACGCGGCGGTCTTGCCGAGAGGCTGGAGTTATGGAGAACGCCCCACTTCGCGATCTGCGCAGTCGCCTGCCGAAGGTTCTATAGTGGACCGCTTATAGCCTTCGGCAGGCAGACAGGCATGCACGCATACGCACGGGATGGGGTGCGTATGTACGATCCCTTCCATCCGTTTGGGGGTGATGGATGAACGGGGTTGGGCTTGAGGACCGCAACCATCATGGCCTTGGTCGAAAACCATCTTATTGCACCGTGGCCATCGAGCAATTGTCGGCCCCCGATAAAGTCGGTCAAGCGGCTTTTCGCGACGCAGTCTGGACTGGTTTTGCGCAAAATGTATAGGTTAACGCTGGCTGGAGGCATGTTCGCGCCGCGGCTTGCGCAAAGCGGATGACGACCGTGAATGTCTCATTTGCCACTTGGAAGAGCTTGCTCAGGAAGCAGCGGGAGCGCTCCGGCGTCACAGCTCCAAGGCCGCTCGCGTGGCCTCACAGAAGGCATAGGCGCTTGGCGCGGCGCGGTCTCCGATCTCTATGACATCGACACGCTGCGGGCGCAATTCCTCACCCAGACAGTGTTGTAATCGGGCAGGTCTGAAGAAGCCATTTGACCTCAAGCATCTTCACGGTCCGGCGGCGGCCGGCTTCCCATTTCCCGAAATGGCAACATGCGAGATATCGGTGTCGCCAGCGAAACGGAAAGACGGCCGCATTCGGAGCTTCAGAGGGCGACCGACAGGGCGCTGTCGCGCTCCGGAGCAACCTCGTGTGAGTTCACCATCGCACTTGCGAGCTGGCGGAAGGTGACGAGCCCTAAGGTTTCCCCGGAAGGCGAAACCACCCTGGCGTCGCCCTCTGGCGCCGATGACAGCATGCGGACGGCTTCTTCGACGGTCGTTCCCGCCACTATCGCCAGTCCAACCGGCGCCGCACCTGAGTGCAGCGGCGTCATCACGGCTTCGACTTGAATGACCCGGCCGCGATTAACCTCCTTGACGAAGTTGGCGATGTAGTCGTCGGCTGGCCGCAGGACGATGTCCTGGCTGGTGCCCTGCTGGATGACTTCGCCGTCGCGCAGGATCACAATCTGGTCGCCCAGGCGAAGGGCTTCATCAAGATCGTGGGTGATGAAGACGATGGTTTTCTTGATCTCCTTCTGAATGTTGAGAAGGACCGTCTGCATATCCATGCGGATCAAAGGGTCGAGCGCCGAATAGGCTTCGTCCATCAAAAGGACCGGCGCATCGTTGGAAAGGGCGCGCGCAAGGCCGACACGCTGCTGCATGCCGCCGGAGAGCTGGTTGGGATATTTCTGCTCGAAGCCCTTGAGCCCGACACGCTCCAGCCAGCGCATCGCGACGTCGATGGCTTTCGGGCGCTCCATGCCCTGGACTTCAAGGCCGAAGATGGTGTTGTCGAGAACGTTCCGGTGCGGCAGAAGCGCGAACTTCTGAAACACCATTGCGGTCTGGTGCCGGCGAAAAGTTCGCAATTCCGTCTCATTCATCTTCACGACATCAACGCCGTCGACGAGCACCTCGCCGGCCGTCGGGTCTATAAGACGGTTGATGTGGCGGATGAGCGTCGACTTGCCCGACCCCGAAAGACCCATGATCACCTGGATCCGGCCGGAGGGTATCTCGACATTGATATCCTTGAGGCCGAGCACGTGACCGTACCTTGCGTTGAGCTCGGTCTTCGATAATCCCTTCTGGACCGCGTCGACATGCGCGGCCGGGTTGGGACCGAAGATCTTGTAGAGATGGCGGATCTTGATGCCGCCGAAACGTTGATCAGCCATGGACGATCTCCCGATGCTTCTGGAGCCTCTTGCCATACGCCTGGCTGACCCGGTCGAAGATGATGGCGATGCCGACGATGGCGAGGCCGTTGAAAATACCTAGGGTGAAGTACTGGTTGGCAATCGCCTTCAGCACCGGCTGTCCTAGTCCCTGGACGCCGATCATCGAGGCGACGACCACCATGGCGAGCGCCATCATGATGGTCTGGTTGATGCCGGCCATGATGGTCGGCAGTGCCAGCGGCAGCTGTACCTTGAACAGCTTCTGCGCACTCGACGTTCCGAAAGCGTCGGCCGCTTCCAGCACGTCCTTGTCGACAAGTCGAATGCCGAGATCGGTAAGACGGATCATCGGCGGAATGGCGTAGATGACGACGGCGATCAGTCCCGGCACCTTGCCAATGCCGAGCAGCATGACGACAGGGATGAGATAGACGAAGCTCGGCATCGTCTGCATGACGTCAAGGATCGGATTGATGATGCGCTGCAGCCGGTCGGAGCGTGCCATGAATATTCCCATCGGAATACCGATGGCGATGGAGAGCACGGTGCAGACGAAGATCATCGAGACCGTCCGCATCGTATCGTCCCACATGTCGAAATAGCCGATCAGCAGCAGCGTCACGAGACAGCCGAGAACAATCTTCAGGTTGCGGCTCGCAAACCATGCGATGACTAGGATGATGAGGGTGATGATTGGCCACGGCGTCTGCGTCATGAAGCGGTCGGCGGCGATGAGGAAATGCTGCAGCGGCGTGAAGAGGCTTTCGATCGCGTCGCCGTAGCTGCGGGTAAACGTGCGAAAACCGTCATCGATCGCCTTCTTCAGATTGCGAAGCGCGTCGTCATCCATATGCGGGAATTTATAAAACCATTCCATTCTGTTCCCCTTATCTTTAAAGAGCCGTGGCAGTCTTTTTCATTTTATCGGCAGCGAGAGGCGGTGCACTTTTCGCGCACCGCCATTTGGCTTTAGAGAGCAGCTTCGATTTTCGTGGCTGCCTCAGGCGAGACCCACTTGGTCCAGAGGTCCTTGTTTTCTTTCAGGAAGTGCTTGGCGCCGTCTTCGCCGGTCGCCTGGTTGTCGGTCATCCAGGCCATCAGCTTGTTGACCGTGTCATTGCTCCAGGAGCGCTTCTTCAGGTAGTCCATGACATCAGGTCCGACCTTTTCCGCGAAAGGTTTGGCAACCAGTGTGACGACGTGATCGACCGGCCATGCATTCGGCTTCGGGTCGGGGCAGTCGGCAACGGTGTTGCAGCGCTTCCATTCGGCAGCGTCGTTCGGCACGCCGGCTTCGAGCTTAACCATCTGATACTTGCCGAGCAGCGCGGTCGGCGCCCAGTAGTAGCCGGCCCAGCCTTCCTTGCGCTCGTAAGCCTTGGCGATCGAACCGTCGAGACCGGCGGCGGAGCCGGTATCAACGAGGGTGAAGCCCGCCTTCTCGGCGTCAAAAGCCTTATAGAGCTGCGAGGTTACCACGGTGCCGCCCCAGCCCTGCGGGCCGTTGTAGATGGCGCCCTTCTTCGCATCTTCCGGATCGGGGAAGAGTTCCGGGTGCTTCAGCACGTCGCCGATCGTCTTGATATCCGGATGGGCATCAGCGAGATATTTGGGAATCCACCAGCCCTGCACACCACCGTCCGGCAGCGGCGAGCCGACCTGGACGATGCGGCCTTCATCCGTGCCCTTCTTGACGACGTCGGGCAACAGGTCGATCCAGGCTTCCGGCGCGATATCCGGCTGGCCCTTTTCGGCCATGGAGGTGATCGTCGGGACGGTGTCGCCGACGGTGATGTCAGCACTGCAGCCATAGCCTTCGTTCAGGATGAACTTGTCTAGGTTGGAGAGAACTTCGGCGCTCTGCCAGTTCATGCTGGCGATGGTCACGCTGCCGCATTCGGCGGCGCTGGCGAATGACGCGCCGCCGATCAGGCCGAACGTCAAACACGTCGATGCAAGTAATTTCTTCATTCTCGTTCCCTCTGTTTAGCGGCTTGTCTTGCCGAACGGGGTGCCGCAGTGCCCGCCCCAACGGTCGTCAGGAAAGCTTTCCCATACTCACCGATTTTTGAAATGCTGCCGACAATCCCTTGGCGACCGAAGCGTCGAACCCCGCAGCGCGCATGCCTTCGATAGCTGCCGCTGTGGTGCCGCGATAGTCAAGAAAGGTTTGTACGACGTTATCCGGGCTCTCGTCACGGCGCTCCAAAAGGCGGCCGGCGCCTGATATCACCGTATTGACGGCGCGGCGCGCAATCTCGGCTGGCAGGCCGCGGGCGACGGCGTCGCCCATCATGGCGGCCGCAAGCAGCGCCGGGAACGCCGGTCCGGAACCGGAAAGGCCTGTGAGGTAATCGATGTCGCTTTCTCTGGCGACCTCGTCTTGCGATCCGCACGCCTCGAAAATGGCGCGGACGACGGCGCGGTCGCCTTCCGTGATCTCGTCCGCAGCAATCCAGGGCGTATAGGACTTAGCAACTTCGGCACCAGCATTCGGTAGGGCACGGACGACACGGCCGGTCTTATAGCGTTGCGAAAGGGCGGCGAGACCGATGCCGGCCATGACCGATATGACCAGTTTGCCGCCGGCATCGACGTCAAGGGCGCGCCAGTCATCGGGCCGGACGGAGAGAACGATCACGTCCGAGCGGTCGGCAAGCGCCTGATTGTCGGAAGTCCAGAAAGAATTCGGCAAGCGATCCGGCTGTTGGCTGCGATAGGAGAGTGAGAGATTCTGGGGCTCGACCAGGCGGGCGTCGACAATCGAGCCGGCGATTGCTCCGCCCAGCCAGCCGCCGCCGCCAATTATGCCGATCCTCAAGGAAACGCTCATCCGGGCCTCCTTTTAACCGGGCCGATAGCTATGCCGGGAGAAGAAGCGATCAAGCTCCCTCTGCTGCGGCACTTCGCCCGTGTAGATCGCGATATATTCCGGAATCCGTTTCATGCGAACGGCAAGTTCCTCCCTCGATTGCATGGAGATATATCCGATCTGAACGAGGTAAGTTGTCCGCGCTCTGACATCCGATGTCGTTTCTGGTAACCCGAACCGCATGAACATGCGTTTCAGCGACTCCAGCCGGATCTGATCGGCCTGCTGGACCTCTGCGAGAAGCTCGTCGGATTGCAGCGCCCAGCTGCGCACGGCAAACTCGAATTTTGCGTCGAACAGATCGTTGTCGAGCCAGCAATCGAAGACGTTGAGCATCGCTTCGGCCAGGGATTCCGCATAGGCTTCCGACCGCTTGACGATATTGCCGGTGTTTTTGTCGCGCCATAGCGCCACGAGCGCGCTCAGCAGCTCCTCCCGATCCTTGAAGAACCAGTAGAAGCTGGTGCGCGAGAGATTGAGCTTCTTCGCCAGCGGCAGAATTTTCACCGAATCCACGCCGGATTCCAGCAGGGAGTGGTAAGCTGCTTCCAGCCATCCCTCCTGCGATCCGCGCCAGCCGGTGTCGTTCAAAGCCTGATCCATGCACTATCTCCTATCAAATTATGAAGCCGCGCACAAGGAAAATGTACATCAGTGTCGAATGTGACGACTTTACTGTTTTCATCGTTGACACATATGTACATTGCGCTTAGCGTTCCCCTCGATGTTTTAATCCGGAACCACGGCCCATGTCGAATGATCCCCTTCTGCAGCCCTATCAGCTCAAGCATTTGAAGTTGCGCAACCGTATCATCGTGACGTCTCATGAGCCGGCCTATCCGGAAGACGGCATGCCGAAGGAGAAGTATCGCGCCTATACGGTGGAGCGCGCAAAGGGCGGGGTGGCTGTGACGATGACGGCGGGCTCGGCGGCCGTTTCCAAGGATAGTCCGCCTGTTTTCAACAATCTGCTTGCCTATAAGGACGAGATCGTTCCGTGGATCAGGGAGATGACTGACGCCGTACACGAAGAGGGTGCGGCAATCATGATCCAGCTGACCCATCTTGGCCGGCGCACGCGCTGGGACAAGGGCGACTGGCTGCCGGTCGTCGCCCCCTCGCATCATCGCGAGGCTTCGCACCGCGCCTTCCCGAAGAAGTTGGAAGATTGGGATATCGAGCGCATCATCAAGGATTTCGCCGACGCGGCCGAACGCATGAAGGCGGGCGGCATGGACGGCGTCGAGTTGGAGGCTTACGGCCACCTGATCGACCAGTTCGTATCTCCGCTCACCAACGAACTCGACGGCCCCTATGGCGGCTCGCTCGATAACCGCCTGCGTTTCTGTTTCGACGTGTTCAAGGCGATCCGCAAAAGAGTGGGCGACGATTTCATTCTCGGCCTGCGCTATACCGCCGATGAATGTCTTCCCGGCGGTACCGGCAAGGCCGAAGGCATCGAAATTTCCAAGCGCCTGAAGGAAAGCGGCCTCATCGATTACCTGAACGTGATCCGCGGCCACATCGATACCGATGCGGGTCTCACCGACGTGATCCCGATCCAGGGGATGGCGAATTCGCCGCATCTCGACTTCGCCGGCGAGATCCGCGCCGCGACCAACTTCCCGACCTTCCATGCGGCGAAGATTCCCGATGTCGCCACCGCCCGCCACGCGATCGCGGCCGGCAAGGTCGACATGGTCGGCATGACCCGCGCCCACATGACCGACCCGCACATCGTCCGCAAGATCATCGAAAAGCGGGAAGAGGATATCCGTCCCTGCGTCGGCGCCAATTATTGTCTCGATCGCATCTATCAGGGCGGAGCCGCCTATTGCATCCATAATGCCGCGACCGGCCGCGAACTGACCATGCCGCATATCGTAGCGAAGGCCGAGGCCAGGAAAAAGGTCGTCATCGTCGGCGCCGGCCCGGCCGGTCTGGAAGCGGCGCGCGTCGCCGGAGAGCGCGGCCATCAGGTCGTCGTCTTCGAAGCGGCGAACAATGCCGGCGGACAGGTCCGGCTCACTGCCCAGAGCGAGCGCCGCAGGGAAATGATCAGCATTATCGACTGGCGCATGAGCCAGTGCGAGAAATACGACGTCACCTTCCACTTCAACACATGGGCGGAAGCCGACACGATCGAAGCCGAGCGCCCCGACGTCGTCATCATCGCGACCGGCGGCTTGCCGCATACCGAGGTTCTCTCTCGCGGCAACGAGCTGGTGGTCTCCTCCTGGGACATCATCTCCGGTGATGTGAAGCCTGGCACCAACGTGCTGATCTTCGACGATGCCGGCGACCATGCCGGTCTTCAGGCGGCGGAGTTTCTTGCCAAGGCGGGCGCCAAGGTTGAGATCATGACGCCGGACCGGTCCTTTGCGCCCGAGGTCATGGCGATGAACCTGGTGCCCTATATGCGCTCTCTCCAGAAGCATGACGTGACCTTCACGGTTACCTATCGCCTGGAGGCGGTCGAGAAGAGCGGCAACCAGCTCGTCGCCCATGTCGGCAGCGATTACGGTGGGATTGCCAAACAGAGCAGCTTCGACCAGATCGTCGTCAATCACGGGACCATCCCGCTCGACGAACTCTATTTCGAGCTGAAGCCCAGCTCGAGCAATCTCGGCGAGATGTCGCACGACCAGCTTCTTTCGGGAGAGCCGCAGTCCATCATGCGCAATCCCGAGGGCAGGTTCCAGCTGTTTAGGATCGGCGATGCTGTCGCTGCGCGCAATACGCATGCCGCCATTTATGACGGTCTGCGCATCGCCAAGGATATATGATCGCAGCAGCGACCGCTCGTCGGCCGGTCATTTCGGGGGGGTGATATGAGTTTACGTGAACAAAGCCTCCAGTCTTTCGTGGATGCCGCGTCTCTGGCTTTTGATCGGTTCGCGAAGGCCCCGGAGGCCCGGCGGTCGATCCGTCAATTTTTTGCGGCGCTGGAGCAGCCGGGGGTCGCGCGTGCGGGGGAGGGAAGCCGGTTGCCCGTCTGCGCTCAGCTTGATGTGGCGCTTGCGGTTGATCCCTCCTATGATCCTTTGCTGGTGCGATTGATCGAGGCGTTCAAAGGCATCGAGCCGATGCTTGAATGGCGCCGACGCACCAAGTATGACCACACCGCCGGCGACAATTTCGTCGATGGGCATGCCAATGCCATGCTCATCGGCCCAGGAGGATTGGAGGAGCGGAGCGACCTTTGGCTGGGTGTGACATTGCTGGCGCCGCACGTGCGCTATCCCGATCACGACCACGCGCCGGAGGAAGTTTATCTCGTGCTTTCCGAGGGGGAGTTTCAGCAGGGGGAGGGAGACTGGTTTTCGCCTGGTATCGGCGGATCATTCTACAATATCCCCGGGATCAAACATGCCATGAGGTCGGTGGATACACCGCTCTTCGCCTTCTGGGCGCTGCTTGCCGAACGGCCGCACTGACGGCCGGCAGTCTAGAAATAAAGGGGTTTTGCAAATGAAGATTCTCGTGCCCGTCAAACGGGTTGTCGACTACAACGTGAAGATCCGGGTGAAGCCGGACGGTTCCGGTGTCGAGCTTGCCAATGTGAAGATGTCGATGAACCCGTTCGACGAGATCTCGGTGGAAGAGGCGCTGCGGCTGAAGGAAGCCGGTAAGGCCGAGGAAGTGGTGGTGGTCTCGATCGGCCCTGCCAAGGCCGAGGAGACGCTGAGAACCGCGCTTGCGATGGGCGCCGACCGGGCGATCCTGGTCGAGACCGACGATGCGGTCGAGCCGCTCGCCGTCGCCAAGATCCTCAGGGGTGTCGCCGATGCCGAACAGCCGGGCCTTGTTATCGTCGGCAAACAGGCGATCGACGACGACAGCAACCAGACCGGCCAGATGCTGGCGGCTCTCTTGGGCTATGCCCAGGCGACCTTCGCCTCGAAGATCGAGATCGGTGACGGCAAGGCGCAGGTCACCCGTGAGGTCGATGGCGGCCTGCAGACGATCGAGATCAAGCTGCCGGCGGTGGTCACCTCGGACCTCAGGCTGAACGAACCGCGTTATGCCTCGCTGCCGAATATCATGAAGGCGAAGAAGAAGCCGCTCGACAAGAAGTCGCCTGCCGATTTCGGTGTCGATACGACGCCGCGGCTGAAGGTGCTGAAGACCGAGGAGCCGTCCGGCCGCAAGGCCGGCGTCAAGGTCAAGTCGGTCGCCGAACTTGTCGACAAGCTGAAGAACGAAGCCGGCGTGCTTTAAGGCAGGAAAGAGAGAACACCATCATGACCATTCTTCTTCTGGCCGACCACGACAATGTCAGCCTTTCCGATCAGACCGCCAAGGCGCTGACGGCCGCTTCCCAGATCGGCGGCGACGTGCATGTGCTCGTCGCCGGCAAGGGCGCCAAGGCTGCGGCCGATGCGGCTGCCAAACTCTCCGGCGTCTCCAAGGTGCTGCTTGCCGAAAGCGACGAACTTGCCAACAATCTGGCCGAACCGCTGGCCGACCTGATCGTCTCGCTGGCAGGCAGCTATGACGCCATCCTCTCGGCCGCCACCTCGGTCGGCAAGAACGTGCTGCCGCGGGTGGCGGCGCTCCTCGATGTCGCCCAGGTCTCGGAGATCATCGAAGTGATTTCCGCCGATACCTTCAAGCGCCCGATCTATGCCGGCAATGCCATTCAGACGGTGCAGGCAAGCGATGCCAGACGAGTGATCACCGTGCGCACCGCCTCCTTTGCCTCGGCACCGACAAGCGGCTCGGCCAGCGTCGAGGCGATCCCGGCGGTCTCCGACCCGGGTCTGTCGCGTTTCGTCGGCGATGCGCTGTCGGCCTCCGACCGTCCGGAGCTGACCTCGGCGAAGATCATCCTGTCCGGCGGCCGGGCACTCGGCTCGGCCGAGAAGTTCAAGGAAGTCATCCTGCCGCTTGCCGACAAGCTCGGAGCCGCCGTCGGCGCATCCCGCGCCGCCGTCGATGCCGGTTATGCGCCGAACGATTGGCAAGTCGGTCAGACCGGCAAGGTGGTGGCGCCCGATCTCTATATCGCCTGCGGCATCTCCGGGGCCATCCAGCATCTGGCCGGCATGAAGGACAGCAAGGTGATCGTCGCCATCAACAAGGACGAGGAGGCGCCGATCTTCCAGGTTGCCGATTACGGCCTGGTCGCCGATCTGTTCGAGGCCCTGCCGGAATTGGAAAAGGCGCTCTAAGCGAGGGGACTGAACGTGGCGCGCGCGGTGGGACGTCCAATCAAACGTGGGGCCGACCTTCTTCTGAACGATGAGGAAAAGCCGGCCTATATCAGACTGCACGACATCGGCAGGGAAAGGCGTCCTCGGCCGCTGCAGGAATTCCTCAACGACGTCGGCGGCCTGATGTTGTCGGCCGACGCCCCTGCCGTCGCCAGTTTCGTCGCGGGCAAGGTTCTGCAGAGGCTGCTCAAAACAGGCAAGGTGCGCCCGCTGGAGAGTGGGCCTCTTGCCGGTGCACCCGAGGGGCTCGATGACGCCATTGGCCATCTTGCCAAATCAGGACGGAAATATGAGGCGATTGCCAGCCAATTCAGAAGTCTTGCCGACAGCCTGCTCTGGCGACGCGGCCGCTCAGGCCCGTTTGCAAGCCTGAATTTCGGCAACACGCATTCTCATGCTGTTGTGGTCGGTCCCGGCGGCATGGAGGAGCGCGCCGATCTCAGGGTCGGCGTGATCTATATGGACCGCTATACCCGTTTTCCCGATCATGTTCAGACGCAGCCTCGGGCCTTCATTCTGCTTTCGCCCGCAGAAATCTGCCTTGGCAATTCGCAGTGGTTTTCTGCCGCGACTGGCACAGTCTTCGCGAACGATGCGGGGCAATCATTCGCGATAAGATGCACGGCAAAGCCGCTTCTCGCGGTCTGGTGCCAGGTTGAGCCGGAGACGTGACGAGGTTGGTCTTCGCGGCGATCGGCGAGGGCCGGTGGAGGGGCCCAGTCTGTCCGAATATATAGCAGTCAGAATTGAATTTAAGGAAGGATATCAAAATGGACGTTCGCGCCGCCGTAGCCGTTCAGGCCGGAAAACCGCTCGAAGTGATGACCGTGCAGCTGGAAGGCCCGCGGGCCGGTGAAGTGCTGGTCGAGGTCAAGGCGACCGGCATCTGCCACACCGACGATTTCACCCTGTCCGGCGCCGATCCGGAAGGCCTGTTCCCGGCGATCCTCGGCCATGAGGGTGCCGGCATCGTCGTCGATGTCGGTCCCGGCGTCACCTCGGTCAAGAAGGGCGACCACGTCATTCCGCTCTACACGCCGGAATGCCGCGAATGTTATTCCTGCCTTTCCCGCAAGACCAATCTCTGCACGGCGATCCGCTCGACCCAGGGCCAGGGTGTGATGCCGGACGGCACCTCGCGATTCTCGATCGGCAAGGACAAGATCCATCACTATATGGGCTGCTCGACCTTCGCCAATTTCACCGTGCTGCCGGAGATTGCCCTTGCCAAGGTCAATCCCGACGCGCCCTTCGACAAGATCTGCTATATCGGCTGCGGCGTCACCACCGGCATCGGCGCGGTGATCAACACCGCCAAGGTCGAGATCGGTTCGACCGCGATCGTCTTCGGTCTCGGCGGCATCGGCCTCAACGTGCTGCAGGGCCTGCGGCTGGCCGGCGCCGACATGATCATCGGGGTCGACATCAATAATGACCGCAAGGAATGGGGCGAGAAGTTCGGCATGACGCATTTCGTCAATCCGAAGGAGGTCGGCGACGACATCGTGCCCCATCTCGTCAATATGACCAAGCGTAAAGGCGACCTGATCGGCGGCGCCGACTACACCTTCGACTGCACCGGCAACACCAAGGTGATGCGCCAGGCGCTGGAATCCTCCCACCGCGGCTGGGGCAAGTCGATCATCATCGGCGTTGCCGGCGCCGGCCAGGAGATCTCGACGCGTCCGTTCCAGCTGGTCACCGGCCGCAACTGGATGGGCACCGCCTTCGGCGGCGCGCGCGGCCGTACCGACGTGCCGAAGATCGTCGACTGGTACATGCAGGGCAAGATCCAGATCGATCCGATGATCACCCATACGATGCCGCTCGACGACATCAACAAGGGCTTCGACATGATGCACAAGGGCGAAAGCATCCGCGGCGTGGTGGTGTACTAAGCCATGAAAACCATCTCGATCGACAAGTCTTACGGCGGCACTCAAGGGGTTTATGTCCATCGCTCGGAGGCCTGCGACTGCGACATGACCTTTGCGGTATTCGTGCCGCCGCAGGCAGATAAGGGCAATTGCCCAGTGCTGTGGTACCTGTCCGGCCTGACCTGCACGCATGCCAATGTCATGGACAAAGGCGAATATCGGCGGCTTGCCGCCGAGCTCGGACTGATCGTCGTCTGCCCGGACACCAGCCCTCGCGGCGACCACGTGCCGGATGAACCCGACAATTGGCAATTCGGAAAGGGCGCCGGTTTTTACCTCGATGCCACCGAGCCGCCGTTTTCGGCGAATTATCGCATGTACAGCTACATCACCGACGAGTTGCCGCGCCTGCTTGCCGCGGAATTTCCCGTCGATATGGGCCGCCAGGGAATTTTCGGCCACTCGATGGGCGGACATGGCGCGATCACCATCGCGCTGAAGAATTCCGACCGCTTCCGGAGCTGCTCGGCGTTCGCGCCGATCAGCCATCCCTCGGTCTCCGGCTGGTCGAAACCGGCATTGCGTAAATATCTCGGAGCCGACGAGGCGACCTGGCGGGCCTATGATTCCTGCTCGCTGATCGAAGACGGGCATCGGTTCCCGGAACTGTTCGTCGATCAGGGGACGGCCGACAGCTTCCTGGAGGACGGCTTACGACCCGACGAGCTCAGGCAAGCCTGCGAGGCGGCGGGCATTCCCCTGCAGCTTCGCATGCAGGAAGGCTACGGCCACTCCTACTTTTTCATTTCGACATTCATGGAGGACCATCTGCGCTGGCACGCGCAGAGGTTGGGGAGTTGATTGCAGAGCTCGGCCGGGCATAACGCAAACGGCCAGGGAGGGAAGGAGAGAAGCAATGAGCATAGCCATTCATCCGGCATTGGATTCAGGCTTTCGAGCAACTGACGCCGCCTTTGCCGGCGGGACGCTGGTGTGCAAATGCACGAGCAATCCCGTCAAGGTGAGGATCAAGGGCGATATCGCCCATAACCACGCCTGCGGCTGCACCAAATGCTGGAAGCCCGAGGGGGCCGCCTTTTCGGTCGTGGCAGTTGCGCCGACCGAGAGCGTCGAAGTCCTCGAGAACGGCGACAAGCTCGCCGTCGTCGATGCGGCTGCCTTGATTCAGCGGCACGCCTGCAAGGAATGCGGCGTGCACATGTATGGGCCCGTCGAGCGCGAACATGCGTTCCAGGGATTGTCGTTCGTCCATCCGGAGCGCTTCCAGGAAGGCGGCTGGGCGAAGCCCGGTTTTGCGGCCTTCGTGTCGTCGATCATCGAAAGCGGCTTCGATCCTTCGAAGATGGACGCGGTCAGAGCGCAGCTGAAGGCATCGGGCCTCGAGCCCTATGATTGCCTGTCACCCGGCTTGATGGACTACATCGCAACCTGGACCGCCAAGAAGAGCGGCGTGCTCGCCTCGTAAACGCACGGGGAGCGCCGATCTCTGCGCTCCCCGACAAAGCCGCTGTTCGGATATCGGGATATCGCGCCGTGGTTTTGGTAGTAGCGACCCGGGATCGCCTTGGCGATCGGCGTCCCGGTTGTTATCTCCTACTGTCTATTGACGACCTTGATCGGCTTAGTGGACTGGCCTCGATTTGATCCAACGTGTCCGCCATACGTCCACCCGCTGCTGCGGTCGCCATGCTTAGGCTTTGGATAGGCGAGGGCTGATCGTAGCGATGCCGCCCGCATCCGCCTTATCCCCTCGATATCCGCACCGCCAAAGAGCTCATCGAAGAGACGCTCGGGACCATGCCGTCTCAAGATTTGGCTTGGCTTTGCGCTGCCGAGCATCTTGGCAGGCATTGGGGAGACATCTACGGCGCAATTAGGACACTCGACATCGCCACGCCGATCGGTGGAGCGATCGGCATCATGGTACTGATGCTTGACCGGATAACCAGAGTCTCGCTCGGCTGGAACATGGAGGAACTCGTGAATCCGTAAGCCTTTCATTTTCGCCTGGCGCCTTCCTTCCTGGTGCTGGCCGTCGATTGGCTCAACACACAACCTTCACAGGCCGCGTTGACGCAGACGCAGGTACACGACCTTAAGCCGGCATTATCGAAGGCTGGGCGCATGTCGTCGGCCACAAAACCATTTTGTTGACGACCGTGATCCGCTCGCGCACGGTTTTCAGATTCGATGATCGCGGCTTGTGAGCAGAGGCGGCAAGGAGATGACTATGCGACCGGAGCAGCATCGGCAGGGAGACGGCGCCGCGAAATCCGGTGCCCGGCTCAAGGTGGGGTTCGTGCTGTCGCGGTCGTTTACGCTGTCGGCCTTCGCACTCTTCATCGACACGCTGCGGCTTGCCAGTGATGAGCAGGATCGGTCCGGAAGGGTGCTTGCCGACTGGCAGGTGATCGGCAGCACGCGGCATCTGATCACCTCGAGCTGCGGCGTCCAGGTTGCTCCGACCTCCGATTTCGTCGATCCGTTGAAATTCGACTACATCGTCGTCGTTGGTGGGCTTCTGACGGTGGAAAACCCCGTCGACCAGCAGACCATCACCTTTCTCAAGCAGGCGGATGCCAAGAAGGTGCCGTTGATCGGCGTCTGCACCGGGTCGTTCATTCTTGCGGCCGCGGACCTGATGAAGCGGCACGAGTCCTGCGTGAGCTGGCTGCATTACAAGGAGTTTCGCGAGCGGTTTCCCGACCTCGGCGTTCGGTCCGACCGGCTCTTCAATCTCGATCGCCAGCGCGGATCCTGCGCCGGCGGCAGCAGCGCGGCCGACATGGCGGCGTTGCTGGTCAGGAAATATATCAGCCGGGATGCCGAGCGAAATGCGCTTGAGGTGCTTCAGATCGAAAAGGCCCGGGCGCCGGCGGACATACAGCCCCGCCGTCCGCTGTATGACGATTATGACGACGCCCGCGTCAAGGCGGCGATGATTACGATGGAACAGTTCGTCGACGGCAGCATATCGATCCAGAAGCTTGCCGCGATGGTTGGCCTGTCACGGCGGCAGTTGGAGAGAATTTTCATCGACAAGACGGGAATGTCTCCTGCCAAGGCCTATAATCGGGTCCGCATGGAGCGGGCAAAATCGATCCTGGTCCAGTCGAAGGCGCCGCTGATCGAGATCGCGCTTGACGTCGGCTTCGAAAATGCCTCGCAGTTCACGCGAACTTTCAAGCGGACCTTCGGGCAGACCCCGTCGCAGCATCGCGCGGCGGCTTCAAGAGCGCACTGAGCAGGCTTCAGATGTCTTCCCACGGGAAGCTGTCCAGCCGCTCCGCGCCCTCGGCCGTGATCAGGGCCTGGGTTTCCAGTTTGATGCTCTCGGACCCGGCCTCGGCGATCAGGCTTTCGACGTTGAGCACCATGTTCTCCTCGATGATGCCGCTGAAATCGGCATCGAAATCCGGGTGCAGCGGCACCCCCGGCCATTCGTCGGCCATGCCGGTGCCGTGCAGGGCCAGGGTGTAGCGATAAGGCTGATATTTCTCCGGGATTTGCCACGACAGTTCGTTGAACTCCCGAAACGTCATGCCGGGCCTGATGACTGACAGATTATGTTCGATCTGGTCCCTGGCTGCCGCGTAAAGCTCCTTCTGCTTGGAATTCATCGCCACATGTCCACACGTCCACGAGCGCGAGAGGTCGGCGCAATAGCCGTAGGGGCCGATCATATCGGTGTCGAAGGAGATCATCTCGCCGCGCTCGATCACGTAGTCCGAACATTCCTGATACCAGGGATTGGTTCTGGTGCCCGCGGTCAGCAGTTTGGTTTCCAGCCACTCGCCGCCGCTACGCGCATTTTCGAAGTGCAGCTCGGCCCAGATCTCCCGCTCGGTGCGGCCTGGCTCCGATACCTCGTACATCCGCGCCATGCCGGCTTCGCAGATGCGGATCGTCCAGCGCATCAGCTCGATTTCCTCGGGGCTCTTGATCGATCGCGCCCGTTCGGCCAGCTCCTGGCCGTCGAGAAGGGTAAATCCGCGTTCGGTAAGTTCGAACGCGCCTGAAGGCTCGAGCCTGTCGACGGCGATGCGTCTGTTGGCGGCATTCCCCTTCACGATGTCGGAGATCTCGTCCGCCCAGGCCTTCAGGCGGGGTTCCACGAGGTTGCCCGCGGTGAAGAAGATCCAGGATTTCGATGGCCGGATTTCGTCGATGCCGGACAGCCCGTCATTGACGTGTTCGGCGCCTTCGAATTCGAAAATGATCGCCGGGCCGTCGGCCAGGATCAATGCATAACGTGAGGGATTATGCATCGTCCAGATGCTCATATTCGAGGAGTCGAAGGCATAGCGGATGTTGACGGGATCATAGAGCAGCAGGGCGCCGCAATCCCATTCGCGCATCTTCATGCGCAGCCGCTCCAGCCGGTAGCGACGCGCCTGGTCAAGCGTCGCGGGGGGCACCGGACTGATGAGAGGCCGGTCCGCTCCATCGGGATTGAGGTAGGCCTGCTTGCGCTCGTCCTTGAAGACGGCCGAGCCGGTCAGCTCGACGGAATCGTTTTCGTCTCGCAACATCGGCATGATCCCTGTTGTCGGTGAGTATTGCGGTGTCGCTCAGCGTTCGATGACGAGATCGCTGAGCGGCTTCGAGCAGCAGGGCAGGAAAAAGCCGGCGTCGATCTCGCGTTGCCGGATACCGCCATTATGGTTCATCTCCACCGAGCCGGAGACAAGCTTCGACTTGCAGGTTCCACAGACCCCGTTCGAGCACGAGGAGGGCAGGCGGACGCTGCCCTTCTTTGCCGCTGAAAGCACGGTCTGGTCCGACGGGACTTCCAACGTCTTATTCTGTTTCGAGAATTCGACCTGGAAAGCCCTCGTCGTCGGCCGTGCTTCGACTTCGAGGCCTGGCTCGTCGATGACCGCGGCGTCGAAGCTCTCTTCGATATAATTTTCTGCCGGGACGCCGAGAGCAGCCGTTATCGATCGCGCCGCCGCCATGAACGGGGCGGGACCGCAGCACATGACGACGCGTTCGGCGATGTCGGGAACGGCAAGCTTGAGGAATTCCGGCGAGATCCGGCCGGTCAGCCCTGGCCATGATAATTCGCCGGCGACCGTCTCGGGAAGAAACTGGAGACGCAGTCCCTTCATCCTCGCTGCGAGCCCCGAAAGGTCATGGCGAAAGATCAGATCGGCAGGCGTTCTCGCCGCGTGCAGGAAGACGATGTCCGACGCTTCGTAGCGGTCTGCCAGATCCCGCGTGATCGACATGACGGGCGTGATGCCCGAACCTCCGGAGAGTAGCAGAAGCTTGATCTTCTTGCCGTTGGGCCGGACGAAATGACCAAGCGGTCCCTGACCCTTGACGGTCATGCCTGGCGCCATGTGGTCATGGAGCCAGTTTGATATCCTGCCGCCGGGCACGCGCTTGACCGTCACCGTAAAGGCGTTGCTTCGATGGGGCGACGACGAGATGCTGTAGCATCGTGCCTCGCCATCCGAACCCGTCGGGAAGTCGAACAGAAAATACTGGCCGGCATCGAAGTGGAAATGCTTGCCTTCGGGCGACGCGAACGTGAAGCTTTTCACGTCATGCGTCTCCTGATGGACGTCGAGACAGACGAGGGTCTCGTCCGTCTCCGGATCCCAGACCTGCTGCGCGCTCTGACCTAGACGCATGGATGTGAGATCAATACCCATGAGCGCGCATCCGGTCGATGTACCAGGTAGCGAACTTGTCGAGGTTCGTCTCGGAGAAGCGGGAATAGGGGCCCGGCTGATAGGCGGGATCCGTTGCGCCGGCGTGAGAGCGGGCGACGAGATCGGCGTCCTGATCCGTCGTTGCGACCCAGACATCCGTCAGCTTGTCGAGATCGTAGTCGACCCCTTCGACGGCGTCCTTGTGGACCAGCCACTTGGTACGGACCAGCGTCTTGCCCGCCGAGAGCGGGATGACGGTTGCGACCACCGCATGGTCGCCCATGAAGTGGTTCCAGCTGTTATGACCCCAGAGATGGGTGTCGCCGAGATCCTTGCGGGTCATTTGTCCGAGAAGTTTAGACGATGCGGCGGTGGCGTCGTGGGTCTGGGATTCGCCGGCGCCTGCGATGATCAGCCGCTGCGTGCGGAAGTTGGTGGCGCAGTCGGCGAGCTGTTCGACGGCAGCCGAGGGAAAGCCGTCGGCTTCCCATGCCTTGGTCCGCTCTTCATACATCCTGAAATGCTCTTCGGCCTGTTCGCGATCCTCCGGGCTCAGCGTCTCAGGGTCGAAACCGAAGTCGAGATCGACGAAGGAGACGCAGAGTTCCGGATGGTTGGCGGAGCAGTGATAGCACTCGCGATTGTTCTCCATCGTCAGCTTCCAGTTGCCGTCCTCGATGACATCGGTCTGGTGCGCGATCTTGGTATTGCGGATATCGTAGGGCGCGAGGCGCTCGACCATCGCCTGTTCGAGGCCGGCAATGTCCTCGGGCGGATTGTCGGAGAGGCAGACGTAGATCAGGCCGCCGATCGATTTGAAGGTAACCGGCTTGAGACCATGGCAGTCCTTGTCGAAATCCTTGCCCATATGGGGCGCGTAGCTGAGCTCGCCCGTCAGCTCATAGGTCCAGGTGTGATAGGGACAGACGAGCTTCGAAACGATCGTGTTGCCGGGGTTGAGAAGACGGGAGCCGCGATGGCGGCAGACATTGTGCAGCACCCGAATTTCACCGTCGTCGTCGCGCAGCAGGATCAGGCTCGTCTTGCCGATATCGATCACCGTGGCGTCGCCGGGTTCGGGGACATCACAGTCGAGGCCGACACAAATCCAGTGCTTGTGGAAGAAGACGTCGATATCAGCTTCGAAAACGTCTTCTCTGACATAGAGGCCGGCCGGAAGCGAATGACCTTCAGAGCGGGAGTCGAGCAGTGCTGAAATGGAAGATGGGAGCCTGTTTAGCATCAGAACCTCTTATGTGAGAGTTTCCCTAGATTGCGCTTGCAGTGCTGGGCTTTCAACGGCATAAAAAATCACGCTCGCATAAGTTTTTCTCATGTGAAGAGGCCGAGATGCAATTTCGAAGACGGCTTCCGTCGCTGACCGCATTGGTGACCCTGGAGGCGGTGCTGCGCAGGAAAAGCTTCACCCTGGCAGCAAGCGAACTCGGGGTCACCCAAGCCGCGGTCAGCCGGCAGATCGCGTTGCTGGAGGAGGAGTTCGGCCTGGCCTTATTCGTGCGCAAGCATCGCGCGATCGAGCCGACGGCGGCGTGCATCAGCCTTGGCGCGACACTGGCGAAGAGTTTCGCCGATATCGCCGAGAGTGTGGAAGCGCTTCAGTCGCGCAGTCAGGACGTGGTGACGATCGGCGCAACCGTTGCATTCTCTTCCTTCTGGTTGCTGCCGCGGCTGGCTGAATTCCGCCGCGCCAATCCTGGCATTCTGGTGCGGGTGATATCCCAGGACAGCCCGATTGCGCTGGACGGCGGGGAGGTCGACGTGGCGATTCGCTACGGCCTGCCTCCCTTCAGCGATGGAACGGTCATCGCCTCGCGCGGCGATGTCATTTCCCCCGTCTGCTCTCCCGACTATCTCCGGCGTCGAGGAGATGGTCCGCTCGGCTCGGCGGACGAATTCATCGAAACGGATGTTGTCGATCGTTCCTGGTATAGCTGGTCGCAATGGGTTTCGTTCACCGGCGCCAATATCGAGGTCAAGCCGTCGCTTCGGTTCAGCCATTATACCGAGACCATCGCCGCCGCACGCGCCGGGCAGGGCATTGCCTTGGGATGGCGCATGCTGATCGGCACTTTTCTCGATGACGGAACCCTGGTGCGCGCCGAAGAAAGCGAGCTTGCCGCGGAAGATCGCTATAACGTGATAGTGCCTGTCAAAGCCAAGCGCAGTAATGCCCGCGACCTCGCCGCCGCCTGGCTGACCGCATCGCTGCACGGTTGATCATAAGCCGAGCCCGGACGTTGCCGTCCGGTGCACACCTTGCGGGACGAAGGTGAACCGATCCGACAGACCCAGAAAATCCGCGGCCAGATGAACGACGGAAAGCCACATTTCCGTTCCCTGCAGGCTCGGTTCACCGCCGTCGGCGAATGGAAAGCCCTCGCCATCCCGCCATCGACCCAAGGCTCTTGAGATGAGATTGCGGGCGATCACCTCGCCATCGGCTCGCCTGTAATCGGTTTGCCGGGCAATCAGCAGCAGCGGATGGATCGTATCGAGCAGGTTACACGCATTGTATTGCGCGCCAACAAAACCCTTGTGATTGCGATAATTGAGGTGAACCGTTTCGAGCGAAGCCTGCGGGTGGGGAAGCGGAAGGCCGAATTGCGCGTAGGTGCCGCGCGTCAGGCGATAAAAGCCGTTCACCGGCTGCAGCCATCCTTCCAGCGCCGTCGGCTCGCCCCATAGGCCGGAGACGGTATTGGCATTGCGGCCCAGCCACTCGAAGAGCGCCTGGCGGGGACCTCTGATGCCGAAATGCCTGGCATTGAAGTACATGGCGGTGCCGATGGCATCGACCACGCTGCCGGCGTGCCATGCCCGGCTCGACCAGGGCAAGGCGCTCAGCCATTGCTCCAGCTCGTCAGCGCCGAGCTGTACCGCCTGGATGGGGTGTCGTGGCCCAGAGCCAAGCAGCTCAAGTGCATAGCCGACCGAAAGGATGTTGTAGAGTGCCTTCGGATCTTCCCTCAACGCCCGGTCATTCACACGGGAATGCTCTTCCGGGAAAAGGCCGGTCTCGCGATCCTGAAGCCCTTGGAGAAGCGCGACGGTCTCCGACGGAACGAGGCCCGCCGGCAAGTGGCCGAAACCGGCGGCGATCTCGATTGCATCGCATAGATGCCGGATCGCCGGTCTCCTGACGCCGTCCGCCTCCAGCGATTCATAGGATTCCGACGTTTTCCAGCGTGCGAGAATATCCGGCCATTGCTCTTTGGCTTTCTGGCCAAGCCTGACCAGTTGATCTTCGACGTCTGCAGAGCCGGATTTCTTCGCCGCCGAGCCCCGGCTTCGAAGCACCCTTGCCGGAACGCCGCCGGCAATCGACAAAGCGGGAATGTCCTGCGTGACCACGGCCCCGGCGGCGATCACCGCACCATTTCCGATCGTGACGCCATCAAGGATTACGCAATTTGCGCCGATCCAGACATCGTCACCGATCACGATGCCGAGGCTGATGACTCCCTGGCGGTGTATAGGTCGATCAGGATCGTCGAAGCCGTGATTGAAGCCGACAATCGATGCGTGCGAGGCAATCCGTACCCCATTGCCGCATGTCACCTTGCCGGACACGCAGGCATAGGGATTGATGCTGCAGTCGTCGCCGAGGATCACGTCACCTCGAACGAGCGCGTGCCCGGCGATCCAGGACCGCTCGCCCATCGCCAGGCTTTCGGTGAAGATCGCGGCACCCTCGGCAATATAGGATGTCTCGGCCAATTCAGCCCCGCACGCCCGCCGAAGCTCCGCCTTGCGGGCGAGGTGCGAGGGATGATCGAGGTCGGATGCAATGCGTTCCCACGGAAGATATTGAAGCCTGCGCGCTTCCCCATCTTCGCTCGCCGATGTTTGCGGACGATTGGCGTGATCCATCCTGCTCCTCATTCGCGGATTCGGCTGCCGAATATTCGTCTGCCTTCAGCGGTCGTTTGGCGCCCGGCATCAGACAGCGTGATCCGGTCGAAAGCAAGACTGCCGACGATGATAACCAGAACGCGCTCAGGTCAGACGGGCTGAGCCGTAGGCCGGAACAGGATTTCGTTGATATCGACATTGTCGGGCTCGTTCACCGCGAAGGCGACCGTTCGGGCGAAGGTGTCGGCGCCGATGGCGATCTGGCTGACGAACTCCTTCGTGCCCGCCTGAATGTCCTTTTCGCTGATATGTTCGAGGAGCTCGGTGCTGACCGCGCCGGGTGAAATGATCGTCGTGCGAATATTATACGGCTTCACTTCCCCTCGCAGCCCTTCCGAGAGGGCGCGGACGGCGAACTTCGTGGCGCAATAGACGGCAGCACCTGGATCGACCACATGGCCGTAGACCGAGGACACGTTGATGATGTGCCCAGACTTCTGCGTCTTCATATGGGGAAGCGCTGCCGCGATGCCGTAGAGCACGCCCTTTATATTCACGTCGATCATGCGATCCCATTCGTCGACTTTGAGCCGTTCGAGCGGCGCGAGCGGCATCAGGCCCGCATTGTTCAGCATCACATCGATACGACCGTACGCATCGACCGCCGCGTCGACGAGGTTCTTGACCTGATATCGATCCGTTACATCGGTCTGGACGGCCTTGGCCCTATAGCCTTTGCCGGTCAGTTCCGCAGCCAGTGCGGTGATGCGATCGCTGCGGCGCGCCCCGAGGACGACCGAGGCGCCGCGCTCGGCGAGGTGACGTGCGGTGGCTTCGCCAAGTCCGCTGCTTGCCCCGGTGATGACGACGACTTTGTTTGTGATTCCTTCAGACATGACGATCTCCTGGTTTGAGGCTTCGGAAGGTTCAGGCACGACGGCCGGCTAGGGCGGCAAGGGCAGCCGAACCGGTGAGAAGGCAGGCGGCCAGAAGGAAGGTGCTCCACCATCCCGTGGTGTCGAACAATACGCCGCCGGCGAAAGCGCCGCCAGCAATGGCGAGTTGGATCAGCGCCACTTGCAGTCCACCTGCCGCTTCCAGCTCGCCGGGGACGATCGCGGCCATCCAGGTGTTCCAGGCGACCGGAATAGGGGTGGAGAAAAATCCCCACAGGACGAGCAGAGATACGGTAATCGCCGCAATCGGGCTGAGAGCGATCAGCAGCAAGGCAAGGATCGCCAGAGCAGCCGGCAATCCGACGAGAAAGAGCAGGAGGTGCCGCCGGGCGAGGAAGCCGATAACGGAGGTTCCTGCCAGGCCGCCGACGCCAAGGCCGAGAAGCACCATGGACAGGGTATTCAATCCCAATCCCGTGACGACCTCGAGGAACGGACGAAGGTAAATGGAGAGTGCGTTCTGGCCGATGAAGGCGAGACCGGTCGCCGCCATTCCAACCGCGAATGTGCGATTTCGCAGCAGCCCGAGGATGTTGGCCGCCGAGACGATGGCAGTTGCCGGCATCCTCGGCAGGACGACCAGTTGCCAGGCGAGTGCGGCCATTCCGATCGGCACGGTGACCAGGAAGGCACCGCGCCATCCGATCAGCCCGCCGAGGAAGCTGCCGAGCGGTGCGGCAAGGACGAGCGCGAATGCGGTGCCGCCCTGCAGCAGGGCGATAGCCTTGGGCAGGTCATGGCTGGAGGCCAGGCGTGACAGAATAGCCGTCGACAGCGACCAGAAGCCGCCGATCGACATGCCGACCAGAGCCCGTCCGACGAGAAAGACGAGGAAGTTCGGCGCAAGGGCAACCGCCAGGCTCGAAGCAACCAGAACCACCGTATAGAGCAGGACGACAGTCTTCCGGTCGATCTTCGCCAGGAAAGCATTGCCGAAAAGGCTGGTGACAACCGCAAAGACGCCCGACACGGTGATCGCCATCCCGGCCTGGCCCTCAGACACCGAGAGCTCCGCAGCGATCGGGATCAGAAGGCTGACAGGCAGGAACTCCAGCCCCACGAGAAGAAAGGTAAGAAGCGAGAGACAGGTCACCGCCGCCCACGGGGTTGCTGCGCCTTCAATCGTCGGCGCCTCATCCAATGTCAGCTCAATGGTCATCCATGCTCTCCTGTCCGTTGCGGAGATAAATAACCGCGCTGGTTTTGCGCGACTAGGAGCTATAATCTGAATGTCGTGATGAAGGAGATTCAACAATGCGGCGGGACGAGTTCACCGAAATGCGGGCTTTCCTGGAAGTGGCTCGGGAACGGAGTTTCACGCGCGCCGCATCGAAGCTGGGTGTGACGCGATCGGCGCTCAGCCACACGATCGGCGCGCTTGAAGAGCGGCTCGGCGTCCGTCTTCTGTCGCGGACGACACGCGATGTCGCCCCGACGGCGGCTGGCGCGCGCCTCGTGGAAAGCATTCAACCGCATTTCGAGAGCATTGCCGCCGGAATCAGTGCAATCAGCGCACTGCGTGGCAGGCCCTCAGGGGAAGTCCGGATCGTCTGTCCCGACGACGCCGTCGACCTGGTGTTCCGTCCGCGACTGCCGGCATTTCTGAGCGATTACCCTGAGATTGCCGTGGAACTCTTCGTCGACAATGGATTCACAAATATCGTCGAACGCCAGTTCGACGCCGGCGTCCGGCTTGGAGAAGCGATTGCCCGCGACATGGTGGCTGTTCGCATCGGCCCCGACGTCACCTATGCCGTCGTCGGATCACCGCAGTATCTTGCGCGCCGCGCCGCGCCTTCGACCCCGCAAGACCTGACGGACCACAATTGCGTCAACCTTCGGCTTCCGACTTCGGGCGGGCTCTACGCCTGGGAGTTCGAAAGGGACGGTCGCGACTTTAGTGTCCGGGTCGAGGGCCAGCTGACGATGAGCCATATAGGACCGGCGATCAATGCCGCCCTTGACGGCATCGGCCTCGCCTATGCGCCGAAGGATCTCGTCCGGCCATACCTCGACAGCGGCCAGTTGCAGGAAGTGCTGGCGGACTGGGCTCCGACCTTTCAAGGCTATCGCCTCTATTACCCCAGCCGGCGCCATCCATCGCCGGCTTTCTCTGCATTTGTCGAAGCCTTTCGCTACCGGCATAGGTAGGCCCAAACGCAGGTCGGGGCTTCATGCGAGAAAGTAGTTGTATCCGCCAGGGTCATATAATCACGAAAGGCTCGAACCGAACTTGTCCCAGCCTTCCTTGATCGTCTCCATCGCGACGTTCGTCGACGTGTTGGCAACGTGCGGCAGTGTCGAGATGCGCTCGCCGAGAACGCGGCGATAGCGGCCGATATCGCGGGTGCGAATCTTCAGGAGATAGTCGAACCGGCCGGCGATCATGTGGCACTCTTCGACTTCCTTGATCTTCTTGATGGCGTCGTTGAAGCTTTTCAGCGCAGCCTCACGGGTGTCGGAGAGCTTCACCTCGACGAAAGCGATATGGTCGAGCTGCATTTTCGCAGGATTGAGCACGGCCTTGAAGCCTTCGATGTATCCGTCGCTGATCAGCCGCTTGAAGCGGATCTGGCAGGGTGTCTTCGAAAGCCCCACGCGCGCCGCGAGATCGGTGATCGACAGCCTGCCGTCCTCGGCGAGCGCCGCGAGAATCTTCCTGTCGAACTGGTCTAATTCACTAAAGACGTCGATTTCTGTGGCCATCTGAACTCTCAGTGATCGCTTATTAAGTTCATACAGCTTGAAAAGCGCTAAAATCAAGTGAGATCGCAATTTACGGCTATGATAGATTATGCGTCGATAGCGGGAGGAAGGCGTGAGCGCCTGGCGCATTGCCGAAATCGGTATCGACGCCGCACCAATGGGGATCATGGATGCACGAGAAAAAATCGGATGACGATCAGAAACCCGACCTGCTCGTTCACTACCGGCCGGTGGCGATCAGAGCGGTTGCAGCGGCATTCACCCTGAAGCGCGACAAGCCGGATGCGCGCCCGCTTCGCGAGACGGAATATTCCGGCCCCGCTTTTATCGATGATGCGCACTGGGACGATGAGCCCGGTGTTCCATTTATCCGTTAGACGAAACATTGATTGATCAGGAACTCCCATGTTGAACGCAGCGATCGACCCCGCATCCTCCAATGATCCCGCCGATAGGGCGCCGTTCGCCGGCTTTGCCCCGCCGATCCGGCCGCAATCCGAGCTTCGCCAGGCGATCACGGCGGCCTATCGCCGTCCGGAAACCGAATGCCTGCCGCCGCTCGTGGCTGCCGCACGCGTCTCCGAGGCGAAGCGCTATGACATTCGCAGCACGGCCCGCACGCTGATCGAGGCGCTGCGCGCCAAGCACAAGGGCACCGGCGTCGAGGGGCTGGTGCAGGAATATTCGCTCTCCAGCCAGGAGGGCGTGGCGCTCATGTGCCTTGCCGAAGCGCTGCTGCGCATTCCCGATACCGATACCCGCGATGCGCTGATCCGCGACAAGATCTCCGAGGGAAACTGGACCTCGCATATCGGCGGCGGCAAATCCATGTTTGTCAACGCCGCCACCTGGGGTCTCGTTGTCACCGGCAAGCTGACGTCGACGGTCAACGACCGCAGCCTGTCGGCGGCGCTGACACGGCTGATCGCGCGCGCCGGCGAGCCGGTCATTCGCCGCGGCGTCGATATGGCGATGCGCATGATGGGCGAGCAATTCGTCACCGGCGAAACCATCGAAGAGGCGCTGAAACGCGCCCGGCCGCTCGAAGCGCGCGGCTTCCGCTATTCCTACGACATGCTGGGCGAGGCCGCGACGACCGCCGCCGACGCTGAACGTTATTTCAAGGACTATGAGAAGGCGATCCATGCCATCGGCAAGGCGTCGAACGGACGCGGCATCTATGACGGCCCTGGCATTTCGATCAAGCTTTCGGCCCTGCATCCCCGCTATGTGAGGGCACAGGCCGGCCGGGTGATCGGCGAGCTGCTGCCGAAGGTCAAGGCGCTGGCCGCGCTCGCAAAGTCTTATGACATCGGCCTCAACATCGACGCTGAAGAGGCCGACCGGCTGGAGCTTTCGCTCGATCTGCTCGAGGAACTCTGCTTTGCCCCGGATCTCGCCGGCTGGAACGGGCTGGGCTTCGTCGTCCAGGCCTATGGCAAGCGCTGCCCCTTCGTGCTCGATTATATCATCGATCTCGCCCGTCGGTCCGGGCGCCGGATCATGCTGCGTCTGGTCAAGGGCGCCTATTGGGATGCGGAGATCAAACGCGCCCAGCTCGACGGTCTCGACGACTATCCGGTCTATACCCGCAAGATCTATACCGACGTCGCCTACATCGCCTGCGCCCGCAAGCTGCTTGCCGCCCCCGATGCCGTCTTCCCGCAGTTTGCCAGCCACAACGCGCAGACGCTGGCGACGATCTATCATCTCGCCGGCCCCGATTTCGCCGTCGGCAAATACGAGTTCCAGTGCCTGCACGGCATGGGCGAACCGCTCTATGACGAAGTCGTCGGCAAGGAAAAGCTTGACCGGCCCTGCCGCATCTATGCGCCTGTGGGGACACATGAGACGCTGCTTGCCTATCTGGTGCGGCGTCTCCTGGAAAACGGCGCCAATTCCTCCTTCGTGCACCGCATCTCCGATCCGAACGTCTCGGTCGAGGCGCTGATCGCCGATCCCGCCGAAACGGTCGCCGCCATGCCGGTGGTCGGCGCCCCGCACGCGCAGATCGCCGCGCCGAAGGCGCTTTATGGCAGCGCCCGCGCCAATTCCGATGGTCTCGATCTCTCAAACGAGGCGACCCTCTCCGATCTGGCGCAGGTGCTCGCCGCTTCAGCTGCCAACCCGTGGCATGCGCTTCCCATCCTTGCCGATGGCTCCACGGATGGGGTGACACGGGACGTCCTCAATCCCGCCGATCACCGCGATGTCGTCGGCACGGTCACCGAGCTGAAGGTCGAGGACGCCGCCCGCGTCGTTGCAATGGCGGCCGAATATGCGCCACAATGGGCGGCCGTACCGCCGGCCGAGCGCGCGGCTTGCCTGGAGCGGGCGGGCGACATCATGCAGGCCCGCATCAAGACGTTGATGGGCATCATCATGCGCGAGGCCGGCAAATCCGCCGCCAATGCCGTCGGCGAGGTGCGTGAGGCAATCGACTTCCTGCGTTATTACGCCGAACAGGCGCGCAAGACCCTCGGGCCGTCGCATGCGCCGCTCGGCCCGATCGTCTGCATCAGCCCGTGGAATTTCCCGCTGGCGATCTTCACCGGGCAGGTTGCTGCAGCACTCGTGGCCGGCAATCCTGTGCTTGCCAAGCCTGCCGGCGTGACGCCGATCATCGCCTCGGAGAGTGTCAAGATCCTCCACGAGGCGGGCGTGCCTGTGGGCGCCCTGCAGTTCGTGCCTGGCAGCGGCCGCCTCGGCGCCGGCATGGTGGGCGCCGCGGAAACGGCCGGCGTGATGTTTACCGGCTCGACCGAAGTTGCCCGGATGATCCAGGCGCAGCTCGCCGAACGGCTGTCTTCGACCGGCAAGCCGATCCCGCTGATTGCCGAAACCGGCGGCCAGAACGGCATGATCGTCGACTCCTCGGCTTTGGCCGAACAAGTGGTGGCCGACGTCATTGCCTCGGCTTTCGACAGCGCCGGCCAGCGATGCTCGGCGCTCCGCGTTCTCTGCCTGCAGGACGATGTCGCCGACCGGACCCTCAACATGCTGAAGGGCGCCTTCCGCGAGCTGACGATCGGCCGCACCGACCGGCTGAGCATCGATGTCGGCCCCGTCATCAACGACGGCGCCAAGGCGGAGATCGACCAGCATATCGAGCAGATGCGCGGTATGGGCCGCAAGGTCGATCAACTGCCGCTGCCCGAAACTGCGACAGCCGGCACCTTCGTCCCGCCGACGATCATCGAGATCAAGGCCCTGTCTGATCTGACGCGGGAGATCTTCGGCCCGGTCCTGCATGTCGTCCGCTTCAAGCGAAACGGGCTCGATCGCCTGATCGACGATATCAACGCATCGGGCTACGGCCTCACCTTCGGGCTTCACACCCGGCTTGACGAAACGATCGCGCATGTGACGAGCCGCATCAAGGCCGGCAACCTCTACGTCAACCGTAACATCATCGGCGCCGTCGTCGGCGTGCAGCCTTTCGGTGGCCGCGGCCTGTCGGGCACCGGCCCGAAGGCCGGCGGTCCGCTCTATATCGGCCGGCTGGTGCAGCGCGCACCGGTGCCACCGCAGCAGGATTCCGTTCATACCGATCTTGCCCTTCGCGACTATATCGTCTGGCTCGACAAGAAGGGCTTGCCGGGCGAAGGGGAAGCGGCGCGCGGATATGCGAGCCGTTCGGCGCTTGGGCTCGAACGGGAACTGGTTGGTCCCGTCGGAGAACTCAATCTCTACGCGCTCCATCCCCGCGGCCGCATTCTTGCCGTGCCGCAGACCGAAAGTGGGCTCTATCGCCAGATCGCCGCAGCACTGTCGACGGGCAACCACGTCGTTGTCGACGCCGGCTCCCTGCCGAAATCAGTCCTGGCGGATCTCCCGGCGGCTGTTGCCAGCCGGGTTTCCTGGACGTCGGATTGGGAAAAGGACGGGCCATTCTCGGGCGCACTGGTCGAAGGGGATCGCGACAGGGTCCTGATCGTCAATCGAAAGATTGCTGCTCTGCCGGGTCCGCTTCTCCTGGTCCAGGCCGCGACGAGCGAAGAATTGGCGAGCGATCCCGAGGCCTATTGCCTGAACTGGCTGCTGGAGGAGGTGTCGACATCGATCAACACCGCGGCTGCCGGCGGCAATGCGAGCCTCATGGCGATCGGCTAATTGATAGGCCGAGGCCAAAGATACGATCCCTCCGGGCCAATGACCCAGGCTGCCAACTTCTTTTCGTCATGCTCGGGCTTGTCTCGAGCATTTGCGACCGACCGACAAGGCGGCAGATCCTCGGTACAAGGCCGGGCGTGATGCTGAGTAAATAGCGACCTTTGTCAGCAGACCTGAGAATCCAGAAAATGCGGTGTCTCGGTCACGGTTCCGATGGCTCTGAATGAACTCGACACCATTGACCATTTTTTTAGCAGTTGCAGCTATCGTCGCGCCATCAGGCGTGACCATTCCTGGGGGGCGGGGTTCTTATGGCGTTGATTGATCGACTGCTGCAGCGTATGCGGATCGTGACGAAGGTGCTCTTTTTCGTGGTGCCGCTGATCGTCCTCATCGCCGGCATCGGGCTTTTCGGCTATTTCACCGCCGGTACGCTCAAAGGCCAGATGACACTGACGCGGCAGACGATCGACGCCCTTTCCAGTTTCCAGCAACTGCGCTCTTCGCTGACGGCCTTTACCGATCTTCCGGCGGCTACCACGCGCGATCGGCTGGTTGCCAGCATCTCCGATCAGGAGAAAGGTGCCGCAACGCTCGACGCGATGCTGATCGATCCCGCCCAAAAACAGCAGATCGCCGTGGTGCGCGAACTCGGGGCTAAGATGCAGAGCGGCGCCGATACGCTTTGGGCTGTGTCGCAGGAGCGCGCCAATACCGAACAGGCAATCGACGATGCCGTGACCCAGTTGTTCAAGGAAAGCCAGACCGCCCGCAAGCAGCTCGACGTTCTCCAGGATCAGGCGAACGGAAAAGAGGCCTTCGTCCGGGCGTTGCTCCTCGATGCCTCCGTCTACAAGAATCTCGCGCAGCGCGTTGCAAAGTTGCGCAAGGCAACGGCGCAGGCAACTGCCCCCGCCGATATCGCCGGCGCTCTCGGCAGTCTCCTGCCGCCGCTCGTCAAGGAGGTCGGCGGGAGCGCCGCACTCGCCTCCGACAAGGCCCAGACCCAGATTGCCGCGCTGAAGCCGGTATTGGACAAGCTCGCCGCGATGGCGAAGGACAGCGCCAACCTGACGCTCGACGGCTACGCGCCTGTCGACCAGGACCTGCAGGGCTTCGAGGAGAAGTTTGGGAAGCTTGCCTCAGGGAATGCGGATACTGCGATCGAGCGTTTCGTCGGCATGGATGCAAGCATATCAACGTTTCGCTCGATGGTGGCGATCGTCAATACCGCGTTCAAATCGATTGACGATCTGCGCCTGCACTTAAGCGAATTGAACAGGCGGGTCGACGCCGAGGCGCGGGATGCCGTTCTCGCGGATCTCAAGGCGCTGCGCGAAAGCGCTGGCCAGCTCGTACCCTTGAGCGGAAAAAACGCCGCCTTGCAGGATCTTGCCAAGAAGATCGAGCCGTCGCTGGCCTCGATCGAAAAGGACAGTTCGCTTCTGATATCGATCGCCGACCAGTGGCGCGCGGACAAGGAGGCGGCGACCGCACTTGTGGCCGACGCAAGCCACACGCTCGAACAGTTCGTCAGCACGGCGCAGGAGAGCGGCAAGGAAATCAGCCAGCGTTCGGCGACGATGTCGCTTGCGGCAATGATTGCGGGCACGGTGCTTGCGATCATCGGCGGTCTCATGCTGATCGAAACCCTGCGCGCACCGCTGAAGCGGATCACCCAGACGATGATGAGACTTGCCGACGGCGATCTGAACATATCCATCGGCGACGGCAAGCGCGGCGACGAGATCGGCGACATGATCCGATCGGTGACCGTCTTCCGCGACCAGGCGCTGGAGAAGACCAGGCTGGAAGAGCTTGCCGAAACAAACAGGGCGCGGGACGAACGGGAGCAGGCCCGCCGCGCGGCCGAGCAGGCGCGCATCGAGGCGGAACAGAGCGAGGCTTTGAACGCGCTGTCCGACATGCTCGGCAAGCTCGCCAGCGGCAATCTCGCTGCAGAGATGAGCGAGGATCTGGCGGCAGATTATGTCGCGATGGCACGCACCTACAATCACGCCATCGACGCGTTGCGCCTGACGCTCGCCGAGGTTCGCAACACGACCTACGAGATCGCCGAGGGCAGCACCAATCTTTCGGGCGCGGCCGACGACCTGGCTCGCCGAACGGAGCAGCAGGCTGCGGCTCTCGAAGACAGTTCGCGCGTGCTCGGCGAACTCACAGCCAGCGTGCGGACGACGGCCGAAAATGCGAACCAGACGTCGCGTTCGGTCGCCGAAGCGCACCGCCAGGCCGAGCATTCCGCAGCCGTCGTCGCCAAGGCCGTCGACGCCATGGGCGCCATCAACCGATCGTCCGAAAAGGTCAGCAGCATCATCGGTGTGATCGACGAGATCGCCTTCCAGACCAATCTTCTTGCCCTCAATGCGGGCGTGGAAGCGGCGCGCGCAGGGGAGGCCGGCAGAGGTTTTGCCGTGGTTGCTCAGGAGGTTCGCGAGCTTGCCCAGCGTTGCGCCAAGGCTGCCCGCGAGATCAAGGAGCTGATCTCCAACAGCGCATCGCAGGTCGGCACGGGCGTCAAGCTCGTCGAGGAGACCGGTGAGGCGCTTTCGGCGATCATGGAGCACTTCACCTCGATCAACGGGCTGGTGCAGGTCATCTCGTCCGCCACGACAACGCAGTACAAGGGCATCGACGAGGTGAACAACGCCGTTCGCGACGTCGAGCACATCACCCAGCACAATGCCGCCATGGTGGAGGAAAACACCGCGGAAATTCACCGGCTTCGGCAGCAGGTGGAACTATTGAACGAAAGAATTTCCCACTTTCAAACTGCCGACGGCCGCAGGACTTCGCCTGCCAGCATCCTGCGGATGGCCGTGGGCTCCTGACGGGGTTCGTTCGGAGAGCTTCCCAATGGTGATCAAGCGTCGTCGACCCTGACCGGTCGAGGTGTCATGTTGCCCTCGACCGCACCTGGTCCTTTCGCTGCCCCAAACGCCGTTTCACGTTTTCGATCCCAAGGACCGGGCTTGTTAGAACTGGAAGACTGTGGTCCATGCCCTTTACTGCACGAGCCATCGAAGCCTGCGCAAAAACGATCACATCGACCTTCTGCGACAGCTCTTCAAGCGCTTGGCGGATTTGCGCGTCATGCGCTTCGACGTTCCCGTCGGGGAGGAATTGAAACGCTCCCTGAACAAGCACCTCGTCGATCACTACATTTTTGCCCGCCTCGCATGCCTGGCGCTTCAGCAGATCCACCGTCGGCACCAGTGTCGTGGATAATGTCGCCAGGACGCCGATGCGGTTACCATGCTCGACAGCGGCTTTGGCCATGCCTTCGTCAATACGGAACAGCGGCACAGGGCAAAGCGGTGCAATTGCATCGACCGCCGGTCCAAGCGTTGAGCATGTGACGACAATCGCATCTGCCCCGGCGTCGACTGCCGACCATACGTAGGTAGCGAGCCTTCGTTTCGTCAGATGGGATAGCGATCCGCGCTCAATGGTGCTTCTCAGTAGGCTCTCGTCGAGGATCGCGAACGGCTTCCAGTCGGGCAAATGTTCTGTAGCGAGGGCCCCGAATTCGGAAACAAGGCCTGAAACTGTATGGATGAACGCCAGCTTTCTGGCGGAAGCGCTCGTAGATTGAATCGACATGTGATTTCCATCGAGTTGCGGGGGAATCGGCCGACATCGTGATCCGTGATTTGAAGGATCCGCGGCAGCTAGGAACATCGCGGATCATCCAACGCCGCTCGGCTACATCGCATCAGATCGCGCCAACTTCAATTTTCGATTTGTCCGCGAAGCGCGACAGGCGGAATGGGGTCGGATCGACGATTGCCCTGTCGCCGGCGACCAAATCCGCTGCCAGATGGCCTATGCCAGGGCCGGCGCCGAAGCCGTGTCCGGAACAACCTGCGGCGACGAACACGCCGTCGATGCTGCCCACCGGAGAAATCGCGGGTATGGCATCCGGGGTGGAGTCGACATATCCGCCCCAAGCAGACACGACGCCGGCATCGGCGACGGCGGGCAGCAGGGCTTTTATCCGCGCCATTATGGTTGCCGTCGTCCGAATGTCCGGAGCAGGATCGAGTACGCGAATGCGTTCGAAGGGGGTCGGCCTGTCAAGATGCCAGCGACCGAGTGCTTCCGGACCTTGGAAAAACGAGCGGCCTATGCCGATCTCGACGGCCTTCCGCCGTTTGATGAACATCGGCAGAAACGGGCGAGCATAGCGAATGCTCTGCGGCGTGAGCTCGAGCGTCGCCCTGCCGCTGACGGCTATCGTGTAGCTGCCATCGGTCCGGCGCGTCAGGGCACAGTCGGACGTATAGATTGCTCCGCCAAAATCCGGTGCAGGGCCGGTCCGCAGTGCGGTCTGACGGACACTGGCCTGCGGCAGGGAAACCGCATGCATGCGCAGAAAAGCAGAAGCCCAGGCACCGGCGGCACATAGTACCCGGCTGGTGCGGATAAGGCCCTTCTCGGTGACGACGCCGCTCACTTGACCATTGGTGATATCCAGGCCGCGCGCCGCGCAGTTCTGATGAATGGTCGCGCCATGTTTGCGCGCCCCCTCGGCTATCCGAGGAGCGGCGAGCCAGGGCTCGGCCTTGCCGTCGTCGGCCGCGTGGACGCCGCCCAGCCATTTGCGGCCGCCGGCCGCTGGAACGGCGGCAGCGGCCTCGCTGGCGGTAAGCATTCGCGTATTGACGTCAAACCGTCGGGCAACCTCGCGCCAACGGTCCCATTCAGCGAGCTGCTTGGGATCAGCAGTGGCATAAAGGAGCCCGCAACGGCGAAAGCCAAGGTCATGCCCGATCTCTGTGGTCAGCTCTTCCCATAGCCGCAGCGCCAGATTGGCAAGCGGTAGCTCACGCTCATCCCGGTTCTGTTGACGGCACCAGCCCCAGTTCCGGCTCGACTGTTCGCAGCCGACATAACCCTTTTCGATAAGCGTCACTGAGAGGCCGCGACGTGCCAAGAAATAGGCTGCGCTGGCGCCAACAATCCCGCCACCGATCACGACGACATCTGATGATTTGGGTAGAGTTTCATCGCTGCTGATGGTGTGGATCAAAGGGGACATGGCGGCCTCGACGTGAATGATAGCTGGCAGTATCGGGGAGGGGGCACGGCAGAATGCACTGGTTGCAGCGGATTCTCCGTATTTTGCATCGAATATTGTCGCGCAGGAGGGGCGCGAGTTCGCGCAGTGCTGCGTCGGGCTGCGCGCGAGATCAAGTCGCGGTGCTCAGGTTGGTAGGGAGAACGGCCAGGCAATTTCCTCAGTCATGGCGCACCTCACCTCGATCAACGGGTGGTGCAGGTCATCGCGACTGCCACGACCACGCGGTATAAGGGGATCGACGAGGTGAACAACGCCGCTCGTGATGGCGAGCCCATCCCCCAGCACGACCGCAGGGCATCGCATGCCAGCAGCCCGCGGATGTCCGTGGCCTCTGGAACAAGTGCTGTTTCCGGCTTTTTGAGGCGACAGGCGCGTTAGGACATGCCTTAATCGGCGTGCCCGACAATGCCCTTGATCTCGGTGAATTCCTGCAATCCGAACTTCCCGTATTCGCGGCCGTTGCCGGACTGCTTGTAGCCGCCGAAGGGAGCCGCGCCATCCCATGCAGATTGATTGAGGCGCACGATGCCGGTGCGAAGCCGACGGGCGAGCGTCCGCGCCTCCTGCGGATCGCCTTGGATATAGGCGGCAAGACCGTAAGGTGTGTCGTTGGCAATCGCCATAGCATCGTCCTCGGTGTCGTAGCCGATGATCGACAGTACGGGACCAAAAATCTCCTCCCGTGCGATGGTCATCGAATTCTTCACGCACGCAAATACTGTCGGACGCACGTAATAGCCGGCGTTCAGATGCGACGGGCGCCCGCGACCGCCGGCCACCAACTCGGCGCCCTCGGCAATGCCTTTCTCAATCAGCGCCTGGATCTTGGCGAACTGGGCAGCGCTCGCCACCGGACCCAGATCAGTGCCCGGGTCGTCAGGCGGCCCGACCGTCAGCGATGCCGCCGCCGTCGCCGCAATGGCGCTCGCTTCATCCATGCGCTCGGCCGGCACCAGCATCCGGGTCGGCGCATTGCACGATTGCCCGGAATTGGCGAAGCACCGGCGCAGGCCGGCTGCGACCGCCGCACCCAGATCGGCGCTTCGCAATAGGATGTTCGGCGACTTTCCGCCGAGTTCCTGATGCACCCGCTTGACCGTCGGCGCCGCAGCCTGGGCGACGGCGATCCCGGCCTGCGTCGACCCGGTAAAAGACACCATATCGACATCGGAATGGCCGGCGAGCGCCGCGCCGACTGTCGGTCCGTCGCCCTGAACGAGGTTGAAGACCCCTTTCGGAACACCCGCCTCATGCATGATCTCAGCAAAGAGGAGAGCGTTGAAGGGCGCGATCTCCGACGGTTTGAGCACCATCGTGCAGCCTGTCGCCAGCGCCGGAGCCACCTTGCAGGCAATCTGGTTGATCGGCCAGTTCCATGGCGTGATCATGCTCACGACGCCGATCGGTTCGTGAATGATCCGAGTCGAGCCCTGCATATATTCGAAGTCGAATGCATCGAACGCCCGGATTGTCTCTTCGAAATGCGCCGCCCCCAGTCCCGCCTGTTCCGCCCGTGCCATGGCGCGCGGGGCTCCCATTTCGCGGGAGATGATGTCGCCGATCTCCCGCTGGCGGCGCTTCAGGATCATCAGAATTCGCTCGAGCAGCGCCCTGCGCTCCGCCTTCGTCGTCTGTGAAAAAGTCGTAAAGGCCGCCCGGGCGGCTTTGATCGCCCGCTCTACATCGGCGGTATCGCCGATCGCTATCGTTCCGATGGATTGCTCGGTCGATGGATCGATCACCTCAAGCTCTCTCAGCCTTTCGGGATCGACCCACTCACCGCCGATATAGAATTTGCGGGCGTTTTTCATGAAATGTTCCTCCGGCCGCGCCGAAATCAAAAGTCGGCCACCTTGCCCCAGGCGGATTTGCCGAAGCGGTCTGGGTGATAGGGCCGTGGATCGACAATCGGCTCATCGCCTGTGGCGATATCGGCAATCAAATGACCGGCGCCCGGTCCGATGCCGAAGCCGTGGCCGCTGAAGCCCGCAGCAAGGATAAAACCTGGGAGAGTGGCGATCTCGCCAATCCCCGGCACGCCGTCCGGAGTGCTGTCGATATAGCCCGCCCAAGCCGCGGCGATGCTGGTTTTCTTCAAGGCGGGCAGAAGCTCGAGTGCCCTCGCATGGGTTAGGGCAATGGTGGCCTTATCGACGGTCGGGTCGAGGATGCGCATGCGCTCCATTGGGGTCGGCCGGTCTAGACGCCAGCGGGCCAGCGATTCATGGCCGGATCGAAATCCCTCCAGACCGCCGGGCGCTAAGCTCCGCCAGCGCCGGGCAAACATCGGCAGGAACTGGCGGGCGAAGCGCAACTGCTGCGGCGTCGGATCGACGCGGCCGCGACCGCTGATTGCCAGCGTATAGCCACCATCGCTGCGACGTGTAGCGGAGACCGCAGATGTGTGGAGTGCGTCCGGCAGGCCGCTTGCTCCGGGCGAAACGGCAAGGATCGACGAACGGATCGATGCCTGCGGAAATCGAATGCCGAGCTGGCGGCAGAAGGAGGAGGCCCAGGCGCCGCCGGCCATGATGGCAATTTTTGTCCTGATCGTACCGTGCTCGGTGACGACGCCGGCGAGCCTGCCGCCTTCGATGTCGATGCCGCGGGCCGCGCAGGATTGATGCACCGTGCCGCCGAGCTTCAGGATCGCCCGCGCGACGGCCGGTGCGGCGCGTGACGGATCGGCGGTGCCGTCGGTCGGCGAAAACACTCCGCCCTTCCACGAGGCGCCGGTGGCGCGCCCGCGTTCGGTGGCCTCTGCGCCGCTCAGCATATACGTCGTGACGCCGACCGAACGCGCGAAATCCCGCCAGCGTGCCCAGCCGGCCAGTTCTTCGTCGCTATTGCTGAGATAGAAGAGGCCGCAGCGGCGAAAACCGGTATCCTCCCCGGTCTCCGCGGCGAAGCGCTCCCACAGATCGAGGCTCTTCGTCGACATCGGCAGTTCGCGGGCGTCGCGGTTCTGCTGCCGGCACCAGCCCCAGTTGCGGCTCGATTGTTCCGCGCCGATAAGGCCTTTCTCGACAAGAGCCACCTTCAATCCGCGCCGGGCCAGATAATAGGCTGCGAAAACGCCGACGATGCCGCCGCCGATCACCACCGCATCGGCGGCAGTGGGCAGCTCTGGCGTGGTGTCGACGCGATCGAGCGGTGCGGGCATGTCAGGGTCTCCGTTTCAGGGGGTAGTCTAGCGGACCTGGCGCGGCGCTTTTGCCGCAGATCAGCTGGTGGCGGCAGAAGATTGTGCCTTGCGAGGAGGTCGGCAGCCATTCGTGCTTCCCCCTGCCTCGCAAGGCGGAACGTTGCCGGACAAAGTGATCGCCACGCCGACCCTCATTGCCGGCAATAGGCTCGCACCAGTTCAGGATCCTGCTGGAGACCGTCGAGCCAGGCCGGATCGAGCGTCGGCACCGAGGAGAAGAGCAACTGCGAATAGGGATGCGTCGGCGCCTTCACCGTCGAGGGGGTGATTTCCTCGACCTTGCGGCCTCCATACATCACGACGATCTCGTCGCAGATCGCCTCCACGACTGAGAGGTCGTGGCTGATGAAGATGTAGGAGAGGCCGAGTTCGCGCTGCAACTCCTTGAGCAGGTCGATGACCGCGGCGGCAACCACCGTGTCGAGAGCCGAGGTAATCTCGTCGCAGAGGATCAGTTTCGGATCGGCGGCGAGCGCCCGGGCGAAGTTGACACGCTGTTTCTGCCCGCCTGAGAGCTCTCCCGGCCGGCGATGGCGCAGGCTGCGGGGCAGGCGAACCATGTCGAGCAGCTGATCGATCCGGGTTTTTCGCGCCTGACGATCCATGCGGTGGTAAAAAACCAGGGGCCTGGCAAGGATGTCCTCAACCGATTTTGCCGGGTTGAGAGCGGTATCGGCATATTGGAAGACGATCTGCATCTCGCGCAACTGATCGCGCGAGCGCTCGCGAGCGCTGCGGCTGAGTTCCGTGCCGTCGAAGACGATTTTGCCGATTGCGGCCGGCAGGATGCCGGCGATGGTGCGGGCGAGCGTTGACTTGCCGCACCCGGATTCGCCGATGATGCCGAGGTTACGCCCTTTTTCCACCTTCAGGCTCACGTGTTCGACCGCCCGGACGAGGGGGAGGCCGTCGGCCTGGCGCTGTCCATAGCCCGCGACGAGATCTTCGATCTTCAGGAGAGGGGCCGTCGCGTTTTCTATAGCGCCTGCTATGCCGCGTGATTTCGGCTCAAAGGCTGCAAGAAGCTCTCTGGTATAGGGATGCTTGGCGTTGTTGAGGATTTCATTGGTGGTCCCGGTTTCCTGGGTTTCCCCGCCTTTCAGCACGACAATGCGGTCAGCGATCTGCGCGACGACAGCAAGGTCGTGCGAGACATAGACGCCCGCTATGCCGCCCTTCTTCATGACCGACTTGAACGCGCGCAGCACTTCGATCTGGGTCGTCACGTCGAGCGCCGTCGTCGGCTCGTCGAAGATGACGAGGGTCGGGTCGCCGATCAGCGCCATGGCCGCCGCCAGGCGCTGCAGCTGGCCTCCGGAAACCTGGTGCGGATAACGGCTGCCGATCGTCTCGGGCTCCGGCAGGGACAGCGCCCGGAAGAGCTCCACTGCCCGGGCACGCGCATCCTCTGGCGACATCAGCTGATGAATACGGGTGACTTCGATCACCTGATCCATGATCGTTTTGGCCGGGTTGAAGGCGGCGGCAGCAGATTGCGGGACATAGGCGACTTCGGTGCCGCGCACCTTGGCGCGCTGCTTCTCGCTGAGCGTGACCATATCCTTGCCGCCGACCGAAACACTGCCGCCGGAGATGCGGCAGCCCGGACGGGTATGGCCCATCAGGGTCAGGGCAATGGTTGTCTTGCCGGAGCCGCTCTCGCCGATCAGCGCGACGATCTCGCCCTCGGCAATGTCGAGGCTGACACCCTTGATGATCTCGACGCGCCGGCCGGAATCGGTGGTGGCCTCGACCTTCAGGTCACGGATTTCAATGAAATTGCTCATGACACGCTCCGGTCGCGGATTTTCTGCGGCAGGTTGTCTATCAGCAGATTGACGCTGATCGTAAGGCTGGCGATGGCAAGCGAGGGAAACATCACCGCCGGTGCGCCGAACGGCAGCCCGCCGATATTCTCGCGCACCAGCGCACCCCAGTCGGCATAGGGCGGCTGAACGCCGAGGCCGAGGAAGGAAAGCCCGGAAAGGAGCAGAACGATGAAGACAAAGCGGATTCCAAGGTCCGCGAGCACCGGCCCGACGATGTTGGGCAGGATTTCCGAGCGGATGAGATAGAGGGTATTTTCGCCGCGGATGCGCGCGACCGTGATGAAATCCATCGCATTGATGTTGACGGCGAGCGCCCGAGCGAAGCGGTAGGCGCCGGGGATGTAGATCACCGACAGCGTCAAGACCAGAACCGGGACCGAAGAGCCGACTGCGGCGACAATCACCAGGCCGAACAGCTTGCTCGGGATGGAATTGAGGGCGTCGAGGAAGCGGCTGAGGATCGTGTCCAGCCAGCCGCCGGCGACCGCTGCGATCATGCCGAGCACGACGCCGCTGAAGCAGGCGATCGTCACCGCCGCCAGCGAGATGCCGACCGTGTACCGCGCGCCCATCAGAATCCGCGAGAGCATGTCGCGGCCGAGATAATCGGAGCCGAACCACAGTTCCCGGCTCATCGGGCCGAAATAGTCGAGATCGACGATCTCGCCGACAGGGTAGGGGATGATCAGTGGCGCGATGATCGCGATGAGCGCCCACGAAAGGATGACGATAAGGCCGATCGCTCCGACGATGTTGAAGCGATAGCCAAACCGTGTTCCGGACGGACGGCCGGACGTGGTTACGGAACTGGTCATGGTCATCGGAGCCTCGGATTGGAAAGGATGGCGATAATGTCGGCGATGGTGATCAGCAGCAGATAGCCTAGGCAGAAGATCATCGCGCAGCTCTGGATCAGCGGCAGGTCGCGCGTGGCGACGGCATCCAGCATCAGCTTGGCGATACCAGGATAGTTGAAGATGGTCTCGACGATGATGACCCCTCCAAGCAGGTAGGACAGTGAAAGTGCAACGGCATTGACGATCGGGCCGAGCGCATTGGGCAGCGCATGGCGAAAGACGATGCGCGGCCGGGAGGCTCCCTTGAGCAAGGCCATTTCGACATAGGGCGTGTTCAGCGTCTCGATAACAGCCGCGCGCGTCATGCGGATCATCTGAGCCGAGACGACGAAGGTGAGGGTGATGACCGGCATCGCATAGACGCGGAGCAAATCGCTGAGACTGTGGACCTCGTTGGCGAAAGACAGCGCCGGCAGCCATTTCAGATAGACCGCGAAGATCAGCGCAGCCGAGGTTGCGACCATGAACTCCGGCACAGAGATGACGCCGATGGTGATCACCGTGACGATCCGGTCGTAGAGCGTGCCGCGCAGCATCGCCGCGGTGATCCCGAGCGTCAGTGCAATCGGCACGGAGAACAGCGCGGTGACGCCGGCGAGTTTCAGCGTGTTGACGAAGCGGCCGGCAATGAGGTCGACGATCGGCATCTGGTTGGCATAGGACGTGCCAAGGTCGCCCTGCAGCAGTCCGACAGACCAGCGCAGGAAACGAAACAACGCCGGCTCGTCGAGATGCATGGCCTTGCGGAGACCTTCGACGGCTTCTGGCGTCGCCGCCTGGCCAAGCAGGATCGTCGCCGTGTCTCCCGGCAAAAGCGTTGTCGCGAAGAACACGGCGAAGGAGACGATCACCAGGGTGATCAGGGCGATGAGCAATCTGCTCAGCACAAGGGATAGGACCTGGTTGTTCACGCGCGGCTCCCTTTTGGCGTTCGAATTGAGTTTTACCAACACAAATGGAGGAACCGGGGGCGCGGCTGCGGCCGCGGCCCCCGGGCTTTATCAGGCTTCGAGCCAGACATATTCGGCAAAGGCGTATCCCATCTGGCCGCCAAGCGGGCTGGGTTGCAAACCCTTGAGCTTTGCCGTGGTGGCATCGACATTCGATATATAGGCTGGAATGATGGTGCCGGCTTCCTGGGCGACCATAGCCTGCATCTCGTTGTACATCGCCTTACGCTTCTCCTGGTCGAGCGAACCGCGAGCCTCGATCAGCATCTTGTCGAACTTCTCCGACTTGTAGTGGCTTTCGTTCCACGGGGCATCCGAGGCGTAGAGCAGGGAAAACAGGATATCAGGGGTTGGCCGTGGGTTGATATTGCCAAAGTGAATCGGCGCCTTGAGCCAGTAGTTGTCCCAGTATCCATCGGACGGCACGCGCTGAACATCGAGCTTCATGCCGATTTCAGCGCCGGCAGCCTGGATGATCATGGCCATGTCGATCGACGAGTTCGCCGCATCGGAAGCGATGATCGGAATGGATTGGCCGAGGACGCCCGCCTTATCGAAGTGGAACTTCGCCTTATCGGGATCGAATTCCCGCGCTTTCAGGCCGGCGTCATGATAGAAGTTCGCCGGTGAAATGGGTTGGTCGTTGCCGACCTCGCCGAGACCGCGCAGCGCCGACTTGACGATCTGTTCGCGATTGACGAGATATTTCATGCCCTCGATAAAGTCCCGCTTGTTGCCGGGCGCCATATCCAGCCGCATGTTGAGGTTTGTATAGCTGCCGGAGGTCGACTTCGACAATGTGAACGCGTCGCCTTGTGTCTCGACAAGGCGCATGGAACGCGGATTGATCGTGGCGGCAAGATGGATATCGCCCGAAAGCAGCGCGTTGACGCGGGCATTGTCGTCGCTGATGGCGAAATACTCGAAAGAATCGACGTTCGGGCCGGATTTCCAGTAGTTCTTGTTCTTGATCCCGACCGAGCGTACGCCGGGCTCGAAGACCTCCTTGACGAAAGCGCCGGTGCCATTCGCCTTTGAAAAGTCGGTCGTGCCGTCGGCAACGATCATGAAGTGGTGCAGAGCCAGGATGGTCGGCAAGTCCGCGTTTGCATCGGCGAGGGTGATCTCGACGGTCTGTTTGTCGACCGCCTTGAAGCCGGTCATCTGGGCGGCGATCTTGGCGACCTTCGAGCCGACGGCGGGGTCGAGATGGCGCTTCAGAGAGAACACCACGTCGTCGGCGGTCAGCGGCTTGCCGTCGTGGAAGGTGACGCCGCTTTTCAGCTTCACCGTCCAGGTTTTCGCATCCTTGGACTCGATCGCATCGGCAAGCTCCATCTGCGGCTTGCCGCTCTGGTCGAGGATGGTAAGACGGTTATAGAAGGAGCAGCACCGGACGTAGTCGGTGGAGAGCGACGCCTTGGCGGGGTCGAGCGTATCTGCCGTGGAGGACGACCAGCCGGCTGCCTTGAGCGCGCCGCCCGCAACGGGTGAGGCGGCAAGCGCCTTTCCGGCGCGGCCAAGAACGAACCCGCCGGCGGACATGGCGACGCCGCCCGCCAGCATCATATGCAGCAACTCGCGGCGGGTCGCGCCGCGACGGATGGCCGTCTCGATCATGGTGTCGTCGGACCTGGTCCAGTTGGTGATCTTGTCGTTCATCTCATTCCCCTTTTCTTGTGTGGCGGGCTGCCCTGCTGCGGGCGGGGCCCGATCCGGTTAAGTCAGGCGCGGGCGGCGGCCACCGCATCGGCGAGGCCAGCCATGGACGTAAAATGGTAATCGGGTTCGGTGAACTCGGCCGGCTCGATCGTGCCGCCGTAACCCTTTTGGGCATGGCGCCGCTCGATCCAGCAATTGGCGAGCCCCAGTTGCCTGGAAATTCCGATATCGTGGTACTGGCTCTGGGCGACATGCAGGATGTCGTCCTTCGAATGACCTTCTGCGGCAATGTAGGCGAAGACCTTCTCGAAGAATGCGGGATCGGGTTTTTCAGTGCCTGTATCGTCGGCCGTGAAGGCGGCATAAAAGGGATTGCCGAGTTCCTTCTCGAACAAATCGAATGCCCAGCGGCGGGCATTGGTCATCGCAACGAGGCGGTAATCCTTCGCAAGTTTGGCCAACGCTGCGGCGCTGTCCGAAAAGCCCTTCCAGCTCTTCGCCGAGTCCCGCAGCCGTTCGCCATATTTTTGATCGGCGGGCAGGCCGAGTTCCGGCGCGATCGCCAGGTAGACGCGCACGAGGTCGTCGGGAAAAAGATCGGCATCCTCGGAGTAGCGGGCTGCGCGGTAGAGGCTGAGCGCCTGCTCGCCGTCAACCGTGCGTCCCGTCTCGGCCGCGATCTCGGCAAAACAGGCCTTCAGGCCGCCCTCGAAGTCTATGAGCGTACCGACGACGTCGAATGTCATGTATTTGAATTCCGGAAGGCTCTTGCTCACGTGAATTCCCCAGTGTTCGGCTCTGGCGGGAGCGCGGTTTCTCAAAGAAGAATATTCTGTTCCCTATGGCGGGATCTTTTGCCCCGCTCTTGTGTGGAAGGCCCCGCATCTGCCGGGACACGAGCCGTTCACTGATTGTAGTGTGTCACCGGCCTTGCGCCGGATTCTCCTGAAAGGCGCGATATGGCGGCACAAAATACTGAATCTGGCCGTTTCGCGATATTCTCGGGGCTTGCTTCGCCCGCTCGCATCCTGGTCCGCCGGAGCCTCTGTCGGCGTGAAGCGCCTTCCCGAACGACGCTCGCCGTTTCGGTGCGGCGGGCGACAGGGCTCCCATGAACGCCGGGGATGCGAGGGGATAACGCGGTAATTGCAGGCCCAATCGAATATGCCGCGCACCGGCCCCGACGCCGTTTTCGTAAAGTTTCGGGGTTTCGGAGGCTGCTTGCGGCGCGGCGGCTTCTGACGCCGGTTGAAGGGGACGCGGAAGCGGCACGGCGAGCGGCCCGCGCCAATCGCCGATGAGCGGCGATAGTCGATCGAGATGAACTGATCGGCTTCAGGCTATCCTTGGATATTTCAGAATGGCCGAGAGGCTTCCCGACCATCGGTACCCAAGCCGGCACCTGGCGATGCTGAACACGTCAGTTCATCATCGCCAGCGCTGCCGCAAAGAAATCCTCGCCTCCGAAGTTTCCTGACTTCAACGCCAGAAGCATGTCGCCCTGGGCATTGCCGACTGTGCGCAGGACCGGCACGCCGGGCGCAATCTCCGGTCCGATCAGAAATGCCGGAATGGCAAGCTTGTCGACCGCCGCCCCCGAGGTTTCTCCGCCTGCGACCACGAGCCGCCGCACGCCTTTTTCCACCAGTTCGGCGGCGATGATCGACGTTGCGGTCTCGATCGCATGGCCGGCTGCCTCCCGTCCATAAAGGGATTGCAGACGGGCCACGGTTTCGGGCGCGGCGCTGGCGGCGACCACGACTGGGCCGGCGGCGATGCGGTCTCCCGCCCAGGAAATCGCCGCGGCGATCTCGTCCGGACCGGCAAGCAGTTTTTCTGGGTCGAGACGCAGGACGGACATCGAACGCTCGGCGGCGTCGAGCTGGCGTAGCGTTGCTGCGGAACAACTGCCGGCGATGACCGCGGAAAACCCGCCCACCGGCCGGATAACCGCCGGCGCAGCTCCGTCGGACGATACCCGACCGGAGTGGACGAGCGCGCGGGCAAGGCCGAGGCCGAGCCCGGAGGCGCCGGTGGACACCGGAGTTTCGAGTGCGACCGCGCCGAGCGTTTCAAGATCCCGCTCGAAAATCGCGTCGGCGATGGCAGCGGTGATGCCTGCCGCCCGCAGTGCCTCGAGCCTCGCCTTGACGGTGGCGGGTCCGGCGGCGATGGCCGTGAGATCGATCAGCCCTATAGCGCCATTCGATTGCCTGGCGAGAACCCGCACCAGATTGGCGTCGTGCATCGGATTGAGGGGGTGGTCCTTGAGCGGGCTTTCGTTCAACGGCTGTCCGCCGACAAAGAGGTGACCGAGATAGACGGTCCGACCCGTTTCCGGGAAGGCTGGCGTTACTAGCACGACGCCGCCGCCGGCGGCATCGCGCAATGCCTCGGTGACCGGTCCGATATTGCCGGCATCGGTGGAATCGAAGGTCGAGCAGATCTTGTAGAGCACATGGCCCGCGCCGCTCTGGCGCAGCCATCGCTCGGCGCTGGTGGCGGCCGTGACGGCCTCCGAAGCCGGGACGGAGCGGATCTTCAGGGAAACGACCACGGCGTCGACATCCGGCAGCGTGAGCCCCGGGTTGGGGATGCCGACCGTCTGCACCGTGCGCAGACCGTTCTTCGTCAGCGTGTTGGCGAGGTCTGAGGCGCCCGTATAGTCGTCGGCGATTGATCCGAGCAAAATAGCCATCATCTAGCTCCGTGCAAAAGGTTTGAACCAGCCAAGGCCGTCCAGTGTCTGGCCGCGCGGGATATATTCGCAGCCGATGAAACCGTCGTAACCCAGGCGATCGATTTCGCCGAACAGATAGGGATAGTTCAGCTCCTCGCCGTCCGGCTCATTGCGTGACGGCACACTGGCAATCTGGATATGGCCGGTGATCGGCAGCAGGCGCCGCAATGCCATGACGACGTCGCCATGGATGATCTGCCGGTGATAGATATCGAACTGGAGCTTCAGGTTCGCCAGGCCGGATTCGGCAATCAGTTTTTCGGCGGCGCCGAAATCATTGAGGAAATATCCCGGCATGTTCCGCCCGTTGATCGGCTCGAGCAGAAGATCGAGGCCCTTTTCCGCAAGCCGCTCGGCCGTATAAGTGACCGAGCGCCGGTAACGGGAGGAGGCGTCTTCGTCGTGACGGTTGGCAATGCCTGCCATCAGGTGCAATCGCCTGACGCCCGTCGCCGCCGCATAGTCCAGTGCCTTCTCGACATCCGCTTTCAGCGCATCGAAGCGTCCGGGAAGAGCCGCGATGCCGCGCTCACCTGCCGCCCAGTCGCCCGGCGGCAGGTTGAACAAGGCCTGCTGCAGATTGTTGCGGGTCAGCCGTTCGGCGATCGCCTCGGGTGCCGCTTCGTAGGGAAAGAGATATTCGACGGCAGAAAAGCCGGCATCGGCTGCGGCGTCGAAGCGATCGAGGAACGCCCATTCGTTGAACATCATCGTCAGGTTGGCGGCGAAAACCGGCATTTTGGCGTTTCCTTTTTACAGCTTCTGCGGTTCTTTGCCGGAACCCGGCAATTCAGCGCCGGAAAGTTTTGCGTAGAGCCGGGCGAGCGAGGAATCATCATCACGGCCCATGCCGGCGCCGGCGGCGGCCAGATACATTTGCAGCGCCGCCGCTGCGAGGGGCACCGGATACCGCTCGGAGCGGGCCATGTCCTGGACGATGCCGAGATCCTTGACGAAAATCTCGATGCTGCTGAGCGGCGTGTAGTCTCCGGCCAGCACATGCGGCACGCGGTTTTCGAACATCCACGAATTGCCAGCCGAAGCCGTGATCACCTCGAACACCTTGTCGAGATCGAGGCCCTGCTTGGCGGCAAAGGTTATCGCCTCGCAGGCGGCCGCGATATGCACGCCGGCGAGAAGCTGGTTGATCATTTTGAAGGCAGCGCCGGTTCCGGCCGCGTCCCCGAGTTCGTAGACCTTGCCGGCCATGGCGTCGAGACCCGGGCGCGCCCTGTCGAAGGCCTGGCTGGAGCCGGACGCCATGATCGTCAGTTCGCCACGCGCCGCCTTGGCGGCGCCGCCCGAAATCGGCGCGTCGAGATAATGCAGGCCGAGAGCCTCCACCCTTTGTGCCAGGTCGCGTGCAACGGCGGGGTCCATGGTTGCCGACGAGATGAACACGGCGCCGGGCTTCATCTTGTGGGCGACGCCATCGGGTCCGAACAGCACGGCTTCGGTCTGCGCGCCGTTGACGACGACGGAAACGACAATATCGGCTTCCTTCGCCGCATCGGCGGGGGTTGCCGCGCCACGTCCACCATCGGCGATGAAGCGGTCGACAGCCGCCGGCGTGATGTCATATCCGATGACGTCGATACCGGCGCGCTTCATCGACCGAGCCATTCCAAGCCCCATGGAGCCAAGGCCGATGACGGCCGAGACAATGGCGGAGCCCGAGTTTTCTGCAAATGATGCCATGAGGATGTGCTCCGTCTTGCGAGGAAAGGTCCGCACCGCTGCGAGGGGGCCATACCCGCTTTGTGGCAGCGCTGCCATATTCTTTAATCTATTTTGGCAGCGCTGCCAATGGCAAGTTGGTAGCGCTGCCAAAAAAACATTGCTTCTTGGTCAGAGCAGTGAAAATAGTGGCAGCAGGTAGGCGAACGGACAGAACGAGCAGCCACTTGAAAGCTGGATTTTCCAACGTGACCATGGAACTCAAACAGCAGGTGACGGTAACGCTTGCCGAGGTCGCGGAAGCGGCCGGCGTCGGCGAGAGCACGGTATCGCGCGTGCTGCGCAATCACGGCTCGTTTTCCGGCAAGACGCGGGAGCGAGTGATGGCTGCCGTCGAGCGATTGGGCTATGTGCCGAACCGGATCGCGGGAACGCTGGCCTCCACCGGGTCGCGTCTCGTTGCCTTCGTCATTCCGTCGCTCTCCAACATCGTCTTCCCCGATGTGCTGCGCGGAGCCAGCGCCGTTCTGGAGGAAAACCGCTACCAGGCGGTGTTCTCCGTCACCGATTATGATCCGGGCAAGGAGGAAGTGCTCGCCGCCGCGATGCTCGCCTGGCGGCCGGCGGCGGTCATGCTGGCCGGATACGAACATACGGACGGGACAGTGAAGATGCTGCGCGCCAGCGGGTGCCGGGTCGTGGAACTGCTTGATCTGGACGGAGATGCGCTCGATATCGCGGTCGGCTTCTCGAACCGGGCGGCCGGGCGGGAGAGCGCCGCCTTCCTGCTCAAGCGGGGCTATCGCCGCATCGGCTATGTCGGCCACGATCTCAACCGTGATACCCGCGCCGGCAAGCGGTTTTCAAGCTTTTGCGAAACGCTGGAAGTTGGTGGCGCGCCCCTCGTGGCCCGTGAAATTCTCGCCGGCGCGTCGTCCGTGGAAAACGGCAGGCTGGGGCTGGAGCGGCTACTTGCCCGGACGCCGGATCTCGATGCGGTTTATTTCTCCAACGACGATATGGCGCTGGGCGGCTATTTCCACTGTCTGGCTGAGGGGATCGCTATCCCCTCGAAGCTCGCTATTTTCGGCTATAATGGCCTCGATATCGGCCGGGCAATGCCGCAGCCCTTGTCAACCATCCGAACGCCGCGCGTGGCGACCGGGCAAATCGCCGCGCAGATGGTCGTCGCCAACGCGCCGCCCCAGGCCGTCGATCTCGGTTTCGAGCTCATCGAAGGCGCAACCGCGTAATTTTGGAGGAAATGTCATGTCCGACGCGCGCCAGCGTGAAGAAATCTGCCGATACGGCCGCTCGCTGTTCGAGCGCGGGCTGACGCCCGGTTCGTCGGGCAACATATCGTTACGGCTCGATGATGGCGGCTGGCTGGTGACGCCGACCAATGCCTCGCTCGGGTTTCTCGATCCGGCGCAGATCTCCAGGCTCGATGCCGAAGGTCGGCTGTTGTCCGGCGACAAGCCGACCAAGGAAATTCCGCTGCATACCGCCCTCTACGACACACGCGGCAGCGCCCGCGCCATCGTCCATCTTCATTCCACTCACGCGGTGGCGCTGACCATGCTGCCGGAGATCGATCCCCGCGCTGCCCTGCCTCCGATGACGCCCTATTATCTCATGCGCGCCGGCGAAACCGCACTGGTGCCGTATTATCGTCCCGGCGACCCGGCGGTGGCCGACGCCATCCGCGGGCTGGCAGGCAAGTATTCATCGGTGCTTCTGGCCAACCACGGACCTGTTGTCGCCGGCGACACCCTGGAGGCGGCGGTCTTTGCCACCGAGGAGCTGGAGGAAACGGCAAAACTCTATCTGCTGCTGCGCAACCTCAATCCCCGTTACCTCAGCCCGGGACAGGTGGCCGATCTCGTCAACACGTTCGGCCTCGACCTTCCATCGCATCACCATCACGACGATGATTGAAACTGTCGCTTGGCGGTCCAGGCTTTAGTCGAGCGCCGAAAGCACTGACGAGGTGATCGCGTCTGTCTTGTCCTTGCCAGGAATTGAGCCGATGCCGCGTGCCGTCGTTGCCTCGATTGCGGCCATCACCTTTCCGGCGGCAGCCGGTTCCCCCAGGTGCTCCAGCATCATTGCGCCCGACCAGATGGCGGCGATCGGGTTGGCAATGCCGAGATGGGCGATATCCGGCGCCGAGCCGTGGACGGGCTCGAACATGGACGGCGCCGAGCGATCAGGATTGATATTGGCGGAGGCCGCAAAGCCGAGCCCGCCCTGGATGGCGGCGCCGAGATCGGTCAGGATGTCGCCGAACAGGTTGGAGGCGACGACCACGTCGAGGCTCTCCGGCGCCATGACCATCCGGGCAGCCATGGCGTCGATATGGTAGCTGGTCACCTCGACATCGGGGTATTCCGTGGAAAGCTGCTGGGTGATCTCGTCCCAGAACACCATCGAGTATTTCTGCGCGTTCGACTTCGTCACCGAGGCAAGCTTGCCGCGCCGCGCCCGTGCTTGTTCGAAGCCGAAACGCAGGATGCGCTCGACCCCCTTGCGGGTGAAGATCGAGGTCTCGACAGCCACCTCGCTGTCGGTTCCCTGGTGGATGCGGCCGCCGGCGCCGGAATATTCGCCCTCGGTATTTTCACGAATGCAGAGGATGTCGAAATTCTCCGACCGCAGCGGTCCTTGCACACCCGGCAGCAGCCGGTGCGGGCGGATATTGGCATATTGCACGAAAGCCTTGCGGATCGGCAGCAGAAGTCCATGCAGAGACACGGAATCGGGCACTTTCCGAGGCCATCCGACGGCGCCGAGCAGAATGGCATCGAAGGAGCGCAGCGTTTCGATGCCATTGTCGGGCATCATGCTGCCGTTCTCCAGATAGTAGTCGCAGGACCAGGGATAGCTTGTTGTCGCCAGCGAAAATCCGTTTCGCGCACCCGCCTTTTCGAGCACGGACTTGGCTGCCTCAGTTACATCGCGGCCGATGCCGTCTCCCGGCAGAAGGGCAATCTTGTAGGTCTTCATGGCAGGTCCTCTCAACGCTGATCAGCACATTCTTGCACCGCGGGTTGGCCGGATAGGCTTCGCAGTCGGGATCCGTGCTGATACCGGGCTGCGTGTTGCGCCGTACGGCCATGACTGTAGAGGGCCGGTCAGGCTTTATTTGCCGAAAGCGGTCGGGATTTGGTCGATTGTTGTGTTCGCGCCGGCATCACCAGTGAATTCTATCGAACGATCCGTTGTCGGCAGGGCGCATTGCTACCTGGCGAAAGAAATGCGCAGGCAGGCGAAGTTTGAATTCGGCGAGGAAGGGCGCGGGATCGACGGAATCGATTGAGCGGGATCTTCGCATCGCTGCGGGGTCAAGCGCCGGGATAGATGGGCGTGGAGACCAGAGCCTGTGCGCGTTCGGATTCGGGCCGGAACGAGCGGTATTGCCAGAAGCCGTCGGAGGATTTCCGCCGGTATACGGTCTCGAGCCAAAACACGGTGTCATCGATCGGCAAGACCGGATGCCAGGCATACCATTCGGACCAGATCTTGCCTGCCTGTCTGCTCTCCATGGCCATCGCTCATTGGATGAGTTTCCGCATTGGAGAATAACAATGAAATATCATTCTTCAATAGAGATTGTTTTTCCCGCGTGGCGTGAAAATTTTCTTGGGTAATATCGTGGAGCGTTTGGGGCTTGCAAGCGGTTTAGGGGCGTTGTGTCGGCCGCTAAAAGTCCTTGCTGGCATCTATTGAAATTATATCGTAATACGATATATTTCGGTGTCGACTATTGAGGAGTGAGCTTCATGTCAAGCCGATTGTATCCCGCATTGCACCGCCCTGCGCCTTATCCCGCTGATGAGGCGTTTGAAAATCTCAGGCAGAGGGTTCATGCCTTGCTTGATAGTGGAGAAGCAGGCCGCTGGGAGCTTTTGCGGGCGGAGTGGCTGTATGATGTGGCGCTGCTCACGAATGATTTTCGGCTCTGGATGCAGCACCTCGACAGAGGCTTCGGAACGGCCAAATAGCTTGCGTTCGATAGGGCTCAGTTGATCGAACGCACGCCGAGATAGGCCGCCAGGCTGATGGCGGACAAGGCGATCGTCAGTCTGGGTCTGGCATCATCGAACATGGTCGCCAGGAACAGGCCGAGCAGCAGGATGGCGGATTTCGCCCAGAGGTCCTGATCGGAGACGGTGAAGGCGAGCGTCGCCAGGAAGACGGCGCTTGCGACGATCGTCACGGGCGCAGACTTCTCGGCGAGATCGCCGCCCGGGAAATAGGGCAGAAGAAAGCGCCGCATGCTCAGGCCGGAAGCGATGCTGAGAAGAAGACAGGTCAAGACAATATGCAACATGGGGTCGGCGCCGATCGATCTGCAGATGGAATTGCACATGCAAACCCCGTGCCAGCTGCAAGCCTCGAAATGGCGCCCGGCAGATGGGATGTCCGGGCTTGTATGGCTATTTACGCGGCGTCTCGATCCTTTTTTCGGCAGCCGTTCACGGCTTCGCTTCAGCCGTACGATTATATCGTGATACGACTTGAGCTGCGACAATGATTTTTATATAGAGAATTATCTTCCCCGTTAATTCCGGAAACGAGATCTTTTTTGGACCTTTCGTCGATCGAAATATTTCTCGCTGTTGTCAGCGATCGCAGCGTGACCAAGGCTGCCAAGGCCGTCGGGCGGGTGCCGTCAAATGTGACGACACGCATCCAGCAGTTGGAGGAGGATCTCGGCGTTTCCCTCTTCAGCCGTGACGGCAAGAAGATGACGTTGACGCGGGAGGGTGAGACGTTCCTTGCCTACGCCAACCGGCTGATGGCGCTTGCGCTCGAAGCGCGCCAGGCCGTGCGACCTCTTGCTCCGTCGGGAACATTGCGCGTCGGCACGATGGAAAGCACGGCCGCCAGCAGGCTGCCGGCGGCGCTGACCCAATTCAACCGGATGTGGCCTGATGTGTCGCTTCAGCTGACGATGGGTGCATCCCGCGATCTCGCCTGCGCCGTCGTCAGCGATGCGCTGGATTGTGCGCTGGTTGCCCGTCCGCCCAAGGCGATGCGCGAGGAGGACGTCGGGTTCGATGCTGAGCTCAAGGCGCTGGAGATGGAGCCGGTCTTTGTCGAAGACCTGTTGATCGTGCTGCCCTCCGGGCATCCGGCGATCAAATCCGCCGCCGACCTCCGTGTCGGGGCGCTTGCCGCTTTGGAACCCGGCTGCACCTATCGCAGGATTGCCGAACACTGGGCGCGCAAATCGAGGGCCCTGCCGACGAGCGAGCATGGCTCCTACCATGCGATCCTGGCGAGCGTTGCGGCCGGCAACGCCGCCGGCATCATGCCGAGATCCGTTCTCGACCTCATGCCATGGCCGACATCCGTCCAGACCCACCAGCTCGGGCCTGTCGAGACGCTGCTGGTCTATCGCAAGAATGATCGCCCCAGCGCATTCAATGCATTCCACGAAGTCCTGAGCGCGACAAAAGGCAGAGATATCAGGCTGGCAACAAACTAGCTCTCAGATCTTCCTTCAGTCCGCCAGATAATCCTCGCTCAAAATTGGTCTTGTCATGCAGTATCCCGTTTCCCCGAAGGTGGGACCGAGCCGCTTCCGTCGCTTCCGTCTGTTTTCACCGATTTTGGCGGGTGCGACCTTACGCGAGCGGTTGATCGCATGTCTCGGCGCTTTGGTGGCCATCGGTCTTACCGGCGTCATCAGCGGTTATCTGTTCGGGCAGGGGCCGCATCTTCCCCTGATCGTCGCGCCGATGGGGGCATCCGCGGTGCTTCTTTTCGCGGTGCCGGCCAGCCCGCTTGCGCAACCGTGGTCGATCATCGGCGGCAATACGATTTCCGCCCTGATGGGTATCATTGCCGCCTATTTCATCCGCGATCCGATCATCGCGACCGGCGTCGGAGTGTCGCTTGCCATCGGCGCCATGTCTTTCACGCGCTGCCTGCATCCGCCGGGAGGCGCCGCAGCGCTGACCGCCGTGCTCGGCGGCCCTGTCGTCGCCGGCTGGGGTTTCCTCTTTCCCTTCGTGCCGGTCGCCCTGAACTCCTGCATTCTCGTCGGCCTCGGCCTGCTGTTCCATAAGCTTTCCCGGCGGAACTATCCGCATGTGGTTCCCAAACCCGCGGAGAACACCCATCAAACGATCGACCTGCCGTCTGCCGTGCGGGTGGGTTTCCGCGAGGAGGATGTCGATGCCGCCCTCGCAGCGCTCGACGAAACCTTCGACATCGATCGCGCCGATCTCGGCCGGCTGCTGCAGCAGGTCGAGCTGCAGGCGACGATCCGCTCTAACGGCAAGATCAGCTGTGCCGATATCATGTCGCGCGACGTGATCGCCGTCAGCGAAGCTGCAGAACCGGATGCCGCACGGCACCTGCTTTTGAAGCACAATATCCGCACGCTGCCGGTAAAGGACCCGGAGGGCCGTCTGATCGGCAGCGTCGGCTTGCGGGAATTGTCGATGAGCATTGATACGATTGCTGGCGCAATTTCAAAGCCAGCGGTGGCTAGGCCTTCGGACCCGGCCCTGTCGCTGCTGCCCGTTCTGACGGATGGGCGCACACATGCCGTCATTATTATCGATGACGACCACCGGATCCTCGGCCTGATCTCGCAGACCGATCTTCTGAGCGCAGTGGCGCGGCTGCTGCCGAATGAGAGCACCCCAATCTCGGCCGTGGCCTGAGCGGTGGTCGTGGGTCGTCACGCAGAGGGGAGAATGAGCCAATGTTGATCGAGCGCGATCCGAACGGGGATTTTATTCTGGACTCAGCCGAACTCGCGGAACGGTTCGGATTGTCGCTGGCCGATCTCCGTCGTCACATGCGACATGGCTCCCTCGTCAGCACCGTGGAAATCGGCACTGCTGAACACGAGGGCACCAAGCGGGTATCGCTTCGGCTCGGCAACAGGCTTTGGCGCGCGGTGCTGAACGATGCGAATGAGGTACAGCACGAACAGATGACCGTGCTTCGGGGGAAACCATCCTGACGGCGCCCGGGCTGACATCATCGTCATGAAAGTCTCGTCAGGCGCTGCTTGCTGAAGCCGTTCCGTTCCTCCGAGGCAAGAGCGCCCAGCTATTGCGAGATGTCGGAGCTTCCAGACATTATCCGGTCGATGATCTGAAGCGGATGCGGAATGCGTTTGCCGTCGATTTCCTTGACCTGCGAGCGGCAGGAATATCCGGTTGCCATCAGGATATCGGCTTCCCCGGCCGCATCAAGCTCGGGCTTCCAGCTCATCGCATAGAGGCGTTCGGAGATCGGCCGGTTGCGGGCCTCGTGGCCGAAAGTGCCGGCCATGCCGCAACAGCCGGTTTGCGCTGCCTGAAGATCGACGCCGAGGCTCTCGAACACTTTTTGCCACTGCGCGACGGAGGCAGGCGCGTTGGTGCGCTCGGTGCAATGGGCCATCAAGCGGTAGCTTTTGCCTTCAGCCGTTGAAGGCGAGGCGGCGAGCCGATCGAGGTTGGTGGTGAGCCATTCCTGAGGGAGGAGGACGGTCGCCTTCGATATGCCCTTATATTCGCTGCGAAAGGCGAGTGTCATCGACGGATCGAGCCCGACGAGCGCCACGCTTGTCGAATCCAGTCGCTCGAGATAGCGCGCTGTCCGCTTGGCCGCTGCCTCGAAGCGTCCGAGATAGCCATGAACATGCAGGGCTTTGCCATTGGTGTGGGATGCCGCAAGGAAGGGCGTGAGCCCGATTTTCCTGGCGAGCCCGATGGCGGCAAGCGCGACATCCGGGTCGAAATAGGCGGTAAAAGCGTCGGCGACTAAGACGACGCTGCGCTGCCGTTCACCCGGCGACAGGGCTTCGATTATTTGCGGCGTCGCAAGCGGCACGCCGAGGCGGGCGGCTTCCTTCGCGAGCGAGATTTGCGGCAGCCGCGGCAGGGAGGTCAGCCCGGCAATGCGCATCATCGCCCGGCCGGCCGGCGTGCCGACGACCAGGTTGTAGGCCGGCCGGATGCGCCGGACCAGCGGCAGGGTGATTTCGATCGCCGCGACCAGCGGATCCTTCAGCGGACGGAGGTAGCGTCCGTAGTAGAGTTCGAGGAATTTCGAGCGGAAGGCGGGCACGCTAACCTTCACCGGACATTGTCCCGCGCAGGCCTTGCAGGCCAGACACGTGTCCATCGCGGCGCGCACCTCGTGGGAAAAGTCGTCCCGGTTTGCTGGGTTGAGCGAGTTGAAGGCGCGCCGCGCGAGGCTTGCGAGCGGGACGCTTCGCCGCAGGCGCGTCGCCTCCTGGCGGGGATCGACGCCTTTCTCGGCAAGCAGCCTCAGCCATTCCCGCATCAGCGCGGCGCGGCCCTTGGGCGAAAAACGCCGATCGCGTGTCGCCTTGTAGGAGGGGCACATCGGGCTCGTTTCGTCGAAATCGAAACAGGCGCCGTTGCCGTTGCAATAGGCGGCGTTGTCGAAGGCGGAGCGGATCTCGTTGCCGATAATGCGGTCGGTCGCTCCCCGCAGCGGAACATCGTCGATCTTGGTCAGTGCCTCAGTGGCAGGGGTGGCAATCTTGCCCGGATTGAGCCGGTTTTCCGGATCGAAAGCCCGCTTGATCTCCTGCAGGCTGGGATAAAGATCGCCGAAAAATTCCGGCACATATTCTGAACGTACGCCCTTGCCATGCTCTCCCCAGAGCACGCCTCCATATTTGCGGGTAAGCGCCACGACGGCGTCACTGACCTCGCGAACCAGCCCGATATGGTCGTCGCGGGTGAGGTCGAGCGCCGGCCGCACATGCAGGACGCCGGCATCGACATGGCCGAACATGCCGTAGGAAAGGCCGGCATTATCGAGAAGCGCGCGGAATTCACTGATATAGGCTGCAAGGTTTTCCGGCGGCACGGCCGTATCCTCGACGAAGGCGACGGGCCTGACCGGCCCCTCCACATTTCCGAGCAGGCCGACCGCTCGCTTGCGCATCGACCAGATCGCCTCGACGTCCGCGTGGCCCCGGGCGATCGTGTAGCCGGCATGGCGTGGATTCGCACCCGTGTCGAGGGCGGTGGTCACATCCGCGAGTTTGCGTTCGAGTTCCTCTTCATCATCGGCGAGCACTTCGGCGATATTGATGCCGTTGGTCGTTCCAGCTGCATCGTCCGGAAAGAAGCGGGCAATGCCGGTCCAGACGATATCGGCTCTGGCAAGGCCGAGAACTTTCTCATCGACCGTTTCCACCGAGGCGACGTTCAACGCCACAAGGTTGCGGGCATCCTCCAGGGCGGTGTTGAAGTCGCCGTAGCGGATGTTGATCAGCGCCGCATAAGCGGGGATCGGCAGAAGGTTGACTTCGGCTTCGGCGATCATTGCAAGCGTTCCCTCCGAACCGCAGAGAACGGCGTTGAGGTCGAAGCGTCCGTCGCCGCGCCTTATATGGGCGAGGTCGTAGCCGGTCATGTAGCGGTTGAGCTTCGGGAAGACCTCGGCGATCCGCTGATGTTTTTCCCGGGCGATCCGATCGACCGTCCTGTGGATCTCGCCGATGCGATCCTCTCGAGCAGCGATCTCTTCGAGCGCCTCAGCGTCGAGCGAGCGCGACCAAAAGTCGGAGCCGTCCATAAGCACGATGCGCAATCCGAGCACGTGGTTGCTGGTCTTGCCGTAAAGGCAGGAACCCTGGCCGCAGGCGTCGGTGGAAATCATGCCGCCGATGGTGGCGCGATTGGAGGTCGAGAGTTCGGGCGCGAAAAAGAGACCGTAGGGCTTCAGCGCCCTGTTCAGCTGATCCTTGACGACACCCGCCTGGACGCGCGCGACCCGTCGGACGGGGTCGATCTCGAGGAGGGACGTCATATGCCGCGAACAGTCCACCACGACGCCGGATGTCAGGGATTGGCCGTTCGTGCCGGTGCCGCCGCCGCGGGGCGCCACGGTTAGATGACGAAATGCCGGTTCCGACAGCACGGCCGCCACGACCTGCAGGTCTTCAATGCCCCTCGGGAAGAGGATGCCGGCCGGCTCGACCTGGTAGATGGAGTTGTCGGTCGAAAACACGGTTCGGCTTGCCGCGCCGCTTTCGATGTCGCCGCCGAATCCTGCCTCGACGAGCCGCTGGAAGAAATCCGCGGGGGGAAGGGAGATTGAAGCGTTGGGCCGGAGGCGTGGAATCATTCCCCCAGGAATGTGCCGAAGATCACATCCTTGTCAATTCGCGGCACCCGCCGCTGTCGCGATGGACGGCGTAAGGAGCTCGAATTCCTGCTGAGTTGACGAAGGCCAGCGCGCGCCGGGGAGGAGCAGTCGCTCCTGCGACCTGACGACGTCTGAGCCTTCCGATCCGGCGTGCGGGCGTGTCGATCGCGCGGCGAGCGATGTCGACACTGAGGCGTCACAGTCTCGCCCCTCCAGGGAACCGAAGATCGGCTCCCGCGTTCGAAATAAAGACGACGGGATGAACTCGGTAACCACCTTACGTCTTCAACCCCAAGTTTTTGGCCCCAAGTCTTTTGGCCCACGTCTTTTGGAGTGCGCGACATGGAAGAGATGACCAGTATAATCAAAGATCTTAGCATTGAGGAACGCGAGGAAATCTTCGTCGATATCGCTCGAACGCTGGAAGACACGGCACGTGAGGCCCTTGTCGAAGGCGATATGCATTTTGCAGAACTTTCCAACAACTTGGCGGAAGCGCTTCGTTTCAACGCCGACGAACTCGCCCGTGACGATCTTGAGAATGCCGAGCGGGTGTTGCTGCAGGCAACGGCGATGGTCTCGCAGTTCGAAGCCGTGCACCCCTATCGGATGATGAGTATGGCCGTTCATTGATGGCTGGGATCGCCGGCCAGTGCTCGGCTCGATCCTCGCCTAAAGCGGTGCTCCGCTCAAATCATTGCGACAGGTTGGAACTCTCGCTATCGGCGAGGGTTATCGGATAGCAACATCTTTTGCATGAATGAAGGGAGGACCGGTATGACGTCCAAATCCACTGTGCCCGATAGCGGCACTGACGACGCACGCTCCGCCGACACGCAGCAGACCGAGAAGGATCGTCTAAGGACATTTGAGAATGCCCGCCGCAACGTCAGCGCGGTCATCGGCGACGGCAGCGACACCGAAACCCCAAGCCTGAAGCTTGCGAAGGAATATCTCAGCCTCGGCGGCCGCCGCCGGTCCAAAATTGACGACAACATTACCAGTGTCCGCCAATGGGAAGAGGATCCGCCGGAAGCCGAACGGTTCTGGAAGGAACGGGTGGAGACGCTTTCAAAGGATAAGCGTAAACTGGTGGAGGATTTTCTTCCAACCATCAATACGCCCTGACCGGCTCATTCAAATCTGCTTGGAGGTGATCATGGCTATAGACAAGCACGAGCAGATCCGTCGCCGTGCCTACGAAATCTGGGAGGCTGAGGGCCGTCCGGATGGCGCGGACCAGCGCCATTGGCTGCAAGCCTGCGATGAACTGGCAGGCGAGGATGAGCACGAGACGCTGCAGGACCTGCTCGATGAAGACGACAGGGATGATGCGGCACTGCTTCAAGCCGCCGGCGAGAGCGATGATCTCGATCGGCGACCGGCAGAAAGTCTTCGCCAGGGCGCGAAGGCTGTGCCTGATATCGAGATAACGACAGGCGAAAAACCGTCCCAGCGGAAGATCAGGACGACCGAAGGGCCGTAATCTTATGCAGCATCTTGACCACGCCATCCAGATCGCTCTGGACGCACATGAAGGGCAGGCTGATCAGACCGACCGGCCGTACTTCGAGCACTGCCAGCGGGTCGCACTTCTCGTTTCCGGCGACGAGACACGAACGGTGGCATACCTTCATGACGTTGCCGAGAAGGGAAACGGGTGGACGCTCGACAGGCTGAGGGAGGAAGGCTTTCCTCCGGCGATTATCTCCGCGGTGGATGCTTTGACACGGCGGACCGACGAGGCCGACGACGACTTTGTCAGACGTGCGGCATCAAACCCGCTGGCCCTACCGGTCAAACAGGCCGACCTCGAAGATAATCTCCGTCAGGCCGAACAAGCCGGCAAGAACACGGAAAAATACCAGCGCGGCCTGGATCTCCTGCGCGACATCGGCAACGGCCGCTAGCACCTCGTTGGCTGGTAATGGCGACCGGCGCGTCGAACGCACCACCGGGGGCGTTGGCCTATTTCATGTTTTATTGGCAAACCAGACGGTCGGAGTGCCGAGCACGCCTCCCTTGCTCATTGCCGCCTTCAGCTCTTCCAGCTTGCTGAAGGCTTGAGCCGCTTCCAGCGTGGCAAATTCGTGTGTAACAGTAATGTCGTTCGGATTGTCGGTAGCCCGGTAGACGGCTTCCGCCGTAACTCCATTGGCCTTTTGCACTTGATGAAACGCATCATATATCTTGCGCCAGCTGGTATAGTCGGAGACCTCGTGCCTCACGAATAACGTCGTCATGTTATCCTCCCGCGTTGCATTTCCGAGTCTGGTCGAAATGTGTATTACGATTGAACCAGGAACCTCATGGTCTCGGGCAAGACGCCGTCAGTCGCCATGGCATCAGCCGCGGCCTTGGTCTGCATGAAGGCCATCAACTTTTCCATGTCTGCCACGTCCATGACCAAACCAACACGGTTGGACGTTTGAGGGTCTGTAAAGGTGCGAATATTCGTGACGCCAACGGGCTCCAATACCTGCTTGCGAACAGGTGAGGCGAGCCAGTGTTTCGGGTCTTTGACATCGTGACAGATCATTATGGTCGGCATTGCATTCTCCTCCTCTCATGATCTTCAAATGAAAGCGGAGTATATCACCATGTTCAGCTGGATCTCAGTCAATAATATTGGCATTGAATGAGTTATGATGGTCTGCGTTCGGAAGAAATAAATATAGTTATTTTAAGTAATCCAAAAATATTATGATGTTCTGCCGGTTTGGCCGCTCTTCATTTTCCGGCCATGGCCTTTGAGGGTCGAATTGACCTCTCGATATCGGTTGATGCATCGATCTTACAATCGGATGCGCGCGCCGCGCATGAGATGGCAGAGGTTCTGGAATGATCGAGCGCCGACCATTTGATCTGAAGGCCTATATGCACCGCATTGAAACAAGGCCGTGCTTTATCTGCGGCTTGGTCAGCTCCATCAGAGAGCAAAGGCTGGCACACGCACGCCTCTGTCACGGAAATGCCGCTCGACCTGCTGAAGCTCCGGGCAAGCCGGCGGATTGGCGAGCGCCTCTGGCCAGTTCTCGCGGCTGGGCAGAGCCATCGCCGCGGTGACGAGCACCGTGGTTCCTGGGCCGATTTCGCCGCGCAGCTGCGGCAGCAGGGTCTTGGCGTGGATGAGGTTGACGTTCGGGATCGGGCTCATCGCATGGCCGGTTCTCGGATTGGGCGATAAGTCGATGATCGCGCTGACATCCGCCTGTCCGTACCAGACGGCCCGGCCCTCGCCCTGTTCGGATCGATCGGCATTGAAATCGGCGCGTGCGATCGCAAAGCCGCCCTCGATGGTGCTGAGGGCGCGCGGCGTGGCGATGCGGTGGATGCGGATGTGCCAGGGATTGGCGGGAAGCAGCCAGGTTTCGATGACGACATCGTTCCAGGGGCGCCAGCGCGAATAGAGCTGGTCGCCTGCTATCAGCGCCTCTTCGAGGATTTCGCGCATGCGGAAGTGGCTGCCGTCGTCGGAGAGGCCGAGCATGCCGTCGAAGCTTGCGGCGGTAAAATTCCGGTCGTCGGCTTCGATGTTGAAGGCGTAGCGGGTGGAGTAGACGAATTTCGAATATTTCTCGTTGGCGCCGCGCATCTTGTCGTGCTGCTGGCCGGAGGAGAGCACGACGACATTTCCCGGTGTGTGCATGGCGACCATACCCGCCGGTTTCAAGGCAACCGGCTCCGGGAATTCCGGCTGCGGCGCTTCCTCCGCGGCCCAGAAGGGATGATCCTCTGAAAGAGCGAGCGGCAGGAAGAATTTCAGCGCCCAATAGGGCGATCCGGGCGAATTGTAGCTCTCGCTCATCAAGAGGTTCGGATAGCAGTAGCCGATGGAGAGAATGCCGTCGCGCTCGGCAATCGGCATCGGCGACCACCAGCGGATATGACGCATGTAATAGCCCTTGATCTCAGGCCAGGGCAGCGCCTCGACGCCGGCAAAGGCAAGCGCGCCCCAAAAGCCGCCGGCCGCAAAGCGGTAGGTCTGGCTGCGGCCGAAGGCAAGGGCAGCGCCATCGGGACCGAACCAATGGCGGATATCCCTGGCGAAGATCCGGGCGCGGTTGCGGAAGCGGTCCTTGCGTGCCTCATCGCCGTGCGCCAGCACGGTATGGATCAGGCCGTAGAAATGCATGGCGAAGGGAATGTAATGGTCGACCCGCCGCACCGGCCCATCGCGATACCAGCCTTCGCCGAGATCGAAAGCTTCCAACTCATCGAGATAGGCGAGGGTTTTCCTGTGGTCGAACGCCACACCCACGCGCTCCAGCCCGAGATCGATAAGGACGCGGAAGAATTTCCAGTTGTTGTCGATAAATTCCAGGTCCCGCGCCGCGACAAGATAGGTGGCGACCGTCTTCCTGTCGCTATCGCTCAAAGGCTCCCAGATGTGTTCAGGCACCAGCGCCAGCGCGAAGCCGACGGCGGCAAGCTCGACGAGCCGCTGGTTGCGGTCGGCGAGATCGCCCCAATATTCGGGATGAGTGGGATTGGTGCCATTTGCGAGCCCGCGCCGGTAGAGATCCCAATGCGGGAAATGGCCCCCGCCGGCGGCAAGCGGAACGATGCCCCAGAGCGGTCGCGCAAATCCCTCCAGGTCCGCAGCCGCCCTGTCGAAGATCGCGCCGGTGGCACCAAGGCGCACGCGGGCGCCGCCTTCGGAAAAATATGGCAGCAGTGGCTCGAAGAGGTCGATGACAGCCTTGGCGAGGTCGTCGCGTGTCTTCAGGGGATTGCCGAAAAGCGGATTGGCCCTTGCGGGATCATAGATCATCGTCAGCTCGAAATTTCTCAAAACAGATTGGCCGCGGGCCAGATGCTGGTCCGCGGCCACCGGCATCTTGTGAGGCTTACTTGATGGCATTCACGCCTTCGGTCATTTCCTTCAATCCGTCGTCGATTGAGGTGTTGTCGGTCATCATCGCGTCATGGACGCGGTTGAGCACGACCTCGATCTTGGCGGCGTTCGGATTGACCGCCATTTCCAGATAGGCCTTCGACGGTGTCAGCGCCTCCTTGCTGGCCGCGTCTGCAGGGAAGCCGGGTGTTGCCGCGATCTTTGCGCTGACATCAGCCGTCTTGAGCGCCGGGAAGGTGCCGGTCGATGCGATGACGGCAGCGCCCTCCGGACCGGTGACGAACTTGATGAAGTCGAGGGCAGCATCTTTGTGCTCGGAATTGGCGTTGACGGCGAGGCCCGAGATCTGCGCAGCCGTCGTGCCGGCTGCAACGCCGTCCGGATGCGGGAATTTCACGATGCCCCAGTTCTTGCTCTTCGATTCACCCGATTTCACCTTGGCGATCTGAGTGCCGACGAACCAGGTGCCCATCGGCAGCATCCCGATCGTGCCATTGAAGAACAGCGCCGAATAATGCGTGTTCGACGTTTTCAGGAAGGCATAGGAGGGAATGGCGCCATCCTTCTGCAGGGTGAGCGCCCGCTCGTACCAAGGCTTGAGGAAGGCATAGTCGCCATCGACGAGCGTGTGTTTTCCATCGAGGATGCCGGGCAGCTGGACGGTCGACCGCCAGGTATGCAGCAGCGCGCCATAGGTCTTGTTGGTACCCATGCCGCCCGTGAGCTTCTCGGCGGTTGCGTCGAATTGCGCCCAGGTCATGTCATTGGTGGGGTAGGGGACGCCTGATTTATCGAAGATGTCCTTGTTGTAATAGACGATCCAGAAGTCGGAGCGGAACGGCAGGGAATAGATCTTGCCGTCGATGGTCAGTTCCTCGATCAGGCCGCCATAGGGCGCCGGGTCGATCTTCTGATCCTTCACAAAGCCGCTCAGATCGGCGATATTGCCGGCGCGCACCAGATTGGTATAGCCCGGCACGTCCTTGACGGTGACGATGTCGATGTCTTTCGAGCCGCCGGTCAGCTGTGTCGAAATCATCTGCTGATAGTCCTGCGAGCCGAGGTCCATCGGCTCGAACTTCACGTTCGGATGCTTGGCCTGATAGGCCTCGATCAGCGGCTTGTAATAGGCTGTTTTGTCCCAGTCCCACAAAGCCCATTTGAGCGTCACGGCGTCTTGGGCAAGTGCTGCGCCGGCCGTCGTTGCTGCCAGCGTGAAACCCGCCACGGCAAGTTTCACCGTCCTCCCGAATTTATCCAGATACATTCCTGTTCTCCTTCCCTGGATCAGTTATTTTATGAAGCGCTTCGTGCATGCGGTTTACGGTGCGGCGGCAGGTCCAGAACCATGACCGCTGCCCGATGGACGCCGAATGCGACGGCGAACATTCCGAGTGAAAAATTGAAGGTTGCCGGCATGAACGCCGACACCGGATAGAAGAGAATGTGCGCCAGCCACAGCCCGGCGTTGAAGGCAAGTGCAGCAAGCGCCGGGAGCGGGCGGGCAAGCGATGCGAGCGCAGCCAGGCGGAGGAGCCGCAGTGCCGGCAGGTCGCGCATCATCATTAGAACGACGAGGTGGCAGGCGAGCACGGCGACGAAAGCGGTGGCGACAAGGGCGATCGTCAGTGGTGCGGCGAACATCAAATTGTCCCGCGCGCCGGCGGCATAGGTCAGGATCGCCTGGATACAGATGGCGAGCGCTCCCGCCAGCGCCAGGCCCCAAGCAGTGGCGCGCCAGAAATAGCGGAGAAAGCCTTCCGTGAAATCGCGCAGCAGATAGGTGTTGCGATCTTCCACCAATTCCACGGAGACGCGGGCCATGGCGACGAGTGCTGCCGGCAACGTCACGACGAAGAGCGAAGCCAGGATGAACAGGATGTTGAGCTTGACCATCTCCCACCATTCGCGGACGAGGATCTCGGTAAACAGGGCAAGGCCGGTCTTTGCAGGCGCATCCTTTGCGATGCCCGGCCCCTCCTTCGTCCACATGTCCCGCAACCACTGCATGGTCGTTTCCCCAGGCGCTCAGTATAGAATCGAGCGTTCCGTTTCCTTGTCGAACAACTGCGCATTGCTCATGTCGGCGGTGAGCGTCGCTTCCTCGCCGATATCGGGCCGGAAGCGCGGCGACACACGGGCGATGAGATTGCGCCCGCCGGCCACCATGTTCAGATGCACTTCCGAGCCCATCGGTTCGGCAAGCTCTACCACCGCCTTCAGCGGCGCCAGGTTCTCGGGTGGGATGTCGGCCGGCGGCAGTTCGTGGAAATTCTCCGGACGGATGCCGAGCACCAGTTCGCGCCCCTCATAGGGTGCGATCCTGCTCTTGTCGAAATGATCGGGCAGCGGCAGCTCCCGGCCGTCGAAGACGGCGACGTAGCCGTCGCCGCGGCGGTGAATGGTCGATGGCAGCATGTTCATCTGCGGCGCGCCGATGAAGCCGGCGACGAACATGTTGACGGGGCGGTCGTAGAGGTTCTGCGGCGTATCGACCTGCTGGATGTGGCCGTCCTTCATGACGACGATCCGGTCCGCCATGGTCATGGCCTCCACCTGGTCATGGGTGACGTAGATGAAGGTGGCGTTGAGGCGCTTATGCAGCTTGGTGATTTCGCTGCGCATCGTGCCGCGCAGCTTGGCATCGAGATTGGAAAGCGGCTCGTCGAGAAGGAAGACGGCCGGATTGCGAACCATGGCACGGCCGAGCGCGACGCGCTGGCGCTGGCCGCCCGAAAGCGCCTTCGGCTTGCGGTTCAAGAGATGGGTGATGTCGAGGATCTTGGCAGCATCCTGCACCTGGGCATCGATGAAGTCACGCGACACCTTTCTGAGCTGCAGGCCGAAGGCCATGTTCTTGTAGACGGTCATATGCGGATAGAGCGCATAGTTCTGGAAGACCATGGCGATATCCCGATCCTTGGAGGGGACATCGTTCATGACATCGCCGCCGATCTTGAGCTCGCCGCCGGAGATTTCCTCGAGACCGGCAATCATCCTGAGCGTCGTCGATTTTCCGCAGCCGGAGGGGCCGACCAGGATGATGAATTCCTTATCGGCGATCTCAAGGTCGATATCGTGGACGACGGTGAGCGCGCCGTAGGATTTGTTCAGCTCTTTAAGCGAAATGCTGGCCATCGGGTTCTCCTGAGGTCACCAATAGGAAGACCAGCGACGCGAAAGGCGCGTCAAAGCTTCCATGTAATAATAGTCTCCCCAGGAGACGCATTCATCGACGCCCTCGCCGCGGCAGGTGTTGAACGGCGATTTCTTCGAATAGGTGGCATGCAGCACCAGACCGTTGGAAACAGTGGGATCCTTGACCGCATAGTGGTCGGCCAGGCTCTTGATCATGCGGCGCGCCAGCGTGCGGTAACGCTCAGCTTGTTCGACTTCGACGAGTTCGGCCATTTCAAGCAGGCCGCAGGCGGTGATCGACGCCGACGAACTGTCGCGCGGCTCGCCGTCGCCGTCGGAAAAGACCAGATCCCAATAGGGCACCATGTCGGCCGGCAGCCGGTTGAGATAGAAGGCAAGCAGCCGCTCGAAGGTCTGGCGATATTCCTCGATCCGCTCGTAACGATAGGAGAGCGCCATGCCGGAGATTGCCCAGGCCTGTCCACGCGCCCAGGCGCTGTCGTCCCTGTAGCCCTGTTTGGTGGCGCCGCGCACCGGAGCGCCGGTCACCGGGTCCATGTAGAAGGTGTGATAGGTGGAATCATCCGGCCGCACCGAGTTGGCAAGCGTCGTGCGGGCGTGGATAAGCGCGATTTCACGGTATTTCGGATCGCCGGTCTCACGGCTTGCCCAGTAGAGCAGCGGCAGGTTCAGCAGGCAATCGATGATGTAGCGGTATTCTTCCGCCTTGCCCTTGCGGCCCCAGGCCTGGATGAACTGGCCGATCGGCTGGAAACGCTCGATCAACTGGTCGGCGGCCAGGATAGCGGCTCTGCGGCCATCCTCGTCGCCAACGAGCTTCCAGGCGGCGATGCAGGAGGGCGAATAGAGAAACCCCATATCGTGATGATCGGTTTCGATGCGATTGACGATCCGATGCAGGAACGATTGCACCTGGATCTGTGCCGCCTCCCGGAAAGCCGCGTCGCCGCTGTGTTCGAATGCGAGCCACAGCTCGCCCGGCCAGAAGCCCGCGGTCCACTGGTCGTTCGCCACGGGGGGATAGAAATTCTTGACGCTCGAATGGTTTTGCGAGGCATGGGTGAACTCAGGCAGATTGCGCCTGACCTGCTCGACGGCAATATCGAGCGCGGTGTTCACTTCCTCGTCGGTAATCGGCTGGGGGGCAACGGAGGAAACGGCGTTCATGGCTTAACCCTTCAATCCGGTCGAGGCGATGCCCTCGACGAAGAAGCGCTGCAGAACAAGGAAGACGATGAGGACCGGAATGAGCGCGACGACGGAAGCCGCCATGATCAGCCCGTATTCGGCCGAATATTGCGAGATGAACATGCGCAGGCCGATCTGCACGGTCTTCAGCTCGGTCTTGGTGAGATAGATCATCGGCCCGAGAAAATCGTTCCAGGTGGTGACGAAGGTGAAGATCGTCAGTGTCGAGAGCGCGGGCTTCGACAGCGGCAGCATGATGCGCGCCCAGATCTGATACTCGTTCATGCCGTCGATGCGGGCCGCCTCGCAAAGCTCGGTCGGGATCGACATGTAGAACTGCCGCATCAGGAAGACGCCGAAGGCGGTGAAGGCCTGCAGGCAGATCAGTGCCAGATGCGTGTTGTTCAGGCCGAATTCGCGCATCAGCAGGAACTGCGGCACCATATAAACCTGCCAGGGCATGGCGATGGTGGCGATATAGCCGAGGAACAGCGTATTTTTGTAAGGGAAATTCAGCTTCGCGAAGGCGTAGGCGGCAAAGCTGGAGGTCAGAAGCTGCAGCAGCGTGACGATGATCGTCAGTTTCGACGTATTGTAGATGAAGAGGGCGAGCGGGATCTTCGTCCAGATATCCACGTAGTTCTGCCATTGCGGCTCGGCCGGTATCCACTCGATCGGAAAGGCGAAGACGTCGCGGCTGAGCTTCAGCGATGCCGAGAGCATCCAGGCGAATGGCATCAGCATGATGAGCGTGACGGCGATGACGATGGCATAAATCGCGATCGTCCCGGTCGTCACTTTGCGTCCGGCGATCCTCATGCCTCGTCCTCCCTCTGGCGGCGGAACTGGAAGACCGTGACGGCGAGCACGAGGAAGAACAGCACCAGCGAAACCATGCTGGAATAGCCGAGATCCCAGGAAATGAAGGCCTCGTTATAGATGTGATAGACGAGGACCAGCGTCGAAGTGCCGGGGCCGCCCTGGGTGATCATGAAGATCTGATCGAACACCTTGAAGGATTGGATCGTCAGCATGACGGTCACGAAGAAGGTCGTCGGCCCGAGCTGCGGCACGGTGACATGGATGAATTTCTGCCAGGAATTGGCGCCGTCGAGATCGGCCGCCTCATAGAGTTCCGCATTGATCCCCTGCAGGCCGGCCAGATAGATGACCATGTAATAACCCATGTTCTTCCAGATGCCGAAGAGGATCACCGTGACCATCGCCCAGTGGCGATCGGCCGCCCATCCCGGCATGTTTTTGGGGTCGAGACCGAACGTGTAGAGGATCATGTTCACCGGTCCCATCTCGGGATTGAAGATCATGTTCCAGACGACGGCGACGGCCACCAGCGAGGCGACATAGGGAAAGAACATCGCCGTGCGGAAGAAATTCCGTCCCAGGATCTTCTGGTTGAGAAGAACGGCGAGGCCGAGTGCGCAAAGCAGCGTCGCCGGCACCGAGGCGACCGTATAGATGACCGTGTTCCAGAACGCCGCGATGAAGGCCTTGTCGTCGAAGAGCCGCCAGAAATTGTCGAGGCCAGCGAATGTGATCGCATTCGAGCCGTCCCAATGCATGAAGGCAAGTGCGAAGGCGAACAGGATCGGGCCGAGCGTGAAGACCGCGAAACCGAGGAAATTCGGCGCGATGAACGAATAGGCGACAAGCGCATTGCGGATCTTGCGCTGGCGCTTGGACAGGACGGTGATCTTCCGGCGTGAAACTGCCGGAGCGCTATCCCTAGCGATGACCGAATTCGATATGGACACCGATGCTTCCTCCTGGGCGGGCATTCTGCGGCTGGCGGCCGTCGGGATTCTCTAGCTTAAACCCAGAGCCGTTTGGGCGGGTGGGCGCCGCCTGTTCTACCTCCTGCCAACGGACATAGCACATCTCCGTTATTGGTCAAACAAGTTCTGAATAGATCATACAAATTTTATGGCGAACGCCAGAAACATATGATAGGTGAGCATCAGGTCGATGCGCCGTCGAGGCATTTTCCAATGCGGGGAGGGACATGTTCAGCGAGATTTCAGGGGAGTTGCCGGACGTCCTCAGCGATTTCACGCCGGGATCTACCTACTTCGATCGCGAGAGATGGAATGCGGTGCCGCAGGCGGTGCGGGATGTGGTCGTGCGCGATGCCGAAGCCACTTTTGCGCGCGCCTGGCCTCTCATCACCGCCGCCGATTACCGGGAGTACACGCAGACCGGCAACCGCTCGCGCTTCGAGGCGCTATATTTCACGCGCCGGCGGATGCTCAATGATCTGGTGTTGGGCGAACTCGTCGAAGCGGCTGGGCGGTTCCTGCCTGGGATTGTCGACGGCATCTTCCTGATTGCCGAGGAGAGCGGCTGGCAGCTTCCTGCGCATAATGCCTACGGGCGCGGCGGCCCGCGTTTGCCGCTTCCCGATACTTCGCAGCCGGTTGTCGATCTCTTCGCCGCCGAAACGGCGGCCCTTCTGGCGACGATCGTCGCTCTCCTTGGCGACGCGGTCGACGGCATCAGCCCGGAGGTTGCGGCGCGTGTGAAACGCGAGATCGAAGCCCGCATCCTGACGCCCTATCTCGGCCGGCATTTCTGGTGGATGGGCAATGGTAAAGAGCGGATGAACAACTGGACGGCCTGGATAACCCAGAACATCCTGTTGACGGCCTTCTCGCTGAAGACGGATCAGCCGACGCGCCGCGCCGTCGTCGAAAAAGCGCTCGGCAGTCTCGATGCTTTCCTCAAGGATTATGCCGAAGACGGGGCCTGCGAGGAGGGCGTGGTCTATTATCGCCATGCCGCACTCTGCCTGAACGGCGCACTGACCGTACTCGATAGCGTGGCGCCCGGCCTGTTCGACGGGATCTGGCAGCAGCCGAAGATCCGCAATATGGCCGAATACATCGCCAACATGCATGTCGCCGGCCGCCATTATTTCAACTTTGCGGATTCCTCCGCGGTGGTCGAGCCTTGCAGCGCACGGGAATACCTGTTCGGCAAGGCTGTTGGTTCCGAGATGCTGGCGGCGTTCGCCGCAGCCGACCGGGCGACTGCCGAGACCCCGCATCTGCCCGGCGAATGGAACCTCTGGTACCGCGTGCAGGAGCTGCTGGCCGGTCATATGATCCCTGCCGCGGAACTGCGGCCGGCATCCGGGCGGGATATCTTTTATCCCGGCATCGGCCTGTTCATCGCCCGCGATGGGCAGTTTTCCCTCGCGGTCAAGGCCGGCAACAACGGCGAGGGCCACAATCACAACGATGTCGGCAGCGTCACGCTCTACAAGAACGGCCGTCCCTTCCTGATCGACGTCGGCGTCGAAACCTATACGGCCAAGACCTTTTCGCCGCGGCGCTACGAGATATGGACGATGCAATCGGCCTATCACAACCTACCCACCTTCGAAGGCGTCATGCAGTCCGCCGGCGAAGCCTACGGCGCACGCGATGTCGAAGTCGAATTTGGCGACAGCGAGGCGCGCATCTCTCTCGATATAGCGAGCGCCTATCCCCCGGAAGCGAACGTGCGCAGCTACAGGCGCGCTGTCTCCCTGCAACGGGGTCGCCATGTCGAGATCGTCGATACCCTCGACGGAGACAGACCGGCGGTTTTGTCGCTAATGACGTGCGTCGCGCCGACCATAACACCCGAGGGGATCGATCTCGCCGATCTCGGCAGCATCGTCGTCGATGGCGCCGGGAAAATCGAAATCGACGAGATCGAGGTAGATGACACTAGGCTGAGATCGGCCTGGCCCGAAAAACTCTTCCGTCTGCGCGTGCCGCTTGTCGGCAAGCGCCTTTCGTTGCGGATCGTCTGAGGAGAGCGAGCATGGAATTGACGCTGAAGATCGTGGATGCCGATGGGTTCTTGCTGGCGAACTCGACAGGGCAGGACGAGACGTTTCTGGTCTATCGACAGAGCTATAGCGAGGGTGACTGCGTCATCGTTGAGGCTTCCGAGCCGGGGCATGTCTTCCTCGCGCTGGACAACGCGGTCCATCCCGCCCTCGCCTACATGAGGGAAGGTGCCTACTCGCTTGCCGTGCCCTTCAGCGACAGGCGAAAGTCCTATTCGCCGAACGCCTTCAAGGGCGATATCCACCGGCTTTCAGCAAGATGTGCTCGGCCCGGGGAGATCGCTCAAAGGCGCAATCTCGCTCTGAACCCTTGGGACGATCATGCCAACCGCACGCTCTTTCCGCATGTGCGGGCCAATGTGGAAACCCGCGGCGAGGCGGCTTTCGCGGCGCGCAACGCCATCGATGGTGAAAAGGCCAACGACAATCACGGCTTCTGGCCCTATACGAGCTGGGGCATCAATCGCGATCCTCAAGCCGCGCTGACGGTGGAATTCGGCCGGCCGGTCCGGATCGATGAGATCGTCTTTTATCTCCGGGCGGATTTTCCGCATGATTCCTGGTGGGAAAAGGCAAGCGTCACCTTTTCGAATGGCAGGACCTCCGCTTTTCCGCTGGTGAAATCAGGCGCCGCCCAGAGCTTTTCGATAGAGCCATGTATCGTCGAGTGGGTAGAGCTGCACGGCCTGATCAAGGCGGAAGACAGCTCGCCCTTTCCGGCGCTGACGCAGATCGAAATCTGGGGGACGGAGGCGATGGCTACCGGAGGCCGAGACGTCGCAGCCATCGCCGTCGAAGCCGAGGCCGAGCGCGCTAGGCGGGTGCTCATCGGTCGCCCCCTGTGACGCTTCCGCCAGACCGTCAGCCCGTGCTAAGGGGGATGGATGAGACTGCTTGTGGTGGAGGACAACAAGGATCTGGCGGCCTGGCTGGGCAAAGCCCTGCGACAGGCGCAATATGCTATCGATATCGCCCATGACGGCGAGGACGCCGAGCATATGCTCAAGGTCGCCGAGTATTCGGCAATGATCCTCGACCTTGCGCTGCCCAAGCTTGACGGCTTGACGCTTTTGAAGCGGCTGAGGCAGTCCGGAAACAAGCTTCCGGTGATTATCCTGACCGCGAATGCAAGCCTGGACGGCCGTGTGGCCGGGCTCGACAGCGGCGCCGACGACTATCTCGCCAAGCCCTTCGAAATTGCCGAGCTCGAAGCGAGAATCCGCGCTGTGGTGCGACGCGGACAGGATCGTGCATCCTCAGAGATCACCGTCGGCAACCTGCGTTTTTCCGGCGGGACACGGCAGTTTTTCGTCGCGGACGAGCTGCTGCAGCTGACGCCGCGAGAATATGCTGTCCTTGAACAGCTCGTCATGAAGCTGGGTAACACGGTCTCGAAGGCCGCCCTTTCCGAAAGCGTGTTCGGTTTCGACGACGAGGCGGATCCGAGCGCCATCGAAATCTATGTCCACAGGCTGCGAAAGAAGCTCGAGAACAGTTCGGTTCAGATTGCGACGTTGCGCGGGCTCGGTTATCTCCTTAGACATGTCGAATAGCGTTGTCACAAAGGCCGGCGCGACAATCGCGCGGCTCAGCCGGAGCCTAAGAGTACAACTGCTCTGCTGGGTGCTGCTGACCCTGCTCGGCGCCATCGGCTTCAATCTTTACGACAGCTTCTGGACGGCGGATGCGACGGCAAAGCTGGTGACGGACCGAACGCTTCTGGCTTCGGCCCGCGTCATCGCCGAGGCAGTCCGCGTCGACGAGGGCGGCAATGTTCAGTTGGACGTGCCGCCGGCTGCGCTGGAGATGTTCGATACAGGCTTCGGCGACCGGGTTTCCTACCAGGTGATCACCGCCTGGGGCAGTCTGGTGAGCGGCTTTCCCGACTTGCCCTTGCCGACCGTCCAGCGCGCAGGGGAGGACCGCGTATTCCATGGCGCCGCCGTGCGCGTCCTGATGCTCGACCATCCCGTCGTCGGCCTTCCTGACGACGGCACTATCTCGGTGACAGTCGCCGTGACCCATAACAGCCAGTACGCCATGCGAAGGCAGCTGTGGCTTTCGGATTTTTCGAAGCAGTTCATGCTTGTCTTCGTCGCAAGCCTGGTGACCATCCTCGGGCTTCAACGCGGCCTGGCGCCGGCTCTCAGACTGCGGGACGCCGTGCGCCAGCGCGGCCGCAACCGTCTCGATCCGCTGCCGCCCGAGATGGTGCAGAGCGAATTGCAGCCGCTCGTTCATGCGCTCAACGATTACATGGAGCGTGTCCAGAACCAGATGGCCGCGCAGCGACGGTTCGTATCGAATGCCGCCCATCAGCTTCGAACGCCGCTCGCGCTGATTTCGACGCAGGCAAGCGTGGCGGCCCGCGAAGGTGATGCGGTTCGCCGCGACGAGGCGCTTTCCGCCCTTCGAACCAGCACGCGGCAGATTTCGCGTCTCGCCAGCCAGCTCCTGACCTTGTCGCGGGCCGAACCCGGAAGCCGGCGTCCTCGCAGCGATGCGACCGACCTCAGCAAGGCTGCCCGCGAGATTTTGGAAGCGCATGCCGAGGAGGCGCTGAGGCGCAATATCGATCTCGGGCTGGAAGTGTCCCGACCCGTTTTTGTCGAGGGCGACGGAACGATGCTGCGCGAGATGCTGGTCAACCTCATAGACAACGCCATCCGCTATACCCGCGCCGATGGCCGGGTGACCGTCGCAGTCGGGCAGGCCGACGGCAGGGCCGTCATCACCGTCGAGGATAACGGGCCGGGTATTCCCGAAGGGGAGCGCGAACAGGTTTTCGAACGGTTCTACCGGATCATGGGAACCGAAGCCGAGGGAAGCGGCTTGGGTCTTGCGATCGTTCGGGAGGTCGCGGAAGGCGCCGGAGGTTCGGTCTCGCTTGAAGATGCGAACGGCGGCGGTCTCGTGGTTACCGTGTGGCTTCCGCTTGCCCATGCCTGACGTGCAATGAGATGAAGAAGGCCGGACGTCGCGCCCGGCCTTCGCTTCGATCTGCCTTGGGAGGAAGATCGATCTGATTACTGTGTATCGAGGTGCTGCTGCGGCCGCCACTTCGCCAGGCGGTTCTCGATCAGCGTCATGATGTATTCGGCGATAAGCGTGACGACCATCACGAGGAGGATTGCCGCGAACATGCCGGCTGCGTCGAACGTGCCCTTCGCAATCGAGATCAGCTGGCCGATGCCGAAGCGGGCGCCGACGAATTCGCCGACGATCGCGCCGATGATCGCAAAGCCGAAAGAGACGTGCAGGCTGGCGAAGATCCAGCTCATCGCCGAGGGGATAACCACCGTGCGGGTCACCTGCCAGTCGGAGGCGCCGAGGATGCGGGCATTGGCGATCATGTTGCGGTCGGCTTCGCGCACGCCCTGGAAGGCGTTGGCAAAGACGACGAAGAACACCATGATGAAGGCGAGGGCGACCTTGGACGGCAGGCCGAGACCCATGATCATGATGAAGATCGGGGCAAGGACCACGCGGGGGATCGAGTTGATCGCCTTGATGTAGACGGAAAAGATATCCGACAAGAAGCGGTTGCGGCCAAGGCCGATGCCGACGAAGACGCCGGTGATCGAGCCTGCGAAGAAGCCGATCAGCGCCTCTTCCATCGTCACCCAGAGATTATACCAGAGCGACCCTTCGGTGGTGCCCTCGGTCGCCCATTCATAGAGCCGCTCGATAACGCCGCTCGGGCTTGAATAGAAGAACGGGTCGATCCACTGCATGTTGGAGGAGAGCTCCCACATGCCGATGACGAAGACCAGGATGGCGATCTGCCAGAAGCGCACGAGTGTGTTGCGCCGGCGTATCGCCTTCAGTGCGGAGGCTTCGATCTCGGCATCTGATGTGCCCGGACGAAACAGCGTGGCCGAAGCGGCCTCGAAAGTGGTGTCTGCCATGATATCCTCCCGTCAGGCCGCTTCGCTTGCGCGGCGGTAGCTGGTCTGGACCTCTTCGCGCAGGTCTTCCCAGATCGTCTTGCAGTAGTCGATAAAGCTCTGCTCGTAGCGGATTTCCGACACCACCCGGGGGCGGGGAAGATCGATCGGGTAGACCGACTTGACCGTCGCAGGGCCGGCGGTCAGCACATAGACCTTGTCGGCAAGGGCCACGGCCTCTTCGAGATCGTGGGTGACGAACACCACCGAGGCCTTGCGCTCGGCCCACAGCTTCAGCAGTTCCTCGTGCATGACCGTGCGGGTCTGCACGTCGAGCGCCGAAAAGGGCTCGTCCATCAGCAGGATCTCAGGCTCGTTGATGAAGGTCTGCGCCAGTGAAACGCGCTTGCGCATGCCGCCCGAAAGCTGATGGGGATAGTGATGCAGAAACTTCGACAGGCCGACGCGGGCCAGCCAGTCGCGCGCCAACTTTTCCGCCTCGGTGCGGGACTTGCCGCGGAACAGTGGACCGGCCATGACGTTGTCGATCACGTTCTTCCAGGGAAACAGCGCGTCGGTCTGGAATGCGAAGCCGACACGCGGGTCGATGCCGGTGATCGGCCCGCCCATCAGCCGGACTTCGCCCGCGCTCGGCCGTGCGAGCCCCGTCACAAGGTTGAGCGTCGTCGACTTGCCGCAGCCGGTGGGACCGACAACGGCGACGAACTCGCCGCGGGCGACCGTCATGTTGAAATCGCGAAGCGCAGTCAGGGATTTGCCGGTCGGCGAGACAAAGCGGCGGCTGACATTGATCAGCTCGATCGCCGGGATCTGCTTGGTGTCCTGTTGCATGGTGTACCTGAGGCGTGCTTTGAGGGCGCGCACGCAATGCCCATGATCGAACGGTGGCCGCTCCCGCTTGGGAGCCGGGAGCGGCGCGACTGACTTACTTGACGTTCTTGACGAACTCAGTCGTGTAGGTCTTGGAGAGGTCGATCTGCTTGCCTTTGACGTTCTTGGAGAACTCCGAGAGCACGGCAAGCACGGTCTTCGGGCCGTCTTCGGGCATGACGCCATCGGGCGTGAACATGCCCTTGCCCGCGTCGAGAGCCTTGATGTAGCCGTCCTTGTCGCCGACGTAGAAATCCTTCGGCATCTTGTCCGCGATCTCGGCGGCAGAATGCGTGTTGATATACTTCAACGTCTTGACGAAGGCGTTGGCGAGCTTCTGCGCCTCCTCCTTGTGGGCGTCGACCCAGGAGGCTTCCATGTAGAGCGAGGCGGCCGGGTAGGTGCCGCCGAGCGCCTGGCGGGTCGACTCGACCGTACGCATATCGACGAGCACGCTCGCCTCGCCTGTTTTGACCAAGCGCGAGATCGTCGGCTCGGTCGTCATGCCGGCTTGGATCTGATCCTGCTGCATGGCGGCGATGAAAGTGCCGCCGGCGCCGACCGGAACGGTGACGACGTCGCCGGGCTTCAGACCGGCCTTCGAGGCCATGAAGAGGGTCAGGAAGTTCGTGGACGAACCGAGACCAGTAACGCCGAGGGTCTTGCCCTTGAAGTCGGCCGGCGACTTGATCTCGGGGTGTTTGCTCGAGACCATCTCGACTTCGCCCGGCGCCTGGCTGAACTGGACGATGGATTCGACGAACTTGCCCTTGGCCTGCAGGTCTACACAGTGATCGTAGAAGCCGACGACACCCTGAACGGCGCCGGCCAGCAGCTGGTTTTCGGCATCGACGCCGGCAGCTTCGTTCAGCAGCTCGACATCAAGGCCCTCGTCCTTGAAGTAACCGAGGGATTCGGCGAGCTTGGCGGGCAGATAGATCTGCTTCTCATAGCCGCCGACCATGATGGTAATCTTGTCGGCTGCGTTAGCGGCGCTCGCAGCAAATGATGCTGCAGCGAAAAGCGCGGAAAATGCGACGGTGTGAAAAAGGCTGCGTGAAGAACGCATTGGTATCTCCTCCTAGTGGTGTGCTGCATCGTCGTCTCGCCACCTTGACCGTGTCTCCTCCACGATGCTGCCTCTTCCTAAGACGTCCAAGCTTTCAATTAGCTTTCAGCCGCAGACGGGTAAAACAACCTGTCCAATCCCGTTCAAGCATCACGCCGATACGTTCTATGCAAGTCCTTTGCCATAACGTCGCCTACGCGAGCCAGCCGGGAAAACCGCTCGCTGACGCTCGTGTTCGCAGGTGGGTTGGCTCGCGATTTCTGAAAACTTATAGCGTTGGCAGCGCTTCTCGACTGCCTCAGCCGGTAAAGCTTCGCAGATCCTTCAGCAGGTTCCGGTATCTCGCCTGGCTGCCGACCAGATGGTCGCGCATGGCGCTGCGTGCAGCCTGATCGTCCCTGTCCGAGATGGCCATGACGATCGTTTCGTGTTCCCTGTGGATCAGCTTTCGGTAAGCGGTCTGCTCGGCCGTCCTCGTTTCCGGGACGAGCCTCGATTGCGGGATGATCGCCGAGCCTTGCGATTCCAGGAAGTGCTTGAACAGCGGGTTGTTCGTCGCCTCGGCGATCGCGACATGAAGCTCGAGATCCGCTTCGCGGATCGATTGATCAGTCTCGATGCATTGCAGGATTTTCCGGTGGCATTCGAAGATCGCTTCCTCCTGTGCCGGCGAGCGGCGCAAGGCGGCAAGTCCCGCCGCCTCGATTTCGACAGGTGTGCGGATTTCGAGCACTTCCAGATCGGAGGCGACGCGGGCCTTGTCGACCTTCCGGCCGGACAGCGCTGGGTCGGCGCCGATGACGAAAATCCCCGCGCCCTGGCGCACCTCGACCAGGCCATCGGAACGAAGAGCTGCCACGGCCTCGCGCACCACGGTTCGGCTGACGCTATGCGTTTCGGTCAGTTCATGTTCGCTCGGAAGCTTGTCGCCGACTGAATACTGGCCGCTCAAGATGGCTTGCCGAAGACTTTCGCCGACCTGTGCGACCAGCGACCCGGAGCCTCTGCCGCGATCCTTCACCTGCATAACGCCTCGACCCCCGCATCGGCTTTGATCCTAACACCGCCCATACCGGCGGCACCGAATCTCGATTCATCACACATGTATGACAAATTGCTCCGACTTTCAATGGATCGAAGTTACTTGTCCATTGCCTGTTACTGCCCGCCGGGCCGCTGTAGTTGAATAACAGTAGAGTTTATCGTTATGATCGGAAGAATGATGAGGAGGTTTTCTATGGAAGCCAGGGCGCCGACCGCGCATGTTTCGCTGCCCCTTGCGCAGAAGCGCCGACGTTTGACGGTCGAGGCGCTGGCCGACGTGAACGACGGCAATACTCTCGATTACCGGGCCGTCCAAGCCTGGGCCGACAGCCTCGATCACGATGGGCCGCTCTTTACCTCGGTGACGCAGTTCAGCCGCGCTCAGAGCCGCCTGGTCGACTCCCCGCGCACGAATCTCGGCGTCAGGATAAAATCCTGGGGCGGGGCGGCGGCGCTCTCGGGGCTTGCTATTCTCGCCAGCAGGCGTTGTGCCGCCAGTTCGCCGAGCTTGTTCGCATCCTGCACGACCATGGTGATGCGGGGCGTGATGACGTTGCTCCACGGCACGTCGTCGACCATCGCCAGCGACACGTCATCAGGGCAGCGGAAGCCCATTTCCTGCATCACCTGTAGTGCAGCCAGACCCGTCATATTGTTGGCGCCAATGATGGCGGTCGGCCGGTCGCGGCGGGTCAGGAGGCGCATCGCCTGTGCATGGCCGCCGGCCCTGGTATAGCCGCCCTCGACCACCAGCGACGGATCGATGTCGACGCCGGCGCCGGCCATCGTGTCCGTAAAGCCCTTCAGGCGCTCATCGGCGGTGTGCAGGCCGGAGGGGCCGGAGATGAAGCCGATGCGCCGGTGGCCGAGCTGCAGCAGATGTTCCGTCAGGATGGTGGTGGTCAGCGGATTATCGGAGCCGACAAAATCACGTTCCGCACCTTCCACCTTCTGGTCGAACATGACGATCGGCGTCTTGAAATCCCGCAGGAAGGTTGCGTATTCCTCGCCATGACCGTTTGTCGCCAGCGCGATACCGGCAATCTTCTGCGCCTCCATCCGCTCTAGCAGCGCCCGTTCGAGATCGGCCCTGCCGGAGGAGTCGGCGATCAGCACGAAATAGCCGTGGTCGAGCGCCTGATGCTCGATCTCCCGACGGATGTCGCCGAAGAACATGTTGCCGAGATTGGCAGACACGAAACCGATCAGCGAGCTGCGGCCGCGCGCCAGCGTCTGGGCCACCGGATCGATGCGGTAGCCCGTCGAATTTATCGCCTGCTGGATGCGGTCTAGCGTCTCGGCGCCGACCCGCTTGGGGCTGTTGAGCGCGAGCGAGACGGTTGAGATCGAAACCCCCGCCAGGCGCGCGACATCTCTTATGGTCGTCATCTTTATCGAACCGGTTCTAGAGCCTTCTTTTGTCAGATTTTATTCGCCGTTGCAACAGAACGTGGCAAAATGCCTAATTTCTGGGTGGTTCCCGAGAATTTGCGAATTGAGAATTTCAACTTGACAGGCGCTGGATCAAGGAAGATGTTCAATCACCGAACCGGTTCGACATGATGTGGGCCGGAGAACAGGGAGGAGAAACCTGTGACGGGTTCGGAACGCCAGCTGGAAAATCCGGCATCGGGGACGAGTAAGCACGCCTGGTTCAGTCATGACCGCTTGGGCATGTTCATCCATTGGGGCCTTTATGCGCTTGGAGCACGGCATGAGTGGTTGAAGAACCGCGAAGAGCTGACCGATGAGCATTACCAGCGCTATTTCGACAATTTCGATCCCGATCTATACGACCCCAAGGAATGGGCTCGCCGTGCGCGTCTCGCTGGCATGAAATATGTCGTGGTGACGACCAAGCATCACGAAGGTTTCTGCCTTTGGGACAGCAAGGTGACCGACTATAAGGCGCCGAGCACGCCCTGTGGCAGGGATCTGCTGACGCCTCTGGTCGAAGCCTTCCGCGCCGAGGGGCTGAAGATCGGCTTTTATTATTCACTGCTCGACTGGCACCATCCGGATTTCCCGATCGACGTTCACCATCCCTTGCGTAATCACCCGGAGGCCGAGGCGCTGAATGCCGGCCGCAATATCGCGAAATACGCCGCCTATATGCGCGAACAGGTGCGCGAGCTTTTGACCGGATTCGGCCGCGTCGACATCATCTGGTTCGATTTCAGCTATCCCGGGCGCGAATATCGCGGCCTGCCCGGCAAGGGGCGCGCTGACTGGGAAAGCGAGCGACTAATTGAGCTGGTGCGCGAGCTGCAGCCCGAAATCATCGTCAATAATCGCCTCGATCTGCCGCCGGGCAAGCTGCCCGACGTGACGACGCCGGAGCAATATACGCCGCGCGTGGCGCCTGCCATCGCCAGCCAGGGCGTGCTCTGGGAGGCTTGCCACACCTTCAGTGGCTCCTGGGGCTATCACCGTGACGAGGATAGCTGGAAGAGCCCGGAACAGATCATCCAGTTGCTGATCGATTCCGTCGCGCTCGGCGGCAACCTCTTGATGAATGTCGGCCCGACAGGCCGCGGCACTTTCGACGCACGCGCCATCGATGCGCTTGAGGTCTACCAGAACTGGATGGCCGTCAACGACCGCTCCATCTATGGAGCCGGACCGTCCGAGTTACCGGCGCCGGCCGGTTGCCGCTACACCCAGCGCGGCAACCGCCTCTACCTGCATGTCTACAACTGGCCTTACCGCCACATCCATATCCAAGGCCTTGCCGACAGGATCGCCTATGCGCAATTCCTGCATGACGCCAGCGAAGTGCGCTGGCTCAGCCAGACGAAGGACGTGGATTCCAATATCGGCGTGATGGTGCCGGAAGGCATGATCACGCTCGAACTGCCGGTCCGGCGACCTGATGTTACCGTCCCGGTGATCGAGATCGTCCTCAAGGCGTGAACTCGGTCGCACTCGCGTGTTCATTGCGTCATGGAGGGAGGAGAAACCCATGAAGGTTCTGAAGAAAGCGCTTTTGCTCGCCACAATCGGCGGCAGTCTTTTTGCCACAGCCGCATCGGCCGAGCAGGTCAACCTGACCTGGCAGATGTGGACCGGCTCCGAAGCCGACACCAAGAGCTGGCAGCATCTGGCCGACATGGTGACCGCCAAGTACCCCGACATTAAGGTGACGCTCACGACGACGGGGTGGGTCGACTACTGGACGAGGCTGCCGGTGCTGGCAGCATCGGGACAGCTCGCCGACATCGTGTCCATGCAGTCGCTGCGCATGCCGAATTTCTATTCGTTGCTCGAGCCTCTGAATGACCGGATCGCGGCCGACAAGTTCGACGTCGGCGCCTTCACCCCCTCGATCATCGGCGGCATGTCCGTCGACAAGCAGCTTTACGGCCTGCCTTACGACGTCGGTCCATGGGTCATCTATTATAACCGGGATGCCCTCGAAGCCGCCGGCATTCCGCTGCCGAAGCCGGGCTGGACACTTGCCGAATTCACGGACGCCGCCAAGAAGCTGACGAAGGACGGCAAATACGGATTCGGCATGACTCCGACCAACTATTCGGTGCTGGCCGCGGCCTGGGGTGATAAATACGTCAACGACGCCGGCGAGCTTGACTTGACCAGTGCGAGCGCAGTTGCCGCCGCCGACAGGCTGATCGGCTTTGCCGCCAAGGATAAGATCGCGCCGCTGGTTCCCTCGGGCGGCGCGGATCCCGGTGATGTCGTCCAGGGCCGGTTCAATTCGGGCAACATCGCCATGTATATCGACGGTCCCTGGTCGATCATCGGCATGAAGGGCCAGACGAAGTTTAAGATCGGCCTCACCACCCTGCCGCGCGCCGAAGGCGAACTCTCGGCTGTCACAGCAGGCTCCGGTTTCGGTATTTCCACGACAAGCAAGAACAAGGATGCGGCCTGGAAAGCCATTCAGGTGCTGACCAGCCCCGAAGCGCTGGCCTATCTTGCCGAAGGCGGTCGCGCCTTGCCGGCGCGCACGGCGGCGCAATCCTCCTGGTACAAGGTGGCGGCCAAGGACATCACCAATGGCGGCGAGGCCATCGACTACTCGCTGGCGCATTCCGTACCCTACGTGATTACCAATAACTGGGCGGCGGTGGAAAACCTGTTCAACCAGTATTTCCCGCCGGCCTTCGGCGGCAGCGCCGACGCCAAGCAGACGATGGAGTCGATCCAGAGCCTCGCGCAACAATAGAGCGCCGCCCACACCCCTAAATCGATTTCGGTTTCCGAGGGGTGGGCCAGCTCTCGTCGCGGCAGGAACTGCCGCGCATGGAGGATGACATGTCGCAAAGCGCCGTCGCTGAAATTCCGTTGCAGCCCAGACAGCCACGGCGCTTTTTCAAGCCAGAGACGCAGACGGCCATGCTGTTCCTGCTGCCGAGCTTCCTCGGCTTCATGATTTTCATGGCCCTGCCGATTGTGGCGTCGCTCGCGCTGAGCTTCACCAACTGGCAGTTGATCTCGACGCCGTCCTTTGTCGGCTTCCAGAATTACATCAAGCTCTTTACCGTCGATCCGGCCTTCTACACCATCCTGGGCAACACGCTGTTCTTCGCCGTCGAGTATCTGGCTGTGAATATCATCGTTTCGCTGACGCTTGCCGTGTGGATATCGAGCCTGAAGCGCGGCAAGGCGATCTTCCGGGTGATCTTCTTCCTGCCGACCTTCACGCCGACAATTGCCGCCTCGGTGGTGTGGCTGCTGATACTCACGCCGGACGGACTGGCCGACAGCGTCATCCGCTCGCTCGGCCTCGGCCTGCCGAATTTCCTGCTGAGCTCGACCTGGGCCATGCAGGCGGTCATCCTGGTCACTCTCTGGGCGAATGTCGGCTATAACGTCGTGATGTTCAACGCCGCACTCGACCTGGTGCCGAAGCACTATCTCGAGGCGGCGACGATCGACGGCGCCAACGTCTGGCAGCGCTTCTGGCGCATCCGCCTGCCGCTGATTTCGCCGACTATTTTCTTTGCCACCGTGATGACGGCGATCACCTCGCTACAGGTCTTCGACGAGATCTTTGCGATGACACGCGGCGGCCCGGGCTCGGCAACGGCGACGCTCGGTTTTGCCATCTACCAGAAGGGTTTCACCAATTTCCAGATGGGTTATGCCTCGGCTCTCGCCTGGGTGATGTTCGTCATGATTATGGCGCTCACCATCCTGCAATTCCACATGCAGCGCAAATGGGTGCATTATGACGATTGACCCGACCCGTCACCCGCATTCCGTTTCCGCGGATCGGCACCGCCTCTTGCGGCGCCTCGGCACTTTCGCCAGTTATGCGGGACTTTCGCTGATCGCGCTGCTTTTCCTCTTTCCCTTTTTCTGGATGGTATCGAACGCGGTGCGCTCGAATGCCGAAGTGATGGCCGTTCCGGTCCGCATCTTCCCCGAGGAATATGAATGGGGAACATTCGTCGACGCCTTCGTTTCATTGCCGTTCGGAACCTTCCTGTTCAACTCCTTGGTGGTCGCCTGCGGCGTCACCGCAATCGTAATTGTGGTATCGTGTCTCTCCGCCTACGCCTTTGCCCGGCTGCGGTTTCCCGGCCGGGAAGGCCTGCTGCTGACCTATCTCAGCACACTGATGATCCCGCAGGTGATGTTGGTCATCCCGCTTTTCCTCGTCGTCAGCAAGCTCGGCTGGATCAACACCTATCACGGCATGATCCTGCCGGTCGCATTTAGCTCCTTCGGCACATTTCTGCTGCGGCAGTTCATTCTTGGCATTCCCAAGGATCTTGACGAGGCGGCAATGATGGACGGCGCTTCGCGCCTGCGCATTCTGGTAACGGTGATCGTGCCGCTCGCCATGCCGGCGATCGGACTGTTGTCGCTCTTCACCTTCATCGCCCAGTGGAAGAGCTTCCTGTGGCCGCTGATCGCCACCAGCGGCGTCGAAAAAGCCACACTGCCGCTCGGGCTTACCCTGTTCCAGACACAGCAGGGCACCGCCTGGAACTACATCATGGCGGGTGCGACGATCTCCATGGTGCCCGGTGTCATCCTGGCCATCGTGCTGCAGAGGGTAATGTACAAGGGCATCTCCGTCGGCTCCGGCTTCGGCGGACGCTAACGCCCATTAAACCAAAAGGCTTAGACGCATTGCATCATCTGACGCGATGTCCATTAAGTCAGGCCGAGTGCGGCCGAAGAACGCGCTTCTGCCGCCGCAAGATCATCCCGCGCGCTTAACTTTTGCTTCCGGGCGAAAAGTAAAATTTAACCAAGATCTGAAATAACGCAGTTCCATCCGAATTGCCCAGAGGAATTCATGAAAACGGCCACGCTTGCTTCCATCGCCCTGGCGATATCGATCTCCGCTGCCAACGCGCAGACGATCGGGGTTTCGATGTCCGATCTCGATAAATTCAGGACGGCGCTGCTGAACGGCGTCATCTCGCACGGGCAGACGATTTCGGGCCTCAAGCTAGTCACCGAGAACGCCAAGGGCGATAACGAGCTTCAGAAGAAACAGGTCCAGAAGCTTATCGCCGACAAGGTCGACGCCATTATTCTTGCGGTCTCCGACGGCGATCTTGGGCCGCAGATGACCAAGATGGCGGCAGATGCGGGCATTCCGCTGGTTTATATCAACAATGTTCCTTCCAACCTTGCGGACCTGCCCGACAATCAGGTCGTGGTTGCCTCCAATGAGAAAGATTCCGGCACACTGGAGACGAAGCAGGTCTGCGCGCTCCTCAAGGGCAAGGGCCGCATCGTCGTGCTGATGGGGGAAACCTTTCATGCGGCCGCCCGCACCCGCACCCAGGACATTTCAGACGTCATCGCCACGCCGGACTGCAAGGGCCTTGAAATCGTCGAACGGCAGGCGGCCTATTGGTCCAGCGATTATGCCGACCAGCAGATGCAGGAATGGATCGCCGCCGGCGTCAAGTTCGACGCAGTCATCGCCAACAATGACGAAATGGCGCTCGGGGCGATCCGCGCCATGAAGAAGGCCAATATCCCGATGAAGGACGTCGTCGTCGCCGGCGTCGACGCGACCGACGATGCACTCGCCGCGATGGTGGCCGGCGATCTCGACGTGACCATTCTCCAGAGCGCTGTCGGCCAGGGAGCGGCCGCAATCGACGCTGCCGTCAAGCTGGTCAGCAAGGAGAAGGTGCCGCGCGAAAACAACGTTCCTTTCGAACTCGTCACACCTGAGAATATTGCCCAATACCTGCCGAAGAGCCAGTGAGTAAAGAGGCCTATGATGTTGCATTTCTGGAATAAATTCGGCATTCGCGCGCAGATCACCTCCGGCTTCGTGCCGTTGATTCTGTTGATGAGCCTGCTCACCGTCAGCGCGATCTCGGGCATGAACGGCCTCGCCTCGATCTTCGCATCCTATCGCGCCACGGCCGGGCAGAGCCTCGCCATATCGGACTACAGCGACCAGCTGCACGAGATCCAGATGTCGGCCGAAGCCTTCCGCTCGACGCCGGCGCAGGCCGTTGTCGACAGCTTTCGCGCCGGCGTGAAGGCGTTCGAGGCGGACGACCCGCGTTTTGCCGACAACAAGGACCTGCAATCCGGCCTTGCGACGATCCGCCAGGACATTGCCGGATATGGCAAGGCCTTCGAACAGATCGTCTCGCTGCAGGCCAGGCGTGATGCGCTGATCTCCAAGGTCACCGAATTCGGGCCATGGACCAGCATTGCACTCAACGACGTCATGCGCAGCGCCTGGCGCCAGAACGATGTGCCGCTGCTGCACATGACGGCGGCAACGCTCGAAGCCTTGAACCGCAGCCTCTATTTTTCTGAGCGCTTCGTGCATTCCGACGATTTTGCGGCCTACGATACGGCCCAGGCAGCACTCGCCGAAGCAGTCTCGCTCAATGATGCCGCTGCCAAGGCTGCCAAGAACGAGTTGCAGAAGAAGCGCCTGATGGGTGCCGGCCAGCTTATGCAGAACTATACCGCCCGTCTGGGCGACATGAAGGATGTCTTGCAGGCGAGCGGCAGTATCCGCCAGACGCAGCTCAATGTGCTGGCACCGAAAATATCAGGCGAGTTCAAGGATCTGCAGGCCGGCGTCACCGGCGCGCAGAAGAACCTGGACGGTTCGGTGGAAGCAACGGTCGCCTCGGCGACCAGCGCGACGCTTGTTATCAGCGGTCTGTTGATCGTCATCGGCCTCGTGCTTTCCTATTTCGTCGGCCGGTTGATTTCCTCGGCGGTGCGCAAGATGGCGCAGTCGATGGAGCAGCTTGCCCGTGGCGAGGAAAAGATCGTGATAACCGGCGTCGAGCACCGCCACGAACTCGGAGCCATGGCTCGTTCGCTGAAGGTTTTCCAGGAAACGGGACGCGCCAAGCTGATCGCCGAAGCCAATGCCGAACGCGCTCGTCTCGCCGCCGAAGAAGAACGGCTGCGCCAGGAAGCCGAGCGGCTCTCCGACGCCCAGGTGATGGAGCATGCCTTCCGCCAGATTTCCGTGGGCCTCGACGCGCTTTCCAAGGGCGACCTCACTGTCCGGGTCGGCGAAGTCGACCATCGCTATGTCAGGATTCGTGATCACTTTAACAACTCGGTCGCAAGCCTCGAGGAAGCGGTCGACTCCGTCATTCGCGCAGTCGCCACCATCCGCTCCGGTCTGTCGGAAATCTCCACCGCCTCCAACGATCTCGCCCGCCGCACCGAGCAGCAGGCGGCGTCCCTGGAAGAAACGGTCGCAGCACTCGGCGACGTGACCCGCGGCGTCAACGGGACGGCGGAGGGCGCAGGCCGCGCCCAGGCCGTGGTGGCGACGGCCCGCACCAATGCTGAAAAGGGCGGCGAAATCGTCGCCCGTGCCATCGACGCGATGACGGAAATTCAAAACTCGTCGTCGAAGATCGGCAACATCATCAGCGTCATCGACGAGATCGCCTTCCAGACCAACCTGCTGGCGCTGAATGCCGGCGTTGAAGCGGCGCGCGCCGGTGAGGCAGGCAAGGGCTTTGCGGTTGTCGCTCAGGAAGTCCGCGAGCTCGCGCAACGTTCCGCCAATGCGGCTAGGGAGATCAAGCAACTGATTTCCACCTCCTCGGCGCAGGTCAAGACCGGGGTCCAGCTGGTCGGCGAATCCGGCCTCTCGCTCGAACAGATCGTCGAGCAGGTCACCGCGATGAATGCGACCGTCGCCGAGATCGCCGTTGCCGCCCGCGAACAGGCGACAAGCCTGCGCGAGGTCTCGGCCGCTGGCGACCAGATGGACAAGGTAACCCAGCAGAACGCCGCGATGGTCGAAGAAACCACGGCGGCCGCGCAAAGCCTGACGCAGGAAACCGAAAACCTTGCGCAACTGCTGTTGCGGTTCAGGACAAGCAGCGGCCGGGCATCGGAACGTCGCCATTATGCGATGGCTTCGTGATGTCTGCTGAAGCATGTCGCGCAATAGTTTGCAGCGGTAATCCGAAAGATCGCGACGCGCTTTGACGCCGCGAAGAGAACACCGCCGCCGCCCCAAAAGGGCGGCGGTGAGCGCGCATCAGTGGCTTCCGGATGCGGGGCCGTGGGGCGCACCGGCGATGCTCCTGCGCACATGACGGACGGCGGTCCAGACGGCGAAAAGCACAAGCGGGATGGCGCCGAGAACGGCGAGTTTTGTCACATGCGGATCGACGCCCAGCGCGGAAATGCTTTCCAGGCAGATCTTCGCCAGGCCAATGGTATAGTAGGTAATGGCGATGACCGAGAAACCTTCGACCGCCTGCTGGATATGCACCTGGACACGCGCCCGCTCTTCCATCGAGGTCAGCAGCGAGGCGTTCTGATCCTCAAGCTGAACCTGCACGGTGGTTCTGAGAAGGTCTCCGGCCAGGCTGACACGTTCGGCGAGCTCGTCGAGACGCCGCTCCGCCGCATAGACGGAGCGGACAGCCGGCTGGAAGCGCCGGTCGATGAAGGTGCCCAGTCTTTGCCTTCCCTCGGCCCGTTCTTCTCTGAGCTCGGATAATCGGCTGGCCACAATGTCGGCATAGGCTTTCGTTGCGCCGAAGCGGTGGCGGGCGAGCGCAGAGAAGTTGAGGACATCCGACGAGAGCCTGGTCACCTCGGACAGCAGCGCCTTGTCGACTTTGACGGCGCTCTGCATATGCGCGATCAGCAGATCGAGGCGCCCGTCGAAGGCGGAAAGCTTGGAGACGGTCTCGCGCGCCATCGGCAAAGCCAGCAGCGCCATCATCCGGTAGGTTTCGATCTCCAGGAAACGCCGGACCATGCGGCCGGTGCGATAGGCGTTGAGGTTGCGGTTGAAGAACAGGAATTCGACGAAACCGCTGTCGGTCAGACGAAAGTTCGAGTGCACTTCCGCATCGCCGCCGCCGACCTCAGAGGCGACATAGTCGAGCTTTGGTTTTTCGAGACGCTGCCCATCCTTCTCGTCGCGCACCAGCACGCGGACAGCCGCCATGACCTTTCCTTCGATCTGCCGGTAACAGGCCCGAAAGGCTTCCGGCGGATTGCTCCCGGGTTCGGACGAAGCGGGAACGACGAAGGTCAGGGTCAGGAATTCGGTATGCGCCTCCCATTTCAGCCGGCCGTCGCCAAGGCGGCCGATGCCATGATTGCCCTGGCCCGTGGTCGTTATCTCGTCCAGTCCCGGAAGATCACTCGGAAGCGGGGGAGGGGCGTTCTCGCCGACGATCGCGACATGCCAGACATCGGTGTCACCATCGAAATACAGCGACGGGCGGGCATGCAATTCGTTGTGAAGCTCCCTGCGCAGCGGATGCTCGGAACCCATCGGCATGGAGATGCACCTCTATACGGTAGACGGTCGCTCGGTCCCCGGCGGAATGACCGGGTGCCGGCGCTTATGATTTGACTTGGCGCCTTAGGGGGCTTGCCCAGGCTGACAACGCCTATAGCCTCTCCCGAGCCTCGTGTCACGACGCCTTCGCTATCGGATGCTAGACCGCATTGTTCTTGCCGCCAGGCCTGGCATCAGAGTGCTTGCCAAGCGAGGAATGGCGGTGCGCGACGCGATGCCCAGCACTTGAACCGGCAAGTCGAACGACGTGTCTCGCTATCCGCGTTTTCCGGAATGAAAAGCCGCGCTCCGGCTACTGCGATCAGCCCAACCGGAATGACGGCGAAGAAAACGGAGCGCCATCCCTTGCAGGGGAAGTAGCGTGGTTCAGCTCATCGACGATTTGAAACCGATCCAACTGTCGTGGACGGCGATGAGCAAGGGCAAAAAACCATCAGCCACGGCCTGTTGCGAGACCGTGGCTGATGCAGCGCGCAATCTGTTGGGAGACAGGCGCGGCCGGTTATTTGTTGGCGGCGAGCGCGACGTTGACCTTGTCGACGTCAGCGCTCATTGCCTTGAAGGTGTCATCGAGGGAAAGCTCGCCGACGATCAGCTGGCTCATGCGCTGGACGATGAGCTGATAGATGGCAGAAGAGCCCTTCAGGCGTTCCAGGTCGCGGGCGGCTTTCGGTGCGCTGCTGCGGGCAGCGAGGAAGACGGCCATGGCGTCCTTGGCGTTCTTGCTCTCGAGCTTGTACTGCGGGTCCTTGATGTCGGCGCCAGTCAGGATAACGTAGTTTTCGGCGATTTCACGCTGGACCTTTTCAGAGCCGAGGAACTCGATGAATGAGGCGACGGCTTGCGGGTACTTGGTGCGCTTGAAGCCGACGATTGCGGTGCCGCCAGGCATCGCGTAGCAACCGGCGTCGCCGCAGGGCGCGCTGATTGCCGTCCAGTCGAATGCATCGCCGATCTTCTTCTGGAACGGATTGACCATCCAGTTGCCGGCGAGATAGGTCACGACATTGCCGTTGACGAACTCGTCACCCATGTTCTTGTACTGGGTTCCGCCGGCAGCCCCCCACATTTCCTTCGGGAAAGAGCCGTCCTTCGTCCAGTTATAGAGATCGGTGATGTAGTGCTTGGCGGCATCATCGGGGAAGGCGAACTTGCCGTCCTTGACGTATTTCGAGCCATAGGAGAAGGCAGCACCCGAGAAGCGATGGCCCGAGCGGTCCATCGTGAAGGGGATCTGGGCGCCGGTCGCCTTGGCGACTCGCGCCGAGGCTTCGACGATATCCTTCAGTGTGGCGGTCGGCTTGGGAAGCGGTTCTTTGGCCTGTTCGAACAGCGTCTTGTTGACGAAGGGCAGGTTGAAGGTCTGCGACGCGACATAGCCGTTGATCGAGTTCGGATCGTTGACGCCGGGGAAACGAAGCGTGTTGAGGCTGTCGCCGTGCAGCTTGGCGAAGCCATCCGGATCTTTCATCAGCGGGCGCATGTCGAGGTAATAGGGCGCCAGCTGCCAGTCGGTGATCTTGGCGATATCTGGACCTTCGCCGATGGCAAGTTGCACTGGCAGCTGCTTGGCGACGGCATCATAGCCGGACGAGACGAAATTGACCTTGATGTCGGGATGCGCCGTCTCGAATTCTTTGCTCAGCGCTTCCATCCGCTCGACATAAGCCTGGTCGTCGTCGGTAAAGAGAAAAGTGATCGTCTGGGTTTCCGCCATGGCCACGCTGGACCACGCAAAGGAAACGGTGGCCAGCGCCAGTGCGAAAGCCCCTGAAAGATACGTTTTCATTTCATCCTCCCATGAAAACATTTTCATCAATCGCGGCATCAGCCATCGATAAGTGAATTTCATATACTTGACATTCGTCCCGTCAAGCTATTTTCTAAGCATATAGCGATGTTTTTGAGCAATTTTAAAAATCACGCACCCAAAGGGCCTAATGAAAATATTTTCATTGTATTGCGGAGGAGGCGATCTGTGAAAACGGAAAGCATCAAGCAGCCGGGCGACATGGCCCCGGCATACAGCGTGGCCGAGGGGCAGACGATAACGGCATGGGCCGTTTCCGGTCTCATCGCCAGCTATTTTCCCGGCGAGCCGGCCCTGGCCGAAGATCGTGTAAACTACCGCTTCATCAATGGTTTCGTCGACGTCGGCGACCTGCCGTGCCGCAAGGCCTTCTGGTCCACCATGGTCGGGCGGACGCTGGCGCCGGATACGTCCTGGCCGACAGAAAGCCTCTATCTCCCCGGTTCGAACCGCCGCGTCGAGTTTACCAGCTTCTGGCATGTGCCCACACATGTCAGGCGATGGCTGAAGGGCACGTTCAGGACGGAAGCCCCGCGCACGCTCAATCTCGCGCTCAAGACCTGCGGCGGTGTCCGCATCTGGGTCAACGGGCAAGAGGCGGTGCGCTTTGAGCCCTTCAAGCGCAACGTCGAGAGCGCAACCGAGATAGCGCTGCCGCTCGACGCCGGCGACAATGAGATCCTTGTCCATGCCGAAGATCTTGCCGAGCGCGACACGACCTGGTTCTTCGAGCTGGAAATGCGGGACAAGGAGCCGCTCTTGGTGCTGCTGCCGGTATCGCTGGATCAGGACGAGGTGCGCGAGCTGGAAGCCCTTTCGCGCGGCGTGCGTCCGGCTCGCGACGCCTTCGTCAATCAGCCGTTGGAGATCATCTTCGACACGGCGCCGGAGCGCGACCTGCCGGTGGAACTCAAGGTCGTCGGTCATGGCCACGAGCGACCCGTTCTCGCCCATTCGAAACTGATCCTGCGCGCCCGTCAGAGCCGTCTGATCGCCGACGATGTCTGCGGTATCGCAGACGGTTATCACGGCATTCACATGACGATCGGCACCGGGCCGGGTTCGGTCGCCCGCGTCATCGATGCCGCCTTCATGAGCAGCCTTTCGCCATTGCCGGCCGAGACGTCGCTTTCCGCCCGCAAGCGCCAGGCGCTGGAATACAGCGCCCGTTTCGGCGCCAACCGTGCCGGCCGCCTGATCGCGATGATGGAAACCGGCTACGACGACCAGGAGAGCTTCGACCGCATCGTCGATGCGACGCTCGCCTCGATCGATGCGCGCGAGGATTGCTCGGACTTCATCATGGTGCCGCTCTTGTGGCTGCTCGGCGCCTATGGCGACCGGATACCCAAGGCGACGGTCGAGCGCATCCGCCATTCCGTTCTCTCCTATCGCTACTGGGTCGACGAGCCGGGCAACGATGCGATGTGGTTCTGGAGCGAGAACCATGTGCTCTGCTTCCATACCAGCCAACTGCTGGCGGGACTTCTCCTGCCCGACGCGGTGTTCTCGGCCTCGGGGCGGATGGGACGGCAGCAGGCGGCGCTTGCCGTCGAGCGCCTCGGGCGCTGGTTCGACAGCGTCGAGGCCCATGGTCTGGCGGAATGGAATTCGGCCGCCTATTACCCGATCGATTTCATCGGTCTCTTGGCGCTGGAGCGCTGGGCCGAGAGCGGGATCGCCGATCGCGCCCGCGGCCAGATCGATCTCATCTTCCGCATGATCGCCCTTCATACGCTCGCCGGCGTTCCGGCCGGCTCACAGGGGCGCGCCTATGACAAGGAACTGCGCGCCGGCCCGCTGACCGAGCTTGCGCCCTTCGCCCAGGTTGCCTTCGGCACCGGCTGGCTCAACAACGGTGTCGCGGCGCTGACGATGTTTTGCGCCGGCGACTATGAGCCGCCGGCCGATCTCGCCGAGCTTGCTTCGCTTTCGCGGGGAAGAAGCGTCGAGGCGCGCTACAGCCAGGGGCTGGAGAGCGGAAAGCTCGTGCTCTTCAAGAACGAGACCGCGCAGCTTTCGACCGTCGTCGATCACAAGACCGGCCAGAAAGGGCATCAGCAGCACGTCCTCGACATCAGGCTGGCCGGCAATCCGATGGCGAGGCTGTGGGTCAACCATCCCGGTGAAGACGACCCCTGGGGCAATCAGCGGCCATCCTATTGGGCCGGCAACGGCATCCTGCCGCGTGTCGCCCAGCATCGCGACGTCGCCCTCTTGATCGAGGACACCGGCGATGCACGGCATGCATGGACGCACGCTTATATCGGTCGCGACGGCCTCGACGATCTGATCGTCGAAGACAAGTGGCTGATTGCCCGGTCGGGCCGGGGATTTGCCGCTCTTTGGGCCTCGAGCGGCCTGGAGCTGATCACCGACGGGCCGACCGCCGGCCGCGAAGCGCGCTCCTACGGATCGCTTTGCGGCTGGGCGGCCATCGTTGGATGCGGCAACGATGATACTTTCAAGGCCTTCATCGAGCGCCTGTGCCAGACGACGGTGTCCTTCGATCCTGCGCTTCGGGATCTTTCCCTGACGCCGCCGGGCGGCCCGGCGATCGCGCTTTCCTATGCCGGCGGTCTTTCGATCGCCGGTAAAGCGCGGCCGTTCACCCACGATCAGCCGCACCCGATCCTCACCCACGACAGCGCCGCGTCCCAAGCCGGCCTTGACGGGCCGTTCTACTCCTAAAACATAGGTCTCCAGCATGAACACAGCATCTGTCGACAACGCCGCCCTCCAGACGACGATCGATCGCGTGGCGACGGCTTTCAGCCGGCTCAGGGGCATCAAGGAAGGTCTCGTGACGGGAGGCGCCACCTCCGGAATTCAGTTCGACGAATGGGATTGGGAAGTCGGTGTTGGCCTTTACGGTTTCCTCAGACGCGCGATCTCCACCAATGATCAGAAGGCGTTGCAGGAGCTGGTCACCTGGTATGCCGCCCAGATCGAACGCGGCCTGCCGCCGCGCCAGATCAACAGCACGGCGCCGATGCTGCCGCTGGCAATCCTCGTCCAGCATGTCGACCGTCCCGATTTTCGCGCTCTCGTCGAGGACTGGGCCGAATGGCTCGTCAAGGAATTGCCGAAGACCGAAGAGGGTGGCTTTCAGCACGTCGTCAAGGAACGCCTCAACGATGGCGAATTGTGGGACGATACGCTGTTCATGGCCTGCCTCTTCCTTGCCCAGGCCGGCGTACTTTGCAGGCGCAACGACTGGATCGACGAAGCGGTCTACCAGTTCGTAATCCACACACGCTACCTCTCCGATCCGGTCAGCGGCCTCTGGTATCACGGCTGGACCTTCAACGGCCGGCACAATTTCGCCAAAGCCTTCTGGGCGCGTGGCAATGCCTGGATCACCGTCGCCATACCCGAACTCTTCGATCTCGTTCCCACCCTCGGCGAAAAAGACCGGCGTTTCCTATCGAACGTCCTCGTCAGCCAGGTGCGTTCGCTGAAGGCATATCAGCGGCCGGACGGAATGTTCACCACTCTACTGGACGACCCGACCTCGCCGCTGGAAACCTCGGCGACGGCAGGCATCGCCTATGGCATATTGCGGGCCATCGACGCCGGCATTCTTGACGAGAGCGACAGGGTTCATGCGGACCGCGCGCTCAAGGCCGTGCTGGCACAGATCGACGACGAAGGCGTCGTGCACGGCGTTTCCGATGGCACGCCGATGGGCCATGATCTCGATTTCTACCGGCGCATCCCGAACTTGCCGACGCCTTACGGCCAGGCGCTGACCATGCTGCTTCTGTCCGAAGTCCTGATCGAGAGTGGCCGCGGCCAATGAGTGCTCCCTCCCTCGTCTCGATCGAGTCGCTCGACGGCGACAATACCGATCGCCTGCAGGCGGCAATCGACGCTCTTTCGGCTTCCGGCGGCGGACGTCTGGAGCTCCTGGCGGGCACCCACATCTGCCGGGGGCTTCGGCTGCGCTCCGGCGTCGATCTGCACCTTGCCGCCGGCGCGATCATGCGTCCGGTTCCCGATTATGCGGCTTACGCGCATACGACGGTTTCGGTGATCGCCGAGAAGTCGGATCGCGGCATGATCGTCGCTAAAGATGCGCGGCGGATCAGCCTGACCGGGGAAGGGCGCATCGAAGCCGGCTGCGAGCGCTTCATCACGGGAGACGACGAGACTGTGGGAACCTTCATCCCGGCCGAATTCCGTCCCCGCGTCGCTGTCTTCGAGGGCTGCGACGAGGTCGAGATCAGCGCGCTGCATATCAGCCGCTCGCCGATGTGGACTCTGCATTTCGTCGACTGCACCGATGTCGCGGTCCGCAACGTCACCATCGAAAACGACCGACGTCTTCCCAATACGGACGGCATCGTGCTCGACGCATGCCGCGGCGCCGTCATCGAGGATTGCACGATATCGACGGCCGATGACGGCATATGCCTGAAGACGAGCATCGGTCCGCGGGGCGTCGCCATTGGCCGGTGCGAGAATATTCTTATTCGCCGCTGCTCCGTTCAGAGCCTCAGCTGTGCGCTGAAGATTGGCACGGAAACGCATGGCGACGTCACCAATGTTGTGTTCGAGGATTGCCGCGTCTCATCCTCCAACCGGGCACTCGGCATCTTCTCCCGCGACGGCGGCCGGATCTCGAACGTGAGGTTTTCGCGGATTGCGGTAGAGTGTCGCGAAACACTCGATGGTTTCTGGGGCTCGGGGGAGGCGCTGACCGTCAATGTCGTCGACCGTGTCGCCGAACGCCCCGCGGGCGCCATCGAAAACCTCATTGTCGAAGATGTGACCGGCCGTATGGAGGGGGCGATCACCATCATTGCTGCTGCGCCGTCGGGCATCCGGAACGTGTCGCTGGCCCGTATCGCCGTCGACCAACAGCCCGGACTACTCGGCACCGGGCGGAGCTACGACCTGCGCCCGACGAATGCCGACCTCGCGCCGACGGCCAATGGCGGTGGTCGTGCCAATGCCTGGACCCGCGGCTCCGACGGCCGGGTGATAGGACTGCAGGATTATCCAGGGGGAATGCCGGCCGTCTACGGGGCTGATGTCGCCGGGATCTTGATGAACGAGGTGCGGATCACGAGGCCGACACCGCTGCCGCAAGGCTGGAACGCAATCGACGTCGTCTTCGAAACGGCGGCACCTGATGGGAGTGGGGCATGGCAGAACTGAAACTTTCCACCGTCAACAAGTCATATGGCTCCGTCAAAGTCCTGCATGACGTCGAACTCGATATCAAGGACGGCGAGTTCGTCGTCTTCGTCGGCCCGTCGGGATGCGGCAAGTCGACCCTGCTGCGCGTGATTGCCGGCCTTGAAGAGGTGACGTCCGGCGGAATCGCCATCGGCAGCCGCGACGTCAGCGCCCTTTCGCCGGCCGAGCGCAAGATCGCCATGGTCTTCCAGTCCTACGCGCTTTATCCGCATATGAGCGTTCGCAAGAACCTCGCTTTCGGCCTTGAAAATCTGAAGTTCAAGCGCGCCGAGATCGAGGCGCGCATTGCTGAGGCGGCCCGGATGCTGGCGATCGAACCCTATCTCGACCGGCGTCCGAAGCAGCTTTCCGGCGGCCAGCGCCAGCGCGTAGCGATCGGCCGGGCGATCGTGCGCGAACCCGATATCTTTCTGTTCGACGAGCCGCTTTCCAATCTCGACGCGGCGTTGCGCGTCCAGACCCGGGCCGAGATCACCAAGCTCCATCGCGAGATCAAGACGACGATGATCTATGTCACGCACGACCAGGTCGAGGCGATGACGATGGCCGACAAGATCGTCGTGCTGCGCGCCGGACGGGTCGAGCAGGTCGGCGCGCCGCTCGAACTCTTCGATCACCCAAGCAATCTCTTTGTCGCCGGCTTCCTCGGTTCGCCGCGCATGAACATCATCAAGGGCAAGGTCGCAGCCATCACGGAAAGCGGCATCGCCATCGATGTCGCCAACGGCGGCAGGATCGCCAGCGATGTCGATCCTTCCGGCATTGCCGTGGGGCAGGAGGTTCTCGCCGGCATAAGGCCCGCACATTTCTCGCGCTCCAGCGGGCAGGGCCTGCCGTTCGTCGTGCAGTATCACGAGGGCCTGGGCACCGAGACCTATGTCTACGGCAATCTCGAGGGACAGGACGAGCAGATCATCATCCACGAGGCGGGCCATTTCGCGCCTCATCAGGGCGACCGGCTCGTCATCGATGCCGATCCCGCACGTGTTCATCTGTTCGATCCCAAAAGCGAACTTGCTTTTGCCCGTCGATCAGGACAGGGGAGGCGTTGACCATGGCTGCTGCTGGTGCATTGCTCTCCCAGGCGGGCGAAACGGCGATGAGGGTGGTCGAGGCTCCGATGAATGCGGTCGAGCGCATCTTCGGCCGCAAGCGCATGCCCTGGATGTTTCTGGCGCCGAACCTCATTCTGTTCGCCATCTTCACGTTTCTTCCGATCGCGATTGCGGTCGGCTACGCCTTCACCGGCGGCACCAATCTTTTCGTCTCGGAACGGCCCTTCGTCGGCTTCGACAATTTCCGCGCCCTGCTTTCCTGCGGCAATTATCTGCAGCCGGGAACCTGCCAGGAATCGCTGTTCTGGACGGCGGTTTGGAACACGCTCTGGTTCGTCGCATTGAACGTGACTGCCACGTTGCTGGTGGCGCTGATCACGGCGCTCATCCTCAACCGGGCGATCTTTGCACGCGGCTTCTTTCGGGCGATGTTCTTCTATCCCGTCCTGCTGTCGCCCGTCGTTATCGGCCTGATCTGGAAATGGTTCCTCGATCGCAACGGGCTGCTGAACGCCTTCTTCCAGATGATTGGCGTACCCCCGGAAATCTTCCTGCTCGATGTCGGCTGGTCGCGCTTCTTCGTCGTCGTGGTGTCGGTCTGGTTCCATATGGGCTTCTACACGCTCATCCTGCTCGCCGGTCTGCAGGCGATCCCGAAGGAACTCTACGAGGCAGCCTCGATCGATGCCGCTTCGCCGCGCCGGACTCTTTTCAGGATCACGTTGCCCCTGCTTGCGCCGAACCTGCTCGTCGTCTTCATCCTGTTGATGATCAAATCCGTGCAGATCTTCGACGAGGCCTGGGTTCTGACGAATGGCGGCGGCCCCGGCACGGCCAACAGCTTCATCGTCCAATATATCTACCAGATGGCCTTCAGCAGCGATCTCCGTCTCTTCGGCCTTGCCTCGGCCGCCTCGGTTCTCATGGGATTGGTGCTTCTGGTTCTCACCCTCATACAGTTGCGCCTCGGCAAGCGAATGGAGTCCTGAGATGAACAGCTCTATGAACCCGATCCGCTTTCTCGCGCGCACGCGCCGGGCGGGGCGCATCGACATCACCGATATATTGTCTTGGGTCTGGCTGATCGGCGGAACACTGGCAGTGCTCATTCCCGTCGTCTGGGCCGGCCTCTCCTCGTTGAAGCCGGCCGCCGAAATCACCCGCTTTCCGCCGACGCTGCTTCCGCGCGCCGCCGTGGAGCAGACCGTGCCCGGCTTCGACAAGCTGCTCAGCCTCTGGCAGGTCACTATCGACGGGCAGCCACGCGAGATGGCCATGGTGAGGCGCATCGGCCTCAAGGCGCAGATGGTCGATCCCGCAAGTCCAGGACCTCCCGTCAGCGTCGATGTGAAAGGGATCACGCCGGTCCAGCACCTGACCGTCGCGACCGAGAATTACACCGATCCGCTCACGCGCTTCAGCTTCCTGACTTTTTTGAAGAATTCGGTGTTCGTCACTGTGGTTGCGACGCTTCTGACGCTTGTTGTCAACGCCCTGGCGGCCTTTGCGCTGTCGAAATACAAGTTTCGTGGCGACACGACGGTTTTCGTCATCATCATCTCGACACTGATGATCCCGCTCGCCGTCGTCATGGTGCCTGCCTATCTCGTCATCGTCGGGGTGGGGCTCGCCGACAATCTCTGGGGCGTCATCCTGCCGACGATCGCCTCTCCGACCGCCGTCTTCCTGCTGCGACAATATATGCTGACCATCCCGGACGAACTCATAGAGGCGGCACGCGTCGACGCGGCAAGCGAATTCTGCATCTTCTGGCGCATCATCCTGCCGCTGACGGCGCCTGCTCTCGCGGTGCTGGCGATCTTTTCCGTGCTCTGGCGCTGGAACGACTTCCTCTGGCCGCTCATCGTTCTCAACAGCCGCGTGAATTTCACCCTGCAGGTCGGCCTCAACGCCTTCCAGGGAGAGTTCTCGGTGCAGTGGCACTATATCCTGGCGATGACCTTCCTCAGCCTGCTGCCCGTCACCGTCGTCTTCCTGTTCCTGCAGAAATACATCACCACCGGCATCGCCGGAACCGGGATGAAATGAGGGGCGAGGCGGGAAATAGACCTACTCCCAAGATCGGATACCCCTCCCTCCTGGCTGAAGCGTGTCGCGTAGAATTTGATTTGCGCGGTGCGCTTTGAGCGTAATTTTGTTCATGGCTCGGAAGCTCGACGTTTGGTCATCGAGGCGCCGCAGCCCGTGAGAGATTACAAAACGGTTTCGAAGAGCGGGATCAAGGCTGCGCCGATAGCGCCGGGGGCGTCGATGATCTTTGCCACGGCAAGGCTTGGAACGTCGCGCAATACGCCGTGCCGAGGCAGGTTGTTGAATTCGGTTCGTTCGATAAGCATTCTCGCAAGCGAATGCGGAAGCTCGCCGCCAAGGACGATGAGGGCGGGGTCGAATATCGCGCAGATCGCATTGATGGCGCGATTGTGGGCCGGCATGACGCGGTCGACCCATTCACGGACGCCATCCCAATCCACCAGCTTTTCATTCTTCAGATCCTTGAGGGTCAGGTCCGAGCGCCCCTTGCTGCGAAGATATTCGAGCAATTGGCCGAGTGCGGGTCGGTCGTCATAGTCCTGACGCGCGAACAGAACGGAGAATTCGCCGGCGTTGCCGAAACTGCCGCGAAACGGCATGCCTCCGGAAACCAGGCCGCCGCCGTAGCCATGAAGATGGGCAATATAGGCGAAGTCCGCGACATCCCGGCCAACCCCGAAAATCGCTTCCGCCAAAGCAGCGGTCCTGGCGACATTGTCTGCCCAGACCGGCAGGCCAAGCTGCTCTCCAAGCAAAGGCGCCAAGTCTATCAGCGACCAATGAGCGAGCGGCAGAGGACAGTTGAAGGCCGTGTCCAGCATGCGGTGGCCGGCGACTGCCAGGCCGACGCCGAGGACGTCGCGCCGTTTGGCGCCCTGGCGGGCGAGAATGTCCTCGACCGCTGCTTCAATCCGTTCCAGCTCCGCCGACAGCGAGTCGCCTGCTTGCGGGATTTCCATGTTTTCCAAAGGCTCGCCGAAGCCCATGAGACAAAGGCCGATCGAGCCGACGTTCACGGAAATGCCAAGTGTCAGACACCACTCGCTTCGAAGGGTCAGCTTTGGGCTGGGCGGACCGGGCCGCCGGCCTTCCGAATACGAAAAGACGATCATTCCTCGCTCATGAAGCCGGGCGACGATCCTGTGCAAGGATTGCTGCGTGAGATCGAGCGGCTCGGTAAGGTCTGAGCGCTCGATCCCGGGAGACTTCCAAATCAACCGCAAGAGGTCCCGTTCGTTGCGGGAGGCAACCCGCGCCGGTTGTACGTCTCGCAAAAAATGTGCGTCGACATGGTTTAGAGGACCGTACTTCATTTTCTGATCGTTTTGATTTACACTGTAGGTGTGAAGATGAAGGAGGGGACGCTTTATTTCCATCAGATGCAAGTAAATTCATCCATGGGTTGGCGCTCCTGCTTACCTCATCGAGATTGGTCAGGCCAGTCGAGATGACGTCTCGCGTGGCTGGGATAGGAATCGAGTTGCATGATTTCATTGAGACCGGAAAATACAGCCCGCGTGCTTGAGCCTGAGGGTTATGGTTTTGTGCCGACACATGAAGGCAGAAGCTTCGAATCGATGGTTCAAGCCTTCTCGACAGGATATGGGGCTTTTGGCGCACAGCCGTTAAGTAGTGACCGGACCTTTGCCTGGGCGGCGGACTTGAGGAGGACCGAAGCATTCACGCTAATTCATTCGGTCTACCAGAGCTCCTGGACAATCCGAACGCTCGACGAAACTCCGCAACATCTTGCGTTTTACCTGCCGCAGACGGGATCGTTTCGATTGTCCATTGGAAAAAGGATGGTTGAAAGTGGAGCGGGTCATCTGCTCATGGCCAACAATCATGAGGCCGGTGATCGCGTCGTCCAAGGCCCGCATCGCTCGGACGCTCTCTTCCTGGACTGGCAAGTCGTGAAGCGGATGCTCGTTTCGCTGGTGGAAGCGCCGCTTTGCGAATCGCTCGACCTGGAACCCATCCTGGATCTCGCGACACAGTCGGGCCAACTTATCGGCAACCTGGTGCAGACGATCGTGCAGGGCATGCGCGACGGTGGTCCGCTTTTGTCTTCCCCTCTCGCCATGGCGACGATGAGTGAAACGCTCGCGCATCTCGTAATCCGATTTGGCCACCACCGGTTGTCCGGCCATCTGGAAAGGAAGAAAGTGTCGTTGGTTGCGCCCTGGCATGTCCGGCGTGCCATCGACTATATGCACGCCAATATCGCTGAGCCTCTCACCATGACGATGGTTGCCGACGATGTCGGCGTTTCACTTCGCGCGCTGCAGACGGGCTTCAAAGCCTTCAGGGGAACCTCGCCGGCGGGTTACCTGCGCACGATCCGGCTGCAGGCGGCCCGGGAGCAATTGCGGGATCCAACGAATCAGCGGTCCGTCCGCGAAATCTGCATGATATGGGGGTTCGCACATGCAGGCAGATTCTCGATAATCTACCGCAGCACTTTTGGTGAAAGCCCGCGGGATACACGCCTGCGTGCGGAGCGCTTGCGTTAGAGCCTTTCGGGATTCTGCCACCTTCCGGCGGGTTTTAGCGCGGCGGCGCGATGCTGCCGCGCAGGACGAGGTGGCATCCAAGTTCCAGGCGATGGGCCGGCCGCTGCGGGTCATTGGCGATCAGTCTCTGTTCGATGAGCGCCAAGGCGGCAGCGCCGAGCTTGTCGGTGGGAACGCTGACGGTTGAAAGCGGCGGACGGCTGAATTCGCCGGGGACGATATCGTCAAAGCCCAGCACCGAGATTGCTTCGGGCACGCCTATGTCGCGATCCGCCAAGGCCTTCAAGCAGCCGAGCGCCAGATTGTCGGCGGCGCAGAAGACGGCGGTGGCGCCTTTCATCGTGGAATCGCGATCGAGCAGCGCGTTGATGGCAGCCTCTCCGTGACGAGGCTCATAACCTTCGGCCTCCACGATCATGTCGTGGGGCACGGGAAGCTGGGCGGCGAAATAGGCATCGGAAAAGCCGTCAAATCTGCGCTGGATCGTCGTGCGGCCCTTCCAGGTCAGGTGCAGGATGCGGCGATGTCCGAGCGCCAGCAGGTGTTCGATGCCGAGCCGCGCCCCGAATCGGTTTTCCGGTGTCACCGTATCGACCAGCATGGCGGGATCCTCGCCGTTGACGATGACGACGGGCATATCAGGGGAGGAGAGGCTACGGATCAGTTCCGGCTGATCGTCATTGAGGACCACGATACCGTCGGCGCGCTCGGAGAGCGCGATCTGTCTGACCTGAGCGCCGTCGATGCGCCGGCCGGTGCTGACGAAAGGCACGATCCGGATGCCGCGACGCTCGCACTCCTTCCTGAGACCGTTGAGGATCGTCCAGCTTACCAGGTTGAGGTCGCTCTCCGGCGCTGCATCGCCCGGAATGGCGAGAACCAGGACGCGAAGCGCCGCGATCGTCGCCTTCTTCCTGCGGCGGTCGAGATAACCCAGTCGCTTGGCCGAATTCAGCACCCGTTCGCGCACTTCGACCGTCAGCGGCGCGGTTCCGTTCAGCGCGTGCGAGGCCGTGCTCAGCGATACATCAGCGTCGCGCGCGACATCCTTGAGATTGACTTTGCGTTCCACTTTATTCCGTCGCGAATTGAGGTCGTGCCTTCGAAGGCGCAAGCTAACTCGATGTTTTCACATAAAGACTTCAGAAAAGCTACTCGTACCGGGGCCTATTTTTCGGCTTTCGGCGAAATCCGGTCACAGCGCTTGCGCAACCGAGAGGTGATCGCGAGCGCTCGGAGCCATTGGCGATCAGTGAGGCTTGGTGAGCAGACCGTTGAAGAGCAGATCGAAATAGGTCCGCAGGAAGTCCTCCTTGTTGGGGGTGGGCACCCGGCGGTCGTCGAATATCAGCCGCAGAACCGTCGTCGTCAGGATGGGGGCAACAACGATGTCGGAGAATGCCACCGGGATTTCGCGAAACTCCCCCGACGCCATTCCCTCCAGAAGAAGGCCGTCGATCTTGGCGATGATCGGCGCGATGAACTCATCATGGTGGCGGTCGATCAGGTCGGGGAACCGCTGGCCTTCCGCAATGACCAGCCGAACCAGTTCGCGGGTCGTGCGGTCCTCGGCGATTTGCTCGTAAAGCAGGCTCAGAATGGACATCAGCCTGTCGGCAGCCTTGCCGCTCAACCCGCCAGCGATCCCCAGCAACTCCTGGAACGGTACGGAGAAGTGGTTAATCATGGCTTCGAAGAGCTCTTCCTTGGTGTCGAAATAGACGTAGACCGTGCCCTTGGTGACACCGACCCTGTCGGCGATATCTTCGACACGGGTTCCGGCAAAACCGCATTTGACGAATTCCTCGAAGGCGGCATCCAGAATTTGGATGGGCCGTAATGCCTTCTGTTCCGCGCGTGTGAGCTTCTTTTGAGCTGCCATTTCCTATGTCCCCCGTTGTTGCGCGCGCCGTCGTCCCTGCGACGCAAAGTTTCATTGACTAATTCGTCAGTCAATTATATAGCAGCTGCCGTTGAGAGCAAGAGGTCAACTATGAGAACCATTCTGATCGCCACCGCGATCGTATGCGCCGTCGGTCTCGGATCATGCAGCGATTCGGGCGGGCCGATCGAGCCGACCCCGCGGCAGGTCGGCGTCGTCGAGGCCAAATCTGAGCCGCTGGCTAAGGGCGGCGCGCTCACCGGAGAAGTCCGGGCCCGTATTCAGACCGACCTGTCCTTCCGTGTCAGCGGCAAGATTGTCGAGCGGCTGGTGGAGGTGGGGCAGTCCGTGAAGGCGGGGCAGGTCCTGGCGCGCATCGATCCGGAAGAACAGAAAGCCGACCTGGACGTGGCTGCCGCCAATCTTCAGTCCGCCGAGGCGCAGCAAACCCAAGCGCAGCTTGCATTCGACCGGCAGCAGAGCCTGTTTAAAACCCAGGTGACGACGCGTGCCGCGCTCGACCAGGCGCAGGAGGCGCTTCTGACGGCGCAGGCATCGACGAAGTCGGCGCAGGCGCTCTTTGAAACCGCGCAGGACACCCTCTCTTACACGGAGCTGAAGGCGGACGCCGACGGCATCATCACCGCCCGTAATGCCGAGGTCGGGCAGGTGGCGCAGGCGGCCCAGGTCGTCTTCACCCTTGCCCATGACGGCGACCGGGATGCCGTCTTTGAAGTGGTCGAGAGCGCCTTTCTGCGCCCGATCGACGGCGACGGCACCGTGGCCCTGCTGTCGGACCCTTCGCAGAAGATCACGGCGAAGGTGCGCGAGATTTCGCCGACGATCGATTCTTCCACCGGCACCATCAGGGTCAAGGTCGCAATATCGAGCGACGCTCCCATTCCGCTCGGCGCTCCCGTCGTCGGAAAATTCAATTACGTCCCGCAGGACGTCATTCAGCTGCCCTGGTCGGCCATGACCTCCAAGGCCGGCAAGCCGGCCGTCTGGATCGTCGATCCCGCATCCTCTGAGGTCTCAGTGAGAGCGATCGACGTCGCCAGCTACGAGACCGGCAGCTTCATCGTCAAGTCTGGCGTGTCCGCAGGAGACGTCGTGGTGACCGACGGCACTAAATTCCTCAGGCCCGGCGAAATCGTGTCTTATGTCAAGGAAGCATCCAAGTGAGTATTCGTCCCAAGATAATCGCACTGATTGTGGGTACGGCCCTGATCTCCTCCTGCACCAAGCAGGAGGAGAGCACGGAGGAAGCGCCCCGTCCGGTGCTGTCGATGACAGTCAGGCAGACGCCCGCGACGAGCCTCGGCCTGACCGGCACGATCCAGCCGACGATCGAAACCGAGCTCGGCTTCCGGATCCTCGGTCGGATGATCGCCCGTAACGTCAATGTCGGAGATGTCGTCAAGAAGGGTGACGTCGTTGCCGCCATCGATCCGCTGGCGCTGGAGCTTGCCGTGCGCAGCGCTCAGTCCGACGTCGAGAACAGCGACGCCCAGCTTCGAAACGCCGTGACGACGGAACAGCGCCAGCGCGCGCTGGTGGAATCGCGCTCGGGCACGGAAGCCTCGCTAGAAGAGGCCGAACAAGCGAGACGGACGGCCGCGGCCGCCGTCGCCAAGGCGCAGGCCAATCTCGATAAGGCCAGAGAGCAGCTCGGCTACGCGCAGCTTCAGGCGGAATTCGACGGCGTGGTGACGACAACCTCGGCCGAGGTGGGACAGGTCGTCTCGGCCGGCCAGACTGTCGTCACAATCGCGCGGCCGGACAAACGCGACGCCGTGGTCGATGTGCCGCAGGGCGCCGCCCAGAAACTGAAAATCGGCGCGCCCTTCGAGGTGACGCTGCAGCTCGAACCGTCGATCCGCACGACGGGCGTCGTGCGCGAGATCGCGCCAGAGGCGGAAACCGCCACGCGCACGAGCAGAACCAAGATCGCGCTCGCCGATCCACCGGAAGCCTTCAGGCTCGGTGCGGTCATCACGGCCTCCGCAACGAGTGCCGTCGATCCCGAGATCGTGCTGCCTGCCTCGGCCATCCTTGCCGGCAGCGACGGCGCCAGCGTCTGGATCGTCGACGTAGCAGGAAAGAAGGTGGCGTTGCGCCCTGTGAAGATCGACGGCGACGTCGTCGAAGGCGGCACCGTCCGCGTCATCCAAGGGCTGGCTGCCGGAGAGCGGGTGGTCGTGGCAGGGGTACATAAACTTGAAGATGGCCAGGCCATCAGGATCGACCAGGAGATCAGCCAGTGAAGTCCTTCAATCTTTCCGACTGGGCGCTCGAACACCGTTCGCTCGTCTGGTACTTCATGATCGTCTTCATTCTCGCCGGCGCCTTCGCCTACCTGAACCTGGGCCGCGAGGAGGATCCGAATTTCACCATCAAGACGATGGTGATTACCGCGCAGTGGCCCGGCGCTTCGGCCGATGAGGTGACGCGGCAGGTGACCGACCGGATCGAGAAGAAGCTCCAGGAACTGGAATCGCTCGATTACACCAAGAGCCAGACCGTTGCCGGCCAGACGACCGTCTTCGTCGAACTGCTGCCGACGACGAAGGCTAAGGATGTCGCGCCGACCTGGCTGCGCATCCGCAACATGATCGCCGACATCCAGGGCGATTTTCCAACCGGTGTCGTCGGTCCCTTCTTCAATGATCGCTTCGGCGACGTGTTCGGCAATATCTATGCCTTCACCAGCGATGGACTGACCCAGCGGCAGCTTCGCGATCTCGTGGAAAATGCTCGATCTGAAGTTCTGACGGTGCCGAATGTCGGCAAGGTCGATGTGATCGGCGCCCAGGACGAGGCAATCTATCTCGAATTCTCCACGCGCCAGATCGCAGCCCTCGGCATCGACCAGCAGTCGGTCATCCAGACCCTGCAGGCGCAGAATGCCGTGACGCAATCCGGCTTCGTCGATGCCGGGCCGGAGCGTATTGCCTTGCGGGTGAGCGGACAGTTCACCTCCGAGGAAAGCCTGCGGTCGATCAACCTTCGCATTAACGACCGCTTCTTCCCGCTGACCGACGTCGCTACGATCAAGCGCGGTTACGTCGATCCGCCCTCGGCGCTGTTCCGCTTCAACGGAGAGCCCGCGATCGGGCTTGCCATCGGCATGAAGCAGGGCGCCAATCTCCTGCAGTTCGGCGAGGCGCTCGACGCGCAGATGAAACAGGTCGTCGCCGATCTTCCGATCGGCGTGGATGTCCACCGTGTTTCCGACCAGCCGCATGTCGTCGATGAAGCTGTCTCCGGCTTTACCCGCGCGCTTTTCGAAGCGATCGTCATCGTGCTCGTCATCAGCTTCATCAGCCTCGGCCTGCGCGCCGGCATGGTGGTGGCGATCTCCATCCCTCTCGTCCTCGCCATCACTTTCGTGGTGATGGAATATTCCGGCATTTCGCTCCAGCGCATCTCGCTCGGCGCACTCATCATTGCACTTGGGCTGCTTGTCGACGACGCCATGATCGCCGTCGAAATGATGGTGGCCCGCCTGGAGGCGGGCGACGATCTGAGGAAAGCTGCCACCTACGTCTATACATCGACGGCCTTTCCGATGCTGACGGGAACGCTGGTGACCGTCGCGGGCTTCATTCCGGTCGGTCTCAACAGTAGCGCCGCCGGCGAATTCACCTTTACGCTTTTCGTGGTCATTGCGGTTTCGCTTGTGGTGTCCTGGATCGTCGCCGTGCTGTTCACGCCGCTTCTCGGCGTCACGATCCTGCCGAAGACGATGAAGTCGCATCATGAAAAGAAGGGCCGCTTCGCCGCCGTCTTCTCCTGGCTGCTGAAGCTCGCCATGCGCTGGCGCTGGGTCACCATCATCCTGACGGTCGGCGTCTTCGCCCTTTCGGTCGGCGGCATGGGGCTGGTGCAGCAGCAGTTCTTCCCGAACTCGGACAGAACCGAGCTCGTTATCGACTGGAACCTGCCGCACAATAGCTCGATTGCCGAGACCAACAGGCAGATGGCCAAATTCGAAAAGGAGATTCTGGCCGACAACAAGGATATCGATCACTGGACAACCTATGTCGGCCAGGGCGCGCCGCGCTTCATCCTGTCCTTCGACGTGCAGACACCCGATGTCACCTTCGGCCAGACTATCATTGTCACCAAAGGCCTTGATGTGCGCGACAAGGTGCGGGCGGAGCTGCAGGACTATCTGACGAAGACCTTCCCCGGTACCGACGCCTTCGCGAAGCTTCTCGACATCGGCCCGCCGGTGGGCAAGCCGGTCCAGTACCGGATCACCGGCCCCGACATCCAAAAGGTGCGCGACATCTCCCAGCAATTTGCAGGTGTCGTCGGTTCGCATCCGCTGCTGTCGAACATGGTGCTCGACTGGAACGAGCCCTCCCGCGTCGTGAAGGTCGATGTGCTGCAGGACAAGGCGCGCCAGCTCGGCGTCTCCTCCGAGGATATTGCCACCGCCCTCAACGGCATCGTCGAAGGTTCCACGGCGACGCAGATCCGCGACGACATCTACCTGGTCAATGTCATCGGCCGGGCCAGGGCATCCGAGCGCGATTCCGTCCAGACGCTTGAGAACCTGCAGCTCTCCACTTCCAACGGCAAGGTCGTGCCGCTCTCGGCCGTGGCGAATTTCCGCTACGAGCTCGAGCAGCCGACGATCTGGCGTCGCGACCGGCAACCCACCATCACGCTCAAGGCGGCCGTCATCGGTTCGACGCAGCCGGCGACGATCGTCGAGCAGCTGAAGCCGAAGGTGGAGGAATTCCAGAAGAACCTTCCGGTGGGCTACAAGGTTGAAGTAGGTGGCGCCGTCGAATCCAGCGCCGAGGCGCAAGGGCCGATTGCGGCCGTGGCTCCGCTCATGCTGTTTACGATGGCGACGATCCTGATGATCCAGCTGCAGAGCTTCAGCCGCCTCTTCCTGGTCTTCGCGGTTGCGCCGACGGCCCTGATCGGCGTGGTCGCGGCGCTCTTGCTCAGCAATTCGCCCATGGGCTTCGTCGCCATCCTCGGCATTCTGGCGCTGATCGGCATCCTGATCCGCAACTCCGTTATCCTCGTGGTGCAGATCGAGCATCTGCGCACCGAGGGCGTCCCGCCATGGCAGGCGGTCATCGAAGCGACCGAACACCGCATGCGGCCGATCATGCTGACGGCGGCGGCAGCAACCCTCGCCCTGATCCCGATCTCGCGCGAGATCTTCTGGGGGCCGATGGCCTACGCCATGATGGGCGGCATCGTCATCGGAACCGCTCTTACCCTGCTGTTCCTGCCGGCGCTCTATGTCGCGTGGTTCAGAATCCCAAGGGAGGAGGGTGCTCGGGCCGAAGCCACGGCAGAGGCATGAGACGGTCGACGGCCATCGCCTACGGCCGCCGCGGCGGTCGCTGCAACACGGGCCGCGGTGAAATGAGTGGGATGGCGAAGGCGATGCCATCCCACACCAGGGCGGGAAAGACATGCCGGATGGCGAGACGGGCGGAGCCATGCGCCCAAATGCCATTGATCTCCACGGGAGCGGATCGATGACGAAAGAGTATCCCCAGGGGCTGCCGAAGGCCGTCCCGACTATCATCGTCGCGATAAGCCTGGCGATGCTTGCAGGCTGCGCCACCAGGCCATCGCCTGAGGTCTTGACGCCTGTTCATCTCAGCGAGCCACTTCATTCCGAAGCGGTTCCGGACAGGGTAAGCGTGCTCGTTGCGACCAACAGAACCCCCGATCGCGTGCGGGGCGGGTTCGGCAGTGCATGGGCCGAGAAGCTGACCTATGAGCAATACGCGTTTTCGGTTCCTCCCGGCAGGAAGGATACTGTGATCACCTATCCCAAGGCGAGGCCGGATCCCGAACGGCAGTTTGCCGTCACTGAGCGCAAGCAATTGCCTAGGGATGCTTTCGTGCAGCAGGCGCTCGCCTCCGTGCAACCGGACGGGACAGTCGGCATCTTCGTCCATGGCTACAACTACAGTTACCAGGAGGCGCTTTACCGCACGGCCCAGATCGCCGCCGATGCGAAGATCCCGGGTGCTCCGATCCTGTTTTCCTGGCCTTCGGCAGCATCCGTCGCCGGATATGTCGCCGACCGCGACGCCGCGCTCGCCTCGCGCAGCGAACTCGATTCCCTCGTCACATCGCTCTCGGCATCGACCAAGGTGAAGCGCATCATCCTGTTCGGGCACAGCATGGGCGGGTTCCTGGTGATGGAAGCGGTGCGAGAGCTCAAGCTGCAGCATCGTGACGCCATCGTCGGCAAACTGGCTGTGGTGCTTGCCGCCCCGGACATCGACGTCGATGTCTTCCGGTCCCAGCTGAAAGACATCGGTCCAATGCCGATTCCGATCTCCCTTCTCGTTTCCAAGGATGACCGGGCGCTGGTGGCCTCGAGCTTCATCGCTGGGGAGCGGCCGCGCGTCGGCCGGCTCGATATCGACGATCCCGTCATTGAGGAGACCGCCCTGAAGGCACGGCTTCGGGTCATCGACATTACATCGATCCAGACGTCCGATGGGCTGGGCCACGACCGTTATGCTTCGCTCGCCAAGTTCGGCGCCCAGCTTGCCTCCTTCGAGAACGGCCGGCGCGCGACGGCCGGTGATGTCGGCGCCTTCGTCTTCGATGCCGCCGGCGCCGCAATCGCGAGTCCATTTCGGCTGGGCGGGCGTGCCGTTAGCTCGCAATAGATCGGCCGTCTGTACATCCGAGTTCCGCATTGTGTACAAAGTGACTATTAAATTGTCAGATGCCCAAATGAGGAGCAGACTTTCGTCTGTGGTCGAGTCGGCCTCAGGGAATATGGGAGGGCATTCATGGGCATACGAAATCCGTCTCCCTCGTTATACAACGAGGATCTTGCACCAGCCGAGGAGCGCAAATGGGGTGCATTCAGTATCTTTAACGTTTGGACATCTGATGTTCACAGCCTGTGGGGCTATTATCTGGCGGCGAGCCTGTTCCTGCTCTGCGGCAGCTTCGTGAACTTCGTCATCGCCATCGGCATCGGCTCCCTGGTGATCTTCCTTCTGATGAGCCTGGTCGGCAATGCCGGCGTGCGCACCGGCGTACCCTTTCCGGTTCTGGCACGTGCCTCCTTCGGCACGTTCGGCGCCAACGTTCCGGCTTTGGTGCGGGCCGTGGTTGCCTGTTTCTGGTACGGTGCGCAGACCGCCGCCGCATCCGGTGCGATCGTCGCTCTTCTGATCCGCAACGAGAGCCTGCTCGCCTTCCATCAGAACAGTCATATGCTCGGCCACTCCACCCTCGAACTCATCTGCTACGTCATCGTCTGGGCGCTGCAACTGCTCATCATCCAGCGCGGCATGGAAACGGTTCGCAAGTTCCAGGATTGGGCCGGTCCTGCCGTCTGGATCATGATGCTGATCCTGGCCGTCTATCTGGTCGTCAAGTCGGGCACCTTCTCCTTCGGTTCCGAGATCCCGCGCGACGTGCTGATCGAAAAGACCAAGGACGCCGGCGTGCCGGGCGAGCCCGGCTCATTTGCGGCGCTTGCCGCGGTGGCAGCCACCTGGATCACCTATTTCGCGGCGCTCTATCTGAACTTCTGCGATTTCTCGCGTTACGCAACCAGCGAAAAGGCGCTGCGCAAGGGCAATCTCTGGGGTTTGCCGATCAACCTTCTGGCATTCTGCCTCGTCGCAGGCGTCACGACCACGGCCGCCTTCACCGTATACGGCGAGGTGCTGCTGCATCCGGAAATGATATCGGCGAAATTCGAAAGCTGGTTCCTGGCGCTGCTTGCGGCGCTGACATTCGCGATCGCCACGCTCGGCATCAACGTCGTGGCGAATTTCGTCTCACCGGCCTTCGACTTCGCCAATGTCTTCCCGCGGCAGATCAACTTCAAACGCGGCGGATATATCGCCGCATTGATCGCCCTCGTGCTTTATCCGTTTGCTCCCTGGGAAACGGGTGCGGCGCATTTCGTCAACTTCATTGGGTCGACGATGGGGCCGATCTTCGGCATCATGATGGTGGACTACTATCTCATCCGGAAGAGCCAGCTGAACGTCGAGGCGCTCTACCACGAGAATGGAGAGTTCCGCTTCCAGAACGGCTGGCACGGCAACGCCTTCATCGCCTTTGTGGTCGGCGCCCTGTTCTCCTCGATCCTGCCGACCTTCACCAGCATCCTGCCGGATTGGTGGGGCACCTATGGCTGGTTCTTCGGCGTCGGAATCGGCGGGGCGATCTATTTCGTGCTGAGAATGGGCGCCCGGCGCAATCCAGCCTTTGCGGCATGACGAAATGAAAGGCGCCCGGCATTGCCGGGCGCTTTTTTCATGCCGGATTTCCAGCCGCCGTCCGTTTTAGCGCCTTGCGGCAACCGCATGCATCGCGGCACGGGCAGCTGGTTGCGCCATCATTCTCGCCGTCGAGCGAAGGGCTGAAGACTGGCCGGAAGCCGCATCGTCGAGCCTGAACTGGCCGACGAGCTCGCGAAGCTTCTGGGCTTCCTGAGCCAGCGATTCAGATGCGGCCGTCGATTGTTCCACCATCGCCGCGTTCTGTTGCGTCGTCTGATCCATCTGGTTGACTGCAACGTTGACTTCGCTCAAGCCGACGGACTGCTCTTTCGCGGAGGTTGCGATCGCATCCATATGCTGATTGATCTGCGTGATGAAGCTGCCGATCGTCGCCAAGGCCTGGCCGGTATCGCGCACGAGCTTAACGCCGCTTTCCACCTCTTTCGAGGAGTTCAGGATCAAGCCCTTGATTTCCTTGGCAGCGCTTGCCGAGCGCTGGGCAAGTTCGCGCACTTCTTGGGCTACGACGGCAAAACCCTTGCCTGCTTCGCCGGCTCTCGCCGCTTCCACGCCCGCATTGAGGGCGAGAAGATTGGTCTGGAATGCGATTTCATCGATGACGCTGATAATGTTGGAAATCTGTCGCGACGAGGTCTCGATGCGTTCCATTGCCTCTTCGGCGTGGGAAACGACTTCCGCGGAGATCCCGGCGCTGTGATTTGCCTCGGTGGCAACCGCACGCGTTTCCTGTGTCCGCTTGCTCGAGTTCGATACGTTCGCGGTGATCTGCTCCAGTGCGGCAGCCGTCTCTTCGAGCGAGGCCGCCTGCTGCTCGGTGCGTTTGGAAAGATCGCCCGCGCCCGAGGAAATCTCCCGAGTGCCCTGGTCAATCGTGTCGATGCTTTCGGAAATCCCTCTGAGTGTCGCGCCAAGCTGGGCAACGGACTGATTGAAGTCATGACGCAGCGCCTCGAAGTCGGGGGCGAAGGCCTCGTTGAGCTGGAAGGCGAGGTCGCCCGCAGCGAGCCGCTTCAAACCGGCGGCAAGACCCGAGGTGGCGATGCGCAACCGCTCCGATGCGTCGGCTTCCGCCTGCCTCTGGGCGGCAATACGATCGGCTTCCGCCCTGTTGCGATTCTCCTCGGCTTCCATGGTCATCTGCTTGTTCGTGATCGCAGCCTGCCGGAAGATCTCCACGGCCCCCGCCATCGATCCGATCTCGTCGGCGCGGTCGGCAAAGGGGATCTCGGCACCCGTGTCTCCTTCTGCGAGGCGTCGCATCGAGGCGGTGATGCCGGTAATCGGATTGGCGATGCTCGTCAGCACGAAGGCGACGGCACCGAGGACAAGCAATCCCGCAAAACCGATTGCGGCAAGCAGGTAGAATTTTATCGAAGCGAACGTCTCCTTGCTGAGGTCGGCAGCCTGATTGCTGCCGCTGACGTCCAATTCGGCCAGAGTAGCCGTGGTTTCCTTGAGCTTGTCCGAATAGGTGCGCATTCCTCCGCCGAGATACTGCCCAGCGTCCTCGGTCTTGTTGGCGCGGGAAAGAACGAGCAGCTGCGAGCTGCTGGCGATGTAGCCTTCAACACTTTCCTTGATTGTTTTGATCAGCTCGCGCTCGTGGTCGGATGACGCCAGTGGAAGATAAGCGTCCACCGATTTGCGAATCGCACCCTCGGCAACTCCGATTGCCGCTTCCCGCGTTTTCTTCTCCGCCTCCGACTGAGCGATGATGTGGTCACGATAGGCGAGGCGCAGATTCGTCATGGCGAGATTGATCGCCTGCGAAGCCTGAACGCTCGGCAGCCAATGACTCGCAATCTCTTCGGTGGAACCGTTCGTCTTGCGAAGACCGTCGACCGCGAGATAGGCGACGAGACCGAAAAGAAGGGCTATACCACTGAAAATCAACAGCAAACTTGATTTTATGTTTGGGCGAAGCATTGAAAGTCCTCGATCGAACGGTCCGGCCTCATACCGGCCTGGCTTAGGGACTTTTGTATCGGAAAAAATTTAACGATTTGCTCAATCCGTAAAATGCCGTTTACCACCCTTCCGGAAACCGACGTCGCTTTTGCGCAAAACCTGTGCCGATAGCGTTGGAAATGTTTATCGATGCGTCAGAGATAAGCGGAGCCATATCCGATGAAGCGCCTATTTTCTGCCCTTGTTGCATTGATCCTTCCGGTGCAGGCAGCCGTCTCGCAACCCGCCGATGAGGCAGGGGCGCGTAAAGCCCGGTCTATCGCTCAGCTTCGATTGGAAGGCGTGCCGACGATCGATCATCTGCCGACCGTCGAGCCCGAGAGCGAGAGTACCCGCCGAAATACCAAGGCCGTCGTGCAGCGCACGATCGCGCTTGCGATCGTTGCCGTGAAAGGTGAGACCGGCGACCGCGAAATGGGGCAGGCTCTCATCCGGCAGTTCGACGCGGCAGGTTTTTTCACTTCGAAAGAGCAGGCGTTCATGGACGATCCCAATCCCTCTGACCAGGACCGCGCAAACTTTGCCTGGCGTTACGAAGGCGTGCACGTGATGTTGTGGGCGCTCGGGATTTCGCCGGAGCTCGAACGTCCCGACCATATTTGCGATGTCCCCTTCATCGCGAAAACACTTCGCGAATTGGGAACTGACGGTCTGATGCGCCGTGCCAGGCTGCGCCCGCAGAAAGAGCTGCTCGACGCAGCCGACCTGATCTACCGCTATGATTGGGCGGCCGTGAACGCAAGACTGAAAGGCGAAGAGCCGCCCGCCGGCTTGGACAAGGGCGTTGTCTACGAATGGCACTACGCCCTCAACTGGCTGATCGGCTACATGGATCAGGATTGGGACGATATTTCCACGGATACGTGATGGCGGCTGCCATTTCAGTGAGGTTATGGCACCTCTGGTGTATTGCGTTCTGCGTTACATTTGCTTATATAATTGCCTGACGCCTCATGAGGAAAACCATGGCAAACGCTGTTCCCCGGAAGGAAATACCGGTTTCAATGCGTTTTCGCGATGATGATCTGGCAATCATTGATCGCGGTGCAGCTCTCAAGGGTCTGTCCCGCACGGAGTTTATGCGGCGTGCTGCTGTACATGAGGCGCAGACGGCGATCCTGAATGAAAGTGTCATTCGTCTGTCTCCGGATGCCTTCGATGCCTTTGTTGCGGCAATCGAGGCTACGCCCTCCGCGCCGCCGCCGAAGGTCGCAGAGCGCTTGCAGCGCAAAGCGCCATGGGAAAACTGACCGGTGGCGCTGTCGAATGTCGAACTTCTCGATGGACGTCATAAGTTAGAGGGGTTCACTTGCGGCAAGCCATCTTTAGATTTCTGGCTGCAGAACTTTGCAGGCTCGAACCAACAGCGTGGATTTACCCGCACTTTTGTCGTTTGCGACGATGACAAAGTTGTCGGCTACTACGGTCTCGCACCGAGCGTCATCGAGCCCAATGCCGTGCCTCGCAGAATTAGAACCGGTCGCCCGCCCGATCCAATTCCCTGTCTCTTGATTGGGCAATTGGCTGTGGATAGCCGCTACAAGGGCAAAGGCATCGGATCGGCGCTCGTGAAGGACGCTTTTCTTCGCTGTATTGCGGGAGCCGACATCGTAGGCGGACGCGCCATTATCGTCCGGGCGATCGATGAAGAGGCCGAGCGCTTTTGGCAAAGCTGGGGTTTCATACCGTCGCGCGGTAATTCTTCAATACTCATTCGCTCCCTGGAGGATATCCGCGCATGGCTGTCAGGCCGCGGCGGGTAGGCAAGCGGAAGGCAAATTCTTTCGGTCGGCGGTTTCGGGTTTTGCCGGGCGGGCAGGGGCCGCTCAGCCGCCGCGCTGAGGCAGATGAATGTTTTACGAAATAGCATTATGATCGGAGCAACGCCTGACCGGCGTTGGGCCGGACGCGGCGCGTGCGCGGATGGGAGGATGACAGTTTTGGAACGGTTGAAGGATCTGGACAGTGTTTCCGCGCGGCAGGCCAGCGGTTCGCCGTTACCACGGCACGAACAACGGCCGGGTGTCGTGGCTGCCGCCGTTTACCAGCATGGGCAGCGCATCCGCGACATCAAGATAGAGGAAGCCGGTGAATGGCGCGGGCGCGAAAATGCCGTCGTCTGGATCGGCCTGCACGAGCCGGACGAAGTGCTGTTGCATCAGGTTCAGGCCGAGTTCAATCTCCACGCTTTGGCGATCGAGGACGCGGCGCAGCCCCACCAGCGCCCGAAGCTGGAGATTTATGGGGACGCAATGTTTATCGTCGCCCGAACCGCCCATATGAGGGATGACGAAATCGTCTTCGGCGAAACGCATTTATTCGTCGGTCGCGGGTACGTCGTCTCGGTTCGCCACGGGGATTCGTCCTCCTATCTGGCGGTGCGGCAGCGATGCGAGGCGACGCCGGCCGCACTGGCCCACGGCGAGAATTACATTCTCTATTCCATCCTCGATTTCATCGTCGACAACTACATGCCGGTCATCGAGGTCGTGCAGGAGGAGGTCGAGAAGCTCGAAGATCTGGTGCTGCGCGAACAGCTGGCAAAGGAGGACATCGAGCGGCTCTATCTTTTACGCCGCAAGCTTCTGCGGCTGCGCAATGCCGTGGTGCCGCTCGTCGACGTCTGCCGGCGATATGAGCATATCGATCTTCCCGGCATGGATCCGACGCTGCAATCGCTGTTTCGCGATGTGACCGATCACGTACGCCGCGTTCAGGAAGATATCGACGCCCTGCGTGAAGTGCTGGCCTTCGCCTTCGAGGCGAGTGTGATGATCGGCCAGACGGAGCAGACGGCGATTGCCCGCAAACTCGCCGCCTGGGCGGCGATCCTCGCCGTTCCCACGGCGATCGCCGGCATTTACGGGATGAACTTCAGCGACATGCCGGAATTGAAAACCCAGTATGGCTATTTCGTCGTGCTCGGCGTCATTGGCGTCTTGTGTCTTGGCCTGTTCGGCTTCTTCCGTCGGAGGAAGTGGCTCTGATTATTGGAGCGCTTTCAGCAGTTGGTCTCGATGCTGACTGATATAGTCTATGTCGCCGAGATACAGCCGGGCGTCTCCTGCAGCCACGTCCTCCATGAAGTTCTCGTCTCCGACCGAGGCCTTTGCCTGCATGAAATTGACGAGCGCCTGAAGCCGCCTGCAGATCATCTCCGGGAGCTGTTGCCGCTCTATGGCCGTTGTCCCATAGGCCGCGCAGAAGATTTCTGCGCGCCGCAATTGTTCATCGAGGCCTGATGACACGCCCAGATGGGAGGGATCGGACAACGGCGCCCAGCGGTAAATCGCATAGGCCAGATCCCAGAGTCGCGGAGCAGGATGCGCGGTGTCGAAATCGATGATCCCGACAGCCTCACGCTCTGCCGTGGCGACGTTATAAGGCGCGTAATCTCCATGGCAGACGATTTCGGGCGGTTCCTGTTGCGGCAGCATCCATGTCTGGACCGCGTTATCCGTTGCCAGAAACCCTTGAGATGCCGAATGAAAATCCCGCAGGAGCCTGGCCGCGGATAGCAGCATACGCTCCGATCCGACAAACGGGTCACCCAAGTCTTCGCAGACGCGCCCGGCGACGTAGCTGACGATCTCCTGATTTCCCCCAGCGATGCCGATGGGCTCCGGCGCCGCCAGAAAGCCTCGGCTCCTGAGATGGCGCAAAAACCGATGCACCGTCGGCGTCCACGCGCCTGATGGTCTGATGACGGCGTCGCCGTCGCGCCAGATCTGCCCGGTTCGCCCGCCCTGCAACGGTTTCAAGTCATCTCCTCCCGCCGATCGTCCCTTTATGCGGATTTCCGTTTTTCGATATGAGCCTGAACCGTGGCGCCAAGATTGGTCTCATGGCAGTTCCGGTAGAACGCCACTGTATCCTCAGGCATCCCGGCAGGAATGGCGACGAGGTCGTCAAGTCGGAAGCCGCTTGAACGGCTGAGCTGCCCATCCGCTAGCTGGCTTTCGCTCAACCCATCGACACGTTCGGCCAGGAATTCGAAATAGGCAAGGTTCGCCGTCACCGTCGAAGGCGAAGATGTCTGGCCATGGGCCGGGATGACCAGCCTCGCATCGAGATCACGGATCCGCTCCAGCGACGAACGGATCAGACGAAGGTCTTCGGCATTTTTACTCCAGACTTCGGGGATAGGATATTCCACCGCATCGACGGCCAGGCAGATGCGAAGTTCGGGAATCCAAATGGCGATATGGTCGGGCGTATGCCCGGGCGTATGGATGAGCTCGAGCGTCAGATCGCCGCCGTTGAGAACCATCGAGCCGGTAAAAGTGATATCGGGGCCAATGAGCTCGACATTGCCAAACCGAGATTCCTGGCTGGCCTTGTCCTTCAGAACTTTTTGCGCAGAGGGGTCACGCAAGCGGTCGAGTGCTGCGGCATGGGCGATAATCGGAGCGCGGCCGGCAACGGCCGCATTTCCCCAGAAATGATCCCAATCCATATGCGAATTGATGACGATCAGCGGGCGAGCTTCAGCCTTTTCTTCAAGCAGGTCCAGCGCCGTCCGGCATAGCTCCGGCGTTGCAAGCGTATCGATCAGGACGTTGAATCTCTCTGTCCTGACAAACACGGCATCGACTTCGTCCCCCTTCCGAACGATCACGATCCGATCGTCAAGTTCGGGATAGGTGCACAGTTCTACCGATACATTCACGTTTGGCTGCCTCATTGCAATCGGAGCGACCTCGTCGAGATTACCAAATCTTGTTCGGGTTAGACCTCTTTCCAAAGAAACGAAATCTGATCCCGGCCAGGTGCGGGTTTGTGAAACTTCACTTCGGCGCAACGCCGTATTGAGTGTTTTCAATGTCGGAAATCGTCTCCTCGTCCAGCTCTCCGACGATGAGAACTTCACGCTCCCTACGCTTCAGGTTCTTATAGTGTTCAAGCTCGCTTGCAGAAAGATACCCGCCGATGACCCGCCCATGGCTTGTGACTTCAATAATCTTTCCAGTCAGCGCCTCGTCCTGATATCGTGCGAAGCTGCGAGAGAAGGTGGTCGCCGGCACTCTCAATATTTGGGCCATTGTCCCTTCTCCGATTGAATGTGTAAAATCCGCAAAATACACAATTTGTCATTGGGTATCGACCGGGCGCTCAATTCGATTTCTCCTGCACCGGCACAGCGACATCCCAACTGCTCATCACGGCGTTCGGTTCGGCGGCTGCGCATATCACCATCACACTCGGTTTCGAGCGGCCGAGGCTCTTCGGCGTCCATCGGGTCTGCAGCGGGACCGCGCATCGGGGAACCAGTACCTTCGGGTTGGGTTCCAATACGACCCATTGCTGCCGCCCTTTGGCGTTCTCCTGGGCGATAAAGCGCCTCGCTTTCTCGCGGATTTCGAACAGGCCATGGTGGTTCTCAGTGGAGCGATCCGTCTCGATGCTCCAGGAGGCGAGGCATAAGACGGAAGCCGACAGAGTCGCGATGAAGAGGATCAATCGAAGCACAGATGTCTTTCAACAGCCAAATGAGTCACTTTCCCGGGACGTTGGAAGACTACTCAAATACGGCACTGATCCTCAAGATTACATCGCGTCACCGCATGGCTTTGATGCTCGAATGAAGCCTCTCCGTCATCCGGCGCCGATGCGGCTGATGACTTCGTACAGCCACGAATTGGCCCTGCCGGTGGAACAACAACCGCCGAAGGAAGTTTGCCTGAAAAGCAACTCGAGGCGGCGGCCGATGTCATTTTCTGCGAACGGGGGTGTGTTGAGCGCCCCACCCCGGATCTATTTTGTCAATCCGCTCCTTCTCCAGGGCATCGATTCATGGCGCGAAGTTTTCGACCATGCGGCGGATATCGGTTTCGATCATGTGCTGACGGCGCCTTTTTTCGATCGCGGTGGGGAAGGCAGCATCTTTATCTCCCGGGATTTCGACCGTCTCGATCCTGAACTGCAGCTCGGAAGCGCAGTCGAGGATGGCGTGGGGCGCCTGGCGGAGGCTGGGCGCAAGAGCGGCGTTGCGTTAATGATGGACGTGATGCTCGACGGCAAGGCGCGGGATCCTCAGGCGGGTTTTCGTCCGGTCGATCCGAGGCGCTCGCCACTGGACCCGGCGGAGCCGCTGACGGAGATGGGGGCGGAACGGCAATCGCAGCTGTTGGCGGAATGGATCGAACGGCTGCGGCGATTGAGCGGTCTCGGTCTCTCCGGCTACCGGGTGCTCGGGATCGATCGTGCCGCACCGGCGCTGTTCAAATCACTGATTTCGGCGGTGCGCGAAAAGACCGAGGCGCAATTCCTCGCTTGGACACCCGGCACCGATTTTGCCGTGAGGGGCGGGATCGAGGGGGCGGGTTTCAACGGCTGTTTTTCGTCGATGGCCTGGTGGGATTTCGACGAGAGATGGTTCATCGACGAGCATCGCGTGCAGCAGCCGCTCGGATGGCAGGTCGCGTTTCCGGAACCGCCATTCGCGCGGCGTATCGCGCACGGAACCGAGAGCCGCGAAATCCTCGAGCGGCGAGCCGTGAGAGCCTTGCGCCTTGCCGCTTCGCTCGGCGGTGGCCTGATGGTTCCAATGGGCTTCGAATATGGCGCGGCCACGCCGCTCGATCCGACGCATGGGACCAGGTCGGGCCTTCGGGGACTGCGTCACGACCTGGCTTTCGATCTTTCTTCCGAAATCCGCCTTGCGAACACCGAGATCGCCAGGACCGACCATACGCATGCCTCATCGCTGCGGCTTATCCGCAATGCCAATGGCCCGGTCTCGGCAGTTCTGCAATCCGAGGTGCAGGATCTGCGCAGCGCTGACAATGTGCGCTTCATCCTGTTGAACCGAGACCTGCGGCGAAGCGCGCCCGCGCCGGTGACCGCACTTCGCGAGGCGGCCTTCGGTTTTCTTCCCACTGCCGCCGATGGCGCGGCTCTGCGTCTGCGGGCAGGGGAGACGCGGGTCATCGAAGGCAAGGCGCCGGCGCCGATCACATCCAGACCCGCCTTGGAGATCGGACAGGCGACGGCATCGCCGCGGCTTGCCATCGAAAACATCGAGCCCCGCGTCGATGATGGGCGTTTTCCGGTCAAGCGGGTGGTCGGCGATATCGTCACTGTCGAGGCCGACATATTCGCCGACGGCCACGACCCGATTGCTGCCGTCCTGCTCTGGCGGCCGCTTGACGCCATGACGGACTGGAACGAGACGGAGATGCATCTGATCGAAAACGACCGCTGGCGCGCCGAATTCCTGCTGGAGCGCACCGGCCGTTACGAGTTTGCCGTCGAGGCATGGAAGAACCTGTTTGCGATCTTTCGCTACGAGCTCACGAAGAAGAATGATGCCCGGTTGGACCTGAAGCTTGAGCTGCAGGAGGGGCTGAACCTCGTCCGTTCGGCTGCAGCGCAGGCCAGCACAGCGCTGGGCGCCGAATTGAAAACTCTCGCCGACCGGCTCGAACGCGCGACGGACACTGAGCGCACCGCGATCCTGCTTGATCCCAGGACATCGGAATTGATGAACGAGGCCGACAGGCGGCCGTTCCGGCTTCGCTCGGCGGCAAGCGCCGTCGATGCCGAGCGCAAGGCCGCCGCCTTTGCCAGCTGGTACCAGATCTTCCCGCGCTCGCAGAGCGGCGATCCGGACCGGCATGGCACATTCGACGACGTCATCGCAAGGTTGCCTGCCATCCGCGACATGGGCTTCGACGTGCTCTATTTCCCACCCATTCATCCGATCGGTTCGACCAACCGGAAAGGTCGCAACAACAGCCTGAAAGCCGGGCCTGACGATCCCGGAAGCCCCTACGCCATCGGTTCCGAGGAGGGCGGCCACGATGCCATCCATCCCGAGCTCGGCGAGTTCGAGGATTTCCGGCGTCTGGTCGAGACGGCAGGCCGGCATGGCCTGGAGATCGCCCTCGACCTCGCCATCCAGGCGTCACCGGATCATCCCTGGCTGAAGGAACATCCCGGCTGGTTCGACTGGCGTCCTGACGGCACAATCAAATATGCCGAAAACCCGCCGAAGAAATATGAGGACATCGTCAATGTCGATTTCTACACAAAAGACGCGGTGCCCTCGTTATGGGTGGAGCTCAGAGACATCGTCCAGCTTTGGGTCGACCAGGGCGTCAAGCTGTTTCGCGTCGACAATCCGCACACCAAGCCCTTTCCCTTCTGGGAATGGCTGATCGGCGATATCAGGGCGCGTCATCCCGATGTGGTTTTCCTGTCGGAAGCCTTCACCAAGCCGAAGGTCATGTACCGGCTGGCGAAGATCGGCTTCTCCCAGTCCTACACCTATTTCACCTGGCGCAACGCCAAATGGGAGCTCGAGCAATATATGCGCGAGCTGACGGAGACGGATGCGAAGGATTTCTTCCGCCCGCACTTCTTCGTCAACACCCATGACATCAATCCGGATTTTCTGCAGAACGCACCGCGGCCGGCCTTCCTGATCCGTGCGGCACTGGCCGCCACGCTTTCGGGATTGTGGGGCGTCTATAATGGTTTCGAGCTTTGCGAGGGGCGCCCCGACGCCAAGCGCAAGGAATATGCCGACAGTGAGAAATACGAGATCCGCGCCTGGGACTACGACCGGCCTGGCAACATCGTCGCCGAAATCAGGATGCTCAACCGCATCAGGAACGAGAACACCGCGCTGCATTCGCATCTCGGGCTGACGCTACTAAATGCCTGGAATGACAATATCCTGTTCTTCGAGAAGGCAAGCAAAGCCCGCGACAATGTCTTGCTGATCGCCATCAGTCTCGACCCCCACAATTTCCAGCAAAGCGATGTCGAACTGCCGCTCTGGCACTGGTCGCTCGGCGACGGCGGTGCGCTGGATGCCGAGGATCTGGTCGGCGGGCATCGTTTCAAATGGACCGGCAAACGGCAGAATGTCAGCCTGAACCCTGAGATCCTGCCCTTTGCGATCTGGCGCGTTCGAGCAGCGGAGGCATGAATGGACACGATTAACCCCGATGGCACCGAGCAGCTCCTCTGGTACAAGGATGCGATCATCTACCAGCTGCACATCAAGTCGTTCTACGACGCCAATGGCGACGGGGTCGGCGACTTTGCCGGCCTGCACGCCAAGCTCGACCATATCGCAGCACTTGGCGTTAACGCCATCTGGCTGCTGCCTTTCTTTCCCTCTCCGCGGCGCGACGACGGCTACGATATCGCCGACTACGGCAATGTCAGCCCCGACTACGGGACGATGGAGGATTTCCGCGCTTTCGTCGACGCTGCCCATCAGCGCAATATCCGCGTCATCATCGAGCTCGTCATCAACCACACCTCCGATCAGCATCCCTGGTTCCAGCGCGCCCGGCAGGCGCCGGCGGGATCGCCGGAGCGCGACTTCTACGTCTGGTCGGATAGCGATCAGAAATTCCCGGAAACGCGCATCATCTTCATCGATACGGAAAAATCCAACTGGACATGGGATGCGGTGGCCGGCGCCTATTACTGGCATCGCTTCTATTCCCACCAGCCCGACCTGAATTTTGACAGCCCGCTGGTCATGGAGGAACTGCTGAAGGTGATGCGCTTCTGGCTGGAAACCGGCATCGACGGTTTCCGGCTCGACGCGATCCCCTATCTCGTCGAGCGCGAGGGCACGATCAACGAGAACCTGCCCGAAACCCACTCGATCCTCAAACGCATCCGTGCCGCCCTTGACGCCACCCATCCCGGCGTGATGCTGCTGGCCGAGGCCAATCAATGGCCGGAGGACACGCGCGAATATTTCGGCGAGGGAGACGAATGCCACATGGCGTTCCACTTCCCGCTGATGCCGCGCATGTACATGGCGATCGCCAAGGAAGACCGGTTTCCGATCACCGATATCCTGCGGCAGACGCCGGAGATTCCCGACAACTGCCAATGGGCGATCTTCCTTCGCAATCATGACGAACTGACGCTGGAAATGGTGACCGACGCGGAGCGGGACTATCTCTGGGAGACCTATGCATCCGACAAGCGCGCGCGCATCAATCTCGGCATCAGGCGGCGCCTGGCGCCGCTGATGGAGCGCGACCGCCGGCGGATCGAGCTGATGAACGCACTGCTTCTCTCGATGCCGGGAACGCCGGTGATTTATTACGGCGACGAGATCGGCATGGGCGACAATATCTATCTCGGCGATCGGGATGGGGTGAGAACGCCGATGCAATGGTCTCCGGACCGCAATGGCGGCTTTTCCAGGGTAGACCCGGCGCGTCTCGTCCTGCCGCCGGTGGCCGACCCCCTCTACGGTTTTGAGGCCGTCAACGTCGAGGCGCAGAGCACGGATGCGCATTCGCTGCTCAACTGGACGCGCAAGATGCTGGCGCTGCGCGGCAGGCATCCGGCCTTCGGCCGTGGCTCGCTGCGCTTCCTCGCACCCGAAAACCGCAAGATCCTCGCCTATCTCCGGGAATATGAAGGGGAAACCCTGCTTTGCGTCGCAAACCTCTCGCGACTGCCCCAAGCGGTGGAACTCGATCTGTCGAGTTTCGAGGGCCGCGTGCCGATCGAACTGACCGGCATGTCGCCTTTTCCGCCGATCGGCCAGCTGACCTATCTGCTGACATTGCCGCCCTACGGCTTCTTCTGGTTCCAGTTGGAGGCAGATGCCGATCCACCGGCATGGCGCACCGCGCCGCCGGAGCAGCTTCCCGATCTGATGACGATGGTCATCCGCCGCGGCCTGCTCGATCTTGTCGATGAACCCAAGCTTGCACGCGTCCTCAGCGCCGAAATTCTGCCTGCCTATCTCGCGAAGCGGCGGTGGTTCGGGGCGAAGGACCAGCCGCTGCAGTCGGCGCGTCTGATCTCTACAACGCCGATCCCGTTTGCCGACGGGATCGTTCTCGGTGAACTGGAGGCCGTGCTGCCGAACCATAGCGAATCCTATCAGCTGCCGCTGGCGGTCGCCTGGGACGATGCGCAACCATCCGTGCTGACCCAGCAGCTTGCCCTTGGACGGGTTCGTCAGGGCAGACGCGTCGGCTTCCTGACGGACGGATTTGCCGTGGAGGCGATGGCGCGGGGCATCCTGCGCGGACTTGGCGACCGCTCGCGCATCACCGGCCGCACCGGCACGCTTGAATTTCTCGGCACGGAACGGCTCGACCGTCTCGCCGTCACAGACGACCTTCCGGTCCATTGGCTCTCGGCCGAGCAGTCCAACAGTTCGCTGATCGTCGGCGATCTCGCGATGATCAAGCTGATCAGGCACATCTTTCCCGGTATCCATCCGGAGGTCGAGATGACGCGTTATCTCACCCGCGCCGGCTATGATCACACGGCGCCCTTGCTCGGCGAGGTCGCGCACACGGACTCCAGCGGACGCCGATCGACATTGATCATCGTCCAGGGCGCGATCCGCAATCAGGGCGACGCTTGGAACTGGATGCTGAACAATTTGCGCCGCGGGGCAGACGAACTCGTGCTGAACGACCCGGCCGTGCAGCCGGGCGACGACGTTTTCCAGCCGCTGATCAACTTCGTCGCAATGGTCGGCATGAGGCTCGGCGAACTGCACGTGGTGCTCGCCGGGGAGACAGAAGACCAAGCTTTCAGCCCGGTTGTCGCCGGCGACGCTGAGGTCAAGGCGATAAAGAAGGCGGTCGCCGGCGAAGTCGCCTATGCCATGTCGAAGCTTGCCGAACGCGAGGAAAATGCCGATCCGGCGATCGACCTGCTCGCCGCGCCGCTTCTGGAGCGCCAGGCTGAACTGGTCGAACTCGCCGCGACGCTCGCGGAAAGCGCCCGCCATACGCTGATGACGCGCACGCATGGCGATTTCCATCTTGGCCAGATCCTTGTCAGCGAGGGCGATGCCGTCATCATCGATTTCGAGGGCGAGCCCGCGAAGAACCTGGCTGAGCGCCGTGCCAAGACCAATCCGCTGCGCGATGTCGCCGGGCTTTTGAGGTCACTGAGTTATCTCGTCGCCACCGCCAAGCTGGATAACGATGCCGTCATCGAACACGAGAACGAAGTCCGACGCGAGGCCATCGCACGCTTCGGGCGCCAGGCGGAAGAGGCGTTTCTCGATGCCTATTCGCAGGCCGTTTCGGCATCGAAGGCGCTTGACATGCCACCCGATCAACGACGGAGGGTTCTTGATGCCTTTCTTCTCGAAAAGGCCGCCTATGAGATCGCCTATGAAGCCCGCAACCGGCCGAAATGGCTGCCGATTCCGCTGTCAGGGCTCACCGAAATCGTCTCGCGTCTGGCGGGGGTCACGGCATGAATGTTGAGCGCTCGGAACTTCTCTCGGGCATCGGACAGGATGCCCTCTGGGCCCTGATCGACGGACGCCACGGCGATCCTTTTTCGATCCTCGGCCCGCATGAGAGCGGCGGCATGACGGTCGTGCGGGTCTATCTGCCCGGCGCCGAAGCGGTCGACCTCATCGAGGCGGGGAGTGGTCGGGTGGTGGCACCCTTCAGCATCGCTCATCCCTCCGGCCTGTTTGCTGTCGCGACAGCCGCCATGGCGGGGTACCGGCTGCGGATCACATGGCCGGATGCGGTGCAGATCACCGAAGACCCCTATAGTTTCGGCCTGCTGCTCGGCGAGCTCGACCTGCATCTGATCTCGGAGGGCACGCATTATGATCTCAGCCGGACACTTGGTGCGGTTGATATGTCGATCGACGGCGTTGCGGGCGTTCGTTTCGCCGTATGGGCGCCGAATGCGCGCCGCGTCTCTGTCGTTGGCGATTTCAATGCCTGGGACGGGCGGCGAAATCCGATGCGGCTGAGGCCGTCGGCCGGCGTCTGGGAGCTGTTCATTCCGCGCCTCGCCCCCGGCGAAAGATACAAGTTCGAGATCGTCGACGCTGGGGGAACCTGCCTGCCGCAGAAAGCCGACCCGGTCGCCAGAGCCAGCGAGGCGGCCCCGTCCACCGCCTCTATCGTCGCATCGTCGACGCCGTTTCGATGGAGTGATGATGGCTGGATGAAGGGCCGCTCCCGGGAAGCGAGACTGGAGGGCGCGATGTCCGTCTATGAGGTGCACGTCGGCTCCTGGCTGCGTGAGGGGCAGGACGGCAACATGCATCTCGACTGGGTCGAGCTCAGCCAGCGGCTCGTTCCCTATGCCCGTGACATGGGCTTTACCCATATCGAGCTGCTGCCGATCATGGAGCATCCGTTCGGCGGCTCGTGGGGCTACCAGCCGCTGGGCTTGTTTGCCCCGACCGGCCGATACGGAACACCTGAGGATTTCGCCTATTTCGTCGACCGCTGCCATGGCGCCGGGCTCGGCGTTATCCTCGACTGGGTGCCGGCCCACTTCCCGACAGACGTCTGGGGGCTTGCCCGCTTTGACGGCAGTGCGCTCTACGAACACGAGGATCCGCGCGAGGGCTTCCACCGTGACTGGAACACGCTGATCTACAATCTTGGCCGCAACGAGGTGAAGGGCTTCCTGATCGCCAGTGCGCTCGAGTGGCTCGAGCGTTATCATGTCGACGGCTTGCGCGTCGATGCCGTCGCCTCGATGCTCTACCGCGACTACAGCCGCAATGAGGGCGAATGGATTCCCAACCAATATGGCGGACGTGAGAACTTGGAGGCGGTAGAGTTCTTCAAGCACCTGAACAGCATCATTCACGAGCGCTGCCCGCATGCGATGACGATTGCCGAGGAATCAACGGCCTGGCCTGGCGTCACGAAGCCGCCGGAGCAGGGCGGCCTCGGCTTCGACATCAAATGGAACATGGGCTGGATGCATGACAGCCTTAGTTATATCGAGAAGGATCCCATCTACCGAAGCTACAGCCACGGCACGATGACCTTCGGCATGATCTATGCCTATTCCGAGCGCTTCATGCTGCCGATTTCCCACGATGAAGTCGTCTACGGAAAGGGCTCGCTGCTGACGAAAATGCCGGGTAACGAGTGGCAGAAATTTGCCAATCTGCGCAGCTATCTCGGCTTCATGTGGGGACATCCTGGCAAGAAGCTATTGTTCATGGGCAGTGAAATCGCCCAGCCGGGCGAGTGGAACCACGATGCTTCGGTAAGCTGGGATGTGCTGGACCGGCCTCAGCATGTCGGCGTTCAGCGGCTGGTGAAGGATCTGAACGCGCTTTATAGCGACGAGCCGGCATTGCAGTTCGGCGACTTTCATCCCGAGGGCTTCGAATGGGCTGCTGCCGACGATGCTGTCAATTCCGTTCTCGGCATGCTCCGTTATGCCAAGGACCGCACGTCATCCGTCCTTGTCGTTTCGAATTTCACGCCGGTGCCGCGTTACGGCTACAGGATCGGCGTCCCGCAGGACGGTGTGTGGATCGAGCGGATCACGACGGATGCCCGCGAATATGGAGGCTCCGGCCTCGTCAACGGCGCGCTGTCGAGCGAACCCATCCCCGCCCACGGCCGGCCCGTCTCCCTGTCGCTGACCCTGCCGCCACTGGCGACGGTCTTTCTCAAGGGACCGTCGCCTTGATAGGAATCATTCGGCGTGCGGCGCCGGATGGAGGAAAGGCCAGGGACTTGCCTCGGATCCCTTTTCGATCGGAACCACGATAAGAACCGGTTCGTCCAGAGACAGGGCTTTCTCGATCGTGGTTTTCAGTTCTCCGGGGCTCGCCGCCTTGAATGCTCGAATGCCAAAACTCTCGGCAAGTGCGACAAAGTCCGGATTGGTGAGATCCGAACCGAGATAGCGGCCCTCATACGCCTGTTTCTGGTCGCGCAGGACGTTGCCATAGGCCGAATTGTCGAAGACGATCGCGATGACGTTGATCTTGTGTTGGACCGCAGTGGCAAGTTCCTGAACGCCGAACATGAAGCCGCCATCGCCCGAAACCGAGATCACGGCTTTGTCGGGATTGGCGACCTTTACGCCCAAGGCCGTGTTGAAGCCAAAACCGAGATTGTCCTGATAGCCGCATGTCACATATTGGCGCGGGCCGTAGACGGGGAAGGCAAAACGGGCGGTAAAGCCCATCTGGCAGACCTCCTCGACGAAAAAGCCATCTCTTGGAAGAGCCTGGCGAATGGCATCGAGATAGGCAAGCTGCGGCTGCACTTCTGAGAACCGGGATCTAGCCTCTTTGTTGAGCTCGGCGAATTCGCGGGTGCGATCCTCGTGCCGGGAACCAGTCAGTGCATCGATCAGAGCCTGCGTTCCGGCCTTGGCATCGGCGACGATGCCAACACCAGGCTTAAGGCGGACCATTTCGGTCGGATCGATATCGATGCGAATGATCTTGAGATCATTGGGAAGCCATTTCCATCGCATGAACTGCAATTCGAGCCGGCTGCCGATCCCGATCAAAACGTCGGTGTGCTTCCAATATTCATAGGCGGCGACCAAGTTCAGGTAGTTCGGGTGGTCGTCGGCGACGATGCCTTTGCCGGAACGATGGGAGGTGACGGGCGACTGCAGCAGTTCCGCAAGAGCGGCGATCTCTGCCCCGGCATCCGCCGCGCCGCCGCCGACCATGATCATCGGATTGCTGGCGCTCGATATCAGTGCCGCTGCGGCAGCGATCTGATCGGGGTTGACGGCCGGATGGAGCGCTCTCGAACCGACGGGAAGATCGACCTCGGGGCCGGATTGGCCAAATACGTCCCAGGGAGCTTCGACCGCTCCCGGACCCTGGCGGCCAGAAAGCATTTTGCTGACGACCTCGGCCATGACAGGACCGGCTTCGGATTGGTGATTGATGCGCGCCGCCGTCTTGGTAATGCCGCGGATCGTGGCAAGTTGATCGGGGAGTTCATGCAACTGTCCTCTGCCTTGGCCGATCAAGTGGGACATGATGTTGCCGGTAATGCAAAGCACCGGCGCGTTGGCACCATAAGCGGTGCAGAGAGCCGCACCGGAATTGAGAACGCCCGGACCGGGGACGACGGTATAGGCGCCGATCCGGCCGGTGGATTTGGCATAGCCATAGGCCATATATCCGGCGCCCTGTTCGTGGCGGGTGTGAATGAACCGAACCTTGTCGCGAGCGCCGTGGAGGGCATCGTTGAAATCATACATGTGGGCGCCTGGGATGCCGAACACCGTGTCGATCCCATGGCCGACAAGCGAACGGGTCATCGCCTGGCCGGTCGTTTCTTTTTTGCTCATTTCAAGCAACCTTCAGCGCGAAGTGCGGTGACGATGGCGTCGGCATCGGCCGGCTGCATGCCCGCAAGGTTCATACGGCCGGAATCGGCCATGTAGATGCCATGTTTGGCGCGGAGGGCTCCGGCCGTTTCTTTCGACATGGAGAGATTGGAGAACAGGCCGCGCTGCTGTCGAATGAACGCCAGATCGGGGGCAGCGGCGGCGAGCGCGGCGCGGTTGCCGTTGACGCGCTGGCACATCTCTTCGAGTTCGGCGCGCCACATTGCCGACATTTCCGGGCTCTCGAGAATGGTCCTGACGATCGCGGCGCCGTGATCGGGCGGCATGGACCAGTTTACGCGGGCGAGCGCTGCCATGTTGCTTTCAGCCTTGCCGATATCGTCGATATTGCGGGTCATGATATAGAGCGCGCCGACGCGCTCGCGGTAGAGACCGAAATTCTTGTCACAGGAATAGGCGATCAGCGCTTCATCGACAGCTTCGAGGATCATGCGCGTCGGTGCGGCGTCCGGTTCGAGACCGTCGCCCAGCCCCTGATAGGCAAGATCGATGAACGGCACCAACCTGTGCGCAACGAGGAGTTCGGTAATCTGGCGCCACTGCTCCATGGTGAAATCGATACCGGTCGGATTGTGGCAGCAACCGTGAAGCAGCACGACATCGCCTTCCGCAGCGGAAGACAAGGCGTCGATGACGCTGTCGAATTTGACCTGCTGTAACGTCAGATCGACGAAGGCGTAGTCCTTCACGGCCAGGCGCGCCGAGGAAAAGATCGGCGCGTGGTTCGGCCAGCTCGGCGCCCCCAATAGAACCTTTGCCGATGGATTTGCCGTCTGGATGAGTTCGGCGCCGAGACGTAGCGCGCCGCTTCCGCCCGGTGTCTGAATGCCGACAAGACGGTGATTGAACTTCGGCGATTTGCCGAAAATGATGGGCTGCAGCAGCCGCACGAATTGCAGATCGCCTTCCGGGCCCAAATATTTCTTGCTGTCCTGGGTCTCGAGTAGAACCTGCTCGGCCGCCTTGACGGCACGCATCACCGGCGTTCGGCCCATGGCGTCGCGATAAACGCCGACGCCGAGGTCGATCTTTCCGGCGTGCTCGTCGGCCTGAAAGGCCTTGATGAGGGCAAGCAGGCTGTCGGCTGGCCGGTTATTCAGTTTCTCGAACACAAGTTCACCTCCGTTTTATCCCTATGGCTGGAGATTAACTGAACGCCTGTGGCGATTTTCTGCGATTATCCGCCCAATTCGGCGTGTGAATGCAGACATTCTGCGTGATTTGGCTATACTGTGCTGAAATTCTCCTTTGCTGGGGTGCCCATGCTCGACCAGTTCGATATCAAATTGCTTGCCGCACTCCAGCAAAACAGCGAGGTGACGCAGGGTGAGTTGTCGCAGAAGGTCAATCTCTCCGCGACACAATGCGCACGCCGCTTGGAAAGACTGCGCAACGAACAGTACATCCAGACTGTCGTGGCCATCCTCAATCCTGCAAAACTGGGTTTTGCCGTGGTCGCTCATACCCTCGTCAGCCTGCGCGCGCATACGGAAGGCGGAAACGAGCGGCTCCACCGCTTCATCGAGACTGCGCCGGAGATCCTGGAGTGTTATTCGCAGACGGGGGACGCTGACTTTCTGATGAAGGTCATGACGCGTGACCTCGACCATCTCAGCCAGTTTCTCGAAAGAATGATCCGGGTCACCGACAATCTGGCCTCGGTAAAGTCGAGCATCGTTCTGAAGACGATCAAAAAGACCACAGCCTTGCCGCTGCAGATCGTAACGTGAGAGCGGCTCCGGCCGCTCTCATTTGAGATAGTGGATGTGCGGGCGGGAATGATAGGGCGAGGCTTCGATGCGGGCTTCGACGGAAAAGACGTCTCGCAGGAGGGTCTCGCTCAGCACATCCTCAGGCGCGCCCGAGGCGACGATCCTGCCCTGCTGCATGATGACAAGCTCATCGCAGAACATGGCGGCATGGTTGAGATCGTGCATGGCAACGATGCTGGTAATCGGCAGGCCGGAGACGAGGCGCATCAGGCCGATCTGGTGCTGGATATCGAGATGGTTGGTGGGTTCGTCGAGGATCAGCTCCTGCGGCGACTGGGCGAGCGCCCGTGCGATATGGGTGCGCTGCTTTTCGCCGCCCGACAGGTTCTGCCAGCGATCGTCGCGCTTCTCCGCCATGCCGGCGCGTGCGAGCGCCGCTTCGACCACCTCATCGTCGGCTCTTGTCCAGCCTGAAAAGATCGAGCGGTGCGGGAACCGGCCGAGCTTGACGACGTCGACGACCTTCAGATTGGCATTGGTCGTCGCGTGCTGTTCGACGAAGGCTATGCGCTGGGCGATCGAGCGGCGGCTGATGCTGCAGATATCGTTTCGGTCGAGGGTGACACGGCCGGAGTGTGGCCGTTTCAAGCCGGCGAGAAGCCGCAGCAGCGAGGTCTTGCCGGAGCCGTTGGGACCGAGCAGGCCGAGCATCCGGCCCGGCTGTGCCTCCAGGGAAACGCCGTCCAGAATGGTCTTCCTGCCAATTTTCCAGATGAGGTTGTCGGCCTTGATGCTCATGACGCGCGCTGGAACCGGTAGAGGATGATCGAGAAGAAGGGAACGCCGACGAGCGCCGTGACGACGCCGATCGGCAGGATCTGGCCGGGAATGAGGGCGCGTGCTGCAATGTCGGCGAGCACCATGAAGATCGCCCCTGCGATGGCGCAGGCCGGCAGCAGGCGGATATGCAGCGGCCCGACGACAAAGCGGGCGACATGCGGCACGACAAGGCCGACGAAACCGATCGAGCCGACCATGCTGACGATCGTCGCCGTCATCATCGCGGTCAACGCGAAGAGCACCATGCGCGCACGGCCGACATTGACGCCGAGCGAGGATGCCGCCTCGTCGCCGAAAGCGAAGGCATCGAGCACGCGAGCATAGAACAGACAGGCGGCAAGGCCGAAGCCGACGACGATCGAGACCAGCGCGAATTCCGGCCAGCGCACACCGCTGAAACTGCCAAGCAGCCAGAACATGACGTCGCGGGCTTGCTGCGCATTGGCCGAGGTGGTGACGATATAGGAGGTGGAGGCGTTGAAGAGCTGCGATGCGGCGACACCGGCGAGAATGGTACGGTCGGCGCCGCCGCGCGTGCCGTTCGACAGCAGCGCCACGAAGAAGAAGGCGGCAAAGGCACCGGCGAATGCACCTGATGACAGAGACACGGCACCCGCGCCGAGCCCCAGGATGACGATCGCCACGGCGCCGGTAGAGGCACCGGCTGAGATGCCGAGCACATAGGGTTCGGCAAGCGGGTTGCGCAGCAGCGACTGCATGATGGCGCCCGACAGCGCCAGCCCCGCGCCGCAGAAGGCGGCGACCAGCGCCCGGCTCAGCCGATAATCCCAGATGACCGTCTCGTGGATGCGGTTCAGTTCGACCGCGGTCCATCCGAGCCGGTTGGTGACGGCCGAAAATGTGGTCGCAAGCGGGATCGGCAGGTCGCCGATCCCGACGCTGACGCCAATGGCGATCGCGATGAGGCAAAGGGAAACCAGAAGCAGTGCGATGACTGCTCCCAACTGCCGGAAGAGACGGCCTGCGTCGGTCACTTCAGGAGACCGAGAGCCTTCAATTGCTCGGCCACCTGCTCGGCGCCGTAGATCGTGCGGATCGTCGGGTTCATCGCCTGGCCGTCCATGACGACGAGCGCCTTGTTCTTGACGGCCGGGGTCTGGCTGACGGCCGGATCGGTGTTCAGGAAGTTGATCTTGGCCTCGGGCTTGTCGAGCTCCCAGCGGTTGCGGTCGAGATTGGCGACGACGATGACGTCGGGATTGGCGGCGATGATGCCTTCCCAGCCGACGGTCGGCCATTCCGCTTCCGCTGATATCGCATTGTGGCCGCCGAGCAGATCGGCGATGAAGCCGGAAGCGCTGTTCTTGCCGCCGACATAGGCATCGGCCGACGGGCTGGGGGAGGAGAACCAGAAGACGTAGGACAGGTTCTGGCCGCCCTTGGCAACGCTCCCGCGGAGCCTGGCTTCACGCGCCTTGAAATCGGCAATCAGCGCCTGGCCGCGATCGGCGACGTCGAAAATCTCAGAGAGTTCGTCGATCTCCTTGTAGAGGAGATCCATGTTCCACAGCGCGCCGCGGCTGCCGTACTGATCTTTGACGTCCTTGGTGCTGAGGCAGGTGCTCGGCGAAAGATAGGTTGAAACACCGACCTTGTCGAAATCCTCGCGCTTGGCGATCTTGCTGTTCGGGCCGACCAGGCTCGGCAATGCCACCGCCACGAAGTCGGGATTTTCGGCGAGCATCGATTCGAAGGTCGGCATCTCGACGGTCAGAAGCTTGACCTTGGCATTGGCCTCGGCAAGCTGCGGCAGCACCTTGCTCGGCCAGAAGGCGGTGCCGACGATCTTGTCCTGAAGGCCGAGCAGCAGCAGGATTTCCGCGCTGTTCTGGCCGAGGCCGATCGCCCGCGCGGGCGCCGTCTTGAAGGTCACCTCAGCGCCGCAGTTTTCGAGCGTCAGCGGGTAGGTGGTCGAGCCGGCCAGAGACGGGGTTGCGGCAAGGCCGATCAGGGCGTAGAGGCCGCAAGCGGCCAGAAGTGTTTTGAGGCTGGTCACGTAGAAATCCCGGTGCGTGAAGTGTCTGCGGCCGCCGTATAGCCTCAGAAACGGCCGGAAAACAATACCAAATAAATCAACTTATCCAAAATCGACAACGCTTTTGCTGGTATGAAGTCAGTCAGCGTCATGACCGGGCGGGGATCAGCACCGCACGTCATTCGCGCAGTTCCACCCTGCTAGCGACTGTCATTCTTCCGATTTCGCTTTTCGCCACCGAGCTATCTACGCCGAGGCTTCGAAGCGGGCGACTTCTGCACCGGCTTGCAGATAGGCGCCCGGTTCGGCCGTGATCTTGATCTTGCCTGCCCGTGGGGCCGTGACCTGGGTTTCCATCTTCATTGCTTCCATGATGGCGATGAGGTCGCCGGCGGCAACGTCCGCGCCATCCTCGACCTTGAAGGCCTGCAAAGTGCCGGAAATCGGCGCGGTTACGCTCGATAGGTCCTCGGGTACCGTCGCCGCCGGACCGGCACCCCGGCCCTCGATCGCGCCGAGGCCCGCCAGGAGTGCTGCCGGAATACCGAGCTCATGGCGCTTGCCGTCAATCTCGACATGGGTGCGGATCAGATGCGAATCGACAGGTGGCTTTGGCCGGCATTCCGCCTCGAGAGCGGCGGCGAAATCGGTTTCGATCCAGCGCGTGTGCACCTTGAACCCGTTCGCGCCGATAAAATCCTCGGTCTCGATTGCTGCGCGGTGGAAGGGCAAGACAGTAGCAACACCCTCGATCCGGAATTCCTTGAGCGCGCGGCGTGCGCGCTTCAACGCCTCCTCGCGCGTGGTCCCGGTGACGATCAGCTTCGCCATCAGCGAATCGAATGTGCCAGGCACTGTCGAACCCGAAACCACGCCAGTGTCGAGACGGACGCCGGGGCCGGAAGGGGCGTCGAAAATCGTGATCGCGCCCGGCGTCGGCAAGAAGCCGCGGCCGGGATCCTCGGCATTGATGCGGAACTCGATAGAATGGCCACGCGGGGTCGGCGTTTCGGTTAGGCGCAGAGGCAGGCCGTCGGCGATGCGAAACTGCTCGATGACGAGATCGATGCCGGTCGTCTCCTCGGTCACCGGATGCTCGACCTGAAGACGCGTATTCACCTCAAGGAAGGAGATTGTGCCGTCGACGCTGAGCAGGAACTCAACCGTGCCCGCGCCCGAATAGCCGGACGCCGCGCAGATCTTCTGGGCTGCCGCGTGGATCGACTCGCGCTGGGCGTCGGACAGGAACGGGGCCGGCGCCTCCTCGACGAGTTTCTGGTTGCGCCGCTGCAGCGAGCAGTCGCGGGTGCCGAGCACCAGGACATTGCCATGCTTGTCGGCCAGAACCTGTGCCTCGATGTGACGCGGACGGTCGAGGAACCGTTCGAGAAAACATTCGCCGCGGCCGAAGGCGGCCTTGGCCTCGCGCACGGCGGATTCGTAGAGTTCCGCCACTTCCTCCATCTTCCAGGCAACCTTGAGGCCACGGCCGCCGCCGCCATGGGCCGCCTTGATGGCAACGGGCAAGCCGTGCTGTTCAGCAAAGGCGATGACTTCGGCGGCGGTGTCGACCGGGCCGTCGCTGCCGGCAACCAACGGTGCGCCGACACTCAGGGCGATGCGACGAGCCTCGACCTTGTCGCCGAGCGCTTCGATGACGTGCGGGTCGGGGCCGATCCAGACAAGGCCGGCATCAATCACCGCCCGGGCGAATTCAGCTCGCTCCGACAGGAAACCGTAACCGGGATGGACGGCATCGGCGCCGGAGCGCCGGGCGACGTCGATCAGCTTGTCGATATCGAGATAGGTCTCGGCCGGACGGCTGCCGGAAAGCCCATAGGCTTCGTCGGCCAGCTTGACGAAGAGTGCGTCCATGTCGGGATCGGCATAGACTGCGACCGATTGCAGGCCGTGGTCGCGACAGGCCCGAATGATGCGCACTGCGATCTCGCCGCGATTGGCGATAAGGACTTTCTGCATGGATGGCTCCTCATTATTCTTGTGGCCAGGCTGCGGTCTCAGGCCCTTGCGCGCCGAACATCCGCAAACGTCGTCACGGGCCGGAAACGGATTTGGGCATTGATGGGGATCTGGCCGGCGAGATCGAGATGATATTCGGCAACGGTGGCGATGACCGGATAACCGCCGGTCAGCGGATGGTCGGCGAGGAATAGGACCGGCTGGCCGCTATGCGGCACCTGGATGGCGCCGGTTGCCGTTCCCTCGCTTGGCAGTTCCGCCTTGTCCCTGCGCTCGAGCGCAGTTTCACCGGAGAGGCGAATGCCGACGCGGTTGGACTGCTGCGTGACCTGCCAGGGTTGGCCGGAGAGGCTGGCGATGCCCGCCTCGGTAAACCAGTCGCTGCGCGGACCCATGATCACGTCGAGCGTCACGATCTCGCCGGAGGCCGGAAAGCCGAAGGCCGGCGCTTCTGTGAGCGACACGCTGGTCAGGCGCGCGGTTTCGTTTTCCACCATCAGGACGGCGCCTTTCACAACCGGATCCGGGCCGACGACAGCGAGCGTGTCGGTCGAGGCGCTGCCGAGCACCGGCTTCACTTGGAAGCCGCCGCGGATGGCGAGATAGCTGCGCATTCCGCGTGGCGCTTCGCCGAGCGTCACGACATCGCCAGGTTCCAACGAGATCGGATGGTAGGTCTCGGCGGTGATCGTGCGCCCACTGGCATCGCGGATTGAAATCGGACAGGGCGCGCCGGTGAGCGCCATCACCGCACGACCCGACGTCTCGAAGGAAAAGCCGCCGAGAATGATTTCAAGGCAGGGCGTGCCGGCGGCATTGCCGACGACCCGGTTGGCGGCGCGCAGCGCGCCACGGTCGAGCGCGCCGGAAGAGGATACGCCCTGGCCGGTCTGGCCGAAGCGTCCAAGATCCTGAAACAGTGCCGGCATGGGTGCGGCCAACACCTTCAGCGTCACCGCCTCGGCGACGACCTCGGCCTGAGGAGCATCCGGAACATTGATCCGCGTGTCCGACGCCGGGACTGACCGCTTTTCCAGATCGAAGAAACGCACGCGGTAACCGGGCTGGAACAGCGCCGGCGGATCGCGCAACAGGTCCCACATCTTCTCCGGCGTCGTGCCGATAATCTGCCAGCCGCCGGGGCTCGCCTGCGGATAGACGCCTGAAAAGGCGCCGGCAAGGGCGACCGAGCCAGCCGGGATCCTGGTGCGTGGGCTCTGGCGGCGCGGCACCTGAAGAGCGGGGTCGCCGCCGACGAGATAACCGAAGCCCGGCGCAAAGCCGCAAAAAGCAACGGTGAAGGTACTTTCGACGTGGCGGCGGATGACCTCTTCGACCGAAAGGCCGGTCAGTGCGGCGACATCGCCCAAGTCCTCGCCATTGTAGTGGACCGGGATCTCGACGAGCCGGTCGGAGGGCGCAGCGCGGGCGGACAGGTCGCGGATGGCGATCTCGCTAGCCAGCCTCTCGGCCGTCAGTCTTTCCGGCCGGAAGCGGATCATCAGCGTGCGGGCAGCCGGCACCATGTCTTCTATGCCCTCGACCGGATCGGTGTCGAGCGAAGCAAATAGCGCCAGTGTCTCGTCCAGATCGGCGAGTTCGACCAGCAAGGTCGTCAGGTTGACGGGCAGGAAGCGCATCGGATCCTCAGGCGTGATAGGCAGTGTCGGGGATGTCGGTGATGAACATATGCCCCGGTGCGTGGCTAATGGCAAAGGGAACGCCGGATGCCATGACCGCCGCCTGTGGAGTTACGCCGCAGGCCCAGAAGACCGGAACCTCGCCGGGTTCGATGCGCACCGGATCGCCGAATTCCGGCGCCGACAGATCCCTGATGCCGATTTCTTCCGGCGCGCCGATGTGAACCGGCGCACCATGCACGGCCGGGAAACGTCCCGAGATCATTGCTGCGTCTGCAACACGGCTGGCCTGGATCGGTCGCATCGACACGACCATGTTCCCATGCAGCCGCCCAGCCGGGCGGCAAGCCTTGTCGGTCAGATACATCGGCACGTTGGACCCGTCGGTGATGTGGCGGATCTCGATGCCGGCCTCGACCATCGGCGTTTCGAAGGTGAAGCTGCAGCCGATCAGGAAGCTGACGAGATCGGCATGTTCTGCCCAGGCGGCAGTCGCATCGGCCGTTTCCTCGTCAAGCTTGCCGTCGCGCCAGACGCGATAGAGTGGCAGATCGGTGCGCAGATCTGCGCCCGGAGCGAGAAGCGTCGTATGCGAGCCGGGGTCGGAAACGTCGAGCACCGGGCAGGCCTTCGGATTGCGCTGGGCGTAAAGCAGGAAGTCAAAGGCCCAATCGCGCGGTAGCACGATCATGTTCGCCTGGGTGAATCCGGGCGCAACGCCGGACGTCGGCTCGACGCTGCCGCCACGATAGCGTTGGCGGGCCGAGCGAGCCGGCCCAGCGTCGACATGGCCGAGATTTTCAATCGCAATCATGGTGTCCTCCCAATATTTGTTCAGGCCTTTAGGAACGATCGAACGGTGATCCCGTCGGACTCGAAAGCCTGGCGGATCGCCCGAGCAATCGCCACGGCGCCGGGGCTGTCGCCATGCACACAGATCGATTGCGCATCGATCTTGATGATCGAACCGTCGATCGCTTCGAGCGAACCCTCATGGGCGAGTTGCAGCATGCGGCGGGCAATCACCTCAGTATCGTGCAGCACCGCCCCCGGCTCGCGCCGCGAAACGAGCTGACCGTCTGGCGTATAAGCGCGATCGGCGAAGGCTTCGGCTATGGTCTTAAGCCCGGATGTACGGGCGAGTTCGAGAATGGGTGCGCCCGCCAGCCCCATCAGCACCAGATCGGGATCGATGGCCTTGATGCCGTCGATCACCGCCAGTCCCTGTTTCGGATCATGGGCGATACGATTGTAGAGCGCGCCATGCGGCTTGACGTAACCGACACTGACGCCGGCTGCGGCGGTAACGCCCTTCAGCGCGCCGATCTGGTAGATGACGTCGGCCGTCAGTTCCGCGCTGGTGACGTCCATGTCGCGCCGGCCGAAGCCGACGCGATCGGGATAGGAGACATGTGCCCCGACTACGACCCCTTTTTCAGCAGCGGCCCGAACGGTTTTCAGAATACCGAGCGCATCGCCGGCATGGAAACCGCAGGCGACATTGGCACTGGAGACGATGCCAAGCATCGCCGCATCGTCGCCCATGCCCCAGGCGCCATAGCTTTCACCGAGATCACTGTTCAGATCGATCGCAGTCATGTCAGATCTCCTTGGATCGTGCTGCTGAGCCGGATCGCTTCAAAAACATCGAAGTGACCGATTCCAGCAGATTGGAGCGAGATGCGGGCGGAAGGCCGCCCGCATTTTTCCTCATACTGCTCTAGGCAGCGAGCAGAGCAAAGATCGGGCCGACCGACTTGTAGCCCATGTACCAGGTCAGCGCGCAAACCAGCACGCCAAGCGCCAGCAGCCAGCGTGGATAGCGGTAGCCGCCCATGAGGTCGGAACGAGCCCAGGCCGCATAGATGAAGATCGCCAGGCCAATCGGCAGGATGAGGCCGTTCAAGCCGCCGACGAAGACCAGCATCTGGGCGGGGGGCGTGGTGATGACAACGTAGAAGAACAGCGAGATGGCGATGAAGATCACCGTCGCGATGTTGCGGGCGCGTTCGGTGATGTCCTTTTTGAAAACCGTGATGAAGGAAACCGATGTATAGGCAGCGCCGATGACCGAGGTGATGGCCGCGGCCCAGAGGATGACGCCGAAGATGCGCAGGCCGATATTGCCAGCGGCAGCCTGGAAAGCCTGAGCGGCCGGGTTCGCGCCCGTGCCGGAGACATCGATGACGCCGCCGCTCGCGACCACGCCGAGAACGGCGAGGAAGAGCACGTAACGCATGATGCCGGTCACGGCGATGCCGGTGAGTGCTGCGCGGTTGACTGCACCGAGGTTCTCGATGCCGACAGTGCCCTTGTCGAGCAGGCGATGGGCGCCGGAATAGGTGATGTAACCGCCGACCGTGCCGCCGACGATGGTGGTGATCGTGGCGAAATCGATGGTGGAGGGCAGGAAAGTCTGGAACAGCGCGTCGCCGACGGGCGGACCCGACACGATGGCAACGTAAACGGTCAACGCAATCATCAGGACGCCGGCAAGGATTATGAACCGATCGATCGCCATGCCGGCCCGCTTCGACAGAAAGATGCCGATCGACAGGATGGCGCTGATCGCACCGCCAACCTTTGGATCAAGCCCGATCATCGCATTGATACCGAGGCCGGTGCCGCCGATATTGCCGATGTTGAAGAACAGCCCGCCGACGATGACGAGAATGGCGAGCAGGTAGCCGGAGCCAGGGATCGCCGCATTGGCGAGGTCGGAGGCACGCATCTTCGTCAGCGTCACGATCCGCCAGATATTCAGCTGCACGGCAAAGTCGATCAGGATCGAGGCGAGGATGGCGAAGGCGAAGGCCGCGCCGAGTTTGGTGGTGAATGTTGCGGTCTGAGTGATGAAGCCTGGGCCGATGGCCGACGTGGCCATCAGGAAGATCGCGGCGGTCAATGCCGCGCGGCGCGATTTGGTCGACATCTGCGCTGGCTTGGCCAACGTGGTGTCTACGGATGCAATAGCTGGCTGTTCCATGAACCCTCTCCTTATTGCGGACGCCCTGAACTCCCTCGGGTTGGTCCACGTGGATTTGTTGACGCATGTCACGTTGCCACGTTTCACAATTCTGTCAAGATTGTTCAACAATATTTATTTGATCGTTCCACTAAAGTGCTCAAATGTTGAGCGAATAGAACGCTATTTAGGCGCCAAGGGTCTTATTGCGAGCCATATAAGGCGTCGCGCGTCCGGCCTTGCGTCTCAACGACAAGAATGCCGCCGCGCGATCGATCATTTCTCTGCCCGACTGCCGGCCGTGACCCTATCTAAAACTTCGCAGTGATCTACGCGATCATGCCTTTCCTCGTACGGTTCCCATGTGAGGCGAACCGCTATATCGATGCGCAGGGGATGGATGATTCATCCACGCATGCACAAGGGGCCTTATGCAAAGGGGCCCATGCCCAAGGGAATGTGATGGCTGAGCAGAATAACACATCGGCGCTGGCACCGAGGCTGGCGGAGGAAATCCGCGGTAAGCTGATTGCGGGCGAATTCAGGCCCGGCCAGCGCTTGTCCGAGGCGACGCTCAGCACCGATCTCGACGTGTCGCGCAATTCACTGCGCGAAGCCTTCCGGCTGTTGACCAAGGAAGGGCTGTTGCGGCACGAGCCAAATCGCGGCGTCTTTGTCGCCACGCCCAGCATGGCCTCGATCATCGATATCTACCGTGTTCGTCGCATGGTCGAATGCCAGGCGATTGCCAAGGCCTATCCCAATCATCCGGCGGTGACGCGTATGCGCTCAGCCGTCGAACATGCCAAAGTCGCGCGCCTGGCGAAGGATTGGCGCACCGTCGGAAGCGAGAATATGGTCTTTCACGCGGCGATCGTCGATCTCGCCGACAGTCAGCGGCTGAACGCATTCTATGCCCAGATCTCCGCAGAACTGCGTCTCAGCTTCGGCCTGCTCGCCGATCCCGATTTGTTGCACGCCCCTTATGTCGACCTCAATGCGGCGATTCTCGAAAAGCTCGAGGCGGGGATGACGGCCGAAGCTTCAGCAGCACTCGAGGCTTATCTGCTGCAATCGGAGCGAACCGTTCTCGCCGCTTTCTCTCGGATCGACAGGGGCAACGCGTAATGTCGGAGTAACCAAAGCCGAACCTTCGCGCGGCCGTAAGCCGCCGCGGGCGGTTTGCGGCAAGACCGATCAGGGCAGAGAGGCCAAGCGGCCAGAAGTGATGTGCTGTCGAAGCGGTTAGTGGCGGCAGCCCCAGGACCGGGGCAGAAGAAGAGCGGGTCGAGATGTGTTAGATGGATCCTATGGAGGATCAGCCCAGGCGGAACAAGGTCGATCGCCAATGGTGAATCGGCGAGCCAGGCGGGCGGGGCCGGCGCGCGGCTCCCGACGCCCTCTGCCTCCGGCCGCCGGAATCAGGCAAAGCCGTCGGAGGTTTCAATCCGGATCAGCCGTAGCACCGCCTCGCGATCGCCATCGCGCAGCGCCTGCAGGGCAGTGCGATCGCCGAGAGCCGTGTCGGACGCGAGCAGGAAATCCAGCGCGATCCAGGGGCCGGCGCCGGGAAAACCGCGCACGACATCCGATATCCCGGCGATTACCTCGCGCTGGTCGAACTGGCAGAGCGGATAGCGCCAGTCGCTGCCCTCGCGCATGGCAAGCAGGGTGCCGGCCCGCCGTCTTTTGTCGACGGCCTGCCTGGTGATGCCGAGGATGCGTCCGGCGTCCTCGGCCGAGGCCGCCCGGCCCGCCCGCTCTATTAGATCCTGGCGATGGGCGACATTGCGGGCGAGCGCCGGAACGAGGGGGTCGAGATCGTTGATCTCCGTGCCCACCATGTCCGACCGGCTGAGAAGATGTGCCAATGATCCGGCGTCGGTCGGTGCAGAAAGCGCATCGGCGAGATCCTTTGCCGACACGTTCGCCGAGATGCGCTCCAGCGCCGACATCGCGCGTCGCAGAAACGCGGCCTGGACGGGATTAGGCTGCACGATGACAGGATTGGATGCGTGGCGGGCCATGAGTAGCTCCTTGGTTGACAAGGTTTTTATATGGCGTGCGATGATACGTAGCCAACCAAATGTTACTAAGCCGGGTATCACCAGGCTTCGAAAAATCCCGGATTGCTCGAGAGATCCCGCGTTGCGGTTCTCCTCGGCGATGTGGTGGCCGCTCTCAATTCCGAAACCGCGCACGTCAACCGCCCAGTTTCGCCAGATGCGCCGGGATCGCCGTAGATGGGCACCGATGCCTATCACGACCAGCTCGACGTTATTCGTGATACAGCCGCGCTTCATGGCATGATCGTGGATGACCGCGCCGGTATCAGCATCGACCGTGCACGACCGGGGATCGCGACGGGGCCGGAAAGCGACCTGCCCCACGCTGTGCCCTCCGTCGCTCACGGTCGGCATGGAAAGAAGGACGGCTGATCCCGATCCGCTCTGCCGGACGCGCTGAAACCTTGGAACACAATCAGCTTTGCTTTCCCACACGCTTGGCATAGTCCGAAAAGGTCAGCCGTTCGCCCCGCGCGGCTGCCTCGTCGGCAAGCTGCAGCACTCGGATGGGAAACAGGATAGCGGCGCGGTTGGCCCCAGACAGCTCATGGTCGTCGTCCTCTTCGATTGCCCGTTGGGCTTTCGAGAGCGCGGTATTGAGCTCCTGGCGGGTGAGCAGTTCCTTCTCGACGATCGCGTCGCATATCGACGTCATGGCCATGATCAGGCCCTTGAGCTGCAGATTGGCAGTATTCATGGGAGCTCCTAGGAAACGAGGGGTCTCTAGTCCGGTTCGACCGATCGGATCGTATCGACCGAGACCGTCCCGTCAAGGATGCCGCGTGCGACATCACGCCTGTTCCGGTCGATCTCGATGACGGTGTATAGCTTGTCGTCGCGAAAGGCGCTGGCATTGGCCGTCGTGACATCCTCGGCGGGCGCCGCATCCACTTCCATGAAATCGAGCTCACGCGACGCGGCGACGATCCTGGCATCACCAGCCGTTCTGGCGGCCACCACGACGGTGCCGTGTCCCGGGGCATTATCCCATCTCGGGTCGTTAGGGGCGGCAATCGGCTCCAATCGATAGATGTTGAGCATTTCGCCACCGGCTTCCGGCGACGCCTCAGTCGCCGCATCCTGCATTTGCGCCTGGCTTTCGACCGACCTTCCGAAGGTGGTCGGGCTGGTCGCGTTGTTGATCTCTTCCTTGCCTGTCCGTGAGACGTTCGACATGTCGCTCTCCATTGTCAGAACGGAAACGACGGCCGGCGGGCAACTGTTCCCGCTGGTGCAAAAAACCGCAAACCTTGCCAAAACGCCGTCCCGAGGCGGTTTGGATTCATGCAGCTTTAGGTTCATTTCCTGTATGGCAAATCATGATAGGCTGCATGCGAAATGGCCCATACCATTTTCTGCGTTGAGCACTAAATTACCGATCGTCGAAGAGGGGGATTTTCGTGAGCAACCAAACCAGTGAACGCGCGCGCGACAACATCGAAGCAGACAGCCTCAATGGCCATGACCAGAAGGCGATGGCATTCGACGATGCCAGCGCGCTGCTGGAGGTCCTCGTCGCGGTCCGGCGCGGTGACTTTTCCGTGCGGATGCGGTCCGACCTGACCGGCGTTACCGGCAAGATCGCCGATGCTCTCAACGATATCATCGCCGGCAATCAGCGCATGGCCCAGCAACTCGAGCATGTCGGCCAAGTCGTCGGCCGGGACGGCCGGACGAGTACGCGGGTGCGCTTCGGCCTTTCGGATGGTTCCTGGTCTGAGATGGAAGGATCGATCAACGGACTGATCGACGATCTCTTGTGGCCGACGACAGCTGTCACACGCACGATCACCGCGGTCGCTAAGGGAGATCTCCTGCAGACGGTGCCGCTCGATGTCGACGGTCGGGCGCTCAAAGGCGAATTCCTGCGCTCGGCCGATATCGTCAATACGATGATCAAGCAGCTGAGCGTCTTCACCTCTGAGGTGACGCGTGTTGCCCGCGAGGTCGGCACGGACGGAAAACTCGGGGGGCAGGCGCAGGTTCCTGAAGTGACCGGCGTCTGGAAAGACTTGACCGAAAGCGTCAACTCGATGGCGTCGAACCTGACGGCGCAGGTTCGCAACATCGCTGAGGTGACGATCGCGGTTGCCAATGGCGACCTTTCCAAGAAGATCACCGTCGACGTGCGCGGCGAGATCCTGCAGCTGAAGGAAGCCATCAACACCATGGTCGACCAGCTGCGTTCTTTCGCTTCGGAAGTAACGCGTGTGGCCCGCGAAGTCGGCACCGAAGGCAAGCTCGGCGGTCAGGCATTGGTGCCTGGGGTGGCCGGCACCTGGAAGGACCTGACCGACAGCGTCAACGCCATGTGCGGCAATCTGACGGCTCAGGTGCGCAACATCGCCCAGGTGACCACTGCCGTGGCGCGCGGCGACCTGTCGAGAAAGATCACCGTCGACGTCTCGGGCGAAATCCTGGAGTTGAAGGAAACCATCAACACCATGGTCGACCAGCTCAACGGCTTTGCCGGCGAGGTGACGCGCGTGGCGCGTGAAGTCGGCACTGAGGGCCGGCTCGGTGGGCAGGCGCAGGTGCCCGGTGTCGCCGGCACCTGGAAAGACTTGACCGACAACGTCAATTCCATGGCCTCGAACCTCACGGCGCAGGTGCGCAACATCGCCGAAGTGTCGACCGCGATCGCCAATGGCGACCTATCGAAGAAGATCACGGTGACGGTGTCCGGAGAAATCCTCGAGCTGAAGGAAACCATCAATACGATGGTCGATCAGTTGAACGCCTTTGCCTCGGAAGTCACCCGTGTCGCCCGCGAAGTCGGAACCGAGGGCCGGCTGGGCGGCCAAGCCAATGTGCGCGGCGTCGCCGGCACCTGGAAGGATCTGACCGAAAACGTCAACTCGATGGGCGGCAATCTGACGGCGCAAGTCCGCAATATCGCCGAAGTCTCGACTGCGATTGCCAATGGCGACCTGTCGAAGAAGATCACCGTCGATGTGAAGGGCGAAATCCTGGAGCTGAAGGAAACCATCAATACGATGGTCGATCAGCTGAACGCCTTTGCTTCGGAAGTGACGCGTGTCGCCCGCGAAGTGGGCACGGAAGGCCGGCTCGGCGGTCAGGCCAATGTGCGCGGCGTCGCCGGCACCTGGAAGGATCTGACCGATAGCGTCAATTCCATGGCCTCCAACCTGACGGGGCAGGTGCGTAACATCGCCGAAGTCGCAACCGCCGTCGCCCAGGGCGACCTGTCCAAGAAGATCACAGTGACCGTGTCGGGCGAAATCCTTGAACTGAAGGAGACCATCAACACGATGGTCGATCAGCTCAACGGCTTTGCCGGCGAGGTGACACGTGTTGCGCGCGAGGTCGGCACGGAAGGCCGGCTCGGTGGGCAGGCGAACGTGCTCGGCGTTGCCGGCACCTGGAAGGACTTGACCGACAGCGTCAATTCCATGGCCGGCAATCTGACGGCGCAGGTGCGCAACATCGCCGAGGTCTCCACAGCGATTGCCAATGGCGACCTGTCGAAGAAGATCACGGTGTCGGTCTCGGGTGAAATCCTTGAGCTCAAGGAAACGCTGAACACCATGGTCGACCAGCTGAACCGCTTCGCCTCCGAAGTCACGCGTGTTGCGCGCGAGGTAGGAACTGAAGGCAAGCTCGGCGGCCAGGCGCAGGTGCCGGGTGTCGCCGGCACCTGGAAGGACCTCACCGAAAATGTCAATTCCATGGCCTCCAACCTGACCGGCCAGGTGAGAAACATCGCCGAAGTGACGACGGCGGTGGCGCGCGGCGACCTGTCGCGCAAGATCACCGTCGACGTGAAGGGCGAAATCCTCGAACTGAAAAACACCATCAACACGATGGTCGACCAGTTGAACGCCTTTGCCGGCGAAGTGACGCGCGTTGCCCGCGAAGTCGGTACCGAAGGCAAGCTCGGCGGCCAGGCGCAGGTCTCCGGCGTCGCCGGCACCTGGAAGGACCTGACCGACAGCGTCAACTCGATGGCCGGCAACCTGACGGCGCAGGTGCGCAATATCGCCGAGGTGGCGACTGCGATCGCCAATGGCGACCTGTCGCGCAAGATCACCGTCGACGTGCGCGGCGAGATCCTGCTGCTCAAAGATACCTTGAATACCATGGTCGATCAGCTGCGATCCTTTGCCGGCGAAGTGACGCGTGTGGCGCGCGAAGTCGGCACCGATGGCAGGCTCGGCGGCCAGGCAGTGGTTCCCGGCGTCGCCGGCACCTGGAAGGACCTGACCGACAACGTCAACCTGCTTGCCGCCAATCTGACGACCCAGGTTCGAAACATCGCCGAAGTCACCACAGCCGTGGCGCGCGGTGACCTGTCGCGCAAGATCACGGTCGACGTGAAGGGGGAAATCCTCGAGCTGAAGAACACCATCAACACCATGGTGGACCAGCTCAACGCCTTTGCCGGTGAAGTAACGCGTGTGGCGCGCGAAGTCGGGACCGAAGGCAAGCTCGGCGGCCAGGCGCAGGTGCCGGGTGTGGCCGGCACATGGAAGGACCTTACCGATACCGTCAACGTTATGGCCGCCAACCTGACCGAGCAGGTTCGCGGCATCGTCAAGGTCGTGACGGCGGTGGCGAACGGCGACCTCAAGCAGAACCTCACCGTCGCCTCCAAGGGCGAGGTGGCGGCGCTCGCCGAAACCATCAACAACATGACCAATACGCTTGCGACCTTCGCCGACCAGGTGACCACGGTGGCGCGCGAAGTCGGCGTGGAAGGCCGCCTCGGCGGCCAGGCGAATGTCCCGGGTACGGCGGGGACGTGGAAGGATCTGACCGGCAACGTCAATCTGCTTGCCGCGAACCTGACGACGCAGGTGCGCGCCATCGCCGAAGTGGCGACCGCCGTCACCAAGGGCGACCTGACACGCTCGATCAAGGTCGATGCGCGCGGCGAAGTGGCCGAACTCAAAGACAACATCAACACGATGATCGACAACCTGCGGCTCACCACGGAGCGCAATACCGAGCAGGATTGGCTGAAAACCAATCTGGCGCGCTTCACCAACATGCTGCAGGGACAGCGCGACCTGACGCTGGTCGGCAAGATGCTGTTGTCGGAGCTGGCGCCTCTGGTCGGCGCCCATCAAGGGGTAATCTACCAGGTGGACGCCGACGAACAGCAGCCCTTCCTGTCGCTGCTTTCCGTCTATGCCCGCGGGGTCGAGGCGGCGCACCCGCCGCGGCTCGAATTCGGCCAGGGGCTTGTCGGACAGTGCGCCAGCGACGCCCGCCGGATTCTGGTCACCGACCTTCCCGACAACGTCGTCCCGATTAGCTCCGGCGTATTCACCACCTTACCGAGAAGCGCCATCGTGCTGCCGGTGCATTTCGAGGGGCAGGTCAAGGCGGTTATCGAGCTAGCTTCCGCCGGCGACTACACCGAGCTGCAGCTCTCCTTCCTCGACCAACTGACAACATCGATCGGCATCGTCCTCAATTCTATCGAAGCGACCATGCAGACCGAAGGCCTGCTCAAGCAGTCGCAGAAACTCGCGGCAGAGCTGCAGACGCAGCAGCGCGAGTTGCAGCAGACCAACGAACAGCTCGGGCAGAAGGCGCAGCAGCTGGAGGAACGCAACGTCGAAGTCGAGGCGAAGAACCAGGAGATCGAGCAGGCCCGGCGCGCGCTGGAGGAAAAGGCGACCGAACTGGCGCTGACATCGAAGTATAAATCCGAATTCCTCGCCAACATGTCGCACGAGCTACGCACGCCTTTGAATTCTATCCTTATTCTCGGCCAGCAGCTCGGCGAGAACCCCGACGGCAACCTATCGGGCAAACAGGTCGAGTTTGCCAAGACAATCCACGGCGCCGGAACCGATCTCCTGAACCTGATCAGCGATATCCTAGACCTGTCGAAGATCGAATCCGGAACGGTCTCGGTCGATGCCGAGGAGATTTTCGTCAGCAACCTGCTCGAAATGATGGCCCGGCCGTTCCGGCACGAGGCTGAAAACCGGAACCTGTCGTTCGCGGTCGAAGTCGGCGGCGATGTCACGAAGAGCATCATTACCGATTCCAAGCGGCTGCAGCAGATCCTCAAGAACCTGCTGTCGAACGCCTTCAAATTCACCGCGCAGGGCGGCGTGACGCTTCGCGTCGCCTTGGCAACCAGTGGCTGGTCGCCGGATCATCCGTCGCTCCGGCACGCGCCTTCGGTCATTGCCTTCGAAGTCGTCGACACCGGCATCGGTATCCCGCCTGAGAAGCAACGCATCATTTTCGAGGCGTTCCAGCAGGCGGATGCCTCGACGAGCCGCAAATATGGCGGCACCGGCCTCGGGCTGGCGATCAGCCGCGAGCTGGCAAACCTTTTGGGCGGCGAGATCCAGCTGCGCAGCACGCCTGGGGTCGGCAGCACCTTCGTCCTCTATCTGCCGCTCACCTATGTCGGTGCCGGCGCGATTGCGCCGAAGCCCGCTCCGTCGGCAAATGTCGTGGAATTCGCCGAGGCGGCGGCAAGCCGCCGCGCCGAAAAGACAATCGAACATGTGGAAGACGATCGCCACCAGATTGCGGCTGGCGATTCAGTGCTGCTCGTCGTCGAGGACGATGCGCATTACGCCCGCGTCCTTGTCGATCTCGCCCGCGATAACGGGTTCAAGGTGCTGGTGGCGATGCGTGGCAGCGATGCGCTGGCGCTTGCACAGGACTACCGGCCGGCGGCGATCTCGCTCGACATCTTCCTGCCCGACATGCTCGGCTGGACGGTGCTCAGCCAGCTCAAGCAGAATCCGCAGACGCGGCATATCCCGGTGCAGATCATCAGCCTCGACGAGGATCGCCAGCATGGGCTGACCCGCGGCGCTTTCGCGTTCATGAGCAAGCCGACGACGCCCGAGGGCCTCGGAAAGGCGCTGTCGCGCTTGAAGGCCTATTCGCAGCCGCGCCGCAAGCATCTGCTGCTCGTGGAAGACAATGAGGCGGAGCGAATGAGCGTCACCGCGCTTCTCGGACATGACGACATAGACATCACAAGTGTCGGCTCCGGATCGGAAGCGCTCGCGGCCCTCAGGCAGGATCCGCCGGACTGCGTGGTGCTCGACCTTTCGCTGCCGGACATGTCCGGCTTCGAGGTCCTGGAGCAGATACGCGACGACGCCGAGATCGGCGAGGTGCCGGTAGTGGTCTTCACCGGCCGGGAGCTTTCCCCTGAGGAAGATGCGACGCTGCACAGCATGGCCCGAAGCGTCGTCGTAAAGGGCGTCGAGTCTCCTGAGCGGCTTCTCGATGAGACGGCTCTGTTCCTGCACCGGGTCGTCGCCGATCTGCCGGCGGCAAAACAGGCGACACTTCGGGAATTGCACAGCTCGGACGAGGATCTCGTCGGCGAGACCGTGCTGCTCGTCGACGACGATGCCCGCAATATCTTTGCGCTGAGCAGCGTGCTCGAGCGCCGGGGAATGAGGGTGCTTACGGCCACGACCGGCAGCGAAGCCATCGACGTCATCAACAACGAATCTTCGGTGGCGATCGTGCTGATGGACATCATGATGCCCGGAATGGATGGTTACGAGACCATGCAGGTCATCCGGTCGGAGCCACGGTTCCGGCGGCTACCGATCCTGGCGCTGACGGCCAAGGCGATGAAGGGCGACCGGGAGAAATGCCTGGAAGCCGGCGCATCCGATTACCTGGCGAAGCCGGTCAATACCGAACAGCTTCTGTCGGCGCTTCGCATGTGGCTGCACCGCTGAGGATCCGGCCATGAACCCAGTCAACATCCTCCTCGTCGACGACCAGCCCGCCAAGCTCCTGAGTTATGAGGTTATCCTCGAAGAACTCGATGAAAACCTCATCAAGGCGCAATCCGCCCGTGAAGCCTTCGAGCACCTGTTGCGCACCGAAATCGCCGTAATCCTCGTCGATGTCTGCATGCCCGAACAGGACGGCTTCGAGCTCGTCAGCATGATCCGGCAGCACCCGCGGTATCAGAACACGCCGATCATCTTCGTTTCCGCCGTGATGCTGGCCGAACCCGACCGGTTGCGCGGTTATGCCGTTGGCGCGGTCGACTACGTCTCCGTACCGATCGTGCCCGAGGTGCTCAGAGCCAAGGTCAGGGTCTTTGCAGATCTCTACAGGAAGACGCGGGAACTCGAACGCCTGAACGCCGAACTGGAGGCGAGGGTTCGTCAGCGCACCGCCGAGCTCGAGGCCTCGGCCGCCCAGTTGCGGGAGCTCAACGAGGAGTTGGAGCACCGGATCGATCAAAGGACGCGCGAGCGCGAAGAGGCGCTGGCGCAACTGTTCGAGGCGCAGAAGCTTGATACGATCGGTCATTTGACCGGCGGCGTCGCCCATGACTTCAACAATCTACTGATGGCGGTTCTCGGCAGCCTCAACCTTCTGAAGAAACGGCTTCCGAGCGATGAGCGAAACGAACGCTTGGTGACAAACGCGATCCAGGCGGCCGAGCGTGGCACAGCGTTGACACAACGCCTGCTTGCCTTCGCACGCCGCCAGGAGCTCAAGCCGCAGGCGGTCGACTTCCTCACGCTTTTCGAAAATGTCGAGGATCTCCTTGCCAAGGCCGTAGGTCCGCGCATCGAAATCTGCAAGCGCATCCCGACAGATCTGGCGCCGCTGCTGGTGGACAGTAACCAGTTGGAACTGGCGCTGCTCAACCTGTTCGTCAACGCGCGAGATGCATTGGAAAGCGGCGGCGCTGTGACGGTTGCCGCGGCCCATGCCGAAGAGGCTCGGCCGGCCGGTCTCGCGGGTGGGAACTACATCAGGATATCGGTGTCGGACGATGGCGAAGGCATGGACGAGGCAACGGTTTCGCGTGCCGCCGAACCGTTTTTCACCACCAAAGGGGTCGGCAAGGGAACCGGTCTCGGCCTGTCGATGGTGCATGGCCTGGCGGCCCAATCCGGCGGCTCGATCCAGATATCGAGCGCGAGGGGCAGCGGCACCACCGTATCCCTTTGGCTGCCCGTGGCCGAGACCTCTGTCAAGACGCAGCCGGCCGTCGAGCCTCTCGCGACGGAAGCCCTGAACCCGGTGTCACGGCCGCTCGCCATTCTCGTCGTCGACGACGATGCGCTTGTTCGGACCGGAACCGTGGCGATGCTGGAGGATCTCGGGCACCTGCCGCGCGAGGCTTCTTCCGCCTCGCAGGCCTTGGAATTTCTGGCCGGCGGACGGGATTGCGATCTCGTCATCACCGATCATGCGATGCCCGGCATGACAGGCGCCGAGCTTGCACGCCACCTCCGCTCGGCCTTCCCCGGCCTGCCCATCATCCTTGCCTCGGGCTATGCCGAGTTTTCCGAAGACCACGGGCTCGGCCGGATGCTCAGGATGACGAAGCCGTTCACCCAGGAACAGCTTCAGGCCGCCATGGACAAGGCACTCTCGGGCAAAGTCGCGGCGGCGTGACAGTCGAAACGTCTTGCAATCATCGGCCGGCGGCCAGTTCTATTTGTCGCGTTTATCAAAAACTGATAATATCGCTTCAACGAAAAGGTATCGCGCTATGCCCTCTAGCTACAACATTGGTCCTCGCTATGAAGGACTTGTCCGCGAGCTTGTCGAAAGCGGGCGTTATGCCAGCGCCAGCGAGGTCGTGCGCGATAGCCTCCGGCTGCTGGAACAGCGCGAGGAGATTCGCGCGCTTGAGCTGGAAAAACTCAAGCGGGAATATGCTGAGGGCAAAGCCAGCGGCGAACCCGAGGAGGTTGATCCCGCGGGCTTCCTGCAGGAGCTGAAAGCAGAACGCGCAGCCCGTGGCTAGATATAGGTTGTCTCCGCGTGCCCAACGCCAGATGCGCGATATCTGGCGGAATATTGCCGTTCAGAATGAACCGGCAGCGGATAGGCTCCTGCAAAGACTTTTTGAAAAGTTCGAACTGGTTGCCGCACACCCCGAAATCGGGCCTGCCCGCCCGGAAATCAGCGCCGCTGCCCGTCTGATTGTCGAGGGACGTTACATCGCCATCTATGAACCCACGAGTTATGGCGCTGAAATTGTCGTGATCGTTCACGGAATGCGCGAGCCGTCGACCTGGCTCGACTGACGCGGCCTCTCATAAGCCAGTAATCTTTTGTTTGGTGAGGGTAGCTGCTTTCGCGCGAGCGCTTGCGAACGAAACTTTTTGCTCCCGCAAAAGTTACCCAAATCCATCCTCACTTCACCGAAGGCTTTCCCTTGACCAATATGACGTTCGGCCCCGCATTCACTGAAGACGGTATTCTGTTTCGGCTCTGGGCTCCTCTGCATGAAAGCGTATCGTTGAAGATCGAGGGCGCCGATCCGCGGTCGATGCAGGCGGCGGACGGTGGCTGGCATCGGTGCGCAGTTCCGAATGCCCATGTCGGCACGCGCTATCGCTTCGTCCTGCCGGACGGCCTTGAAATTCCCGATCCCGCCTCGCGGTTCCAGCCGCAGGACGTGCACGGTCCGAGCGAAGTGGTCGACCTTTCCTCCTATGGCTGGAAGGCTAGCGACTGGACCGGCCGGCCATGGGAGGAGATGGTCGTCTACGAGATGCATATCGGCTGCTTCACGCCGGAGGGCACTTTCGAAGCTGCGATCGAGCGGCTCGATCATCTGCGGGAGCTGGGCGTCACGGCGTTGCAGATCATGCCGGTCAGCGAATTCCCCGGCCGTTACAGCTGGGGTTATGACGGCGTGCTGCCCTATGCCCCCGACAGCAGCTACGGGCGGCCGGAGGATTTCATGGCGCTGGTGGATGAAGCGCATCAGCGCGGTATCTCGGTATTCCTCGATGTGGTCTACAACCACTTCGGGCCCGACGGGAATTTTATCCCTTCCTATGCGCCGCTCTTTACGGACCATCACAAGACGCCATGGGGCCACGGCATCAACTATGACGGCGACGGATCGCAGATGATCCGCGAATTCGTCATTGAGAACGCCACCTACTGGATCACCGAATTCAGGCTCGACGGCTTCCGCTTCGATGCTGTTCACGCGATCAAGGACGATAGCGACGAGCATCTGCTTCACGAGCTTGCCCGCCGCGTCAGGGCTGCGGCCGGCGATCGGCTTATTCATCTGATCGTCGAGAACGAGGAGAATGACAGCGATCTGCTGAAGCGCGATGAAAAAGGCGCGGCGAAGCTGTTCACCGCCCAGTGGAACGACGACATCCACCATATGCTGCATATCACTGCCACCGGCGAAACCTTCGGCTATTATGCCGATTATGCGGGCGATGTCGGCAAGCTCGGCCGGGCGCTGGCGGAAGGTTTTGTGTTCCAGGGAGAACATATGCCTTATCGCGGTGGAAATAGGGGCAAGCCGAGCGGTCATCTGCCGCCGACCGCTTTCATCTCCTTCATCCAGAACCATGATCAGATCGGCAACCGGGCGTTGGGAGACCGCGTCATGGTGTCGAGCCCGGCCGATGCCGTCAAAGCCGTCATATCAATCTATTTGCTGGCGCCCGAGATCCCGATGCTGTTCATGGGCGAGGAATGGGGTGCTGCAGAGCCTTTCCCGTTTTTCTGCGATTTCGACGAGGAGCTGAACGAGAAGGTCAGGAAAGGCCGTCGCGAGGAGCTTTCGCGTCTGCCGGGCTTCGACGCCGACGACCTTCTCGACCCGACGGCGCCGTCGACCTTTGCTGCCGCCAAACTCGACTGGTCGAAAGTTGCTTCCTCTGAGATCCTCGATTTCTACAGGACACTTCTCGACCTCCGGCACCGCCGGATCGTGCCTTTGCTGAAGGGAGCCGCCGCCGGAAGGGCCGTCTACCGCTCGGCGGGAAACGCGATCGCGGTGGACTGGACCCTTGCGGAAAGCCGGCATCTTCATCTGCGCACCAACCTCGGCAACGAAGCGGCCGCGCCGCCGGCCTCGCAGCAGGAAGACGCCGAGACGATCTTTCGTCTCGGCGGAAGCGGTGGCGGCGATCTCGCGCCCTGGACGGTGATCTGGAGCATCAGCGAGGCGTGACGGGGTGGGAAGGGTCGAATAATGAAATCCGCTGAACTCGACAAGCTCGCCCGCTTCCACGGCATCAGCCCGACACGGCCCAGCCCCGAGAACCGGGAAGTGCCGATTTCCGCCGCCACCAAGCGCAAGATACTCTCGGCATTGAATATTGGCCTGACGGGGACGGCGGATCAACAGACCGGCGGGCCGCGACAGGAAGCGAAGCCGGATCGCAGGAAGATTCCCGTGTCATTTCTGCCGGATTTCCTTTCCGGCACACGTGTCTGGGGCCTAAGCCTGCAGCTTTACGAACTCCGGTCGGCACGCAACTGGGGCATAGGAGATTTCAAGGATCTGGCTGACATGGCCGATCTGGCGGGATCGCTGGGGGCCGATTTCATCGGCCTCAACCCGCTTCACGCGCCGTTCCTCGCCGATCCTGATCGCTGCAGCCCCTATGAGCCCTCAAGCCGCCAGCATCTCAACCCGCTCTATATCGCCGTCGACCAGGTGCCGGCTTTTGCCGGCAGTCCCGAACTCGAACGGGAATTGAAGCGCCTTCGCCAATCCGATCTCGTTGATTACATCGGCGTCGCGCGAACCAAGCTCGGTGCCCTTCATGATCTCTGGTCGGCATGGCGACAGCGCCGCGTCAGTGACAAGACCGTCGATGACGACGCCGCCGATTTTGACGCCTTCGTCGCGCAAGGCGGCGACAGCCTGCGGCTGCATGCGCTGTTCGAATGCCTTTCCTTTTCCATGGTCGAGCGCGGGGCGGGCGCCGGCTGGCAAGGGTGGCCGGCCGAGTTCCAACGCTTCGACAGTGCCGCTGTCGGCGATTTCGAACGCGAGCATTCAGATGACGTTCGCTTCCACATGTGGCTTCAATGGCTTGCCCACCGCCAGCTGATGCAGGCCGCGGATCGGGCGCGCAGGGCCGGCCTGCGCATCGGGCTCTATCTCGACCTTGCCGTCGGGGAGGCGGTCGACGGCTCGGCGACGTGGAGCGAGCCGGATATCTATGTCTCGCAGGCCACGATCGGCAGTCCTCCCGATCCATTCGCCGTTCACGGGCAGGACTGGCATCTTGCCGGATATCTGCCGTCCGAAATTGCCGGAGGAAAGATGTCGCCTTACCGGCGCATGGTGAGCGCCGCGATGCGCTACGCGGGCGCCATTCGCATCGACCACGCGCCAGCGATCCGCCGTCTTTTCCTGGTTCCTTTGGGCGACAGGCCGGACAGCGGCGCCTATGTTCGCTATCCCGAGGATCGGCTGCTGCAGATCCTCGCGGAGACCTCCGCCGAACATCGATGCCTCGTCATCGGGGAGTCTCTCGGAATGATTCCGGAAGGATTGCAGGAGGATCTGGCGGCTGCCGGCATTCTCTCCTATCGGATCCTTTCCTACGAACAGAACGAAAAGGGCTTCAAGCCGGCCGATGCCTATCCCGCCCTCGCGCTTACCTGCATTTCGACACATGACCACCAGACGCTTGCCGGCTGGTGGCGCGGCGCCGACATTCAGGATCGTTGTGAACACGGTATCGTACCGCCCGATCTCACCGAAGAACATCTCGAACACCGCAAGCGCGAACGGAGGCACCTGAAAACGGCACTCAAGGCCGCCGGCCTCGACGTGCCGCCGCGGCTCACGGCGGCGCGGGCAAGCCAAGAAACGCTGAAACTTTTGACCGTCAGCGCCTACCGTTTCATTGCCCGGACCCCATCGCTTCTGACCGCCGTGCGGCTTGCCGATCTCACCGACGAGAAAAGACCGACCAATATTCCAGGCACCAGCGACAGCTATCCGAACTGGAAGCCGAAGCTATCGGTTCTGCTGGAGAATCTGCTGTCGGTCCCGCTGCTCAAACGCGTGACGGCGGCAATGCGGGAGGAAAGGCCGCGGTGAATTGCGGTCGAGCGAGCCGCCCGCTTCAATGTTGCCTTCCGATGGGGACCTGCGGGGCGGATGGAAATCGATCGGGGACGGAACGAATACGAAGCCGGCGAATTTTGGGTAAATAAGGACAGGGAATGTCGAGATGAAGGCTTACGGCTTTCGCCGCTTTCGGCCCCACCCTATGATGGAAACACGATCATGACGACCGCATTCATCCCTATCGCATTGGCTCTGATCATCATCTACGCCGGCCCGACATTGCTGTTCATCTGCGTCGGCTATGCCGATTATGTGCTGGAGCGACGAAGACATATGATGGCACTGAAGCACGCGGTGAGGCGTCGCAGCGACGAGTTTTAGCGAATCCAGGGAAATCGTTCTCTTCACCTGGATCAACGTGGTCGGCTTTTCGTCGACCTTCGATGTTGCTTGCCTTTCCCGGGAAAGGACCCCAGAGGCAGGTCGGAAAACCCGCCTCTGGCAGTTCACCTCTATAGGCGGCTTAATCGTTCGCCGTCACCTTGACGCCGAGAACCGAAGGAATGGTGTTCGGCGCACCCATGGCCGCGCCGATGATCATCGGAAATGGAACCGGCTTTTCTGGTGCTGCGCTGATCGTCATGTTTTTCGGCCCGTCGAGATAGGTGTTGACGGCAGCCGATACCTGATTTTGCAACTCCGGCAGGTTGAGCTGCGCCATCATCATCGGCACAAGACCTTTCAGTGATTGCGTCAGCTGTTCGCCGGTGATGCCCTGCTGCGCGCCGGCATAGTCGAGCGCCTTCTTGGTGATCGAGGCATCGTCGAAGCGGATCGAGGCGCTGTTGAACGTCAGCTGCTGCATCAGCCCCAACATTGCAAGGCCGGCGGCCTGGTTGGCCTCTTCCTTGTTCGGATTGGCCTCGGCCGTCTTGACCGCCTCCTGCAACGACTTGACGAAGGCCAGCGTGTAGCCGGAGAGGTCGACGGCGATATTCAGCCGGCCGATATTCTTGAAGTCGAAAGCGTATTCGTCGACAGCGATCTTGCCGCTTTCGACTTCCCAGCTGCCCTTCATCGTCACCGTCCCGTCGAGCGTGGTCAGCCCGAGTTTCTCGATGGCGTCCTTCGCGCTCGCATCCTCGACCTGCGACAGGTCGGCTTTCACGCCGGCGACATTGGCGTCATAGGTAAAGCCACCATTCTGGCGCCCGAGGTTCGACTCGATGCCCTCGATGGCAAACACGTCCTTGCCCTTGATGTTGACAGCGATCGGCCCGGTGCTGACGGTTTCATAGAGGAGGATGTCGTTCAGCGTGTCGCCTGTGGCATTGGCGGGAATCGTCAGGCCGGCGATCTCGATGTCCTTTACGGAAAGCCGACCTACTGCCTGGCTCATGTCGATATCCGGGAAAGAGACGGTTTTGGCGTGGTAGCCGCCGCCTTCGGTTTCCTCGACGCCCTCGAAGGTGAGCTCGCCGATCTTCAAAGTATCGCCGGGCAAGTTCGCATATCCAACCTGGACGCCCGTCGCCGTTACCGTGTCGCCATCGACATCAGCCTTTTCGAAGGTGATGACCGTGCCGCCGGCACTGGTGGCGGCATTGAGCTTTTTCATCATATCAGCGCCGTCAAGCGCGAAGGAGGGGCCGGCGAGCGCGAGAAAAGCGGTGCTTGCCAGCATCAGGCGGAGATTGCGCATATGCTTCATGGAAATGTCCTTATGGGGGTAAGTATGGGGATTGGGAAATTTCCGGACCTACCCATCCGGCTCTCAGGCCTGAGAGCTGGCTGGGATGTCGCGGTACATCTGGCAGCTAATTGGGCGGTGAGGAGGTTAGGCACCGCCGGGACCGTCGGGCTGAAGAAACATAGCCGGCATTCCCTCGAGGATGGACGGCGGCATTTTCTCTAGCATGGGACGTTGTGCGGCTCATTCTGAGACGTAGAGTGTATTCCCTCGATTCTTGCAACCCAAATTGCGATGGCGGGAATCATTCGCCGGAATTTGGACGCTCTTCAGCCCACGCGAAGAGCAGCTCCAGCGGCATTCTCTCACCACTGATATATTTGTATTTTAGTATGGACGGCGACTGAGGGATCGGGCTAACACCGTCGGGAGATGTTGGTCACCGCACTTGCTATATCGAACCATACGATATGGGCCGGCCTGCATTCGTTCAATCAGGAGAAACGCAATGCAGCCCGGTCGTACAGGCCTTGCCGTCGGAATGATGGTGGCCGCAGCCTTTTTGAACAGTCTTGACGCAATCATCGTGCGTTTGCTGGCCGGCGAGGTGCATCCGTTGATGATTGGCTTTTTCCGGTCGTTTTTCGGACTTCTTGCCGTCTCGCCGTGGATCGTGTCTCGCGTTGGTCTGAGAGCCTCTCCCTACCGGGTCCTGCATGGCGTGCGTGCTGGTCTGAAGCTCGCCTCACTGGTTGCTTTGTTCGTCGCCTTTGCGCATGCGCCACTCGCCGATGCAACGGCGATCAATTTCACCATGCCGATGTTCCTGGTTCTCGGTGCGTGGCTCGTGCTCAAGGAACGTGTCGGCGCCGCCAGCGTCGCCGGCATTGCCGCAGGCTTTATCGGCGTCATGATCATCATTCGCCCCGGACCGTCCGGTTTCGATCAATGGCTGCTTTTTGCGCTGGTGGGAGCGGTCTTGACCGCGGCCAGCCAGTTGATGCTGCGGCGGATGGCATTGAGGGACAGCGCGGACCGGCTGGTTGCATGGAATCTGATCGCCACGGTGCCGCTTGTCCTAATCGTCATGCTGCCGGTCTGGTCACTGCCGACGTGTAGCCAACTCGGGCTGCTCGCCATGCAGGGGGCACTCGGCGCATTTAATATGACGCTGATCACACGCGCCTTCGGTATGGCGGCTGCAAGCGTTCTGGCGCCGCTCGACTTTCTCAGGCTGCCGGTCGTGGCGCTGATGGCCTTCTTGTTTTTCTCGGAAGTTCCTGCCCCCCAGACGTGGATCGGCGCGGCGGTCATCATTGGCGCGACGATCATCGGCACCGGCGGTATGGCGTGGAGACGAAAGCCGCCGGTTGATAAGAAAGGGGGTTCACAAAAATTCTAGATGAACTAATATTTCAGTTGCTGCTGTCGACGGCGGCGCCTGGCGGGCGACAAGCGATGACCAGGCTTTCGGTTCCTATGGGTTTCACTCGGGAGGAGTGGCATGAAGAGTTTCATCGGCAAACGCGCGATCGCCAGCGGCGTATCGCTCGTGGTGCTTATCGTCATCGTCTTCTTCCTGTCCCGGCTGACCGGCGATCCGACCGACCTCTACCTTCCTATTGATGCAACCACGGACATGCGCCAGCAATTCCGTGAAATGAACGGGTTTAACGACCCGTTGATCATTCAGTTCGGCCGTTATGTCTCAGATCTCGCGCAGGGAAATTTCGGCCAGTCGCTGCGGCAGGCCCGTCCTGCCATGGATGTCGTCCTCGAGGCTTTCGTCTGGACCTTCTGGCTGGCTGTCATCACCATGGCGCTGGTCACCGTCGCTGCGATCGTCATTGGCTCGCTCGCAGCGTTTCGCGTCGGCGGCGTTTTCGACCGTCTCGCCACCTTCTTCTCGCTGATCGGCGCCGCGGCGCCTGATTTCTGGCTTGCCATCGTGGCGATCGTCATTTTCGCCGTCAAACTGCATGTCCTGCCGACATCGGGAACGGGAACTGTCTGGCATTGGGTGCTGCCGGTCAGCGTGCTGTTCATCCGGCCCTTCGGCCTGATCCTGCAGGTGGTGCGCGGTTCGATGATCAGCGTCCTGTCTTCCGCCTACGTGAAGACGGCTCGCGCCAAGGGTGTCCGTTCGAACTCGATTATCTTCGTTCACGGGCTGCGCAACGCCATGCTGCCGGTGATCACCGTCATCGGCGACCAGGCGGCCGCCATCCTGAACGGTGCCGTTGTCGTCGAGACGGTGTTTGGTTTTCCGGGAATCGGCAAGCTGATGATCGATTCCATCCTGCTTCGCGATTTCGCCGTCGTGCTGGCCGTCATCATGGTCTCGGCACTGGCGATCTTCATCATGAACCTGCTGATCGACATCGCCTATGCGCTGCTCGATCCGCGTATCCGGTATTGAGCGATGACGATGACCGACACGCAGATCCTCATCGAGAAAAAACCGACAGGCCCGATCGGCCGCTGGCTGAGCATGCTGTGGGCGGACAAGCTCGCCTTCTTCGCCGCGCTGTTCCTCCTGATCGTTCTTCTCTGCGCGCTGTTTGGGCCGTTTCTGCTGGAGAGCATCGCCACCAAGCAGAACCTGCGGGGCCGAAACGCGCCGCCGTTCGATATCACCCGCGGATTGCTTTACGTCCTTGGAGCCGATGCGCTGGGCAGGCCGCTTCTTGCCCGCGTCGTCGTGGCGGCGCAAAACACCATCCTGGTTGCCGCGGCGGCGGTGCTTGCATCATCTGTCGTCGGCACGGGGCTCGGACTGGTGGCGGGTTACAGCCGTTCTTCCGCCGCTCAATGGATCATGCGGCTCGGCGACGTCATCATGTCCTTCCCGTCGCTGCTTCTGGCGGTGATCGTGCTCTATATGCTCGAACCCTCGGTCACCAATATCGTCCTCGTCCTGGCGATCACCCGCATTCCCATCTATCTGCGCACCACCCGTGCCGAGGTGCTTGAGGTGCGCGAGCGGATGTTCGTGCAGGCGGCGAAGGTCATGGGAGCATCCTATTGGCGTATCGTCTTCCATCACATCCTGCCGGTGATCTTTCCGACGCTGGTGACCATCGCGACGCTTGATTTCGCCTTCGTCATGCTGGCCGAATCCTCGCTGTCCTTCCTTGGGATCGGCATTCAGGCGCCTGAGATCACCTGGGGTCTCATGGTTGCCCAGGGGCGGCCCTATCTCACCAATGCCTGGTGGCTGTCCTTCTGGCCGGGCCTCGCGATCATCCTGACGACGCTGTCGCTCAACCTTCTGTCGAACTGGCTGCGCATCGCGCTCGATCCGACGCAACGCTGGCGCCTTGAAATGAGGGGCAGGAAAAATGGCTGAACATCTTCTGGAAGTGCGCGACCTCTCGGTCGAGTTCCACACGGTCAGCGGCACCGTCAAGGCTGTGCAAGACGTCAGCTGGCATCTCGATCGCGGCGAGACGCTGGCGATCCTCGGGGAAAGCGGTTCGGGCAAGTCGGTATCCGCCTCGGCGATCATGAACCTGATCGACATGCCACCCGGCAAGATCACCAGCGGCACCATTCTGCTCAATGGGCGCGACATGCTGGAAATGACGCCCGAGGAGCGGCGTTCGATCAACGGCGCCAGGATCGCCATGATCTTTCAGGACCCGCTGGCCCATCTGAACCCGGTCTACACGGTCGGCTGGCAAATCACCGAGATGATGACCACGCATGGTCAGTCCGCAGAGCAGGCCCGTGCCAGGGCGCTTGAACTCCTGCAGCGGGTCGGCATCATCGATCCGCAGGCGGCAATGCGGAAATATCCGTTCCAGTTCTCCGGCGGGCAGCGGCAACGCCTGATGATCGCCATGGCGATCGCCTGTAAGCCCGATATCCTGATTGCAGATGAACCCACCACTGCGCTCGATGTTACGGTGCAGGCGCAGGTGCTCGAACTGCTGCAGGAATTGCAGCAGGAAACCGGAATGGGCCTGCTGCTGATTACCCACGATCTCGGCGTCGTGGCCGAGATCGCCGACCGGGTCGTGGTGATGAATGCCGGCTGTATCGTCGAAACGGGCAATGCGGGCGAAATCTATCGCAACCCGCAGAACCCCTATACCAAGAAGCTGATTGCAGCCGCGCCCGGCAAGGGCGCGATGGCACAGGAGCGTGACCGGCAGGGAGAACCGCTGCTGCGCGCCATCGGCTTGAAGAAGAGTTTCGGCGCATTCCAGGCGCTGAAAGGCGTCGACGTCGTCATCATGCCCGGCGAAACCGTTGCTGTCGTCGGTGAGAGCGGTTCCGGCAAGTCGACGCTTGCCCGGGCGATCGTTCGCCTCGACGATCCGCAGGAGGGCCAGGTCCTCTACCGCGGCAACGATCTGCTGGCGATGTCGCCGAGGGAAATATTCGGGCTGCGTCGCGATTTGCAGATGGTCTTTCAGGACCCGACGCAGTCGCTGAATCCGCGGATGAGCGTGTTCCGGCTGATCTCCGAGGCCTGGGTCATTCACCCCGATATCCTGCCGAAAGCGAGATGGAAGGAGAGGGTGGCCGAGTTGCTGGTCAAGGTTGGCCTGAAGCCTGAGATGGCCGACCGGTATCCGCATCAATTTTCCGGCGGCCAGCGCCAGCGCATCGCGATTGCTCGCGCGCTGGCGATGGAGCCGAAACTGATCATCTGCGACGAGGCGGTTTCGGCGCTCGACGTGTCGATCCAGGCGCAGGTGATTGCCTTGCTCGAAGGCCTGCGCCGCGAGTTCGGCCTGTCCTATCTCTTCATTGCACACGACCTTCCGGTGGTTCGCGATTTCGCCGATCGTGTCATCGTCATGAAGGCCGGCGAGATTGTCGAGGAGGGGCCGGTGGCCCAGATCTTCAACGCGCCGTCGCACCCCTACACCCAGGCGCTGCTTGCCGCCAGCCTCGATCCCGATCCCGAGATTCAGGCCACGCGCCGCGCCGCCCGTCTCCAACAGGAAGGACTTGTTCCCGCATGAAGCCCGATGTCATCGTCGCCTATCCGCTCCGGCCCCGTCAGATGGCAATGTTGGAGGACATCTATACGCTGCACCGGCTGGATCTTGCACAAGGAGAGCAACGGGATGCTCTGCTTGAGAAAGCCGGCCCGATCTGCACGGCGCTGGTCTGCAACGGCCATGTGACGATCGACGAGGTGCTGCTTGCGAAATTGCCGGCACTGAAGCTGGCCGCCTGTTCCTCGGCGGGTTACGACCAGATGGATGTCGAGGCGATGACGCGGCGCGGCATCAAGCTCACCAACACCTCCGAAGTGCTTTGCGACGACGTTGCCGACACGGCGCTGCTTTTGATGCTGGCGGCGCGCCGGCGCCTGCCGGAAGGCGATCGTTATGTGCGTTCCGGCGACTGGGGGAAGAAAGGCATGATGCCGCTGACGACGTCGACCTCGGGCAAAAGGGCCGGCATCGTTGGCCTCGGCCGCATAGGCATGGCGATTGCCAGGCGCTGCGAGGCTGTCGGGTTGACGGTCGGCTATTATGGGCGGACGAAAAAAGCCGATAACGAGTTTGCCTATTTCGCCGACCCGGTAAAACTGGCCGACTGGGCCGATATCCTGATCGTGGCGACGCCGGGCGGGCCCTCGACCGAAGGCTTGATTTCGGCTGAGGTGCTGAATGCGCTCGGACCGGCGGGCAGTTTCATCAACATTGCCCGCGGCACCGTGGTCGATGAGCCGGCCCTGATCGCGGCCTTGCAGGAAGAGCGGATCGCTTCGGCCGGCATCGATGTCTACCTGAACGAACCCAATCCCGATCCGCGCTTGGCAGCACTCGACAACGTCGTGCTCTATCCCCATCACGCCAGCGGTACCGAGGAAACGCGCGACAGGATGGCGCAATTGACCGTCGACAACCTTGCCGCCTTCTTCGCAGGCAGGCCGTTGCTGACGCCGGTCAATTGATTCAGGCGCAAATCCCCGGCGCGGACGGTTCAGACGAAGTAATCGGGAAACTCCTTACGGAGCTCTTCGACTTTTGCGACGGTCTGGCTGAGATGCTCACGGATCGCATCGACGGCACCCTGTTCGTCACGGGCGGCAATGGCGTCGATGATGGCGTGGTGACCATCGAGGATGCTCATGATCTTGCCCTTTTCGGGCAGATGCAGACGACGAATGCGCTCGAGATGGCCGGATCGCTCGCGAACCAGCTGATGCAGGCTGCTGCGTTTGGCGCCGGCGAACAATGTCTGGTGAAAGAGCTCGTCGAGCTCCTGGAAGATGGCAATCTGATCGACATCGTCGGCGACTGCCGACTGCATTTTGATGATCGAGCGGGCGCGGGTGATGACGCTCGGGTCCGGGTCCGGATCGGTCGCGAGGCGGCGGCAGACTTCCGATTCCAGTGCGACGCGAAGGAAATGCGCCTCGTAAATTTGCAGGACGTCGATCCTGGTGACCACAGTGCGGGACTGCGGATAAATGCGAACCAGACCTTCCTGTTTGAGGAGCTGCAACGCGTCACGAATGGGAGTCTGGCTGACTTCATAAGTCTCGGTCAGCTCGGTGCGCGACAGCGTGGTGTCCGGCGGCAGCTGAATGGTGATGATGCGTTTTCTGAGATCATCATAGACCCGCTGGACCGTGCTGCCGGCCGCGACCGGAAAGCCGGGTGCAGTCAGGCCGAATGTGGAAGCGAACTGGGAATTCATGTGAGGCAATCCTTTCACTCCATTCATAGCTTTGCACGACCTAATGCACAAGAATGCAAAGTTGCCGTTGATATATATGGGAAACTAAAATATCAGTTGAGGGAGTGTACGGAGATGAGCGCTCAAAAAGATGGGAGAAAGCCGTGACTGCTAGGAAAACTTACGAGCAATTGCGGTCGGCCCGATGGATGCTGCCGGATGACCAGCGCTCGTTCGGTCACCGGTCGCGGACCATGCAGATGGGTTATGCGCCGGAGGATTGGCGGGGAAAGCCGATCATTGCCGTCATCAATACCTGGTCCGATGCCCAGCCCTGCCACATGCATTTCCGCGAGCGTGCCGAATGGGTGAAGCGCGGAATTCTTCAGTCGGGCGGGTTCCCCATGGAGCTGCCCGCGCTTTCTCTTTCCGAAAACTTCGTCAAGCCGACCACCATGCTCTATCGCAATATGCTGGCGATGGAGACCGAGGAGCTGTTGCGGAGCCATCCTGTCGACGGCGCCGTGCTGATGGGTGGCTGCGACAAGACGACACCGGGTCTCGTTATGGGCGCCGTCAGCATGGGGATTCCCTTCGTTTATCTTCCGGCCGGCCCGATGCTTCGCGGCAATTATGCCGGCAAGACCCTGGGCTCCGGGACCGATGGTTTCAAATATTGGGACGAGCGGCGTGCCGGCACGATCACCAAGGAGGAGTGGCAGGGCATCGAAGGCGGAATTGCCCGCAGCTATGGCCATTGCATGACCATGGGCACGGCCTCGACGATGACAGCGATCGCCGAGGCCATGGGATTGACGCTGCCGGGCGCGTCCTCGATTCCGGCAGCCGACGCCAACCACCAGCGCATGTCGGCAGCCTGTGGCCGCCGGATCGTCGATATGGTGTGGGAGGACCTGACGCCGGACCGGATCATCACGGAGGCCGCGGTCCAAAATGCCGTCACCGTCGCCATGGCGACTGGCTGTTCCACCAACGCGATCATTCACCTGATCGCCATGGCGCGGCGCGCCGGCGTGCCGCTGGAGCTCGATGACCTCGATCGCATTGGTCGCACGACACCGGTGCTGGCCAACATCCGGCCGTCTGGTTCGACCTACCTGATGGAGGATTTCTTTTATGCCGGTGGCTTGCGGGCGCTGATGAAGCAGCTCGGCAACAAGCTCGATCCAACCGCGATTACCGTCACGGGAAAACCTCTGATAGACGGCCTCGACCAGGTGAAGATCTACAATGACGACGTCATCCGGCCACTGTCGAACCCGGTCTATCACGAAGGCTCGCTGGCCGTGCTGAAGGGAAACCTGTGTCCCGATGGCGCGGTCATCAAGCCGGCGGCTTGCGACCCGAAATTCCATCGCCATCGCGGTCCGGCGCTGGTTGCCGACAGCTATGCCGAGATGAAGAAGATTATCGACGATCCGGATTATCCGCTGACGCCGGACACCGTGCTGGTGCTCCGCAATGCCGGCCCCCAGGGCGGGCCCGGCATGCCGGAATGGGGCATGATCCCGATGCCGAAGGCGCTGCTGAAGCTCGGCCTGCGCGACATGGTGCGCATCTCGGATGCCCGCATGTCCGGAACCAGCTTCGGCGCCTGCGTACTGCATGTCGCACCGGAATCCTATATCGGCGGGCCGCTGGCATTGCTGAGAACGGGGGACATGGTCGAGCTTGATATTCCCTCACGCAGCCTCAATATGCTGGTTTCCGAAGAGGAGATCGCGGCGCGGCGGACCGCCTGGGTGGCGCCGACGCGGCATTATGAGCGCGGTTATGGCTTCATGTTCTCCAGCCATATCGAGCAGGCCGACAAAGGCTGCGACTTCGACTTCCTGACGACGGAATTCGGTGGCAAGACGCCTGAGCCGGCTATCAACTGAGGGAACCACGATGTTTGATCCCAATAGACGCACGATCCCCGCACAACCACCCAAGGCTGGCTTGGCTACCGGCCCGGCCAAGCTGGACGCCATCCGATCGGTCACGCTGTCGCTCGCCTATCTGCCGCTGGCGCGGCCGATCAGCGACGCCAAGGTTTTGACGGGCCGGCAGAAGCCGCTGACGGAAGTGGCGTTTCTGTTTTGCGAGATCGTCTCCGAAGCTGGCCATAGTGGCCTCGGCTTCAGTTACTCGAAGCGGGCAGGCGGGCCTGCCCTTTATGCACATGCCTGCGAGATTGCCGACAACCTGATCGGCGAAGATCCCAACGATACAGCACGGATATGGGACAAGCTCTGCTGGGCAGGGGCCTCGGTCGGCCGCTCCGGCATTGCGACGCAGGCAATTGCCGCCATCGACATCTGCCTCTGGGACCTGAAGGCGAAACGGGCCGGCCTGCCGCTTGCGAAACTGCTGGGCGCCCATCGCGATAGCGTCGCCTGCTACAACACTTCAGGCGGTTTCCTGTCGTCGAGCGTTGAGGAAATCCGTGATGCCATCGATCACTCGATCGCCTCCGGTATCGGCGGCATCAAGATCAAGGTCGGGCAGCCGGATCCGATGATCGACCTTCGCCGGCTGGATGCGGTGACCAGCCATATCGATGGCCGTGTACCGCTTATGGTCGATGCGAACCAGCAATGGGACCGCACGACGGCGTTGCGCTTCGGCCGGCTGGTCGAGCCGCTCAATCTTGAATGGATCGAAGAACCGCTCGATGCCTATGACGCCGAGGGCCATGCCGCGCTGGCGCGCGAACTCGCCACGCCGATCGCCACCGGCGAGATGCTGGCAAGCGCCGACGAGCACATGGCCCTGATCCGCGCCGATGCGGTCGACTTCATTCAGCCGGATGCGCCCCGGGTCGGCGGCATCACGCCCTTTCTGCGCATCTGCACGCAGGCCGAGGCCAAACGTATGCGCCTGGCGCCGCATTTCGCCATGGAAATCCATCTGCACCTGGCGGCCGCCTATGCGCACGAGCCCTGGGTGGAGCATTTCGATTGGCTGGCGCCGCTGTTCAACGAGCAGCTCGACATCAAGGACGGCCGGATGATCGTGCCCGCACGTCCGGGGCTCGGCTGCAGCCTGACGGGCAAAGCCCGTGACTGGACAGTGGAAAAGCACAGCTTCGGCCTTTGAATTTGAACGAGGAGAAGGAAATATGAATCCCGCAACCCGTGAAAAGCTGACGGGTGTCTCCGTCGCGACGCTCTGCTCAGCGCTGTTCAAGCGCGGCCTGAGAAACCAGACGATCCAGGATGTTCGACCGGTGCAGCCGAAAGGCCGCAATATGGTCGGGCCGGCCTTCACCCTGCGTTACATGCCGGCGCGCGAGGACCGCAACGCCATGAACGTCTTTCGCAACCCCAAACATCCGCAACGGCTGGCCATCGAGACCTGCCCCGAAGGCCATGTACTGGTGATGGACAGCCGCAAGGATCCGCGCGCAGCCTCCGCCGGCGACATCCTGATTACCCGACTGATGATGCGGGGCGGGGCCGGCGTCGTCACCGACGGCGGCTTCCGCGACGCCATGACCATCGGCGGCCTCGAGATGCCCGCCTATCACCATCGTCCCTCCAGCCCGACGAATCTCACGTTGCATGAGGCGATCGACATCAACGTACCGATTGGTTGCGGGGATGTGGCGGTCTTCCCGGGCGATATCATGGTCGGCGACGACGACAGCGTGATCGTCATCCCGGCTGAGATCGCCGACGAGATCGCCGATGAAGCCGTCGAAATGACCGCATACGAGGACTTCGTCACCGAACGGGTAAAGCAGGGACATACGATCATTGGCCTCTACCCGGCCACCGATGAAAGCAATTTGACGCTCTTTGCCGCGTGGCGGAAGGTGAATGGCCGCTAAAGCGGCGCATCTTGCGCGATCACCGTACAAGGACGGAGCGAGGCTCCGTCAAGGAGGATAACAATGAGCTGGACCCCTTCAGGCAGGCATTTCATCGCCGGCGAGTGGATTGCCGGAACGACGACATTTCGGTCCGAGCCTGCGCACGGGCAGGCACACGACTTCGCCGTTGGTACAACGGAACTGGTCGACCGCGCCTGCCGCGCCGCCGAAGCGGCATTCGCTGCCTATTCAGCAAAGACACGTGAGGAGCGCGCCATCTTCCTCGAGACAATCGCCGAGGAGATCGACAGACGCGGCGAGGCCGTCACCCTGATCGGAACTGAGGAAACCGGGCTTCCGGAAGGTCGGCTCAACGGCGAGCGTGCCCGCACCACCGGCCAGCTCAAGCTTTTTGCCGAGCATATCCGCAAGGGCGAACATCTCGACGCGCGTATCGATGCAGCACTTGCCGACCGGCAACCGGCGCCGCGGCCCGAGATCCGTCTGGTGCAGCGTCCGATCGGCCCGATCGCCGTCTTCGGCGCCTCGAATTTTCCGCTGGCATTCTCGACGGCCGGCGGTGATACGGCAGCCGCGCTTGCCGCCGGCTGCCCTGTGGTGGTGAAGGGACATTCAGCCCATCCCGGCACAGGTGAGATCATTGCCGAGGCGATCGCCGCTGCGATCGAACGCACCGGCATGCCGGCCGGCGTCTTCAGCCTGATCCAGGGAGGGCGCCGTGATGTCGGAACGGCTCTGGTGACGCATCCCGCCATCAAGGCCGTCGGCTTTACCGGATCGCTTGCCGGCGGCCGTGCGCTCTTCGACCTCTGTGCCCAGCGCCCTGAGCCCATTCCCTTTTTCGGTGAACTCGGCAGCGTCAATCCGATGTTCCTGCTGCCGGCTGCCACTGCTGCCCGGGCGGAGGCAATCGGTTCGGGCTGGGCCGGCTCACTCACGCTTGGCGCCGGCCAGTTCTGCACCAAACCCGGTATTGCCGTCGTCCTCGACGGGCCGGAGGCCGACAGGTTCATCGGTGCCGCCAAGTCGGCGCTCGAAAAGGTGGCGCCGCAGACGATGCTGACCAACGGCATCGCCACCGCCTATCACGAAGGTGTCGACCGCATGCGGGCAAGCAATGCCGTCGCGCCGGTTCTTGCGACAGAGAGTACGGGCCGGGATGCAGTTCCGAACCTGTTCGAGACCAATGGCTCGGCCTGGCTTGCCGATCACTCGCTCAGCGAAGAGGTGTTCGGTTCTCTCGGCCTGGTGGTGCGCGTCAACTCGCCGGGAGAGATGGTCAGCCTTGCCGAGAGCTTCCAGGGTCAGCTGACCGCGACGATCCATATGGACGACGCAGATCTTGGCCTTGCCCGCGACCTGCTGCCGATCCTTGAAAGGAAGGCGGGCAGATTGCTGGTCAATGGCTTCCCAACCGGCGTCGAGGTTGTCGATTCCATGGTGCATGGCGGACCTTACCCGGCTTCGACCAATTTCGGTGCGACCAGCGTCGGGACCATGTCGATCCGTAGGTTTCTGCGCCCCGTCGCCTACCAGAATTTCCCCGCCGGCCTGTTGCCCCAAGATCTGCGCAACTGAGGCCGTGCCCAATGGATCGCCGCGGCGAAACTTCGCCAGATCATTCGCCGGCTGCGAGGTAGGACCAAGGCGTGAGCCGCGGACCGACCTTACCCGTGACAAGGTCGAAATGATCTGCGGCCTCGCTTCGGCAGCCTAAAAATTGAGCGTTCAGACAGTCTTAAGGCCCGCGCTTGGGGCGCCGCGCTTGATCGCACTTCTCAACTAGTATATTAGTGCGCTTATGCATTAGATTGGCCCTCGCAGGAGGAGGCGAGGGCCGGACCACCGAAAGAGAAGACGAATTGCTGGAAGGAGCGCCGAGGGCGCATGGGAGGAGAACGAAATGAAACTTCATTTGGTAGCAGCCTGCTTTTCAACCGCGGTGATCGGGTTGAGCATAGGCTCGGCTCACGCTGAAGATGCGAAGAGCAACGTCACTGTTGTGCTTGCCGAAACCGTCGATGTCGTCGAGCCCTGCATGGCAGCGCGCCAGGACGTCGGCCGGGTCATTTCTGAAAACGTCAACGAGATGTTGGTGGAATTCGACTACGTCAAGGGTGGCCTCAAACCCCGTCTGGCGACGGAATGGTCTAAGATCGACAACGACACCTGGGAGTTCAAGCTGCGCCCGAATGTCAAATGGCACGACGGCAAGCCGTTCACTGCCAAGGATGTCCAGTTCACGATCGAGCGCAACAAGAACAAGAAACTCAGCTGTGAGACCGGCGGCAAATATTTCGGCGGCACGGAATTCAGTTTCGAGACGCCGGATGCCAACACGATCCGCATTACCACTAAACCGGCGCAGCCAATTCTTCCGTTGCTGATGACGGTGATGGCCGTGGAGCCGGCCGAAGCGACGCCAGCAGACGAGTTCACCCGCAAGCCGATCGGCACCGGCCCCTATACGTTCGACAAATGGGAGATCGGCCAGTCGATCGTGCTGAAGCACAATCCGGACTATTGGGGGGAGAAGCCGCAGGTGGAGCAGGCGACCTACCTGTTCCGCTCAGACAGTGCTGTCGCGGCCGCCATGGTCGATGCCGGCGAAGCCGATATCGTTCCGGCCGTATCGGTACAGGATGCCACCAACAAGGAAACCGATTTCGCCTATCCAAATTCGGAGACCACATCGCTGCGCATCGATACCCGCGCAGCGCCGCTCAACGACCGGCGTGTACGCGAAGCGATGAACCTCGCCATCGATCGTCAGGCAATGCTCGGAACCCTGTTTCCCGAACAGGCAAAGATCGCCACACAGCTCGTCGTGCCGACCACGATCGGTTACAATGCCGATATCCAGGCCTGGCCCTACGATCCCGAAAAAGCAAAGGAATTGGTCAAAGCGGCGAAAGCTGACGGTGTTCCGGTCGATCAGCAGATCCGCATCATCGGCCGCAACGGGCAATATCCCAACGCCACCGAAGCCATGGAAGCGATGATGGCCATGCTTCAGGACGTCGGCTTGAACGTCAAGCTCGACATGTACGACGTTTCCGTGTGGAACGGCTATTTCGTTGCCCCTTTCGTCGCCGATTCCGGTCCGACTTTGACCCAGTCGCAACACGACAATGCGACCGGCGATCCCGTCTTCACCGCATTCGTGAAATATGCGAGCGACGGCTCTCACTCCATGGTTCGGGATCCCGCGGTCGATGCCCTGATCGCAAAGGCGACCTCGGCAACCGGCGACGAGCGCACAAAACTCTGGAAGGAGCTGTTCGCCAAGGTGAACACCGAGATCATCGCCGATATTCCGATGTTCCACATGGTCGGTTTCACCCGCGTTTCGTCGCGTCTCGACTTCAAGCCGACGATCGCAACGAATTCCGAACTGCAGCTGTCGCAGATCCGCTTCAAGTAACCTTGCGGACTTGAGCGCGGGCCTCCTGTGGCCCGCGCTTTCCACGCCCTGACGGACGGATGCCCATGCCTCTGATTGATCGCATTGCCCTCACCCAATTCGCCGAGCAGATTTTGACCCGCGCCGGGATGGAGCCCGACAAGGCCGAAACCACGGCCGCCGTCCTGGTGGAAGGCGACATGATCGGCCACGAGACGCATGGCGTCAGTCTGCTGAATTGGTATGTCGAAGCGTTGGAGGAGGGTTCGCTGGCGAAGTCGGGCAGCTACGAGGTGGTCAATGACCGCGGCGCAGCCTTTGTCTGGGACGGCAAATCCTTGCCAGGCGCATGGCTTTTGACCAAGGCGATCGAGCAAGCCTGTGAACGCGTGCGCGATCATGGCGTCGTCACTGCGGCAATCCGAAACTGCCACCATACCTGCGCTCTGTCAGCCTTCATGCGCCAGGTTACCGAGCAGGGACTGATCGTGCAGCTGTCGGTGTCGCATCCCGCGGCAAGCCGCGTCGCGCCCTATGGCGGCACCAAGCCGCTCCTGACGCCGAACCCGATGGCGGCGGGTTTCCCGACATCCACGGATCCGATCCTGATCGACGTCTCGGCTTCGATCACCACCACGACGATGACGCAAAACCTGGCGAAAGCAGGCAAGAAGTTCCCCGAGGCTTGGGCTTTCACCGCCGCAGGCGAGCCGACCGATGATCCGCGCGAGGTGACGGAACGTGGCGGGACGATGATGCCCCTTGGCGGCCAGCTGAAGGGACACAAGGGCTTTGGGCTCGGGCTGATCGTCGAATTGCTGGGACAGGGGCTTTCCGGCAAGGGGCGGGCAAACGCGTCGCATGGTGTGTTTTCGCAGAGCGCTTTTCTGCAGGTTATCGACCCCGCCTTTTTCGCCGGGCTGGATGCTTTTACGGCGCAGTCCGATTTCCTCGCCTCCGCATGCCGCAGCAATCCGCCGGCGTCCTGGAACAACGGCCCGGTCCGCATGCCGGGTGATAGCGCGGCACGAAAGCGTCGTCTGGCGTTGCAAGAAGGCGTGCCTGTCGGGGAGGTGGCTTGGGAGAAACTCCGTGAACACGCCACGATCCTGGGCTTGCCCATTCCTGGTGTCGCCGTCTGACGACATCTCTAAAGGCCGGCCTCGAGCCATGCCGATCCCACGTTTGATCCACAAGTCGAGCGTCACGACGTTCCGAGCGACTTGTTCCCACGCCTTCTGCCGATTCTGGAACAATGTCTGCCTTCCCTTGTTACATTGGCGATAAAGTCAGTGACGCGCAAAGGACGGGACAGCTGGAGGTTTCAATGAACCGGAGCATGGGATTTGGGCTGGTCTTTGCCGTTATTCTGACGGGCTGTACGACCGGCGCGGGCTATTACTCGTCGGGGGGATTGGCCCCCATTCCCGGCAGCATCACGTATAATGGTCAGCCTCGCACGAAGTTGACGAAATCGCCCGTGGGTTCGTCCTTCCCGCACAGCTTCACCGATCAATGGGGACGTCAGGTCGAGGAAATTTACATCATCCAGCCTGACCGGAGCTTGCTGATCGCCGCGCGTCACTACCGGCCGGTCTTCTCGTTCGACGACGACTAGAACAGGTTAGGGAAGGAGAATTGAACATGCCGCGACGCAAGAGCACTGAGACGATGACCCTCGACACCCAAGGCGCCAAGATTGGCGAGCCGGTGCCGAAAGCCGTCATCGATACGAACACGGCCTCTGTCGGCGTTCCCCGACAGCCTGATCACGGCCTGCAGGAAGAGTTGAACACGCTGCGACAGCAAATCGACGCCCTCCAGCAACAGATCCTCGATGGCGCTCGATCGGTAGAGGCAGGTGCCCGAAAAGCAATGCGTCAGACGGAAGCGACGGTGAAGCTCTATCCGGTCTCGACTCTCCTCATCGTTGCGGCTGCTGTGGGTGCATTCGCCTTCGCTGCACGCAGTGCCTCTCCGCCGCGCCGTCGCCATCAACCGGCGCTGCGCGAGTTGAGGGATCTTTACGAGACTATCCGCGAGCGCATCTGACAAGATTTCGGGATTGTCAGCATCCCGATTATGCCCGACACTTGCTCATCCAAGCGGGGGCAGCTGCATGCTCGACATCATCATACGACGCGCTCTTGATATAGTCGGGCGCACGGAGCGCCTGATCGAGGCCAGCAGGCGGCTGTTGGACAGTGAGGGGCTTGATGAAGTCGAGGTATACGAACTCGATTACGAGATCGAACGGCTCGGTGATGCGGTCTTCTTCGTCGGCGAAGCTATTCGGTCGCTCGCACGCACCGTCGAATGCTGGCCGCAGGCCGCCCAAGCCCATGGGATACATGGAACATTGCACTGATGGGCTGTCGTTTCCCCGGGGCATGATTCGCAATACCTGTGCCGGACAGGTTTTCGGCCGGCGATCTGCATGTCACGCCGATGTCACGCGACCATGGAAGCAATATGTGCTTGATCGGCATCGGTAGGGTGAGGCCAAGCTCAGGTCGCCGGTTCGATCGCCGGAGCTGACCGCTTGGTCGCTTGGTCGATTTTTGAGCGCATTGGAGATACTCGATGAGGGATGTGTTGCCAACTATCACACGTGTCCTGAGCCGGGGACGGCCGGGCCGATACTGCTATTGCTTTGCCGGGGCATCACGATGAGCTCGAAGCGCTCCAGGCGAAAGTCTCAGGCCCACGAATTCATCTTTCCGGTTCACACCCGCACGATCGCCCAGATCAGGTACGATAGCCTCAGCCGCGTCATGACGGTGGTCTATCACGACGGCCGCACTACGACGACCACTGGCATACAGGGCCCGGCGATGCTGAGGATCCTTGCCCAGCGTCCGCTCGAGCGCTCTCCTTTTCTGTTGCAGACGGTCATCTGAGCGGAAAGCCAATTTCGACTGCCGTGCGCGGATAAGGCATCCGCGTGTTAAATCGGCCTGGTCATGCATCCATTTCCCGCGGGCTGCGTTCATCTCCAACAGCCAGATCCACGGAGGGAATGCCGATGACCTTTCCACCGCCGAAAACCGAAGCGCCTGTGCAACGCTTCAAAGAGGCGACCGATGCCGCGCGCGACGCCTTGGAAAGATTGATTGCCGCCGCCAATGAAGCCGGATGGGCAACCGAAGAGATAACTGCGGCGCTGCTTGAAGCTGCACAGTTTCTACGCGACGCCAACAAGAAAGATCCCGATCCGGCCGATGACCCCGTTATCAGTGATGCATCTGCCAGGCAGGAGCAGATTGGTCATGGCGAGCTCTACGATTAGAGGAATTCAGGGGAAAGTGCCAAGCGGTTTCCCGTGCGAAATTGCGTAAAACAAAAGGCTAGAGCGAGCGGCTTGAGCCCGGCTCTCACCGGTCGATCGTTGCAACGGAGCCGCGCACGACAAGGCGCGTGGTAACGCGCAGCCGTTCGACGGCAAGAGGGATGCGTTCGATCCGAGCAACGAGTCGTTCTCCCGCGAGTTTGCCAAGCTCATAGACGCGCTGGTCAACGATTGTGATCGGTGGAACGGTGACGCTGGTCCAGTCGGCGTCCAGAAAAGAAATCATCGAGATATCCCGGGGTATCGACAGGCCCAGCGTTTGCAGCGACTTGAAAATGCGCAGACCCACCAGACTGTCGGATGCCATCAGCGCCGACGGCGGCGATGTCTCTGAGAGCAAGCGTTTAATCACCGCATCCGTCTGCTGCTGGTTCGTGGCGCCGAGCCTGATAAAATGAAGAGGGTTCGGCGAACCCGCCTCGGTCAGGACGGTCACGAAGCCTTCAACTCGTTCGCGCACGGCGGAATTTGAGATCCGTCCGATATCGGTGAGCCCGCCGTCCTCGGCGTCCATGGCGGAGACATAGGCGAGGCGGCGATGTCCTTGATCGATGAGGTACCGGGTCGCGGTGATCGCCGCGTCACGGTCATCCCCCGTCACGGCGTCGACATCAAGTTCCGGGATGGCCCGGTCGAACAGAACCAGTGGCACGCCGGCGCGGCGGACGTGCTGCAGGTGATCGAGGCGGTCGCAGCGTGCCGGCGTGACGATCAGGCCATCGACGCGCTTGCCTATCAGAAGGTCGACGGCGGATCTTTCGGCATCAAGCTGTTCCCCCGAATTGGCGATGATGACGTTGAAGCCCGCGAGGCGGGCCGCATCGCTGATGCCGCGCACCGCCAAGCTGAAGAATGCGTTCTCGATATCGCCGACAACCACGCCGATGATGCCGGACCGTCCGGTGCTCATGCTGCGGGCGAGTTCGTTTGGACGGTATTCGAGCGCAGTTGCGGCGGCCATGACCTGGTCTGTGATCTTGGCGCTGACCACGCCGTAGCCGCCGAGCACGCGGGCGGCCGTCGCCTTTGAGACTTTTGCGGCCTTCGCGACGTCGGCGACCGTGACTGACCGTTTCTGATTGGCGGAATCTTCCATGCGTTGAGGACTACAAGAGTTGTTGACGACCGGTCAATTGACAGATATCAAATATGTTGTGAGACCGGTCTCTTTACAGGGGAGACCGGTATCTTGTACTCAAAGCCCCGCCGCGGCCACGCGGTGGGCAGGGCAGCAAGGCGTGCCGATAAGAGCATTTCCTTTCAGAGCGGAGAACGAAGATGAAGCTTTTTGAATTTGCGGCCACCCTCGCTCGATTGTGGGCCGGCGTATTGACGTGCCTTCTTGCGTTGGGGGCAGGTTCCGCGGCCGCGGCCGACAATCCCTATAACCTCATCCAACCCGGTGTGATCAGCGTCGGCACGATGGGTGATGCCAAGCCTTATACGTTCGCGACGGCAGACGGCCAGTTCACGGGTTTCGATATCGAGCTGTTTCTCAACGTCGTCTCCCGCCTTGGTTTCCCCAAAGATAAGGTGACGTTCACCGGCCAGGAATTTTCGGCACTGTTGCCGTCGGTGGCAAACGAACGGTTCGACGTTGCCGTTGCGGCGATCGGTACCACCGAACCCCGCAAGAAGACCGTCGACTTTTCCGACGGCTATCTTGCCGGTTATCTCTCGGTCTTGACCGCCGATGCCGGCATCAAGGATGCCGGTGGCCTCAAGGGCAAGCGTCTCGGCGTCGTGCAAGGGACGTTGCAGGAAATCTATGCGGCCAAGAATTTCGGTGAAACCGATCTCGTAAAATTTCCCGACAACAATTCCGCCGTGGCCGCCCTCAACAACCAAACGGTCGATGCGCATTTTCTCGACTACGAGGCCGCCAAACAATATGGCGAGCGTTATCCTGCGTTGAAGATTGCGGTAAACATCCCGTCCTTCGATGCGCCGGCGGGCTTTGTGATCCGGAAGGGAAATGATGCCTTACGCACGGCTTTAAACGGCGCCCTTCACGATGCGATGCAGGACGGCACCTGGAAGACCCTTTATGAAAAGTGGTTCCCAGGCTCGCCGATGCCGGACCAGTATCTTCCCAAGAAGTGAGGCCGCAAGCCGGCCGCCCTTAGCGGCCGGCTGACCTCCGCGGCGCCATGCCCGGCACGGGGTTTAATGGGGATATCGATGGACTGGCTTGAAAATCTGCGCCGCAGCTTCCTGGATTGGGACGCCATGGCGGAAGTGCTGCCGAGCATGATTAGCGTAGGCCTGAAGAACACCCTGATCCTGGCTGCCGCCTCGACCGTACTCGGCGTCGTCATCGGCATGGTTCTTGCTGTGATGGGCATCTCGCAGTCCCGCTGGCTGCGGTTGCCGGCGCGCATCTACACCGATGTCTTTCGCGGGTTGCCGGCGATCGTCACGATCCTGATCATCGGTCAGGGTTTTGCCCGGATCGGGCGGGAGTTCTTCGGTCCGTCGCCGTTCCCGCTCGGCATCCTGGCGCTCAGTCTGATCGCCGGCGCCTATATCGGCGAAATCTTCCGATCGGGCATCCAAAGCGTCGAGCGCGGTCAGATGGAAGCCTGCCGGGCGCTCAGCATGAGCTACGGGCAGGGCATGCGCCTGATCGTCATCCCGCAAGGCATCCGGCGCGTTCTGCCGGCGCTGGTCAATCAATTCATAGGAAACGTCAAGGATTCGAGCCTCGTTTATTTCCTGGGATTGCTTGCCTCCGAGCGGGAGATCTTCCGCGTCGGTCAGGATCAAGCCGTCGTCACCGGCAATCTGTCGCCCTTGTTGCTGGCCGGCGTCTTCTATCTCGTCATCACAGTGCCGCTCACCCACTTCGTAAACTACGTCGACGCGAGACTGCGCCTGGGAAAACAAGGCCGCGGCTCGGGTGTTGCGAGCGGATTGGTCGAGGTGAGCGAGCTGCAAACCGCTGTCGGCCGGCAGCCCGCGACCAAATCTGTCGCGGAGACGGAACCGCGCTTCAAGGGCGGCGCTCTGAATATCCGTGGCCTCAGCATGGCCTATGGCGATCTGGACGTGCTGAAGGGTGTCGATCTCGACATCGCCGCCGGTACTGTCACCTGTATCATTGGCCCCTCCGGCTCGGGAAAATCGACGCTGCTGCGGGGCATAAACAGGCTGGTGGAACCGAAAGGCGGCGACATCCTGCTCGATGGCGAAAGCATTCTGGCCATGAAAGCGGAGCGGTTGCGCCGGCGCGTGGGGATGGTGTTCCAGCACTTCAACCTGTTTCCCGATCACACCGCGCTTGAGAACGTCATGCTTTCACTGACGGAGATCAAGAAGTTGCCGAAGCAGGAGGCGCGGCGCATCGCCGAGGCGCGTTTGGCCGAGGTCGGTCTTGCAGAGCGCAGGGATCATCGCCCGGCAGGTCTGTCGGGCGGGCAGCAGCAGCGTGTCGCCATCGCGCGTGCGCTCGCCATGGATCCGGAGGTCATCCTGTTCGACGAAGTGACGAGTGCGCTCGATCCCGAACTGGTAAAGGGCGTTCTCGACCTGATGGCGGCTCTCGGCCGCCAGGGCATGACGATGGCAGTGGTGACGCATGAGATGGGGTTTGCGCGCAGGGCGGCCGACCAGGTCGTCTTCATGGATGAGGGCCGCATCGTCGAAGCCGGCTGCCCGGAGCAAATATTTGACAACCCCAAAAGCGAGCGGCTGAAGCGCTTCCTTGCGGAAGTCCTCTGAAATGCCTGAGGCTACGCAGAGTGCAGCCCCGGTCGTCTTTAGGCCGGGTGCGCCGAATTTCGTTCGATCAAGCAAGAGCAAGGAAACAAGGTTATCGACATGAACGCTTCCACCAAACCCTCAAAGGTCGTCGTCATCGGTGGCGGAATCTTTGGCGTCTCGACGGCCGTTCATCTGGCGCGGCTCGGAATTCGCACCCTGCTGATCAATGACGGCCCTCTGGCCAACGGCGCCTCCGGCCGGTCGCTCGCCTGGCTCAACTCGGCGCGCAAACGCTCCGATGCCTACCACCGGCTGCGTTTGGCCGGCATGGATCGCTATCGCACTCTGGCCGCTGGACATCCCGATGCGCCGTGGCTCCGCTTCGATGGTGGCCTGACATGGGATGCGGACGATGCCGACAACGAGATCGCCGAGGTCTTCGACTATGAGCGCGATCTCGGCTATCACGCGCAATGGGTCGCTCCGGAAAAGATTGCCGCGGTCACGCCGGGCGTCGATGCGAGTGCCGTGACGCCGCAAGGCGCGATCTTCAACCCTGGCGAGGGCTGGGTCGATCTTCCTTCCTTGATCGCCATGCTCGCGGAAGAGTTCCGGGCGCTCGGTGGTGAGATCGTCACGGATGTCGAGCGCGCGACGGTTGATATCGAAGGCGGGCGGGTCCGTGGCGTGATAACGGCGGATGGCAAGCGCCGCGATGCGGATGCTGTGCTTCTCGCTGCGGGCGGCGACGTCCCGGCAATCGTCGCCGAAGCCGGCCTGCATATCGACGATGCAACGCCGGTCGCTCTTCTCGTCCGGACCAAGCCGATCCGTCATCCGCTGAAAGCCGTGCTCAACACACCTCGCGTCGCCATCCGGCGGACGCCCGCCGGCGGCTTCGCGCTCGACTCCGCCTGGTCCGAGGAGGAGGTCGGCGTGAAGCCCGACGGCAGCTATGAAGTCAGGCAATCGACGCTGGAGAGGCTGCTGCGCGAGGCTTCGAAGGTGCTCGAAGGCAATCCGACGCTGGAGATCGAAGATTATCGGGTCGGCCCGAAGCCCATTCCGGGTGACGGCGAACCGGTCTTCGGCGAACTGCCGTCCATTCCGGGTTATTTCGTCGCCTTCAGTCATAGCGGCGCCACCCTCGGCCTGATTGCCGGCGAATTGCTGGCGGACGAGATCGGCACCGGACGCCGCCATCCGTTGCTGGCGGAGTTTCGGCCGGAGCGTTTCGGCGCGTCGCGACGATGACGGCCCTGGCGGGAGCGGAGGTCCGACCCGGCGCCGTTTTGAACGGAGGGCGGCGGCCGATGCATCCTTCTGAGCCGTCGAGCGTTCTATCGCCAGGGAATAACTGGAGATGCATTATGTTCAAGGACGAACTCGGGGACATCGGCACAAATAAGGATATGGGCGACAATGCCGGTACCGCACCGGCTGCCTTCGAAGAGGCGAACGCCAATCCTGATCTCATCAGACGTGAGGGCTTCGCGAGCGAGGCCGACTATCGGGCGTATCTTACGACACTCGGCGGTCATGTTCCTGTTGAAGGCATCATCGAGGATGACCTCCTGGTCTCCGATGATCCTGCCCTGGAAGGCCGTCTGCGAGACCTAAGAGAAGAACTCGAAAACCTCCGTGCTCGCCTTCATGTGATCCAACGTCAGGCGGCGACTGTCGTTGCGGAGAACCTCCGGTGGGCAGATGCCAGCGCTCATGCGCAGCTTGGCACTCAGCCCTGGCTTAAGCTGGCAGGCGCAATGGCAGTAACATTCGTGGCCACCAAAGCCGTCAGGCAGCTTCCTTTGGGGACTTTGACGACGACGGCGATGCCCTTGGTCGTTGCTGCCATGAATCGGAAGTTCGTCAGAAGATGACGCCGGAGGCGCGGCGGTCTCGGACAAAGTGCTTTGTTCGTTAATTCGGTTCGGCCAATCAGGTCTACAATCGTTTTGAAGCGGGCGCCATGTTCTCGCCGAAGTATTAGTGACATCTTATATCCGCAAGGGAGATGAACATGCCTGGACATGACGACCGCTATGTCGAGATTACCACCCGTCTTCGCTCGGTAAGGTCGTTCTGCGAGTTCCTCTCGCAGGGCGGAACCGTCCGCGTCGCCTTGTCGGACGGCGCGCCCTATAAGGATGTGACCGCCGTTCTCCTAGAACGGAACCGCAAAGAGGCCGAAGCACTCGACCGCGTAAGGCGGCAGCTCTACCCGGATCTTGTGGATGAAGAGGTGGCGCCGCCGCTCTACAGTCGTCACTGACGCGTGCCGCGCATTGTGAGCAGGCGACATAATTGGAACTGGTCGATCGGCGGGGGCAGCGTCGTCGTTTCGTCGGCAAGTTTCCTCGTCGCCGCGCCCGTTTCCTCGGCCGTGCCGCGTTCTGCCCCGTCATCTGATCGGTCCGGCTGACGGAGGTGGTCAACGTCGTTTTCCACCGCATGCAGGGTAGCTGTTCGCAAGCGACGGGGCGATCAGGCAAAGCCGATTTCCGCAACGAGCGGTAGGTGGTCCGAGGCGACCCGCGCCAACCGGTTTTCGAGCACCACCGCCCCATGAACGACGAGATCGCCAGTGACGAAGATGTGGTCGAGGCGCATCAGCGGGTAGCGGGCGGGAAAGGTTGCTCTCGGCCGCGCATTGCCTGCGAGCTGGGCGTCCTTCAACGATCGCGCGGCAAGTCGGTAAGTCGCCGACGACGGAATGGCGTTAAAGTCGCCGCAAAGAATGGTGGGAAGAGGTTCGTCCGCCGTCCCGTGCAGCCAGCCCGAATTCAATAGCGTCGTCATCTGCCGCATGCGCTCGCGGCCGCGAAGACCGAGGTGGGTGTTGACGACCAGCAGTTTTCTGTCGCCGACCAGGATTTCGACTGAAAGGGCGCCGCGCTGCTCGCCGATGGAGGGCAGCGGGCCGGCCTTGACCGCGCCCGTCGGCAAGGCGGTGATGATCGCATCGCCATACTGCTCCTCGGCAACCGATAGCGCCGGATGAAAATGGGCCTGCATCTTGAGAAGCGAGGCAATCATATGGGCCTGGTCGATGCCGCCGGTCCTGCGCCTGAGCACGTCGACCTCCTGAAGAGCGATGATGTCGGCTTGCGCCTCGGCGATGACCGAAGCGATGCGCCCGGGATCGAGCTTACGATCGCTGCCGATGCAGCTGTGGACGTTATAGGTCAGGAGTTTGATTGATTTTTCCGCCATGGGATCCGCTGAAACTCGTCCCTGGGGACATCCATCTCGTTCCCGGGGGAACACAAAACTCGTTTGATCGTTCCAGATCATCGACCTACCGCGCTCGCACTTCTGAGGACAATCGATGAGCTTGAAAAGCATGATCTGGAATGGACTGCTCGTTGCCGCCCTCTGTTTTGCGGTCTTTCTTCTCTATCGCATCTTTGAACAGTACAGCCTCGATCAGATCGTCCAATCGGTTCGCAGCATACCGCTTTCAAGCTTCTGTACAGCGCTTCTCTTTGCTGCGGCATCCTATCTGTGTCTTGGCTGTTTTGATCTGCTGGCGATCCGTTCGCTCGGCAAATCCTTGCCTTATCCTAGAATTGCGTTGGCTTCGTTCATCAGCCTGTCGCTCGGCCACAATATCGGTTTTGCCGGGCTAAGCAGCGGTGCCTTCCGCTACCGTTTCTATTCGCGCTGGGGGCTGACGACCGAGGACGTGGCGAAGATCATCCTGTTCTGCGGCGTCACCGTCGGGCTCGGGCTGGTGACGTTGGGCGGACTTGCTTTGATCGTCAATCCGAGTGATGCCGGGCGCCTGCTGCGGCTTGATCGGGCCAGTGTGCGCATCTTCGGCTTTCTGGCGCTCATTGTGCCGGTCGTCTATCTCGGGCTGACGTTTTTCATCCGCGGCAAGTTGAGGCTTTGGCGCTGGTCGTTTCAGTTGCCGCGATTTTCGATTGCCGTCGCGCAGGTCGCGATCGGGACGATCAACTTCATGCTCGTTTCCGCCTGCCTGCACCAGATGCTCTCGGCCTTCGGCGACGTCGCCTTCTTCAGGTCGGTGACGGCGTACGTGTTGGCCAATTCGGCAATTCTCGCAACCCATGTTCCAGGTGGGCTCGGCGTGCTCGAGGCGACCGTTTCCTATGCTGTTCCGCAGGAAGCCTCGATCGGCGCGCTGATCGCGTTTCGCTGCGCCTATTTCTTCATTCCATTGGCGCTCGGCACGACGCTTCTCCTCATCAGTGAGATCGTCTTTCGACGATCACGCAGGACGGACGAGGAGGCGGACGAGGGCGCCGAGGCCCAGTCGGCGTAGGGCCAAGAAAGGCCGGGCCGGGTCGAAGATCCCGGTGCCTCTGACCGGGGAGATACTGCCGGAAAGCTCGACGGCGAATTCTCTCAGACCTTGACTGCCATCATTCAGCGCGTCGATCCCTTGGATCAGCGAGCCGCTTTGCGCGTAAGCCGCTGCAAAGGTCTCGGTACCTGTTCCGAGATATTCGGCCAGCAGGCGATTGCGCAGCTCGGCGACCGCGCGGCGGTGCTCGTCTGTTTCAGACGCGAATAGTATATCGCATTCCGAATCAAGACCTTCGGAGCGATTGTTGAGATTGGAGGAGCCGATGCGCACCAGCTCATCGTCGGCGATCATCAGTTTCGAATGGATGAGCACCTCGACCTCGTCTACCGTCGCCGGCACAGTCTGTCCGGGCACCGCCTGTCCGGCCACTGTCGGCCCGGGCACGACGGGAAAATAGACCCGCAGCCGGTTCGCGCGATCGGCCCGTTTGAGAAGGCGGATGACGCGGTCGCGATTGCCGCCCATGACAAGCTTCTCGATCAGCCCGTGAGAGCTGCGCGTGCAGATGATCACAACCTCGGGGCCGGCTTCTTCCTGTAGGCGCGCGGCAATAGCGTCGGCGACGCGGAAGGAAGCGAGATATTGTGCCTCGATATAGAGCAGGCGTCGTGCTCGGGAGATAATGTCCAATGTCGAGGCGATCCCGTCGCTGATGCCGGCGCGCAAGGTCGTTGACGGTTCCGTCAGCACGAAGCTCACTGGGATTTCCCGCAGCGAAACGGCGAGATCGTCCGGCCAGGAAAAGGATGCTCGCTCGGCAAATGGCAGGTGCTTTTCGCCGGTGGCTGCCTCCCAGCGCCGCCTGGCGATATCGCCGATCAGCCGGGCGGCGTCGCCCGTGACCATCGCTTGAACGTCATGCAGCGGATCGTAGGAAACGCCCTCGGGGTCACGCCGGAGTCTGTCTCTGGCACGATGGCGCTTTGTGTCCCATCGCCGCGAGGTCAGGTCAATGCCGCCGATGAAGGCGACGGCGTCGTCGACGCAGACGAGTTTCTGATGGTGGCAGCCGCGAACGGGACCTTGAAGATCGAAGCGCAGGTCGATCCTGGCATTCCGCGGGAAGGTCTTCTTGCGAAGCACCTGCAGCGATTTTTCGGAATAGACCGGCCCGAGCGCCCAGATGAGAATGCGTATTTCGAGCTCGGGATTGGCCGCTGCGAGCCCATGCAACAGGTCTGCCAAAGTCTCGTCGGATTTATCCGGTTCCAAGGGGATGTCGGGATTGAAATCCCAGCCGATGATCCAGATCGTGCGCCGTGCCTGCCGCAGCGTCCGCGAAACTTCGGTGAAATATCGGTTGCCGTTGATCAGGAAAGCCGCCTTCTCGGCGTTGCCGTCCAGGCGCAAAGCGCTGTTATTCTGATTTTCGTGGCCGTCCGGCCGTTGCGATTTTGCCTGGGTTAGGCTCGGGTGATTGAAGACGGTCTCGATTGCGGTCATGATTGCCTCGGCTTCTAGCTGCGAAAACAAACGCCTGGAATATTTTTGGGTTCCGTGCGGCGCTGGAAGGGGCGGCCGGGCTATCTTCCCGGTGATGGAAAGCGTGAGGAAACGAGATGTCACAACGAGCAGGCAGCGCCGATCTTCCCCTTCATGGGGGACGTGTGCCGCATTGGCTCGGCGACCGGATGACGCGGCTGGGAGCCCTGATCACCGAAGCGATCGTGCACCACTACGGCCGCGACGAATTCCTGCGCAGGCTTGCCCACCCTTTCTGGTTCCAGTCCTTCGGTGCGGTCATGGGCATGGACTGGCATTCCTCCGGCATTACTACAAGCGTTCTCGGCGCGTTGAAGCGCGGGCTGAAACCGCGCGCCGGCGAGCTCGGCCTGCATGTCTGCGGCGGCCGCGGCGCACATTCACGCAAGACCCCGCAGGAGCTCGTCTCGATCGGCGAGCGCGTCGGCCTCGACGGCGAAGGCCTGGCGACGACGAGCCGCCTCATCGCCAAGGTCGACAGCGCTGCCCTTCAAGATGGGTTCGATCTTTATCTGCACGGCTTCATCGTCGCCGATGACGGCCATTGGGTGGTGGTGCAGCAAGGCATGAACGGCGACAGGCGGCAGGCCCGGCGCTATCACTGGCTGTCGGAAGGGCTGGAGAGTTTTGTCGACTCGCCGCATGCGGCTATCGAGGGCAGGAGCCAGGGTACGATCGTCAATCTGGCCGACCGGCGCGCCGAGCGATCGCGGCGTGGCCAGCTCGACCTGCTGGCAACGCTCGGCCCCGACCGGATCATACGCGAGGCTGCCGCGCTGCTGCGTGTCGAGCAGCCGGCGCCAGAACCCGCCGCACAGCCGATGCTGCCGCATCTGATCATGCCGGCCCACCACGACGTGCGCGAAAGCGATGTCAACATGCGGCGCCTGCATGGAAATCTTGCCGCCGCTGCCGACCGCGGGCCGGCGGATTTCGAAGAGCTGCTGCTGGTTCCCGGTGTCGGCGCCCGCACGGTGGAGGCGCTGGCCATGGTGGCCGAAGTCGTCCACGGCGCGCCCTGCCGCTTTTCCGATCCGGCACGCTTCTCGATCGCCCATGGCGGCAAGGACCGCCATCCTTTTCCGGTGCCACTCAAGGTCTATGACGAGACGATCGGGGTGATGAAATCGGCGGTGCAGAAGGGCAAGCTTGGTCGGGAGGAGGAACTGCAGGCGCTCAAGCGCCTGGATGACCAATCCCGGCAGATGGAACGCTACGTCACCGGTCCCGACCTCAAAGAAATCATCGCCGGCGAATTTCGCCAATCCGCCGAATTCGGCGGTCGCAGCGTCTTCGGCTGGGAGCCGCCGGGTGAGAATTAGATGATACCGAAAGCTCTTCAATCCAGCGGTGAAGGTACACCCTCGCGGATCGCTTTCGAAAAATCCTCGGAGCCGTCGGCACCTTTTGCCCGAGCGGCGATATGCGCCGCCGCCTTCAGCTCCTCGAACGGCAGCTTCGTGTCGAGCGCATTCCGGTCATAGGCGAATTGCGGAAGGTAGCCGTTCACGATCAGCCGCCAATCGAATGGAAATGTGGCGCCGACGGCCCGCATCATTTTGGCGGCAGTGGTGGTGCAGTTGGTGGTGAGCGAGTTGTAGAAGTGCGGGTGTTCGGCGAGCGCGTTTGCATCGCTGACATATTGCAGGAGAAGCCTTGCGGCATTGGCCGGCGGAACACGCATGCGAAAGAGCTGGACGTCCTCGCCGCGGATGTTGGACCGGACACGAACGACATCGCCTTCGTCGGCCGCAATGATGACCAGGGGATTGCTTTTGAAGAGGTCACCGAGTGGAGAGAATTTACCCCCAGCCGTTCTCCGCACCTCGATCGACCATGCCAGGTATTGGTCGTCGTCAAAACTGAAGCTCAGGATCATGTGCGCCATCTCCGGCCCTGCCCAATAGGACATGAACAGGTCAAGGCTCTTGAGTTTGCTCAGATCGTAGGCGCGCGGCTCCCATTTCTCCACGAAACTGCCATCGTTATTCCAGTCAAAATTTCTGACGTCGGTCAGCGTCAGGATGTCGCCGTCGACCGTTCCCGTCACCTGCCTTGCGACGTCTCCGGCCCAGTTGGCCGTGACAGGAGGCTCGATCGAGCTCCACCACGCGACGATGCCTGCAAAGCATAGGACGAAAGAAAGGATAACGACGAGGCGCGGCCTCCAGATCAACGAAATTACGGCGACAACGCCAAGCAGTGCGAGGCCTGCTGCGGCGCCCCCTCTTATCGCAGGGGAAGCCGGCAGACGGTAGAACAGTGCGAAGGAGGCCCAGATGGTCGCCAGCAGCATCGCTAGGCCGAAGGCTGCCTTGGCAAGCCGAAACATGATGCGAACCCCTCGCGGCCGCGCGCGGCCCGCAGATCTTGGCGCGCTGCCGCTGTCGTTGAAACTCATGACGCCTTCCCATCCTTGTTGAAGGTCAATCGATGATTTCGATGTTCCAGACGTGTGCCGAAGGCCCGAAAAAGCGTCCTGATCTGGAGACACATTGTCGACGCTCGAGAGGGCCTTGCTCCCATGACGGGCGGCAAGCAATCTGTCTTGAAGTGACGATGCTTGTCCAGTCCGTATCGGACAAACGCCGGCAAGGTACGCTGCCTACAGGCCTTCAATGGCCGTCGGGCGGGACCGCTTCGGCGGGAACCGTCTCTTTCAGGTTCTTCCGGTGGAAGATGAAGAGGCCGGCAAAGACGATGATTGCAGCGCCGACGACAATCTGCATATCGGGAATATCGTTGAAGAAGATGTAGCCCAGCACGATCGCCCAGAGCAGCAGCGTATATTGCAGCGGCGCCAGCAGCGATGCCGGGGCGAGCTTCAGCGAACGGGTGATCAACAGATGCGCGCAGGTGGCGACGACGCCGAGCAGCAGCATGCCGGACCAATCGATCAGCGTTGCCGCCTGCCAATGGCCGATGCTGAGCACGATGCCGGTGGCAAGAGCGGCGACCGTCTGCCATGTCACCAGCGTCGTGTCGCTGGTCGAGCGCAGATAACGGCTCATCACCAGCGACAGAGCGAAGGCAAGGCTGCCGGCAAGGCCGAAGAGCGACGGAAGCGACAGCATCGCCGTAGACGGACGCAGCGCAATGACGACGCCCGCGAAGCCGACCAGAACGGCGAGCCACCGGCGCCAGCCGATCTTTTCCCCAAGAAAGAAATGCGAGAGCGCCGCGATGTAGATCGGCCCGGCCATATAGAAGGTCATAACGTCGGCGAGCGGCAGATAGGCGACGGCCGCGTAGAACAGGGCGACATCGCAGGTCGCCATGAAAACGCGTATGAACTGGAGGCCCTTCTGCTCGACGCGGAACAGAGCCATCGGACCTTGCCTTGCGATCATGGGTCCGAGCACGATGAAAGCGCCGACCGAGCGGATCACCAGCACCTGCCCGACGGCAAAGCTTGCGACCAGCCACTTGCCCATCGCATCGTTCAGCGCAAAGAGCAGATCGCCGAGCAGCATCAGCGCGACACCTGTCATGATCAGGTTTCCGGCGTGGGCTGCAGCCGCCTTGGTCTTCATCTCTCGAATCCTCGCGAAAACGGCCGCGCATTGCGCGGCCGAGTGCGGCTTCGGCCTTAACGCTGCCAATGTCAATGGTCAGTCAAAAGCTCTTGCCCTCAAATCCTTGAGGCGTGTCGCTCAACAAAAGTTCATCTGTTTGCCATGCTTGCGACCAGATCGCTAAATCTTTCACCCTGGATGCCGACATGCGTCCTGAGCAGACGGCGGGCTTCATCTCCATCTCCGGCAAAAATAGCATCGACGATGGCGGAATGTTCTAAGAACGAGGTCGACAGGCGGTTTCGCACGCGCAGCTGGAGGCGGCGGTAGGGGCGCAGGCGTCGATGCAATTGCACGCATTGCTCCTCGAGGAAATCGCTTCGGCCGGCTGCGTAGATAGCCTTATGAAACTCCTCATTATCGTAATAATAGGCATCGCTGTCACCGGCGCCGGCCGATTGTTGGCAGCGGGCATGGGCCGCCGCAATCGCTACCCGGGAGGCCTCGTCCAGCCGTCGTGCGGCGAGCGACCCGGCCAGGCCCTCCAGCTCGGCCATTACCTCGAACATCTCGTAGACGCGGTGCGGTCCCGGATCGATGACAACAGCGCCTCTGCGCGGCCGAATTTCGATGAGGCCGATCGCATCCAGTTGCATCAGCGCCTCGCGCACCGGTGTGCGGGAGACTCCGAACCGCGTCGCGAGCACCATCTCATCGAGCCGCTCACCGGGCGAGAACTCGTTGGAAAGAATTGAGTTTTCAATCTCATCCCGCAGCCATCGGCCGACATTCTCGGACATTCGTTCGCTTCCTTCATACATAAGCGCCATTCTTGTATACACGATTGTTGACCTTGTGTGCAAAAAATGACACTTTACATACTGCCGGCGAAACCCGGCGATGGGAAGCGGCCGTCTGCGCGCGCACGCAGGTCCATCAGCAGAGAGGAGAAATGGCATGTCCGAGGCTTCCTTCTTTACCGATATGCTGCAAAGCATCACGGACCGCGGACGCCAGCTTCTGTTTTCCGGCTCTCGCGCCACCCAGGTCGCAGCCAAGGCCGATCTCCAGACGCTCTGCGAAATGCTGCTATCGAGCCGGGGCGAAGCGTCGGGGATGGCTCTTGCGGCCGAGATTCTCGATCGCTGGGAGGCGCTCGACAGCGACAGCGCGCGGGCTTTCCTCCAAATGCTTCATGAAAAGTTCGGGGCCGACACCGCCAAGCTCGACCAGACGATTGAAAATTACCGCACGGACAAAAGCTCCGCCGCGGTCATTGCTCTCCACCAGGCAGCCGAGCCAAGGCGGCAGGAGCTTCTGCGGCGATTAAATCACGCACCGAACGGCACTGCCAAGCTCGTCCGGATGCGTCAGCAACTGCTTGCTTCGAAAGATCATTCCGCCGGTTATCACGCCCTTGACGCCGACTTCACGCATCTGTTCGGCTCCTGGTTCAATCGTGGCTTCCTGACGCTGCGACCGATCGACTGGTCGACGCCGGCTTCCATTCTTGAAAAGATCATAAAATATGAGGCGGTGCACGAGATCTCCGGCTGGGAGGAGTTGCGCCGTCGTTTGGCACCGGCCGACCGCCGATGCTTTGCCTTCTTCCACCCCCGGCTCGCCGATGAGCCGCTCGTCTTCGTCGAGGTGGCGCTCACACGATCCGTGCCCAGCGCGATCGTAGATGTACTCGACGAGGGCAGGGAGCAGATCAATGCCGACGAAGCGACGACGGCTGTCTTCTATTCGATCTCCAACTGCCAGGATGGCTTGCGCGGCATCTCGTTCGGCAACTTCCTGATCAAGCAGGTCGTGGAAGACCTGCGCAAAGATCTGCCCGGCCTGAAGAATTTCGTCACCCTGTCGCCCGTTCCAGGCTTTACCCGTTGGCTTGCCAAAGCACGCGCTTCGACCGACGACCGGTTGCTGCCGGAAGCGGCCCGCAAAACGCTGATGCTGCTGGACGATCCGAACTGGCCGGACAACGAAGATATGGCAACCGAAGTGGAGCGGGTGCTGCTCCCCCTTGCGGCACGCTACTTCCTGATCGAACGGACGCCGGAGGGCCGCCCCGTCGATCCTGTCGCCCGCTTCCATCTCGGCAACGGCGCCCGACTTGAAAGACTGAATTTTCTGGGCGATCGCTCACCCAAGGCGATGCAGCAGGCTCACGGCCTGATGGTCAATTACCTCTACAAGCTCGACGACATCGTGGCCAACCACGAGGCTCTGGCGCAGCGCGGCGAAGTGATTGCCTCGCCCGCCGTCAAAGGCTTGCTCAACCAGAACGACGACAGCCGCCGCGGCGGCAATGGCCAACAGGGCTCCCGGCCATTCGCACAAATGGTGAATTCAACGCTTGGAGGAGGGCGAAAGTGAGCAACCATCTTTTCGACGCCATGCGGGCCGCCGCGCCCGGTGACGCACCGTTCATCCGCGATAGCGCGCGCACATGGACCTACAATGACGCATTCCCTCTTTCCGGCCGCATCGCCAGCGCCATGGACGCGCTCGGCATTCGCCCGGGCGATCGAGTGGCGGTGCAGGTCGAGAAAAGCGCCGAGGCATTGATCCTCTATCTCGCCTGTCTTCGCAGCGGCGCGGTCTACCTGCCGCTCAACACCGCCTATACGCTAGCTGAACTCGATTATTTTATTGGCGATGCCGAGCCGCGTTTGGTGGTTGTCGCGCCGGCTGCCCGAGAGGGCGTGGAGACGGTCGCGAAATCGCACGGTGCGATCGTCGAAACGCTCGACACCGACGGCAGCGGCTCGTTGCTTGATCTCGCACGCGATGAGCCGGCAGACTTTGTCGATGCCTCGCGCTCTGCCGATGATCTGGCGGCCATCCTCTATACGTCGGGAACGACGGGACGCTCCAAGGGGGCGATGCTCACGCATGGGAACCTGCTGTCGAACGCCTTGACCTTGCGAGACTATTGGCGCGTCACGGCCGACGATCGACTGATCCACGCCTTGCCGATCTTTCACACGCATGGTCTTTTCGTCGCCACCAACGTCACACTGCTCGCCGGCGCCTCGATGTTCCTGTTGTCGAAGTTCGACGCCGACGAGGTCGTTTCACTAATGCCGCGGGCAACGATGCTGATGGGCGTGCCGACCTTCTACGTGCGTCTTCTGCAAAGCCCGCGCCTCGACAAAGAGGCGGTCGCCAATATCCGCCTGTTCATTTCCGGTTCGGCTCCCCTGCTTGCCGAAACACATAGCGAGTTTCAGGCGCGCACCGGTCACGCGATCCTTGAGCGCTACGGCATGACGGAAACCAACATGAACACTTCGAACCCCTATGACGGCAAACGGATTGCCGGAACGGTCGGCTTTCCGCTGCCTGATGTGACGGTGCGTGTAACCGACCCCGCCACGGGGTTCGAGCTGCCGCCTGAACAAACCGGCATGATCGAGATCAAAGGGCCGAACGTCTTCAAGGGCTATTGGCGGATGCCGGAAAAGACCGCGGCCGAATTCACCGCCGACGGTTTCTTCATCAGCGGCGATCTCGGCAAGATCGACCGGGAAGGTTATGTCCACATCGTCGGCCGCGGCAAGGATCTGGTGATTTCGGGCGGTTACAACATCTATCCGAAAGAGGTCGAAAGCGAGATCGACCAGATCGAAGGTGTGGTCGAGAGCGCCGTGATCGGCGTGCCGCATCCCGATTTCGGAGAAGGTGTTACCGCCGTCGTCGTGCGCAAGCCCGGCGCCGTCCTGGATGAAAATTCCATCGTCAGCGCCCTCCAGGACCGTCTTGCCCGCTTCAAACAACCCAAGCGCGTTATCTTCGCCGAGGACTTGCCGCGCAACACCATGGGTAAGGTTCAGAAAAACATCCTGCGGCAGCAATACGCCGATCTTTATACCAGGACGTAAGGCGACCGCGCCCTCTGGGAGGGGGGTCGTCGCATCCTGCATCAATCTTGAAAACAACAGCTACGGCGCCGGCGGCGTCGGAGGGAGGGGAATCATGGGTATTGAATTACTATCCATAGGACTGCTGGTCGCCATGTTTATCGTTGCGACGATCCAGCCAATCAACATGGGCGCATTGGCATTTGCCGGAGCCTTCATACTCGGCTCCATCATCATCGGGATGAAAACCAGCGACATTTTCGCCGGCTTTCCAAGCGACCTGTTCCTGACGCTCGTCGCCGTCACCTATCTTTTCGCCATAGCGCAGATCAACGGCACGATCGACTGGCTCGTCGAATGTGCCGTCCGCCTGGTGCGCGGCCGGATTGCCTTGATTCCCTGGGTGATGTTCCTCGTCGCCGCTGTGATTACCGGTTTCGGCGCTCTTGGCCCGGCTGCGGTCGCCATCCTTGCGCCCGTCGCGTTGAGCTTTGCAGTGCAGTACCGCATTCACCCTGTCATGATGGGCCTGATGGTGATTCACGGAGCGCAGGCGGGCGGCTTTTCGCCGATCAGCATCTACGGCGGCATCACCAACCAGATCGTCGAGAAGGCCGGCCTGCCTTTCGCTCCGACGTCGTTGTTCCTCTCCAGCTTCTTCTTCAACCTGGCGATCGCCGTGCTGGTTTTTTTCCTTTTTGGTGGCGCCAAAGTGATGAAGCAAGACGCCGCTTCGATCGGCCCGTTGCCCGAACTGCATCCCGAGGGCGTATCGGCGTCGATCAGAGGCCATGGCGGCACGCCCGCAAAACCGATCAGGGACCACGCCTACGGTACGGCGGCCGATACCGCGACGACGTTGCGCCTGAACAATGAAAGAATTACCACCTTGATTGGCCTGACGGCGCTCGGCATCGGCGCCCTGGTTTTCAAGTTCAACGTCGGCCTCGTCGCAATGACTGTGGCCGTCGTTCTCGCACTATTGTCGCCGAAGGCTCAGAAGGCTGCGATCGACAAGGTCAGCTGGTCGACCGTGCTGTTGATCGCCGGCATCATCACCTATGTCGGCGTGATGGAAAAAGCCGGGACGGTCGACTATGTGGCGCACGGTATATCCAGTCTCGGCATGCCGCTGCTGGTGGCGCTTCTGCTTTGCTTTACGGGTGCAATCGTCTCGGCCTTTGCGTCGTCGACCGCGCTGCTTGGCGCGATTATCCCTCTCGCCGTTCCGTTCCTGTTGCAAGGACACATCAGCGCCGTCGGCGTGGTCGCCGCGATCGCAATCTCGACCACGATCGTCGACACCAGTCCGTTTTCCACCAATGGCGCCCTTGTCGTCGCCAATGCGCCGGATGACAAGCGAGACCAGGTGCTGCGACAGTTGCTGATCTACAGCGCCCTGATCGCGATCATCGGACCAATCATTGCCTGGCTGGTGTTCGTCGTGCCTGGCCTGGTCTGACGGCCGCCTGCTGGCTCCAACAAACCTGTGTCGAGCCCTGTTCGGCACCGTCGCTGTGCTGCGATTGCGATGAGCAACGAGTGACCCTGATCGCGGTGAAGATCGTTCATTCGGCCCCCTGAGATTCCTGGGGCACGTCAGACCAAAGTCCGATGCTGGAACGCGCGCGCGCAGATGACGTTGAGCGGATAGCCGAAAAAGTTGAGGAGATGTCGATGCGCCGCGATTTTTGGGACCAGCCCGTTGAGGTCATCATTGGAGATGGGGACCACCTTAAGAGTATCCGCAACAGCAGGGACGCGCTCGCCTATCTCATGACCTCTTGGCCGCCCGAGAAAGCGGCATCCTTCGCCGTCGCGAAGAGGATCTGCACGGACGCCGTCGATGGGCGAGCGGATTCATCCGCGGCTGCTTTGGCATTCAAAGCTGCGGCGGAAGAAGCCGGCATCCTCCGTTAGCTCGCGCCTGCCGACTGCGCAGCCATGGCGGAATGCAAGTTTAGGCTCGCAACGACCGGTCGCCTTCTTGGCGGGGCCGGCATGCTCGCACCTGTAAGATGGGCAGCGACACGATGGCGGTTGTCGATTCGCGATTACGAGTGAATGGGCTGGCGAAGCTGCGGGTCGTCGATGCCTCATCATGCCGACGATCGTCTTCGGCAACACCAATTCGCCGGTGATGATCGCCGAGGAGGCGGTCGAGAGCATATCTATCAAAGGCGTAATAGCGCTTGGCGTCTGTCTGACGTGGATGCGTGGAGCATCCTGCCGTCCCCGGTACCCGAAAACGACACGCACAGACCTCGATAACCGTCGTGGCGGCCTATGGCGTGACGACGAGCCCAACCCGCTCACGCGGGTTGGGTAATCTTCGACTTTGGATCAGAGGGTTGAGACGTTCTCAGCCTTCGATTTTCCGGTCTTGCGATCCTGGCCGACGTCGAAGCTGACCTTGTCGCCTTCGCGGAGCGACCCGCCGCGCTGCAGTGCAGACACGTGCACGAACACGTCCTGTCCGCCATCCTCTGGGGTGATAAAGCCGAAGCCCTTGTCGTCATTGAAGAATTTAACCGTACCTGTCGGCATGAGATAACTATTCCTTGTGTCATTCGTCGATTTGCGAAAGCGAAACTATACCGCCACCGCTCCTCTATCAACCTTCATAGCGCTGACGCAACTTTAAAGGCAAGGAGGCAACAGTTTCGTCGAGGGTCAATCCGGCTTCCGACAACCGATCGCCTAACGATCAGACATTTTTGATCGCCTCGATGCCGCGTCCGGAAGCATCGCTGAAATTGATATCTCGCGGCGCCCACGTTATCGACAGAATCAAACGCGGGATTGCCGCCCATGCGTGTAGAAAGGGATTGCCGATTGCCTGCAACAGGTTGTAGATCGGAATCGCACAATGGGATTGTGCAAACCGGTCGGGATGACGCCAACTCCGCTCGTTCGGCCGCTGTCTGAAGCTTTACCGGCGCGCTGCGCTATCAAATGAGGGGTCCGACGCCGTTGTTTTCGCTTGTTCTCCCCAGCCGCCCGCTATCATTGGCGCGCAACGTCATCTCCACGCCCAACGCTTACTTCTGGGCAACGCCGATTATCCTGGCATTGGCTGTCTTTCTATTCGTCACGGAAGCACCAGGGGTGATTCGTGATTTCCAGATCAGCCAGAACCCTTTGGTGCTCGAAAACGGCGACGTGCAAAACGGGAAATGCACGACACGCAAGGCGGTCTTTACCGACTGCGAGGCACGCCTTGTCTACAACTATGGTGGACGAAACTACGACACCGAGGTCGAGGTCATGTTCGTCGATTTTCATACCGGCGATTATGAAACCGATCTTGTGATTTCCGCCGATCATCCAGAACTCGCGACAATGAGCCTGGGTCTCGACATGCTCTGGAACAGGATCATCACGCTCACTCTGTTCGTGGTCCTCCTCGGCGGCATGAGCCTGGGTATGATTTTTCTCGGTATCCGCATTTGGCGGGTCAAGGGGCAATTACGCCGGCCGGCCAGGCTGATTCCCGTCCCGGTCGAGATCAGCGCATTCGACCGCAGGCGCGGCGTCCTTTCCATCACTTACAATGACAAGATCGCCAGCGACAAAACGGGGCGATCGGCTTACACGCGGATGAAGAGCGGACAGGAACCTCTGATCGTCGGTGAAGCCAACGGCAAAGCGATCGGACTGGCCGTCAGGCACGGCAATACAGCCCTGCCAGTGCTTCTCGACGATCGTCTGCAGCGCGTAGAGCTGACCGAAGCCGAGCGCACCGCGGCTCTTGCACCCCTGGCGCATCAACAAGACGGCGATCAGAGCGCGCCGGTGTTGATCGAAGAAGCCAAAAGGACGATATCGATCTGGAGGCGGCTGCAGCTTTTCTTCGGCACGTTGCTTCTGATCGCCGTCGGTGTGGTCGGCTTCTGGCTGTGGTACGTCACGAGCTCGCCGACGCAATTTCAATCGCCTGGCATGGACATTAACAACCTCATGCCGGCGCCGTTAAACGAATGGGGATGCGAACAGCTCAAGAAGCGGTTTGCTCAGGATCGTGCGCCGTTTGGTTGCACCGCCGCCGATTACACGAGCTGGAAATAGCAGGCGCGGCCGGCGCCTACGTTTTGATCGAGTACGCCTGCTAGCAGCCTCGGGGCGTCATCCTGGTCGTCGGGCGTAGAAGGTGTGCCACGCTTCGTCGTTGCGGCTCATGCGGTATGCGTCCCATTCAAGATCCAGACCGGCCGCCTGGATGCACAGCGCGAAGTCATCGCGGCGCCAGTAGGTCATATGGTAGGCGCCGCTCGTCTCCCCGTCTCCATCCCGCATCGTCACCAGGAAGACGCCTCCCGGGCGCAGCGCGGCGGCGATCTTTTCGAGGACTTGGGCGGTCTGGTCGCGAGGCACGTGGATGAGAACGCAGAGGGCAATCACCGCATCGTAAGGGCCGCCGAGGTTATCGGTGATGAGATTAAGGAGTTCGCCTTCCTTGCCGCGCGCCGCCTGCAGCTCGAGAAACCGCCGCGTCGCATCGGTTCGCCTTACCAAAACACCCTGTGTCTCGAGGAAATCCGCATCCCACCCAGGCCCTGATCCGATCTCAAGGACCCGGCCGCCTTTGCCGGCGGCGATGGCGACCTGACGCAAGGCTGCCTCCAGGCTCGGCGCGGGAAAGGGATCAACGATGCGGCTATAGTCATCGGCACAGCCTTCATAGGAATCGATCGTGCATTGGGTATCGGCCAAGGCGGTGGAAGAGACGTGCATTTTGTCCTCCGATGATGAAATCCCGGGCCCTCTGCTCGGGGCGCCATATCACCATGCTCGACGTAAGGCCGCGCAAGCACATCAGGCAAAATGCCTAGGCCACGAAAGAATGGGATGCCTGTGAGCAAATATCAGCAGGGTCTACCTAGACAATCTCCTGAAGCGCACCTCTACGCCGGATCAACCATCCGGAGCCGGTGCGCCATGGCGGCCGCAGCACCGCGGCTGGGGACGGCGAGTTTGCTCAAAATGTTGGAGACATGAACGCTTGCCGTTTTCGACGAGATGAACAGATTATCGGCGATCTGACGATTGCTTTGTCCAGCGGCGACAAGCCTGAGCACCTCGAATTCCCGATCCGTCAAGCCAAGCGGCGCCTTCGGCACGCCGCCGTCTTTCCCGCCGCGCAGATCAATGCGGGTCTTTGCCGCCAGCGTCTCGATCTGATTGCACAGGAGGCGAGCGCCGATCGACTGGGCAAGGTCCGCACCTCGCCCGAAATGGTCAGCACCCCTGGCGCGCTTGCCGGCATTCACCGCAGCGCTCCCGGCCTGCAGAAGGGCATATGCCTGCCGAAAGGGCTGGCTCAAATCAGCCCAGCTTTGGGCAACCGCTTCCCAGGCATCGAGGTCGGAAACCGCCGTGCGCGAGAACTCGGCCGAGATGCCCAGCCTCTCGGCTTCCTCAACGACGTTGCGGCACGGGGTCCGAACGGCAAGGTCGGCGAGTTGGCGAGCGGCATCTTTCTGGTTCGTATCGACAGCAGCACGCATGGCCGAGGCCAGCAGCGGCCACGAGATGCCTCCTTCCTTGTCGAGTTGGGTCGAGGCGGATCTTATCAGCATCGCAGACTGATCCATGTCGCCCGCCAGCGCGCGGCTTTCGATATCGAATCTCAGAAGATTGGCGGCCATACGGTTCGCAACCTGAGGGCCGGGCGGCAGGGCGCGCAAGGAGCTTGCCGCTGCGGCAACGCGATCCGAATCCCCCAAGACCAGGGCAATCTCCGCCTGGCATTCGAAAACATGTACCAGCCCCAGCGGTAGCGGATCCAACGCCGCCATCCGTTCGCATGTCTCTATGGCTTCGGAAACGCGGCCGACGGCGAGCAGGGCGCGGCACAGAGGTGACCCCACGATCGCCCCGATATACCGGGCCTGGCCGAGCTCGACGGTCCGGGCAAAAATTGCCGGTCCGACTTCGATGACTTGAGCGTAGTCGCCTTTCTCGAGCAGGGCTTGAAGCAGGGCTGCACCGGCCAGCACCTCGACCCGGCCGATGGAAGCCTTTTCCGCGCGCCTAGCCACGCTCCAGAGGGCATCGACCCGCGAACTGTTCGAAGCCATGTCTACCGACGCCGCGACAATCAGCGCCTCGATGCGGTATTCCTCGTCATCGAGCCTCTCCGACAGCTCCTTCAGTTCCTCGCCCAAGCGCTTGGCGCGGTCGAATTCTCCCCGCAATATCAGCGCGCGGGAAAACTGCCCCAGTCCGTCCGCGCGCAGCCTTGTGGGATCGACCGAATGATCAAGCGCTCTCTCCAGGTCGGCGATTTCGCCTGGGATAAGCGTGTGCTGACGCATCACCGCGCGCTGCAGAAGAAGCGCTGCCAGTTGTTCGCCATCGCGTTCTGCATCCACTTCGGCAAGTGCGCGTTCGACAAAAGCCAGACCCTGTTCCGCCTCTGCCGCCCAGCAAGCGGCATCGGCGGCGAGTTCCAGCACCCTGCAGTGACCCGCGCCGGTCAAATCGGCCGCGTTGTCGACCTCGGGCCAGGTTGCCAGCACGAGCTTCAGCATCTCCATCTGGTCTTCATAGGCGAAGGTGGCAGCGGCTTCCGCGGCAGATTGCCAGGCCCACCGCAGGCAAGATTCGGCTTGGCCGGCGCCGTGCCAGTGGCGGGCGAGTGCTGCGGAATGCCAAACCCGGTAGCTTGGAACCGGGCCGCGTTCGAGCACCCCAGCATAGGCACGATGGATGGCCATTCTTTCGCCGGCGATCAGGTCACTGCGCACCGCCTCGTGGATCAGCGCATGGCGGAACGCATATCCGTCACCATCGGGCACAAGGATCCCGGCCAAAATTGCGGGCCGCAGCAACTCGGCCACTTCAAGGTCGGACTTGTTCTCCACACTGCGAAGCAGCGTGTGCGTGATATGCGGGCCGCCAAGCGCCATCACCTTCAACAGGCCGGCTGTCGACGCCGGCATCTCCCTGACCGCTTTCAGCAGGTAGTCGTTGAGCGAGCCGGGAAAATCTGTACGCACGCTTCCGCTCGCATCAATAAGCGCCTCGGTGAAAAGCGGGATCCCGCAACACCGCGCATGGACCTCATTGATGACAGCAGCTGTTGGCGGACGCCCAAGCAGCCCCTCGAGCTGCGTGGCGACCTCGGCGCGCTTCAGGCGGGGAAGCCTCAACACCTCGGCTCCCTCCGAAAGCGAGAGGTCGGCGATGGTCGTCCGCAGTGCGTTGCTGCCGCTGGTCTCCTCGGGTCGGTAGGTGACGATCAGCATCAGCCGAGTTTTCTTCAGCCGCGTCGTGAGGAAACGAAGCAGATCGCAAGTGGCCTGGTCGGCCCAGTGAATGTCCTCCACGACCACGACGAGCGGCATCTCCCGTGCCAGTTCCTCAAACAATTTTCGCAGCGCTTCGAACAGCCGCGCTCTTGCGATGCCCGGATCGAATCTTTCAGAGGTCTCGCCGAATTCGGGAAGAAGCCATGCGAGCTCGCGTGCACCTTCGGCGCCGACGAGTGACCGCGACGAGGGCGCGCCGCGCAGCTGAACCAGTTCATGCAGCACGGCGGTGACCGGCGCATAGGGCAATGCCGATTCCCGCTGCTCGATGCAGCCGCCTTTCAGGATCAGGGCACGGCCGGAGAGCCGGCCGGTAAACTCCTCGACCAGCCGGCTCTTTCCGCCGCCAGCTTCCGCCCCGAGAAGAATAGAACGCTGGCGCCCGCCGGAGACATCCCGGAACGCGGATTCCATCGCATCTAGTTCTGCTGCACGGCCTGAAAATAGGGACTTTCTGAGGGATGTCGACACAAAGTCCTCCGAAACATGGAATTCGAGATTAGCAGAGATGGGGACATAGTCATCCCATGCGTCACGATCGTCGGCAGAGGTGCGATGTGTCGATCTGAAAGCACTGGGCATGGAGGTTTGCGGGTGCCCGCCGCCGGCCGTTGCTTCCGAAAGTTTTCAGCCTGTCCTACGCAAAATGCCCGATGCGGCACGCCTGCCTTAGCCGCATCATGGGGAACATGCGGACGTCGAGTGATGTTTGCGAGAAAGGTCGCCGCTTCGCCCAATACAAATAAAGGACGCCCCAAGTGAGTGAACGCATTATCAAGTTTGACGACGTCGAGATCGCCGCACAGGCATTTGGCAACCCCGCGCACGAGCCGATCCTGTTGATCATGGGCGCGATGGCGTCGATGCTCTGGTGGCCGGACGAGTTCTGCCAAAAGCTCGCCGCTCAGAAATATTATGTCATTCGCTATGACAATCGAGACACCGGACGTTCAACGATCTACGAGCCGGGGGAACCGCCTTACACAATGGACGACATGGCTGCGGACGCCATCAGGGTACTCGAGGGCTACGGCATTGCCGGCGTCCATCTGATTGGAATGTCGCTGGGTGGCACGATCGCCCAGATCGCAGCGCTCTCGCATCCCGAGCGCGTCAGGACGCTGACGCTGATGTCCACCACGCCGGTGGGTATTGATACAAGCGCGCTGCCGCATACCACTGATGCCTACATGGCGCATGCGGCGACGGGCGAGACAGTCGACTGGGCAGACAATGCCCAGGTGATCGAATTCCTTGTCGAAGACACCCGAATGATCGCCGGGGTGGCGCATCGCTATGACGAAGGGCGGGCGCGCGCCTTTGTCGAACGGGACGTCAAACGGGCGAAAAACTTCGTCAGTGCCACCAATCATTTCATGCTGAGGGGCGGCCAGAGCTTGAAAGGAAAATTGGCTGAACTGGCGGCACCCCTCCTTGTCATACACGGAACGGCGGATCCGATTTATCCGGTTGAGCATGGCGAACTGCTGGCACGAACGGTGAAGGGCGCGAAGCTTGTTCGGCTCGAAGGCGGCGGCCACGAAATTCATCCCAACGATTGGGAAGCGATCATTTCCGCTATTGACGCCCACTTGCGGTGACTAGCTGAAGCAGCAGCAGGGCGTACCGATCGATGTTACGCCCTTCCGTACATCCGGCTCGCGCGCAACAACCGTTGCGAATAGGGATGTTCGACCGCGCCTCTACGCAATGCCTCGATTTCGACCTGTTCGACGATCTCGCCGGCTTCCATGATGGCGACGCGGCTGCACATGTGGGAGACGACGGCGAGATCGTGGCTGACCAGGAGATAGGTGAGGCCGCGCTCGGCGCGCAGATCCTGCAGCAGATTGAGGATCTCGGCCTGGACGGAAACGTCGAGCGCCGATGTCGGTTCGTCGAGAAGCAGCACGTCCGGGTTCAGCATCAGGGCGCGGGCGATTGCCACACGCTGGCGCTGCCCGCCGGAAAGCTGATGCGGAAATCTATAGCTCAGCGCCGGATCGAGGCCGACCGATCGGAGCACCGCGTTGACGTCGACGGAATTGGTATCAAGCCCCTGGTTGCGCAGCGGTTCCTTCAGCTGCGAGCGGATGGTCTTGCGGGGGTGGAGCGATCCATAAGGGTCCTGGAACACCATCTGCACCCGGCGGAAGAACGGCCGGCTGCGCTGCCGGTCCAGCGTCTCGCCCTGGAGTTCGATGTTGCCATCATAATTTGCGTTGAGGCCGGAGAGGGCTCTGAGAACGGTGGACTTGCCGCAGCCGGATTCGCCGACCAGGCCGAACGCCGTTCCCCTCTCGACTGTGAGGTTTACATCTCTGACGACGGGCCGCTGGCCGTGTCCGAAACGAATGGTGAGATTGTCTATCCGGATCATCGCCGCACCTCCGCTGCGAGGTCGTCAAGCCAGGCGGGATCCCGCTTCAGGATCGGCAGCCGGGCAGGAGGATTCTCGATCGTCGGCAGGGACGCCAAAAGCCCCTGCGTATAAGGGTGTTTCGCCTTGTCCAGATCGCGCGCCTCGAGCACCTCCACGACGCGGCCGGCATACATGATGAGGACGCGATCGCAGAAATTGCGGATCAGATTGAGGTCGTGGCTGATGAAGATCAGGCCAAGATTGCGGCGTGAAACGAGTTCGTCGAGCAGCGCCAGGATTTCGAGCCTGACCGTCACGTCGAGCGCGGAGGTCGGCTCGTCGGCGATCAGCACTTCGGGTTCGGCGATCAGCATCATGGCGATCATGACGCGCTGGCCCATCCCGCCCGATATTTCGTGCGGATAAAGGCGGGCAACACGCTCGGGATCGCGGATCTGCACGGCTTCGAGCATGTCGAGCGCCTGGCCGTAGATCTGTTTGGCGCTAACCTTGGGATGATGGAAGCGGTAAGTCTCGGCGATTTGTTCGCCGATCCGCATGACGGGATTGAGCGAATATTTCGGGTCCTGCAGGATCAGCCCGATCCGCCGTCCCCGGATCGTCATCATCTTTCGTTCGCTTGCTTTGATGAGGTCGACGTCGCGAAAGCGCATCTGTTCGGCGCTGACCTTTGCGGTTGGCGGCAGCAGCTTCATGATCGCGCGGCCGACGGTCGATTTTCCTGACCCGGATTCGCCGACGATGCCGAGCTTTTCCTGTCCGAGCGTAAAACTCACGCCGCGCACCGCGCGCATGTGGCCGCCGCCATAGGCGATTTCGAGGTTGCGGATATCGATCAGGGGCTCTGTCATTCCGAACCTCTCGGGTCGAGCACGTCGCGCAGCGCATCGCCGACGAGATTGAAGGCGAGGCTGACGAGTGCGATGGCGATGCCGGGTGCTGCAATCACCCAGGGGCTGTCGAGCATGAACTCGCGGCCGCTGGCGGCCATCGAGCCCCATTCCGGCCAGGGCGGCTGGGCGCCGAGGCCGAGAAAGCCAAGGCCGGCGGCGGTGATAATGATTCCGGACATGTTGAGCGTGACGCGGACGATCACCGAAGGAATGCACATCGGCAGGATGTGGCGGGTGATGATCGCGATCGGTGTCGCGCCCTGCAGGCGCACAGCGGCGATATAGTCGACCTTGCGCAGACTGAGCGTCTCGGCGCGCGCCAGCCGCGCGATCGGCGGCCAGGCCGTCAGCGAAATGGCGATGATCGCATTGGTGATGCCGGGGCCGAGGGCTGCGGCGAAACCGAGCGCCAGCACCAGGCCGGGGAAGGAGAGGAAAATATCAGTGATGCGCATCAGAATTTCGTCGACGATGCCGCCGAAATAGCCAGAGACCGTGCCGATCAGCAGGCCGAGCGGTGCAACGATGATCGTGACGAGCATGATGATGTAGAGCGTCGTGCGGGCGCCGTAGATCACCCGCGCAAAGACATCGCGGCCGAAATTGTCGGTGCCGAGAAGATGAGCCGCCGAGGGGGGCGCAAGCCGCCCGGCCATATCCTGCACGATCGGATCGTAGCTGGTGAGCAGAGGGGCTGCCGTCGCCACGACGATCAAGAGCACGATGACGACGAGGCCGGCAAGGCCAAGCGGGTGCAGGCTGAATTTCAGCCAGCCCTGGTGGATCTGCTGCGTCGTCGACTGAAACCAGCCCTGAGGCTCCGGCGCCAGCAGCCATTTGCGGAGGCCGCCGATGTGGGCGCTGTCTGCGTCTTCGGTAGAGATCGTCATGGCGTCACCGTGTCCTCGGATCAAGAATGCGATAGAGGAAGTCCGACACGATGTTGATGGTCAGGAAGACGGCGCCGATCGTCAGCACCGAACCCATCACCACGTTCATGTCGTTCATCTGCAGCCCGCGGGTGAGATACTGGCCGAGTCCTGGCCAGCCGAAGACCGTCTCGATCAGCACCGCGCCCTCGAGCAGCCCGCCGAAGGTCAGCGCGAGGATTGTCAGCAGCTGCACGCGAATGTTCCGGAAGGCATGGCGCCAGACGACCTTGCGGGTGCCGAGCCCCTTTGCCCGTGCGGTGATGATGTATTCCTGGCTGAGCTGTTCCAGCATGAAGCTTCGCGACATGCGGCTGATATAGGCGACGGAATAATAGCCGAGGATCGCAGCTGGCAGGATGATGTGGCCGAGAGCGTTGTGGAATACGTCCCATTGCTGCTGTATCGCCGCGTCGATCAACAGAAAGCCGGTCATTGGCGTGACGAGGCCTTCGTAGAAGACGTCGACCCGGCCCGATGCGCCGACCAGCTTCAGCTTGGCGTAGAAAACGAAGAGCGCCATCAGCCCGGTCCAGAAGATCGGGATGGAGTGGCCGGCAAGCGCCACGATCCGGGCGATGTGATCGATGATCGTTCCGCGCCTGACGGCAGCCGTGACGCCTAAGGGAATACCGATCATGGCGCCGATGATCATGGCGATGATCGCAAGCTCGATCGTCGCCGGAAAGATCGTCATCAGATCGGTGAGGATCGGCTGGCCCGTGGTCGCCGATGTGCCGAGATTGCCTGTGGCGATCTTTCCGACATAGGAGAGAAACTGCATCCAGATCGGTTGCCCGAGCCCAAGCTCGTTATAGACCCGGTCATAAACCTCCTTGCTGACCTCCGCCCCGGTGATGGCAAGCACCGGGTCGGCAGGCAGCAGACGGCCCATCGAGAAGGTCAGGAAAAGCAGGCCAAGCAGCGTCGTGACGACAGCCACTAGGCGTCCCGCCAGGCGCCGCAGCAGGCTGAGTGCCGGGTGCGGGGCCGCCTCGGTGAACCCGCCCGCCGTTGAGCGGCGGCTCACCTCCTGCTTCGATGTCAGATCGGCGCTCGCCACGCGCTCTACTCCTTGGTCACGTCATGCCAGCGCGTCGACCATGTCGTGTGCCCGTGATAGCCCTTCACGTTTGCGCGCATGACATAGGGGTCGGTTCGCTGGAAGAAGATGACGAGCGGCGAAGCCATGCCGGCATAGATCCCGTCCATCTTCTTGAAGATGTCGGTGCGCTTTTGCGTGTCGCGCTCCCTCATCGATTGATCGATGAGTGTGTTGAGGTCGTCCACCTTCATGCCCGTGCGCCAAAGATAATAGCTGCCGAGGCGCGCCTCGTCGCTATTGTCGGGGTTGAAGGCATATTGGGTGGCGACGGCGAAGGGATCGGGCAGGCGGGCGCCGGAATTGCCGAGCAGCACTTCGAATTTGCGCTCGCGGAAAGCGGGGGTGAATTCGCCCGGAACCAGATCGAGATCGAAACCGGCGGCCCGCGCGCTCGCCTGCAGCGCTTCGGCGAAGGGCAGGGTTGGCGCCCCCGAGGGATTGAGGACTTTCTTCAGGCCGTTGGGATATCCGGCCTCCGCCAGCAGCTGCTTGGCCTTGGCGGGATCGTAATCATAGCGGACGGCAGCCTCATCGGGAGCGCCGATCATGCCGCGCGGGATCATCGACTGCCAGGGAAAGCCGGTATAGCGCATGATATTGCCGGAGATCGCCTTCCAGTCGAATGCGTGCTGGAAGGCCTCGCGAACCTTCGGCTTCTGCAGATCCGGGTCCTTCTGATTGAGGGCGATGTAATAGAAGCCGAGACCCGGGACATTGTCGATCACCATATCCTTGTTGGTGGACAGCGCATCGAGATCGCCGCTTGCCACATACTGGCCGACATCGACGTCGCCGGCTTCGAGCTGCAGCCGGAGATTGCCGGATTCCGGGATGTGGCGGGCAACGACGCGGGCCATGGCCGGCTTGCCGCCCCAATATTTCGGCTGTGCATTGAAGATTGCTACATCGTTCGGCCGCCATTGCGCCAGGCTGAATGGTCCGCTGCCAGCGGAATTGGCCGAAAGCCAGGCGCCGCCGAAATCACCGTTCGCTTCATGCGACAGTACCGTCTTCTTGTCGACGATGCCGATCGACGAGCCGGCCAGCGAATAGAGCACCAGGTCGGTGTTCACGGTCTGCGGCAGCTCGATCTCGAGCGTATGTTCGTCCTTTGCCCGAACCAGTTTTTCGACGTTGTCAGGCTTGTAGCCCCAGAGTGCGACGTCGGTGGAGCCGACTTGTCCCATCTTGATGACGCGCTGGATCGACCAGGCCGCATCCTCGGCGGTCACCTTGTTGCCGCTCTGGAAGACGGCGTCGTCGCGCAAGGTCAGGGTGATGATCTTGCCATCGTCCGAGACACTCCATGCGGTGGCAAGCATCGGCTTCAGCGTTTTAAGATCGTCCGGCGACAGCTGCACGAGGTTGTCGTAGAGGTTCGAGATCACCTCCGAAACCGTGCGGGCATTGTTCTGGGCCGGATCAAGCGTCCGGATGCCGGTGAGATTGGTGCCGATCACCAGCATATTGGGCGGCGATGCCGCCCAGGCAGGCTGCGTCGTCATCAGTGCCCCGGTAATTGCGATCGTTGTCAGTAGCTGTTTCAGCATCTCTAGACCTCCCAATCCTGTTGTTTTCAAAAAATAATGTCGAACTCAGCCGGCTGCTTCGGCAGACTGCCGCCGGTCCGGATTAGCTTGAATGCTGCCCTCGGCCTCCCAGCCTTGAAGCAGTCGATGAAGTTCTTCGCGATCATGCCGGTCGAGCAGCGGCAATCCCGGCACTCGCACCGGGCCGACATCGAGGCCGGAATAGGTGACGGCCTCCTTGACGACAGTGACGTTGGCGCCATTGCGGAACTTCGTCCGCATCCGCTCGAAGGGTTCGAGCTTGTTGACGATTACGCGCGCCGCGGCGAAATCGCCTTTTTCGAGCGCAGCGTGAACGGCAAGCGACAGTTGCGGTGCGACATTGACGAGGCCGGAGGTGAAACCGCGCGCGCCGGCCGCGGTGAATGTCGACGCCCAGCTTTCCGCCAGGCCGCAGACGAACAGCGCGCCGGCCGGATCGGCAGCGGGAATCGCGCGCGACAGCAGCATCAGATCGGTCGTGGCAAATTTGATTCCTGCAATATTGCCGTGGTTGGCGAGACGGACGATATCGTCGACACCGAAACCCTCGGCTCTGACGTAGGCGATCAGCGGCAGGGTGGAAGCATCGGCGAGATTGCAGAAATAATCGATCTGGGCCGAAGGTGCTGCGAAAGGATCGACGGGCTGGTGCGACATGACGGCGGATGCGCCGATCGCCGCCGCATCCCTCGCCATGCCGATCGCCTCGCGCAGCGACCGGCCGATCGCCGCCGTCACTGGCGCCCGGCCGTTAACGCCCGATACCGCCGCCTCGTGAACGATGCGGATTTCCTGTGGCGTCAGCGCATAGAATTCCCCGGTATTGCCGGCAGCGACGATGTTGTGAATGCCCGCCGCCGCTACTCGCGCATAGACCTTCGCCGTCGTCTGCGGTTCGACTTCGCCATTACCGTCATAGGCCGTGACGGGAACCCCCGAAACGCCCGTGAGCGCCTTTCGCATGATCGCGATGCTCATTTTTCTTCCCCGTTAGCTTCCATCAAAATGATCGTCATCCGAAGCGGAAGGGCGCCAAGCCCTCCGCATCCACATCGAAGGCGATGACCGTGCCTGCTTCGAAACGTCCGGTGCGGTCCGTCGACAGGCTGGTGATGAAGAGGGTCCTGAGATCCGGTCCTCCGAAACAGGGCATCGTCGGTGCCGGGACGGGCAGAACGTAGATCTCGACGATTTCGCCTTCGCTCGACATGCGGTTGAGGCGACCGGCCGAAACGCCGGCGCTCCAGTAAAAGCCGTCACGATCGACCGCCGCTCCGTCCGGTCGCCCGTCCTCTTCCGTGAAGCTGCGAAGCCGGCGGCCGTCGCCCAAATCACCCGTATCGGGTTCAAAGTCGAATGCCTGCAGGAAACATTGACGGCTGTCGGAGTGATACATCCGCCGGCCGTCCGGCGACCAGGCAAGGCCGTTGGAGCTCGTCAGTCCTGTTGCAACGGTCCGCGTGCTGCCATCTGCCCCCACGCGGTAAAGTGCTGCCTCATCGGTCTGCGGCTTGGCCTCGCTAATCGAGCCGATCCAGAAGTGCCCGTCGGGGCCGACCTTGCCGTCGTTGAGGCGGCCGTTGAAATCACGCCCAACCGGATCGCACAGAAATTCGATATCACCAGAGAGGGGATCGAAAAGATGGACGCCCGTCTGAAGCGCCACGGCGATCCTGTGATCGCGGCAAAGCCCGAGACAGCCGATTGCGGCCGGCATGTCGAAGCGATCGATCTGTCCTGTGGCCGAAAGCCGCACAAGCGCCGGTGCCAGAATATCGACCAGCCATAGGGTGCCGGTCTCATCGTCCCATACCGGTGATTCACCGACCGTCAGTGGCTGCTGGATCACCGAACGGACATCCGGCCGGATGATTTTAGGCGCCGTCATTCGGCCGCCTCCAGGCTCTTGGCCAAACCTTCGGCGTCACGCATGCGGACGGTTCCGTCGTGATTGATCTCGCAGAACCCACCACCCTGGAACGCCAGCGCGACCGGCCCTTCGGACCCCTGTTCGATGCGGGCGTGGTCGCGCGGCCGGTCCTGTGGCCGGTAGCCGAGCCTCGTCGCCAGATCATTGTCCCACCATTTCTCGTCGGTATCTGAAACGCCATAGACGACTGTCGCGGCAATCAGCGGATGGGACAGCCCGATCCGCACAAGCTGCGCCAGATCCCGCGGGCTGATCCAGATCGCAACCGATCGCTCACTGTTGGGATAGGTGCCGGCATTGCCGATGCGGATGGAAAGGGAGCGAATGCCCGTCGTGTCGTAGTAAAGCCCCGCCACCAGTTCGCCCCAGCATTTGGAGAGCCCGTACGGGCTGTCGGGGCGCATGGGAACGAGCGGCGATATGATTTGGCCACGAGGATAGAAACCGGTCGCATGGTTGCTCGATGCATAGACGACCCGCTGGACCCTGTTTGTCCGCGCCGCTTCGTAGAGATTATAGGTTCCAAGCACATTTGCGTGCAGGATGGCGTTCATGTCGATGCCGCTTGCGATGCCAGCGAGATGAACGACGCCGTCGATATCCTTCAGCGCAGCCGTTGCCTCGTCGAGCTTTGTCAGGTCGGCCCTGACGAACGTCTCGTTTTCGCTAAGCCCGGCGGGCTCCTGCAGATCGATCAGGCTGACCTGTTCGACATCAGCGCGAAGGAGTGGTCGCAGCAGCGTTCCGACACGTCCGGCAGCCCCCGTCACAGCGATCCGTTTCATCGTCTTCCTCCCATTCCTACTCAAACGCCCTGGAACATGCGGGCGCGAGCATTCAGTATGTGTTTCTTCATCGCATCGTGCGCTTCGGTTTCCCGCCGTGCGAAGATCGCCTCAACGATCACCGCGTGCTCGTCCTGGACGCTGCGGATCTGTTCCAGCGTCCGTTTCAGGCTCAAGCTTCGCGTCACGGAATGCCCGATGGCGAAATGCGGCCTGAACCATTCGCGTACGGTGATGTGGAACTGGTTACCGGTCGCCATGGCGATTGCATCATGCAGAGCCTGGTCCTCCTCGGCGCCAAGCTCTCCGTTGCGCAGGCATTGCTCGATCGCAACAAGCGCCGCCGTTATCCGGTCCCTGTCCTCCGCCTGCCAGTTTCGCGCGGCAAGCTCCGCGGCCTCGGCTTCGAGACCGGCGCGGAATTCGAAAAACCGTTGGACATCGGCGAGCGATCCGACCGGCACCATTTTCAGCATCGACGAATCCGGCCTCTGCCTGACATAGGAGCCGGACCCCTTGCGCGAAACGACCAGACCATCGGCTCTCAAGCGTTCGAGCGCTTCGCGCACGACGGGCCTCGATGCGCCGAAATCAGCAGCGAGCTTCGTCTCCGAAGGCAGCCGTTCGTTCACCGGAAAGTTGCCGTCGGCGATCATCCCAACGATCTTCTCATAGATGATGTCGCTGAAGCGCGTTGCGGCTCTGTTCGAAACGGCGTCGACTGCGAATGTCATGATCGTCCTTTTCTCTGAACGCTGTGGGCGCTCGCTGTCGCCAATTAATATTCGCCAGAGCAACGTACAGCTTCTGACAGATCGTCGCGTCTTATTCGCATTAGCCTTGTTTTCTGGGAAGGCCCTCCCGGCCTCGTTGTTGCATCGCTACAAAATTTGTAATTATCTGTCAACTCTTGTAATCATTTGGGAACGTGTCTATGGTTCGGTCCTAGCGCCGAGGAGGGCGCGAGCGGCGGGTCGGGAGCCCGCCGCATCCGCCGGTCCAAACGCTGCGCCGGCATAAAAACGGAGGAACTCGATGCCTAATGAAATACTGTCGCGTGGCGTTACCCGCCGGGCCGTGCTTGGCGGCATGGCCGGTGTAGCAGCGCTATCCGTCGCCGGTCGCGTATCCGCTGCCGCAGGCGGTGAAGCCCCGGCACTTGCACAGCTTGTGAAAGACGGAAAACTGCCGCCGCTCGCCGAGCGCCTGCCGAAGAAGCCGATGGTCGTCAAGCCGTTCGAGAAAGTCGGCACCTATGGCGGTTCCCTGCGCCGCGGCCTTCGCGGTTCATCCGACCATAACGGCATTCTGCGCATGGTGGGCAACCAGAGCCTGGTGCGCTGGAACCTCGAATTTACCGCTGTGGAGCCGAATCTTGCCGAACGCTGGGAAGTCAGCGACGACGCAACGCAATTCACCTTCCATCTCATCGAAGGCGTACGCTGGTCCGACGGTCGTCCCTTTACGGCGGATGACGTCGTTTTTGCGATCGAAGACTGCGTCAAGAACACCGAACTCTACAGCGCGACACCGGCCCAGCTTGCTGTTGCCGGCAAGCCGGTCACCGTCGAAAAGGTCGACGACTATACAGTGAAGTTCACCTTTGCTGCGGCCAACGCGCTTTACCTGGAAAACCTCGCCACCCCGCTTGGTCAGCATCCGACGCTCTTTCCGAAGCATTATTGCAGCCAGTTCCTGCCGAAATATAATCCCAATATCGAAGCCGATGCGAAGAAGGCCGGCGTCACCAGCTGGACGGAGCTGTTCCGCAGCCGTTGCGGTGACATCGAGATCCCGTCGCGGTGGGGCAATGTCGACAAGCCGACGCTCGATCCATGGGTGGTCAAGGAGCCCTATGCCGGCGGTGCGACGCGTGTCGTCATGGCCCGTAATCCTTATTTCTGGCAGGTCGATACCGAGGGCAATCAGCTTCCCTATATCGATGAGATCAATTTCGGCATCTCGCAGGACGTCGAATCGCTGATGCTGAACGTCATCTCCGGTAAGATCGATATCCAGGAGCGTCACATCAGCGTGCTCGCCAATAAGCCGACGCTGTCTCAGAACATGCAGAAAGGCGACTATCGACTGCTGACGCTCGTGCCTTCGGCTTCGCAACAGTGCCAGATCTACTTCAATATCACCCACAAAGATCCTGCCATGCGCAAGATGTTTGCGGATAAATCGTTCCGGCAGGCGTTGTCGATCGGCATCAACCGCCCGGAGCTCATCGATATCGTCTATTTCGGGCAGAGCGAGCCCTACCAGGCCGGACCCCGTCCGACCCATCCCTGGTACCACGAGAAGTACGCGCGCCAATTCACCGAATATGACGCCGACAAGGCAGGCGCCATGCTCGATCAGGCCGGCTACAAGAAAGGCGGCGACGGTTTCCGCCTCCGGCCGGACGGCCAGAAGGTGTTCTTCTCGATCGACGTCATTCCGACGCTCTATCCCGACCTTGTCGACGCGCTCGAACTGGTCAAGACGCATTGGGCTCAGATCGGCATCGATATGAAGGTCAACACAATCGAACGGGCGCTCTATTACACCCGCGGCGACGACAACGCCCATGATGCGCAGGTGTGGCCAGGCCCCGGCGGTCTCGATCCGATGCTCGACCCGCGCGATTTCTTCGCCTTCCATCCGCAGGGATCGCGCTACGCCATTCCGTGGACGCTATGGTACACCTCCAACGGTGCACGCGGCGAAGAACCCCCGGAAAGCCAGAAGAAGCGCATGAAGCTCTTCGACGAAGCGCGTTCGACGGCTGATCTCGACAAGCGCGGTGCGGTCATGAAGCAGATCTTCGATATCGCCGCGGAGGAATTCGAGACTGTCGGCCTTTGCCTTGCGGTCGGCGGCTTCGGCATCATTCGCAACAACCTGCGCAATGTTCCCGAAAAGCAACCGGATAGCTGGTCTTGGCCCAATCCGGGGCCGGCGCTGCCGCAGCAATTCACCTTCACGAGCTGATTTGGATCTCTGGCGCCGTGCCCGACGGTACGGCGCTTTCTTCAGTTCGCCCTCCGAGATGCCTTGCCGGCCTTGACAGCCGGCAAGGCCCGGAAGGCGGTGTTCAATGCAAGAGGCGCCTCATGCTGGTCTTCATCGCCAAACGCTTGCTGTGGATGATTCCATCGCTTTTTGCCGTCAGCTTCCTTGCTTTCGTGCTGATCCAGCTGCCGCCGGGCGATTATGTCACCACCTATATCGCGACGCTGGCGGCCTCCAACGAGATCGTTGATCAGAACACCGCGGCGCAATTGCGCGAGCGTTTCGGCCTCGGTGATCCAATGCTCGTCCAATATTTCAAATGGATCTGGGGCATCCTCTCGCGTGGCGATTTCGGTATTTCCTTCGAGTGGCAGCAGCCCGTCTCCGACCTGATCTGGGAGCGCATGGCGCTGACCCTCGTTCTGGCTCTGTCGACATTGATCGCCACCTGGGCGATCGCACTGCCGATCGGCGTCTATTCGGCCGTGCGAAAATATTCGATCGGCGACTATTTCTTCACAGCCTTCACCTTCTTCGGCCTTGCCGTTCCGTCCTTCCTGCTGGCGCTGGTGCTGATGTATGTCGCGGCGGTCGAATTCGGACAGGATGTCGGAGGGCTGTTTTCGCCGGAATACGAGAACGCATCCTGGAGCTTCGCCAAGATGGTCGATCTCTTCTCGCATCTCTGGCTTCCGGTCATCATTCTTGCCGTTTCTTCGACGGCGAGCCTCATCCGCGTCATGCGCGCGAACATGCTCGACGAACTGCCGAAGCCTTACGTGACCACGGCACGGGCAAAAGGGCTGTCGGAATTCCGGCTGCTGATGAAATATCCGTTGATGATCGCGCTTAATCCGTTCATCTCGACGATTGCCTGGCTGCTGCCCAACCTCATCTCCGGCTCGGTCGTCGTCGCCATCGTCCTCAATCTGCCGACGGCTGCCCCCCTGCTGCTGCAAGCGCTGATGGCCCAGGACATGTATCTGGCGGGTGCCTTCGTTCTGCTGATCTGCGCGCTGACGCTGATAGGCTCTCTGATCAGCGATATCCTGCTTGCGCTGGTCGATCCCCGCATCCGGTTGGAATAGGAGCCTCCCATGGCTGACATTGCCGTTACAAATATTCAGCCGGATCGCGCCGCGGTCGCATCGCAATGGCAGCTCATCTGGTGGGCTTTCCGCCGGCACCGGCTGGCCATGGTGGCGCTCGTCGTCACCGTGATGATGTATATCGTTGCCCTGGTTCCCGGCTTCTTCGCCATCAACGATCCGTATCTGCAAAATGCGCGGGCGACCTTTCACCCGCCGCAGAGATTGCACCTGATCGATACGCAGAACGGCTTCTCCTTCGGCCCGCATTATTATCCGATGAAGCTGACCCGCGATCCGGAAACGCTGGCCGCCATCTTCAAGGAAGACACGACGAAGCGTGTCGACGTCCAGTTCTTCGGACGTGGCTATGAATATTCGGTGTTTGGCCTCTTCAATACCAACATCCATCTGATCGCTTCGCCCGACAAGACGACGCCGCTGCTTCTCTTCGGCGCCGACCGGCTTGGACGCGATGTCTTCAGCCGAACGATACAGGGTTCGCAGATTTCGTTGTCGATCGGCCTTGTCGGCGTCTTTCTGTCGTTGATGCTCGGCATCGTGATTGGCGGCATCTCGGGATATTACGGCGGCCGCATCGATTTCTTCATGCAGCGCGTGATCGATTTCGTGCTGTCACTGCCGACGATCCCGATCTGGCTCGCCATGGCCGCGGCGCTGCCTCAGGACTGGCCGGCGACGCTGCAATATATGATGATTACGATCATCCTGTCGCTGACCGGCTGGGCGCAGCTCGCCCGCGTCGTCCGCGGCCGTTTCCTGTCCCTGCGCACCGAGGAATTCGTCGCCGCCGCCAGGCTGGACGGCGTTCGCGAAGGACGCATCATCTTTCGCCATATGCTGCCGAGCTTTGCCAGCCACATCATCGCGTCGATCACGCTCGCGGTGCCGGCGATGATCCTTGCCGAAACCTCTCTCTCCTTCTTGGGGCTCGGGCTGCAGCCGCCGACCATCTCCTGGGGCGTGCTGCTGCGCGAGGCCCAGAACATTCGCTCGATCGCCACCGCACCTTGGCTTTTCATGCCGGGCTGCGCCGTCGTGGTTGCCGTGATGGCGCTCAACCTTCTCGGCGACGGCCTGCGCGATGCAGCCGATCCCTACAACAAATGAGGCCGGCATGACCGATATCGTTCCCATTGCCGGCAGGCCGTTGCTCCAGGTGAAAAACCTGACCGTCGAATTCCCTCTGCGCACCGGCGTCTTTCGCGCCGTCAGCGATCTGTCTTTCTCGATCGAACCGGGCAAGACGCTCTGTGTCGTCGGAGAAAGCGGATCCGGCAAGTCGGTGACGGCGCGTTCGATCCTGCAGATCGTCGACGCGCCCGGCCGCATTGCGGCCGGATCGATCATATTGAACGATCAGAACGGCGGCTCGACCAATCTGACCAGCCTCAATCCGCGCGGGCGCCAGATCCGGGCGATCCGCGGCCGCGACATCGCGATGATCTTCCAAGAGCCGATGTCGTCGCTGTCGCCGATCCACACGGTCGGCAACCAGATCGTCGAGGCGCTTCGCCTGCACACCAGGATGAGCAAGGCAGAGGCGCGGGCTGAAGCCATATCGCTGCTCAAGCAGGTCGAAATTCCCTCACCGGAGAAAGCCCTGGATCGATATGCCTTCCAATATTCCGGCGGCATGCGCCAGCGGGCGATGATCGCCATGGCGCTCGCCTGCAAACCGCAGCTGCTGATCGCCGACGAGCCGACCACGGCCCTCGACGTGACGACACAGGCCGAGATTCTCGACCTGATCGCCCGGCTGCAGAAGGCCAACGGAATGGCCGTTCTGTTCATCACCCATGACATGGGCGTCGTGGCGCAGATCGCCGACGACGTGCTGGTGATGCACAACGGCGTCGCCAAGGAATATGCACCGGTCGAGCAGATCTTTCATTCCCCGCAAGACGATTATACCCGCATGCTCATCGGCTCGGTGCTGAAGTTGGAGCAGAAGGCCGAAATCCGTCTGGCGCGCGCGCCGCTCGACAGGACTGCAGCACCGATCCTCGAACTCCGCAATGTCTCGATGGATTTCGGTGAAGTCAAAGCGCTCGACGATGTCTCCATTTCGCTTCTGCCGGGCGAAACGCTCGGCATCGTCGGCGAGAGCGGATCCGGCAAGACGACGATGGGCCGCTCGATCATGCGGCTGATTGATCCGACTGCCGGCGAAATCCTTTACCGCCGCGCCGACGGCAACATCATCGATCTGGCAACGGCGAAAGGTCAGACGCTGGCCGCCGCACGGCGGGAATTGCGAATGGTGTTCCAGGATCCTTTCGGCTCCCTCAACCCACGCATGACCGTCTCCCAGATCATCGGCGAGCCGCTGCTCGTCAACGGCGTCGCCAAGGGGCGGGCGCTGGACGAGCGGGTTTGCCATCTCATGGAGCAGGTGGGCCTCGATCCGAGGGCGCGTGAACGCTACCCGCACGCATTCTCCGGCGGTCAGCGCCAGCGGATCGGCATTGCCCGCGCCATCACGCTCAATCCGCGCGTCATCGTTGCCGACGAGGCAACCTCGGCGCTCGACGTCTCGGTGCGCTCGCAGGTGCTTGACCTACTCATGCGCCTGCAGGACGAACTCGGCCTCGCCTATATCTTCATCAGCCACGACATCGGCGTCATCCGCTACATGTGCGACCGTGTCGGCGTCATGTACAAAGGCCAGTTGGTCGAAATCGGCGAGGCGGAACAGGTCTGCCGCACCCCCGAGCACGCCTACACGCAGGCGCTGATATCGGCGATCCCACGTCCCGATCCGCGCGACCGCGATCATTCCAGGCGTTTCCGCTACGTCGCGCCAGATATTCTGAAGCCAGACAATCTGAAGCCAAATAATCTGAAGAATGGAAGTTCTCAGAGATGAAAATTACCGGAATCCGCACCTTTCTCATGCATGTCGGTCAGCCTGACCCCGAGAATTGGGCTGCCGACCAACTCTCGGGTGCCGGCACCTCCAAGCAGTTCGGCGGCACCAGAAACTGGCTGTTTCTGAAGATCGATACCGACGAGGGCATCACCGGCATCGGTGAATGCTCGGGCTGGCCCCGGGTCGTCGAGACGGCGATCCATGATCTCGCGCCACTGCTGATCGGTGAAGATCCGGCCCATATCGAACGGCTGTGGCAGAAGATGCATATCGCCATGATGGGCCATGGCATGCTGGGGACTGTCGGGGGCGGTGCGATGACCGGCATCGACATGGCGCTCTGGGACATCAAGGGCAAGGCGCTCGGCGTGCCGGTCTGGATGCTGCTCGGCGGTAAGGTGCGCGACCGGATCCCGATCTATTCGCACGCGAATACGCCGGAGCGCGCGCTTGCCCTTAAGGAACGCGGCATAAAGGCGATCAAGTGCGGTGGTGTCGCAGATCCCGTTCGCAAGGTCGCAGCACTTCGCGATGCCGTCGGCGACGACATGGATATAGCCATCGATCTGCATGGGCCGCCATGGCTGACGCCTGCCGATGCATGCCGGCTGGTGCGGGCGCTCGAACCCTATGAATTGATGTGGGTGGAAGATCCAATCGCGCCGGAGAATATTGACGGCTACCGGCGGATCCGCGACGCAGCGCATATGCCGCTTGCGGCCGGTGAGCGCTCGGCAACCATTTTCGGCGAGCGCGAGCTGATCGAGAAGGAACTGGTCGACGTGATCCAGCCGGATACCGGCCGGGCCGGCGGCATCACCCAGATGAAGAAGATCGCCGCCATGGCCGAAGCCCATCATATCCAGATGGCGCCGCATTCGGGTTCACTCGGGCCGGTGGCGGAATATGCGGCCTTGCATCTGCTGGCCGCCATCCCGAACGGCCTCATCCTCGAGCGCCTCGACGACGACTGGGACGGCCGCTGCCAGACGATCGTGCCGCATCCGCAACAGGTTGACGGCTTGATCGCCGTCCCCGATGGCCCGGGTCTTGGCTGCGATATCGACGAGGCTTTCGTCGCGCGCTTTCCGAGCAGCGGCAATGTCTCGGTGCCGCAGGCCGCCGGCGCCTACAATCCCGGAACCAGCAACGAACATGTCTACGTGCAGACGCGCGTGGCGCGCCGCAGCTATTTCAATCGCTAGAAGGACAGAATGATGAAGATCGACCGCATGCGGGTTTTCATGACCCGCGACAAGGACCGTCCGCGCGTGATCGTCGCGCTCGATACCGATGACGGGCTGACGGGCTGGGGCGAGTGCTACAATCACGGCCCCGACAAGGCGCTGCCGCCGCTGCTCGAATACCTCTACGGATTTATATCAGGCCAGGACCCGACACGCGTCGAGTATCTGGTCAATCTGCTGATCCAGCAAAGCCGGTTCCCGCCGGGCGCGCTCGGCCTTGCGGCAATCTCCGCGCTCGACCATTGCCTGTGGGATCTCGCGGCCAAGGCGGCGAACGTCCCGGTCTACAAGCTGCTCGGCGGCGAAGTGCGTGACCGCATCAAGGTCTATGCCGGGGTCTATACCGCTCCCGATGCGCCGGCGGCCCGCGACGAATTCGATCGCCTGAAGGAGGGTTGGGGGTTCACCGCCTTCAAGCTCAGCCCCTGGCGGATCGACATGCATTCCAACCGCTGGGGCAATGTCGTCAAAGCCTCGGCGGATTATTTCCGTTCGCTGCGCGAAACGGTCAACGACGAATACGAGATCGCTTTCGACGCCCATGCCAAGATTTTCGAGCCGGTCGCAGCGCGTCAGCTCGGCAATGCGCTTGCCCCCTACGACCCGCTGTTTTTCGAGGAGCCGCTGCGGCCCGAGAATATCGAGGCCTGGGGCGACCTGAAACAGGGCCTCAACTGCACGCTGGCAACAGGCGAGTCGCTCTACAACAGAAACGAGTTCCTGCGGCTGCTGCAGGTCAAGGGCGCCGACCTGATCCAGCCGGATATCTGTGTCGTCGGCGGCATCAGCGAAATGCGCCGCATTGCCACCCTTGCCGAGGCCTTCTTCGTCGGCGTCGCACCGCACAATCCGATGGGTCCGCTTGCGACGGCCGTCAACGTTCATTTTTCGGCTGCGGCGCAGAATTTTCGCATCCTCGAATACCGGCTGCCGAAGGGGCAAGCCTATGTCTATGGCGGCAACGATATCGAGAAGCGGGAAGGGGAAACCCGTTACGTCGTCGATCCCTACCTGCCGAAGGACGGCTATCTCGAGCTGCGCCCGGATCGGCCCGGCTGGGGCGTCGAAATGGACGAGAAGGCGATGGAGGAGGAAGGTTATATCCACTGGCAGCGGCGCGTGCCGAAGCGGCCGGACGGCTCTTACGCCTTCGCTTAAAGACTCGAAAACCGGGAACTGGCCGCTGCAATATGGGAGCGGCCGGATCCCAGTGCCGTCTAGGCGTCTTTCGGCAGCACCGAGCGAACTCTGGCGATGAAAACATGGAAGTCCTGCATGAACTTGCGAAGGAATTCGGCGGTGGTTTCGTTCGTGACCTCGCCGTCATCGGTGATCAGCCCAGGTGTGAACTGGATGTAGGCTTCCGGGGCATTCATCTGGGGAGAATTGCAGAAACTAAGCACGCTGCGTAAATTCTGCTGGGCGACTGCCGTGCCGATCGCGCCCGGCGACGTGCCGATCACCGCTGACGGCTTACGCGTAAACGAGTTGGTGCCGTAGGGGCGGCTCGCCCAGTCGATGGCGTTTTTCAGCCCGCCGGGTATGGATCGATTGTATTCGGGCGTGACGAACAGGACGGCGTCGACGGCCGCGATCGCCGCCTTGAATGCCTTGCCGGCCGGAGGGTAGTCGGCGTCATAGTCGTAGCTGTAGAGCGGCAGGTCCTTGAACGATATCTCCGACATCTCAAGTTCCGGCGGGGCGAACCGCACCAACGCTTTGGCGAGCTTGCGATTGATCGAGCCCTTTGCGAGGCTGCCGATGAGATAGCCTACTTTATGCGTGGTCATGGCGTTCTCCAGTATCGCGCATGATAAAGGACGTATCCTGCGCAGGAAGCATGGAAGGGGTCTCTCGTCCTTGAGCGCAAGCTAGCTAGTCGCCGACGAAAGTGACCGTCTCGGCGAGCGGCGCGCGGCCCGTACGGGCAAATCTTACCACAGGATCCTCGTAGCCGATCGACATTCCGCAGAAGAGGATGAGCCCGTCCGGGGGTGACAGGGCCTCCGCGACCGTCTCGCGAACCTGCGACCACGCCATCTGCGGGCAACTGTGCAGTCCTTCGGCGCGGAGCAGCAGCATGACGGTCTGCAGATACATGCCGACGTCGGCCCATTGGGGTGGGCCGAGGTCACGATCGATGTAGCAGAACAGGGCGGCTGGCGCGCCGAAGCAGTTCCAGTTGGCGATCGCTGCCCGCTGGCGCGCCTCCCAGTCTTCGCGTGCAATGCCGAGCGCGCTGTAGCGCTCCTTGCCGAAGGCGGACCGGCGCTCCCCGTAAGGGGACTTCAGCGCCTGCGGATACATCTCGTACTGCCTCTTGTCCCAGGGGTCACCGTGGGCCACGCGCTCGACGGCTGTTGTCTTGAGCTCGGCCAGCGCCGCGCCGATCATCACGTAGGTGTTCCAAGGCTGGATGTTCGATCCTGACGGCGACCAGGCCGCGGCCGACAGCACCCGCTCGAGTATCTCTTTCGACACAGGCCTGTCTTTGAATCCGCGCACCGACCGTCGGCTTGTGACTGCCTCATATACGTCCATGATCGCTTCCTCACCGTTTCGTTGCTGATGGGTTGATTATCTCCATTCGCAACGAAGGCGTAATCATACCGCGGTCTAGGAGACGTACATCAAAGGTCCATCGGGGATCGACGCGTCCGAGGGGGCATGTCGGTAAACCGCTGCAGGTCTCAGCTCGGCGCTTACGCTGAAGCCGCCATCATCCCACGCGAAACCGCGTTCATGTCGGCAGAGCGCGGATCCGGATTGCCTGAAGATCATGCTCAGCAGAATTGAAGCTCAATCTCGGGTGTCAAAAGCAACGCTTCGTCATTTTGTCTGGTGCCCGGCCCGGACGTGTTCTGCTGGGGAGCGACGGTGCGATCCGAAGATGTCGGCGAGCGTATCGAGCATCGTCTTGGCCGCACCGGATTGAAGGGAATAAAAGATCGTCTGGGCAGCCCTTCGCGTCTGCACGAGCCCCTGTTCTCGAAGAATTGCCAGATGCTGGGAAGTCGAAGATTGGCTCAATCCCACCTCATCGGCCAGCACGGTCACCGACACTTCCCCCTCGGTCAACAGATGCAGAATGTGAAGCCGTTTGGCGTTCCCCATGGCCGACAAGAAGCTTGCTTCGCTGTCGAAGGCGCTGGTTTCAGGGGAAGGCGCGGCTGGCGATCGATTGTTCAGGCGTGATCTCCTTTATGAAATCCAAGCCGGGCATGAGGTCATATCCCCGAGCTTTAATTTAGAGATAACGCATGCGGGTCACGGCGAAACCCATTGCCGGCGCCGCGCCGTCTTTTTCAACGCAAATTGGATACGGCGCGCATCAAATGGACAGGCAATTGATGTTCGAGGCCGGCATTCTTGGTCTTGGAACGCGGCCCGGCAAGAAAATTAGCGCGAGCCGGCCTGCCGCATTTGCGCCGGCAGCGTCTCCCAGGCCCGGATCAGTTCGCCGATCGAACCGGCCTCCATCTTGTGCATGACGTTGCTGCGATGAAGTTTGACCGTCACTTCGCTGATGCCGAGGTCGAAGGCGATTTGTTTGTTGAGGCGTCCGCGCGCCACTTCATGCAGAACTTCGCGCTCGCGCTGCGTCAGCGTCTCCAGGCGTTTGACATTGCGTTTGGCGATTGCGGCTTCGGCCCGTCGTTCGGTATCCATCGCAATGGCCGCAGTGATGGCGTCGAGCAGCGTCTGGTCCCGCACCGGCTTGGTGAGAAAATCCACCGCGCCGGCCTTCATCGCCTGGACGGTCATCGGGATATCGCCATGGCCGGTCAGAAAAATGATCGGCTTGGAAATGCCGTTTTCGGCCAGATGGCTCTGCAGGTGAAGGCCGCTTGCTCCGGGCATACGCACATCGAGGATCAGACAGCCGGGGTTTTCCAAGAGATCGGCATCAAGCAATTCGCGGGTCGAGGCAAAACTGATCGATTGAAAACCCGCCGACAGGATAAGCTCCGACAGCGCCTCGCGAACCGATGCGTCGTCATCGACGATAATGACGAGCGGCTGATCTTCTTCATATCTGCCCTGCAGTGATAACGGCGCCGATCTCCGCAGCAACGGCTGGTCAACTCTCATGTTACCCTCCATCTCTCGAGTGGTGTAAAGCATTGGCGATAGCCGCCAGCAGGGCCTGGGCATCGAAGGGCTTGCGGAAGAAACCTCCGCCTCCCTGGGCGCGGCCCTGATCCGCGATCTCGTGGCGGCCCGTGATCAGGAACACCGGCAACTCGGGACGTGATTTTCTCACCAGGTCACGAAGCTCGAAGCCGTCGATGCCGGGCATTCCGATATCGGTGATGAGCACATCAAGGTCCGACAGCCCGCTGACGAGCAGCGAGCCCGCCGACGGGAAGCCGCGGGCCACATAACCCGCCGATTCCAGAAGGTCGCCCATCGATTCAAGCAGTCTTGGATCGTCATCGACAATTGCGACGACATGTCTTGTTTCGTTCATGTTCAATTCCCCCCCACCCGGCGCGAGTGGGTAATCGGTATTTCCAGTTTCTCCGCGATCCGCACGAGATCGGCGAGCGACGCCGCCGCCATTTTCTGCATCACGTTTCTTCTATGGATCTGCAGTGTGACTTCGCTGATCCCGAGTTCGGCTGCCGCCTGCTTGTTGAGAAGACCGCTGACAACGAGCGGCAGCACTTCGCGCTCGCGCGGCGTCAGGTCGAGATAATGTCGTCTGAGCATGTCGAGCTCGGCGCGTCCCGATCGCTTTTCCCGATCCTCGGCGAGTGCCGCATGGATTGCCGCCAGGAGATCCGCGTCACTGAACGGTTTTGTGAGGAAATCGACGGCGCCGCTTTTGATCGCTCGCACGGAGGAGGGGATGTCGCCATGCCCGGTAATGAAGACGATCGGCGGGTGATCCCCGTCGGCGATTTGCCTCTGCAGGTCGAGGCCGTTGATGTCGGGCAGTTCGATATCGAGGATGAGGCAGGCGGGTAGATCCGGCTTGTCCGCTTTCACGTAGTCGCCGGCCGATTCGAAGGCGATGGCGCGCATGCCGTGCGCGTCCAGCAGCTCGCCGAGCGCTTCGCGGATGCGTTCATCGTCATCGACGATGAAGACAATATGGTCGTCCGCCGTCATGACGCCGCCTTTGTTTCAATGGGCAATGTGAAGATCAACGTCGCTCCGTGCGGATTGTTCTTCTCTGCCCATAAACGTCCGCCGTGCAGCTCGACGATCGAGCGGCAGATCGCCAGACCCATGCCCATGCCGTTTTCCTTGGTCGTGAAGAACGGCTCGAACATCTTCTCGGGAAATTCGATACCTCCGCCGCGATCGCTGATTTCGGTCTGAACCGCATTGCCCATATGGCGCACGCGCATCCCGATCACCCTGTCACCGGCGACGGCGTCCATCGCCTCGATCCCGTTGCGGACGAGATTGATCAGAACCTGCTGGATCTGGATGCGATCGATGGCGATGAACGGGAGGTTTCCATCGACCTCCACATCCATCCTGGCGCGCCGCCGCGCCGCTTCGTCGGCCATGAGGTTGCGCGCTTCATCGATGACGCTTGAGAGCGTCGTGTAAGCCCGCCTGTCTGCGGATTGTTTGAACAGGGCGCGGATGCGGCTGACGACGTCTGCGGCCGAGTTGGCGTCGCGGACAATGCGTTCGACCGTCCTCTGCGCCCGCTCCATGTTCGGGGGCTCGGCCATGAGCCAGCGCTGGCAAGCATGCGAGTTGGCGACGACGGCTGCGAGCGGCTGATTCACCTCATGGGCTATGGAGGCCGAGAGTTCGGCGAGGCTCGCCACCTGGCTCGCCCGCGCAAGGCCTTCCCGTGCCTGACGCAGATCTTCCTCCGCCCGAACCTCTCCGTCGATATCAAGGCAGATGACATTCCACTGGACGATCACGCCGTCTGCATTGCGCATCGGCGCGGCGCGCGTTTCGACCCAACGATATTCTCCATCGAACCGGCGCAGACGGTGCCGTCGCGCATAGGGTTCGCCGGTGTGCAACGAATGGGCATAATCCTCTTTGACACTCGCCACGTCGTCGGGATGGACGCCGGCATCGAGTGTGCCGTCCAGCCGGGTTTTCCCCGTTCCATCAAGCTCTTCGAGCTTATATCCGAGGAAATCGCGGAGCTGAGGGTTGCGGTATACCGGTTCTCCATCGGGCGCCGCGCAATCGATCATTGCCGGCAGCGTTTCGACGATCTGCCAAAGTGAGCGTTCTCTCTCGCGCAACTCCTCCTCAATACGCAATTGGTCGTCGATGTCATGGGTGAGGCCGTACCACTGGATGATTTGCCCGCTCTCGTCCCTGAGCGGCTCGGCGCTGCCTTTGACCCAGCGGTAGACGCCATCAGCGCGCCGCAGGCGATACTGCTTTGAAAAGCGCTCGCCGGTGGCGAAGGAATGGTTGAGCGCTTCTGCAAGGCTCCCCGCATCGTCTGGATGGACGGCAGCTTCGATGAGCGCCGCCAGTCGGCTCATGCCCGGCTTTTCCATATGAGCGATGTTGAGACCCAGAAAATCGATCAGACGCTGGTTGAAGAAGGTCGGAGCGCCTTCCGGATCAAGCCGCCAGAGCAGGCTCGGAACCATGTTCACGAGTTGCGAAAGCTCCCGCTCCCGGTCGCGCAGCGCTTCCTGCACGCGCATCTCATCGTCGATGTCGACCGATATCACGTACCATTGGACGATCGCGCCATTTTGATCCCGCAGCGGCTCGGCGCGGCCGTCGACCCAGCGGTAGGCTCCATCGACACGGCGCATACGGTATTTTATCGAGAAGGGATCGCCGCTGACGAGGGAACGGTGAACCGTCTCAAGGAGTCTCGATGAATCGTCGGGGTGAACGAGGGTGTGAATAACCGACGAGAGGCGGCTCATGCCCGGCTTGTCCATATCCCCTACGTCGAGACCGAAAAAATCAATCAGGCGCTTGTTGAAGAAGACCGGCTCGCCTTGCGGCGTCAGGCGTCTAATCTGCGCCGGGACCATGTCGACGAGCTGAGAGAGTTCGCGCTCGCGATCCCGCAATGCCTCCAAGGCGCGCACCTCTTCGTCGATGTCGAGAGAAACGCCGTACCATTGCACGACCGTTCCGGCGTCATCGCGCCGAGGTTCCACCCGGCATTCCGCCCAGCGGTAGGCGCCGTCCTTTTCGCGCCAGCGAAATCGCATCGCGCTGCCGCCGCCGCTTTCGAAACAATTCTGCAGCGTGCGCTGAACGTCAGGCGCGTCTTCTGGATGGATCAGCTGCTGCAGCAGCTCTTCGATGCGCGGCTCGCCGAGCGCGTCGAAATTGGCGATGACGGCCCGGAAATGGTCCTGATAGCGCTTGTTGAAATAAACCGACCCGCTCGTCGGCTCGACGCTCCAGACGCGAACCGGGACCGCGTCGATCATCTGCTGCAGCGCTCGCTCGCTTAGGCGCACCGCCTCTTCGGCACGGACCTGATCGTCGATGTCGTGGCAAAGACCGTACCACTGGACGATGTTTCCCGTCTGATCCCGCATCGGCTCGGCGCGGCTCGACATCCAGTGATAGGCGCCGTCGGCGCGGCGCAGCCGATACCGCATGGCGAAGTTCTCGCCGGTGGCGAGGCAATGGTTGAGCGCTTCCCCGAAGCCCATCGCATCATCGGGATGAATGATGGCCTCGACGACTGATTGCAGCCGGCTCATGCCTGGCCTGTCCGAATCCGCGACATCGAGACCGAGAAAATCGACCATCCGTCTGTTGAAGAAGGTCGGTTCGCCCTCAGGTGTCAGGCGCCAGACGTGGCTCGGCACCAAGTCGACGAGCTGCGAGAGCTCCTGCTCCCGCTCGCGCAATGTCTCCACGCTTTGCCGCAATGTGCTGACGGCCAGCTGGTGTTGCCTGGATATGGCGGCGACGATCAACGCCGAAAATGCCGAGATGGCCAGAAAAAGCTGCAGCATGATCTGCTTGTGTTTCTGGGATTCGTGATCGCCGACAAATTCGCTGGTCCCGGTTGCCGTGAAGACGGCGGTGATCAGAGCAAGGAGAACGAGCGATATGGCCGCGCCCTTGAACTCGAAGCGGACCGCGGCCCAGAGAAGAGGCGGCATGATGATGTAGGCGAAGGGAAGGTAGCCACTCAGCGAAAGAGCCGCGACACCGAGGAAAATCAGTCCAAGGACGCCAGCTTCCAGCCATTGTGCCACCGAAAGCCGGGTCTTGCCGCGCCAGTTGTGGAAGACGGCGAGCGCCAGCGGCGCGACGATCAGGACGCCGGTTGCATCACCGATCCACCAAAGGGGCCAGGCCGTCACGAAGGATTGCGATTGTATTCCAAACCACGCGAGCGTTGCACTTCCCACCGTCGCGCTGACGATGGGCGCAACTCCGGCCCCCAGGACGACGAATGCAAGAACTTCCTGCAAGGTTTCCAGCTGTGCCGGCCGCTTCAAGACCCGATTGACCAGCCATGCCGCGACGACCGCTTCAAGAGCATTGCCGACATAGATCAGAAAGGCCGCAGGCAGCGGACTGTGGAACCAGATGGCATTGCTGAGCAGCTCTGCCAGGCAGCCTCCCAATATCCACCATAGCCAGCTGCGCCTGGGGGCGAGGATGAGCGTGGCGATGAAAAGTCCGCCCGGAGGCCAGATGGAAATGCCCGTTCCCGGCACGATTGCCAGCGACTGGGCGAAGCCGCAGCCGAGCACATAGGCGGCGATGAAGAGCCCCAGATACAGGGCGCGGGGGCGGTGCGACCAAACGCTCATCATCAACCACTCCTGTCGGGCAGGCAAAACGCGGGGATCGTCAGCATTCGGTGCAGCACTTGTTCTTGATGTCGGGGCCGGCGAGCTCATGCTCGAACCGTAATCCCGTCACCTCACAGCCGCAACTCATGGAAATCCATACATTGCGCGGAGAGGTAGTGTTGCGTCGACGCCGGATATTCAGCGCGAACGAGGAGTGAGGGCCGGTTCGGTTCCCGGTCGATTATTCTAAACCTTGGGTCTGTTCGGCTATACCTACGGCTAAGATGTTCACCCTCACGCATGATGGAAGGGTTTTGGCTTTCCGGTCAATGTCGACCCAAAAGATTGCAAGGATGGCTGACATGAAAATTACGGTGGTGGGAGCAAGCGGTCTCATCGGGACGCAACTCTCGGAGCGCCTGCGCCGGTCAGGCCACGAGGTCACGGCCGCCTCCTTGTCGGTTGGCGTCGACACCGCTACCGGCAAGGGCCTCGACGCGGCCGTGGCGGAAACCGATATCATCGTTGATGTGACCAACGCCGCATCATTTGGTGACAGCGCTGCATTGGATTTTTTCAAGGCTTCGACGAAGAATTTGCTTGCCACCGCCGCTGAAGCCGGCGTCGGGCATTATCTCGCCCTCTCCGTCGTCGGCACGCCGCTGCTGGTGGAAAGCGACTATTTTCGCGCGAAAATGGTGCAGGAGAATCTTATCCGCGCGTCAAATCGCCCCTATACGATCCTCCGCTCTACGCAGTTTTACGAGTTCATCAGCGGATTGATCGATATCGGCGCGCAAGACGATGTCTTTCGACTGCCGCCGGCCTTGATGAGGCCGGTCTCAGCCGGGGACGTCGCCGCCTTCCTGGCCGAATTGACCGTCGCAACGCCTTTGGGCGGTGTCGTCGAAATCGGCGGCCCGGAACAGTTCGGTGTCGACGAGGTCGCACGGATCTATCTCGCTGCAAACGAAGACCAGCGGCAGGTGATAACGGATCCGTCCACGTCGTATTTCGGGGTCGAATTGACCGGCGACGCACTGCTTCCGGGCGCTGGCGCGCGGATAGCGTCCGAGAAGCTCTCCGAATGGCTATATCAATCGATGGCGGATTAGATCGTGTCGATCGGCATTTGTCGGCCGTTTCGCTCCTCAATCGGCTTTTCTCAGCCTTCTCGCATTGCCGGTTTGGGCATCGGACGAGGTCTTTGCGGAACACATGATTTATATCGAAGTTCTATCCCCGATTCACGCTGCAGCCGGCACGCCCGATGTTCATCGGTGGTTTGAAGCCTGCCTGCGAGATCGGAGACCGCGACGTGCCGGAAGTGTCGATAGATGATCGGGAGAAACGGAAGGCGCGGCGGGCGGAGCGGCGGCAGAAGCAGCGCGAGGCCAACGTCGAGCGTGCCGCCAAGATGCACGAAGCCAGGGTCGACGCCGGGGAACGAAGGGTAGCGATCTCTGACGGCCATGCCGAGGGGAGGGTCCACATCGGTTGCTCGGGCTGGTATTACTGGCATTGGCAGGGTTCCTTCTACCCCGCCGATCTTCCTCGAAAGCAATGGTTTTCGTTTTACGAGCGAGAGTTCGAGACGGTCGAGCTGAACGCGCCGTTCTATTCATGGCCAACAGTTGCCACGGTGAAAACCTGGCTTCGCCAGGTGACTGGCGATTTCGTCTATACGATCAAGGTGTGCGAGTTAATCACGCATATCAGGCGTTTCGAAGAGACCGACGATCTGATCAGAGATTTCGGTTATATCGCGGATATGCTCGACAAGCGGATGGGGTGTTTCCTTTTCCAGCTGCCGCCGAGTATCCGCTATTCGCCCGACACTCTGCAGCTCATCCTTCGCCAGCTCGATCCGCAGCGCCGGAACGTTGTCGAATTCCGCCACAAAACTTGGTGGAACGACGAGGTGTTCAAGCAGTTCGAGGCTGCCGGCGCGATCTTCTGCTCATGTAGCGGGCCGCGTCTTCCAGACGAGTTGGTGAAGACCGCTGACGATATTTACATTCGTTTCCATGGCACCACGCGATGGTACCGTCACGATTACAGCGAAGCCGAGCTGACGGTCTGGGCCGAGCGGATAAAGAGCAGCGGAGCGAAAACGGTCTGGACCTACTTCAACAATGACAGAGACGCTCACGCCATCAACAACGCCAAGATGCTGTCGCGACTTCTAGGCGAACGGTAATTCCATTGCTACCAACGTCAGTCTCCGTCAGACAGTTGCGCGGCTGACGCGGGATGTCGGCCGCTGTCACCACCTCTTGCCTCATGAATGATGGCACCCGCTCCCTGATATCAGCTGTGACGAAGGTTCAAGAAATCTTCATGAAAGCTCAGGGTTGAAATGGTGGAGCGCGGCTCCAAATCCCGTCGGCGGTCGTCGAAACTAGAGGGGATGGGCGTATGGGCAGCGCATATATCGATCGGCTTTGCCAGGTTAAATCAGCCTTGGCTTTGGTCGTTCTTTTCTGCCTTCTCTCCTCCCCCCGGGCATTGGCAGCGCCCGCCGATATTGGCGGCCTGACGGTGAGCTTGCCTGATCCCGCTTCCGGCTGGCGGAAAGCCGGCAACGGCAATCTCTTCATGCTGCAGAAGGATTTTCCGGAAACCGAGGACGACAAGCGCGGGAGCGCCCTGATCCAGATCACCAAGCCGCTTTCGGCTGCGCGCAACTCCCTTCCGGCCGGCATGAAGACTTTCGTCGCGACGCTGCCCGACATGGCCAAGGAAGATATTCTGATCAAACATTCCGGGATCACGATAAATGGTCACGACATCCGCGTGGAGGAACGCTGCTGCGTCCACCAGAAGAATGTCAGCATCAATCAGATCGTCGTCGGCATCGCCGGCAACAGGCGGCAAGCCTATCTGCAGCTTGTGCTCTTGAACCTCGACGGCGACAGAAGCCAAAGTGCCGAAACCGATTTCGAGGCGCTCGTGCGTTCGGTCAAGCTTGATCCTTCCGACAAGGATTTCGATCTCGTGCCGGCAGGCGGCGACGGCGGGCTCGACGGCGTCTTCACCCATCTCGATACGGGTGTCCGCCCGAACGTCTTCGGCGGCGTGGATTTCTATTCCGATAGCGAGATCACCATGTTCGATCCGAAGGGCCTGTTCAGCACGGAACTGCCGAAGGGCGGCCGGAGCATTGCCGAGCACTGCAGGGAAAACCCGACCGACTGCGGCCTTTACAAGCTCACCGGCGGCGGCTTCTTCTCGTCGGCTGGGTCGATCGAAATGCGCAGCGTCACCTCTGCCTATGGCACGATGGAGACCGAGACGAAGCCATTTTCGAAAAGGGGCGACGACTTGGTTATTGACGAGGATGACCATCATGCGGTGCCGCCGTTTGAGGATGGCGCGACGCTCGACGGCGAATGGGTTTCCACCTCTGCCTCGAGCGGCATGAGCGCGACCTCATCGGGATCGGTCGCTTCCAGCCATACGCTGACACTTCATCGAAACGGCACGTTCGAACGCACAGGCTGGTCCGGCGCCGCGATGACGAACGAAATCGGCGGATCACGATCGGGCGTCACCACATCGGGCAACCGGCCGGGCGCCAGCGGACGCTATACGCTTTCTGGTTATCGTCTCGACCTGACCGATGCGAGCGGTAAGACGGAAAGCATGAGCATATTCGAACCGGACAAAGGCTCCGACGGGCTCCTGGTGATCAACGGAAGCAACTATCTGAAAGAGGACGGACAATAGGTAGACAGAGCCTTTGGTCCCGCCGGCGGCGTCACAAAAAATTCAATAAAGTCATGTGCATAACGAGAGCGTCGCCCTTGCTCACGAGCACCTTGGGAAGGTGCGAATGACCCGCCGACTGGTCCCGGAAACTGCCAGATTTGCGCGCTCGTCTCACACGCCTCGACCCATCTTTGGTTAAGCATTTGTAAATCGGTCACGAATCGCGGCATATGGGAACTGCGCAACTGAAGCGCTTTCGTTCAAAATTGCGCAGTTATTTGGGAAACAGATCATGCAGCCGAGTCTTGCTCTTCAGGACGACCAAGAGCATCTGCCGTCGCTTCTGGCAACAGATGCGAAGGAGTTGTCCTATCAGCTTCAGCAGCATCAGGCAAAAATCTTCCCTCCGCTGTCGCAAAAGACCATCAGGACATTCTCGCCGGCGGAAGCTGCAGCCTTCATCGGCATCGGCGAAGGTTATCTCCGGCAGGTGGCTGCCGATGGCCATGGGCCGGATCCGCTGGCAAACGGACGGAGGCTCTATAGCCCAGCGGATATGGATCGGATTCGCCGGGTCCTCGACGAGCGAAACGGCACGCCGAAATATGTGCCGGCCCGCAGGCCGGGAGAAAAGCTTCAGATCGTCTCCGTCATGAATTTCAAAGGCGGCTCGGGCAAGACCACGACCGCAGCGCATCTGGCCCAGTTCATGGCGCTGAGGGGCTACCGGGTGCTTGCCGTCGACCTCGACCCGCAGGCTTCCTTATCCGCCTTGTTCGGCCATCAGCCGGAATTCGACGTTGGAGAGGGCGAAACGATCTACGGCGCGATCCGCTATGAGCAGCCGTGCCCCATCGCCGATATCGTGCGCGCCACCTACACGCCCAATTTGCATCTCATTCCCGGAAATCTCGAGCTGATGGAGTTCGAGCACGAGACGCCGAAGGCGATGTCGTCGGGGAGGGCAGAGACGATGTTCTTTGCCCGTATCGGCGAGGTCCTGACCGAGATCGAAAGCCTCTACGACATCGTCGTCATCGACTGCCCGCCGCAGCTGGGGTTCCTGACGATGTCGGCGCTCTGCGCGGCAACGTCGGTCCTGATTACCGTCCACCCGCAGATGCTGGACGTCATGTCGATGTCGCAGTTCCTGACGATGACCAGCGAACTGATGTCCGTCGTGGAGAAGGCCGGCGGGCGCACCAGCTATGATTGGATGCGCTACCTGGTGACACGTTTCGAGCCGAACGACGGGCCGCAGAGCCAGATGACCGGCTTCATGCGGGCGATCTTCGGCAATCGAATGCTGCACAACGCCATGGTGAAGTCGACGGCGGTCGCCGATGCCGGCGTCACCAAGCAGACACTTTACGAGGTCGAGCGGTCGCAATTCACCCGCGGAACCTATGATCGGGCGCTGGAGTCCCTCAACTTGGTGAACAGCGAGATCGAGGCGCATATTCGCTCCACCTGGGGAAGGAAATAGTCGATGGCGCGCAAGAACCTCATCGAAATCTCTGCTCCGAGTCCGGCCAGGGTGGAAACTGTCGCGCCGCGCGACAATCGTCCGATCGCGGGATTCGTGCCGCAGGAGCGCAGTCCCGCACCTGTCGGCGGCATTACCAAGACGCTCGGCAACATTACCGAAAAAATGGAACGGGCGAGTGAACTGGAACGGCAGCTTGCCGCCGGCCAGACCATCGTCGACCTCGATCCCGGCCTGATTGACGCGTCCTTCATCTGCGACCGATTGGCGATCGATGCGGCCGAGCTCGCACAGCTTGTCGAACAGATCCGCGAGCATGGACAGCAGGTTCCGATCCTTGTGCGCCCGCACCCCGATACTAGGGGACGTTACCAGGTGGCTTACGGCCATCGTCGCCTGGCTGCAGCCAGAGAAATCGGCATCCGGGTGCGCGCGGTCGTCCGCGATCTCACCGACGGTCAGTTGGTCGTCAGCCAGGGACAGGAAAACAGCGCCCGCACCAATCTCTCCTATATCGAGCGCGCGCTTTTCGCGTCACGGCTCGAGGAACGCAGCTTTGGCCGCGATGTCATCATGGCGTCGCTCGGCGTCGATAAGGCGGCGCTGTCGAGAATGCTGATCGTCATACGGCAGGTTCCGCTTGATCTCGTCAACGCCATCGGCGCTGCGCCCGATATCGGCCGCCGGCGGTGGCTGGAACTAGGCGAGCGGCTTGAAGGCGCCGACATCGAGAGGATCATCGCCGAGTTGTCCGCGGACGACGCGCGCAAAATCTCAAGCGACGAGCGGTTTCACCGCGCACTTGTGCTGGCAACCAAGCGGACGTCGGCGCCAAAGCCGGCGATTTCCAAAACTCAGGTCAGCGGCCTGCCAGTGACGATCAAGAAGACAGCATCGGGCGCCACGTTCGTTTTCGACGGCAAGACCGCACCGGGATTCGATCAATTCGTCCAGGAAAGGCTGCAGGGCCTGTTCCAGGAGTTCAACAAGGACAGAGGAGCGTAGCGCGCAAAAGAAAAAGGCCCCCAACGACGCCGTCGTGGAAGCCCTTCTCAGATCTTAAGCACATCGAGAATCGCATTTCCACGAATCACAGTCAAGCGTCTTAGGCACCAAATTGGTGGACGGTTTTCTTTTGCCTGAACGAAGGTGAAGGCAATGGAGAGTGGATATGTGACGACGCCCTTTGGGCGGCGGCCGATGTCGCTTGGCATGCTGGCAAGCCAGCAGCTGGCCGAGAGCATCGAGCCGGGGATGAAACGCAGCAAGTGGAAGCTGTTTCGGGCAATCTGCGAGGCCCGGCCGGCACTCGGCGTGACCGATCGGGCACTGACGGTGCTAGACGCGCTGCTGACCTTCTATCCCGACGACGAGATTTCCGAGGAAAACGGCCTGATCGTCTTTCCCTCAAACGCGCAGCTTTCGCTTCGTGCCCGTGGAATGACACCCGCGACGCTGCGACGGCATCTGGCGGTCCTGGTAGAGGCGGGTCTTATCCTGCGCAAGGACAGCCCGAATGGAAAGCGTTATGCCCGCCGCGACAGGGCAGGGGCGATCGGCGAAGCCTTCGGGTTCAGCATCGCGCCGCTGCTCGCACGCGCGATAGAGATCGAAAGCCTGGCGGCTCAGGTGATTGCCGACCGAGAACTGCTGAGAGTGACCAGGGAGCGCCTGACACTCTGCCGTCGTGATATCTCCAAGCTGATCTCAACGGCGATCGACGATGCGGTTCCAGGCGACTGGGAGCAGATGACGATGATGTTTCGCGCCATCGTCGCCAGGATACCGCGCGTGGCGGGGGTCGAGGAGCTGGCTTCATTGCTCGACGAAATGGGCCTTTTGCGGGACGAAGCAGTCAACCTGCTGGAAAAGCACATCAAAAGACAAAAAATAGACGCCAATGAGTGTCAAGTTGAGCGTCACAAACAGAATTCAAACCCCAACTCCAACTATGAACTTGAACCAAGCTTCGAACCGAAGCAGGACGAAAAGGCAGCGACAAACAACGAGGGCACTACCGAACCGCCGGGTGAGCAAAAGCCGAGGTCGCTCAAGCCGGCGGCTGGAATGGTCGGTAAGGTATCGGGTGCCGCCGCTCCGGTCTCCGGCCCGGGCCTGAAATCCTTCCCGCTTGGCCTCGTTCTCCAGGCCTGCCCTGCCATTCTCGACTATGGGCCGGGCGGCGCGATCGGCAGTTGGCGAGACCTGATGGCGGCCGCCGTCGTCGTGCGCTCGATGCTCGGCGTCAGTCCGTCGGCCTACGAGGAAGCCTGCGCCGGCATGGGACCGGAAAATGCCGCGACCGTAATCGCTTGTATCCTGGAAAGGGGCGGACATATCAATTCGCCCGGTGGTTATCTCCGCGATCTCACCCGAAGGACCGAAAGAGGCGAGTTTGCGATCGGCCCCATGCTGATGGCGCTGGTGCGGGTAAATGGGTCGACGGCAAGGCATGCCGGTTGATGATGCGGGATTTACGTGCGCGAAATGATCTGCTGTCGGCTTCGCGAACACGGCAATGTCCGGCGATGTCGCGTCGCTTGCGTTGCGGGTCGCGCGGAAAGGAGTTCCTCCGCCTCGGAAATGGGATCGAGGCGACATACGCCGGCGCCGTCGGAATGGCGGCGCAACGCAAGTGGCCCCTCCGTGGCGAAGATGGCCGGGTTGCGAAAACGGAGCAGCTTCGTCCCCCGGGCCAACGCCCTTCGCTCACCGCCGGAATTCCCGATGAGCTTGCCGCGTTTGTTGTTCTCGCTCGGGAAGGTCTGGCTCGTCTTGAGCTGCGAGCGCGTCTGCGGAGCACTACGACCAAAAGTCCATGGCCGGCGCATTGGCGGGAAATGCGAAGCCTGTAAGTCTTTCCGCCATTCAAATAGTCGCCGTTCCGGTCGGTCGGGGCATTGGGGTACTGGGAACCGGCGCCGACCATTTGCTGCACCATGGCGGGCGTGTTGACCGTCGCCTGAAAGAAAAACAGTGTCCTGGCGTCGAGATTGCGGTCGCCTCTGGCTTCGTCCCGGAGCCACTGATAGTTGCCGCCCAAGAAGGGTCATGCTCCAGGCGCTATTCGGATAGAGTTGGACGCCGTCGCCGCGGGCGGTTGCGTTGCCGGCAGCCACCGCGTCGACCAGCAGCTTCTTCATCAGCTGATCCGGAGCGAAGGGCGTGCCCTTCTCGATGCCGACAGAGGCAAAGAGACCCAGCAATTCAAAGGTCGAGCATCGAGGTCGGCTCACGTTCGATGACAGTGTGGAGCTCCTCGAAGAAATCGAAGTCGGCTCCGCCCCAAGGCTGGAAGTCTTTGTCGATGCCTTCGGCCCGCGGGCAACGGCGACGTCGCCCCACTTGCTGACGCCATAGTGCCCAGCCCGTTTCCGCGGTGTGGAATTTTCGACTAAAGGCGCCGTGTTTTTATTTCAGGGCGTGCTCGATCCGCTCGATGTTGTGGGTCGGCACGTTGTCGCCGCGCTCGGCCGACTTGATTTCGTCGACCGTCAAGCCAGTCGTGATCGCCAGATCTTCGAGGCTGTAGCCCTTGGCAAGTCGGTCTTCCTGCAGGGCCGCAGCGGTCTCGATATTCCTCGACACGTGATCCATCGTCTTCTCCGAGTTTTTGAAATTGATTCTTGTACGAGGGTTCCATCCCTCGATGGCAGCCGGCGTTCACTTCTGCGGCGTCGCTTCCACAGATGCAAACCCGAGCTGCCGCAGCCGCTCGGTCTTCTCTTCGCGGCGCTGGCGTTCCTCGGCGGCTGATTCCTGCGCGATTGTATTCGTTCGCTCGACCGCGGCCGCGCGTTGGCCGACGGTCAAGGTTCTTTTGATCCTCGATATCATGCTATCCATCTAAGATGAGCTTATCGATAAATGGTGGTCAGTCCCAGATCTCCAATGCATGGCTGCCCTTCGCTCGGCGCGGGGATCCGCCTACTGAAGGGGCCGCGAGCGGTACTGCCTTTCCGGGAGACCGATCCAGCCCTATGATTCAGAGGCACCTGCGTGAAAACCCAGGCAGATTGGAGAGAGCGATGCGGAAGTGTTTAGGCGCGCTAACGGCTGGAGTCTTTCTCCTCCAGCCATGCTTCTTCGCCAACGCACAGGCACCGAATGCGCTGGAGAGGGCCATCGGAGATGCGCAGCCATGCAGGTCGTTGAAGACCAAGGTATCGAGCTTCGGCATCAGTGTAGAGGTAGGCGTCGACAAGCTCGATTCCGTAAAGATCGAAAACCTGCAATTGTCGGTTAATGGCGACACCGCGGAGGCGAGCGCCCGCGGCACGCTTGCTTGCAAGACCTCAGACGAAGCGCTGGTCGAAGGAGGGTTTTCAGCGACTGCTGAGGTTCGTCTGAACATCGACCTGGCGACCTGCAAGGCGACCGAGACCTCCATTGAGATCGTGAAGACCGGTGGCCGGTTCGGCGACATCGTCATGGGGCTGGAGACCGAAATCTCCGGCGCCCTCCGGCGAAGTCTGGAGAAGAACTTGGCAAAGCTTTGCGAAAAGTGACGAGGCTTGCGGCATCGCAGGTGATCTGCAGCGCCTCGATCAAATCACCAACGGGCGCTTGGCGAATGCTCGCGGTCGGATATCGATTCTGACGAGTATCGCCGCAAGCGCAGAGCTTGGCGCGGCTATGTTCGACCACCATTAGCCCAAAAAGGGTCGTGTGGAATAACGCTCAGGTTGATCGCTTAGAAGTTGTGGATCGGTCAAAATCGATCCTCGCGCAGACGAGGATGACATGGGCCGAATATCCGACCACGCGGGCTTGCTAATAGGGAACTCGGTTGCGTTCGATAATACTACTCGGCGGCTTTGCCGCATGGGGTTCTCGTCCGGGAGGACCAATGGTCCGATGATCTCGAAATCGCATGGCATTGCGTGCTGGTCGGTGCCCAGCAGTGCAAGGGACCAATAATTGGGATCTTCTCCGAAGACAGTCGAGACTTGTACAACGGTGAGCTTCCCGTCGAAGTGCTTTGCTGAACGCGCCCAGTAATAGGCTTCCGGAACCAAACTCGCGGTAAACATAACGCTCACTCCCGTTCGAGCGCGGAGGATATCAGAATTGTTATAAATGAACATGCCGCATGGTGCGCCCCCTGCAAACAGGCCATCACCAAGCGACATGGACCGGCGGCATCGTTCTCGACAACGTCCAGATGAACAAGGGCTTCTAGGTCCCGAAAGGCAGCTTCGACGCCGCGAAAGGTCGAAGCTCCAGCACATCGGGAACGGTGAACTCGCGGGGCATCTGGGCCGCTTGCGCGATTGCCAGCTAAAGCTCAACCGAAGCTTACCTCTGTCACTTGGGGCGTAGCGCAGCCGGCAGAAGGGCTTCACCGAAGTCCTGATACGACACCGGCCGAAGGAACCGGTAGATGGCCAGCGTTCCGACCGAGGTCGACCTGCCATCGGCGGTCGCCGGGTAGGGGCCGCCGTGCACCATGGCGGGCGACACTTCGACGCCCGTGCCGAAGCCATTCAGAAGAAGGCGTCCTGCCAACATCTCCAACCTCGGAACGAAACGTCTTGCCGTCTCCTCGTCCTCGGCCGCGACGTGCAGAGCGACTGTGAGCTGCCCTTCCAGTCCGTCTAGGACCTTTTCAAGTTCGGCGACGTCCTTGCATCGGACCACGAGACCCGCCGCCCCGAACACCTCGTCCTGCAGCTCGCGATGTTCGAGGAACGCAGTGGCCGTCGTTTCGAAGAGGGCCGCGGTTCCTTCGAATTCGCCGCCGTGCTTCCCGTTGGCGACGAGCTTCACTTCCGGATGCTTCTCGAGCCGACCAACGCCGTCCCTGAAAGCCTTCGCGATCGACCCGGTCAGCATCGTCTGTGCGGCGACGTCGGGAAGCAGATCGCGCGTCCTCGCGATGAAGGCGTCCAGTCCTTCGTCGTCGACCGCCAGGATCAGGCCGGGGTTCGTGCAGAACTGTCCGGCGCCGAGAGCCAGCGAGCCGACGAAGGATGACGCGATCTCCTCCGCACGCGACGCTAGTGCGGCGGGAAAAAGGATCACCGGGTTGATGCTCGACATTTCGGCGTAGACTGGGATCGGCTGCTTGCGTTCGGAGGCGATCTTCATCAGCGCGGTGCCGCCGCGGCGGGAGCCGGTGAAGCCGACCGCCCGGATGCGAGGATCCGCCACCAGGGCCTGGCCGACTTCGAAGCCGGTGTCGAAGAGGAGCGCGAACGTTCCGGCAGGAAGTCCTGCGTTCGCGACCGCCTTCTGAACTGCGCGCCCGACGATCTCAGACGTCCCCGGATGGGCGGAATGGGCTTTCACGATGACCGGGCAGCCGGCGGCTAGCGCGGAAGCGGTATCGCCCCCGGCGACTGAGAAGGCCAGTGGGAAGTTGGAGGCGCCGAAGACGGCGACGGGGCCGACTGGGATATTGCGCAATCTAAGGTCAGGTTTCGGCACCGGCTTGCGCAATGGATCGCCCGCGTCGAACCGCAGCTCCTGGAACCGACCGCCCCGGACTTCCTTTGCGAACAGCCGAAGTTGTCCAGTGGTTCGCGCGCGCTCGCCGTCGAGCCGTCCCCGAGGAAGGCCCGTTTCCGCCATTGCCCGGACGAAAAGTTCGTCGCCAACGCCGTCGATCTCCTCGGCTATTGCTTCGAGGAATGCCGCGCGCGGTTCCAGGTCGATTTCGCGGTAGACGTCGAAAGCTTCCCATGCGATCCGGGCCGCTTCCTCGACGTCGGCCGCCGAAGCGCCGCCGAACGAGACCGGCAGGGGCTTGCCGGTCGCCGCCTCGATGCCGAAGAACTCCCCTTTGGAGCCGCGCTTTTCAGCGCCCGCGATCAGCAGGCTGCCGGTGATGGTCATGATCGACATCCTCTCGAATCAAAAAGTATTACTTTTCAATGTAGGCTTTGGGAGGCTCGCTTGCCACCCAGAGCGGACCTTTTTCTGAGGAGCGGGAGTGCTTGCCGCCCCCGCTGAGGAAGATCGTTCATCCCAAACCGAAAAAGACCAGTTCCTGGTGGATGCGGGTGGAATTTCTCACCGCAGCTAGACCCTGCGACGCCCGCTTGTCCGCTATCGAGGAAGAGCGCGATCTCGATGAGAGCAGCCTTCAAGATCGGCACCTGTAACGTCAACGGCGTCAGCAGCCGCTTCGAGCCTTACTCACATGCTTGAGGAAGCGTCGATCGACGTCGTCTGCCTCGGAATTTAAGGCGCCGCTGCAAATGTGTCCGCTCAAGGCCATAGAGACGGCGGAATAGCTGCAGTCTGGCAGGGCCTTGCGTTGGTCAGCAAAGTCCCCATGTCAGACAGTACGTCAGCCAGATCGGTCTGCCGGAGATCATCTAAGGGGAGTTTGCATCACGCGATCCATTCTTGCAAAGGCCGTGACCTATAGCACGAATGGCGGCGAAGACGTGATCGAGATTGTCGAGCGCAGTGTTCGAGCGCCGCGCGAGGGCGAAATCCGGATCCACGTCAAAGCCGCCGCCGTCAGCCCCACGGACATCCTCCTCAGAGAGGTGGGAGCGCCTGGCGTCGAAGCGCCGATCACCCCCGGAATGGACGCAGCCGGCGTCGTAGAGGCCGTCGGCCCGAACGTCACTCGGCTCAAGGTGGGGGACGAAGTCATGGCCGCGTTGAATCCCCGCCGTCCCGAAGGTGGCGCCCAGGCTGAATTCGTCGTCGTGCTTGAAGCGTCCGCTGTCCGCAAGCCCAGCAACATAACGCTGGTTCAAGCAGCAACCCTTCCGATGAATGGGATGACCGCACTGTTGGCGCTGGAGCTGGCGTCGATACCGCAAGGGGAAACGCTCGCAGTGTCGGGCGGCGCCGGCCTTCTTGCCCATTACGCGATCGCCGCGGCAAGACGTCAAGGTATCAATGTGATCGCCGACGCCAAACCCGAGGAGCTCGAACTCGTTGACGGGTGCGGCGCGACGACCGTCGTCGAGCGGAGTGGCGACTTCGCCGCCGCTGTGAGAAAGCATGCGCCAGACGGAGTGGACGCCCTGCTCGATACCGCAGTCCTTGGCGAAAAAGCGTTCCCTGCCATAAAGGACGGCGGCGTTTACCTGCCGTTCGCGGGTGGAAAGACGAGCCGTCGCAGAGAGGAATCTACATCAGACCCGTTTGGGTTCGCGAGGTCCTGGAACGAACAGAATTCCTCGAGACCCTACGTCGGATGGTGGAGAGCGGCGAGATCACGCTCCGGGTCGCTGGCGAATTTCCTCCGGAGAAGATCGCTGATGCTCAACGGATGATGGCGGCCGGCGGGGTGCGCGGGCGTCCGGTGATCGTTTTCTGAGGAGACATCCGGTCGAGTTCGGTCGGTCTCCCTATACGCCATCTTCATTCAAAGAGAACCTCGGTGAGAGAGGAATGGCCTCCATCCACCGAAGGTTCCCCTTCGTCTTCTCTCTTACAGTCTGGGCCAGGATGCTCAGTTCCGTGTCGCCAGAGATGCAGCAGTCTCACGATAGGAATGCAATGGTCGACCCAGAATTTTGACCAGGCGGTCGACATCGCCATCTTCCGGGATCATGCCGTCGCTTACGTAGCGCTCGGCCATCAGGCGCATTTCATAGGCCGTCCATGTCGGCATGAACGTCGCCATATTCTGCTCGAAGCCGCTTGGATCATCGCCTCCGTAGACGATGGGACGGCCGAGGACTTCGGTCCAGATCGCGGCGACACCTTCGCCGGTCAACGTGTCCGGACCGACCAGGTTGATTGTTTCCACAGGAAGCTTGCCGGACGCCTGGTCGCGGCGGACGAGTTCGATCGCCGCCACTTCCGCAATGTCGCGGGCATCCACCATCGCCACGCCCTTGCCGCCGATGGGCATGGGATAGACGCCATGATCAAGAACGACGTCCTTGATCATGACTTCGTTGTCGATGAAGTAGCTCGGACGCAGGATCGTAGCGCTGAAGTCCATCTGCTTCAGCATCTGCTCTGCACCGGACTTCACCGCGAAATGCGGGACGTTGACGAAGCGATCAGCATGGATGACGGACAGGTAGACGACGCGTTCGATGCCGGCTTCGCGGGCGAGGTTGAGGGTGATGATGGCCTGCGTGAATTCATCGCCAGTCACCGCATTAAGTAGGAACAGAGTGCGGACGCCCTTGAAGGCGTTACGCAGGGAGGCGAGGTCAAGGATCTCGCCCTGAACAACTTCAACGTCGATCGGAAAGTTCGCCTTGGAGGCGTCGCGGGTTAGGACCCGGACCTTTGCGTTTCGAGAAACGAGCTGTTCGACGACATGGCGGCCGACGCGGCCAGTTGCGCCGATTACGAGTATTGTCATGGAAGTTCTCCGTTGGTTGTTGACAACCCGAATATGAATGGATCACTAATGATCCAATAGGCAGATAATCTGGACACGTCGTCCCACTGGTGGAACATCAATGGATCTTCTCGGTCTCGCCGATTTCGTTCTCGTGGCCCGGCATGGCGGCTTCGGCAAAGCTGCGCGTGCGACGGGGCGTCCGAAAGCGACGCTTTCTCGACGTGTTACGGACCTGGAAGCGAACCTCGGTATGCGCTTGGTTGAGCGTGGCGCTAGGATGCTTATGCTCACGGAGGAGGGGCGGGCGCTCCAGGAGCGTGCCGGAGCGCTTCTGACGGAGCTCGACGAGACGACGACTGCAATCGCGGCAGGGGGCGACAAACCTCGTGGCAGACTAAGGGTCAGTGCGCCGTTGTTGTTCTCACAGACGGCGATCGGTAAGCTCGCCGCCAGCTTCGCTCTGAAGTATCCAGAGGTGAGGGTGGAGGTCACCACTGAGGATCGCGTCGTCGACATGGTCGAGGAAGGGTATGACCTGGTGATCCGCGTCAATCCCGATCCCGACAACACCCTCGTCGGCCGCGTCTTCCTTCGAGACCGTTTGGTTGTGGTTGCACCTGCAAGACTGGAATTTCCAAAGAACGATGCCACGGTTCCAGTAATCGTGCGCGGCCCGCCGGGCGCGATGGATGCGTGGACAATAACGACGGCTGCCGGCGCAGCCTCCATCAATGTCAAACCCATACTCGGTCTCTCGTCTCTGTTGAACGTCCGCGACGCCGTGAGGATGGGCGTCGGAGCAGCCCGACTTCCCATCTCCCTCGTCAGTGACGACATTGCTTCGGGCAAGCTTTTGAAGTGGGGCGACGTGCAAGCATCTGAGATCGGCCTGTGGGCGCTCTATCCCTCAAGGCGCTTGCTCAGCGCGCGGGTGTCTGCGTTCCTTGCCCATCTGAAAGCCGCATTTCCAAATGGCACATCGGATGAGCTTTCAGCTTACATCGACGGATGATCTTGAAGGCACGGGAACCGCTTCCGGCACAGATCGCCGTCCGGGTGGCACATGCGTTCGCAACCCATGCAGAACCGACGGCGTAACCGCACAAAGCTCACTCCCGCTCGGAACTGCGCGAGCAAGGCTTTCCGTTCGAGGCGGTCCCGGCGGTCTGGCAAATACTTGGTGGCAGTTACTAGCTAATTGCGCAATTGTCGGTTCGGAAAAGCAGGGCGCTAACTCCGGTTTCGGAATACCGATGCGGACAGGGATGAGGCGCTCACGCGGATACATCATCGCCCTCATCCCCCGTTTGGAGCCTTTCAATTCAGTCCTGAAAGGCTCCAGTGCGCCGGGCTACTTGGCGACATGCCAAACACCGCCGACGCCATCGCCGGTCATATCTCCAGGCTTCTTGTCTCCAGCGAAGGTGTAAAGCGGCTTTCCTTCGTACGCCCACATCTCCTTGCCGTCGGCCGCCTTGACTAGTGACCATTCACCTTCGGCCTTGGCCTTGGCGGCGGCGTGGAAGGCAGGCCATTTCTTCAAGCAGGCCTCGTCGCAGTTTGATTTGCCCATGGCGTCCTTGTCGAACGTATAGAGTGTCATACCTTTGGCGTTTGCAAGGATCTTACCCATCTTTGTATCAACCATTTTGGCCGGTTCCGCTGCAAAGGCCGAAAAGACGGTTGCAGCCAACAAGCCCATGGAGACGATCAGCGTTTTCATGATTACCTCCAGTTTGGGAGTGCCAGCGGGATGCTGACAGGGTCCGGTATGAGCAAGAAACGCTCCGGCGAGGTGGCGGTTCCGTGATCTGACTGACGGCGATACAGATTTCGATTTGTCTTGTGACCGGCAGCCGGGGCTACCATCTCGATACCCTCGACTGCCGACAGGACGGAGATCGCCGGAGTAATGATTGCGTCGCCGAGGAAGAGCGAGACGCCGACGACGCCCAAGACAAGCACCCATTTGGGGCGACCGGTCAGGTGACCTTGCCCCGTTGAAATAATCCATTTTGAAGTAAGCTCTGGCCCATTGAGAGGACCAGGGAATGAAGCGCAATCGTTTCACAGACGAACAGATTATCGGCATTCTGAAGGAGCACGAGGCAGGCACTCCGGTCGCGGAGCTTTGCCGCAAGCACGGCGTCAGCGATGCCAGTATCTATAAGTGGAAAGCCAAGTTCGGCGGCATGGACGTATCCGAAGCCAAGCGGTTGAAGACGCTGGAGGACGAGAACACGAAGCTGAAGCGGCTCCTGGCGGATGCCATGCTTGACAATGCTGCTTTGAAAGACCTTTTGGGAAAGAAGTGGTGACGCCCGCAGCCAGCGGAACGCTGTCACTCATCTGATGAGCCACCATCAGATGAGTGAACGGCGGGCGTGTAAAGCCATCGGCGTTTGCCGGATGACGATCCGTTATGAAACGAGCCGCAGCGACGATCATGAGCTTCGCGAGCGAATGAAGGCATTGGCGCATGAACGCCGCCGCTTTGGATATCGACGCATTCATGTGCTGCTCCGGCGGGATGGTCACCTCGTGAACCACAAGAGGCTCTTCCGGCTCTATCGGGAAGAGAAGCTGACGGTGCGCAAGCGCGGCGGTCGCAAGCGAGCGATAGGCACGCGAGCGCCGATGCTGGTGCCGATGATGGCCAATGACCGTTGGTCGCTAGACTTCGTGTCGGATCAGTTCACCGATGGGCGCAGGTTGCGGATTCTGACCGTCGTCGATGATTGCACGAGGGAGTGCCTGGCGCTCGTCGCCGATACATCGCTTTCCGGTCTTCGCGTCGCACGGGAGCTTGACCGGATCATCGAGGAGCGCGGCAAGCCGAGGATGATCGTCAGCGACAACGGCAGCGAGTTCACCAGCAACGCGATCCTGCAATGGGCGGACCGGACCAAGGTTGACTGGCATTACATCGCGCCTGGCAAGCCTATCCAGAACGCCTTCATCGAAAGCTTCAACGGGCGGCTGCGAGACGAGTTCTTGAATGAAACTCTGTTCTCGTCGCTTGCTCACGCCCGGTCTGCGCTTTCAAACTGGCGTAGCGATTACAACGATCAACGCCCGCATTCAGGCCTTGGCTGGCTGACACCGGCCGAATTCGCTCAGACACTCAACCCGCGACGTGATGCGGTGCTGCGCAGCCGAAATGGCTCCGCACCGCAACCCGCCGCTACCGAACCAACAACAGCAACCAAAAACCGCTGGAGCGAACTCAAAACTGGATAAAACTTGGGGCAAGGTCACTTCCGGAAGGCGTGAGCGGGCTTGTTCCGATGTCTCAAGAGACGACGCCGAGCGCCGCAAGAACGAGCGCCGGCAGCCCCCGTGCCGGCGCTGATATTCCAGTTCCGGATCTTCAGATCGCATCTGGGAATTGGTCAAATGGAGTGTCCCATTGGCGCATCTCCAGAACGTTACCAACAGTTCATGAAGAGACGGTTCCTAGGAGAATAACCAACAGTTGCGACTGATCAAATATACGGAATTATGTAGCAAGTGCCACCAGAACTGCAAAAGTAAGAATGCTGCCCGCAATCATAGGCCGGGTTCATTGCCGGGCTGTTGAATGGAGTTCCAGAGGGTGGCCGGCGTAAAATCATAGCCCAAGCGGATCCATTGCATTACATCGAACGGGTGCGCGACAATGAGATCCGCACTGCCGATCTCATATCTTAAAGCCTGTAGGGTTCGCTGGCCCGAATGAGTAGTGTTCACCACTTGCGTGTCTACGACAGAAGCGTCCTTGGTTGCAAAATCCCTCAAATTGTCCGTAACAAGAATGTCGGCTTCGGCGCCAAAGGCTGTAGCTAGCACGCCTGCATCCTCTGCGTCAGACATGGCGAAGCGCTCTTCTCCGCCCAAAATAAGATAGGGATCGAGGGAATCTGGCCCATATTTCATGATGTCGATCATGGAGCAGACGTTGACATCGAGCAGCACTCGAACAGGACGATCCATGTATTACTTCCGGTGTGCCGCGGCACGGGCGAGGGCCGTCGCTTCTTCCAACATGTCGATCTCGCTGGACACTTCTTCTGGCCCCCCGAAGCGGTGCTCGGATGCTAGGTCGGTGGTTGCTCTCTCAAGGCGAACTCGCGCCGCCGCTGCCATCATTTCACGGCCAAGCCTGTTGATAGTGTCCTGGTCGTTCTGTGCGTTTAACTCGAGTAGGAAATCACGGACACCCTTGGGTAGCCCAACGAATACTGTGATTGCGCTCGACACCGCATTCGATACGGACCTGTTTTCCATCGAGGCCACCGCCTTCAATTTAACGGCCGTTCTGCCATCGACATTCGCCGAAACTGTAGAGGACATCGCACACTCCTATAGAAATACACCATTCCCATATACCTTCTGAAGCACCCGCATCAAGATACCTATCAAGGAATGTCACATACTCACGCCTCAAGACCCGCTTCGTTGGTCGCAATTGCTCATAATTCCGTGAATATATGTTCGGGCTAAATTTCGCGCCGACTGTTGATCAAGCCGGATCTACGAACAGAACGATTTACCGTGAATCGAATTTGCTCGCCTTATAAGTCCACTCGCTGTGCGCTGTCGGCGGGATCCAATCAACACTAAATCCGGGCAGGTGCTTTCAAGCCTTTTCGAAGGTGCAAAAGGACATTGTGGAGGGGCCGGGCAAAAACAAACGTGGGAAACTTCGGCATGCAATCATACCTTTACAACTAACATGTCAGTCTGCTACGTCTAATCCCAATAATTGGGAGGAAGCATATTGACCCAGAAATTCGGGCTGTCAGTCGCTCTCGCCACGCCGTTCGACATCAATGGCGATATCGCGATCGAAGTCATGATCGCGCAGGCTAAGCGAAGCCTTGCTGCCGGATGTTCGAGCGTAACCCTGTTCGGAACGACGGGCGAGGGCTCCTCCATCGGAACGCAGGAACGGGAACGAGTCCTGGCTCGCTTGCTCGATGCTGGGATAGCAGCAGAGAAGATCGTCGTCGGCGTGCTGGTAGACGCCGCCGAAGATGCGGCGTCGCAGGCAGGTCTTGCTCTTTCCAAGGGGGTCCGCAACATTCTGCTTGCGCCGCCTTCCTACTTCAAGAACGTCAGTGACGACGGGCTCTTCAAGTGGTTTTCGGCGGTATTCGCCATCCTGGGCGACAAGGCGCGAGACATTATCGTCTACAACATTCCCTCGGTCACAATGGTTCCGCTGACCGTATCGCTGATTGGCCGGCTGCGGACCGCCTTTCCCGATATCGTCAGAGGCGTCAAGGATTCTTCCGGCGACTGGCCTTTTACGGAAACGCTATTGAAGGCGCATGGCGATCTTGTCATCCTGGTGGGGGACGAACGCCACCTGGCCAAGGGCGTGCGGCTTGGCGGCCAGGGTGCAATCTCGGGCATGGCGAATTTCGTACCGCGTGAAGTCAAGCTGATGGCGGAGGACGGCAAGGACGATTCCCGCGTCGAAGATTTCGTGGCCGAACTGCTGAAATTTCCGGTGACCGCTGCCGTGAAGGTCATGGTCGCTCACCTCAGCTCGGATGATATATGGCTTGCAGTTCGTCCACCCCTCGTTTCAATATCCGCTGAAGGGCAGGCGGAACTCGCTCTTGCGTTCGATTCTCTTTTCCGCTCGAAGGCGGCATAGGTCAGGGATGTTTCTGGGAGAGGCGATGGACGGCACAGACGAGCAGCCGACACTGCGGGAAAAGGCGTATGAGAGTTTCACGCGCCACCTGCTTGCGCGTGACGTGCGCCCCGGCCAGTTCGTTTCGCAGCGCCGCCTCGTCGAGTTGACGGGACTGACGCTCGGTGCCATCCGCGAACTCATCCCCAGGCTTGAAGCTGAAGGGCTGATCAAGACCGTGCCGCAGCGGGGGTTGCAGATCGCTCACATCGATCTCAATCTCATCCGCGAGGCATTCCAGCTGCGCGTGTTCCTGGAGAAGGAAGCCGTGGCGCTTTTCACCCGCTCTGCGTCCGACGAGACGATCGCCGGGCTTTTGAAGCAGCATCGGGATATTGCCGACGCCATTCGAAGCGGCGATGGTTCGCACGAATTGGAAGTGCACGCGCAGGCTGTCGACTGGGGCATGCACGACGCCTTTATCGATGCTTTGGGAAATACCATCATTTCGAATGCCTACCGCGTGAACTCGATCAAGATGCGCCTGATCAGCCAGGACCGGTTTCGCATCGAGGGCCACGTCGGGCCTGTCATGGGCGAGCATCTGAAGGTGCTCGAGGCAATAGAACGACGATCGGCGGAGGACGCCGTCAACAGCCTTGTCGCACACATCAATCACGCGAGAGATCGTGCGCTCAGGATATAATCGGAAATAAACAGCCGGCGGTGAGGAGATCGCCGGCAAAAGGAGGAGGAATCACATGTCATCGTTTTTGAATCCGACGAGACGCGGCTTTCTGGCAGGTACGGCGGCTTTTGGGGCCAGCGGCATGCTCGGCATACGCTCGGCATTTGCTGCCGTTGACTGGAAGCGCTTCGCCGGCACCAAGCTCGAAGTCAACCTGGTCAAGAGCCCGCGCAGCGAAATACTGTTGAAGTACCTGCCCGAATTCGAGGAACTCACCGGCATCAAGGTCAATGCCGAAGCGACGCCCGAACAACAACAGCGCCAGAAGACGACGATCGAGCTCAGCTCCGGCAAGCCGAGCTTCGACGTCGTACACATGAGCTATCACGTGCAGAAGCGGCAGTTCGAAAAGGGCGGCTGGCTTGCCGATATCGGCGGCTTCCTCAAGGATCCTGCGCTGACCGACCCATCCCTGACCGAGGGTGATTTCGCCGAAGCCGGCCTCGCCTTCGCCAAGGATGCCGAGGGCGTTCTGCGTTCTCTCCCCTTCTCGGTCGATTACTGGATCATCTACTGGAACAAGGCGCTGTTCGAGAAGAAGGGGCTTTCCTACCCGACGACCTTCGAAGAGCTGGCAAGTGCGGCCGAAGCACTCACCGATCCGTCGACCAACACCTACGGCTTCGTCGCTCGCGGCCTCAAGAACGCCAATACGCCGGTCTGGACGTCGCTGTTGCTCGGTTACGGTTCGAGCCCGCTCGGCCCTGATGGCAAGCTGCGCACGACTTCGCCGGAAGCGATCGACGCCGCCAAGCTTTACCAGAAGCTGATGACCAAGACCGCCCCTCCAGGCGTCTCCGGCTTCAACTGGGCCGAGGCTCAGTCGGCCTTCCTGCAGGGCAAGATCGGCATGTGGCTCGACGGCGTCGGCTTTGCGCCGCCGATCGAGAACCCGGAAAAATCGCGCGTCGTCGGCCAGGTGGGTTACGGCATCATGCCGAAAGGCCCGAAGGCACAGGCTGCGGGAACCTTCGGCGACGGGCTTGGCGTCGTCGCGGCCAGCCAGAAGAAGGAAGCCGCCTACCTCTTCTGCCAATGGGCGATTTCGCATGACATGGGCGCCCGCCTGCTGCAGGCCGGTGCCGGCGTTCCTTTCCGCCAGTCCGTCCTGGAGGATGCGAAGGTCCGCGAAGGCGTCAAGATGCCGGGCGCATGGCTGGATGCCGTCGTCGGTTCCGGCAAGATCTCGCAGCTCGCGCTGCCGGTCATCATTCCGGTTACCGAGTTCCGCGACATCTATGGCGTCGGTCTCACCAATATGATTGGCGGCGCCGATCCGGAAGCCGAACTCAAGGCCGCAACGGCCCAGTTCGAACCGGTCCTGGCGAAAAGCGAGGGATGATGGCCTCGGCAAGCATCGAAACGGCCGCCGCCGCCAAGGCCGCCTCGAAGGGAAGGAGCAACGCGGGTCGCGTTGCTCCCAATTATTGGCCCTTTGTGATCCCGGCGCTGATCGTCATTGCGGCGGTCATCGTTTTTCCATGGGTGTTTACGCTTTGGATGAGCGTCAACAGCTGGACGCTCGGCCAGTCCCAGGTCTTCGCCGGGCTGGACAATTATGCGCGCCTGGCCGTCGACATGCGCTTCTGGGAGTCGCTGTGGCATACGGTGCTTTACACGACGCTCTCCGTGGTGGCTCCCCTGTTTCTGGGGACACTCGCCGCGCTGATATTCGATACGCAATTTCCGCTGCGCGGCCTTCTGCGCGGCATATTCGTGATGCCGATGATGGCGACACCGGTCGCCATCGCCCTCGTCTGGACCATGATGTTCCACCCGCAGCTCGGCGTCCTCAATTATCTTCTTTCCTTCATCGGCATCGGCCCGCAGGAGTGGATCTATAATCAGAGCAGCGTCATCCCGTCGCTGGTGCTGGTCGAGACCTGGCAATGGACGCCGCTGATCATGCTGATCGTGCTCGGCGGCCTGGCGGCGGTTCCGCGCGAACCCTATGAAAGTGCCGAAATCGATGGCGCCAATGTCTGGCAGAAATTCCGCTATCTGACGCTGCCGATGATCGCGCCATTCCTGATGATCGCCGTGATTATCCGCAGCATCGATGCGGTGAAGAGTTTCGACATCATCTATGCCATGACCCAGGGTGGCCCGGGCACGGCCTCGGAAACGATCAATATCTATCTCTATAACACTGCCTTCGCCTACTACGATATCGGTTACGGCTCGGCCATGGCGGTGGTCTTCTTCGTGCTCATCGTCCTGCTCTCCTTCGTCCTTCTGATGCTCCGGCAGCGCGCCAACTGGTCCGACGGGGAGGCACGCTGATGAAGCGCAAGACACTCGATCGCATCGGACTACTGTTTATTGCCCTTGTGATGATCTCGCCGGTCGTCCTGTTCTTCCTCTGGATGATCTCGCTGTCGTTGAAATACGAGATCGACAACGGCGCCTATCCGCCGATCTTCATTCCGGAGCGTTTCGCCTGGACCAACTACCTGAAGGTCTTTGAGGAGAACAACTTCTTTCTCTATCTCTGGAATTCGGTGCTGGTGACGGGTGCCGCGACGCTTCTGGCGCTCTTGATCGGCGTGCCTGCCGGCTACGGTATCGCACGCCTGAAGGCGGAGAAGTCGGCGATGGTCATCATGATCGCGCGCATGACGCCCGGCCTTTCCTTTTTGATCCCGCTCTTCCTGCTGTTCCAGTGGCTGAACCTGCTCGGCACGCTGATGCCGCAGATCATCATCCATCTCGTCGTCACCGTGCCGATCGTCGTCTGGATCATGATCGGCTATTTCGAGACGACGCCGATGGAGCTGGAAGAGGCTGCAAGCATCGACGGTGCGACGCCCTGGCAGATTTTCCGCCTGGTCGCCTTGCCGATCGCCAAGCCCGGCATTGTCGTCGCCTTCATCCTGTCGGTCATCTTCTCCTGGAACAACTTCGTCTTCGGCATCGTGCTCGCCAGCCGCGAGACGCGTACGCTTCCGGTTGCAGTCTACAACATGCTCTCATTCGAACAGGTGAGCTGGGGCCCGCTTGCGGCGGCGGCGTTGATCGTCACCTTGCCGGTGCTGATATTGACGGTGTTTGCGCAACGGCAGATCGTGGCGGGGCTGACGGCCGGAGCCGTCAAGTGAGCAGGTGAGACGACCGCCGTGACGAATTCTTCTGCCTTCGACCCGCCGGCTGGCCCGCCGCGCAGCGTTTTATGTGTCGGCGCGGCGGTGCTGGACACGCTGTTTCGGGTGCGCTCGTTACCGGCCGGTCAGGGCAAAATTCTGCCCTACGATATGCTGCAGGTCGCCGAAGGCATGGCGTCAAGCGCGGCCTTTGCGATCGCCCGGCTGGGCGGCAATGCCAGCCTCTGGGGCGCGGTCGGCGACGATGTCACCGGCGACCGCATCATTGCCGACCTCGGCAATAGCGGCATAGATACCAGCGGCATGGTCCGTGTGGCAGGTGCCCGCTCGGCTGTCTCGACGATCCTTGTCGATGATCAAGGCGAGCGCTTGATTGTGCCGTTCTACGATGCGGCCCTGCACGAGATGGTCAAGCCGGTCACAAAGCAGGACGCTTCCGATTTCGATGCGGTGCTGGTCGACGTTCGCTGGCCGAGGCTTGCACTGCGGACGGTGTCGGCCGCCGGAGAAGCGGGCAAACCGGCCATTCTCGATGGCGACGTTGCAGGCGAGGGCGTCATCGAGATGCTGGCACCGGCTGCCAGCCACATCGTGTTCTCGCAGCCGGCCGCCGAGCGCCTTACCGGAACGGCGGAGCCGGCGATGGCCGTCGGTCTTCTCAAGCGAAAGTTCGAGCATGCCTTCATCAGCGTTACTGCAGGCGAAAACGGATCCTTCTGGTTCGATGAGCCAACCGGCGAAATCTTCCATCTTGCCGCTCCGAAGGTGACGGCCGTCGATACGCTTGCGGCAGGCGATATCTTCCATGGTGCTTTCGCTCTGGCGATCGCAGAAGGTCTGCCGATCGCCGAGACGATGCGCCTCTCGTCCATGGCGGCGGCGCTCAAATGCCAGGTGTTCGGCGGCCGTATCGGCGCGCCCAGCAGAGCCGAGGTTTGCAATGCCCTTGAAGGGTGGAGCGGTCGGGAACAATCTTGCGGGCAGGCAGATCGAACAAGCGATCCGCCCGCGCCATGAAATTCGTCAGCTTTTGACCGAACCCGCGGTCATGCCCGCCAGGAAATAGCGCTGAGCAACCAGGTAAAGCACCAGGAGGGGAAGGGAACCCAGCACGCTCATTGCCATCATTTCATTCCATTCGAAAGCGTGCTGGCCCATCAGCAGCTGGATGCCGATCGGAACGGTTCTGAGGTCCATCGATTTTGTCAGCGTCAGTGCGAAGAGGAATTCGTTCCACGCAAGCAGAAACGTGTAGACCGCGGTGGCGACGATCCCGGGGATGGAGACGGGAACAATGACACGCCAAAGCGCCGTCCAGCTCGAACCGCCATCGACAAGGACGGCCTCGTCCAATTCCTTCGGCAAGGTATTGAGGTAGCCCGTCATCAGCAGAACGGCGTAGGGCAGTGTGAAGACCATGTAGGTGAGGATCAGCGCGAGATACGTATCGAAAATCTTGAAGGCGACCACCATGCCGAAATAGGGAATGAGAAGGGTGATCGGCGGAACGGTCTGCGTGCTGATGATGAAGATGTTCAAGGTGTTCTTGAAGCGGAATGAATAGCGGCTGAAGCCGTAGGCGGTCAGGATGGCGACGACCAGGGTAAGGCAAGTGACGACGCCGGCGACGAAGTAGCTGTTGATGAAGAACCGCACCTTCACCGGATCGTTGAAGATCGTCAAATAGGCGGCCACCGTGAAATCCTGCGGCAACAGCCGCGGCGGAAGAGCGAAGATTTCCGTGTTCGATTTCAGCGAGCTGAAGAACATCCAGACGATCGGGAAGGTCGAAAAGATGAGGCCGACCGCCAGCCCGAGATAGGTCAGGATGGTCGGCAGCGCCGAGCTCTTGAAGGATCGCTTTGCCATGCCGCTCACCTGCGCTGCTGGTGTTTGATGTAGAAGTAGGTGACGCTCATCGAAATGATGAGGATGATCATTGCACTCGCCGAAGCCAGAGAAAATTCATATTGGGAGAAGGCGAGTTTGTAGGTGAAGGTGGAAAGCACTTCCGTCGAATAGATCGGACCGCCGCCCGTCGTCATCCAGACGAGCGGAAAAACCTGCATCGTCCAGATGAAGTCGAGCAGCGCGATGCTGATGATGATCGGCATCAGTTGCGGAATGGTGATGTACCAGAATTTTTCCAGTTCGTTGGCGCCGTCGATGCCGGCTGCCTCGTAAAGCTCCTTCGAAATGCCCTGGAGGCCGGCAAGCAGGCTGACCATGTAAAGCGGATAACCCGCCCAGATATTTGCGAAGGTCAAAGCGTGAATGGCGGTGTGGGTCGAGGAAAACCACTCGACCTTGAAGTTGATGATATGCAGTGCCATCAGCACGCTGTTGACGACGCCGTTCGGGTCAAGCAGCAAACGCCAAATGATGGCGATGATGACGGCGGTAAACAGCCAGGGCAGGATGAAGAGCACACGCAGGATGCTGCGAATAAGCGGATCGACGCGATTGGTGTTCAAGAGCAGCGCGAAGGCCAAGCCGATGATGAAATGGAAGACGACGCTCATGATCGTGAAATAAAGCGTCTGCACCACCGACTGCCAGAAGATCGGATTTTCGAAGATGGTCAGATAGTTCTGCACCCCCGCGAACGCACCGTCCTTCTTCATGATGGCGCCGTCCATCAATGAATATTTGAAGACCATCACCATGGGGAACAGCATCAGCAGAACCAGCAGCAGGGTCGCCGGCGACACGTAGAAATACGGCACCAGCTTCCTTAAGGTGCTGTAGCGAAGTCTTCTTTTCCCTCGCGCTTTGGCTTGCGCAGCGACCAGAGCCGGAGCGGAATGATTCATGAGCTGTGACTTCCCATTCTGCCGAGATTTTGACGACTTGCACCGGCAGCGCCAGGTCGCGCTACCGGTGATCTCGTGAAGGCGACGCGCTTAGAACTTGGCGAGCCAAGCCTTCTCGGTATTGGCAGCCGCGTCCTTGGCCGACTGGCCACCGTCGAACATCTTCTGAACTTCGACATTCATGTCGCGCATCAGCTCTTCGGCCACAGGAAGGCCGACGAATTCATTGGCAGGATAGCCGCTCTGGAAAATTTTGAAAGCTTCGGCGAAGATCGGGTCCGATGCCACGAAGTCCGGTTTGGCATGGACGTTGCCGGGGAAGGCGTTGGCAATCGACACCAAGCGGCCGTTGACGTCTGGGCTCATCAGATATTCCACAAGTTTCCAGGCTTCCTCCTTGTGCTTGCTGCCCTCGCTGATGCCGATGCCCCAGGATGCATAGGGCATGCCGCGTTTGCCGGTGTAGCCGTCGGTGGCCGGCAAGGCTGAGATGTCGAACTTGAGCTTCGGATTGCGTTCGCGGATGAGGTTCACATGGGCGAGGGAATCGACCATCATGCCGACACGGCCGTTGACGAATTCCTCGACCTTGTCCTGTTCCTTCTTGGCAAAAATGCCGGGAGAAATAACGCCTTCCTTGTTGAGGGAAGTGAGATAGTCGAGCGTGCCGACGACGGCGTCATTTTCGAGGTCAGGCTTGCCGTCCTTCAGCATCGAGGAGCCGGAGGCCCAGACCCAGGACATCACGTCGTTCTGGATTCCGCTCGGAGACTGCAGCGATAGCGGCAAAACCCAGCCATATTGGTTCTTCGAGCCGTCGGTCATCTTTTTTGCGGCTTCGGCGAATTCGGTGCGCGTCGTCGGCAGCTTGTCGACGCCCGATGCCTTGGCGATATCGAGGTTGACAAAGACCGGGTAGACGAAGGATGCCAGCGGGAACATCACGCTCTTGCCGTCGACCTTGACGATATCGGTGATCTGGCTCTTGTCGTATTTCGCCTTCTCCATCAGTTCGTCCATGGAGGCGATTGCACCCTGCTTGGCCAGCCCGTTGACCCAGGCGCCATCAAGGCCGACGACGTCGCTGAGGGTCCCGGAGGCGGCGCCGACGACGATCTGGTCGCGCGTCGTGGCATAGGGACCGCTGACCAGGGTCACCTTGATACCGGGATTTGCCGCTTCGAAATCGTTCATGATGCCGCGGAGCGCACCGGAGGGCATTTCCGGTTCCCACCATTGAATGAATTCGATGGTGGTGTCGGCAAACGCCGATGTAGCGCATAGCGCCCACACAGCGACGGCAGCCCGCATTGTCACGCCGAACTTTCTGATATTCATCTGTGCCTCCCATAGATTCAGTTATCGATCCTCCTCAAGACCGTAGGTAAAGTAGGTTCCGTGAGGCACCCGTATGTCAATGAAGAACTGCGAATCGGAAAAAAGGAGTCGTCTCCGCAGGCAACACGATCCAAGCTAAATTGCTGATAAATAACCATAATATTTGGGTTTCTCTTTGAGATTTTTTCGCAGCATTTGTGTTGCTTGTGATGCATTTTTTCTTTACTTTCGTAAACAAATGAAAGTTTGCCCAATGAACCGAAAGGCCGCGCACCCCACGTCTTCCCTGCAAATTTTCCAAGTAGGGCTTGAAACAAGGGCCTTTGCGCAAGCGCGGCGCGAATGGCGCACAAGGCAGATGGAGGCGAATATTTCGTTTTTCGAAAGGGAGCCGAGATCCGCACCGAAAATGACGGATCAAGCCCGCCTGCCGGTGATTTTCAGCAATTCCAGATATCGAGATCGCCCTGTACAACTTGCTCGAATGCGTGATTGCGCGTCGGCGGCGTTGCCGTTGGTGCGGTCTTATTTCGATCCAGCGCGTCGTCCTGCCGGTAAGGAACTGAATGGCCAAGAAGAGTTATAAATCGATGGATGACTTCGCGACCGCCTCCGGCGTATCGCGTCCGACCTTGTCGAAATATTTTGATGATCCCTCGCAGATCAAGGAGGTGACCCGCAAACGCATCGAGGCGGCTCTCAAGAAGTCGAATTTCGAGCCGAATCTTTTTGCGCGGCATCTCAATCGCAAGCGGACCAGGAATATCGGGATCCTGGTCCCGACCATGTCGGATCCTTTTTATGTGCAGGTCGTATCTCTGATCGAGCTCGAGCTGCGCGACAAGGGATTCTGGCCCGTCCAGATTTCCTCGCACACGCGGCCGGAACTGGAGGCGGAGGCGGTGCGGACCTTGCTGTCGCTGAAGGTCGCGGGCGCGATCGTGGCGCCGCTCGGGGCCGGTTCGCGCCGTTCCGCGCTGGAAAGATTAAAAGATGGAATTCCCGTCGTCTGCTTCGACAATCCTGCCAGCGGCGATCTTCCTTATGTCGGCAACGACAACGCCCAAAGCATGGCCGCCATTGTCCAGTATCTTTGCCGGTCTGGTGAGCCACCGATATTCCTGGAAATTCCGCATTTAACGGAAAATGCTGGCGAGCGGCAGGCGAGTTACCGCGCGACCATGGCAAGGGAAGGGCATTCCCCGCTGGTCATCGATTGCGACGCACCGCCTTCCTGGGAGTTCGAGCGTCTCGGATACGAGCAGATGCAGCGAATTCTTGCGCGCGGCGGCCTTCCGGGCAAGACCCTGCTCTGCGCCAACGACCGGTTCGCTTTTGGCGCGATGGCGGCTGCATTCGCGTCCGGCCTGAAAATAGGCCGCAACAGCGCCTGCGATGTGCGCATCGCCGGGCACGACGACCACCCGCTGAGCCGATATACCTGTCCGTCCCTGACGACGATGGCCCAGAACGCGCCGGAGATCGCTGCGAAATCCGTGGAGCTTTTGCTGGCTCACATCGAAAGCGAGGACGAGGGTACGACCCCTTCGACAAACAGCGTGATCCTGGAAGCGACCTTGGTGATGCGCGACTCGGCCTGAGATCATCGTGGGTTAGGCTCAACGCGCCAGCGCAGGGTCCATGACGCGCCATGCCGTTGCAATGGCTTCGAGGGCCTCCTGCGCCTCCGGAATGGCCCGCTGCTTCGAGACGAAGCCATGGATCTGACCGGGCCATGTCCGGCTTGTCGCCTGGGCTTCCGAGCTGAGCCGTTCGGCATAGAGGGCCCCTTCCTCGAACAACACGTCGTGGCCGGCAAGGATCACCAGCGCCGGTGCCACGCCGGCCAGCGACTCCGCCCGCAGCGGCGAGGCGCGCCAGTCGGGCCCGCTTGCGGGCTCCGGCAGATAATGGTCGCGGAACCATCTCATCGCCGCGGCCGTCAGGCCGAAACCCTCTGCGTAACGCAAGTAGCTGTCGGTTGTCTGCAACTGGTCGGTCACCGGATAGATCAGCACCTGGCCGATGAGGGCCGGCACCTGTCCGTCGCGCGAGAGAAGAGCGATGACGGCGGCGAGATTTCCGCCGGCGCTATCGCCGGCGACGACAATCCGCGCCGGATCGATGCCGAGCGCATCGGCCTGATCCGTCATCCAGACGAGCGTTGCTGCGCAGTCTTCGATCGCTGCCGGAAAGGGATGTTCCGGGGCGAGGCGATAGTCGGGCGAAACCACGACGGCGCCGGCCATATTGGCGAGGCTCCGGCAGATGTCCTCATGGGTTTCCGGTGCGCCGATCACAAATCCGCCGCCATGGAGATAAAGCAGGGCGGGCGCTCCCTGGCGCGGCGCGCTACGGCCGCGCCATATCTTCAACCTGGTTGCGCCGGCATGCCTTTCCAGTGTCTCCGCCACGTCTTCGAGCGGCCACTGGATGTCTGCGAAACTGTCGAGATATTGCTGCCGTGCCAGCGCCGGCGTGCAGCTTTCCACAGGCTCTTGCGGATCGCCCGGCCATGCAAGTGCAAGTCTTGCCGATTCATCCAGTTGTGTCATGCCAGCAAGCTCCTTGCCTCGTCTTCCCGCAATTCCCTTGGCTGGGCGACGGTCCCCGCGATGGTCTGGCCGGCACCGGATTCACCAGCGCGAAGGATGGCTTCCATGACCTCGAGCACATGCAGCGCGAGCTCGCCCGAAGCGCGCGGCGCGCGGCCCTCGATGATGGCGCGTGCGAGATCGGCAAGACCAAGCATGCGGTAGTTGGCGCGGTCCGGCGCTGCGACCGGCCAGTTGACGGCTCCGAAGAGATCGCCTGATGTATCGGTTTCCTGCCAGGGCGCGCCGCGGGTGGACAGGGCGACGCGGCCGCCGAAATTGTCCGGGTCGGGCAGGCGCAGCGAACCTTCGGTGCCGTGCAGCTCAATCGGCTGGTTGGAGTGGCGGAATACGTCCCAGGAGGTGGCGAAGGTGACTGTGGCGCCGCATTCAAATTCCAGCAGCGAAAGCACGCTGGTCGGCGTGCCGACCTTGAATGTGGTGCCCTGCTTCGGGCCCTCAGCGGTAATGAGCCGCTCTTCCTGCCCGCTTGTGGCGACGGCCTGCACGCGGCGGATCGGCCCCATCAGATTGACCATCATCGTCAGATAATAGGGGCCCATGTCCATGACCGGCCCGGCGCCGGCCTGGTAGTAGAAGCTGGGGTCCGGGTGCCAGTGCTCCATGCCCCGCCCCATCATGAAGGCTGTTCCCGTTACCGGCTTGCCGATGGCGCCTGCCTCCATCTGCCGCCGGGCATGACGTCCGGCCGCCCCCAGGAACGTGTCGGGCGCCGAACCGAGCATGAGACCCTTTTCGGTGGCCGCGTTCACCAACCGGCGGCCTTCCGCGGCCGTGACGCCGAGCGGCTTCTCGGTGAAGACATGTTTGCCCGCCGACAGCGCCCGCATGGAGACATCGAAATGCGCAGCCGGAATCGTCAGGTTGAGGATCAGGTCGATGTTCTTGTCGTCAATGAGATCATCGACATCGGCCGCCCGTAGGTTGAATTCGGCTGCGCGGCGTTTGGCGGCGTCCACGTTGATATCCGCACAGGCGGTAATTTCGACGCCGCGAAACAGTGGCGCGTTGCGCATATAGGCGAGCGAAATGCTGCCGCATCCGACAACGCCGATCCTCAGTTTCATATCATTGGCCTGTGCCATCTAAGAACCTGACCTTGCCGTTCCGTGCTCGGAGAGTTGGGGATTTGTTACGTTGGACGCGCGAGGAATAAATTATATTGACGCACGCTAACATTTTCACTTACGAAATGACAAGACGTTGGGAGGCGTCGCAATAGCCGATGACGAACTCTCCGCTCAGGGTCGCGACCGCGTCCTTGAAGGATGTTTTCGGCAGGTGGGCGGCAGACGCCCGCAATGTGGCCTCGCGCCGGTTCCGGCTTCGATATCGGCTGTCACCAACGAATAGGTCAGGACCAAGTTATGAACAATGCTGCGCTGAAGATTGGCTGCCAGACATTCACCTGGGAAATGCTGGGCAAGGGGTGGAGCGGCGGACCGGATGATCTGGTGCACGCCATCGCCGATGGCGGATATGCCGGTCTCGAAATCACCGACACGATGATCGGTCACTACGCGCTGAAGCCTGCCGACTTTGCCCGGACGCTCGCGGATGCCGGTTTGACGCTGGTTTCCTTTGCCTTCGGCTCGGACAGCGGATTCACGGTGGCGGAAAAAACTGCCTCCGATCTGGAGACGGCGCGGCGATGGGTGGATTTCGTGGCGAATTTTCCTGGCGCGATGGTGTCGATGGGCTCGGCCACCGCCGTTTCGGATGGCCCGCGTGACGAGAAATTCGCCATTGCGGCGGAGTGCTATAATCGGGCGGCCGAGATCGGACGCTCGGCCGGCGTCGCTGTAGCCGTCCACCCTTCCTCGCACCACAACACGCTGCTCTTCACCCGCAACGACTATGACCGCCTGTTTGCTCTGCTGGATCCATGGGTCGGTTGGGTGCCGGATACCGGTCATATCCTGCGTGGCCGTCAGGAGATGGACGACACGCTGGCGACCTACCGGGACCGCATCCGCTACGTGCATCTGAAAGATGTCGACGCCGACGGGATCTGGGCGATGCTCGGCGAAGGTGTCTGCAATGTGCCTTCCGTGATTTCGGCCGTTCGGGAGGCGCCGCAGTTCAACGGTTGGATTGTGGTGGAGGAAGAATCGGATCACGCCGGATCCGATCCTGCCACAGCCGTTCGCGTCAACCGCGAGACGCTTCGCCGGCTGGGGTTTTAGCCGACCGCGGTCCCCCGGCACCGGCCAAAGCCTTTGAGGCGCGCCAGTAGCTCTGCCGGCTCTGTTTTGAAGTGGAGAGGTCGACTGCAGGTCACGCGTAGCGCACCTCCACGCCGAGCTTGTCCAGTCGGTGGCGAATGCTGTGCGGCATGTTGCTGTCGGTGATGATCAGATCGACGCGCGACAGCGAGAAGGCTTTGGAGGAGGCGCCGATGTCGAACTTGCTCGAATCCGCCACGAGCACGACGCGCCGGGCCATGCGAACCAGGTTGCGTTTGGTCCGCGCAATGTCCTCGGAAACATCGACGACGTCGAAAGCCTGATCGATCGCGTGAGCGCTGACAAAGGCCTGGTGGGCGACGAGGCCGCCGACCGCCTTGTCGGAGTCCGATACGATCGTGCTGACGGTGCTCGGAAACACCCGGCCGCCGATCATGTGCACGTCCAGTCCCGGTCGGTACATCAGATGCTGGGCGATGTTCATCGCCGTCGTCGCAACCACGACATTGTTGACCGGGGGCATCTGCATGGCCACCTGCAGCAGTGTCGAACCGCTGTCGAATACAATCGACTGGTTGTCGATGATCTGCCGCGCCGCCATCTGGGCAATGCGCCGCTTCGCATCGAAATTGCGCTGCATGCGCTCCTGGAAGGCTGCCGCCGGTGAGTCGGACGGCAAGGCGATTGCCCCGCCATGCGTTTTGATCAACTGCTTCTTCGCATCCATGATTTCGAGGTCGGAGCGGATCGTCACTTCCGAGACCTCGAAGAATTCCGCGAGCTGCCGAGTGCGGGCCTGACCGACCCGTTGAAGTTCCAGCATGATCTGCTGCCGCCGCTGTTCTGCAAGCATGTGTGATCCCGACCGTCGCGGCCCATCGCAATGGCGCGGCTTTTGAAAAACGAAAGCACTCCGCATCATCCGGCGGCTTGCATCTGAAAAAATAGCCTCTGAATGGGCGAAATGCACGTCAAAAATTCGCTCTTCAAGTGGAAACGAAAGAATTCGAAATATTGAGTATTTGTTTGTTTTCGAGTTAGCTTTTCAACAACGGCGCCGGCAATCGCAAAGCCAGCCATCACAAAGGAAGCATCGACATGGGTCTCGGAACCAAAATCCGCCTCGCACGCCTGTTCTCGAACCCATCGGGTCATTTGTTTGGAGGCGCGGTCGATCATTTTGTCGGTTATGGCAATGTCAGGGAGGGTGGACTTGCCGACCTGCCGGGTGCGCTGCGACGGGTGATGGCGGGAGGCCCCGACTACATCAGCATTCAGCCTGGCGCGGCGCGCCACCTCTGGTCGGATTACGCCGGGAAAGCAGCCCTCGTCATTCAGGGTGGGTGCTTCACCGCCGACGACCGGATTCGCCAGCTCATTGCGACCCCGGAAGACGCGGTGCGTTATGGTGCGGACGCTCTGGCTGTTGCCATTCCCGTGCGCGGCGCCACCGAAGGAGAGTACATCCGTTGGCTCACGGATACGGTCAACGCGGCCGCCCGCTTCGAGATGCCGGTCGTCGCCCATGTCTATCCCCGCGATTTCTCCGACGGCGGCAAGATCGTGTTTACCCCGGATGAGATTGCTTATGCGGTGCGCATCGGCTTCGAGGCCGGCGTCGACGTGATCAAGGTCGGCTACACCGGCGATTTCCAATCGTTCCGGGAGACCGTGGCGACCTGCCCAATTCCGGTCGTGATCGCCGGCGGCCCGAAGACCGATACGCTCCTTGAAGCACTCGTCCAGACCTCGGAAGCATTGCGTGCCGGTGCCAAGGGTGCCGTTGTCGGCCGCAACCTCTGGGGTCACGGCGATACCACCATGGCCGCGCGCGCCTTCAAGTTCGTCATTCATAAGGGGATGGCGCCGGAGGATGCGCTGGCGGCTGCCGGTGCTTGAGACGTGGCGCGCCCGCTCCAGGTTCTGGGCTTCGGCGCCCTGGCAATCGATGACATCATCTATGTCGATCGGGCGCTTTCGGCCGGCAAGGGGAAGGTGACGAAGCGCGCCATGGACCACGGCGGCAACGTGGCGACGGCTCTTGTTGCCGTCGCCCGGCTCGGCGGGCGCGCCAGTTTCATCGGCTGGCTCGGCGATGACCCTGCGACCGATCTGGCCGGTGCCGAGCTCGAGCGTGACGGTGTCGACATATCGCTGGCGCCCCGCCACGCCGATGCGGCGCCGATCCGTTCCGTAATCATGGTCGGCCCTGACGGCGACCGGTTCATAGCCTATGACGACGATGTGCTGCACGGCACGTCGGATGGGCTGCCCGACGAGGTCTTGATGCGGGCTCCGGTCCTGCTGATAGATGGTTATGCCACGCATTCGGAAAGGGTCGTGGCGCGGGCGCGCGTGCTTGGCCTTGCCGTGATTGCTGATATCGAATGGACGGTCGGTCCGGCGACGGATCGGATCCTCGCCTTCGCCGACCATCTGGTGCTGCCGCTCGCCTTTGCCAGGGAATACACCGGTGAAGGCGATCCAGCGACCATTCTGGAGAAGCTCTGGTCGGGAGATCGGTCCGCGGTTGTCCTGACCGATGGCGAATGCGGGACCTACCTGCGCCAGAAGGACGACGCCATCCGCTGGCATTTGCCGGCCTATAAAGTTCAGGCAGTCGACACGACCGGCGCCGGCGATTGTTTTCACGGCGCATACGCTCTTGCGCTTGCCGAGGGAAAGAGCCCGCTTGATTGCGTCGCCTATGCCACGGCGGCGGCCGCCATTTCCGTGACGGCACGGGGCGGGCGCATGGGTCTGCCGGATAACCGGACGTGCCTGGCATGGATGGCGGCGGAAAATGCACCCGTGCCGCTCCCGATCCCGGCCTGTTGACCATTGCGCTGAAAGATCTGTCGGCATCCTCGATCGATCCGGCGGCCCCACGCGGCAGGTCCGCAATGGAAAGACGTCGAAAGATCCTTCAACTGCTGCGCCACCATAAAATTACGCGCGTTAAAAAATATTGTTCCGCAATTTTCCGCATAAAACGTATCTATTTCAAATAGATGATAAAAATATGCCGACGGCTTGTTGCGGATTTATTTTGATTCTTTTGTTGACTTTCAACTTCAGGCCTGAGCCTTCTTGTCGAAGGATCGGAGACGCGGGGAGCGCCGTCTGAAAGTGTGGTCCGGACTGATAAGGGAGGACGAGACGTGGCTGTGGTTGTACTCGACAAGATCTGCAAGACCTATGGAAACAGCTACCATGCCATCAAGGATCTGAGCCTGACGATCCGCGATGGCGAGTTTCTCATTCTGGTCGGTCCATCCGGATGCGGAAAATCGACCGCCCTGCGGATGATTGCCGGGCTCGAGGAAATCAGCAGCGGAACCTTGAGCATCGGCGGCCAGGATGTCGAAGATCTCGCGCCCAAGGACCGGGACATCGCCATGGTCTTTCAGAGCTACGCGCTTTATCCGCACATGACCGTATTCGACAACATCGCCTTTTCGATGAAGCTGGCGGGAAAGAGCAAGGCCGAGCGCGCCAAGCGCGTGCATGAAATCGCCAAGATCCTGCAGCTGGAAACCTTGCTAGGTAACAAGCCCGCCCAGCTTTCCGGCGGCCAGCGCCAGCGTGTTGCGATGGGCCGCGCCATGGTTCGCGAGCCCGCGGCATTCCTCATGGACGAACCGCTCTCGAACCTCGATGCGAAGCTGCGTGTCCAGATGCGGGCGGAGATCGCAAGCCTGCAGAGACAATTGGGCGTGACGACGATCTACGTGACGCACGACCAGACCGAAGCGCTGACGATGGGCGATCGCGTCGCCGTGCTGAAGGGCGGCGTGCTCCAGCAGGTGGATACACCCAAGGCTCTGTATCACCGCCCGGTCAACGCGTTCGTCGCGGGCTTTATCGGCTCGCCGTCTATGAACCTTTTCGAAGGGCGTCTGGAGCGCGGGCGGATCCATCTGCCGGGTTTCTCCATCCCCTTGTTCGAAGGCGCCTTCGAGCGCGCTCCCGGTCTTTCCGCCTTCGAGGGTAAGGCCCTGATCTTTGGGGTCAGGCCGGAGGACCTCTACGACAGCCGGTTGCCGTCCGGAGCCTCCTATCCAACGATCCCGGTTGTCGTGAAGTCGATCGAGGAGCTTGGCTCCGAGTTGATCGTACATTTAAAGATCGACGCCGTCCGGATCGACTCGGGCGATCCCGATGCCGTCGAAGACCTGAGCGGGGCCGCCAACGCCGTCGCGAGGTTCGAAGCCGTCAGCGCCGTCGAGACGGGCCAAACGATCAATCTGGCAATCGACCCGGCGAAACTGCACTTTTTCCACCCGCAAACGCACATGGCTTTGAACTGACGAGAGAGGGCCGGGCGGGGCTGATGGTCGCTCGGCCGGCCGGAATAGGTCTTCGGCGTTTGATGTCTCGACTCCATTCGACGCCAAAATCAGCGTTCATGTTTCAATATTCGACCCAGAGGGCTTATCGATGCCAGCAAAACAGGAACGGCGCCTCCGCATCGGCGTACTCGGAGCAGGCCAGATTGCGCAGGCCGCGCACTTCGAGAGCTGCACCAAGGCGGCGAATGCCGATCTCTATGCGATTTGCGATGTCGCCGCGGACCTGCGCGAACGCATGGCAATCACCCATGGGGCCGGCAAGACCTATGATGACTACGACAAGATGCTGGCTGATCCCGACCTCGATGCCGTGGTCATCGCGACCGCCGATGCCTTTCATGTGCCGGCGTCCATTCGCGCGCTGCAGGCCGGGAAACATGTCCTGTGTGAGAAACCTGTCGGAGTCACCATTGAGGAATGCCTTGAACTGAAGGCTGAAGTCGACAGGTCGGGTAGGGTGTTTCAAGTCGGGCATATGAAGCGTTTCGACGCCGGGCTGCAGTCGGCCAAATCCTTCATTCGCGATGAAATGGGCGAGATGGTTGCTCTGAAAGCATGGTATTGCGACAGCACGCACCGTTATCCGATGACCGATGCGGTCCAGCCCCTGATCGTCACCAGTGCCAATGCGCGCAAACCGTCCACCAATCCGAAAGCCGATCTGCGCCGCTACTACATGCTTGCGCATGGCTGCCACCTGATCGACACGGCACGTTATCTTGCCGGCGACATCGTTTCCGTCGCCGCTCGTCTGTCCGAGCGCGCCGGTATCTGGTGCTGGTTCGTCGACGTGGAATTTGCCTCCGGCACGATCGGCCATCTCGATCTCACCGTCCAGGTGCGTATGGACTGGCACGAGGGCTTCCAGATCTACGGCAGGAACGGCAGCATTTTGGGCAAGACCTATAACCCGTGGTACTACAAGACCAGCGAGGTCGACATTTTCCGGGAAGCCGACGGCGCCACCCATCGCGTACTCGGTGCGGACGGCCATTTCTACCGCCGCCAGGTCGAAGGCTTTGCCCGCACCGTTCTGGATGGCGCGGTCATGGAAGGGGCCGACATCGAAGATGGCTTGGCCTCCGTGCGGGCCATGGTCGCCATCGCGCGGTCCGTCGAAAGCGGCAAGGCGGTTGCACTGGCTGACGTCACGGGTGGCGTGTGATGAAGCTCGGCATTTTCGCAAAGACCTTCGAGGGAACGGAACCCGCGACCGTTCTCAATTCGGTTGCCCAGGCCGGGTTCACCTGTGCGCAATACAATATGGCCTGCTCGGGTTTGCAGCCGATGCCGGAGACGATAACGGAAGCCCAGGCGCGGGCGGTCACTGAGGCGGCGCGCAGTAGCGGCGTCGAGATCGTCGCCGTTTCCGGCACGTTCAACATGATCCATCCCGATCCTTCCGTTCGCGCGGCCAGCCTTCGCAATTTGGCGACGCTGGCGGAGCGCTGCGCCGGCATGTCGACAGGCCTGATCACGCTCTGCACCGGCACACGCGACCCCATTGACCAGTGGAAGGCGCATGCCGACAATGACACGCCGGAAGCCTGGCGTGATCTCCTCGACGCCATGGGCGCAGCCGTCGAGCTCGCCGAGCGCTACAATGTGGATCTCGGCATCGAGCCCGAGCTTGCCAATGTCGTCAACTCGGCTGAGAAAGCCTATCGGCTGATCACCGCACTGCAGAGCCCGCGTATCAGGATCGTGCTCGATCCGGCCAACCTTTTCGAGGTTGCGACGCGGGATGAACAGCGCAGCATCGTGTCTGCCGCGATCGATCTTCTGGCCGATCGGATCGTCATGGCGCATGCAAAAGACCGCAATCCCGACGGCAGTTTCGCGACCGCCGGCAAGGGCGTGCTCGACTACGCGCATTATCTCGGCCGCCTCAAATCCATTGGCTTTTCCGGCAGTCTCGTCACCCACGGACTTTCGGCGGCAGAAGCGGCCGGTGCGGCGGCTTTCCTGAAACATGCCCTCGACGGCAAACCGGCGGGGGCAGTCCGATGAGACGGGCTCAACCGTTCGAAACCAGCGACGGAACCATTCTCAACGTCGATATGGCGGGCGAGGGTGCGTCGGCAATATTCCAGCATGGCCTCTGCGGAGACGCGGCGCAGACCGACGAAGTCTTTCCGCTCGAAACCGGTTTTCGCCGCATTACGGTCGAAGCCCGCGGCCACGGCCGTTCCGGGGTCGGCAACCTCGAGCAACTGTCGATTTCGACCTTCTGCGATGATATTGCCGCTTATAACGAGAAGAACCTTGCAGCGCCGGTTGTGATCGGCGGTATCTCGATGGGGGCCGCGATCGCCTTGCGTCTCGCCGTCAAGCGCCCCGATCTCGTCAAGGCGCTGATCGTGGCAAGACCGGCTTGGCTGAGTGCATCGGCGCCGGAAAACATGGCGCCCAATGCCGAGGTCGGGCGGCTTCTGAAAACTCTGCCGGCGATTGAGGCAGGGCAGGCATTCCTCGCCGGACCGGTAGGGCGGCGGCTCGCCGCCGAGGCGCCGGACAATCTGGCCTCGCTTGCCGGGTTTTTCTCCCGCACGCCGTTGGGCGTGACCGCCGAACTGCTGACCAGGATTTCCAACGACGGCCCTGGCGTGACCGACGCGGACATTTGCAATCTTACCCTGCCGACGCTCGTCATCGGCCATGATCGGGACAGCATTCATCCTCTTGGCCACGCGCGTGCTCTCGCCGAACGGATTGCCGGCGCGCGTTTCGTGCAGATCACGCCGAAAGCTGAGAGCCGTCCGCAATATGTCGCCGACTTTCGGCTTGCTGTCGGCAATTTTCTGAAGGAGCTTTGAGACAATGCCTACCCCCTCCAAGACCTGGGTCGCCGATCTTCCCAGGGATCGACTGATCGCCGAATTCTCCGTCTGGTCGGCCGATCTCATGCATCTCGCGGATGATCTCGGGCGTGTCGATCCTTGCGTCGACATCCTACACATCGATGTTGCCGATGGTCATTTCGCGCCGGCAATTTTGTTTTTCCCCGATCTTGTGGCCGGCGTGCGCAAGGTTTCCACGCGTCCGATCCATGTTCACTTGATGGTTGCCGACAGCATCATCCTGTCGCAGATCGAGCAGTTTGCCGATGCCGGCAGCGACCTGATCAGTCTTCATGTCGAAAACGAAAGCGTCGCCGACCAGGCTCTCGATCTTCTCGATCGCCGCGGCCTGGCGGCCGGCATGGTCCTCAAGCTCGATACCCCCGTCGAGCGGATCGCGAAATACGCGTCCCGGCTGCGGTTTGTGACGCTGCTTGGCACGGCGATCGGCGTGAAAGGCCAGGGCCTCGACGAAAAGGCCGGCGCCCGGCTTCAACAGGCAAAGCGGATCATCGCCGGCTGCGGTGCGGCTCATCGGATTGTGCTTGCGGCCGACGGCGGCATTCGCGAGCACACTGTGCCTCTGCTGCGCCAATCGGGTGCGGAAACGGTCGTTCTCGGTTCCCTGGCTTTCAATGCACCGTCGCTCGACGAGCGGATGGCGTGGATCCGGGCCCTCTAACTCTTGGTCTTCATATGCAGCAGGTTGCCATTGGTATAGACCTCGGCGGAACGCAGGTGCGCGCAGCCCTTGTCGACGAGCAGGGCAGGATCCTGACGCGATTCGCCGAACCAACGGATGCGCTGGCCGGCCCCGACCGGGTGCTCTCCCAGATTTGCGGCCTCGTCGATCGATTGCTTGCAGCATCGAATCCTGCTTCGGTAGTGGGCGTCGGCGTATCCGCCCCAGGCCCGCTCGACACCGTCGCCGGTGTCGCAACTGATATCCCGACCCTTCCGGGCTTCGTCGATTTTCCGCTGAAGGCGGAGTTGCAGAAGCGGTTTTCCTTTCCGGTCGATCTCGAGAACGATGCGATTGCCGCGGCGATCGGCGAGTGGCAGTTTGGTATCGGCAAGGGACTTGATAACCTCGTCTACGTCACGGTGAGCACCGGTATCGGCGGCGGCGTTATCTCGGACGGTCACGTGCTGCGCGGCCGCAAGGGCATGGCAGCCCATGTCGGTCACATGTCGGTCGTGCCGAACGGCGACCTTTGCCCTTGCGGCAACAGGGGCTGTTTCGAGGCCTACGGCTCCGGACCGGCTTTTGCGCGGCGCGCCCAATTGAGGGCGATGGAAAGCCGCGGGACGACGATAGGCAGCGATGGCGGCGCCATCGACAGCCGCAGCGTTTTCGCGGCGGCCAGAAATGGCGATCGTCTGGCAAATCAACTGGTCGACGAGGAAGCCGAGATTCTCGGCCGCGGCTTCACCAGCCTGATCCATATCTTCAGTCCCGATATCATCGTCATGGGAGGAGGGCTCTCCCACGAGTTCGATCGGCTGCAACCGGGCATTCAGGCCTACATCAGGCAATGGGCAATGCCGGCATTCAAGGACGTCAGGGTGATGCTGGCGGCATTGGATCAGAGCTCGGGCCTCGTCGGCGCCGCGGCTCTGGCGTTTCTGGCAGGGAAGGTCGCTCCGAGGTGATCCGGTCCCGGGGGAATCGGCTTCGTCAAAATCGGCGATTAAGCTCGTCTTCGTTAACGCCGAAATGGTCGAGGATGATGCCGACGTTGCGGCGGTGAGACTTGAAATAGACGTCGAAGAGATCGCCGATCAGTGGAACCGTGCCGCAGGCGGCGTCGACGCCGAGATTGGCGGCCATGCGGGCGAGCTTGTGGGTGGGAAGGCCAAGCCGCCTTGCCTCATCGATGATGAAAAGACCGATCAGCGATCCGGCAATATCGCCGACGGCCGGGATGAGGCCAAGGACCGAGTCCGCACCGATCCGCACGCCGATGAAGGGCAATCGAACCGCCGTATCCATCAGACGGGCTATGCCGACAGCGCGCCGAATTCGCCCGAGTTCGGCAGGGGTGAGGTATGTCGTTTTGCCCGTGTCCATGGCCGTGAAACGCCGCAAAACCGATAAGGTTCGCTGAGGCGTGATCGGAGACCCCGCTTATTTCTTGTCGGGAACCACGACCAATTTGCCGACGAAATTCTTCGCCATGAAATCCGTCTGGGCACGGTGGAATTCCGACAGCGGATAGACGCCGCCGACGAGAGGCCGGATCTTCCGGTTTTCGATATAGCCGATAAGCCGGCGGAAATCGGCGCGGCTTCCCTGGCTCGATCCGTGCAATTCCAGCTGCTTCAGATACATGGTCCTGAGATCGAGTTGAACCACCGGGCCGGCGATGGCGCCGGCCGTGGTGTAGCGGCCTTCCGGGCGCAGGATTTTCAGGAGGTCGTTGAACAGCGGGCCGCCGACCAGATCGGCGACGACATCGATCGGCTGGCCACGGCTTGCCGAATGGACGGCTTCGACCAGATCGCCCTTGCCACGGGTGACGACCGCTTCGGCGCCGATCTCGAGCATCGCCGCCTCCTTGCCCGGACCCGTGACAGCAATCGGGATGGCGCCGCGGGCACGCGCGAGCTGGATGATCGCCGAGCCGACGCCGCCCGAGGCGCCGGTGACGAGGACGCGTTCGCCGGCGACAAGCCGCGCCCGTTCCAGCATGCGCTCGCCGGTCAGATAGGCGCAGCAGAAGGTGGCGAGCTCGACGTCGGTCAGATCGGTTGCGACGACATGGGCATTTTCGGCCGGCAGCGCCATATATTCGGCATAGCCGCCATCCCGCCCGTGGCCCATGTAGTCGATGTCGGCGAGGCTGTCGTCGTCGCGATTATAGATCGAGAAGTCGACCATGATACGCTCGCCGATCCGCGCCGGGTCGACCCCGGCACCGACGGCGACGATATGGCCAACCGTATCGGTGCCCTGAATGCGAGGGAAGGTCAGCGTATTGCCCTGCCGGCGCCAGCTGGAGACGGCGGCCGGGTCGTCCTCGGTGCCATAGGCGCCCTCGCGCACCCACACATCGGTATTGTTCATGCCGCAGGCGGTGACGCGGATCAGCACTTCGCCGTCTGCGGGCGCCGGCACCGTCACGTCGCTGCGGTAGACGAGCTTGTCCAATCCGCCGTGACCGGTGAGCAATACGGCCGCCATCTTTTCCGGGATCGTCATGCCGCTCTTCTCCCTCAGATGCCGTTGAAGACGGTTTCGATCGTCGCTGACGCCGCCTTGACGACGATGTCGGCCTCTTCGCGCGTCAGGCAGAGCGGCGGGGCGAAGCCGAGGATATCCCCCTGCGGCATGGCACGGCCGATGACGCCGCGTTCGAGAAGGGCGGATGCCACCTGCGGCCCGATCTTGCGGCCGGGATCGAAGAATTTGCGGTCGTCCCTATCCTCGACAAATTCGATTGCCGCCATCAGCCCGTCACCGCGGACTTCGCCGACGTTTCGGTGGCTGCCGACCGCTTTTGCCAATTCTGAGCGGAAATAGCCGCCGGTCGCGCCGGCATTCTCGACGATGCCGAGTTCGTCGATCAGTTCGAGATTGGCAATACCCGCGGCAGCGCAGATCGGATGGGCAGAATAGGTCCAGCCGTGGCCGATCGCCCCCATCTGGTCGGAGCCCTGCACAAGCACTTGCCACATTTTGTCGGAGACGATCGAGCCGGAAAGCGGAGCATAGGCCGAGGTCAGGCCCTTGGCGATGGTGATCAGGTCCGGCTTCATGCCGTAGTGATCCGAGCCGAACATCGTGCCGAGACGGCCGAAGCCGGTGACGACTTCGTCGGCAACGAGCAGGATGTCATATTTGTCGAGCACGGCCTGGATTTTCTGCCAGTAGTCCTTCGGCGGCGGTACGATGCCGCCGGTGCCGAGGATGGGTTCGCCAATGAAGGCGGCAACCGTTTCCGGGCCTTCGGCGAGGATCATCTCCTCCAGCCTGTCGGCGCAATATTGCGAGAACTGCTCCTCGTCCATGGAGCGGTCGGGCCGGCGGAAATAATAGGGTGCTTCGGTATGCAGCACCGGCGCGCGCGGCAGGTCGAAGGCGTTGTGGAAGAGCGCAAGACCGGTCAAGCTGCCGGTCATGACGCCGGAGCCGTGATAACCGCGCCAGCGCGAAATGATCTTCTTCTTCTCCGGACGGCCGAGGATATTGTTGTAATACCAGATCAGCTTGATGTTGGTCTCGTTGGCATCAGAGCCGGAAAGCCCGAAATAGACCCTCGACATACCATCAGGCGCACGGTCGATGATCATCTTCGAAAGCGTAATCGAGGCCTCGGTGCCGTGGCCGACATAAGCATGGTAATAGGCGAGGTTCTTTGCTTGCTCGGCGATCGCCTCGGCGATCTTCTGGCGGCCGTATCCGACATTGACGCAATAGAGGCCGGCAAAGGCGTCGAGGCTTTTGCGGCCTGTCGTGTCGGTAATGTAGACGCCTTCGCCGCCGGCGATGACGCGGGTCGGAGTATCGCCGCGGGCATGCATGCCCATATGGGTCGAGGGATGGAAGAAGTGATCGCGGTCCCAGGCGGTGAGTTCGTTGCTTCTGTCGAGCATGTCCTATCCTCTTTCTTGAAATGGGCTGACTTGAATGGGGTCAGGCGGCTGTGTCGATGCAGAGATATTTGAGCTCGGTGAAGGCCTCGAGCCCATGGCGCGAACCCTCGCGGCCGAGGCCTGACTGTTTCCAGCCGCCGAAGGGAATTGGGCCGCCGGTAATCTTGACGCGGTTGACCGCCACCATGCCGTATTCCAGCGCGCGGCCGAGGCGCATCTGCCGGGCGCCGTTTTCGGTGACGACATAGGCGACGAGGCCGTATTCGCTATCGTTGGCGCGGGCGATTACCTCTTCTTCGGTGTCGAAGCTGGCAACAGCCGCAACTGGTCCGAAGGTCTCCTCGCGCATGATCAGCGCATCTTCAGCCACGTCCGTCAGCAGCGTCGGCTCATAGAAGAGCCGGCCGGCCTTGTGGCGCTTGCCGCCGGTGACGAGCCGCGCGCCGCGCGCCAGTGCGTCGGAAACATGTTCCTCGACCTTGGCGACGGCGCGTTCATGCATCAGCGGCCCGATGTCGACGCCATCCTCGAAGCCCGTCCCGACCTTGAGCTCGGCGATGCGGGCGGCAAAAGCCTTGGCAAAAGCATCGGCGATCCGCCGCTGGACGAAGATGCGGTTGGCGGCGAGGCAATCCTGGCCTGAGGTGGCAAACTTGGCGTTGACGGCGATCTCGACCGCCTTTTCGACCTCGGTGTCGTCGAAGATGATCAGCGGCGCGTGGCCACCGAGTTCCATGACCAGCCGCTTCATGGTCGGCGCGCATTGGGCGGCGATCAAGCGGCCCACCTCGGTGGAACCGGTGAAGCTCATGGCGCGCAGGCGGCTATCGCTGCACATCCGTCCGACGATCGTTGCGGCATGGCCGGTGACGATGTTGAAGACGCCGGCGGGAATGCCGGCCCTTTCGCCGAGTTCGGCAAGGGCAAGGGCGGAAAGCGGCGTCTCGGAAGAGGGATGGGCGACGACCGTGCAGCCTGCCGCAAGCGCGGCGGCGGCCTTTCGGGTGAGCATGGCAGAGGGGAAATTCCAGGGCGTAACCACGCCGACGACGCCGAGCGCCTCCCGCCGCACGAGCATTTCCGCGCCGGGCAGATGGCTGGTGACGCTCTCGGCATTCAGCCGTTTGCCTTCCTCGGCGTACCATTCGATGAAGGAGGCGGCGTAATCGATCTCGCCGCGCGATTCCGCCTGCGGTTTGCCCTGTTCGAGCGTCATGATCAGTGCGAGATCCTCCCTGGCGGCGAGCATCAGCTCATGCCATTTGCGCAGGATCGCTGCCCGGTGCTGCGGCAGCATGGCGCGCCAGGCGGAGAAGGCCTCCGACGCCGCGTCGATCGCGGTTTCCGTTTCTTCCGCGCCGAGGCTCGCGACCCAGGCCAGCGTCGCTGAAGAGGCCGGATCCGTGACCCCGAAGCTCTTTCCCGCCGCGCCGGCGATCCAGCGGCCGCCGACATAGGCGAGATCGCGCAGGAGGTGACGGTCGGCAAGCTGCGACAGCGCGTCATGAAAGGCGGGGCGGGCAAAAACGGCGGTCATGTCCAATCTCCTCGTTGCGGATGAGCCAAGTCTTCCACGGAAACGGACGAGAGATTGTCTGTTGGCGGATGCGGAAAGAGAGAGATGGTCTAAAGGGCGGCGCACTCGTAGAGAGATTGTCTACGGCGCCGTGTGTTCCTCGCCGTCGGCGACGAAGGACGAAACCGGAAGCACCGTTTCCTCCTTCACCACCTTGGTGACGATGTAGGTGAAGTAGCGGTCGATGCCGAGTTCGCGGTCGAGAAGTCCGTCGACCAGCCGCTGATAGGCGTCGATATCGGCGGCGATGATCTTCAGGATGTAATCGAGGCCGCCGCCGACCGACCAGCAGGCGACGATCTCGGGAATGGCGGTGACGGCGCGCTCGAAGCGCTCGAAATCCGCCTGGCGATGGTTGGCAAGCGTCACTTCCATCATCACGCTGGCGACCGGCGCAATGCGCCGCGGCGCGACGCGTGCGTGGTAGCCAATGATGATCCCAGCCTTTTCGAGCTTGCGCAGCCGCATCCAGCACGGCGTCGGCGACAGGCCGGCCTTTTCGGCCAGCGCCAGCTTGGTAATGCGGCCGTCGCGCTGGACGGCGTCGAGAATACGCAGGTCGATGGCGTCGAGCTTCATAGGGCTTTCTTTAGAAAGAAATCATTTCAAACGCTGCGAAACGACAATGGAAGCGTATTATGGCATTGTCAATTGAACTGATTTTGAGCAGTGTTAAAATCATGACAAAGTGGCGTCCCGATCCCTCGCAACTTCGCCGGCCGGCCTACCTCTCGCTCGCCGAGCAGATTGCCAGCGCGATTACCGACGGCAAGCTTTCCGACGGCGCGCAATTGCCGCCGCATCGCAAGCTGGCTGATGATCTGCATCTTTCCGTGCAGACGGTGAGCCGCGCCTATGAGGAACTCAGCCGCCGGGGGCTGATCTCCGGCGAGATCGGTCGCGGCAGCTTCGTGCAGACGCGGCCGCGCGAGCCGGAGCCACCCTATCTGCCGGAACGGCTGGGAGAGCTGATCGATCTTTCGATCCTGAAGCCGGTCTGCGAGCAGATCCATCTCGACAGGCTGCGCCAGGCCTTCGGCTGGCTTTCGGAAAACCTGCCCTCCAGTTCGGCGCTTTCGTTCCGGCCGAACATGATATTTCCGCGCCACCGCACTGTTGCCACCGAATGGCTGGCGCGCTGCGGGCTGGAGGTATCGCCGCTGAACGTCAGCGTCACCAACGGTGCGACATCGGGCATGACGGTGGCGCTGATGAGCGTTGCGCCGCCCGGCTCGACGGTGGCGACCGAAGCGATCAGCCACCATACGCTGGTGCCGCTCTCCACCTATCTCGGCCTGCATCTCGAGGGGATCGCCATCGACGAGGAAGGCATGATCCCCGAGGCGCTGGATGAGGCCTGCCGGACGGGGCCGATCCGGGCCATCTTCCTGCAGCCCTCGGTGATCAATCCGATGGCGGCGCTGATGAGCGCGAAACGCCGGCAGGCGCTTGCCACGGTGGCCGCCAAACACGACATAGCCATCATTGAAAACGATATTCTCGGCCCAATGGTCGAGGACCGCGCGCCGCCGATGGCGGCATTCGCGCCTGAGCGCACGCTCTACGTCACCAGCTTCACCAAGATCACCGTTCCCGGCTTGCGGATCGGCTATCTCACGGCGCCCGACCGCTATGTCGCCGCCGTCGCCAACCGGCATCTGGTCTCCAACTGGATGGCAACGCCGGCGATGGCCGAGATTGCCACCCGCTGGGTCAGCGACGGCACGGCGATGGAACTGGTCAACTGGCAGCGCCGCGCCCTTTTAAGCCGGCATGCGATCGCGGCGGAGATGCTGGCCGGGCTCACCTACCGATCCCACCCGCAAAGCCTGCACGTATGGCTGCCGCTCTCCGGCAATCATACCGAGGACGGTTTCGTGTCGCAGGCGCGGCTGCACGGTGTGGCGATCGCTCCCGGCAAATCCTTCCGCACCGGCGATCAGGGCTGGACGCCGGCGGTGCGCATTTCGCTTGGGTCGACGACGGAAAGCGAGTTGCGGACCGGGCTCGGGATCGTCGCCTCCCTGGCGCAGGGAAATCCTGAGGAATTGCTGCTTGCAATTTGATGCCAGTGCCCTGTGTTTGGGCAGGCTTAGAATAATTGTCATGATATTATTTTACGAATTGACATGATTTCGATGCGCCGTCATCGTTAGGGCATTGCTTGTCTCAACAGGGAGAGACATGAATGCCTTCGCCCATCATCCGCATCGACAACATCGTCAAGAGATACGGTCCGCTGACCGTGCTCGACGGCCTGTCGATGAATGTCATGCCGGGCGAGAAGCTGGCGCTGATCGGGCCGTCCGGCTCCGGCAAGACGACGATCCTGCGCATTCTGATGACACTGGAGACGATCAGCGGCGGCCATATCGAGGTCGACGGCGACCAACTCTATCACATGCCTGGTAGCAGCGGCCTGGTGCCGGCCGATGAACGGCATCTGCACCGCATGCGCGAAAAGATCGGCATGGTCTTTCAGCACTTCAACCTGTTCCCGCATAAATGCGTGCTCGACAATGTGACGCTGGCGCCGATGCTGACCAAGGGCATCAAGCGGCCCGAGGCCGAAAAGCGGGCGATGGAGCTTCTGGAGATGGTCGGCTTGGCCGACAAGGCCAAGAGCGTCCCGGCACAACTGTCCGGCGGGCAGAAGCAGCGTGTCGCCATCGCCCGGGCACTGGCGCTGTCGCCGAAGATCATGCTGTTTGACGAGGTGACCTCGGCGCTCGACCCGGAACTCGTCGAAGAGGTGCTGAACGTCATGCGGCGGCTTGCCTCCGAGACCGACATGACCATGCTTCTCGTTACCCACGAGATGGGCTTCGCCCATGATTTCGCCGACCGTGTGCTGTTCTTCGATCGCGGCAAGATCGTCGAGGAAGGCAAGCCGGCCGACATCTTTCGCAATCCGACGCAGGAGAGGACGCAGACCTTCCTGCGCAAGATCATTGCGGCGGGGCACCGCGTCTGACCTCAGACATTGCCCGCAAGAACAAACTCAAAGGAAAATCAGAGGAGTTGGGAACGATGAAAGCAGGATATCTTTTGACCGCCGCCAGCCTGTCGGTGCTGCTGATGGCCGCCACCGGCCCGGCATCGGCTGCCGATGACAAGCTCGAACAGCTGAAGGAACAGGGCTTTGCCCGTATCGCCATCGCCAACGAGCCGCCGTTCACGGCCGTCGGCGCCGATGGCAAGGTTTCGGGCGCCGCCCCCGACGTGGCGCGCGCGATCTTCGAAAAGCTGGGCGTCAAGGAAGTGGTCGCGTCTATCTCCGAATACGGCGCGATGATCCCCGGCCTGCAGGCCGGCCGCCATGACGCGATCACCGCCGGCCTGTTCATGAAGCCCGAGCGTTGCAATGCCGTCGCCTATTCCGAACCGATCCTCTGCGACGCCGAAGCTTTCGCGCTCAAGAAGGGTAACCCGCTGAAGCTCACGAGCTACAAGGACATCGCCGACAATCCGGATGCCAAGATCGGCGCGCCGGGCGGCGGCACCGAGGAGAAGCTGGCGCTTGAGGCCGGCGTGCCGCGCGACCGCGTCATCGTCGTTCCGGATGGCCAGAGCGGCATCAAGATGCTGCAGGACGGCCGCATCGACGTCTATTCGCTGCCGGTTCTGTCGATCCACGACCTGATGGCCAAGGCGAACGATCCGAACCTCGAAACCGTCGCCCCCGTGGTCAATGCGCCGGTCTATTGCGATGGCGCCGCCTTCCGCAAGCAGGACGTCGCGCTGCGCGACGCCTTCGACGTCGAGCTGAAGAAGCTGAAGGAATCGGGCGAATTCGCCAAGATCATCGAACCTTACGGCTTCTCGGCCAAGGCTGCGATGTCGACGAGCCGCGAAAAGCTCTGCGCCGCGGCGAAGTAAGCACAGGTAGCCGGCCGGTCATGCCGTGGCATGGCCGGTTTGTCGCCGAACGATCTCCAGAGAAGCGAGTTGCCGATGTCGGTATGGTCCGGCTATCTGACACTGATCCTTGAGGGCGCCCTGGTGACGCTCGAACTGACGGTCATGGGCTCGGCGCTGGCGCTGGTCATGGCGTTCGTCGCTGGTCTCGGCCGCCTGTCGCGCTTCTTCGCCATCCGGGCTCTGGCGACCACCTATATCGAGTTCTTCCGTGGCACTTCGATCTTCGTGCAGCTCTTCTGGGTGTATTTCGTGTTGCCCTTCGCGGGATTGACGCTGACGCCGCTGCAGGCGGGCGTGCTGGCGCTCGGTCTGAATGTCGGCGCCTATGGCGCGGAGGTGGTGCGCGGCGCCGTCAAGTCGGTCGGTCGGGAACAGTCGGAAGCCTGCATCGCGCTCAACCTGTCGCGCTATCAGCGCATGCGCCACATCATCCTGCCGCAGGCGCTGCCGCTGATGCTGCCGACCTTCTGCAACAATGCGATCGAACTCCTGAAGGGCACGGCCGTCGTGTCGCTGATCTCACTGACGGATATGACCTTTCAAGCGCAGGTCGTGCGGGCGCAGACCGGCAATACGCTGGTGCCCTTCGCGACAATCCTCATCCTCTATTTTCTCATGGCCTTGGCGATTTCCGCGGCCATGCGCCGACTGGAGCGGCGCATGGCACGCGGCGTCGACGGCATAAGGACCTGATCATATGGAATGGGATTGGGACTTCGTCTGGCAGATCATGCCGACCCTTCTCGAAGGGTTCAAGATCACCATTCTCGCGACCATCCTCGGCGCTGCCGTCGCCATGGTCGTCGGCCTTGGCCTCGCCATTGCGCGGCGGTCGCCGGTCGCCGCCGTTTCCAGGACCGTCGCTTTCGTCTCCGAGTTCATCCGCGGTACGCCGCTTTTGGTGCAGCTCTACTTCATCTTTTACGTGCTGCCGGATATCGGCATCCGGCTGGCGCCGCTGGTGGCAGGCGTCATCGGCATGGGCATTCACTATGCGACCTATACCGCCGAGGTCTATCGTGCCGGTATCGAGAATGTGCCGCGCGGACAATGGGAGGCGGCCAAGGCCACCAATCTGACGACGCGCCAAGCCTGGATCCACGTGATCCTGCCGCAGGCGATCCCGCCGATGATCCCGGCGCTCGCCAATTATTTCATCGCCATGTTCAAGGAGACGCCGCTGCTTTCGGCGATCACCGTGCTCGAACTGATGAACCAGGCCAAAAGCATCGCCAACAGCAACTATCGCTATATCGAGCCGATGACGCTGGTCGGGGTCTTCTTTCTCGTTATCAGTCTGATCTCGGTCGTGGGCTTGCGCTGGCTCGAGGAACGTTACGCCAGGATGGATGACTGACCATGACCGCAAAGATCGAGATCATCCCCGCCGGCCGGGCGCCGCGACTGGAGGACCGGCCGCTCAAAAAACGCGTTGGTCTGGTGATCCTCGCCACCGACCATACGACCGAGGTCGATTTTCAGCGTATGGTCGCCAGCGACGATATCGGCGTCTATGTCAGCCGCATCCACTACGCCAATCCCGTTACCCCCGAAAACCTTTTGAAGATGCAGCCGTCGCTGACGGCGGGTGCAGCCTTGATCCTCCCGGACGAGGCGCTGGATGCGGTCATGTATTCCTGCACCTCGGCCTCGGTCGTCATCGGCGACCGCAACATCGAAGCGGCGCTCCATGCTGCCAAACCCGGCGCTCCGGTAGTGACGCCGACGGCGGCGGCGGTGAAGGGGCTGCAGGCGCTCGGCGCCAGACGGATTTCGGTACTGACGCCCTATACGATCGAGACCAGCCGGCCGATGGCCGATTATTTTGCCGGTCTCGGCTTTACGATCGACCGCTTCACCTGTCTGGGTCTCTCTGACGACCGCGAGATGGCGCGGATTGCACCCGACGAAATTACTGCCTTCTCGCGCCAGGCGATGGCGCCGCAATCCGATGCACTGTTCATCTCCTGCACGGCGGTGCGCGCGGCACAGGTCGCGGCCGGGATCGAAGCCGAGATCGGCAGGCCAGTGGTTACAAGTAATCTCGCCACCGCCTGGGCTTGCCTGAGGCTCTGCGGCAATGATCGGCCGCGGCCCGAACTCGGGCGGTTGATGACCATACCCTATCCGGAGGGCTGAGATGATGACGAGCAGATTGCCGGTTTCGCTGGAAGATATCCGCGCTGCGGCGCGCCGGATAACTGGCCGGGTGCGCGTGACTGCAATGGCGCAGTCGGTTTCGCTCGGTGAAATCGCCGGCGTGCCCGTCCATCTCAAGCTCGAACACCAGCAGTCGACCGGCAGCTTCAAGCTGCGCGGGGCGACCAATGCGGTGCTGTCATTGTCGCAGGCGGAACGGGCGCGCGGCGTCGTCGCGGCCTCGACTGGAAATCACGGCCGGGCGCTTGCCTATGCGGCAAAGGCGGAAGGTTCGGTCGCGGCGATCTGCATGTCGCGGCTGGTGCCTGAGAATAAGGTTTCGGAGATCCGCCGCCTCGGCGCCGATGTCCGCATTATCGGGCGCTCGCAGGACGAGGCGCAGCAGGAGGTTGACCGGCTGGTGCGCGAGGAGGGGCTGGTGATGGTCCCGCCCTTCGACCATCCCGCCGTCGTGGCGGGGCAGGGCACGCTCGGGCTCGAAATCATCGAGGCATTGCAGGAGGTGTCGACAGTGCTGGTGCCGCTTTCGGGCGGCGGCCTTGCGGCGGGCGTCGCTGCCGCGATCAAGGGCGTCAATCCGAAGACCAAGGTGATCGGCCTGACGATGGAGCGGGGTGCGGCGATGAAAGCGAGCCTCGATGCCGGAGAGCCGGTGCAGGTCGAGGAATTGCCGAGCCTTGCCGACTCGCTCGGCGGCGGCATCGGCCTCGATAATCGCGTGACCTTTGCCATGTGCCGCGATCTGCTCGACGACGTCATCTTGCTTTCGGAGGCGGAAATCGCGGCCGGCATGCGCCATGCCTATGCCGCCGAACGCGAGATCGTCGAGGGAGCGGCAGCCGTTGGCATCGCAGCCCTTCTTGCCGGAAAGGTCAGGGCCGATGGCCCCGTCGTTGCGATCCTGTCCGGACGGAATGTCGACATGGAGCAGCACCGGCGCGTGATCAATGGCGAGATGCTGTTTGCGGAGGGTGGGCGATGAACCGGATGATCATTCTGACCGAAGCGGAATTGCGAAAGGTCGTCGGGCTCGATCGTGACGCCGTCTCCTGCATCGAGCAGGCTTTCGCAGCGCTGGCGACCAAGGCGGTCGCCATGCCGCCGATCCTGCGGCTCGATATTCCCGAGCATCGCGGCGAGGTCGATGTGAAGACCGCCTATATCCCCGGCGTCGAAGGTTTCGCGATCAAGATCAGTCCCGGTTTCTTCGACAATCCCAAGCTCGGCCTGCCGAGCACCAACGGCATGATGGTGCTGCTGTCGAGCCGGACCGGGCTGGTGCAGGCGCTGCTGCTGGACAATGGTTACCTCACCGATGTGCGCACCGCAGCGGCAGGCGCGGTGGCGGCGAAACATTTGTCGCGCGAGAATTCCACCGTCGCCGCGATCTTTGGAGCCGGCATGCAGGCGGGGCTGCAGCTCGAAGCGCTGACGCTGGTGCGGCCGATCCGTGAAGCGAGGATATGGGCGCGCGATAGCGCAAAGGCTGAAGCCGCCGCCGCGGACCTGACGGAAAAGCTCGGGTTTTCCGTCACCGCGACATCGGACCCGAGACGTGCAGTTTCCGGCGCCGATATCATCGTGACCACCACGCCCTCGGAAAAACCGATCGTCGAGGCCGGGTGGCTCGAAGCCGGCCAGCATCTGACGGCGATGGGCTCGGATGCGGAACACAAGAACGAGATCGATCCGGCCGCGATTGCCGCCGCCGGCCTCTATGTCGCTGACAGCCTGAAGCAGACGCGCCGCCTCGGCGAGCTGCATCACGCGATCGAGGCCGGATTGGTCGCGGGCGATGCCGATTTCGCCGAGCTCGGCCAGATCGTTGCCGGCAAGACGCAGGGGCGGACAAGCAAAGACCAGATCACCATCGCGGACCTCACGGGAACCGGCATCCAGGATACTGCCATCGCCACGCTCGCCTTTGCGCGGGCCGGTGCGGCGACGGCCGGAACCACATTCGAAAGCTGACCGGTACTGCGCCGGACAAGAAGGGAAGAGACATGACCCAGCCCAATCTCAAATTCTCGCTCGGCGAATATGCCGCGCGGCTGGAAAAGACACGCCGTGCCATGGAGGCGAAGGGTGTCGAGCTTTTGATCGTCAGCGACCCCTCGAACATGGCCTGGTTGACCGGCTATGACGGCTGGTCCTTCTACGTCCACCAGGCGGTGATCGTGCCGCCGTCCGGCGAGCCGATCTGGTTCGGCCGCGGCCAGGATGCCAATGGCGCCAAGTTCACCGCCTATTTGAAGCACGACAATATCGTCGGCTATCCCGATCACTACGTGCAATCGACCGAACGCCATCCGATGGATTATCTCTCCGGCATCCTGACCGAGCGCGGCTTCGGCAAGCTGACGATCGGCGTCGAAATGGACAATTACTGGTTCTCGGCCGCCGCCTTTGCCGCGCTGCAGAAGCATTTGCCGAATGCCCGTTTCGTCGACGCCACCGCGCTCGTCAACTGGCAGCGCGCCGTCAAGAGCGAGACCGAAATCAAATACATGCGCAACGCCGCCCGCATCGTCGAGGCGATGCACGCCCGCATCTTCGACAAGATCGAAGTCGGCATGCGCAAATGCGATCTGGTCGCCGAAATCTACGATGCCGGCACCCGCGGCGTCGACGGCATCGGCGGCGACTACCCGGCGATCGTGCCGCTGTTGCCGTCGGGCGTCGAGGCGTCGGCCCCGCATCTGACCTGGGACGACCGGCCGATGAAGAAGGGTGAGGGCACCTTCTTCGAGATCGCCGGCTGCTACAATCGTTACCATCTGCCGCTGTCGCGCACCGTCTTCCTCGGCAAACCGACGCAGGCCTTTCTCGATGCCGAAAAGGCAACGCTGGAGGGTATGGAAGCAGGCCTTGCGGTCGCAAAGCCCGGCAACACCTGCGAGGACATCGCCAACGCCTTCTTCGGCGTCTTGAAGAAATACGGCATCGTCAAGGACAACCGCACGGGCTACCCGATCGGCCTGTCCTATCCGCCGGACTGGGGCGAGCGCACCATGAGCCTGCGCCCCGGCGACCGGACGGAATTGAAGCCCGGCATGACCTTCCATTTCATGACCGGCCTCTGGCTTGAGGATATGGGTTTCGAGACGACCGAAAGCATTCTCATCACCGAGAGCGGCGTCGAATGTTTCGCGAATGTGCCGCGCAAACTAATGGTCAAGGATTGAGGCTGTCATGAACGAGATTGCCTTGCGCCCGTCGCCGATCAGCGCGACGGTGGATTTCGCCGCCGAGGGCGTCCAGCACGGTTTCCTCCGGCTGCCTTATAGCCGAGACGATTCCGCCTGGGGATCGGTGATGATCCCGATCACGGTCGTCAGCAACGGCAAGGGGCCGACGGCGCTTCTGACCGGCGGCAATCACGGCGACGAGTATGAAGGGCCGATCGCGCTTTTCGATCTCGCCCGCACCCTGAAGGCCCAGGAGGTCAGCGGCAGGGTCATCATCGTGCCGGCGATGAATTATCCGGCGTTCCTGGCGGGAACCAGGACGTCGCCGATCGACCGGGGCAATATGAACCGCAGCTTCCCGGGCCGGCCGGATGGGACGGTGACCGAGAAGATCGCCGACTATTTCCAGCGTGTGCTGCTGCCGATGGCCGATATCGTCCTCGACTTTCATTCCGGCGGCAAGACGCTCGATTTCCTGCCGTTCTGCGCAGCCCACATTCTTCAGAACAAACAACAGGAAGCGCAGGCTTTCGAGCTCGTGACGGCCTTTGCCGCGCCCTATTCGATGAAGATGCTGGAGATCGATGCGGTCGGCATGTACGACACGGCGGCCGAAGAGATGGGCAAGGTCTTCATCACCACGGAACTCGGCGGCGGCGGGACGGCTACGGCCAAGAGTGCTGCGATTGCCAAGCGCGGCACCATGAATGTGCTGCGCCGTGCCGGAATCGTTGCGGGCGCCGCCGATATCGGTCCGACCACGTGGCTCGACATGCCGGACGGCCGCTGTTTCTCCTTTGCGGAGGAGGGCGGCCTCATCGAGCCTCTCATCGATCTCGGTGAAGCCGCCAGTGAGGATGCCGTCATCGCCCTCATCCATCCAACCGGACGAACCGGGGAGGCGCCGCGCGAGATCCGTGCCGGCATGGCCGGCATTCTCTGCGCCCGGCATTTCCCGGGGCTGGTCAAACCAGGCGATTGCGTTGCCGTCGTCGCAATCGTCGATGAATGAGGTGAACGGAATAGCCCGAGCGGAGCGTCAGGCGGCTTGACGCGGCCTTGACATGCTGGCTGCCGCGTCGATCTGAAAGCGCTTGACGACGCCCTCCAGTGTCTGCGTTTGGGCGCCGAGCGCGCGGCAGGCCGAAGCGGTCTCGACGGCCATCGTCGCGTTGTGTTGCGTCACCTGGTCGAGAGCATTGACCGAGGCATTGATCTCTCGGATCGCGACCGCCTGCTCGGAGGACACAGAAACAATCCGGGCGATCAGCCCGGCAACCTGCTCGACCTGACCTTCGATTTCCTGAAGCGCCTTGCCGGTGCGGTTGACGAGCTCCACCCCGGTGGAGACTTGAGACGAGGATGTGGAAATCAGAGCCCTGATCTCCTTGGCGGCGTTGGCCGAGCGCATGGCGAGTTCGCGCACCTCCTGCGCCACGACGGCAAAGCCCTTGCCCGCTTCGCCTGCGCGGGCCGCTTCAACCCCGGCATTGAGCGCCAGAAGATTGGTCTGGAAGGCGATTTCATCGATGACGTTGACGATGTCGCCGATCTGCGAGGACGAGCCTTCGATCCTTTCCATGGCGGCGATCGCTTCGCGGACGACGGCTGCCGAATGTTCGGCGCTCTTGCGGGTCTCGGCCATCATGCCGGTCGCCTTGCCGGCATGATCGGAGGCGTCTTTCGCCTTGGCATTCATCTCGCCGAGCGCGGTTGTGGCCTCTTCGAGCATCGCGGCTTGCTGCTCCGTACGCGATGCGAGGCTCTCGGTTGCACCCGTAATGTCGGCCGAGGCGCTATCCACTTGTTTGGAGGTTTGGGCGATCTCGGCCATCGAGGCGCAAAGTGCGTCCATGCTGTCGTTGAACTTGGCGCGCAAAGTCTCGTAAGCGGCGGCAAAGGGTGTGGCGATCCGGCAATCGAGATTGCCGTGCGATAGCTGGTCCAAGCCGTGGGTCAGCTGGGCGATCACCGTTTCGCGGACCTGCTCCTCGGCGGCCTTTTCGGCCATCTGGCTGCGTTCGCGTTCAAATTCCGCATCGCGACCCGCCGTCTCGCGCTTCTGCGCATCCTGCCGCTCGAGCGCGTTGCGGCGAAAGACCGCCACGGCCTTGGACATGGCCCCGATTTCGTCGGAACGGTCGGCATAGGGAACGTCTGTGGAGAAATCGCCATCGGCGAGGTTGCCCATATAGGCCTTCATGCCGTCGAGCGGGACGATGGCCCGGCGGCGCAGGAGATACAGCCCGACCAGCAGGAGCCCGAAGGATCCGAAGCCCGCCGCACCGGCATAGATCGTCCAGGTGACGATTTCCGAGGCGGCATTGCGCTCCTCGCCCTTCAGGAAGGCATCGGAATTTGCAACGAGTTTCTCGACCGCGTCCTGGTGCGAATGAAAGGCGACACGCAACTGCTCGATCGCCCCGTGCGCCTTGTCTTCATCCCTGGCATTCAGCGCCGGGATGATCTCACGGTTCATCACGTCCCAGAATGTATCGCCCTTGGCGAGGACATCGTTTTCAAGCTCGTCCTTCAAAGACTGCGGCAGCCGGGTGGTTTTCCAATAAGCGCGGCGGTCGTCGTAAGCGGCTTTGAGATTGGCGATCTTGGCGAGATTGGTGGCGGTGAGTTCGGGAAATTTGCTCGCCTCGAAGGAGAGCATGTAGGACTCGACGACAAACAGCGGCGGCGGCAGGATATCGGCGATCAGATCCTTGCCATAGACGACCTGCTCGTAAACCGGGCCGTTGACTTTCAGCCGTTCGAGGGCCGATTGCTGCAACCCGATCGACATGAAAAGGCCTGCTGAAACGGCGACACCAAATGCCACCAAACTACGGGCAATAGTAAAAGCCAAGGTCGTCTCCAAATAACTTGTGGCCTCTGCGCGTCGAGATGCCTGATCTACGTACTGCATTATTTCGCGTGAACGCTGAAATATGGTTAATTCTTCTGGGTGTCAGAGGTTGACTGGCCTGTCCGGGGCGGCGGCAGGCGTCCAAAATTGGGTGGATGATGAATTGTCGAAACTATTTTTGGTGCCAAGCCATCACCTGCCGCATTGATGGCTTACCGGGAAAGCGCCGTATCTCTTGCCAAGGAGAGATTAACATGGCTGAACCTCAGCTTTCCGTACGAAGCGCGAGGGCGCGTGATCTTGCTCACCGGCTTGCCCGCCGTGAAAACCGCTCGATAGCCGACGTTGTCGAACGGGCGCTCGAATTCTATGAGGTACGCGAAGACGGTCGTGAGCCGGCATCATCCTTCTACACAAGGCTTTCGCAGCAAAGCGGGACGGATATCGACCTTGAAGCCGTCCTCAAGGAAGGCCGGCAGATGAACGATGGCATCGAGCTTTGATTTTTCTCGAGACCAACATTGTTACGGAAACTTTGAGGAAATCGTCCGATGAAGCGGTGTTCGCATGGCTCGTTCGCCATGATGCTGAATTGACTCTGACGACTGTGACGATTGCCGAGATCACTTTCGGCAGACGATCCGGCCTGATCAACGAGCCGAACGCCTCGAGGGGGGACTGTCCGACTGGCTGCGGCGCTTCGCGGACCGGATTTTTGGCCTGACCGAAGAGGCCGCTCTTAGATGGGACATGAGTTTCTCGGCGCTGTCGGTCGAGTATTTGCCGGTCTGCTGGCTTGTGGTTGATTTTTTTGCCGAAACCGTATTACAGGATAGGATGTCCTCGGATGCGGATGTCGAGCTCTTGCTAGGAATAGGAAAAAATTGATGTTGCGGCGGAAATGGTCGCCATAAGCGCTCTCCATCGTGAGGGTGGGGATGCAACGCATTACAGAACTTATGAGTTCTCTAAATCGAAATTGCTAATGCCACAACCGAAAAAATCATGCCTCAGAAATCGCAGTTCGCTTTTCAGGGTCGTCGGCGTGCGTTTCGGTAAAGCGGTTTAGATTGCCATGGATGGTGAGCCCGCAGATGAGCCGCGCAAGCGAGGCCGGCCGAAAGTCTCCAGCGATGAGGACAAGCGGACGCATATCGTCGAAATCGCCCGCCGTGTTTTTGTAAAATACGGTTACGCCGGGAGCACCACCGCCGTGGTCGCCACCGAGGCAGGCGTTTCGAAGCAGACGCTCTACAAGCTGTTTCAGAGCAAGGAAGAGCTGTTTGCCGCCGTGGTCGGCGCGCATCGGCGTCTGATGCTCGACCTGCCGAGGCCCGCGGAAGACCTTCCGATCACCCAGAGTCTCGAACATATCTTCATGATCGACATGGATGAGGAGAAGGATGCGGATCGCGCCGGTTTTCTGCAGCTTGTCTTTCGCGAAGCGTCGCAGTTTCCGGAGCTTATCGATATTCTGCAGCGCGAAGGCATGCTTGCCAGCCGTCAACACCTTGCCGACTGGTTGAGCGATCGCCGGGCGGAAGGCAAGTTGAGGCTTGACGATCCGGCGAGCGGAGCCCGGATGCTGATGGACATGATCTTCGGAGGTATGGGCCCGCCGGAAGGGCGCGCCCAGGCTTGGCCCGAGCGGGCCGAACTGCTCGCCCATCTTCGGCGCTGCATCGCGATCTTCGCCTCCGGCGTCGGGGCCTCGTAAACCCGAAAAGCGATCCTTCGGCTTTTGTCTTCCAATTTCCATTTTGGATGAATTATAGAACTGTAGAGTTCTTTTATATTGATTCGGCCACATGAATATGGCCGCGCATCGCCATGACCGGCGACGACATCCCAGCAAAGATCGAGTTTTCACCGTGGCTGCCGGCAGGCTTTCGCGCGCGCTGGCGCGCCTATGAAAAAGGGACAGACGTTGGTTTCCACCTATGTAAGCTATCTCGCAGTCGCGCGAAATCTGAACGCCAGCCTCTCGATCGTGGCGTCTCAGGCCACAAAAGTCCATGTCAACAGCCGGGACGACACCGGTTCGTCGCCTTTCTCAAAGCCTTCAACTTCGACAGCGATGGCGACGTCACCGTTCCCTTGCAAGCCATGTCGGAATCCGTCGTTGACGACTATGCCGCCTATTATAAGCAGAACAAGATCCGCTACCTCGACGGGGACGAACTGACCGAGGCGACCGACGCGGCGGATGATGAGATCACCTATTTCCGCAAGCAGATGGCGACGATCACGACCGCGAGCGAATTTCTGGCCGATGATCGCCTGGTGTCCCTGGCGCTCCAGGCGAAGGGGCTCGACCCGGACGATGTCACGTCGGAGCAATTGGAGAAGATGTTTTCTTCCGATCTCGACGACGAAGACAGTTACGTCAACAAGCTGGACGACAGTCGCTTCGCCGAACTCGTCGGCGCGTTTAATTTCGACCAGGACGGCAATATTTCCGCCGACCCCACAGAGACTGTGCAGCAGCGCGGCGACGTGCTGGAAACCATCGACTCCTATGTCAGGCTGACGCTCGAAGACGACCAGGGCGACAGCAACACCGGCGTGCGCCTCGCGCTCTACTTCCAGCGCAAGGCGCCGGAAATATCGAGCGCCTACGACATTCTGGGCGACAGCGCGCTCTTCGAGTTCTTTACTACGACCTTCAACCAGCTATGTCTCGAACATGGACGTCGACAAGCAAGCCGAGATGGTCGACAACTTCATCGAGATCAAGGATCTGGCAGATCCCGACAAAGTCGACGATCTGATCAAACGCTTCACCGCCATGTATGATATCGCCAACGGCACGGGCACCACGTCGACAGCACTTTCGATCCTGACCGGCTCAGCGAGCATCAGCGCCGACACGCTGCTTGCGATGGCGCAACTGAAGACCGGCTGAGTGACCTGACCGAACTGCATCATCACCCATGGCAGGGCAGGGGCTGCCGTCTGCGCCGCTGCGCTACCGAGATCTCGGAGAGCATGGCCGGCTGAGCATCACCACGCGTAAAACGGATGCGTCAGGACGATGGACAGATCTATCGCAGTCAACTCAACCAGTTCTCGACGTGCAAAGCACGGACACGCGTGAATTCCCCCATATTGGCCGTCACCAGAACAGCTCCGAGGGCAGAGGCATGGGCGGCGATCAACATGTCATTCGGACCGATAGGTTTACCAATGGCCTCCAGTTCAGCCCGGATGCCGCCGTATTCGGTATCGGCGGGCACGTCCAGCGCGAGCACCGGTACGCTGCCGAGTATCGCCTCGATTTGTGCCAGAAGTTTCGGTGATCCCTTCTTGGCGCAGCCGTAGCGCAACTCGGACGCCGTGATGATACTGACACAGATTGCATCCGGCCCAACCTCGCCGATTCGTCGGGCGACGCTGCCCTTCGGGTTTCGAGCAAGTTCGGACACGATATTGGTGTCCAGCATATAAAGCCTGCTCACAGGTCGATTTCCTTCGCGGGAAGCAAGGTCTCGTCGACATCGGGGAACTGATCTTCAGGACCAAGCACGTCTAAACCAGCCAGAATATCCAGCAGATTCTTGCGGCGCACCGGCTCGATGATGAGCCGATCGCCATCCCGGTGGATCATCACTCGATCGCCGGGTAGCTCAAAGTCAGCCGGGATGCGGACGGCCTGGCTCTTGTTGTTTCGGAAAAGTTTGGCCTCGCGCGGAGGGACAAGTCCTTGGCCTTGACGATGCGGCACAACAGCCTCCTGTGCATATACACATGCATATACATGGCTCTGATGAAGGTTTCAAGGGTTGTCTATATTCTATCGCCAATTGCGCGTTTCCATCCCCGCCGAACTGTCGGAGCGCAGCCGGGCAATTAGCCTTGCGGCAAGAGGAAAATGCTGCACTGCCAAAAAAAATCGCCACGTGCGCCCCTGTGCGTTTTTTCAGCATGACCCATTGACAATTCATCGTCGATGGCACTTGATACATTATTCCAGTAAAACAGACATACGTCCATTATACTGGAATAATGGGAGCCATCATAAGGGGAACGCCATGACCATTTCCTTTCGCACCGGCGTGATGTCGCTGATCGCCGCCGCCCTGTTATCCACGCCTGTGCTGGCCGACGGCAGCAAGCTCGATGAAGTGCTGGCCCGCGGCCATCTCGTCCTCGGCACGGGCAGCACCAACGCGCCCTGGCACTTCAAGAGCGCCGACGACAAGCTTCAGGGCTTCGACGTCGACATGGGCCATATTATCGCCAAGGCACTGTTCGGCGATCCTGAGAAGATCGAGTATGTGAACCAGTCTTCCGACGCCCGCATCCCGAACATTACCACCGACAAGGTCGACATTACCTGCCAGTTCATGACCGTAACCGGCGAACGTGCCCAGCAGGTCGCCTTCACCATTCCTTACTATCGCGAGGGTGTCGGCTTGATGCTCAAGGCGGACGGAAAATATGGCGACTACGCCGCGCTCAAGGCCGCCGGCTCCTCCGTCACTATCTCGGTTCTCCAGAACGTCTATGCTGAGGCCATGGTGCATGCGGCCTTGCCGGAGGCGACCGTCGACCAGTATGATTCCGTCGACCTGATCTACCAGGCGCTGGAGTCGGGACGTGCCGATGCCGTCGCCACCGATCAGTCGTCGCTCGCTTGGTACATGACGCAGAATCCCGGCCGCTACAAAGACGCCGGCTACGGCTGGAACCCGCAGACCTATGCCTGCGCCGTCAAACGCGGCGATCAGGACTGGCTGAATTTCGTCAACACCGCCCTGCATGAAGCCATGACCGGCGTCGAATTCGATTTCTACGCCAAGTCCTTCAAGACCTGGTTCGGCAAGGATCTGACACCGCCGCAGATCGGCTTTCCGGTCGAGTTCAAGTAATGGCCACGCGGAGCGGGATTGTTCTCCCGCTCCGCTGCAGCGTCGCGTCTTTTTGGCACGCACGAAGCACGCTGCAACATTTTAAATCTGCGCATCGTGCACGGTGCGTTAGTCTGAAAGGGCGGCCCGCATGGGTTACACGCTGAATTTTGCTGCCGTCTGGCGCAATTTCGATTTTCTGTTGAGCGGGCTTGCTCTCAGCCTCGGCCTTGCAGTGATCTCGATCCTGATCGGGGCTGTGATCGGCCTCGTCGTGGCCTTCGCGCTGACCTCCAAAAACCGCTTCGCGGTCGTGCCGGCGAGGGTCTATGTCACTGTCATCCGCAACCTGCCAATTCTCGTCCTGGTGCTCTTCGCCTTTTTTGCGTTGCCGCAGATGGGTTTGCGCCTCGACAAGATAAAGAGCTTCGTGCTCGTTCTCTCCCTCTATTCCGGCGCCTATCTGGCCGAGGTGTTCCGCGCCGGCCTGTTGTCCATCCCGAAAGGGCTGACGGAAGCCGGCCTTGCCATCGGTCTGACGGGGATGCAGATTCGCAGTTCCATCATCGCACCGCTGATGCTGCGCAACGTCTTGCCATCGCTGTCGTCAACGATCATCTCGCTCTTCAAGGACACCTCGCTCGCCGCTGCCATCGCCGTGCCGGAACTGACGTTTGCTGCGCGCAAGATCAATGTCGAGAGCTTTCGCGTCATCGAAACCTGGATGGTCACCTCGGCCCTCTATGTCGTGACCTGTTTCCTCATTGCCGCCGTGATGCGCTTCGTCGAGCGCCGTCTGGCCCTGCCGAGATAGACCCGATGTCCCACACCTTTCTCGAACAACTCTGGATCGCCCGTTACGTCATCATCAACGGTGTCGGCGTAACCGTGTCGATCTCTCTGCTGGCCATCCTCGCAGGATCCGTCCTCGGCGTTTTCGTCGGTCTGGCGCTCGTCTATGGCGGCATTGTTTTGCGGCTCATCGTCCGCGCCTATACCGATATCATCCGCGGCACGCCAGTGCTGGTGCTGGTGCTGGCAAGCTATTATGTCTCCGCCGCCGTCGGGCTCGATCTCGGGCCGTTCTCCGCCGGCGTGCTCGCCCTTGCGATCTTCTGTTCCTCCCATGTCGGCGAAATCGTGCGCGGCGCGCTTCAGGCGATTCCGAAGGGGCAGACCGAAGCCGCCAAGGCGATCGGCCTGACCTTCACCCAGACCTTCACCTCGGTGCTGTGGCCACAGGCCATGCGCCAGTGCCTGCCGGCCTGGGTCAATACCGCGGCCGAGATGGTGAAGGCCTCAACGCTGCTCTCCGTCATCGGCGTTGCGGAGCTTCTCCTGCGCACGCAGGAGATCATCTCCCGAAACTTCATGAGCCTCCAGTTCTATTTCCTGGCCGGCGGCCTCTATTTCATCGTCAATTATGGCATCGAGCACTTCGGCAAATATGTCGAGCGCAAGACCGCCCTGCCGTCCTGAGGAGTTCCCCCGATGGCCAAAACCATTCTCGACATCAAGGGTCTGCGCAAGACTTACGGCATCCACGAAGTCCTCAAAGGCGTGGATTGCGCCGTGGGGGAGGGCGAGGTCATTTCCATCATCGGCTCGTCCGGCTCCGGAAAGACCACCTTGCTGCGCTGCGTCAACATGCTGGAAGAATTCCAGGGCGGCACGATCAGCCTCGATGGCGAGGAGATCGGCTACCGCGTCGACGGCGCAACGCGGCGGCGCAAGAGCGAAAAAGAGATCGCCCGCCAGCGCGCGCTGACCGGCATGGCGTTTCAGCAATTCAATCTCTTCCCACATATGAGTGCCGCCGAAAACGTCATGCTCGGCCTCGTCAAGGTTAAGAAAATGACGAAGCCCGACGCCCGCATCATCGCGGAAAAATGGCTCGATAGAGTCGGCCTCGCCGCCCGCACCAACCATTATCCCGGTCAGCTTTCCGGCGGTCAGCAGCAGCGCGTCGCCATTGCCCGCGCCATCGCAATGTCGCCGAGGCTGATGCTGTTCGACGAGGTGACCTCCGCACTCGATCCCGAACTGGTGGGCGAAGTGCTGCAGGTCATCAAGGGGCTTGCCGCCGACGGCATGACCATGCTGCTCGTCACCCATGAGATGCGTTTCGCCTACGAGGTTTCCTCGCGGGTCATCTTCATGAACCAGGGGGTTATCTGCGAGGAGGGAGATCCGAAGGAAATGTTCGTGCGGCCGAAGACGGAGCGGCTCGCAGAATTCCTCAAAACCTCGAGTTTCAACTGATGAGCCCAAGTGCGTCGAGCGATCCTCGTCGAGACTGCAGTGAATCGCTCGGCAACCTCAGCAAAGTGCTTCAGCGGTCGATGCTGATCCGGCTTTGCAAGCAATTGCGGGAACTCGCTTAATTTATGCTCAGCCTGCATTGCCGCTGCGCAAATTCCAGGCAAGGGATGCGAAACCTCTTGGAAATTCTGGACGCAGAGTTTTGGCATGGGCCTTGCTTCGCTGTCTTGTATGCAAGATAGCCAGCCATCCGAGATCACGCAGAAGACCATCGAGGAAACGATCGTCTCCGGGATTCTTTCAGCCAAGATCCGGCCGGCTACCCGTCTCAGCGAAAACCAGCTGGCATCGCTCTTCGGCGTGTCTCGGACCCGCGTTCGTGAAGCCATGATGCGCCTGGAAACACGCGGTATCGTACATGTCAGTCCGAGGCGGGGCTGGTTTGTTGTCGAGCCATCCGCTGAAGAGGCGATTGCGGTTTATGAGGCGCGGCGCGTCATCGAGGCCGGACTGCTGCGCAGCATGCGGGTCCTAACAGACGAGGGGCAGAAAGCTCTCGACGCCCACTTGAACGAGGAAAAAAGCGCGATGGCGGCGGGCGACCGTCAGCGTCTGACTTATTTAATGGGCGATTTTCACATCCGTATCGCGGAATTGAGCGGAAACGCCGTCATCATCGATATCCTTCGCGACCTGACCGCGAGGACGATCCTCATTTCGATGCTCTATCAGTCCGAATTTCATGCGGCACAGTCTCATGACGGGCATTGCCGCATCTTCCAGGCCATGCAAGCGGGCGATTTCGTCAGAGCTGCGGAGCTCTCTGTCGAGCATCTCGACGAGGTCGAAATGGGTCTCGACCTCACGACGCGGCCAGACCCGCTTTCGGAATTGCGCAGTTCCCTGTCACTTCCTCCCAAGACCGTGTCCTCACCTCCCAGGCCTCACAAACCACAACTTCAAAGGAGTCATTAACGTATGCTGACAAGACGAGTCTTCTTCGCACTTGCGACCCTGGCGGCAACTATCGGCTTCGGCTCCGCGTCTCATGCCGATGCTCTCGCCGACATCACCGCGCGCGGTACGCTGCGCGTCGCCGTGCCGCAGGATTTCCCGCCATTCGGCAGCGTCGGCACCGATATGGCGCCGATGGGCTACGATATCGACGTCGCCAATCTCATTGCCGAAAAGCTGGGCGTCAAGGTCGAGCTCGTCCCGGTTACCAGTGCCAACCGCGTCCCCTATCTGCAGACGAATAAGGTCGATCTGGTGATATCCAGCCTCGGCAAGAATGCGGAGCGCGAAAAGGTGATCGATTTCTCTGCCCCCTACGCACCCTTCTTCAACGGCGTTTTCGCGCCGGCCGACCTTTCGATCGCCAAGGCTGAGGATCTCGCGGGCAAGAGCATCGGCGTCACACGCGGCGCCGTGGAAGATCTGGAACTGACGAAGATCGCGCCGGCCGACGCGACGATCAAGCGCTACGAGGACAATAACGGCACCATCTCGTCGTTTCTATCGGGCCAGGTCGACATCATCGCGACAGGCAACGTCGTGGCCGCCGCGATCCTCGCCAAAAATCCCCCCAAACGCCCCGAGCTCAAATTCCTGATCAAGAATTCGCCCTGCTATATCGGTCTCAACAAGGAGCAGCCGGCTCTTCTGGAGAAGGTCAACGGCATCCTCGCTGCCGCCAAGGCCGATGGCGCGTTGAACGCCATATCGCAGAAGTGGCTCGGCGCCGACCTCCCGTCGGATCTCTGAGGAACCCCGTCCTACGGACGTCATCCCGCGCCCGCCCGCGGGATGACGACGCACCGTCACCGCAAGAGGGGACAAATCCGTGAGCTATCATTTCGAATTCGGCTGGCTGCTTCAATATTACCCTGAGATCATCAAGGGTATACTGGTCACCCTGGAACTTATCGCCATTGGCGGAGTGCTCGGCATTTCGCTCGGCATCTTCTGCGCCTGGGTGCGCGCGCTCGGGCCCGTCTGGCTGAAGCCTGTCATTGCGACCTATGTCGAACTGATCCGCAACACGCCGTTCCTGATCCAGCTGTTTTTCATCTTTTTCGGTCTGCCGTCGCTTGGCCTCCAGCTGCCTGAGCTGACGGCCGCCAACCTCGCGATGGTCATCAACCTCGGTGCCTATAGCTGCGAGATTATCCGCGCGGGCATCCAGGCGACCCCGAAAGGCCAGTTCGAGGCAGGCCAAAGCCTCGCCATGACACGCTTCGAAACCTTCCGCCATGTCGTGCTCGTGCCGTCCTTGCAGCGCATCTGGCCGGCGCTATCGTCGCAAGTCGTCATCGTTATGCTCGGCTCATCGGTCGTGTCGCAGATCGCCGCCGAGGATCTGACCTTCGCCGCGAACTTCATACAATCGCGAACCTTCCGCGCCTTCGAGGCCTACATCGTCTCGACATCAATCTATCTCGTGCTGGCAATCCTGCTCCGGCAGCTGCTCGGGGTGGTCGGCGGGTTCATTTTCCCGAGGAGAACGGCGCGATGATCGAGTTCACACTCTGGGACATTCTGCGTAACCTGCTGCTCGCCACCCGCTGGACCATCCTGCTCTCGCTCGTCTCGTTCATCGGCGGCGGCGCGGTCGGACTGGGATTGCTGTTCCTGCGTATCAGCAAGCGCAAGGCATTCAGCGTGCTTGCGAAATATTATATCGAGCTCTTCCAGGGCACGCCGCTGCTGATGCAACTGTTCATCGCCTTTTTCGGTCTCGGCCTTTTTGGAATCGACGTCCCGGCCTGGCTTGCGGCGGGATTGGCGCTCACCCTGTGGAGTGCCGCCTTTCTCGCCGAAATCTGGCGCGGCTGCGTCGAAGCGGTTGCGAGGGGTCAATGGGAAGCCTCCGCCAGCCTCGGCATGGCACGGTTGCAGCAGATGCGTTACGTCATCCTCCCACAGGCGCTGAGGGTCGCCATACCACCCACGGTCGGTTTCTCCGTTCAAATCGTCAAGGGTACGGCGCTGACCTCGATCATCGGCTTCGTCGAACTGTCGAAAGCCGGCACCGTGGTCACCAATGCCACCTTCCAGCCCTTCACCGTCTACGGGCTCGTCGCCCTCATCTACTTCGTCCTTTGCTGGCCTTTGTCGAAAAGCAGCCAGATCCTGGAAAGGAAGCTCAATGTCGCTCATCGCAATCACTGAAGTCCGCAAGAGCTTCGGAACCACAGAGGTGCTGAAAGGTATCAATCTCGATGTGGAGGCGGGTGAAGTCATCGCCATTATCGGCAGGAGCGGTTCGGGCAAGTCGACCCTGCTTCGCTGCATCAATGGCCTGGAGACCATTACCGACGGTTCGATCTCCGTCGCAGGCGCGCAGCTCCTCGATGACGAGGTGCATCTGAAAGCCCTGCGCCTCAAGGTCGGCATGATCTTTCAACAGTTCAACCTCTTTCCGCACCTGACGGCCGGCGGCAACGTCATGCTGTCGCAGACCGTGGTCAAGAAGACCCCGAAGGCCGAGGCCGAGGCCATCGCCCGCACAATGCTGGAGCGGGTGGGGCTCGGCCACAAGTTCGACGCTTATCCGGATGAGCTCTCGGGCGGCCAGCAGCAGCGCGTCGCCATCGCCCGTGCGCTTGCCATGCAGCCGGCAGCACTTCTTTGCGACGAGATCACCTCGGCGCTCGATCCGGAGCTGGTCGCCGAAGTTCTGGCCGTCGTGCGCGGGCTCGCCGCCGAGGGAATGACGTTGCTGATGGTCACCCACGAAATGAAGTTCGCCCGCGACGTCTGCAGCCGCGTCGTCTTCATGCATCAGGGCCGCGTCCACGAAATCGGCCGGCCGGAGGACGTCTTCACCAACCCGCAGACGGCAGAGCTGAAACAGTTTCTCGGCGTCAGTTAAGAAGCGACGACATGCTCTCGCTTATGCCGGCCGGCATCGTCGAGATGGCGCGCGAGCGCCGTTTTACTCGTGCGGAGGAAGACGAGGAAAAAGGCCCGCGAATGCCGGCCTATTGTGTCCGGTGGACTCCTCATGGTCGACCGTCCTCAAGTCTTCGAGCGAGGATGTCCCATCAGCGCTTCATACTCTCTGTCGGTCAATCGTTCGATTGCCCGCAGCTGTGCAGGAACGTCCATCCGCTCGTGCAAGACTGCGGCAATGACGAAGGTTGCATCGTCAGCGACAATGTAGACGGCGTAATGGTGCTCGATTTTGTGCAATCGGAAGAGCGAATTCCCGACGCGCTCGTCGCTCGTTGTCCTCACGCGGGCGTAGGCTTCGGGGATGCTTTCAAATCCCGCCCGCAGCAGGCGGCCGTACGCCTTTGCCTGTGCGGTGGACCATCTCCGCGCTGTTTCGCGGACGGCCAGACGATAATTATCAAGCGCAGTCGGTAGGATGAGAATGCGGGGAGCCACTAGCGCAGTTCTTTATCCAATTCGGCATCGACGGCGTCCAGCGCAGAAAGGGGTAACATCTCTCCACCCCGGAATTCGTCTTCCGCCCGCAGCAGCGAGCGGATGGCATAGCGGCGGTCTTCTTCGCGTGCCATATCTTCGCGAATAAGGGCGCGCACGTATTCACTTGGCGTCGTATATTGGCTCTTCCCGTTGGCGCGCATATCGACAAAGGCGCGCATCTCATCGGGCAAGCTGACATGCAGGCTGCTGGTCACGCCGCGCCCTCCTTCAAATTTCTGAATGAATTGTTCCGTATCCATTAGTCAATGTCAATATTTGACATTGAGACGTCCGGTTGCAAACCGGGCGCTCCAATCCGCAGGCGTGGCGGGAGCGGCAGCCAGGGCTGCCGCTCCCCGAGGATTGTCAGCTTTTGGTGCCGGTGGGCGCCGGCAGCAAAACGGGCTCGGCCGACTGTCTAGGCAGCATCAGTTGGGCGAGAATATCGTCGGCCGAATGGCTCGAGCCGCCAATACCGGCTTCGCGCAGCTGACGATCGAGATCGCCGCCGTTTTCCAGTGCGGCCAGTTCAGCACCGGCTTCAATGCGGCCGGCAGTGATTTCCTGGCGTTTCTTGATGCGTTCGAGACTTTCGACGGCGCTGCCAAGGCGGGTATTGATGCCCGACTGGTTATGGGCAATCGCCGACTGCGCGCGCAGCAGCGACTCGTTGGCTTTGACGTTCTCCACTTCACGCTTCATCTGGGCAATGCGTGCTTCGGTGTCCTGGATCGTCCGCAGCATCTGTTGCTGGCGCGGCAGCAGCCGATCGAGCTCTTCCTGGTCGCGCTGCACTTCGGCACGGCTGGTGGCGATGCGTTGAGCCAGACCCTGAGCGAGATCGGTGCGGCCCGCCGAGATCGCAGCGCGGGCGCTGTCGGTATCCTTGGTCTCCTTTGCGCGGTTTTCGTCAAGCCGGCGCATAACGCTCTTATTTGAGGCCATGATGCCGGCCAGATCGGATCGCGCCCGGCGCAGCGACTGCTCAGCGTCGCGGATTTCCTGGTCAAGAATGCGCATGGACTGGTTGTCGGCGGCAGCTTCCGCTGCCTCGTTGATGCCGCCGCGAATGGCGGTGAAAATCTTTCCCCAGGTGCTCACGCTGCAATCTCCCCGCTTTTCCATTCTTCAATCATATGTGCCGCATCGACGGCATTGGCAGCCAGAATTGCCACCTCTTCGACGACCGTGTCGGCGGACGAGCGTGCTGACAGCGATCCGAACAATTCATACCATTCCTCACCGTCGATCGTGGTGATGCCGAAGCTGGAGAGCGGTACGAACTTGTGCGTCTTGAGCACCATGCGTTCGAAGGCTTCGCGATTGGGTATGTCCTTGCACGGCACCAGAACAGCGCTGACAAGGATATCACGCTCCCCGCTCACTGCGACGAAGACGTCGAGATCGCCTTTTTCCTTGAGAGTGACGCATAGGACGTCGCCCTGTTCGGGTACGGCGACATCCACATCGCCGAGTGCCTCCGGATCGGCGGCGAACAAGCGCGTTAAGGTGGTGAGGTTCCAGGTCTCCAAAAAGTCCTCCATCAGTTAGAATTTCGAAAAAATATCTGGGTATTCGATATGCCACTTAAAGGGGTGGCGCGCTAAATAAATTTCGCTAGGGTAGGCACTGGGAACGGGGGCGAATCGCGTGCCATTTATCGCTTCATTACTGCGGCGCGTATATCTCTCGCTCAGCGAATTGGCCTGGTCCGCCCTTTTTATTCTTCTCGTGATCCATCTGGCCGCCTCTTACCTGCTCTTTATGCTGGCCGGCGAAGGCGATCTCGTCGGCAACCCGATCGATTTTCTTTACTACTATATGGTGACAGCAACGACTGTCGGCTATGGCGATCTTTCCCCAAAATCGGGACCTGGGCGGATCATTGCCGTCCTCGTCGTTCTTCCCGGCGGTATTGCCATCTTCACCGCTGTTCTTGGCAAATTGTTGACAACGATCGGCACGATCTGGAGGAACCGCATGCGCGGATTGGGTGACTACAGTGAACGCACCGGCCATGTCATCGTCCTGGGCTGGCAAGAGGGACAGACGCACCAGACGCTGCGGCTGCTGCATGCCGAACGAGAGGCTCACGAACCGATGAGCGTTCTCGTTGCCAAGGATCTGGCGGAAAATCCCGCCAGCGATTACGCCGACTATATCAGAACCGAGCGGCTTTCCGATGCCGACGCTCTGGTGAGGGCCGGAGTGGCACAGGCGCGCGCAATCATCGCGCGCGGCGCAAATGACGACGAGACGCTGGCCGCAGTGCTGATTGCCGAGGGCAATGCGCCCAACGCCCATATCGTGGCTTATTTCGCCGACGACCGCACAGCTCAGATGGTCAAGCAACTCCGGCCGCGCGTCGAGGCGGTGGGCTCACTCGCCGAGGAGCTGCTGTCGCGTGCAGCCCGGGATCCGGGCTCTTCGGAGGTCGCCGCACGGCTGCTGTCGGCCGCCTCGACCGACACGGCCTTTTCGCTGCCGGTCCCGTCTTTGCAACGGCCTCTGCTCTATGGAGACGTGTTTTTGAGCCTCAAGCGTGAGCACAATGTCACGCTGGTGGGCTTACTGAGCCAGGGCATCACCGACCTGAATTGCCGGGACGAGGTGCTGATGCGGGGCGGCGAAACCCTTTACTACATAAGCGGAATGCGGCTAGATCCCGCTGCCATCGCTTGGGCTCGAATGGGAGACGCATCATGATCGGCTGGTTCGGCAGAGACAAGAACGAAAGCCCTTTACCCAGAGAACTTGGTCCCTTGAGCGCCGCCATCGGCGGGGCCCTGGAGATCGATTTCCTCTCCCTCGAAGCCGAGGCCTTGGGCGGCGAGCCGGCCATGCCGCTGCCGCTGAGCGGCCCCTTCATCATTGCCGGCTACGGTCAGGTTTCGCTCGATGCCGCGACGGTTCTGTCGCGTTACTACGATGAAGACCACCGGATGATTCAGGTGATGTCGACGTCGGGCCAGCCGGGTGATGCCGTCGACGACATCAGCTTTTATCAGCCTTGGGACAGCGTCGTGCCTGCCGGGCAAAGCGAATGGAACCGTTGGACCGGCCCGGACGGCCTGATCGGCCAGCCATCCTACGATGCCGACGGTATCCTCTATAGCCGCTTCTGGGGTGAAGGCCCGGAGCGCGCCCAACTGGTGGAGTTTGTCGAAAAGGTCGACGATGGTGAAGAGCAGCGCTCCATTCACCAGACCTGCATGTTGTATTATCGCCCGCTTGGTTCGACGCGTGAAATGCTTCTGATCAATGTCGAGCGCGACCTCGATCTCGGACAGAGGCAGGCGGGTAGCTCGGTGGAATTTCTGATCGGCTATGGGCTTGCGCCAGCCGATGTTCGTCGCGTCTGACACCCTATCAATTTTTGACGGAGGAGTTTTTCAATGCTCGATTACGTGGCGGGTCTGCCTGCCTTCCTTGGTTATTTCGCCGTCGGTCTTGGCGCCTTTACCGTTTTTTCGGTGATTTACACATGGCTCACGCCGCAAGCCGAGGTCCAGCTCATTCGCGCCGGCAATCTTTCCGCCGTTACCGCATTCCTCGGAGCGCTTGTCGGTTTCAGCCTGCCTCTGGCTTCGGCCGCAGCCAATTCGGTCAGCATCATCGATTACATCATATGGGCGGTGATTGGCATCCTGGCGCAGATCCTTGCTTACTACATCGCGAATTTCACCATGACGGACCTGCATGAGAAGATCACTGCCGACAATATCGCCGCAGGCATATGGGGCGGCGGCATCGCACTGGTCATCGGTATTCTCAATGCCGCCTGCATGACTTATTGAGGGGAGGGGAACGATGCGCAGACGTAAGAGCGGGCACAGACGTCCTTTCCTGGCCATTGGCACGATCGCTGCCTCGACCCTAGCGCTATCCGGTTGTGGCGACCAGACGCCTTCGGAGGTCATGTTCACCTCCGTCGACCAATGCGTGGCATCCGGCATGGACCGGCAGGTCTGCCAGGCCAGCTATCAGGACGCCATGCGGGCTCATCTCGCCACCGCGCCGCGTTTCAACGGCATGGCCGCCTGCGAGGCCGAATACGGCTCGGGCCATTGCACGGAGCAGCCGGCCAATACAGTCCCCAACAATACCGGTGGAAGCGGCAGCTTCTTCATGCCGTTCCTGGCGGGCTACATGCTGTCCTCGGCACTGAACAACATCGGCGACTACAATGTTTATCGCCAGCGCCAAGTGGACAGTGGCTACTATTACGGTTCGACGCCGATTTATCGCAATCGTTCGGGGCAGACTGTGACAACGACGGTTCGCTCAGGCGGCACGGGCAACGACAGTGTGACTGCGCCCTCGCGCCAGACTGTCAAGCCGGTCAACGTCAATACCCGCACCGTCGCCCGTCAAGGCTTTGGTGGCCGTTCGTCGTTCAGTTTCGGCGGCTGACATGAAACGCATCACCCTTCCGGCCCGTCCCGACTGGCGTGACAAGGCGCGCGCCGTCGGCTTCGGCTTTCACGTCATGTACGGCGAGCCCTACTGGCTCGATGATGCCGCCTATACTTTCACGCTCGATGAGATCGAGACGCAGATCGAAGAACCGAGCCAGGAATTGCACGACATGTGCATGGATATGGTCGGTGATATCGTCAAAAGCGAAGAGGCGCTCGACAGGCTGGCCATTCCGGAAGATCTGCGCGACGTCGTGCAGCGCTCCTGGCAGCGCGGCGACCGGCACCTCTACGGCCGGTTCGATCTTGCCTATGACGGCAATGGCCCCGCCAAATTGCTCGAATACAACGCCGATACCCCGACTTCGGTGTTCGAGACGGCCTATTTCCAATTCAACTGGCTGACCGACCAGGTAGCGTTGGGGGTCTTGCCCGATGACGCGGATCAGTACAATTCCTTGCAGGAAAGCCTGGTCGAGGCGTTCGAGCAATTTCCCAAAGGGCCGATCTTCCACTTCGCTGTGATGACCGACAATGAAGAGGATCGCGGCACGACAGTTTATCTGATGGACTGTGCCGTGCAGGCCGGCCATCGCGTTGAGCTTCTGGACATACGTGAGATCGGCATCGACGCGCAGGGCCGTTACACCGACCTCCAGGATCGGGTGATCGACCGTTGCTTCAAGCTATATCCTTGGGAATTCATGCTGCGCGAGCCGTTCGCCCGCGAGCTTGCGCGCTCCGGCGATGTTTTCATCGAGCCCGCCTGGAAGGCCGTGCTTTCCAACAAGGGGCTCCTGCCTCTGCTCTGGAAGCGCTACCCCAATCACCCCAACCTGCTGCCCAGCTATTTTGTCGACGACCCGGCGGCCTCAGCCTTGAGCGACTATGTGCGCAAACCGCTGCTGTCGCGAGAAGGCGAGAACGTCACGATATTCCGGGATGGCCGGGAATTGATGTCCGCGCCCGGCGATTACGGCGAGGAAGGCTTCGTCGTTCAGGCCTATGCCCCGCTTTTCGAAAGCGACGGCGGCTTCGCCGTGCTCGGCAGCTGGGTTGTCGGCGATCGCGCCTGCGGCCTTGCCGTTCGCGAAGACCGCTCGCGCATAACCGCCAACCTGTCGCGTTTCGTGCCGCACGTCATCGTCGATTAAGAGCGGCACATCAACTCTCACCAATCCTCTTATGCAAACATCAGAAAACGTTCTCATGACTAATCCCGTCAGCGTCTATTCAATGCCCGGAACGTGCTTTTTCGATCTGGCGCCGGCGGCAGGCGGCGAGCCCTATCGCATATTCCTGTCCATTCCGGCGGAGAAACCGCCGGCGGAAGGGTGGCCGCTTCTCGTGATGACCGACGGCAACGCCACTTTTCCCTTCGCGGTTGCCAGCCTGGTGACACAGGCGCCTTATCCCACCGGGACGAATGTCGGTTGGGGGGTGATCGCTGCGATCGGTTACCCCTCCGACGAGCCTTATGATGCGCTCCGCCGATCCTGGGACCTCGGTCCTCCGCCGGTCAAATCCTATCCACCCTTCGTTGAGGGCGGTCCCCCGGTTGTCATCGGAGGGACCGGTAAACTGGTGGATTTCATCGAGAGCGAGCTTATACCGCGGATTGCGGAGATGGTGACCCTGGATCCGCTGCGCCGATCGCTTTTCGGGCATTCCTTCGGTGGCCTCTTTACGCTCTATGCCCTGTTCGAACGTCCGGGTCTGTTTGCCAATTGGATTGCGGCCAGCCCAACCATCTATTGGGAGAACAGCGAAATCCTCAACAATGAGGCGCAACGTCAACTGATACCGGGAAATGCGGCTTTCCTGCATTTGTCCGCCGGAGAATACGAAGGCGACGAGCTGGCGCCCTTTCAGTATCGGAACGACGACGCCGCCATACGCCTGGAGAAGAGGAAGACGGAGCGGACCATCCTCCTGGCGCAGGAGATGGCGGGGCGACTGAACAGCACCGCCGACGGATTGCGTACGGAATTCGAGCTTTATGCCGGCCAGACTCACATGTCCGTTCTTTCGGCGGCTGTGAACCGTGCGGTCAGCATCGCCTTCGCCGTCGGGGGAACGACCGACAGGTGAGGGGACCTTCGCTGATCTACCCTAGCCAGCGCCGCCGGCCTTCGGTCCGGCGCCTATGGCGTGGTATTTAAATCATCGAGCATCTGCCGCGCCTCGGCCCGCGGCGCGGCGACGGAATGACGCTTGACGAGCGAGCATTCGAGCTTGGCAATTGGATAACGCTTGCCGGGCATCGTTTCCGGGTTGAGATGTTCGATCGCCCATTGCCCCATGGCAAGATGTGGAAGGACCGACGTGGTCAGCGGGGGGACGAGATGCCGTGAAATTTCTTCGTCGTCATAACCCACCACCGACATGTCCTGGGGAATGCGGAGCCCTGCATCCTTAAGCGCTTCGTAGCAGCCGATGGCGGTGCGGTCGTTCTGGCAGAAAATCGCGGTCGGCGGCTCTTTCAGGGCAAGCAGTTTCATCGTGGCGGCATAGCCGGCACCGGCCGACCAGTCGCCTTCAATGACCAATTCCGGATCGAAGGGTATGTCGGCGGTCGCCAGCGCGCGGCGATATCCCGTCAGCCGGTCCTGCGCGGCCTGCATCCAGATTTCGCCGGTGATCGTCGCGATGCGATGGTGTCCGTGTGTGATCAGATGCCGGGTAGAGCTTTGCCCTCCCGCGATCTCGCTCGGCACGACGGCCGGAAAAGCATGGTCCGCCGTATAACAATTCAGCAGGACCGTCGGGATGTTGAGCTTGCTGACATAGGAAGGAAGCTCCACCTGGCGGGTATAGATCGTCATATAGATCAGCGCCGATATGCCGCCGCTCGTCAACGCCTTGATGGCTTTCGGTTCCATGACGGGATCACTGAGCGTCTGGGCGACCAAAAGGACATTGCCGGCATTCCACGAGGCTTGCCGCGCGCCCTCGATCGCAACGATCGCTTCAGGGCTGGTGGCGAGTTGATCCACCGCAAAGCCGATCACATTGTCCAGTCCTGAATAAGAGGAGGCCTTCGACGTATAAGTCGTCCCGGTATAGCCGAGCGCGCGCGCTGCCTCCCAGACGCGGTCGCGGGTCTGCTGCGAGATACGGGTGCCGGGCGTGTCGTTGAGAACGAAGGAGACGGCTGCCTGCGAGCAGCCAGCCGCCGCGGCGATATCCATCATCGTCACGCGGGCAGGCTTGTCCACGGCGGGCTCATTGCTCTTTTGGGCCTTGGGTCGTCGCATCCGCGGGAACTGTCTCGCCTGGGTTTGCCGTTTTGGTAATTACTATTAGCATCTATCTGAAAGCGCTGGCAATTGCATCAACTGCTGCAATCCCGCAAGTTACTGGGCCATTGCCAGTACAAAATTGCATTCTGGTTCGTTCACGATGAAATGTTTTGATCTGAATTGATAATACTATTTACTAATTAAAATTCTTCTATACCGTCACGGAGCGATCGGAACCAATGCCACTCGTCGCCTTGCGACGGCCCTGGGAGGGGGCGCATCCGGCCGGCCGTAAGTCGAAAACGGGCCCATGCCTGCGGCCCCTCGGGAGGTGTATTATGAAACAGCTGAAACGCCATGCAGCCCTGTTCTTCGCCGGTTTGATGCTGAGCGCGGCGCCGGCTGCGGTATCGCATGCCGCCGACAAGCCGACACTTGCATTCGTCGTCAACGGAGCGTCCGACTTCTGGAAGGCCGCTGAGGCCGGCGTAAAGAAGGCACAGGCCGAGATGCCGGACTACCAGATGGAGCTGAAATATCCTGAGCAGGCATCGGTCGCCGTTCAGCAACGCCTGATGGAAGACCTGGTCAGTGCCGGCGTCAAGGGCGTCATGGTCTCCGCAGTCGATCCCAAAACCCAGACGGACGGCTTGAACAAGATCGGCTCGCAGACCGCTCTCTTCACCACCGATAGTGACGCGCCGCAGACCAACCGCGTCGCCTATATCGGCTCATCCAATGTCGATGCCGGCATGCAGGCCGCCGAAATCGCCAAGAAGGCGATGCCGGATGGCGGCAAGTGCATCGGCTTCGTCGGTCTGCTCGGCGCCGACAATGCCAAGGAACGCATCCAGGGCATGAAGGACGGACTGAAGGGCACGAAGATCGAGCTGACGGATGTGCGCGGCGACGATATCGACCAGACGCGCGCAAAGAAGAACGTCGAGGATGCGCTGGTGGCCAGCCCCGACGTCACCTGCATGGTCGGCTTCTATTCCTACAATACGCCGCGCATCTATGAAGCGCTGCGCGACGCCGGCAAACTCGGCCAGATCACCGTCGTCGGCTTCGACGACGACCCGATCACGCTCGGCGGCGTCAAGGAAGGCACGATCGCGGCGACCGTCGTGCAGCAGCCGTTCGAGTGGGCATATCAGGGCATGAAGCTGATGGCCGCCTACCTCAAAGGCGACAAATCAGGCGTTCCCAGCAACGGCTTGATCATCATTCCGACGGTGATCATCGGCAAGGATGACGTTGATAAATATGCCGCCAGCCTGAAGGCCATGGCCGGAAAATAACCGTCCTTCGCGGCGGCGGCGCTTGCCGCTGCCGCGAAAGACGCGTTTCATGCCGATACCGCAGCAGCAGCCATGGACAGGCGATGAACCATAGCTCCGATATTCCGTCACCGGACGCGCCTGCAACGCCGTTCCTGTCGCTTTCCGGCGTCGGCAAGACCTATCCGGGCGTGGTTGCGCTCGAGGGCCTGTCGATCGACATCCTGCCGGGGGAGGTCATTGGCCTCGTCGGCGAGAACGGTGCTGGAAAATCGACACTGATGAAGATTCTCGGCGGCGTTATCGCCCCCGACCGAGGCACGATCCTGCTTGACGGTGCGGAGCTTCGTTCTCTCACGGTTGAATCGAGCATCTCATCCGGCATCGCCTTTGTGCATCAGGAGCTCAATCTCTTCGACAATCTCGACGTCGCGGCCAATATCTTCCTCGGCCGCGAACCGCTGAAGGCGGGTCCTTTCAAACTCGTCGACCGCGATCGGTTGCGAGACATGGTCAAGCCGCTCCTGAAGCGCGTAGGGGCCCATTTTTCGGCCGACACGCCGGTGGCGTCGCTTTCCCTTGCCGAGCAGCAAATGGTGGAAATCGCCAAGGCGCTCTCCATCAACGCCAGGCTCGTCATTTTCGACGAACCGACTTCCAGCCTGCCGCTGGCTGAGACCGAACGGCTCCTGAGCATTATTAAGTCGCTGAAAGCGGATGGCATCAGTGTCATTTTCATCTCGCATCGCCTCCACGAGGTTGAGCGTGTCGCAGACCGGGTTGTGGTGCTGCGCGACGGCACACTTGTCGGCACGCTGGCCAGGCACGACATCGGCCACGACCAGATGGTCAAGCTGATGATCGGCCGGGTGCTTGCGGCCCGGACCGCAAAACCGCAGCGCTCGCCCGGCTCGGTTGCGCTGAAGGCAAGCGGCGTGCGCACCGAGGCCTATCCCGGCCGTCCCGTCGATCTGGAAATCCGCTATGGAGAAATCATGGGGCTTGCTGGCCTCGTCGGATCGGGCCGCACCGAGCTTGCAAGGGTATTCTTCGGCATCGACCGAAGCTACGGTGGAAGCATCCTGCAGGATGGGAAGGAAATTTCCGTCCGTTCCGCCCGCGACGCCGTCGCTCGCGGCATTTTCCTGGTGCCGGAGGATCGCAAGCGCAACGGCATTCTTCTCGATTTCCCGATCGCCCAGAACATCACCCTTGCTGATCTTCCCAAGCTTTCCAGCCGATTCATGCTTTCTGCCGAACGGGAGACGGCGGCGGCCGAAAAGCAGCGGGTTCGCCTCGCGATCAAGGCGCCCTCGGTTTCGACGCGAACCGGCACTCTGTCCGGCGGCAACCAGCAGAAGGTGGTGCTTGCCAAATGGCTGTCGATGAGCCCGAGGGTGATGATCTTCGACGAGCCGACGCGCGGCATCGATATCGGCGCTAAGAACGAGATATACGGCCTGATGCGAGCCCTTGCCGATGCCGGGGTCGCGATCTTGATGATCTCAAGCGACATGGAAGAGGTGATCGGCGTCTCCGACCGCATCGCCGTGATGCACGAGGGCCAGATCGCCGGCATTTTGGAAGAGGACGAATTCAGCCAGGAAAGCGTGCTTTTGCTTGCGGTCGGTAAAAGGGTAAAATAGCGGCCGCGGCCAATCTATAAGTATCGGGGAATGGATCTCGAATGGTCAAAAAAGATCTCGGACTGCTGCTTTTGATCGTCGTCGTCGGCATCGTCGTCGCGATCATCAATCCGCGCTTCCTGCTGCCGATCAACCTGGCCAACACCGCCAATCTGATCGGTCTGTTCGGCATCCTGTCGATCGGCCAGGCCTTTGTCATCATTACCGGCGGTATCGAGCTTTCCGTAGGTTCGCTGGTCGCGCTTCTCGGCGTGCTGTTCGTCGATTTCATCGCGGTTCAGGATATGTCATGGATGCTGGCGCTGCCGCTTATTCTCGCGCTTGGCGCGGTCATCGGCGCCGTCCACGGCTGGCTGATCACCCGCCTCAACCTGCAGCCCTTCGTCGTCACCCTCTGCGGCCTTTTGATTTATCGTGGGGCAGCGCGCTTCTACACTGCTGACGGGACGGCGGGCTTTGCCTTTGGTCAAAATTTCCCGGACCTCGAATTCCTGACCGCCGGACGGTTCTACGGCGTTCCGAACACCTTCATTGCGCTCGTCATCATCGCCGTGGTCATGTGGATCATGCTGCATCGCTCCGTCTTCGGGCGTTATCTCTATGCGATCGGCAAGAATGAGGAAGCCGCCCGCTATTCCGGTATCCGTACCGGCCGCATGGTGATGTCGGCCTATGTCATCTGCGGGCTGCTGACGGCGCTTTCGGCGATTTATTTCGCCATGTATACGCGCTCAATCTCGCCGGCGAGCCACGGCCAGTTCTACGAACTCTACGCGATTGCCGCCGCCGTCCTCGGCGGCTTTTCGCTCCGCGGCGGTGAGGGCTCGATCGTCGGCGTCGTGCTCGGCACGGTTCTGCTCCAGGAGCTGCAGAATCTCGTCAACCTGCTTGGTATCCCGTCGTCGCTGAATTTCGCCGTCATGGGCGGCGTGATCTTGATCGGCGTCCTGATCGACCAGCAATGGCACGCCATCCGCGCAAAACGCCGCGTCGTCGCTGCCGCCCGGCATACCGAAACCCGTCATTCCGAAGGTAGTTTGCCGGTGGCCGCCAATCAGGATTAGATCGTCACTCCCTGGCGCCAGTCAGACGGGGAGAGTAAAGTGCGGCGTTGAGTAAGTGCAATAATACAATTGTAAGTTGCAAATGTGGCATAATCAACATTATGGAACATTAAAAGCGATGTAGTGGATCCAACCGACGGAGAGCGTTCCACTTCCATCGCCACTACGCGCAGCCACCTGTCGAATTCTGCCGGTTGGCGATCAGATCGTCGACGACGGCCGGATCGGCGAGCGTCGAGGTATCGCCGAGAGCGCCGAAATCGTCTTCGGCGATCTTGCGGAGAATACGGCGCATGATCTTGCCGGAGCGGGTCTTCGGCAGGCCGGGCGCGAACTGGATCTTGTCGGGTGCGGCGATTGGGCCGATTTCGGCACGCACGTGTTTCACCAGTTCCTGGCGAAGCGTATCCGTTCCTTCGTGACCGGCCATCAGCGTCACATAGCAATAAATGCCTTGGCCCTTGATCGGATGCGGATAACCAACAACCGCGGCTTCCGAAACCAGGTGGTGTGAGACAAGTGCCGATTCGACCTCTGCGGTGCCCAGCCGATGGCCAGAGACGTTCAACACATCGTCGACACGCCCGGTGATCCAGTAATAGCCATCCGCATCGCGCCGGCAGCCGTCGCCGGTGAAATATTTCCCCTTGTAGGTGGAGAAATAGGTCTGGATGAAGCGATCGTGGTCGCCATAGACCGTGCGCATCTGGCCGGGCCAGCTGTCGGTGATGCAGAGATTGCCGTCGGCCGCCCCTTCCAGCACCTTGCCCTCATTATCGACCAGCTCAGGTTTGATGCCGAAGAACGGCACCGTCGCCGAGCCGGGTTTCAGATCGATGGCGCCGGGCAGCGGCGTGATCATGTGGCCGCCGGTTTCCGTCTGCCACCAGGTATCGATGACCGGGCAGCGCTTGTCGCCGACGACATTGTAATACCATTCCCAGGCTTCCGGGTTGATCGGCTCGCCGACGGTACCGAGCAGGCGCAGCGAGGAGCGCGAGGAGCGGGTGACGAAGTCGTCGCCGGCACCCATCAGCGAGCGGATCGCCGTCGGCGCGGTATAGAAGATATTGACCTTGTGCTTGTCGATAACTTCCCAGAAACGGCCCTGGTCGGGGAAATTCGGCACGCCCTCGAACATCAGCGTCGTCGCGCAGTTGGCGAGCGGCCCATAGACGATATAGGAGTGGCCGGTGACCCAGCCGACATCGGCGGTGCACCAGTAGACGTCGCCGTCATGATAGTCGAAGACATATTCATGCGTCATCGCCGCATAGACGAGATAACCGCCGGTTGTGTGCAGCACGCCCTTCGGCTTGCCGGTCGAGCCTGAGGTATAGAGAATGAACAGCGGATCTTCCGCCTTCATCTTCACCGGCGGGCATTCCGCCTTCACCGTGGCAAGTTCCTGGTGATACCAGAGGTCGCGGCCCGGGGCCCAGCCGGTCTTGCCGCCGGTGCGGCGCACCACCAGCACCTTGCTGACATGAACATGCTGGCGGGCGGCGATATGGATCGCCGTATCGGTATTATCCTTCAGCGGCACCGGCTTGCCGCCGCGCAGACCTTCGTCACAGGTGATGACGAAGGTGGATTCGCAGTCGACGATGCGTCCGGCCAGGGCCTCGGGCGAGAAACCGCCGAACACCACCGAATGCACCGCACCGATGCGGGCGCAGGCAAGCATCGCGTAAGCCGCTTCCGGGATCATCGGCATGTAGATGGTGACGCGATCGCCCTTCTTGACGCCGTGTTTCTTCAGCACATTCGCCGTCCGGCAGACATGCTCATAGAGCTCGTTATAGGTGACCTTCTTGTCGATATAGGGATTGTCGCCTTCCCAGATGATCGCCACCTGGTCGCCATTCGTCTTCAGATGGCGGTCGATGCAATTGTAGGAGACGTTGGTCTGGCCGTCTTCGAACCACTTGATCGAAACCTTGCCGGTAAAGGACGTATTCTTGACCTTGCTATAGGGCTTGAACCAGTCGATCCGCTTGCCGTGTTTGCCCCAGAACTTGTCCGGGTTCTCGACGCTTTCCTCGTACCATTTCAGGTACTTTTCCGGGTCTATAAATGCTCGTTCCCGGATGAGGCGTGGCACGGTGTAGCGCTCGAGGACCACTGTTAAGCTCCCTATGATTAGCTCCTGAAACTGATCCCGCTCGACGAGAATCTTGAAGCCGGTTCTGTCTGATTGATATCCCGACCCATTGCCGATCTGATGCCCGTTTGTGCACACCGACAGCAGCACCTTGGACTGCAACCAACGTCGATCGCTACATCATTTCCGGTCGTCTGATTGCAGACCCGTCGCTGAACCGGCTCAGCCTGTAGGGTGAGATGTCCGTGATCGGGGTCTCGTTCATCACGATCTCGCTGACCAACCGGCCTGCCCCCGGTCCGATGGCAAAGCCGTGTCCGCTGAACCCCGCCGCTATCACGTAACCAGGCAGTTGTTCTACTTTTGAAATAACGGGGACGAGATCTGGCGAAGTATCGATGAGCCCTCCCCATGCGCGCTCGACGCCAATTCCCTTGAGCGCTGGGTATTCGCTTTCAAGGTTCTTCAATGCGAGCTTCACGAGTTCCCCGTCGGGCGCAGGATCCAGAATGCGGTTCTTTTCAAACGGCGAGATTTCATCGTTCTCCCAGCTACTGGAAGCATCGGGCCCATTCCAGAAGCTGCCGTTCAGGCGGTACTTCAGCTTCTTGCCGATCTTGCTGCGGTACATCTGGTAGAATTTGAACGCGTATCGCATTCCCCGCGGAGTGATGTCGAGCGTACCACGTCCCGGCACGGCAATCGTGTAGGCGCCGTCTGTCCGACGCCGCAACACGAAGTTTGACGCCGAGAGGCATCCTGCTTGAATGATTTCGGGCGCGGGAGTTGTCTTAATTGCGGTTCCGGCGATGTTCGCGACGGGCAGCTCTACCCCATATCGATGAGAAAAGCGGGAAGCCCATGCTCCGCCGGCGCAAACAACGGTGCTGGCTTTCACGAGCCCTCGCTCGGTCCACACGCCCGTGACCCGGCCGTTGGCAATATCAAGACCCCGAACGGCGCAGTTTTGATGGAGTGATACGCCGTTTTCCTTCGCGGCCTCAGCGATGGCAGGTACGGCAAGGCTGGGCTCTGCTCGCCCATCGGTCGGAGACCAAACTCCGCCGACCCAGGAGGACGTGCCGCCAGAAGCTCGTTCATTGGCCTCGGAAGCACTGAGGATCTGGCTGTGAAAGCCTTGAGCGCGTGCAGCCTGGCCCCACGTTTCCCAACGGGCAACATCCGCTTCGTTCTTGGTGCAATAAAGGATCCCACTTCGACGAAAACCAAGATCCCGGCCTATTTCCGCGCCCAATTCCTCCCAGCGCCGAAGACTGTACATGGCGAGCGCAAGTTCATAGAGATCGCGGTTCTGCTGGCGGACCCATCCCCAGTTGCGGCTCGATTGCTCGCCACCGACGATACCTTTTTCGAGCAGAGCAACGGATACCCCTTTACGGGCGAGCTCATAGGCCGTGCAGGTACCAACGATCCCCGCCCCGATGACGACGACGTCGACCTCGGTTGGAAACGCGGAACTATCACTTACTTTCTGAATCTGGACCGGCATAGTCGCTATTCCTCTGGCATCGTGCTCCAGTCATCTCCGACAGGAACGATAAAGCTCAATTATTGGTGGGCGCGAGCGCAACGCTTCCGACCCTTGGCGCGGCGATGAGGTCGACTCTGTTCCGCCAGCCTTCCGCGAACGTCATCGCCTTTTGGCGCCGCCCGAGATGATGGTTCTCTTAGCTGTGGTCGCCGCGAACATCGAACGCATCGCGTAGTCCGTCGCCGATGAAGTTGAAGCTGGTTACGGCGATCGTTATGGCGGCGCCGGGAATGATCGCGAGCCACGGTGCCGTCCCAAGATATTGCTGTGCGCCGTTCAGCATATTGCCCCAACTGGGCAACGGCGGCTGAATTCCATAGCCGAGGAAGCTGATATAAGCTTCCATCAGGATCGCCCGGGCGACAGTCAGGGTGGCAGCGACGATGATCGGACCTATGGCATTGGGAAGGATCTCGCGGAACATGATATGCGTTGCGCTCAGTCCCAGCATGCGGCCTGCCAGTACGAATTCACGCTCGCGCAGGGAGCGGACCTCGGCCTCGACGATGCGGGCAACTTCCATCCAACTGGTAGCAGCGATGACGACCGTAATCATGATCGGGCTTGGCTTCAGCGCAGCGGCAAGAGCAAGCACGAGGAAGATGGACGGGAAGGAAAGGAAACCATCCACGGCACGCATCAGCACCGTGCCGATCAGGCCACCCCTATATCCCGCCACCACACCGACAACGGTTCCGATCAACGTCGACAACAGCATCGCCGAGAAGCCGACCAGGAGCGAAATGCGGCCCGCCATGAACAACCGGGCAGCCAGGTCTCGCCCCAGCGGGTCGGTGCCCAGATAGTGCTGGCCGGTAAACGGCGGAGCGAAGCGGGCGCGCAGATCGATATAAAGCGAATCGTACCGCAACAGGTGGGGTCCCAACACACATGCCAGCGTCAGGATGACGATCATCACCATGCCGATGAGGGCCAGATGGTGCTTTACGAAACGGCGCGCGGTTCGGCTGTTCCACCAGCGTTCCCGGGGTGAATTTGCGGTAATGGCAGTCATGATGGCTGACTCCTGATGAGCGTTCATGGCGCTTAACTCAGACGAATACGTGGATCGATGATGGCGACAACGATGTCGGCGGCCAGGTTGCTCACCACGACAAGGATCGCTGAGAACATGAGCAATCCCATCACCACCGGGTAGTCGCTGTAGCCCAGGCTGTCGAGGAACAGGCGCCCCATCCCCGGCCAGGTGAACACCGTCTCGGTGACCAAAGCACCCGTCAGGACGCTGGGAAGCTGCATCCCAAGGAGTGTGATCATCGGCAGAAGCGCATTGCCGATGACATGTTTGAACAGGATCCGGCGTTCACTCAGTCCTTTGGCGCGCGCTGTCTTGACGAACTCTTGATTGATAACGTCGAGAGTAGCCGTTCGCATGTAGCGGCTCCAGATGGCCACATGCACCAGGGCGAGCACGACGCTGGGCAGAATAAGATGGTGGAGATAGTTCAGAAAGGACTCGTCGCCGATCGTGTACATGTTGCCGGCTGGGAGCCAGCCAAGTCTGAGCGAGAAGACGTAGATGCCGATCAGGCCGAACCAGAAAGTCGGGATCGAAAGGGCCACCATCGCACCAACCGTCGCCATATAGTCGAAGATCGAATAACGCTTTATGGCGCCGCGAACACCGATCCACGTTCCGATGGCGATCGCGATAACCGTGGACGATCCCATCAGCAACAGAGTTGCGATAAGGTGCCGTCCAATCACCTCGAGAACTGGCGCCCCGTCGCGGAAGGAGTGGCCCCAGTCTCCTTTCAAAAGGCGCCAGGCCCAATCCAGATACTGCATCCACAATGGACGGTTCAGGCCCAACTGTTCCGCCAATCGGTTCAAGTCATCCTGCGTCATGCTCGCATCGAGCCCAAATTGTGCCAGAGGGCCGCCGGGAATCAGGTTGAGCACCACGAAGCCAATGACGGAAACGATCAGGAGCAGTACTAGGCTCTGAGCGAACCGGTTTAGTAGGAAGCTACGCATTCAGCTCTCCCTGTGATAGCGTCAATAGAGAGGCCGCCGCCACGACGCGCGGCGGCGACGTTAGGTTAACTCAGCTCTTCCAGTGCCAACCGGCAGCATGCCATGATGCCGTGCGCGTGTTTGTGTTCGGTTGCCAACCTTCAAGACCTTCCTTCGTGCCAACCACATAGGTGGCGGCAAACAGCGGAAGGAAGGGAAGGTCCTGACGCACGATTTCCTGAATACGGAAATAGATTTCACGACGTGCTTCCGGATCGAAGGTCTGGGCACCCTTCTTGAGCAGCGCATCCACTTCCGGATTGGAATACTGGCCGACGTTCGATCCCTTTCCACCCTTCGCGGCGATCGCGCTGCTCGCAAGACGGTTGGTGGCGTCGGGGTCCGCGGCGATGAGATGCGTAACGCCCGAGATTGCCGTATCGAACTGTGACTTCAACCAGAATTCGCCGAACATGACTGCGGCCGGCAAATTCGAGATGGTCATCTGGACGCCGATTTCCGCGAATGTCTGCTGCAGGAACTGCTGCACCTGCTCGCGGAGATTATTGCCCGATGTCGTCGAATTGTTGAACGCCAGCTTCACTCCATTCTTCTCACGGATCCCATCCGATCCCGGTACCCAGCCGGCGTCGTCGAGGAGCTTGCGTGCGGCGTCGAGATTGAATTCCTGCGCCGGAAGGTTCGGATTGAAATAATACGACTCCTTCGGCATGAAAGTTTCCGTCGTTGTCACCACGCCGAAATAAAGGGCGTCGATGATCGCCTTTCTGTCCATTGCGGCATAGAGTGCCTGGCGCACCGCAAGTTCCTTGAACTGCGGCCGCTCAAGATTGAGATAGAGCGATTCGACGGAGGCACCGGGCACCAGGCTCACCACACGGGCAGGCAACTTGCTGGCTTCATCGTAGTGGTCTGGTGTGATGTACGCCTGGTCTGTAAGGTCGATGTCGCCGCTCTTGAATTGGGTGTAGAGCACCGTCTGGTCCGGAATGTATTTGAAGATGACTTGTTCGACATAAGGGCCGTCCCCAAAATAATCGGGGTTCGCTGCCAGTTCGAGATGGTCGCCGGCAACACGCTGGGTCCACTTGAAGGCACCGGTGCCAACGGGTGCCTGATTGAAGGCTGCTGCATTCGGATCGGCCTCATTCTCGAAAAGGTGCTTTGGTACTATGAAGGTCTCGGTGAGAAACGAGAGATAAGGAGCGAAGACCTGCTCCATCCGCCAGGTGATTTCAGTTGGCGAAACCACCGTGAGGTCGCGCACCAGCGAATGGCCGCCTGTGCGCCAGGCTCGGAATTTCGGATTGGTGATCAGTTCAAGCGTGAACTTCACGTCCTCAGCCGTAAACGGCTTGCCGTCATGCCAGCGAACATCATCACGCAGGCGAACACGCCAGTTCAGGCCATCTCCCGAGATGCCACCGTTCTTCTGCGTGGGCACTTCTAGCGCAAGATTGGGCTGGAGCACGCCGCCCGGATCTATGCGAAAGAGGGCGTCGAAGAGCGAGAAGTGGACCGCATCGTCCGTTTCGATATGTGCCATGAGCGGATTGAAGACGGTCGGCTCCTGCGAAAGCCCTACCACGACGCGACCGGCAGGTTTCTTGTCCGCTGCCCAGGCAATGTCAGGCTTGCCGATCAGGTTGGGGGCAGCGAAGCATGCAATACCGCCTGCTGCCATCAGGCGCAGTGCGTCGCGCCGAGAATAGTTCGTTTTGGTCGTAGGTTCTTTTGTCATTTTATTCCCTCTCTTTTGCTCATTAGGAAGCTACTGCCAGGAGCTCATTGACCTTTTCATCTGTCTCTCCGTCGTTCTCCCGGAATTGCAGCCACAAGTTCACGCGTGTAGGCCGATTGCGGTTTCAGGAAGATCTGAGACGGCGGGCCGCGCTCGACGACCCGGCCCTTCTGCATCACTGCAATTTCGTCGCAGATCTGACTGGCGACACGAAGGTCATGGGTGATGAAGACCATTGATACGCCCGTCTCGCGCTGGATTTGATCAAGCAGCTTGAGGATCTGGGCCTGGATCGACACGTCAAGCGCGGAGACTGCTTCGTCGGCAATCAGCAACTTGGGCTTGAACATCAGAGCCCGGGCGATGCCGATGCGCTGTCGCTGACCACCCGAGAATTCGTGCGGATAGCGGCCGAAGGCGCCGGCATCGAGACCGACATGGGAAAGCAACGCCCGGGCCTCTTCGCGCGCCTGGGTGTAGGGCATACCATGTGCGACGGGCCCGACGGTCAGTATTTGACCGATAGTGGCGCGCGGATTGAGCGAGGCAAAGGGATCCTGAAAGATCATCTGAATTCGAGGGCGGAGCGGCCGGAACTCGGATTCCGAGAGCTGGACGATGTCCCTGCCCTCAAACAGGATCTGACCGCTGTCGCTGTCCTGAAGTTTGATCAGGAGCCGCCCCAACGACGATTTTCCGGAGCCACTTTCGCCGACAATGCCAAGAGTGCGGCCCGCAGCCAGGGTGAATGAGGCATCCTGCACCGCAGGCACGACACGCTGGCTGCCGAACAGGGCGCTGCCGCTACGGTAGGTCTTGCACAATCCATTGACAGTGAGGATCGTCTCGTCGTTCGTCTGCGCCTTGAGCTTTCTGTCTTCTCCCGTGAGGCGGGGAACGGCCGCGATCAGGCGCTTGGTGTAGGGGTGGCTGGGGGAGTTGAGAACCTGATCGGCGGTGCCCTGCTCGACAATCCGCCCTTTCTCCATAACCACGACGCTGTCGGCAATTTCCGCCACGACACCGAAGTCGTGGGTGATGAACATGACGCTCATGTCCTTGCGCTGCTGAATGTCACGGATAAGCTTCAGGATCTGGGCCTGCGTGGTTACGTCGAGGGCTGTCGTTGGTTCGTCCGCGATCAGAACGGTCGGCTCAAGGGCCAGCGCCATCGCGATCATGACGCGCTGGCGCTGACCACCGGAAAGCCGGAACGGATATTGATGGTACATCAGTTCCGGATCGGGAAGGCCCACTTCGGTTAGCAATTCAAGGGCGCGGTCACGCCGCAAGGCCTTGGTGCCCACTCCATGGGCCACCATGACTTCAGTAACCTGTTCGCCGACCGTCATCAGCGGGTTGAGCGCCGAAAGCGGATCCTGAAAGATCATGGACACGACGCGGCCGCGCAGCTGGCGCAGCTTTTTTGCCGGCGCGCCGACGATGCTCGTTCCATCGAGATTGATCGCACCCGACGAGACCGGAATAATCTTGGGCAAGAGACCCATGATGGTGTTTGCCGTAACCGACTTGCCCGAGCCGGACTCGCCGATAATGCAAAGAATCTGACCACGCTTGAGGTCGAAAGAGACGTTTTCGACGGCATGAGCCCGCTCCATGCCTTTCGGCAGGTCGACTGTCAGGGCACGCACCGAAAGCGGTGCGTCGCCTGCTGTAACAGCCTCAGTCGTAACGGCCATCGCTCCATCTCCCTTGTCTACGCAGCTTCTCGTTTGAAATTTTGTCGCCGATCTATGCACGCTGCCGCATAGTCTCTTCGAGCAGTGCACAGCCTGTCACAAGCTCTAAGCACCATTCGCAACCAATCGGCGTTGGTTCTGCGATTAATATAAGATTGGTCTTGCCATTGGTGTCAATATAGATCAAATTGGTTTCGCAAAATATTTATTGGAGGTCATATGAGCGTGGTGTTGAAAGACTTCATTGAGGCGGAAGGTCTGGAACCAGGCGATCGCCTGCCCCCCGAGCGTGACCTGGCGCTGAAACTCGGGCTGCCGCGTACCGCTCTCAGAAGGATGCTCAGTTCGTTGGAGAAGGAAGGCCGCCTTATCAGGCACGTCGGCAGAGGCACTTTTATCGCCGGTAGCGGCGTGAGCTCGAGTGCCCTTCGCCGGCCGGCAACCTACGAAGGAGATACATTGCGCACCTATCCGGCGGAAGTCTTTGAGGCTCGGCTGATCATAGAACCCAAGATCGCTGCGTTGGCGGCGTTGCGCGCGACCAGGCAGGAAGTCGAAGAAATGCAGAAATCAATCGCTCGAGGCAGCGCGTCGGAATCTATGGGCGAGTTCGAGAAATGGGACGCCGTCTTTCATCGCATCGTCGTCCAGGCAGCGCGTAACGGTCTTCTTGCCTCTCTCTATGAAGGTATTCATGCAGTACGGGCGGGAAACCTTTGGGGGAAGATGAAAGAACAGTCGCTAACCTCTGAGCGCATGACGGCGTATATCGTGAGCCATCAGGCAATTCTCGACGCAATCAAAGATCGTGATAGCAGAGAGGCTGAGCGAAATATGTACGACCACATCATTGAAGCCAGAGCCAACATACTAGGCCCCAGCATCTGAATTTCGCCCGACCAATTGGTATCGAATCGTTTGTCGCATTGTCCACTGCGACGGTTTCGCGGCATTAGGTAGCAAAGACCACCAAAAGCAGCTTAGGCATCTGAATTACTACAGAAATTACCGGCGTTATGGAGCAAGTGCCACATGCGTCAGGCGGCGCGTTAGGAGTGGCAATGCGCCCACTTTGTCGCCTCTACCGACGCGGTTTTACCAGTGTTTCTGGGGTTATCAGATGCAGCCGCTCGTCTTCTTTCGTCAAACTCTCGACATCGCTTGAAAAACCACTTCTACTGAAAAACAGGTAGTGCTTGCCCGTCGCTCCTTCCCCGTAAGTCGTTTTCTCGGATCGCTCACGCAACAATCGGACGTGGCCAAGGTCGATCACGCGCGATCGCCATTTGCATTCGCCATAGAAAAATGCACCATCCAACAATCGCCCCGCGACATCTATGTCGAAATCGGCGTGACCCCAAATCTGGCCAACCTCCTGCGTCGGAACCGCAAGGACCTCCTGCAGATGAAGCCTTGCAAATTGAAGGGCGATCGGTTCGAACGCAATCCCCATATATTCGGAGAACCGAGGCTCCACGACGCGGTCGTAAACCTCCTCGCCAAACCCGCTGCTGATCGCGCTCAGGTTTGGTCGCACGAAACGATGCCAGAACGACATCAGGCTGTCTGCAACGCGATAGCGGCGGTTTCGGCCCTTTTCGTCGGCATCCAGCGATTTCGAATTATCGATCAAATCAAGCGCGAGCAGTTTTGCCAGGTACGGTCCAATACCGTCTGCTTTGACACCCAGTCGGTTTGCGATCTCTGACTTAGTGTTGCAACCGTCAGATACAGCCGCAACCACGCTTGAGTAAAAGGACGGCTCTCTGAGTTCGGTCTGCAGCAGCGTGTTCGGTTCATCGATCAGCGTGCCTGTCTCTTCGAGCAAGAGTTTGATGACGTTGTTGCGGAGCGGTTCCTGAGCGTCGCAAAGCTGAAGATAGTAGGGAATGCCGCCGAAAATAGCATAGGTTCTGATAATGTCGTCGGCCGTGTACTCCGGGAAAAACTTGGCGACATCGACAAGGGGCAAGGCCTTCATGTTGAGCGACAGGGTTTTTCGCCCGTAAAGCGGGTTCCGCTCCGCCAACAGGTCTTCCATTTGAGAAATGGCAGAGCCGCAAAGGATCAGTTTCATCGCCCCATCTGCAAGCGCGCCGGAATCCCAGAATTTCTGCACGATCGATGGCAGTGCTGGCTCGTTATCAAGCAGATAGGGAAATTCGTCGATCGTGACGATCAATCCAGGATGCTCGCCGGCACGCTCGGCAACATAGTGCAGTACCCCCTCCCAGCTTGACAGCGCTTCGAGCTGTGGCTTTGATCCGATTGCCTTTCCGACATCCGATTTGAACTGCTCCAGGTTCAAAAGTGATGAGACGCGGGTCGCCTGAAAGTAGATTTCCGGGCGATTCTTGGCAGCCTCCCGAAGGAACCGCGATTTGCCGATCCGCCGTCGGCCAAATACGATGATGAGGGAAGGTCGTTGGGAATCCAATTCGGTCCGCACCAGCTTGAGTTCACGTTCGCGCCCGAGAAACTGCATATGCTGCCTTCTTGTAAATATAATTACCTTAATCGTGATTACCTTAACTGTGATTACCTTAGTGGCGATCCCTTTGTCAAGTTCTGGGCGCTACGGGCTCTCCAAACCTTCTCCAGATTGTCGATTTTTCCTCAGGCAGCAGGGCAAGCCTATTCCCTTTGAGACCCGGCTGTCGACCTTCGGCAATTAACCATTTAGACCTCCTCTGATCGCCTCTTGCGGAAAGACCGTGTAAGACCTGGGTCAGGTTCAGGATGATACGAATACAGCTCTGATCTTTCCGCGGTCGTTTTTGTCCGCCGATCCGCTGTGCCTGCCGTCGACTTGGAGCCTGAACATGACCTTCAACGCCATCGCTATTGCCGCCATTGCCCTCCGCCCCCACGCTTCGGTGTTGGCTGTTGGACGCCGATCTCGCGCGAGAGCTGGAGCGCGGCCACCGAGATCGGTTCTCCTGCTTCGCGCAGGACCTCCAAGACGGCTTGGCGCTTGTTTATGCCATTCATGGCCGCCTTTACCTGGGACGACGACGGCTTTGCCTTACGAGGCCGATCACCCCGACCTGACCCAGGCTGTGACGATGCCTGGAAGTCTGGCTCATAGCTCAGGATCACGCGCTCCAGCGCTCTCACCAATTCCTGAATGTCGACCCGCTCCCTTTCAAGCTGCTGCAGCCTGTCAATCAAGGCCGCTCGCTTCTGCTTCAACTCGTACGCTACACTCATTCGAGGCTGCGTTTTCACCGGAACCGGGTAGTCGGGGTGCCGTTTCAGGTCTCGTGGTTTTTGCTACCTAATGCCGCGGTTTCGGCTGCGATGTCCGTCATGTCCTCCACTAGCCCATTGTCTCACTAGCGGAGCACCAGCCCCAAGGTGCTGACCAAGGCTAGGCGCTTCAGGGACCAAACTGCCGTCGAAGCCAGGAGAGGAAATTTCGTTTTCTGGCATCGCCTTCGAAGGGAAGACGGCTCAACAGGATGTAGCTGTAGCCATTGCCGGAGAATCCCCGCGGCGCCACAAGTTGCCCGCTTCCCACAGCATCGGCTACCAATGGCTCTGGACCGATCGCAGCACCTAACCCAGCGATTGCAGCCTCGATGCTCAGATAGAAATGTTCGAATACCTGGCTGCCGGGCGGATTTGGATCTGCGATCTCGTTGTCCGAGACGAACCGCGTCCACGCATCTCGACGTGTGGCCGAATGGATGCGAGGCAAGGAGAGAATATCGCTGCCTGAAGCCAACAGGCGTGGCGCGCATACGGGGCCGACACGTTCTTCTACCACCGTTTCCATAAACAATTCCGGCGACCAGCTAAAGTCGCTTCTCCTGAGCGCCAGATCAATATGGCTCCTCTCGAAGCTCACAGGGCCACCAGCGGCCAACACATGAACCTCAATGTCCGGATGAAGCGCGTTAAATTGCGGAAGACGCGGGATCAGCCAGCGCTGCGTGAATGTCGGTTCACATGAAAGCACCAGAGGCGCCGAGCCACCCCCTTTTATTTGGTCGCAACAATCGCTGATCTGGCGGAACACCTCGCTCATCGTAACAAGCAGGCGCCGCCCCGCGTCGGTCAGGAAAACGGCCCGGTTTCTTCGTTCAAAGAGGGTCACGCCCAGATCTTCCTCAAGCAAGCGGATTTGTTTGCTGACGGCACTGTGCGTGACATACAATTCATCGCCCGCACGTCCGAAATTCAAATGGCGTGCTGCCGATTCAAATGCTCTCAGTGCGGATAAAGAAGGAAATCGTGCGGCCATATCTGTGAGGTAAAGTGACAGGTTTCTGTCAGAATTGATCGTTTTTTCGGCAAAAGCAATAGCGCTAATATCCTCGTCGTAACATTTCAAACCGACAGGACGGCGATTTTGAAGGTAGGAATCCTAGCCGATGATTTGACGAGTGCCACGGATGGCGCCGGGCCATTCGTGAGCATGGGGCACAGATGCCTTGTCTTTACCGACTACCGGCGATCGACGCCTGAAAACGTCGCGATCATCTCTGTCAACAAGGCAAGTCGCGCCGCATCCGTTGAGGACGCTGTCGATCGGGCGACGCAGGCGGCAAAAAGCCTGGCCTCCGCAGATATTCTTTACAATACGGTGGATTCCACCATTCGCGGCCACGTTGCGGCCGAAGTAATTGCCGCACTCGGGGCTTCCGGTCGGGATATTGCCATCCTCGCTCCTGCTTTCCCCGCAGGTGGACGAACCACTGAAGGAGGGCGCCAGCTTCTTCGTGGTGTGCCGTTGGAGGAAACCGAGTTTGCAAAGGACCCGCTCCACCCCATAACGGACTCGCGTCTTCGCGCTCTGTTTCGGGATATCTCGGAGGCGGAAATCCGTCATCTTGGGCTTGCCGAAGTTCGAGCATTGAAGTCTGGCGAAGTTGGCGCCGATGACAGGAAAGTGTTGATCGCCGATGCAACAATGCAGGACGACCTGGCCCGACTGGTGAAATCGGCGGCGGATCCGAAATCCATCCTTTGGTGCGGATCTCCGGGTCTAGCGATCGCGCTGGCGGATCATGTCGGCCACGCCGATGTGACCGCATCACCGACTGCCGCGGGGTCTCTCAATCTCTTTGTCATCGGTAGCGTCAACCCTCTGAGCCGTGAGCAATGCCTGAGGCTGATGAGCCCCGGCAACGTCCGGCAGATCATCGTCGACGCCGAGGAGGCGTCTCGCTCTCCCGTTCTCGCGGCAGAAAGCGCCGTTGCGCAATATAACCAATCCGGATCCAGCGGAGATGTTATTCTGACCACGTCTGACGGAGGCACGTCTGCCGATCCTCGGTGCATCGCAATCGCACTTGGCCAGGCTGTCCGCGCGGTTATGGAGCGTTGCCCGGTAACCGGACTTTTCCTGACTGGTGGGGACACCGCCGAATCCGTCTTGACCGAACTTGGGATCGGTTCTGTGGATCTTCTCGGCGAGATCGAGCCCGGGATTCCGGTCGGCCGCACGACGGGATCGTACCCCCTTCACATCATCACAAAGGCGGGCGGCTTTGGCTCGTCCAATATCCTTCTGAGATCAGCCGATCTGCTTCGGGGCCTCTGGCTAGGAGATAAGAAATGAAGAAGCCTGTTGGAATAACGATGGGCGATCCCTGTGGGATCGGTCCGGAAATCATCGCACGCGTTTTCGCGGACGGACTGCCGGAGCAAGCGGTGGTGATCGGTGACGCCAAGGTGATGGAACGCACCGTCCGTGCCCTCGGTCTTCCTCTCCAGGTGCAGCCCATCGCGTCGGTCGATGACGCGGTCCCAGACGCGAAACTCATAGCCGTTCTCAACGTCTCGGATCTGCCGGACGATTTGCCGATCGGTCGGGTGGACGCTCGCGCCGGGCGCGCCAGCTACAATTATGTCGTGAGAGCGATCGACGAAGCGCTGGCAGGCAACATCGGAGCAATCGTTACCGCCCCGATCAACAAGGAAGCGATGAAAAAGGGCGGGCTCAATTATCCCGGCCACACTGAAATTCTTGCAGAACGGTCGGGAACCGACAAGTTCGCGATGATGCTGGCAAACGACGAGCTGCGTGTGATCCTGGTCACGATCCACGTCTCGTTGCGCGACGCGATCGACCTCGTGACGCAGGATTCCGTGCTCAGAACGATCGAATTGGCGCACCGGGCGGGCAAAGCTTATGGCATTGCTTCGCCCCGCATTGCCGTCGCCGGCCTCAATCCCCATGCCGGTGAAAACGGCATGTTCGGACGCGAAGATCTCGACATTATCGCGCCGGCGATCGGCCGAGCTCAGGAGCATGGAATAAACGCTTCGGGCCCCTGGCCCGGAGATACGATTTTCATGCGGGCCCGCAAGGGTGAGTTCGATATTGTCGTCGCGCAGTATCACGACCAGGGCCTCATTCCGGTCAAGTATCTCGGCATCGACAACGGCGTCAACGTCACCATCGGCTTGCCCTTCATCCGTACCAGCGTCGATCACGGAACCGCATTCGACATCGCGGGCCACGGTACGGCCGACCATTCCTCTCTTCGCTACGCATTCGATCAGGCACTGCGTCTCAACGCAATCTAGGAGCGCTTTCGATGCCCCAGACTTCTCCGGACTTCATATTCATGCTGACTAACCAGGACCGCACCGTGGCCGATGCGGCTGAGCGCCTCAAGGACGTGCTTGCCGCCGGCATCTGTCATGTGGGGTTCAAGGATATTGGCCTGCCCTTCGATAAACTATTGAGCCTTGCTTCAGCAATCAAGACGGCGGGTGCCACGCTTTACCTCGAAGTAGTCAGCCTCGATGAGGAGAGCGAGCGACGATCCGCGCAGGCCGCGGTCGACCTTGGCGTTGACATCTTGATGGGTGGAACCCGACCGCACGTCGTTTTGCCGCTTATAGAAAACAGGAACATCGGCTACTACCCCTTCCCCGGCAAGATCGTCGGTCATCCAAGCAAGCTCGAAGGAACGATCGAGACGATCGTGGAGAGTGCCCGTCAATTGACGGCGATCGACGGCGTGAGCGGTCTTGATCTGCTTGCTTATCGCTTCGATGGCGATGTTGAAGAGTTGATGACGCGCGTGTGCGGGTCCGTTGACAAGCCTGTGGTGGTTGCCGGATCGATCGACAGCGTTCAAAGGATGGCGGCCGTCGTGCGATCCGGCGCGGCAGGGTTTACCATCGGAACAGCAGCTTTCAACGGCGCGTTTTCCGGCAGTTCCGATTTGCGATTGGAGATCGAGAAGGAGATCGACGTGCTCGAGCGGATTCAGGCTGATGTGGGTGATATTGCGCTGTCAGCATTAAGCTCAAACTGAATCTAACCTTCACCGGACATTAATTGCTAACTTTACGATTTAGAGACAAGGTGAATTTCGAATTGGAGACCAGACAGATGGATCTAACGACGTTCAACCCCTCCACTCGCTTGGCAGCAACGACCACTCTTGCGACGCTGGAAACGCCCTGTCTCGTTTTGGACGCCGACCGGATGGACCGGAATATCACGCGGCTCAGGAAACGGCTGGATGGCCTGGGCGTGTCGCTACGACCGCATCTGAAGACCGCGAAGTCGATTGACGCGGCGCGGCGGGTCATGAGTGCCCCCGAGGGGCCGGCGACGGTCTCTACGCTGAAGGAAGCCGAGCAGTTTGCGGCCAATGGTGTTCGCGACATGATCTATGCGGTCGGCATCGCCCCGGCAAAGCTCGCACGTGTCGTCGAACTGCGCGCCATGGGCATCGATCTCGTGGTGGTACTGGATACCGTCGAGCAGGCGCAGGCGGTTGCCGAGGCATCCCGAAACGCCGCAATGCGGATCCCAGCCTTGATCGAGATCGATTGCGATGGCCACCGTTCGGGTGTTGTGCCTGCTAATCACACGGAGTTGCTGGAGATCGGCCAGATCTTGGCGGCCGGTGCCGAGCTGCGTGGTGTTTTGACCCATGCCGGCGACAGCTACAAGGGTGGGGGCGTCGAGGCGCAGCAGCGCTATGCGGAAGCGGAGCGATTGGCCGTTGTGGAAGCTGCGCAGCTTCTTCGCAGTGCGAGCCTGGCGTGCCCAGTCGTCAGCGTCGGTTCGACGCCAACGGCCCATCATGCGAAGGATCTAACGGGGGTGACCGAAGTCCGCGCCGGCGTGTTCGTGTTCTTCGATCTGGTGATGGCAGGGATCGGAATTTGCCAGGTCGACGACATCGCCCTCAGCGTGCTCGCGACAGTTATCGGACACCAGCGCGAGAAGGGCTGGATCATAACCGATGGCGGGTGGATGTCGCTGTCGCGGGACCGTGGCACCAGCAAGCAAACCGTCGATCAGGGCTATGGGCTCGTCTGTGACATCGACGGCAATGCCTATCGTGACATCATCGTTGCCGATGCGAACCAGGAGCATGGAATTATCGCCGTGAGGCCCGGGTCGGACGCGCGCCTGCCTGATCTGGCGGTCGGAGACCGGGTGCGGATCCTGCCAAACCATGCATGTGCGACCGCTGCTCAGCACGAAGCCTATCATGTGGTCCGCGGTCGCTCGCATGCCGTCGAGGCTCGCTGGCAACGCTTCGGAGGCTGGTGATGTCCAACTTCATAACCGTAAATACCAGTCGCGCGCCCAGCCCTGCAGGTCACTATGTGCAGGCAAAGCTGGCGGGTCAGCATCTCTATATTTCCGGGCAGCTCCCTATCCGGCCGGCTGGTGAGCCGCTTGCTGACGACAGTTTCGAGTCGCAGGCGGGCCAGGCCATCGACAACATGCTGGCGGTTCTGAAAGCCGCAGGCGGAACCCCAGCCGATCTCGTCAGGGTAACGGCCTATATCGTCGGCGTGAGCAATTGGCCCCGCTTCAACCAAGTCTATGCAGGACGGCTAGGGGATGCGCGTCCGGCGCGAACCGTCGTTCCGGTGCCCGAACTCCACTACGGTTATCTCGTTGAAGTCGACGCGATCGCCGTACTCGAAAAAAATCCTTCGGCCCAACGGGCGGAAAACAATTCCGACTAATCAATTCAGGTCAGGCTCGATGTCACCACTCCTCAAGCCCATACAGAGCGATCAAGAGCTTCCCGCTAAGGCGGACGTCGTCGTCATCGGCGGCGGCATTGTCGGCGCGTCGGCGGCGTTTTCACTCGCAGAGCGGGGGCTCTCCGTTGCTTTGGTGGAAAAGGGCTATGTCGGCGGTGAGCAGTCCAGCCGAAACTGGGGTTGGTGCCGCCGACAGAACCGGGATGCGCGCGAGCTGCCGCTCTCGGGAATCTCCATGCAGCTGTGGGACCAGATCGCCGCCAAAATCGACGACGACGTCGGCTTCCGCCGATGCGGTCTGTTCTATGCGACAGATAATCCCCAGCAGCTGGCGGAATGGGAGCAATGGCTTGATGTTGCCCGGCAATTCAACGTCAATACGAAGATGTTAAGCGCCCGGGAAGCGCATGACAAAATCCCGGCGCACGGCCGCCGGTGGCTGGGCGGGGTCCATTCGATCGATGATGGCAAAGGCGAGCCGGCCATTGCCGCGCCAACAATCGCGAACGGCGCCCGCAAATTCGGAGCAACGATCCACCAGGAATGTGCCGCACGAGGCCTTGATATCGTCAACGGTGCGGTTGCCGGGGTGATCACGGAAAAAGGGATTATCAGGTCGCAGGCCGTTCTGAACGCCGGCGGTGCGTGGACATCCTTGTTCTGCCGCCAGTACGGCGTTCAATTCCCGCAGGCAAGCGTGCGCCAGACCGCAATTCGTACGCGACCCACGACCAATCTCGGCGAAGCGATCTATACGCCGGAGTGCTCGCTGACCCGAAGGTTGGATGGCAGTTACACGCTTGCCGTCAGCGGCAGAGCGACGCTGGATATAACGCCACAAGGCGTCCGCTACGCGCGCTGGTTCATGCCGATGTTTCTGAAGCGACTGAAAGCGGTCCAGATCGGCATGGGCAGATCCATGTTCCATGGACCGGAAGCGCTGGCCAGGTGGAACAAGGATGCGCTTTCGCCTTTCGAGCGGATCCGTGTTCTCGACCCAAGACCGAGCCGCCGGACGATCGCGGCTATTCTAAAGGGCGTCACCGAGCAGTTCCCGGCGCTTAAGGGCATCGAGATCGCCGATAGTTGGGGCGCTTATGTAGATTGCACACCGGACGCGGTACCGGTCATTTCGGCGTGCGATCATGTGAAAGGCCTCTATTTGGCCGCTGGCGGCTCCGGCCATGGCTTCGGCATCGGCCCTGGCATCGGTCGCCTAGCCGCTGACCTGGTTGCTAACGATAAGCCTTGCGTTGATCCCACGCCCTTCCGCCTGTCGCGCTTCTTTGACGGCTCCAGAGTCGAGGTAGGCGCGCTCTGATCGTGCTGGAAGGCCCGGTATTTCCGACAAGAAGTTCCTAACCGACGCTGTCCAGCATCTTGTAATACATGCCGACCAGCGGCAGGAACCAAGGCGTTCCGAAGTGCCCCGGGACGGCCGGCCATTCGAGCCCCTTCATCGGGTTTCGGTCCGGCCGGCCGAGGATCGTGTCGGCGATCACCATTCCCAGATGGGTCGAAAGCTGGGCGCCATGGCCAGAATAGCCCATCGCGTACCAGACGCCGTCATGACAGCCTGCGCGCGGGAACCGGTCCTTGGTTATGTCGACGAGGCCCCCCCAGCAATAATCGATCTCGACATTGGCGAGCTGCGGGAAGATCTCTGCGAGGCTTGCCTTCAGGATCGCTCCGACTTTAGCGTCCGAGCGATGGTCGGAGGTTGCCGAGAAGCGGGCACGGCCGCCGAAGATCAGCCTGTTGTCGGGCGAGAGCCGGAAATAGTTGCCGATATTCTTAGACGTGACGCAGGTGCGGTTGCCGGGCATCGTCGCCGCGATCTCCGCTTCTGTCAGCGGCCGCGTGGCAATGATGAAGCTGCCTACCGCAATGATCCGGCGCCGGAAATAACCGAAGGTCGCAGGCGTATAGGCGCCTGTGGCAACAAGCACCGCATCGGCGGTGACGCTGCCGCGGCCCGTCTTCAGATGATGGCGGGAGCCCACCAGGCGATGTTCGGTGACGGCCGCATTCTCGAAGATTGTCGCGCCGTGACGCCTGGCTGCCTCGGCGAGGCCGACGACATAGCGGCCCATATCCATCATCGCGCTCTTCTTCGAGAGCATCGCGCCGAAAAACGGCGAGCCGATTTCCTGCTTCAGTTCGTCTGCGCTCAGCAATGCCGTGTCGGGATCGACCTCGGCGTGCACGGCTTCGAAGTTGCGGGCGATCGCCTGGAAGTGCTGTGGTTTCGAGGCGAGCTTCAGCTTACCGGAGCGACGGAAGCTGCACTCGATCCCCTCCTCTCCGATCAAACGCTCGATCGTGTCGATCGAGTCATCGAGCGCCTGGTAAAGCGAGATCGCCCGCTCCTTGCCGAGCTCAGCCTTTGCCGCCAGATAGCTATGCGCAAGCCCATTGTTCAAGTGACCACCATTGCGGCCGGAGGCGCCCGAGCCCACCGTCTCCGCCTCCAGCACGACGACTTTGGCGCCCGCCTTTGCGAGCTGGCGGGCGGCAGCGAGACCGGTGAACCCGCCACCGACGACTGCGATGTCGTGGTGGCCATCGACTAGCCCCTCCGCGGCCCCGGCAAAAGACGGGGCAGCGTCGTGCCAGTAGGACAAGAATTTCATGGCGGTGCGCCTTCTCTCTAGAGATCGGATCGCCCGTCGGAGAAGGGGCGAGGATTGAATCAGAGCCTATGGCTGAAATAGCTTCGTTAGCGGCATATGCATCTTGCGGATCGGCGATTTCAGCACGACGAAGCTGAAATACTTGTCGATACCGACGTCCAACTCGATCAGCCGCTCCAGGATCTCCTGATATTCGCCGATCCCGGTGGTTACGAATTTCAAGAGATAGTCGTAGCCGCCCGAGATCACATGGCACTCGATGAGTTGCTCGATTTTTTCTATGGCAGCGAGGAAGCGTGCAAAATCGGTCTGCCGGTGGTTCTTCAGTGTCACCTCGGTGAAGACGGTTAGTGCCTGCCCCAACTTGGCGACATTGATCTGCGCCGTATAGCCCTCGATGTAGCCCTCCGACTGCAGCTTCTTGAGGCGCATGAGGCAGGGGCTCGGCGATAGGTTGACCACCTCCGCCAGCTCCACATTTGTCATTCGGCCATTCTGCTGCAAGACGTGCAGGATCTTGATGTCGATCCGATCGAGTTTCATGGACTTAGCTTTCGCTGATGAAAAAGGCGCGAGTCTCTTCGGCTGCCGAGGCAGCCGACTACACCTACGGGACGGCTTTCCTGAGCGCGCATTCCATGGCTTCGAGGAACCGATCCACATGCTCCGCCTGGCAAATCAGTGGGGGCCGAACTTTCAGCGTATCCTCGTTGGCGCCAGTCGTGCTGATAAGAACACCATCGTCACGCATCAGGTTTACAATCTCCAATGCCATGGCACGCCGGCTGGCCTCCCCCGTTCCATCCAGCCCGATGTCGATGCCGAAGAACAGACCTGCATTTCGAATGCCGCGGATACCGTCATGCAGCTTGGCTAGATGCTCCAAGCCCATTTTCAGGCGTTCACCCATGGCATGCGCATGCTCGGGGATGCGATCTCTGTGCAAAATGGTCAGGACGGCGTCGGCGGCCGCGATTCCGACGGTATTGCCGCCGAAGGTGTTCGAGTATCGGGCAGTTGCGCCAAAGCGATCCATCGGTGCCTTGCGGCCAACGACGGCGCCGATCGGAAATCCATTGCCCATAGGCTTACCGAGAGTGACGAGGTCAGGCACAACTTCGTGACGCTCAAATCCCCACATATGTGTGCCCGTCCGTCCAAATCCTGGCTGAACTTCATCAGCAATCACGAGGCCACCCGCCTCCCGCACGGCTTTGACTCCACCGGCTATGAAGCCGGGAGGGTCAACCCAGACGCCGTCGCTGGAGAAAATCGTGTCGACGAGGAGGGCCGCGACGCCAATCCCACGCCGGTTCAAATCGACGATTGCGGCACGAACCTGCTCTTCAAAGAATGCCGCAGCCTGCCGCTCAGCTATGCCTGAGGGCCCGTGCAGCGACACCATGCGCACGGCAGGGCTAAGCTTGACGGCATCGCCCAGATTGGGCGAAACCATTGCCGTGGCCGAACTGGTGCCGTGATAGGCATGGGAAGAAACAATCACGCCCTCGCTGCCGCTGGTAAGCCGGGCAATCCTGAGCGCCAGATCGTTCGATTCGCTACCCGTGCAAGTAAAGACAACTCGGTTCAGTTCCTCGGGAAAAGTGGCCACGAGCCGTTCGGCATAGTCGACCAGCCTCGGTTCCAGATAGCGCGTGTTTGCGCTAATTCGGCCGGCTTGTTCTGCCATGGCAGCGTTGATCTCGGGGTGACAATGGCCGAGAGAGGGCACGTTGTTATAAAAATCCAGATAGGGACGGCCATCCGGATCGAAGAGCCACATGCCCTCGCCCCGGACGAAATGAACCGGCCGGCGGTATTGAAGCCTGTAGGAGGCTCCCAGCACGCTGTCGCGCCGGGCGATCAGCTCAGATTCTCGGGCGGGAATTGCGGCTCCCCCGGGGGTAAAGCGGTTGGGCATGAGATCGGTGGACATAGCTTTGATCCTGCTTAGGTTTTCATCCGCGACGAAGGTCGCGATTTACCGGAGTGATTGCCGAGCGAGTGATGCGACGTTTGAGTGCGTCCAAAACGCCGGCCTAAAGTCCTGCGCGACGCACAACAGTCTCGGCCTCCCCCAGGCTTAACGCCGATAGGATAGAAAGCCCGCGTTCTGCCCTGGCCACGTTTTTCTTGATATATGCTGCCTCGGCCGGAAACAGCTGGGCTCGCCAGTAGTTGATGAGGACGAGGGCGCTTTGGCGCGCCTTTATCAATCCGACCAGCAGTTTTATCTCAAGCGTAGTAAGCGGAGTCACCGAAGCATACCCGGCGATGAGATTTTCTGAGCCGCCGAGAGCCGAAGATGGGTCGGTTACCAAGTGGCTTGCAGCAACCACGAGATCCTGAATCCGAGGACCCCAGCAGCCGTCGCCGAAATCGATGAACGCGATATCCCGACCGGTCAGGAGCGTGTTGAAAGGACTGGGGTCATTGTGCGTGACCTGCCATGCTACCTCGCGCAGTTGCGGCGCGATAAGCTCGACATAGTTGCTCATGGCAAGACGTACGGATTCTGCCATAGGTCGTGAAGGCAGATGCTCCTCCAGTTCCATTAGCCTCGGCCAGCATCCGACATGCCAAAGTACCGGGCGGTGGATGGCGGGCAGCTTCAGCGCCCCGAGCGCCAAACTGAGCCTGCCAAGCGCCTGGCCGACCCGGTAAAGGACATCAGGAGTTGCGTTCGCCTGGTGCAGAGGCACCCCCGAAAGTCGAGTCTGCAGATAGCCGCAAATCTCCTCCTCTTCGAACATCGGCGTACCGCCGCCGGTACGCACCAGATGAGGGGCTGCGAAACCGGAGGCGCCTTCCAGCCCTGCAAGGGCCGCAACCTGGAAGCGGAAACTGTCTCGTCCTTCCGGCCGCGCTGACGTTTTGAGGATCAACCGATCGCCGCTCGACAGCGTGACCTCCGCGGTACACTCCACTTCCGAGGACAGAACCTTGACCGTTCCCGTCAGACCGTAGTGGCGCAATAGCAGCTCACTGGACGCCCGCGCCTCGGCGGGGCTCGGCTTAGTCGCCATAACAGCGGCCGCCGCCCTGAAATATGCTTCGGTGAAAGGCTCGCCCACCGACTGGTTGCCGCCGAGATGCCCCGCACCGTCGTCTGGAACCGCATCGTTACAAGCACTCACGATTGAGACCCTCGCACTGTTTAGAGCCGGACTGCATGCTCATCCGAAAATGATCGTCGGGATGGCATCCAGTCCGCTGCGGCCAACCTCCCTTGAGGCTGGCGATTGCTACTGGAGGCGCTGGAACCACTGTCCCCCGCCTTCAGCACGAATGTCCGGGCCCCGGCTTTTGAAGTTACCTCGCCCGTGCCTGGATCCATGATCGCGCCGCCGAATACGGCGGCACTGCAATGCCCTCGGCCCCCTACCCTCCGGTCAACCCAAGTTCGCTGTCGGGCCGGTGAAGAGAGATTTTCAGATGTGTCGGGCTTCCTTAAAGCCCGACAACGCCGGGCAGTTCCGAGATGCCGGCGATCTCGGTGTAGCCGTAATAGGGATTGGCCGGCTCGTGACCGCGATTGACCCAGACCTTGTTTTTGATCCCGAGGTCATGTGCGGACATCAGATCGTAACGGAACGATGAGGAGCAATGAAGTATGTCCTCCGGGCCGCAGCCAAGCATATCGAGCATGTATTCGAAGGCCCGGAAGTGCGGCTTGTAAGCCTGAGCCTGTTCGGCGGTGTAGACAGCGTAGAAAGGCGCGCCGAGCCTCTCGACGTTGGACATGATCTGCGAGTTCATCGCGTTTGACAGGATGACCAGCGGAATTTCCTTGGCCACCTTGGCAAGACCGGCCGGAACGTCGGGATGCGGCCCCCAGGTGGGGACGCGTTCGTAAACCATCTGCGCGTCTTCGTCCTTGAACTGGATGCCGTTGCGTTTGCAGGTCCTCACCAATGCGTTATGGACCACCTCCGCATAGGGCTTCCAGTCGGCCATGACTTCATCGAGTCGGTACGCAGAGAAGTCGGCGATGAACTGCAGCATTTTCTGCTCACTCATGCGCTCGCCGTAAAGATCGCGTGCCGCGTCCGCCATCTGAAAGTTGATCAGCGTGCCATGGCAGTCGAAGGTGATGTATTTCGGGCGGAAAGTGGTCATGCGCTTCGTCCTTGCTTTGCGGGGAGTTGTTTAAGTCATGACCAATCATAGGCCGCAGCCCGCATCTGAATTGCCCGGAGATTGCGGAAGATCAGCACAAAATGCTGGAGGGAAACATGATTTACTCTTGTGAGTGCTGGATCACAGCGATCCGCGGTCGGCAGGCCGGGCGCGCCTAGACAGATACTGCCGGTCAGCGCGCCATGCCGAAAACGGAAGCGCAACTTGCGGACTATGGGGGCTTGCGTCGATTTCACGTCGCAGAAAGGATGGAAAACTCGTTATTCGGCATCGTACGCGACAGCGAGTAAGATCGACTGGATCAACTCCCAATCCTTCGCCGATGTCAGCATTGGATAGTTCCAACATGCCGCCCAAGCTCCGAAAGGCGCTGCCGGTACTCCCTGCCAAAATCGCGATGCAACACGAAACAATCTGCTTGGAGCCCGACGAATACGGCCCATAGACTCACAGCGGGCCTAATATGATCAGTGCAAGCCAGCTCGTGATGCGCCGATGCATCCGACTGAATTGAAATAGAGAGGTCACGCATGAAAACGCTGCTGCTCAACAAGAATGACGTCGGACGGCTTATCGGCATGACGGAAGTCATCGGCGCGGTCGAAGAGGCTTATAAGGCCTTCAGCAGCGACCAAGTGGAACAGCCCGATTATATCGGGATTCATCTCCCCTCGTTGCGTGGAGAGATCGACTTCAAGCTTGGCTATCATAAAGCCGCTGAAATCATCTCTATGAAAGCACATTCCGGAGGGTTCACCAACAATCCGGCAGAACATGGCGTGCCGAATAGCATGGGAACCATCCTCCTGTTTGATGCCAGGAGCTGTGCGTTGATTTGTATCATGGATGGAAGCTTGATCACTGGCCTCAGAACCGGGGCGGCGGGAGCCGTCTCCGTCAAGGCACTGGCGAGAAAGAACGCGCGCACGATCGCGTCGATCGGCACAGGCAATCAGGCGAGAATGCAAATTCGGGCGATCAACAAGATCATGAAGATCGAAGAGATCCACGCCTGGGACAGCACCTCCGAAACAAGCTCCAAATATAAGGAGGACATCGAGCGCGAATTCGGCATTCCCGTCACCGTCGCAAGCTCGAAGAAGGAGGCGGTCGCGCGGGCCGACATCTTGATCACTACGACCCGAGGGAAAGGGTCGCTTGTGGAAGCGAAGTGGGTAAAACCCGGTACGCACATCGTTGCAATCGGCACGGATCAGCGCGGCAAACAGGAGCTGGATCCGGAGCTTTTCCGAAACGCCAAGATCGTCGTCGACGCGCTTTCACAATGCACGGAAAAGGGCGAGACCTGGCACCCGCTGGATAAAAACATCATTGCCATGGACGACATCCACGGCGAGATCGGCGAGGTATTGTTGGGGAGGAAGCCGGGACGGGAAAGTGATGACGAAATCACGATTTTCGACTCCACGGGGATGGCCATACAAGACAATACGACCGCCAGCAAAATTTATCGCAACGCCATTGCGAACAATGTCGGCACTTTCTTTCAATTTTTTGAGTGATGACCATGCGCAACTATCCCACCATTCAGGACATCCGTGAAGCTCAGCAACGGCTAAAGCCGCACGTCAGACATACGCCGCTATTGCGTGCAGACAAAATCGAGAAAGCGGCTGGTTGTCAGCTCTACCTCAAGCCGGAAACCCTCCAGATTACCGGCGCATTCAAGATCCGCGGCGCCCTGAACAAGGCTCTGTCGCTCTCCCGAGAAGAGATCGCAAACGGGTTCATCGCGACCTCGTCGGGGAACCACGCCCAGGCGCTTGCTTACGCAGCCAAGATGCTCGGCGTAAGGGTGATATTGGTGCTGCCGGTCACCACACCAAAAATCAAGATCGCCAATACAGAAGCCCTTGGCGCTGAAGTCATTCTTTTTGATGGTGACAATGCTGCTAGATGGAGAAAAGTCTACGAGATCGCTGAAGGAAAAAATTATGCGGTCATCCACGGCTTCGAGGACCCCGTCGTAATGGCTGGTCAGGGAACGATCGGGTGTGAGATCCTCGAAGACCTGCACGACGTAAACACGGTCATCGTTCCCGTGGGCGGCGGAGGACTAATCTCCGGAATCGCTACCGCCATAAAGGAAACGAAGCCATCGGTTCGCGTTATCGGGGCGGAGCCTGCCTTGACACCGAAGTATTTTCACAGCCGGAGAAACAAGGAGCGCACATCGCTTCCGTTAAAGAACACCATCGCGGATGGTTTGAGGTTAAGCGTTCCGGGTCAAAATCCGTACCCGATTATCGAAAAATATGTCGACGAGATTGTTCTTGTTGAAGACGAACACATCATTGCCGGAATGCGTGCCCTCGCCAAGGATGCGAAACTGATCGCGGAACCAGCCGCCTCCATCGGAATAGGGGCCCTGTTGGCAGGCAGCATAGACGTCAAGCCAGATGAGAAAGTGTGTGCGGTCTTGTCCGGCGGGAACTGGGATCTGAGCGACCTTGCCGAGATTTACAATTTGGCGCCGTGATTCGGTCTCAGCTTCGGTCAGTACACCACCCTGACGCCGTTCGACGTCTGCGATTCTCATATCCTCTCTCACAAATGCAAACAGTTCCGACCGCAGGCGGATCGGGATTTCATTCGGCAGGGAGGAGAGATCATAGCCATTCAGGGAGCCACCGATGAAACACGCCCACAGCTTCTATATCAGCGGTGAATGGGTTGAGCCGTCCGCGTCGAAAACACTTGAGGTCATCGATCCCTCCACCGAAGAGCCGATGGGTACGATCGCACTCGGCAGTGCCCCCGACGCTGAAAGGGCGGTCGCGGCTTCTCTCAGACATCCAAGGAAGAGCGCGTCGAACTGCTGAGGCGCATTGTAACGATCCTGAAGCGCCGCAATCACGAGCTCGGCGACATCATCTCGCGGGAAATGGGCGCGCCGCTCGCCATGGCCCGGGCCGAGCAGGCCGGCATCGGCGCTACCCATTTCGAACAGACGATCAAAGCCTTCGAGACCTTTGCCTTCGAATACATGCAGGGGACCACCTGCATCATCCACGAGCCGATCGGGGTCGTCGCAATGATCACGCCATGGAACTGGCCGATCAACCAGATCGCCTGCAAGGTCGCTCCGGCGCTCGCCACGGGATGCACCATGGTATTGAAGCCATCGGAGATCGCTCCGTTCAACGCGGTGATCTTCGCCGAGATCATGGATGAAGCCGGCGTGCCGAAAGGCGTCTTCAACCTCGTTCACGGCGACGGACCTACGGTCGGAACGGCGCTGGCCAGCCACCCGGGGTCGACCCGCGCCGGCATTGCCGTGGCGCAGGCGGCGGCACCAACCGTCAAGCGAGTGCATCAGGAGCTCGGCGGCAAGTCGCCGAACATCGTTCTGCGCAGCGCCGACTTCTCATCCGCGGTCGCTGCCGGCGTACGCCGGTGCTTCGGAAATTCCGGCCAAACCTGTACTGCGCCAACACGAATGCTGGTGCCTGCGGAGCGAATGGACGAAGCAAGCTCAATCGCCGCGCGGGAAGCGGCTGCGCTCGTCGTCGGCTCCCCCTCGGATCCGCGCACCGACCTCGGACCAGTCGCAAGCGCCGCCCAGTTCGACAAGATCCAGGCGTTGATCGGACGCGGCATCGCGGAAGGAGCGGAGCTCGTCGCCGGCGGCCCTGGTCGCCCTTCGCATCTCAATTCGGGCTATTACGTGCGCCCGACGGTGTTTGCCCGCGTCACCAACCAGATGACGATCGCGCGGGCGGAAATCTTCGGCCCGGTGCTGTCGATTATCGGTTATGACAGCGAGGATGAAGCGATCGCGATCGCCAACGATACGCCCTACGGCCTGGCTGCCTACATTCAGGGCGATCCAAAGGAAGCACGAGCTCTCGCAGGCAGGCTGCGCGCCGGCAGCGTTCGCCTCAACAGCTCCGCCTGGGACAGTGCCGCCCCTTTCGGCGGCTACAAGCAATCCGGCAACGGTCGGGAATACGGGAAGTTCGGACTGCACGAGTTTACCGAGATCAAGGGCATAGCCGGCTTCGCGAGCGAGTGAATGGTCAAAGTGTGGTGCAGCCGCTTCGGATGCCTGCGCAAGAATCTGTGATTACAGCAATGGGAGATCCAGCGTACACGCGATCACGGGTGATCGCGTGCGATCGACCGGTCTGAAGATGCCATCGCGCGTGAGACGACATCCCCGCGTCAGCACAGGCCGGGCGGGGTCGAATTGTGTGTTCAGAAGAAAGACCAGCCGACCGTGCAATTTCGAACTCACCGATCAAACGTGGAAGGCTGTCGCAAGTCCGACGTGCCGTTCGTCAAGCTCGGATCACACCGTCTTTTGACCCCAGCAGGTCACGCGTGCCAAAGGAACCCCGCAAAGCCATGCTTGCTTCCTTGGAACGAAAAGAGAAGGGGCGAACGGAGCGCCCCGGTCTCCACGTCGTGACAGCCCCTGAGCCCTGGCTTTTCAGGCGCGCTTGAGCACTGGCTCCAGGCCAACGGCGGCGGCTAGCCCGCCGATGTCCTTGATCTCGGTATATTCGTAAAACGGGTTGGCCGGCTCATGGCCGCGGTTGACCCAGACCTTGCTCTTGATGCCCAGGTCATAGGCAGTCATCAGGTCGTAGCGGAAGGATGAGGACACATGAGTAATGTCTTCCGGTCCGCAGCCGAGCTTGTCGAGCATGTATTCGAAACCCTTCATCAGAGGTTTATATGCCCCGACTTCTTCTGCCGTGATTACCATGTGGATGGGCGCGCCCAGTTTTTCCACGTTCGACATGATCAGGCTGTTCATGGAGTTCGACAGGATGACCAGCGGAATTTCCTTGGCCACCCTGGACAGGCCAGCCGGGACGTCCGGGTGCGGACCCCAGGTTGGCACCTCGTCATAGATGCGCTGCGCGTCTTCGGGTTTGAACGGGATGCCGATGCGTTTGCAACTGCGTTCGATCGAATTGTGCACCACTTCGAGGAAAGGTTTCCATGGCCCTACCACCTCGTCAAGGCGATAGCCCCTGAAAGCCTCGACGAAGGCGGCCATCGCTTCGGGGGAGAGCCGCTCGCCGTAGACGCGTCGCGCAGCGCCGGCCATATCGAAATTCGTGAGCGTGCCGTAGCAGTCGAAGGTCACGTACTTCGGTCGAAATTGAGTCATCGCGTATATTCCTTCCAATTTTTCATGGCACGGTGTGCCTATCCAGGATCATCGTAGCGGCATGCCGCCTGTCTAAAGAGGTCGCGGTTCCGATAATGCGGCAGCGGCGCAGGTATCTTTGCGAATCCGACTGGTCATTTCCTCTGCTTTTTTGATGCCGGCCCAATCCACCCAAGCGGATCACTCCAACTTCTTTGCTGCATTTTGACCAGTGAGAGCACACTGACATAACTTTGTGACGATGGCAACATATTGTCCAACAATTTGCTGGATCTATCGTCATGCAATTCTCTGGTGACTTATATGCGTCGCCACTCAATCGGCAACTACGCGTCTGACATGCCATTGAAAATATTCTATTTATTTTTGATTTTGTCTAGAACGACCAGAGGATCTTGCCTTTTCGTCATCCGGCGGAAAAGCTCGGTCATCTCCGTAAACGAAATAAATTGTTGTACAAAAATGGAAGTATGAGATACTGAGGTCATCGAACTGCCCATTCCGAGGCAGGATTTGAATGAGTTTGAAGATGGGTCACAAGCATCAGTGCGGGCCAGCCCGCGTCCCTGAGCTTTCCGAGGCGTGCCATCCCGTGGGCACTGCGGAAGCCGAAGAAATCGCCGAGCGGCTATACGGCACGCGCGGCTCGGCAACGCGCTTTGAAACAGAAAAGGACGACACGTTCCTCCTCGACTGCGCGGCCCAGGGGAAATTTGTGCTGAAGATCGCTCATCCTTCTGAGCGGATCGAGGAGCTCGATTTCCAAGTTGCGCTGATGCGTCATCTCGAGCAGCGGGCCCCTGATCTGCCCATCCCCCGCACACTTCGCGACGTCGACGGGGCGGATTTGCCCATCGTCACTACGAGTGCCGGCGAGCGGCGAGTGGTGCGGCTCATTACCTTCCTTGCCGGCACCCCGCTCGATCGGACATCTTGCACAGCTCCACAGCGCGAACGGATCGGCGAAATCCTGGCAAAGCTGCGTCATTCCATGGCCGATTTCTCGCATCCCGCAGACGGCCGGGCGGTGGCGTGGGACGTCACCAATCTGCTCGACCTCACCGATCTGTTGAGCTTCATCCCTGGGGGCGGCAAGCGGGCTTGGACCGTCCGCGCGCTCGAGCGGTTTGCCGAAGTCAAGCCGAAGCTTGATCTGTGCCGGCGGCAAGTACTCCACAACGACTTCAATACGTCGAACCTGGTCGTCGATCACGCTAGCCCGCAGTTCCTGACCGGCGTCATCGACTTCGGCGATGCGGTCCGAACCGCTATCGCCGTCGACGTCTCCACGGCGTTGATGAACCAAATGCCAAAAACCTTCGACCATGGGAACCGGCGTGACCTGTTCGACGAACCGCGTGACGTTCTGCGCGGTTATCTCCGCCATGCCGAACTGACGGACGAGGAGCTTCGGCTCATCCCCTTCCTGTCGATGGGCCGTCTTGCGGTTCGTGCGTTGCTGACGTGCTGGCGCGCCGAGATCTTCCCCGAGAATAGCCGCTATATCCTGCGCAACACCGAAGCCGGCTGGGCCCACCTCGAGTGGTTCCACTCGATTTCGATCGCACAGATTTCCGATCTTCTGACACGATAGGAACCGCAATGTCCAAACATACGACTACCCTGCCCAAGGGCTTCCGTGGCGACATGCCAAATGGCTTCAACCCTCAGGACACGTCTCATCTCACAAGTGAAGATCTGGCGCATGTCGCCAGGCGGCAAAGGCTGCTCGGGCCCGCTTATCGGCTCTTCTACAAGTCGCCGGTTGAGATCGCCCGTGCCAAGGGCGTCTTCCTCTATGACAAGCACGGCAACGAATATCTCGATGCCTACAACAACGTGGTATCGCTGGGTCACTCTCATCCGCGCGTCGTCGAGGCGATCCAGAAGCAGCTCGAGGTACTCTGTACCCACACGCGTTACATGCAGGAGCCGCTGCTGGACTATGCCGAAGCCCTGATCAGTACGTTCGGTGGCGAACTCGGCCGGACCGGATGCGCGATGTTCACATGCACGGGCTCGGAAGCCAACGATCTCGCCTTGCGTATCGCGCGTTACCACACACGCAAGACCGGCGTCATCGTCACGGCCGAAGCCTATCACGGCAACAGCGGCGCGGTGGCGGCAATCTCGCCGTCGCTCGGCAAGAAGTCGGCTCTGGATCCCTATCTTCGCACGGTCGCGGCGCCGGATTCCTATCGCCTGCCCGTCGAGGAAATCGGCCGGCAGATGGCGGAGGATGTCGCGCGGCAGATTGCCGACATGGAGCGGCATGGCGGCGGCCTAGCGGCCTTCATCGCCGATTCCGTCTTCTCTTCCGATGGTCTTTACGTTGATCCCACGGACGTATTGGCGCCGGTGGCGGAAGTGGTGCGCAAGGCGGGCGGCCTGTTCATTGCCGATGAGGTGCAATCCGGATTCGGGCGGACCGGCACCCACCTTTGGGGTCACCGCCGTCACAAGGTCGATCCGGATATCGTAACCATGGGCAAACCCATGGGCAACGGCTATCCCGTTGCCGGCGTAGTGCTGCGGCCCGAACTCGTCGCCGAATTCGGATCCAGCATGCGCTACTTCAACACGTTTGGCGGCAACTCCGTTGCTATCGCCGCGGCAAGGGCCGTGCTCGACACGATCCTCGAAGACGGCCTGTTAGACAACGCCGTCAAGGTCGGCGGCGAAATCCTCGACGGCCTCCGGGACCTACAGAAGAAATATGAATTTGTCGGCGATGTTCGTGGGGCCGGCCTCTATTTCGCGGTCGAACTCGTCAAGGACAGAGACCGCAAAACGCCGGACATGGACCGTGCGCTTGCAGCCGTCAATGCCTTGCGCGACCGGCGCATCCTCATTTCCGCGACGGGAGCGGACGCGCATATCCTGAAGATCAGGCCCCCGCTCATCTTCACATCGGCCAACGCGGCGCGTCTGCTCGAGGGCGTCGATGAGGCGCTTCGGTCAGTGCAGATCTAGGACCCGCCACCATGCGGCCAGGAAGCGCAATATCATCTCTCTTGCCCTACGCCGCCGCATGTGGCGTAGGTATACGAGCATAATCACGAAAAAGCCGAAGCCATGCCGCCGCTGCCCGCCAAGAATCACGCCGAAGATCTAGAGATGCAGGTCGAGCCCTTGCCCGCTAGCGCGGTGGAAATCCTGACCCACGCCTTGCGACGGCGCATCTTGTCGGGAGATTTCCGACCGGGCGAGTTCCTCCGCGACGTGAAGATGTGTGAAGAGCATTCGACCTCGCGGCACACATTCCGTACAGCAGCCCAGGTACTCGTCACCCAGGGCCTGCTGCGTCAGATACCGAACCGAGGCTTTGTGGTGCCCGAATTCGGGCCGGACGATATTGTCGATATCACGCGCGTCCGCGGCGCCATTGAGGGCGAGGCCATTCGTTTGATCGTGCTGACCGGCGTCATCCCATCTCAGGCGCTAGAAGCGGTCGACGTTATGCACAGGTCGACTCTATCCTCCGACAGATCCCTGCTGGTTGCTGCGGACCGCGACTTCCACCGCGCGATCATCGCCGCCAGCGGTAGCGCTCGGCTGAAGCGGACCTATTCGGACCTCGAGGGCGAGATCGAACTCCTCCTCGCACAGCGGCAGGATTTCTACGCCACTGCCGAAGAAATGGCGGAAGAACACGAGCGGCTCATCAACAGCTTGAGAAGCCGCCACTACGATACGGCGCGGGACGCGTTCCAGGAGCACTGGGAAGATCTCCAGATCAAATTGCTCGATCAACGCTGACCGGTGCTCCCTGCGGAATTCGACAGCTCGGGCTTCAGGTCAACGGGGATCTCGTGGTCACCGCTCGACTCTCACCAACGTCACCAACATCCGCGCCATTCTCATCAGCGGGAGTTAGCCAATGAAACTTGATCGGATTGACGTCAGGATACTGAACGCATTGCAGACGAATGGCCGAATGACGAATGTCGAGCTTTCGGAAATGGTCAATCTCTCGCCAGGTCCTTGCCTGCGGCGAGTGCAAAAGCTGCAGGCGGAATGCTATATCGAGGGCTATTCCGCCCGGGTCAATATAGGAAAACTGGGCCAGACGTTGACGGTGTTCACCGAAATCACGCTCAAGAGCCACCGTCAATTCGACTTCGCGAGATTTCTTACTGCTATCGAGAAGGTCGATCAGGTCATCGAGTGTCATCTGGTTTCGGGAGGCTACGATTATCTCGTAAAATTCGTCACCGCTGGAATCGGAGAGTACCAGACGCTCATGGAGCAGCTCATCGATTCGGAAATCGGCATTGACAAGTACTTTAGCTTCGTTGTGCTGAAATCGCCCCTGATCAAAGGGCATTTGCCGCTGGCAAGCCTGTTCCAGCAGTAACTGCATTGAAGAAGGCGGTGCGGGCGGTGTGGCGCCCGTCGGGCTTTGATGAGCAGCCGGCATCTCGTGCTGGTAGATTGATCAGACGCGACGAACCGGCGGGCTCCAGAATAGATGCACACGCCGTTTCAAAGCGGCGGAAGCGGGGATGTTGCGACAAGGAGTGCCGTGCTGGAGAAGGGATACTGTAGCCAATGACAACATAGCAGAGTGGGGAACGCCAAAGTCGCGACCGAGATCCGGCCAGCGCTCGTAGCGCTCGCCTATACTGTGGGGGACAGCGGCATCTTTCCTCCTCCTCTGGCCGTCCCGCTTTTGGCAATTTGGTGCTGCCTGAGGCTGGGGACCCCCAGTGGCGGGGCGGGCGGAGGTATCAGATTGCACCCTCGGGTTTGACACGCGATTCCCTTTTCCCCACAGGATCAACCGAGTGCCTGACTGACCAACGCGTAGGTGCAGTGATGCGTGGGCTCGCTTTGTTTGCGGTCTGGTCCGGGGCGTCGCATCCTAATCCCACGGCCGACGTTGTTGAGGCCGCGCTCGGTGAGCCATCCTGAAAGATTCGTGGAGACATCCGAGTCGATACGAACAAACCTGCCCTGGTGATGGGCGAGCAGGAAGTCGATCAGGGTCTTGGCTTCGGAATCGTTCCTCGCTACCACCGGTCCGATGACAAGCCCATGGCCGAACGACCGGATTGCCGCGAAGGCCTGGATCTCGCCATTGTCGGGAATGACAGCAAACCTCGCCCGCTCGAGCAGAATCTCCATCAGTGCCGAACGGTTATGGCCGCTTGCCGCGCGATCCAGCGCCACCACGCGGGCATAATCACCGCTCTCGATCCATTTCACATGGGCCGGCGCATCAACCTGCAACGGCTCGCCCTGGTGCTGCACCGTCTCGCCGGTCGCAGCGAAACCCACCTTCTCGTAGAGCGGAAGCCCTTCCTGCGTCGCCACAAGATAGCAGGTCCGGGCTCCCGCTTCGGCAAGCGCCTTTTCCAACATCTTCCGGCCGAGGCCGCGGCCGCGCATTGCGGCATCGACGATGACCATATTGATGGTGGCCGCGTCCTCGCCATAGGGCGTCATCATGATGGTCGCGACGAGGCGATCCTCTTGGCGTGCGGCGATTCCCAGGCTGATTGATTGAACCATTTCCCAATCCTCGCGCCGATGCGGCCATTGGACCTGGCGGGACAGTTCCAATGCACTGTCCAGATGCTTTGGTGTCATCTTCTCGAAAAGGATCGCTTGATTGGTCATGAACAGTTCCGGCCTATGTCTTCGAGGATCAAGGTAACCCGCACAAGACGGCAGTTCCTCCCGACCTACGGACATGCACCATGCGTTCCCCCCAAGCTTTGCCGCCTGTGCCGCATCTTGTGCCGAACGTGACGGAGCCTATACGCGGATGCCTGAACTCGCCGGCCGAACCTTTCGGCCAAAGCTTCAATGCGAACAGAACAACCTCCTGCAGGCCGGAGCGAATGCAACCACTATTCTCCCGTTCGCCACTATGGTGATTGCTGTGCACGCTGGGCCGATGCTTCTGTGGAGCCATGAGAGAAGTCATTCAGGAAAACACTGCTGCCTAAGAAGGATGAGGCAAGGCGGCTGATCGGTACGAAGCCATCTGCGCCGTGGAAGAGGCTTACAGGGCCTCCGTGATCGGGAACAACCCGAAATCTGGGTTAGGTCCCCGTCGCCTCGTAGGGAAATCGACTTAAAGGCGGCTACGACAAAGCCAATGAAATCATCTCCATGAAAGCCTCTTCTGGAGGGTTCGTTGATAACCCGACTATCTCGCCCAGAGACACTCAGATGTGTTCAGCGCGAAATTGCCTCGCACTTCAGACCTTCACGTCAGCCAATAGCTTGGCTCGCCAGGCAGAAAGTTTGAACGGCCGGCGTTTTAGATTGGCCTGCAGCACCCCGAACCATCGCAACGACCCCACCATCACGAGGGAGCCCCCACTCTTCGAGAAGGGACGGGAGGTCGCTCTTTTCAGGAATGTCAATCCGTACGAAACAACCTTCCTTGCCGGAGAGAATGAAGGTCAGCAAATCCCTCGCCTGTTCGAGGCTCTCCGCAACGACCGGCCCGACGACTTCGCCCTTGCCGAACAGCCGTATCGCTGCGAATGCGACGATACGGTCACCGTTGCGGATGGCAGCGAACCTCCCCTCCTTCGCCAGGACGTGGTGTAGCGCGTCGCGGTCGGCGCCGAACGCCACACGGTCGAGCGCTTTGATTGCCGGCAGCGCATCGGGCCCGATCCACTCAACATTTTCAGGAGCATCGACCCGCCCGGCAATACCCTGATAGCGGAGGTTTTGATGCGTTGCGACGAACCCCAGCTTTTCGTAAAGCGGCAGGCCGTCATTCGTCGCCGTCAGACGGCATTCCCGATCACCGGCGAGTTCCAATACGGCGGTGGTCAATTTTCTTCCCAGTCCCCGGCCCCGCTGGCTTTCGTCGACAATAATCATGTTGATGGCTGAGCAGGTGTCGCCGAAGGGAGTCATCAGCGCGGTACCCACAACCCGGTCGCCCGCAAGGGCAACGTATCCCTCGCTCAGAGACCATATCATTTCCCAGTCTTCTCTCCTGTGCGCCCAGCCCGCTGCACGCGACAGCGCCAGAGCACCATCCAGATGGTGAGCCTCGAAAGGCGCGAGAGTGGACGTTTCCGTTTGCATCGGCTGATCCATTTCTCTGGTCTTTAAGTTCACCTTGGAAAAATCAACGGTGGTTTTTTCCGATCCTCAGGTGACGTATTGAAGCAGCGACCCGCCAGCCTATGTAGGGGCATCAGCAGCAAGCGCATCAGGTTTGGCAGACGGCATCATTTGCGGATAAACCGCCTATCCAATTTCGGGATGGAGGTTATCGAAGGGCTTGCCTGCCCGATCGGTCCGGTTCCCGGTCTGAAATTCAAGAGCAATGCACCTAACGGCATTGCACGAATGATCAGGTGACGGTGACGAAGATTTTCCGCACCGTCTCGATTGTCTTCCAGACCCCGACATAGCCGGGCTTCATCACGAAGCTGTCGCCCGCGCGATAAACGACCGGCTCCTTACCCTTCTCGGTCAATTCGATCACACCATGCACGAGATGGCAAAATTCAAACGTTTCGCCCTTGATGGAGTGCGTTTCGCCAGGCGTCGCCTCGAATACGCCGGTATTGACTTTGCCGTCCTTGGCGGTGTCCTGCAGCCACGTCTTGAAAGCGGGGCTGCCCGCAATAAGGCGGTCCGGCTCGGCAGTTTTATGCTTCGGCTCGAACGATGGATTCGGGTCGATGGTTTTCAGCAGGGACATTTATCTCTCCTATTCTGGCTGGAGCCATCCGCGTCATCTCCGGATGATTCAAATCGATCCGCCGTCGCCACGAGATGCTATCGCGGAACAACGCTACGATCGCAGCGCAGCTACCAAGTGGCGGCGATGTATTTCGTTTCGAGGTATTCGAGCATGCCGTGATGGCTGCCTTCGCGTCCGAGGCCGCTCTGTTTCATGCCGCCGAACGGTGCGGCCGCGTCGGAGACGACACCGCGGTTAATTCCGACCATGCCGCTTTCCAGCCTGCCCGCGACTGCGAGCGCGCGCTTGAGATCCCGGCTAAAGACATAGGATACCAGTCCGTATTCGCTATCATTGGCCAACTCGACGACCTCGTCTTCAGTATCAAACACGATGATTGGCGCGACCGGACCGAAGATTTCTTCGCGAAGTATCTCGGCGTCGGGAGAGATATCGGCCAAAACGGTTGGCAGATAATAGAAACCCTCGCCGCTCAGTCTGCTACCACCGGTAACCAGACGGGCTCCCTTGGCGATCGCGTCGTCTACCAACCGCTCCACCTTGGCCACCGCGGCCCCAGTGATCAGCGGGCCAAGCTGCGTATCCGGCGCCAGACCTGGTCCGACATTGAGCGCCGCCATCTCCTCCGCGAAGCGCCGCGTGAAGTCGGCCGAAATACTTTTTTGGACGTAGAAGCGGTTCGCAGCCGTGCAGGCCTCACCGCCATTACGCATCTTGGCGACCATTGCGCCGGCGACAGCCATCTCCAGATCGGCATCATCGAATACAATGAACGGCGCATTGCCACCCAGTTCCATTGAACAGCTGACGACCTGGTCCGCGGCCTCGCGCAGCAGGATCCTGCCAACCCCTGTCGAGCCGGTGAACGACAGCTTCCGTACCCGCTTGTCATGCAGCATTGCGCTGACCACAGGTCCTGCTTTCTTGGTGGTAACGATGTTGACCACTCCAGCGGGAACACCTGCCTGCCGCATAAGTTCACCGATCGCCAGCGCCGTCAGAGGCGTCTCGGCTGCGGGTTTCAGTATGCAGGTGCAACCCGCAGCCAACGCGGGAGCAATTTTTCGCGTCGCCATTGCCGCCGGGAAGTTCCAAGGCGTTACCAATACAGCGATACCAATAGGCTCATGGCTCACGATGATCCGGTTTGCGCCGGAAGGTGCTGATCCAAATTCCCCGGAAGCCCTTACAGCTTCCTCTGCATACCAACGGAAGAACTCGGCCGCGTAGGCGACTTCCGATCTCGCGTCGGGAAGCGCCTTGCCATTTTCCGTCGTGATCAGCTGTGCCAGCCACTCTGCTTGTTCGAGAAGAAGGTGAAAACACTTCATCAGAACATCCGAGCGGCGGCGCGGCGACGTTGCTTTCCAGGCAGCAGCTGCCTTTTCTGCCGCATCGACGGCCGCCAGGGCATCCTGTATGTCGCCGTCACAAACCGTAGCGATTGCATCTGCAGTCGAGGGATCGCTGACGTCAAAGGTCCGGCCGCCTTTTGCCGAGACCCATTCACCGCCGATGAAAAGTTGGGTTGGAGCTTCGCATACCACAGCAGCCGTCTGCGAAGCGGTAACACGGGTGGTTTCAAGTGTCGGAGTTGTTTTCACGTTCAGCACCATTCGCTACCAATTAGGATCGTTGTGCGATCAATATAGAATTGGTTTGACGATTGGTGTCAATATAGATCAAATTGGTCGCGGATAATTTTCGATCTGCTGAAATCGCGGCGTTGCGATCAACAAAAACAGCGAAACGCCTGATGTCTCGAATCTGGCTAAAGGGAGAACGCCTGCTAAAGCAGCCTCTCGGTCGACGCAAACGATCGTCACGCGGCCTTTTGGACGCGCTCGTACGCCACATGATGAGCCACTTCTCGGCTTCAGTTTGATAATTGTTTCAAACGCCATGACGCAGATCCGGGGGGCAAGCGGAGGTCCACTGCGCAGGACCCGTCCCCGTCCCGGATCGTTTTTGATTTCAGAAGAGGCCTGCTTCTTTCGTAGGACGAAGCAGCCTGGAACGAGCGCGCGCATATTGCCCTGCTCCACCCGCCGGGGGTCTTCATCCCCGTCTTTCGGTGACCTCGCGCACCGCTGCGATTGCCTCGTCAACGGCGACACGATCGACGTCGAGATGGGTGACCCAGCGCATTCGCCCACCTGGCCAGAAACTCGCCGCAATCCCGCGCTGACGCAGCGCCTCGGATAACCGGGTCGCCAGCTCGGGCGCGAGCTCAACGAACACCATGTTGGACTGCGGCGGCTTAGCTGTCAGTCCTGTGATTTCCGCGAATCCGTCGGCAAGAGCCTTGGCATTGGCATGATCCTCGGCCAGACGTTGGACATGGTGGTCGAGGGCATGCAGCCCGGCCGCCGCAACTATTCCCGCCTGCCGCATGCCCCCGCTGAGCATCTTGCGCCAACGGCGTGCCCGCCCGATCAACTTTACATCCCCGACCAGCACTGATCCGAGCGGCGTCACAGCAGCGAGGAACTCGGCGCGCTGGTTGGTCTTTCGGCCACCGCGGTGCAGCGCCGTCTCAAGCGACTGCGTCAGGCGGGTGTGATTGAGGCGGAGGTTGCGGTTGTGAAGCCTAAATCCGTCGGCCGGCCGATCGCAATGCTTGTGTTGGTCACGCTCGAGCGGGAAAGGGCCGACATCGTCGACCGGTTCAAGCAATCGATCCGCCAGACACCGGAAGTTATGAACGGCTACTATGTAACGGGAGACGCGGACTTCGTCCTGATTGTCACTGCTCAAAGCATGGAGGATTACGAAGTCTTTACCCGCAAGTTCTTCTACGAAACTCCCGATATAAAAGGCTTCAAGACGATGGTGGTCATGGACCGTGTCAAAACGGGCTTTTCAGTTCCGATCGACTTTGATCACTTTTCCTGAGATTGCCACAGCGTCGGCTCAGACGCGTCGTCCTCGCTGAAAGTCGATTGGCACTTCGACGGACTGCACTGAGCAGGTGAGCTTTTCCTCATCCGGTTCATTATGTCCGATGCTCAAGCCGGACGGACGGGCACGCGGCAAACAGTCAGTGTCATGAGCAAAATGCACGGTAGATTGGTCTGTTTGTACCGTTCCGACTGAGCGATCCGTATCCAATGATATGCGCACAAATCGCTTCACCGGAGGAACCCACATGAAAATCTATAATATTGCTCTAATCGGATTTGGTGGCGTCAACCGCGCTTTGGCCGAGCTCATCGCGTCGAGGAACCCGCTGTGGGAACGGGATCTCGATTTCCGCCTGAACATCGTGGCCGTTAGCGATCTCTATCTGGGTTCCGTTGTTTCGCCGAACGGCCTGGATGCCAAGACCCTCGTGGAAGCAAAATTCGCCAAGGGCGGCTTCGGCGGGCTATCTGGCGGCAGCGCGGAAGCTGACAACGAGGCTATCATCAAGACCGCGCCTGCCGACATCATCGTGGAAGCGACATTTACGAACCCGGGGGATGGCGAGCCCGCCGTTTCTCACTGCCGCTGGGCCCTCACGTCCGGCAAGCACGTCGTCACCACGAACAAGGGGCCCGTCGCAATCGCCGCTCAGGAACTGAAGGCTGTTGCAAAGGCGAACGGCGTCCATTTCGAGTATGAGGGCTCCGTCATGAGCGGTACGCCGGTCATACGCATGGCCGAGAAGACCCTTGCCGGCGCAGAGGTGAAAGGGTTCGAAGGAATCCTCAATGGTACATCGAACTTCGTGCTCGGCCGCATGGAAAACGGTCTGGACTTCGCCAGCGCCGTCGCGGAAGCACAGTCGCTCGGCTATGCCGAAGCAGATCCGACCGCCGACGTCGAAGGTTTCGACGTTCGTCTGAAGGTAGTGATCTTGGCAAACGAGCTACTGGGGGCAAACCTTAAGCCGGAGGACATCTCCTGCAATGGCATCTCCAAGCTGTCTCCTTCAGACATTCAGGCAGCGGTCAAGGCTGAAAGCCGTTGGAAATTGATCGGATCTGCAGTTCGCAATGCCGACGGGACGATAACCGGCAGCGTCGCGCCCAAACAGCTTCCCCTCGGGCATCCGCTCGCCGGCGTCAACGGCGCTACCAATGCCGTTTCCCTGAACACGGAACTGCTCGGCTCGGTCACCGTCACCGGCCCGGGCGCCGGCCGGATCGAAACCGCCTACGCTCTGCTGTCCGACATCGTGGCTATCCACAATGCCCACTCGCCCAAACTCGCGAAGGAGGCCGCGTGATGCCCGGTTTAGCCTTGAAAACCAGCTCTTCCGACGAGATCATTGTCTGTAACCCTTTCGACGGCAGCCTTATCGGAGCCGTCCGCGAGACCGATGCCAATGCTGTGGACCTGTTGCTGAAACGCGCCAGACGCGGCGCGCAGATCGCGCGGTCGCTCCCCCGCCACCAGCGCTCTGCAATTCTTGAAAAGGCCGCAGCTGCGGTCGAGGAACGCAAGGAGGAATTCGCGCTCCTGATCGTGCGGGAAGCGGGGAAGACAATCACCCAGGCCCGCAAGGAAGCGACACGTTGCGTCAACACGCTGAAACTCTCTGCGGAAGAGGCCAAGCGGAATGCTGGCGAAGTCATCCCCTTTGATGCCTATGCCGGATCCGAGTCTCGTCAAGGCTGGTACACCCGGGAGCCACTGGGCATCATCACGGCCATCACGCCTCATAATGACCCGCTCAATCTCGTGGCGCACAAGCTTGGCCCCGCCATTGCCGGCGCCAATGCGGTACTTCTGAAGCCGTCGGAGCTTACGCCACTATCGGCCATCAAGCTGGTAGAGGTGTTGATCGAAAGCGGTTTGCCGGACGAGGTCGTCACGGTCGCTGTCGGCGGCGCCGACCTGGGCAAAGCGCTCGTTTCGGCAAAAGACGTCCGTATGATCTCCTTCACAGGCGGCTTTGCCACCGGCGAGGCCATCGCAAAATCTGCGGGCATCAAGAAGCTCGCGATGGATCTCGGCGGCAATGCACCGGTCATCGTGACGGAAAACAGCGATGTCGACGCCGCCGTGGAAGATTGCGTTTCAGGTTCGTTCTGGGCGGCTGGCCAGAACTGCATCGGAACGCAGCGGATTCTGGTCCAGCGTCCGATCTACGAACGGTTCAAGACCGAATTCTTGGCGCAGTCCGCCAAGTTGAAAACCGGCGACCCGATGGACCCTGATACTGACATGGGCCCGATGATCTCCGAACACGCGGTGACCCGCGCCGCCGCCATGGTGGAGCGCGCGATCGCTGCTGGTGCGACGCTGCTTTGCGGTCACAAGCCCTCGGGCACCCTCTATCCCCCGACCGTCTTGGAAAACGTGCCGGCGGCCTGCGACGTGTTGAACGACGAGGTCTTCGCACCGGTAGTCATATTGCAGCCCTTTGGCAGCCTAGATGAGGCCATAGAGCTGGCGAACAACCCGGAATATAGCCTTCATGCGGGGATCTTTACCAACGATCTCACTGAGGCCTTGGATGCTGCCAAACGGATCGATGCCGGGGGTGTCATGATCAATCAATCCTCGGACTATCGGTTCGACGCGATGCCGTTTGGCGGGTTCAAGTACGGCAGCATGGGACGCGAAGGCGTTCGTTTTGCCTATGAGGACATGACTCAGCCGAAGGTCGTCTGCATCACGCGCCTGCAGCGTTAATCGGCGCCGCCGCCCAATGCTACTTTCGGAGGTTATGATGTTCAAAGGATCTATCACCGCGCTTGTGACGCCATTTGCCGATGGGAAGGTCGACGAGGCTGCGCTTTGCAGCCTTATCGAATGGCAGATCGCCGAGGGCACGTCAGGGCTTGTCCCCTGCGGGACAACGGGGGAAAGCCCGACGCTCAGTCATGCCGAACACAAACAAGTCGTGGAGATCGCGATCGAAGCTGCGAATGGTCGCGTTCCGGTCATTGCCGGCGCCGGCTCCAACAGCACCGAGGAAGCAATCAGCTTCGTGCGGCCCGCCCAGGAGGCCGGCGCGGACGGTTTGCTAATCGTCTCACCGTACTACAATAAGCCCACGCAAGAGGGGATCTATCGGCACTTTAAGGCCATCGACGCTGAAGCTTCGATTCCGATAATCGTCTACAACATTCCGGGTCGGAGTGTGATCGATGTTCAAGTCGAAACGCTTGCCCGCATTTTTAAAGATTGTCCGAACGTCAAGGGCGTCAAGGACGCGACAGGCAATCTCTTGCGCCCGTCACTGGAGCGGATGGCCTGCGGCAAGGAGTTCAATCTTCTCACTGGCGAAGATGGCACGGCGCTGGGCTACATGGCCCACGGCGGCCACGGCTGCATCTCGGTGACCGCGAATGTCGCCCCCCGGCTCTGTGCAGATTTCCAACGGGCATGTCTGGGGGGTGATTTCGCGGCGGCACTGGCTCTTCAAGATCGACTGATGCCCCTACACCGTGCGCTGTTCCTCGAGACCAGCCCGGCTGGCGTGAAGTTCGCGTTGGCGCAACTTTCGAAGATCCGCGGCGACCTGCGCCTTCCGCTCGTCGAGGTGAGCCCAGCTGTTAAGGAAGCCATCGCTCAGGCGATGCGCCACGCTGGAATCCTGGATTAGGGGGCGGAAAATGAGAACTGAACGCATAGAGGCCGATTTGATCGGCCCCCTTCCCATCCCTGGTGATGTTCTATACGGCGTCCATACGCGTCGAGCTGAGCTCAATTTCAACGTTTCAGGCTTTCGCCTCAAAGACTTCCCCGAACTCGTTCAATCCATGGCTATGGTCAAGAAAGCGGCCGCGTGCGCGAACGCTGACCTTGGGCTTCTGTCTGCGGAAAAAGCGTCGGCGATCTCTCAGGCTTGCGATGATCTGATCGAGTTGAAGTGCGTTGATGAGAACTTCCCGGTCGATATGATGCAGGGTGGGGCGGGGACGTCCACCAACATGAACGTCAACGAGGTTATCGCTAACCTGGCTCTGCTAAAGCTCGGGGCGCCGGTGGGCGACTACGACAAGCTTCATCCCAATGATGACGTGAACCTTTGCCAATCGACAAACGATGTCTACCCGACCGCACTCCGTCTGACCATTCTTCGCGCTTGCGAGGGGTTGATAGCGTCCCAGGTCGGGCTGCGCGATGCCTTCCGTGCGAAAGCGCGTGAGTATGCGACTGCGCTGAAAGTCGGCCGCACTCAATTGCAAGATGCCGTCCCAATGACAGCCGGGCAAGAGTTTGATGCTTTCGCCGAACTGATCGACGAAGACATTAATCAAGTGCAGTCCGCTGCCAGGTTGTTGAAGGAAGTTAACCTCGGCGGATCTGCAATCGGAACCTCAATTAACGTCCCCCGCGGCTTTCGGGACGCGGCTTGCGCCCACCTCACGCAGATTTCCGGTATTCAGGTAATTCCCGCTCGAAACTTGATTGAAGCTACATCCGACACTGGCGGCTTCGTATCATTCTCCAGTATTCTCAAGCGAATTGCTGTGAAGCTGACCAAAGTCTGCAATGATTTGCGGCTCTTGAGCAGTGGTCCGAGGGGTGGCCTTGGTGAGATCCGACTCCCGCCTGTGCAAGCCGGATCCTCAATCATGCCCGGTAAAGTGAATGCCGTCATTCCAGAAATGATGAACCAGATCGGATTCCAGGTTATCGGAAATGATCTCACTGTCACGCTGGCGGCAAGCGCGGGGCAGTTGCAACTCAATGCGATGGAGCCGGTGATCATCCTCAACATCCTTCAGTCGATGCGGATGTTGACGCGTGGGATGGAAATTTTTCAGCAGCGATGCGTCGATGGCATTGAAGTTGATGTCGACCGGTGCAGGGACCTCCTCGATCGGTCTCTCGTCCTCGCGACGCCGTTGGCAATGCTTATCGGATACAGCAAGGCAGCGCATCTTTCCAAGAAGGCGCTTGCCGAAAAGCGGGGGCTGCGACAGGTCGTGGAAGAGGAAGGGATCTTGGCCTCCAGTCAAGTTGAAGAGCTCTTTGAAGGTAGCGCTGCCTTCGCAAATTTCTGATTGGGTTCATCGGCCGCATAAGGGTAGGAAATGGCTGTTTTTACCGAGCTTTCTGACGACGATCGCCAACTCATAACCGCAGCTTACGGCTTTACCTCGCTTCTTTCAGTGATTGGGATCGCGGACGGCGACACCGAGACGACCTACCTGTTTCGCACCGGGGAGGGTGAATTCATCGTTACACTTTTCGAGAACGGAGCCCAACCTTCAGATCTGGAAAGGGCCTTCGAAACCATGGAGGCGCTTTATCGACGTGGCGTCCCCTGCCCCAAGCCGTTGCGCACTGTCGACGGCCACGCCACGTCTCGGGCCGCAGGTCGATTGGTTGCCATCGTGGGCTTCGTACCCGGCGCCTCATCCACATTTGCAAGCCCAGCAAAATGCCTCAGCCTGGGCCGCGTGATAGCTGAAATACACACCGTCCTGGAACGAAAAGCGAAGTGCAAATCGACGGATCTTCCCGCTGGCGCAATTCACGGCGCATTGGTCCAGGAGAACGTCTTTTTCCTCGGAGAGGAAGTCAGCGGAGTCATCAACTTCAGGCTTCGGCACGAGGCCGCGCTCGTGTCGGAGCTTGCTGATGCGCTCGTCGGTTTGGCGGGCGATATCAGCGGAGAGCTGAACAAAGAGCGTGCGCGAGCGCTACTGCAGGGTTATCAGGGAGTCCGCGGCCTGACTGATGCGGAAAAGAAGGCACTGCCAGGATTCATAATGGCTTCGACATCAAAGCGATTTGCGAGCAAGAAGGAAAGAACATTACTACCGGAAATCGCCGTGTTAGCTTACCGGTCGGTAACCCCCGACATTCTAGGTTAAGCGTCCCGGCGAATATCCATGAAATATCTTCTCGATCGAACTGACGAACAAATACTTATCGAATTGAAGGCTAATGCCCGTATCTCGCACGCGGATTTGTCGGCGAAGGTGAACCTTTCTCGTAACGCCGTGCGGGTGCGAATCGAACGCCTCGAACGAGAAGGCTTCATCAAGGGATATACAATCCTCACCGGGAATGGAGGGAATAGCCAAAACGTCACGACCGCATTGATTTTCGTCTATCGTCACGATCGCATGCGGGGCGGAGAAGTCCTTCAGGCGCTGCGGAAGATCCCAGAAGTCGTTGCTTGCGACGTTATGACCGGTGATTTCGATCTCCTCGTGAGGGTCGAGTCCACCGAGGCTGACCGCATCCGACAGATTTGGCAGTCGATTGCCGAGATGCCCGGCGTGCGCGATACACTGACTGCGTTCGCCCTCTCTTCGGTAATTCGAAAATAATCGGGTGTCACCGGTTAAATGCAATCAAGTGTCCGCCCAACAGTAGCCCGGGGGTCCGAACTTGATCGACGGAGCAAGCTGCTCCTTGACGAGTATCCGTGATATCGCGCCATCACCCCGCTCTATGAGAATGGATTATGATCATTCCAGCGGGCAGCTCATCCGAGCTATTATCCACAGGTCGCGCTTCGAATGAAGACGTTCCTAAGTGGGCTCCGGCTTAACACCGCCAAGCGGACTTCTCCTTGCGGATCAAATGGCAAAGGCTAAGTCTTTGGCTCCGGGGTTCGCGTCATCGCCCTCACCACGGCGGAGAAGTACCGCTTCTCCGCCGCTTTGTGGATCATTGTTGTCCAGGCCGATCGGTCGCTGCACTCACGTACCGAAGGCGGCGGAGCTGGTTAGTTGACGGTGACGTAGATCTTCCGGACCGTTTCCACGGTGCGCCAGGTGCCGATGAATCCGGGTTTCATCACGAAACTATCGCCTGCTTTGTAGGTAACCGTTTCACCGCCGTCGGGGGTGATTTCCACGAGACCTTCAAGGATGTGGCAGAATTCGAATGTCTCTCCCTTGACGGAACGCGTCAGGCCCGGTGTCGCTTCCCAGACCCCGGTGTGAATCATTTCATCACGCGCAACGTCCTGGGCCCAAGTCTTGAACGAGGGATCGCCGGATATCAGGCGTTCCGGTCCGGGCTTGGACTCACGCGGTGTTGCCTTGCTGTCGGGTACGATGGTCTTGAGGAGGGACATGTTTTCTCCTTGCTCTCCTGGTTGCAGCTTCAATAACCGCGATCGCGATCGACGAGCCCGATTGGGTCGAGACCGCCGCGATGGCGTTTGATGTTGTCGATGACGGCGCAAGCCGCCGTCTCTGGTTGGGTGACGCTTGCGATGTGCGGCGTCAGGATGATCTTTGGATGCCGCCAGAAACGATGCTCGGGGGGCAAGGGCTCAGGTTCGGTGACGTCGATAACCGCACCCGACAGATGTCCCTGGTCGAGAGCCGCAATGAGCGCGTCATGATCGAGTTGCGCGCCGCGCCCCACGTGGATGAGCGCTGCGCCTGCTGGAAGTGTCGCGAAGACCGCGGCGTCGAGCAGTCCTTGCGTCTCTTGGGTCAGCGGCAGGAGACAGATCAGGATGTCGGTGCTCGCCAGGAACGGCGTGAGCCCGTCCGGGCCATTATAGCAATCAACACCATCCACTTGTCGTTCCGAGCGGCTCCAGGCCGCAAGCGGAAAGCCGAAGGGCTTCAGCCGCTCAATGACGGCCTGGGCGAGCATGCCAAGCCCGAGGATACCGATCCGCTGCTGGGCAGCTTGCCGCACAGGAAGCGGGAGCCAGGTGGAGTCTTCCTGCTGTCCAATATAGGCCTTCAACTTGCGGTGAAGGGCGAGGACGGCGAGCGTCACATATTCTTGCATCATCCGCACGATACCATCCTCGACCATGCGGACGAGCATGACGTTTGGCGGAAGCGTTTCTGGCTTGAATTGGTCGACACCGGCGCCGATCGAGAAGACAACCTCCAAGTTCCTGAAGCGATGAAGATCGGACGGCGCAGTCCAAGTGAGGATGTATCGGATTTCGTCCGGGTCGCGCTCTGAAATATCCATCACGAAGGGCAGATCGGGCAGTTCGCGTGCAAAAGCCTCGGCGAAGACACGGCCTCTTTCTCGATCCGAGTTAAACCAGAAAACCATGAAGCCCCCTCAGTGTTGTAGCGTTTTGGCAAGCCGCACGATCATTGCTTCGCATGCAGCGAGTTCGTCGAGGCGGATGAACTCGTCGGCGCGGTGGGCGCGCGAGATGTCCCCGGGACCGCAGATGATCGCGTCGATGCCGGCCGCCTGGTAGAGTCCGGCCTCAGTGCCATAGCTGACGGCAGCCAAGGTCTGCGCTGCGGTTAGTTCCTCCATCAGCCGAGCGAGCGGCGCATCCGCATCAAGCGAAAGCGCCGGATAGGTGCTGCTGGTTTCCCACGTAACGCGGAAACCGTCTTTCTCCAAGGCCTCGGCGGTAGCCTTTATAGGTTCCAGAAGCACCGTTGGCGATACGCCGGGTACCGCGCGGGCTTCCAATTCCATAATGCAGAGATCCGGGATGATGTTGACGCTGCGTCCGCCCGCGATCGTTCCGATCTGCAGCGTAGAATACGGCGGCTCGAAGTTCTGATCTAAGGCGCTGTCTGGCAGAGCAGCAACGGTCTTCAGCGTTGCACTCATCACTGCAGTCATGGCGTGAATGGCGTTCAGGCCCTTATCAGGGCGCGACGAATGACCGGTCATGCCATGGATCTCGATGCGGGCGGCGGCCTTTCCCTTGTGACCGCGGATCGCCACCATATTGCTTGGTTCACCGATGATCGCTCCCAAAGGAGGAGCGCACAGGTTCCCGATCTGCTGCAACATATGCGGTACGCCGCGGCAACCAGCTTCCTCGTCATACGAGAAGGCGAAGTGGATCGGGCGCCTCAACGGCATTTTTGCTATAGCGGGAAGTCCGGCAAGCGCGGCGGCAAGAAACCCCTTCATATCGGAGGCGCCCCTGCCGAAAAGCCGATCTCCCTCAGCCCGCAGGCGGAAGGGATCCGACGTCCAGGTCCTTTCGGAGGCCGAAACGACGTCCATATGCCCGGAAAGAATGTAGCCGGGCTCATCCTTCGGGCCGATAGTGGCGAACAGGTTTGCCCTATCCCCTTCCGGCCCCGGCAGGACAGCCACGGTGGCAGCATGACTTTCGAGATAGCCCTTCACCCATGTGACGATGTCGCCGTTTGGAGTCCCGACGACGGACGGAAAGCCGACCAGCTGCTCCAATATGTCCTTAACATCCATCGCAGGTTCTCCATTATCGACGACTCTACGTGTCCGCGCCACCGCGAACCAGCTGATAGGCGACAGCGCCGCGGTCGGACATACATGCCGATTTCCGCGCCGTCTCCGATGGCGGGCGCGTTAGTCGATACTAGGCGAGCCAGCTTCCTGCCCTTGGTCATGGCGACCGGAAACTGGGTCTGTCGATGTGGCCACGTCATAACGCGACCTCCGACTTGAAGCCCACCTTGTCGCCGAACCCTAAAGATGGCAATTAATGTGTCGTGAATGATGACTTCAGGTGACGGTTAATGCTCACGTCTGACGATCTTGCCTTCTTTTCGGTCCTCACAGGCTCGAAATCTCTCGCGGAAAGCGCGAGAAAGCTGAACGTCACCCCTCCCGCGGTGACCCAGCGCCTGCGCGCGCTTGAAGAGAAGGTCGGGGTGCGGCTGATCGACCGCTCCGGACGCCACCTGCGTCTTACCGAAGAGGGCTCATTGGTCGCTTCTCACAGCGTCATCGTCAGCGATGCCATAGACTCGCTTGCCGAAGCCTTGGCTGATCGCAAGGGTGCAGTTCGCGGGCACCTCAGGGTCGCAGCACCTCACGGTTTTGGAAGGATCTACGTGGCCCCGGTCGTGGAAGCGTTTGCTCGAGAACATGGCGGCGCGACCGCCACCCTGCAGCTGTCCGATCATCCCTCGGCTTTAATCGTCGATAGCTACGAGGTCGTTGTTCACATCGGGGCATCCGCGCATCTCGACCAAGTGGTGACGACACTTGCGCCGAACCATCGAATTCTCTGCGCGAGTCCAAAATACCTCGCCTCGGCTCCGCCCATCTCTGCGCCCGCCGATCTTCCTCGACATCGGTGTCTTGTCGTTCGAGAGAACGAGGAGGATGTAACGCTCTGGCGGTTCAAGGGATCACGGCAGGAAAGCGCGACAGTGCGCGTTAATCCGATCATGTCGAGCAATGATGGTGCTGTCATTCGGGATTGGGCGCTGGCTGGTCAGGGCATCATGATGCGTTCCGAATGGGCCGTTGCTGAAGACCTCGCCGAGGGACGTCTGAGGCAGGTACTTCCCAACTGGAAGCTCCCGTCGGCCGATATCGTCGCCATCCTCGGATCGCGGCACGGTCGAAGCGCGCGGACTGCCGCTTTCCTCACAATGCTTCGTCAGTCGCTGAAGCCACTGCCCTGGCGAGGCGATCGCGCCGAGTCGCTTGGTCAATAACCGAGAATGGACTTCGTCTCGAGATACTCTTCGAGGCCGCAAACGCCATATTCGCGGCCGTTGCCCGAGCGCTTGTAGCCACCGAAGGCGGCCGCTCCGTCCCAAGCCGGATAGTTGATATGAACCTGGCCGGCACGAATGCACTTGGCGACCCGCCGCGCCCGCTCCGGATCTGAAGACTGGACATGAGCGCCCAATCCATAGACGGTGTCGTTAGCAATCGCGATTGCGTCTTCCTCGTCCTTGTACGGCATGATCGAGAGGACGGGCCCGAAGATTTCCTCACGAGCAATGCGCATGTCGGACGTCACCTCGGAAAAGATCGTCGGCCGTGTGAAAAAGCCGCTATCAAGGCCAGCCGGCCGGCCCAGCCCGCCGCACAACAGCTTGGCGCCGTCGTCGATACCGGCCTGGATCATGATCTGCACCCGCTCGAACTGACCACGATTGGCGATCGGCCCCATATCCGTCGCCGGATCAAGCGGCGCGCCAACGCGGATGGCACGCGCAGTGGCGCTAGCCAATTCCTCGACTTCGCCGAGCCGATGTGCGGGCACAAGCATGCGCGTCGGGGCGCTGCACGACTGGCCGACATTGCGCATGCCGGCAAGCACGCCCTTCGCTACTGCCTCGCTGAAATCGGCATCGTCGAGCAAAATGTTCGGCGACTTGCCGCCGAGTTCCTGAACCACCCGCTTCACCGTCGGCGCAGCTGCCTGCGCGACGAGTACCCCTGCGCGGGTGGAACCGGTGATCGAGATCATGTCAACGTCCGGATGGCTGGCGAGCGCTGCGCCAACCTGCTCGCCAGTGCCGTTGACCAAATTGAATACGCCCGGCGGAGTGCCGGCATCGTGCATCAGCTGGGCAAAAAGCAGAGCGCTATAAGGTGACAGTTCACTGGGCTTGAGGACGACGGTGCAGCCTGCAGCGATTGCGGGAGCGACCTTGGCGGTGATCTGGTAAAGTGGCCAGTTCCAGGGTGTGATCAGCGCGCAAACCCCGAGCGCCTCCTTGGCGGTTGCAGTGCTTCCCTCAACCGTCACGAACCGGTATTTCTCGAGGATCTCCATCTGAACACGAATGTGCTCGGCGGCAAACGGAACCTGAGAAGCCCGCGCGAAGCTAATCGCTGCCCCCATTTCCAAAACGAGAGCTTCTGCGAATGCCTCCGCTCTTTCCTTCAGGAGAGAATGCATCCTGCCGAGCAGAGCGAGCCTCTCGGACACTGAAGCCTGAGAGAAGGTGGGGAAGGCTTGGCGGGCTGCTGAAACCGCGAGATCGGCATCATTCGCATCGCCCGCAGAAATATGCCCAACCACCTCCTCCGAGGCGGGATTCACGACCGGCATGCGGGTTCCATCCACCGCTTCCTGCCATTTCCCACCAATGTAGAACTGGTTCTCGCGTTCGGTCAGCATAATTTCACCTCGCGTCATAACGTTGCGGCCATCCGAGCTGCCTGCGGAAGATGCCCGGAAAGACGCGAGGTTGACAATTTACGTCGCTTGAATGGTTCCTTAAGACGCGGGTTAACGTTTCACGAACGCGGTTAGGCTTCTCCGGCAGACGATGTGCAATAGTGAGGTTAATGAAGCTAGGAGGGCCCTCTCACGTCCGCTATTCCTCGTGATTCCGGCCATAGCGGCAACGATGAGAAGGGAACCGATTCGCTGGGTACAGTTCCACATCGTTCGGCGAGCGATCAGCTGGGCTTTCAAGTTAATCACGTTCGGTTCATATAGCTTCATCAGTTGTTGTGTCAGTGGGATGGGGAGGATAGATTTGAGTTCTAATCCGGGAGAAGAAGCAGTTTCGGTGACGGCATCTGCTTCCACACAATACGTCTCCAATCCAGCGACGGGCGGATCGCAAACAGCAGACTTCAACTCCGAGCTGCACGCTCGGCCGTCCATTTATTTCACCGGTCCGGCGATCGTCGAGCACGTGGCTTTCATGCCATTAGATCGGGCAATCAAGGACTTCCACGATAGCCTGGAAGTCGATGGCGAGATTTCGGTCAGGGTCGAACGGCATACTGAATTCGTGACGATCACACGCCTGCGGAAACTGCACTCAGAGCCAGATCGTTGGCCCGAACCTGATCTCGCAGAAAGTGATTTTGCACAGCTTGCAGGATTGAACGCCCCTCGCCTTGTTTGCCACGTCAGTATCCTTGTCCTCGGGAACCCTCCTGACGAGCTGGGGTCGGTTTTGAAAACCCTGGATTTCGGTGATACCGCCGCTTCCTCGATTGGCGGGGGCGCGGCGCAGGTTTGCTCCGACTTTCGCGTTCGAGGAGATAATTCAAGCAGGATCATCCTCTTCAACAATGACCTGAACGCACACCGCCTGGGGCGCATGGTACGTCGTATCTTTGAGATTGAAACCTACAGATCAATGGCGCTGCTCGGATTGCCCGAGGCGCGACGCCTTGCGCCGCTTCTCGGTGGATATGATGCGGAACTTGTTCAGCTGACCAATCGCAACTTGAGTACTCCTGCACATCAGCATAAGCAGCTGCTTGACGAGATCACGGTACTTTCATCGCATATCATCTCGGCCACTGCTGAGACCAGAAACAGGTTCGGAGCAACCGCTGCCTACGCGAAAATCGTTGAGGAGAGGATCGTCCTTTTACGGGAAAGCCACGTCCCCGGCTTCCAACGTTTCGGTACCTTCGTAGAGCGGCGATTCAAACCTGCGGTTCGTACCTGCGAGGCAACTGCGTTGAGGCTCGAACACCTATCGAGAGCTACGATGCATCTGCTCGACCTGCTACAAACCCGAATTCAGGTCGAGATTGAGTTCCAGAACGCTACACAAATCCAGGCAATGGCTGATCGAGCTGCGACGCAGGTCAAGATCCAGCGCGCGGTCGAAGGGTTTTCGATCATCGCGATCAGCTACTATCTGCTGAGCTTGTTGAAGTTTATATACGAGACAGCGGACCACGCAGGGTTCCATTTCGATCCCATGATCATGCTTGTTGCGGTTCCAGTGGTCGTGGGCACGGTTGCGATCACAATCCTCCGCGTCAAGCATGCTCTAAAGGCGGAGAACTAGAACTCGAGGCGAGCTGTGACAGAGTCGCGGAGCATCCGGCAAAAAATCAAAACGACTCGCGTGTCTGACATGGCATCGGCAACGCGTTGCTCAACCAGCCTTGGATACAGCGCCACAGCTTCATTCCTTATAACTGTTTGAAACTATGGTGATGACCAATTGAAAGTTAATGCGTGACCGTTTGAATCAGCATGGCCGCTGATTTAAAGTAGGCGGCTTGCCAGATTGTGGCATGAGATAGGCGAGAGGCCTCGCAGGCGCTGCTTAAACTTTCCCTGATTGTTCATCGGAACTGACTGAGCTGATCCGCAACGGGGGCTACCTGATTGGAAGTTAAGCGAAACCGAAGTTATGCATCGACGTAACGACGATCAGCAAACTGACGAATCCGGGCTCCTGGGAACCCACGACCGCATCCAACGACAGGCCTCCTCGTGCTGTGCAGTTGCTACTTGGATAGCGCCTATTGTTTCTCGCACACCGAACTGCTTCCCAGCGGGCGCGCTCCCGGGTCATCGCTCAAATATTGAGCAAAATGCTGCAAGTGTACACAATACCAAACCACCCAAGGAATTGAGACGAGAAAAATCAACACCTTAATCAGCTGGCACACCTCTTGCAGGTAATGTGCCGAGTTGGTGGCTAGGGTTCCGGCGCTTTTAAGAAGTGCGGCTGGTCCGAGAGCCACCACCGGCGGGGGAGAAATCCCGTCGGGTGCACGGCGGGAAAAAAGCCCGGGAGACCTCGTAAGCCAAGGGATTGGTGGCACGATGGTCTTTGCCGATCCCTTTTGAAGAAAAGCAGAAGGGGAATTTCAATGCAGACTTTTTCGAAAATTGCTTCCACCACAGCGCTGGCGGTATCGCTGATGCTCGGGCTCGCTTCCGTCGCGAAGGCGGAGACGAAGACCGAATTCAAGGTGGCTTGGTCTATCTATGTCGGCTGGATGCCCTGGGGCTATGCTGCCGATCACGGCATCGTCAAGAAGTGGGCTGACAAATACGGTATCAAGATCGATGTCACGCAGTTCAACGACTACGTGGAATCGATGAACCAGTACACGGCCGGCGCCTTCGATGCCGTCACGCTGACCAATATGGACGGGTTGTCGATCCCGGCCGCCGGCGGCGTCGATACGACTGCCGTGATCGTCGGCGACTTCTCGAACGGCAACGACGCCGTGATCCTGAAGGACAAGGCGAGCCTTGCCGATATCAAGGGTCAGAACGTCAATCTCGTCGAATTCTCCGTCTCGCATTATCTGCTCGCCCGTGCGCTCGAAAGCGCCAAGCTGACAGAACGCGACGTGAAGGTGGTAAACACGTCCGACGCCGACATGGTCGCAGCCTACAAGACGCCCGACGTCACCGCTGTCGTCACCTGGAACCCGCTGGTTTCCACCATTCTCGAAGATCCCTCGGCCAAGAAGGTTTTCGATAGTTCGCAGGTGCCGGGCGAAATCATTGACCTGATGGTCGCCAATAGCGGCGTACTGAAGGACAACCCTAACTTCGGCAAGGCGCTTGCCGGCATCTGGTATGAGACGGCCGCACTGCTGCGGGCAGACACCGCAGAGGGCAAGGCGGCCCGTGAGGCTATGGGCTCGGCTTCAGGCACGGATCTCGCCGGCTTCGAAGCCCAGCTTGCCGCCACCAAGCTCTTCGACAAGCCGGGTGATGCCGTTGCCTTTACCGCTTCGCCCAGCCTGCCGAAGACCATGGATCTGGTGCGCAACTTCCTTTTCGAAAAGGGACTGCTCGGCAATGGCGCGCCGTCAGCTGATGTCATCGGCATCGAAATGCCGGATGGCAAGGTGCTGGGCGACTCCGGCAATGTGAAGCTACGCTTCACCGAGGCCTATATGAAGGCAGCCGCCGACGGTTCGCTCTGATCGCAACGGAGGCGCGGTCTGCCCGCGCTCCCTCCCCTTCATCAGCGGAGCAATTCCCATGCGCTGGATCAACACGAGGCCGAGCCGAGGCGCCCAGCTCGCCTTGATGATGCTGCCCTTCGTGCTGCTCGCCCTTGCCTATGCCTTCGGCTCGGCCGCGCGGCTGGCGGAAAACGCCAATGATAAGCTTCTGCCGAGCCTTGCCGGCTTTGCCGATGCGATCAACCGACTGGCCTTCGTCGCCGACCCGCGTACCGGTGAGTTTCTGCTCTGGTCGGACACGGGCGCAAGCCTTATCCGCCTGCTCTCCGGCCTCGGCATCTCGACAGCGATGGCACTCATCATCGGCATGCTGATCGGCATGCTGCCATATCTCAGGGCGCTGCTTGCTCCTTTCGTCGCCGTCATTTCCATGGTGCCACCCTTGGCGCTGCTGCCGATCCTCTTCATCGTCATGGGGCTCGGAGAAACATCGAAGATCGCTCTCATCGTCATCGGTGTTGCGCCGGCGATGATCCGTGATCTCGCGCTGAAGGCGCTGGAATTGCCGCGCGAACAGATCGTCAAGGCTGAGACGCTTGGCGGCTCCTCCTGGCAGATCGGCCTGCGTGTCGTGCTGCCGCAGATCCTGCCACGGCTGATCACCTGCCTCAGACTGCAACTCGGCCCGGCTTGGCTGTTCCTGATCGCGGCCGAAGCGATCTCGTCGGATTCCGGCCTCGGCTACCGCATCTTCCTCGTCCGCCGTTATCTTTCGATGGATATCATCTTTCCTTATGTCATCTGGATCACCCTGCTTGCCGTCGTCATGAACACCCTCCTCGATCGCCTGCGCATCGCCGTCTTCCCCTGGTCGGAGCTGGAGAAGCAGGCATGAGCGAGTTGAAGATAGAAATGGTCTGGAAGGAATATGGCGACCAGATCGTGCTCGAGAACGTGTCCCTGACTGTCGCCTCGCGTGCTTTCATCGCCCTTGTCGGCCCCTCCGGTTGCGGCAAGAGCACCTTCTTGCGCATGCTGCTCGGCCAGGAGCAGCCGACGAAGGGCAAGATCCTGCTCGACGGCGAGCCGCTGCCGCCGGAGCCGGGATCGGATCGCGGCGTCGTCTTCCAGCGTTATTCCGTCTTTCAGCACCTGACGGTGCTTGGCAATGTGCTGCTCGGCAAGGAATTTACCGCTGCGCGCTACAAGGCCAAGCTTTTCGGCGCCGCACGCCGGACCGCCATCGAGGAAGCGCGGCAGCTGATTGCCGAGGTCGGGCTCGATGGTTCGGAGGACAAATATCCGGCCCAGCTTTCCGGCGGCATGCAGCAACGCCTGGCGCTCGCCCAGGCGCTCATCATGAAGCCGAAGGTGCTGTTGCTCGATGAACCCTTCGGTGCGCTCGATCCAGGTATCCGCGCCGAGATCCACACGCTGATGAAGCGGCTCTGGCATGAAACGCAGATGACCGTCGTCATGGTCACGCATGACATGCGCGAGGCGTTCACGCTGGCCAATCGCGTCGTCGCCTTCGAACGCCGGCGCGACCGGCCTGAAGAAAAGGAGCGCTACGGCGCCACCATCACCAAGGATATTGCCATCTGGCCGCCACGCCTTGCCGGCCAGCCATCGATTTTCAGCCCCGACCGGGACGGCCCGGTCGCTTCCCTGGGGCACAGCCGGGACGACCTGGCACCGTCAGGAGAGAAGCTATGATGCATGTGAGACGCTCGCCAGAAGAGATCGCCGCCAATCGCGCGCGCTATGAGGAGCACCAGAAGAAGGGTCTGGAATTTGCGCCCAAGGCGCTTCCCGGCCCAAGCCCGCTGCCGGCACCGGCCATCGATGCCGCTGCCGTCATTCATCAGGAGACCATTGCCGGCGGCTGGTACTGGGCAATGAAGCTTCTGCGTGGCGAAGCGATCCGCATCGACCAGGGCGAGGGAAATTCCACCGTGGCCCTCGTTGCCTGGAATGCCGGCGATACCAGCGAGCGGATCAATCTCGTCGATACTGCCAAGGTCCAGTGGACGACGGCACTCGGCAAGGGGCGGGTTATCTTTTCCGATATGGGCCGCGTCATGTTCTCGATGATTGAGGACAGTTCTGGCGCCCATGACTGCCTGATGGGCGGCTCGACGGCCGCCTCGAATGCCGCGAAATATCCCGGCGAGAAAACCCGCAATACGCGCGATAACCTGATCCTCGTCGCCGTCAAGCTCGGCCTCGACAGGCGCGATATTCCCGGCATCCTCAATTTTTTCGCGCCCGTCCGCCTGGCCGAGAGCGGAGGTTTCGGCTGGCAGAGCAAGCGCTCCAACAGCGGCGACTATGTCGAATTGCGCGCCGAGATGGACATGCTGGTCGGCTTTTCCACTTGCCCGCATCCGCTCGACCCGGATCCCACATATCAGCCGAAGCCTGTCGCCATCACCCGTTACAAGGCGGCAAGTGCGGCTGCCGATGATCTTTGCCGTACGGCAACGGCCGAAGCCGTGCGCGGTTTCGAGAACAACGCCCTGATGCAGGCCTGAGGAAAAGACGATGTCCGATTTCATCCAGACCTCCCCTGCCCGTAACCTGCAAAATGCCGTGCAGGACCATTTCATCGCGGCCGAAGCCCCGTGGTCCGGTATCGTGCGCAAGGGCCAGACGATCCGCATCGAAGACAGTCTTGGCCAGCAGGCGATCGACACGCTCTTCTACCGTGCCGACGGTTTTTCCGAGCGCTATTCCAATCAGGATACGATGCGCATGCAGGGTGCCGCCTATATCGGCATTGGCACGAAGATCATGTCGAACGAAGGCAATGTCATGCTGACCATGACGGCCAACAGCTGCGGCCGCCATGACACCTCCGCCGGCGCCTGCTCCTGCGAGAGCAACACGGTGCGTTTCGGCCATGGCACGAAATACCTGCATGCCTGCCGCGACAACTTCGTCCTCGAGATCAGCAAGCACGGCATGGGCAAACGCGACATCGTGCCGAACATCAACTTCTTCATGAATGTTCCGATCAAGCCGAATGGCGAAATGACCATCGTCGACGGCATCTCCGCGCCGGGCGACTATGTCGAGCTCGTCGCCGAGATGGACGTGCTCTGCGTCATCTCTAATTGCCCGCAGATCAACAACCCGTGCAACGGTTTTGATCCGACGCCGATCCGGGTGTTGATTTGGGATGGCGAGGACTGAGCATGTTCAAGAAAGTCCTGATCGCCAACCGGGGCGAAATCGCCATCCGGGTCATCAAGACCCTGAAGAGCATGGGCATTTCCTCGATCGCCGTCTATTCCGATGCCGACCGTTTCGCGAGACCTGCGATGATGGCGGATGAAGCGGTGCGGCTCGGCCCGGCGCCCGCCAATGAAAGCTATCTCAATGTTGATGCGGTCATTGCCGCCTGCAGGGCAACAGGGGCCGAGGCAGTACATCCGGGCTACGGCTTCCTGTCTGAAAATATCGGCTTTGCCGAGCGGCTTGCCGCCGAAGGCATCGCCTTCATCGGGCCGCGGCCTGAGCACCTATCTGCCTTCGGCCTGAAGCATACGGCGCGCGAGCTTGCCAACGCGAGCGGCGTGCCTTTGCTGCCCGGCACGAGCCTGCTGTCGAGCGCCGAGGAAGCACTCGCTGCGGCCGAAACGATCGGCTATCCCGTGATGCTGAAAAGCACGGCCGGCGGCGGCGGCATCGGCATGCAGCTATGCGTCGATGCCGAAGGCCTGAAGGCGTGCTTCGAAAGCGTGCAGCGCACCGCGCGGGCAAGCTTCGGCGATGCGCGTGTTTATATCGAGCGTTTTGTCGCCGATGCAAGGCATGTCGAGGTGCAGATCTTTGGCAATGGCAAAGGCAAGGTCATCGCGCTCGGCGAGCGCGACTGCTCACTGCAGCGGCGGAACCAGAAGGTGGTCGAGGAGACCCCCGCCCCCGGTCTTTCAGCCGCAATCCGCGCCCGCCTGCACAAGGCGGCCGTCGACCTCGGCTCGGCGGTCTCCTACGAATCCGCCGGCACCGTCGAATTCATCTATGATCCCGTACGTGAGGAATTCTACTTCCTCGAGGTGAACACACGCCTGCAGGTCGAACATCCCGTCACCGAAGCGGTGTTCGGGATCGATCTGGTCGAGTGGATGATCCGCCAGGCCGCCGGCGAGGACGTGCTTTCGGGCACTGAGGCGCTGCAGCCGAAAGGGGCGGCGATCGAAGTGCGCGTCTATGCCGAGATGCCGCATGCCGACTTCCGTCCGAGCGCCGGCCTGCTGACGGAGGTTGTCTTCCCTGAAGATGTCCGTCTCGACGGCTGGATCGAGACCGGCACGGAGGTAACGCCTTTCTACGATCCGATGCTCGCCAAGCTGATCGTTTCCGCGGAGGATCGTCCGGCGGCAATCGAGAAGCTGAAGGCAGCACTCTCCGGCACATTGATATCGGGCATCGAGACCAATCTCGATTATTTGCGCGCCATCGCCAGCTCCGAACTTCTTGCCAGCGGTAAGGTGGCGACGACCGCGCTGCGGGACTTTTCCTTCGTGCCGGACGTTATCGAGGTGATCGCCCCGGGCGCGCAGTCGAGCATTCAGGAATTGCCGGGCAGGCTTGGCCTCTGGCATGTCGGCGTGCCGCCGAGCGGTCCGATGGACGAGCGCTCGTTCCGTCATGCCAACCGTCTCGTCGGCAACGGCGACATGGTCGCGGCACTGGAGCTGACGGTCTCCGGACCGCTGCTTAAATTCCATACCGACACAGTGGTTGCGCTTGCCGGCGCCAGCATGGCGATGAGCGCCGACGGCGTGAAGCTGCCTCACGGTGAGCCCGTCACCATCCGCGCCGGCCAGACCCTGTCGATCGGTAGCATCGACGGGCCAGGGCAGCGGGCTTACCTCGCCGTGGCGGGCGGTTTTGCCGCCCCCGTCGTGCTCGGCTCGCGCGCCACCTTCGGGCTCGGCCAATTCGGCGGCAATGCCACCGGCACGCTGAAGACCGGCCATGTGCTGCATCTTGCCCGTCATGCCGCCGCAGAACCGGCGAAGCCGGCGACAGAGCCGCCGAAACTGACGCGTGAATGGGAGGTCGGCGTCGTCTACGGTCCGCATGGCGCGCCAGATTTTTTCCAGGACGGCGATATCGAGGCCCTGTTTTCGACGGACTACGAGGTGCATTTCAACAGCGCGCGCACCGGCGTTCGTCTCATCGGTCCGGCACCGAAATGGGCGCGAAGTGATGGGGGCGAGGCCGGTCTTCATCCCTCCAACCTGCATGACAACGCTTATGCGATCGGCGCGATCGACTTTACCGGCGACATGCCGATCATCCTCGGACCGGACGGGCCGAGCCTCGGGGGCTTTGTCTGCCCAGCGGTGATTGCCCGCGACGAGCAGTGGAAGATGGGCCAGTTCAAGCCGGGTGATCGCATTCGCTTCCGTCCCGTCGCGCGGCCCGAAGATCCGGTGGCCGGCCCGGTCGTGCATCGGGGGAAGGAAGAAGCGGGGTCGCCGATTGTCGGCAAGCGCGATGACGGCCCTGTCTCGGTCGTCTACCGCCGGCAGGGCGATGACAATCTGCTGGTCGAATACGGGCCGATGACGCTCGATATCGCTCTGCGGCTGCGGGTGCATCTTTTGATGCAGGCCGTCTCGCAGGCGCGTCTGCCCGGCGTGATCGATCTCACCCCTGGCATCCGCTCGCTGCAGATTCACTACGATGGCACGGCCTTGACCCGCAACCGCCTGCTCGGCCTGCTGGCCGAAATCGAGGCGAACCTGCCGGCAGCCCAGGAAGTCAAGGTACCGAGCCGCATCGTGCACCTGCCGCTTTCCTGGAACGATCCCGATGCGGAACTTGCCATGCGCAAATATCAGGAACTCGTGCGGCCGAACGCGCCCTGGTGCCCTGACAACATCGAGTTCATCCGCCGCATCAACGGGCTGGCAGACGAGCAGGCCGTGCGGGACGTCGTCTTCGATGCGAGCTACCTCGTGCTCGGCCTCGGCGACGTCTATCTCGGCGCACCGGTCGCGACGCCGGTCGATCCGCGCCATCGGTTGGTAACGACGAAGTACAATCCGGCCCGCACGTGGACGCCTGAAAATGCCGTCGGCATCGGTGGGGCCTATATGTGTATCTACGGCATGGAAGGCCCTGGGGGCTACCAGCTCTTCGGCCGCACTATTCAGGTATGGAATACATGGCGGCAGACGCCGGTCTTCGCCAAGGACAAACCGTGGCTGCTCGATTTCTTCGATCAGATCCGCTTCTTCCCGGTCAGCCACCAGGAACTGGCGGAAGCCCGCAGTGCCTTCCCCCATGGCGGCTATCCCGTCCGGATCGAGGAGGCGGAATTCTCTTATGCCGCCTATGAGAGAGAGTTACAGGCTAATTCGGCCTCGATCCGGGCCTTCAAGGCAAGACAACAGGCGGCCTTCGAGGCCGAACGCCAGCGCTGGAAGGAGGCTGGTCTCGATAGTTTCATTACCGACGAGGGCACGGGCGAAAGTCCGGATGGAGATATCCCGGAAGGCTGCTTCGGTGTTGCCAGCGCCGTGCCCGGCAATATCTGGAAACTGCTGGTGGAGCCGGGGGCACCGGTTGCAGCCGGCGACACGCTTGCCATTATCGAATCCATGAAGATGGAAATCAACGTCACCGCACATGCGGCTGGCCGCGTCCGCGACCTGCGCGCCGGCCCCGGACGCAATGTCAAAGCGGGCGATATCATTGTTGTTCTGGAGGAATGCTGAACCATGCTGCCGACCATTCTTGATCTCACCAGCCTTCGCGCAGCCTATTCTACCGGCCAAACCCCGCTCGACCTTGTCGAGACCATCATTGTCCGTCGCGCAGCCTCGGAGGATCCTGCAATCTTCATCACGCCGACGCCTGATGAAGCACTGCGGGCCGAAGCACGCGCGCTGATGGAGCGGGCACCTGAGCCGAACAGCCTGCCGCTCTGGGGCATTCCTTTCGCCGTCAAGGACAATATCGATGTGGAGGGGCTGCCGAGCACGGCCGCGTGCCCCGCTTTCGCCTATGATCCCGAGAGTGACGCAACCGTCGTTGCAAGACTGCGGGCTGCAGGCGCGATCGTGATCGGGAAGACCAACCTCGATCAGTTTGCGACCGGCCTCAACGGCACGCGCTCGCCTCATGGCGCGCCGCGCTCGGTCTTCGACAGGAACTATGTGTCGGGCGGCTCGAGTTCCGGCTCGGCGGTTGCCGTCGCCTCGGGCCTGGCAAGCTTCGCGCTCGGCACAGACACGGCGGGCTCCGGACGCGTACCGGCTGCCTTCAACAATCTCGTCGGCATCAAGCCGACACCGGGACTGGTGCCGAATGTCGGCGTCGTGCCTGCATGCCGCAGCGTTGATGTCGTCACCGTCTTTGCTGCAACGGTGGGTGACGGCGTCGCGATCCGCAAGGTGATGGAGGGCTACGATGCCGCCGATCCGTTTTCGCGCAAGGCGGTTGCCTCCTGCCTGCCCGTCTCAGGTTTGCGGATCGGTGTGCTCGACGGAGCAGAACGGGAATTCTTCGGCAACAGCCACGTCGAGGCTCTCTATGACGCCGCGATCGAAAGAGCGCGCGCACTCGGCGCCACGATCGTTCCCTTCGACTACGCGCCGTTCCGGCAGGCGGCAGAGCTGCTCTACAACGGCCCCTGGGTCGCCGAACGGCTGGCGGCGGTGAAGGATTTCCTTGCCACCAATGCCGCCGACTTCGACCCGACGGTTCGCATCATCATCGAGGGCGCGAAAGCCTATGACGCGGTCGCCGCTTTCGAAGGCCGGTACAAGCTCGAAGCGCTGCGTCAAAAGACCGGGAAGGAATGGGAAAAGGTCGATATCCTGATGCTGCCCACCTCGCCGACCACCTACACGGTCGAAGAAATGATGGCGGATCCGATTGTGAAAAACGGTCATTTCGGCCGCTACACCAATTTCGTCAATCTGCTCGATTGCGCGGCGATCGCCGTTCCGATCGGCTTCGACGCCAACGGTCATCTCCCGGCCGGCGTGACCCTGATCGGTCCCGCCTTCACCGATGACGCGCTTGCCCCCTTCGCCGATGCCATGCACCGGGCGGCGAATGCCGGCATGGGTAAGGACCGCAAGGTCGCCTTGCCGGAGGCAAGCCGCGTTAAACCTCCCGCCGATGACTTCATGCCGATCGTGGTTGTCGGCGCGCATCTGACGGATATGCCGCTGAACCACGAGCTGACGCGCGCGGGCGGATATAGGTTGAAAACAGCTCGGACGGATGGCAGCTATCGGCTTTTTGCCCTCCATGGCACCGTCCCGCCCAAACCGGGGTTGGTTCGCGATCCGGGCTTTACGGGCAATGGCGTGGAAATCGAAGTCTGGGCGCTCCCACCGACGGCATTCGCAAGTTTCGTTCAGAACATTCCGGCGCCGCTTGGCGTGGGTAAGATCACCCTGAACGATGGGAGTTGCCTTACGGGATTTCTTTGCGAGGGTCATGCCGTCGCCGGTGGGCGAGAGATCACCGAGTTCGGTGGCTGGCGCAACTATATCAGCGCCAGCAGTCCGATAGCCTGAAGGGAGATGGGATGCAGAAACTTTTGCCAATGACAATGCAGCTCATTCTCAGGGGGCTGATTGCCAGGTCCGGCGCGATATGGGCGGGGAAGCACTCGCGATAACCGGCGTGTCTGCTGCGCTTTCGATGAGCCGCGCCTTGAGCGGACGACAGCTGCTTTACCAGACGCTAAAAGGCATCGGTATGGGCGCAAATTGATGCTTTTCGCGCGCAATAATTTTCCCTACTCCTGCGTGATGAGCAACGCGAGGCGCAGCGATGGCAATGCCATTCTACTGGAACGAACTGAATAGCTCCGACTTCGCCGGACTCTCGCCCGACACCACCATCGCCATCCTGCCGATCGCCTCGACGGAACAGCACGGCCCGCACCTACCGATCGCCACCGACGTGGCGATCGCCAACGGCATGCTGGCCGAGTTGCGAAAGCAGAAGCCGGTCGACCTCGATTTTCTGGTCCTGCCGACACAGGAGATTGGCAAGGCCAACGAACATATCTACGGGCCCGGCACGCTGTCCCTCTCCGCGGAGCTGCTCATTCCGGTCTGGACCGCGATCGGCGCCAAGGTTGCCGAAGCCGGCATCCGCAAGATGGTGATCGTCAATTCGCATGGCGGCAATGTCGATATCATGAGCATCGTGGCGCGTGAGCTGCGTGTGCGTTACCAGATGGCGGTCGTGTCGACGCAATGGGGCCGCTTCGGCCATCCCGAAGGCATGATCGGCGAGCATGAGATGAAATACGGCATCCATGGCGGCGAGGTGGAAACGTCGCTGATGCTCTATTTTCGCCCAGACCTGGTGCGGATGGACAAGGCGGAGAACTTCACGTCCAAGGCGGAATGGATGCGTGAACAATCAAAATACATTCAGCCGCTGCCCCCTCATTCGCTCGCCTGGATCGCCCATGACCTCAATGCGAACGGCGTCGTCGGCAACGCTTCGCTCGGGACTGTCGAAAAGGGTGAAGCGATCTGCCGCCACCAGGTCAAGGGTTTCGTCGAGCTGCTCCACGACCTGAAACGCTATCCGCTTTCCAATCTTTATTCGAAATAGGCCAGTCCGCAAAAGGGCTCAGACCGCGACGGACTTTTCCATCGCGATATGCCCCTTTGCCTGCAGTTCCTGCACCAGGCCGGCCAACTCCGCCAGGAGATACTCGACGAACAGGCTGGTGGCGGAATCGAGCGGGGTGCGCGCGCGGGCGAAAAGCTTCATCGTCTGGTGGCGCGCATGCGGCTCGGCGATCGGCCGGAAGACCAGCTCGCCCTGCCGGCATTCGGTGATCACGTCGAGCGGGTTCAGCATCGTCACCCCGGCCCCCGCTTTAACCAGCTTCTTTAGCATCTCCGCTGCATTGGTTTCCAGCACAGGCTCGATGTGCACGTCGAGGCGCGCCATCGCCAGATTGATCACGTCGCGCAGGCTGGTGCCTTGCTGCGCCAATACCAGGCGCTCCTGGACGATATCGGCCAGGTTGATCGGACCCGAAGCAATCAGCGGGTGGCCGGGAGGCAGCACAACGCCGATCGGGATGTCGAAATTGCCGAGCGTGCGGATGCCAGGCGTTGCCGGAATATTGAAACCCAAGCCGATATCCACCTCGCCCGACAGCACCGGATTGACCGTCATCGTCCCCGCATCATTGCGCAGCTGCATGAAGACGCGCGGATGCTCCGACTGGAACCGGGCGATGATCTCAGGTAGCGGACCGGCGGCCAGGCCCACCGTCGTCACCAGGCGGATCTTGCCGGCCTGTTGCGTCTTGAGGCTGCGAATGCGGCCCTCCAGCCGCTCGTAATTCTTCAGCACCTCGCGAATATGCTCGATGCAGAGTTCACCCGCCGCCGTCAGGCGCAGGCCGCGCGGCAGGCGCTCGAAGAGCGGCGCGCCGATTTCCTCCTCCAGCGCCAAAATCTGGCGGTTGATCGCCGAAGACGCCACATTCAGCCGCGCCGCCGCCTTGCGGATCGAGCCGGCGCGGGCGATCTCATTGATGTAGAGAAGCTTTCTGGAATGCAGCATCGCGACCTCTTTGCATAAAAATACAGCACAAAGCACAAATTAGGCACAGGCTTCGCTTGAGATGCCGAAAAGGCATCATTGCGCACGAAATTTGATGCTTTTCAAAGAGCAAAGCAATCGGTCCTATGAAGAAAATCCGACGTTGCCACAGGCGTCGCGAACTCAGAAGGGGAACGCTGATCATGCGCATTGCACAAAAGAATACGGTCTTTTCCGCAGTCGTCAGCCTTGGTATCGGCCTTGGCGCTGCCGTCTCGGCGCAGGCGGCAGACAAGGTAAGCTATGGCACGAACTGGCTGGCGCAGGCCGAGCATGGCGGCTTCTACCAGGCGGTCGCCGACGGCACCTATGCCAAACACGGCCTCGACGTTACCATCGTCCAGGGCGGCCCCAACGCCGCCAACAGCGCGCTGCTGATCTCCGGAAAAATCGATTTCTACATGGGTGGGCCGCAGGGCGAAATCGCAGCCGTCGAACAGGGCATTCCGCTGGTCGACGTCGCGGCGATCTTCCAGAAGGACCCGCAGGTGCTGATCGCCCACCCCGATGCCGGCATCGACGAATTCGAAGATCTCGCCAAGCTCAAGACGCTGTTTCTCGGCAAGGACGGCTATCTCACCTATTTCGAGTGGATGAAGGCAAACTTCAAGGGCTTCAAGGACGAGCAGTACAAGCCCTATAATTTCAGCCCGGCGCCGTTCCTCGCCGACAAGGGGTCGGCGCAGCAAGGCTACCTCACCTCCGAGCCCTACGAGATCCAGAAGCAGGCCGGCTTCGAGCCGAAAGTCTTCCTGCTCGCCGATAACGGCTATTCCCCCTATTCGACGATGATCACCACCACGCAGGCGATGATCGACAGCAAGCCCGACGTCGTCCAGCGCTTCGTCGATGCCTCGATCGAGGGTTGGTACAACTATCTCTACGGTGACAACAGCAAGGCGAACGCGCTGATCAAGAAGGACAATCCCGAGATGACCGATGGCCAGATCGCCTACTCCATCGCCAAGATGAAGGAATACGGCATCATCGAATCGGGCGACAGCCTCGACAAGGGCATCGGCTGCATCACCGATGCGCATTACAAGGCGTTCTTCACCGAAATGGTTGGTATCAAGGTGTTCAAGCCGGAGACGGATTACACCAAGGCGTTCACGACGAAATTCGTCTGCAAGAACACCGGCGTTGCGCTGAAGAAGTAGGCCAGACGCCTCCGAGGTCCGCCGCAGATGCGGCGGATCGCATCCTCCCCTGGTGAACGAGACAGGCAATGCCCTTAGCAGAAGCCCAGGCCCTATCCCCGCAAGAGACACGCAAGCGACCGCTGGTCGTCATGCGCGAGGTCTCGAAGGTCTTTTCCAGCGGAACGGTGGCGCTTTCGAATATGTCGCTCACCGTCGAAAGCGGCGAGTTCGTCAGCCTGCTCGGCCCTTCCGGCTGCGGCAAGTCGACGGCGCTACGCATCATTGCCGGTCTCGGTGACGTCACGTCCGGCGCGATCGACTGGCCGAGTTCACGCATCAATTCCAGCGGCCTGCCGGAAGGCGATATCGGCTTCGTCTTCCAGGAGCCGACGCTGATGCCGTGGAAAAACGTCTTCGACAATGTCCACCTGCCGCTGAGGCTCAGGCGCGTTTCCAAAGCAGCGGCGCGTGACCAAATCATGGAAGTCCTGACGACCGTCGGCCTTCAGGATTTCGCCAGGGCCTATCCGCGCGAACTGTCCGGCGGCATGAAGATGCGCGTCTCGATTGCCCGCGCGCTGGTGACGAAACCGAAGCTGCTGCTGATGGACGAGCCCTTCGCGGCACTCGACGAGATCAGCCGGCAGAAATTGAACGACGACGTGCTGCGGCTCTGGAAGACAACCGGCATCACGGTGATCTTCGTCACCCATTCAGTCTTCGAGTCCGCCTATCTCTCGAGCCGCATCGTCGTGATGAAGGCAAGGCCGGGCCGCGTGCATGCCGACGTTCCGCTGACCACCAGCCTCGAACGCGACGCGCATTACCGCAGCTCGGAAGAATACCGGAAGGCCTGCGAGACCGTCTCGTATTCGCTGATCGGGGCGATCAACTCGGCGGGAGACCATTAATGAGCGACGAAACCAATGCACAGCCGCCACCCCTTCAAGGCACTGCCAGCGCAGCGCGCCGCGATCTGGCCCTGCGCATTTCCATCCCTTTCTTGGTCATCGCCCTGCTGATCCTGGTCTGGTACGCCTATGTGAAACTATCCGGCGTGCCGCCCTATATCCTGCCCGGGCCGGCGGCCGTCGCCAGCGCCTTCGTGACCGATTGGGGCACGCTTGCCCCTGCCCTCTGGGTCACCACCAAGATCACCTTCCTGTCGCTGATGCTGGCGCTTGTCGGCGGCGTCGGTTTTGCGATCTTCCTCGTGCAGTCGCGCTGGATCGAACTCGCCTTCTATCCGCTTGCCGTCATCCTGCAGGTGACGCCGATCGTGGCGATCTCGCCGCTGATCCTGATCTATGCGCCGTCGACGCAGGTGGCGCTGCTGATTTGCGCCTTCCTCGTCGCTTTTTTTCCGATCCTTTCGAATATGGTCCAGGGGCTGAAGAGCGTCGACCACAACCTCATCAACCTTTTCGAACTCTACGGCGCCTCCCGCTGGCAGACGCTGCTTTTTCTCAAGCTGCCCGCGGCCCAGCCCTATTTCATGACCGGGCTGCGGATCGGCGGCGGCCTTGCGCTGATTGCCGCCGTCGTCGCGGAATTTGCAGCGGGTTCGGCCGGCGCCGGCTCCGGTCTGGCTTTCCGGCTCCTCGAAGCGCAGTACCGGCTGAACATTCCGCGGCTCTTTGCGGCGCTCTTGATGCTCTCCCTGCTCGGCGTCGCAATCTTTGCCGTCACCTCCTTTATTTCCTGGCTCGCCCTGCACCGTTGGCACGAGAGCAGCCTGAAACGGGAAAACTGATGACTTATTCCTTCATCTCGCCGCCGAACGCCGGCCGCTTCGTGCTGAGCAACGCAACGCTGCCGGCCGTTGCCGTCGCAGGCTATGACGCGCCCGCTGTCGAAGGGCTGGTCAAAGCCGATATCGTCATCACCGACGGCATCGTTTCCGCCGTGCTGCCGCCGGGCGAAGCGCCGGTGGAATTTGCCAGATCCGATCTGAAGGACGGCATGGTCTGGCCCTGCTTCGCCGATATGCATACCCATCTCGACAAGGGCCATATCTGGCCGCGCAACGCCAATATGGACGGCACCTTCATGGGCGCGCTGGAGGCGGTGCGCACCGACCGCGAAGCGCATTGGTCGGCCGCCGATGTCAGGAAGCGCATGGAATTCTCGTTGCGCTCGGCCTATGCGCACGGCACCAGCCTGATCCGCACCCATCTCGATTCGCTGGCGCCGCAACACCGCATTTCCTTCGAGGTCTTCGCCGACCTGCGCGAGGTCTGGAAGGACAGGATCGCGCTGCAGGCAGTGGCGCTCTTCCCGACGGAAGACATGGTGGACACGGCCTATTTCGCCGATCTCGTCAGCGTGGTCCGAGACAAGGGCGGGCTGATCGGCGGCGTCACCCGGATGAGCCCCGATCTCGATAGCCAGCTCGACACGCTGTTCAGAGCGGCGGCCGACAACGGGCTCGACGTCGACCTGCATGTTGACGAAACCGACGATCCTGCCGCCGAGACACTGAAGGCGATCGCGCGGGCCGTGCTGCGCAACCGCTTCGACGGCAGGGTCACATCAGGCCATTGCTGCTCGCTCGCCCGCCAGGACGAGGCGACGGCAAAACGCACCGTCGAGCTCGTCGCAGAAGCCGGGCTCTCGATCGTCTCGCTGCCGATGTGCAACATGTATCTGCAGGACCGCTATCCTGGCCGAACACCGCGCTGGCGCGGTGTCACCCTGTTCAAGGAACTGGCCGCGGCCGGCGTTGCCACCGCTGTTGCCTCTGATAACACGCGCGATCCCTTCTATGCCTATGGCGATCTCGACCCGGTCGAGGTGTTCCGCGAGGCGGTGCGCATCCTGCATCTCGATCATCCCCTCGATAGGGCCGCGCGCGTCGTCACCACCTCGCCCGCCGATATTCTCGGCCGGCCGGATATGGGGCGCATTGCCGTTGGCGCTGCGGCCGATCTCGTGCTCTTCAGCGCCAGGCGCTGGAGCGAATTTCTTTCCCGTCCGCAGTCCGACCGCGTCGTGCTTCGCCGCGGCAAGGTGATCGACCGCAGCCTGCCGGACTATCGTGAACTCGACAGCACCGTTGGAGCCTGACATGCCGGATTATCAGACGATCAGACAAGAACTCGAAGGCATCGCCATCGAAGACAATCCGGCGCTCGTGCGCCAAAAGAGCCGCGATTTCTACTGGTATTCGCCGATCCTGAAAGCGCAGCTCGACAATGTGACGGCCGATCTCGTCGTCACGCCGAAAAACGAGGAAGAGGTGATCCGGACGCTGAAGGTTGCCTTCGCGCACGGCGTGCCGGTCACCCCGCGCGGCGGCGGCACCGGCAATTACGGCCAGGCCATGCCGCTTTCCGGCGGCATAGTGCTGAACCTTGCCGCCATGGACAAGATCAAGGAAATCCATCCTGGCCGGGTGATCTGCGAGCCGGGCATCGTCATTGCCCAGCTCGACAAGCAAACCAAGGCGCATTCCGGCCAGGAGTTGCGGTTTCACCCCTCGACGGCGCAAATGGCGACCGTCGGCGGCTTCATCGCCGGCGGCTCCGGCGGCGTCGGTTCGATCACCTGGGGCGGACTGCGCGATCTCGGCAATATCCTGCGCCTGCGCGTCGTCACCATGGAGGCCGAGCCGCGCGTGCTCGATCTCACAGGCTGGGACCTGCAGAAGGTCAGCCACGCCTACGGCACCAACGGCATCATCACCGAGATCGAAATGCCGCTGGCGCCCGCCTATGACTGGGTCGACGTGCTCGTTGGTTATGACGACTTCATGACCTGCGTGCGCTTTTGCGATGCGCTCGCCAAGTGCAACGGCATTCTCGTCAAGGAGATCGCACCGATCGCCGCCCCCATCCCGCACGACTATTTCACCCGTCACAAGCCCTATATCCGCAAGGGACAGTCGGTGGCGGTGCTGATGATCGCCCCGCATTCGATGGATGCCTTCCTCGCCTTCACCTCCGCCCATAAGGGCGAGGTGATCTTCCGCTCAGACACGGTCGAGAGCATGAAGGGCATTCCGCATGCCTATGAGCTTGCCTGGAATCATACGACGCTGCGCGCGCTGAAAGTCGATCCTGGCTTCACCTATCTGCAGGTACAGTATCCGGGGCCGGATCACGTCGCAAAAGTCGCCAAGATGGTGGAGATATTCGGCGACGAGGTGCCGGGCCATCTCGAATTCATCAAGTTCGACGGGCAGATCCAATGCTCCGGCCTGCCGCTGGTGCGCTATACCACCGAGGAGCGTCTCGAGGAGATCATCAAGATCCATCAGGACCACGGCTGCCCGATCTTCAACCCGCACCGTTACACACTGGAGGAAGGCGGGATGAAGCGCACCGACAAGGTGCAGCTCGCCTTCAAGCACGAGACCGACCCGAAGGGGCTGCTCAACCCCGGCAAGATGATCGCCTGGGAAAACCCAGACTTCGATTTCAATGCCGGCAAGAACTATCTCTTCCCCGGCCTTGCGAGCGTCATGGAAGCCTCATGAGGGTTCTGGTGCTGCATTCGCATCCGGTCGAGGAGAGCTACGGCAAGGCGCTTTACAAACAAACGCTGGAAAGCCTTCAACAGGCCGGGCACGAAGTGGATGGCTGTGACCTCTATGCCGAGAACTTTGATCCCGTGTTGTCCCGCCATGACCGGCTCGCCTATCACGACTATCCCGGCAATACCGAACTGGTGAAGCCCTATGTCGAGCGGCTGAAGCAGGCCGAAGGGCTGGTGTTGGTCACCCCGATCTGGAATTTCGGTTTCCCGGCGATACTGAAAGGTTATTTCGACCGCGTCTGGCTTCCCGGCGTCTCCTTCGAACTTGTCGACGGCAAGGTGGAATCGCGGCTGCGCCACATCAGCAAGCTTGCCGCCGTGCTGACCTACGGCGCAACGCCGTTCCGCGCCTTTGCCGCCGGCAACCCGCCGAAGAAGATCGTCAAACGTGTGCTGAGAGCACAGATCAACCCGCTGCGGCCCGTCACCTTTCTTGCTCATTACGATATGAACAACTGTACGCCTGAAACGCGGGCAAGGTTTCTGGCGCAGGTGGAGAGGTCGATGGAACGGTTCTGAAGCGCATCGCGCCAGCGGAAATCAGAACAGTTTGGCGGCCGTGACCTCGACTTCGACGAGGAAATTCGGTCGGGTGAACCCGCCGACGATGATCAAGGTCGAGACGGGTTTCGGGTCGAGCGTATAGCGATCGCGCACCGCCATATAGGCCGGGAAGTCCTCCCTATTCGTCACGAACCCGGAAATGCGGATGACGTCCGCAAAACTCATCTCCGCATCGGAAAGAATGGCATTGATCGCTTCGAAACATAGCTCAGCCTGCTTGCCGATATCCTCCGGAACCTCGTCGTCGAGACCAATGCCGAGTTGACCTGAGGTGACGAGCAGCGAAGCGCCCGGCGGCACAAGTAACCCATGATTATAATGTCCGAACGGACGGCGGACCGAGGGCGGATTGAAAACCTTCTTCATCGGATCTCCTGCTTCAAGCCGAACACGACGCGGGAAAACGAGAGCGGGGATGGGTTGATAGCGGTTTTTCGACTCCCAACCAATCAAGCTTCTCCGACGTTGCAACTTTGTGCGGTGCATAAATATAACGCTGTTTAAAACCCAGGCGCAACCACAGACGCATAAATGGTTAGCATATTTTGTCGCTGCCCAATAAACGGGCAGTTCAAAATTTCCAGTATTTCTCCTTTCTGTTCATGAGGTTATTCGACTTTTGGAAATTTGGCACGCGGATTGCAAGCCTCCTGTCTGCATCGGTCAACGACGACCGCTGCAGATAGGCGCGGCATAAGCGCTTACACAAGACACCGACGTCGCAAGGATTGCCATCCGGGATACTTCCATTCCCGAGGACGCATTCCGGCGGCGTTTTTTTGTGTCCAAATTCGGCCAGCAGAGGGAACCTGCACATGACGAAGAATTCCACCATCGGCATAACCCGCCGCAGCATGCTCAAGACGACCGCAACGGCTGCCCTCATCGGCGCCGTCAAGACTGCCTTTCCGTCCGGCGCTTTTGCAGCCGGTGCGGGCCCTGAAGTGAAAGGCCTCAAGCTCGGCTTTATCGCTCTGACGGATTCCGCGCCGCTGATCATCGCTAAGGAAAAGGGTTTTTTCGACAAACATGGCCTTCCGGAAACGGACGTCGCCAAACAGGCATCCTGGGGCGCGACCCGCGACAATCTGGTGCTGGGCGGTGCCGCCAATGGTATCGACGGTGCCCATATTCTTTCGCCACTCCCCTATCTCATGCATACCGGCAAGGTGACACAGAACAACAAGCCGGTGCCGATGGCGATCCTCGCCCGGCTTAACCTCGACAGCCAGGGCATTTCCGTCTCCAAGGAATATGCCGAGACCGGCGTGCAGCTCGATGCCTCCAAGCTGAAAGCCGCCTTCGAGAAAAAGAAGGCGGAAGGCAAGGAGATCAAGGCCGCCATGACCTTCCCGGGCGGCACCCACGATCTCTGGATCCGTTACTGGCTCGCTGCCGGTGGCATCGACCCGAACAAGGACGTTTCGACCATCGTCGTGCCGCCGCCGCAGATGGTTGCCAATATGAAGGTTGGCAACATGGACGTCTTCTGTGTGGGCGAGCCGTGGAACGAGCAGCTCGTCAACCAAGGCATCGGCTTCACCGCGGCGACCACCGGCGAGCTCTGGAAGGGTCATCCCGAAAAGGCGCTCGGGCTCCGCGCCGAGTGGATCGAAAAGAATCCCATTGCTGCCAAGGCCCTGCTGATGGCTGTCATGGAGGCTCAGCAGTGGTGCGACAGCATGGATAACAAAGCGGAGATGGCCGATATCCTCGGCAAGCGCCAATGGTTCAACGTTCCGACCAAGGACGTGCTCGGCCGCCTCAAGGGCGACATCAATTATGGCAACGGACGCGAAGCCAAGGCCACCGACCTCTACATGAAGTTCTGGAAAGACGGTGCCTCCTACCCGTTCAAGAGCCACGACACCTGGTTCATGACGGAAAATATCCGCTGGGGAAATCTGCCGGCGACGACCGACACCAAGGCGCTGGTCAACCAGGTGAACCGCGAGGACATCTGGCGCGAGGCCGCCAAGGATCTCGGTGTTGCTGCAGCCGACATCCCCGCATCGTCCTCCCGTGGCAAGGAGACCTTCTTCGACGGCAAGGTTTTCGATCCCGAAAATCCCTCCGCCTATCTCGACAGCCTTTCGATCAAGGCCGTCTCGTGATCTCGCCTCCGGCGCGCCAGCGGCGGGCCGGCCTTTCATTCCCGTGAGGAGCACGTCGATGCCCGCCCTGGCAAACAAAGAAAATCTCTCCACTGCCGCCGCTGCCAAGCCGGCGGCAAAGGTTCTGCCGTTTTCCGCCAAGCACGGATCACGGATCGATTTTCGTCGTGCGGCAATCGCCGCGTTTCGCAACGTCGTTCCGCCAGCCGTCGTAATGGCACTCATCCTGCTCGTCTGGCAGGTGCTCTGTTCATCGCCGGATGCGTCTTTGCCCTCGCCGCATCGGGTCTGGCAGGATAGCTACGACCTGATCGCCTATCCGTTCTTCAACAACGGCTCCCAGGATATCGGGCTTGGCTGGCGCGTGCTCGTTTCGCTGCAACGCGTGCTCTATGGCTTTGGCCTTGCCGCCGTCACCGGGGTTATCATCGGGGCGATTATCGGCCAATCGGTTTGGGCAATGCGCGGTCTCGATCCGATCTTCCAGGTGCTGCGTACGGTTCCGCCGCTCGCCTGGTTGCCGCTATCGCTCGCAGCCTTCCAGGATTCCAACCCCTCGGCGATCTTTGTCATCTTCATCACCTCGATCTGGCCGGTGATTATCAACACTGCCGTCGGCGTACGCAATATCCCACAGGACTATCGCAACGTTGCCGAGGTACTGCGGCTCAATCAGTTCGAGTTTTTCTGGAAGATCATGCTGCCTTCTGCAGCGCCTTACATCTTCACGGGGCTCAGGATCGGCGTCGGCCTATCCTGGCTCGCCATCGTCGCAGCCGAAATGCTGACCGGCGGCGTCGGCATTGGCTTCTTCATCTGGGACGCGTGGAACTCGTCGCGCCTGCCGGACATCATCGTAGCGCTCGCCTATATCGGCATCGTCGGCTTTGCCCTCGATAAGTTGGTGGCAGCACTCGGCAAACTTATCACTCGCGGCGCCACCGCCAATTAAGGAACGTCCCGATGAATGCCTATCTCAAGCTCGATCATATCGACAAACATTTCGATAGCAGCGGCGTGCGCGCCGAAGTCCTGAAGGACATCAACCTGACGATTTCCGCGGGCGAATTCGTCTCGATCATCGGCCATTCGGGCTGTGGCAAATCCACCCTGCTTAATCTGATTGCCGGCCTGACCCCGGTTTCCGCAGGCGCCGTGCTGCTTGAGGACCGCGAGGTCAACGAACCGGGTCCGGAACGCGCGGTCGTCTTCCAGAACCACTCGCTGCTGCCCTGGCTGACGGTCTACGAGAACGTCAATCTCGCCGTCTCCAAGGTCTTCGGTAGAACAAAGACCAAGGCCGAGCGGCATGAGTGGGTCATGGCCAATCTCGATCTCGTACAGATGGCGCATGCGAGCGATAAGCGGCCTTCGGAAATTTCCGGGGGTATGAAACAGCGCGTCGGCATTGCCCGCGCGCTTTCGATGGAGCCGAAGATCTTGCTGCTCGACGAGCCCTTCGGCGCGCTCGATGCGCTGACCCGCGCCCATCTTCAGGACGCGGTGATGGAGATCCATGCCCGGCTTGGCAACACGATGGTGATGATCACCCATGATGTCGATGAGGCGGTGCTGCTGTCCGATCGGATCGTGATGATGACCAACGGCCCGGCCGCCCGCATCGGCGAAGTCCTCGATGTGACCATGTCCCGTCCTCGCCATCGCATCGAACTCGCCTCCGACTGGACATATCTGAAATGCCGCGAAGCCGTGTTGAAGTTCCTTTACGAACGCCACCGTTTCATTGAGGCTGCGGAGTAGATGCAAAGGGCAGCCGGGGTGGTTGTGGCCGCCGTGGCTTTCGTTGTCACGGAGCGCGCGCGCATGACTAGGTACTTCGCGCGCTAGCCTCGCCGGTTGTTGCAAACACCGCGCTCGCATCGCTGACCATCCCCACATGGGAATAGGCTGCCCGCGCGGCAGCGCTACCGTTCGCTCGCATGATCGCGATCACGATCTGGCCGTGCTCCTCGTAGGACTTTGCCAAGCGGCCGGGCAGCCGAAATTGCGCCCGTCGAAATGGGGCAAGCCGTGCCCGCGTCTGCGTCACCATCTCGAAGATATGATCATTATGCGCGCCGCGATAAAGGCGGGTGTGAAATTCCGTGTTGTGCGCCGAATACTCCTCTTGCGCGCCGGCATGGACGAGCTTCATCGATGCCTTGTGCTCCAGCTCCATCGTGCGCCGCTCATCCACAGTCATTCGCTCAGCCGAGAGCCTGGCGCAGATCGCTTCGAGTTCCGCCATCGCTTCGAACATCGAATGCAGATAGGTCTCGCTCACATTGGTGACAACAGCACTGCGGTTCGGCTCCCGGTCGACGAGTCCCATCGCTCCGAGTTCACGGAGCGCCTCGCGCACCGGTGTGCGCGATACTTCGAAACGGGCAGCCAGCGAGACTTCATCAAGCTTCTCGCCAGGCAACATCTGCCCGGTGACGATCATATCGGCGATCGCCCGCACCATCTGCTCGACGGTCGTCCCTGCCCTGATGATTTCTCTGCGTCTGACTTGCTTCAAGGAATGGTTCTGCATTGTTGCGATTGCATACACATGCCTGCTCGAGCAGACAAAGTCAAACCTCAGTATATATCTTTGATTTTGCTGAAAGACTCGCATTTTTCACTATTCAATCACGCGGCCCCTTTAGCTCACAAAGCAAATATTCGGTAAAATTATAGGCGCTGCATATTTTTTGATCTAATCCGAAGATTAAATTGCATGCACTTCTCCGTCCCGGCTGGCGTGCCCGAAGATTTCTTTCATAAATTCAATAGAATAAAATTTGGCATGACCATTGCATACACTTTTCCGTAACCAATTGAAAACGGCAAGAATGCCGTCAGGGGAGCATTCCGATGACCAGACTCCTTTCTATGAATCGACGCCAATTCCTCCAGGCTTCCGCCGCCGCCACTCTCGTCGGCACGGCGCCCGGTCTCCTTTCCTCGCCCGCATTTGCGCAGACCGCTCTCACCGTTGGCTTCATCTATGTCGGCCCCAAGGATGACTATGGCTATAACCAGGCGCATGCCGAGGGCGCTGCCGCCGTCAAGGCGTTGCCCGGCATTACCGTCGTCGAAGAAGAGAACGTTCCAGAGACGGTGGACGTTCAGAAGACGATGGAATCGATGATCAATCTCGACGGGGCGACGTTGGTCTTTCCGACCTCCTTCGGTTATTTCGACCCCCACATGCTCGCCATGGCCGCCAAATATCCTGACATCCAGTTCCGCCATTGCGGCGGCCTCTGGCAGGAAGGCAAGCATCCCGCCAATACGGGATCCTACTTTGGCTACATCAATCAGGGCCAGTATCTGAACGGCATTGCCGCCGGCCATGCGACGAAGACCAAGAAGATCGGCTTCGTTGCCGCCAAGCCGATTCCCCAGGTGCTGCAGAATATCAACGCCTTCCTGCTCGGTGCCCGCTCGGTCGATCCTGCCATCACCTGCCAGGTGATTTTCACCGGCGAGTGGTCGCTCGCCGTCAAGGAAGCCGAAGCCACCAACGCCTTGGCCGATCAGGGGGCCGACGTCATTACCTGCCACGTCGATAGCCCCAAGGTCGTGGTCGAGACGGCCGCCGGCCGTGGCGCCTTCGTCTGCGGCTACCACGCCAACCAGAGCCCGCTTGCGCCCGAGAAATACCTGACCGGCGCGGAATGGGCCTGGGGCAATGTCTACAGCGACTTCGTCAAGAAGGCGCAGGCCGGCGAAAAGCTCGGAAACTTCGTCCGCGGCGGCCTAAAGGACGGCTTCGTGAAAATGAGCGCGCTCGGCCCCGGCGTTTCCGAGGAGGGGCGCAAGGTCTTCGAAGCCACCCACGCGGACATGATGAAGGGCGGCTTCTCGGTGTTCAAGGGACCGCTGAAGGACAACAAGGGCAACACCGTCGTCACCGCCGACAAGAGCTATCCTGAAGGTGCGATCGAGCTCGAAAGCATGGATTATCTGGTCGAGGGCGTCGTCGGATCCACGGCCTGAACCGGAAAGGGAGAAGCGCCATGACCGTCGAGGCCAATGATCCCGCAATATCAATTGCTTCAGAAAAGGCTTTTTCGTTGCGCCCGGTTCTCGAATGGATCGCGCGGCGAGCCGAACCTGTTGTCATCGGCCTTGCGGCCATCCTGATTGGTCTGGCGCTCTTCTCCCTTTTCATCCTGGCGGTTGGCAAGTCGCCGGCCACCCTCTTCCAGCTGATGTATACCGGCGGCTTCGGCAGCTGGTTTTCCGTCCAGAACAGTTTAAGCCGCGCCGCACCCCTTCTCCTGACGGCGCTCTGCGTCGCCCTGCCCGCCCGTCTCGGCCTCGTCATCATCGGCGGGGAAGGAGCGGTCGTGCTGGGCGGCGTTGCGGCGGCGGCGATCGCCTTGCCGATCGTCGGCACGCTTCCGCCGCTCGTGGCGCTCATGCTGATGGGCATCGCCGCCATGGTGATCGGCGGCATCTGGATCGGCCTTGCCGGTTTCCTGCGCCATTACCGCGGCGTCAACGAAACCATCTCCTCGTTGCTGCTTGCCTATATCGCCATTGCGCTAATGAACCAGTTCGTCGAGGGGCTGCTGCGCGATCCCGCAAGCCTCAACAAACCGTCGACCAAACCACTGCCGCCGGAATACATGCTCGGCAACATTCCCGGCATGGACGTGCATTGGGGCCTCGTCATCGGCATCGTTGCCTGCATCCTCTCCTGGATCCTGATCGAGGTGACGAGTTTTGGCTTCGCCGCCCGCATCGCCGGCGGCAATGTCCGCGCCGCCCAAATCCAGGGCCTGCCCGTCGGTCGCTTGATCGCTGGCTTTACGGCGATTGCCGGCAGCTTCGCCGGGCTTGCCGGCATGGTCGAGGTCGCAGCCGTCCAGGGCAGCGCCAATGCCTCGCTCGCGGCAGGTTATGGTTATACCGGCATCCTCGTCGCCTTCCTCGCCAGGCACAATCCGCTGGCGATCATCCCGGTCGCGATCCTGCTCGGCGGTATCGATGCCTCGGGTGGCCTCATCCAGCGCCGCATGGGTCTGCCGGATGCAACGGTGCTGGTGCTTCAGGGCGCGCTCTTCATCGTCATCCTCTTCTGCGAGACCTTCTACGGGCGCTTCAAGATCTTCAATCCCGACCTCTGGAAAAGGAGCCTCTGATGGAAGAGACAGGTATCGGCCTCTGGGGCGTGCCCCTCGCCATCCTTGCAGGCGCCATCCGCGTTTCGACACCCTTTATCTTCGTCAGCCTCGGCGAGACGATCACCGAGCGCTCCGGGCGCATCAATCTCGGCCTCGAAGGCACATTGGTCTTCGGCGCCATGACAGCCTATGCGGTCGCCGTGATGAGCAATTCGCCCTGGCTTGGGGTCCTTGCCGCCATGGCGACGGGCGCGGTCTTCGGCCTTGTCCACGGCTGGATCTGCAAATGGCCGAAGGTCAACGACATCGCCATCGGCATCGCCATGATGCAGTTCGGCCTCGGCCTTGCCTTCTTTCTCGGGAAGTCCTTCATCCAGCCGGCCGCACCGCATCTGCCGGCGATCCCGCTCGGCTTCTGGTCTGATATGCCGCAGATCCAGGCGGCCCTGAACATCAACGTGCTCTTCGTGATCGGCGCGGTGCTTGCCTTCGTGCTTCGCTGGGCCTTCAAGAACACCCGCATCGGCCTGATCCTGCGCGTTGTCGGCGACAGCACCGATGCGGCGCGCGCCATGGGCATCGATCCGGATCTCGTCCGCCTTCTCGCAACCGCCGTCGGTGGTTCGCTGGCGGCGATCGGCGGCGCTTATCTGTCGCTCTACTATCCCGGCTCCTGGAATGAGGGCATCTCCTCCGGCCAGGGCTTGATGGCCGTGGCGCTCGTCATCTTCGCTCGCTGGAACCCGATCGGCTGCTTCCTCGCCGCCCTGCTTTTCGGCGGCGCCGGTGCGCTTGGTCCTGCACTGCAATCGGTCGGCGTCACCCAAGGTTATTACCTCTTCTACGCCGCACCTTACGTGCTCACCCTCGTGATCATGATCGCCACCTCCTCGCCCACCCGCTCGCTGTCAGGCGCGCCGGGCGCGCTGTCGCTGACGAAATAAATAAGGAAAGACGCCATGAACGGCCTCGGCGGATTGAACAAATCGGAGCATGGTGTCGGCATCGGCCTCGTCCAGCTGCAATTGCCGAATACCGTCACCAAAGCTGATCTCAACAGGCAGACCCAGGTGATCGTCGATCTGGTCGGCAAAGCGCGGCGCAACCAGCCGGGCATGGATCTGGTTGTCTTCCCGGAATATGCCCTGCACGGCCTGTCGATGGACATCAATCCCGAAATCATGTGCACGCTCGACGGCCCGGAGGTCGCGGCCTTCAAGAAGGCCTGCCGCGACAACCGCATCTGGGGCTGCTTCTCGATCATGGAGCTCAATCCCGGCGGCATGCCCTATAATTCCGGCATCGTCATCGACGATACCGGCGAGTTGAAGCTCTATTACCGCAAGATGCACCCCTGGGTGCCGGTCGAGCCCTGGGAGCCCGGTAATCTCGGCATCCCTGTTATCGATGGTCCGAAGGGCGCCAAGCTGGCGCTGATCATCTGCCATGACGGCATGTTCCCCGAGATGGCGCGCGAGTGCGCCTATAAGGGTGCCGAAATCATGATCCGCACCGCCGGTTATACCGCGCCGATCCGCGAGAGCTGGAAGTTCACCAACCAGTCGAACGCCTTCTGCAATCTTATGGTCACCGCCAGCGTCTGCATGTGCGGCACGGACGGCACTTTCGACAGCATGGGCGAAGGCATGATCTGCAACTTCGACGGCACGATCATCGCCCATGGCACATCGGGCCGCATCAACGAGATCATTACCGCCGAGGTTCGACCCGACCTCGCGCGCGAGGCGCGCCGCGGATGGGGCGTCGAGAACAACATCTATCAGTTTGGCCATCGCGGCTACGTCGCCGTTTCCGGCGGCGCCGGCGACGCGCCCTACACCTACATGCACGACCTCGTCGCCGGGCGATATCGCCTGCCCTGGGAAGACGAGGTCAAGGTGACGGACGGCACGTCCTGCGGCTTCGACAGGCCGGTGCGCCGCTATGGCGAGACATTCAAACTTGCTGGCGAATAGGAGAGACAGGATGGACGCGATGGTCGAGACCAAAGGGCACTATATCAACGCCGACCCCTATCCCTGGCCCTATAACGGCGATCTGAGGCCGGAGAATACAGCGCTGATCATCATCGACATGCAGACGGATTTCTGCGGCAAGGGCGGCTATGTCGATCACATGGGCTACGACCTGTCGCTGGTCCAGGCGCCGATCGAGCCGATCAAGAAGGTACTGACCATGATGCGCGCCAAGGGCTATCACATCATCCACACGCGCGAAGGCCATCGCCCCGATCTCGCCGACCTGCCGGCCAACAAGCGCTGGCGCTCGCAGCGCATCGGCGCCGGCATCGGCGATCCCGGTCCCTGCGGCCGCATCCTGACCCGTGGCGAGCCCGGCTGGGACATCATCCCGGAGCTCTACCCGATCGAGGGCGAGGTGATCATCGACAAACCGGGCAAGGGCTCCTTCTGCGCCACCGATCTGGAATTGATCCTCAGCCAGAAGCGCATCGAAAACATCATCCTGACCGGTATCACCACCGATGTCTGCGTCTCCACCACCATGCGCGAGGCGAACGACCGCGGCTTCGAATGCCTGCTGCTCGAGGATTGCTGCGGCGCCACCGACTATGGCAATCACCTCGCCGCCATCAAGATGGTCAAGATGCAGGGCGGGGTATTCGGCTCGGTCTCCAATTCCGCGGCCCTGGTCGAGGCGCTGCCCTGATGCCGTCATTGCGTGCCCATGTCTTTCGCGTGCCGGCCGACGGCCCCGATGACGTCGCCGGCGTCGAGGCGCTCTTTGCCGGCGGCCTTCCGGCCAACAATGTCGTCGCCGTTCTCGGCAAGACGGAAGGCAACGGCTGCGTCAATGATTTTACTCGCGGATATGCCACGCGCAGCTTCGAGACATTGTTCGGCAGGCATGGCGTCGACGGTGTCTCGATCGTCATGTCCGGCGGCACCGAAGGTGCGCTCTCGCCGCATTGGACGGTTTTTGCGCGTGAAACCGTAGAGGTCCCGGGCGAACGGGCGCTGGCCATTGGTGTGTCGCGTACCCCCGCGCTGCCCTTTGAACATCTCGGGCGGCGGGAACAGATCCTGCTCGTTGCCGAAGGCGTGAGGTCCGCGATGAAGGATGCCGGCATCGATGATCCCGCCGATGTCCATTTCGTGCAGATCAAGTGCCCGCTGCTCACCTCGCGCCGGATTGCCGAGGCCGAGGGCGCAGGCAGGACGGTCGCAACCCGCGACACGCTGAAATCCATGGGCCTCTCGCGCGGTGCTTCGGCTCTCGGCGTCGCCGTAGCACTCGGCGAGGTCGATGCGGCATCGATCGGCGATGCCGACATCTGCACACGTTTCGATCTCTTTTCCCGCTGCGCCTCGACATCAGCCGGCGTCGAACTCACCGATCACGAGATCATCGTCCTCGGCATGAGCGCAAAATGGTCCGGTCCGTTGTCGATCGACCACGCCGTCATGCGGGATGCGATCGACGCGCTCTCCGTCACGAAAGCCCGCGAACGCCTGCCGGAAAACAGCCGGCTGGCGGCGGTTCTCGCCAAGGCCGAGCCGGACCCGTCCGGCAGGGTCGGCGGCCGGCGTCACACGATGCTCGACGACTCCGATATCGCCGGCACCCGCCATGCCCGTGCCTTCGTCGGCGGCGTTCTCGCGGGCATCTTCGGCATTACCGATCTCTATGTGTCCGGCGGCGCCGAACACCAGGGGCCGCCCGGCGGCGGTCCTGTCGCCATCATCGTCGAAAAGGAGCAATGAAGTGAGCACCGTCCGCGATACGCCTCTCCCGCAAGCTGGCAAGGCCGTCGGCATCGAGACGCTCGATATGACCATGCGTTTCGGCAGCTTCACCGCGCTCGACCACGTCTCGATCAACATTCCGGCCGGCACCTTCCATGCGCTTCTCGGCGAAAATGGCGCCGGCAAGTCGACCCTCGTCAAATGCATCATGGGCTTCTATCACCAGACCTTTGGCTCGCTCTCGGTCGACGGCCGCGAAGTCGCCGTCGCCTCGCCGAAGGATGCGGCGACCTATGGCCTCGGCATGGTCTATCAGCATTTCACCCTTGTGCCTTCGCTGACCGGCGCCGAAAACCTTGTCATCAGCCGCACCGAAGTGCCCGCCATCATCAACTGGGCAAAGGAGCGCAAGGACCTCGCGGCCTTCATGGAGCGTATGCCCTTTCAGATTCCGCTCGACCGGCCGGTGAGCGAGCTTGCCGCCGGCGAAAAGCAGAAGCTGGAGATCGTCAAACAGCTCTACCTCGGCCGCAGCTTCCTCGTGCTCGACGAGCCGACGTCGGTGCTCACGCCTGCCGAGGCCGATGAAATGCTCGGCCTGGTTCGCGCCATGACCGAACGCGGCGAACTGACGGTGCTAATGATCAGCCATAAATTTCACGAGGTGACGAAATTCGCCGACGCAGTGTCGATCCTGCGCCGCGGCAAGCTTGTCGGGTCCGGCAGGGTCGGCGACCTCTCGACATCGGATATGGCAGCCATGATGATCGGCGACGTCAAGCTTGCCGAACTCGACACCCGCGTAGCGGTCGGCGATACGGCCAAACCGGTGCTGAAGGTCGAGCGCGTCAAGGCGCCGGATCGATCCGGCCTCAAGACCATCGAGATCGACAATCTGACGGTCCGCTCCGGCGAGATCGTCGGCATTGCCGGCATTTCGGGAAACGGCCAGAAGGAACTGACCGAAATCCTCGCCGGCCAGCGCCCCGCCGTCACGGGCATGGTGAGCGTGAACGGCGAAGCCTATGGCGCCACGCGGCCGGAAACGCGCCGGAACAATGTCCGCTTCATTCCGGAGGAACCGCTGCAGAATGCCTGCGCCCCGCGCATGACCGTCAGCGAGAATCTCGCCTTCCGCACCTTCGACCTGAAGGAGGATGGCAAGGATGCGATCTGGCTCAACAAAGGCCGGATGAAGAAGAGCGCCACCTCGCTGATCTCCGATTTCAAGGTGAAGACCGCGTCTTCGTCCTCGCCGATAGCGGCGCTATCAGGCGGCAACGTCCAGCGCGCCGTGCTCGCCCGTGAACTGACGGGAGAAGTCGATCTGCTGATCGTCTCCAATCCCTGCTTCGGCCTTGATTTCTCCGCCGTCGCCGAAATTCGCGCCCGCATCATGCGCGCCCGCAATGCCGGCACCGCCGTGCTGCTGCTGTCGGAGGACCTGGACGAGTTGCTCGAAATGTCCGACCGGATCATCGTCATTTCCGAAGGCAAGCTGGTTTACGAGACACCGGCACGGTCGGCCGATATCGGCGTGATCGGCGCGCATATGGCAGGGCATCACTGATGGTGAAGATCAAAGCCGAACCCTTCGCCTTTGCGGTGAAGCACGATCAGCTCGCGCTTATCGTCATCGACATGCAGCGTGATTTTGCCGAGCCCGGCGGCTTTGGCGCCAGTCTCGGCAACGACGTCAGCCGAATCACCCGGATTGTGCCTGACGTCAAACGGCTCATCCAGGGCTTCCGTTATGCCGGGCTGCCGGTCATCCACACGATGGAATGCCACAGGCCCGATCTTTCGGATCTGCCGTCGGCGAAACGCAACCGTGGCAATCCCGCGCTTCGCATCGGCGACAAAGGCCCCATGGGCCGTATCCTCATCTCCGGCGAGCCCGGCACCGGGATTTTGCCGGAGCTTGCTCCGATCAAAGGCGAAACGGTCATAGAAAAACCCGGCAAGGGCGGCTTCTACGCGACCGAGCTCGATGCGATCCTGCAGCAGAAAGGCATCACGCAGCTCGTCTTTGCCGGCGTCACGACCGAGGTCTGCGTGCAGACAACCATGCGTGAGGCCAACGACCGCGGTTACGAATGCCTGCTCGCCGAGGAGGCGACGGAAAGCTATTTTCCGGAGTTCAAGGCCGCAGCAATCGCCATGATCCGCGCCCAGGGGGCGATCGTCGGCTGGACGGCCCATGTCGACGACATCCTGGAAAGCATCGCCCATGCCTGAAACCACCCGTGAACTGCTGACCTCGGGTGGCTGGAGGGATCTGGAGTTCGGCCCCTTCCGCGATCAGGTGACGATCCACTGGATCCGACCGTTTGAGGGCGATCAGCCGGGCGTCGCGCTCTTGAAATACGAAGCCGGCGCCGGCGTCCCCCGCCATCGGCATGAGGGGCTGGAGACCATTCTCGTCCTTGATGGCGTTCAATCCGACGAAACGGGCGACTACGGCCGCGGCAGTTATGTGGTCAACGCATCTGGCACCGAACACTCGGTCTGGAGCGACACCGGTTGTGTCGTCCTCATCCAATGGGATCGGCCTGTGACCATACTGGGAGAGGAAGCAGAATGAATTCGGCGCCCGGCACCGGTGGTCAGGTGACAGTCTGCTGGGACAATCTGGCAGCTAACATCATGTGAATGGTTCCTTGCGATGGGCATCTGATTGCGATGCCAATTAGAGCGATAAGGCATCGACGACCGCCGTCCTCAGCCGACGAGCATCGCTCAAGCGGCGGCGAGGATTGCCTCATTAATCGCCGATAAAAGTGCGCCGCCGCCGTAGGGGCCGTCGTGCCGCGCCCCGTTGATGAAGAACGTCGGCGTACCATTGACGCCGCTTCGAACGCCGCCGATGAAATCCTCCCGGACCTTTTCCACAAAAGTACCGGACGCTAAGGCGTCGCGCAGTGCGATTTGGTGAGAGCTTGAGTTCTGCGGCGAGCGCGACGAGAAGCGAGACGCTCAATCGGGACATAGTTTTCGACGCCAGCTATCGAGCAAAGGCGGAGCGGATTTTGCGGCTCAGACTGGAGGCCTTCGATTGGAATTGCCCGCAGCATATCACGCCTTGCTACACCGAACCGGAAATCGAGACGGCGGTAACACTCTTGCGTGACCGGTTGACGCAACTGGAAGAAGAGAATGCAGAATTACGTGCTCGGTTCAACGCACTTGGAGCACAATGATGGACACGACAAGTCCGCCTCGGGCACCTTTTCGGATCGCCTCCACAGCGGAAAAGATTGGTCTTGCCGAGGACGGCTGGAATAGCCGTAACCCCAAAGGGCTCTAGCTCTGCCCGCAGCCGGCATGCTAGTCCCATGGCTAAACACCCGATAGATCACTGGCCGCTGAGCATGAACTGTCGGGCATCATTTTCAGAGTACAGAAATCTCGGACCAGACTGGAGAGCTTGATGGGTTGGAAAACACCGAAGATTGAATACGTGAACGGTTATAAGATTGTTGAAGTTGATGGGCCGGTCTTCAAGGTCTACAACGGCGATTGTCAGCTCGGAGATGATTTCCCCTATTCCGGCGAGGCTGCGGCTTACGCAACCTCGTTGCCAAAACGCGATCATCCACGCAGGTAGGCGAGAAGCCCTGGAAAATGATCTAAAATCCTTTATGGCAGCCTAACCGAATGCGGAACGAAAATTGACCAGTTCCAACCTTTCTTCATCGCTGAAACTGCTAGGGTGGTCTGAATTCTTCGCGGATCAGGTCCAAACCGGCGAAGCACACCTCGTCCCCAGACGGATCGCATCAGTTCACCGGGCGCGCATCGAGGCGATCGATGTCACGGGGCCCGTCGGACTGACGCTTCCAGCCAACTCCAACAGTGCTGACTACGCGGTGGGCGACTGGGTTCTTGTGGATCCGCTTACCGACATGCTTGTCGGCCGTCTCGAGCGAAAAAGCGTCTTTCAACGACGCTCGGAAGGCGGACGTGGCCATCAACTTCTTGCCGCCAACGTCGATTCCCTACTCATTGTGACCTCGTGCAACGCAGATTTCAATCTTGCTCGGCTGGAACGCTACCTGATCATGGCCAACCAAGCCGGTAGCAACCCGGTGATCGTACTGACGAAGGCTGACACCGCCGACGATGCTGGCGTGTTCCAGGCGCAAGCCGAGACTCTGCAGCGTGACTTGCCTGTCATCGCCGTGAACGGGCGCTCCGCGGACGCCGTTGCCCTGTTGAGGCCCTGGTGCGGTGTTGGCCAGACGGTTGCGCTGGTGGGATCCTCCGGTGTCGGAAAATCGACACTGGTAAACACCATGACTGGGCCTGAATCTGACACAAAGCAGAAAACCGGGACTATCCGCGAATACGACGCGCAGGGTCGACACACTACTACGGCGCGATCGCTGCATGCTATTTCAGGCGGCGGCTGGGTCATAGATACCCCGGGAATAAGAACGCTCTACCTAAGTGATGTCACCAACGGTATAGACACTCTCTTTGCGGAAATAGCCGAACTGGCGCCGCTTTGCCGGTTTCGCGATTGTACACATGCCCACGAACCCGGGTGCGCGGTTCAGGCCGCTGTCTCAAGCGGTGCCCTGGTCCCCGATCGCTTGGAACGTTGGCGGGCTCTCCTTCGAGAAAATCGCGACCGAACACCGGTCTTAAGCGGGCCCCGTGGCAACAAGATCGTTCGCAAGAAGAAATATTGAAAGTTTTGAGCGTTTGAGCAGGGCCTCATCGGCGCGGGCCACGATCCCCCGCCTTGATGAATTGGCTCGGCGGGATCACCGCGTCAGGATTCAGTGATCGTATTAGCGGTCAAGAAGAGGAACCTGAAAGCGGCCGCTTCCGCTCGTAAGGGGTATGTCTTTGAACAACCGCGATATGAGGCGCGGTCGCAATCCTTGCCTCTCATCGATGAGGAGAAATGACATCCTCTTTATCTCGATCGTGATCACGCCTTCATTGTCATGGCGACGATAATTCCTGGAATCGATCGCAAGGAATCCGTTTTCCACCGCCCAGGCGGCTATCATATCCGCGTTCATCAAGGTCCTGCTTTAGGAGATGTGGACGTGCTTCTCTCGCTGTCCCGCTCATGCAAATCGCTTTGCAGTCCTACGGATACCGCAACTGAAACGCTCTAATCCAACCAAATCCGTGCAAGATCAAAGTTCCCGCTCAGGTGTTGCGAGAAAGACTCGCAGCACTCGGTACGAGTCCGACGTGGCCCCGCCGTTTCGTGCTGTTGGAGGGAATCGAACCAATGATCCTGTTGTTGCTATTTCGATCCTCCCTCCGCAATGCGCTTCGATTTCACGCAGAGCGGCCGCTCCGCAGCCTGTCCCCTTGAGAAGCCAATCCAACAGCAATTTCTCTAGCCCATTTGTGGCGTTGGCACGGGACGTTCAGCCGCGTCTATGGACCGCCCGGCGAGGAGCGGAGCATACGCGGCGAGCCGGTAGGAAATGAACTCTGTGAAAAGCCGCACGCGCTTCGTCTTGCGTGTCTCCCCCTGCGTGAGAAGCCAGATCGTCGCAGGTGATTTCAAATCGATGCCCGGGACTTTCGCCAGCAGGTGATCGGCATCTCCGACGAAACAGGGCAGTTTGGTCATGCCTATCCCTTGCCTTGCCGCATCGATCTGCGCATCGGCGTCCGGCGTCCTGAACGGAACCCCTGTAGCGCGAACCTCCCCTTGGTCGACCCAGTCCGGAAGAGCCTGACCGCCGATGACGATGGGCCGGATTGGATCCGGCGCACCCGCACGCCACGCCGCCAGTCTATCGCGGGACATATAAACACCCGCAAGCAGATCCGGACCTTTCAGGCCATGAAGATTGAGCGGCAGGGTCTTGCGATTGGAGACCATCCGGATCGCCACATCCGCCTCCCGGTTGGTCAGATTCACGACCTCGCCGGTCGATACGATCTCCATCTCGATGTCCGGATGCAGACGGGCAAAATCGGCGATATCCGGCATGAGCAGGTGTGTCGCAAGGAACGGGGGCAGCGTCACCCGCAGAAGCCCGCGTACGCTCTGATCGCGCCCGAGGACGCGCGTCTCCAGTTGGTGCGACGAGGCTTCCATCTGGTTCGCGAACTCCAGAACCTCCTCGCCCGCGGCCGTCAGGCGGTAGCCCGAAGGTAGCTTTTCGAACATCTGCGCCCCGAGGCGATCCTCGAGCTGGGCAATGCGCCGCAGCACGGTCGCGTGGTTCACGGCCAGACGTTTAGCGGCAGCCCGCACTGAGCCGCCACGCGCGGCGGCAAGAAAGTAGCGAACGTCATCCCAGTCGATCATGGTCCATTCCCGCGCCGCATGGGGCGGCTTCCGAAGACCAGGCTACCATGGATCGCGCGCGATCGTCGCTGCGTTCAATCACGTAGGTGGATCGTTTTCGCACCACGGATACGCGCGATTGCGCACTCACCGCCTGGCGCCGGCGAACCCATATCGAGGCTATCGGAGGGTGTCTCCGCAAAGCGATGACCCGAGACGCGACACAAGGAATGCATGACATGACCAGACTGAATGGAAAGACCGCCGTGATCACGGGCGGCGCCACCGGTATCGGCCTCGCCGCTGCAAGGCGCTTCATCGAGGAGGGTGCCTTCGTCTTCATCTACGGCCGTCGGCAGCAAGCACTCGATGCGGCTGTGGCCGAGCTCGGCCCCAACGCCCGCGCGGTGAAGGGCTCGGTCTCAGATGAGGACGACCTTGATCGGCTCTACGCGGCGGTGAATGCCGAGCGCGGAACGCTTGACGTCATCTTCGCCAATGCCGGGGCCGGGAGCCCGCTTCCTCTCGGCCAGATCACCGCTAAGCATATCCAAGATACTTTCGACACCAATGTGAAGGGCACGATCTTCACAGTCCAGAAGGCGTTGCCGCTGATGGGTCCAGGCGGTTCGATCATCCTCACCGGATCGAGCGCCGGCACCACGGGTGCCGCCGGTTTCACCGCCTACAGCGCCAGCAAGGCGGCAGTGCGCAATCTCGCGCGCACCTGGGCGGAGGACCTGAAGGGCACAGGCATCCGGGTCAACGTGCTGTCGCCCGGCGCGACGGCGACAGAACTTGCAAAGGAAGCGCTCGGAGAGGACGGCCAGAAGGCCTACGGCGCGATGACTCCGCTCCAGCGCATGGCAGATCCGGCGGAGATCGCGGCGGCTGCCGCCTTCCTCGCGTCGGACGACAGCAGCTTCATGACCGCCAGCGAAGTCGCCGTCGATGGCGGCCTGGCCCAACTCTGACCCCGGCACGGCTCCGTGCCTAGCTCACACACAACGAAGGACAAAATATTATGAAACCACTCGAAGGTAAAATCGCCGTCATCACGGGCGGAAGCAGCGGGATTGGCTTGGCCACAGCCAAGCGTTTCGTGGAAGAAAGTGCGCAGGTCGTGATCATTGGGCGACGCGAGAAAGTCTTACAAGAGGCCGCGGCCCTTATCGGGAAAAACGTGACAACAGTAGTGGGCGACGTCTCGCGCCTGGAAGACCTGGACCGGCTCTATGCCACCGTGAAGGAGAAACATGGTCACATCGACATTCTCTTCGCAAACGCGGGTGCAGGCACGGTCGCGCCGCTCGCGGCAGCGACTGAGGCCCATTTTGACCAGACCTTCGATGTGAACGTGAAGGGTCTGTTCTTTACGGTGCAGAAGGCCCTTCCTCTCTTCAAGGACGGCGGTTCGATCATTCTGAACTCGTCGGTCTCGAATGTGATGGGGCTGCCAGCGTTCAGCGCCTACGCAGCAAGCAAGGCGGCTGTTCGCAGCTTCTCGCGGTCCTGGACCCAGGAGCTGAAGGATCGCAATATCCGCGTCAACACGATGAGCCCCGGCGCGATCGAGACTCCCGCCTTGGCGACAACGACCGGCCTCACCGCTGAGCAAGCCGAGGAGGCGGTCGCCCAGTTTGCGTCACAGATCCCAATGGGCCGCAGGGGCAAGCCAGAGGAAATCGCAGCTGCACTCACGTTCCTTGCCTCCGATGAAAGCTCCTACGTCACCGGTATAGATCTCGCCGTCGATGGTGGTTGGGCGCAGGTCTGAACCGGCGCCAACACAGGATCGGAGAAGCATTATGAGCTATGCAATTATTGGCTTAGGCAATATCGGCCGAGCTTTGGCCAAAGCGTTTTCCCGCAAGGGCATCGAAGTATCTGTCGCAACCAGGCGGGACCCGGAAAGCTTTGCAGCTGATGCGGCCGCGATCGGGCCCAAGGTCATAGCCAAAACCCTGGCGGAGGCCGTCAAGGCGGACGTCATCTTTTTGGCTGTCCGCTTCGAGGCGCACCCGGATGTCGCAAGGGCGCTCTCCAACTGGGATGGCAAGATCATCATCGATGTGACCAATGCCTACGGCGTGCCCCCTGAGGAGCTGGGAGAACAGCCTTCTTCCAAGGCCGTCGCGCAAGCCTTTTCTGGCGCAAGGCTGGTCAAGGGCTTCAACCATTTGATCGCCGCCTCCCTTGCCCAAGATCCAGCCGCGCATGGCGGCAGGCGAGTTGTGTTCCTGGCGAGCGACGACGACGCTGCCGCAGACGAGATTGGCGCGCTCGCGGAAAATCTCGGCTTCGCGCCGATCAAGCTTGGCGGGCTGTCGGAGGGCGGCCTGCTGGTCCAGGCGCGCGGAAAGAGCTGGGGTCATCTGATCTTCAAGAATCTGGTCAAGTTCGACGGATAAAACGACAGCCCCGCCGACAGGACCACGATGTACGGATGGAGACGTTCCCATGAGTATTGAAAAAAACATCCAGACCGTGAAGGACTTCTTCACTGCGATCGGCCGGGGCGACAAGGAGGCTCTGCTGGCGCTGGTCGCGGAAGATTTCGAGTGGATCATTCCGGGCAAGGACTGGCCGCTGGCCGGCACCTACCGGGGGCACGCGGGGCTGGCAGATTTGCTGGAGACGGCATCCAGGTCGATGGAAACCTCCACGGAGCCCCGGGAGTTTGTCGCACAAGGAGACCGGGTTCTCGTCGTCGGCTTCGCCAGCGGGAAGGTCAAAATCACGAACAAGCCGTTCGAGGACGACTGGATCTTTTCCATCACGGTCCGGGACGGCAGACTGGCCAGCATCCGGGAATATGTCGACACGCAAGCGCTGGCCCGGGCCTCGCAGATGGACGCTTCCGGGCCCACGTAGCGCAAGTCTTCTGCAACCATCAGCTTTCGCCGAAGGTGAATGAGCCGCGGATCGCCGTCTCGCGTGCCGCGCGCTCGTCAAATACCCAACCGTAAAGGAGATCCGATGTACGACCAATCCAAACTATCCGAGTTAATCCGGTTCGCACGCATTGATGCGGGTGCCACCGTCATCGACGTTTACCCAGGCGACGGCGACTGGACGCGCCTGTTCTCCGACATCGTCGGACCCGAAGGTCAAGTCACCAGCTTCGTGCCGGCCGAAGTCGCGCACTTCAAGAACGATCCGGTCGGCCTCATGCGAACGCTCGCGCAAGAGCCAGGCCTGGAAAACGTCGAAGCCGTCTCAGCGGACCTCGTGGCAATGCCGGACGTCACTCAGCCAGCTGATGTCCTGTGGCTGCACCTGTTCTACCACGATCTCCACACCGCGCTGATGCGGGCCAAGGGCGCGACGGCGGCCGACTTCAATCGAGCTGTCTACGAGCGGCTGAAGCCCGGTGGATTCTACGTCATCGTCGATCACGCCGCCGCCGCCGGAGCCGGCACAGGTGATGCCCAGTCACTGCATCGCATCGACCCTGCCTCCGTGCGCGAGGAGGTAGAGGATGCCGGCTTCGTACTGGATGGGGAAAGCACCCTGCTCGCGAACAGGAACGATCCACACGCGATCAAGGTCTTTGATCCCTTAATCAAGGGCGAGACCGATCGCTTCGCATATCGGTTTGTGAAGCCCTGAAGCTCAAGTCGACCACCCGAGGACGTCGGGATACTGCTCAACTGCGCCAGTCTGCGGCAACGTTTGCGTTCGGAACTCGCTGGAGAGCCTGCAAAGGTCAAGCTTGGGGGCGCGAAAGAGACCTCGGCCTAAAGCCGCATTCGGGCCCTTCGCGGCCGTTCGAGGTCGATTCGAGAAACGCGCGACATGTTTTCACCGCGTCGTGTCCGCTTTTGCAGCAACGGCGACCGGTGGCTCGATGACCGCTAGGAGCCCGATGCCGCCATGACGAGGTCCGCCCGAAGCAGACATTCCCAAGCCTATTTGCCGCTTGAGCATCGATCACTATGGCCACCAAGCACTGAATGACGCTGTTTCATCTCGTCGGCTGAGACCGCGCGGTCAATTTATTTCCGTCAGGATCGCGAAGGTATGCGACAAATGACCCGTTCGGACGCTCTGCGGGCGGGCTCTCGATTGCCGTGCCGCCATGCGCTGTACCGGCGGCATGCCACGCGAGAACATGGTCGCGGCTCGCGACGGCTATACCGATAGTCCCGCCGTTAGCCGCGGTTGCAGGTTTGCCGTCGATCGGTTGGGTAATCATCAGCCGACCGCCGTCGTGGGCATAGATCAGCCTGCCTCGCGCATCCATCTCGCCGAGATTGCCCCCCCAATGCAGCGAATGTGGCGTCGTAGAAGCTTCTGGCTCGCTCCAAATCGTTGCTTCCAATCATGACGTGAGTGAACATGCTTCATCTCCAGAAAAATACCCAATGGATCCCACCAAGGCTAACCTAATCTAGCTATGGGGCAGCAGCAAAACTCACGATTAAAGTCGCACTTGTTTTCCGGACTTTTGCACATCGCAGACTAGGGCGCTTCGCGCCGGCCGCAATGTCCCGCATTGGCGCAAACCTGTCGTTGAGATCGCAGCAAGTTTCAGCGCGGGACGCGGGAGCGGATGCGTGGTCTTGCGCGGACTCGAACTCCAGGCACCATATTTGTCTTCACATTTATAAATTAAATCAACTCTTCGAATAGCAGAATACCTATTCCTCAAACGGGAGCTCGATGTCTTCACGGTTTTTCTTTGCCCCCTCGATCAGGACCGTGTTGAACCGCTCGGCATCTTGAGCCGGCAGCATTCCCGCCCCGGTTCGAATACCTTCTTGCCACGCAGGTCCGCGCTCCCATGCTTCCTTGTAGACGAGCGCCAAGTCGGCAGATCGCCTTGTCTGCTGCAAGGCTTCAAAGAGCAGCGCAGCTTGACGAACATCCTTCTCTCGCTTCGCGGACTCCTGCCCGTCGGTGTGTCGGCGGCTGGCGACTATGAGCTTGTGGACCGCATACCGCGATGGATCAGGGACGACGACTGGGACACCGCTTCGGTGAAGCAGCATTGTCCTGACGGGTTCCCTTATGAGGAAGTCGAGAAAGCGTAGTGGATCGGCGCTGGCACCACCAAGGGCGGGCATCTTCGCCGGCTGGTCAATGTAGTCATCCGAACCACGGTTCGACGTCAGGAATTCAACCCTGTAGCCGTCGGCATTCTGAAACGCCGACGAGGCCGCGGATCCCGATCGATGTGGAACTGGCCGGAAGCTGGCGTCGACGCCCTGCAGCAGCTCAATGATCGGAGGCAGACTGTCTTCAACCTCTCGACTGATGGCATAGTCCTGGGCGATGTCCGCATCCCCCGTCAGGATAGCAGCCATGGGAAGGCGGACGCCCAGAAGTCCTGAATAGCACTGAAAGGCAACCGTGCCGATCAGAACACCCCGTAGCCGAAAAAGACCGCCATCGGCAAGTGCCTCGACGACGTCGCCAGACATGGCGTCAGGGGCGATCATCCCGCCTTCGCGGGTCAGGGTATTTACCAAGCGTCTGCGAGCGCGTAGATCGTCCTTGTCCCGCTTATGATTAGCTACGCGCTGCGTGATATCCGGATCATCAGCAGAACCGACATAACGACGCTTCGTACCACCATGTCCATCCGGGATGTCGAAGTACCAATATTTGCGCCCTTTAATCTTCGCCGGGGTGAACCGACCTTCCGGAGAGAAATCGGCCGTCCAAGCGGCGTCGAGCGAGCGCTGACCTAGCTCGGCGAGCATCGTCTGATACATGAGGTCGATGGACTTCAAAACCCGACTCGGTGTTATACTGTTTTTCAAAAACAGTATAACGGCCGAGAAGGTAGGTCACAAGATGCTAGCTATATCGCCTTGGTATTTGCGGGGCGCACCCAAGTTGACCAGTGTGTCTCAGCTACCGGACTGTCACGAACATCGGCGACGTCCAGACACGGGAATGATCGCGCTGCCTTGCCGTCAGGAAAAGCGGATGTTCGTGCCCATCCTGCAATCCGAGTTCGTCAATCGGTATCTTGCCTGAGAGGTCGCGCGGCAAGGTGTGATCGGTGACGCGCTCCAACAGAAGGCGTAACTCAACACCGGCAAGATCGATGGAGATGGAGCCCTTTCCCTCGTGCGGCATACGTAACCGGCATTGAGTGTTTGCGATTGCGACACCAAGCATTCCTCAAAAGGCTAGCTGTCTTACTAATCGATATGCGCCACGGAGAAACTGCTATCATCGCGGCTCGTTCTCCATCTCGTCCCTTCCGTCGAAGAGCGCCGCGTCTACGATCCCTGGTTCACCGCCTTACGCCGGACCACTAAATCCGAGACTCGCGACACCTCGAGTCGCCCTCGCCGGTCGGCTACCGAGAGACCGCCTCGGAGTTCATGGGAACCGGCTGAAATGATCAAGCTGCCCGATCGTTCCAATACCGGGCGGGGTCTCGCGCAGATGACTCCAGCATGTCCTCGGGCCTGGTTCCTGGGGCTGGACTCACCTTCAAGAATGCCTTGAGTTCCGCCTCGCCTGCCTTGCAAGGCGATGCATCATCTGACCGAAGTGTATCCTGGGGTGGATCTCAGACTGAGTTGAAGAAAGCTTAGCCCACCGCATCAACGTGCGAGCGTTGTTAGCCAATCGCCGATCGTTGTCCCAAAACGCCGCATGGAACGTGTTGCGGGGATGGCGGGGCGCTCAATTGCTATGGTCTTTCTGACTTCACGCGGGCTGAGCCCGAATTCATGGCTGAACGCGCGCGTGAAATTGGCTGCAACGTCGAAGCCAGCGGCCTCGGCAATCTCCGAGATCGGCCTGTTGTCGGTCGGCTTGGTAAGATCCGCATATGCCTGCAGCAATCGACGTTTGCGAATGTAGTTGAAGACGCCCCCGCTCGTTTCAAACAATTGGTAGAGCCGGGTTCGCGAGATGCCCAGCGCACGGCAGATGACATCAGGCGTCAGGCTGTCTGAATGAAGATTGAGGTGAATATAGCGATGCGCCCGCTCCATGAGCCCCATAGTGGTCTGTTCCTGACCGCGATCCAAACTTGCCGACGATGCAGCGCATGCAACGACCATATCGCTGATCGTCCGTATGATCCGCGGCGCCTCCTCCACCGTCAAATTGCCCAGGTTCGCTTCCAGGCCGTCGATATAGCTGACGAGCAATTCGGCGAGGCTGCCTGAGAGGGCGATGTTGTGGGCGTTTTGCAGAAGACCCGCATCACGGGTCAACAGTTCATAGGGCAGGAAGACGAGCACCGCGGCTGAATCGGTCATCCGCCCACGGTACGGAGAACCTAGAGACCTGAAAAATATCTCCCCCGGGCCGGTCTCCGTTACATGGCGATTGGCCTCGGTCCAGGCCCGGCCGCTGCGAAATACGCCAACGTTCCAGTGATCGATTGGGCTCGATCGCAGCATGGCCTGATCGCGGATATAGCTGCATGCCTGCGCGCGCTGCTGGACGATGAGGATATCGCCGAGATGCCAGCCGGTCTGTTCTGCGAGAAAACCGTCGTCCTCTGATTGTCCGTCCGGCAGATGGACATCCATAAGCGGCGCCATGTGTGATCGCCAGGACTGGAATTGTTCTTTCGGCGGCAGGTCTCGCGTCGAAAATCGCAAGGGCACCAATGCAGGCGGAACGTCCACCCGGTGTTCTTTCTGCGTGGACGGTTCGCGCGGCCAGCGCCGCCGCTCCAGGTGGGCCGGCCATTCCCGTCCAGCAGCGGGGTCATCTCCAGACTCCGTAACCATCCAATTCCCCCAGCGCATAAGCCGATCCGGGCTGTTGACAGCAAAAAACCGACTTCGCGGCTGAAACGTCCGCGAGCCATCCGATAACACCGAATCGACTGAAGCCTTACGTGCATAAGTTACTTATCATATTCCATTACGAGCAGAAATGGACGGACCGATAATTTTCGGGATGCGGCGATAACGACAATAGCGTCCTGTTCCTGTATCTAAATGAGCACGGGTTAGTTCCCCGAAGGACGTTCGGAAAGCCCAAATACTCACTTGCCAGTGCCAGGCAGTTTCAAAGCACTCTCAACGTGAAACGACAATAATCACAACAAAATATGCAAGCAGAGGAGGATAGGTCGTGAACTATCGGAGCAATATTCGTGCGCGCTTTGTGCGAGCGTCGGCTTACGACAGGAATTCGGCGGGTTTCCTCTGCTCAACTTCATGCGAGACGCTCCTGAGGCCGGACATCGGCAAATAAGGACGCGAAGGGGTTGCGCGCAGGCTAAGGCCGCCTGTGTCGATGCGTAATAAGGCCGAGGCTTGCACGCAACCCTTACCATATCCACCCATTGGCGAATTGACGCTGCCCATTGCTATGGCAGAACGGAGGCTACGATGACCACCGCATGTGATGAGAAACATAACGAATTGAAGCCGATTTCGATCTGCAGACGAGAGGTCGAAGTCGCGATGGTGGAAATGCTCGTCAGTTTGCAGAAACGTGGATGGACGGCTGCGGAACTGGCATTGGAGCTCGCAGATGCCTCCGAAGATCTCGTCATGCTGATCGCGACCAAAAGGCTTCGACCGCATTAGAGCAATTCCAGGAAAAGTGCGAAGCGGTTTTCCGTCCGGGATTGCGAAAAAACAAAGTTAGAGCGGTTCGGCGCTTCCGTGAAAACCTGAACCGCTCTAGAAAAAAGATCGCGTGGAATTATGCCATTTCTGACTGAATGAGATGGCAGCACTGTCGGGCGCGGCGCAGTGATTTCCCACGCCATCATCACCCCCATCACCCATCACCCATCACCTCAGGCGCCGCGCCGGAGATGGCTTGACCATATTCCCTGCGCCGCATCGATACGATGCCAAGCCTCCCGTCCGCGGCGGTTCCTCCACATCCGAACTTTGTTTCTGCCTCAGCTTTACGACCATCACTTGTCTACTAATTTTCGATGCGCTAAATTACCAGAATGAGTTGCATCCGTTTGTGCCGGCTCGATAGGGACGGATGGCTGCAGAAGCGATATCGTCGGATGCCAACATGATCTGGAACCACCGCATCACGCGCATCGTTGTCGGCTTGCTGCTGCTGGCACTCGTGACTGTCATCTCATTGCCGACGATCACCGGCTTTACGAGCCTTGATGGCACGGTCAATGCGCGGTTTGCCGTCGTTAATGCGCCGATTGACGGCACGATTGCGGAAGACCCCCTCAAGGTCGGCAGCCCGGTCAAAGCGGGACAATCGCTGGCTCAAATCAGAAATACCCGCGTCAACCACGCAATCCTCGCTTCGCTCGAGGCGGATCGCAATACGGCGCTCGACCGCGTCGCGGCGCTGAAAAAAGAACGGGAGGAGCTCTCCACGCTTCGCGAGGAATTGTCTGCCAGATTGGAAGTCTACAGGCAGACCACCATTGCCAATCTCGAAAGCGAAGTCGAAATCCTGCGGAAAAAAGTCGAAGTGTCGCAAGCGCAGGATCTGGTCGCCCAGGTCGACCTGAGCCGCCGGATGCAGCTCGAGTCAAAAGGCATTCTGACGCAGAAGCTGGTTGAGGCCGCGCGTGCTGCCGGCGCTGCGACCGGCGGCGAGGTCGAAATCAGCAATCTGACTGTCGATCAATTGCAACAAAGGCTCAATGCGGTCCGCCAGGGTATCTTTGTTTTCGGCGACGGACAGAATGACGTGCCTTATTCGCGACAGCGTGAAGACGAGGTGGTCGTTCGCATCAATGACTTGAACTCGCGCATCGCGGAAAACGAGACACGAGCGACCGAAGTTCAAAAGCAGCTGGTCAAAGAGGCAGGCCGCGTCAGCAGCCTTGAATCCGCAACTGCAATGGCGCCGTTCGACGGCGTTGTTTGGACCAGGAGTATCGTCAACGGTTCCAACGTCGTGCTGAACGACGAACTGATGCGCCTTCTCGACTGTCGAGAGCTGTTCGTGGATATCCTGGTCCCTGAGGTCAACTATGACGAGATTTATCCAGGACTCGTCGCTCAGGTGCGCTTGTTCGGCCGCAGCGATGTCTTCCAAGGTACGGTCGTGGCCGTCAGAGGCAGTTCGGCTTCGGTCGAGGCCGATTCCTTTGCCGCCAGTTTGCCGCCGTCGACACAACGCAATGCCCGCATTCGGGTTCGCCTCGATCCATCCTTCATGAACGACGACTTTGCGAACTCCTGCCAGGTCGGACGTACAGTGCAGGTACGGTTTTCCAAACACGGCATCAACGTATCCAACTGGGTCAAAAGCCTGTGGTTCAGTATCTTGTAGCGCTGGTTCCGACCTTTGTCGTTTTGGCCTTCTTCTTCCTGGGGCCGTTCAATTGGTCGCGCCTTCACACCTGGACACGGGCGGTGACCTGCGCGTTTGTCGCAGCAGTCGCACTGCGATACATGTTCTGGCGTTTGACCGAGACAGTGCTTCCCTATCCCGACGGCGGTGCGAGTTTCTACTGGGTCTGGATCCTCTTCATCGTCGAGATTCTGGCGTGCGTCGAAGTCATCCTTTTTCTGGTATTGATGAGCCGCTACGTCGACCGCAGCGCAGAAGCGGACAGGCTGGCGCGCGTTTTCTTTGCGCGGGAGCAGCGTGAGCTGCCGACTGTCGATGTTTTCATTCCCACCTATAATGAGCCGCTCGACGTGCTCGAGCGAACCATCATCGGCGCCCGCGCGCTGGATTATCCTGCCGACAAATTGAATGTGTATGTGCTTGACGATCAACGCCGAGATTGGCTGAAGGCCTATTGCGAGGAAAAGAACGTCATCCACGTCACGCGCGGCGACAACAGCCATGCCAAAGCAGGCAATATGAACAATGGGCTGAAAGTCAGCTCGGGCGAGTTTATTGCGATCTTCGACGCCGATTTTGTTCCCTATCGACATTTCCTTCGCCGGACGCTGCCCTTCTTTGGCGATGACAGCATCGGCATCGTCCAGACGCCTCAACATTTCTTCAATGTCGATCCGGTGCAATCAAACCTTGGCCTGGAGAATATCTGGCCGGACGAGCAGCGCTTGTTCTTCGACGAGATCGCGCCCAGCCGGGATGCCTGGGACGTCAGTTTCTGCTGCGGGTCATGCTCGATTGCCCGCCGCAAGGCCGTCGACGCGATCGGCGGGTTTCCGACGGAGTCGATCACAGAAGACCTGCTGACAACTCTTTCGATGCTCAACAAAGGCTACAAGACGCGCTATCTGAACGAGCGGCTATCGATGGGACTGGCCGCCGAAAACCTGACCGGATATTTTGTGCAGCGTGAACGGTGGTGTCAGGGGGGTATTCAAACCCTTTACCTGTATAATGGCCCGCTGCGCGGCCCGGGATTGACGCTCTTTCAACGGATCATGTTCCTGCCGGCATCATGGCTGGTGCAGTACCTGGTCCGCTTCACGATATTGCTCGTCCCCATCGTCTATCTTTGGTTCGGCCTGCTCCCGCTCTATTTCACTGATATAGCCGATTATGTCTCTCATCAGGTGCCGTTGCTGGCGGCGTATTTTCTACTGATGCTGTGGATCACGCCGACCCGCTATTTGCCTGTGATTTCCAGCGCCGTCGGGACCTTTGCGACATTCCGCATGTTGCCGACCGTGGTCTCCAGCCTGGTGAGGCCATTCGGCAAGGCGTTCAGGGTGACGCCAAAGGGCAGCGGCAATGAGTCGAACCAGTTCGACCGCTACAGCTTTACCTGGATCGCAAGCGTAGTCACGATCACCGTCCTTGGTCTGCTGGTCAACGTCGTACCGGAAACGTCGCATGTACAAGGCCAGTTTTCGCCGGTCGCGGCCTGGTGGTCAGGTATCAATATCGTCGTCCTGCTCATCGCGTCGCTCATCTGCTTTGAGAAACCCCGGCGCCTGTTTCATGCGTTCAAGCTCGATGAGCCCGCCGTCGTCGACGATGTCTCCGGCCAAATCGTCAGCCTGGCACTGGACAAGGCCGTCGTTGCAGTCCCCACCATGGCCCGATTTCAATCCAAATCGGTCATGCTGAAACTCCCCGGCTTCGCCCCGTTCAAAGCGGAGCTCGGACAGGTCACTCAGCGAGGAAGGAGCGTAAGTCGCAGCGGCGACAAGCAAGCCTATTACCTGCATCTGTATTTCGAACTCAGCGGCGCTGCTCGCGACAGCATGATTGTCAAACTCTACACCGGTCAATATTCGCGGGATATTCGCGACATCGACAAGGTTGCCGTCTCTCTTAATCTGTTGTTGCGGTCATTCGGGCGAACGCGCACCTTGTAGCCCGGCTCACGCGAGAGTTCGTCGCGTCTTTGACAAAGTTGACCTCGCTTGATCGCCTTGAAGGGATCCGAACCCGCGGCCCGTTGTTGCGAAAGCCTTGTGCTCGCAAAAGCGCCGACAGGAAATATTGCGGTACAAATTTTGGCTGAGCACAAATCGACGAATGTCGGAAACTCTCGATCCCGATGCGTGGCCAGTTCCATTGATCCATTTCCCAACTCTGGGAACTGTGCCTCAAGTGAATCAATTGCGGCTGGCGGCGATCAGGGCGTGAGCGGCATCGCGGAGCAAACCCGTTGCTTCGCCGGGTTCGAAGACCTGCATGCTGACAAAGGCGCCGTTGATCAGCACCGCGAGTTGGCCGGCAAGCCGGTCGGGCGCTGCAACCGCCAGTCTCCCGGCGATGATCTGCAGACGCCGCCGCATTTCGCGCATGTGGGCTTCGGCGACTTTGCGGGCGGGGTGACCGGCTTCGGGAAACTCGGCAGCCGTGTTGATCTGCGGGCAGCCACGGTAATTATCCCGCCCGACCCGCTCGCCGATCCACTCGAAATGGGCGTCGAGTTCGGCCCCGGCGTCGTCCGCGTGCTGTTCGGTTACCTGGTCCCAGGTGCTCCAGAAGTCCAGGTCCTCGCGCTTCAGGAAGGCCGCGATCAAATCGTCCTTTGTGCCGAAATGCCGGTAAAGGCTGGTTTTGGCGACGCCGGATTTTTCAACCACCAGATCGACGCCGACGGCACGCACGCCGCGCCGGTAGAAGAGCTCCGACGCCGTCTCGAGAATTCTGTCCCGCACCTCGTTCACGGCCGGCGCGGGTGCGTTCGCTGTGCTTTTCGTCATTTGTGTATCTCCAATTCAGTCATCCTAGCAGAAAGTTGGTTGACACGCTACAGACCTGTATGTTTTATTGAGTACAGACAGGTCTGTATCGATGGAGAGAGCAATGACCACCACCCAACAAGCCGACACTATCAGAACACCACCCGCGTCCGTGGCGGTGCTTGGCGTGAATGGCCATACCGGCCGTTTTGTCGTCGCTGAACTGTTGCGGCGCGGGCTGAAGCCGATTGCGATCGGACGGAGTGCCGAACGTTTGGCGGAGGCGGGCTTTGCGGAACGCGGCGTCGAATGCCGGGAAGCAGCGATAGAGGATGACGCGGCGCTGGACCGGGCACTCACTGGTGCGGCAGCGGTCATCAACTGCGCCGGCCCGTTCATGGACACGGCCGACGCGGTCGTGCGTGCGGCGTTGCGGGCCGGCATCCATTATCTCGACGTAACGGCCGAACAGCCAAGCGTACAGGCGACGTTCGAGCGGCACGAGGCTGCGGCTCGGAAAGCCGGCGTAGCCGTCATCCCGGCCATGGGATTTTACGGCGGACTGGCCGACCTGCTGGTGGCTGCCCTGATGGACGAATGGCAACACGCCGACACTGTCGAAATCCGAATTGCGCTCGACAGTTGGCTGCCCACGAAAGGCACGCGCGTGACCGGGGAAAAGAACACCGCAAAGCGCCTGGCGGTCAGCGGCGGCCAGCTTGGGCCCGTGCACCAGCCGCCGGCCGAGAAAGTTTCCGTTTTGCCGGCCCCGTTCGGCCGGCAGACATTCGTCGAGCTCCCATTTTCAGAAGTGCCGCTGATCGCCCGCCATGTCAGGACCAAGGAGCTGCACAGCTTTCTCAGCGCGATAGCCCTACGGGATGTTCGGGATCCATCGACGCCCCCGCCCCAAGCCATCGATGAAACCGGACGTTCGGCGCAGCGCTTCGCCGTTGAGGTGATCGTCACGCAAGGCAACCTGCGCCGCCGGAGTCTCGCCCAGGGGCAGGACATCTATGCCGTTACCGCGCCGATCATTTGCGAAGCGGTCCAGCGTATCCTGTCCGGTGACATCCGCGATACCGGGGCAAAGCCACCGGCTGCCATCTTCCATGCCGCGAGTTTCCTGGACGCGCTCGGCCCCAATCTGTCGATCGAGACATCGGAAACCCCGGATTTTCAGAAGGTCCATCCATAAATGGCGTGAGGGACCTCAAGTCTCCAGCGTAATTTGAGAGCCTGTTGCTGCACAACTCCCCGCGAAACCACCCACTTTAATCGTCCAGAACAATCTGTGTGGAAGACGTCCCTCGCAAAAGTCGGGCATTTTGCGAGGGACCTCTGCGACACTCACAATCGGCACGCCACTCAAGGCGATCATAGGGCATCGATTCATAGGGCATCGATCTTAATTTAGGCGGTTGCCGCCTGTTCCAAACAAATGCACCTTCGACAGGTCAGGGGCGATCGAGATTTGTTGTCCCGGTTCCAATTCGACCCGTTCCCGCAGAAGCAGGCTGATATCAGCGTTCCCGAGCCTGGCGTTGATGTGGGTTTCCGATCCGGTCGGCTCGACAACGACGATGGTAGCCGGCACGCCGTCCTCGCGGATCACCATATGCTCGGGGCGGATGCCATAGGTGACGGCGTCCGCCTTTTGCTGACCGGGCGGCAGAGGCAGGTTGGTTCCGTCCAAAACGAAGCTGCCGCCGCTGACCTTGCCTTCGAACAGGTTCATGGCGGGCGAGCCGATGAAAGAGGCGACGAAGGTGTTTGCCGGCCGGTCGAAGAGCTCGAGCGGCTTGCCGATCTGCTCGACGCGGCCGCTGCGCATCACGACGATTTTGTCGGCCATGGTCATGGCTTCGATCTGATCATGGGTGACATAGACGGTGGTGGTCTTCAGCCGCTGATGAAGCTCCTTGATTTCCGCCCGCATCGTTACACGCAGCTTGGCGTCGAGATTCGAGAGCGGCTCGTCGAAGAGAAAGACCTGCGGGTGACGGACGATTGCGCGGCCCATGGCGACGCGCTGGCGCTGGCCGCCCGACAGCTGTTTGGGCAATCTGTCGAGGAGAGGTCCGAGCGCCAGGATGTCGGCCGCCTCCCTCACCTGCTTTTCGATCGTCGACTTGTTCCGCCCCTGGAGCTTCAGAGCGAAGCCCATATTCTCCGCAACGGTCATGTGCGGATAGAGCGCGTAGCTCTGGAAGACCATGGCGATATCCCGCTCCTCCGGCGCCACGTCGTTCATGACCCGGCCGCCAATGCGGATTTCGCCGTCGCTGATCTCCTCCAGCCCTGCGAGCATTCTGAGCAGCGTAGACTTGCCGCAGCCCGAGGGGCCGACGAGCGTGACGAATTCGCCGTCCTCGATATCGACGGAGACGCCGTGGATCACCGGAACGGCACCATAATGCTTGCGGGCTTTGTCTATCGTCACCGATGCCATGTCGTTTCATCCTCCAGAAATTAAAGACCGAGCTGCCAGATTTCGGCGGCGAGCATATTGCCCTCGGGCGCGGTCAGTCGCACCGAGCTTACGCCCTTGAAGCCGGGCAGCCGCTTGGTTCCCGTCCAGCGGCCATCGTCGGCGAAGACTTCGATCGAGCCCGCATCGAGGAATATCCGGATGGTCGAGGGGCGTGCGCCGGCGGCGATATAGCGGGGGGATGTCTTGGCATTCGCCACCGAAAAGGGAATGCTCAGCCCATCATCGTCCAACTGAACCGCAACAGTTGCTTCGGAATGTTCGAATTCCAAACGGAACGCGTTGCCGGCTTCCTTCAGCGTCAGCAGGATTTCGACGGAGCCGTTGGCGAGAGAGACAGCTTGGCCTTCCAGAAGGCCTCCGACATCCAGTCGGTGCCGCCGCAGGCTTTCCGCAGCGGCGACCGGCGGGGTGATCAGTGCCCCGCTTTGCAATGCCAGCCGGCGCGGCAGGGTCATCGCCGTCGGCATGTCGATCTCTCTGGAAATATCCGTCCAGTTCGCAAGCCATGCGATGCCGACCGGGCCGGTATCGTCGACGAAGGCCTGGAACGCGTAGGCATCCGTGCCGAAATCCAGTTCCTGTTCAAATTCTACGGAGAACTTTTGGCCATCGAAACGTCCGACTGTCGCAAGCGTCATGTTGCGCCGGCCGGTTGCCGGGTCGCGGCTTGTGAGAAGACCGAAGATCAGGGCCCAGCGCGTCGCCGGGTCAGCTGCCGGACCGTCGAGCGGCACCATGCAGGGGCACTCCGCCGCCGTCATCCCGAAGCGGTTTTCGCGGTGAAGTATGCCGAGGAACGTCCATCCCGTCGCTGCAATCGGGTCATCCGTTTCGTAGAGCAGGATGACTCCACCCTCGCGGTCCCGCGTGCCCAGCAACATCTTCCATTTGCCGTCAGGGCCTGAAAAGACGTAAGGGTCGCGGAAGTCGGTCGTCAGGCCGAGCCCTTCGGGACGCGCCGGCAGGATCAGGCTTGCCGGCTCGACATTGACAAGATCGCGGCTGGTGGCCGTGAACTGAACCTGCTCCTCCGGTTCCCGGTCCTTCATATGCTCGGTGAAAAAGATGCGAATTCCGGTATCATCGAGCGCGATCGCCGAGCCGGAAAATGCCCCGCCGCGTCCATCGGCCCGCGCGGCGAGTTCATCCGAAGGCGGAAGAAAGATCGGGAGATGCGTCCAGCGAAGATAATCGTCCGAGACTGCATGACCCCAATGCATGTTGTTCCAGCGAAGGCTATGGGGATAATGCTGGTAGAAGAGGTGCAGCTTGCCGCCGAAACGCCCGAACCCGTTGGGATCGTTCATCCAGCCGAAAGGTGGGCGGAAGTGATAACCGCCCGGAACTTCGGGGGTAGCATTGGAAGGGCGGACATAAAGCAGCCGGATGCCTTCCTCGAGAACGCGGGGCGGGAGAAAGGCATAAAGGACCGATATTTCGGTCGTAACGGGATCGTAGGAGAAGGCAGCCTCTCCGCCTTTTTCCAGCGTCAGCAACCGAAATTCGAATTCATGCGGATTAGAAGTTTCGACAGCACCGGCTGGGTCGCCGTCGACATGTGCCGTCAGCCTTCCCGCGGCGCCGTGCGACGCCTTGATCCAGGCATGGATCGTCGACCCCTCGGGCAGGACGGCGCTGATCGTCTCCAGCCCGCCTTCATCGGACGGAGAAATCGCTTGGCTTGTCATCAATTCAACCTTTCACGGCAGAGCCGATAAAGGAACTCACGAACCAGCGCTGGAATGCGAGGTAGAGTCCCAGGATCGGGATCATCATCAAAACGGAGGCTGCCATCGCACGATCCCAGTAGATGCTGTCCTGTCCGAAGAAGGTGGCGATGGCCACCGCGATCGGCCGGGCATAATCGGTCTGCGTGACGAGGATCGGCCAGAGATACTGGTTCCAGGTCTCGATACCCATGAGGATCGACACGGTGGCGAGCGCGGGCAGGCTGAGCGGCAGGAAGATGGAGCGATAGACCCGGAAAAAGGATGCGCCATCGATCTCGGCCGCCTCCAGCAATTCTTTCGGCAGCTGCGCGAAGAACTGGTAGAACAGGAAGATATAGAGGGGGCTGGCGACCCAGGGCACGATCTGCACCGCGAAGGTGTCGGTTATTCCCGCCCGGGAAACCATGATCACCAGCGGCATGATGATGCTTTCCTGCGGGATCACATAGAGCGCGATTACGATCGACAGGATGACGGCACGGCCCTTGAACGATCCCCAGGCCAGGACAAACGCGGCCATCGAATTCACAATCAGGCCGGAACAAACCGTTGTGACCAGGATGATCAGCGAGTTGATGAGGTAGCGTCCGAAGGCGAGTTCGCCTGAGAGGTGGCCGACCTCGGCATAGTTGGAAAGCGTCGGGTTCGACACCCAGAAGGCCCGGAAGCTGCCCATATCGGCCAGAATCTGGAACCGGTCATCCTTGAGGCTTGCCACGACCAGGAGCAGCAATGGAGAGACGATCACCAATGCGATGATGAAAATGCATATCGTCTGGATGATGCGGAGAACCGTTGCGGCGGAACGGGGCCGCGCCGTGCGGGCCTGCGGGATCGAGAGTGCGATATCAGACATCGAAACGCCTCAGGAGCTGGCGCTGGATCAGCGCGATGACGAGAACGATCACGAACAGGATGACCGAAACGGCGGAGGCATAGCCCATCTTCTGCTCTTCGAAGCCGGAACGGACCATGTAGTGCACCACCGTTTCGGTGCTGCTCTTCGGGCCGCCCTGCGTGAGGATGGCGAGCTGGGTATAGAGCTTGAACGCCTGGATGGTCGTGATCACCAGCACGAAGACATGGGTCGGCCGCAGGCCGGGCATGGTCACATGCCAGAAGCGGCGGAAAGCGTTTGCACCGTCGATCTTGGCGGCATCGTATAGTTCGTCCGGAATGCCCTGAAGGCCGGCGAGGTAGACGATCATCTGAAAACCGTAGGCCTGCCAGGCCGAGAGCAGGACGAGCGAGAACATCGCCCATTGCGGATCGCCGAGCCAATCGATCGGCTGGATCGCTCCGCCGGAGAGAAAGCCGAGGATCTGGTTGAACGGTCCCGTCGGATACTGGAACAGGGTGCCCCAGATGACGCAGACCACGACCATCGAGGTGATCGCCGGCAGGAAGAACATGCCGCGCAGCAGATTGCGGAACGGCAGCTTCTGATGCAGCAGGAGCGCTGTTGCGAAAGCCAGGCCGCACTGCGCCGGAATGATCCAGAAGGTGAAGCGCGAGACGTTCCAAAGGGCGGTCCAGAAAAGATCGTCCTGGAAGATGCGAATGAAATTGTTAAACCAAACGAAGCGGACGGGCGTCGGCCGCGGCACCAGAGGCTGGTTGGTCATCGCCGTCCAGAAGGACAAGAGAAACGGCAGGATGAGAAAGAGGGTCAACAGGATCACGGCCGGCGCGAGCATGGCCGCTTCCTGCATCAGCCGCCCCTTGTCATGCCGGCGCGCCGGAGCCTTTCGGACGGATGTCGAAGATGTCGATTGTTGCATGACCATGCAGTTCCTCCTTTCCAAGCGCGGATGCCGGTCCCGCCCTGCGATGTCTGCCGGAGACATCGCAGGGGTTCGACCTGTCGGCAGCGATGCGCTTATTGCTCGTCGCCGAACGGCGGATATCCGTCATTGTCCTCGATATCCTCATCGATCTTCTTGGCGGCTGACGTCAGCGCCTCCTTGGGATCGCCACCGTTGAAAGCCTCGTCGACGGCCTGCATGAAGGCCGAGGTGATTGTCGGATAGGCTGGATGCGGCGGGCGCGAGACGGCCGTCTTCGACGCCTGTTCGAAGGCGATCGCCATCGGGCCGCCATTTGCATAGAGCGGAGATTCGGCCGCGAAACTCTTCAGGCCGGGATATCCCGACTGGCTCGCGACATAAGCCCGATACTCCTTGTCCTTCAGCAGGAAGCTGATGAATTTGGCCGCGATATCGGGATGTTTCGACGTCTTGGTCATCGCCCAGATCCAGGTGCCATTGGGGCTCGCGGCCCTGGCGCCGAACTTCGGAAGCGGCAGCACGACGATGTTGTCCTTCATGGTCGCGGCGGCCTCGGCATAGACCCAGTGGCCGCCGAGGGCCAGCGCTGCGGGATTGCCTTCGGCGAAGAACTGGTTGGTTCCGGCCGACTGCGGGACGACCCAGCCGTTCTTGACCCATTTCTGCATCATGGTGAGAGCATCGACGCAGGAGTCGCTGTCGAGCGTGCCCTCGGATTTCCAGGCCTTGCGATCGATCAGATCGCAGCCGGCCGATTGCAGGATCGGACTATAGGCATAGGTGATCCACTCCGTCTTGATGCCGTAGCCGCGGAAGGTGTCGATCGGCCACTTTACGCCGTCGAGCTTCGACAGCTTCTCGAGATAGGTTTCGAACTCCTCCCGGGTCCAGGCATCGTCGACGGATTTCGGGATGCGGGCGCCGATCGCTTCGAGATATTTCTTGTTGCCGTAAAGAACCACCGACGAGTCGGTCAGGCCGATTGCATAAAGGTCCTTGTCGATCGGGTATGTGCCCTGGGCGATGTTAGACGCCGTCATGTCGTCGAGGAGGTCTTTGTCGATCAGCGGCTTGATCGGCTGAAGATAGCCCGACCAGACGTAATTGGCGAGGAACGGCGCATCGAGTTCCATGACATCGGGTAGTTGCTTGGCCATCACGGCGGCGCTGAACTTCTCGTTATAGGCATCGTGCGGCGCGTAGATGAACTGCACGTCGACATCGGGATTGGCCGCCTCGAACCGTTCGGCGACCTTGCCATAGGCGGCGACAAAGCCGGGATCGCCCTGATGCATGACCTGGATTGTGGTCTTCTCGGCTGCATCAGCCCATGGGGCAGATAGGGCCGAAGACAGGATAAGCGACCAAAGTAAACGATTACCCATTGGAATTCCTCCTCAATTGAATGGGCCTCTCTCAATTTATACGGATGCCCGCTCCACCAGCTGGAACGGTAGTTTCTGCACCCCGACCGGAAGCCGGTCTTCGGCAAGCAGGATTTGCGCGGCCTGACGGCCCATGGCGCGGTGCGGCAACGCCATGGTGGTCAGCGGCGGGTCGAGACGCGAGGCGATCTCGACCTGGTTGTCGAAACTCGCAACAGCGACGTCGTCGGGAATGGTTGCACCAGTCCGGCGCAACGCGGCGTAGACCTCCATCGCCACACGGTCATTGCCGCACAGGATAGCATCGGGGCGCCGGGGGCCATTCATCAGATCATGCACATGCGCATGGACGAGACTAGGGGCGCGATCGCTGTAAATCGCTTTGCTGACCGCGGGCAATACGATGGCCCCTGCCCCGTCGACGCCCGCATGATCAAGTGCCTGCCGAAAGCCCTGTTCGCGCAGTTCGCCGGCGAGCAGTCCCGGCAGATTGATGAAGGCGACATTGCGTCGGCCGGCATCGAGCAGGTAGTTGGTAATCTCGACCCCCGCTCCCGTTTCGTCGGGCACCAGGGAGGTGACGCGATCGCTGGTATCTCGGCAGTTGATCATCACTCCCACCGCCGCGGCAAATTCGGGCGGCAGGTCGACTTTCTTATGATACATGGCCGCGTAAGCAATCGCGCGAGGGCGAAACTGGCGCATCTCGTCGAGGATCGATGCAAGGCTCCGATGGCCCCCTAGCGTCATCGCGAAGACAGCCATGTCGGCAGCGCGCACGGCGCCGTCGAGCCCCCGGATGATCTCCGTTGCGAAAGGCGAGGTGATCAGGTCATCCGCGACCAGACCGACCAGTGGCATCCAGCCCTGCCGCATGCTGCGGGCGGCGAAATTGGTGACGTAGCCAAGCTCCTCGGCGATCTCCTTGATCCGCAGCCGGGTTTCATCCGACATGCGGGCCGAGCCGCCATGCAGCGCACCTGACACCGTCTTGACGGAAACGCCCGCGCGGGCGGCTATGTCGTTGAGTGAAGCAGTCATGGGTTCGCTTGGGTTATCGATTACCCAATCCGATACCAATCGCGTTCCGTCGAGTCAAGCCTGAAATCTGCCGAAGGGACGGATGCGCGTATGCTGTCGCTTGACCGGCCCACAAAAAACCCCGCCGAAGCGGGGTTCTTTGTGCGGAGACGCTATCAATTGTTGTGGGCTGCGCAGGCCTCATCCATTGGCGTGGCGTTGCTCGTGCCGCCCTGCGTCTGGAGCTTCGCGGAGTTGTTGACCGGGTCGGGGCACTTGGTCTTGTCCATCTTCATTGCGCCGCCGGTCGTGGAGCCAGTCGTGGTGCTATCCATCGCCATCGGCTTCTTGGCCTTCGTGTCGGTCGTTGCGCCGCCACCCTGATCGGCCTGGTTCTTGTCGATCGTGGCGCCGGCCGGAGCCGGATTGGACTGGGCGAAAGCCGACGTGGCCATGCCGAGGGCGAAAAGCGAAGCTGCTACGAGTTTCATACGCATCTGGATGTCCTCCTTGGGAACTTTGCGTGCTTGGCCTATCCACAACCTCGCCGGCACAGCATTGTTCCGCGGATGCTTATAAATGCGCACATACAGCGTTGAGCTTATTTTGCGTAAAGCGCGCGCGATCGTTCGAGGTGTTTGAGGAGCGCCATTTCCGAGCCGTCGACGTCATTGGCTTCGGGGCGGTCGACGATTTCGTCGTGTTCGGCGAGCGTGAACTTTTCCTTGCCGGTCCAGATCAGCATCTCGGTATGATATTCCTTCAGCCAAGCCAGCATGGCTTCGCTGACGGCGACGTAAATCGGGTTGCCTGAGATCTGGGCGATGCGGGTGTGGAACTCCATATCGGCATCGATGAACTCTTCGGCCCGACCGAGCGACAAGCGCTGGCGCTCGATGATGTCCCTGAGGTCGCTCGCGGGCCATGCCGCGCTCGAAGAAGATGCGGGCGCTTTTCAGATGCTCGAGTGAATCGGCCGATTGCGACGGCATGATCTTGGCGGTGAGGTCGACCTGGCGGAAGATCGACTTTGCCGTCAGCCTCAGGACCTTCGCCGTTCGCCGTCCGAAATGCTGACGAGACCTTTGTTGGCCAGCGACTGCATGGCCTCGCGGATGGTCGGCCGGCCGACGCCGAAGCGCTCCATCAGCACCCGTTCGGACGGCATTTCATCGCCGGGCTGAAGCTCGCCCGGCGCCGCCTCGGCTGCCATCACCCCGGCGATGGCGAAATTCATTCACCAGCACCATAATGGTTAGCTCAATGATCTACACCGGGTCTGGCTGACAAGGACGGCAATGCTGAGCCCTTCCGCAAAGTTTGGCTACAGGCATCGCTGCGAGCATGGCGACTTGTAATCTCCAAATCTCGCCGATAGGTTGTCGGCCGACGATGAGGTAGCCAAGACATGCACGTTCGAAAAGCCGCACGCTCCGATGCCGAGGAATTGAGTGCTTTGCTGAACGAGATCATCCGAGCCGGCGGAACCACAGCACTGGAGACCCCACTTTCGGCCGCCGAGTTCGCCGACTGGTTTATCGATGGCGAGTTTCCTCTTGTCTGCCATGTTGCAGAGCACAATCAATCGCTGGTCGGCTTTCAATCGCTGAGCGTATACGGCGATCCGCCAAAAGGGGTCGCCGACATCGCCACCTTCGCCCGAGTGAACTCGAAGACCCCAGGCGTCGGCAGCGCGCTTTTTCCCGCGACAAGGGACGCAGCGAAAGAGCTCGGGCTCGAATTCATCAATGCAACCATCCGCGCCGACAATGTCAGCGGACTTGGCTACTACGCGAAGATGGGCTTTGAGACCTATGACAGGCTGGTCCAGGTGCCACTACAGGATGGGACGCCGGTCGACAGGATCAAGAAGCGTTTCCGCGTAGGCGCCGGGGATCACACGGCGCCTCACGCCTGAGGAGCCGATGGCATTACCCGAGGATTTTGATGCGGCAGGGCGCGTGCTGCCTGGTCGCGGTCAGTGATATGCGGTGACGGATTCGAGTCTTCTAGCCCGGCATATTAAGCCTATGACGAAGCAACGTAGTTTTTTGCAAGGGAAGCGAAATCGTATTTAACTTCCGCCACAAGTCCCGACGGTTTGAGAGTCTCGCCACGCCCATTGATCGTGATCGGTCCGATTGGCGGATCCGCAGACCCAAAAGACCCAGGAGGCGGGAGGGATCGAAGCCATAACCGGAGATTAGTCATGCCCGATGCCTTGTTCACCGCCGAGGAACTTGCCTTGATCCGCCGCGCTTACGCCCATCAGGTGGTGGCAACCGCGGCAACGACGAACCCGCGCATCGAGGCTGCCTTTGCCGCTGTCCCTCGTGAAAAATTCCTCGGTCCGCCGCCATGGCAGATCGCCAATCTAGGTGGCGGATATCGCCCGTTGCTTTCCTCGGACGTGGTTCTGGCCTATCAGGATGCGCTGTTCGCCTTGCAGCCCGACAAGGGCGTCAACAATGGCAGTCCGTCGCTGCACGCCCGCCTCCTGGCGGAGCTGGACGTCCAGATCGGCGATCACATCGCTCATATCGGTGCCGGCACCGGTTATTATAGCGCCATTCTCGCGGAGTTGGTGGGCGCCACCGGCCACGTCCATGCCGTCGAGATGGATCCCGATCTGGCCGGCCACGCGCAGGCGGCACTTGCCGATCGGGCCAATGTCAGCGTCATCACCGCCGACGGCAATCAATGGCCGCAGCAGGAGGTGGATGCGATCTACGTGAATTTCGCCGTCGGGCGTCCTGCGGCGCCCTGGATCGAAAGGCTGCGACCTGGAGGGCGCCTGGTGTTGCCACTCGGCGTGCCGCGCCAGGGCCGGCCGGCGAATGGCGGTCGTCATGCGTCCCATGGCGCCGCGCTTCGTATCGATCGCGGCGCGACCGGATATGCGGCGCGTTGGATCGGCAATGCCTATTTCGTCTGCGCCAATGGCGGATTGACGACCGACGAGCAAGAGGTGGAGAAGCTGACGACCGCCTTCAAGCGCGGCGGCATCGAGTTCATCAAAAGCCTGCTCTGGAAGACGGAGCCGCGGATAGGACGCTGCTGGTATATCGGCGACCAATGGGCGCTCTGCTACGACGAGGCCTGAAGCCTTCATTCGGCGAGGGTCGGTCTATCGAAGCTTGACGCAGGCTCACTAATGCCTCCCCCCTGGCGCGACCTGGCGGCGGCATCTGAGGTGTTCTCTCGGAACAGGCGGCCAAACCCGAAGTGAAGATCAGTGACCAGCGACTCGATCGGCTGCATTTCTGGTGCGTCGCTCGCAACCTGCGCATGGGATGACGGCGACAATCGGTTCCTCTGCCGGCGGCAACGCGACGGCCGCGTCGCGATAGACGATGCAGGCACTTTGTTGGGCTGGCTCCGCAGACCTCGGATTTATTCGAGGAGCGGATCGACGGGTATGGAAACGGCAGGGGTCGCCAAATAACGAAAGCCCGGCGCGGGAGTGGAGCGCCGGGCTTCGATAGTGACCGACAGCCTTGGGGGGAGGAATGCTGTCCGTCGGACCGAAGCGGCTCGGAGGGGTTAAGCGCTTCGGTCCGCCATGAGGTAGTGCTGCGATGCGGCGAATTCAAGCTTGGCTGCTGGGCGGCGTGACGGTGACGCCGGAGGAGGATCGAAATAGCCGCTGCTTCTGATGGGCGCTGGCGGATTGTGCGTGGCGTTGTCCGCGGACAACTTCGGCTGCGGCTCTGGAATGGTTGCCTGTTGTCCGCGGACAACTGCTAGCAATTCCGTTCTCTCTGCCTACTCTTTGCACGTCGTCGCTGGCCGTTAGCGCGCGGCATAACCTCTCCTCCGTCATTCCTGTGCTTGTCACAGGAATCCAGCCGGCTTGCGTCTGCAGGCCGAAGGAACTCTTGAGCAACAAGAGTGGGTCTAGTGACGTGGCTACAGCAACGCACCTACTAGTCGGCGAGACGGCTCCAAATCTTCCGCCGCGTGCACACGCGGCTGCTGGATTCCTGTGACGAGCACAGGAATGACGGAGGGTGAGGTTGTGCCTGGTTTCCAATTCAAGGCTTGCCCCACCTATGAGGGCTGAAGCTTAGGCGGCGCGGACAACGATCAGTCATCATCCTGGTGAGGTGCACAGGGCGGAAGCTTGAAGGACACGCCCCAACGCCGCCTGTTGTATTCTTCGTCGTCGGTGCTCCGGCCTCGCACTTCCAGGCGCGCCTGTAGGGCGCCTCACCAACCGTGTTGTTGGGGCTGTTCCATGGCGTTCGTCTTTTGAGAATGGTGTTGATCATGATGATGAATTTTCGCATGGCGGCGACGAGGGCGACCTTGGGCGGATTGCCAGCATCGCGCAGCCGTTTGTGGAAGGCTTTGATGGCCGGGCTGCAGTGGATGGCCGCGAGCGTTGCCGTGTGGAGGGCGCATCGGACGGTGGCGCGGCCGCCAGCGATATGGCGCCGGCCGCGCCAGGTGTCGCTGTCGTGGGCGATAGGGGCGACGCCGACGAGGGCTGCGAGTTTCTTGTCGTCGATGGCGCGAGTTCGGGCAGTTCGGCGATCAGCACGGCGGCGCCGACCTCGCCGATGTCCGGGATCGTCAGCAGAAGGTCGCGGCGTGCGGCCATGTCGGGCTCGGCCTCGCTGGCGAGCGCGATGGCGGCATCGACGCGGGCGATCTGCGCCATGAGGGCGGCGAGCGTCTTGCCGGTCAGCGCTGCCACGGCTTGCGACGCAGCCGCCATGTCGACGAGCTGGCGGCGTCGAGTGAAGAGGGCAGCGAGCGCGATGCGGCCGTCGTCGAAATGGGGGATCTGTGCCGGCCGCATCGCTCTGGCGGAGTGGAGAATGACGCGGGCCTGATCGTTGTCCGCGCCGCCTAAGGTGAAGTTCTGATAGGTGGGTAAGCCTTGAATCGGAACCGAGGCACAGCCTTACTCTCCGTCATTCCTGTGCTCGTCACAGGAATCCAGTGGCCGCGTGTGCACGCGGCGGAGGATTCGCAGCCGCCTTGCCGTCTAGTCGCCGCATTGCTGTAGCCACGTCACTGGATCCGCTCTCTTGTTCCAGAGTCCTTTCGGCTTGCAGACGCAAGCCGGCTGGATTCCTGTGACAAGCAAAGGAATGACGGAGGAGGAGAGGGTGCGCCGCAGCTTGAGCCGTGCTTAAGGCAGGCGGGGACCAGACATACAAGGGGTGGGCCGAGAATCCTGGATTGTCAGTGGTTGTCCGCGGACAACGCCACGCAGAATTCGCCAGCACTCATCATTAGCTGCGGCGATTTCGGCCTCGTCCGGCGCCACCCGTCACGCCAACGGACAGCTTCCAAGAGAACCTAATCCTTGTACGCAGCCCCAGGCCGGTCCTCGAAGGACACGCCGCAACGCTGGCCATTCGTTGGGCGTCGGGGCACTCGCCTGGTTCTTCGAGGTTCCTAGGGGCATGAAGCGCTGGTGGAGCTGGAAGTTATCTTCGATGCGCTGAGGGCGATGTTTGCCGTGGACTGCGCGAGCGCCTCTTGTGGGCTATCTCCCGCGGCGCTATTGATACGGGGGCATCGTTTCGTGCTTGATGGCCAACGTCCGAGCTAGGGCGGTAGACGAAATTCGGGGCAAAATCGCGTTTTGCCCATCGCGCGAAGCCCGAATTTGCCGCTGGGGCCCGACAAAGTCGCCGAGCCGGCGGTCGTGTCCAGATATTCCCTAAGCTGCAGTGATGAAACCAAAGTCCTGTTTTGTTTCCGTATTTGGATAGTTATCAAATAAAATCAAACGATTATGATCTGAGTAATCGGTCCAGGTTTCCGCTCTGCAGCCCTCAATGGCCGCGGCCTCCCCTCCCCTGCGCTTCGAATCTCCGCGACAAAGCAACGGCTTGCATCCTTTTGCGGCACCCGGCGTTATCCACGCAGCAAATCGGAGGATAGGGTAATGGCAGATGCGCTCCCGCTCAAGAGATTGTCCATCGCCGCTGCGATGATGGCAGCGGCGATCGGGGCATTTGTGCTGATGCAGTCAAGGCAGGGCGATGCGCTGGCCCCGCCCGCCGAACCCCGCGCAATTGACGATCATGGTCGCAGCGCCGCCGTGCCCGAGGCTATTCCGCTCAGCGGGCTTCGTGATGTGTTCTGGCGGCTTTACCACGAAGTCCTGAACGACCGGGTGACACTCATTGCCGCGGGTGTGACCTTTTACCTGCTGCTGGCGCTGTTTCCCGCCATGGCCGCTCTGGTCTCTCTCTATGGGCTGATCGCCGATCCGATCACCATATCCGAGCATCTTCGCGAACTGGCCGGTCTATTGCCGCCGGGGGCCTTCGACCTTCTGGCCGATCAGATCAAGGAACTTGTCAGCAAGCGCGACAGTGCGCTCGGCATCACCTTCTTCGTCGGTCTCGGCATTGCGCTATGGAGCACGCATAGCGGCACGCTGGCGATCTTCGATGCAATGAATGTGGCCTATGAGGAGAACGAAAAGCGCGGCCTCATTCGGTTGAACCTCGTCGGCCTCTGCTTCACCTTCAGCGCCATGCTTCTGATGGTGGTCATGGTGGCGCTTGTGGGCGTCATGCCGGTTGTCCTCTCGTATCTCTGGCTCGATCAGTTCAAGGAGCACATGGCCCTTCTTCTGCGGTGGCCGCTGCTTCTGCTGGTCGTCGCGGTGGCGGTGACCTCCGTCTACCGCTTCGGCCCGAGCCGAGAGCCTGCCAAGCTGCGGTGGATGACGTGGGGTGCTGCTCTGACGACGGTCGCCTGGGCGGCGATGTCGCTTGCCTTCTCTTTCTATCTCGATCATTTCGCCAATTATAACGCGACCTACGGCACGCTCGGTGCGCTGATCGGCTTCCTCATCTGGATCTGGCTTTCCGTCGTCATTCTCGTCATCGGCGCAGAACTGAACGCGGAACTGGAACATCAGACCGCCAGGGACACGACGACCGGCACGCCGCTGCCGATGGGTGCGCGCGGCGCCTATGTCGCAGACACTTTGGGCGAGGCCGTCAACTGATCATTGAGGAGCATCATCGATGACTGCTCCTCTGATGCAGTTTTGATGTAGTTTATCCCTTGGGCAATCCCGACAGAGGAGACGATCATGACGGCCCCGCATCCTTCCAAAACGCATATCGGCAATCATGCACTGCATCCCGAAACGCAGATGCTGAATTACGGCTACGATCCCGAACTCTCGGAAGGGGCGGTCAAACCGCCGGTATTCCTCACCTCCACCTTCGTGTTCAATTCGGCCGAGGATGGCCGCGACTTTTTCGACTACGTTTCGGGCCGCCGCGAACCGCCGGCGGGGAAAGGCGCGGGTCTCGTCTATTCACGCTTCAACCACCCCAACAGCGAGATCGTCGAGGACAGGCTGGCCGTCTATGAGCGGACGGAAAGCGGCGTGCTTTTCTCATCCGGCATGGCGGCGATCGCCACCACCCTGCTGGCCTTCGTCAGGCCGGGCGATGCGGTGCTGCATTCGCAGCCACTTTACGGGGGAACGGAAACATTGCTGGCCAAGACCTTCCTGAACCTTGGCGTCGCCGCCATCGGCTTTGGCGACGGCGTCAGCGAAGACTCGGTGCAGAAGGCGGCGGAAGAGGCGATGGCCAAGGGCCGCGTTTCCGTCATCCTGATCGAGACGCCCGCCAATCCGACCAACGGCCTGGTCGATGTTGCGATGATCCGGCGCATAGCCGACGCGATCGGCGCAAAGCAGGGGCATACGCCGATCGTCGTCTGCGACAATACCCTGCTCGGCCCGGTCTTCCAGCGGCCGATCGAACACGGCGCCGATATCTCGCTCTATTCGCTGACGAAATATGTCGGCGGCCATTCCGACCTGATCGCCGGCGCCGTTCTCGGCCGCAAGGCCATCGTCAAGCAGGTCAAGGCGCTGCGCGGGGCGATCGGCACGCAGCTCGATCCGCATTCCTGCTGGATGCTCGGCCGCTCGCTGGAAACGCTGCAGCTGCGCATGGAGCGGGCAAACAGCAATGCGCGGGCCGTCGCCGATTTTCTGCGCGATCATCCGAAGGTCGAGAAGGTTCACTACCTGCCTTATCACGATCCGGACTCGCCGGCCGGCCGGACCTTTGCCGCGCAATGCACCGGCGCCGGCTCCACCTTCTCCTTCGACATCCGCGGCGGCCAGCCGGCCTCGTTCAAATTCCTGAATGCGCTGCAGGTGTTCAAACTGGCGGTCAGCCTGGGAGGTACGGAATCGCTGGCGAGCCACCCGGCCGCCATGACACATTCCGGCGTGCCCGCCGATGTCCGCCAGCGCATCGGCGTGCTGGAATCGACGATCCGTCTGTCGATCGGCATCGAACATCCGGACGATCTGATCGCCGACCTGGAAATGGCGCTGCAGGCGGCCTGACACGGCGGGGAAATCGATGCCCGGCGGCGCCGGGCATCGTGGGTAACGTCACTTGTCGTCGGTCGTCAGTTCCGTCTCGTCGGTATTCAGCACGAAGACCGCAAGCAGGCGAGCCGGCTTTGTCTTGCTGGCATTCTTGCTGACGGCATGATGGTCGCCCGGAAATTCGGGAAAGCTTTCGCCGGCCTTATAGACCTTCTCCGGCCCGTCATTGACCTTGCTGGTGATCGCCCCTTCGAGAACGGTGGCGTAGATGAAAGCCGAGGCCGGGTGCGTATGGCCGGGCGACGAGCCGCCGGGCCCATATTCGACGAGCACCGCCCGCATGCTCTTGCCGGGAACATTGGGAAGCTTCTGGTCGAAAACGACGCGAACCTTGGCGTCGCCGCCTGCAGCCTGAGCCTGAGTGCCGGCGGCAAGGACAATGCCGAGCGCGGCCGCCGAGATCATTTTTCTGAGCATATCTGGTCTCCTGTGTTGATGGGACGTGGTCTCGCCGCTAGCGCGGTTCAGGTTTCACGGAAGCGCAGAACCGCTTTAAGCTTTTGTTTTTACGCAATTCCGGACGGAAAACCGCTTCGCACTTTTCCTGGAATTGCTCTAGGCGCTCTTTTTCTGCGGCGGCTGCCGGCTCAGCCAATCGTCGAAGCGGATCCGGCCGAGCCGCGCCTGCGGCCCCGTTACCAGCGAGTTATCCTCAAGCTCGACGCCGAAATAGCGGGCGTGGGGATCGGCGATCACCTGGCGCGGATCGTTCGTCGCTTTCAGGAGGCGCGTGACGATGTCGGTGAGGCGGATTTTCTCCGGCCCGCCGATCTCGATCGTGCCGTTCACGGGTGCGGCGATCGCCACCTCGGCCATAACGTCGGCGACGTCATCGGAGGCGATTGGCTGCACATAGGCCGGCGAAAGACGCACGGTCTGGCCGACGGTGCCTGACTGCGCGATGCCGGCAATGAATTCGTGAAACTGTGTGGAATGCACGATGGTATAGGGGATGCCAGAAGCCTTGATCAGCTCTTCCTGGGCCATCTTGGCGCGCATATAGCCGCTGCCCTGCAGCCGCTCCATGCCGACGATCGACAGCGCGATGTGATGCTTGACGCCGGCCGCAGTCGCTGCCTTGAGCAGATTGCGGCCCGAGGTCTGGAAGAATTCCAGCACCGCCTTGTCCTCGAAGGAGGGCGAGTTGGCGAGATCGAGCACCACCTCAGCGCCTGTAAGCGCCTCCGTCAGGCCCTTACCGGTGATCGTGTCGACGCCGGAATTCGGCGATGCCGCCAGCACATCGTGTCCCTTGTTGCGCAATCTCTCCACGGTCTTCGAGCCGATCAGGCCGGTGCCGCCGATAATGACGATCTTCATGGGTAGTCTCCTTGTCCTTTACGAGGATTTCCTCTGTTGACCTGAGGTGGCTGCCGAAATCGCTTGCCTCGGCGAGGCAAGCGATTTCATCGGTATGGGGAGGCCCACGCGGGATTTTCCGCGCGGCCTGCCGCAGCCGATGGACAGCAGAATGCGCCGGATCGTGAGCCTGAACCATTCTCCCTCGGTCGCTGTCGTCCTATGCCAAAGCAGTAGGGCGGCTCGCCCTGCGATCGAAGCGTCTTGCGGAATGGAGGGGATTTTGCGTCATCCGGAATCGGCCGAACCGACCCTTACGGCAAGCTGCTGCTTCTTCGCACATGCCGGCCGAGGGGACCGCTGGCCAGCCCCCCAATCAGCCTGCCGGCACTTCTTCCCGTAAAGGGGCCGCTGCGCCGGCTTCCTCCATCTCGACGTTGCGTGTGGCACGTCCGCTCCCCCCGTTTTTACGGGGGTCCGAAGGACGGGTCGAGGCCCGTAGCTCGATCCTGGTCAGGTTAGGGTGAGGGCGGCTTTCGGGTCCGAGCGCAGTGAAAGCGAAGGCGGGCCGTCTTTTCAAGAAAGGTGAACGGCCTCGAACAGCGCCGTCAATCCGATGCCGCCGCCTGTGCCGATCATGGCGAGGCCGGTCGCGGCGGGTGACCAGCTGTCGCCGCGGACCAGTTGACTATATAGCCGGGTAACGAGAATTGCGCCTGATGCCCCGAACGGATGGCCGAGCGCGATGGCGCCGCCCTCGCTGTTGACTGCATCGGCTGAGATATCCAGCTGATCGAGCGAGGCCAGGACCTGGGCGGCGAAAGCCTCGTTGAACTCGATGGCATCGAGGCTGAAAAGCGAGAGCCCGGGTTGACGCTGCATGAGCTTCCTGGTCGAAGCCACCGGGCCGATGCCGAGCAGGTTGGGATCGACACCGGCGGCGGCGCTGTCGATGAAGGCGAGGCCTTTTTCGATGCCGAGGCTTCTGGCCATGCCGCGGCTGATGACGAGCACCAGGCAGGCGCCGTCATTGACAGGACAGGCATTGCCTGCCGTGACCGAACCGTCGGCCAGGAAGACGGGCCGGAGATTTGCCAATGCTTCAATCGATGTCGTAGGGCGCGGGCATTCGTCCCGCTCGACCAGTCCGTGGCCGGTGGCGATTTCGACGATCTCGGGTCGAAACAGGCCCGTCTCGGCGGCCGCGACGGCGAGCCGGTGGCTGCGGAGCGCCAACTCGTCCTGTCTCTGGCGTGTGATGCCGAATTGACGGGCGACGTTTTCGGCGGCAATGCCCATATCGGGATCGCCCACCGTTTCAGGGGAAAACCGGGCGCGGCCATAAAAGCGCGGCAGCGCCCCATTGGCTTTCGGCTGTTCGACGCGCCATGGCGCGGTGCTGACGCTCTCGACGCCGCCGGCAAGGAAACACGCGCCGGCTTTCGCCTGGATCAGGCGGGCAGCCATGATGATCGCTTCCAGGCCGGAACCGCATTGCCGGTCGATGGCGACACCGGGAACCGCCATCGGCAAGCCGGCGGCAAGGGCCGCCAGCCGCCCGATATTGCCGCCGCCGCCGGCGGCATTGCCGACCATGACGTCGTCTATGGCTTCGGGCGCAATGCCCGTTTCGGCGACGATCCGGCGGATGATCGGCGCAAGCAGGTCTTCGGCTGCAACCGTCGAAAGCGATCCGAAGGCCCGGCCGATCGGGGTGCGGTAAGCGGCAACCACGACCGGCTGCCAATCCTCGTCAGGCTGATAGGCGTAGGACAAGACCGTCTCCCGAAATGACCGCCGCTTCCACCTGCCCCCTGGAAATCTTGCCGCTGCTCGTCATCGGCCAGGAGGCGATATGGTAGAATTGCCTGGGGATCTTGAACCTGGCGAGCTGCCGGGCGCAATGGTCGGCCAGCATTTTTGTGTCTGACGCGTCTCCCGAGACGACCGCCACGATCCGCTGGCCATAATACGCATCCGGCAGCCCGAAGACGACGGCGTCCTCGACGCCGGGGCAGGCCTTCAAGGCACTCTCGACTTCGGCGGGATAGACGTTGTTGCCGCCCGATATCATCATACCGCCTGCCCGGCCGATCACCCGCAGCATGCCGTTTTCGTCGAGTTCGCCGAGATCTCCGACTGTCGCACCTGCCTCGCTGACCCGGAACGCCTGGCCGTCGTCGCCCCAGAGATAACCGTCGGCGATCAGATCGCTCCTGACGAAAATGGTGCCAGGCACATCGGTCCCGACGTCGTTTCCGTCAGGATCGCGAATGGAAATCTCGACGCCGGGATAGGCCTGCCCCACCCGATCGATCGGAAAATCGCGCGCGCCGCCGACCAGCGTCGAGACGGTCATGAAGCCGATCTCGGATGCGCCGTAATATTCGCGGATGCGGGCATTCGGAAAAAGGCGGCGCATGGATTCGACGCCGTTCACGTCCAACTTGGCGCCGGCAGTCAGGACGTCGCGCAGGGCAGTCAGCGCCGGTTCGGCGGCTGAGGCCCTTGATATGCCGGCGATGTGCGTCGGCACGGCAACCAGCCGTTCGATCTCTTCGGCGGAGAGAATGCGGGCGACGGCAGCCGGATCCCATTTTCTCACCGAATGGAAGGTGCCGCCCGCATCCAGAGCTTCGACCAGGGCGTAAAGCGCCAGCCCATGCGCCAGGGCGCCCGGGCACATGGTGGACGGGGCGTCTTCGAGTTCGAAAACTGCACGGCCGCGATCGAGGCTCCGGCGCCACTGCTCGCGCGAGCGATAATAGGCTTTCGGCTCGGCGGTGGTGCCTGAGGTAAAGCCGATCAGGAAGATGCCCTCGGCATCATCAGGCAGGTCGCCTTCCGTCTCGGTGAGATCGAAGGGCTCCGCTCCGGCGGTGATGACGGGAACGCCGAGCCTGCGGCCGATCGCGGCGCTTGGGCTCGCATCGTCGTCGACGACAAGCACGTCAGGGGCCAGGCGCTCGATGATGCGCTCGATCCGTTCCGGCGGCATCATCGGGTCGATCACCGCGCAGGCATTCGGCGAGGCGGTGGCGGCGAGAAAATATTCGGCAAAGCCGATATGGTTGCCGAGACTGAGGGCCGCAAGTTTGTCGACGCCGGGCAGATCGAGCCTGCGGCGGTTCGAGCCCGGCAGTTGCCGGAGAAAGCGGTAAAGCGCCTTGGCGCGCCCATTGAGTTCGCCATAGCTCCGGGAACGGCCATCGATCAGCAGGGCCGGCTTATCCGGCCTTTCCGTTGCATGTCGAAGAAGCTGCTTATGGATCGGCATGGAGACCCGCTGGTTTGAAGATCGGCCGTCAGCCTAAAGCGGTCTTTGTGGCGTCGGGAATTGGCGTCGGGCGACTGTCGGCAAGGCCGACGCAGACCCAGACGAACCCTGCCGAGGCGCAATGGGCACCGTCGCGCTGGCGAAACAGTTCGATCGCAAAGGAGAGGCTCGTGCGCCCGATTTTCTCGACGGTCACCTTGGCCTCGACGATATCGTCGACGTCGATGGGGTTGTGAAAAGTGATCTCCGCCTTCTTCACGTGATAGGCAACGCCGGAGGAGGTGTGGCGGAAGTGGCTGAGAATTTGCCGGTGCCGCAGGAACTCGACGACCGCATCCTCGCAATAGTCGAGGTAAACCGAGTTATGGACATGACCATAGATATCGATGTCTCGCATCGAGACCCGGAAGGATGCTAAAGGCCTGTCGTCAACACTCATGCGGTCACCGAAAATTGGTGGGCTGTTCTAACCGCTGTTGTCTGGGGGATGCAATGCAATATCAGGCGGTCGTGAGAAAATTCGGGCCGGCCGAGGAGGTTGTCGAGATCGAGCGGGCCGCGTTGCCGGTGCTGCGCCGCGATCAGGTCCGGGTGCGCCTGCTCGCACGGTCGATCAATCCATCCGACATCATCACCATATCGGGCGCCTATGCCGGCCGCACGACCCTGCCCTTCATCCCCGGCTTCGAAGCTTTTGGCGTGGTCGAGGCGTGCGGAGAAGAGGTTCATGGCCTTTCCCCGGGGACGCGCGTACTGCCGGTGCGCAGCGCCGGCGGATGGCAGGAAGTCAAGGATACCGATCCCAGCTGGTGCCTTCGGGTTCCGGACACACTCTCCGACTTCGAAGCGACGACGAGCTATGTCAACCCGATGACGGCCTGGCTGATGCTGCACAAGAAGATCGGCCTGAAGCCGGGCATGCGCATCGCCATCAATGCCGCTGCCTCGTCGATCGGATCGATATTGATCGGCCTGGCCAATGCCGGCGGCGTTGCGCCGATCGCGATCGTCCGCAGCGAGCAATCCCTTCAGCGCCTGCGCGGCCGGCTCGAAGCCGTCATCGTCGACAAAGCGGACGGTGACCTGGCCGCCGGGCTTGCCGGCCGGCATGGGCTCGACGCGGTGCTCGACTGCGTCGGCGGCGGGCGCGCCTCCATCCTCGCCGATGCGCTCAAACCCGGCGGGCATTTCGTGCATTACGGCCTGCTCTCGGGGCAAAGCATCCCCAATTCCTTCTGGGCCTCCCATCCCGATATTTTCTTTTCCTACTTTCACCTTCGGGAATGGGTTCACTCCGAAGCCGTGGGCGAAGTCCAGCACGCCTATTTTGGAGTGGCCGCGCAGATCGCTTCGAAGGTGATCGCGACCGAGGTGCGGGAGGTCTTTCCCCTGGAAAGGGTCGGTGATGCCCTGCGCTCCGCCCTTCCCTTCCGGGCGGGTGGCAAGGTGCTGCTCGCCTGATCGGGCAAACACTGCGATCAATCGATGCGGGGACGTTCCGATTTCGGCGCCGCCAGCCCGTGTTTGGCAAGCGCCAGCGTCAGGATGCGGGTTTCGAGCAGGTTGAAGATGCGCAGGACGGCCTCGATCGCATCGAAGGGCTTCGTCAGGAAATCTTTGGCGCCGAGCGACAGCGCGCGCCTGCGCGTCGGCAAGGTCGCATCGGCTGTGAGAACCAGGATCGGCAGGTAGCTGTTTTCGGGAATGAGCCGTGCGAAGGTCTCCAGCAAGGCGAAACCGTCGAGATCGGGCATCATCAGGTCGAGGAGAACGAGATCGATCGAATGCTCGCGGAAAAGCCGCAAGGCCTCGCGCGGCTCGGTGGTGCTGATCAGCGCGTTGAAGCCCTCGCGCTTGAGAATGCGCTCCAGCAGCGAAACATTGGCGGGCTCGTCATCGACGATCAGGATTGTCGAGGCTCGCACGGTATCGGTGGAATCTGTCATGGCCAAACTACGTCGAAAACGGTGCTAAGTTCATATCAACCGGTGCGGCCAAATCAAAGACGATGTCTCACGGCGAGCTTTCGACGGCAAGGCCGCGCTCTTCTATCGCCGCAGGCGCGCGCGGCAGATCGACATGGAAGCTAGCCCCACCGTCCGGCCGGTTGCTGAAGCCAAGCGTTCCGCCCAGCTGGTGCCTTGGGCCGGGGCCTGCAGCCACACCCCTTCCCCGCCGCCCAACCAGCTGGTTCGTGTCGTTCCGGAAAAACCCCTGCACCTCGGAAGAATGTACGAGACCGTCACCGTGACGGGCACCCTGCGGCCCGGCCTGGATCAGGCGCAATTCTTCATGATCGACGGCGTTCGCGTCCTTACCTACGGCTACAGCATGAGCCATGCCGAGGTAGCGAAAGCGACGGCGACGGATGATCCCGATCTGCTGACGCTCTCGCCTTTCGGGATTCTGCCTCGTTAGTGGGAGCGCGAAGACGGCTTCTTACGCGCGCCGCCAGTCGCGTATATATAGAAACATATACAGAGGCTGCGGAGGGCTTTCTATGCCGCGATATGCGCGTGTGTTTCAATCCGGCAATTCGCAGGCCGTCCGGCTGCCAAAGGACTTTCGCTTTGACGTGGACCAGGTGGAGGTGACGCGGGAGGGCGATGCCGTCATTCTCAGGCCTCGGACCTATCATGGCAGGCGGTGGGCGTCATTGCGGATCGCTCTCGAACGCGGCCTCAGTGACGATTTCATGGCGCAAGGGCGAGAGCAACCCGGGGATCAGGAGAGGCCCTGAAAGGCGAGGTGGATGCGCTGTTGACCGTCATGCCCCTGCGGTTGCGCACCTTAGGATGGCGACGGATAGGGCGTGCCGTGTGATACCCCTCTGTCCTGCCGGACATCTCCCCCACAGGTGGGGAGATCGGCAAGCGGTTGGATCATCCGTCCCTCTCTGCCGCATCGAAATAAATACGCGGTAGTTGTTTGGGGAAGCCATCGCGCCCGGCCAATCTCCACCCTTGTGGGGGAGATGCCCGGCAGGGCAGAGGGGGGTGCCACAGGCACGCCGGTAATGGTCGCGCCGTAGGATGCCGCCCAAGCTCTGGGCACCCTTCCCATTCGAAGGCACCTAAAAAGAAAAAGCCCGGGCGCAGCTGAAACTGCGCCCGGGCCAAAATTGCTGCCGATCAGACGAGGTCGAAGCGGTCGGCGTTCATGACCTTGTTCCAGGCGGCGACGAAGTCCCTGACGAACTTCTCCTTGGCGTCGGCCTGGCCGTAGACTTCGGCAAAGGCGCGCAGCTGCGAGTGCGAGCCGAAGATCAGGTCGACGCGCGTGCCGGTCCATTTGGCAGCGCCCGTCTTGCGGTCGCGGCCTTCATAGACGCCGTCCTTGCCGGCAGCAGGAACCCACTGGGTAGCCATGTCGAGCAGGTTGACGAAGAAGTCGTTCGTCAGCGTCTCGGGACGCGAGGTGAAGACGCCATGCTCCGGCTGGCCGGCCTTCAGCACGCGCAGGCCGCCGACCAGAACGGTCATTTCGGGACCGGTTAGCGTCAGCAGCTGGGCGCGGTCGACGAGGGCTTCTTCCGGCTTCATGAACTGCAGGCGCTTGCCGTTCACATAGTTGCGGAACCCGTCGATGCGCGGCTCGAGCGCGGCGAAGGAATGCGCGTCGGTCTGGGCTTCGGAAGCATCCGCACGGCCCGGCGTAAACGGCACGCTGACGGACTGGCCGCCGGCCGCTGCCGCCTTCTCGACGCCGGCTGCACCTGCAAGCACGATCAGGTCGGCGAGCGAGATCTTCTTGCCGCCGGTCTGGGCGGCGTTGAAGTCCTTCTGGATGCCTTCGAGAACGCCAAGCACCTTGGCGAGCTGGGCGGGCTGATTGGCGTCCCAATCCTTCTGCGGAGCCAGGCGGATGCGCGCGCCGTTGGCGCCGCCGCGTTTATCGGAGCCGCGGAAGGTCGAGGCCGAGGCCCAGGCGGTCGAAACCAGTTCCTGCACGGTGAGGCCGGTGGCAAGAACCTTTGCCTTGATGTCCGCAATGTCCTTGTCGTCGACGAGGGGATGGTCGACGGCTGGGATCACGTCCTGCCAGATCAGGTCTTCTGCCGGCACTTCCGGGCCGAGGTAGCGCACCTTCGGGCCCATGTCGCGGTGGGTCAGCTTGAACCAGGCGCGAGCGAAGGCGTCGGCGAACTGATCGGGATTTTCGAGGAAGCGGCGCGAGATTTTCTCGTAGACCGGGTCGAAACGCAGGGCCAGGTCGCTGGTCAGCATGGTCGGCAGATGCTTCTTGCCGGCATCATAAGCATCCGGAATGGAGGCTTCGGCGTTCTTGGCTTGCCACTGCTTGGCACCGGCCGGGCTCGTCGTCAGTTCCCATTCGAAAGCGAAAAGGTTTTCGAAGAAGTAGTTGCTCCACTTGGTCGGCGTCTGCGACCAGGTGACTTCGAGGCCGGCGGTGATCGCATCCTTGCCGACGCCGGTGCCGAACGAGCTCTTCCAGCCGAGGCCCTGGTCCTCGATCGCGCCGCCTTCTGGCTCGGCGCCGATCAGGGAGGGGTCGCCGGCGCCGTGCGTCTTGCCGAAGGTGTGGCCGCCGGCGATCAGCGCCACGGTCTCTTCGTCGTTCATCGCCATGCGGGCGAAGGTTTCGCGGATGTCACGGGCGGAGGCGATCGGATCGGCATTGCCGCCCGGACCTTCCGGATTGACGTAGATAAGGCCCATCTGCACGGCGCCGAGCGGTTCTGCCAGCTGGCGTTCGCCGCTATAGCGCTCGTCGCCGAGCCAGGTGCCTTCAGGGCCCCAGTAGAGTTCTTCCGGCTCCCAGACGTCGGCGCGGCCGCCGGCGAAGCCGAAGGTCTTGAAGCCCATGGATTCGAGCGCAACGTTGCCGGTGAGGATCAGGAGGTCGGCCCAGGAGATGCGGTTGCCGTATTTCTGCTTGATCGGCCACAGCAGGCGGCGGGCCTTGTCGAGGTTGGCATTGTCAGGCCAGCTGTTCAGCGGCGCAAAACGCTGCTGGCCCTGACCGGCGCCGCCGCGGCCGTCGGTGATGCGGTATGTGCCGGCGCTATGCCAGGCCATGCGGATGAACAGGCCGCCGTAGTGACCGAAATCGGCCGGCCACCAATCCTGCGAATCCGTCATCAGCGCGTGAAGATCCTGCTTCAGCGCGTCAAGATCGAGCTTCTTGAACTCCTCGGCATAATCGAAGGCCTGGCCGAGCGGATCGGCGCGGCCGGAATTGTGATGAAGAATCTGCAGGTTCAGCTGGTCCGGCCACCAGTCGCGGTTGGCTCGGGCGCGTGGCGTATTGCCATGTGCGACAGGACATTTGCCTGCGCTGTCAGTGGGGTTGTCCATGATCGTCTCCTTCATTGCTTGGTCTTCTGCCTGTCAAAAGATGAGCCGAGCTGGCGCCCCACTCTCTCCCCTGCAGCCTTCATATCGGAAGCATGTAATAATTTTAAGTTGGATTTACTGATCGCTGCGATAAGCTGAGGTTATGAAAAACCTTACCTTGAAACAGCTACGTTATTTTGAAGCCTTGGCAAGGGATGGCCGCTTTCGCCGTGCCGCCGATGCCTGCGCCATCTCCCAGCCGGCGCTCTCCATGCAGATCAAAGAACTCGAGCAGGAATTGGGCAGCGGGCTCTTTGAGCGCAGCGCGCGCGAGGTGAAGCTCACCCCCTTCGGCCAGAGCTTCGCTCTGAGGGTCCGAGACATCCTGCGGGCGGTGGACGAGCTGGGGGAATTTGCCCGTGCCTCCCGCGATTCCTTCCTCACGCGCCTGCGCATCGGCATCATCCCGACGATCGCGCCCTATCTGCTGCCGGCGATTATAAACGATCTCAACAAAAGCTTCGCCGGAATTCAGATCGAGGTGCGCGAGACGCAGACGGCAAAGCTGGTTCAGGAGCTGGCGCAAGGCCAGCTGGATACCGCAATCGTCGCACTGCCCGTATCGGAGCCATCGCTGACCGAGCTCGAACTCTTCAGGGAGGAGTTCGTGCTAGTGCGGCGGCCCGAAGACGAGGGCAAGCCGGTACCCGAGCGCGAGGCGCTGCGCGAAATGCGGTTGCTGCTGCTGGAAGAAGGTCACTGCTTCCGCGATCAGGCGCTGTCGTTCTGCAAGATCGGACCGGCCCGCCCGCGGGAAGTGATGGAAGGCAGCTCGCTCTCCACCTTGGTCCAGATGGTCAGCGCCGGCATCGGCATCACCTTGATTCCGGAGATGGCCGTCCCTCTGGAAACGCGTTCGGCGCATGTTGCGATCTCGCGCTTCCACTCTCCGCAGCCGTCTCGGACAATTGGCATGATCTGGCGCAATTCGACACCCATGGCCAAACAGTTGCTGCAGGTTTCCGAGGCGGTGCGCCGGTCGGCCGATTTCATGCACGAACGACAGCTCGAACGGTAATGGCGCTGATGTCGTCCTGCTTCAGGATCGCCGCTTGAACGTATGCTCCGCTGCTGGAAACTGCCGTGACCGGACTTCGCCGGCGTAGGCGGCGGCCGCCGCCGTGATCCTCTTGCCGAGTTCGTCGTAGCGCTTGACGAAACGCGGGGTGAAATCGTTGAAGAGCCCGAGAATATCATCGGAAACCAGAACCTGACCATCGCAGGCTGAAGAGGCGCCGATCCCGATGGAGGGTATGTGAATGGCTGACGTCACCTCCCGGGCGAGCGGTTCCACCGTGCCCTCGACGACGACGGCAAAGGCACCCGAGCCGCCGATGGCGTGCGCGTCACGCCGGATCTTCGACGTCTCGTGTTCGCTATGCCCAACGGAGCGATAGCCGCCTGCGGTTTGGACCTGCTGCGGCATCAGGCCGATATGCCCCATCACCGGGATTCCCCGCTTCGTCAGGAAGGCGATGGTTTCGGCCATCTCCTCGCCACCTTCCAGCTTGACGGCATCGCAGCCGGTCTCCTGGAGGATGCGCACCGCATTGCGGAAGGCGACCTCTTTCGATTCCTGATAACTGCCAAACGGCATGTCGACGACGACGCAGGCTTTGGCGACGCCGCGCATCACCGCCTTGCCGTGGGCAATCATCATGTCGAGCGTGACGCCAATGGTCGTTTCCATGCCGTAGAGCACCATGCCGAGCGAATCCCCGACCAGCAGAAGGTCGCAATGTTCATCGAGGAGGCGCGCCATCGGCGTCGTATAGGCGGTCAGGCAGACGATCGGTTTGCCGCCTTTCATGGCTGAGATGCGGGTCGGCGTCAGGCGCTTTTGAAATCCGGTGGCGCTCATTTCGTCACTCCCCTTTCCTGCTGGCTCTTTCCCGGCTGGCCCTTCCCACCGATAAGCCCGGCAAGCCGGTTGCTGCGGACGACTCGATTGTCGAGGAGCCGCGTCGTGCCGAACCGAACGAAGAGCGCCACGAGGACAGGCTCTTCGATCGAGCTCACCGGCTCAAGCGTCAAAGCGTCTCTGACGGCGACGACTTCGGGCTCTGCCAGCGGCTCGCGACCGAGAAATCCGGTGAGCTTTGCTTCCAATTCCCTGGGATCCGTCAGGCCATTGGCAATCAGGCGCTCGGCCTCGTCGAGGGTCTGCGGGACGATCACCGCGGCGCGCCGCTCCTCGGGACTGAGATAGACGTTGCGCGACGACAAGGCGAGGCCGTCACCGTCCCTGACCGTCGGCACCGAGATCACCCGCACCGGCACGGCGAGATCTTCCACCATTCGCTTGATGATGACGACCTGCTGATAGTCCTTCTGGCCGAAATAGGCGGTCTGCGGCTGCACGATGTTGAGGAGCTTGCAGACGACGGTGGCGACGCCGGCGAAATGCCCGGGCCTGACTGCGCCTTCGAGCTCGCGGCCGAGATCGGGAACATCGACGACGGTCTGCATCGGGCGCGGATACATGTCTTCGACATCGGGCGCGAAAAGGAAATTGACCCCGGCCTGCTTGAGCATGGCTGAATCACGTTCGAGATCGCGCGGATATTTGCTGAGGTCTTCGCCCGGGCCGAACTGCAGCGGATTGACGAAAATCGAGACGACGACGAGATCGTTCTCGGCCCGGGCGCGCGATACGAGCTGCATATGACCGGGATGGAGATAGCCCATCGTCGGCACCAGGCCGACGGTGCGCCCCTGGCGCTTCAGCGCATCGAGCGTGTGGCGCAGCTCGTCAATGCTCGAGAAAACCCGCATATATCCTCCCCGCGGCCGGTCACTCATCTTGGGCGCGGATAAGAAGTGTAATCGATGCTGGAGGTCAATGCACATTCGGCGCACATTCGGCGATAAAAACGATTAGATGGAATGGCAGGCCGATAAGGCAGCCTATATCTGCGCGGAAATGGCGTCTTGCGGCAGGAGTGGCAATGTGCGAACTGCACGGATATTGGCCCTGTCCGTCAATATACCATCACAGTCGGTCGCTATGGAGGATGCATGGACAAACCCTGGAAGATCAGCCGCGGGCCGATTGCGGCAGCCGACCTCGACGTGGAGAAGGCAAACGCGATCAACATGCTGTTGATCCGGCCGGTCGGCGTGCTGCCCGCCAAGCCGGGAGATCCGATCCTCCCCTTTGCCGTTGGCCTCTTCAACGAGCTGCGCCCGCTCCTGAAGCCCGATTCCGGCGTGACGACACTGAGGCGCGCGACGGCTGCCTATGTCCATTGCCGGCGATATTATTTCGCCAGCGCCCAGTCCGATTCCATGCGTCATGACCTGGACGGCGAACCGGTGGAACCACTGTCCCCAGAAGATCGGCTGGTCGCGCAAAAACGCTTTCTGAGCCTTAAGCGGAATGCGGGCAAGGCCGAGGCGCCGGCTCCCGCTCCCCCTCCCCCGCTGAGCAAGAACGAACAGATTCGCGCAGCCCTTCTCAGCAGGAAGAACTCGTCAGTCCAAGCGGGATAAGTTGGGTTTGCCCATATCCGCCTTCCTAGACGTCGTTTATGCATTCTTCGGCAAGACGGAGAGATTGGTTCGCCATAAATATTTGTGGGTTCGGGCTTGGCTCTTGCATCATCTGCAATGTCGATAGACCTGGTAATCTACAACAAAATCGCGGCGAGGAGAAACGCAGCATGACGAAAACGACCTTGACGATTGCCGACCTGCATGGGCGGGTCGAAGCCATCTTCCGCAAGGCCGGCCTCAATGCCGTGCAGGCCGGGGCGCTTGCCCGCGTGATCGTCGCCGGTGAGCGCGACGCCTGCAAATCGCATGGGATCTACCGCATCGAGGGCGCGCTGCGCACCGTCAAATCAGGCAAGGTGAAGCCGGACGTGGTGCCGGAACTGGACCTCAACGAAGGGTCCGCCATCGTCAAGGTCAATGCCAAGGGGGGCTTTGCCAATGCGGCCTTCGAACTCGGCGTGCCGGCGCTGGCCGAACGCACACGCAGGCTCGGCATTGCCGCCCTCGTCATCAATGATTGCAGCCATTTCTCTGCGCTCTGGCCGGAAGTAGAGGCGGTGACCAGGGAGGGTCTTGCCGGTCTCGTTATGTGCCCCAGTTATGCGACCGTCGCGCCCGCCGGCGGCAACAAACCGCTGCTCGGCACCAACCCTTTCGCCTTCGGCTGGCCGCGCAAGGACATGTCGCCATACGTATTCGATTTTGCGACCTCGGTTGCCGCCCGCGGAGAAATCGAGCTGCACCGCCGCGCCGGCAAGCAGCTTCCCGAGGGCTGGGCGATCGATGCCGACGGCAATCCGACGACCGATCCGGCAGCCGCCCTTGCCGGCGCCATGCTGCCCTTCGGTGGGCACAAGGGATCGGCCATCGGCACGATGATCGAGCTTCTCGCCGGCATCATGATTGGTGATTTCACCAGCCCTGAAGTGCTCGACTATCTCGGCACGACGACACTCGCCCCTTTCCATGGTGAACTCATCATCGCCATGTCGCCGCAAGCTTTCGCCGCCGGCCGGCCTGGGGATCCCTTCGCCCGCGCCGAGCTGCTTTTCGAGGCGATCGTCGGGAGCGGTGCCCGCCTTCCTTCGCAGCGCCGCTTCGCCGCCCGCCAGAAATCCGAGACGGAAGGCGTCCCGCTGACGGCCGCCGAGTTGGAGCTGCTTGACCGGCTTTTCGAAAAAGGTCTCGAAGCGGTCTCCTGAGACCTCTTCTCTTTCACTGGTTTACAAAAGAAAAGGCCCTCCGCGAGGAGGGCCTTCTGTTTGAGGGGATCGCGAATTATCCCTTGTACTTCTGCACGGCGCCCGGCAGCTTGCTCCACTCGGCGTACCAGGTGTCGAACAGCTTCAGCTGAGCTTCGACATAACCGCCCTGGCTTTCGGAGAGCACGTCCGTCTCGTTGAAATGCAGCGTGTATTCCGTGTCGCCCTTCAGCACCATCATATGCTTGAAGTAAAGGACGAGGTCTGGGCCTTCGTCGAAGGAGGAGAGCACGGCAAGCGCCGATTCCAGTTCCAGCGCGCGCTGGCGGGCATCCGGGTCACCGGCGGCCGCAGCCTGGGCGAGGTTGCACATGTGGATGACTTCCTTCGGCAGCACGCAGCCGATGCCGGTGATCGCGCCGACGGCGCCGCAGTTGACGAAGCCGTGGAAGACGCAGGTATCGACGCCGATCATCAGCGAGACGTCATCGTCGCGGCTGGTGATGTTTTCGGCCGCGTAGCGCATGTCGGCCGCACCGCCGAATTCCTTGAAGCCGACGAGGTTCTTGTGGTCCTGGCGCAACGCGAAGAACAGCTCGGCGCGGGTGGCAAAGCCGTAATAGGGGCTGTTGTAGATGACGGCCGGCAGGTTCGGAGCGGCCGAAAGGATCGCCTTGAAGTGGTTCTTCTGGGCGGCGACGACCGTGCCGCGCGACAGGACGCGCGGTATCACCATCAGGCCCTGGGCGCCCACCTTCTGGGCGTGCGCAGCATGCGCAACAGCCGAAGCGGTATTGACGGCGCCCGTGCCGACGATCACCGGAATGCCGGCCTTTACCAGACGCTCAACGCCCTGCATGCGCTGTTCGTCGGTCAGCAGCGGCCAGTCACCCATCGAGCCGCAATAGACGACGGCGGACATGCCCTTTTCGATCAGCTCCTTTCCCTTGCGAACCAGCGCGTCGAAATCAGGCGTGCGGTCGTCCTTGCAGGGCGTCATCAAAGCAGGAATGACGCCGGAAAAAATTGTGGCCTTCATGTCGATCTCCTCCGCGGTTCGGGTGGGACGGTCGACCGACAAAGGCCGCCGATCCGTTCGATGGTCGGGATAGCATCTTGTGTTCTATTTGTCGACAAGAAAAATACAAGGCCCCTTATAGCGCTATGTCGAGCTTGCCGTTGCGACTGAAAAGCTTCTGCACCTGGGCGACAATCTGTTCGGCGTGCACCTTGCCCAGCCGATCGGCCTCCTCGACATCCCGCGCCTCGATCGCGGCAATAATCTCGGCATGTTCATCGACGAACTGCTGGGGAAAATGTTCGTCGTAGGACTGGTAATAAAGGCGGAGGATCCGACGGCCTTCATCGAGCAGCCGGCGAAAAAGCCCGGTGAAATAAGGATTGCGCCCGGCCTCGGCGATGGCGGCGTGGAAGGCGGCGTTGGTCGCAATCATCGCCAGCGTGTCGCGGGCTTCGATTGCCGCCGAATAGTCCTCGTGGAAACGACGGATAGAGGGCAGGTCCTCGAGACGATGGTTCTGTGCCGCCAACCGCGTCGTTACCCGATACATGAGAACGAGTGCGTCGAAGAATGTGCTGAGATTGAGAAAATCGATGTTCGACACCATGGTCGAGCGGTTCGGCAGCGTTTCTATCAGCCCGTCACCAGCCAGGCGGACCAGCGCTTCGCGGATCGGCGTCCGCGACATCTTGAACCGCTCCGCCAATTGCACCTCGTCGATCGGGCTGCCGGGGGCGAGTTTCAGGTCGAGTATCTCATCGCGCAGCAGGTCGTAGACCATTTTCACGCCCGAACCGCGCTTGCGTTCGGGAAAAGAGCCAGGGTCGATGTCAGGCATAAAAACTCCTCTTGTCGACACGACAAATACAATGAGTTTCAAGCCGCATCAAACCTTCAAGTTCGGTTGCGGGAAGATGTCAGGCATCCTCGGTAAGCGCAGCAGTAGGATGCATCGGCTGCGGTGCCGCCGCTGGTAGAGCAATATTGACTGTGGATGGGTCGGTTTGCCGGGCCCATTTCGCTCGCGCCCCTTGGGCGGGTGCTCCATATTCTGATGCCTACGGCTAGGTGACAGCGACTGCGCTGTTATCTGTCCGACGGCCCCGCTCATCATCCTATCGCAACGCGTTCGGCATTCATGGCTTATCGTTTCATCCACACCGCCGATCTCCATCTCGACTCTCCCCTGCGGTCGCTGGCGCTTCGCAACGCCGATCTGGCCGATCTCGTGAGTGATGCCAGCCGGCAGGCGCTGGTGGCGATCGTCGACCTGTGCCTTGAGGAACGGGTCGATGCGCTCGTCATCGCCGGCGATCTCTATGACGGCGAGCAGACGTCGATGAAGACGGCGCGCTTCCTGGCAAGCCAGCTGGAACGGCTGCACCGAGCGGGGATTTACGTCTTCAAGATCCGCGGCAATCACGATGCGATGTCGAAGATCGCCAGGGAACTGGTGATGCCCGATACGGTGAAGATCTTCGGCGGCCATGCCGAGATCGTGGAGGCCACGAAGGGTAGCCTGTCGGTTGCGATCCACGGCATGAGCTTCGCCAAGCCGCACGCGCCGGACCCCCTTCTGCCGAAATTCAAGCCGCCGGTGGCGGGTGCGGTCAACATTGGCATCATGCACACCAGCCTCGCCGGATCGGCGGGCCATGACGTCTATGCGCCCTGCAACGTGCTCGACCTTCACGCCTCGGGGTTCGACTACTGGGCGCTCGGTCATCTCCACCAGCGCAGCCATCATCCCGGCGCGGCGACGATCATCATGCCGGGCATGCCGCAGGGCCGCGACATTAACGAGTCGGGCGTCAAGACCGTATCGCTGGTGACCGTGGCGGACGACCGGACTGTGACGGTCGAGGAGCGGCGCACGAGCGTCGCGCAGTTCGAGCGCGTCGATGTCGACCTCACCGGTGTCGATGATTGGCGTGACGCGGCGATGGCGGTCGAAGTGGCACTGACGGCACAGCGCGACCGCACGGCCTCGCCGCATCTCGTCGCCCGCCTCAAGCTTTCCGGCCGCACGCAGCTTTCCTGGCAGCTTCGCCGCGATGTCGACCTCATGCAGGCGGAGGCCGAGCAGCGCGGCGATCTGATCGGCCGGACCTGGATCGAGAAGCTGGAGCTCGCCTTCGAGGCGCCCCTGACACTTGCAGACGCCTCCGCTGCCGATCCCGTCGTCGGGCTGGCTGCGCTGATGCGGGACGAGGTGATTGGCCGCAGCGGATTTCGCGACGATATCAGAGAGGTGGTTCGAGATCTGCTCGCCGACCTGCCGGCCGAGAGCCGAGCATTCGCCGGGCATGATGAAGCGGGCTTCGAACGCTTCATCGACAACCTCCTCGCCAACGGCGCCGAGGACATCGCCGCCCGGATGAAGGCCGCGGACCGGGTAGAAAGCTGATGCGACTGCGACGCCTCGACCTCACCCGCTACGGTAAGTTCACAGACCACTCGATTGATTTCGGCGCGGCTCGTCAGGGTTCGCCGGACCTACACATCGTCTACGGTCTGAACGAAGCAGGCAAGTCGACCACCTTTGCCGCCTATCTCGATCTCCTCTACGGCATAGGGGAGCGCAGTACCTACAATTTCCTGCATCCCTACAACACGATGAAGGTCGGCGCGCGGCTGGAATTCGATGGCACGGAATACGAGTTGGCGCGGCTCAAGCTCCGGACCAGCAGCCTCGTCGACGATCGGGGGCAGGCTGTGAACGAGGCGCTTGTCGCCGGCGTGCTCGGCGGCATCGGTCGCGAGGCCTATCGCACCATGTTCTCACTCGACGACCAGTCGCTCAAGGAAGGCGGAAACGCCATCATACAAAGCAAGGGCGAGCTCGGCGAGTTGCTGTTCTCGGCAAGCTCGGGCCTTGCCGGCCTCAGCCGTTCGCTGGTGACGGCCGCCGACGAAGCCAATGTGATCTACAAAAAACGGTCGTCGAGCACGAAGCTCGCCGAACTCAAACGCTCGCTCGAAGCGCTGAAGGCCGAGCGCAATGCCATCGACACGCTTGCCTCCACCTACTCGGCCCTGAAATCGACCCACGAGCACGCCGAGGCCGCCTACACCGCGACCACGCGGGAACTGGCCGAGGCCAAGATCCGGCATCAGGAGCTGACGCGCCTTCTCGGTGCCCTGCCCGCGGCGTTGGAGCTCCGGCGGCTGGACGCGGATACAGCCGGTATGGGCGATCTGCCGCGGCCTCCATCCGAATGGTTCGCGCTGCTGCCGCAGCTATCCCGCGATGAGACGCGGCTGCAGGCGCTTCTCGAAACCGCTGACCGCACGCAACGCCAGCTCGCGGACGAGATCGAGGCGATCGCGATCGACGAAAAGGCGCTGACGGTCGCCGCGTATATGGACATGCTGGATCAGGGCCGTGCGCGCCACCTCGCGGCTGAAAGCGACCTGCCGAAGCGCCGACTGGCGCTGGCGGAACAGGAAGCTGTGCTGGTTCGGCTTCTGTCCGATCTCGAACAGCCGGGCCATGCGACGCCCGAGGCGCTGCTGCTGCCCACCTCGCTGATCGGCACTATCCGCGATCTCATCGAACGACGCTCCGGCGTCGAGGCGAAGCTGGCCGCCGCGGGCCGCGAACTGGTGCGGGCACGGGAGAATCTCGAAAGGCTGGTTAGGGAAGAAGGCTCGCATAACGGAGTTGGGGTCCTCGATCCCGCGCGGCTTGCTCGTATCGAGGCGGCGTGGAGCCGGCTGACCGGGTCCGATCTCGCAATACGGCTCACCATGGAAGAGCGGACACTTGTCCAGGCGCAGCGAATACAGGTGAACCAGTTTGCACAGCTTGCACCCTGGACCGGCGACGCCGTGGCCCTGCAACGCACGAGCGCCGCGGAGCCTCGACAGATCGAGACCTGGCGTTGTCAGGCAACTGCTGTCGACAAGCGGATTGGGGATCACGAGGCGCGGCTTCGTGATCTCGGCACTGAACAGGCCCTGACCAACGCCCGGATCGCGGCCTTCATCGCCGGTGGTTCGATAGACGATGCCGAGGCCGTGAGGCTGCGCGATGAACGTGATGTCGCCTGGCAGGTCCATCTCACCAGTCTGAATGCCGCCACCGCCCGGGCGTTCGAGGAGCGGATGCGGCAGGACGACATGGTATCCGCCGGCCGGCTGTCGCGGGCGCAGGAGCTGGCGGAACTGCGCCAGCTCCGCCAGACGGAAGCGGCAACGGCAGCAGCGATCGAACGGCAAAGGGAACTGCTCGCCGAGGCGCGCGCCGAACATGATGCGCTTGCCGAACGCATCCGGAGTCTGCTTCCCGGCACCACCCAATATGACGCCGAAGCATCAGCGCGCCTTGTGGCACTCGAGACCTGGAGCACCAAGCGGGCCGCGGCGCTGGCCGCCTGGGGCGATCTGCAGCGGGCCGAAGAGACGGTGGACGCGCTTCGCGGCGAACTCGACGGGCATGCCGCGACGCTTGCAGCCAGTCTTGCGGATGCCGGTCTTGGTGACGCAGACCATCTGCCGGTCGCCGAGCTGATGCAGACTGCAAATGATATGCTTGCCGCCGGCAAGGCCGAGCGGGCGGCGCGGCAGGCGCATGAGAAAGCCATCGGGGATCTCAACCACGATCTCAGGGAACGGGAGCGCGACCGGCAGGAGGCGGAAACCACTATAGCGGCCTGGGACCGGGAATGGGCGGAGGCGCTGTCGCGAAGCTGGTTTGCCGACAAGGCCGGCTCGATGACGGCCGTCCGCGCCATGCTGAATGCGCTCGGCACGCTGCCCGCCATCCTCAAGGAACGGGATGACCTCGCAAGCCGCGTTGCCGCGATGGAATGCGACCAGGAGCAATTCCGCGACGATATTGCCGGTCTTCTCGCAGACTGCGGCATCAGCGAGTTGGCAGCGGATACTCTCGCCTCCGCCAATGCGCTTGTCGAACGCCACGAGGCAGCGCGGCATGCGGCGCAACTTCGGGGAGACCGCCAGGCGGATCTCGAAAAACACCTGGAGAAACAACGGGCGCTGGAGGAAGAACTGGCCGTTCACAATGCCCGCAGGAACGAATTGACCAGTTATTTCGGCACGGACTCGCTTGCCTCAGTCGACGCATTCCTGAACCAGGCCCGGGATCGGGACCGGCTGGAGGCGCGGGCCGCCACCTTGCGCGGCCAGATCACCGACGCATTGCGCGCGACGAGTTTTTCCGAAGCCGAACGGCGCCTTGCCGATGTCGACGCCGACGCCGTCGAGCGCGATGCAATTGAGCTCGGCGCGCGGGTCGAGGATCTCACCGAGCGGGCGAAGCTCCTTTATTCCGACGTGTCGCTGGCGCGGCAGAAGCTCGAGGGCGTCGGCGGGGACGACGCGGTGGCGCGGATCGAGGCCAAGCGCCGAACCATCTTCCTCGACATCGAGGAGCTGGCCGTGCGGCATCTAACGCTCCGTGCCGGCACCCTTGCGGCGGAGCAGGCGTTGCATATCTATCGCGAAAAACATCGTAGCTCGATGATGAACCGCGCATCGGAAGCCTTCCGCCTGATTACCGGCGGCAATTATTCCGGCCTGACGACCCAATCCGACCGGGACAGGGAAATACTGATCGGAGTATCACGTGATGGCGGCTCGAAACTTGCAGACGCGATGTCGACGGGCACGCAGTTCCAGCTCTATCTCGCGCTTCGGCTAGCAGGCTATGAGGAATTCGCAGCGCTTCGCCGGCCCGTGCCCTTCGTCGCCGACGACATTATGGAGAGCTTCGACAATCCTCGCTCGGAAGAGGTTTTCCGCCTGCTCGGCGACATGGCAAAGGTAGGACAGGTCATCTACCTCACGCATCACTGGCATCTCTGCGAGATCGCACGGGACGTCGTTCCGGACGTGACCATCCACCAACTGCCCTGACTGGCCGCCTAACCCGTTCACCAAAACAAGCAAAACGAGAGCCGTATCTCATGACCACGCACCGCTTCATTCCGACGAGCTTTCACAATGTCATCGGCTCTCTTCCGCCGGCCCTCCGCATTGCCGACGGCGACACCGTGGTCACCGAGACGCTTGATGCCATCGGGTACGACAAGGACGGCGTCAAGCAGACATCCGGGCCCAATCCGATGAACGGGCCAATCTTCGTGGAGGGCGCCGAACCCGGAGATGCCTTGAAGGTCGAGATCATCGGGATGATCCCGACCAGGAACACGGGTTTTACCCGCAGCGTCGTCGCCGCCAACGTAGTCGATCCCGAAACGGTTCGTGACCTGCCGCCGCGCGATATCGCCGTCTGGGTCATCGACCGTGAGAGCTTGACTGCCCGGCTTTCGGAGCCGGTTGCCGGACTTGAAAATCTCGTTCTGCCTCTCTCCCCGATGATCGGCTGTTTCGGCGTGGCGCCCAGCCTCGGCCAGGCGATATCGACCGCGACCAGCGGCGAATATGGCGGCAACATGGATTATCGGCTTTTCGGTCCTGGGACGACGATCCGCTTTCCGGTTGCGGCCCCCGGCGCCTTGTTCTTTCTGGGAGATTGCCATGCCGTGCAGGGGGATGGGGAGATCGTCGGAACCGGCGTCGAGACGACGTTCGAGGTCACGGTGCGGCTGACGGTGGAAAAGAAGGCCGGACTGATCTGGCCGCGCGGGGAAACCGCAGAAGACATCTTTACCATCGGCAACGCCCGGCCCCTTGATCAGGCGCTCCAGCATGCCACCAGCGAAATGTTGACCTGGCTGGCGTCGGATTACGGCCTGGACAGGACGGCGGCCAGCCATCTGCTCGGCCAGGTCGTGCGTTACGACGTCGGAAACGTCTTTGATCCCGCCTATACGATGGCTTGCCGCGTCGCCAAGAAATGGCTGGTTCGTCGATAGTTCTCAATCATGCCGTGAGAGGAAATCGGAAACGGTCGCCAGGCAAAGCTGCTTTTCCTCGACATGCGGCATATGGCTGGAATTTTCGAAGAGCACCCATTCGCAGCCGGGGACACGTTCGAGGTAGGGCCGTACGACCAGCGGTGTCGCCTCGTCGTATTTTCCCGAGATCAGCAGCGTCGGGGCTTCGATCCGGTCGAGCCTGTTCTCGATCGTCCAGTCCTTCATCGTGCCGATGACGTGAAATTCGGTCGGACCGTTCATGTTGCGATAGACGGTGTTGTCCTCGTCCATGATGGCGAAGGTCCGCGCCACTTCGGGCGGCCACGGCACGACGCGGCAGACATGGCGGTCGTAAAAGACGCGCGAGGCGGCGATATAGTCCGGGTCGGTCAGGCTTCCCGCCAGCTCGTGCTTCAGCAGCGTGTCCTGCACCTCTTTCGGCAGCTCCTGCCTGAGCCGGTTCGCCTCCGAAACCCAGGTATGCATGTTGGCCGGCGAGTTGGCGATGACAAGCGCCTTCAGGCCCTGTGGCCGGCGCACCGCATGTTCGGCCCCGAGCATGCCGCCCCAGGATTGGCCGAGGTAGGCATAACGATCCTGGATGCCGAGATGGGCAAGCAACGCGTCCAGCTCCTCGAGAAACAGGCCGACCGTCCAGAAATCCGGGCCTTTTTCCGGAAGCCGGGTGGAATTTCCGTTGCCGAGCTGGTCGTAGTGAATGACGGGGCGGCCGTCGAGGGCGGCGATATCCTTGAAGGAATCGACATAGTCATGGGTGCAGCCGGGCCCGCCATGGGCGACGACGAGCGGCAGTTTGTCACCTTCCAGCGAACCGGTGATGCGATACCAGGTGCGATAGTCGCGAAAGGGCAAATAGGCTTCATTCGTCACGATTTCGGCCACCGGCGTCTCCATCATTTGGCATCTCGAAAACCATAACGCGGCGGCAGCGGTGACGGCAGCTATCACAAGTTATAGGGTGGCCAGTTCTGGGCCGGCCGGTCTTCGAGCAGGCGGTAATGGGTGGCGCGCACCACGGCCTGAGTGCGGTTGCGGGCGCCGAGTTTCTTTGCCGCGGCGTTCAGATGCATGACGACGGTCGGCACCGAACGGCCGATGATGCGGGAAATCTCCTTGGCGGAATAACCTTCCGCCGAATGGCGCAGGCACTCGCGTTCGCGCTCGGTCAGGCGAACCGTGCCGACGCTGCGTGCCCGCGCATCGAAAAGCGAATAGGCGGTCTCGTGGAAGACATGGGCGAGCAGGTTGAAGTCGGCGATATAACGCAACGCATGCCGTTCGAAATCGTCGTTCCGGCCGAAGCGGATGCCGGTGACCGTCGCATAGTCGCCGCGCGGCATATGAACCGGGACGGTGACGCCTGTCGACATGTCGCGTTCGCTCAAATAGCGCGTCACCGGCGCCGTGTCGTCATTCATGAAACGGTTGATCAGCGTGTCGGCGTCGGTGTCATAGTTCCAGAAGAACGGCGCGGAGGTGCGCAGCGCCACCTGCTGGACCGGATCGATGCGGAAATAACCGCGATCGAACCAGTAATCGTGCATGTCGTCGGAAATGTTCCTGAGCTTCAGCAGCGATGGGATCATGATCGCGCCGTCGAGATCGTAGGGCACCGGCGTATAGTCGTAGATCAGCGCCTCGAAGCCGATCTGCTTCATCGCCTCGAAGGCATGGTCGATGCGGCCGTCCAACGTTTCATGCGCTGTAAACTGCCGTCTGATCGTTCCGATATCGTCAAGCATGGGCGGCTCCCGGGTTCGGCACGACGCCCACCCTATCACTTCTTATAGCTGGCACAGAATGCGATTTAAGGTAAAAATTTAGCCATGCCCAAATATTGAGCAAGCGAAATTTTCTGCCGGAGCAATCAATGTGGCGTGAAATACAGCCGGACGCGCGATTCGAGATCGATGTCGATGGCTATCGCGTCGTTGCCTACAGTTTCGGGACCGGCGGCGAGACGGTTTTCTGCCTGAACGGCGGACCAGGCCTGCCCTGCGATTACCTGCGCGAGGCGCATTCCTGCCTCGTCGACAAGGGTTATCGCGTCGTCGCTTTCGACCAGCTCGGTACCGGAGCCTCCGACCGGCCGGACGATCTCTCGCTCTGGACGATCGGCCGTTATGTCGAGGAGACGGAGACGGTGCGCAAGGCGCTGGGGCTCGGCAAGGTCCACATGCTCGGTCACTCGTGGGGCGGATGGCTGGCGATCGAATATGCGCTGACCTATCCTGAGAAGCTGAAGACGCTGATCCTCGAGGATACCGTCGCCGACATGCCGCATCTGATCTCGGAACTGGAGCGGCTGCGCGCCGCGCTCGGTGCCGAAACCGTCTCGATGATGCAGAAGCACGAGGCGCAGGGCACCTACGAACACCCGGAATATCTCGCTGCCGTCACCATCCTCAACTACCGCCATGTCTGCCGCCTGCCGGAATGGCCGGCGCCGGTGCGCCGCTCGCTCGACGATTGGAACATGGCGCCCTATGCGACGATGCAGGGGCCGAACGAGTTTCTCTATATCGGCAATCTCAAGGACTGGAACCGCATCCCCGACCTGCCGCGGCTGACGCTGCCGGTGCTGATCACCACGGGAGAGCATGACGAGCTGACACCGGCCTGCGCGCTCAGGATGAAGCTGGCGCTGCCGAATGCCCAGCTCAAGGTGTTTGCCAATGCCAGCCACATGCCGTTCTATGAGAACCCGCAGGATTATTATCCGGCACTTCTCGATTTTCTCGCCCGGCACGAGGCAGACTGATGCAAGAGCAAGCGGACCGAAGCCGACGAAGACAGAGGGGCGATCGCCGTCATGCATCGCTATAAATTCGTTCTGACGCGACCGCTGCAGTTCCTGCCGGTCATTTTCGGGATCAGCGTCATCACCTTCATTCTGGTCCGGTTGATCCCCGGCGATCCGGCGCGCAACATCCTCGGCACGCGCGCCACGCCGGCAGCGATTGCCAGCATCCGTGCCCAATACGGTCTCGATCAGCCGATGTGGCTGCAATATGTCTATTTCCTCAAGAACCTCGCCAACGGCGAGATGGGCAAGTCGATCCTCTACAAGATCGACGTGCTGAAGCTGATCGTCACCCGCATCGAGCCGACGCTTGCGCTCGTCGTCTCCAGCGTCGTGCTGTCGGTGCTGATCGCGGTGCCGATGTCGGCGATCGCCGCACGCAATGCCGGCCGGGCGCCCGATCATGCGGTGCGCATCGTCTCGACCTTTGGCATCGGTTTCCCGCCTTTCTGGCTGGGGTTGATGTTGATCATTCTCTTCAGCGTCGAACTCGGTGTTCTCCCGGTTTCCGGCTACGGCGCCACGCTCGGCGATAAGTTTTCGCATCTGGTGCTGCCGAGCCTGACGGTGGCGCTGTCGCTCTCGACCGTGCTGACCCGCAGCCTGCGGGCGGCGATGATCGAGCAGCTGAAATCGGATGTCGCGACGGCGGCGCGCGCGCGCGGCATGCCTGAGGGCATCGTTTTCTGGCGGCATGTGTTGCCGAATTCGCTGGTGCCGACGATCAATCTGCTTGCCGTCAATATTGGCTGGCTGATCGGCGGTACGGTGGTGGTCGAGAGCGTCTTTGCGCTGCCCGGCATGGGCCAGCTCCTCGTCAGGGCGATCTTTTCACGCGACTATATGGTGGTCCAGGGCGTCGCCATGGTCTTTGCCTGCGCCACCGTGCTCATCAATTTCATCGCCGACATCGTCACCGTCACCGTCGACCCGAGGGTGACGCTATGAGTATCGAGGCGATTGCTCCTGCATCTCCCGGATGGCGCCGGTTCTTTGACCGGCGGTGGATGCTTGCCGTCGGTGCCGGCCTGCTGCTGTTCTTCGTCCTGCTGGCGATCGCCGCGCCTGTTATCGCGCCCTACGATCCGATCATGCAGGACGCCGAGGTGCGCCTGCAGGCGCCTTCCCTGCTGCATCCGTTCGGCACCGACAATTTCGGCCGCGATATGCTCTCGCGCGTCATCTGGGGCGCGCGCCTCGACCTGCAGATGGCCCTGATCGGCGTCATCTTCCCCTTCCTGATCGGAACGACGGTCGGCACCATTGCCGGTTTCTTCGGCGGTATCGTCGACGCGCTGTTCATGCGCCTCGTCGACATCATTCTCGCCTTCCCCTTCCTCGTGCTAATGCTGTCGATCATCGCAATCCTCGGCCCCGGCCTCGGCAGCTTCTACATCGCCATGGCGCTGGTCGGCTGGGTGTCCTACGCGCGGTTGATCCGGGCGCAGATGCTGGTGCTGAAAAGCAGCGACTACGCCATTGCCGCCGTCAGCCTCGGCTTCAGCCGCTCCCGCATCATGTTCCGCCACCTGCTGCCGAACGCGATCGCCGGTTCGATCGTCTTTTCGATGTCGGATGCGACGCTGGTGCTGCTCAGCGGTGCGGCCGTCAGCTATCTCGGCCTCGGCGTCCAGCCGCCGATCGCCGAATGGGGCGTCATGGTTGCGGAAGGACAGAGCTTCATCACCACTGCCTGGTGGATCACGCTGTTTCCCGGCCTCTCCATCGTCTGCCTCGCTTTCGGCTTCAGCATGCTGGGCGACGCGCTCGGCGAATTACTGGGGGTGCATGAATGAGCGGCTCCGTGCTGTCCGTCCGTGATCTCACAGTCAGCGCCGATACCGGTTCCGGCCGGCGCACGCTGCTCGATGCGGTTTCGCTCGATCTCGGCAAGGGGGAGATCCTCGGTCTCGTCGGCGAGAGCGGCTCGGGCAAGAGCCTGTTCTGCCGCTCCCTGGTGCGGCTGCTGCCCTCTTCGCGATTGACGATCGACCGCGGCTCGGCGCTGCTCGAAGGGCGCGACCTCATGCAGGTCGACGATGGCGAGATGCTGAAGGTGCGTGGTGGCGAGATCGGCATGATCTTCCAGAACCCGACCAGCCATCTCGACCCGGTGATGCGGATCGGCAACCAGATCGCCGAGGGCATCCGCTATCATCAGGGCCTCGGCGCCCGCGAGGCCCGCACCGCCGCGACGGAAATCCTCGCACAGGTCGGTTTTCCCGATCCCGTGCGCCAGTATGACAGCTATCCACACGAATTTTCCGGCGGCATGCGGCAGCGGGCGATGATCGGCGTGGCGCTCTCCTGCAACCCGAAGATCCTGATCGCCGACGAGCCGACAACGGCGCTCGACGTGACCATCCAGGCACAGATTCTTCGGCTGTTGATCGACATTCGCGACCGGCGCGGGCTGTCGATCATTCTGATCACCCATGATCTCGGCATCGTCGCCCAGACCTGCGACCGCATCGCCGTTCTGCGTGGCGGCAAGCTCATCGAAGAGGGGCCGAAGCGGACGATCCTGGCGCGGCCGCAGCATCCCTATACGATCGACCTGATCAACAGCCACCCTTCCCTGCCCGCCGAGACGCCCGCGCTGCTGCTGGACATTGCCGCGGCCAGCCGGCCGGCGAGACCATTGCTCGAAATCGACGATCTCCACGTGCGCTTCAAGGCCGGTGGCAGCCTGTTCAAGGGCGGCGCCACGACGGTCAGCGCCGTTTCCGGCGTCAGCCTCCAGATCATGCCGGGTGAGACGGTCGGCATCGTCGGCGAATCCGGCAGCGGCAAGAGCACGCTTGCCCGCGCCATGCTCGGCCTCACCCGGCTTTCCTCCGGTCACGTCAGCTTCGACGGCGTCGATCTGGCCCAGCAGAAAAGCGCCGGTCTCGCAAAGCTCAGGCGCGAGGCGGCGATGGTGTTCCAGGATCCTTACAACGCGCTCAATCCGCGGCTGACGATCGGGCAGATGCTGGCCGAGGTGCTGAAGGTGCAGGGCAAGGTGGCGAAGGCCGATATCCCGGCGCGGATCGACACGCTGCTTGATCTCGTCGGCCTCGAACGCGAATTCGCCGGCCGCAAACCGCGCAGCATGAGCGGTGGCCAGTGCCAGCGCGCCGGCATCGCCCGGGCTCTCGCCGTCGACCCGAAGTTGATCATCGCCGACGAATGCGTTGCCGCCCTCGACGTCACCATTCAGGCGCAGATCATCGAACTCTTCCGCGACCTCACGGCGAAGATGAACCTGACGCTGATCTTCATCGCCCACGATCTGGCGATCGTCCGCAATCTCTGCGAACGCGTCGTTGTGATGTATCGCGGCGAGATCGTCGAGCAAGGCCGTTCCGAAGAGGTCTTCGCCCGGCCCAAGCACGCCTATACGGCGGCGCTGATCGCCGCCATTCCCGATATCGATCCTGACAAGCCGTTGCTGCAAGGCGCCGGCGGCAGGGATGATCGGCCATCGATACCGATCCAACCCATCAGACGCATGCCATAACAACGAAGGGAACCAATTCATGACAAACAGGTGGAAATCAATCGGGCTCGCAGCCTTCCTCGCCGGCCTGACGCTCAGCGCAAGCTATGCCGAGGCCGCCGGCGTTCTCACCATCGGCCGCCGCGAGGATTCAACGACATTCGATCCGATCAAGACCGCCCAGAATATCGACAACTGGGTGTTTTCAAACGTCTACGACGTGCTGATCCGCGTCGACAAGACAGGTACGAAGCTGGAACCGGGCCTTGCCGAAAGCTGGACCGCCTCGGATGACGGGCTGACCTACACCTTCAAGATCCGCGATGCGAAATTCTCCGACGGTTCGCCGCTGACGGCGGAAGACGCCGCCTACAGCCTGCTGCGCATCCGCGATGATGCTGCCTCGCTCTGGAGCGATTCCTACAAGGTGATCGACACGGCGGTTGCGACCGATGCGCATACGCTGACGATCAAGCTCAAGAATCCGTCGGCGCCGTTCCTGTCGACGCTGGCGCTGCCGAATGCTTCCGTCATCTCCAAGAAGGGCATGGAATCGCTCGGCGCCGACGCCTATGGCGAGAAGCCGATCGCATCGGGCGCCTTCACTGTCGAGGAATGGCGGCGCGGCGACCGGGTCATTCTGAAGAAGAACCCCAATTTCTGGCAGGCTGACCGCGTCAAGCTCGACGGCGTCGAATGGATCTCGGTGCCGGACGACAATACCCGCATGCTGAACGTCCAGGCGGGCGAACTGGATACGGCGATCTTCGTGCCTTTCTCTCGCGTCGGGGAGCTGAAGAAGGACCCGAACCTCAACGTCGATATCGATGCTTCGACTCGCGAGGATCATCTGCTGATCAATCATGCGCATGGGGCGCTCGGCAAGAAGGAAGTCCGCCAGGCGCTGGATCTGGCGATCGACAAGAAGGCGATCGTCGATACTGTCACCTTCGGCCAGGGCACGGTCGCCAATTCATATATCCCGAAGGGCGCGCTCTACTATTACGCCGACAATCTGCAGCGGCCTTACGATCCGGCGAAGGCAAAGGAGCTGCTGGCGGCCGCCGGTGCCTCCGACCTGACGCTGAATTACTTGGTCCGTGCCGGCGACGAAGTCGATGAACAGACGGCCGTGCTGGTTCAGCAGCAGTTGCAGAAGGCCGGCATTACGGCCAATCTGCAGAAGGTCGATCCGAGCCAGGAATGGGACATGACCGTTGCCGGCGATTACGACATCTCGGTCAACTACTGGACCAACGATATTCTCGATCCGGACCAGAAAACCACCTTCGTGCTCGGTCACGATTCCAACAACAACTATTCGACCAACTACAAGAATGAGGCGGTCAAGGAACTGGTCGCCAAAGCGCGCCTCGAGCTCGACCCGAAGAAACGCGAAGAAATGTATGTCGATCTGCAGAAGATGGCCAAGGACGACGTCAACTGGATCGACCTCTATTACAGCCCCTATATCAACGTCTCGCGCAAGAATATCGAGAACTTCTACCAGAACCCGCTCGGCCGGTTCTTCCTGGAAGACACCGTCAAGAACTGAGTTCGGGCAGCTCGTCAGGCTCCGTCGCCGTAAAGGCGGCGGAGCCTCTTCGTTGCTGCAACAAGAAGCTGATGCGGCTTGCTTACTCGGCAGCCGCCAGCTTGTCCTGCGTTCTGGTTTCGAAGTCGCTGGCGTCGTGCCGTTCATGCAACTGGCTCGACGGCTCGCCGGAGAGGCGGTTGACCATTCGGCCGCGCTGCACGGCTGGCCGGCGGTGGATGGTGTCGGCCCAGCGGAGCACGTTCTTATAGTCCTCGACCTGCAGGAATTCGGCCGCGCCGTAGCTCCAGCCCTTCACCAGGCCGCCATACCAGGGCCAGACCGCGATATCGGCGATCGTGTATTGGCTGCCTGCCAGATATTCGCTTTCGGCGAGGCGGCGATCGAGTACGTCGAGCTGACGCTTCACCTCCATGGCGAAGCGGTCGATCGCATATTCGATCTTCGTCGGCGCATAGGCGTAGAAATGGCCGAAGCCGCCGCCGAGATAGGGTGCGCTTCCCATCTGCCAGAACAGCCATGAAAGGCATTCGGCGCGCTCGGCTGCCTCGGTCGGCAGGAAGGCGCCGAACTTTTCGGCGAGATAGGTGAGGATGGCGCCGGACTCAAAGACGCGGATCGGCTTCGGACCGCTGCGGTCCATCAGCGCCGGGATCTTCGAGTTGGGATTAACCTCGACGAAGCCGCTTCCGAATTGGTCGCCATCGCCGATCCTGATCAGCCAGGCGTCGTACTCCGCACCGCTGTGGCCAAGCGCCAGCAATTCCTCGAGCATGATGGTGACCTTCTGGCCGTTCGGTGTGCCGAGCGAATAAAGCTGCAGCGGGTGACGGCCGATCGGAAGTTCCTTGTCATGCGTCGGGCCTGCTATCGGACGGTTGATGCTGGCGAACTCGCCGCCATTTGCCTTGTTCCAGGTCCAAACCTTCGGGGGTACATACTCGGAAGAACCGCTCATCTTTCAAACTCCTGGCATTGGTCGGATAGATCGCGACGCCAGTTTGGCCGCCGCATTTTTCCTGACATAGCAGAGGGGATGCGGTTTGTCAGAGGTGTCGGATCGGCTTCACACAATCGTCAGAGCGCTGGCTTGGTATTAGGTTTTTGCTGTTAAGCTGGGATTTTTGTTATGTACCAAAAATTGGTATACTGGGCTTAAAGGAGATTCAGATGGCTAGAAATACATCCATATCGCTCGGCGACCATTTCACCAGCTTCATAGATACGCAGGTTCAAGCTGGCCGCTATGGTTCAGCCAGCGACGTTGTCCGGGCGGCCCTTCGCTTACTCGAAGAACACGAAGCCAAAGTGAAGGCATTACAGGACGCCTTGATTGAAGGCGAGAAATCCGGCCCTGCCATGCCCTTTGATTTCGATGCGTTCAATGCTCGCAAACGTGCGGCGTTCGAGGCGAAATGATCGGCATCATATTTTCTCCTGCCGCACAAGCCGACATTGACAAGATTTGGGACTACACGGCGTCGAATTGGAGTGTCGATCAGGCAGAGCGTTACATTCAGGACATAAGAGACGCCTGTCACGAACTGGCGGAGGGAAGACGGATGAGCCGCCCCTCAGATATTCGGCAAGGGTACAGAAAAGTCTCCGTTGGCACTCATTTTTTGTATTTCAAAAGCAATGATGCGGGGCAGATCATAATCGTGCGTATCCTTCATCAAAGAATGGACGTAGCCCAACAGCTGTAAGGCTGTTGCGGGGATTGCCTGACTTATTGCCGTCAGCGATCGATGTCGGGACGCGCGAGGATCTCGTCCAACTGCCCGACGAGTGCGCGGCTGCCATCGACGTCGTCGGCCAGCCCGGAGAAGACATCCGCCATGCCGCGGAATATCACCGCCGCCGGATCATCCTCTCCGAGGAAGTCGGCGATCTCCTGCATTTCGGCGACCCAGCGATAGGCTTTCGGATACATGTCGGGAATGGATTTCGACAGCTTGCGGTCGACGTCGGGAAGGCTTTCGGCGAGTTCGGCCTTCAGGCTTTCAGCAGCACCGGAGCGGGATGCCGCGAGCAGCATCGCGGCGCCGAGGCCGGTAAATCCCTTGTTGATGCCGGCATAACACATCTTCAGCGCCGACGCCGCGCCGAGCGGCCCATCGAGCCTGCGGATTTTCAGGCCGTAATTCTCAAGCAGTGCGCTTCGCTCCGCGCTATCGCCGCTGATATAGAGGGTCGGACCTGATTTGCCCGGAACCGGCGGCCCGCCGATGATGGCACCATCCAACACTTCCACAGCACTGCCTTCGAACCGTGCCGCCAATGCCTGCATGGTTTTCGGCGCAATGGCGTTGAGATCGATGAACGGCGGCGGCGCATGCATCCCCGACGATATCTCCGCGACGAGTTCGGCAACCCCGATCGCTTCCGCCGGCGGAACGATCGACAGGATAAGCGCTGCCTTCGCCAGATCCGGGCGGCCGACCGGCACCATGCCGGCTGCCTTAGCCCGCGCGATCGTCTCCTTGCTGCGGCCTTCGAGATAGGTCAGCACCGTGGCGCCATGCACGATCAGCCGTTTGGCGACAGCGCTCCCCATCGCGCCCGCTCCGATGATTGCAATATCCGGCATGTGAACCTCGATAGTTGAAGACATGCCGTTAAAGCTATTGCCGATGGCCATGCCGTCAACTGCGGCGATCCGCCTGGGGTCTCATCCTGGCGCGGGTGGCCGCTGCCCGCATGCGCCGACGTTGCGATGTCGCAGCTTTTCTGCTTGATATCGGTCAAAGCAGGGCCATGCGACGCCGGTATCATCGGTACGACCTTTCGCATTCGGGGATATTGAATTCAATGTATCAGACGATCATCTGCGGCATCGGCATGGGTTCCCGCCAAACGGCAATCCGTCTTCTGCGCCGGGCTGCAGCGCTGGTGAACGACGGCGGAAACATCGTCGTCCTGCACGGCATCGAGAATATCCCGCGCCATCATTTGACGGAGCTCCCCGAGGTGTTCGAAACGACCGCCATCGTTGACGCCGAAAAGAAACTGGCAGCGCTCTGCAAGGAGCTCGGGATTCCCGCGAGGATCGAGGTCCGCATCGGCGTTGCCGCCTCCGTGCTCGTCTCGGTCGCCAGGGAGACCTCGGCCGATCTCATCCTGCTGTCATCGCATGTGAGCGATATCACCGACTACGTCTTCTCCTCGATCGTCGAGAAGGTCGTGCGTCATGCCGGATGCTCTGTACTCATCGACCGGCGACTCGATCACGCCGATAAAGGCGTAGCATTTCCAGCGGAAGATACGACGCTGCTCTAACCTTCCGCCATCGCCCCTCCCCGGCGGCTGCCTGAGAACCTATATCTTTCCCAAGCCAACCGGCAGTACTGACTGCCTTGACCGGAGATTTGCATGAGCCAGGATCCCTATGAGCTTCTGGGCGTGAAGCGGGATGCGTCGCCAAAGGATATTCAAAGCGCCTTCCGTAAACTTGCCAAGAAACTTCACCCCGACCTTAACCCCGGCGACAAGAAAGCCGAGGAACGGTTCAAGGAAATTTCGACCGCCTACGAGATCTTGGGCGATGAGGAAAAGCGCGGCCGCTTCGACCGCGGCGAGATCGACATGACGGGGACCGAGCGGGCGCAGCGCAGCTACTACCGTGACTATGCCTCGGCGAGCGGTGCCGATAGTCCCTATCACAACAGTTCCGGCTTTGCCGATTTCGGCGATGCCGACAATTCCTTTGCCAGTTTCTTTTCGCGCCGCGCCGGCGGCGGCAGGATGCGCAGCCAGGGCCAGGACCGGCGTTTCTCCATGGAGGTCGATTTTCTCGACGCCGTCAACGGCACCAGGACGGAGATCAAGCTGCCGGACGGGCCGCAGCTCGATGTGCAGATCCCGCCCGGAACCCGCGACGGCCAGACCTTGCGGCTGCGCGGCAAGGGGGAACCGGGCATTGGAGGCGGACCGCCGGGCGATGCCTTGATCGAAATCCGAGTGACGCCCCACCGCTTCTTTACCCGTGACGGCGACGACATCCGCCTGGAGCTGCCGATCTCGCTGGGCGAGGCGGTGCTCGGAGGCAAGGTTCGCGTGCCGACACCGTCGGGACCCGTCAACCTGACACTGCCTCCGCACTCCAATACGGGCAAGGTCCTGCGTCTCAAAGGGAAGGGGGTTGTCAAGCGCGGCGGCGGGCACGGCGACATCTATATCTCGCTGAAGATCGTGCTACCCGACAACCCCGACGAACGGCTGACGTCCCTGGTGAAGGAATGGGCGACGGCAAATCCATACGATCCGAGGAAGAACATGGAGACCTGATCATGGATGATCTCGAATTTCGTCTTTACTTGAAAATCGATGTCGTCCAGCTCGATTTCTGGATCGAACAGGGCTGGCTGATCCCGGAGACGTCGGGCGAAAGGCGACAGTTTCGCGACGCCGATGTCGCTCGCGCTCGGCTCATTCTGGATCTGATGGACAACATGGGTGTCAACGACGCTGGCGTCGACATCGTCATGGACCTGGTGGACCAGCTTCACGATCTGCGGGGAACGATGGGCCAGCTGATGGCCGCCATCAGCCGGCAGGAGCGGGATATTCAGCAACGGCTGTTCGAAAGCCTCGAGGACATCGACCGGTTTTAGACGTTCATTTGCCTGCCTTCGGATATTTGCATCAAGTCGTGAACCAGTAGCGGACGATGTGGAAGAACAGCGGCGCTGCGAAGGTGATGGAGTCCAGGCGATCGAGCACGCCGCCATGGCCCTCGATCACATAGCCCCAGTCCTTGGCGTTGAGATCTCGCTTGATCGCCGAGAGCACGAAACCGCCGAAAAAGCCGGCGACGACAATAACAGTGCTGATGGCCGCGGCCTGCAGCGGTGAGAACGGCGTCAGACGATGGAGCAGCGTCCCGACGAGGATGGCTGTGGCGCCGCCGCCGAACAGGCCTTCGAGCGTTTTCGATGGGCTGATGTTCGGCGAGAAACGGTGCTTTCCGAGCAGTTTCCCCCAGACATACTGGAAGACGTCGCTGAGCTGCACGACGATGACCAGATAGACGAGAAGAAGCGCCGACGGCGTACCGGTCTGCAGCATGAGGAGCGCGGGGGCGTGGCTGATCGAATAGACCGTCAGCATCAATCCCCATTGCACCCTGGCGCTGCGCGCCAGGAATTCGTTGACGTCGCCCGTCAAGGTCGCCACCGCAGGCAGGATCAGGAAGGCATAGACCGGGATGAAGATCGCAAAGAGCCCGTACCACTGCGTTCCAAGCAGCACATAATGCACCGGCAGGACCACGAAAAAGGACAGGAACAGCGCCAGGTGATCACCGCGCCGCGATGGCGTTAGCGTCCAGAATTCGCGAAGCGCCATGAAGGACAGGAATGCGAACAGGATGACCACCGCGTTATCGCCGAGCAGGATCGCGCCCCCGAACACCGCGACCATGATCCACCAGGAACGAATGCGGTCGTTGAGGTTGTGGACGGTGGCGACGGAGCCGGGTTCCACCGCACGCCGCTGCAGGATGAAGCCGATTGCCGAGGAGACGGCCAGCAGGCCGAGGATCGCGGCAAGCACGATGGAGAAAAAGCTGTTCATGCGATGCGCTCTCCATTCGCAAGCTCGATGACCGCGGCACGAGCGCGGGCCAGGAATGCTCCCTTGTCTTCGCCCGGTTCGACGCGCAGCGGCTTGCCGAAACGCGCCGTGCAGGTGATCGGTACGATCAGCATGCTGCCCTTCGGCAGGATGCGCTGCAGGTTATCGAGATGGATCGGCACCAGATCGACATCGGGGAAACGGCAGGCAAGGCGATAGATGCCGCTGCGGAACGGGGCGATCTCATCGCTGGCGCTTCTCGTCCCCTCAGGAAAAATCAGGATCGAGCGCCCCTCTTCGAGCAGGCGTTCGAGCGGTTCCAGCGGGTTGCTGTCGGGCAGAGGCTTGCGGTCTATCAGGACGGCGCGCAGGCCTTTCTCCGCGATGAAACGGCGAAAGGCGTTGGTTCCCCAATAGTCGCGCGCCGCAACCGGATGGGTCAGCCGCCGCACCTGATACGGCAGGGCGGCCATGACGGCGACGGTATCGACATGGCTGTTGTGATTGGCGAAATAGATCCGGCGGCGCGTGTCGGGCGTGCAGCCCCGCCACTCGCTTCGGGCGCCGACCATGATGCGGACGAAGAGCACGAGAAGGCGACGGATGATTGCGATCATAGTCTCTCCAGGGAACGGGTAAGCCTTGTCGTCCGCGTGATGCAGGTGACCAGGCTTCCTGCCGCGATGATCGCGCAAGCGCCAAGCAGTGACCAGCGACCGCCGGATATCGGCGTCTCGATGCTCTGGGCAACGAGACCAGCCGTCAGCACCGCCATGCGGCGTTGTTTGGCCATGATGCCGCTGAAATCCTGGGGAAGACCGACCGCTCCGCCGAAGACTCTGATGTAAGCAGTGAGTGCGGCGAGTAGTGCGGACAGCCAGCCGAGTGAGGGAAAGCCGCAGGCATAACCGGCCGCAACAAGCAGCAGGCTGTCGGCGATCCGGTCGGGGAATTCGTTGTAGATCGGGCCGCTCTTGGTTTTCTTGCCGCCTTCGATCGCGACCATCCCGTCAAGCAGATTGCAGACGAGCCGAAACTGCACCGAGATCGCCGCGCAGACCATGGCGATCGGATGGGCCGTGAAGAAGATGAGCGTCGCGCCGATGCCGGCAAACAGGATCGACAGCAGCGAAATGCCGTTCGGCGTGACGCCGTTGCGCGCCAGCCATGCGCTCATGCCGATCGCCCAGGACGACGACCGGCTCGCGATCGGTCGCCGCGAGGCGTCCCCTTCTTCCCCCATTTTTCATTTCCCCAGCCCAACGCTTCCTGCATATCCTGCCAATGTCGTCGCGCCAAGCACCATCGCGCTGTAAATTCGGCCCAAGGTCTCTTCCTGCCGCCGCCAACGGCCCTCACCTGGAACAGCAGTCTTGACCGCTTGAAAAAGCACGGCGGCATCAGCCGCGCAAGCCTTCCATGCCGCGTCATTCCAGCCAAGCCGCGAGCCCGACGACGCTCCGAAAAATCGGCTGAGGACGATAGCGCATTGCCGCCGAACGGCCTGATTTTTAAGCCCGATCGATGCTTGACACATTTTTAGGCGCTACTATGATTTTTGAACCAAATGGTAAAAAAGGGGAACAATCAATGACCAAAGACATCCTGATTTCACGCCGGGCAGTGATCGCGTCGGGCATTGCGCTTGGCGTCAGCGGCTTTGCCCCATTGGTGAGGGCGGCCGCGCCGCTGAAAGTTGCCGGCATTCATGCATCACCGGTCGAAAATGCCTGGAACTCCTGTCTGCACAAGGCCCTGCAGGACGCCGCCAAGGAAGGCGTCATCGAATATGTCTTCTCCGAAGGTGTGTCCGGCACCGATTATCCGCGCGCCATGCGTGAATATGCCGAACAGGGCAACAAGTTGATCATCGGTGAGGCCTATGCGGTGGAGAAAGAGGCCCGACAGGTCGCGGCCGACTATCCCGATACCGCCTTCGTGCTGGGTTCGAGCGGCGAGCAGGCTGGTGACAATTTCGGCGTCTTCGGCACCTGGAACCATGACGGCGCCTATCTTGCCGGCATGCTGGCGGGCAAGATGACCAAGTCGAACATCGTCGGTTCGGTCGGCGCCATCCCAATCCCCGAGGTCAACATGCTGATCAACGCGTTCGCGGCCGGCGTCAAGGCCGTCAATCCGGACGCAAAGCACCTCGTCTCGTTCATCGGTACCTTCTTCGATCCGCCGAAGGCCCGCGAAGCCGGTCTTGCCCAGATCGATGCCGGAGCCGACATTCTGTTCGGCGAGCGCATCGGCACTGCCGATGCTGCCAAGGAACGCGGCATCAAGTCGGTCGGCTCGCTGATCGACTATACACCGCGTTACCCCGATACGGTGTTTGCCAACGCCATGTGGTATTTCCGCCCAATCCTCGACGCTGCCATCGCCGATGTCGCTGCCGGAAAGCCGGTCGGCAGGAACTACACGTCTTACGGCCTGATGAAGGAAGGCGGCAGCGATATCGTCTTCGTCAAGGGCGTGGCGCCCGCCGAGGCCGAGGCTGCGATGGAAGCCAAGCGGGCGGAGATCAAGGCCGGCACCTTCGAAGTTCCGAAGATGATGGACGAACCGAAGTAATTCGGCTCATGCAAGGTGACGCAACGGACCTGGCGGCGGCAATCAGGCATGGCAGCCTGAGCGCTGCGGAGGCAATGCAGGCTTCGCTCGACGCAGCTGCGCGGCAGGAGCCGCTCGGCGCGATCGCTTATCTCGACATCGCCATGGGCCTCGCCTCGGCACACGCCTGCGACCGGGAGCGGCGGAGCGAGCCCGAACGTTTCGCCGCCCGGTCGTTTGGCGGGGTGCCGACTTTGGCGAAGGATCTCGGTGGCCCCTTCGCCGGCCTGCCGGTGACCGCCGGTTCCCGTCTGTTCGAGAGAAAAGGCGGCGCAGCGGACTCCGATCTGGCTGCCCGTTTCCGCGACGCCGGCTTTTGCCTGTTCGGCCTGACGACGAGCCCGGAATTCGGTCTGTCGCTCGCCAGTGAACCGGCGATCGGGCCTCTCTGTCGAAACCCACTCGATCCGGCACGCACTGCGGGCGGCTCCTCCGGCGGGGCGGCGGCAGCGGTCGCCGCCGGGATCGTCGCAATTGCTCATGCCACTGATGCCGGAGGCTCGATCCGTGTGCCTGCCGCCTGTTGCGGCCTTATCGGAATGAAGCCGACGCGGGGCGCCATTCCCGGCGGGCCATCGTTCGGCAACCACCTCGCCGGCATTGCAAGCGAACTCGCAGTCTGCCGCTCGGTGCGGGATGCGGCGCTGATTTTCGAAAGGCTGAGAGGCAGTTCAAGGGGACCCTTTGCGGACCCTTCCCCCGTCGATCTGGGCAACGGCCGTTTTCGGATCGGCCTGCTGACCGAGACAGGGGCCGTCTATCCGACTGAGGATGGCCGGCTCGCAGCCATCGAGGCTGCGGCTCGCACGCTCGAGGGCGACGGACACGATATCGTTCCGCTGAGTTGGGTCGAGTTCGAATCGAGTGTCGCTGCCAGCAGCCGCGCCTTTGCCGATATCGTCAGCGTCAACCTCGCCGCGCTCTTCACGGCGGCGGGTGAGGAAAACAGGGCCGAGCCCCTGACGCGGGCCTTCGCCGCCCGTGGGCGGGCGCTTCCGGCCACATCGCTCTGGCACACGCTGAACGAGGCCGTTATGGTGAGCCATAGGCTCTGGACGTTGTTCGACAGGGTCGATTGCATTCTAATGCCGATGCTTTCGTCCGCGCCTGTTGCGATCGGCTCCTTTCCGTCCGATCATGTCGATACGGATCTGCATCTCGAGCGAATGACGGCATTTGCGCCGCTTGCCTGCCTCGCCAATATTTCGGGTTTTCCTGCTTTGACACTGCCTTTCGGACAGGATGAGCACGCCATGCCGCTGCCGGTGCAGATCATGGCGCCGATGGGTCACGAGCCCGGTCTCCTGTCGATTGCCGCACGCCTGGAGGCCGAAGGGCGGTGGCAGCACCGCTTTCCCGTCGCTGGACTGCCGTCATGACCGGACCGGTGCTGGAGATCCTCAGCGTCAGTAAACGCTTTGGCGCCAATCTCGCCAATGACGATATTTCCATGACCCTCGCCAGAGGTGAGGTCGTGGCGCTGCTCGGTGAGAACGGCGCCGGCAAGACCACGTTGATGAGCATCCTTTTCGGCCATTACATGCCGGATGCCGGCCGAATTCTGATCGAAGGCACCGAGGTGCCGCCTGGCAAGCCGCGTGCGGCGATCCGCGCCGGCGTCGGCATGGTGCATCAGCATTTCTCGCTCGCGCCCAATCTTACCGTTCTCGAAAATGTCATGACCGGCACGGAAAGACTGTGGTCCTGGCGCTCGGGAACGTCAGCGGCGCGGAAGAAGCTCCTGGCAATATCCAGACGCTTCGGCCTCACGGTCGATCCGGATGCCCGCCTTGGCGACCTGTCGGTCGGCGAGCAGCAGCGTGTCGAGATCCTCAAGGCGCTCTATAACGACGCCCGCATCCTGATCCTCGACGAGCCGACCGCAGTGCTGACCAACATCGAGGCCGAACGGCTGTTCACGACGCTGAAGGAAATGGCCCGTCAGGGCCTGTCGTTGATCTTCATTTCGCACAAGCTCGACGAGGTCATGGCGGCGGCCGACCGCATCGTGGTCTTACGCGGTGGCAAGATGGTCGCCGAACGCAAGGCCTCGGAAACCAGCAAGGCGGAACTCGCCGAACTGATGGTCGGGCGCCGCGTAACGCGGCCCGTGCGCGAGCCGTCGACACCCGGGGCCGTCGCCCTTGAAGCGGCCGGTGTAACGGTGCGCACCGGCGGCATCGATCGGCTGAGATCGATCAGCTTCCGGCTGCATCAAGGCGAGATCCTCGGCATCATCGGCGTTTCCGGCAACGGCCAGGCAACATTGTCGCATCTTCTTTCCGGTATGCTGGCCCGGAGCGCCGGCGACCTTCTGCTGTTCGGGCAAGCCGTCGGCAATCTCCGTGTCATTGATGTCGTCGAAGCCGGCATCGGCCGTATTCCCGAGGACCGGAACGAGGAGGGTGTGATCGGCGAAATGGCGGTCTGGGAAAACGCCGTGCTGGAGCGGGTCGCATCACCGGCCTTTTCGCGCCGCGGCCTCGTCAACCGCCATGCCGGCATGGCCTTCGCCAGGGAGATCATCGATGGATTCGATGTCCGCGGCGGCGGACCAGCCATCAGAACCCGGCTGCTCTCCGGCGGCAACATGCAAAAGCTCATTCTCGGCCGCAACCTGCATCGGCGGCCGCGCATCCTGATCGCGGCACAGCCCGCGCGTGGTCTCGACGAAGGGGCCGTGGCCGCCGTCCACGCCCGCCTGCTCGAAGCGCGCCGGCAGGGGACCGCCGTGCTGCTGATCTCGGAAGACCTCGACGAGGTGATTGCGCTTGCCGATCGCATACAGGCAATCGTTGGGGGCCGCCTGTCCCCGCCCGTCGAGGCTGATAGCGCCGATGCCCGCAGGCTGGGACTGATGATGGCCGGCGAATGGCAAGAAAATCGCGAGGCAGGCCATGCGATTTGAGCGCCGTGAGCACCGTCCGCTGTACCTGCTGATCGTCACGCCTGTCGTCGCGGTCCTCGCAGCGCTCGCTCTCTCGGGCATCCTGATATCAATCGCCGGAGCGCCTGTCCTCGATGCCTATTGGCGCATCCTGACCGGTGCCTTCGGCTCGCGGCTGTCGGCGACCGAAACCTTGACGCGGGCAACGCCGCTGATGCTGACGGGGCTTGCTGCCGCCGTCGCCTTCCGGGCGCGGCTCTGGAATATCGGTGCGGAGGGCCAGTTCTATTTCGGCGCGATCGCCGTTGCTGCGGCGAGCTCGAAACTGCTGGGCAATCTTCCCGCCCCCATTCTCATTCCGCTGCTGCTGCTGGTCGGCGCCATTGCCGGCATGGTGCTGATCCTGATCCCGCTCTGGCTAAGGCTGCGTTTCTCGGTCGATGAGGTGGTTACCAGCCTGCTCCTGAACTTCATCGCCGTGCTCTTCGTCTCGATGCTGATCGATGGCGTTCTCAAGGATCCGCTCGCCTTCGGCTGGCCGCAGTCGCAATCGGTCAGCGATCACGCCATGCTGCCGAAGCTGATCGCCCGCTCGCGCTTGCATATCGGCTTGGCGATCGCGATCGCATTGGCTATCGTCGTCCATTTCATCCAGTCCCGCACCGTGTTCGGCATGCAGTCCCGCGCCGCAGGCCTCAATCCCGCCGGTGCGGTCTTCGCAGGCGTTCCGCTCGGCAGCACGCTGGTGAAAGTCGCCTGTCTCTCGGGCGGTCTTGCGGGGCTTGCAGGAGCGATCGAGGTGATGGGCGTCAAGGGTTATGTGACGACCGACCTGTCGCCCGGTTTCGGCTATTCCGGTATCGTCGTCGCCATGCTCGCCAACCTCAATCCGCTCGGCGTCGTCTTCGCCGCCATTTTCACGGCGACCATGTTCGTGGGCGCGGACGGCATGAGCCGGGGCCTCGGCATCCCGACCTATATCGCCGACGTCACGGTGGCGCTGTCGCTGCTGACGATGTTGATCGCGTTGTTCTTCACCCAATACAGGATCCGGCGATGATGCAGCTGTTCGACATCATTGCTTCATCAGGGCTCTGGGCGGCAATCCTGCGGATCGCCACGCCGCTGATTTTCGGCACACTCGGCGCCTTGTTGTGCGAACGGGCCGGCGTGCTCAATCTCGGCATCGAAGGCATCATGACCTTCGGCGCGATGATCGGCTGGCTTTCGGTCTATCATGGCGCCGATCTCTGGACCGGCCTGCTGATTGCGGCGATAGCTGGCGGCGTCTTCGGCCTGCTGCATGCGGGGCTGACGGTGACGCTCGGCCTCTCCCAGCATGTCGCCGGCCTCGGCGTCACGCTGTTTGCCTCGAGCTTCAGTTATTATCTTTTCCGGCTGATCGTGCCGCTTGCCAATACCCCGCCCACCATCGTGCCGTTCCAGCCGATCGCCATCCCCGGTCTCTCGACCCTACCTTTCATCGGGCCGGCCTTTTTCACCCAGACGGCGCCGACCTATCTTGCGATCCTCATCGCCCTGCTGATGGCCTACATCATCTTCCGTACGCCCGTCGGACTTGCCATCCGCATGACCGGCGAAAACCCGCATGCGGCGGAAGCCCAGGGCGTCAATCCGATGAAGGTGCGCTATGGGGCGGTCATCGCAGGCAGCGCGCTGATGGGAATGGGCGGCGCCTTCCTGACATTGTCTGCGTTCAACAGCTTCTTCCCGACCATGGTGCAAGGGCGCGGCTGGATCTGCATCGCGCTCGTCGTGTTCGCCTCCTGGCGTCCGGGCCGCGCGCTTTTCGGCGCCCTTCTCTTCGCCTTCTTCGATGCCTTTCAGCTTCGGCTGCAGACCGCGCTGAGCGGGCTCGTGCCTTACCAGCTCTTTCTGATGACGCCCTATATCCTTTCCATCGCGGCCCTTGCCGTCATGGCCCGCCGGGCCCGCGTTCCGCAGGCGCTGATGCAACCCTATCGCCGCGGCGAGCGCTAAAACAAACCCTGTCCAAGAGGCTCCGATGTTCGATCTGATTGTCAGACATGCAAATCTCGCCGATGGCCGAAACAACATCGATATCGGCATTCAGAGCGGCAAGATCATTGCTCTTGAATGCAATCTCCAGGCGCAGGCGGGGGAAGAAATCGACGCGACGGGCCGGCTGGTCAGCCCGCCTTTCGTCGATCCGCATTTCCACATGGACGCCACACTGTCCCTCGGCCTGCCACGCATGAACGTCTCCGGCACGCTGCTCGAGGGCATAACACTCTGGGGAGAGTTGCGGCCGATCGTAACGAAAGAGGAACTGGTCGATCGCGCCCTTCGCTATTGCGACCTGGCGGTCACGCAAGGCCTGCTTTTCATTCGCAGCCATGTCGATACCAGCGATCCCAGGCTGGTGACGGTCGAGGCGATGATCGAGGTTCGCGAGAAGGTCGCGCCCTATATCGACCTGCAGCTGGTCGCCTTCCCCCAGGACGGTTATTACCGCTCGCCGGGCGCCATCGACGCACTCAACCGCGCCCTCGACATGGGTGTCGATATCGTCGGCGGCATTCCGCATTTTGAACGGACGATGGGCGAGGGTACGGCCTCCGTCGAGGCGCTCTGCCGCATCGCCGCCGATCGCGGCCTGCCGGTCGACATGCATTGCGACGAAACCGACGATCCGCTCTCGCGCCACATCGAGACGTTGGCTGCGGAAACCATCCGCTTCGGCCTTCAGGGACGCGTCGCAGGCTCGCATCTGACCTCGATGCATTCGATGGACAATTATTATGTCTCCAAACTCATCCCGCTGATGGCGGAGGCTAAGATCAACGTCATCCCCAATCCGCTGATCAACATCATGCTGCAGGGCCGGCACGACACCTATCCGAAACGTCGCGGCATGACCCGCGTCAGGGAATTGATGGATGCAGGGCTCAACGTTTCCTTCGGGCACGATTGCGTCATGGACCCGTGGTATTCGATGGGATCGGGCGACATGCTGGAGGTCGGCCACATGGCAATCCATGTCGCCCAAATGGCCGGCATCGACGACAAGAAGAGGATCTTCGACGCGCTGACCGTCAATTCGGCGACGACGATGGGGCTTTCAGGCTACGGCCTGGAAAAGGGATGCAACGCCGACCTCATCATTCTCCAGGCGCGCGACACGCTGGAAGCGCTGCGGCTGAAGCCGAACCGGCTGGCGGTCATCCGCCGCGGCAAGGTCATCGCCCGCTCGGCGCCGCGCATCGGCGAACTTTTCCTGGACGGGCGCCCGGCACGGATCGACGGCGGCCTGGACTACGCACCTCACTATTAAAACAAAAGGGCCGCAAGCCGCGACCCTCTTCAATCCGCTTTGACCTGGAGCCTATTTCTTCGAGGCCTCGTAGAGCGCCTTGGTTTCGGCGTTCATCGGGTAGAGGCCGGGCAGCGGCACGCCGTCCTCGATCCTGGTCATGATCCAGGCTTCCATGCGCTCTTGTTCCGGTGCTTCCGCAAGCACCGCGTCGAGCAGATCGGCTGGGATCAGCACGGCGCCGTCCTGGTCGACGACGATGATGTCGTCGGGAAAGACCGCCACGCCGCCGCAGCCGATCGGCTGCTGCCAGGCGACGAAGGTGAGGCCGGCCACCGAGGGCGGCGCGGAAACCCCGCGGCACCAGACCGGCAGGTTGGTGCCGAGCACGCCGGCAAGGTCGCGCACGACGCCGTCGGTGATGAGGGCGGCGACGCCCCGCTTCTGCATGCGGGCGCAGAGGATGTCGCCGAAGATGCCGGCATCGGTCACGCCCATCGCGTCGACGACGGCGACGCAGCCTTCCGGCATCGCCTCGATCGCGGCGCGCGTCGAGATCGGCGAAGCCCAGGATGCCGGCGTCGCCAGATCTTCGCGCGCCGGCACGAAGCGCAGCGTGAAGGCCGGGCCGACGATGCGCGGCTGGCCGGGCTTTAAGGGAACGGCGCCGCGGATCCAGACATTCCGCAGCCCCTTCTTCAGGAGAACAGTCGTCAGTGTCGCTGTCGAGACGGTCTTGAGGGTTGCTATCGCTTCAGAAGTAAGGGCCATCGGTTCTTGGGTCCAATCCGGTTGTTTTTGTCAGATGCTCTGGATCATGCCGCCATCGACGCGGATCACCGAGCCGGTGAGATAGGAGGCAGCTTCGCTCGCCAGGAAGGTGACGACATTGCCATATTCCTCCGGCCGGCCATAACGGCCGAGCGGGATGCTGCTGGTGCTTTCGGCGACGACGTCATCGATGGAGCGGTTTTCACGCTTGGCCTTCTGTTCGTCGAGGAAGGTGATGCGGCCGGTGGCAATGCGGCCCGGCAGGACGATGTTGACGGTGATCCCGTCGCGCCCGACCTCGCGCGCCAGCGTTTTCGACCAGCCCACAAGCGACAGGCGCAACGCGTTCGAAATGCCGAGATTGGGGATCGGCGCGACCACGCCCGATGACGTCGAGGTGACGATGCGGCCCCATTTGCGCGCCCGCATCTCAGGCAGCACGCGATCGGTGATTGATATGACCGAGAGCACCATGCTCTGGAAATGCTGGCTCCAGACCGCGGGGGCCTGGCCGGAGACGGTGGTCGGCGGCGGGCCGCCTGTATTGTTGACGAGGATGTCGACCGGTCCGAACTGGCGCTCGATCGCAGCGACATGCGTCTCGATCGAGCCGAGGTCGGAAAGATCCCATTGCAGCGCCAGCGCCCTGCCGCCTTCCGATGTGATCGCGGCCACGGTCTTTTCGGCAGCGGAGAGGTCGATATCCGCCGCGGCAATTCTGGCGCCTTCGCGCGCAAGCTCGGCGGCAATTGCGCTGCCCAGTCCGCCGCCGGCGCCGAGCACCAGGGCGGTTTTGTCCTTCAGGCCGAAATCCATTCCGCTCGTCTCCCTCACATGGTCGTGCCATCTTTCGGAGCATCGGACTGTAAATAAAATATCGCTTTTGCTTGGTTCAAGAGATAGAAAAACTATCGATGGACACACGTTTTCTCGAAACCTTCATCGTGGTCGCCGAGCGGCACTCGCTGGCGGAGGCGGCCCAGCGGCTGAACCTCACGCCGGCCGCAGTCGCCCAGCGCATCCGCGCCCTGGAGGCCGAGCTCGGGGTGCGGCTGCTCATGCGCTCCGGCCGCGTCATGCGACCAACGGAGGCGGGTTTTGCCATTCTCGAACGCTGCAGGGATCTGGTGCGCGATACACGCGACCTGAAGGCGATGGCCGGCACCGTGACAATTTCGGGCGAGATGCGGATCGGCGCGATCAACACGGCGCTGACCGGCATCGTTCCCGACATTCTCCACCGCCTCGCCGAGGAGTATCCGCTGATCGAGATCTTCATCAAACCGGGCGCTTCGATGGATCTCTATACCGAGGTTCTGAACGGCATGCTCGATGCAGCCTTCGTCATCGAACCGCGATTTCCAATGCAGAAGACGCTGACCTTCAACACGCTGCGCCGGGAACCTTTGGTGCTGATCGCGCCGCGAGACTGCGAGGGCGCGGATCCGCTCGAGCTCCTAAAGACGATGCCATTCATCCGCTACGACCGCAACCAGTGGGGCGGCCACATCGCCGACGAATATCTGCGCCAGATCGGCATCCGTCCGGTCGAGCGTTATGAGCTCGACGCACTGGAGGCGATCGCGGTGATGGTCAATCGCGGTCTTGGGATCTCGATCGTGCCGGATTGGGCGCCGCCGTGGCCGGCCGGGCTCGATATCGTCAAGCTGCCCCTTCCCCGTGCCTCTGCCGTACGCACGGTCGGCATCGTCGCGGCATGCGCTTCGCCGCGCGCTAACCTTGTCGCCGCACTTCTGGAAACCAGCCGTGCGGCGATGGGAGCCTGATTGCCTGCATCACATGCCGGCTGTGGCGCCGGCACGCGTGGCTTCAGGCGATCTTCTGGCGAACCGGCAGTTTCCAGCCGGGCCGGACGAAGTGGCAGGTATAGCCGTTCGGAATCCGCTCCAGATAGTCCTGGTGCTCGGGCTCGGCCTCCCAGAAATCGCCAACCGGCACGACCTCGGTGACGACTTTGCCGGGCCACAGGCCCGAAGCGTCGACATCGGCGATCGTATCCCTGGCGACGCGTTCCTGCTCGGGGCTGGTATAGAAGATCGCCGAGCGATAGCTCGTGCCGACGTCGTTGCCCTGGCGATTGCGCGTGCTCGGGTCGTGGATCTGGAAGAAGAATTCGAGGATTTCCCGATAGCTGATCCTTGCCGGATCGAAGACGATCTCGATCGCCTCGGCGTGGGTTCCGTGGTTGCGATAGGTAGCATTGGCCACATCGCCGCCGGTATAGCCGACGCGGGTCGAAATCACGCCCTTGTATCTTCGGATGAGGTCCTGCATGCCCCAGAAGCAACCACCGGCGAGCACTGCACGTTCTTCGGTCATTGGATATCTCCTTTTTCCGCAGAGATAGTGTCTCGTGCTGCCGATTTCCATACGGGCGTAAATAAGCACAGCTGTGCAATTTCCCTGCGATACCTCAGATCCTGTCATGTCGATGTTACGCGCCGGCGCTAGCAAGGCCTTGGACAATCCTGCGGAGGCGCGGCCTCGACACCTGATGGAGATGGCTTATGAATAGGCGTGAATTTCTGATCACATCGTCGGCTGCGGGCGGTCTGCTGGCTCTTCCGCGTTTCGCATCGGCGGCAGTCGGCACGATCGACCTCTACAGCGGTTCGGATGCCAATATCGTCGATCTCTGGACCAACATCATCCGCCCCGCCTTCGAAAAGGCGCATCCGGGTGCTACCCTGAAGGTGACCGATGCCGGCGACAATAACGGCCTGCGCGCCATTGCCGATCGTGCGCTCGCTGCACTGAAGACGAAGACCGATCCCCAGGCCGACCTTTTCGAGCAGTTCGATCCGCGCCTGCCCTCCGGCGCCATCGATGCCGGCCTCTGGGTCAAATTCTCCGCCGAAAACATCGAAGGCTACGACCACATCAACCCGCTTGCCCTCGATACCCCCTACTCCCTTCCCTATCGCGGCTCGCAGGTGCTGCTCGCCTACGACACGACCAAGCTCGACCCGAAGGATGCGCCGAAGAGCTGGGATCAACTCACCACCTGGATCAAGGCCAATCCGGGCCAGTTCATCTACAACCGCCCTGACAAGGGCGGCTCGGGCGGCAACTTCGTCCGCCGGGCGATTCACGAGGTCAACGGCCGCGATCCGAAGAAGTTCAAGGTCGACAATTTCACCGCTGACTCCGCCACCGATGCGCTGACGCCGGCCTGGAAGATCCTCAACGACCTCGCCCCCTCGCTCTACGACAAGGGCGCCTATACCGCGGGCAATACCCAGTCGATCCAGCTGCTCGCCCAAGGCGTCGTCACCATGGTGCCGGTCTGGTCGGACCAGGTGCTGCAGGCGATCGCCCAGGGCGTGCTGCCCGAGACGACAGGCCTGGTGCAGCTCGGCGACCTCGCTCTTTGCGGCGGGTTCTCCAGCATTACCGTCTTCTCCAACGGCGCCAACAAGGACGCGGCGCTGAAGCTTGCCGCATTCATGCTGACCAAGGAAATGCAGGAAGCGATCATCACTGAGATCGGCGGCTTCCCTGCGATCTCCTGGGATCACATCTCCGACGACCTCCGCAAGAAATATGCCGACGTCATTCCGTCGACCATCCCGACCTTCCCGAGCGGCGATTGGGAAAAGGCGATCAATGACGGCTGGTACCGCAATGTCGCGCCGAGCATCAGCCGCACCTGATGTCCGCCGATACCGCGCTGGCGGCACCGCGCCGTCACCACTCCATCGACAGGGGGAGCTCGATCGGGCTCCTCCTCGTTGCCCTGCCGGTCTTCCTGCTCGCATGGCTGATCGTCTTTCCGATCTTTTCGGCGGTTGTCGGCACGATCTTCGTTCGCGGACCTGACGGCGCGACGGAATTCTCGCTCGCCTCCTATCGGTTCTTCTTCACCGATGGCTACAGCGTCGACAATCTGTGGCTGACGCTCTGGACCACCGCCGTCTGCGGCATCCTGCTTTTGGCAATCGGCCTTCCGATCGCGCTTTATCTCCGCTTTTCGCAGGGGCGCCTTGCGGCTTACGTGCAGGGCCTCGCCATCTTTCCGATGTTCGTGCCGTCGATCATTCTCGCCTACGCGCTGATCAGGACCATCGGGCCGAACGGCACCGTCGACCTGCTGCTGAACTCCGTCGGTCTGCCGAAGCTGCGCACACCCTATCTGACGCCCTGGGGACCGGTCATCGGCCTCGTCTGGGACAACCTTCCGCTGACGGTGCTGATGCTGACGGCCGGGCTCTCCTCGGTTTCGAACAGCGCCATCGAGGCTGCCCGTGATGTCGGGGCAAGACCGCTTCGGGTCTTCATCTCGATCATCCTGCCGCGCATGGGCAACTCCCTGCTGGTCACCGCTTCCTTCGCCGTGCTCGGCATCTTCTCGGCCTTCACCCTTCCCTATGTGCTCGGCCCGGCGTCGCCCGAGATGATGGGGCCGTTCATGCAGCGCACCTTCGCCGACATGAACGACCCGCTTGATGCCATGACGCAGGCGGTCATCACATTCGGCTTCTGCCTGGTCTTCGGCATCTTTTATATCAGGTCGATCGCCCGCAACCGCGAGGCCCGGCCATGAGTGTCGGCAAATCCGCCATCGCGCTACGCTTCGACTGGACCGGCCTGCTTTTCGCATGCCTGCTGACGCTGTTCATCGCGCTGCCGCTGATCGTCGTCGGCACATGGGCCTTCACCGAGGTCTGGCGTTATCCCTCGGTGATCCCGCAGCAGTTCGGCCTGCGCTTCTGGGGCCAGACGCTGGCGCGCAAGGATGTCTGGGACGCTCTGTTCCTCAGCCTGCGGCTGACGGCGACGGTGACCATTCTGTCCGCCATCATCTGCCTTCCCGCGGCTTACGCCTTTTCGCGCCTGCGCTTTCCCGGCAGGAACATCCTGTTCCTCTCGTTTCTCGCATCGCATGCCTTTCCGAAATTCGGCCTGCTCGTCGCCATTGCCGGCATCTTTCTGCAGCTCGGCCTGATCAGCACCTTCTGGGGCGTCGTGCTGATTCAGCTCGTCGGAACGCTGATGCTGATGATCTGGATCCCGGTCGCGGCCTTCCAGAATGTCGACCGGCGCATGGAAGAGGCGGCGCGTGACGCGGGTGCTGCGCCGCTGCGGGTCTTCTGGTCGATCACCCTGCCGCAGGCCGCGCCGACGATATCGGCAGCGCTGCTCCTGACCTTCGTCGGCACTTTCTACGAAACCGAAGGCGCCTGGCTGATCGGCGCGCCGGAGATCCGCACTATGCCGGTGCTGATGATCAGCTTCATCAACAATCAGATCGTCGTGCAATACGGCGCCGTGCTCTCCGTCATGCTGTGGGTGCCGTCCTTCATCGCGCTGATGTTTGCGCGCCGCGTGGTCGGCACCGGCGCCTTTGCCAGAGGTTTTGGCGCATGACGCGCCGCGCGTCATTTCAGAAAAGGGTTTGAGGATGGCACATCTGGCGATCGAAGGCGTTTCGAAGCTGTTCGGAACCAGCTTTGCCGTTCGTGACTTCTCGCTCGAAGTCGGCGACGGCGAACTCGTCTGCCTGCTCGGCCCGTCCGGCTCCGGGAAGTCGACGCTGTTGCGGATGATCGGCGGTTTCGAGTGCCCGAGCGGCGGGACGATCCGCATCGATGCGAAAGATGTGACGAGCCTGCCGCCCGAGCGTCGCCCGACCGGCATGGTTTTCCAGAGCCACGCGCTCTGGACGCATATGGACGTCTTCAACAATATCGCCTTCGGCCTCAAGCTCCGCCGGCTGCCGAAAGCGGAAATCCGTGAGCGTGTCGAGAGCGCATTGGCGCTGGTCGGCCTTGCCGATTACGGCCGCCGGATGACGACGCAGCTGTCCGGCGGTCAGCAGCAGCGCGTCGCACTCGCCCGCTCGCTGGTGCTCGAGCCGAAGATCCTGCTGCTCGACGAGCCCTTCGCCAGCCTCGACCAGCACTTACGCGAAAGGCTGCGGGAGGAAGTGCGCGATATCCAGCAGCGCCTCGGCATCACCACGCTCTTCGTCACCCACGGCCAGGACGAGGCCCTGGCGCTCGCCGACCGCATCGTCGTCATGCGCGATGGGCGCACCGAACAGATCGCCCCGCCGAGTCTGATCTACCGGCAGCCGCAGACGGCTTTCGTCGCCGGCTTCATCGGTTCGATGAATTTCGTCCAGAGCCACGTCAGGAGCGGCGTCTGCGAACATCCGCTCTTCCCGCTTGCCGTTCCCGTCAAAGATGGGCCGGTGACGCTGGCAACCCGCCCGGAAGCGCTGACGATCCGTCCCTCGGACCGGGCGGATGCGGCGACAGTCCATCGCATCGTCGACTTCGGCACCCACAAGACGGTCGATATCGATCTTGTCGACGGCACCCGCCTGAAGGCGATGGTGGCGCCGGACGACCGGAGCCGGGCCGGGATGAAGGTCGAGCCGAGCTTCGCCGGCTTCTTCGTCTTCCGCGACAATCAACTCGTCCATCAGTCGATGCCGGCAAAAGCCGATGCTGAAAGCGAACCGCTCCTGCGGGTGTAACCGCTTGGAACGCGCCGGCTCACGCCTTGGTCCGGAAACCTTGCTGCAGCCAGGGATGCAGTGCCTTGCTGGCGGCGAGAATATCGCCCTTCCCCTCGACTTCGGCGCCGGAGAAACGGGTAACGATGCCGCCCGCCTCTTCGACCATCAGCGCCGAGGCGCCGAAATCATGGATCGACAGCCCGTCCTCGAAAAATCCGTCCAGCCGGCCGCAGGCGACATAGGCGATCGACAACGCCGCCGAGCCGAGGCGGCGCACGCCCGCCGTATTGGCCATCAGGCGTTTGATGGCATCGAAATAGGTTTCTTCCGCAACCGCCTTGACCTGGCCGGGGATCGGCAGACCGGCGCCGACCAGCACGTTCTCGATGTCGCCGACATCGGCGCAGCGGATGCGTTCGCCGTTGAGATAGGCGCCGCCGCCGAGCTCGGCGCTGAACAACTCGTCCTGCATGGCGTCATAGACGACGCCGGCGACAAGCCTGCCGCCTTCGCCGATCGCGATCGTCATGCCGAAATGCGGGAGGCCCCAGGCATAGTTGGTGGTGCCGTCGATCGGGTCGATGTAGATGATCGGCGTGTCCGGTCCCGCGGTGCGGTTGCCGACGGCTTCCTCGCCCTGGATGGCATAATCCGGGAAGGCCTTGGTCATTTCATCGACGATGATCCGCTCGACGGCGACATCGATCTCGGTCTGATAGTCGCGCGGCGCTTTGGCGAGCATTTCCTGAGACGTTCGCCGGCGCAGCGAGCGGCGGGCGGTTTCGCCCGCCTTCAATACGGTCTCGGCAAGCACGACGAGGCGGGACGACACAGTCGGGGAAAGACGCGCTGATATCGGGGAGGATGCCATGAAGAAAATCCGGATGCTGCAGTGTGGCGGGCGAATCGTGTCGAGCCAATCCCTTGGCAGACGCTGATGATGATTTTGTGAAGCTGCTTCAGCCTCGGCAACAATGATCTGACGATCGACGCCATACAGGCTATTTCAGAATCGCTTCAAGCTCTAAAATGGTCGGAAACGCCTTTGTCGTCCCGTGTCGGGAGACGGTGATGGCGGCGGCGGCCGCGGCGTGTTCGATAGCTGGCCTGTCCAAGCGCTGCCCGCGTAGCGCGCAGGATGCCAGAGCGACGGCCATAAACGTATCGCCTGCACCTGTTGTATCGACCACATGGCAGGCGCGGGCGGGCACTTCAATGCTATCGCGCTGGTTCACAAGCATCGCGCCGTCGCCGCCGAGGGTCAGGACGACCTCGCGCAGGCCCCGGCTCAGGAGATATTCAGCGGCGTCCCTGCCTGTCGTTCCCGTCAGGGTCTGCGCCTCACCTTTGTTGAGAAAGGCAATGTCGATCAGCGCCCAGAGATCGGAGAAATAGGAGCGCACCGGCGAGGGATTGAAGGCAGTGACCATGCCGATCGCTCTTGCATGCTCGAGGATGTCGCGGGTCGTCCGGTCGGACAGATTGCCCTGCAGCATCATGAGATCGCCGGGACCGGCCGTCGACAGAATTCGCCTAACTTGGGACAGGCACAGGCTTTGCGCCGATTCCGTCGTCGTGACGATGGCGTTTTCGCCGCGCGGCAGCCGGAAGATGATCGAGACGTCGCTTGATGCATCTTCTATCTCGATCAGTTCGCTCTGAAGCGGTTCCTCCGCGAGGCAGCGGCGGATCGCATCGGCTCTCACATCCCTGCCGACAGGCGCCACCAGCGTTGTCGGCACGCCGCAACGGGCCATGACGACCGCCTGGTTCGTGCCCTTGCCGCCGAGATCGCTGCCACCGGGATTGCCGAGGATGGAGGCACCGATCACGGGAAGGTCGGAAACAGCGATGGTTTCGTCAATGGCGATGTTGCCGACTATGTAGGCGCGCATGCATCCACTTTCGCAAGGCTGACGCTAAAGGTAAGGCGCATCGTGAAAATCGATCTCAAGGTGCAACGCCTGGCCGAAGATCGCGCTCAATCGCGCCTTTTCATCCTCTTCCAGCATTTCTCCTGCAACGTCGAGTTCATTTTTCAACCATTGCGCCTGGGCGGCGAAGCCCGGCTCGACATGCAGGTCGACCCATTCCTTCAGCAGCGGATCGCTGATCGGGCGGCTGGCTGCTTCTTTCGACCATGTCCAATACATCCACTCGGCTGCAAACATCGCTGCCACAATATCGAGGAAACCGCCCCGCCGGGCGATCTCCAGCATGCCGGCGCGGAATGCCTCGACCCTAGGAATTCCGGTATCGAACGACGAGGGATCGATTCCGCGGCTGGCGAAGGTGCGTTCGAAATAGGCGATCTGTTCGTTTGCAAGTGTGTCGAGAACTGCGATCAGCCAGCGTTTCTGCGCCATCGTCTTGGCGGTCGCCGCCGCATAGGCGAAGATCGAGATGGCGCTGTCGACAAAAGCGCCCTCAAAGACGAGATAACGCTCGAAGGCCGCCTTTGTCAGCCTATCGTTTTGGACGTCCTCGACGAAGCGGTGGCTGAGCATCGCTCCAAGGACGGCGTCGTTTTCGCGTAGGATGCGGGCCGAAAGGCTTTCCGTCGCCATGCTCAGCCCTTCAGACCCGGTTCGGCTGCGGCGCGGAAGGCGCGCACGCGCTCGATATCGACAGGGTTCCACCAGACGCCGCCATGTTTCAGCGAGGACGCGACGATGACGCCATTGGTACGGCTGAGAATATCGACGATATTGTCCTTGTTGACGCCGGAGCCAACGAGCAGCGGCAGATGTGTGGCCGCGCCGATTTCCTCGATCTCCTCCATCGTTGCCGAATTGCCGGTCCGCTGGCCGGTGGCGATGACGCCATCGGCATCGAAGAAGGCGAGATCGCGCGTCAGTTCCTGGATCGAGCGGTCGGCGACGATGGCGTGGCTTCCATGTTTGACGTGGCTGTCGGCGAAGACCTTGATGTGCTCGGCTCTCAGCAACGAGCGGTATCGCATGGCTTCAGCCGCCCTGCCCTCCATGAAGCCTTCGTTGGCGACATAGGCATTGGCCCATTGATTGACGCGGATGAATTTGGCCCCACCTGCCATGGCAATGGCGAAGGCTGGAATCGGCGCATTGGCCAGCACGTTGATGCCGAGCGGAACGCCGGCCACGCGCGCGATCCGGTCGGAGACGACAGACATGAAACCTGTCGTTTCCGGGCCGATATCTTCGGGCTTCGAGAATGGTACGTCGCCGTGGTTTTCGATGATCAGCCCATGCAGGCCGCCTTCCACGCAGGCTTCGGCGTCACGCATGCACGCATCGTAGATCGCATCCATTGCCGCACCCCTGTAACGCGGCGCGCCTGGAAAGGCCGGGCAATGGATCATGCCGATCAGAACCCTGTCCCTGCCGAAAATGTCCCTAATGGCGTTGGACGGCCTGTCCGAAATTTCCTGCATGTCATTCCCTTTCCAATTCCTGCCGCGAGGTAGAATCATGCCTGCTTTTCGGTGAGCCAACCGAGGATGTTTTTCCAGAGCCGGCCGTAGCCTTCCCATTCGCAGAAAGCAGGCGAGAGCCAGTGCGGGCCGATGTCCGATGTCCAGGCCGCCGTGCGGCCGGCACCGTGCCTGCCGACGACCAGCAGCGGATGGCCGCCCTGATCCTCCGGCAAGCGCGCGACAACCTCGACATCCGCGCGGTTTCGTGGCTCGACCTCGTTGACGCCGAGAAGCATCGGCCAGGCACCTTCGAGGTCCTTCATCGTCGGATGCTCCGGCTTCACCACCTCGGCAACAGTTCCCTCGGGAATTTCGATGCGGTCATCATAAGGAAGGCACGTGACGGGCAGCGTGTCTTCGACCGGAGTGCGCCGCCAACGCGCCTTGCCGTCGATGCCCTGGAAGGAGAAATATCCCCCGACCATCAGGAGGCCGCCGCCCTTCTCCACCCACACCTTCAGAAGCTTCAGGCGGTTCGGCACCGTGCGCGAATGCAGCCATACATCCGGCGGCAACAGCAGCGAGTTGGCGCCGATATCGGAGAGAATGATGGCGTCATAGGCGTCGAGCCCCGCCATCTCGAAGGGGAATTTCTCTACTGCCTCATGCGCCGGCATATAGGTGAGCTCGAAGGCGCTGCCAGCGAGCGCCTTGACCAGCGGTTCGGCGCCGAGATGGAAGGTGACGCTGCCGAACTGATCGAAGCCTTTGTAATGCGTGGCGGAGCTGACCCAGCTCTCGCCGACAAGGAGGATTTTTTTTGTCATGGTCTGCGTTTACCTGTGATCGATTGAATGGATGGAGCTAGGCTCCGGCATGAAAGACGCGGCGCGGATTGCTGCGCATCATCTCGTCGAGAGCCGTCCTGTCGAGGCCGTGCCGCTGAAGACGGGGAAGGAAGTGGCGAATGATATAGGCGTAGCCGTTGCCGCCGTAATGCGTCAGCATCATCTTCAAAAAGACGTCGTGCGACAGAAGAATCCGGTCGAGATAGCCGGCCTCGATCAGGCGCACGATCGCGCGCGCGGCCTCCTCGTCGCTCGGGCACTGCACCTGCTGATCGGCATAGAAGAAATCCATGCCAATCATGTCGTATTCGATGAAGGCGCCACGCTCGGCAAGCTCGCTCTGATAGGCAATGTCGTCATGCGACGGATTCATGTGGCAAAGGACGGTGTGGCGGAGATCCGCCCCCTCTTCGGCCACCACGTCGAGCACGCGGTGGCCAAGACGGAACCAGCCCGGCAGATGCACCATCAGGGGAAGCCCGGTCAGCACCTGCGCCCGTGCAGCACCGCGCAGCGACTTCTCCTCCTCGGCGGTGAAATCCGAGGAGACGCCGATCTCGCCGATCAGGCCGATCCTGACGCCGGTACCGTCAACGCCTTCCCTTGCCTCGCGGACGATTTCCCCGGCGATGTCATCGACGCTCATTGCGGCGACGCTTTCCGGATGTGAGGAGCTGAGGTAATAGCCCGCCCCCATCACGATGTTGAGACCGGATGCTTTCGAGATGCGCTGGAGCGCCAGCGGATCGCGGCCGATGCCCTTGCAGGTCGGCTCCACCACCGTGCGGCCGCCCGCCGTGGCGAAATCCTTGAGTTCGCAGATCGCCAGATGTTCGTCGTCGAGCGTGATATTGTGCTTGTTGACGAAGGGATCCTGTCGAAGTTCGCCGAGGATCTCCATGCAGACGAAGCTTTCTGCCAGATATTGCCGCTCCGGCGTCTTCGGCGCATGCCACCAGCAACGGCAGTCATTGAGGATATGCTCGTGCATCAGCGTAACGCCGAGCGCATCCGCCGAAACGGGGCCGGTCACAGTCATCACCCTGCCAGAGCGGACATGCGCCTCGGACAGGCGCTCTGCTGTCGGTTCGCTCATCGGCTCATCCTTTCCTGCTCAGCCCGAAACGGAAATTGGCCGTGAAGATGCGCGTGTTCAGCCAGATGGCGACGAGAATGATGGCGCCGGTGACGATCTGGGTGAAGAAGGGCGATATGTGCATCAGGATCAGGCCATTGCCGATGACGGCGATGGTCAGCGTGCCGAGTACGGTGCCGAGGATAGTGCCTCGCCCGCCCATCAACGATGTTCCGCCGAGCACCACCGCCGCGATCACCTGCAACTCGAAACCAACGGCGGCATTGGACGAGCCGGAGCCGAGTCTGGCGGCGATCAGCAGGCCAGCGACCGCGCAGGCGATGCCGGAGATGATGTAGACCGAGGCGATGATCCATTTGGCCGGCATGCCGACACGCCGCGCCGCTTCCATGTTGGAGCCGACCGCCACGACCTGCCTGCCGTATTTCGTCGCGATGATGACGACATAGCCGAGAACGGCGATGACGAGGGCGATGATCGCCGGGATTGGGAAGCTCAGGATTTCGCCCCGGCCGAGCGCGAAGAAACCGGGCGCATCCTTGATCGGGATGGAATAGCCCTGGGTCAGGTAGAGCGCCAGACCGCGCAGGATCGACAAGCCGGCGAGCGTCACGATGAAGGCCGGAATGCCTTGATAGGCAACGAACCAGCCCTGGACCAGCCCCATGAAGGCGCCGAGCACGATCATGCCGATAACGACGGACGGCCACGGAATCCCCATCGCCATGACGATCGCCGCGACGGCATTGACGAGCGCGACCTGCGAGCCGACCGACAAATCGATGCCGCCGGTGATGATGACGAAGGTCATGGCGATGGCGACGATCAGGATCGGGGCAGCCTGGCGGACAATGTTCAGGATATTGCCGAGCGTGAAGAAGGTCTCGCTGCCGACCGAGAAGAAGATCATGCAGGCCAGGAAGAAGATGGCGATCGACAGGACCTGCGCATGTTCGCCGAGGAAATCGGCGGCGCGAGAGCCGTGGCCGCGTTCCGTGTAAGCCGTCATTGCCTGGCTCCTTCGCCGACGATCAGATGGACCAGATCCTCGAGGTTGGTGCTGCCGATCTGCCGCTCGGCCACTTTCGTGCCCTCGTACATCACCGCAATGCGGTCGCAGACCCTGAATAGGTCCTGAAGCCGGTGAGTAATGAGGATCACTGAAACCCCGTTTGCCTTGACGCGGTTGATCAATGCGAGAACCGCTTCGACCTCGGCTACCGCGAGCGCCGATGTCGGCTCGTCCATGATCAGCACCTTCGGCTTGAAGGAGGCGGCGCGTGCGATCGCGATCGCCTGGCGCTGCCCGCCGGAGAGCTGGGCGACCTTGCCGGTCAGCCTCGGGATGCGTATCTCAAGCGAATCCAGCATCTTGCGGGCTTCGGACAGCATCGTCCTCGTGTCGAGAAACGGCCCGCGGCTGAGCTCGCGGCCGAGGAAGAGATTGCCGACGACATCGATATGGTCGCAGAGGCTGAGATCCTGGAACACCATTTCAATGTTCCTGCCGCGAGCATCCGCAGGGCCGGAGAAACGGACCTCCTCGCCTTCCATGGTGATCGTTCCGCCATCGGGAATGTAGGTTCCCGAGATGATTTTCGTCAGGGTCGATTTTCCGGCGGCGTTGTCGCCGACGAGGCCCAGGCACTCGCCGGGGAAGATGTCTAGATCGACGCCGCGCAGGGCCTGGTGCGACCCGAAGGACTTGCGGATACCGCGCAGCGAGATACGCGGATCGGATCGGGTGCTGCCGGGTGTTCCTGTTCCGGAGGGCGCAACCCCTCCGGAACGGGCGACAGCGATATCATGCTGTCCGTTGCCGATCATTTGAAGACGGCCCGGTACGGCTCGACATTCTCCTTGGTGACGATGGTGATCGGCACCGAGATCGTCTTGGTGACGGCCTCGCCAGCCGAGGCCTTAACGAGCGCGTCGACGGCGGCAGCGCCCATGGCAGCTGGATCCTGCTGGACGACGGCGACGACGAAGCCGGCATCGATGCCGGCAATGGCTTCGGCAGTCAGATCCCAACCGAACACCTTGATCTTGTCCTGCTTGCCCTGGCTCTGGACGGCGGCGATCGCGCCCATCAAGGCCGGTTCGCCGGTGGCGTAGATCGCGGTCAGATCGGGATTGGCGGTTATCAGGTTTTCAGCCGCCGCAAGGGCGTTGTCCTGGATGTTCTGGCCGTCGACGACGCCGGCCGTCTCGATGCCGTCGACGCCCTTGAGCGTCTTCTCGAAGCCGTCCTGGCGGATGTTCTGGATGAAGGAGTTCAGCGCGCCGACGACGCCGAGCTTGGCCTTACCGCCCATGTTCGCCTTGACGTAGTCGAGAAAGTATTTGCCCATGTCGGCGCCGGCCGCGGCATTGTCCACGCCGATCTGCGCCTTCTGCGGGCCTTCCGGCAGGATGGCATCGATGGCGACTACAGGAATACCGGCATCGGCCGCCTGTTTGACCGCCGGCATGATGCCGTTGACGTCGATCGCCACGACGGCCAGGCCGGAGACCTTTTCCTGGACGTAGGTTTCGATGGCGCTGTTCTGCGCGGTCGTTTCGTTGTTGGCATTGAAGATCACCAGCTTGACGCCGGCGGCGTCGGCCGCCTTCTGGGCGCCCTCATTCATCTGGTTGAAGAAAAGCGCCTGCTGGTTGATTTGCACCAGTGCGACGGTCTTCTTTTCCTCCGCCTGAGCGCCGGACAGGCCAATGAAGGTCAATGCCGTGAAGCCGGCGGCTGCGATTATCGTCCGTCTTGTCAAATTCAGTGTCATGTTCTCATCCTCTTTTGGTTTTTTGACGTTGCGGATTGTTATTTCGCAGGCGGCGCAACGGAGTTCCGCACCACGATTTCGACAGGCACCAGTTCCTCAGACGCGGATGGCTTCCACTCGTACCAATTGGTTTCCAGAAGCAGCTCCAGCGACCGCCGCCCGATCTGGCGCACCGGCTGGCGGATGGCCGTTAGCGGCGGCGCAAAAAGATGAAGCGGACCGACATCGTCGAAGCCGATGACCGAGATGTCATCGGGGATCGAGACGCCTTGGCTTCTGAAGACCTCGACCAGCCCGATGGCGATCTCGTCGGAGCTGGCGAAGATCGCGGTCGCTTTTCGATCGCCTGAGAGGTAGTCGAGCGCAGCGGAACGGCCGTATTCGATCGTATATTCGCCGGCATAGCGGTCGGCTCGGGCCCCGCCACCATGCCGTTCCCTGAGCGCCTTCAGCAGGCCATCATAACGCCTGCGAGCGCTGATCATACGCTCGTCGCCGCCGATGAACAGGACATGGCTGTGGCCCTGCGCGGCCAGGTGCTCCCCAGCGAGATAACCACCCTGTTCATTGTCGCAGAACAGCTTCGGCGCCTTCGAATCGGGAATGTCCTCATCGACGATGATGACCTTGCCGGTGCCGTTAATGAGTGCGGCAAGCGCGCCGTCATCAGGATGGTTGGTGACGAAGATCAGGCCGTCGACGTGATTGCGTTCGATCAGCTGCAGATATTCGATCTCGCGTCCCGGCCGGTTGAGGGTGGCATGCAATGAGACGGCGAGCTTCTTTTCATCGGCCGATTGCTCCACGGCGGCGACGAGGGTCGCGAAGAACGGGTTGGCGATATCGGGAACGACGAGGCCGATTGTGTCCGAGCGCCCCCGGCTTAAGCGGCGCGCATGCGGGTTTGGCCGGTAGTTCAGCGTCTTGATCGCATCCTCGATGCGTTTCTTGGTCTGAAAGGGAAGATCAAGGCTGCCGTTGACGAAACGGGAGACGGTGGTAACCGACACACCGGCCGCCGCCGCAACGTCCTTCAAGCTTGGTGTCGTTCCCCTGGCCATCGACTGGACCTATTGTAAAGCGGTTTAGTAAAGCGCTTTACAAGACAATATCGATTGCGGGCGTTTGTCAACAGCGATGAATATACGGGCTATGGTTTTCTTAGCCGATCGAGGCTCGACCGACGGCCCTCAGGCGATCGTTGGCTCGAGCTTGTCACGCAGCCTGCCGCCGATGGTGCTTTTTTGAGATTTGGCTCGAAGGCGTCAACCGGTTCGATTTGTGACAATGCAAGCGGACAGACTGCTTGGGTGCCTTTATATGACGTGGTCCGTCGACGCGTCGAAGAGATGGATCTGGTCCGGATCGACCGAAACTCCGATCATGTCTCCCGCCTTGACCCTGTCGCGGCGGGTCTCGACGATGGTCAGCTCCGGCTGGGTCTCCGCGACAATGAAGGTCGACGAGCCGGTCGATTCGACGAAGGCGATCAGCACGTCGAAACTGCCCTCTCCAGGTGCGACGACGCTGATATGCTCCGGCCGGATGCCGGCAACGAGCTTGCGCCCGGGCTCTAAGGCGCGCGATATTGGAAGCTTCTGCTTCACCGCCCCGAAATCCAGGATCAGGCTCTTGCCGTCTTCCGCGGCGATCGCGGGAATGAAATTCATTGCCGGCGAACCGATGAAACCGGCAACGAACCGGTTGGCTGGCCGGTCGTAGAGTTCGAGCGGCGCGCCCTGTTGTTCGATGATGCCATCGCGCATCACCACCACATGGTCGGCCATGGTCATCGCTTCGACCTGATCATGGGTAACGTAGACGAAGGTGGCGCCCAGCCGGTCGTGCAAGGACCGGATTTCCTTGCGCATCGAGACCCGCAGCGCGGCATCAAGGTTGGAAAGCGGCTCGTCGAACAGGAAGGCCTGGGGGTTGCGGATAATGGCGCGGCCCATGGCGACGCGCTGGCGCTGGCCTCCGGAAAGCTGGCGCGGATAACGGTCGAGCAGCCGGGAAAGACCGGTGATGACAGCGACTTCCTCGGCTTTCTGTTTTGCCTCAGCTTTAGGGACGCCGTGCATTTTTAGCGAATAGGTCAGGTTCTGTTCCACCGTCATATGCGGATAGAGGGCGTAACTTTGAAAAACCATGGCGATATCGCGCGACCGCGGCGGCACGTCGTTCATCACCTTGCCGGCAATCTTCAGCGTGCCGCCGGTAATTTTTTCCAGCCCGGCAAGCGAACGGAGCAACGTGGACTTGCCGCATCCGGACGGACCGACCAGCGCCACGAACGTGCCCTTGGGAATTGAAAGGTTGACGTTCTTAAGCGCGTGAAAGGCGCCGTAGTGCTTCTCGATGCCCAAGAGTTCGATTTGGATGTCCTGGCTCATACCGAAAACCTTGCTGGTCCCCAGCCGGGACCGATGAGATAGCTAAGCGTGAAAGACATGGTCATTTGACTGCTCCGGCGGCGATGCCGCGCGTTAGCGTGCGCTGGAAGATCAAGAAGAAGATCACGGTCGGTATTATACCCAGGAAAGCCGCCGAGGCCTGCAGCACCGGGTCCGACATGTTCTGACCGCGGGTCAGGCCCATGGCGACCGAGACTGTCTGGTTGTTGTTGGACACCAGCATGACGAGCGGGATCAAGAATTCGTTCCAAGTCCAGATGAAAAAGAAGGTTCCCAGGACCATGAGCGTCGGCCTCAGCATCGGGACGACGACGAACCACAGCGTTTTCCAGTGGGTCGAGCCATCCATCTCCGCCGCTTCGAGGATTTCCTTGGGAAAGGTACTCAGCACGGTCGAGAGCAGGTAAGTCCCGAAGGCGCTTTGCAGGACCGCGAAAATGATGATCACGGAAAGCTGCGTATCGTAGAGGCCGCTCGCTTTCGCCATGTAGTAAAGCGGGTAGATGATGGACTCCTGCGGCACCATGATGCCGAGAAGAAAGACCACCAAAATCACGCGTGAACCCGGCACCTTGCCGACCCCGATCGCATAGGCGTTGAACAGGCTTATCAGTACCCCCAACACCGACACACCGAGACTGATCACTAGGCTGTTGAGCAGCTTGCGACTGAAATCAGACACCGTCCAGAATTTCTCGATCGCCGTGAGATCGATCGACCGAGGAATTGAAAGCGGTCCGCCGACTGCGTATTCGGCGCTCGCCTTGACGGCGTTGAGCAGAGCAAGGAAAAACGGAAAGAGCGTCAAGGCGAGGAGTAGAATAAGGATGGCCAGCACCACCCACCGCATCGGATCGCGTCGCGCGCGATCGGCTGCCGCCGTCGCCCTTGTCTTGGTCGTACCATCGCTGAGAACTGAGTAAGCCATGAACTATTCCTTCGCCTCCTGTTGGCTCTGGAAGCGTAGAAAAATCACAGCCAAACCGATCGTCAGAGTTGTTTGCACGACCGCGATGGCTGCAGCATAGCCGACGCGTTGCGTTGTGAAGAAGTGGTAGTAAGTCAGATAGGATGGCACCAGGGTGGAATTGTCGGGGCCGCCCGCGGTGATGACAAAGATTGGCGCAAACACTTTAAGCGCGGCGATCAGCGTGGTCAGCACAACGACGAAAATCTCCGGCGCCAGAAGTGGAATGGTGATCGTCACCAGCCGGCTCCACCAGTTTGCCCCATCGAGCTCGGCAGCCTCGTAGAGAGAAGGGTCGATGCGCGAAAGACCAGCCATGAAAACCACCAGACAATAGCCGACCTGTATCCAGACTATGACGAGCGAGACGGCGGCAAGCGCGTATGTCGCATCGCCGATCCAGTTCTGGGCCAGATTATCAAGGCCGATGGACTTTAGCGTGATGTTGATGACACCGACGGGATTGAGAATCCAACCCCAGAGGACGCCCGCGACCGTTACGGGCAGAATCTGCGGCAAGTAAAAACCGGCCCTGAAGAAGCTCGAGACCCATTCCCCGAACTGGTCCCTGACGTAGTCGAACAGCAGAGCGGCCAGCACCAGGCCGATGCACACCGGTATCACGGTCATCGAGACGATGAACAGCAGCGTGTGATACATCGATCCCCAGAATTGGTCGTCCGTAAGCAGGCGAGAATAGTTCTGCAGACCGACCGGTCGCGGCGTGCCAACGCCTTTCCATGCCGTGAAGCTCAGCCCGAGATTAGCAAGCTGCGGTATGAGCACGATTAGAATGAAGCCGATCGCCCCCGGGATGAGGTAAAGGCTATAGCTTGGTGAACCGTCGCTCCATCGCTGGCTGGATATGGCCATATCATTCTTCCTTCAGCCTCCCATAAGGGGCTGCGCCAGAGGCGCAGCCCAGCATTCAGGGTCGCGCTACTGATTTTCCTGCGCGTCGTCGTAAACCTGCTTGATCTGTTCGACGAATTGTTCGGCAGTCAGACTGCCCTGGAAGAGACCGGTGTCTTTCTGATTGAGCACGTCGTAGTAGCCGGGGACCGGCCAGTCAGGATAGAAGCCGAGGCCGCTTTTGTCAGAGATCTGCTTGAAAACCGCTGCGGCGTTCTTGCCGATGGGGTTGGTGATGGCGGAAAGATCAGCGGCAATCGGCACGCCGCCGGCATTGCCGAGTTCAGCTTGGTACTTCGGCGACAAGGTCAGGCTGATCCACTCTGCGGCGAGATCCGGATTCTTGCTACCCTTGGGAACGACCCAGAGATTGCCAGTCGAGCCGACCGAATATTTCGGCGTCGGAATGACGAACTGGCCCCACTTGAAGTCCTTGATGGTCGACGCGAACGTGCCGAGATTCCACGTGCCAGAGACGTACATCGGCGCCTTGCCGGAGGTAAAGAGCAGAGCCGCGTCCGGGTCCTTCATGCCCGTGGAGTCCTTGTTGATGTAGCCCTTGCCGACCCAGTCGACCAATGTCTGCGCCGCATAGAGATAGGGCGCGCCGTCGAGGGGGGCCTTCAAACCCTGATAATTCTGGACCCAGGCGTCATCGGCCTTGGTATAGGCGAGAGAGGCAAGCAAGTGCTGGCCACTGGTGTCGATGGCGCCGAGCGCGAGAGGCGTGAGACCCTTCTGCTTGAAGGCTTCCATGCCAGCGACCCACTCTTCGAGCGTCGTCGGCGGCTTGAGGCCTGCCTTTTCGAACATGTCAATGTTGTAGAAGCACGAAACATATTCGCCGAAGACTGAGACGCCCCAAACAGGGCCGGAGCCATAGATGCCCTTTTCGTCATAACGGCTTAGGACAAAATCGCCTTCGTTAAGGATCTTGTCCCAGCCTTCCTTCTTCACATAGTCATCCAGATTGGTCAGCAATCCCTGGCTTGCAACCAAGCCGGCGGTCGCATTGCCCTTGTTGTACTCGAGCACGTCGGGGGCCTGATCGGAATTGAGGATCATGCCGCCTGAGGCCTGCAACTGCTGAAAGGTCTTCTGCTCGAAGCTGACGGTGATATCCGGATGTTTCGTCTGGAACTCTTCGAGCGCTTTCTTCCAGACAATGCCCTGAGCCGTGGTCGGCTCCTCGAACCACCAGATCTTGAATGTCTTCTGTTCGGCATGGACGGTCGATGTCATCAGCATCGCCGTGCCGAGCGCTAGCGCCAGTCTTGCAATTCTTTTCATGCTTTCCTCCCAAAAAAGCGGCTGCGCCGCGAAAAGACCAAGTTAGTCAGTCATGGCGCAGTCGGGCCTCCCAGCCCGGCGGCGCCCTACCCTAGGCGGTCGATCAGGGATCAACAACGAAATCTCCGCCCCGGCATTTCTTCAAATAGTTGAGCCCGTGAACCTGACCAGTCATTTCGAGCGCATCGCGATAGACCGGGTCGTGCCAACCTTCGATGTCGATCGAGCCGGACCAGCCGGCGAGGCGCAGTTCGGAAATGATGTCGGTCCAGTTGCTGTCCCCGAAGCCCGGCGTGCGCATGAAGACGAACTTCTCCTTGCCGAAGATGCCGTGTTCCTTAATGACCTCCCAGCGGATGGTCGCGTCCTTGCCGTGAACGTGGAAGAATTTGTGCGCCCATTTGCGGATCTGCGGTAAAGGGTCGATCAGATAAACCATCTGATGGCAGGGTTCCCACTCCAGGCCGATATTCTCGTCAGGCGTCTCGTTGAAGATCAGTTCCCAGGCATCGGGATTGTGGGCGATGTTCCAGTCGCCGCTTGCCCAGTTGCCGTCCATGGCGCAATTCTCGAAGGCGATCTTAATGCCCTTGTCGGCAGCGCGTTTGGCAAGCTCGCTCCAGATTTGCTTGTAGCGCGGCAGGCTGTCGGTCAGCGGCTTGCCTCGGATGCGGCCGGTGAAGCCGGCAACGCAGGTGGCGCCGAAATGATGGGCGTTGTCGATGCAATCCTTCCATCCCTGCAGCGTCTCCAGGTCGATTGCGTTCTCTTCCAGCGGATTGCCGAACATGCCGAGCGTCGAGATGGTGATGTCGCGGTCGCCGATCGCATCGAGGCAGCGCTTGCCGAGTTCGGCAAGGTTCTGGCCCTTGGTCGTCTGCCAGAAGAAGGGTTCGAAGCTTTCGAAGCCCATGCCGGCGATCTCGCCGATGCGGGTTGCTGCATCGCCGTTGTTGCCACTGACCATGGTGCCGATGCGAATGGATTTTGCGGGGTTGCTCACGTCACGTCATCCTATGCTGAAATTTCGATGCGCCGGCCGGTCTTGGCGCTTTCGATCGCGCCGAAGACCATGGCAAGGCTTCTGATATTGTCGGAATTGACCGTTTCCGGCTGTTTGCCGGTGCGGATCGCTTCGATAAAATCGGCAATGACGCTGGCGTGCCCATGGGTCTGCTCGTCATGTTCCGGGCCGGGAACGTCTACGACAGCGGAGCCGCGCAAAAGACCGGGCTCCTCGCCGCCGACGGCCGCCTTGAAATTCTCTTCGCCGTCCCAGGTGAGCATGCCCTTCGAGCCGACAAGCCGCCACTGGCTTTCCCAGCTGGTGCGCTCGCCTTCGGCGCACCAGGAGCCGCGATAGGTAAAGACGACATCGTCGGAAAATTCGAAGATTGCATTGGCCGAGGCCCCGTGCCTGTACCAGGAGCCCTTCGGATTGCGCTCGACGCAATAGACGGCGAGTGGCTTCCGGTCGGCTACGTAGCGGGCCGCATCGAAGGTGTGGATCGCCATGTCGAGAAGCAGAACGTTGTCCATCCCTTCGCGGAAGCCGCCGAAATGCGGCGCCAGGAAAAAGTCGCAATGGATGCCGGTGAGTTCGCCGATCGCGCCGCTGTCGACGAAGCGGCGCAGGCGCCTGACGCCCGAGATGAAGCGTCGGTTCTGGATGACGGCGTGGATGCGGCCGGTCTCGGTGGCAAGATCGATCAGCGCCGCGCCCTCAGCAAGCGAGGCGGCCATCGGCTTTTCGCTGAGCACATGGCAGCCGGCTTTCAGCGCCGTCGAAACGACGTCGTAACGGGCCGCCGGAATGACGATGTCGAAGACCAGATCGGCCCTGGTGGCGGCGATGACCTCGGACAGATCCGAGCCGATGACGGCGCCTTCAAGACCGAACTCGGCGGCGAGCTTTTCCGCCGTCTCCCGGTTCAGGTCGACGAGGCCGACGACGGTGATGGCATCAGCCAGTTGAGGGTTGGAAGCGATGGCTCGCAACCAACCTTTGGACATAGCTCCGCACCCGCACAGAATGGCACTGAATTTCACGATTTCCTCCGGGGAATGGTGTCAACTCTCCTCGTGACACGCACTCCGTAAACGTTTACGAATGTTGGCGGAAACATTTTGCGATGTCAAGAGACGCCAAATGCGAAATTGCTGATGGGAGGGAAAACGCAGCCGATGAAGGGGATTCGCCAGCTTGCCGAACACCTGGATATTTCAATCGGCACGGTCTCCCGGGCGCTAAACGGCAAGCCCGATGTCAACGAGGAAACCCGCCGGCGCGTTCTGGCCGCAGCCGAGGAACTGGGCTACGTCGCCAACCAGTCGGGACGGAGTCTCAGGCAGGGAGAGACGAAAGTCATCGGGCTAATGATCGAATCCAGCACGGAGGCGGTCGAAAATGCCGACAACTTCTTCATCGGCGTCACCAGCGGCTTGCAAAGTGTGTTTGCCCGCCACAAGCTCGATCTGGTCATGCTGCCCTGCCCGAGCGATGAGGATCCGCACGAATATCTGAAACGGATCGTCGCTCGCCGTATCGTCGATGCGATGATCATCTCCAATACGCAGCGTTTAGACCGGCGCATCGATCTTTTGTCGCGGGCAAAAATCCCCTTCATTGCGGTCGGCCGCAGCCTTTCCCCAGGCAATTTCCCCTGGATCGATCTCGATTTCGAAGGTGTCGCCGACCGTGCTGTCGCACGCCTGGTCGCGCGCGGTCACCTTCGGATCGCCATCACCGCGCCGTCGAGCGAGGTCAATCTCGGCTATGTCTTTCTCGAAAGTTATCGCCGCGCGCTCGAGCGGCACGATATCACTTTCGACCCTTCGCTCGTCATTCGTGTCAAGTCGAGCGAACAGGGCGGCTATCAGGCGGCGCATGAATTGCTGCTGCTGGAAGAGCGGCCGACGGCAGTGATCCTGATCTACGAATTGATGGCAATCGGCCTCTACCGCCGGCTGATGGAATCGGGTGTGATACCTGGCCGCGACATCGCGGTGATCGGCTTCCGCGACGCTCCGCGTGCACGATTCCTGCAGCCCTCACTCAGCTGCTTTCGCATGTCGCTCTATGACCTCGGCGCCACTCTCGGCCGGATGCTTCTCGCTAACATGCTGGCCTATCAGGAGTTCTATCCTGATGAGGGCCGCAACATCGTCTGGCCGCTTGAGTTGACGCCGGGTGAAAGCGATGCGTTTCAGGTGTGGGCGTGGTCTGACCAACCGGCTTGCGCCCCGAAAGATGCCGTTGACGAACTTGCGATATCGGCTTCAAGCAAGTCATGACGAAACGAAAGTTGGGTGAAATCTCGACACAAAGGAACATCCGCCGCATGACCCCAGAGAAGTTACCGGTCTCAATATTTTTGCAGCAGAGCCGCCATCCTCAGCCCTCGCGTTCTATTTCGACAAGGGCATCCTGCAATGCGTTGAGCAGCATGTCAGCATTTTCGCGAGAGAAGGGGAGCGGCGGCCGAATTTTGAGAACATTGCCATTCAGTCCTGAGGCACTTATCAACACACGCCGATCACGAAGCTCGCTAACAACTTTCAGCGCGAGGGCGCTATCTGGCTCGCGGCTGTTTTGATTGCGTACAAACTCCAATCCGAGAAACAAACCGCTCCCTCGTACATCTCCAATCGAAGCGAAGGTCTCTTTCAGGCTCTTCATTCCTGCGCGCAGGTAGTCCCCTGTCTTGCGCGCATTTTGCATAAGATTTTCGTTCTCGATAACGTCAAGTACAGCCGAGGCAGCAGCCAAAGAAACGTTGTTGGCCCCAAATGTGTTGAAGTAACGTATACCTCGGCCGAAACTCTCCTGGATGTCCGACTTCATAATGGCCGCTGCGATTGGCATTCCGTTACCCATCGGCTTGCCGGTCACTGCAATGTCCGGGACGACTTCGTGACGCGCAAAACCCCACATGTTTGTGCCTATTCGCCCGAAGCCGGGCTGCACCTCGTCAGCGATATAAAGCACGCCAGCTTTTTTCAGGACATCCACGACGGGTTTGAGGAAACCGGGCGGATCGGCAAAAACGCCATCCGAAGAAAAGATGCTATCGGCGATAAAGGCGGCTGGCGTGATACCCCGGCGGCGCATGTGGCCGATCGCTTTAGTGACGTCGTCTGCCAATGCCGCGCCGACATCGCGATCATTGGCGCGATAAGTGTCGGGCGCCGGCACTGTCAGAACATGCTGACCAAGGGGTACGCTGTCCCCAAGCAACGGCGAGATTTCCGCCGCCGAGGCCGTAACGCCATGATAGGCGTTCTCCGTAATGATGATACCGGTACCACCTGTATAATGGCGGGCCAACCGGAGGGCTAGATCGACCGCCTCGCTTCCAGTGCAGGTGTACATGACACGGTCGAGTTCGGCCGGAAATGTCGCCAAAAGCCTTTCTGAGTAGGAGAGGATTTGCTCGTTCAGATAGCGTGTATGAGTATTGAGTTGCGATGCCTGGTAACTTATTGCCTCCACAACGTGCGGGTGGCAATGACCGACCGACGGCACGTTATTATAGGCGTCGAGATAGGCTTCTCCGTCCGGTCCACATAACCATACGCCCTTGGCCTTGGTGATATGGACTGGATTTTCATAGAAGAGCCGATACGACGATCCGAGTAACATCTGTCGGCGCTCGATCATCTTGCGCTCTCGTTCCGGCAGGCTGCCGAGCCGTGCCGAGTCGAACCCGTTGACCATTGGTGCGCTCGGTTTGTGGGAAACGTTTTTCTTCATGCTTTTGATCACCGATTGGCTTGGCGCAGTCTTTCGATAGCGACGGTTCTTGGAATTGCGTCAAGGCGTGCCAACTGCGCCCAAACGCTCGCAGTTTGCGCAGTCAGGCGCTGAGCGTGCTGGGGGAACAGCCCTGCGCGCCATCTCGGAATACAAAGCCGCATCACCAACCGCATGACCGCTGCCTTGTAGATGAGGAGGATTTCGGCATCGGACAGGGCACATTCGATGCGATATCCCCCGATAAGATCGCACATCGCTCCTATCGGATCAGATTCATCCCCGATCTGATAGGCAGCAGCGACACCCACGTCGAAAAGCGTCGGAGCGTGCACCATGTCGCCAAAATCAATGATGCCGGTGATCGTATCCGGCATTGTCGTATCGACAAGGATGTTTTCCATGTTGAAGTCGTTGTGGATGACTTGGGCATCCAGCGTGTTCATGATAGGCACGATCGCCTCCTCGAACTCGCTGATCGCATTTTCGAGGCGTGTTCGCTGATGGACATCAGAAAATGTCGGCAGAACCTCACGCATCCCTACCGCATGTTTCAAATCCCAGGTGATGCGATGCGATGCGGCCTCATGTGAAAAGCTCTTCAAGGCTTTTTGCAAACGCCCGAGCATTGCCCCAACCCGCCGGCGCTGCAAAGGAGACTGTGGCGCAATCCGTTGAGCAACGCCCGGCGCGAACGTGACCATACGTACGCCGCGTTCGCTGCCGTCGTCCGCCACAAAGCGAAAATCCGCGGCACCGTCACGTGTGTGAATGATACGCTGGGTCGGAATTCCCGGATCCACTTCCTCCACATGTAAGAGCGCTAAGCTGTGCATGGAGGTAACAAGAGGATCCTCTGCAGGATTGAGAATTTTTAAAAGATAGGCCGTGCCATCCTCGAGCATCAGGCGAAAATTACTGTCCTTCTCGCCCCACAGCCATGTTGCGCGACCAGAAAGGCCATAATGGTCGCACGCAATTTGTTGCGCTTTGTCACACGGCACCGGGACAGAAGCAGTTTCCAGTTCGGCGCCGAGCACACCTGTTTTAGGATTTTTTTTTGACGCTGACATTGTACCCTTCCACCTATTTTAGGTACGTCTCTTGATGTTTTCTCCGGGCCCTCTGCGCGCAAAATCGGATTATGTCGCTTCGGTCACTAGCTTTGTATTGAAGTAACTTTCCATCGCCTCGGCCCCGCCCTCCGAGCCGTAACCGGAATCTTTGATGCCGCCGAATGGCAGCTCGGGGAGCGCCAGTCCGTGGTGGTTGATAGAAAGCATGCCGCTTTCGATGTCGCGGGCAAGGTCGGCGCTCGTCTTCGCGGAAGTCGTGTAAGCATAAGCCGCCAGCCCGTATGGCAGGCGGTTGGCTTCGGCAATGGCAGAACCGTAATCCGAAAATGCGCTGACGATCGCCATCGGACCGAAGGGTTCTTCGTTCATCACGCGCGCGTCTTGTGGAACGTCGGTCAGAACCGTTGGCTGGAAGAAGTTGCCGAGATTGCAGATCCGTTTGCCGCCGGTTGCAATCCTCGCGCCGCGCATCACCGCGTCAGCGGTCAGCGCTTCCATCGCTTCGACCCTTCGCGCGTTGGCCAACGGTCCCATTGTCGTGCCGTCGCTCAATCCATCGCCGACATTCACTGCCTCGGCCGCCTTGATGAAGCCGTCGAGGAATTTTTCAAAAACGCGTTCCTGGATGAGGAACCGCGTGGGAGCCACGCAGACTTGCCCGGCATTTCGAAACTTCGCACCAGCCAATAGTCTGACCGCAAGATCGATATCGGCATCATCGAAAACGAGTGCCGGCGCATGGCCGCCGAGTTCCATCGTGACGCGCTTCATGTGGGCGCCAGCGAGCGAAGCCAAATGCTTCCCAACCGGGGTCGATCCCGTAAAGGAGATTTTGCGGATGACGGGATGCGGGATGAGGTGATTTGAAATATCGGCCGGAATTCCGAAAACCAGATTGAGGACGCCCGCTGGCAGCCCGGCGTCGGCGAAGGCGCGAACAAGTTCGGCGCAGCTTGCCGGCGTCTCCTCCGGCCCTTTCAATATCATTGAGCAGCCAGCTGCAAGGGCTGCCGAGACTTTCCGCACCGCCTGATTCAATGGGAAATTCCAGGGACTGAAGGCGGCCGCCGGACCGACAGGCTCCTTGACAACCATTTGTCTGACATTGGTCGCTCTCGGGGGGATGAGGCGGCCGTAGCTACGGCGAGCCTCTTCGGCAAACCAATCGATAATGTCGGCGGCCCCCGCCGTTTCCGCTTTGGACTCTGCCAGCGGCTTGCCCTGCTCCAGCGTCATCATTATCGAGATCGCCGCCGAACGGTCGCGAAGGATCTCGGCAGCTCGGCGCATGAGCTTTGACCGCTCGAAGGCACTTACATGCCGCCACTGTTCAAAGCCGGCAGCCGCCGCCGCAAGCGCTTCGTCGAGATCACTGCTGCTCGCGTTCGAGACGCGGCCGATGACCTCGCCCGAAGCGGGATTGACGATGGTGAGGTGATCGTTCGAGCCGTCCCGCCACAGGCCATTGATGTAAAGTTGGGTATCCGGATATCCCGACATGTCACTCTCCATTGCTGTCAGTAGCCAAGCGCACAACCGTCTTTTCGATGATCGGAAGCTCCCAGCAGCGTGTGGTTTTGATCGTCAATCCAGATCGCCTGGGCACCGCCAATCGCCCAATTCGGAGCGACAACCTTGAAACCGCGCGCTTCGAGATTGCGACCGATGGAGGAGCGAAGGAGTCCTTCTGCCTCGACCGTCGCCGTGCCTGGGAGTGGAAAAAGCCGAGGTAGGTCCATGGCGCTCTGGATATCCAGACCGAAATCGAACAGCTTGGAGAGGAAGTGGGCATGGCCCGTTGCCTGATAGTGCCCGCCCATGACGCCGAACGACAGGACAGCTTTCCCGTGGCGTGTCACCAATCCCGGGATGATCGTGTGCATGGGCCTCTTGCGCGGCCCTATCGCGTTCGGATGGCCCGGTTTCACACTGAAGCTCTGCCCACGGTTGTGGAACAACACGCCTGAGTTTGGCGCCATCAAACCGCTTCCGTAGGAATGGAAGATCGAATTGATGAAGCTCGCAACATTTCGATCCTTGTCGACAACCGAAATATAGACCGTGTCCGCATGCTCGGCACCGTCGAGAGCCGCCGTGGCGTCGGCAACCTCATTCATGTCGATCTTGGCGGCAAGACTATCGGCGAGTTCATCGGACAACAGGAATTCGACCGGAACATCCGATACCGCGGTGTCGGCTATCCACCGATCGCGGGCTGCATAGGCCAGTCGGGTTGCTTCGATTTCGACGTGCAGATTATCGGCGCCGAGCGGATCGCCCTTGCGTTCAAAACGCTCAAGTATCTTCAGGATCATCAGAGCGATGATGCCCTGCCCGTTCGGCGGGCATTCGTGCACCGTCCAGCCTCGATAGATCGCGCTGACCGGCTTCACATATTCGCCGGCGGCAGATGCAAAATCCTCAAGCGTATGGAGCCCGCCAAGCGAATTCAGCCGCGCCACCATGTCTTCCGCCACCGGGCCGCGATAGAAGCCGTCACGCCCCAGGGCTGCTATCGTCTCCAGCGTTTGGGCCAATTCCGACTGTCGTTGAACCGATCCGACAGAGGGGACCTGGTCATCGGCCAGGAAAATGCGGCGCGTCGAAGGATCGCGTAGCAACAATTCGCGTTGATTGGAGATGTCGGCGGCAACTCGCGGCGTGATCCCGTAGCCGTCGCGCGCCAACGCTATTGCGGGGGCGAGAATTTCGGAAAGCGGCATCCTTCCGTGATCGGCGACCAGACGCGCCCATGCATCCACCGCACCGGGAACGGTCACCGCATGCGGCGACGATCGCTCGATCGAGGTGATCCCCTTGTCCTGATACCACTCGAAATGCGCCGCAGCCGGCGTGCGTCCGGAGCCGTTATAGGCAACGATATCATCATTGCCATTGGATGCGAGCAGCGCAAAACAATCACCGCCGATGCCGGTGGATCCGGCCTCGACCACGCATTGCACGGCACAGGCCCCCACCGCAGCGTCGATCGCCTTGCCGCCGGCTTTGAGGATATCGATCGCAGTCAAAGTCGCCACAGGATGCGATGTTGCTGCCATTCCATTGCGGCCGACAGCTATTGATCTTCCCGGCATTTCGAAATTTCGCATGTCGTCGATTCCTTCGCTCAGTAGAGCCCGGTCGCCCTGGCCCATGTGTAAGTGTCATCCAACGCACGGGTGGAGCGGTCGAACAATTCGTTGATCTGTGCTTCGGTAATAATAAGCGGCGGGCAGAGCGAGTAGTTGTCGCCAAGGGCGCGTGTGATGACGCCGTGGACCTGGGCCTGCTTGCCTGCGTGAATGGCAATGCCGTCCGTTGGCTTGAAGGGCTCTTTGGTTTCCTTGTTGCGAACCAGTTCGAGGGTCCCGATGAGGCCGCGGCCGCGGGCGTTCCCAACGAGCGGATGGTCGCCAAGTTCCTTCAAGCGTCGCTGGAATACCGGGGCGACATCCCTGACATGACCGACAATGTCGCGCTCCTCATAGATTTTCAGGGTTTCCAAGGCGACTGCGGTCGCGACCGGATGGCCGCTATAGGTGAAACCATGTCCGAATGTCCCGATTTTCTCGCTCTCGGCAACGACCGCGGAATGGACCTTCTCGTTGATCATCAGCGCGGAAATCGGCTGATAGGCGGCCGAAAGCTGCTTTGCCATGACGATCATATCCGGCTGAAGCCCGAAGCTTTCGGAGCCGAACATGGTGCCGAGCCTGCCGAAGCCGCAGATGACCTCATCGGCGATCAGCAGCACGTCGTACTTTTTGAGGATTGCCTGGATCTTCTCGTAATAGGTCGGCGGCGGGACGATGCAGCCACCTGATGCCATCAATGGCTCGGCGAAGAATGCACCGATGGTTTCAGGCCCCTCGGCGAGGATCATCTGTTCGAGCGAATCGGCACAGCGCGTCGCAAACTCTTCTTCCGTTTCGCCCGGGCGACCGTAGCGATAGAATTCCGGGCAGTCCGTATGCAGCACCCGGTCGATGGGAAGATCGAAATCGCGATGGTTGTTCGGAAGTCCCGTCAGGCTGGCCGAAGCAATCGTCACGCCGTGGTAGGCTCGCATCCGCGAGATGATTTTCTTCTTTTCCGGCTTTCCGATGGCATTGTGATAATACCAGACAAGCTTCATGGCCGTGTCGTTGGCCTCGGAACCCGAATTGGCAAAGAACACTTTCGACATTGGCACCGGTGAAAGCTGGATGAGGCGGTCGGCAAGCTCGACCGCGGTCTCATGCGTCTTGCCGCCGAAGCTGTGATAGAAGGGCAATTCCTTCATCTGGCGGGTTGCCGCATCTACCAGCCTCTGTTCGCTGAAGCCCAGCGAGGCACAAAACAGCCCGCCAAGCCCCTCGATATATTTATTGCCGTCGCTGTCGATGATGTGGATCCCCTCCCCCTTGGCAATCACCAGCGGGCCATCCTTCAAATGCTGCGAAGCGTTGGTGTAGGGATGAAGAATGAAGGCGGCGTCGCGGGATTCGAGGGAGTTGAGAAGGATGGTCACAGTGGTTCTCCAAATGATGGGTGTGTTTCGATGGCGACGCTGGGCCGGTCAGCCGGCGCGACCTCTCGGTGCGCCGGCTTCCAATCGCTGCCGAAATGAGCGCTGCCGCTTGATCAATCAAGCGTCGTCTTCATCCACTTCTGTGCGAGTTTGTTGATCGTGCCGTCCGCTTCGGCAGCTTCGATCGCCGCATCGAACATCGACTTCAGGACGGTATCGTCCTTGCGAAGGCCCGCCGCGATGCCCTGTCCGAAGACCCCGCCTTTGAAGGTCGGTCCGGCGATCTTGTAGTCTTTGAAGTCTTCCTTGCCGAGCGTTGCATTCAGTGACGTCTTCTGGGCAACGACGGCGTCGATACGACCGGCCTGAAGGTCGAGGTCATGTTGTTCGACGGTCTTGTATTCCCTGGGATCGATGACGCCCTTGAAATAGGTATCGAGAAAGGCTGTGTTTGCCGTCGACACCTGAGCGCCCACGGCCTTGCCCTTCAGGGCGTCGCGAAGCGGCTGCAATTCCTGCTCGACTTTCGCCTTGTCGCCGGCGAGGTCGACCGTCGTTCCCGTTCCCGGCAGATCTGCGAGAGGGCCGGTTTTATCGACCATGAAGGCGGCCGCCGTCGACGCATAGGGCTTGCTGAACGAGATGACGGCAAGGCGCTTCTCGGTAACGATCATCGACGCCATGATAGCGTCGAACTTCTTTGCGCTGAGCGATGGAATCAGCCCGTCCCAATCCTGGGCGACGATGGTGCACTTGATCTTCATACGAGCGCAGAGGTCGTTGGCAAGGTCGATCTCGAAGCCTGCGAGCTTGCCGTCGGGGCCGGTGAAATTCCAGGGCTCGTATGCGCCCTCGGTTGCAATGGTGATCTCCGTCGGTTTTGTCTCAGCGACGGCAACGCCAGCCGACAGCACGCCAAGCAAAGCGGACGTCAGCAAAAGTTTTGATAGTTGCATATTGGCATTCCCCTTTTTGTTGCACCCTGCCCTTTTCCCAAGGCAAGGCTGTTGCAGACTCCGCGCGTCCGCGATTTACCAGGACGCGCGAACCTTGATTGCCTCGGCCGCAAGGCAGAGGAGCTCGAATAAGACATGAGCGGCAATTTGCGCCGTGTTCGAGGTAGGGTCGTATTGCGGAGCGATCTCGACGACGTCGCCGCCGACGATGTTCAAACCTGCAAGACCGCGCAGAATTCCAAGCGCCTGGGCGGATGTCAGCCCACCGACCTCCGGCGTTCCGGTGCCGGGCGCAAATGCAGGATCAAGAGAATCGACATCGAAGCTGACGTAGGTCGGGCCTAATCCGGCTATTTCTCTCGCTTTTGCGATCACGCCTTTGATGCCGAGATCGGCGACTTCCTCCGCATGGATGACGGTCATGCCGGATGCATAGGAGAATTCCCAGAGATATTCGGAATTTCCTCGAATTCCGATCTGGATCGTCCGCCTGGGGTCAAGCACACCGTCGAGAACCGCCTGGCGGAACGGCCCGCCATGATGGAATTTGCAGCCCTCAAACGAACCGCCCGTATCGCAATGTGCATCGATGTGGATCATCCCCACCGGCCGATGCCTGCCGACCGCCCTGAGAATGGGAAGGCTGACCGAATGGTCGCCGCCGACCGCCAAGGGCACGACTCCAGCTCCTATCAGGTGGTGGACAAATCGTTCGATATCCTGGTGGGATGCAGTGAGATCAAAACGGCTTTTGAATGGGACATCGCCTACGTCGGCAACGCGCGCAGTTGCAGTCGGGACGGCTCGCAGAACATGATTGTAGGGACCAACCCGATCGACATTGCGCACGGCTCTCGGCCCGAACCGCGCACCCGATCGGTTCGTCACCCCGAGATCCATGGGAATTCCGAAAAGCGCAATGTCCATATCCGTGAAATTGGGTGCAGCATCGGGACGATACGCGGCCTTCAACAATGTCGGAACGCCGCAGTAAGGCGCCTGACGGCTATCGCCGTCACCGAAGACCAGTTCGGCGACTTTTCGAAACTCCGCATCGAACATTTCATCGCCCGACGCATTCGAATAGCGCTTCCGCAATTCGTCCAGACTGAGAATCTCCGACATTCGACCTCCATGTGTTTCGCCCATCAGGCCGCGATCAAAAGCAGGCAAAGAGCTATTGCTTGTTGTCGCCAACATTGTATACATAATCGTATTCTTCTTGATTGGGCAAGAGGAAAAACGTTATGGTGTGGTTCGCCGGAACCCGGTGAACCAGAGACGGAAGGGGAATTGATTGGCACCGACCAAAACGGAACAGCGAGGATCATTGCGCGAGAGCACCTATGCGCAATTGAAGGATCTGATCCTCAGCGGCCAACTTCGTCCTTCGGAGCGCCTTTCTGAAGTTACGCTAGCCAAACGCTTCGGCGTCAGCCGAACGCCGCTGCGTGAGGCGCTGATGAAGCTCGAAGAAGAAGGGCTTGTCGTCGGGCAGCGGAATTTCGGTTACACGGTGACCGATCTCGATGTCACCAAATTCTGCAATCTCCTGGTCGTTCGCGAAGCGCTCGATGTCTGCGCGGCGCAGCTCGCCTGCGAGATGGCGACCGAGGAAGACCTTGATCGGCTTCGCGGCGTCATCGTCCAGATGGTGGAACTCAAGGAGACGACCAACGAAGCGCCGTCGGACGCTGCGCGCAATCTCGATCTCGGACTGCACATCCATCGCGTGATCGTCGAATCGACCCGAAACGAGGCCCTCGTGAGGGCGACGGATCAAATTTACCAGCAGCTTCGCCTGGCGCTTTGGCTCGAAGTGCTTTGGGTTGATCTGGAACACACGGACCTCGACGAGCATCGGGCAATTGCCGACGCCATCTGTGCACGCGACAAGGAGGCGGCCGCGATCGCAGCTCGGGCGCATGTGCAAAGCTCGCTCAAGAACATGTCGAAGCTTCAGCGCATTTGGGCGCACCGGCGCGCTGCCGAGTGAAGCAACCATGATCAGTCATCAAGAGGTCCACGCATGGCATTTATCGGTAGTTACCTGACTCTCATCGGTTTCGGACCGACCGGTTGGGGGTGGCTGCTTCTGACCGCGGCGGCCATGACGATCGGTGTATCCGTCTGCGGCTTTCTGGCGGGAACGGTGATCGGCTCGGTCGTCACCTTCATGCAGTTGTCCCGCCACATGGGCCTACGCTGGCTTGCCGACTGCTACACTACCGTCCTTCGCGGCGTACCCGACCTTCTGGTCATCTATCTTTTCTATTTCGGCGGCAGTGCGTTCCTCGGGACTGTCGGTGGCCTTTTCGGGTATCAGGGTTTTATCGGAATGCCGGCCTTTTTCACCGGTACGCTGGCGCTTGGCGTGGTTTCGGCGGCCTATCAGGCCGAAGTATTTCGCGGAGCCTATAGATCGGTTGCGCGCGGCGAAATCGAAGCTGCCAGCGCCGTCGGTATGCGGCCTTGGCCCAAATTCAGGCGTATCGTCGCCCCGCTCGTCCTTCGCTACGCTATTCCCGGGCTTGGAAACACCTGGCAACTCGTGCTGAAGGAGTCGGCATTGATCTCCGTCACGGGCCTCGTCGAACTGCTGCGCCAGTCGCAGATCGCTGCAGGTTCCACTCGCCGGCCCTTCGAGTTCTACCTGTCAGCGGTCGTTCTCTACCTCGTCGTAACCTGGTTCTCCTCGATTGTGTTCAGACGAATGGAAGCTCGAACGACCCAGGGCGTGAGGAGAGCGCTATGACGGATATCGGCTTCATGTGGGATACGTTTCTCACGCTTCTCACCGGTGTGCCGCTGACCCTCGAGCTTGCGGTCACCTCCATCCTGGCAGGAAGCATGTTGGCGCTTGCGATCTCGCTGCTGGCAGCAACCGGCGGTGCAACGGGACGAGCCGTAACCAGTGCCTACGTCTTCGTCTTCAGAGGGTCGCCTCTGCTCGTCCAGATGTTCCTGATCTATTATGGCCTCGGCCAGTTCCGGCACGGATTGCAGGACCTCGGGCTCTGGTGGTTCTTTCGCGAGCCCTATTGGTGCGCGGTGCTGGCGCTTACACTGAACACGGCCGCCTATTGCAGCGAAATTTTTCGTGGGGGCCTGAGGGCCGTTTCCAGCCAGGAGATCGAGGCGGCACGCGCCTGCGGGATGTCGGGCGTTCTTCTGTTCAGACGGATCATCCTTCCGATCGCCATCAGACATGCGCTGCCGGCCTATGGCAACGAGATCATCCTGATGCTCAAAGCCACGGCGCTGGCGTCCGTCATCACGATCATGGAAGTGACCGGCCTGGCCGGAAAGTTGATCGCCGACAGCTTCCGCGCCTTCGAGATCTTCATCGTCGCGGGGGCGATCTACCTCGCAATCAATTTCATCGTTACGCGCATGCTCTTGCTGGTCGAATTTTGGCTTTCGCCGCACATGCGCATGCGGCTGCAATCTTAGATGGGAGTATGCATGTCTGACAGGGGAACATTTTCGGCTGGCGACAACAAAGACAAAAACGCTGCCGTTTCAGTCAAAGATCTTCGGAAATGCTTTGGCCCGCTGGAAGTCTTGAAAGGCGTTTCGTTCGAAGCGCACGAGGGCGATGTGGTTTCCATTCTCGGTTCGTCCGGATCGGGCAAATCGACGATGCTGAGATGCCTCAATATGCTCGAAGTTCCCGACAGCGGGGAAATCCGTATCGGCGGTGAGGTATATGGTCTGAAACGATCAGGGCACAGAACCGTGCCTGCCGACCGCAGGCAGGTCGATCGGATCCGCGAACACATCGGCATGGTGTTTCAGAGTTTCAATCTTTGGTCCCATATGACGATCCTGGAAAACCTGATCGAAGCACCGGTGCACGTCCAAAAACGTAACCGTGCGGAATGTATTGCGGAGGCCGAAGCCCTGCTTGAACGGGTCGGTATCGCCGACAAGCGAAACTTCTATCCCGTGCACCTGTCCGGAGGGCAGCAGCAGCGCGCCGCAATCGCTCGCGCGCTCGCGCAACGCCCGAAAGTAATGCTGTTCGACGAGCCGACCTCGGCCCTCGATCCCGAACTCGTCGGCGAAGTGCTCAAGGTGATGCGCTCGCTTGCCGAAGAAGGCCGCACAATGCTGATCGTGACCCACGAGATGGCATTTGCGCGCGACGTTTCCAACAAGGTGGTGTTTCTCCACAAGGGTGTTATCGAAGAAACCGGCGCGCCGGCCGAGCTTTTACGCAGCCGAAGTCCGAACGATTTCGGCAGTTTCTCGCACACGAGCGCCACTGAGAGGTCGACAGCGGATACAGATTCGGCGGTCGATAACTAATTTCACCTGAGACAGCGCGACATGCCCTGGAGCCAGGCTGCAAAGATCATTGCCTGGCCCACATGCCGAAGGTCGAAAAGGCTAAACGGCAAGAGCGCCAGGCCGATGCTGGACGCCCGAAGATGCCCGCCAGCAGCAAGCGCTGCCCTAAAGAATGCGCGCTGATCTGCTCGTGCCAAAGCGAATTCTCCTAATCGCGGGCGGTCGGAAGCTGGTAAGCAAACATTTTTTATTTTCTACCAGATCTATAGAATTTGTATCCTTATCGCGGCGCTCGATTTCTTTCACCGATAGGTTCGGCAGAATTGGAGATACCGATGAATACCGTGCTGAGGCAAGCAGATCAGATCCGGCCCGTGGCCGCCCGTATCGGCAGCGACGAAGAAGCGATCGCAATCGCCCGGAGGCTGGCGGCGCAATTTGCCGCGCGCGCCGCCGAGCGCGACGCCGACCGGCTCCTGCCCTTTGCCGAACTCGATCTTCTGGCGCAGTCCGGACTTCTGGCGATCACCGTGCCGGCGCAATATGGCGGGCTCGACGTGTCCAACGCCGTGCTTGCCGAGATCACCGCGATCCTGGCGGAGGCGGACGGTTCGATCGGCCAGATCCCGCAGAACCATTTCTATATTCTCGAGGCGCTCAGAACCGACGGCAACGAGGAGCAGCAGCGCTATTTCTTCGGTCGGGTGCTTGCCGGCGACCGCTTCGGCAACGCGCTTTCCGAGCGCGGTACGAAGACGGTCGGCCATTACAACACGCGCATCACGCGCGACGGCCCGGGTTACCGGATCAACGGCCGCAAATTCTATTCCACAGGCGTGCTCTTCGCCGATTGGATCACCGTCTTTGCGCTCGATGCGGAGGAGCGGCTGACCATGGCCTTCGTGCCGAAGGGCACCGAAGGCGTCGAGATCGTCGACGACTGGGACGGTTTCGGCCAGCGAACCACTGGCAGCGGCACGACGATTCTCGACAATGTCTATGTCACCGCCGATTCCGTGGTCTTCCATCACAAGGGCTTCGAGCGGCCGACGACGATCGGCTCGGTCGGCCAGATCATCCATGCCGGTGTCGATCTCGGCATCGCCAGGGCGGCCTTTGCCGAAACGCTTGAGTTTGTCAGGACGAAATCGCGTCCCTGGATGGATAGCGGCGTCGATCGCGCCTCCGACGATCCGCTGACGATCGCCAAGGTCGGGCAGATTGCCATCCGGCTCGAAGCCGCAACGGCCCTCGTCGAGCGCGCCGGCCACAAGGTGGATGCCGCGCAGGTCGAGACGACGGAGCACAAGGTGGTCGAGGCGACGCTGGCGGTCGCCGCCGCCAAGGTGCTGACAACTGAGGTGGCGCTCGAAGCTTCGAATACGCTCTTCGAGCTCGCCGGAACCTCGTCGGTGCAGATCGGCCACAATCTCGACCGCCACTGGCGCAATGCCCGCACTCATACGCTGCACGACCCGGTGCGCTGGAAATACCACGTCGTCGGCAACTATCATCTGAACGGCGTGACGCCGCCGAAGAACGGCGCGCTCTGAGTTTTCGGCTTATTCCAAAATCCCGCTGCCGGCGCCGGCAGCGGGGTTTGCTTTCGATACGGAAGCGCTCGCCTCAGCTGTAGAGGCTGACCTCCGGTATCCTGCCGTTCAGCACGAATTCACCAACTTCCCTCGCCTTGTAGAACACCGGATCGTGCAGCGTGTGGGTGCGGACATTGCGCCAGAACCGGTCGAAGCGGTATTTGTCCGCCGTCGAGCGCGCGCCCGTCAGTTCAAAGACGCGCGAGGTGATATCGAGTGAAACATGAGTGGCGTGGACCTTGGCGGTATAGGCTTCGGCCGCTGCCTCTCCGCGCTCGCGCGCCGTCACATCTCGGCCTCGGGCGAGGCCCGCCTGCACGGCGGATGCCGCGCTGTCGGCAAGAGCTGCCGAGGCCTTCAGCGCTGCGGTAAATTCGCCGACCCGCTCGAGGATATAGGGGTCGTCGGCGGCCCGCTCGACGCCTGATGTGATCCACGGCCGGGTCGTGGTTCTGACATAGTCGACGGCCGCCCGCAGCGCGCCTTCGGCGGTGCCGAGATAAAAATTGACGAAGACCAGCTGAATGAACGGGGTGTTGAAGGTCGACAGCACCGGCGGCGCGACATCGGGAGCTGCGGGCGCACCAACGAAATCCTCCTCGTAGACGGGGAAGTCGTGGAATTCGACGCTGCCGCTGTCGGACAGGCGCTGCCCGATATTGTCCCAGTCGTCATTGGCGACGTAGCCAGGGCGATTGGTGGGCACGGCGAAGCCGGCGATCTTGTCGTCTAGCGTCGCATTGGCATTGATGTAGTCGGAGACCCGCGCTGCCGTGGAGAAGGACTTGCGGCCGTTCAGCACATAGCCGTTGCCGCGGCGGGTGAGCACCAGCCCAGGATCGCGCGGATTGACGGCTGCGCCCCAATAGAGGCTCTTCTCCACCGTCTCGCTGCCCAGCGGATGGGCGCGGGCGCCGTCGAGTGCCCAGTAGATGTACTGGCTGTTGACATAGTGGTAGCCGAGCAGCTGGCCGATCGAGCTCTCGCCGCGGGCGAGAATGCGCACCAGCCTCAGTCCGTCGACCCAATCGAGGCCGCCGCCGCCGATCTCTGTGGGATGCAGCGCGTTGAGCAACCCGGCATTCTTCAGCTTGACGATCTCGGCAAGTGGTGGGCGGCCGTTACGGTCGAGTTCGGCTGCGCGCTGGGAAAGGTCGGCCGAGATCTCCTCGGCACGGGCAAACAGATCTTCTCGCGTCGGATTGCGGCTCACCGCAAAGACGACATTGGACTGGCTCATGGGCGGAACTCCAATTCTTCAAATAATGATCCGGCGCGAGCTGCACGCTCCCGCCGGATCGAGGTGAAAGGCCTCAAAACAGCTTGTCGGGGATCCAGCCGGCGGTCACCGCATCGCTGGTGCTGAAGGCGGGGACCTTTTCGGCCAGTTCTTCGATTGTCTTGACGCCGGCCGCGCGCAGGCTCTCCTGCGTCAGGAGCGTCGGCTTCACGGTAATCTGATGGGGAACCGTCTGGCCGGCGATTTCGAGGGCGGCAGCGCGGATGGAGACGGCGCCGACGACAGCCGGATTGGTGGCGACGGTCGCGACCCAGGGGCTGCCTTCCTCGGTGATTTCCTGAATGTCGGCTGTCGAAACGTCAGCCGAATAAATCTTGAGCTTTTTGGCGACGCCGAGATCGTTGGCGGCGAGCTTCACGCCGCGGGCGAATTCGTCATAGGGGGCAAAGACCACCGAGATATCGGGATTGGCGGTGAGCGCAGCCTTTGCCTGGTCGGCGGTCGACGTCGCCGTTGTGTCGCTGACATTGCCGAAGCGGGCTTTTTCGGCCACACCTGAATTGTCCGACTTGAACTTCTCCCAGACCTCGTTGCGGCGGTCGAGCGGCGCAAAGCCCGCGACATAGACGTAACCGGCGTTGAAGCTTTTGCCGTTGTCCTTCACCACCTGCTCGAGCGCCAGCGATGCAAGCTCGTGGTCGCTTTGCTCCACCTGCGGGATCTTGGGGTTGTTGAGGTTGACGTCGAAGGCCACGACCTTGATGCCCTTGTCGATCGCCTGTTGCACGACGTCGCCAAGCGATTCCGGTAGTCCGTGGTCGATGACGATGCCGGAGACCCCGAGATTGATCGCCTGCAAGATCTGTTCGCGCTGCTCGGCGGCATCCTGCCGTCCCGGGAAAATGCGCAGGTCGATATCCAGCGCCTTGGCCTGGGCCCCAGCGCCCGCCTGGTAGGCCTGGAAAAAATCACCGGCCGAGATATAGCTGATCAGCGCCACCTTGACACCACCCTTGTCGAAGGGAGCGGGAGCACCGGACAGGCCGCCGGCCTGTGCGCCTTGAATGAAAATGAACGGAATGACGGCGGCAGACAGTGCGAGCCGTGCGAGGGATTTCATCGTCGCGTTCCTTCTAGCAAACGAAAGCGTCGTCTGACAGGTTCGGCAGCCCTCGCGACGCATCGGATCATTTAGATATAATCTCTATGTTTTTAGTAGAGTAAATGATCCGATTTTACCGGCTGCGGGAGATTCTTTGTTTCCCGAGGACAGTTCGCCAGGGAAAGGCGTACCTGGAGTTCGGCCGCCCGGACAGGGCACACTCCCGATACGAAATGCAGTCCCGGACCCTTGTCGATGCCGCTTATTCACATTGAAAATATCACCCGCAGTTTCGGGTCGACGCACGCGCTTGCCGGTGCTGATCTTTCGATCGAGCGCGGTGAGATCGTGGCGCTGATGGGTGCAAACGGCGCGGGCAAATCGACGCTGGTAAAAATCCTTTCCGGCGTGCTTCCGGCCGATGGCGGCACGGTCAGTCTCGGTGGTCGTCCCTTTGCGCCGCGCGGCCCGGCCGAAGCGGCAAAGGCCGGTGTCGTCACCGTGCATCAGTCGACGGATCTGATTGGTGCGGCCGGTTTGACCGTTGCCGACGCCCTGCTTCTCAACCGTTTCGCTGATCGCAGCACTCCCTTTTTCGTCTCGCGCGCGGGCATCCGCCGGGAGGCGCAGTCGATACTCGATGCCGCCGGCTTCATGCTGCCGCTCGACCGCGATTTCGGCGAACTCGCCAGTGCCGACCGGCAGTTGGTGGCGATCGCCCGTGCGCTTGCCAACCGGGCCGATCTCCTCATTCTCGACGAGCCGACAGCGAGCCTTTCCGGAGAGGAAAGCCGCCGGCTTTTCGATATTCTGTTGGGGCTACGCAAGCGGGGCTTGGCAATCCTCTATATCTCGCATCGTACCGCCGATCTCGAAGTGATCGCCGACCGCGCGCTCGTCATGCGCGGCGGCCGCGTCGTTGGCACTTTCTCGCGGCCGATCGATTTTTCGAGTGCCATCGAGGCGATGATCGGCCGCAGGCTGGATGCGGCGCGGCCGGATGCGCGGTCGGCAACCGGCCCGGCGATTTTCGAGATGCGCGACATCAGGCTGCTGCCGACCGGTGATCCTTTCGATCTGTCGCTGCATGAAGGCGAGGTGGTGGCGGTGACCGGCGTGCTCGGCGCCGGCAAAAGCTGGTTGCTCCACGCGATCTTCGGCGTGACGGCATTGAGCCATGGTGCGATGTTCCTCGACGGTCGGCCATACCAGCCGAAAAGCGCGGCCGACGCGATTGCAGCAGGTGTCGCCATGGCAGCAGAGGACCGCCATCGCTCCTCGCTGATGCCGCCGGCATGGCCCGGCCATTCGCTATCGGCGACGATCAGCCTGCCGCATCTTTCCAAATGGTATCCGCGCGGTTTTCTTGTTGGCGGCCGCGAACGACGCGAGGCCGAGCAGGCAATCGCTCGTTTCGGCATCAAGGCCGCAGGCCCGCTCGCCTCGGTCTGGTCGCTCTCCGGCGGCAACCAGCAGAAGGCGGTGATCGCCCGCTGGGAGGCGGAACCGAGCCGGTTATTGCTGCTGGACGAACCCTTCCAGGGCGTCGATGTCGGCGCCCGCCGCGACATTATCGTAGCAATCCGTGCCCGCACCGACCGGGCGACGTTGATTGCGACCTCCGATCCGGAGGAGGCCTACGAGGTGGCAGACCGCATCCTCGTCATCGACCATCACGTTTTGAGACCGGCGGCAGGCGGAATTGCCGCTCCTTTCGCCATCCAGGGAATATCCGCATGACGACGATCGACGACGACACTCTGCCGCAGGCAAGCGCCCGGCCGAAGGCAGCACCGCAAGCCGCTAGCGGCTACCTTGCCGCCCTTGGTGCGTTTCTGCGGGCCGGCGCGGTGTTCATCCTGCTTGCCACTCTCGCGGTCGGCTTCACCATCGCCGAGCCCGCCTTCATCAATATCGCCAATCTGATGAGCATCCTGCAGGCGGTGTCGGTCGTGGCGATTCTCGGCGCCGGCGTCACAGTCACGCTTGCCGTCGGAGGGTTCGACCTGTCGATCGGTGCCGTCGCCGCATCGAGCGTGATGGCTGCCAGTTATGCGATGATCGTCTGGGGGCTCGACGCCTATGCGACGGTGCCGCTGGTGCTCGCCTTCGGCGCGCTGGTCGGTCTCGTCAACGCCTTTCTGATCGTGCGCCTGAAGGTGCCGGATCTGCTGGCGACGCTGGCGATGATGTTTTTGCTTTCCGGCCTGCAACTGATACCCACAGCCGGTCGGTCGATTTCATCAGGCCTCACTCTGCCTGACGGCTCGAAGGCGACCGGCGCCTACGACCCGGCCTTTCTGCTGATCGGCCGTTACAGCATCTTCGGCACCCTGCCGGTTTCCGTGGTGCTGATGGTGACGGTCGCCGTCGTGCTCTTCGTGCTCACCGAACGTACCCGCATCGGCCGGCTGCTGTTTGCGACAGGCGGCAACGAGGTCGCCACCCGGCTCGCCGGAGCTTCGACAGTCAGGCTGAAGACTCTTGCCTATGTCCTGTCGGGCACGCTGGCGTCTATCGGCGGCATCGTCATTGCCGCCCGCGTCGGGCGTGGCGACATTTCCTCTGGCGGCTCGCTGCTGATGGATTCAGTTGCCGCCGCGCTGATCGGCTTTGCCGTCTTCAACCTCAGGCGTCCGAACGTACTCGGCACCATTGCCGGCGCCGTCTTCGTCGGCGTTCTGCTGAACGGCCTCACCATGCTGAACGCCCCTTATTACACCCAGGATTTCGTCAAGGGCGCCGTGCTCGTCGGGGCCTTGGCGCTGACCTATGGCCTCGGCCGCAGCAATCCCTAATCCCAAGGAAGAAAGACATGACCCGCCAAATCAGGCTGAACGCCTTCGACATGAATTGCGTCGGACACCAGTCGCCGGGGCTCTGGCGGCATCCGCGCGACAAGTCCTGGACCTACAAGGACCTCGATTACTGGGTGCATCTGGCAAAGACCCTGGAGCGCGGCAAGTTCGACGGGCTGTTCATCGCCGACGTGCTCGGCGTCTACGATGTGCTGAACGGCAATGTCGATGCGGCCCTTCGCCATTCAGCGCAGGTGCCGGTCAACGATCCGCTGCAGCTCATCCCGACCATGGCATATGCGACCGAGCACCTCGGCTTCGGCCTGACGGCCTCGCTCTCCTTCGAGCATCCCTACACATTTGCCCGCCGGATCTCGACGCTCGACCACCTGACCAAGGGGCGCGTCGGCTGGAATATCGTCACCTCCTATCTCAATAGCGGCGCGCTCAATATCGGCCAGCCCGCGCAGACAAAGCATGACGATCGCTACGACCTCGCCGAGGAATATCTGGAGGTCTGCTACAAGCTCTGGGAGGGAAGCTGGGAGGACGGTGCGGTTGTCCGCGACCGCGAGACCGGCATTTTCACCCACCCTGACAAGGTCCACCCGATCGGCCATTCCGGCAAGCACTTCAACGTGCCCGGCATTCACCTAAGCGAGCCTTCGCCACAGCGTACGCCCGTGCTCTACCAAGCCGGCGCCTCCAGCCGCGGCAAGGATTTCGCCGGCGCCCATGCCGAATGCATCTTCGTGGCGTCGCCGTCGAAACCCGTGTTGAAGCGCTATGTCGCCAATGTCCGCGAGGCGGCCGAACGCGTCGGCCGCAACCCACGCGAAATACTCGCCTTCAATCTGCAGACCGTCGTTCTCGGCGAGACGGATGCCGAGGCGCAGCAGAAATTCAACGAATACCGCAAATACGCCTCCTTCGAAGGTGCGCTGACGCTGATTTCCGGCTGGACCGGCATCGATTTTGGCCAGTTTGAGCCGGACGAGGTGCTGCGCCACCGCCATACCAATGCGGTGCAATCAGCGGTCGAGACCTTCACGACAATCGATCCCACCAAGGAATGGACGGTGCGCGAAATGGCCGACTGGGTCGGGGTCGGCGGCTTCGGCCCCGTTTTCGTCGGCTCGCCGCAGACTGTTGCCGATCTGATGCAGGAATGGGTCGAGGATACCGACGTCGACGGCTTCAACCTCGCTTATGCCGTGACGCCCGAAAGTTTCGAGGATGCCGTCGATCTGTTGGTGCCGGAACTGCAGAAGCGCGGCGTCTACAAAACCGACTATACAAAGGGAACGCTGCGGGAAAAGCTTGGGGGTCACGGACCGCGGCTCGTTGCTCCGCATCCGGGTGCGACCTATCGCGATCTCTTTAAGGAGCCCGCACGTTTCGCGGCCAATGGCTGAGTGAATAATGGCTGGGTGACAAAAAAACATCTCGCCCAGCCCACCATTCGAATTTAGTTTCTATGACATTCGCCGGTTCGTTCTGAATACGGGCGCTTGGCATTTCACCGACCAGGAGGGGTCATGACCGTACCATCTATCTCGCGGCGCACGCTGATGAAGAGCACGGCCCTGCTGCTTGCCTCGACGGCGCTCGCCCGGCAGGTGCTGGCACAGGATGCACCGAAGGGCGGGAGGCTGATCGTCGCGGCAGATTCCGAGCCGAAGAACCTCAATCCTGCCATCGTCGCTTCAAACGGCGTCTTCTTCATCGCCAGCAAGGTGATCGAGCCTCTGGCGGAAGCCTCATTCGAGGGCAAGGACGGGCTTGTGCCGCGTCTCGCCACCTCCTGGGAGGGCTCGGCCGATGGCCTCTCCGTCACCTTCAAGCTGCGCGACGGCGTGACCTGGCACGACGGCAAGCCGTTTACCTCGGTTGATGTCGCTTTTTCCGCGCTCCATATCTGGAAACCGCTACAGAATCTCGGCCGCCTGGTTTTCGCCAATCTCGAAGCCGTTGATACCCCTGACGATTACACCGCCGTCTTCCGCTTCTCCAAGCCGACGCCGTTCCAGCTGATCCGTAATGCGCTGCCGGTCGTGACCAGCGTCGTCGCCAAACACATCTTCGACGGCAGCGATATCGCCACCAATCCGGCCAACAACACGCTCATCGGTACCGGCCCCTTCACCTTCGCCGAATACAAACCCGGCGAATATTACCGGCTGGCGCGCAATGAGACTTACTGGGACAAGGAACAGCCGAAGCTCGATGAGATCGTCTTTCGCGTGCTGCCCGACCGCGCGTCGGCGGGTGCCGCACTCGAAGCCGACGAAATCCAGCTTGCCGCTTTCTCGGCAGTTCCGCTTGCCGATCTCGACCGCATCTCCAAGGTCGATGGCATCAAGGTGATTTCGAAGGGTTACGAGGCCTTGACCTATCAGCTCGTCGTCGAGATCAATCATCGCCGCAAGGAGCTCTCCGACCTCAGGGTCCGGCAGGCGATCGCGCAGGCGATCGACAAGAAATTCGTGGTCAACACGATCTTCCTTGGTTACGCCACCGCCTCGACCGGACCGGTGCCGAAGAATTCGCAGGAGTTCTATACATCCGATGTTGCGGCCTATGACTTTAACCCCGCCGCCGCCAACGATATTCTCGATAAGGCCGGCTACATCAAAGGCCCGGACGGCAACCGCTTCAAGCTGAAGCTTCGCCCCGCGCCCTATTTCAACGAGACCCGCCAGTTCGGCGATTACCTCCGCCAGGCGCTTGCGGTGATCGGCATCGATGCGGAGATCGTCAATGCCGATGCGGCCGCCCACCAGAAGGCTGTTTATACCGACCACGACTTCGACCTTGCCGTCGGTCCGCCGGTATTCCGCGGCGATCCGGCGATCTCCACCACCATTCTCGTTCGATCCGGCACACCGGATGGTGTGCCCTTCTCCAACCAGGGCGGCTACGTCAATCCGGAGCTCGACAAGATCATCCTGCAGGCCTCCGAGACCGTCGACACGACGGCGCGCACCGATCTCTACCGCAAGTTCCAGCAGCTCGTCGTCGCCGATCTGCCGCTGATCAACGTCGCGGAATGGGGCTTCATTACCGTCGCCCGCGATACGGTCCTCAACGTCTCGAACAACCCGCGCTGGGCCGTCTCGAACTGGGGCGATACCGCGCTGCAGTCGTGATAGGATCGGCGGCAATTCTCTTCCAGAGGCCCTGTCCGGCGTGAAACGTGCAATCATCCTCCTGAGGCGTAGGGCGATCAGCAGCATTCCGGTGCTGCTGATTGTGGTGATCTTCACCTTTTTCCTGCTTGAAACCGCCTCCGGCGATGCCGTCGACGCCTATCTCGGCTCGATCGGCGGCGGCGATGCAGCCCTCAGGCAGTCGCTGCGCGAGAGCTACGGTCTCGATCGATCCGTGCTGGCGCGGCTCTGGCTCTATCTTTCCTCGCTGGCGCGGCTCGATCTCGGCTGGTCGGTCGCCTTTGGCCGGCCGGTCGGCGCGCTGATCGCCGAGCGTCTGCCCAATACGCTGCTGTTTATGGGCAGCGCGACGGCACTCTCTTTCGGCCTCGGCTCGGCGCTCGGCATCCTTGCCGGTGCACGGCCAGGCAGCCTGCGGGACCGGCTGCTGTCGATCGGTTCGCTTGTTGTTTACGCCATTCCGAGCTTCTGGCTCGGCCTGGTTCTGAGCATCGCCTTTTCGGTCAAGCTGCGCTGGTTTCCGATCGCCGGCATCGAGACGATCGCGTCGGGCAAGACAGGATTTTTCCGCGTCCTCGACATATCAGATCATCTGGTGCTGCCGGTCGGCGCGCTTGCCCTGATTTATCTCGCTCTGTTCCTACGGGTGATGCGCGCCGGCATGGCCGAGGCCTGGAAACTCGATTTCGTGCTCTTCGCCCGCGCCAAAGGCCTGTCGCGCAGCCGGATTGTGCTGCGCCATGTCGCCCGCAATGCGCTGCTGCCGCTCGTCACCATGCTCGGGCTGCAATCGGCTGCCATGCTCGGCGGCAGCGTGGTGATCGAGAGCGTCTTTGCGATCCCGGGTTTTGGGCGGCTGGCGCAGGAAGCGGTCAACGGCCGCGACGCGCCGCTGCTGATGGGCATTATCCTCACCAGCGCCGTCCTCGTCATTGCGGTCAACTTCCTCGTCGATCTTGTCTATGCCGCGCTCGACCCACGCATCGGCGCTTCGGAGGGCGGCGCATGAGCCGTCTCCGGGGCCTCCTCAGCACGTGGGAAGGCATGATCGGGCTCGCGATCCTTGTCATTCTGCTTTTAGCCGGGCTTTTTGCTCCCATCATTTTGCCGGGCGATCCGCTGCGGATTGCCGGCCGGGCGCTGCTGCCGCCATTCACCGATCCGGCCTTTCCGCTCGGCACGGATCGCTTGGGTCGCGACGTGCTTGCCGGCCTGATTTACGGTGCGCGCACGTCGCTTGCCGTCGGCATCGCGGCGGCCTTTGCGGCGATGATCCTCGGCGTCTGTGTCGGCATGGCGGCCGGTTTTGCCGGTGGGTTAGTCGACGAGGCGTTGATGCGCGTGGTTGACGCCTTCCAGATCGTACCTGGCTTCCTGCTTGCCCTCGCCTTCGTCAGCACCATCGGCGTCTCGACGCCTGTCGTCGTGCTTGCCATCGCGCTCGGCACCTGGGCCGATCCGGCGCGACTGACGCGGGCGCAGGTGCTTGCGATCCGCGAACAGGATTACGTCGCCGCGGCACGGGTGATCGGCATGCATCCCGTGGAGATCGCTTTCCGGGAAATCCTGCCGAATGCGCTGCCGCCGGTGCTGGCGCTTTCGGCCACTATCGTCGCCGGCGCGATCCTCACGGAGGCGGCGCTTTCCTTTCTTGGCCTCGGCAATCCCAACATCGCCACCTGGGGGTCGATGATCGCCGAAGGACGCAGCGTGCTGCGTTCGGCCTCCTATCTCTCCGTCATACCGGGTACAGCGCTCGCCATAACCGTGCTCGGCGTCCATCTCTTCAGCGAAGGTCTCGGCAAGGCGCTTGGTGATAACGGCGTGAGGGCGGCATGAGCGGCATCTTCTGCAGCCTCCGGCAGCTTTCGGTCACCTATGGGCGTGGCAGGGACAATGGGACGGCGCTTGATCGTATCGATCTCGACATTGCCGCCGGCGAAAGGTTGGCGATCATCGGCGAAAGCGGCTCCGGCAAGAGTACGCTCGCCCGGGCGCTCGCCGGCCTGTTGCCTGAGGGAACGAAAGTCGGCGGCGAGATGCTCTGGCCCGCCCTCGGCCATCCGCCCCGGCCGGGCCGCGATTTCGGCTTCGTCTTCCAGGATCCCGGCTCCAGCCTCAATCCCGTCCTGACGATCGGCGAGCAGATTGCTGAGGGCGCCAGGCGCCATCTCGGTCTCAGCTGGAGACAGGCCTATATCAGGGCCGAGGAATTGCTCGAACGCGTGCGGATACCGCAGCCTGACCAGACGATGCGGGCCTTTCCGCACCAACTTTCCGGCGGCCAGCGCCAGCGCGTGGCGATCGCGGCGGCCATTGCCGCAAGGCCTGCGCTGCTGATTGCCGACGAGGCGACCAGCGCCCTCGACGTCGTCGTCCAGGCCGAGATCGTCCGCCTGCTCGATGGGCTGGTGCGCGAGGATGGCATGACGCTGCTCTTCATCACCCACGACATCGCGCTCGCCTCCGGCTTCGTCGACCGCATCGCCGTCTTCCGCGAGGCGAGGCTTGTCGAGGCAGGCCCAGTTCGTTCGGTGCTTTCGGCGCCCCAAAGCGGCTATACTTCAGCTCTCATCGCCAGCCATCGCGACCTTTCGACACCGCCGCTGATCGCAGAGGTGACGTCATGAAGCCTACGCTGCTTTCCATCGAGAACATCTCGAAAGGGTTTACTTCGGCGGGCCGCCGGGTCGCCGCTCTCGACAATGTTTCGCTGACGATCGCAGCCGGGGAAACGCTCGGTCTGGTCGGTGCCTCCGGCAGCGGGAAATCGACCCTGTCACGCATCCTGCTGCGGCTTCTCTCCTGTGATGCCGGCGCAATCCGTTTCGAGGGAGAGGATTGGCTAACGCTGAACGCCGCAGCTCTGCGCCGCAAACGGGCGCGCATGCAAATGGTGTTCCAGGATCCGCTGGCCGCCTTCAACCCGCTGGCGAATGTCGGTTCGGTGCTCGATGATCCGCTGCGCATCCACGGCGTCGTTTCGCAAGACCGGCGCGCCGGCGAGATCGCGATGCTTCTCGAACGTGTCGGCCTGCCTGTCGATTATGCCGGGCGGCCGGTGCGTTCGCTTTCCGGCGGCCAGCGCCAGCGTGTGGCGATTGCCCGGGCGATTGCCACACGGCCGTCGCTGCTGGTTCTCGACGAGGCGGTCTCGGCGCTCGACGTCACCGTGCGCGGCAGGATCCTCGAACTTCTGGTCGACCTGCAGAAGCAACAAGGCATTGCCTGTCTGTTCATTTCCCACGATCTTGCCGTGGTCCGCGCCGTCTCCCACCGTGTCGCCGTCATAGATGGCGGGCGGATTGTCGAGACCGGCCCGGCAGCGTCACTTGTTGCCGCGCCACAATCAGAGGCCGGCCGTGCCCTTGTTGCAGCCGTCCCCCGTCTCGTGACCGATCCGTCCTGAAGGAGGTACCCATGTTCGAACCTGGTTGGAATCCCCTGGTCGGCGTGTCCTCTTATCCCGCGGAGCGCTACGCTGTCCTTGCCGACAGAATCGGCGCCATATTGCACAGTCGCGACGACATATTGCTGGTGCAGGCCGAGGCGGTGGTGGCGCTGGAGGCGGTGGCGGCCAGCCTCGCGCGGCCCGGCCTTTCCGCTCTCAACATCGTCACCAGCCCTTATGGCGGCTGGTTCGGGCGATGGCTGCGGCGGAGTGGTGCTGAGGTCGCGGATGTCGTCGCCGAACCGGGCCTGCCGGTCGAGATCGAGGCCGTCGCCCGGGCGCTCGACGCGGCTCCCGGGGTCGATGTTCTCGCTCTGGTTCACGCGGAATCGGCGAGCGGTATTCTCAACCCCCTGCCCGAGATCCTGGCGCTTGCCCGCGCCCGCGGCATCGTCACGGTCGTCGATGCCGTTGCCTCCGTCGGCGGACATGAGGTCGATGTCGACGAACTCGGCATCGACATCGCGGTGATCGGCCCGCAGAAAGCGCTCGGCGGTCCGGCCGGTGTTTCCGCGCTCTCGGTGAGCGGCCGAGCCTGGGATCTGATCCTGCACGACGGCGCACCGCGCGATTCGATCTTGTCGCTGGCCGATCTGAAGTCATGGGTCGACGGTGGCCGGCGCAGCCTGCCGGGAACGCCGGCACCGCTGGAATTCTTCGCACTGGAAGCCGCACTCGACCGCATCAAGGCCGAAGGCATGGAGAACGTCGTCGCCCGCCATGCGCTGGCGGCATCGGCGACACAAGCGGGGCTAACCGCACTCGGCGCCGCAGCCTGGGTGCCCGCAGCAAAGGCGTCGAACCTGGTGACGGCGGTGCCGGTGCCGGAGGCGTTGACGCCCGATGCGCTGATCGCAGCCGCGGGGCGGCTGGGCGTGGAGTTGACCGAAGGCGTGGGAACCGCGCCGGCCCGCCTCGTGCGGCTGAACCATACCGGCCCTCGCGCCTCATTCCAGACGGTGCTCTCGAATGTCGTGGCCTATGGCGCGGCCCTCAGGCAGGCCGGCCATCCCTGCGATATCGCCGCTGCTGCCGAAGCGATATCGGCGGTCTACAGCCGTTGAAAGCCATATTCGGTCTTGATAATCACGGGCGGCCAAGGCAGGAAAGTGGCATCACGGAGACTTGGTGCATATGACGAGATTGCTGGATGCGCAGGGCCTGGAGATTTCGCATGCGGGACATCGCACCCGTCTGAAATGGCACCGGCTGCGCAAACGGTTTGCCGATCCGCTGTTCTCGGCCGAGGTGATGGCGGAGGGTTTTGCTGCGGGCGCTTCGATGGAACTCGATCTGCGGGTGCGCGCCGATGGCGGTTTCGTGGTGCTGCACGATGACGACCTCGAAGGTGAAACGACCGGGCATGGACCAATCACAGAAAAGAACATCGGCGACCTCCGCGATATCCGGATGAAAGAGGGCGACCGGCCGCTGATCCTCAGTGAGGATCTCGCCGCCATGATGCAATCGACCCATCCGGCCGCATTGCTGCAGTTCGACATGAAGGACGATTATGAGGCGATCGACGTGAGGGGCATCGAGCATCTTGCCGCGCATTTCCATGATATCGCCGCCTCGGTGATCGTCAGCGCCGGCAGTCTCGATCTCATCGTCGCGGTCAAGGAAAAGCTTCCGCATCTCCTGCGCGGCATCGATCCGACCGATAAGCTCTACGATATCAGGCAGGCGGGCAGCTGGAAGGCTGTTGAAATGGAATTGCGCGCCGACCTGCGAGGGCCAACCGAACCGGACACGATCTATCTTCACTGGCAGCTGATCCTTGATGCCGCCAGGGAAGGTCTCGACCTGATCGGGCTCTGCCAGGACGAAGGCAAACGTGTCGATGCCTGGACCTTTACGCTCAAGGATCCAGAGGCCGGTTTCAGCGAAGAGGAATGGCTGAATTTCTCAGCGCTGATGGCGCTGAAGCCTGATCAGATCACCACTGACGAGGCACCGGCAACCGAGCGCGCGTGGCGCCGGCGTATGACGGATTAAGCAGCGGGCGTCAGCCCCTCGATATCGAGGATGAATGCGAATTCGCCCGCGAGCCCCGGCGAATGGGCAATGACGGGCCCACCATCCTTAAGCAGCCTGTCGACATCCGGCATCGCCACCGTAGCGCCGGCCTCTTCGGCGATCAGTGCGCCGGCGAGCATGTCCCAGGCATTGAGATGGCGTTCGTAATAGAGATCGGCAGCACCTTCGGCGACGCGAACGAGGTCGATCGCCGCCGCGCCTGTGCGGCGATAATCCATGCCGCGTTCGTGAAGCCGCTTGGAGAGAGCGAGGTGGTCGTCGAAGCTGGTCTTGCGGGAGTGGCCGAGAATGACAAGCGCATTGGCCGGATCGGCGGTCGCCGCCGCATGCACTGGAATTCCGTCCTTGAAGGCGCCGCCGCCGCGGACGGCGTGAAAGACCTTATCCTCGCTGGCATCGTAGACCACACCGACTTCGACCTTGCCGCCGGCGACGAAGGCGATCGAGACGGCCCAGTGCCGGAAGCCCCTGATATAGTTCGTCGTGCCGTCGATCGGATCGACGACCCAGGTGCCGCCCTCGCCCGATCGCCCGCCACTTTCTTCGCCCATGAACATATCGTCCGGAAAGCGTAAGAGCAGCCCGTCGCGGATCGCCTGTTCGGCCTTCCTGTCGGCGATGGTGACGAAATCCTGCAATCCCTTGTTCTCGACGGCCAGCGTGCCGGGACTGGAGTCGCGCCGAAACCGGGCCGCTTCCCGTCCGGCCTCGAGGGCGACGGCGATTGCGACCTCCGCCCGTGTACGGATGGCGGCGGCATCGAAAGCGGAATTCATCAGGCAGTCCTTCTTCTTATCAGCGTCACCGGCGTGGATTCGACGCGCGCGGTCAGGTCCGGTTCCGCCATCCGGCTCATCAGCAGGTCGACCGTCTGTTCGGCTTGGAGGTCGCAGGGTTGGCGGATGGTCGTGAGGTCGTAGGCGGTCCAGCTCGCCTGCGGGATGTCGTCGTGGCCGATGATGGAGAGCGGCGGCGCATCACCGCGGCTGCGGCCCTGCATGACGCGGTCGACAACACCGCAGGCCATGTAGTCGTTGGCGCAGAACAAGCCGTCGATGCCGGATGCGGCAAGGTCGGCCGCCGCATCATAGCCGCTCCGGTAATCATTGATCCTGACCTGCAGCATCTGCGCCTCGACCTCAAGCTGCTTGCAGCGTGCCAGGAACGCCTCGCTGCGCCGCCGCGCCGTATAGGATATGGCAGGTGCGGCCATCACGGCGAGCTTCCGCGCGCCGCGGTCGATCAGGTGGGCGGCGGCGAGATGGCCGGCCATGCGGTCGTCGGAGATGATGCGGTCGACGAAGGGGATGTCGTCGCCCTTGTTGATCAGCACGATCGGCACGCCTTCGGCCGCACATTGCTCGCAGATCTCGGTCGGCGGCGCGTCCGAGGTGACGATGACGCCTGAAACGGCGTAATGCAGTAGCTGGCCGATGACCGTCGAGGTATCCGCCTCCTGCGACGTCGGCAGCAGGATCGGGCGGAAATTGCGGGCGATCAGCACTCTTGCCAGATTGTCGATCTGCAGCGTCCGGAACGGATTGTCGAGACCGGCGGCAACGACCCCGACCAGATCGGAGCGTTTGTTGGTCAGGCTTCTGGCAAGATAGTTCACCCGGTAGCCGAGTTCCTTGGCAGCCTCAAACACCTTCTCGCGCGTCTTCGGCGAGACGCTGGCATCCGGCGTGAAGGCGCGCGACACGGCAGCGCGTGAGACGCCGGCCACACGCGCCACGTCGAAGGAGGTTGCCTTGCGCGGTCCCTTATCCCTGTCTGCCAACTGCTTTTTCCCTCTCTGTCGAGGACCGCATCAGATCGGGAAGATCCGTGCAGATACCGAGAACCGGAAGTTTCATGATGTCATCGAGAATGCTCCGCCGCTCCTCATGCCAGAGCACGATCTCGCGGTCCGCCTCGAAGGCGCGGTGCATCAGTGTTTCGGTCACCAGATCCTGCGGTCGCTCGCCCGCCCTCTCCCAGCAGAGATGCAATATATCGGCGCCGGCCTCGTCACCCAGCGCATGCGGATCGTGGCCGACCCGGATCAGCACCGAAAGCGGGAAGTCGCAGCCTGCGTCGCGGAGTTCACGCACCTGTGCCGTATCGAAGGAGCCGAAACAGGCGAAACGCTGGTTCATCTCGGCAAGATGGCGCCAGCAGGCCACGCCGGTGCCGGGCGCCTTGAGTTCGACATAGAGACCGGTTCCGGTCGCCCGCCCGAGGGCGGCGACCTCTGAAAAACTCGGCACGTCGACGCCGTCGAGGGCGGCGAGTTCGGCCGCCGTCATCTCCGAAATGCGCCGGTCGATGCCGAAGACCCGCTCGAGATGATCGTCATGCGAGACGACGACGACGCCGTCGCGGGTCAGCTGCGTGTCGAGCTCCCACATCTCGGCGCCAAGTTCGGCAGCGCGGCGGAAGGCGGTGATCGTGTTTTCGCGCTCGTGGCCGCTGGCGCCGCGATGGCCGATGCAGAAGGGCAGCCTGCCCTTAGCCGCGGGCCAGCTGTATCGCGCGAAGAATGCCTGGAAATCGCGGGTCATCAGAGCCTCCTTCCGTTCTCGTCGAAGACGAACACGCCGCGGCTGTCGATTGCCCAGCGGACATCGTCGCCGACATGGATATCGTTGCGCACCGGCTGGATCGAGCGCAGCAGGGGCCCGCCGGCAAGACGTACATCGTAAAGGTTTTCTCGCCCTTGCGTTTCGGCGAAGGTGACCTTGCCGGACACCGGTGTATCGCCCGCAGGGGTAAAATGCTCCGGCCGGACGCCAAGCATCAGCTTCGTGCCCTCGGCGGCGCCAACGGATCCCGGCAACGGCACGCGGATTTCGCTTTCCGGGATCGCGAAGGCGCCCTTGTCGACGATGCCGCGCAGGAAGGTGATCGGCGGGTTGCCGAGGAAGCCGGCGACGAATGCGGTCTTCGGATCATTGTACATTTCCGCCGGCGTGGCGATCTGGACGATCTCGCCTTCCTTCATGATGGCAATGCGGTCGCACATGCTCATCGCCTCCACCTGGTCATGGGTGACGAGGATGGCGGTGATGCCGGTCTCGCGCTGCAGGCGGCGGATTTCCGAGCGCATTTCGAGGCGCAGCTTGGCGTCGAGATTGGCGAGCGGTTCGTCGAGCAGCAGCACGTCGGGCTTGCGGATCAGCGCGCGCGCCAGCGCCACACGCTGTTGCTGACCGCCGGAAAGCTCTGCCGGGCGGCGGCCCATCAGGTTGCCAATATGGACGAGGGCCGCGATCTGGTCGACCTCCTTGCTGATTTCGGCGGCATTCACACCCTTCACCTTCAGTGGGAAGCCGATGTTTTCGGCAACCGTCATGTGCGGGTAGAGCGCATAGGACTGGAAGACGACCCCGACATTGCGGGCCTGGCTCGGCAGATCCGTGACGTCGCGGTCGCCAAAGAGAATGCGCCCGCTGGTCGGCCGATGAATGCCGCAGACCGAAAAAAGCGTGGTCGATTTGCCGCAGCCGGAAGGGCCGAGCAGCGCCAGCATCTCGCCGTCGCCGACTTCGAGCCGCATATTCTCGATGACTTTGGTGGAGCCGAAGCTCTTCGAGAAATTGTCGAGGAGGATGCGCATCAGCCTTTGCTCCCGCCGCCATAGATATTCATGAGATATTTGTTGAAGAGCGCGTAAGCGATCAGCACCGGGATGAGGTAGAAGAGGCCGACTGCCTTGAACATGTTAAAATCGTAATTGTTGTCGTCGGCGAGGAAGGCGGCGAGATAGACCGACAGCACCTGCACCTGATTGCCCGGCGCCAGCACCTGCGGCAGGATGAACTCGCCCCAGCCGGAGAGGAAAGAGAACAGGCCGAGCGCCATGATGCCGGGCTTGACCTGCGGCAGCACCAGGCTGCGCCAGACGCGGAACCGCGAGGCGCCGTCGACGACGCCGGCCATTTCGATTTCCCAGGGCACGGTGTCATAGAAGCCCTTCATCAGCCAGATGCCGAGCGGCAGGTCGATCGCCGCCTTCACCAGGATGACGCCGATCAGCGAATTGTAGAGACCGATCATTTGCAGCACGATGAAGATGGCGATGATCAGCGTCACCGACGGGAAGGCGTGCAGCACCATGACGCCGGCAAGAAAGAAGCCGCGCGCCGGCACGTTCAGCCGCGACAGAACATAACCGGCCATCGACGAGATGATGAGCACAAGGCTGGTGGTGCAGGTCGAAAACAGTAGCGTATTGACCGTAACCTGCCAGATGTTCGCCTTCCCGGCCGTCGTCTCCCACAGGAAACGCCAGTGATTGAGCGTCAAGCCGGAGGGCAGCAAGGCGTCCGGCTGCTTCACCGTCACGGTGTCGAGGAAGAGATAGACATACATCAAGAGCAGCGGCAGGCTGACGATGGTGAGCGCCGTCAGGACAGGCCAGCTGCGGTAATTTGCCGAGGGCTGAGAGCGATCGGCCATGGTCAATCCTCGATCAGGGGCTTGGCGACAAGCGTGCCGTAGTTGAAAACGCGCAGATAAAGCAGCGACAGCACCACGCCGATGACGACGAGTACCAGTGCCATGGCGGCACCCAGCCCATATTCGAGATTGCCGGCATAGTTCCTGAGTGCGGTATGATAGGCCGAGAGCGCCCAGACCTCGGTCGCGTTGCCCGGCCCGCCATTGGTGGCGAGCAGGATTTCATTGAAGGAGGCGAGCAGCGATAGCGTCTGATAGCAGGTGACGAAGAGGATCGGCCAGCGCATCTGCGGCAGGATGATATAGCGGATCTGCTGCCAGCGCGACGCACCGTCGACCTCGCTCGCATAGAACTGGCTTTTCGGAATGGCCTTCATCGCCGAGGAGAAGACCAGCATGCCCATCGAGGCGCCGATGAAACCGTTGATCAACACGACGAAGAACCAGGCATGGTAGGCGGTGTCGAGCAGGTAGTTCTTCGGCGGATAGCCGAACTTGCCCATCAGGACGGAGATGAAGCCGGTATCCCAGGCAAGCCATTTCCACAGCATGACGTAAATGACGACGGGCGTGATGCGCGGCAGGAGCCAGATGCCGCGGAAGATCGAAGCCGGCGTCGGCGGCATGTAATGTGTCCAGATCGCCAGCAGCAGGGCATAACCGACGTTGAAAAGCATCAGCACCAGCGCGACGTAGAGCGCAGTGTTGAAAAGCACGCGCGCCATATCGGGCGAGGTGGCGATGCGCGAGAAATTCTCGGTCGTCCAGGTCCAGCCGGTGTAGGTGGTCTTGGCGACGGTTTCCTTCTGCTCCGGCGTCAGCTTGAACCCCAGACTGTCCAGCGCCGAAAATAGCTGTGGCTTGCTGTCGAAGCGGGTGTTGAGGGCGGAGCGGTTGAACTGTTCGGAGATCTGCTTGACCTCGCGCGTCGAAGGTCGCTCAGTGAGATCCTTGAGCATGCGCTCGAGGTCGCGGCGTGCCGGGAAGACCTCGCCCAGATGTTTGGCGCGCAATTCGGCGGCAATCCCCGGCGCCATCCCGAGGCCCTCGACGGCCGTGAGACCCGCCTCGTCGATCGTGTAGCGCGGTTCGGCCATCTCGGCAGCGAGGTCGGGCATCGCTGATTTCAGCGCGATCAGGGAGTTGGGCGCGATCTGGTAGACGCCGCCTGATATTCCGGTCGCCGTCGTCATATTGGTCATCGAGAAGACCGCCGTCAGAACCACCGGCATCAGGAAGAACAGGACGATCATGACCGCCGCAGGCGCGATCATCAGCAGCCCGAGCGTTCTGGACGATTTCATGGAAGGCCTCCTCGCGGAACCGTCCGGGCGGCGGGATTGCCACCGCCCGGAGGAATGCTTCAGCGGATGACGATCTTGTCGCCGAGCGTGCTCCTCAGCTCGCTCTCGGCATCACCGACCGCGGCGTCGACGGTCTTGGCGCCGGTCCAGGATGCCTCAAGGTTCTTCCACATGATGTTCCAATATTTGCCGAAATCGGAATTGTTCGGCATCGCATTGGCATGCGGCAGCAGGCGTTCGGTGGCTTCGCGGGTCCAGCGGTCGGCCGAGTAGAAATCGACTTCCGATTCCGCCTCGGAAATGCCGAGATGGGCTGATTTGACCGCATGCAGCGCGTTGATGCGCGGCTCGGAGGCAATGGTGACCAGCTGGGCGGCGATCTCGGTGTCTTCCTTGTCGTGACCTGCGGTCAGGAGGTAGACGAGCGGGTGGGTCAGCGTGTTGGCCTTGCCGCCTTCGCCGGCCGGGATCAGCGTGAAGATCACGTTGCCGAAGAAGTCCTTGAGGCCTTCCTGGTTGACGAGGCGGGCATAGTGCCAGGTGCCCCCGTCCCAGATGCCGGCCTTGCCGGTCGCGACTTCCTTCCACCACTGGTCGCCCGGCATGCCGATGTGGTTCTTCTTGGTGACGCCCGCCTTAACGGCATCGGCGAAGAACTGATAGGTACGGGTCATCGCCGCCTTGTCGAAGACGAGCTTGCCGTTTTCCTCCATCGTGCCGCCGAAGCTGGTATAGAACTGCCAGTAGTCAGGGCCGTTGCTGGTGCGCGGATAGAAGCCGTAGCCGGGCTGGACGAGGCCTTTGTCCTGCATCTTCTTGGCGTCTTCGAGCAGGTTCTTCATGGTGTACTTGCCGTCCTGAACGTTCTGCGGCAGCGCATCCAGATCGGCGTCGCTATAGCCGATCGCCTTCATATACGGCTTCCAGAAGAACATCGGCCGGGATTCGGCATCCTGCGGAATGCCGTAGACGGTGCCATTGTAGGAGGCGATCTTCAGCAGGTTTTCGTAAATGCCATTGAGCGGCCAGGAGTCGAGATCGACGTAATCCTCGATCGGAACGATGAGGCCGGCCTGCGACCAGGGCGCGATGTCTTCATGGCCGCTGACGACGATGTTCGGGGCGGTCTTGGCTTCCGCCGCAAGGGTCAGCGCCTGCTTGAAGTCCTCCCAGGCGGAATAGGGCTTCTTCTCGACGGTGATCTTCAGATCTTCACCCTTCAGCGCGGCCTGGCGCTGCAACTGCTGGGCTGCGATCTCGATGGCGTCGAGGCGATAGACGTCGTTGGGGCCGGTGCCGCCGGCCCAGACGCTGATATGAACATCCTTGGCAAGCGCAATTGCAGAGCTCGAGGCCAGGATGGCGGCAGCGATGGCGAGGGATTTCAATGTCGGCAAAATAGTCATTTTCTTCATCTCCCCAGAAGAGCAGTGTGAGGCCTCTTTGACGGGTCATCACTGGTGTTGACGGCCGCTTCGAAAACCCACGAAAACGTGACATGTCCGCTCTAGGGGGTCGATGTAACGGCCGAATGACAAAATTGAGCACGTGTGCAAAATTATTATGACGATGTCCTGACGACTTGCAAGCGGCGGTTTTCGGCGGGCATGTTTTACGCTTGAAATTGCGCGATTCCTCATGCGTGCGGCGCGTCTTTTGAGACGCTGCAATACTTTCCACCTCGCATCGTGCTTTCCAAAAACCGGTTCCGATTTGCGGGCCGATGCGCTAGCATCGCGCAATGAGCCTTGAATCCGTCCGCGCCTTCCTCCGTGCGCATGCACCCGATATCGAAATCATCGAAACCGCCGAGAGCTCCTCGACGGTGGCGCTTGCGGCCGAAGCCCACGGCGTCGAGCCCGCCCAGATCGCCAAGACGATCTGTCTGCGTGTCGGCGAGCAGATGATGCTGGTCGTTGCCAGCGGCATGGCACGGCTCGACAATCGCAAGTTCAAGGATACGTTCGGCGCCAAAGGGCGCATGCTCGATGCCGAAGAGGTGGTAGCGGTCACCAGCCATCCGGTCGGCGGCGTCTGCCCCTTCGGCCTGCCTTCGCCACTGCCGATCTATTGCGATATCTCGCTCAAACGCTTCGACGAAGTCGTGCCCGCCGCCGGCTCGACGAATTCGGCCGTGCGCATCGAAACCGGGCGACTGGCGGCGCTGACCGGTGCCAGCTGGGTCGACGTCTGCCAGTAAGGCGGCGAAAAAACTTCAAACCCCGGAAAGAGTACCTATATCCTATCCCAACATGCCATGATTGCGCATGACAGGAGATCAGGAATGCCGAGTGCCGTTTCGCGTTTTGCCAAGATCGCGGCTATTGCCGCACTGACGAGCGCTACCATTTTTGCTTCCCTCGATAGTGCCGAGGCGCGCCGCGCCGGCAGCTTCGGTTTCGGGAGCCGCGGCACGCGCACCTTTCAGGCTCCGCCCGTCACCCGCACGGCGCCTGCACCCGTCGCGCCGATCGAACGGTCGATGACCCCGCGTCCGCAGACGACGGCACCCGCTACCGCGCAGCAGCCCTTCGGCACCCAGCGCCCCGGTCTCTTCGGGGGCTTCGGGCGTTCGATGATCGGCGGCCTGATTGCCGGCGGTCTCCTCGGCATGCTGCTTGGTCACGGTTTCGGCGGCGGCTTCGGCTTCCTCGGCATGCTGCTGCAGATCGCGCTGATCGGCGGCGCCATCATGCTCGCCATGCGTTATTTCGCCAACCGTCGTCAGCCTTCCTACGGCGCGGGTGGCCAAAGCCGGCCATTCGGCCAATCCAATGGCGGCCAATCCTCTGGCGCCCAGTCCTTTGGCATGTCGCCCGCGAATAATTCGTCCTTCCGGATCCCCGCGATCGGTTCCGGCTTCGGCGGGCAGCCTGGCGGCAACCGCCCGACCGACGAGATCGGGCTGGCGCAGGCAGATCTCGACCAGTTCGAGAAATTGCTGACCAGCGTGCAGACCGCTTACGGCGCCGAGGATTATGGCACTTTGCGCCGGCTGACGACACCCGAAGCGATGTCCTATCTTGCCGAGGAACTTGGCGAAAACGCCACCAACGGCGTACGCAACCGCGTCTCCGACGTCAAGCTGCTGCAGGGCGATATTGCCGAGGCCTGGCGCGAAGACGGTCAAGAATATGCGACGCTCGCCATGCGTTATAGCTCGATCGATGCCATGGTCGAACGCGATAGTGGCCGCGTCGTTTCCGGCGACGACCACCGTCCGAGCGAAAGCACCGAGGTATGGACCTTCGTGCGCAAGCCGGGCGCCGACTGGAAGCTCGCGGCGATCCAGGGCACAGGGCAGCGCGCCGCTTAAAGCTCCCGCGCATCGCACGATGCTATGTAAGCCGAGCCTTGGTTTTATGTCGCCCGAAACCGCTCAGCAGTTTTGGGCGACTGATTTAATTTACCGCGACCGGTTTGGAGCGCATGCGCGACACCGTCTCGCGTTCGGCTCGCTTGCAGCGCATCGGCGGCAGGCCGCGATCCACCAGGTCCATGTCTTCGAGCACCATGTCGCCCATCTTCTTGAAGGCACTGTCGAGCGCGCCGGCGCGGTGTGCCGAACGGATGAAGCCTTTCAGGCTCCGCACCGGGTGATCGGGCGGCAGCGGCTCTTGCGGGTAGACGTCGCTCGCCGCGACGATGTGGCCTGACGAGACGGCCGCCATCAGCGCTTCGAAATCGACGACGTCAGCGCGGCTGAGCAGGATGAAGGCCGCGCCCCGGCGCATGCTGGCGAAGGCCTCGGTGCCGAGGAATCCTTTATTTTCGCTGGTGACGGCTGCGACGACGAAGACGAAGTCGCTCTTCGTCAGGACCTCCTCCAGGCTTGCGGGCTCAACGCCGTTTTCCTCGAGGATCGAGCGGGGCAGCCAGGGATCGAATACCCTGATGCGGGCCCTGAAGCCGGAGAGCAGCCGGCGCAGTGCCTTGCCGAGATCGCCGAAGCCGACGATGCCGATCTCCGAGCCGGCAATCAGCCGCGCGCTTGCATTGCCCTCCCCGCCCCAGAGTTCGGCGCCCTCGCGGAACGCGACGTCCGCATCGACGATGCCGCGCGCAAGCGCCAAGGCGAAGCCGAGACCGATTTCGGCGACCGGTTCGGCAAAGACCTGGCCCGTGGTGACGACATGAATGCCGCGCTCGAAGAGCACGTCATAGGGCATGTTGTTGAGAAGATTGCTTTCGACGTTGAGGATCGAGCGCAAGGCCGGCATTTTTGACAGCGTTTCGGATGAAAGCGGCGGTTGGCCGATGATGTAGCGCGTCTTGCCGAGAATCTCGTCACCAAGGCCGGCGATATTGTCCGGATCGGCTTCGACGATTTCGTATTTTGCATGCAGTTCGGCGCGCGCCTTTTCGCTGAAGATCAGATCGAGCGTGCGTGGCTCGGGCGCGCTGATCGCCAGCGGCCGTTCGGTGTTTGTCATCGGTATCTCCTCCATCGCGGCAGTTTGCGCCGTCTCCGTCGGACGATTGATAGCCTCTGTGCGGGAGCCTTTCCAGATCACGGAAAGTGGAATGTGAAAGGACCCGCCTCTCGGTGTGGCGCCGCTTTCGAAAGTGGCATCTGCCTATCAGATAAGCAATTGAATTGGCTTGGCATTTGGCGAACGCAGCGTTGACGGCGCAAACGCTTTGAATTAGCTTGATGCTCGCGCCTGAACCATACCTTTGTTCAGCGGCCGCAGGATACTCGAAACTCACGAGGGGAATGAGCAATGAAATCAGCACTCAAGAGCGGCCTGCTTGCTTTGGCTGGCGCAGCGCTTCCAGCCGTTGCCTCCGCCCATCCTGCGATCGGGGAGGCTGCCGGTTTCAGCCATGGCTTTGCCCATCCGATGTCGGGCCTCGATCATGTCCTCGCCATGGTGATGGTCGGCGTTTTTGCATTCCAGCTCGGCGGCCGCGCCACCTGGCTGGTGCCGACGACCTTCGTTCTCATCATGGCGCTCGGTGGCGCCCTCGGCGCTGCCGGTATCAATGTTCCCTTCGTTGAACTGGGCATCGCGCTTTCCGTTGTCGTGCTCGGCGCCATCGTTGCGCTTGATGTCAAGGCGCCGCTCGCTGCAGCGCTCGGCCTTGTCGGCCTCTTTGCAATCTTCCACGGTCATGCGCATGGCGCCGAAATGCCGGAAAACGTTGCAGGTGCCGCCTATGCTGCCGGTTTCATGATCCCGACCGCACTGCTGCATGCCGCCGGCCTCGCGCTTGGTTACGCCATCGGCCAGGCCGGTGAACGTCGGGGCGTCTTCGTGACGCGCGTCGCAGGCGGCATCGCCGCCATATCAGGCGTCGGCATTCTGGCCGGCTTGATCTAAGCCGCCTCGATCGGCGGCGGCGCGCGTAAACGCCGTTAGTTATTGCAGTCAAATCAGAACGCCCGGCATGCGTAGCGCATGGCCGGGCGTTTCCACGTCCGCAAAGTGCTGCGGAATTGATCCAAGTCAAATCCGGCCGCGTCGCTTCCTGTTATATCCGAGGCACGATCAACGAACGGACATCCAAATTGACGCAGGGCCGCCTTGCCGATTGTCGGCGGGGCGCGAAGGTCGATATAGTGATTTCAGAAATTACTGAAATAACAGACGCAACGGAAAAGACTATGAACCTGCCGCCTCTCGTCCAGTCCTTCGTTCTCCATTTCGGCGAAATGGGCTCCCGCTGGGGAATCAACCGCACCGTCGGCCAGATCTATGCCCTGCTCTACGTTTCGCCCGCGCCGATCTGCGCCGAAGAGATCGCCGATGCGCTCGGCATTTCGCGTTCCAATGTGTCGATGAGCCTGCGCGAATTGCAGGCCTGGAATCTCGTCATTCTGAAACACAAGCCGGACGATCGCCGCGATTTCTTCACCACACCCGATGATGTCTGGCTCATCTTGCGGACGCTCGCCGAGGAACGAAAGAAACGTGAAGTCGATCCGACGCTGTCGGTTCTGCGTGAGATTCTGATGCAGCGACCGGCCAGCGACGCCGAACGGCATGCGCAGGCGCGCATGAGCGAAATGCACACGCTGATCGAGCAGCTGACGCATTGGTATGAGGACGTTAAACAACTTGAAACGGAAAGGCTTGCAACGCTACTCTCGCTGGGCGCGAAAGTGACGAAGCTTCTGGAGGCCAAGGACCGGGTCGTTTCGCTCGGCCGCAGCCGCCGGCCGAATCCTGCGAACAAGAGTTAGCGCCATGGGCACGGCTTTCTTCGACGCGAAGGACAGATCAGAGGCTCAGCCGCTGGATGGCGATGCGGTTTCGTCGCGTGGTGACACGGCAAAAAGCCGGCTTCGCAAAGCGGCGATGCTGCAGGCACTGGCCGCCGCCTTATGGATTCCGCAGGCGGGGTTGCTGGCCGTTTCCGTTGGCCGCATCGCCGATGGCGGCGGATTATATGATGTGCTCTGGCCGGCATTCGGCATCCTTCTCCTCGGAATTGCAAAAAGCTGTTTCGACGCGGCTGGCGGCCGCCTCGCCTTTCATGCTGCGCGCGCCGAGCTCAGCCGCAGGCGGCACATTGCTATCGCCGTGCTTTCCCTATCGTCGCCGATTGATCGCGGCCGGCCGGTTTCCGGCAAGGCCGCAAGCGTGATTGGGGAGCAGGCCGAACTGATCGTCCCCTATCTCGCCCGTTTCCAGCCGGCGCGCATGAAGGCGAGCCTGGTGCCGCTCGTCATCCTTGCCTTCATCCTTCCGGTCTCCTGGATCGCCGCCCTAGTTTTGCTGTTTGCGGCGCCGCTGATCCCCATCTTCATGGCGCTGATCGGCTGGCGTGCGCAGGCGGCCAGCGAAAAACAACTCGTTGCAACCGGTGGGCTCAACGGTTTCCTGCTCGATCGGCTGCGCGGACTGGCGACGATCCGTGCGCTCGATGCGGTTGATGCGACCGCGCTGCGGCTCCGCCGCGAGGCGGAATCGCTGCGCCTGCGGACCATGGCGGTGTTGAAGATCGCCTTTCTCTCCTCGGCCGTGCTCGAGCTTTTCGCAGCGCTGGGCGTTGCGATGATTGCCGTTTATGTCGGCTTCAGCCTGCTTGGCGAAATCCGCTTCGGCACCTGGACAGGCCGGCTCGACCTAACCCAGGGACTGTTCATCCTGCTGCTCGCGCCGGCCTTCTTCGAGCCGTTGCGCGAACTCTCGGCCGTCTGGCACGATCGGGTGGCCGGCGAAGCGGCGCTGAAAGCGCTGGACGCTATAGCTACAGGCGATTTGCCGATCCGGGGATCGGCCGAACCTTGCGCTCTCACCGAAACCGAGGCGCCTGACATTCGTCTTGAAAATCTCGCCTTCCGTTATGGCGTGGACGAACCGCTGATCCTCGACGGTTTCAACCTCGAGATCGCTGCAGGCGAACATCTGGCGCTTCTCGGCGCCAGTGGCTCCGGCAAATCGACGCTTCTTTCGCTGATATCGGGGCTGGCGCCCTGCACCGGTGGGCACATCGTCATCGGCGGCGTCGAGCTTGCGGATGACAGCGCCGCGGTGGTGCGCGGGGCCATGGCGTGGATCGGCCAGCAGCCGCACATATTTGCCGGCACCATCGCAGGCAATATTTCACTCGGCAGACCGGGCATTGCACGTGACGATGTCACGGATGCGCTTGGTGTCGCGAGACTCGGCAAGCTTGCCGAGGCCTATGGCAATCGGCCACTCGGCGAAGGCGGCATTGGGCTTTCCGGCGGCGAGGCGCTGCGGCTGGCGATTGCGCGTGCGGCCTGCAATCCGCATCTCAAAATCATCCTGGCCGACGAGCCGACCGCCCATCTCGACGCCGCCACCGCCGCCGAAGTGACCGAGAGCCTGCTTTCGCTCGCCAAGGGCCGCACTTTGATCGTTGCGACCCACGATCCGGTGCTTGCCGCGCGCATGCATCGCATCGTCCGCATCGACGCCGACATCATGATGAGGGAGGCGGCCGAATGAGTAGATTTGCTGCGGACCTCAAGCCGATCCTGCATCTCTTCCTTGCCGAGCGCCGGCGCGCACTGCTGCTCGGCGCAGTTCTTTCGGCAATGACTGTTATGGCGGGCATAGCCCTGCTCGGCCTTTCCGGCTGGTTTATCACCGCCACTTCGCTTGCCGGTCTTTCGGCCGCAGCCGCCATCACCTTCGACGTCTTTGCGCCTTCAGCCGGCATCCGACTGCTCGCCATCGTCCGCACAGTGGCGCGCTACGGCGAAAGGCTTGCGACCCATGATGCAACGCTCGGTGTACTTGCCGCTCTGCGCGAAAGGCTGTTTCGCGGCTTCGCCGAACCGGGTGCTGCGCGCGCGCTGTCGCATCGGCCGGCAAAGCTGCTGTTCCGACTGACGGCCGATATCGATGCGCTCGATTCTCTCTATCTCCGCATTCTCGTGCCGGCCGCGGTCGCCGTGGGGGCAGCCCTGGCTGCAAGCGTGGCGCTGGGGCTGATGCATCCCTTGTTCGGCCTGGGCTTCGGCCTGTTTCTCGCTGGCACCGGGCTGGGGTTGCCTGTGATCGCCGGCCATGCGGCGCGCAAACATGCCCGCCGGCGCGCCCATGGCATCGAGGCGCTGCGGTCGCGGACGATCGATCTCGTTGCCGGCCAGACCGATTTGCTGATGGCCGGCCGGCTGGCCGCGCAGAAAGAGGCGATCGCTGCGGCCGATGGCTACGCCGCCCATGCCGACGATCGGCTGAACCGTGTGGAAACCGGCCTGACATTCGGCTTCGGCCTCGTCTCGACCCTTCTGTTGACCGTATCGCTGCTCGCTGTCGCAGCTCTGGCGGAATCGGAGATGATTACCGCTCCCGTCGCCGCACTCGGGCTGCTCGTCGCCTTCGCGGCGGTCGAACCGTTTGCGGCGCTACGCCGCGGTGCACTGGAACTTGGCAGGACGCTGCTTGCGGCAAGGCGCATCGCGCCGCGGCTTGCCGTCGCAGATGTAACCGAGCCGTTGGTGGCGCCGCCGCCGGGATATGCTTTTTCACTGCCCGACGTGTCGGCCTTCCATGAGAATTCCGCCGTTCCGGTGCTCCAGGGCATCGACCTCGCGCTGCAGCAGGGCGAACGCCTGGCCGTCATCGGCAGCAGCGGCGCCGGGAAGTCGAGCCTGCTCGCTCTGCTTTCCGGCGAATTGCCGGCAAGCACGGGAAGCGTTGCCGCGGTAACGGCGACACTGCTGACGCAGCGGACAGAACTCTTCGAGGATAGCCTGCGCGGCAACCTCCTTCTTGCCAACCCGGATACCGGCGAAGCCCGCCTTCGCGACGTGCTCGCCGCCGCCGGCCTGCTGGCTGATGTCGAGGCCATGCCGCGGGGGATCGATACGCCGCTCGGCGAAGGAGGCCTCGGCCTTTCCGGCGGCCAGTCGCGCCGGCTGGCGCTTGCCCGTCTCTTCCTGCGCGACACGCCGCTCTGGTTGCTCGACGAGCCCACAGAAGGCCTCGACGGCGCCAACGCCCGCGACGTGCTCTGTCGTCTCGCGGCGATGGCGACAGGCCGCTCGCTGGTGATCGCCACCCATATCCGCCGCGAGGCCGCGATCGCAGACCGCATCGCCGTCATCGAAGGCGGCCGTATTTCAGAGATTTCACGCCGCGGAGAGGCGGCGTTCGAAAAGGCGCTCGACCGGCTTCGGCCGGATTGAGCGAGACCCGCATGCCCTCACGCGCCGGCCGGCGCTGAGGAACGCTCCGTACCCCCTGGGACCGTGGGAGAAAGACTATGGAACTAGATATCGTCGCGCTATCGCGCTTCCAATTTGCGCTGACGGCGCTTTACCACTTCCTGTTCGTACCGCTGACGCTCGGCCTGTCCGTGCTCTTGGCGATCATGGAAACCGTCTATGTCATGACCGGCCGCCAGATCTGGCGGCAGATGACGAAATTCTGGGGCACGCTGTTCGGCATCAATTTCGTGATCGGCGTCGCCACCGGCATCGTCATGGAATTCCAGTTCGGCATGAACTGGAGTTATTACAGCTATTATGTCGGTGACATCTTCGGGGCGCCTCTGGCGATCGAAGGCCTGATGGCTTTCTTCCTCGAGGCGACCTTCGTCGGCCTGTTCTTCTTCGGCTGGGACAAGCTGTCGAAGGTCGGGCATCTGGTCGCCACCTGGGCGGTGGCGCTCGGCTCGAATTTTTCCGCACTCTGGATCCTCATCGCCAATGGCTGGATGCAGAACCCCGTGGGATCGGCGCTCAATCCGCAGACGTTGCGCATGGAGATAACAAGCTTCTTCGACGTGGTCTTCAACCCTGTCGCCCAGGCGAAGTTCGTCCATACGGTGTCGGCGGGTTATGTCTGCGCCTCGATCTTCGTGCTCGGCGTCTCGGCCTGGTATGTGCTGAAGGGCCGGCATATCGAGCTTGCCAAACGGTCGATGACGGTGGCCGCCTCCTTCGGCCTTGCCTCGGCGCTCTCCGTCGTCGTCCTTGGCGACGAGAGCGGTTACCTCGCGACCGAGAACCAGAAGATGAAGCTCGCGGCGATCGAGGGCATGTGGAAGACGGAACCGGCTCCGGCCGCCTTCACTGCCTTCGGCTTCCCTGATCAGGACGCGCGCGAGACGCATTTCGCCGTCCATATCCCCTGGGTCATGGGGCTGATCGGCACACGCTCGCTGACAACGGAGATCCCCGGCATCGACAAGCTCGAACAGCAGGCCGAGACCCGCATCCGCGACGGCATCAAGGCTTACGATGCGTTGATGCAGATCCGTGCCGCACCCGCGCAGGATCAGGTGGCACAGGAAGTGCGCTCCTCCTTCGAGGATCTCGGCCATGATCTCGGTTATGCCCTTCTTCTGAAGCGCTATGTCGACGATCCGCGTCAGGCGACCGACGCGCAGATCGTCCAGGCTGCGCGCGATACGATCCCGCATGTGCCGACGCTCTTCTGGTCCTTCCGCATCATGGTCGGCCTCGGCATCTTCTTCATCCTGTTGACCGCAACTTTTTTCTGGCTGTCGGCCCGCCGCCATCTCGAAAAATATCCGCTGCTGCTGCGGATTGCCGTGCTGGCGATCCCCCTGCCCTTTGTCGCGATCGAGCTTGGCTGGGTCGTTGCCGAGTTCGGCCGCCAGCCTTGGGTGATCGAAGGCGTTCTGCCGACGGCGGCGGCCGTCTCCAGCCTCGGGGCCGGCACCGTGCTGCTGACGATCATCGGTTTTGCCGCACTCTATACGGTGCTGATCGTCATCGAAATGAGCCTGATGATCAAGGCGATCAAACAGGGGCCGGAGCCGGACGACGAGCCGGAAGCCGTCCTGATTTCCGAAACCCTCGTCCCGGCGGCGGAGTGACCTGCCATGATCCTTCACGAACTCATCGATTATGAAACCCTGCGCGTCATCTGGTGGCTGCTGCTCGGCGTGATACTGATCGCCTTTGCGACCACCGGCGGCTTCGACCTCGGCGTCGGCACGCTTCTGCCTTTCGTCGCCAGGACCGACACCGAACGACGCGTGGTGATCAACACCGTCGGCGCCACCTGGGAAGGCAACCAGGTCTGGTTGATCCTTGGCGGCGGTGCCATCTTCGCCGCCTGGCCGCCGCTTTATGCGGTCTCCTTCTCGGGCTTCTATCTGGCGATGTTTGCGATCCTCTTTGCGCTCATCCTGCGCCCGGTCGGCTTCAAATACCGGTCGAAGCGGGAAAGCGCCACTTGGCGCAACGGCTGGGACTGGGCGCTTTTCATCGGTGGCTTCGTGCCATCGCTGATCTTCGGCGTCGCCGTCGGCAACGTGCTGCAAGGCGTGCCCTTCCGCTTTGCCGACGATATGCGGATTTTCTACGAAGGCTCGTTCTTCGGTCTGCTCAACCCTTATGCGCTGCTTTGCGGGCTGCTTTCCCTCGCCATGCTGACGATGCACGGCGCGGCCTGGCTGGTGCTGAAGGCGAGCGGTCCGGTTGCGGAGCGGGCCAGAAGCTATGGCAGCATCGCCGCCCTTGCCGCCATCGTGCTTTTTGCGCTTGGCGGGCTCTTCCTGTGGATCGGCGTCGACGGCTACCGCATCACCAGCGATATCAGCCCGATCGGGCCGTCCAATCCGCTGCTGAAGACCGCGGTGCTCGAAAAGGGCGCATGGCTTGTCAATTACACCACGCATCCGTGGATGATCATCGCACCGGTCCTCGGTTTTGCCGGCGCGGCCTTGGCCTTCTTTGCCATGCGGGCAAGGCGCGAGATCATGACGCTGCTTTTCAGCAAGGTCGCGATATCGGGCATCATCTCGACGGTCGGCCTCTCGATGTTCCCGTTCATCTTGCCCTCCTCGCTCGATGCGCGATCGAGCCTGACGGTCTGGGATGCATCTTCCAGCCACATGACGCTGTTCATCATGCTGGTTGTGTCGGCGATATTCCTGCCGATCATCTTTGCCTACACGGCCTGGGTCTACAAGGTTCTGTGGGGCAAGGTCGACGAGAAATCCGTCACCGACAAAAACAGCCACGCCTACTAGAGCGGGTCAACAACCGATCCAACCTTTAATTTTACGCAATTCCGGACGGAAAACCGCTTCGCACTTTTCCTGGAATTGCTCTGAGGGAGACAAAACGATGTGGTATTTCGCATGGATCCTCGGCCTGCCGCTGGCAGCCGCCTTCGCCGTCCTCAACGCCATGTGGTATGAGCTGATGGACGACGCCGCCGGAAACAAGGCGTCCGAAACGCGCAATTAGATATGGAAAGGGCGCGGTTTCAGACCGCGCCCTTCCTTGTTGTCTCAGCCTTCCAGCCACTTTACTTGATCTGGCGTCAGCTTAAAGTCGAGCGCCGAAAGACTGTCTTCCAGTTCGGCGACGGTGCGCGGTCCGATCAGCGGAATGACCGGGAAAGGCTGGGCGATCACATAGGCAAGCGCGATATGGATCGGATTGCGGCCGAGCTTGTTGGCAAGCTCGATGGCGCGGTCGCGGCGTCCGAAGTTACGCTCGGAATACCAGACCCGCACGATCTCCTCATCATCCCGCTTGTCGCGGCCGGCGCGATCGGTGAAGAAGCCGCGGCCTTGGCTCGACCAGGCAAAGTTCGGGATCTGCTTCTCGTTCAGCCACTTTTTCCAGTCGTCATCGGAGGCGGCGACACAGCCGGCCCAGATCGGATCGAGCATCTCGGCAAGCGAGAAGTTATTGGAGAGCGCCGCCGGCGGCGCCTTGCCGGTCTTTTCCGCATAGGCGATTGCCTCGTCGAAACGTGCCCGCGTCCAGTTCGAGCCACCGAAGATGCCGCGGATGCGCCCGCGCTTGACCTCGGCATCCATGGCATCGACGAACTCGCCGACGGGAACGTCGGTATTGTCGCGATGCATGAAATAGATGTCGACATAGTCGGTCTTCAGCCGGGCGAGCGATTGGTCGAGCTGCTTGGCGATCATATCGGGATAGCAGAGCGGTGAATGCGCGCCCTTGCCAATCAGCACGATCTCCTCGCGCGGCACCTTGCGGCTGGTGTGCCAGTCGCCGAAGATCGCCTCCGTCTTGCCGGCGCCATAGACATAGGCCGTATCGAAGGCATTGCCGCCAGCCTCATAGAAAGCGTCGAGCGTCAGCGAGGCGGCGGCGAAGTTCGGGAAGAACTCGAAGCCGAGCGTGACGACCGAGGCCGGCTTGGAGATGCCGGGAATCTGGCGCTGGGGAATGCTGTTGCCGCGAGCAACCGTGCCGCCTGATATGTTGGCCGTGCGCTTTGCGGCTTTCTCGACGCCGTATTCGAGGCCGACAGAGGCCCGCCACTGGTCGAGCACGCGCAGGTTTCCGATCGAATCCGCCCAGCTCATGCCGGGAGCGCTGAACTCGTTTCTGCCGGCGCGGATCGCATCGCCTGCCGCATCGGCCTCGAAGGAGTAGAGCCAGCGATCTTCCTTGACCTCGACGGTTTCTCGGCTGCCGCTCTTGAAGATCTCGATCTTGCCGGTGCCGCCCTTGTGGCCGGAGGCGAACCAGAAGTCGGCGACCTCGATGCGGCCCTCGGAGCCGATGATGCGCAGCACATTGTCCTGCTGCGCCATGATCGAGCAGGAGACTTCGGCGATGATCTCGTTCGGGAATTTGAGCACGGCCGACGCCCATTCGTCGACGCCGCTCTCGCCGAGATGGGCGACGCCCGAAACTTTCTCCGGCTCGAGGAAGGCCTTACCTTCCGTGGCGCCGGCAATCAGCCTTGCCATCGAGACCGGGTAGCCGCCGACATCTAGAATACCGCCGCCGGCGGTATCATTGGCGAACAGCCGATGTTCCGGCCTGTAGCTGCCCATATTGAAGCCGAAGCTCGAGCGGATGATGCGGACGGTGCCAATGACGCCGCTCCTGATCAGTTCGACCAGCTTTTCCGTCTGCGGATGCACGCGGTACATGAAGGCCTCGCCGGCAAAGACGCCAGCTTTCTTCGCTTCGTAATAAACGGCTTCGGCATCATAGGCCGAAAGTGCGATTGGCTTCTCGACGAGAATATGCTTGCCGGCGCGCGCGGCCTTGATCGCCCATTCGGCATGGCCGGTGTGGGGGACGGAGATATAGACCGCATCAACTTCGGGGTCGGAAAGCAGCGCCTCGTAGCCATTGACGATGCGGGCGCCGGGGAAATTTTCGGCAAGTCCCGGCTTGGAAGGATTGCGGGTGGCGATCGCCACCAGTTTGCCGGTTCTGGAATGGGCGACGCCGTCTGCGAAGGTGCGAGCGATGGTGCCGGGGCCGATGATGCCCCAGCGGATCGGGTGATCGGAAGTCATGGAAACCTCTTTCGTCTTTCTGCCTTGGGATTGCGGTTTAGCGAAGCCGTTTGCCGGCGCCGTCGAAAAGGAATGTGTGGCTTGCGGGAAGACCGACGGTCAGTGTCTCGCGGTTGCCGGCGGTGCGCGATTCCGGGCGCTCGATGATCAGCTGTTCGTTGCCGATGGCGGCGTAGATGTAGCTGGTATTGCCGAGATGCTCGGCAACGTCGATTGCGACGGTGAGATCGGCATCGCCCATGCCGGCATCGACGAAATGCTCGGGACGGATGCCGAGCGTCACCTTCGTGCCGGCTTCGATGGGTTCGCTGAGGGGCAGCGGCAGGCGCGTATCGGCTTCGCTTTCCAACGCGATCACCACCCTGCCCGGCTGGCTCTCGACCACGACGGCTTTGAGGAAATTCATCTTCGGGGAGCCGACGAAACCGGCGACAAACTGGTTGGCGGGGTCGTCGTAAAGGTCGAGCGGCGCGCCGATCTGCTCGATATTGCCGGCGCGCAGCACGACGATCCGGTCGGCAAGTGTCATCGCTTCCGTCTGGTCGTGGGTGACGTAGATCATCGTCGTACCGAGCTGCTTGTGCAGCCTGGATATTTCGACGCGCATCTGCACGCGCAGTTCGGCATCGAGGTTCGACAAGGGCTCGTCGAACAGGAAAACCTCGGGTTCGCGGACGATTGCGCGGCCGATTGCGACGCGCTGGCGCTGACCGCCGGAAAGCTGCTTCGGCCTCCGCTTCATCAGCTCGGTGATCTGCAGGATCTCGGCGACATGGCGCACGCGCCGCTCGGTATCGGCCTTCGGATTGCCGTTCATCCGCAGACCGAAACTCAGGTTTTCCTCAACGGTGAGGTGCGGATAGAGCGCATAGGACTGGAAGACCATGGCGATGCCGCGATCGGCCGGCTCGACGTCGTTGACGACCCTGCCGCCGATCTGAAGCTCGCCGGAGGTAATATCCTCGAGACCCGCGATCATGCGCAGCAGCGTGGATTTTCCACAGCCGGAGGGACCGACGAAGACGACGAATTCGCCGTCCTTCACCTCCAGATTGGCGCCATGGATGATCTCAAAGCCGCCGAAGCGCTTGACGATATTGCTGAGTGAAAGCTCTGCCATGCAGCTCCCCGATTCCGATTACTTGATTGCGCCGGCCGCGATGCCGGCGATGAAATGGCGCTGGAGAGCCACGAAGACGACGAGGATCGGCGCCGTCAGCAGCACCGCCCCGGCCATGATGCCGCCCCAGGAAACCTTGGTGAGGCCGATCAGCGTTCCCAATGCCACCGGCGCCGTCATCATTCCCGGTCTGGAATTGATGAGCAGCGGCCAGAGGTAATTGTTCCACGAGACGAGAAAGAGGATGATCGCCAATGCGGCCATCGTCGGTCGCGCCAACGGCAGGGCGATGCGCAGGAAGATCTGCCATTCCTTGACGCCTTCGACGCGTGCCGCATCGAAGAGTTCACCCGGCATCATCGAAAAGGACTGCCGCATGAACAGGACGCCGAGGGAATTAAAGAGCGGCGGCACGATCAATGCCACCCAGGTGTTCGCCAGCTTGAATTCGCGTGCCACCATGATGAATTGCGGGATGACGACCACCGAGAAAGGCAGCGTGATCGTGCCGAGAATGATGGCGATGACGATGGAGCGGCCAACGAAACGATAACGCGCCAGCGCCCACCCCGCCATCGAGGTCAGCATCACCGAGAGCACGGTGTAGATCATCGCGACGCCGATGGAGATCACCATAGCGCCGATGAAGTCGGTATCGGCCTGCAGGTTCTTGAAATTCGCGACGAAGTTGGTCGATGGCCAGAGCACGATGTCGGGGCTGAAGATGCCGTTGTCAGGCATTGTCGAGAAGACGAACATCATCCAGAGCGGAAACAGCCAGATCAGCGCCAGCGGCGCCAGCGCAGCGTGCAGCGCGATCTGACGGATGAGAAGGGATTGCGACTTGGATCTCATTTCGGGTCCCTCCCGATCCAGAGATTGAAGAGGGAGATCACCACCGCGAGAGCAGCCATCGTATAGGCGATCGCCGAGGCATAGCCGAAGTTCAGCGAGGTGAAACCCTGGCGATAGAGGAAGAGGCCAAGTGTCTCCGTACCGCCGCCCGGACCACCGCGATTGGTGATGAGGAACGGCTCGGTAAAGAGCTGCATGGTGCCGATCACCGAGAGCACCACACAGAAGAGGATGATCGGTTTTAAGAGCGGAAGGGTGATGTGGAAGAACTGCTGCACCTTGCTCACCCGGTCGAGCGTCGCTGCCTCGTAGACATCGTCCGGAATAGACTGCAGGCCGGCGAGGATGATGATGGCATTATAGCCGGCCCAGCGCCATGTGACGGCGAGGATGATCACGGCCATAGCGGCATTGGCGTTGTCGAACCAGGATACCGGGCTGAAGCCGACCGCTGCGATCATCTTGTTGATGATGCCGAAATCGAGGCTGAACATCAGCCGGAACACAGCGGCATAGGCGACCTCGCCGACAACGACGGGGGCAAAGAAGGCGAAACGGAAAAGCGGGCGCGCTTTCAAGAGCGGCGAATTGAGCAGCACGGCCATGACGGTCGCCAGCGCGATCATCACGGGAACCTGGATCACCAGGATGATCAGCGTGTTGTAGAGAGCGTTATAGAAGGCGGGGTCGTAGAAGAGCCGGCCCCAATTGGCCTGGAAACTGTATTTCCACGGATTGATGCGGGTGTTTTGAAAGGAAATCAGGAATGAATCGATGATCGGCCAGACCCAGAAGGTGGCAAAAACCAGCAGATAGGGGGCGAGGAACGCATAGGCGCTCCGGGTTCTGAATGGCATCGAGCCTCCTCCACATAAAACGAATGAATGACCCGCCCGCCCGAAGGCAGGCAGAAAGCCGGGCGCCTGAAGCGCCCGGCATCGTCATTCATTGCGCGACCGGAAGACCGGTTGCCGAAGCGATCTGCTTGGCGGCATCGTCGAGGGCCGTCTTCGCATCGGGATAGCCGCCGGCGAAGAATTTCGCCTGCGTTGCCTTGAAGATGCCTTCAGCATCGCTCTGGAAGGCGGTGCCGCGGCTCGGTACGATCTTCGGCAGCGTCGCCAGGATATCGGCCCAGACCTTCTGGCCGCCCCAATAGGGCTGCGGCTCGCTGACGAAGGGATCCTTCTCGGCAGAAAGCAGCGACGGGACCAAGCCGAATTCCTTCAGCATGGTGACCTGACCCTCGTTCGTACCAAGGGCGTAGTTGACGAATTTCCAGGCCGCGTCCTTGTTTGCCGAGGTCGCCGAAATGGCGAGCGACGAACCGCCGAGATTGGCGGCATGCGGGCCATCGGCCGTCAGGCTCGGCATTCTGTAGACGCCCCACTTGCCCTTGAGATCAGGCGAGGTCGAGCGCACGGTGCCTTCATACCAGCCGCCATAGAGCTGGCTTGCCGCTTTGCCAGCGGTATTGGCCTGGATCTTCTCGTCCCAGTTGGCCGCAGTCAGCGTGCCCGCGTCTTTCATCTCCTTCACCTTTTGCAGCGAAGCGACGCAGGCCGGCTGGTTGATGGTGATGTTCTGGCCATCGGTCGAGAAATAGCCGCAGCCCTGTTCATTGGCGATCATGCGGAACCATTCGCTGTCGCCGTTGAAATCGGCCTGCGCCATGACGACGCCGGGATTGGCAGCAGAAATCTTCTTGCCGGCGGCGATGAAATCGTCCCAGGTGCTGATCGTGCTCGGATCGACGCCGGCCTTTTCGTACATGTCGCGGCGGTAGAAGACGGCGACCGGACCGGAATCCCAGGGCATGGCATAAGCGACATCGCCGACCTCAAGTTCGGTGCGCTTGAAGTCGGGGAACTTCGCCTGGATATCGGCCGTGTAGCCGAGCTCCTTCAGATTGGCGAAGCAATCCGGGAAACGGCTCCAGAAGATTTCAGCCTCGAAATTCTCAATGCTGACAATATCAGGCAGGCCGTCGCCGCCGGCAGCGCAGGCAGCGAGCGTCTTGTCGAACACCTGGCTGTTTCCAAGGTCCTCGACGGTGACCTTGATATCGGGAAACTGTTTGTTGAAGCCTGGAAGCGTGGACTTCAATGCCGATGCGGCGACATTCCAGCTCCAGATGGTCAGATTGGCCGGTTCAGCGAATGCAGAGCCGGTAGCGAGCAGTGCGATAGCTGCGGTCGCAGCGAGAAGTTTGAAGCGCATTGAAAATCCTCCCTTTTCAATTGCCGATCTTTCACGAACGCGGTTAGACTATCTGCAAAGGAGCGGGTGTCTCCTAAAAAGGGAACATGGATTTGGCGGAAAGTAAGGTCGGCACGAGTGCAATCTATCAGCCCGGCGCAAGCAGCATCGAGGGTTCGCCGACGGCGCTGCAGATGTTTCATGCCCATCCGCTCGTCATGGCCATGCCGCACTGGCATGCCCAGGTCGAGGTCAACTACGTCATGCGTGGCACGGTTCATTATCGGATGAGTGACCACGAATTCCGGCTGAACGCCGGCGAAATGTGCCTGTTCTGGGGTGGGCAGCCGCATCAGATGGATGAATCCTCGGATGATTCGCTCTATGCCGGTGCCCATCTGCCGCTCATCTATTTCTTCCGGCTGCGTCTGCCGATCAGCATTTCCAGCCGGCTGATGAAGGGCGAGACGCTGCTGACCTCGGCAACCGATGCCGCCGACAACGAGAACTTCGCCCGCTGGTCTCGCTATTCCAAGTCTGGCGATGCCGCCAAGGCCCAGCACGCGGTCGACGAGTTGCTGCTGCGCATCGAGCGCATCGCACTCGAACCCTATTCGATGACGACGTCGAAGACGGCCGTCAGCCTGGAAGGCGATCAGCCACACCCGAATTCCTCACGCAGCGTCGCGCGCATGTGCGATTTCATCGCCGCCAATTTTCTGCACGACATCGATTCGGTCGATATCGCCCGCGCCGCCGACCTGCATCCGAAATATGCGATGAATCTGTTCAAGCGATCGACCGGCATGACGCTCAGCAAATATGTGACGCTGCTCAGGCTGTCGCGCGCCCAGGCGATGCTGATGAGCGAAGGCGCCAATGTGCTGCAGGTGGCGATGGACAGCGGCTTCGGCTCGATCAGCGCCTTCAACAAGTCCTTCCGTCACATCGCCGGCATGTCGCCATCGGACTTCCGCCGCGATATCCGGCTGGTGACGACGATCCCCGCCGGCGCCTTCCGGAATTAGCTCTGGATCCTTCGCCTACCGTTTCTCGGCGAGTTCGATCTGAATGCCGTCGGGATCGCGCAGGAAGGCGACCTTGTGCAGCACCTCGGCATTGACTGCCAGGCGCGGCCGCTCCTTGATCTCGATGCCGGCCTTTTCCAACCGGGCGAAGGCCTCATCGACACTTTCGAACAGGAAGGTCAGATGGCGCAGGCCAGCCGTACCCTCCGGCACATCGACCGCCCGTGCCGCACCACCCGCAGGTGCGACGATTTCGAGCATGCCGCCGCCGGCATCGAGAAAGGCGATCTCTCCGCCGTCAGCCATGACCTTGCGCAGATGCAGCTTGAGGCCGAGCAGGCCGCAGTAGAAATCGACCGTGCGGGCCATATCGCTGACCGTCATGCCGACATGCTCGAAGGACTTCAGCATGGAGTGTCCGTCCCCTGCTCAACCGGCAGCCGCGCGCCGTTCATCTTCCGGAAGCCAGGAGCGATAGAGCGGATGATCGGCAGCGATCGGCATCGGCGTCGGCTGGCCGGTGCGCTGCGAGAAGTAGGCTGATGTCACCAACTCCAGCGAATTGCGGGCATCCTGCAGCGTCACCGGCGGCTCCGTGTCTTCAATGATCGCTTGATGGAAGAGCTCGAATTGACGGGTGTAACCGTCCTCGCCGGGCACATAGGCGGCGAGTGCTGTGTCGATTTTCGCCTGGTGCTCCTCTGTTCCAGCGGTAAAGACCCAGGGATCGCGGCCCATTGTATAGGGCTCGAGGATGCTTTCGGCGACGAGATCGCTGAAGCAGAAGCGCAGCCGCGAGATTTCCTTGCGCGAGCCGAGCGTCATCGACAGCGTCGCCAGCGAGCCGTTCTGCATCTTCACCGAAAGGGCGGCCGTATCCTCGACCTCAATCGGATTGACCAGCGTCGCGCCATAGGAAAACACCTCGGCGCAGGGGCCATGCACATAGTTCAGCATGTCATGGGCGTGGATCGCATGGCCGAGAAGGCCGCCGCCGAGTTCGGTCGCCCATTTGCCGCGCCACGGCACGGCATAATAATCCGGGCCGCGCCACCAATGGGTCTCGATCGTCGTCAGAAACGGCTTGCCGGCAAGGCCGGTTTCGATCAGCAGCTTCAGCTTCTGCAGGCCGGAGCCGTAGCGATACTGGAAAATCGGCATCAGCTTCCGGCCGGGGAAACGGGCGAGGATGCGGCCCATCTCGTCGACCTCGGCGATGGAGCCGAAGAGCGGCTTCTCGCAGATCACGTGTTTGCCGGATTCGATCCCCTTGCGGCAGAGCTCGAAATGCGAGCTCGGCGGCGTCGAAATGTCGATGATGTCGAGATCGTCTCGGGCAAACAGCGAATCCGTATCCTGCGTGTATTCGCCGATGCCGTATTCCTCACACAGCGCCTTGCCGCGCTCCTCATCGAGCGAGCAGAGCACGGGCACCTCGAAGAGATCCTTGTTCCAGCCGAAGCCGGCCAGATGCCGCGCGGCAATGCCTGCGCCGATGACCCCGACGCGCAATTTCCTGGTCATGATATCCTCCTCAGCGAGCGCCGATCTGGGCGGCTTTCGCCTGGGCTTCGAGCGAAAGGCGGCAGACTTCGAAAACGTGATCCTGCGTCATCGCCGTCTGCGTGCGGTTGCCGACATCGGCGGTGAACGCATCGAAATAATCGAGTTTTTCGTCGCTGCAGTCGATATGGGTCATTTCCTTGCCGTTGACGAGGAAGAGGTGATCCTTGCCCGGGCGGCCGGCAATATCGATATATTTGCGCAGCTCAATATAACCCTCGGTGCCGAGGATGGTCAGGCGCCCATCACCCCAGGTCGGCAGCGCCTCCGGCGTGAACCAGTCGACGCGGATATAACCTGCCGCCTTGTCTGAGCGCAGCAGCACCTCGCCGAAATCCTGGAAGGCCGGCTTGTCGGGCATGCCGAAATTGCCGATCGAGCTGGCAACCACCTCGCCTGAGGTCGAGCCGGTATAGAACAGGAACTGGTCGACCTGATGCGAGGCGATATCGACGATGATGCCGCCGAAGGCTTCGGGGTCGAAGAACCAGTCCGGCCGGGTGGGCAGCTGCAGCCGGTGCGGACCGACGCCGAGCGTCTGGATCACCTTGCCGATCGCGCCGTCGGCGACGAGCTTGCCGGCTTTGACGGCAGAGCGCACGCAATGGCGTTCGGAAAAGCAGATCGAGAAGATCTTGCCGGTCTCGGCGACCGTACGCTTGACTTCTTCGAGCTGGGCGAAGGTCGTTACGCCGGGCTTGTCGGTCATCACGTCCTTGCCTGCTTTCATCGCGCGGATGGCAAGCCCGGCGCGGTCGCGCGGGATGGCGGCAATGCAGATGACATCGATCGACGGATCGTCGAACAGCTTTTCCCGGTCGATCTGCGGCGCATCGGGATAGGTCTTCTCGAAGGCCTCGCGCAATGCCGGCACTGAAGTTTTGGGGCAGTAACCGACAAACTCGCCGCCTGATGCCAGCAAGCCCTTCACGTGATCGAACGTATGCCCATGGTCGATTCCGACGACGGCAAATCTCAACATCGCTGCAATATCCTCCCGGGATTTTCTGAGCGCCGGCTGGCGCCGGCATCCGCATGTCGGGCAAAACAGATAACGAAAGCTGGCGTCTGTCAAGGCAAGATCAGCGATGAAATGGCCCATGCTAAGAATTAAATATATGAAATATAACGATTATTTTGTATCTAAATAGTTATTTTGCGTGCTTTCGGCGATTCGAAATTTGGCCAGAAGCCCGCAGTCGATCCGATCGGGCGAAAGTCTTTTTCCCAAGCCTCCCTTGCCCGACCTCGATGAATGTGATCGATTTCAGCCGCCGCCGGGCTGGAGGGCGGCAACGACCCTGAAAGATTTCAAAGAGCGCTCCCGGCTCGCTGTGATGGAAGATCGCCATGTCTCGTTCTCTTCTCGATGCCGCCGCTTCGGGTGGTCTTTTTGTCGGCCGCGTCTGGAATCCCGAGGTTGCCGGGCCGAGTGTCGTGACATTGCGGGACGGCCTGCTGCTCGACATCACCTCGCGCGAGACGCCGACGCTGAGCGCCCTGCTCGAGCGACAGGATGCCGCCGATTTTGTCCGTGCTGCCAAAGGCAAGGCGATCGGCTCACTGGAGGAAGTGGCCGCCAACAGCACCGGAGCGCCGGATGAGGCTCACCCCTATCTGCTGGCGCCTGTCGACCTGCAGGCGGTCAAGGCCTGCGGCGTCACTTTCGCGCAATCGATGATCGAGCGCGTCATCGAGGAGAAGGCCGCCGGCAATCCGGAGCGCGCCGCCTCGATCCGCGAGCGCGTCAGCACGCTGATCGGCGGCAGCCTGACCAATCTCAAGGCCGGTTCGCCCGAAGCAGCCAAGGTCAAGCAGGCGCTGATCGACGAGGGCATGTGGTCGCAATATCTCGAAGTCGGCATTGGCCCCGACGCTGAAGTTTTCACCAAGGCGCCGGTGCTGTCCTCGGTCGGCTGGGGTGCGGATGTCGGCCTGCACCCGATTTCGACCTGGAACAATCCCGAGCCCGAAATCGTGCTTTCGGTCAACAGCCGCGGCGAGATCCAGGGGGCGACGCTCGGCAATGACGTCAACCTGCGCGACGTCGAAGGCCGCTCGGCGCTGCTGCTCGGCAAGGCCAAAGACAACAACGCCTCCTGCTCGATCGGCCCCTTCATCCGCCTGTTCGATGCCGGTTACAGCCTGGAGGATGTGCGCAAGGCCGAACTCGACCTGAAGGTGTCAGGCCAGGATGGTTTCGTGTTGCACGGCAAGAGCTCGATGTCGCAGATCAGCCGCGACCCGACCGATCTCGTCAAACAGACGGTCGGTGCGCATCATCAGTATCCCGATGGTTTCATGCTCTTTCTCGGCACGCTGTTTGCGCCGACACAGGATCGCGACGCGGCGAAGCAGGGTTTCACCCATAAGATCGGCGATGTCGTCGAGATTTCCTCGGCCGGCCTCGGCACGCTCGTCAACACGGTACGCCTTTCCACCGAATGCCCGCCCTGGACCTTCGGCATTTCGGCGCTGATGAGCAACCTTGCAAAGCGTGGGTTGCTCTAAGCAATTCCAGCAAAAGTGTGCAGCGGTTTTTGCGTGCGGAATTGCGCAACTGTAATGAGCTATTGATTTCGCCGCCTGCCCTGCAGCAGGTCGAGGACGGAGTTTGCCGCTTCGAGGACATTGGTGCCCGGACCGAACACGGCTGCAACGCCATGTTCGTGCAGGAATTCATAGTCCTGCCGCGGGATGACGCCGCCGCAGACGACGATGATGTCGTCACCGCCCTTTTCCCTCAGCCTGTTGATCAGCTGCGGCAGCAGTGTCCTGTGCCCTGCCGCCAGCGACGAGACGCCGACGACATTGACCTTTTCATCGAGCGCCAACGCGACCGCCTCTTCGGGTGTCTGGAACAGCGGGCCGGCGAGCACATCGAAGCCGATATCGCCGAAGGCCGAGGCGATCACCTTGGCGCCGCGGTCGTGTCCGTCCTGACCGAGCTTGGCGACCATGATCTTCGGCCGGTGTCCCATTGCTTCCGTCACCTCCGTCATGCGCGACTTGAGCACGGCGAGCTCCGGCTCGTCGTCATAGGCCTCGCCATAGACGCCGGTGATGACCTCAGGCGTGGCCGTGTGATCGCCGAAGGCCTCGCGCATGGCGTCCGATATCTCGCCGACGGTGGCGCGGGCCCGCGCCGCTTCGATGGCGGCTTCGAGCAGGTTGCCGCGGCCGCTGCGTGCGGTCAGCGTCAAGGCGGCCAGTGTTTCGCGCACGGCGTTGCCGTCGCGGCGGCGCTTCGTTTCCTCGATGCGTTTGATCTGCGCGGTGCGCACTGCGCTGTTGTCGATCTCCAGAATGTCGATCGGCTGTTCGTTGTCGAGCCTGTAGCGGTTGACGCCGACGATGACCTCCTCGCCCTTGTCGACGGCTGCCTGGCGGCGGGCGGCGGCCTCCTCGATCAGCCGTTTCGGCAGGCCGTCATTGACGGCCTTGGTCATGCCGCCCAATGCCTCCACCTCCTCGATCAGCGCCCATGCCTTGTCGGCAAGCTCCTTCGTCAGGCTCTCGACGTAATAGGAACCGGCCAACGGATCGACCACCCTGGTGACACCGGTTTCGTGGCTCAGGATCAGCTGCGTATTGCGGGCGATGCGGGCTGAAAATTCCGTTGGCAGCGCGATCGCCTCGTCGAAGGAATTGGTGTGCAGCGACTGCGTGCCGCCGAGTACGGCCGACATCGCCTCGAAAGCGGTGCGGATGATGTTGTTATAGGGATCCTGCTCCTGCAGCGAGACGCCGGAGGTCTGGCAATGGGTGCGTAGCATCAGTGACGAGGCCTTTTTCGGCTGGAACTCCTCCATGATCTTCGTCCAGAGCAGCCGGGCGGCGCGCAGCTTGGCGGCCTCCATGAAGAAGTTCATGCCGATGGCGAAAAAGAAGGACAGCCTTCCGGCGAAATCATCGACGTTGAGACCCTTGGCGATCGCCGCTCTGACATATTCCCGGCCGTCAGCCAGGGTGAAGGCGAGTTCCTGCACCAACGTCGCGCCGGCTTCCTGCATGTGGTAGCCGGAAATCGAGATCGAGTTGAATTTCGGCATCTCCTTTGCGGTATATTCGATGATGTCGGCGACGATCCGCATCGAGGATTCCGGGGGGTAGATATAGGTGTTGCGGACCATAAACTCCTTGAGGATGTCGTTCTGGATGGTCCCGGACAGATCGGCCTTCGAAACGCCTTGCTCTTCGCCGGCAACGATGAAGGAGGCGAGGATCGGGATGACGGCACCGTTCATGGTCATCGACACCGACATGTCGGCAAGCGGAATGCCGTCGAACAGGATCTTCATGTCCTCAACACTGTCGATGGCGACACCGGCCTTGCCGACATCGCCTTCGACCCGCGGATGGTCGCTGTCATAACCGCGATGGGTGGCAAGATCGAAAGCGACCGACAGGCCCTTCTGGCCGGCGGCGAGGTTCTTCCGGTAGAACGCGTTCGACGCTTCCGCCGTCGAGAAGCCGGCATATTGGCGGATCGTCCAGGGCCGACCGGCATACATCGTCGCGCGCGGGCCGCGGGTAAAGGGCGAAAAACCGGGAAGCGAGCCGAGGTGGTCCGCACCCTCGAGATCCTCGGCCGTATAGAGTGGCTTGACGGCGATGCCTTCCGGCGTTTGCCAGTTCAGCGTTTCCGGCGCGGCGCGCAATTCCTTTTGCGCCAGCTCCGCCCAATCCGACAGCGTCTTTTTCGTCATGCCTTTCCTCCGGCTTATTTCGCCCGCACCCTACCATTTCACGGGATCGCCGTGCGATACCAATCCTTGATTTTTATTCCAGGCCCAGGATTCGTCTCATGAAGACAATGCAGATCTATGCCTTCGACATGAACTGCGTCGGGCATATCAACCACGGCCTGTGGACGCATCCGCGCGACCGGTCGGTCGAGTATACCGATCTCGACTACTGGACGGAGTTCGCCAGGACCGCCGAGCAAGGCAAGCTGGACGGCATCTTTCTCGCCGATATCGTCGGCGTTTATGACGTCTACAAGGGGAGCCCGGCGCCGGTAATCGAGACGGCGGCGCAAATCCCGGTCAACGATCCGCTGATCCCGATTTCGGCGATGGCCTATGTTACGAAAAATCTGGGTTTCGGCGTCACTGTCAATACTACCTACGAGCCGCCCTTTTTGCTGGCGCGGCGCATGTCGACGCTCGACCACCTGACCAAGGGGCGGATCGGCTGGAACATCGTCACGGGCTATCTCGATAGCGCTGCCCGCAGCATGGGTTTCGACACGCTGCCGGAGCATGATGCGCGTTACGATGCTGCCGAGGAATATCTTGAGATCGTCTACAAGCTCTGGGAGGGCAGCTGGGGCGACGATGCGGTGCTGCGCGACAAGTCGGGCGGCATTTATGCCGCTCCATCGAAGGTGCGTGCCGTCAGTCACGACGGCAAATATTACCGGATGGAGGGTATCCATCTTGCCGAACCCTCGCCCCAGCGCACGCCCCTGCTCTTCCAGGCCGGCGCTTCGGCCCGCGGGCAGGATTTTGCAGCCCGCCACGCCGAATGTGTCTTTATCGCCAGCCCGAACCCCGGGGCGGCCCGGCCGACCGTCCATGCGCTCCGGGCGAAGGCGGAGGCATTCGGCCGTGGCGGAGCGGCCTTGAAGATCGTGAATCTGATCACCGTTGTCGTCGGGCGGACGGAGAGGCAAGCGCAGGACAGATTGGAGGACTATCGCCGACATGCGAGCGTCGAAGCCTCGCTTGCGCACTACTCTGCCTCGATCGGCATCGACCTGGCGAAATACCAGCTGGATGACGTTGTCGACCAGAGCTCGACCAACGCCAATCAATCGGCGCTTGCTGCAATCACCAAGCAGGCGGCAAAGCCAGTGACGAAGCGAGAGATCGTCGACCAGATGGTGCTTGGCAGTCGGATTAAGCCGATGGTTGGCGCGCCGGAGCAGATCGCCGATCGCCTACAGACATGGATCGCCGAAGGCGATATCGACGGCTTCAACCTGGCACGGACAGTGGCACCGGAGAGCCTGCGGGATTTCGTCGAACTGGTGGTGCCGGTGCTGCAGGAGCTTGGCGTCTTCAAAGCGGACTATTCTGAGGGACCATTGCGGCAAAAACTCTTCGGCGGCGGGAACGGCAGATTGCCCGCCGCTCATCCCGCCGCCAGATTCCGGCGCTAACTTATTTATGGTCCAGCTTGGCAACCAGTCGATCGCCAATCCATTGGATGCCGCAGACGAGGACGATAAGGACGACCACCACCGTGATCATCACATCGGTTTCGAAGCGCTGATAGCCGTAGCGGATGGCCAGATCGCCGAGGCCGCCGGCGCCGATGGCACCCGCCATCGCCGAAGCGCCGATCAAGGTCACCAGCGTCACGGTGAAACCGGCGACGATGCCGGGCAGCGCTTCGGGCACCAGCACTTCGCGGATGATCGTCCAGCGGTTGCCGCCCATGGCGCGCACGGCATCGATCAGCCCGCGGTCGACCTCGCGCAGCGACACTTCGGCGATGCGGGCGTAATAGGGTGTCGCCGCGATGGCGAGCGGCACAATGGCCGCCCAGGTGCCCAGCGCCGTGCCGACGATCAGCCGCGTCAAGGGGATCAGTGCCACCAGCAGGATGATAAAAGGCACCGACCGGAAGCCGTTGATCACGGCGCCGAGCCCGCGGTTGATCCAAAGGTTTTCAGCAATGCCTCCGCGTGCCGTGACGACAAGGGCAAGACCGAGGGGTAGGCCGGCAACGAGCGAGATCACGCCTGAGGCGACGGTCATCAGGATCGTCTCCCAGAGGGAGCGTATCAGCAGTTCAAGCATGATCGGTGTCATAACCAAGCACCTCCACCCGGGCGGATCGGGCCATCAGAAATTGTTCGACCTTTCCGGCAAGCGCGGGGTCGCGCGTGGGAACGGCGACGAAGAACCGCGCCACCGGCTGGTTCTGGATGTGGTCGATGCCGCCATGGACGAGGCGGAAGGAATGCGGCAGCGCCGCCGAAAGTTCGGCAAACAGCGCGCCTTGGGCTTGCGGCCCGGCGAGATCGACGCTGAGGATCGCCTCGCTGCCCGCCTTCGCCGAAAGCCTACCGGCGATGTGGTCGGGAAGCTGCGGGCGGATGCCGCCGAGCAGGCTCCTGGTGATGGCGGCTTGTGGCTCGGCAAAGACCGACCAGACTTGCCCCTCTTCGACGATCCGCCCGGCGTCGATGACTGCGACGCGGTCGGCAATACCGCGCACAACTTCCATCTCATGGGTGATCAGCAGAATGGTCAGCCCGAGCTTACGGTTGATGTCCTTGAGCAGCGCCAGGATCGACCGCGTCGTTTCCGGGTCGAGCGCCGATGTTGCCTCGTCGGACAAAAGCAGCGCCGGGCGTGCCGCGAGTGCGCGGGCAATACCGACGCGCTGTTTCTGGCCGCCGGAGAGCGATGATGGATAGGCTTTCGCCTTGTCGGCAAGGCCGACGAGATCGAGCAGCTCATGCGCCCGCTGCAAGCGCTCTCTCCTGCCGACGCCCTCAATCTTCAGCGGCAGCGCGACATTCTCCTCCACGGTTTTGGCGGACAACAGGTTGAAATGCTGGAAGATCATGCCGATGCGACGACGCAGCGGCTGCAATTCCTGCTCGGCAAGCGCCGTGATATCGCGGCCTTCAATCAGGATCTCGCCGCTGTCGGCGCGCTCCAGGCCGTTCAGGCAGCGGATAAGCGTCGACTTCCCGGCGCCGCTGCGGCCGATGATCCCCAGGATCTCGCCTCTTTTCACCGTCAGCGAAACACCGTCGAGGGCTGGCGTGGTTCCGAAACGCCGCTTCACGTCGGTCAGCCTCACTACTTCGGTCACTGCCGCTTGCGGCTGTGCCTCGATCGCTGTCGCGGAAACAAAGGAATTCATGTGCTTTTCCTGACAAATATTGAAGGCGGCCCGGGCAGGGAACGCCCGGACCGCCTCTCGGCAGGCCTTAACCCCGGCCCGATTTCGGATCAATAGGCGCTGAGACCTGTCCCCTTGTAGACCTTGTCAAATTCGGCCTTGACGGTGTCGTTCTGATAGGAAGACACGAGTGTCTTGACCCAGTCGGCGTCTTTATTGTCGTCCTTGACGGCAATGAAGTTGCGGTATGGATTATCAGTGATCGGCTCCTGGGCAATGCGTTCGGCCGGAGAAAGGCCGCTCTTCAGGGCCCAGTCGGTGTTGACGACACCGGCATCCAGATCGTCGATCGAACGGCCGACGATGCCGGCGTCGAGTTCCTTGATCTCGATCTTCTTCGGATTGTCGGTGACATCGGCGACGGTTGCGAGAATGCCGGTGCCTTCCTTCAGTTTGATCAGGCCTTCACTCTGGAGAACGCGTAGCGCCCGTCCTTCGTTCGAGGGATCATTGGGAACGCCGATGACAGCACCTTCCGGGATTTCGGCAACTGACTTGTACTTCTTGGTGTAGAGGCCGATCGGCCAGACGCCGGTATAGCCGACGCGAGTGATGTGATAGCCGTGCTGCTTGATCTGGTTATCGAGATAGGGTTGGTGCTGGAAGGCGTTGGCGTCAACCTCGCCGCGCTCCAGCGCTTCATTCGGCTGTGTGTAGTCGTTGAAAATAACGGTCTCGATCTTGAGGCCCTTCTTGGCCGCCTCGCTGGTGACCACGCGCCAGATGTCCTCCTCCTCGCCGGCCATAATGCCGACCTTGATCGACTTGTCCTCGGCGAAGGAAGGAGCGGGCGCTGCAAAAGCAAAGAGCGCAGCAGCGGAAACGGCGACGGCGGCAAGGGCCGCACGGCGCGAAAGCTGGAAGTCGTGAAGATTTTTTTTCTTGGTCATTTTGTATCCCGTCTGACTGAATGAGGCCAATCGCCCCGAGCCGGCTGATCATGGCAAATGCACGCATCAGGAGCGAAGCACGAACGTCTGATGTGTGGGAGGGGTCGGAAAAACTCTTGCCCCCCTGTCGATATCGGCAGGATAAATTTCCATAAAAATTGTGGATTACACCCGCCCGCAAGCATTATCTAAAAAACGAAAACGGCGCCTCCGGGGCGCCGTTTCAAGCCATTTCCTGCCCGCTTCATTCGGCCGCGATAAGCGCCTGATTGCTGATCGGAAAGAAGGCTGCGAGCTCGCCGATGACCTCCCCGATCCGCTTGGAAAGCGGTTCGGATGAGACGCGATAGTCGGTGAAGTCGCGATCGGATGCGTAGACCGCCGTCGGCAGCGTGTGAGACATGAAGAAGCCGAAGAGCGGGCGCAGCTGGTGCTCCACCATCAGCGCATGCCGGTCGCCGCCACCTGTTGCGGTGATGATGATCGGCTTGGCGCGCAGTTCATGCGGGTCGATCAGATCGATCAGATGTTTGAACAGGCCGGGATAGCTGCCCTTATAGGTCGGCGCGCCGATGACCAGCAGGTCGGCATGGATGATATCGTCGATGACTTCCATGGCGCGACTGTCGAGATCGTCACGGCGCAGCGCCTGGCCAAGCGAAGGGCCGACATCGGTCAGATCGTAGAGGGTGTTGTCGAAGCCGTATTTCTCGCCGGCCAGGCCGGCGATGTTTTCGACCAGCGTGAAGGTCTTCGAGGGACGGTTGAAGCTACCCGCAAGGCCGACCAGTTTGTAAGCAGACATGCCATTTCCTTCCAAAATCATTCGACCGATTATTGGATAGATATTATCTATAAAAATAGTGGATTAAAGAAATGCTGATCCCTCTTCACCATGATGAGGAGAAAAATACATTCTCATCTGCAGGCGATCGCCACTTGAGAGACCGCACCATCCGTCAAGCCCGGAATATGGGATATTGCGGGCCCGATGCGTTGTCGAAGCGCGATATCGCTTCAGGCCGGTTTTGGCTTCGGGATGCGCGGCAGGAAGATCGTCAGCAGGCCGAGAAGCGGCAGGTAGGAGCAGATGCGATAGACAAAGTCGATGCCATGGGTGTCGGCGAAACTGCCGAGCAGCGCCGCACCCAGCCCCCCTGCCCCGAAGGCAAAACCGAAGAAGACGCCGGCAATCAGCCCGACGCGTCCGGGCACCAGTTCCTGTGCGAAGACGACGATTGCCGAGAAGGCCGAAGCGAAAATCAGGCCGATGGCGACGCTGAGCACGCCCGTCCAGAAAAGGTTTGCATAGGGCAGCATCAGCGCGAAAGGAATGACGCCGAGGATCGAGAACCAGATGACGAAACGGGCGCCGAAGCGATCGCCGATCGGTCCGCCCAGGAACGTGCCGACGGCGACCGAGCCGAGGAACAGGAAGAGCATCAGCTGTGCCTGCTGGACGCTGAGCGCAAACTTGTCGATGACATAGAAGGTGAAGTAGCTCGACACGCTCGCCATGTAGACGTTCTTCGTCGCCGTCAGCAGCACGAGGATGGCGAGCGCCCAGACGACCCTGTTCTGCGGCAGCGGCAGAGCCCGGCTCACCGCCGGCTTGCTGGCGTTCTGACGACGATGGCCAATATACCAGTTTCCGACCCAGCTCAGCACGACCATGCCGAGCATGGCGATGGCGGCAAACCAGGAGACGCTGTGCTGGCCGAGCGGCAGCACGATAAAAGCCGCGAGCAGCGGACCGATCGCCTGGCCGGCATTGCCGCCGACCTGGAAGAAGGACTGTGCGAAACCGTGGCGACCGCCGGAGGCAAGCCGGGCGACGCGCGAGGATTCCGGATGAAAGACCGCCGAACCGAAGCCGATCAGGCTGGCGGCGACGAGTAGCAGTGCGAAACTGCCGGCATTGCCGAGCAGGATGAGGCCGCAAAAGGTGCTCGCCATTCCGACCGGCAGTGAATAGGGCATCGGCCAACGGTCGGTGACGATGCCGACCAGCGGCTGCAGAAGAGACGCCGTGACCTGGAACGTCATTGTAAGCAGGCCGATCTGCACGAAATCGAGATCGTAATTCGCCTTGAACAGCGGATAGAGCGAGGCGAGCAGCGACTGCATGATATCATTCAGCATGTGGCAGAAGCTGACTGCCACCAGGATAGACATCGTTGTTTTTTCGAAACGGGGCGCGCTCTCGGCAACGGTTGCCATGGACATTTCTCCTCGACGGCCCGGTTGGTTGCCGTGCCGCGTCGCTTTGTTCGATGGATTTCGGGCGATCGGGGCTGGGAAAGAGGATCAAGCGACGGTCGCTTAAGTGCATCTAGCGTAAGCCGGGAGGCAATTACAGCCCAGTTTCATCAGGATCGGTACGGCTTTTGTTCGATTTGCGCTTTTGCCGATGGATTTCTGCATGGTCTTTTCGGGCTTTCATATTACAGTCGATCGCGATCATCGCATATCGAATAAGCTATATGAAAACAAAGCATGGAAAAACAACGCGGGGGATACTACAGCTTGAACGATTGAAAATACGATCGAGGCTGAAAACACGCGATGAATGTCAAGACACCGAATGCAATAGACGGCTATGTCGGATCGCGCATACGAATGCGCCGGCAGCTGCTCGGGATGAGCCAGGAACGGCTTGCCGAGCAAATCGGCGTGACCTTTCAGCAGGTTCAGAAATACGAGAAGGGCATCAACCGCATCGGCGCGAGCCGTCTGCAGCGAATCGCCGAGGTGCTTCACACGTCGCCGAGCTTCTTCTTTGAACAGGAAAATTCCGAGCCGTTGACGCTGCAAGGGCTGGATCTGCCCGCAAATACGGATCCGGTCGCCCAATTTCTGCGAACGAAAGAGGGATTGGTGCTCAATCGCGCCTTTCTGAAGATCGCCGACCGGAATATCCGAGGAACGATCATCGCACTGGTGAATGCGATGGCGCAGGCGGAAAGCCGCGGTGTAACATTGGGCACTCCGGTAGCGGACAGTACACTTCCGCTTGGAGAATAGTCAGGCAGTCGGCAGGCAATATCCGCATGAAGCTCAGGCTCGAGTCATTTGGTGAGTTGCGGCTGATCGACCCGGCCGGTAAACCAGCGGCGTTCCCGGAAAAGGGCCTGCTGGCCATTTGTTATCTGCTGGACCGCGATCTGCGAGACGGGACTGGTAGCGAATATCCGCGGCCGGCGCTGGCGCGCTTCTTGTGGGACAGCCATGACAACTCCGACATCATGGCCAACCTGCGAAAGACCATATCGCGCATTCAGGCGCGTCAAATCGAACTCGGTACCGAGCTTCTGGCCTTCACGGCGACCGGTGTGCGGGTCAGGCCAGATGCATTTTCCGGTGATCTCTTCGAACTCACCAACCCCGAAGGCGAAGGCGCAGTTGACAGGCTGCAGCGGCTGGTTGCCCTCCTTCGACAGGATTTCCTGGCTGGGCTCGCCGACCAGAGCGTTAATACGCGGCAATGGATCGCCGGCCAGCGCGACAGGCACATGGCCGTCCTGGTGGATGCGCTGAAGACGGCGCTGCCAATGGCCCAGTCGCGAGAGGATGTCAGCCTGATCAAGGAGGCGGCGCTTAGGATTTTCCGCGAGGCACCGGATGACGAGAACATTCGTCGTATCCTTCTCGATGCCTATGAGTCCGAAGGAGAGCTGGAGAAGGCGCGCCGGCTTTTCGAAAGGAGCAAGCACGAGCTGGAAAGCGAATTCGATATCGGCCTTGACGTGCAGGCGCTGCGAGAGGTCCGCAAAATCTTCGCCGGTGGTCAACCACCGCAGAGCGTTGCGATGCCGCTCAGCGACGGCGGCGTTCGCGTTCCCGGTCCCCTGCCCCGTCTGGTGCTGCTGCCGCCGGGTGGGACCGGTGCGGTCGGCGCCGTGCCGATGCTCTCCGAGGCGCTGATCGAGGACGTGACCATCGGCCTTTGCACACTGAATACGGTTTCGGTGGTGGCGCCCCATACGGCCGCTCGCATCGCACACAATGCCGACAAGGCTGAGCTGATACTGCGCCATTCGATTTCCTATGTTCTCGACACGAGGCTGACCGATCGTGCCGGCAGCCCTGCGCTCTTTGTCCAGCTCATTTATGCCGGCAGCGATGAAGTCATCTGGGCCGAGCGTTTCAGCCTCGAGAAATACGAACTGATAACCCACCGGCGCGAAATCGCCCGGCAGATCGCCAGAGAGCTTGCCGGGCAGGTCCGCCGGCATGAAACCATGCGCGATTCCTTCGAGGGCAATTCGGCCGCCTATCACAGCTACCTTCTCGGTCTGCGGGATGTGAAGCGGCTTGCCCTCCCCGATGTACGCCGGTCCCGAAAGGCTTTCCGCGAGGCGCTTCAACACAGCGCACATTTTGCCCCTGCGCTCAGCGGATTGTCGCGCACGTTTCTCGTCGAGTGGCTGCTGACGGCACGTGGCGACAGCGAGTTGCTCGGGCTTGCGGAGGACTATGCGAACCGGGCGATCGCCGCCGATCCGTCTTTTGCGGCCGGCTTTCGTGAGCTCGGCGTTGCCAAACTTTATCTCGGGGACCTTGATGAAAGCGTCCTGGCGTTGAAGCTCGCGGAAGAGCTCAGCCCGCATTATGCCGACGGCATTGCGAGTTATGCCGATACGCTCGTCCATGCGTCGCGCCCTGCCGATGCCTTGGCCAAGATCGAGCGGGCCATCTCACTCAATCCGCTGAGCCCGACCGACTATCTATGGACGGCGGCCGGCGCGAATTTCGCCCTCGGCCATTATGCCGAGGCGCTCGAGCAGATCGCCCTAATGGACGACCGCACACCGGCCGACCGGCTTTCGGCTGCCTGCTGGGCCATGCTCGGCGATATGAAAAACGCGCGTCTCTATATGCGCAAGGTGCGTGAGATCTATCCGGATTTCGATGTCGACAAATGGCTTTCCGTCGTCCCCTTCAAGGAACAATGGCAGAAGGAACAGTATCGGGAGGCGTTACGCAGGGCTGGCTTCTGAAGTCCGGCACCGACAAGTATAAGCCGGCAAATCCTGTCACGCCTGTGTCACGCGCGTTTTTCGTTCAAGAGGATTAAGCTGTCTTTGCTCTGTCGGCATGCGCCGGCAAGGGAAGCCGGAGAATTCTCAGATGCACGATGCAGCCGAAGCAACGATCACCCCGAAAAGTGACGAAGAGCTCAAGGAGCTGGTATCGCTCGCCCGATTGGTTGCCTATGCCCGAGAGAATGCCAAAGACCTGAACGCCGAATTCTCCGCCTATTGCCTCGACCTTGCGCTTGGCGCCCTGCTCCAGGACCTCGACAGAAGCGGCGTCACCCTTTCCCACGAAAGCGGCCAGGACGGTAATCTGCTCGGCACACGGCACTGAGCGGCGGGCGATTCGGCCCGTAAATACGCGGCTGCTACGCGGGAGCGCCAGTGGACCCGCGTCCAAGCCTTTGAAAAAAATGGACAACCCAGCGGTAGGGTCTTGTTAACCCTATTTGCCTTGCCACTCCTCCAGAATCGTCGCTAAATGCGCTTTCAAAGCTCGCAGGGCTTTTAAATCGCATTTTCGAGATTTCCATGAATATGGCGCCGCAGATAGAAAAAGCAATTTCCGATGTCGACCAACTGATCATTGGTCAGGCCCAAGAGCTATCCGACAAGCTGAAGCAGCATCGGCTCGAAATGTTTCCGCCGCGCGCGCTGAAGGGGCTCAGGGAATTTCAGCTGGCCGAAGTGGCGCGTTTTCTCGGCGTAACCAGCGGCTACCTTCGCAATCTGTCGCTGGAAGGCAAAGGCGCCCTTCCCCAGGTCACACCGTCGGGCCGCCGGTCTTATACGGCCGAGCAGATGGAAGAGATGCGCAGCTTCCTGGAGCACAATGCCCGCGCCGGAACGCATTATATGCGTCACCGCCAAGGCAGCGAACATCTCCAGGTCGTTGCCGTCGTCAATTTCAAGGGTGGCAGTGGCAAGACCACGAGTGCTGCGCATCTTGCCCAGCACCTTGCCCTGACCGGTCACCGTGTGCTTGCCGTCGACCTCGACCCACAGGCGTCGCTTTCCGCCATCCACGGTTTTCAGCCGGAGTTCGACGTCAGCGAGAATGAGACGCTCTACGCCGCCATTCGCTATGACGATCAGCGGCGGCCGCTGAGGGATATCATCCGGCCGACGAATTTCCCGAACCTGCATCTGGTGCCTGGCAATCTCGAGTTGATGGAATTCGAGCATGATACGCCGCGCGTGCTTGCTCAGGGCAAGGCGGGCGACTACGGGCGCGTCTTCTTCGCGCGGTTGGACGAGGCGCTGTCTTCGGTCGCCGACGATTACGACGTCGTCATCATCGACTGCCCTCCCCAGCTCGGCTTTTTGACGATGAGCGCCATTTGCGGCGCAACGGCGGTTCTGATCACCGTGCATCCCCAGATGCTCGATGTCATGTCGATGTGCCAATTCCTGCAGATGCTCGGCGAAGTCCTGAATACGCTGAAAGGAGCCGGCGGCAACATGAACCTCGACTGGCTGCGTTATCTCGTGACCCGCTACGATCCGCAGGACGGGCCGCAGACGCAGATGGTCGCCTTCATGCGTTCGATGTTCAAGAACCATGTGCTGACCAATCCGATGTTGCGCAGCGTCGCGATCTCGGACGCGGCGATGACCAACCAGACGCTTTACGAGGTGGAGCGGAGGCAGTTTACCCGCGCGACCTATGATCGCGCCATGGAGGCAATGGATGCCGTCAACAATGAGATCGTCGATCTCATTCACAAAGCCTGGGGGCGGAAATGACCGACAAAGTTTACTGCGGTAAACAGGGGCGAGGGCCGACTGATGGCACGTAAGAATCTCCTCTCGGGCCTGATGGACGATTCCAAGAAGTTTACTGCGGTAAACAATGAGGACGAGCCGCTTCAGAGGGACGAGAAACACCAAATCACCTATAAGGGCATCGGCGCGCTCGGCGCCGTCACGCGCAGTATCGATGCGCTGGCTGCCAAGGCGGACGCGGCCAAAGCGATCGAGGAGAAGCTGGCGACCGGCGAGACGGTGATTGATCTCGACCCTGCCCTGATCGAAGATTCGTTCGTGACGGACCGGTTGGCCCATGCCGACGAACAGTTTCGCGAATTGGTCGAGGCTATCCGCCTGCGTGGTCAGGATTCGCCGATCCTCGTCCGCCCGCATCCTGACAAGGACGGTCGATATCAGATCGCCTTCGGCCACCGTCGCGCCCGGGCCGCCAAGGAACTCGGCCGACCTGTCCGCGCCATCGTCAAGAAACTTGACGATCGCGACCATGTCATCGCCCAGGGTCAGGAGAACTCAGCGCGCGCCGATCTCTCGTTCATCGAGAGGACGATGTTTGCCGACAAGCTCGACACATTGGGTTTCGATAGGGAAACGATCATGTCGGCGCTCAGCGCCGACAAGACGACAGTTTCCAAAATGCTGTCCGTCACCAGGCGGATCCCAGCGGAAGTCCTGGCTGCGATCGGCGCGGCAAAGACGACCGGCCGTGACCGCTGGCACGATCTGTCGGTAAAGTTCGAGACCGAAAACATCTCAGCGCGGGCGATCGAGTTCAGCAGGTCGGCGGAATTCGAGACAGCGGAGCCGGATGCCCGCTTCGATATGCTGGTTGCCTTCATCAGCAGGAGGCAACAACCGACGTCATCAACAGCGACGCGTCAGCCTGCGGCTCACGTCTGGCAGCGCAAGGACGGCGCGGTCAAGGCGAAGATCAAGGATGACGGGAAACAATTCACCATCGCGCTGAAGGCGGAAAGGGCGTCTGCCTTTGGAGCCTATATCGCCAGCAACCTGGATCATCTTTACGAGGCGTTCGAGAAGACACAGGATTTGACGAAAGACGGAGATCAATAAGCACAAGAGAAGGCCCCCGAACGTAGCCGTTGCGGAACCTCTTTGATCTAGACACCCGGAGAATCACATTTCCTCGAATCATAGCCAAGAGGCACCGAATTTGATGGCGATGGAGGGGGGCTGCCGGCGATTGGAGTACGATTCACCTGCATTTTCGCAACGCTGTCGAGCACCTGCCACGGTCGCAGTCGGCCAAACAGGTCGCCGCCACCCTCGACGAGTTGGAGCTGCTGCGCGAGGAGATCGTCATTCAGTTGGAAATGCGGCAATGCCCAACATTCTGAGCGGCACATATAGAATTCAAATCCATACTGCATCTTGCGACGTCGGATGTTCGATCGGAAGGTCGGGCCGAAGCGATAGCCCAAATACAGAAAGATCAAGGCCAGAACGAGCATGTCTCCGGGGCACGCGTTATCTCCGCTGCCAACGTTGGGCCATTCTTTCCGCTGGTGCTGGTGCTGGTGCTGCAGGCCTGCCCTGAGATCGGAGCCTATGGCCCTCATGGGACGGTCGGCACGTGGCGCGATCTGATGGCGGCGGCGGTCGCCGTTCGTTCGATGCTCGGAGTGAGGCCGTCGGCCTCCTGCGAGATCATGGGACCTGAAAATGCCGCCACCGTGATGGCCTGGTCCTGGAGAGGGCAGGGCATATCAACTCGGCCGGCGGTTGTCTGAGCGATCTGACACGCCGCGGCGAGAGAGGAGAATTTGCCATCGGTCCGATGTTGATGGCCCTTGCGCGTCGCCGATCAGAGGGAAGACAGGCTAAAGGTTCGCTTCACCTGTCCGGTGCAGCCATTATGTTTAATAAACCGTGACGGAAATGAAAGCCGCGATAACTTCGAATTGGGAGCTTTTTGCTTTCATTTCACGGAGTTAGGTGACTGCGGAGATCCTAAAGCTAAAGCGAACGATCAATCTCGACCCAGTCGCCGACAAGGAATCCCGATGTCTCGCAGTTGACGCGAAACGTTTTTTGACGATACGGCAAGGCGATAGGGCAAAGAGCGGTAACCGTCGGTGAGCAAGGAAGAGCAGCTTAACATGGGTTTGAAACGGGGAGTGGATTTTTTCCTGGCTTTGATTGCGTCGGTGATCCTGCTCGTTCCGATCCTTATCGTTGCTCTTTGTGTTCGCCTTACCTCGCCGGGACCAATCCTCTATTGGTCAAAACGTGTCGGCCGTTTCAATCGGATCTTCCTGATGCCGAAATTCCGCAGCATGCGGGTCGATACGCCAACGGTGGCCACCCATCTGCTCGAAAATCCGGATCGGTTTTTGACACCCATCGGCTCGTTTCTGCGTAAATCGAGCCTCGACGAACTGCCGCAACTTTGGTGCATTCTGAGGGGCAGGATGAGTTTTGTCGGCCCACGGCCGGCGCTCTACAATCAGGATGATCTGATCGAGTTGCGAACAGCCCACGGTGTCGACAAGCTCCTGCCCGGATTGACCGGGTGGGCGCAGATCAACGGCCGCGACGAGTTGCCGATTCCGGAGAAGGTGAAATTCGACGTCGAATATCTCGAGCGGCGTTCATTCGGCTTCGACATGCGCATCCTGTTTCTGACCGCAGGCAAGGTAATCCGCCGCAAGGGAATACGGCATTAAGCTACCTACTTCTGATAGATAAGCGGTGCGGAAGGCATTGATTTCCGATTATTTCAGTTGCGCTCGTTGCGGAAAGCGACAAGAAGGTTGGTTGTCTGTTGATCTGCGAGACGCTGGTAAGCAATGCCTGAAAATTCTGCCTCCGAGGCACCACGCTCACGATGGTTGTTAGTGCCGCTGCAGGCGCTCGTCGCTCCTTTGCTGGCGATGCCACGGGTCGCCAAACGCGCTCTGGCTTTGCTGGTGGATTCCAGCTTTTGTGTTCTGACGATCTGGCTGGCCTATTGCTTCCGGCTGAATGAATGGACGGTGCTGACCGGCGTGCAGTGGCTGCCGGTTTTCGTTTCGCTGTGCATGGCGCTTCCCATCTTCATCGTCATGGGCATGTATCGGGCGATCTTCCGTTATGCCAATCTGGCCGCTTTCATTACGGTCCTGAAGGCGATTGCGATCTACGGCTTCGCCTTCATGACGATCTTCACGGCTCTCAGCGTCCCGGGAGTTCCGAGAACCGTCGGCATTCTCCAGCCTTTCCTTCTGTTGATCGGGATCGGGCTGTCGCGGCTGGGTATCCGCTATTGGCTCGGAGATGCCTATCAGCGTATCCTTCACAAGAATATGCTCGCGAAGGTCCTGATCTATGGGGCGGGCAAGGCCGGGCGGCAACTGGCGGCTGCCCTGACGAACAGTGCCGAGCTCAACGTCGTCGGCTATCTGGATGATGATCCGCGCCTCAAGGGCGGCGTCATGGGTGGCTTGCCGATTTATGACCCCGCGGATCTCCCGGTGCTTGCCGAAACGCTTGGCGTGCACAATGTGCTTCTTGCTCTTCCATCGGCATCCCGCCAGCGGCGCAACGAAATCCTGGAGCATATCCGCAAAGCCAGGGTGAATGTTCGCACATTGCCGGATCTGACGGCACTTGCCCAGGGACGTGTCACTGTTTCCGACATTCGTGAGCTGGAGATCGAAGATCTGCTGGGGAGGGAAGCGGTCGCGCCGCGCCAGGAATTGCTCGACAAGGCGATGCGCAACAAGGTGGTGATGGTCACCGGCGCCGGTGGCTCGATCGGCGGCGAGTTATGCCGCCAGATTCTGCGAAACGCACCTTCCAGCCTGATCCTGCTCGATCAGAACGAGTTTGCGCTTTATAATATCGATGCGGAATTGCGGAAGCTGGCCGAACTCTACGAGCATGAAGATCTGCAGATCGTTCCGATCCTCTGTTCCGTCCGCGATCAGGATCGCATGGAGCATATCATCCAGAGCTGGCGACCGCAGACGATCTATCATGCCGCCGCCTACAAACATGTGCCGCTTGTCGAACATAATGCCGTGGAGGGCATCAAGAACAACGTCATGGGTACGCTTGTTGCGGCTCGCGCAGCGTATAAATACGGTGTCTCGAATTTCGTGCTGATCAGTACGGACAAGGCGGTGCGTCCGACAAATGTGATGGGCGCCAGCAAGAGGCTGGCGGAGATGGTTCTGCAGGCGCTCGCAGCAGAATCGACGACCGACAGAATGCGAACGAATTTTTCCATGGTCCGCTTCGGAAACGTGCTCGGCTCCTCCGGATCCGTCGTGCCGCTTTTCAGGCAGCAGATCAAGGAAGGTGGCCCCGTTACGCTGACACATCGCGAGATCACCCGCTATTTCATGACCATTTCGGAAGCCTCGCAGTTGGTCATCCAGGCAGGGGCGATGGGGGAGGGTGGCGATGTTTTCCTGCTCGATATGGGAGAACCCGTTCGCATTGCCGATCTCGCCCGCAAAATGGTGGAGCTGTCCGGATTGGCCGTCCTTGACGAGGATAATCCAGACGGGGATATCGAGCTTTCGGTTACCGGTCTCAGGCCCGGCGAGAAGCTCTATGAAGAACTGCTGATCGGGGATAATCCGGAAACAACCGAACATCCCCGGATTATGAAGGCGCGTGAGGATTTCCTGTTCTGGCCGGAGCTTTTGAAAAAGCTCAACTCGCTCAACGCGGCATTGGATCGAAACGATATGGTCGCTGCACGTGCGACATTGGCCGAGCTTGTTTCGGGCTATTCGTCGACGGGTGAGGTCTCGGATCTGGCTTTCACCGGAGCCGAAACCAATACCGCAGCCGCAGACGTCAAATCGCGTCTGCGTCAAACTTGATTCATGCAACGCGCTTTAGTTTTTTATGCAAGTCGTCATCCCGGAACCGCTGCGCACTTCCGGGTGACTGGCATCAAATTTGGACGACGGGCGCAAAGCCTGTGCTGCCGCGATCCACGCAAATAAGGGCGACCAGATAGGCGAAGATCGGATCCAGGGCCTTCTGATTGAACATGATACCAAAGCTGCCGGTGATGACGTAGCTGCTGACGAGCAGAAGAGCGAGCGCAATGGCCAGATCCCGGCCCGGCCCGGCTTCCTTTCTCCAGGCGCCGATCACCGGCGTCGCGAGCATCAGCGACAGCGCTGCAATGCCGAAAATGCCGGCATCGATCCCCGCAGTCAGAAAACCGTTGTGAACATGCGAATAGGTTAGTTGCGGCCTTATGTTTTCGGGCAGCTCTGCCAATACCGAAGCCATCCGGTTTTGCGGGCCATACCCCGTCAACGGGTCCTTGCTGATCGCCGATATTGCACCCTTGTACAGAGCGTACCGGGCACTCAGCGACGTGACTTCGCCGTCGCTGCGTTCGAGCGATGCCATATTTTCCTGCAACGCCTCGATGCGATGAAGGATTTGGCCGCTGCCGAGGGCGATAAGTCCCGCAAACAGCAAAGAGCCGGTGATGGCAAGGCTGCGTAAACTCAGATGGAAGCTGTGTTTGCGAAAATACCAGAGGAAGATGACGATATGAACGGGAATGACCAGCCAGGCCGAGCGTGTTCCCGAAAGCAGCACGCAGCCCAGACCGGCGGCATATCCCAGTATGGCAATTCTCTGCTCGACACTCTTGGGTGATTGAACGTTGAGAAGAGCGATGCCGCCGAAAAGAACGCCTATGACGCCCAGCAGTGCGGCGTTCGAAGTCCCGGCCTCTGCCCTCTCCATCAGGAACATGATCTGCAGCAGACTGAAAAGAAAGGTAACGATCATGCCGATACCTGCGCCGAGGATAAACAGTGGCACAAGGCGGCCATCGGGAGACTGGCGCATCCTCGGTAGAACCAGCCAGACCGCAAAGAACGGCAGCAGCCGGAATATCCAGTCCAGTTCTTCGGAGTAGGGCGGATTGACGAATATGCTCGCGATCATCACCAGCGGGTAGATCGACATGCCAATGGCAACCAGCCGGTCGGATTTCGACAGGTTCAGGGCCAGGCTGCCCGTCGCCAGACAGTAGAGGCCCCACACCATCGATCCGAGGAGGATGAACGAGTTGAAGTTCGGGGAAAGTCCGGGAAGGATGGCAAAGAGAAAGACCGCAATGCGGTTGTTCCGATCGAGTGCGCTTGCCGCCCCACTTTCGGGATAGAGCAATGCTATCTTCAGTTGTCCGAGGTATTTCACTTGCCGATCCTGACCATGCCGATGCCGTTTCGCTAAGGATCGTGATCACGCCTGTCAAGCCGGGGATTGCGTGCAATCTATGGCTTTAAGCCTCGTGGCATTCCAGCAACAGGATTTATGGGCGGAGGCGGTTCTATGAAATGTCGGAATCCGACATAAAGGCCAGCTTCAGCAATAGACACGTCTGAGGTGCAGTTGGTCGAAGGTTTGGTCGGCATATATGTTCGCGTAAAACCGTTGAGCGCGACCGCCCGCCCAAGGGATTGCAGGGCAGGCTGCAAAGCATTGACAGACATGATGCGCGGTCGCCACCCTACGACCAGCTCATAGAACCTCGCTGCCGCTAAAGAGTTACCGCTACCGCCAATATCGGCGTGCCATATTTTCGGTCGAAGATCGACCGAGCAGATAGCCCAGGCCGAATGCCAGAATGCCGGTGCCGAGCAACAAGGCGCTTGCGGTTTGCGGGTGATCCCTGACGCCGGTGACGACCGCGTAGGCCTCACGCCTCACCCCATCGGCGGCCGACTTCGCGGCTTTGGTCAAACCCTCGGGCTGCTCAGCCGGCGTTCCGGTGAATCCGGCGTTCAAGTTTTGTTTGTCGGCCATGTCTGGTCCCTTCCTGAAATCGGTGGTTCAACTCTGCTCGCGCGTGCCGGGGGAGGCTTCGCGTTGATCAGCATCTTCGAGATCCGTTTTGACGAGGAATGCATCGGTATGTTCGCGCGCGGCCTCTCGCAGGGCAGCGAGATTTGGCGGATTGCCGATCTCGCCCTGCTTATCGAGTTCGTGCTCAGCCAGGGTCCAGTGATGCCGGTGCTGGCCTTCTGGCCTGCCTTCCTTTTCCCAGAGGGAATAGGCCTTTTTCCGGATCTCCTCCTCGCGGGGGGCTGCGGGCGATCCGCCGTTCTGCCCGGCGAATTTGTTTGCGGCGGGCCGAGCTTTCTTCCGTTCGCGCGCCTCCGCGGCAGATGGAAATTCTGGCTGGGCGCCGTCTGCCTTTTCGCTTGTCTTGCGTCGTACTGGGTTTTTCATGAGCGTCTCCTTGCGGATTTCAACCCACTCGGCCGATCTAAGTTCCAAAAAGACCGTCTTGACGGATGGACACCCATCAACTCGGCATGGGTTGGCAAGGTAAGATGACTGGTATACTAGTATGCCAAACAGTCTCAACCGTCCTTATTGTTATGCCGCAGGCGTCAGAAACCGAAGTTTTGATCATCCCGTCGCAAGACATCGGCGGCAGGCTGCGCCGGGTCACCACGGCCGGCGCCATTTATGAGCGCCTGCATGCCAATATCGTCTCCCTGCGGATGCCGCCTGGCATGCCGCTGCAGGAAAAACGCATCGCTGAGGATTTCGGCGTCAGCCGCACACCGGTGCGTGAGGCACTGCTCAGGCTTTCCGAAGGCGGGCTGGTCGATATTTATCCGCAGTCGGGCACTGTCGTGTCGCGGGTGCCGGTTTCGGCAATCCCCGAGGCGGTCGTCATTCGCAAGGCGCTCGAAGGCACGACGGTCGAGACTGCGGCTCTGACCGCCACCGCCGCCGATATTGCCCGCCTGGATGCCATCATCGCCCGGCAGCGGTCCCATGCTGCGACTGGGGATAGCTCGAGCTTCCATGAAGAGGACGAGGCCTTTCACGAAGCGATCGCCCAGATATCAGGTTATCCCGGCATCTGGGTGATCCTGAAGACGGTCAAGGTGCAGATCGACCGGGCGCGGCGGCTGACGCTGCCGGTGCTGGCGCGGATGGACAATGTAGTGCACGAACATATGACTATCCGCGATGCGCTGGCCGCCCATGATGCGACGGCTGCACGTGATGCGATGGTCCATCACCTGAGCGCCGTCATTCCCGATGTCGACGAGCTGCGCTCGCGCTACCCCGACTATTTCTGCTGACGGCAGGACCGAACACGAAACGACAAGCGAGGGAAGGAACAAGCATGCGGCAAGGTTGGAGATGGTTCGGACCGGAAGCGCCGGTGACGCTGGATGAGGTTCGTCAGACGGGCGCAACCAATATCGTCTCTTCGCTGCACCAAGTGCCGATCGGCAGGGCCTGGACGGAAAAGGAAGTGCGCGAGCGCCAGTCGCTGATCGAGACGACGCCGGGCGATCGTTCGCCGCTCGTCTGGTCGGTGGTCGAAAGCATTCCGATCCCCGATGCCGTCAAGCGCAAGGGCGGGGAGGCGAAGGCCGAAATCGAGGCGTGGATCGCCAGCCTCGAAGCGGTCGCCGCCTGCGGCATTCCGATCGTCTGCTATAATTTCATGCCTGTCGTCGACTGGACCCGCACCGAACTCGATTTCGTGACGCCGACGGGCGCCACGGCCATGCGCTTCGATCATGAGCGTTTCGCAGCCTTCGATCTCTTCATTCTGGAACGGCCGGATGCGGCACAGCACTATTCCGCGGAAGACCGCGAACGGGCGCGTATCGTCTTCGAGGCGATGTCGGAGGAGGAGATTGCCGAGATCACCCGGATCATTACGTCGGCTCTGCCGGGTTCGACCACCGAGCCTCTGACCATTCCGGCCTTCCGGGAAAAGCTGGTCGCCTATGGCGGAATCGACGCCGCAAAGCTGCGCCGGCATCTGATCGAATTCCTGGAGGCGGTGACGCCGGCGGCCGAAGCGCGCGGCGTCAAGCTGACGCTGCATCCCGACGATCCGCCGCGTTCGCTGTTCGGCCTTCCCCGCATCGCCTCGACCGCCGATGATTATGCCGCTCTCTTCGACGCGGTGCCGTCGGCAGCGAATGGCATGTGTTACTGCACCGGCAGTCTCGGCGTGCGCGCCGAGAACGACCTGCCAGCGATCGCCCGGCGCTTTGCCTCGCGCATCCACTTCGCCCATTTGCGCGCCACGACGCGCGAGGGCGACGGCCGGACGTTCCATGAAAGCGCGCATCTCGAAGGCGACGTCGACATGGTCGCGGTTCTCCGGGAACTGGTTGCGGAAGACCGCCGCCGCAGCGCGCAAGACACAATCGTCTTCCGCTCGGACCATGGTCACCGCATGCTCGACGATCTCGATAAAACAGTCACGCCGGGTTACCCTGCCATCGGCCGCATGCGCGGCCTTGCTGAACTCCGCGGCATCCTGCATGCGCTGGGTGCCCCGCCGAACTGAAGGCGTCCCGGGGCCGCTCGTCGGCAGATATTATCGCGCTCTGGAGCTCGAGCAGCACTTCAGAGCGCGCAGCCCTTCAAAAATAGATCGGCGCACATCTTCGCCCGCGCTGCGATCGCATCGATCTTCGGCGGCTGCTCCTGGCGCAGCATCGCCGCGCGCTGCGGCTCCATGATCATCATGCCGCGCAGCATGCCGCAGGCGGCGTGCGGATCGTCAAGTGTTATCAGCCCGCGGTCGATCTGTTTGCGGAGCCAGTCCTCCATCAGCGTGTTGGTCCTGACGATGGCCTTCTCATAGAAGCTATTGGCGATCTCGGGAAAACGGTCGGACTCGCTGATGACGAGCCGGGTCATGGTAATCGTGTCCAGCGAGAGCGTCAGCATGCCATAGGCCATCAGCATGCGCTCCACCCCCTGCCTGAGATCCGTGACGGCGAGTGTGCTTGGGTCAAGCGCCATGAGAAAGCGCCCGGTCCGCTCCGTGATCATCTCCGAAAAGAGATCCGCTTTGGTCGGAAACAGGCGGTAGAGCGTCTTGGTCGAGACGCCCGCCTCCTGGGCGATGGCGGCAATGCTTGCCGCCGCATAGCCATTCTCGTGAAATTGGCTGTTGGCCGCCTCGATAATCACGCCTCTCGTATCCTCGTCGCAGCGGACTTGCGGTCGGCCTCGCGGCCTCTTCTCGATTTCGTGATTTTGGACCATGATAATTTTCCAAATTCCGGTTGACATCCATTTTCTAATACATATTTTGGAAAATATCAAGTTTCCTAAAGTGCATTCCACCCGAATTCAAAGGCCGCGGCCGATAGCGACAGCGACCACTCCCAGGAGAGAGACAATGTCCATCAAAACGCTGCAGGCTCTGAACAACAACGCACCTGCCACAGAAACCACAGCGGAAGCCGCGCCGACAACCCTTGACGCCGGCAACACACCCCGCATTGCTGAGGCTGCCGTCGTTTCGGAGCCGCCCGCTCGAAAGCGCCGTGGTCGCGGATTGCTGTTGGGCGCAGCCGCTGTCACCCTGATCGCCGCAGGCGCCTATTATGGCCATGACTATTGGACGGTCGGGCGCTTCCACATCTCGACCGACGATGCCTATGTGAAGGCCGACAACACGACTGTCGCACCGAAGGTTTCGGGCTATCTCGCCGAAGTCCTCGTCATGGACAACGAGGCGGTGAAGGCCGGTCAGGCGCTTGCTCGCATCGACGACCGCGATTTCCGCGCCGCCCTCGATCAGGCCAAGGCCGATGTCGCAGCAGCTGAGGCGACGCTCAATGCAAAGCAGGCGTCGCTCGACATTCAGCAGTCGACAATTGCCGCTGCCCGCGCCACCGTCGAAGTCGACAAGGCCAACGAGACCTTTGCCGAACAGAACAACAAGCGTTACGCCAATCTTGCGACCAGCGGTTATGCCCCGGTGCAGACGGCGCAGCAGGCAGCTTCCGCCATCGCCGCAGCTCAGGCCACCATCGTTCGCGACAGCGCTTCGCTCGACGCCGCCGTCAAGCAGGTCGATCTTCTGAACGCCGAGCTTGCCCAGGCGAAGGCTGCGCTTGCCCGCAGCCAGGCCGTCCAGCATCAGGCCGAGCTGAGCCTCTCCTATGCAACGATCACAGCACCCGTTGACGGCACCGTCGGCAACCGCACGCTACGGGTCGGCCAGTATGTCCAGGCCGGTACCCAGCTGATGTCGGTCGTGCCGACGAGCGCGGTCTATGTGATCGCCAACTACAAGGAAACGCAGCTCACCGACGTCCGCGCCGGCCAACCGGTGGAGATCGAGGTTGATACCTTCCCAGGCCGTACCTATCACGGCCGTGTCGACAGTCTCGCTCCGGCAAGCGGCCAGGAATTCGCCCTGCTGCCGCCTGACAACGCCACTGGCAACTTCACCAAGGTCGTCCAGCGCATCCCGGTCAAAATAGTGCTCGATGGCGACGCTGCGCTCAGTGGCGACCTGCGCCCGGGCATGTCCGTCCAGCCGAGTATCGATACCAAGAACGACCGCAGCTAGGCCGGGGACAAGGAGTTCGTGTCATGTCCACCATCGCAGCAACAGCCTCAGCCACGTCGCAGCCGCGCGCCAGCACCAGGGAATGGATCGCCGTTCTCGCCGGCATGATCGGCGCCTTCATGGCAATCCTCAACATCCAGATCACCAATGCCTCCCTCCTCGACATCGAGGGCGGCATCGGAACGGGCGTCGATAACGGCGCATGGATCTCCACCTCCTACTTGATCGGCGAGATTGTCGTCATTCCGCTGACGGCGTATTTCAGCAACGTTTTCTCGTTCCGCCGCTATATCCTCGTCAACGCAATCCTATTCCCGATCTTCTCGATGGCTTGTGCCTTCGCCCATGACTTGGGTACGATGATCGTTCTGCGCGGCCTGCAGGGCTTTGCCGGCGGCGTGCTGATCCCGATGGCCTTCACCATGGTGCTGACTAAGCTGCCGAAGGGCCAACAGCCGCTCGGCCTTGCGATCTTCGCGCTTTCGGTCACCTTTGCTCCGGCCATCGGCCCAACGATCGGCGGCTACCTGACAGAAAATTACGGCTGGCAGACGATCTTCTTCATCAACACTATTCCGAGCCTGATGATGGCGGCCGCCCTCGCCCTGACACTGGACAAGCAGCCGATGCAGCTTCACCTTCTGAAGGAAGGCGACTGGGCCGGGATCATCACCATGGCGATCGGGCTTTCGGCGCTGCAGACGGTGTTGGAAGAAGGCAACAAGGAGGACTGGTTCTCCTCGCCCTTCATCGTCAAGCTCAGCATCCTTGCCTTCGTCTTCCTCGCTGCCTTCATCTGGATCGAGCTGACCGTCAAGAAGCCGCTGGTCAAGCTCAGCCTGTTGAAGCAGCGTAATTTCGGCATTGGGGTTGCCGTCAACGTGCTGGTCGGCGTCGCTCTCTTCGGCAGCGTCTATATCCTGCCGCAATATCTCGGGCAGGTGCAGCGCTACAATGCCGAGCAGATCGGCAATGTGCTGGCCTGGACCGGCCTGCCGCAGTTGTTGCTCATCCCGCTCGTGCCGATGATGATGAAGCGCTTCGATGCCCGTTACATCGGCTTCCTCGGCATCTCGATCTTCGCGATCAGCTGCTTCATGAACGTGATGCTTTCGGCCGATACCGCCGGCGACCAGTTCTGGATCCCGAATATCGTCCGCGCCATCGGCCAGGCGCTGGTGCTGACGCCGATCACCGCCATCACCACCGCCGGCATCGCAGCCACTGACGCGGCCGCCGCCTCGGGCCTGACCAACATGCTGCGCAATCTCGGCGGCGCGGTCGGAACGGCAACGCTCGGCACGGTGCTGACCAAACGCGAGCAGTTCCACTCCAACATCATCGGCCAGTCGGTGACACTCGGCCGTGACGAAGTCCGCAACCGTCTCGACCAGGTGACGGGCTACTTCATGTCTCACGGCGTCTCCGACCACGCGGTCGCAGCTCAGAAAGCTGTCGTGGCGCTTGGGCAGATCGTCAAACGCCAGGCCCTCAGCATGGGCTTCAGCGATACCTTCGCCGTTATCGGGACTGTGCTTGCCATTGCTGCCATTGCTCTGCTCTTTGCCCAGAAGCCACGCGCGGGTGGCGGCGCCGGCGCCCACTAAGGTCGGCCCCTGCTAAGATTCCGGGTAAGCGCAACAGAAGAAGCATGACAGAGAAAAGCCCTCCTTCGCCGCGAAGGAGAGCTCTTTTTGTGAAGGCTATTGCGGAATCTCGACGGTAAAGGCGAAGCTTGCCACGCCACCCGGCGCCAGGATGGTGGTGGAGGGACGTTTCGACAGCTCGCTCGAACCTCCGGCCTCTGTAGCCGTTCCATGCCAAGGCTCGACGCAGATGAAGGGCGCGCCCGGCTTGGTCCACAAGGCGAGATTGGGCAGGTTTTTGAAGCCAAACCGCAAGCTCGGCCCACCTTCGGCGCCGTAGCGCAACCCTTCGCCTGCGCCTTGCGGGAAGATCATCGCATCCTGGTCGAACATTGCGTGATCCAGTACCAGCCGACCGGCATTGAACGGGGAGGGCAGCGTTGCAGGATTGATAAGGCCACCCTCCAGCCGTACGAGCCTCGGTTCGGCTTCATTGTCGAGCGTGACGGTATGGGCGCGCCCGGCAGCACCGGGCAGCGGCCAGACGAAGGCCGGATGGAAGCCGAGCCCGAACGGCATCGCCTTTTGGTCGCGGTTGGCAACCTCTGCTGTCACCGTCAAGGCGCGTCCCTCGACCGCATGCTCCAAAGTCAGCTGAAAGTCGAACGGATACACCGCCCGGGTTGCCTCCGAGGCGACCAATTCGTGCCGGCACATCGTTTCCGTGGATGCTGCAAGCCTAAACTCGCTCCGGCGGGCAAAACCATGCTGCGCCATCGGGTAGACGGTGCCGTCGATCGTGATCCTGTCGTCCGGGGCCTTGCCCACGATTGGAAACAGGATTGGCGAGCGCCCGGTCCAGAAGGCGGCGTCGCCTGTCCATAACCAGGAGCGTCCGTCGCTTGATGTGAGCGCCTGCATCTCGGCGCCGAGGGGAGAGACGTCGACGGTGAGATTCTGATTGCCGATCCGGATTAAGGTTGGCATCGCAATTCCCTTTCGCGCTGGTTCGCTACCAAGCCATACCTTCCCGCACCGGGGATTTCCACCAATAGGTGGAAGGCAGTGGTGACGGCGACCATGTGTCGGTCGGACGCTATTTCCTGATCGCACCCAATCTTGCGATCACCTCTTTCGGGATGCCATAGCGCTGAATGGCATCGCGATTGTTGCGCAGCCCGCAGATTTCGCGCTGGATGAAGAACGCCCAGACGGCGTCGGAGGCTGCATTGAGAAGCATCTCGCGGTCTTCGGCACTCTGGCGCTCCGCAGTCCAGGCTTTCAGGTTGGCAATCGCCGCCTCCACCTTCAGCCCGTGACGGCCGAGCGAGTCGGCGCGTTCCGCCATCAACTCGTATTCGAGGACGTTGAAGCCGTTTCTATCCTGCTGCGATTGTCTGAAGGATTGCGGCGGACGAACGCTCATTGGCACGAATTCCCTTCGGCGGAGGCGACAATCTTAGCCAATCCGGCTCGACAGATCGAGAGGCTTTGAAACGGGCCTATCCCGGCATTTCCATGCATGGCATAAGGGCGCCGAAAACTTTCCCCCTAGGCCCAGCGCACATCATGATTCGTATCGAGAACATCAGCAAACAGCTCAGTCACCGGATCCTCTTCATCGAGGCGTCTGCAGCGCTCAACAGAGGCGAGAAGATCGGTCTCGTCGGCCCGAACGGCGCCGGCAAGACAACGATCTTCCGGATGATCAACGGCGAGGAGCAGCCCGATGAGGGGCAGGTCTCCTGCGAGAAGGGCGTTACCATCGGCTACTTCAACCAGGATGTCGGCGAGATGGCGGGTCACAGTGCGGTTGCCGAGGTGATGAATGGCGCCGGCCCGGTCAGCGTCGTTGCCGGCGATTTGCGCGAGCTCGAGGCGGCCATGGCCGATCCCGAGCAGGCCGACGACATGGACAAGATCATCGAGCGTTATGGCGAGGTGCAGGCGCGTTATGAGGAGCTGGACGGTTATGCGCTCGAAGGACGCGCCCGCGAAGTGCTCGCGGGCCTGAGCTTCAGCCAGGAGATGATGGACGGCGATGTCGGGGCGCTGTCGGGCGGCTGGAAGATGCGCGTGGCGCTCGCCCGCATTCTATTGGCGCGACCCGACGTCATGCTGCTCGACGAACCGAGCAACCATCTGGATCTCGAAAGTCTGATCTGGCTGGAGGAATTCCTGAAAGGCTACGAAGGCGCGCTGCTGATGACCTCGCACGACCGCGAGTTCATGAACCGCATCATCACCAAGATCATCGAGATCGACGGCGGCACGTTGACGACCTATTCGGGCGATTACGAATTCTACGAGCAGCAGCGGGCGCAGAACGAAAAGCAGCAGCAGGCCCAGTTCGAGCGCCAGCAGGCGATGCTCGCCAAGGAAATCAAATTCATCGAGCGGTTCAAGGCGCGCGCCTCGCATGCCTCGCAGGTGCAGAGCCGCGTGAAGAAACTGGAGAAGATCGACCGGGTGGAGCCGCCCAAGCGCCGGCAGTCGGTCGCCTTCGAATTCCAGCCGACGCCGCGCTCCGGCGAGGATGTGGTCAGCCTGAAGAACGTGCACAAGAAATATGGCAGCCGAAGCATCTATGAGGGGCTGGATTTCATGGTGCGGCGGCGGGAACGCTGGTGCATCATGGGTATCAACGGCGCCGGCAAGTCGACACTGCTGAAGCTGGTGACGGGTACCGCCGAGCCTGATAAAGGCAGCGTCGCTCTCGGCGCCAGCGTCAAGATGGGTTATTTCGCCCAGCATGCCATGGATATTCTCGACGGCGAGCACACCGTATTCCAATCGCTGGAAGACCGGTTTCCGCAAGCGGGGCAGGGGCCTTTGCGGGCGCTCGCCGGATGTTTCGGCTTTTCCGGCGACGATGTCGAGAAGCGGTGCCGCGTGCTTTCGGGCGGCGAGAAGGCGCGCCTGGTCATGGCGATGATGCTGTTCGACCCGCCGAACCTCTTGGTGCTCGACGAGCCGACGAACCATCTCGACCTCGACACGAAGGAGATGTTGATCAAGGCCCTGGCGCAATACGAGGGCACCATGCTGTTCGTCTCGCATGACCGGCATTTCCTCGCCGCACTTTCCAACCGGGTGCTGGAGCTGACGCCGGAGGGCATCCATCAGTATGGCGGCGGCTATACCGAATATGTGGCGCGCACCGGGCACGAGGCGCCCGGTCTCAGGAGCTGACATTATTTTTATGCGGCATGTCGAAACCCTCGGCGCCGAAGCGACCAGCAATGAGCCGGCCAACGATATCGGTTGGACAGTCGGAGCAGCGGAGGAGAAATGGTCATGCTGCTGGATAGGATCGAAGTCATCACTCTGTTCGTCGACGACATCGACGAGGCCAGGGCGTTTTACCAAAAGGTCTTTGCCGCCGATGTCGTCTATAAGGACGACGTCTGCTCGGTGCTGAAATTTTCGGGAACGATGGTCAATTTGCTCCGGGGGACCGAAGCGCCGCAGCTGGTCGAGCCCTCGCCGGTGGCGGCATTCGGCTCGGGCAGTCGCGTGCTGCTGACGGTCAAGGTCGACGATGTCGATGCGGTCTGCGCCGAGCTGCGCAGGCTTGGCGTGACGCTGCTCAACGGGCCGATCGATCGTGCATGGGGCCGCCGCACGGCGGCCTTTGCGGATCCGTCCGGCCACGTCTGGGAGGTCGCACAGGAACTGCGCTAAATGTTGCATCGAAGACCTTGGCAAGCCGCTTCCTTCACGTGAAGAGCGAATTCGGCGGCTATTGCCACGATGATGACCAAATTCCGTGGTGTTCGGAGCCCTCTTCATGCAATCGGGGACGGGCGCATCAGCATGGACTGGATCAATCGCTATATCGATCAGCCGCTACTGCACGGCGCGGCGGGCTTGCTGCGGAGCTGGCATCTTCGCACGCGGCAACCGCCGGAGCTGCTGGAGCCGACTTGGAATCTCGTCGTGCTCTCGTTTCTCCTGATCGCGAGCGGACAGGTCCTGGCCGGCAAACCTTTTGCCCTCGGTGTTGCCGCGCTGGTCATGCTGGCGCTGCCCTCCGCGCGAAAACTGCTTTCGGTGATGAGGGCGAGCGGAGGCGGCTACGGCGCCCGGGAATACAAGTCGTTGAGAGCCCGCGCCATCGCCAAACGTGAGGCGGAGTGGTCGGTGCGGATCATCGTCCTGTTTTGCTCTGCCTGCCTTCCCTTCATCGCCCGCATCGACGATCCGGCGGGGGCCTGTTTCATGCTGGGGGCAAGCATCTGGTTCGTCCTGACCGGGCCGCTCAAGGCCTATCTCGAGGCCGCCGAGCCTCCCGAGCCGAACGAAGGTGACCGGATGGTCAGCGGCGCCTTCCATTTTGGCTGAACCGGGCCGATGCGACGTTGCATGCGCCGGCCCTGAGAGGGACAGGGAACCAAATGGGGCGACCTCCGTTATCTCCGCAGCAACGTAAAAGGAGATTGCGATGCTTTATTACGCTCTGGTGTTTCTCGTTGTGGCCTTGATAGCCGGCGTCCTCGGATTTGGCGGTATAGCAGGGGCTTCAGCTTCTATTGCCCAGGTTCTGTTCTTCATTTTCCTGGTGCTGTTCGTCGTATCGCTCGTTATGCGCTTTATGCGCAGAGTATAGTGCGAATAGAATAAGTATAAAAACCCGGCGAACACATCGCCGGGTTTTTCTTTATTGCCGCATCCGTTTTGCCGCCGTTCTCACTGGAGGTTTCCGTTACGGTCATGGTCGGCTGTGGCGAAATCCGCCATGACCCGCTGCATGAATTCGCTTCGGCTGATGCCGCCATTGTGGTTGGTGTCGGTCAAAGTGAATTGCTCGACTGTCAGGATCTGAACCGTCTCATCGGACTGCAGGCTGCCGTCCTTGTTCTTGTCGAGGCTTCCGAACGCCGTGCCCATGAAGGTTTCGTATTCGGAGCGATCGACCGTCTTGCTGGCATTGCCGTCGAGTCGGTCCATCTGGCCCTGATACATCGATCCGGGCTGCTGTTGTTGTGCTGCTGCCCCAAGGCATTGGCACAGGATGAGTGTCGTCGCGAAAGCCAGGGTTTTCATCGCTTGATATCCTTCCCCCATTATCGGCCCCAATTATCGGCAAGCCAGACGATTGCCGACGAAACCGCCGCCGCCTATGCCGGCGCCGATCGCAAGCACCTGCCCGGTTCCAGCCCCGATCGTACTGCCGATCAGGCCGCCGACAATCGCGCCGCCGACGGTTCCCGCAATGCAGCCGAATTCGGAATTGTGATCCGAGACCGCCTGTGATGTCGGTCCGGACTGGCAGCCGGAGACGGCAAGGCATCCCGCCAGCATGATGTTTGTCGTGCGTATGCGCATGTTTCCCTCCCGATAAATATACCCGCCATCTGCAATAGAGATCGGTGGGTGTACGATTGTTCGGTCCCTGCGAAAATATCGCCTGATTATATCTCTGGAATTCAGACTTTATTTCTGTTCGAACAGAAGGAGAATTCCGGAAAGCAACCGGACATTCTGTGGCAGTGCAAAGCAGTCATGCCATTTCTCCCGCCGTTACAGTCTAGCAGGGAGAATATTTCCAAATAGTACAGCTATAGACACCGGATGGCAACCTGCGCGGCCATCGATCGCAATGGGCAACAGGGCGCTCGCAATCTGGTCGGAAAGACGAGGCCCATCGCAAGCGTGCCTTTCCGGCAACCATTCCTGACAACATCATGAAATAACCGGATGACGTGAATTAGTGCCTTCGAAATGTCCCAATGGGGCTGAACCGTAGGCATGTTTGTCGCTTGTGCCCTCCCATGGCACTTCGACAGGCGATGCGAAAAGGATGCCGGTTCCGGATCGTTTTGCGGTTCCGCCGGTTATCTGTAGCCGAATCTGGTGGCGAGTAGCCGGGTATTTTGCTCCCGTCACGATTTGAGAAGGAGACACTTATGAATAAGACTTTTGCGACGGCGTTTGCCGCGGTATCGTTGAGCCTCATCGGCGCGGCGGCGGTCAACGCCGCCGACCCGGTCACCAGGACCTATGAAGAACCGGACCTGCGCAACGGCGTGAAGATCGGTTACCTCACCTGCGATATCGGCGGCGGCACGGGTTATGTGCTCGGTTCCTCCAAGGAGGCCGATTGCATCTTCCAGTCGACCGTCGGCAACGAGCTCACGGATCGTTATACCGGCGAAGTGAGAAAACTCGGCATCGATCTCGGTTTCACCACGCGCAGCCGGCTGATCTGGGCCGTGTTTGCGCCGACGGCCGGTTATCATCGCGGATCGCTCGCCGGCCTTTATGTCGGCGCCACCGCCGAAGCGACACTGGGCGCCGGCGTCGGCGCCAATCTTTTGGTCGGCGGTACCTCGGGCTCGATTCATCTGCAGACGGTCAGCCTGACCGGCCAGCTCGGCCTCAATGTTGCCGCCGGCAGCGCATCGATGACGCTGACGTCAGCGAATTGATCTATCTTTTGACGCTCCCTGCCGCGCCGCGGCGGGGGCGTCACCTCCTCCGAGGTTCGATTTCTCACCTTTCATACCGAGAGCATTTTGCTTTATTCAAGTCATCGAAATGCTCTATCTGTTTGTCTTACGCAAAACGCCGAGCGTTTTTGGCTGCTCCAAGCCGGATTGAGATGATGGATATTCGCATGGCAACGCCCGGCGAGGACGAAGTCCTGGTGGGGCACTATTTGAAGATCTGGGACAGCTACGGCACGCCACCGGAGCACTACCGGCCGGATGCGGCCACGCGGATATTGTCTTTCATCAGAAGCGGCCGCGCAGAGCGCCGCCTGGCCACGTTCCTTGCCGTCGTCGAGGGTGAAATCGCCGGTTCCGTATCCTGCCAGCTGCACCAATCGCCGTTTCCCGAAATCATCCGGGAAGAACAGCGGCTGCACGGTTACATCTGGTCCGTCTATGTTGCGGACGCCTTCCGCCGGCGCGGCATCGCGCAGGCGCTGACCAGCAAGGCGGCCGACTATCTGAAATCGATCGGCTGCACCACCGCTGTCCTCCATGCCTCGGATGCCGGCGAACCAGTCTATCGGACCGTCGGTTTCGAATTGGCGAAGGAAATGCGCCTGCAGTTTCCAACCGAGTAGCGAGCAGCGAATGCCGCCCCGCATGTGGCTTACGCTTTCGCGCGGCCGGGCGCCGTAAAGGCGGCAATCGTCGCCTCGTCATGGCCGGCCTCGCGCAGGAAGCGGCCGGCAAATTCGATGGCCGGGCTTCTCAGCGCATCGTCCGGCCGGATCAGATGAAAGGCCACATGATAGTCGAGTGTGCGCTCCGACACGGCAACAACGCGCCCGGTCGCCAACGCTGCATCCGATAACGGCGGCCGGGCGAGCGCAATGCCGAGCCCTTGCGCGCAGGCATCGATCACCAGATTATAGTCCTCGAAGCGCCGGTCCTGGCCACGCGGAATATAGTCGACGCCCTCGCGGGAAAGCCAGCGGCGCCAGCCTTCGATATTCGAATCGTGGAGGATCGGCAGATCGAGCAGCGAAAGAGCGTCGGAACGCTGGCCGAGCCGTTCCGCCAACACCGGGGCGGCGATCGGAAACGACTTCTCCTGCCAGAGCGGCAGGGCGCGCACGCCGGCCCACGGCCCCTTGCCGCAGCGGATGGCAAGGTCCGTGCCTTCGCCGAAATCCGCCAGCCGGTGTTCGAGCGTCAGTTCGACATGCAACTCGTTCCCTTCGAGCTTCGGCAGACGTTGAAACAGCCACAACGAGGCGACGGAGGGCGTTACCGAAAGACGCACCACCGCCTTGTTGCGACGAGGCAGCCAGCGCTCGCCGCTATTGCCGAGCAGGGCAAGCGCTTCCTCCGCCCGCGCGAAAAACCGCATGCCCTCCGGCGTCAGGCGAACGCCGCGGGGCTCGCGGGCAAACAGGCGCACACCCATCCAGCGCTCGAGGCGCGACACCTGCCGCGACACCGCGCCATGGGTGATGCCGCTTTCCTCGGCCGCGGCAGAAAACGAGCCGAGCCGGGCGGCGCGGGCAAAGGTCTCGAGCGTGTCTAGGGGCGGCAGAACCGGTGAGCTGTGAACCATAGGCACATTTGATCATCGATTGCGATGCTTTTCAAGCACGCATCGAAGGCCTATCCATTGGCGCAGGCACATATGGAGGCGAAAATGAGCATGGCTGCAAGCGCACCGATTTCGGCGAAAGAGCAAGGCAAGTTCGACCTGGTGGCCTTTGCGGCGATCGTCGTCACCATCCTCTTCTGGGCGTCCTCCTTCGTGGTGATCCGCATCTGTCTCGGACCGCTGACGCCGATCGAACTAGCGACGGCGCGTTATGTGGCAGCCGGCGCCATTGCGCTGATCTATCTCGCCATCTACCGGCCGATGCCGGAAAAACGCGATTTCGTCCGCCTTTCCATTGCCGCCGTGCTCTTCATCGCCGCCTATGCGGTTCTGCTAAACACCGGCGAGCAGACTGTTGCGGCGGGGCCGGCGAGCTTCATCATCAACACCATGCCGGTCTTCACCGCTCTCATCGCGACGTTCGCGCTCGGCGAGCGCTTCGGTCGCTGGGGCTGGGCGGGCACTGCGGTTTCCTTCGGCGGCGTGGCGCTGATCGCGGTTGCCTCGGATGACGGCTTCAAGCTCGATCCGAACGCCGTGATGATCCTTGGTGCAGCGCTCTGCTCGGCGATCGCCAGCGTGCTGCAGAAGCCGCTGCTCGGGCGGCTGCCCGCACTGGCCGTCACCGCCTGGATCCTGCTGATCGGTTCCGTGCCGCTGTTTCCGGCCGTTCCCGCGACGATCCTGGCGCTGGCCGCCGCACCGGCTGAAGTGAACTGGGGTGTCGCCTATCTCGTCATCTTCCCGACGGCGATCGGCTATCTCACCTGGGCGATCGCATTGAAGCGGCTGTCGGCCGCCCGCGCTTCGAATTTCCTCTATGGCGTCCCGCCGGTCGCAACGCTGATCGGATTCGTCTGGCTGGGCGAAACGCCGACGGTGCTCGGTGCTGTCGGCGGCGTTATGGCGATCCTCGGCGTGCTCGTCGTCAACGTGATGCGGAAGCGATAGACGCAAATTCGCCGCGGGACGGTATCAGGTCTCGCCCAGACCTAGCGGAGCAGCCCGTCCCGCCCAAACTCTTCCCAACCCCGTAGCTTCGCGGAGGCTTCTTCGGCGAGGTCTGGCGATGCCGCAGTCGTCTTACGGTCCTTCTTCAGTGAACGCGTCAGCTTTGCCTTGTAGGCCGCCCTCCGCCTATTCTCCGTGGCGGCCGCGGTGTCCTTCTCACGCCACTCTTCGACAGCGCCCCGGTCGAGCAGGTCCTCGACCATCCGTGGTTCGAAGACATGGAAGGTGATCTGCCTGGCGCGGCCGCGAAGCTTTACCGTTCGCGTCCCGGCGCTGGGCAGGCGGCCGTCCTCCAGCCAGCGGCGTCTCTCGGTCGTTGAGATCGTGAGGATGTCCTCGATTTCGCGCGGGATGACCGGCAGGCTTTCGATGCCTTCGAGCGATTTCGCAATTACCGCCGAGGCATGACGAAACTCATTCCTCATGCTTTCAGGCATTGTCAGCGTGAAAACCCTCCCGCTGATGTCGAGCGATTTTCGCAGGGACGACGGGAGGCGCGCACGGATTTCCAAGAGGATTCCCTTGGCGCGCACCGAAGAGCCTAGAGTGGCCGCGGGCGGTAGCGTCCACGTTTCCACAAGCGCAGGAGTTTCAGTCTTCTTGTTTTTCGCCATTCGCACATAAATGGGATCAAGACGCGGCCCGGTCAACGATCACGGCGTTTAGACCTCCTCGATACCCGTCAAAACGAACAGCTCCTGCGCACAGCGTGGTACGATGCCGGCGTTCGTGGTATTTTTGAGAACGGTGGAGCGGGATCAACGTCGATGCAGACGATTGAGAATTGGCTAGGTCAACTCGGTCTCGGCAAGTACGCCGACGCCTTCATCGAGAATGACGTCGATCTGAGAGCGCTGCCTCATCTTGCCGAATCCGACCTCCAGGAACTCGGCGTCTCGCTTGGGCATCGGAAGATTATTCTGGCTGCCATAGACCGGCTTGCGCATCAAGGTTCCGACGAACAGCCTCCTGCCTCGGCCACTGCTGTATCCGAAGCTGCGGTTGACCGGCGATTGCTTAGCGTGCTGTTCTGCGACCTGGTCGGGTCGACAGCGCTGTCAGCGCAGTTAGACCCGGAAGACATGCACGAGTTGACCCGCCGCTATCAGGAGAGCGTCGCCGGCGCCGTCACGCGCTTCGGGGGCTACGTCGCCAAATATCTCGGAGATGGCGTGCTTGCCTATTTCGGATGGCCGATGGCCTACGAGGATCATGCCGAGCGTTCAATCCGGGCCGGCCTCGAGGCGATGGCCGCCGTCGACGCCCTGCAGTCGCCCAACGCGCAGCAATTGAAGGCTCGCATCGGCATCGCATCCGGGCGCGTGGTCGTTGGCGACACCGACGGCAGCGCGAAGGAACGTGCATCGATCGCCGGAGACACTCCAAACCTGGCCGCACGCCTGCAGGCGGCGGCCGCCCCAGGTCAGATCGTGGTCTCCGACAGCACCCGACGCCTCGCCGGGCAGTCGTTCGAAATCAATAGCCTTGGCACGCGGGAGCTCAAAGGCTTCACTTCGCCCATTGCGCTGTTCGAAGTTCTCGGTCAGCGAGAGGTGGATAGCCGTTTCGAAGCCGCGCATGCGAGCGGGCTTTCGAAATTTGTTGGCCGCGTCAGTGAGATCGGCATGCTGCTCGACCGGTGGGAGTTGGCGAAGGCCGGGCAAGGCCAGGCGGTCTTCCTGTCGGGGGAGGCTGGTATCGGGAAATCGCGCCTTGTCGAGGCTTTCGAAGAGCAGTTGCAAGAGACACAGCATGAACTCATTCGATTGCAGTGTTCGCCCTATCACGTGACATCGGCCTTTTACCCGATCGTCGAGCGACTGAGCCGTGTCGCGTCGTTTTCGCCGGCTGATGACCGGAACACGCGCGTCGAAAAGTTTCTCACCCTGGTTCGCCGCTACGGCGAAAATCCCTCCGAAGTTGGAGCGATCTATGCCGAGCTGCTGTCGCTCGACGTCGGCGACGAGTTTAGGCCGCCGGATCTGTCAGCCCACCAGCGCAAGGAACTTCTCGTCCGCACATTGGTGAACCGTTTGCTGCGTGCGGCGAGGATCGCACCGGTGCTCATGGTTTTCGAGGATGCGCACTGGATGGACCCGTCCACCAGCGAAGTGCTGAGAGAACTCGTGAGCCGGCTTCACGGCGCCGCCGCCCTTGTCGTTGTCACCCATCGACCGGAATGGACCGCGGCCTGGGCAAGCGGCCTGGCGCAGGCGACGACGCTATCCGTCGGGCGCCTGACCAGACAACAGATGCGCGAGCTGATCAAATCCATGGCTTCCGACATTCCCGAACAGCTCGCCGAAAGGATTGCAGAGCGAACGGACGGAGTGCCGCTGTTCGTCGAGGAGTTGACCCGTTCGGTCGTGGAGAGCGGAAAACCGTCGTCGCTTAACGCAGAGATCCCGGACAGCCTGCAAGGCTCGCTGATGACACGTCTCGATCATTTGGCGACGACCGCCAAGGAAATCGCGCAAATTGCCGCCGTCATAGGCAGGGAATTCGATCGGGGCCTTCTTTCCAAGATCACAGGCGTCGACGACCGGGCGCTCGAAAAGGCACTGTACCAGCTCGAGTCCAGCCAGATCGTCGTCGAAGGCGGCGTCTTGCACGATGCTCTCGTTTTTCGACATGCGCTCATTCAGGATGCGGCCTACCAATCGCTCCTCAAGCGGCGCCGGCGCCATTTCCACGAGAAGATCGCCAGGGTGCTCGCCGAACAGTATGACGATGTCGCTGCCACGCAGCCCGAGCTCATCGCCCAGCACTACGGGAAAGCGCAACGGATCGAGCTCGCGCTCCCCTACTGGATGAAGGCGGGAGAACGCGCCCTCGCACAATCAGCCAACTACGAGGCGGTCGACCATTTCCAGAATGCCTTGGCAATCGCAGAGCAGTTGCCTGAAGGACCTGAGCGGCAAAGGGACCTGCTCACCGCCATCCTGAAACTCGGCGACGCTCTATTCGCTGCGGGTCGCATGACGGATTCGTTGGCGAAATACAGGCTGGCCGCCCCATTGGCACGCAAAGCGGCCGACACGCAAGCCTTTGTGCGCGCGGTGATTGGTCTTGACGGCTCCAAATTCCTCTCCTCGAATTCGCTTGCCGAAACGGTGCCGCTTCTTGAGGAAGCCCTCGAGATGGTCGAACCAGCGGATAAGAGTTCACGGTGTCAGCTTCTCAGCCGCCTTGCACGGGCATACACCTACCTGAGCGACAGCAAGAACGCCGCAAAGTGCCATGGTGAAGGTATCGAACTGGCCCGACGAGTTGGCGACAAGACTGCGCTCGTGGAGCTTTCCGCACTGCCATTCCTGACGCCGGCACCCGTCAAGTCCGTTAGCGAGAGAAACGACCGGATCGCTCGCATAGATGAAATAAGACGCCTCGCGGGTGAGATCGACGACGACGATGTGCAAAGCCGAGCGCTTTCAGTCGACGCCTATGTCTCCACGGAGCTCGGGGATCGCGCTCGCGCCGATCGGGCGGTTGACGCGCTGGACGAACTTGGCACCAAACGGCAGCATCTCAACGTCCAGTTCTACGCTCGCATCGCAAGAGCGATGATGGCCATACTCGATGGAAGGTTCGCGGCTGCGGAAGAGCTTGCTGAAGAAGCGCTGAAGCTCGGCATGCAGACCCTTGGCGCTGCGCCCGAGGGCGTTTACGGCATGCAGATGTTCGCGATCCGACGGGAGCAGAGCCGCCTCTCGGAGGTCGCACCGGTCATGAAACTGTTGATTGAGGAACACCCGGAGGAAAGCACCTGGCTGCCAGGTTTTGCGTTGGTTGCCTTTGACCTGGGCTACCGGGATGCGGCCCAACGAAGGTTGAGCGAACTTGCCCGCACGCGCTTCGCCCTTCCGCTTGACGGAAAGCGGAGTGCGTCCCTCTCGTTCCTGACAGAAGTCGCCGCCGGTCTCGGCGACGCGGACGCTGCCAAAACCCTCTATAAGCTTATGCTCGACTACAAGGAGATGACCGTCACGATCGGTATGGCAACCGTTTGCTTCGGCGCGGCCAGCCGCTATCTGGGCGTGTTGGCAGCGGCGCTGGGTGAATTCGACAAAGCGTCGGAGCACTTTGAGCATGCGCTCGAAATGAACGCGGCGATCGGCTCGCGGCCGTGGCTCGCGCACACACAGGCAGATTATGCAGACTTGCTAATGAAAATAGGTAGCCGGGCCGCGATAAAGAGAGCAATGTTGCTATCCGAGGATGCCCGGTCAACCGCAGCCGAGCTGGGAATGGTCCGGCTGCAACAGCGACTGAAGCCAACGATGCACTAAGACCAACAGTTCGCTGCTTTGGTGGGAGGAAGGTCTCGTCATGCCACGCTACATCATTGAAAGAAACTTTGCAGAACAACTCGATCTATCGAAAGAGGGGGTCGAGGAAATCAACCTGATCAACGATCAGGAAGGAGTGAAGTGGATTTTTTCGTTCCTCAGCGCGGACAGAAAAAAGACTTACTGCCTTTACGAGGCGCCCAGTACGCAGGCCATTCTCGCCGCGGCCCGGAGGAACAATGTCCCTGCGGATGTGATCATAGAAGTTAGCGAGGAGATCGGTCCCAATATGTTTGCTTAGCGCTCCTCGGCCAAGCACAGACGTGAGGCGCTTTTTGCGCATGCTGTCTGGTTGGAAGACGCAAAGCGAGATATGCGCCAAATCATAATGGCCGCTCGGGCGGCGAGCGGTCGCTGCGATTGCCGGCGATCTAGTCCTGCCAGGGGCTCGACCTGCCCTGCCAGGCTTCCGATGGGGCCGCGAACGCTGCCAGAAGGGAGTGTTTGTTGGTCGACATCCCCCAGCGTGCTCTCGCCAGACCACCTTCTCGGGCAGGTGCGCGATCGGGTCCTTCCCTAAAAGCTGCGACAGCCGCCCGAGCTTCCAGGCTATCCGATATCGCGATTTTCGTGTCTGCCGAAATCCTTCGTGGCGATGCCCGTAGAGATTGTTCGTCCGACTTCACGAGATGTCCGGTTCGTACAAAGCGCGAAATCGAAAATTTTCTAATGGCAATCTTGAAACCGAAAATGCGGAAAACCAAATCGATGCCGTCGGCAGCCCAGAAGGGGGCCGAAAGCCGGGGACGCAGGTTTCCGCCGCGTTCCTTTCCATCTCGCTTCTAGGAGGTTTTGGTCATGAGAACCGAGTTTGACTTCGCACCGCTCTACCGGTCCAGCATCGGCTTCGACCGTGTTTTTTCGCTGCTCAACAATCCGCAGCGCCTGCAGGCCGCCGACGCCTGGCCGCCCTACGACATCATCAAGGTTGGCGACAACGAGTACCGCATTGTCATGGCGGTCGCCGGCTTCGAGGATGGCGACCTCGACATCGCGCAGGAACGAAACGTGCTTCTCGTCAAGGGCGGCAAGGCCGACGACGTCAAAGTGGAATACCTGCACCGCGGCATCGCCACGCGCGGCTTCGAGCGCCGTTTTGAGCTTGCGGACCATGTGAGCGTGGAAAACGCTTCTCTGAAGAACGGACTGCTGCACATCGAGCTGAAGCGCGAGATTCCGGAGGCGATGAAGCCACGCAAGATCGCGATTGGCCATGGCGCGCCGACACAGGTGCCCCTGCAGATCGAAGGTGAGAAGCAGATCGCGTAAGCGTCGATCGATGGAGGACGCGGGCGAATCCTATGGCGTCGCCCGCGGAAAAACGATGAAAGCCCCCGATTTCGATAAGTCAGATTACTTCGGCGCTGCCGACCTGCGTGTCTGCCAGAGTGTTTTCGACATCGTCGCGTCAGAAGCAGGAGTGGAGCCGACGTCCGAGGAGGGCGAGCGCATCGCCGCCATTCTCGTGCAGCTCTATCGCCAAGGAGTGAAAGAGCCAGACAGCTTGCGGATTATGGTTGAGGCCGCCCGCGGAATTAATCGTCCAAGAGCTGCGTAAAGGATGGGACGCCGCACGACAGCGGCGTCCTTCGTCCGCCTGATTATATCCGTCACCTTCCTTGGCGGCCCGTCGGAGCGGATACGTCCGGTGGCGTCGATCCTTGCGTTGATCGCAAAGCCGCATATCGTCGTGGCTTGGCTACCCCAGGTTGTCCGTGACGCAAGGTTTAAAGTGATGAGTTTTGCATGACAAAAAGGGCGAGTTCCGCTGAAATGCCGAGAGCAGGTGACAGATAGGCATTGCGCAGGCGTTCACTTTCTTTAAAACGAAAGTAGATCGAAAGGTGCGTGCTCATGTTCTTGACCGACCGGCAAACGGAAATCGTCGCAATAGCGAAATCGAGCGGCAGGGTCCTGGTCGAGGAGCTCGCTTCCCGCTTTTCGGTGACGCCGCAGACGATCCGCAAGGACTTGAACGATCTCTGCGATGCGCAGGTGCTGACACGCATCCATGGCGGCGCCACATTCCCGAGCGGCACCGAAAACGTCAAATACGAGGCGCGCCGTCAGATCGCCGCTTCCGAGAAACAGGCGATCGGCATGGCTGCGGTCGAACTGATCCCGAGCGGCGCCTCGCTTTTCATCAATATCGGGACGACGACCGAGGCGGTGGGCGAGGCGCTCGCCAATCATCACGAGTTGATGGTCATCACCAATAACATCAACGTCGCCAATAGGTTGCGCTTGCTGCCGGCGATCGAGGTGGTGATCGCCGGCGGGGTCGTGCGCGGCTCGGACGGCGGCATTGTCGGCGAGGCGGCCGTCGATTTCATCCGCCAGTTCAAGGTCGATTACGCCGTGATCGGCGCGTCGGCGATCGATATGGACGGCGCGCTGCTCGACTATGATTTTCGTGAGGTCAAGGTCGCCCAGGCGATCATCGCCAATGCCCGGCATGTCATTCTCGTTGCCGATTCGACCAAGTTCGAGCGCACAGCACCGGTCAGGATTGGCCAGCTTTCGCAGGTTCATACCTTCATCACCGATCACTGTCCGGCGCCGTCGATCCGCAATCTCTGCCTCGAAAATAATGTGAAGCTGATCGAAACGAACGCAAGATCACACTAGGTCGCCAAGCCGCGGCAAACATTCGTTTGACATTCGTATCTCTTTCGTTTTAACTGCTGTTACTTTCGCAATTGCGCAAGTTTTGTGCGATGCGAAATCGGCATTGGGCTCGGAGGGGTAATGGGCCGGGAGATTCACGACATATTCGTCATCGGAGGCGGCATCAACGGCTGCGGCATTGCGCGCGATGCCGTCGGCCGCGGTTATTCCGTGGCGCTGGCGGAGATGAACGATTTTGCCTCCGGCACCTCGTCGGGCGCCACCAAGCTGATCCATGGCGGCCTGCGTTATCTCGAGCATTACGAGTTCCGCCTGGTGCGTGAATCGCTGATGGAGCGCGAGATCCTCTGGGCGATGGCGCCGCACATCATCTGGCCGCTGCGCTTCGTGCTGCCCTACCACAAGGGCGGTATCCGCCCGGCCTGGCTGATCCGCCTCGGCCTGTTTCTCTACGACCATCTCGGCGGCCGCAAGCTGCTGCCGGCGACATCGGTGCTCGACATGCGCCGCGATCCGGCCGGCAAGCCGCTGAAGGCGCTGTTTGCCAAAGCTTTCGAATATTCCGACGGCTGGGTCGACGATGCCCGCATGGTGGTGCTGAACGCCCGCGACGCCGCCGACAAGGGGGCGACGATCATGCCCCGCACCAAAGTGGTGTCGGCAAGGCGCGAGAATGGCCTGTGGCAGATCGAGACGACCGATACGGTCACCGGCCATAACGACAGCCATCAGGCAAGGATGCTGGTCAATGCCGCCGGTCCCTGGGTCGATCATGTCATCCGTTCCGCCTTCGGCCAGAACGAAGCCCATCATGTCCGCCTCGTCCAGGGCAGCCACATCATCGTCAAGAAGAAGTTCGACGATCCGCGTGCCTATTTCTTCCAGAATCCCGACAACCGCATCATCTTCGCCATCCCCTATGAGGGCGACTTCACGCTGATCGGCACCACCGACCGCGATTACACCGCCGATCCCAAGGATGTCCGGATCTCCGAGGAGGAGACCGTCTATCTCTGCAATGCGGCGTCGGAATATTTCAAGGAGCCGGTCAGACCTGAGGATATCGTCTGGACCTATTCGGCCGTCAGGCCGCTTTATGACGACGGCGCCTCGAAGGCGCAGGAGGCAACGCGCGATTACGTGCTGAAGCTGGAAGGCGAGGGGAGTGCTGCGCCGCTGCTCAACGTGTTCGGCGGCAAGCTCACCACCTATCGCCGGCTTTCCGAACATGCGCTGGAAAAGATCGGTGCCGCAATCGGCGTCAAGGGCGCCCCGTGGACGGCAAATAGCCATCTGCCGGGCGGCGATTTTCCAGTCAAGGGTTACGAGGCCGAGGTCGCCAGGCTGAAACGGCGTTATCCGTTCCTGACGGATTCGCATGCTCGCCGACTGGTGCGCCGCTACGGCACCAAGGCCGAGATGCTGCTGGGCGACGCCAGCGGGGCCGAGGACCTTGGACGGCTGTTCGGCGGCGATCTCTACGAGGCCGAAGTCAAATACCTCGTCGAACATGAATGGGCCCGGCACGGCGAAGACGTGCTGTGGAGGAGAACAAAGGATGGTCTGCGCCTTTCCAAGGAGCAGGCTCAGTCACTGGAGGAGTACATGGCTGCCATACCGGCAATGGCCGGATAAGGCGACGTGTGGTCCCCGCTGCGTGGAGGCACGGGAATCGGAATGCTGGAACTGCGAAACGCCGCCAAGATGGTGGGCGCGGACTATCATATCTATCCGACCGATCTGGTTCTCGAGCGCGGCACGCTGAACGTGCTGCTCGGGCCGACGCTGTCTGGCAAGACATCGCTGATGCGGCTGATGGCCGGCCTCGATCGTCCCACAGGCGGCTCGGTGCATTTCGACGGCGCCGATGTCACCGGCATGCCGGTGCAGAAGCGCAACGTCGCCATGGTCTACCAGCAATTCATCAACTATCCGGCGCTGACCGTTTATGAGAACATCGCGTCGCCAATGCGCATCTCCGGCAAGGATGCCGCAACGATCGACCGTGACGTGCGCAAGGCGGCAGAGCTTTTGAAGCTGACGCCCTATCTCGATCGCACGCCGCTCAATCTGTCCGGCGGTCAGCAGCAGCGCACCGCGTTGGCGCGCGCCCTTGTCAAGAATGCCAGCCTTGTGCTGATGGACGAGCCGCTCGCCAATCTCGACTACAAGCTGCGCGAGGAACTGCGGCAGGAATTGCCGCGCATCTTCGCCCAGTCCGGCGCGATCTTCGTCTATGCCACGACGGAACCCTCCGAAGCCTTGTTGCTAGGCGGCAATACGGCTGCGCTCAACGAGGGCCGGATCACACAGTTCGGCCCGACGATCGAGGTCTACCGCAATCCAATCGATCTGACGACGGCGAAAACCTTCGCCGATCCGCCGTTGAATTTTATTGATCTGGTCAAATCGGCAGGCAAATTCCTGCGCGACGGCGCTGTGATTTTTGCCGTGCCGCCGCATCTTCAGAACGTGCCGGACGGGCCGGCAACGATCGCTTTTCACCCGCATCATCTTGCACCCACCGCCCAGACGGATGATTCGGCGCGGCTGACAGCACGGACCCAGATTTCGGAGATCACCGGGTCGGAAAGTTTCGTGCATCTGCAATTTGCCGACACCCGCTGGGTCATGCTTGCGCACGGCATTCACAATATCGACCCGGACACGGACATCTCCGTTTTCATCGATACGCGCCATCTGATGGCATTCGGCGCGGACGGCCAGGCGATCACCACTGCCAGGCAGAGGGGCTAGGAGAAGATCATGGCACGTATCACCCTCGATCATATTCGACACGCCTATGGGCCGAACCCGAAGAGCGAGAAGGACTACGCTCTCAAGGAAGTGCATCACGAGTGGAACGATGGCGGCGCCTATGCGCTGCTTGGACCTTCGGGCTGCGGAAAGACCTCGCTGCTTAATATCATTTCCGGCCTTATTCAGCCGTCCGAAGGGCGTATCCTGTTTGATGGACAGGATGTCACGAACCTGCCAACACAGCAGCGAAATATTGCGCAGGTATTCCAGTTTCCGGTCATCTACGACACGATGACCGTCTATGACAATCTGGCTTTCCCCTTGCGCAACCGCGGGGTCGCGGAGGCGGATGTTGATCGTCGTGTCCGCGAAATATTGGAGATGATTGATCTTGCAGACTGGGCGAAGCGGCGCGCCCGCGGTTTGACGGCGGACCAAAAGCAGAAGATTTCGCTCGGCCGCGGCCTGGTGCGCTCGGATGTGAACGCGATTCTCTTCGATGAGCCGCTCACTGTTATCGATCCGCATATGAAATGGGTGCTGCGATCGCAGCTGAAGCGGCTGCACAAGCAGTTCGGTTTTACGATGGTCTATGTCACACATGACCAGACGGAGGCGCTGACCTTCGCCGACAAGGTGGTGGTGATGTACGATGGCGAGATCGTGCAGATCGGCACGCCGGCCGAACTCTTCGAGCGTCCGAGCCATACCTTCGTCGGCTACTTCATCGGTTCGCCGGGCATGAATTTCATGCCGGCAAAGGTAGAAGGCAGCACGGTTCGGGTCGGTGATCACGCGCTGTCGCTCGACTATGCGCCAAAGACTTCGCAGGCGGCCAAGGTAGAGCTTGGAATCCGGCCCGAGTTTATCAGGGTCGGCCGCGAGGGCATGCCTGTGACGGTCAGCAAGGTGGAAGATATCGGCCGGCAGAGGATCGTCCGCGCCCAGTTTGCCGGCCAGCCGATCGCGATCGTCATCCCTGAAGACGGGGAGATTCCGGCTGATCCCAGGGTGACCTTTGAGCCATCGGCGATCAGCATTTATGCAGACTCTTGGCGCGCCGGACGGGAGGCTTGATCATGGAAAAAACCTGGAACAACAAAGCCTGGTTTCTGGTTCTGCCGGTCCTCGTGCTGGTGGCGTTCTCAGCTGTCATTCCCTTGATGACGGTCGTGAATTATTCCGTCCAGGACACTTTCGGAAACAACCAGTTCTTCTGGAACGGAACGGATTGGTTTACCGAAATCCTGCATTCCGACCGGTTCTGGGCCGCCCTGCAGCGAAACCTGATTTTTTCGTTGATCATTCTCGCTCTTGAGATTCCGCTCGGTATCTTCATTGCGCTCAACATGCCGAAATCAGGCATCGGCGTGCCGGTGTGCCTGGTTCTGATGGCACTGCCACTGCTGATCCCGTGGAACGTTGTCGGCACGATCTGGCAGGTGTTCGGCCGCAACGACATTGGGTTGTTCGGCTATTATATCAATGCCATCGGCTTCGATTACAACTATGTGCAGGATCCGCTCGACGCCTGGGTCACGATCATCATCATGGATGTCTGGCACTGGACGAGCCTGGTCGTCTTGCTCTGCTATGCCGGCCTCGTTTCCATTCCGGATGCTTTTTATCAGGCAGCCAAGATCGACGGTGCGTCCCGTTGGGCGGTGTTCCGCTATATCCAGCTGCCGAAGATGAAGCGTGTTCTTCTGATCGCCGTGCTGCTGCGTTTCATGGATAGTTTCATGATCTACACCGAACCGTTTGTCGTCACGGGCGGCGGTCCGGGCAACTCGACCACTTTCCTGTCGATCGATCTGGTCAAGACCGCGCTCGGACAGTTCGACCTCGGTCCGGCCGCTGCCATGTCGCTGATTTATTTCCTGATCATCCTGCTGCTTTCGTGGGTGTTCTACACCGTCATGACAAGCCACGACGCGGAGAATTGAAATGAGCGCCTCCAACGAAACGACAGCGAGCCGAAAGATCTCAGGCGTTACCAGTGTCGCAAGCGGTCTCTCCTCCGATGAAGTCAGCCGTCTGATGCGCCGGCGCGGCGAGGAATCGCGGTGGTGGTGGCTGGTTCCGACGATCTATATCATCGTGCTCCTGCTGCCGATCTATTGGCTCGTCAACATGAGCTTCAAGACCAACGCGGAAATCGTCAATTCTCTGACGCTTTATCCTCATAACCCGACAATCGCTAATTACGTGACGATCTTCACGGAGAAGGCGTGGTATTCCGGCTATATCAATTCCATCACCTATGTCGTCATGAACATGGTGATCTCGGTGGCAGCGGCGCTGCCGGCGGCCTATGCCTTCTCCCGGTATCGGTTCCTCGGCGACAAGCACCTGTTCTTCTGGTTGCTGACGAACCGGATGGCGCCGCCGGCAGTTTTTGCCCTGCCGTTCTTCCAGCTCTACTCGGCCTTTGGACTGATCGACACGCATATCGCGGTGGCGCTTGCCCACTGCTTGTTCAACGTGCCGCTGGCGGTCTGGATCCTTGAAGGCTTCATGTCCGGGGTGCCGAAGGAAATCGACGAGACGGCCTATATCGATGGCTACTCGTTCCCGCGGTTTTTCCTGAAGATATTCACGCCGCTGATTGCGAGCGGCATAGGTGTCGCCTGCTTCTTCTGCTTCATGTTCTCCTGGGTCGAGCTGCTGATCGCACGAACGCTGACGACGACAGACGCGAAGCCGATCGCTGCCACCATGACCCGTACCGTCTCTGCATCCGGCATGGATTGGGGTCTGCTGGCCGCCGCAGGTGTTCTGACCTTGATCCCGGGGGCGCTGGTGATCTGGTTTGTGCGTAATTACATCGCCAAGGGCTTCGCCCTGGGGAGGGTTTGATGAGCTTTTCGCTTCCCGATTTTTCATGGATGGCGTGGACGTGGCCGACGGCTGCTTTCTTCATCGTCATCGTATTGCTGCTGATTGGTATGGGGGCATGGGAGTATGCCGTGCCGGGCGGCAATCCGCGGATCGGAATCCTGCGCTTCGAGACGACGCGCGGGGACCGGCTTTTCCTTTCGCTGCTCGGCAGCGCCTTTATCCATCTTGCCTGGCTCGGTCTCGTTGGATCAAGCCTCTGGTGGGCTCTTGCTCTCTCCGTTGTCTACGCCGTCGGCGTATTCCGTTACGTGTGAGCAAACTGATGCAGATGGCCGGGGGTTTCTGGCCGCCTGATACGTGAAGACTGCAATCGCAAACCCTGGGAGGATATCATGCGAAGGCATTTATTGACGACGACAGCAGCGGTACTGCTGGCCATGACCGGGTCGGCCTATGCCGGCATGGACGAGGCAAAGACGTTCCTGGATAAAGAGATCGGCGACGTGTCGACGCTCTCTCGCGCTGACCAGGAAAAGGAAATGCAGTGGTTCATCGATGCTGCAAAGCCCCTCCAGGGGATGGACATCAAGGTTGTTTCTGAAACCTTGACCACTCACCAGTACGAGTCCCAGGTGCTGGCTCCGGCCTTTACGGCAATCACCGGGATCAAGGTCACGCACGACGTCATTCAGGAAGGTGACGTTGTCGAGAAGATCCAGACCCAGATGCAGACCGGTCAGAACCTTTATGACGGCTGGGTCAACGACTCCGACTTGATCGGTACGCATTGGCGTTATCAGCAGGTGCGCAACCTGACCGACTGGATGGCCGGCGAAGGCAAGGACGTTACCAACCCCGGCCTCGATATCGACGACTTCATTGGCACCAAGTTTACCACGGCACCGGACAAGAAGCTTTATCAACTTCCCGACCAGCAGTTCGCCAACCTCTACTGGTTCCGCTACGACTGGTTCAACGACGAGAAGAACAAGGCCGATTTCAAGGCAAAATACGGCTACGATCTCGGCGTTCCGGTCAACTGGTCGGCCTATGAGGACATTGCCGAATTCTTTACCGGCCGCGATGTGAACGGCAAGAAGGTCTTCGGCCATATGGACTACGGCAAGAAGGACCCGTCGCTCGGCTGGCGCTTCACCGATGCCTGGTTGTCGATGGCCGGCAACGGCGACAAGGGCCTGCCGAACGGTCTTCCGGTCGATGAATGGGGCATCAAGGTCGACGAGAAGTCGCGCCCGGTCGGATCATGCGTTGCCCGTGGTGGTGACACCAACGGCCCAGCGTCCGTCTACTCGATCCAGAAGTATCTCGATTGGTTGAAGGCCTATGCTCCGCCGGAAGCTCAGGGCATGACCTTCTCGGAATCCGGTCCGGTGCCGGCACAGGGTAACGTCGCGCAGCAAATCTTCTGGTACACCGCATTTACCGCAGACATGGTCAAGCCTGGCCTGCCTGTCATGAATGAAGACGGGACGCCGAAATGGCGCATGGCGCCGAGCCCGCATGGCGTTTACTGGAAAGACGGCATGAAGCTCGGTTATCAGGACGTCGGTTCCTGGACGCTGATGAAATCGACGCCGACGGATCGCGCGAAAGCCGCCTGGCTCTATGCACAGTTCGTGACTTCCAAGACGGTCGACGTGAAGAAGAGCCAGCTCGGTCTTACCTTCATCCGCGAATCCACCATTCGCGACAAGAGCTTTACGGAGCGCGCTCCGAAGCTCGGCGGTCTGATCGAGTTCTATCGTTCGCCGGCTCGTGTTCAGTGGTCGCCAACCGGCACCAACGTTCCCGATTATCCGAAGCTGGCTCAGCTTTGGTGGCAGGCTATCGGTGACGCCGCTGCCGGCGCCAAGACGCCGCAGGAAGCCATGGATTCTCTTTGCGGCGAGCAGGAGAAGGTCATGGGTCGCATCGAGAAATCGGGCGTCCAGGGCGATATCGGACCGAAACTCGCCGAAGAGCATGATCTCGACTACTGGAACAAGGATGCTGTTGCAAAGGGCAATCTTGCGCCGCAGCTGAAGATCGAGAACGAGAAGGAAAAGCCGGTCACGGTCAACTACGACGAACTCGTCAAGAGCTGGCAGTCGAAGTAAGGCGGACCTTGGCCGGAGGCAACGAGACTTCCGGCCACCACATCTAGCCACCGGCATCCAGCCGGTGGCACCCACAATCTTTCTCTCATGAAACGTCCGAGTCCTGCCGACCAACTGCAGGCTGAGCGATTTCGTGCGAGCCGGAGACGGATATGAGCGGCTATATTCTTTCAATCGACCAGGGCACGACGTCGTCGCGCGCGATCATTTTCGATGGTGACATGAAAATGGCCGGCTCGGCGCAGACGGAGATCACCCAATATTATCCGCAGCCCGGATGGGTTGAACATGACGCCGCCGAAATCTGGCAGTCGGTTGTCGACACTGCGCGCAAGGCGATCACTGACGCCGGTCTTGATGCCGCCGACATTGCCGCGATCGGCATCACCAATCAGCGCGAAACAGCTGTCGTCTGGGACCGCAGCTCAGGAACGCCGCTTCACCGCGCGATCGTCTGGCAGGATAGGCGCACGGCCGAAATGTGCGAGAGTCTGAAGGCCGACGGATATGAGAAGCTGTTCAGCGCCAAGACCGGCCTGCTGCTCGATCCCTACTTCTCCGGAACCAAGCTGCGCTGGCTGCTCGACAATGTAGGAGGCCTGCGGGAGAAGGCAGAGGCGGGCGAGGTCTGCTTCGGCACGATCGACAGCTGGCTGATCTACAGGCTGACGGATGGTCGCGTGCATGCCACCGATGCGACCAATGCTTCGCGAACGCTGCTCTACAACATCGATGACGGCGCCTGGGACGAAGAGCTTCTCGGCATTCTTGGCATTCCTTCTGCCATGCTTCCGGAGGTCAAGGAATGCGCCGACGATTTCGGCCGCGTTGACAAGGCTCTGCTGGGTGCCGAGCTTCCGATCCTCGGCGTTGCCGGTGACCAGCAGGCGGCCGCCGTCGGCAATGCCTGCTTCGATCCCGGCATGATGAAATCCACTTATGGCACCGGCTGCTTCGCCCTCTTGAACACTGGCAAGGACCGTGTTTCCTCCTCCAACCGGATGCTGACGACCATTGCCTGCCGCCTCGACGGCGAGACGACCTATGCGCTCGAGGGTTCGATCTTTATCGCCGGTGCCGCAGTGCAATGGCTGCGCGACGGCCTCGGCATCATCGATCAGGCGTCGCAGGCTGGGGTGCTTGCGGCCAAGGCCGATCCCGAACAGCAGGTCTATATCGTCCCGGCCTTCACCGGCCTTGGCGCGCCCTATTGGGATCCGGCTGCACGCGGCGCGATCTTCGGCCTGACTAGAAACAGCGGGCCGGCGGAATTTGCCCGCGCCGTGCTCGAATCCGTCGCCTATCAGACGCTCGACCTGCTGGTGGCGATGAAGAAGGACTGGGGCGTCAACCAGCTGGAAACCGTGCTGCGCGTCGATGGCGGTATGGCGGCTTCTGACTGGACGATGCAGTGCCTGGCCGACATGACCGGAAATCCCGTCGACCGCTCGGCGATCCGCGAGACGACGGCGCTGGGAGCCGCCTGGCTTGCCGGCTCGAAAGCCGGCATCTGGCCCGGCAAGCAGGATTTCGCCAAAGCCTGGGCCTGCGACCGCCGCTTCAGTCCCTCGATGGAGGAGACCGAGCGCCAGGCGAAAATCATCGGCTGGAAGAATGCCGTCTCGCGAATGATTTCCGACGCCTCAGTGGGCTGACACGTATCCTCGCTACGGCTTCCTCTTATGCGCTGCCGGCGGCCTTCCTGTTGAGGAAGCTCAGCGCGAGCACGGCGAAGATCAGTGTTCCCGTGCCGACCTGCTGCCAGTAGAAGTTCAGATCGGTGAGCAGCAGCCCGTTGGCGACGATGCTGAGCAGCAGCGCGCCGAGAACGGTCCCGCCGACGTTCGGCCGCCCGAGTGGGCTGAGCGTCGTGCCGATGAAGGTGGCGCCGATGGCGTTCAGCAGAAAGGCATTGCCCGAGGAGGGGATGTAGGTGGTGACCGTCGCAGTCAGGATCAGGCCGGCGATTGCCGCGATCAACCCGACCAGAATGAAGGTCACGGCGACATGGGCTGGTGCGGCAATGCCGGAATAGCGCACGACGCCCGGCTGGATGCCGATCGACAGAATGACGCGGCCGAACCGGGTGCGGGCAAAAACGACCGCGGCGGCGGTGATGACGACAGTAGCAACGGCAAGCGGCACCGGAAAGCCGGCGATGGCGCCGTGGCCGAGAAAACGGAAGGCTTCCGGCACGCCGTTCGGCGGAAGATAGACCGGATTGCCGCCATTGGTCAGCAATTGCTGGACGCTGCGGCCGATGAACAGCGTGCCGAGCGTGGCGAGGAATGGCGACACGCCGATCCCGGAAATCAAAAGCGCGTTGAAGGCGCCGACGAACGCCCCGGCCGCCAGCCCCGCGAGTGCGGCGATCGCCACCGGCTGGCCGGCAAGCACCAGCGAGACGAAGGCGAAACTGGCAAAATCCATCGCGGTTCCCACCGAGAGATCGATGCCACCCGATGCGACGGCAAAGGTCATGGCGATAGACACGATGGCAAGCAGCGTGAAATTATTGACCAGGATGCTTTGCAGGTTCGCAGGCGTCATGAAGGTCGGCGTTGCCACGGAAAAGGCGGCAAAGACCGCGACCAAAGCCAGGATCAGCCCATAGCGCACCAGGCCGCCGGCGATAAGACGCGGCAAGCCGATGGATGCGGGGCTCGGGGTCTGGAGCGACATGATCAGGCCTCCTGTCGGCGCAACAGCGTGGTCGCGGAGACCACGATCAGAATAAGCACGCCCTGGACACCGCTGACCAGCGTGCTCGAAATGTTCAGCAGCTGGAAACCGTTGATGAGGAAGCCGACCAGCAGAGCTGACAGCAGCGTCCCGGGGACCGTCGGAACCAGCCGGCGCGAAAAGACCGAGCCGAGCAGGGCGGTCACGACGACGGGCAACAGCATCTCGCCGGAGCCGGTCGTGCTGCCGCTCAGATAGGAAACGGAGAGGATACCGGCGATGCCACCGGTGACGCCGCTGGCGACGAAGGCGCCGGCGAGCAGGCGGCGAAGCGGCAGACCGGCCGCTCGCGCCGCGTCCGGAAACTCACCGACGGCATAAAGGCGCAGGCCGAGCGGGGTGTGCTGGACGACCGCTGCTGTGATCGCCGTGAAACCCAGGAGCACATAGGCGAGAACAGGAATGCCGAAAGCGTCCGAGGCCGAAAGCAAGGAGAGGAAGGGCGTGGAGGCGGGCAGGACGGTATTTCCGGTCAGCACCAATTCAAGGCCAGCGACGATATTCATCACGGCGAGCGTGGCGAGCAGCGGCACGATGCCGGCATAGACGACGGCAATGGCATTGACCGTGCCGATCAGTGTGCCGGTCAGGATCGCCGCTGCAATTGCTGTCACATCGCCATAGCCGAGTTGCATCACGCTCGCATAGACGGCGGCGCTGAGGCCCATATTGGCGGCCACCGACAGATCGATACCACCGGTGACGACATTGGAGCCGCCGGCAATCAGCACGACCGTCAGCCCGATGGCCAACACGCCCGAGATGGCGGATTGACCGAGCACATTGCCGATATTGCCGATGCTGAGGAAATAGGGTGCGGTCAGCGAGAAGATGATGAGGATGACGGCAAAGGTGACCAGCGATCCGAAACGCAATGCCGTCGCGCCAATATTGCCGGCCGGGCGGTGAGGCGGTTCTGCGGCTGAAAAGCCGGAAGGCGCAAATTCCACTTCAGCCGACATGGCGTTGTCTCTCCGATGATCCCGTCGATTGAGCCAGCACGGCATCCGCAGTGGTCTCCGACGAGATGAATTCCCGCACCACGCGCCCGCGGAAGAGCACCAGGATGCGATCGGTGATGCCGACGAGTTCGGGCAGATCCGAAGACAGCACGATGACGCCGGCGCCGCGCGCCGCGAGTTCGCCGATCAGCGTATAGATCTCGACCTTGGAGCCGATATCGACGCCGACCGTCGGCTCGTCGAGGAGATAGACCTCCGAATGGCGGCTCAGCCATTTGGCGATGGCCACCTTCTGCTGGTTGCCGCCTGAAAGCGTGCGCAGCAAAGCGTCGCGTCCGTTGGTTTTCACCTGAAGCCGGGTGATCAGGGCATCGACCTCGCGCCGCTCGCGTTTGCGATCGAGAAAGCCGAACCGCGTGAAGCGGCCAAGGCTGGAAAGGCTGGTATTTTCTCCAACGCTGAGGTCGAGTGCGACGCCGTGGCGACGTCGATCTTCCGGCACCAGCGCGATCTCGTGGCCGGCAGCCTGCCTCGGATTGGCAAAACGGACAGGTTTGCCGTTGATCTCGATGCGGCCGGACGCTGGTGTCTCCAGACCGAAGAGGGTGCGCACCAGCTCCTTGGCGCCGGAGCCGAGCAGGCCGGTGAGTCCGAGCACCTCGCCGCGGCGGAGCGTGAAACTGATGTGGCTGTATTTTCCCGGCGCCGACAGCTGCTCGACCTTCAGGATTTCTTCGCCCGGGGTGACTTCAGGCTTCGGAAACATGTCCTTGATGCCGCGTTCGACCATCAGCCGGGCAATCGCTGCGGCAGAGGTCTCGCCGATCGGCACGGAGCCAACGTCCTGTCCGTTGCGCAGAACGGTGACGTGGTCGCAGAGCTCTTCGATTTCGTTGAGATAATGCGAGATATAGATGATGGTGACGCCTTCGTCGCGCAGGCGACGGATCAGCCGGAAGAGGATATCGGCCTCGCGGCGCACCAGTGCAGCCGTCGGTTCGTCGAAGACGAGCACCTTGGGCTGATTGAGGAGCGCACGGGTGATCTGGACGATCTGCTTTTCGGCAGTCGACAATTCGCCGATCAGGGCGGCGTTCGGCAATCGGATGCCGAAATAGTCGTTGAGAATGGCAGAGGCGCGGCGCTGCATCAGACGCCGGTCGAGAAACGGCGTGCCCGCAATGCTGGGTTCCCGGCCGAGAAACAGAGCTTCGCCGACGGTGAAGGTCGACACCAGCAACCGGTCCTGGTGAATGAAGTGGATGCCGAGCTCTTCGGCGAGATGCGGCGTCAACCGGTCGAATGCCTGTCCTTCGATCTCGATCCGGCCGCCATCCGGCCGGTGAAGGCCGGCCAGCAGCTTGATCAGCGTCGACTTGCCGGCGCCATTCTGGCCGACAAGTCCGTGGATGGTTCCGCGCCTGACGATCAGCGACGCACCGGCCAGCGCTTGCGCGCCGCCGAAGTGCTTGACGATGCCTTCGAAGCGGATGATGTCGGCTGCCGTCACCGGCTGCGTTAACGAAATGGCCGTCATGTCGATCTCTCCGGGTGGATAGATTGCGAACGATCCAGTCACGACCGGATCGTTCGTAAGTCTTGTCAGCCGATACCGAGTTTCTTGCTGACTTCGCCGACATTGGTCTTGTTGGCGAGCAGAGCCGGCACATAGGTTTCGCGCGGTAGCGTCTGGCCGGCGAGCAGCTTGGCGACGTTGCGGATGGCAGTGCGGCCGATTTCCGCCGGCTGTTGCGCGACGTCGGCGCCGGCAGGCGAATTCGGATCGGCGATAAGCTGCAGGACCTCAGGGCTGCCGTCGACGCCGTAGGTACGGATCTCGGTCCGACCGGCAGCGGCCAGTGCCTGGGTCGCGCCAAGCTGCGGAATATCCCAGGCCGACCAGATCGCCTTGATCGAACCCTTTTCCGGATATTTGTTGAGGATTGCCGTGATCTGCGTGAAGGCGTCCTGCACCGTGTTCGGGATCACGTCGCGCAATTCCGGCTGGAGGATTTTCACCTTCGGGAAATATTTGACGACATTGACCAGCTGATCGTAGCGGATCGCGCAAGGGGTCACGCCGTAGAAGCCGTTGAAGACAACGATATTGCCTTCGCCGCCGATATCGGAAACGAGCTGCAGCGCCAGATCCTTGCCGATACCCCAATTGTCGGAGGTGGTGTTGTTGATCGAGTTGGTCGAGCCGACATCGACGGTCAGAACCGGGATCCCGGCATCGCGCGCCTTCTTCAGCCAGGGGTCGATAACGCTGAGCGTGCCGAGGATCTGAACGATCGCATCCGGCTTCTGGGCGATCAGCGTCTGCAGCTGCGAAACCAGCTTACCGTCGTTGCGTCCGGCATCGACGGCGATTGGCTCGCCCCCGAGGCGCTTTACCTCTTCGATCTGGGCGTTATAGGCCTGCAGGTCGAAGAAGTGATCTGTGCCGGTCGCGCTGATGGCGATGCGTTTGCCCTTCAGCGACTGCTCGTCGCCGGCTGCAAAAACCGGCTTCAGCCCGACGAGCGATGCACCGGCGACGGCGACCCCGGCCGCGGCGGACAGTTTCAGCAGATCTCGTCTTCCAAGACCGTTTCCAGACGTTTCGATACTCATCGTTCTCTCCAATTAATTATGTCTATAGATTAAATGGATTAAGGCGGATGAATAGGAACGAATTTCCAAAAGAACGATCTCCTGGGAAAAGAGTGGACGGAACGAAAGCTCATCCCTGGCCGCGGTTTGCCGCGACTGGGACCGATTTCGGATGCCCCGACGATCTATCGGATATGTCTACCGCCACTGATCAAGAAGAAGGATGCAGTGCATAATTCTTGCGCACGCGGCCAAATTTGCCGAGGATAAATTCCCGCTAAACCGCGGTGCAGTGTGGCGCGACAGCGGGCGTGAAATCACGATTTAGATGGGCACGATCTGGCTTTATGCTGCGACGTTGATATCGAACGCGAAGCTTGGCTTCCACTTGGCGCGCAACTTGCCTCTCGCCTGCCAGGGAGAGTGAAACAATGCCCGATATCGACCCGACGATTTTCTCAATAAGCCGGCCATCCCTTGGAGGCTACAAGGCCTTCGTTCAGCGCGACATGATCGTCGAGAGCTATCGCAGCGCCGCGGGGCAAATGGTTTCGAGGGGCTCCCTTCATAGAATTTCGATCAATCGAACGGCGCATGGCAAATATGCCTATCGGCTTGGAAGCGGGGCATTCCGCAAAGTTGAGCGGCCGCCGTTCACCCTGGGATTTCAACCCGCCGCCACGGTTCTTGAAGTCGATGGTGATGCGGCGGATTATATCTCGATCTTCCAGTCACCTGCGCTCTACAGCAGCATTGGCGGCTCTCGCTTTGATCCCGAGCATTGGGATAATGATGCACTCAGCGCCACGGCTGATTCGACAACACTGCAGGTCGCGCTCTCCCTTGCATTTGTCGCCGGCAAGACCGAGCGCGACGACCCGCTTTTGATGCAGCACCTGGGGATGGCACTCGCCTGTTGCGTTGTAAAGCTTCTGGGCGCCAAACCTGAAGCCGGCGATCGTCCTCTGACGTCAGACAATCTCCGGCGTGTGATCGACTACATCGAGAGCCTGCTTGGCAAATCCGATCTTAGTGTCGAGGAACTGGCCGGGGTGGCCCATATGAGCCCCTTTCACTTCAGCCGGGAATTCAAACGGGCGGCAGGGATGGCTCCGCATCGCTTCGTCCTGGAACGCAGGATAGAGCGGGCGCGACTTTACCTCGCAGATGGCAAGGAAACGCTCGCAAACATCGCTTACGCCACAGGCTTTTCGAGCCAGGCGCATTTCTCCAGCGTCTTCCGCCGTCTGATAGGGGCGACACCGAAGGAATACCGACGATCGGTCCGTCTTTGAGCCGGCGGCGGCCGATCGCAAATCAGCAATTTTTCGAAAGACAACCGCACGAATTTGAAATCTCTTGAGGCTGCGGTCTGCGAGGCTTCTTCCATCAGGAGGCCTATATGACCGCTTTTGCCCAAGCCAATCCGATTACCGACATCTGCTTTTTGGTCGAGGACATCGACCGGGCGTCGGACTTCTATGTCGAACGGCTTGGCTTCAAACCACGCCGCCGGGCTCCCGGCTTTGCCGATTTCAAAGGAGCGGGTGTGACGCTGGCACTCTGGCAGATCGAGCATATTGCCGAGTTTACCGGCGTCTCGGGCTGTCGCGCGCCCCCAGGCGTGCATAAGGCTTGCGCGGCCATCGAGCTCGCCTCGCCGGAGCAGGTCGATGCTGCTTATGCGGAGCTGAAGGCCGCGGGCGTGCTCTTCCAGGCGCCACCACAGGACTATGTCTGGAACGCAAGATGCTGCTATTTCGCCGATCCCGATGACAATCTCTGGGAAATTTATGCGTGGTCCGCAGGCGGCCCGATCGGCGACATCGACCCGCAACAGCGAGCGTAAGCGGCCCGGCCAGCCGTCCAACAATTCAACAACGGGAAGGCAAGCAAATGAACCGGGATGACAAGAAAATCGTGGTCGATAGGCGCGCTGTCCTGAAGGGAGCCTTTGCCCTTGCTGCTGCGTCGGCGGGGATCAGCGTGTTTGTGCCTCGTCATTCGAACGCCGCCGCATCCAAGGTCGTCATCAAATACGATTGGCTGATGAGCAACGGACAGATCGGCGATATCGTCGCAGTCAAGCAAGGTCTGTTCGAGGCCGAGGGGCTCGACGTCGAGTTTTCTCCTGGCGGTCCCAATTCGGCAACGGTGCCGCCCGTGATTACGGGTGATGCGCAGCTCGGCCAATTCTCCGATTCGGCACAGCTTCTTCTTGCCCGGTCATCAGGCGTGCCGATCAAGATCTTCGCCTGCGGTTTCCGCATGGCGCCTTTCGCCTTTTATTCACTGCCCAAGGCGCCGATCCGCACTGTCAAGGATATGGTCGGCAAGCGCATCGGCAAGCCGACGGCCCGTTACGTGCTTGATGCTATCCTGCTGAAGAACAATATCGATCCCTCGAGCCTAACCATCGCCAATATCGGCTTCGACATGACGCCGCTGATGACCGGCCAGGTCGATGCGGTGACCGGATGGATCACCAACACGCAGGCCCTTTCCATCATCGGCCCCGACCGCATCGATCTGATGATGAAGGATACAGGCCTGCCCTCCTACGCGAACGTCTATTTTGCCACCGACGATGCGGTGAGCGGCCATGCGGAGACGCTGGCAAAGGTGCTGCGTGCCGTCGCCAAGGGCTGGGCCTGGACGCATGAACATCCTGAAGAGGCGGTCAAATTGATGGTGGAGGCGTATCCGCAGCTCGACCTTGCCGTGGAGCTGAAGACAGTACCGCGGATATTGTCGCTGAGCTTCGACGCAGCGACCGGTAAGGATGGCTGGGGCAGCTTCGATCCGGCCGCTCTTGCCGAGCAGATTTCGGTCTACGACAAGATCGGCCAGTTCAAGAGCGGCGCGCCGAAGCTGGAGGACTGCTATACGACCAGGATCCTGGACATGACGGCAGACGACCGTCCGAAGATTGCGTGAGAGAGCGGATTTGCCCGAAGCAGTGGCTATCGAAACCAAGGATCTGGCTATCGGCTATGCCGGCGCCGCCGAGACGACCCGCATTCTGTCCGGCGTCGACATCAGCGTCGGCAGGGGCGAATTTCTGACCATTCTGGGTCCTTCCGGCTGCGGCAAGTCGACCTTCCTGCGTGCGGTGGCGGATCTTCTCCCGCCGCTTGACGGGCAGCTGTCGGTGCTCGGCGGGACAGCGTCGGAGGCGCGCCGGCGGCGCGAAGTCGCCTTCGTCTTTCAGGACGCAACGCTGTTGCCCTGGCGGACCGTGAGGGAGAATGTCGAGCTGCCGCTGCAGGTGGGGAAGAAGAATGTCTCGCGATCGGTGGATGCGCGGCCCGACCATTGGATCGAGCTGGTCGGCCTGTCGCATCTGGCCGACCGGTATCCGCATCAACTGTCAGGGGGCCAGCGCCAGCGCGTCGCCATAGCGCGGGCGCTTCAATGCGAGCCGGATATCCTGCTCATGGACGAGCCCTTCGGTGCGCTCGACGAGATAACCCGCGAGCGACTGAACGACGAGCTTCTGGAGGTCTGGCGCCGCACCGGCACGACCATCCTGTTCGTCACCCATAGTGTTGTCGAGGCGATCTATCTCGGCGGACGCGTGCTGGTCCTGGCGGCCAATCCGGGCCGCGTCCAGGCGCTCATCGACCTTACGCCGCTGAAAGACGAGCGCGGGCTCTGTCGGCGCGAGAGCCTGGATGTCCAGGAGACCGCAGCCCATCTACGCCAATTGCTCCAGCAGGGGAGTTCGGCTGCATGAGGCATCGTCCGCTGTCCCTTGCCGAGGCCCTCGGCCTTCCTGTTATTGGCGCCCTTTCGCTGCTCCTTGCCTGGCAATGGCTCGTGCCGGCGCTGGGTATTCCCAGCTATATCGTCCCGACGCCGCTGGCGATCCTGCGTACGCTTGCAAGCGAATGGCGCTTCCTGCTGTCGAACGCCATTCCGACATGGGGCGAGGCGGGCCTCGGTTTCCTGTTGGGCAATAGTCTCGCTGTGATCCTGGCGGTTGCCTTCGTCTATAATCCGCGGTTCCAAGCCGCCTATTTCCCCGTTGTCCTGCTGTTCAATACGATTCCGGTGCTTGCGCTCGCGCCGATCATTATCCTCATCTTCGGCCTCGGCATGCTTCCGAAAGTCATCATCGCTGCTCTCATCTGCTTCTTCCCAACCTTGGTGAATACCGCCCGGGGCCTCAATCTGGCGACTGCGAGCGAGCTCGACCTGATGCATGTGCTTTCGGCGAGCGGCTGGGAGACGTTCTGGCGCCTGCGCGCTCCACGGTCGGCCCCATTGCTCTTTGCGTCGCTGCGCATTTCCGCAACCACCTGTGTGATCGGCGCGATCGTCGGGGAGTGGATCGGCTCGAACCAGGGGCTGGGCGCTGTCATCATCCAGTCGACATTCAATTATCAGGCCGAAAGGCTTTTTGCCGCGGTCGTACTTGCCTCTTTCTCCGGCATCATTTTTTTTGCGGGTGTGGCCCAGATCGAAAGGGTTTTCCGTCGGCTGCAGCTGGGGCCAAGCTGAAAAGCGTTCAATGCGGTCAACACATCTCTATGATTCTAGCTCGTCGTCTGGGGTGCCGTTGGCGACCAGGTCGAGACGTTCGGTGCAGAAGCCGACGTCGATGCAGGTTCCGAGCGGATTGACGATGTTGCCGATCTCGACGCCATGCTTGTAATCCGCCTCCCTCGGCAAGCAAGCAAAGGATGCTCTTGATCGCCGGCCCACTTGAGACCAAATATAACCTCAAGTGATTGGGGCCATTGTCATGATGGGATTTGCTGCCGTTGCCGACGTTCTGGGGCTACCCTCCACGGAGCCGGCGTCGCGCTCGGCCTTCGGGCTGCTCTCCAGCATTGAGGCGGGACTGCCGGTCAAGGCGCTTGACCGCATGGCGCTGCTTCTGGCGCCGAGCGACGCCCAGTTCAAATACCGGCTCGTTCCCAAGGCCACCTATGAGCGGCGCAAGGCCAAGCATCGGCTCTCTTCCGACGAGGGCGTAAGGCTCGCCCGTCTCGCGCGCGTCTGGGGCCTGGCGCTCGATGTCTGGCAGGCCGAGGCCGAGGCGCGTGATTTCCTGTTTCGTCCGCATGCGATGCTGGAGGACAGGCGGCCGATCGATGTCGTCATCCAGAGCGAGATCGGCGGCGAGCTCGTGCTTGATATCCTTGGAAGCCTGAAATACGGCAGCGCTGCGTGAGCGCACAGCTTCTCGACTGCACGCTGATATCCGTCCGTTTCGGTGATCCCGCCGGAACCTACCCGATCTTCGATGCCACCGGCTCGACCATCGCGCCGGGGCGGTGGAATACGTAGGGCAGCCCGATCATCTATACGAGCGAGCACTATTCGACTGCGCTGCTCGAAAAGCTCGTCCACGGCAGCGGCAGCCTGCCGCCCAACCAGCATTACGTCACGATCACCATACCGCGCGGGCTCAGCTACGAGGTCTTGTCAGAGCCGGCGCTCTCAGGCTGGGACGGCATGCCGGCTGGGGTCAGCAAGGCTTTCGGCGAAAAGTGGTGCCAGGAGAAGCGCAGCGCCATCCTGCTGGTGCCAAGCGTCGTCGCCCGCGTCGACCGTAACGTGCTGATCAATCCGGCCCACCCGGAATTCTCATCGATCACGGTCAGCCTCCCCCAGCCGGTCTTCTGGGATCGCCGCCTGTTCGGCCTGTGATGGGCTCGGCCGTTTAGGCCGAGGTTGCCGCATCGGCCCGGAACCGGTCTCGGCGAGCGGCTATCCGATGATTTCTTTGAAGCTGTCTGGACGGGTCGTTGCTGAGCCGGAGCCGGCAGCGTCCGAACCTCATCATCATTTGCTAAGATAAGGTGGTGCGTATCTATGACGCAGTGCAGTGCAATTGACTTGTCGAACTTGGAGATGTAGATCCTGTTCATTTTTTAAAAGACAAGTAGAATATATGCATCATCTCGGTGAAGTTGTACTACGGCGACAACAAGAAAAGTTGATTAGATCGGTAAGGAAATTTATTAGTAGGGGACAGCCCTACATTATAATGGATTTTCCATCAAACAAAGATCCTGGCCATCATGCAAGTTGGTTGGGATTGGCAAAGGTATTGTGGGAGGTAACGGGGCGTCTACCGGTGCTTACCGGTAGCTCTCTTGAAAGTATTAACCAAATAAAAGCCGCTCCCGGCGACGCTCCAATCTTCATTTGCGGGTGGGCGGACTTCGGAGATGCACGGATCGGCAGAGATGATATTCGTTACCGTTTGGCGTGCAAATATCCGGATCGAACCATCATTCAGATGCCTCAAACAATCGATTTCGCGAACGACGCACTGATGGAGTACGCGAAGCGTACGATTGGTAGGCATCGCAAATTTTTCTTCATGACCCGCGATGAGCGGAGTTTCGAACTGGCAAAAGCGAACTTCGATTGCGATGTCGAGGCGGGGCCGGATACGGCATTCGGGATCGAGCTGCTTAAACCGTTCGAAGCTGATCCTCTCCGGGTATTATACGTCATGCAGCCCTCCGGAGAGGACGACGTTGATATCGCTGAAGCCCGAGCGATCGTTGAGGGACCCCTTACCAATTGGATCAACGGTCCGGATAATTTGTCGCACCTGCACAAGTCGAGTGTCGTCAAGGCAGCCATGCGGCGCGGCTTTAGCCGTCCCGAGATGGTTGCCCAGCATCACGAGGATGTCGCTGCTCGGTATGTCGATTATGGCGTGAAGATGCTGTCCGGCGCGCAACGGATAATCACCAACCGTTTACATGGTCATATTCTTTGTCTTTTGCTCAATAAACCGCATGTCGCGGTTGCGAGAAGCGGAAGCAAGCTGCACGACTTCATCAGCAGCTGGAGTAGCGACGCTCTCCTGGTGGAGCAAGCGACAAATGCCAATGAGCTTTTGGCGGCCATGTCCCGCCTTCCGTATGAGATGAACGGCGCTTGGTACAAGTCTAGCAGACCGATCGATCTGCGTCCCGGTCTTCCTGCCCCAGACCTCGTCCCTCATCCCTCTATCGTTTGATTGTCCGTAGGAGTTCAGTTTTGTCGGTTGCACGAGACGATGATATTCTATTCAGCCATGTCAATAAGAACCGATCGGCCGCAGCCGTAACGGGTGCCTTTTGGTCGGCGATGAGTACGCTCATCCCGACGGTCCTCACCTTCGCAGTTTTCGTGGTGACGTCCCGCGTTCTCCAGCCTCAGGATTTCGGTCTTGTCGCCCTGGCATTCAGTATCGTGTCATTTGCAGGTAGTTTTGGACCGACTGCATTTGGTGAAGCAATCATACAGAGAGCCGAAATAAGGCGTAGCCACCTCGATACCATCTTCGCACTTTCCCTTGCCTTCTCGTTTTTGATCTATGGAGTGCTGTGTATCGCCGCCTCGCCAATCGCGGCATACGTGGGGCATAAGGAAGTCACCTCCCTTATCTACATCATGGGGCTGAAGGTCTTCTTCGATTTCACGGCCGTCGTTCCGAATGCGATTGTCAATAGAAAGATGTCATTCCACCTGGTGGCGGTCCGTACCGTGATAGCCACGATCACTTCTGCTTGCATTTGCCTTGTATTGGTTCTGGCGGGCTTCGGCTTGTGGGCGCTCGCGATTGCACAGATCGCGGCCACAGCGGCATCCTGCGGCGCTGCATTCTGGGGTGCTGGCTGGTCGCCCGGCCTTCACTTAAAGAGAGAAAGCCTGAACGACCTTCTTCACTATGGCTTTTTCGCTTCTGGCACTCGGTTTTTACAGACCATGAGCTTGGACAACCTGATCATCGGCGTGCTCTTGAGCCCATCGGCACTCGGTATCTATAACTTTTCGAAGCGCTTGTTCGATATGATCAATAACGTTATTGCGGGGGGCTTAACATCTGTCACGCACGTCTTGCTTTCCTCCTTGCGAAGCGATCCGAAGAAAGTTCGAGAAGCATTCCTGATGGCCACGTTTGGCTGCTCTCTGGTTTCGTATCCGGTATTCATTGGCCTTGCCGCAGTCGCCGGTGATGCGATCACCACCATTTTCGGCGCGCATTGGATCGAGGCCGTTTGGCCAGTTCGTTTCTACTGCGTCATAGGGTTGATGGCTGGGATCGGCTACGTGCAGGCATCCTTGATAAAGAGCCAAGGGGAGATGGATTGGTGGTTTTACTACCAGGTGGCACGCAATCTGCTCACGCTCGTGACCATCGCAGTTCTTTATCCTTACGGCGTCACAACCATTGTTTTCGCCATTATGATCGAAGTTCTGTTGTTTTGGCCGATCACCAGCTGGAAGGTTTCGCGGCATATAGAGTTGAGCGTCGGGGCCTATCTGATGCAATTCCTTCGGCCAAGTCTGGCATGTGCGGGAATGGTTGCTGTCGTTTTGCTCCTGCACGAACCGCTCGTTCATTGGTCGCCTTATCCACGGTTGGCCGTGGAAATCGTTGCGGGCGGGATGGCGTATTGCTGCCTGATATTTGCCCTTTGCAGGGCTCGTTTGAACGTCTTGATCGGCAGCATAAAGCAGGTACGGCAGCGCAAGAAAAATAAGGACGCAATTGTAGACACTATCGCCCAGCAATCGTGATATCGGGCGCTCCTGCGCAGCGACCTGTGCAGCGGTTCAAGCCGACCGCTGCGCACGCCCCTCAGATAAAGTGTCATAGGATGATCGATAGATGACCAGTCTCGACCGCGATTATGCGCCATCGGCAATCGACAACGCGGGAGTCTCGATTTCCGACCGTAGCCGCTACTATTCGCTCGATGCGATGCGCGGCTTTGCCGCCATTTGTGTTGTCGCTACACATTTCCAAGAGAGATACGCCCCGTCAGCCTATCTCGCAGTCGACTTTTTCTTCGTTCTCAGCGGGTTTATTATCGCCGACATTTACGGAAAAAGGCTTTCGCGCGGTCTGCCATTCCAGTCGTTCATGACGGCACGAATCAAGCGTCTTTATCCGCTCTATCTGATCGGAATTTTGGTTGGTCTCGTCCAGATCATTCTGCTGACAAGCTGGGGGCTGCGAGGTCAAAGTGTCATTGACCTGCTGGTGTCGACAGTTGCTAATGGGGCTTTTCTGCCCAGCCCGATGTATTTCCTTCAAGCCAACTCGATGCAGGGGATGTTTCCAATCAACGGCCCAGCGTGGTCGATGTTCTGGGAACTGTTGGTGAACATACTCTTCGCATTGTGGCTGTTTCGGCTCTCCATCCGCGCCCTTTGCCTCGTTGCCTTGGTCTCAGCTGCGCTATTGGTTTGTGTCGGTCTTCACTACGGTCTGTTGAATATTGGCTGGGAGTGGCCTTCCGCGGTCGGGGGACTGCCAAGGGTGATGTTTTCATTTACGGCAGGGGTTGTGATCAGCCGTTTATTCGGTGGCATGCCGGCCTGGAGAAAGGGTTGGATCGCCTTGGTGCCATGCCTGCTTCTGATGATCTGCATCGCGGCGCCGGTTCCGTCCGTGCTGCGGCCTTACTATGATTTGATGTTCGCGATGGCCTTGGCGCCGCTCATTGTGATGCTTGGCCTCTTTTTGGAAATGCCTGCCAAATTAGAGGCGTTGGCGACGTGGGTCGGGTATATCTCCTACCCCGTCTACATCTTGCACCGAGGTGTGATCGGTGTATTCAAGCCGGTTGCCGGGTCGATCGGGGTGAATGGCCCTCTCGCTTTCTTCGTGCTTCTGAGCGCAGTCGTCTGTTTCGCTTATGTAACTGCTCGTTTCGTAGACAAAATTATCGCTGTCCGGACCCGCCCAGCTCACTGACATCCCGCCGCGGCGAGCGCGCCATCAGCCGGGCATAGGCGATGGCCGACAACATGTTGACGTGGTTCGCCTTTCCCGTGCCGGCGATGTCGAAGGCGGTGCCGTGATCGACAGAGACGCGGTCGATCGGCAGGCCGAGCGAGACGTTGACCGCCGTCTCGAAGGCGACGAGCTTGATGGGGATATGGCCCTGGTCATGATACTGGGCGATAACCAGATCGAAGGCGCCGTTATAGGCGCGGGCGAAAACCGTATCGGCCGAGATCGGTCCGACGACGTCGATGCCCTTTGCCTGCGCCTGCTCCACGGCGGGTACCAGGAATTCCGTGTCCTCGGTGCCGAACAGGCCATTTTCGCCGCAATGCGGATTGAGTCCGGCAACGGCGATGCGAGCCTTTTTGCCAAGGCGCAGGAAATGCCTGTGGCCGGCTTCGATGGTGGCCAGCACCCGTTCGGTCTTGGCGCGTTCGATTGCACCTTTCAGGGAGATGTGGGTCGACACATGGATAGTGTTCAGCCGCTCGGAGGCAAGCAGCATGAAGGAACTCTTCGAACCGGTGAGATGGGCGAGAAGCCCGGTGTGGCCGTCATGGTGATGGCCGGCAAGGTTCATCGCCTCCTTGTTGATCGGCGCGGTGACGATCACATCGGCTTCACCCGACATGGCAAGATCGACGGCACGGGTGATATAGCGCACCGAGGCGTCGCCGGCGACGGGGCTGACCTTGCCGATCTCCGGCAGAGCGGCGCCGAGCAGAACTTCGTCGACGGCAATCCTGTCATCGCCGCCGGCATCGGCAGGCGCGAATTTCAGGCCGGTGCCGCAGACGCGATCGGCGCGCTCCAGCGCTTCGACATTGCCGACGATGACGAAATCGCGGCGCTCTTCGCTCGGAAGGGCCGCCAGGGCCTTGACGATCACTTCGGGGCCGACGCCGGAGGGATCGCCGAGCGTCACCGCGACTTTCGCATTCCTGTCCATCATCAAAATCCCTTCTAGAACGCAGCTGTGTAGATCGAGCGAATGTCGGCGCGCGTGAGATCGCGCGGATTGTTATCGAGCAGACGGCGAATGGCAAAGGCGTCGTCGGCCATGGCGTCGAGATCGCTTTCCGGCACACCGAGCCCGGAAAGCTTCATCTCGATCCCGAGGGCGGCGCAGAAAGCGTAAGCCGCATCGAAGACGGATGCTGTTTCCTCCGAAGTCTGACGCCCAAGCGCTTGCATCACTGCTTTCGTCTTTTCCGGGGCCGACGGCGCGTTGAAGGCGAGCACATGCGGGAAGATCAGCGCATTCGCAGCACCATGTGCCACATGCCAGCGCGTGCCGAGGGGATAGGCAAGCGCATGGCCGCCGGCGGTATTGACCGGGCCGAGGCAGAAGCCGCCGTAAAGCGATGCGAGCGACAGGCCAGCGCGTGCCTCCGCATCGTTGCCGTCTTTGACGGCGCGGGCGAGATATTTGCCGACCAGCCGCGTTCCCTCGATCGCATAGATATCGACCATCGGATGGGCCTTGCGGTTGGTGAAGGCCTCGACGCAATGAGCCATCGCGTCGATGCCGGTGGCAGCTGTGGTGCGGGCCGGCACGGTGAAGGTCAGGGCCGGATCGATGACAGCGATGTCGGCCAGCATGTGCAGACTTTCGACGGCAAGCTTCGCCATCGTCTTGGGATCGGTGACGAGCGCGCGGATGCCGGCCTCGCTGCCGGTGCCCGAGGTCGTCGGCACCTGGGCGAGCGCCACCTTGCGCGGCCCATGCACCTTGTTCGGGCCGACAACGTCATGCAGGGTCTGCGCCGAGCCGGCAAGAACTGCGGCAAGTTTTGCCAGATCCATGGCGCTGCCGCCGCCGAAGCCGACGATCAGTTCGGCGTTGGCGCCATTGGCCGCCGCCAGGACTTTTTCGAGGTTGGCGGTATCCGGCTCCGGCGTCACTTCAGAAAAGACGGTGACTTCGCCCGTGAGTTCCAGCACATCGATGCGCGATGCGTTGAAAGCATCGGAGATGACAAGCGTGCGCCGATAGCCTTGGTCTGCAGCCCATTTACCGAGCTTTCCCGCCGTGCCGATGCCGAATTCAATTAGATGCGGCCGGACGATCGTAATTGGCGAATCCAAGCTGGCCATGAACCAGTCCTCCCTGCAAGACCTTGCGGCGATATCGTCTCTCTTTAATGTAAAGTTGTAAGATCAATGTCAAGCCAGCATTCCAGGACAGCGAAATTTTTAGAGCCCAACATGTCCGCCGAATACGCTTTCAAAGCGGTGCCACGTTCCAATATCCCGTTGAAATTCAAATAAATATGATAAATTCAACGATGTAAATCGGCATTCCGAACACGGAGTATAGTGTCATCGCTGCGCCGGCGACGAACGGCCGGGCTGTTGTCAAATCCTCTCGCAACGACGACCAATGCCCTTCCGGCCGACGTCCTTTCGCGCGCGATCGGACGCAGGTTTTTCCACCGGCGGCGCTCTTACGACAGTGATTGCGGGGCAAGCCGCACATATTTGATGGCGCGCCGGTAATAGGTGTAGGCGATATGGAGTGTGCCGTCGTCGCCCTCTATGATCGAGGGATAGGAGAATTCGCGGTTCAGCGAATCCTTCGAGTTGTTGCTGAGGCAGAAGCCGTCGCCGGTATCGAGATCCACGCGATGCGGAAAGCTCCTGCCGCCATCCCTCGAGATCGCCAGGCTCAGCGGCGCCCGCGGAACCCCCCAGACCGCCTTGCGGCCGATATCGGCGGCGACAACAGTGAATTCTTTGGTCTCGCCGCCCTCGATTTCGTCATAGAGAGACTGGCGCCTCGCATCCGATGTGCTTGCATTCGAGTGGTTATAAACCATTGCAATCGCTCCATCATTCAGGATCGTGGCCTGGATCGAGGAGTTGTTGTTCGGCAGTTCGGTCGGCTCGGGCGCGCTCCACGTTTCGCCGCTATCGGACGATCGGCTGGAAAGAATGCTCTCGGCGAAACGATTGCGGTAGAAGGCGACCATTTTGTCGCCTCCGAGCGGCAGGATGTTCATGTGTACGGCGCCGATGCTGTCTGGAATATCGTGCATCCGCCAGCTCGCGCCGCCGTCCCGCGAGATCAGCACCGCTGCCGTATCGGCGTCGCCGCTCCAGCGCTGGCCGTTGCGACCGACGCAGCGGAAGACCGGTAACAGCCAGTCGCCCTTGCCGTTGACGACGAGCGGTTGGCGAACGAAGGTGCCGGGGCTGTCGCAGAGGACGCTGACCGGCCCGAAGCTTTTGCCGCCATCGTCTGATGTGCGGCATTTGACAACGGAACCGTCCTGATTGCCTGAGGTCTGCGAGGTATAGAGCAGCCAAATCTTTCCGTCAGGAGCGTTGAAAATCAACGGGTTCTGCTCTGATTTCTGCGGGTCGTCGCTCATCTTGTCTGGTTCGGACCAGCGCTCGGCGCCGGGGGCCAACCGCGACATGTAAATCGAAATGTCGCCCATGCCCTCCATCGTGCCGCCGAACCAGACGCAGCTGAGCGTGCCGTCGGGCAGAAAGGCGAGATTTGCCGCATGGTTCTGGATGCAGGGTGAGGGCAGATAGGCATCGGCCCGGCCATTCATGGCTGGGCGAGGGGTGATAAGCCCAGTCATCATGGCGGGCACGACTTCCGAAGGCAGGCCGGTAAAACTCATGGGCGATCTCCTCAAGGCAGCTTGGCATAGCTTTCGGCAAGTGCGGCGTAATCCGCCTCGCCGAGCGGCATCAGCGGTGCGCGCGTGCGCTTCCAGGCGGGGTTGCCGGTCTTCAATCCGACCATTGCCTTGATGGTCGGGATCTGGACGTAGGAGTTGGAAAGCGTGCGATAGGCGTTGATACGCGCCTGTGCCGCCTCGACATCGCCAGCGCGCGCCTCATCATGGACATGGTCGTAAACTGTGCGCAGCGAATCCGCCACCAGATTGGAAGTGGCGGTGATGCAGCCAGCGCCGCCGGCCTTCATCAGCGGCAGCAGCAGCGGGTCGGCGCCGGCCAGCACCGAAAAGCCGGGATAGGCGGCGATGATTGCCTGCATGTTGTTGAAATCGCCGGCCGATTCCTTGATGCCGACCACCGTTTCCGGAAAGGCTGCAATCAGCCGGCCGATCAGCGGGATGGACAGTGGAACGCCCGAGACCTGCGGGATATGATAGAGGATCACCTTCAGGCGAGTGTCGGCGACCTTTTCCAGCACTTGCGAATAGGCGGCAAAGAGGCCGTCGTCGGAGACGCCCTTGTAATAGAAGGGCGGCAGCATAACCACCTTGGTGACACCGAGCGACAGCGCGTGCCGGGTCAGTTCCACGGTCTCCGGAATGGCGACGACGCCGGTGCCCGGCAGAAGCCTGTCGGCGGGAATGCCGGCCCTCACAGCCGCTTCCAGAATGGCGCGGCGCTCAGTGCCGGAGAAGGAATTGGCCTCGCCCGTCGTGCCGAGCAGCGCCACGCCATGGCATCCCTCGGCCAGCAACTGCCGGCAATGGTCGGTGAAAAGGACGAAATCAGGCGTATTGTCCGCCGTCAGCGGCGTTGCGGCCGCGCTGAAAACGCCTGTGATCCTATGTTGGCTCATTCCGCCCTCCTCGGCGCGTCGGTCTGCCGATCCATGTTTGAACCGCCCCGCTGCGCATGAATTCTCATCCGTCTGCCGCTATGAAGTGCCAAGAACTTCCATTGCAGGTCTTTTGTCAAGAAGACAAAATGCTGTGACGCGAAGGTGGAAATTTAACTAGTTGATATTATTTGATTATTTTTGCGACGAAATTTTGTTCGAACTAAAACAGTGATTTTTTGTTGACATATTTACAATAACGAGGGAACCATAAGGAACGGATTGTGCTGCGCCTGGCAGGTGCGGGGAGAGCGCTGCCGAATTCACCGTGGGAGGAATGCCATGTCTTTTGATCAATCTGAGAAAACCAATTTATCGCGCCGCAATGCGCTGAAGCTCGGTCTTGCGGCCGGCGTCGGCCTGACCGTATTCGGGATGAATGCCCGCATCGTGATGGCTGATGAGGGCCAGGTCCTGAAAGTCGCACATCCGGCCTTCGACCAGGACTGGTCACCGCTGCGCGGCGGCGGCAGGACATTCCGCTGGAATTCGATCTGGTGGGCCTCACCGATGTATTTCGATAGCGAAGGCAATATCAAGCCCTACGTCTTCACCAGCTGGGAATCGGCCGACAATACCGTCTGGACATTCAAGATCGATCCCAAGGCGGTTTTCTCAGACGGCAGTAAGATCACCTCGGCCGACGTCAAGGGATCGTGGGAAGTCTCCTCGATGCCGAACACCAAGAACCAGCGCGCCGACCAGGTGCTGAGCAAGGTCAAGGGTTATGCCGAAATCGCCGCGGGTTCCGGCAATGAGTTGACCGGTGTCGCAGCACCCGACGAGGGGACGGTGGTCGTGACGCTTGCCGCCGCCGATCCGATCTTCTTCATGCGCCTTGCAAACCACATCGCGCCGATCACCAAGGCGGCGCAGTCGCGCGGCAGCGACGGCGAGGAGATCGTCGACTGGTACAAGCCTGAGAACAAGCCGGTCTTCTCCGGTCCGTTCAAGCTGGCGAGCATCGATATCGATGCCGGCAAGCTCTCTTTCGAGCCGAATGAAAAATTCTTCGGGCCCAAGCCGAAGCTTGCGCGCATCGACATCACCTCGATCGAGGACAATGTGACGGCGACGTCCCTGATCAAATCCGGCGAGTTCAACGCTCACACCGAGCTGATCACCTCGACGATCATCCAGGATCTCGGTCCGGAATTCTCGGCCGGCCCGCTGATCCCGACCAGCCAGCATTTCTGGTTCAATATCTCCCGCGCGCCGATGGACGATCCGAAGGTTCGCCAGGCACTGATCATGGCGGTCGACCGCGACGGCCTGTTCAAGGCGTCCTATCCGGATGGGCCGCACAAGAAGGCCGACCAGATCCTCAACGCAGTTCCAGGTGCCGAAAATTCCGGTTTCGAGCCATATCCCTTTGATCCGGCGGCCGCCAAGAAGCTGCTTTCTGAATCCACCTATGGGGGGCCTGAGCGCCTGCCGAAGATCCTGTTCGTCGGTATCTCGGGACCGGCCATTCAGGCCGCCGCCCAGTTCATCGCCGAGCAGTGGCGCCAGAATCTCGGCATAACAGCCGTCGACATGAAGCCGCAGCAGGACGCCTATGCCGGTCCGGATCAGAATTCCGTCCAGATCTTCCGCGACGACGTCGGCACCCGTGTTCCTGATGCCGTGTCCTATCTCGCGGGCTCCATCGCCTCGACCTCGTCGAACGCTCAAAACAAGCTCGGCGGATACAAGAACGACAAGGTCGACAGCGCCCTTGCCGAAGCGACGACCAAAGCTGCGGATGATCCGCAGCGCGTTGCTCTCGCCCAGCAAGCCCAGAAGGCGTTCCGCGACGATTGGGCGTTCATCCCGTGGTATTCTCAGGCGATGTCGCGCTGGGCCACCAAGGAGGTCAAGGGCCTGGACAAGAACCTCGACTGGCAGGTCGTCGAGCCCTGGAACATTTCCATCGGTTGATCCGGGGAAGGTCGTTCCAATTGCCAATAAGCGCGCGGAGGCTGCAAGGCCTTCGCGCAAGTTTCAAGAAGAAGAGATGCGATCTGCCGGGCTTCTGAGAGAGGCGGACCGCATCGAACAACAGGTGAGAGGTGGCCATGCTGCGCTACGTGCTAACCCGGTTTGTCATCTGGATTCCGTCCGTCCTTGTGGTGATGCTGGCCGTCTATGCGCTGGCCTTCTATGGCGCCGGCGATCCGATAAAACTCATTTTCCTGCGCGCGCCGGGCGATGTCGCCTATAATCCGCAGCGCATCGAAGCCATCCGCGAAAGCGCCGGCCTCAACAGACCCTTCATCGAGCAGTTCGGTCTTTACATCTGGAACCTGCTGCACGGCCGGTTCGGCAATTCGCTGACCTCGGGCCGCGCCGTCTGGGCGATGGTCTCGGCCGCTGCCCCCGTCTCCTTTCAGCTCGCCCTCTGTTCCATCATCCTGACGACCGTCGTCGCGATCCCGCTCGGCATGATCGCCGCGCTGAACCAGAATTCCCGGCTCGACTACGCCATTCTGGGGTCGGCGCTTTTCCTCTGGGCGATCCCGGCCTATGTTGCAGGTCCCTTGCTGATGGTCGGCCTGATCGTACTGCTACCGGGCGCAAGCGTACCCTATGGCTGGGGCGGCATTTTCGATGTGCGGATCCTGCTGCCGCTGCTCGTGCTTTCCTTCCAGCCGATCGCGCTGATCGTGCGCCAGACCCGTGCGGCCGTCATCGAGGTGCTATCGGAGGATTTCGTGCGGACCGCACGCGCCAAGGGCGTGCCCGAGATCATCGTGGCGCTCCGCCATATCCTGAGGCCGGTGCTGACGCCTGTCGTGACCCAGCTCGGTCTGATCATGATCACCATCGTCAATGGCGCGATCTTCGTCGAACTGGTTTTCGGCCTGCCTGGCCTCGGCCGCCTGACGGTGCAGGCGCTGATCAATTCCGATTATCCGGTCATTCTGGCGATTACGCTGATCGGGTCGTTCCTGGTGATGGTGTCGAACCTTTTGGTCGACGTGCTTTATCCGCTGCTCGATCCGCGCGCCAATGATGCAAGACGGAGCCGCTGACCATGTCCGCAATTCCTCTTTCCACCCCTGAAACCATCGAGGAACAGCCGGTCAGCCTGTGGCGTGATGCCTGGTATCGGTTGAAGCGCAACAAGCTCGCCATCTTCGGGCTCGTCGTCGTGCTGATCCTCGCCTTCACGGCAATCTTCGGGCCTTACCTGACGCCTTACGACTATCTGAGCCAGGATCTCAACGCCCGCAACGCGCTGCCGTCGATGAGCCATCTCTTCGGAACCGACGACCTTGGCCGCGATGTCTTCAGCCGCGTGGTCTTCGGCACGCGGACCGCCTTTCTCGTCGCCGTCATCGTCACCTTCTTCGCGGTGCTGATCGGCCTCACGCTCGGTGCCGTGGCCGGCTTCTTCGGCAATCCCTTCGACCGCATCATCATGTGGCTGACCGACGTGACGATGTCGGTTCCGAACCTTCTGCTCGTCGTCGTCATCAATGCATCGCTGAAAACGCCGATCACCCGATGGATGGAGGCGCGTTACCTCGAGACCCTCAATCCCTTCTACCGACAGACGATATGGGTGGATTTCATCCTCGTCTTCGGATCGATGGCGCTGATCTCCTGGCCGCCCTATGCCCGCCTGGTGCGCGCCCAGGTGCTGTCGATCCGCAGCCGGCCCTATATCACCGCGGCACAGGCGCTCGGCCTGTCGAACTGGGTCATCATCAAGCGGTATGTCGTGCCGAATGCGCTCGGGCCGCTGATCGTCTCGGTCAGCGCCGGTCTCGGCACGGCGATGGTGCTGGAAAGCGCCTTCAGCTTTCTGGGCGTCGGCGTCAATCCGCCGACACCGAGCTGGGGCAACATGATTTCGGACGGCCTTCGCGTCTGGCAGCATTATCCGCATCTTCTCGCCGCTCCGGCGGCGGTGCTCGGCCTTGCCTCGGTTGCCTTCAGCTTCCTCGGCGACGGCCTCAACGACGCGCTCAATCCGCGGGGCAACAAATGATCGACACGCAAAACACCGAACGCCTGCTCGATGTCAGGGGCCTCACCGTCGAGATCGACGGCCGCAACGGCCCCGCCGTCGTCGTCGACGGCATCGATCTCCATGTCGACAGGGGCGAGACGCTGGGTATCGTCGGCGAATCCGGCTGCGGCAAAAGCCTCACCATGCTGAGCCTGATGCGGCTGCTGCCGAACAAGATCAAGGTCACCAAGGGAACGGCAACCTTCAATGGTCGCGACCTGCAGACGATGTCGAATGCCGAACTGCGCAAGGTGCGCGGCGGCGATATCGGCTTCGTCTTCCAGGATCCGATGACCTCGCTCAATCCCGTCATGCGGGTCGGCGCCCAGATCTGCGAGCCGCTGATCTATCACCGCGGGATGAAAAAGGCAGAAGCGCGCGCCCGCGCTGTCGAGCTTCTGCGCCTCGTCGGCATTCCAGGCCCGGAAGAGCGGCTGCAGGCCTTTCCGCACGAACTATCAGGCGGCATGCGCCAGCGGGTGATGATCGCCATCGGTCTTGCCTGCAATCCGAAACTGCTGATCGCCGATGAGCCGACGACGGCGCTCGACGTCACCATCCAGGCCCAGATCGTCGATCTGGTGAAGCATCTCAGAACCAAGCTCGGCATGTCGGTCGTCTGGATCACCCACGACCTGGCGTTGATCGCCGGCCTCGTCGATCGCGTCGCCGTTCTCTATGCCGGTATGGTCGTCGAAGACGCGCCGGTCGATGATCTCTATGCCCGTCCGAGCCATCCCTATACACGCGGTCTGCTCTCCTCGATCCCGAAACTATCAGATCCGCCGGCAAGCCGGCTGAGCTCGATCGGCGGCACGCCGCCGGAGCCCGGCCGCCGGCCGAAGGGCTGCCCGTTTGCACCACGCTGCCCATTGGTTGAAGCGATCTGTCACGAGAACGTGCCGCAGCTTGAACCTTTGAGCGGCAGCAGCAATCACCGCGCCGCCTGTTTCGTCGTCCAGAGAATGCAGGAGGCGGCATGATGGGTGCTCAACCGCTGCTCAAGATCGAAAACCTGGTCAAGCATTTCCACGTCAAGCTCGGCGCCTTCGGTGAGCGCTCGGCGACCGTCTATGCGCTCGACAATGTCAACCTCGATATCATGGAAGGCGAGACGCTGAGCCTCGTCGGCGAATCCGGCTGCGGCAAATCGACGACCGGCTTCACCATCCTCAATCTCTACAAGGCGACCAGCGGCAAGGTCGTCTACAAGGGCCAGGATCTGGCCACGCTCGACGAAAAGCAGATGCGGCCGTTCCGCCGCGACCTGCAGATCGTCTTCCAGGATCCCTATTCGACGCTCAATCCGCGCATGACGGTGGGCGAGGCGATCGGCGAGCCGATCCTCTTCCACAAGCTCTGCGCAAAAACTGAACTCAAGGACCGGGTGGCCGCGCTGCTGACCGATGTCGGCTTGTCGACCCGCTTTGCCCAGCGTTACCCGCATGAGCTTTCCGGCGGCCAGCGCCAGCGCGTCGTTATTGCCCGCGCACTCGCCTGCCAGCCGAAATTCATCGTCTGCGACGAGGCGATCTCGGCGCTCGACGTGTCGATTCAGGCGCAGATCATCAACCTGCTCCTCGATCTGCAGGAAAAATACGGGCTGACCTATCTCTTCATCGCTCATGATCTGGCGGTGGTGCGACACATCAGCACCCGCGTCGGCGTCATGTATCTCGGGCGGCTCGCCGAACTTGCCAGCCGTGAGGAACTCTTCGACAATCCGCTGCATCCCTATACCAGGGCGCTTCTGTCGGCCGTTCCGGAGACCGATCCGGAGCATGAGCGCACCCGGCAGCGGCAGATCCTGCAGGGCGACGTGCCGAGCCCCCTGAACCCACCGTCGGGCTGCCGTTTCCACACGCGCTGCCCGATCGCCATGGATGTCTGCAGCAAGGTCATCCCGGAGTGGAAAACGGCCAAACCCGGCCATCTTGTCGCCTGCCACGCCGTGAATACGGAGCAGATCGCATGACGCTGAAGGCCGCGATCATCGCCGATGACCTGACGGGTGCGCTCGATACCGGCACGCCATTCGTCACGGCCGGCCTTTCGGTTGCGGTCGCCGTTAGTGTCGAGGCGACGCGGGATGCGATCGCCACCGGCTGCGATGTCGTCGTCGTCAACACCGCTTCGCGCGCGCTGAACGAGCGCGAGGCTGCCGAAAGGATTCGACTGGCTGTGGAAATGCTTGGCGGCGCGAAGCCCGCCATCGTCATGAAGAAGATCGACTCCCGGCTGAAGGGCAATGTCGCTGCGGAAAGCCTGGCACTGGCAGGTGCGCTCGGCCTGAAGAACATTCTTGTCGCGCCTGCCATTCCCGATCAGGAGCGCCTGACCTACCGCGGCTGCGTCGTCGGCCGCGGTGTCGACAGGCCGTTGCCGATCGCCGATCTTTTCACGGGCGTGGACAATGTTGCCGTCGCGGATGCCGAAGACGATACCGATCTCGATCAAATCGTCGAGGGTCATGTCTGGCGGACGACGCTTGGGGTCGGTGCGCGCGGCCTTGGTGCTGCATTCGCCCGTCGGCTCGGTGAAACAGGGGGGCGGACGGTAACTGAATTTACGCCAACCCGGCGCACGCTGTTTGCCTTCGGCTCGCGCGATCCGATCACCTCAGCCCAGATGAACCGGCTCGAAGCCTCGGGCGCCTTACGTATGGTGGTGGATGCGCCGATGGGCGAGATCGAATGCGGAGAGGGCCTGGCGCTGCCGGTGCTGTTGCGCTGCAGCGGCGACATGGCAGCCGATGCGGCGCTCGTCGCCGTTGATTTTGCCGCGGGCGTCAAAAGGGTGATCGACGATACCAGGCCCGATATGCTGATGGTCGGCGGCGGTGATACCGCGCTTGCGGTTTTCCGTGCATTGGGGGTGAGGGTGCTCACGCCAAAGGGCGAGATCGAGGCCGGCATTCCATGGTTCGACGTTGCGGCCGAAGGCGGACGGCATTTTCGGTGCGCCGTCAAGTCGGGGGGCTTCGGGAACCCGGATAGTTTGTTAAAACTGGTTCTTCGGAATCAGGCGGCATAAGATACCGCCGGGGAGAATGACGTGGTTGAAGTGAATGGCGAATCTTTGAACGCGGAAGCCGGCCCGCCGGGCAAGCCCGAACGCGGCAAGGCCGTCAAGCTGGTCGACCGCGTCTTCGACCAACTGCTCGAGCGTATCCGCGGCGGCAACTATCCGCCGGATTCACGCCTTCCCGGCGAACATGAGCTTGCTTCGATGCTGGGTGTTTCGAGGCCGATCGTCCGCGACGCGCTGGCGCGCCTGCGCGATCAGGGCATGGTCTATGCCCGCCAAGGTGCCGGCACCTTCGTCAGTGCGCATGGGTCGCCAACGACACAGCTGGCCTATTCGCCTGTTAAGACCATTGCCGACATTCAGCGCTGCTACGAATTCCGCCTGACCATCGAGCCGGCCGCCGCCTATTTTGCAGCCAAGCGCCGCAATGAGCAGGCGATCCAGAAGATCGCCAGCGCGCTTGCCGATCTGCGCGAGGCGACCAGCCATCAGCTTCACCGCACGGATGCCGATTTCATCTTTCACCGCGCGGTCACGGAGGCTGCCAACAATCATTATTACACGGCCTCGATCGATGCGCTGAAAGCCCATATCGCCGTCGGTATGCATCTCCATGGCCTTTCCCTGCTTGGCCCACGGCAGGGGCTGGAACAGGTCTATGAAGAGCATAACGCCATCTACAAGGCGATCGCCGATGGCCAGGCTGACGATGCGCAAAGGCTGATGAAGGCGCATCTCGAAGGCTCCCGTGACCGTCTGTTCGAAGGCAGGGCACTCGACCTTTCCTTCTGACCGCTTCCCGAGGAGCTATGCGCGCGACCTCACGGATCGCGCTGAAACTCAAACCATGGGATGCAACAGTGGCCGAGGAGCCGCCACAGACGTCACAGCCGGTCGATAGCCGTTGACCTGACGACGATCTCGTCTTGCTTAAAACGGATCTGCAACGCCTTTCGATAGGATCTCCACCATTCGCGGTCGATATCGTCCGCCATCACTTCGACGACAACGATACGGTCTTCCTCGATGGCGCCGCCATCGTTCCAAAGGCCCTCCGCCGGGGCGTTGGTAAAAAGGGTCGCGCCTCCGAACTTGTCGGTCAGCTCGCTGCGGACCGCATCGAACCGACTATGGGCGTCGTCCGTTAGCGGGAGTAGGATCTCGATCAAGAAAGCCATGTCGCTGCTTTCGTTCGCGTTCGAACCGAGTTTGGATCGGACGGTTTCCCGGCGACAAGAGATACCGACACTGAGTTCGGAACGCGATGCCGGGCCCTGCTACCTCGGCATCGCGGCTTCGAAACCGAGGCGCTGTCGTTCTATTTGTTGAGATCCTTGGCCATCTGAAGATGATGTTCCAGTGCGGGCCGGGTGCTTGCTGCCCATGCCTTCAGCTGGGGATCGTCCCCTTCGTCGCCGTAGCGCTTGAAGAGATCGACGGCGTCTTCATGGGCGGATTCCTGGTCGGAATGATATTGCTTGTTAAAATCGGCTCCCTGCAGGCCGTTCAGCTTGTCGAGCATGCTCTGCTGAGCCGACGTCATGGCCCCCGGAAGGGTCGCTTTGACCTTGCCGCCGGAGACCAGTGCCTTCAACTCCTCGCTGGTCTTCTGATGGTCGGTGACCATCTGCTGGGCAAAGGCCTTGGTCGCATCGTCGCCGCGCTCGACAGCGAGCTTGCTGGAGGCGATTTCGAACATATCGCTGGTGGCTGCTTCCTTGACGAAATCCTCGGTTTTCGGCGGGACGCCCATCAGGGAATTGACACCGGTCTTTTCGGCCGCGGATTGGGCGAAGGCCGGGACGGCAAGCGAGAGGGCGAGCGAGGCGATAACAAGGCGTTTCATGGGGATCTCCTGGGTTGATCGTCCGCTAACTCCAGGACAGGCTGAGAGTTCCCCTTTTTGTCAGCCGGATTTCTGCTTCTTGATGATGCTGATGTTGCCGCTCACTTCGACGATGGCAAATTTTATCTCCGTCACGCTCTCGATGCCCTCCTGGCTTCGAGCCGCTTGCATGACATCTTCCTTCTGCAGGCGGGCTCCTTTGAGCGCGCCTTCGTCGTAGACGCCATCCGTCACCAGGACGGTCGGAACGCCATCGATGATATGAGCTGCGCGAGGCCACCACCGCTTCACATAGGAGAGGCCGATGTCGGTCGTAAACAGCGTCAGGATCAGAATGACGGCGTTGGTCAGAGAGAAGTCGTCGCCAAGCATTGCCTGCTGCGTGGTTTCGGAGATCACCAGCACGATGACCAGGTCGAAAGGCGTCATCTGGGCCAACGTCCGCCTTCCCGAGAGACGGATGATCAGGAGAAGCGTGAAATAGATTGCCAGTCCGCGTAAAACTGCATCCACGGCGACGCCCTCATGGAAAAATGAAAGTGGATTGCGCGCGGGTCTCACCGCCGATGCCGATGGTGGTGCGGCAAAGGCCGGGGAGCTGCGTCTGCAGACGAAACACGATCTGCGTCGCCCTTGCCGGATCGCTGTGGAATACGTAGCCTATCCGCCCCTCCCGGGCGAAGGTCGCCTTCTGAGGCGGATCGATGCCTTGAACCGAAAAGGTTTGAAGAAAGGCGGCATCGATTGTGAAGACCCGGTCCTCGGGCGAAGGCGCAAAGTTCACTGTCAGATTTTCGGGAGCATTCCATCGGGAGATGAGGGGAAAGTCCACGGCGCCTTCGGGAAACAAGACAGTTTGCCGCGAAAACGGACCGCCTCTTCCAAGGAGACCCAGCAAGCAGGTGGCCAGAAGTAGCGTGAACATGATCCAGGACAGACGTTGCACTGCCCAGAACTTTCTCTGGAACCCGTCATGATCGAGCACGCCTTCTGGCAGGGCAGGCAAATTTTGCGCTTTTTCCATGACCTCTCCGTCGGTGTTTGGCAGAGAACTCGGGCCGGACGCAACGGTTCCCCGCGACGGGGCGGCCTCTGTGTACATCGAATGTGCAGCAGTCCAGGCGGCTTCGCCGATCAAGGGAACGAAGACCACTCCCCCGAGATCTTCTTCCTCGAACGTAGTAGCTCCGGTGCGGGTAACGCGTATCAGGCGCTGCGTATCGCCATGGCCGACCGGGATGATAAGCCGCCCCCCGACGTCCAGCTGCTCCTTCAACGCGGGAGGAACCTCAGGTGCCGCCGCAGAGACGATAATGGCATCGAACGGAGCTGCGTTTGCCCAGCCCTTGCTGCCGTCGCCAATTCGGACGTCGATGTTATGATATCCGAGCGTTTCGAACCGTTCCCGGGCCCGAAGCGCCAACCGCTCATGGCGCTCAATGGAATAGACGTGCTTGACGATCAGGCTGATGAGAGCAGAAGCATAGCCGGAGCCCGTTCCGACCTCGAGCACTTTGTCGCCGGCTTTCAGATCGGCCTTTTCGAGCATCAGGGCCACAATGAACGGCTGCGAAATCGTTTGGCCCTCGCCGATCGACAGCGGCGCATCCTCATAGGCGAATTCCTCGAAGCCTAGAGCGACGAATTTTTCGCGAGGCACCGTGCGCATCGCCTCGATGACGCTTCGATCGCCAATGCCACGTCGCGTCAGCTGATGCTCAACCATGCGATCTCGGATGCCCGTCATATCCATGGATCGGTTCCATTGTCGGCGGTTGTAGCTTGGCTTATGGGCCGGGCAGTGGAAAACAAGGGGAGAGCCTCGTCATTCCGATCGTTGCCGGTCTCCATTTGGGAACTTAGTGTGAAGAGCGAAGTTCGACAGGCATATGCAAACAGAAAATACCATTCACCTGAGGCGTCAGTGTCCACGAACCCACTCATCAACGAACCCGTCGAAGACCTTTCTTCCCGCCTCGGGGCGATGACCGACGACGAAGTGTTCGCGACCATGACCGAGTTGGAAAAGGCCAGCGACGCTGCCGGGGACGACGCGGCAGAAGAGATCCTTGCCCGGATTGCTTTGACCGAAAGCGAGATCGAGCGGCGCTATCCAGGCGAACTGCTCGCGCCCTATCGCAATTGGAAGCAACGACAGCCGCTGCTCTGAGGACTTCGCCACGGACGATCTTCCGCCGACTACGAAACAGAGATTGGAGGTTTCAATGAGCAGTTCCGAGACGACGACGGACCACAAGGTGATCCAGAAATGGGCGGAGAAAAGGGACGGTAAACCGGCGGTGATCCGCGCCGGCGGTAAAGGCGGCGGCGTGTTGCGCATCGATTTCGGAGAAAAGGAAGAGGAGTTCGACGAGATCGGCTGGGACGAATTCTTCAAGATCTTCGACGACAACAAGCTGGCTTTTCTCTACCAGGACAAGACCAAGGACGGAAAGACGAGCCGTTTCAACAAATTCGTCGAGCGCAGTTAACCGCTGGACGCGGCTGTAGAGATCCGATCGCCGCGGCGCCGTCGCTTTCTCTCCTTATCCCGCGCGTCATAGCCGATCCCTGCGATGTCGTCGGCTTCGTCTTCCCTGCCAGCCGATCGCCATGCCCATGAAATCGAGCGGGATGGCGCCGGATCATGGCGTCGCGCCCGTCGGCGCTTTCACGACGCTTCTCCTCGCCAGCCGTCGATGGCGCCTCAACCTCAGCTATGAAGAAATGCTCCGTCAAGAGAGCGACATCAAAGTGTCGCGGGATTTATCGCTCGGAAGGACGAGAGGACCGTGTTTCCGACCGCCCCGATGCGGATGGGCCGTGTCGAAACGTTTGTAAATCACGCTCCCGCGACTACCTTATGTGAAGTTCCCTTCTCTCCGCAGGAGAGAGGAGACGAACCGGGAGCAAGTCATGTGCAGAAATATCAAGCCTCTCTTCAATTTCGATCCGCCAGCGACGCACGTGGAGATTCATGACGCGGCGCTTCAATTCGTGCGCAAGTTGAGCGGAACCACTAAGCCGTCGAAACGCAATGAGGCGGCGTTTGACCAGGCGGTTATCTCAATCGCCAAGTGCGCCCACGAGCTGCTCAGTTCGCTTGAGACCTCCCAACCTCCTCGTGATCGAGAGGAAGTTGCCGCAAAGGCGCGCGCGAGAACAGCGATCCGCTTCGCGTAAGAGCTCCGGCTTACCCTGCCGCATAGCCCGAGCAGATGAGGGCTGCGCTTCAACGTCCTTCGGTCGTTAACGGTCCACCGTTTTGCGTTTTGAACGAGAGCATATAAAGCCCGCTGTGCACCCAGCGCCCTCGCTCTGGTCCCGACTTCCCGTAGAATGGCTGACGAGAAAACGCCCGCATGAAAGCGCCGCGTCGATTGTCTGCCTGACGTCCATGGTTCTGGCCTTTAGGGAGCTTCAAGGCAGATAAGGCGTCGAAACGAACTTTGGTCAAATGCATCCGAGCGGGGATCGAGCGGCGGCTGGAGGACTACCGCCATTTCTCGATGAGAAATCCCGACAGGCCCTGAACGGGATCGCTGTGGGGTATAGGTACGGACGAGATTTTCACCAGCATTTCGCTTGAAGCAGCCGAGGTCTGAATGTCGGCTTGCTGTCCCTTAGGATAAGCGCCGACCACCTGGAAGTCCGAAGTGCACCCGAGATTTTGGTGCCCCGTTCCGGCTGGAAGCACCAGACAGTCTCCCGCCGCGACCTTTAGTGCTTGACCGCCGGGACCGCCGATCAGCAGGGTGGCGGTACCAACTGAAATTCCAAGCACCTCATGGGCGCCGGAATGGTAGTGCTGATAATCGAATACACCGTTTGTCCAGATGCCTGTCCAACCGTTGGCTGCGAAGCGACTTTTAAAATCAGTTGCTTCACCGTCGGCAAAAAGCCCCCTGTAAACCACTACAGGAAGACGCTGATTGTTCGGAACCCAATCACTCGGCTCGAACATTATCGTCTCGGCGTTCATGTTGAATGCGCCGGTGATGACGGCGAGGCCTTTGCCCGATTGACTGTGCGCCATGACGCGTCTCCTTACGGTTTCAAAACGACCTTGATGCATCCGTCCTGCTTATCTCGAAAGGTCTTGTAGAGAGCCGGACCGTCTTCGAGCGTACCGCGATGGGTGATGACGAAGGAGGGATCGATTTCCCCCGTTTGAATGCGCTCCAGCAGTATCGGCAGGTAATGCTGGACCGGCGTCTGGGCCATCTTGAAGGTCAGGCCGCGATTTATCGCCGAGCCCATTGGGATCTTGTCCAGGAAACCACCATAAACTCCGACGATCGAGACCGTGCCGAAATTGCGGCAGCAATGGATGGCCTGGCGCAACACGTGCGGACGGTCGGTTCCCATGAACATCGCGACCTTGATGCGGTCGAGGCGCGAATCCCAGCTGGCAGCCGCCTCTGCTTCGGTCCCGACGGCATCGATGCAGGCGTCGGCGCCACGACCGTCGGTCAAATCCATGATCTGGTCGTAGATATCCTTGTCCATGAAATCGAGCGGTATGGCGCCGGCCGCTTTCGCGAGCGCCATGCGCTCAGGCACGGCATCGATGGCAATCACCCGCGCGGCACCGAGCAGGAAAGCCGAACGAATGGCCATCTGGCCGACCGGTCCGCAGCCCCAGATCGCGATCGTATCGCCCGGCTGGATGTTGCAAAACTCCGCGGCCATGTAGCCGGTCGGGAAAATATCCGACAGGAAGAGCACTTGCTCGTCGGAAAGCCCGTCAGGCACCTTGATCGGTCCGACGTCGGCATAGGGCACTCGCAGATATTCCGCCTGCCCGCCGGCATAACCGCCGAGCAGATGTGAATAGCCGAAAAGGCCGGCCGGTGAATTGCCCCATAATTTGGCGACTTTCGCGCGATCAGGGTTGGAGCGTTCGCACCCCGAATAGAAGCCGCGCTTGCAAAAGAAACATTCGCCGCAGGAGATGGTAAAGGGGACGACGACGCGATCACCAACCTTGAGCTTGGTATTGTCCTTGCCGACCTCTACAACCTCGCCCATGGTCTCGTGGCCCATGACGTCGCCGCTGTGCATCTCCGGCATAACGCCGTCGTAAAGATGCAGATCCGATCCGCAGATTGCGCAGGCGGTAACCTTGATGATGGCGTCTCGCCCGTCCTCAATGCGAGGATCCGGGACGCTGTCGCAACGGATATCATGCTTGCCATGCCAGGTAAGGGCTCTCACAATGGTTTCTCCTCAGCAATCCTCAACGGCGCCCCAACCCCAGCTTTCCGCAAAAGTTCCAATGGGGAAGGTGGCGTGCCGGATCAAAGAGGTGCACGCCAACTGGCAGCCTCGACGAGTTGGATATTGCGACCATTGCCGTCGACGGATGCCTGCTGCTGCGAAGCCCTAAAGCTGCTGGCGGCCGGAACATTCACGGTCGTCCGTTGTTTGGCGACGTGGTTTCGCGTTGAAAAGTAACCTTCCCTTGGGCATTGATTGGAGAATGCCGTGCACAGACGAGCGAAGATCTCGGCCGGCGCCAACGGCAGGCCGGGACACGAGACACAAGAAAACGGTCCTGATGATGGTGATCGTTTGGTTGAGCTGCAGGCTGTGGAAATCCAACGCGCGAAAACAAGGCTGTTGGTGCGTTGGCGCGACGTACTGAACGACAAGCTGGATGAGATCGGTCTTGTGCAACGGGGACTGTCTCGCCACCACCGGAAGCCGACAGAACCGCAAGGCGCGGGCGCACAAGGTGCCGGTCGAGGCGCGCAGGTCCGGCTCTTTGGTGGAGGCTCTATTCTGCGCGAGACCTTTACTTTTGCCGCGGCGGACGGGGCCCGTCTATCGTCGAGCCTCCGCCAGCTCGAAAGGATCTTTCAACAACCTGCTGGTTCGAAATGCTGAAAGGTACTGTCCGGCTATTTTCGATTACCATTGCCGCCGTCGTGGTAGTCTCTTCGGTGACTTGGCTGGTGACAAGGCCCCACCCGCCGTTCGCTGCCGGAGATCCGAGGCTGACTCCGGGCGATGTTGAGCGCGGCCGGCTGGTATTTGCCGCGGGCGGTTGCGCGTCGTGCCATGCCTCTCCCGGCCAGTCGGATCGCCTGAAACTAGGGGGCGATCTCGCCTTAGCCTCGCCTTACGGAACGTTCAGGACTCCCAATATTTCGCCCGACCGCCAAGCCGGCATAGGCTCGTGGTCGGTGGTCGACCTGGCCAACGCGCTGATTGCAGGCGTGTCGCCGGAAGGGCAGCATTATTATCCAGTCTTTCCCTACGCGAGCTATACCGGAATGACACTCGACGACGTAAAGGATCTCTACGCCTTTCTGCATACGCTCGAGCCGGTCGCCGATCGACCGCAACCGCATGACATCAACCTGTTGTTCCGCATCCGGCGGTTCGTCGGCCTCTGGAAGTTTCTGTTCTTTTACGAGGGCCAGTCCGAGGGGATGCTCAACGTAAATCCCGAGCATCATCGAGGCGCTTATCTTGTCGAGGTACTCGGCCATTGCGCCGAATGCCATGCCTCCCGCAACGTCTTTGGGGCGATAAAGCCGAAAACACGGCTCGCGGGCGGGGTAAGCTCGGAAGGTGTCGGCTTCAACCCGAATATCACGCCGGCGGGTATCGGCTCCTGGTCGGAGAATGATATCGTGGAGATGCTGAAAAGCGGCAAAACGCGGGATCATGGTTATGTCGGCTGGTCGATGGCGGATGTCGTCAAAAATACGGCCGAACTTCCTGAGGAGGACCGTATTGCCATCGCTCGATACCTAAAGTCGCTGCCGCCGCGCCCGACACCCCATCCCTAGCTTCTTATGGCTATCGAAACCAAGGAATGGGGGCCCTCGATGATGCTGTGGGGGTCGCGTTGGAACCGGTGGATAAGCCAAACGTTTCCTAATGGAACAGAAATCTCGGGACGCAAATGGCATGAATACGGCTTTTAACAAGCCCGCGCCAAGGGTGGCCCTGGTCGTCGAGGACGATTACCTCCTGGCCAGCGACCTTGCGTCAAAGCTGTCGGAAGTCGGAGTGAAAGTCATCGGGCCGGCATCCAACGTTCCGCAAGCGCTGAAGTATATTGAAGATTTTTCCCAAATCGACGTCGCCATCTTGGATATCAATCTCAGTGGAACGATGGTGTTCCCGGTCGCCGATGAGCTATCAAGGCGCAATATTCCGTTTTTCTTTGCAACGGGCTATAGCCGGGACGTCGTTCCGCCCCGTTTCGCCGATCGGATTTTCGTGCAAAAGCCGCTGGATGACGGCGCGATCTACGGAGCGCTTTCCCAATGCCGGGGTCGAGCGGAAAGGGCATCGGCCGACCATGAAAATCTCATTCTTTCCGCGCTTTCGCCCCGCGAGCACGACCTCCTCCAGCCGCATCTGAAATCGGTTCGACTGGTACAAGGCGATATCCTCGAGCATCAGTTTGGAGAGATTACGGCAGTCTCCTTTGTCGAAACCGGAATTGTATCTTTGGTCGCCGTATCTCTCGATGGCTCACAGGCAGAAGCGGGCCTGATTGGGCGGGAAGGGATGACGGGAACCGGATTGCTCGACGGAGATTGGCGCACGCCTTACAAACTGGTTGTACAGATCGAAGGAACCGCTCAGCGCATCGACGTCGACAGGCTCCTTCGTCTTATGCAGAGAGCGCCGCAATTGCGCTCTCTTGCATCATCGTTTTCGAGGTCGCTCGCAATTCAGATCAGTTATACGGCCTTGGCCAACGGGCGGTATTCGATAGAGCAAAGGCTGGCGCGTTGGCTTCTTATGCTCAATGATCGCGTCGGCGGCAAAGTGCTGCACATCACCCACCAATATATGTCTTTCATGCTGGGCGTGCGACGTCCGGGCGTGACGGGAGCACTTCACGTCCTGGAAGGTGAGAAGCTCATCAGATCCACGCGAGGAACGGTCGTGGTGCTCGATCGGGACGGCCTCATTCTGAAGGCCCATGGTTCTTACGGCATCCCGGAGGCGGAATACGAGCGTTTGATGGGTTTTTCCTTGCGCGCCCGGAGCATCGAGATCAGCACGGCCGATCGTTCTTCACTTTTGGAGCCGCGCAATTCCAGGGACGATAGTAAAGCCGTTAATTCTCCGTAAACGGTCAACACCTCGTCGCAGCATTTAATCCAGCCGAGGGTCGCAACTTTTGCCTTTAGCGATAGTTCGAGAGGCAAAGGAGCCAGATCATGCATAAACCTCTCGCGCTCGCTCAACGTTGTATCAGCTGGCGCGGCTAGCATGATAGCGCATTTGAGCGAAGCCATCACCCCCAACCGAATATTGTCGCTGGTTTTGGAGTTCGGCCTGTCAACCTGGGTCTAACACCGACGGGGCGCGGAACGATGGATTCCAATTCGTTTGGCCGGCGGCTATGGGTGTTGTGCGGTGACAGCGGCCTGATGCATCCGGTGACTTAAAGCCCAATGACGCCCGCCTCGAAAGGTGCCCGGTGAAAAAAAGCGATCAAACGAGACTGTTTTCTGGAAAGCACATCCTGATCGTTGAAGACGAGTACTTCCTCGCCGATGAGACCCGCCGTAAGCTTGAGGATCTCGGGGCGATCGTCATCGGCCCAACGTCAAGCGCTCGCCGTGCCCTCGAGCTTCTCGACCACGAACACGTCGACGCGGCAATCCTCGACGTTTCTCTTGGCGACCAGCTTTTGTTGGCCCTTGCCGATGGACTGGATGCCAGAGATATCAATTTCGTCTTTGCCACTCGCTACGACCCCACCCTCATCCCCGTCAGGTACAAGGGATTTGTGCTCTGCGAAAAACTGTCCAGTCTCGGGCAGATCGCCCTTGCTCTTTTTGGCCCGGAAGATGGTTTGGAGCGGCTCAACTGATCGACGGCCCGACCCGTTGGCGCCGCGTGGACCATTGGGGCCTCCGATAACGGGAAAACCGGACGCGCATCAATGAGCGTAGAGATAAGCCGCCAAGTCCCGCGCTTCCTTTTCCGATATTCCGGTGGCCGGCATTGCGGTCTTGGGAGAATAGGCCTGGGGGGCGACGATCCAGCCGACGAGATTGTCGGCGGAGTTGTTGAGGACGCCGGCGATATAGACCCGCTCGCGCAGACCGGAAAGATCGCCGCCAACCTTGCCGTCGGCACCTTCGATGCCCGGAATTGTATGACATCCACTGCATCCATATCGGCGAAAGATTACCGCCGCGCGGGATGGGTTACCTTTCGTCATGGCGATCGCACTGGCTTGCCTTTCGGACCGCCCACGATAGAAGTCTGTCAATGCCAATGCCGCCGTCAGGCTGAGCGCACAGGCGCCGACGACGACGAAGGGGCGAAGGGAGTTACGGGGCGACGATGCGGGTTCCACTTGCGCCTCCCTTGCCTGAATCCCTGATCCAGAGAGCGGTCAACGCCAGCGCGACGGCGGCATAGATGACCCCTGCAGGCACCCACATCACCAGGCCTGCCATCTGCTGGTCTTCGAGCGGTAACAGCCCCCAATCCCCTGAGACTCGCGTCTGCAATCCGTAGAGCACGTTCGGCGAAAGTGCGATCAAGGCGCCGAGAATGCTCATATGCAGCATGGTCACGAAGAGATGCAAGGCAGCAAGTCCCCTGTTGGTCTTCCAGAAGACCGACCACCAGAACAGGATGGCGGTCGAAAAAAAGCAAAGATGCTGCAGGCGATGCAGGGACGTGTATTCGACAGCGGCGTCGAAGAGCACGGGTGCGTGCCATGCCCAGATCGCCATGCCGTGCAGCAGTGTAGTGATGGTGCCGTTGCTGAGAAACGCCCAGGTCCTGCGCACACCGTTTGCGGCAAGGGCCCCTCCTGTCCGACGCCTGATGGTCTTCGGAAGGCCCCAGAGCAGCACCGCCGACGGGCGCGCCAACACGAGAAGCGGTGCGGAAACCGCCATGACAAGTTCGTGCTCGATCATATGGACGGTAAAAAGCTGTTCCCCCAACCAATGCAGCGGCGAGACAAGGGCGCTGGCAAGGACGAGCCACCCGGTCCAGAAGGTCAAGCTCCGGCGCGCGAAGGCAACACGGCTTGCAGCTGATCGCGGTCGGAAGCGAATATTGCCGCAGCCATAGAGGATTGCGATGAGACCGAGCGGCACAAGTATCCAGGGATCGGCCGTCCATGGAAGGGAAGTCAAATGGGCATGGTGATCATGCGCCACCGCCGGGTTGCTCCTTGCAATGGCCAGAAGAAAGACGAGCGCGTTTCCTGTTTTCATAGCCGCGGCACCCAATAGATGCATCCGTAAAGGGGAAGCCAGGCAAGCACGACAAAGTTCCAGTAGAGCGCGTTGTCCTCGACGTCGCCGTATCGCCGCGCATTGTCTCCGTGTTTTGAAAACATCACGCAGGCAAGGACGACGGTATCAACGAGATCGGTGACGATATGGGTCGTATGCAGGCCGAGCATGGTCCAGACGATGGATCCATACGCGTCGTCGTCCCAACCTATGTGAAGGCCAGGAAATTCGAAGGCGCGGGGTATAAGCGGAAGGACCCCCAAAATGGTCATGACGATCAGGCCCGCCCGCACCTTGCGAAGGTCCCGCTGCTTCGCCCATCGCGAGACCAGCATGTTCGGCACAACGCTGGCAAGAAGCAAAACAGTCAGGATGGTGCCGGCAAGAAGGTCCGGAGGAGGGGCTTCAATCGGCCACCGCGGCGCCAGGCTCATCAGATAGAAGTAGACGGCGATCGCCAGAGCAAATCCCGTGCCTTCGATAAGCATGAAGGCGCTGGTACCCCAAAAGGTCAGGCTGGCACTGCCCATCCCATGCGGGGGAAGTTTCGACAGATCCAGCGCTATGCGTTCCTTCACGATTCGTCCTCCGGCGTATGCTTCGGCCAGAACCATCCGGTCAACGTAATCGCCACTGGTATCGCTCCCCAGATGACCGCCCAGGGGCTGAAGATCGAGGCGATCAACATGATGCTTGTGGCGATGGCTGCCAGAAACGGCCATATGGAATCGGCGGGCGAAGATTCCCTGGCTTCAGGATCGCCTGATGTGACGGTGCTGACGATGAGTTCGCGCCGGTCAAGCCGCAATCCCGTTGCGACCGGCAACGTCTCGCCCGACGTCCAGAGCGGCTCCCGGGACTCGACCACGGGAATATGCCGGAAATTATAGGGAGGCGGGGGCGAGGCCATCGCCCATTCCAATGTCGACGCGTTCCAAGGATTCGAGCCGGCTGGTGGGCCGTGCCGGAAACTGCGCAGGACATCGATGAAGAACACCAGGAAGCCGGCGGCGAGGATGACCGCGCTGAGGCTGACAAACAGGTTCAAGCCCGCCCAGGGCAGTTCTGGCGGATAGGTGTAGACGCGCCGCGGCATGCCTTGCAAGCCGAGGATGTGCATCGGGAAAAAGGTGAGGTGGAAGCCGGTGAAGATCAGCCCGAAAGCCCAGCGGCCGAGCCTCTCGCTCATCATCCGGCCGGTCATCTTCGGAAACCAGTAGTAGATCGCGCCGATGAGCGGGAAGACGGAACCGCCGATCAGCACGTAGTGAAAATGGGCCACCACGAAATAGGTGTCGTGGACCTGGGTATCGAACGGTACCGATGCGACCATGACGCCGGTCAGCCCGCCGATGACGAAGGTAATGAGGAAGCCGATGATGAAAAGCATCGGCGTCTTGAAGACGGGGCGTCCATCCCAAAGCGTTGCCAGCCAGCAGAAAATCTGCGTTCCGGCAGGAATAGCGATTGCCATGCTTGATGCGGTGAAGAAGCTGCTGCCCAAGCGCGGTAGGCCCGCCACGAACATGTGGTGCACCCACAGGCCGAATGCGAGAATACCGGTTGCAATCATCGCCAGCACCAGCGGCAAATAGCCGAAGGTCGGGCGCTGCGTGAATGTGGAGATCATGGCGGAGACCATGCCGACGGCAGGCAGGAAGATGATATAGACTTCCGGGTGCCCGAAAAACCAGAACAGATGCTGCCAGAGGAGGGCATCGCCGCCTTCTGCAGGGTTGAAAAATTGCGTGCCGACCAGGCGATCGAGAATGAGCGATGAACTGGCGAGCATGATCGCCGGCATTGCCATGATGACCAGAAAGGCGGTGATCAGCATCGACCAGACGAAGATCGGGATACGGTCGAGCGACATGCCAGGGGCTCGAAGCTTGAAGACGGTTACGACGATTTCGACGGCAACGGCAAGGGCAGAAACCTCGGTGAAGGTTATCATCTGGGCCCAGATGTCTACACGCTTGCCGGCCCCATATTGCGGGCCGGAAAGCGGCACGTAAGCGAACCATCCGACATCGGGCGCGCTATCAAGAGCAAGCGAGATCCACAGAACCAACCCTCCGGCGACAAACATCCAGTAGGAGAAGGCGTTCAGCCTGGGAAAGGCGATGTTGCGGGTTCCCACCATCAGGGGAACGAGATAGACCGCCATCGCCTCCATCACCGGCACGGCGAAGAGGAACATCATGTTGCTCCCATGCACGGTAAAGATCTGGTTATATCGGTCCGCGCTGATAAAGCGCGCCTCCGGGAAGGCGAGCTGCAAACGCATCGCGAGCGCCAGCATGCCGCCGAGCATCAGGAAGACGAAGGCTGTGGCGATGTAGCGACGGCCGATGATCTTGTGATCGACCGTGGAGAACGCCCCGAGCAGCCCGGATGGCGTCGACCAGGTGCGACGCAGAAAGCCCTCGGCCTTTTCGTCGCCGGCAGCCAGATCAGCGGGGGAGGGAGTTTTACCGTGCCATGTCATTGGAGCTCCCTCATATAGGCACTCAATTGGCGCAGCTCTTCGCTGGTGACGGGGACCAACGGCATGTTGTTCCCGGGCTTCAGCGTTTGCGGATCGGCGATCCATGCGGCAACTGAGCCCCGCGTATTTTCGAGCAGTCCCGCGCCGATCGTGCTTCGGCTGCCGACATGGGTGAGATCCGGGCCTGTGGTGCCAGATGCTTCGGTGCCGCGGATCGTGTGGCATGCGGCGCAGGGCTTGCTCATGAAGACCAGCTTCCCGGCGGCCGCATCGCCATCTACTGGTGCGGCTGCGGCACCCCTTTGCGCTTCCAGCCATCGGGCGTAGTCCTCCGGCGCTTCGGCGACAACCAGCAATGCCATGTGGCTATGCTGCAAGCCGCAGAATTCCGCACACTGCCCGCGGTAGACGCCGGGCCTGCTGGCATGAAGCGTCAGCGCATTTTCGCGTCCGGGCACCAGATCCTGTTTCCCGGTGAGGTTGGGCACCCAAAAGGAATGGATGACGTCACTTGCCTCCAGCCGCAGGCGGACGTCAGCCCCGACTGGGATATGCAGCTCGTTGGCCGTCTGGAAGGTCTTTGCAGGGTTGGCATCGAGATAGGTGAACTGCCACCACCATTGCTGGCCCCGAACGACGATCATCGCAGGATTGGCCTTCGCGCGATCGAGGCTCGCCGTTGCGTAAAAGCTGGCGGCGGTCAGGAAGGTTATGACGGCGAAAGTCGCAACGACTGCGCCGGCTACGACCCTGCCCATGGAACGCTCGGTCTGGAGCCCGCCGGGGGGCCGCGTCGCCCGACGAAGCAGAGCCCATGTCATGACGCCCATGACCAGTACGAAGACGATGCCGCAGACAGCGACGAAAAGAAATATGAGGTTTTCCAGGGCCAAAGCGGACGGCCCGTTCGCATCGAGCGCCGATTGCGGACCCGCACAACCGGAAAGAAACAGGATACATGCCAGGGCGACTTTCAAGGCTGGACACCTCGATCGGAGCGGACGCCGGCCGGTCCGACCTGGAAAAGACCTGCGGCGGGTGCGCGGTTTTCCGCCGGCCGCGTATGCTTGTCGTCGTTCCGGCTGGGCGCTGTATAGGGAGCGGAATAAGCGCCGATCGACCTCACATAGCCGGCAAGCTGCCAGATCTGGTCGCTCGTCATGTTGTTTTTGTAAGACGGCATGCCGTGAGGCCGCCCGTCCCGAATGGATGCCACGACCGATACCATTTCGGAGCCATAGAACCACCAGCCGTCGAGGAAGGATGGACCTGTTCCACCGCGTCCATCTCCATGACAAGTAGGACAGCCGAACCAGGAATAAAGGCGCTTGCCCTGGCTCAAGTCATAAGCCGTCGTCTCATAGGGTTTGCTGAGCGCGAAATAGACATCCGGCGGCGTGCCGCCGATGCGGTCGGGCAGCAGGCGGAACTGGTCGAGCGCTGAAGTGACCGGCGGATCGGCCCGGTATTGGCGTGGATGTCTTGCCCATCCGAGGGCGACCCCGATCAGCGACATGCAGAGGAGCAGCGTTCCTGCCGCAAGCCAACTGAAATGTCTGGTCGCGCTCATTGTCGTCGCCCTTGGATTAGGATGGCGCGCCCGTGGGGCTGAGGCTCACCGGCAACAGCTTGTAGGATGGGGTCTTGGCTTTGGCGTCGTGATGGGCGAGCGGAAAGAGTGGGTTCGCCTCTGGGTAATAGGCAGCGCAACATCCCTTGGGCATGTCGTGCCGTGCGATCCTGAAGCCCGTGACACGGCGCGTCGTGGCGAAATCGATGGCAGTCGTCAGATCGACGAAGTCGCCGTCCTTAAAGCCCAGCCGCTCGATATCCTCCTCGTTCATGAAGACGACTTTCCTGGTGCCGTCCACGCCGCGGTAGCGATCGCCATAGCCGTAGATTGTCGTGTTGAACTGATCGTTCGAGCGCAGTGTCGCAAGATTGAGTACCTCGCCGGCGGCTGGGTCGATGTCGAACTCCGGAAAGAGCCGCGGCGGCGTTATGAAATTGGCCTTCTTGTTGGAGGTCGCCCATTTGCGCTGCCGTGCCGGGACTGGTCTTGGAATGCCGCCAGGCTGGAACAGACGCTTGTTGAAATCCCTGAAGGTTTCAGGGTAGGTCCCTTCGATCGCATCGCGGATTTTCGAATAGTCGCCGACCCATTCATCCCAGGGCACACGGCCATTTGTCAGCGTCGCCTTGGCAAGGCCTGCGATGATCGCGGGCTCTGACAGGAGTTCCTTGCTGGCGGGCTTTGCCCTTCCGCGTGATCCGTGGAAATGGGCCACCGAGCTTTCGATCGACACGGCTTGCGGACCGCTTGCCTGTTCATCGATTTCGAGGCGGCCGAGACAGGGTAGGAGATAGGCAATCTCGCCATGGATGACATGGCTGCGGTTGAGCTTCGTGGCGATCTGAACGCTCAGTCGCAGCTTCCGCCATGCTTCTTCCATCGCGTCAGTTTCCGGGATGGCGCGCAGGAAATTGCCGCCGAGGCTGATAAAAGCCTTGGCTTCGCCTTCCATGATCGCCTTGCAGGTATCGACCGTCGAGCGGCCCTCCCAGGTCGGCGGCTCGAACTGATAGAGCTCCGACAACTTGCCGAGCGGCGCCAGGCCCGGCTTTTCGGTTATTCCGACCGTGCGTTGGCCCTGAACGTTCGAGTGACCTCGCACGGCACAGATATTGGCGCCGGGTTTGCCGATATTTCCCCGCAAAAGAGCGAGATTGACAACCATATGAACATTATGAACACCCATCACATGCTGGGTCAGCCCCATGCCGTAGATCATCAGGACGGATTCCGCCTTGGCATACGTGTCTGCGGCCTGGGTCATCTGTTGGCGGGTCAGACCCGAAACCCGCTCCAGTTCGGCCCAGTCATGTCGGCGCGCGGCATTGGCAAATTCCTCAAAGCCCGCCGTGTGGGTCTGGATGAAATCGTGGTCCAGCACATGCCTCCTGTCGGCCGCCGCCATCGAGGCGGCGAAGGCGACCATTGCAGCATTCGATGGATCTTTGGGCACGGCATCACTCCCCGCGACCTTGCTCGTTCCAGATGCCTTCAGCGCATCGTCAGCTTCGATCAGCGCCTTGCACACGCCGAAGAGTGCAGCAATGTCGCCACCGTTCCTGACCTGATAATACTCCGATGAGATCGGTGTCGAGCGGCCGGTCAGCATTTGGCTCGGCAGTTGCGGATTGATGAAATGTTCAAGACCGGGTTCGCGCAACGGATTGAAGGTGACGATCTTCACGCCCCTGTCGACGGCATCTTGCAGGTCGTGAAGCATCCGCGGCGAAGAGGTGTTGACGTTCTGGGCCATATAGAAAATGCAATCGCAATTTTCGAAATCGGAAAGTATAGCGGTGCCGACGGAAGAGCCGATACTTTCCGGGAGAGCTACCGACGAGCTTTCGTGGCACATGTTGGAGGAGTCGGGCAGATTGTTGCTGCCGAAGATGCGGGCAAAGAGCTGATACATATAAGCGGTTTCGAGAGACGCGCGGCCGGAGGTATAAAAATCGACCTGCTGCGGAGGGGTGGCTCGTAGCTCCCTGCCGATTTCCTCGAAGGCTTCGTCCCAGCTGACCGGTTCGTACTTATCGGTCGCGCTGTTCCAGCGCATCGGGTGAGTGAGACGGCCCTGCTCTTCGAGATCGTGATCGCTCCACTCTTCCAGTTCATGCAGCGTATGGCCTGAAAAAAATGCGCGGTCTGCACGGCGGGTGGTGATTTCCCAGGCGGTCGCCTTTGCGCCGTTCTCGCAAAATTCCATCGGATGGGGTTTGGCAGGCTTGGCCCAGGCGCAGCTGACGCACATATAGCCGTCAGCCTTGTTTTGATGGGCAAGTAGTGAGGGCCCGGACCCCGGTACGTGCTCGCGCAGAAGAATTTCTCCGAGCGCTCTCGCAGCGCCCCATCCGCCCGCTACATGGCTGCCTTCACCGATTTTCGGATTTTTTCTCGATCTAGCTGACATTTTCGCCTCGCGACATTTCTCTGCAGGATTTCCGGGCCGATGCTTCGCCACGCCGAACTCCGACAGGGACAAACTGTTCCACGCGGAGAGGTGTGCTCGCCTTTGGCGTCCATCTACGAGCGCTCGCCTTGACGAGTGGCTTTCGGTCCAATGCCGCGGATCTCCCTTCAGCATGTGCAACGCCAGCTTGCACCCACTTGCGCATAGATGATCAGTCGATGGGGTTGGGTCCGAGGAGCGACAACAAGGACCCGCGTGCTCGGTTGACCCGGCTTTTCAATGTGCCGATCCTGCACCCGCACAGCCTTGCAGCGTCCTCGTAACTCGTTCCGGTCGCCACCAGTATCAGCGCGCGGCGCCTGTCGTCCGGAAGTTTCGCCATTGCTTTTTGTATCTCGCGCTCCCGCAGCACCCACTCCTGGGCAGGTGCAACTGCGATTTGTCCCACCGTCGCGTCCATTCCGGTCGGTTCGCGTTGCTGCCGGCGATAGTTGGAGCAGAATGTGTTTCGTAGGATTGTAAACAGCCACGACCGGAGCGAGGTGCCGGGCTGGTAATGATGGATCGACTTCAACGCCTTCAGCAGCGTTTCCTGCACGAGATCATCGATGTCATCCTTGCTTCGTAAGAACCTCCGGGCAAAGCAATGCAACGCAGGCGTTAATTGGATGATCTCCATCTGGATGATGGATGTATCCTTGGTATCCAAGTCGGAGTGTACTGAGAAAGAGGACGTCATTTTTTCTCTCCTGTAATGGGAAGAAAAGCCGAACGCGTGCTCTTCGTTGCTGTACGATACCGGACAGATGGATCGTTTTGCTCCGCCCCCTCGTTTTCCACGGAGGTGCGCGTAAAGGCTTGGCACCTGCCGGAACAACAGAGATCATGAGCCAGAATGAGGAGCCCGAAGCGCTGAGGCGGCTCGTCGTCAGCGGACGACGTGCCTTTCAACCATCTGGCAAATTGGTCGGATCCAATCAAATCCAATCGGTGTTTACCTAGATTGGGTGGCGAAGGATTGGTGTATAAGCCTTTCAACTGCGAGGTCCTCAACCACTCCGGCGCCGCCTCGTCGTGTTGCTGACAACCAGCCGGCGCAAGTGCGGACTATCGCACGCTGCGCCATTTCGGCTTTATCCTTCCACTTCGCCATAGAGCTGGCCGCACATCGTCAGCGATCGCCGCATCGCCGCCACGCGCTCTTCGGCATCTTTGACAGAATAGGCCCAGACGTCTGTCGCCCAGCTCTTGCCGTCCATGTCGTATTGCAGAGCGAACCTATAGAGCTTCCGATGATCACTGTCGGTCGTGACGAAACCAGCATCCGGATCGTCGCGATCGTTTCTCACTCTGCTGAATATCAGGACGTTCACGACATACTCCTCCCCTAGTGTCATCGGCAGCGCCCTGAATCAGACGCCGCGTACCGAGGCTTAAACCAAGGGCCATGGCTTTCGTTCCCTCCGACCAGCAGTCCTTGCAACCGCGACCGGCCATCCCGCCGTTCTCATCGGTCGCCTCTGCGAGGGAACGATCTGGCGTTCGCGGACGTCATGGCGGAGCTAATCGATGGGCAAAGCGTCTGGGCGAAGGAAGCTGATGTTGAGGCTCCCCGAGATCCGTCGACCCCGACTGCTACCGCGTCAACCGTCTGCAGTTCGCATCACCAGAAACCGTCGGAAGGCCTCGCAGTCGCTGGGGTCTTTTTGCCGCTGCCAGGGGGACCTTTTTGCACCGCCAACGTTGTCTTCCTACGAGAAGAGGAGAACGAGATGTCATCGAAAGCCACCAGCGCGAAGCAGCGCGATATCCAGGGTCAGGTCGAAAAGGCCGACGAGAAAGCGAAATCGAAGGCGACCGGTGCGATGCAGGCTGGCGCTCGGCACTATCCCGAACCACCGTTTCCGAAAGTTCATCAGGACAAGCCCGGCTCGGAAGCCGATCTTCCGCTCCCCCCAATGTACGACGCACCGTTCTACAAGGGCTCCGGAAAGCTTAAAGACAAGGTCGCCCTTATAACAGGTGGCGATTCCGGCATCGGCCGTTCCGTGGCGATCCTCTTCGCAAGGGAGGGCGCCGACATCGCCATCGTTCATCTCGACGAGGATCAGGATGCGGCGGACACGAAGGCGGCTGTCGAAAAGGAGGGCCGCCAATGCCTCGTCATCAAGGGCGACGTCAAGGATCCGAAGTTCTGCCGCGACGCTGTCCAAAGGACTACCAAGCAGTTCTCGCGCCTCGATGTACTCGTAAACAATGCCGCGTTCCAGGTTCACACCGCGGACATCCAGGACCTGACCGACGAGCACTTCGATGAGACGCTGAAAACCAACCTTTACGGCTACTTCTACATGGCGAAGGCGGCCATACCTCACTTGACGAACGGGTCGGCGATCATCAACACCGGATCGGTCACAGGACTGGAAGGTTCGAAGGATCTGCTGGACTACTCGATGACGAAGGGTGGAATCCACGCTTTCACAAAGGCTCTCTCAAGCCAACTCGTTGCAAAGGGAATTCGCGTTAACGCCGTGGCGCCGGGACCCGTCTGGACACCATTAAATCCTTCGGACAAGCAGGCCGATGACGTTGCGAAGTTCGGCAGTCAGACGCCAATGAAGCGTGCGGCGCAGCCCGAGGAGATCGCGCCCGCATACGTCTTCCTCGCGTCCCCGCAGATGTCGAGTTACATCACCGGCGAGATTTTGCCGATCGTCGGCGGATATTGAGAGGGTGGGCAGACGAGTTTCCGGCCGCGGTGTTTGAAACGTCGGCGATCAGACGCATTCGTTGCAGATCTCGTTACGCCGGCGTGTTTAGTCGAAATTTATTCGGGAACTCGATCTTCTAATCAAAGTTCATTCCCCGAGGTCATCAAGATCTCTCGAGAGGAGTACAATCATGGCATCCACTGGAACAGATACATCGCATTCCAAAGGCGGCTCGAAGTCGGGCGCAGCCAAGGGTGCTTCGTCGGCAAAGACAGGCACCTCGTCAGGCAAGCAGGGTGGCTCGCACGAGCAGCACGTCAAGGCCGGCGAGCAGAGCCACAAGAACTCGAAGTAACTTCGAATTCTTCATTCGAATGTCGACGGGCGCGGATCACTCCGCGCCCGAACTGTATCAGGCGGTTGTCGGAGACGCCTTGCCGGTCTTGCTGGACAGGCTCACTCATCACTGCGAGATCATCGAAACCGGAAACGATTCCTGGCGCTTCAAGAACCGATCTCAAAGCTAACCAACAACCTCATCACCCGCACTTGGCCCACCCTCTGCAACCTCGACCAGCGCCGGGCGTGCCAGGTAGGCTTGCCTTGATCCGCGAGGCGGGCGGGGTCATGCTACCCTATCGTGCCGGCGGCTGGCTGCTTGCTTCCGGCGGGCTGGGGCAGGCAAGCGCCCCTCGCTTTTTCCGGCGCTGAACGATATGCACGATCTTGCCTGATCAAACATGAGGAGCATCCGGTGATCCACGAGTTGCGCATCTATACATGTCTGCCGGGGAGGCTGCCGGCACTGCAGCAGCGTTTCGAGACCGCAACGCTGGCGATCTGGGAACGCCTCGGCATCCGCTCACTAGGCTTCTGGACGACGATGATCGGTTCTTGCAGCAACGACCTGACCTACCTGCTGGAATGGCGGTCGCTGGCGGAGCGCGAGCAGAAATGGGCCGAGTTCATAGCCGATTGCGAGTGGCAGGAAGCGAGGGCCAAGAGCGAGGCGGATGGGCCGATCGTCGCCAACATCGTCAGTTCACTGCTCCAGCCGACACGCTTCTACCGCGGCTTCTCCAAGCCATCGGAGTAACGGCCAGAAACTCCGCACGCAATTGATTGAGCAGGGATTTCGGTTGTGTTTCGGCGCAGAATATTGATCGGTGTCCCTTTTTGACCCCTCTCAGATTTCGTCCGACCATCCGTCTTTCGGCGGCGGAAACGCCCGCTCTGATGGACAGGCTCAGTCATCCCGCGAGATCATTGAGACCGCAAACGATTCCTGGCCCTTCAAGAACCGATCTCGGAGCCAAAGCCGTCAGTCCCCATCACCTGCACTTGATCCACCCTCTGCAACCCCGGCCAGCATGGAGCGCGCCCAAATGCTGATCGCTTACAAAGGGAATACTGGACGCCAATAGGCGGTCGGTTTCTGTTCGCCGTTGACACGCATCGCTACTTCAGCCCGATGCCGGGCGATCACTTCCTCATAAGCTCGGGGGCGCCCGTCCCTCTAGCGAAAGCGGAGGTCGACAAGCACGCCCGTGGCTGGAACATAGGAGCGATCATGTGCCGGTCTGGATCGAGCGAGAAACCGGAGCCGCTACCGGATCTATCGCCTGGTAAACGACTAAGCATCCAAGAAATTCGTCAGATTGGAGTCGTGGTATCTCGACTATTTGCTCCGCTTTTCAACGCGTCAACTTGCTCCGCAAGACGATCCTTGATCTCGTCGTGAGCGTCCGGTGCCACTCCGACAGCGCGCTCATAAACGTCCGATGCAGCGGCTTTCCCGCGGTCGACGAGTTGGGAGGTCTGAGCGCCCAACGCTTCCTTGGCGGCATCTGAGGCTTCTCCTGCGAATTCATCTTCCGCTTCAGTGCTCGGGAGCACTGCACCGATAGCAGCCCCGACCGCAAAGGCCAGGGCGCCTCCAACCAGCGGCTGATCGCGAAACTGTCTGAGGATCAACGTGTTGAGCCTGGTAGTCTGTTCGCTCAGGTTTGCCGCAGCGTAAGAGGTTTGGTTGGTCAATGAACTGGCAGTTCCCGCCGCGCGGTCGGCAATCTCTTTCGCAGCATTCTTGGCCTGTTCCCACTTTTCGGCGGCCCAGCCAGACGCTGCGTCAAACATCGCCCCGGTCTCGTCGAGGATTTGATCGACCTGCTTGCCGCTCGCATCAACGAAACCGCGATATGTCTTGCCTGATTCGTCCATGAAATGGCCGGCTCGGCGTCCTGTCTCGTCGGTCAGGGCCCTCAGTTGTTTGCCAGACCCGTCGCCAAAATGGCTATAACGCACTCCCCCGATCGACGTCGGCGGGCCTAGGCGGCGCACCGGTCCTTGAACGGGATAAAGCGCATAGTCGGGCTCCACCGAAGCCGGTGAAGTAGACGATGAGGGAGCGCCCTTGGCCATCAACCAAGCCAGGCTAACACCCATCAACGCGACAGGAAGCGGATTTTCCTTTAGCGCCAGGCCAAGGTTTCCAACGAACTCGTTGCCGCCGCTGTTCTTGGCATAGGCCAGAACCTCATCGACCAATTGCCCTGGCGACATTCGCTCCTGGATGGCGTCGATGCGATCTCCAAGGCGTTGTCGATCATGCTCGATTTCTCGCTGAAGCTCGGCGGATGTTCTGTCTGTAGACGTTTCCATCAGAGTTTATCCTTCACGGTTTGCACGTCACTGCGGAGCGATGTTGTCGTCCGTGCGAGTGTCAGATTGCTGCGTCTGAAGGCGGCCAGGCCCCGTGCGATCAACGCCCACGCAATGATGCCGATCATCGCCCCGACGATAATCGAAGCAAGCGCATTGGCGGTCGGCTCGGCAAATCCTTGTGCTACGAGCAACGCGGCCAGACCACTCACGATGGCGCCCAACAGGACGCCGACAGCTCCGATCGCCATGACCAATCCGATAAGAAGGATTTCAGCGCCGCTTAAAACATCCGATAGTTTTTCGGATGCTTCGGTTTTGGCTAAATCGATCTCCTTGCGCAAAAGACCGGTGACATCACGTAGAAGTCCGCCGATCAATTCGGAAAGAGGCGCATTCTCTGGGGTTTTAGTCATTTGAGGCGCCCCCGCTTGCAGAAGCAGCTCTCATCTTGGCCGATGTTTCGATTGGGCGAACTTCATCGCCTCGTTTGGCGGAAGCGATCAAAAATCGACTTGCTGATAGTCCGGCAAGCGCCGCGATTGCGAGGAAGGCGATCGGCTGCTTGCGTCCGAAGTTCTCGGCCAGAGTGGCAATCTCGCCAAGGTCCTTGCCCTCGATCTTTTCGGCGACAGCTGCGACGCTTCGGCCGATCTCGCGGGCGTAGCGGCCGACCTGTCGCTGATCAGAGCTTTCGAGCTCTGCCCCGACCTTCTCCAAGGCGGCCGCGACGCCACTAACCTGATGACCGACAAAGTGGGTTTGTTCGGAAACCACCTCGTCCACCTGCTGAATAACGGCTCCGGAGCCCTCCTTGATTATCTGCCTCGTCGAGCTGATGTCTTCGCTCAGCTTGTTTTTAAAGTCAGTGACGGGTGAGGTGTCTGGAGAAGGACTGGGTTCCGCTGATGGAAGGGAAAATTCGTTAGTCATCGAGGGCCTCCATAGATGATTGTGGTGCCGAACCTCGATCTTGTAGTTTTGTTCCCGATGACAAACTTTGTGTGGGAAAGAGCTTCGGTGCCGACCGCCTGGGGCGTGTGATCACTCACTGGCGGCGGAGGTCGCGTCTCCAGTTGGAACGAGTATTGTCAGATTCGGAGATAGTTGAGTTTGCACCCCTGGCAAATTTGTCCTCCGGGCATCCGACCTCTTTTGCGAGCTTCGCGAGGGCGGATGGCCTAGGAGCCTTGCCATGTTCTGGCGACCGCGGTGCCGGCGGAAATCCTGGGTTCTCGGCGTCCTGCCACATCACTCGAAGCCGCTCGCCTGCAGGTTGGTTTCTGCCTTCGTTTTGCTATCTAACTGGTCTTTGACACCTATGGGCCCATTTGCCCTCATTAGAGGGTCACGGCGACGTCCCTCAGAGACGCCGCCATGACTGACCTTTAGCTCTTGATTGCGATGCGCTTGACCTGCGACTGCGCTTTCTCGCTCTTCGGCAAGGTCACGGTGAGCACACCATTCTTGAAGATGGCATCGACTTGATCTTCCTTGACCTCGACGCCGAGCGGAATGCGGCGCTCGAAGCGGCCGTAGTAGCGCTCAGAAAATTGGCGGTCCTTGTCCTCGGTTTCCGACTGCTTTTCGCCTTTCAGCGTCAGCACGCCATCATTGAGCAGGACTTCGATGTCCTTCTCCTGAAGGCCGGGGACCTCGGCCGTCACCTTAATCTCCTTTTCGTTATTGGAGACCTCGACGCTCGGCCATCCGCCACCGAAGGTATTGGCGCTACTCAATGACGGCAGGCCCGAACCGAAGCCACGCAACACGTCGTCGAACAACCGGTTTACCTCGCGATGCAATGACAGGAACGTATCCCGGTCGTCATCACGCAAAAGGCTTGGAACCTGATGGCCGTTGGTCCGGCTCCAAGGTATTAGATCACGGACACCCATGTCTTTACTCCTTTCTATTGGCTCGGCCTCTTCCATCGGTGCCGGGCATCGCCCGCACCTTTGCCTTTCCCGGAAGGCTTACGCCGCTTGTTTCTCTGCTTCGATCTGCTTCGTCTCGACCTTGGGCAGCGCCTGATCTGTCTTGATCTCGATCTGACGCGGCTTCATCTCCTCGGGGATTTCGCGCTTGAGATCGATGCTCAAGAGACCGTTTGCGAGACCGGCACCCACGACCCAGACGTGGTCGGCAAGCTCAAACCGGCGCTCGAAGCTCCGGCCGGCGATGCCATGGTGCAGATACTGGACGTCTTCGGCGCTCGGCTTCTGCCCCGCAACGACAAGCATGTTCTGCTCCTGAGTCATCGTCAGTTCGTCCTGGGAGAAGCCTGCTACCGCCATTGTGACGCGGTAGGCGTCATCGCCGGTTTTTACGATGTCATAGGCTGGCCAATTATCCCTGGTCTCGATGCGACTTGCCGGTTCGAGGGCGTTCAACATTCGCTCAAAGCCGATGCTTGAGCGAAACAGGGGCGAGAAGTCGAGGTTTGTCCTCATAGCCATATCCTCCTTTGAAGCAACATGGATACAAGGAGGCGCCAAAAAGCATTAGCGCCTCCTGGACTTTTTGCCGATTCTTTCGGAATTGATTAATATAATTCAGCTGGTTACGGATTCAAGAGGAGCGGAATTCCGCCCAAAAAAAATGGACGTTTTTGCCTTCTCCTCCATATGAACCAGATCAATGCTTTTCGCGAGAAAGGAGCCAATCAGACATGACCATGACTTTGCAAGACGTCGTCGCTGTCCTTGGTCCAGTCGACGAAACTCTCGTGAGCGCGGTTATCGCGACCGGTGCCACTCAAGCCGAACTGGCGGAGGCGTGGGCCTGGATTAGCAACGACGAGGCCTTAATGGGAGAAGGGCGCCGTCTGCCCACGGGAAGGGTCGCTACGCTTGCCGATCTACTGAAGGATGACGAAGACGAAGAAATAGAATAGCTCGCTGGATCGGAGCAATAATCGTAAGGCAGGCCAGCCAAGATCAAGCGGTTCGCATCCACATGCGTTGGCGATCGTCAGCTCGGATAGAGTTGCCGGCCGAGGTGGTTGACGAGCGATTGAAGATCTGGCGGCAATGTTGCAACGTTTTTTCTTTCACGGGCCGCCTGCAGCCGGATCATGTCGAACGCGAGGACATGAATAGTCGAAATCTCGCGGTTTCCGGATTCCAACTGCTGGATTTCCACCAACGGCAGGCCAAGCCGGTTCGCGAGCTCCGCCTGCGTAAAATCCAGTTGCTCACGGGCTTGGATAAGTTCTGACGCTTTCATCGCGGCACCTCCGTCATTACCGCTTCTGGGTGTTTCAGTGCCTCAGCTCAAGGTTTGGCTTTTAGCGCTGAAACCTGATGAAGCTCTCGGAGCAGATCTTGAATCACATCATTTGAATCCCCCGGGACCGCGAAGGCAGGCAGCCTGCGCAACTGCCGCTTGACAACGGGATGGGACGCGTACCGGATCACGAGATGTGTCAGTGCTTCATGGTGCTTCTCTGTCATGGCTTGGCAACGCGGCAAAGGCAAGACTGTTCCACATCTCACGAACCATCCGCCTCACAAGATGAGGGTGATCTCCGAGGGCGCCGTTTGAGAAGAGCCGCAAGTCAATGTCTGTTGACCGCGCCAGCCGGCCGTCGTCGCTCGCAATTGCGAGACGATAGGGCCAACCGAACATTACCAAACGTTAGGTGGCCGTCTGAATTCGGATATCGCCCCGACGATCGATTACCTCCACGACGACATTTCGGCCGGAGCGGCGGAGGCTAACATCGGCCGAACCCGATCCGATCAGCAGGTGTCGCAATGTCACCTCGTCGAGGAAGGTTGGAAGCCGCGGTTCCCTAAAGCTGATCTGCAGCGCATTTGGATCGAAATCGAGACCAAGGCAGGATTGCAGGAGTGATAGGGAAGCTGCCGCCGCCCATGCCTGCGGAGAGCAGGCGACCGGATAGAAAGTCGGTCCCTGCGCCCGCTGACGTGGCATCCCGCAGAAGAGTTCGGGAAGACGCCGCAGGTCGATATAGGTCGAAGCTGCAAACAGTCCTTCGAATATCCGTGCCGCTTCCGCCCGATAGCCGTAGCGCGCAAGGCCGCTGGCAATCAGAGCATTATCATGCGGCCAGATCGAGCCGTTGTGGTAGCTCATGGGATTGAAGCGCGTCTCTGTGGCGGCGATGGTGCGGATGCCCCAGCCGCAGAATGAGGAACCGCTCATCAACGTGCGGGCGACCTGTTTTGCGCGCTCCGGATAGGAAATACCAGTGAAGAGGGCATGTCCTGCGTTGGAGGAGCGGACCCGGCACGGCCTCTTGTCGCCATCGAGTGCCAAAACGTAGGTTCCGAGCTCCTCGTCGAAAAAGGCAGCATCGAATGCTTGGCGCAGACCTTCTGCCCTTGCGATGAACCTTGCAGCACGGTCCGGCCGGCCGAGCCGACGGAAGATCTCGGCGGCGCACTGCCAGGCGCCGTACACATAGGCCTGCACCTCGGCGATGGCGATCGGCCCGCTGGCGAGCGTTCCATCAGCATGAAAAACGGAATCGTGGCTGTCTTTCCAAGCTTGGTTAATCAGTCCTTCTGCGGTCAGTCGTCCATATTCAACGAAGCCGTCGCCGTCGCGATCGCCATGCTCGTCAATCCATGTCAGCGCCGCCTCGACATGCGGCAAAAGACGACTGGTGGTAGCAAGATCACCGGTCCTTTTGAGATATTCGCCAGCCAGCACGACAAACAGAGGGGTCGAATCGACGCTGCCGTAATAGCGCCGAAAGGGCACCTCTCCGAGTTCGGCCATCTCCCCACACCGGACTTCATGAAGGATCTTGCCTGGTTCGGCATCTGACGCTGGATCCACCTCCGTCGCCTGATTGGCAGCCAAATGACCAAGAACGCCGCGAGCAATCTCGGGATCCAGCCAAAGGGTTTCGAGCGCGGTGATGAGCGCGTCGCGTCCGAACACTGTGCTGAACCAGGGGATGCCGGCATAAGGATAAGGCCCCTCAGGTTTATCGGTCATCAGCATATAGAGGTCGGAGATGCTGCGGCGCGCAACTTCATTGAAGATTTCATTTGACGTTATGACCGACGCCGCACGCGAGGAAGATTTCTGTAACGCCCTACGCGCATCCCGCAGTGCAACGAAAAAGGAGCGAAAGCTCGGGCTCAGTGCTTCGCCTTGGTCACAGCCAATTTCGATGAACAGCGAGCGGGTCTCATGGGGCGCGAGATCGAGTTCATAGGTTAGCAGATCGCTTCGAACCGCATCCGGCTGTGGATCGAAGGACAGGCGCGTCGACCGTTTGCGCCCGTCCAGGCCAATATAGGAGAGAAGGACGCGGTCCTGCTCAATAACAGTTGGAAAACGGCGTCCTTTTTTTGCCCTGACGGTTCCTCGAACCTCGAATAGATCGGCGAAGTCTGCGCCGAACGCGATATCGATGCGGATACGTTGCGGTCGCTCGTCAAAGTTCTTCACAGTCAGTCGCTCGTAGCAATGGGCCTGCCAAAGAAAGCGGGTCCTGCGCAGATGAACAAGGTCGTGGCCGAGGAGGAGCTTGCCGTTGTCGTCGAAGAGATCGGGGTTGGTGAGGTCGCAGGTCAGGGTGGCGTTGTCATCGCGCAACGTCGACGACAAAAGCATCGGCCGCTTACCGTTGACCGTCAGATAGAGGTGCGAGAGATAACGCGTATCCCGATGGAACAGGCCCTCCGGGCTGCCAGGCCCGGAAAGCGCGTCCCCATTGTGGTCGAAGACAGCAAAGGTGTCGCCGTGCTTCAGCGTGCGTGGCCGGCGTTCCTGCAACGACGCGGCAGCCGGAATGAAGAACTGCGCGATGGGCGCTGCCGGACCTGCCGACGCGGCGGGCGGATCGTTCGTGGAGGCGGTCGACATAGTTTCTCCTCAAGGCTCAGGCGACGATCTGAAGGTCGGGCGCGCGACGGTTTGGCCGGTGAAGCGGAGCTGCGTTGGCACGAACCCCCGGCAGGCTGCGGTAGATGTCGAGATAGTCCCGCGCCATCCGTTCCGCCGTAAAGCGCTTCTCGAAGGTCGCCCGGACCTTTCGCCGATCAAGCCGAAGCGCCCATTCAACGTTCTCGACCGCCTCGGTAACACTGTCGACCAGTATGCCGGACAACCCATTGTCGATAACTTCCGGGGCCGATCCACAATTGAAGGCGATGACCGGTGTGCCGCAGGCCATTGCCTCGATCATCACCAGTCCGAAGGGTTCGGGCCAGTCGATCGGGAATAGCAGCGCGCCGGCATTGCCGAGGAATTCAGCCTTTTCGAGCTCATTGATCTCGCCGATAAATTCGACATTCGCGTGGCTGTTCACCATCGGTTCGATCACTGTCTCCCAATAGGCTTTGTCCGCATTGTCTATTTTGGCCGCCATTTTCAGCGGCATGCCGACCTTTGCGGCGATCTCGATCGCCCGATCCGGACGCTTTTCCGGCGAGATGCGCCCAAGGAACGCAAGGTAGTTGCCTGTGGGTTTCGCGGTAAAGGGGAGGATATCGCTGGCAAGCCCGTGGTAGACCGTTCCTACCCACTTGACCGGTGGCATCGGTCGGCGCTGATCGTTCGAGATCGAAACCAGCGGAATATCAGGGAAGGCTTTGTAGAACGGCTTGAGGTCGGGTAGGTCGAGCCGCCCATGCAGCGTCGTGACCGTGCGGTCCGCAAACTCCCCAATCAACGGGAAATGCAGGAGGTCCGTGTGGAAATGGAGGACATCGAACTGATGCGCCTCCCGGCGGACTTGCTCGAGCATCACGACGTGGTGCGGCAGATGTTCCTTGACCGCAGGGTCAAGCCGCAGCGCGACGTCCGAACATGTCACCAGTCTGGCATTGGTGACGGAATCGCCGCTGGCAAAGAGTGTGACCTCGTGGCCTTGGGCGACAAGTTCTTGGGTAAGGTAGGAAACGATACGCTCGGTTCCCCCATAAAGCTTCGGTGGAACACTTTCAGCAAGCGGTGCGATCTGGGCGATCTTCATCGGCAAAACCTCCTCAGTTGAGCAAAGAGTCGACGGCAAAAATCATGCATTTGGAGCGGTCAGGTTTCAAATCGGTGTGGGCGACGTCCTCCTTTCCAGTAGCTGCACAGCCCACTGCCTCCAAAGCGGAGCGCCTGCGGTCTGCGGCGAGTTCTGTGGTTTTTGAAAGACTCGAAAGGACATTGATCCTGCGACTGCGGACCGTCCTTGTCCAACATCTTCAGTGCTTGGATGATCTCATCATATGACACCGGTTTATCCGTTCCCGGATAAAGGCGAAGCGCTGGCGTTGACTCGATGGCAAAGCAGTCGGATGCCCACGAAGCCAGGATCGCCCGCTTCTCGTCAACGCTGATGTCGTTGATCGCCAGCACGTCAAGGGGGTGATCGAAATGTTCAGCCGGATGGAGCAACTGCGCGGCAGCGATCGCCGCCGGCGCTTGCTCCGAATTGATGACATTTTCCTTTCTCATAGCTTGCTCCATTGATCTTGACCGATGGAACTGATGGATTGGTGAAGGGGAGGCCGGCAGTCGTCGGACCGCGCGGACCTCTCCCCTGTTAGCCTTAGAAGTCCATACCGGCACCTGCAGGCATGACCGGAGCGGGTTCCTTCTTTGGCTTTTCAGCAATCATTGCTTCCGTCGTCACCAGAAGGCCGGCGACCGAAGCCGCATCTTGAAGAGCAGTGCGAACGACCTTGGCCGGATCGATGACACCGTCAGCATAGAGATCACCATAGTTGCCGGTTTGGGCGTTCCAGCCATACGAGTAGTCGCTCTTCTCGCGCAGCTTGCCCACGATCACCGAGCCTTCGGCCCCGGCATTCTCAGCGATCTGGCGCACCGGGGCTTCGATTGCACGGCGGACGATCTCGACGCCGACCCTTTGATCCTCGTTCGGCGTATCGAGATGGTCGAGCGCTTTAACAGCACGCAGCAGCGCAACGCCGCCGCCAGGGAGGATGCCTTCCTCGACGGCTGCGCGCGTCGCATGCAGTGCATCGTCCACCCGATCCTTCCGTTCCTTGACTTCCACTTCCGTCGAGCCACCGACACGGATCACGGCAACGCCGCCGGCGAGCTTGGCAAGGCGTTCCTGCAGCTTCTCGCGGTCGTAGTCGGAGGTCGTTTCTTCAATCTGGGCCCGGATCTGCGCGACGCGGCCATCAATCTCGCTTTTCGAACCAACACCATCGATGATGGTGGTATTCTCCTTCTCGATCGACACCTTCTTTGCCCGGCCGAGCATGTTCAACGTCACATTCTCGAGCTTGATGCCGAGGTCCTCCGAGATGACAGTGCCGCCCGTCAAGATGGCGATGTCTTCGAGCATTGCCTTGCGGCGATCGCCAAAGCCGGGTGCCTTGACGGCAGCGATTTTAAGCCCGCCGCGCAGCTTGTTGACGACAAGGGTCGCAAGCGCTTCTCCTTCGACGTCCTCAGCAATGATCAGGAGCGGCTTGGCCGACTGCACGACAGCTTCCAGGACGGGCAGCATCGACTGCAGGTTGGAGAGCTTCTTCTCGTGGATGAGGATATAAGGGTCCTCGAACTCGACGCGCATCTTCTCCGCATTTGTAACGAAGTAGGGGCTAAGATAACCGCGATCGAACTGCATGCCTTCGACCACTTCGAGTTCCGTCTCCGCCGTCTTGGCTTCCTCGACGGTGATGACACCTTCGTTGCCGACCTTTTCCATCGCTTCTGCAAGATAACGGCCGATCTCGGAATCGCCGTTGGCCGAAATGGTGCCGACCTGAGCGATTTCGGAATTGTTGGAGACTTTGCGGGCGTTGGTCCTTAGTTCCTTGACGACGGCGTCGACGGCAAGGTCGATGCCGCGTTTCAGATCCATCGGATTCATGCCCGCCGCCACGGCTTTGGCGCCTTCTTTGACGATCGCCTGGGCCAGAACCGTGGCGGTCGTGGTGCCGTCGCCGGCAAGATCGTTGGTTTTTGAGGCGACCTCGCGCAACATCTGTGCGCCCATGTTTTCGAACTTGTCTTCAAGCTCGACTTCTTTTGCCACGGTAACGCCATCCTTTGTGATGCGCGGAGCACCAAAGGACTTGTCGATGACGACGTTGCGACCTTTCGGGCCGAGCGTCACCTTGACCGCATTGGCGAGTATGTCGACGCCGCGAAGCATCTTATCCCGGGCTTCAGCATTAAACTTGACTTCCTTGGCAGCCATTTCGGCACTCCTTTCTCGGCAGCTCTTGACTGTTTAAGTCGCTTACGCGGCTTTCTTCTCCGTGGCCTGGGCTTCGATAACGCCCATCACATCGCTCTCCTTCATGATCAGAAGGTCCTCACCGTTGATCTTGATCTCGGTCCCCGACCATTTGCCAAAAAGGATGCGATCACCGGTTTTCACGTCGAGCGCCTCGATTTGACCTGCATCATTGCGCGCGCCGGGGCCGACGGCGATGACCTCGCCTTGCTGAGGTTTTTCCTTTGCAGTATCGGGAATGATGATGCCGCCTTTGGTCTTCTCTGCGGATTCGACCCGGCGGACGAGAATGCGGTCATGAAGCGGTCGGAACGACATGTTTCCTCCAACGGCAAAACAATGATGATGTTGTTCCCCTACCGAACCGGATGACCAGTCCGGGCGGGTGCCAATCCTCATCTTCGGAGCAATCGGCGCGATCGATTTGGTTTCGAATAAATCCGGTTTCAAGAGGGTAGCCAGAAAAAATTAGCACTCCCAGTTATTGACTGCTAAGTTCCTGTAATTAAATAATGATTTCAATTTTGGGCCAAGAAGGCGGGCGCAGTCAAGGAAGCAACCGCATGGGAGTCATCCGGTTTTGCGGGGTGTTTTGCGGAGACAACCGAAGCTGGTTTGCCGTTGCACCCAGGATGATGCCGGCAGGTCTAAGGTCCGAGAAAATATTCAGATAGCTTGTCGGCGCCGTCGCGGCAGGGAAACTTGAATGGTCGCGTTGGCTTCGTTGGCGAAGATCAGCTGCCGGTTTCGGCGTCTACACCGGTTACATGAACCCCCCACAAGAGCCGGATGCTTCGCCGGCGGGCTCGTCGATCGCCATCTGCACATCTCCCAAATGGCACTCGCTGGGAGCGTCACATTTCGGCTTTCAATTGTCGGTTTGATGTTCTTTTTATGTTCGCCCATGGCAGGAAGTCACTCATCAAGAGTGCACAACAGCTTTTAGCATGGCTGCGGACCGCAACAAAAAAGCCCCGCGACACGGGTAGTTAGGGAAGTGAGACCACGCGGGGGAACGGACAGAAGTGAGAGGCTTGCGAACAGGCCCCTCTCGCATGGTCCCAGCGCGATAACGATAGGCGATGCGTCTGGTTCCGCAATTGCGGACATGGCTTCGTCAGAGGGTTACGCGTTGCTTATCCGGGCCGTTGTTCCCGTATGCCGCAGCCCCTCATACGTACGCTTCCGTACTCGCGGTTGAAATCGCAGGTTCGCCGGTTAGGATCGGCTGACCCAATCGGGAGGAATGCGGATGACCCAGCATTCGGGGATTACGAAGCCGGCGCTGCAGCCTGATGACGTCGCCATGCTGAAAGCTGTTCTCAGGCAGTGGTGTCAGGAAAATTCATGTGACATTGACAGTTCGGCGGCGCAGCACGTCGCAAGGGAGCTCGTTTCCTGGTTCGAATGTGGTATTCGCAGTCAGCATAAACTCAGCGGCCTGATGCGGCACATGCATCTGGAGTCGAGAAGTTCCCCGATTTCCACGCGTTAGTGGGTCAGCGGCCAGCCATGCAATGGCGAGTTGATGGCTATAATGGAAAAAGCCGGCGCAATTCTTCGATCGCTGCCGCATGTGGTACGGCCGCGCCTGCCACTTTACCACGGCGGTGGTCGTCCTCAGTTGAAGGCAATCGCGCCGACCCTGACGTGGGCTATCTGCGCAATAGAGCGACAAGCGATGTCGGTATCTCGACTGAAAAAAAATTCATTGCCGCACCGATGATCACCGCCCACACGACTATCAGGAAAATGAGCGCCGCAATCCTGATTTCGACTGGTTGCATGTATTGCTCCATCCCAGCATATGCGTCCCCCCGGACCAATCCTTTTATCCCTCGCGCAAATTCGCTATGCCCGAGGATGATGCGCGACCGCAGAGCGCGCCGGCGCGTGCGGCGCCGAAGTCTTGGCCTTCCCCAAGCTGATGTCGCTTTGACCGGTCAGATCGCCGGACATCGCCCTGTTGCTGCGTTCGAGATAATGCCCATCAAGGAAGGAGCTGTAGGCGTCTGCGATGCCCTCCTTCAGACCGATCTTGGGAGACCAGCCGAGACTGCGAAGCTTGTCGACGCTCAAGAGTTTACGCGGCGTGCCATCTGGCTTGGTAAGGTCGCGCGTGATCTTGCCTTCGAAACCAACGACCTTGGAAACGAGGTGTGCCAAATCAAGGATGGCAATGTCTTCGCCAGAACCGACGTTGACATGACTTTCGGCAGAATAGGTCTTCATGAGATGGAGGCAGGCGTCGGCGCAATCGTCGACATGCAGGAATTCGCGGCGCGGCGTGCCAGTACCCCAGATGCATATCTCTCGCTGCCTGTTGATCTTGGCCTCATGCGCCTTGCGTATGAGCGCCGGCATGACGTGGCTTGAGTCGAGGTCAAAATTGTCGCCTGGACCATAGAGATTGGTCGGCATGGCCGAGACGAAATCCTTGCCGTGCTGTTTGCGATAGGCAGCGCAGAGCTTTAAGCCGGCGATCTTGGCGATCGCATACCATTCATTCGTCGCCTCCAGCGATCCCGTCAGCAGTGCCTCTTCAACGATCGGCTGATCGGCCAATTTCGGATAGATACAGGACGAGCCGAGAAACATCAGTTTTTCGACGTCAGCATTATGGGCCGCGTGGATGACGTTCGCTTGAAGAACCAGGTTGTCGTAAAGGAAGTCGGCCGGATAGGTCGCGTTGGCAAGAATACCGCCCACCCGCGCAGCCGCCAGGAAGACGGCGTCGGGACGATTCGTGCTCATCCAGGCCTCTACCTGCTCTTGACGTCTGAGATCGACCTCGGCGCGGGTGGCAGTCAAAATCTCGCAGCCCTCGGAGGCGAGACGCCGCACGATCGCAGAGCCCACCATGCCGCGGTGGCCCGCGACATAGACCCTTTTTCCGGCAAGGCTGTAGATCACCTCAGGCATAGGCAAATCCCCTGGTGACACCGACCGACGGGACATTTCGTGCCATGACTTTCAGATCCTCGCGAACCATCTCCGCCACCAGCTGATCAAGACTGGTCTCATGTTTCCAGCCAAGCTTCGTGTGCGCCTTCGTCGGATCGCCGATCAGAAGATCAACTTCTGTCGGACGGAAATAAGCGGGATCGATCTCCACCACACATCGGCCGGATGTCTTGTCGTACCCCTTTTCCTCGACCCCCAGGCCACGCCAATCGATCGGCATGCCCACCCTGGCGAAGGCCTTGTCGACAAAGGAACGAACCGAGTGCGTTTCGCCGGTCGCAAGGACGTAGTCCTCCGGTTCGTCCTGTTGCAGCATCAGCCACATGCCGCGGACATATTCACGTGCATGTCCCCAGTCGCGCTTGGCATCCAGATTGCCGAGATAGAGCCGTTCCTGCAGTCCGAGATGGATCGCAGCCGCCGCCCTGGTGATCTTGCGGGTCACGAATGTTTCGCCGCGGATCGGGCTTTCATGATTGAACAGAATGCCGTTCGAGGCGTGCATGCCATAGGCCTCGCGATAATTGACCACGATCCAATAGGCGTAGAGCTTGGCCGCCGCATAGGGTGAGCGAGGGTAAAAAGGCGTCGTTTCGCTCTGCGGGACTTCCTGGACTTTGCCGTAGAGCTCTGAGGTGGACGCCTGATAGAAGCGGGTCTTCCTGGTCAGGCCCAGGAGGCGAATGGCTTCAAGCAGTCGAAGGGTGCCGGTTCCATCGGCGTTCGCCGTATATTCCGGCGTCTCGAAGGAGACTTGAACGTGGCTTTGTGCGGCAAGATTATAGATCTCGTCGGGCTGCGTTTCCTGAACGACCCGGATAAGATTGGTTGAATCCGTCATGTCCCCGAAATGCAGGATAAAGCGGGGGTTCTCGATATGCGGATCCTCGTAGAGATGCTCGATGCGGCTGGTATTGAAGGACGACGAACGCCGCTTCAGGCCGTGAACGATATAGCCTTTCTCCAAGAGCAATTCGGCCAGATACGCACCGTCCTGACCTGTTATGCCCGTAATCAGTGCAACTTTTCGATTGTCTCTCATTCCTGTATCCATGATTGCCCTCTAACTCGAATACCAATGCAGAAGAAAATGATGTTTCACGGTTCGGACAATCTCAAGAATTGAGAGATTACCTTTATGTGTGTTGTATTCAGGCTTTTGATCGTAGTATTTCATCAGAGATTTCGAAAAAAGCTCCGAGTCACTGAAGTTATACAATGCGTGAGTTTTGGGATTTACGTTGTTGATCGCGACAAGGATTTCCGAGTTTCGCGAGCTTTTCATTTGCTGGAGGCCGAATTCGAACGCGCGGCGGCTCGTCCTTCCCCATCTGACAACTGCCAATGTTCTTTCCGTCAGGGCAGTCAAATGCACGGTATCTGTCGAGACGAGCACAGGCGCGCTGTCGAAGATGACAATATGGCCGGCCGCGCCTGCCATCTCGATGATTTCTGCCATGCCATTCGAACGGGTGCGCCGCTGGAGACGGGATTTGCCCGATGGAATGAAGTGGATACCGCTTGGATGGCGGTAGACGATGTCGCGGATATCCGCCTGCCCATTCAGGAATTCGCTCAATCCGTGCGTTAGTTCCGACCGGAAAAACGAATCGAGCTTTCCCCGGCGAAAATCGGCATCAACCAGGAGCACCGGAATTGCTGCTGCGGCAAGTTCAATAGCCAGCGATCTCGCGACAAGCGACTTGCCTTCTCCGCTGTGAGCCGACGTAACGACGATACTGTTCGGCAACTTGCCGCCACTGGACTGTTTGAGTGAAAGTACCACGGTACGGATTGCTTCGTCGAACATCGGGACCGGCATATGGTCGAACATCGTTTTCGAATTTTCCCTCCGTGCCAGACGCGGGATAAGTCCAGCCGGTATCGTGCGCGGTGTTCGAGCGATTTGGTCGAAACTCCGGACCGTCCGGTCCCACATTTCGATCACGAAAGCAGCCGTTACGGCTGCTGAGATGGCAGCCAGGAGGGCGCCCACCAGATAGAAAAGCCGTCCACGTCCCTGTGACACGAGCGGCACTGAAGCCGGTGAGAAAACCTCCAATTCCGCCCCAGGCAGCTTGGCCTTGGCGGCAAGGTCACGGCGCTGGTCCTCAAGCTTGTCGAGAGCCGCTTGCTCCTTTTCGGCAATACGCTGCAGGCGCGTCAATTCCGTCTGCGCCAGAGCGTCGCGTGTGCGTTTTTCCTGGGCGACTGCCAAGATGGATTGCACTGCGTTGGCTTCACGATCAAGCGCGACCAGCTTGGCACGCATTGTTTGAAGATATTGCTTGTTCGCAAGGTCGAGATCGAGACGGGATTGTTGGATCTTCTCGCGTAAATCCACCACGGCCTCGGCGTTGCCGTCATACGTCTGAAGAAGACGGGCGAGATCTTGCTCCTGAGCGTGCAGATCGCGCTGCTTTGTGGCAATGCTGTCTGGGACGACGATATTCTGCACTGCGACCGAAGCGTCATTCGCTGCTGCCAGCATGGATATCGTCGCCTTTACCTCCATCCGGCTTTCCTCGATTTTCCCTTGGCGGCCAGTGACTTCCAGCAGTGTTTTTATACGTTCATCCTGAGCGTCTTCTCTCGATACGATGTCCATCGATTCTTGATAGTTGCGGGCAGTGTCGCGAGCAATATCCGAGCGAACCTGCTGTTCGGTGATGCGCTGTCGAATCCATTCTTCCGCTGCATCGAGGCGGCCACTGACACTGTCCTTGCGCTCATCGAGGTAAATGCTGACGACCCGATTCGGAACCGCGGCTGCGAGTTCAGCATCAGTCGCAGTGAAGCTGATCTGGATAACTTCACTCTTCTCTTCGTGCCAGACGCCGAGCGCTTGATAAAATTCCGGGATAGTGGCTTCGAGGCCGTCTCCCACCGGAGCGGATTTTTTCGTGTCGAACAGGCCGCGCAACTTCGCCCGGATCCTCTCAATGAACGAGATTTTCCGCAGCGCTGGATTGAATTCCGGTAGCGCGTTAAGCCGCATTTCGCGGACGACTCGCTCTGCGATGCTTCTGGATAGAAGCCGCTCAGTCTCCGACTTCACGTCAAGGAGATCACCGCGGCTGGTGTCGTCTGCACCAAGCGCGTTCGCGAGGGGCTGGTGGACAATCAATCGGGCCCAGGCCTGATAGGTGGGCTTCAACCCAGAGATCATATTCACCGCGGGCACCATCAGCAGCACGGTTATCGTGATGATCATGATCATTCTGCGCCGGACGAGGCCAATAGCGGATGCCAGATCGAAGTGGTCTGCCTTGGTCTCGGCCTGAAAGCGAGGATCATAGCGCATCGGTGAGATCGGAAGGTTGCGGTCCGGTGGAACAGTTGAAATCGTCATCGTGCGCCAACCATTGCTTGAGGTTTGGCGGAAACGGTTTCGTAAAGTTTCTCGAGTGACCGCATATATGCCCTCATGCTGAAATGGTTGAGATAATGCGTGCGCCCCTGGACGGCGAGGCGGATGCAGATTTCAGGATCGGAAACCAGCTTGGCCAGGGCCGAAGCCAGGGCATTCTGGTCTCCGACGGGGACGAAGATCCCGGTTTCACCGTCGGTTATGACTTCATCATGTGCCCCAACCCGCGTGGTAACGACCGCGAGCCCGTGGGACAGCCCTTCGAGCACCGCCATCGCCAGACCTTCGGCGTGCGAGGGCAAAACCAGGATATCTGCGCGCGCGCACAGGGCCCGTGCCTCACCGGCGTCAAGCCAGCCGGGCATCTCTACCAGATCTGAAAGCGCCATAGCGTCGGCCTGACGGCGATAATCCTCGACAGGGCCGTCACCTGCCAGCACAGCCCGCCACTGAAGTTCCTTCATGACCGGGTGGCTCAGGGCCGATAGAAGCTCGGGGACACCTTTGCGTTCGCTCAACCGGCCTAGGAATACGATCAACGGCGTCTGGCCGACGCGAATATTGTGCGCCCCGGGGTCGGGAACGCAATTATGGGCCACAAGCGTGCGAGCTTCGTCAACGCCAAGAAGTGCCGTCAGCGTCATGCGGTCGCGCTTGCCCAGGGCCACAACGCAATCGGCTTTCTGAAACATCCGACGAATAAGTCGCTTTTGACGGGGCGAGCGTTGCGCAAAGTCGCCGGCGTAATCGTAGTCGTGCAGGTGCAATATGTGGCTGCACCCGAACAAGCGGGCAGCCTCCGTCAGGATCAGTTTTCGCGACGTGCTGCCGCGGCCAGCGATATGGACATGGTGAATGCGGGCTGGCGCAACAATCCGGTCCTTTGCCATCGTCAGGATGGCGCCGAGCAGGCGGGCGGGGGACGTCAGCTTGGACCATCGAGCCCCTCTGGTATCGGTCACGAAATGTTTCGTGCCGGTCTCTTTCGCTGTCTCTGTTATATAGCCGACCAGCCTGCCAATGCCGCCGCCGTTCTCGCAGCCGCCTGGAACATAGTGGCGGACGCTAGCCGCGCTCCGTGCAGCCATTCGATTTCTGTCCGTAAGGGCCTCCGTCAGCATGAACCGACCACCTCCCGATAAACCGCCGCAGCCTGAGCGCCGACCCGTTCGGGCGAATTCGGTCCGTTGGCCCATTTGAGCGCCCGGTCACCGAAGCGATTTCTAAGCTCGCCGTTGTCCGCCAATGTCCTGATCGCTGCCGCAAGCTCTGTGGCATCGCCTGGAGGCACCACCAATCCCAACCCGTTGGGCTCAACGGTGCTCCGCAACTCGCCGACATCCGTAACGATGACCGGTTTGCCAAACGCGGCGGCAAGGTTGAGCACTCCGCTTTGCGACGCTTCCGTGTAGGGAAGCACGACGATGTCGGTGTCCAGGAAAAGCTGGGCGACCTCTGCATCCTCGATAAAGCGATTGCGAATATCATAGCGGCCGGGATCCCCCATAAGCGGCTTGAATATCGCCGGATCGTCGCCGCGGCCTGCGACCGTGATGCGCAGGTCGGGAAGCGCGTCCTTTAGCATCGCCTCGGCCCTGACCAGATGTTCCAGGCCCTTGTAGGCAAAAATCCGTCCGAAGAGCAGGACGCGCGTAGTTCCATCGGCTTCACGCGGCGTCATCTTCTGTCGCCGGGCGATTTCCGCATAACGAAGGATGGAGGGATGAGACAGGACATGGACGTGATCTGCGGATTTCGCGTATCGATCGAGAAGCAGCTGCTTCAGTCCCTCGCCGTGGACGACAAGATGTCCGGATTGCTTCACCATCAATTCGGGAGCCCAGACGGGCAGCGTACGCGTATCGGAATCGCCGGGATGGACTTCCACATCATGAACGGTTGTCACGAGCGGAATCGGGCGCCAGAACGGCACGGCAAGGTTCAGCCAAAGTGTAGAATTGCTGAGGAGGTGAATGAGATTCGGCTGCTCTCTCCGGATCAGAAGCGTAAGCTGGTACAGAAACCAGGGATTGGAGAGAGAACGGTGTCTCGGCCAGTCCAGAAGGTGCAGGTCGACAGCCGGATCGATGGAAGAGGCGAGATGCGCATAGCGCCGGCGTGGCACTGCCAGCACAACGTCCAGGTGTTGAGCAACGCCGCTGGCGAAGGCGATGGTATAGTCTTCCAATTCTGAAACCAGTAACAGCGCCTTCATTTCGCTGCCTCCGACAAGCCGGCGTCGAGGGCGAGCCGTGACAGGCCGCGTGCCGAGCGGAAACTATCGCGGATCCGCCTGAGCAGGTTCGGTTCGCCGGCAAAGAAAAGGCCTTCGACGGCAAGCTTGAGCCGGGTGCGTGCATCGGCTCCCTGCAGCTTTGCCGACGCAATGCGATAGGGATGGTGATCCGTCAGATGTAGTCTTGCCGGCAGTTCATGGGCTGAGAGAAACTGGTTCGTTGCTTCAACGGTATGCTGCCAGTGCGTCATCCGCCTCCTTAGTGTGGCGGCGTCTTCGGTCGATCGATACCAGTTGTTGTTGTGGATGCGATAGAATCCAAGCGGATCCGGCATGGCAATGACGTCCCCCAGAAACGGATAGATCCCCACGAGCCAGGCGTCGGCCGATATGCGGAATTGTTCGGGAATGTTCCCTGCAAAATTCCATGCGCTGCGGCGTACCGCGACGGCTGACGTCATCGGAAAAGGCCACCAGCCGGCCGAGCTGGTCAGGAGCGGCGACAAGGCGCCCGAGCACAGGGTTCGAGGGATCGGCTTAGACGTCGGCGTGCCATCGAGAAGCGTTGGCTGCAGTCGGTGATAAACGAGCGATGCTTGAGGGTTTGCCCGGAATGCTGCAGCAGTCGCCGACAGCTTGCCCGGAGCCCACCAGTCGTCGGCATCCAGAAAACAGAGGATCTCCCCTGTGCTTGATTCCACAGCGGTATTGATCGCAGCCGCCTGTCCTGCGTTCTCCTGAAAGATCACCTTCACTCGGCGGTCATACGCTTCCAGAACGGACCGCGACTGGTCGGTAGAGCCGTCATCGACGACGATTATCTCGACGTTACCTGCGTCTTGACTCAACACGCTATCTATCGCCCGCCCAACGAAGCGCGCGTAGTTGTAATTATTGATCAGGACACTGAGGGCCGATATCTCCATGACGCGCTCAGGCAGTTTGCCGCGATGCACCGCTGTAGAGCAGTGCAAAGTTGCTTAAGGGGTCGAGCTTTACGCAGCCAGTGAGCTTTGAAGCCAAAATACCTTGTCGGCCGAACAGGATCTTGCGAAGAGCCGATGAGATCGCTGCTGACAATGTCACGACGAGTAGAGCGCCCGTTGTGTTGCGCAGAGAACTAGGATTATGACGCAGAAACATAGAAATCCTAACCTTCCAGGCTTCGACTGCAGAGATCGCCTCTGTCAGAATTGTTGCCCCATTCCAGTGAAACCGCGGTTTACCCACCACGCTGCACAAGACATTCATCGGCACGGTAGCGGTGAACGGACACGCGCAACATCTGCTCTTAAGGGCAATTAGCGGACATGAAGACCCGTCTTTTGGGTACATGCCGGCTGAAAGTTTAGGTGCAACATCGTCTTTGGGTGTAGCCAGGGTGCATTGGGCTTAGCCCGCACCTCCCTAGGATAGGTTGACTGCGGATGTGGCTGAGTGATTGCTTGAGAGTATCGCAGCCATAAAGGCCGACACTTGTTTTTGATGTGCCGCGATCAACGGTCGCTTGTCTGTTCAATTCAGTCGGGACGGATAATGAGAGTAGATAGCCTCACAACTGCCAGCGGACCAACCATCAGTTGGCGGGCTATAGAATGCTGGGGTGCCGGGATATCCCTTTTTGTTCAGGCAGGCGCCTTTCTGCCTCTTATTCTTGCAAATGCCGACGGAGCGCTCAGCGATTCTGCCAGATCTATACTGCGCCTTACTTGCTTTCCGGTGTACTTATTTACAATTGTAATTTTGATACGAAATTTTCCGCAATTTATACTGGCAATAAAGCGAAATTTTATTATTCCCCTGATCCTCGCCGCGCCATTTCTGTCTACGTTGTGGTCAATAGATCCTACAACGAGCTTGCGGCGCGCAATCGGCCTTCTGTTTTGCCTGCTTCTTTCCTATGTCCTGGCGATACGTTTCACGCCTAGGCAGTTGCTGTTCCTGTTATTCGTGACCTTCGGAGCCTGTATCGTCCTCAGTGTGATTATGTCCGTGGTGTCACCAAACCTCGCCAACATGCCAGATGGTGCTATGCGGGGCGTCTTCATCCATAAGAACGTCCTAGGCTGGTACGCGTGTTTAATGATTTTGGTGGCGACGGCTGTGCTGATCGACGGGACGCTCGGTCTGCGGCGAACCGCATTCGTCTTGTTGGCTGCGGGTATCATCTGCCTTGCAAGCTCTGGATCGATGACCGCTATCATTGCAACGTCAGCGGCGTTTTGCCTGAGCGGCTTTTATTCCCTCCTGCAACGAAGCAGCAGCATCGGCCGCGTCGTCGTCGTCCTGCTTTTCGTTCAACTGTCTATCGGCATACTGATTTCGCTGCACGAGTTCCTGGTTCCAGCCCTCGAAGCGCTCGGCAAGGATGCGACTTTGACGGGCCGGGTGCCATTGTGGGAACTGGTTGATCGCGAAATATCCGATCGTTGGATGCTTGGCTATGGTTACCAGGCTTTCTGGACAACTGAGAATCCCGAAGCGACGCACATATGGTTAAAGTTGGGGTGGGCAGCACCCCACGCGCATAATGGATATCGCGATATCTTGTTGAGCTTTGGAATAATGGGAATGATCCCGTTTGCTCTGATGCTTCTCCATGCAATCCACCAGGGCGCGGTTCTTCAATGTCATGACCCGCAGTACGGGTGGCTGTGGCTCAATGTCCTTACGATCATGATCCTGGTGATGAATCTGACCGAGAGTTTTTTTCTGGTTCAGAATGACACCATCTTCATCCTCTTTACCGCAACCATCATTATGTTTTCGCTATACGCGCCCGTCGTTTCGAGCAGACATTCTCCACTTTGGCAGGCGCCCTCGCGAGACGTGACGAGCGGGGTGCAGATGTCATGAGGCGGTGGCGTTTTGGAGTGATCCTCAACTTTTTGCCTGTCCTGATCTTTCCGCAGCCCGCCAATCCGGCTTCAGTCGGGACAGAAATAGATGCGCCGGAGCGCCTTCAGATTCTTGTCAGGGAGGCGACTTGTGCGGAAGCTTCCGCGACCTTGCCAGCCAGGTTGAATGAGACTTCTTTAAGCGGCGTATTGAGCGGCGGCACCGGGGCGCGGACGGTATTTTACGTCTCTCCCGATGGCAAAGACACCTGGAGCGGCCTTCTTCCCGCAGCAAATCAGCAAGGGGGCGATGGCCCTTTCGCCAGCATTGAAAAAGCTCGTGACGCTGCCCGCGCGAAGGGCGGCACCAACACAATCGCGCTGGGTAAAGGCGATTACTACTTGACTCAGCCGATCGTCTTTGACTCTCGCGATACGGGCTTGATCCTCACGGCAAGATGCAATGAAGCGCCGATTTTGCATGGGGGACTACGCGTGGGCGACTGGGTGCAGCAGGCCGATGGTCGCTGGATGGCGCCTCTGAAATTGCCACCGGGTGAAGGGGTCGGTGACCTTTTCGTCAATGGGATACGACAAACCAGGGCTCGATTCCCGAACGCCCCCGCTGATGGCGATCCACGCAAGGGATGGTTGTTTGCTGCAAAGTGCCAGCCTGCCATCGACGTGTCGACAGCAAACACGCGCTTTTGTTTCCATGCCGGCGATCTGCCGGCAGTGAATGATATAAGTGGACTGGTCGCAGACATCGTTGGAGGGTATCAACCCGGAAGCCAGTGGGGCAATGATACGCTCCCAGTTGTCTCCATCGATGACGCCGGCCGGACCATCCATACCAAAGGCACAGGCTATTTCTTTACCGCAGAAGGCAGCCGCTATTTCCTTACCGGGGCCGAGGTCTTGCTCGATGCTCCTGAAGAGTGGTGGTACGACCTTGCCGCGGGCCAGCTTCACTATATCCCTGTCGATGGGTCGCTACCCAATTCCGTCGTCGTTGCTGGCATTCTGCCGACATTCTTCAAGCTGGATGGGGCTAATGGGATGGTCGTATCCGGGCTCGAGTTTAGAGATGGAGCGCCTGACGGCAGCGGCAAGTTCTATACCGAAACCAGAGGATTTGGCGCCATACGGATCGAACACGCTGACGGCGTCAAGATAGTCGGCAACAGCATCCAGAATGTTGGGGTCGGAGTCCATGTGACGGAGAGCAAGGATGCATTGATTGCCGGCAATGTGATTGCGGAAGTGGCTGGCAACGGGATCTACGTCGGCACAAACTATGGCACGTTCCTTAAGTCGAACGGCGCCAGGATCCTTTCAAACCATATCCATGACATCGGAAAGGTTTACATTGAAACCGCCGGAATATGGTTCCAGGCGGCCGACAATGTAAGGATCGCCGACAACCTGATCGAAAACACGGCGCAATTCGGAATCGCCGGCGGTTCGCTGTGGGGTTCCAGTGACGCCGTCTATAACGCTGTCATTGAGCACAACATCATCCGTAATGCCAATCGGCAGACGGCAGATGGCGGCGCCATCAAGATGATGGGCGAGCAGGCCGACTCTCTGAACAGCACCATCCGCTCCAATCTCGTGACCGGGACCGGTCATCTGATGAACAGGGCCGATGGGACCTTCTGGCCTTCCGGTTATGAGAATACCAGGGAGTGGCCGTCTCCAGTCAGCTGGGCGATCTATACGGATGGGAAGGCAAGCGGGATTCGTATCGAGGGAAATACGCTCTCGGGTAATGTCACGGCGATCGGTATCAACGGCGGTTGGAGCAACCTGGTGACAGGAAACGTCATCACACACGGATCGGGCGCGGCTTTTCGTGTTGATGATGGCACCGGCAGGGGTTGGCGTCCGCCATGGGCACGCCCCAATCGTATTGAGGAGAATATTGTATCGGTTGACAGTGACAGCGGCATGGCCGCGTATGTCAACGCTCCCGATCTTGGGCTTGGATTTGTGCAATTCGCGCGCAACCGCTACAGCGGCAACTTGAACAACCAGAGCTTTCGAATAGATCCGAGGATCATGCGTTCGGGAGAATTTGGTAGTCTAGGTGATCTTCAAAAGGCTGGGGCGGACACCGGAAGCATGGTCGCGCCCTCCGAGCAATAAAAGGCGCCGGGACGAGGGGTGTTCTGCGGCTATAAAGTCCGCAGAAGCCCTGCCGATCCGCGAATGAACGATCGCGTCAAGGTGAAAGTCATCTGAGGGTCAGGCGAAGTTGCAGCCAGATCGCTTTGGAGATCTTCTGGCTCCTGTCAACCAGCGTCGGCATTTGCCCGCATGTTCGTTCCGCACATTAAATGATGGCATTGCCGCGCGCACGCGCGGGCCCCTTTCGGACATGCTCTTTACCAGGCAGTGGAGATGAGATTTCGGTCGAAGCTTCAATTCGCGGGCGGCCCTTCATTCCGATATTGGTGCGTAATTTCCTTGAGATGATTGAGGATTGTATCGGAGTCAGAATCTAGCGACTTCCTCGGCGGCATGCTGGGCATGACGCTGTAATTTTTCACCGTGCTGATACCGACTTCCGTCCTCAGCGATTGTTCGTCGACCAACTCCAAGCGTTCATCTGCTCAGGGGGCAGGGCTTCCGTGATCTATACATAGCCCTCAAGACTTCGGTCTTTCCGTAGCTGATTGGGGCATCTCTTAAGGTTTGCCGGCCGGGGCCTTCATTTCGCGATTGGTTTGAACATGTCTCTCTTCCGGCTTTGTCCGCGCTAAACCTCACGAGCTTTGTTCGAGCCATGGCGAATATCTTCTGCGGCTCTGCAGTCATCAAAAAGAGCAGCATGGCAGGTGGTGGGGTACATACACTTACTTCGAATATCGTACGCCATCCCGGCGTAAGACGTAAATGTGAAGTCTCTTCTACGTCCAATAGCTGGAGCCGCAAGTATGGAGGCAATCGACCTGCCGGGATATTCTGATGACAGTTTCAGTCGCGAGAGCGCAGGTCATGAGAAAACAACCAGTAGGCAGAATTCCAACTTCACTTCTTCATCCGGGTGGCTCTTCAGGATGGACGAATGTCCTTGGTGTTCGCGTCTCGGCAGTAAATCTCAAAAGCGCGACCGGATTTATTCAAGCAGCGATCGAAGACGGCAGGAAGGAATATGTGTGCGTTCGCGACGCGCACGGCATCGTCCGATGCCAGGATGACCCCGAGCTGCGGTCGATACATAACCGGGCGTTCCTCGTGACCCCCGATGGCATGCCGTTGGTATGGGCATTGAAACGTGCTGGTCATTTGGAGAGCGACAGGGTCTACGGACCGGATCTGATGTTATCCGTTTTCGATGCCGGCAGATCAACAGGCGTGCGCCACTTCCTTTATGGCGCAACAGCCGAGACATTGGAGCAGTTGCAGGCACGCCTTCTCGCAAAATTTCCGCAGGCTCGGATCGTCGGCTCCTATGCGCCGCCTTTTCATAAACTGTCGCTGCAAGAGGAAACGGATATTGCCGACCGGCTCAATCGGTCGGGCGCCGATATCATCTGGGTCGGGCTGAGTAGTCCCAAGCAGGAACTCTGGATGGCGCGCATGCGCGATCGTCTGGAAGCATCGATGCTCATCGGTGTCGGAGCCGCATTCGATTTCCACGCCGGCCTCAAGCGGCAGGCTCCGAGATTCATTCAAAGAAGCGGCTTCGAATGGGCGTTTCGTCTTCTGTGCGAGCCGCGGCGGCTGTGGCGGCGTTATGCGCTCGTCGTGCCGACCTTCATCTCGCTGACAGCGTTCCAGAGACTGGGACTTCGGAAGTTTCCGATTGAAGACGCGATTTCTGGATCGGGTGCGTCGGGACAAATGCAGTAGGGGGTAAAAGCGTCATGTCCTTATTTATGCCGTCAGCGATGACACCGGGTCCGTCGAAGGCATCCACATCAAATGACATGACATCGCGGGCGATTTCGGCAGGGTCCGTGCCGCCCATAGGAGCCAGGACTGCCGATGCCTCCGTACCGGCAGGGCTGACTGTGCCCGTCGCATTGCGGCGCCGGCTTCCACGGCTTGCAACGTCGTCCTTGCTGATCGCCGGCGACGCCGCCAGCTATTTGATTGCCTATTTCGTTCTCCTGTCCTTTCTTCCCGGTGGTTCGGAAGGCACGATTATGGAGCGTGCGTTCGCGGTCGCCGCACTGGCTGCGATTGTTCTTTACGCATCGGCCGGCCTCTATCCTGGATATCGGCTGCATGATCACGAACATCTGCGGCGGCGCACGATAGCTACCGTCAAGGTGGCCGTCCTTGCGGCATTTGGAGCGGTTATCCTGCCGGAGGGGGAAGGACTGCTGCTTGCCATTATTGTGTTCCTCGGTCTCGGGCTGGTTGCTCAGCCGCTTGTGCATTGGTTTGCACGAGGCCTTTGCTGGAGACTTGGAATTTGGGGGGAGCGCGCGGTTGTCGTAGGGGCTGGCAACCTTGCTCCAGCGATCGTGGCACATTTCACCGACCGCTGGCAGTATGGCATCAGGCCCGAGCCATTTGCCCCCGATACTTTGGACGCATTGCCGGGTGGCGGGCCATCCATTGCGCTGATTGCCGGTGACAAAGGCTCGCTTGTGTCCGACCTGGCGGCGATGCGCGGCAAGTTCGCCGAAGTCATTTTGCTTTCCGACACGCCGAGCCTCAAGGTCAGTGGATTGCGACCTGCCGATATCGGCGGAGAGATCGGCATTCGCCTCACCACCGGAGGGGGTTCGGTCAACTCGGATCCGGTTCGCCGGATCCTCGATCTCGCAATCGCCGTTCCTGCAACGATCGTGGTCGCGCCATTCGTCGCAATTGCAGCGGCCGCAATCTATGCCATCGATCCAGGTCCTGTCTTTTTTCGCCATGCCAGGGAAGGACGGTCCGGCAAGACGGTGCGCGTCCTGAAATTGCGGACGATGTACCAAGATGCAGAACAGCGCCTCGAAGCACTCTTCCGAGACAACCCCACTATGCGCGCCGAGTGGTTGAGCCACTTCAAGCTCAAGGACGATCCGCGCATTCTTCCGGTTATAGGACATATGTTGCGCTCTTCGAGTATCGACGAGCTCCCGCAATTGGCCAACATCATTGCGGGCGAGATGGCCATCGTCGGACCGCGTCCGTTTCCGGAATATCACCTCCTGGCTATGGACAGCGAATTTCGAGACAAGCGCCGTTCCGTCACGCCGGGGCTCACGGGCCTTTGGCAGATATCCGAACGAAGCGATGCGGATATCGAGCTGCAGCAGCAACTCGACGAGTTCTACATCGACAACCGGTCCCTGTGGTTCGACTGCCAAATTCTTCTCGGCACAATCCCTGCGGTCTTCAAGCGCAGGGGAGCCTGCTGACCACTTCCACGAGCCAACCATCAACAACGGAGCACATCAATGCACGGACACAAGCGAATTATGGTTACCGGCGGCACCGGGTTTCTGGGATCATTCCTGTGCGAAAGGCTTTTGCGAGAGGGCAATGACGTCCTCTGCGTGGACAACTACTACACCGGTTCGCGCGACAATGTGCTGCACCTCCTCGACGACCCACGCTTTGAGATTCTTCGCCATGACATTACCTTCCCGCTTTATGTGGAGGTCGACGAGATCTATAACCTCGCTTGCCCGGCATCTCCCGTCCACTATCAGCACGACCCCGTGCAGACGGTGAAGACCAATGTGCACGGGGCCATCAATATGCTCGGCTTGGCTAAACGCACCAAGGCGAAGATCTTTCAGGCCTCCACCAGCGAAGTTTATGGCGATCCGGCAGTCCATCCTCAGCCCGAAGAGTATCGAGGCAGCGTCAACCCCATTGGCCCGCGGGCATGTTATGACGAAGGCAAGCGGTGTGCCGAAACATTGTTCTTCGACTATCATCGTCAATACGGTGTGGAAATCCGGGTGGCGCGGATCTTCAATACTTATGGGCCGCGCATGCAGACCAATGACGGTCGCGTCGTCTCGAACTTCATCGTTCAGGCTCTTCAAAACGAACCGATCACTATCTTCGGCAACGGCACGCAGACGCGTTCCTTCTGCTATGTAGACGATCTGATCGAGGGCTTCATCCGCCTGATGGGGGCGCCGGCCGGCGTTACGGGTCCTATCAATCTCGGTAACCCGGGAGAATTCCAGGTCCGGGAACTCGCCGAAATGGTCATCGAGATGACGGGATCGAAATCAAGCATCGTATACAATCCTCTGCCGATTGACGATCCGACACAGCGCAAGCCCGACATCCGCCGTGCAAAGGAGGACCTGGGCTGGCAGCCGACGGTGAACCTGCGAGAGGGGCTCGAGAAAACGATCGCGTATTTCGAGTGGAAGCTTGCCGCCGGAGCCAAGACCACGCCCGCAATCCGGTCCTCGCGAACGCCTTACACCTATCTGCCTACTCCGGCTGTCGGCCTTCCCGTTCAGGAAACCGCACGATAGGGACATGGATAGGATCGAACACCGCAAACCAAGGCTGGTATTCTTCCAGTGGGACCATCAGCCCAATGCGAAGGCGGCCGGTTACCTGCTGCTGCACATGCAGCAGCAGGTCAAATGCCTCGCCACCCACTTCGATGTTGTCGTCGTCAACCGCGACTGTGATTATGCGGAAATATGCGATCGCTATGAGCCGGATCTGACGCTGTTTGAAAGCGGCTACCGGTCACATGGATCACAGCGGATAAAAATCACCAACATCAATGCCCAAGTTCCCAAGCTTGGCCTTCACAACGCCGATCCATGGTGCGACCGGCGCAGTGGCTTCCTTTCCGATATGGAGCAGTGGGGCATCGAGACATATTTCTCGATTGGAACCATGACTCCTGAATATATGCCGGAGCTCAAGGATAGCCTGTTCGTCTGGCCAAACTTCATCGACCCCGAAGTCTATCACGACTATGGTCAGCAGAAGATCATACCGGTCACGCTTACGGGCCAAGTCTACGGTCTTTATCCGTGGCGGCAGAATGTCTTTCCAATAATTCGCGACCGCTATCCCTGCCTGGTCTCGCCGCAACACAGCTATGAGAGCAAGCTTGCTTCTCAATTGTTGTCGGGAGAGGCTTATGCGCGCGTGCTCAACGCAAGCTTCGTCGTCCCCACATGTGGCACCGCGGGAGGCGAGATCGTGCGAAAGCACTTCGAGATCCCCGGTGCAAACGCCTGTCTATTGACGGAACGTACGGCAGCAGTGGAGGCCGCCGGCTTTGCAGACATGGAGAGCTGTATCTTTGCCGACCACCACAACGTGGTTGATCGATTGGAATATCTCTTTGCTCATCCCGACGAAATACAGCGCATCGCGACAGCCGGTTATAATTTGGTCCACTCGCGTCATACGCTGAAGCACAGAGCGCAGATATATCAATGGTTCATGCTGAACCGAGGCCTGCAATTCGGCGAAAAGATCATCCAACCCGGGCCTTTCGACGATCTCATAAAGGTCGACCGTATCTCACAGCAGGGGAGCATCCACGTTGTCGGTGAGGCGAGAGATCGCGCTTTGCTGAAGCAGGGCGATTTGTTTCTTGAGCAGGGCAGGGTTGAGGAGGCCAAGCACTGTTATGTCCGCTGCCTGGACTATGTGTCCTACCTGCCTGAAGCCAAACTGCGTCTTGCCATCTGCGCATTGCGTGACGGCGATGCCGATCGCGCCTATGACCTTTTAGTGAACTTGGTCAAGATAACGATGATCGACTATGGTGCAACCGACCCGGATCCGGTCGAATGGGCATATTTTCTGCTTGCTTCGGTCTGCAAGGGGGATTTCGAGCAGGGGCGGAGGTTACGGTACTTTTATCCATCTTTGTCTCATGAGGAACTCAGGCGCGTGTGCCTCATCCTCGATCTACCGCGTCGAGAAGGCAATCCGGCTGCCTCGGAACGGCACTCCAGCGATCGAAAAAGCATTCACCAGCTTCCTAAGCGGAGCGATCACGAGTGGCTTTCATGGGTTGCCGATATTCTTGAGCGTTGTCAGAAGTCAGATCTTGCGAATGCCGTTCGTTATGTCCCACTTCCCGTGAACAAGACGGGCGAGCGTGAGGCACCTTTACGCGTTGAACGTCATCTTCGTTGGCGCCTGCGATTTTATCTGGGCATTGATAGCCTATTGATGAAAATGCGTCTGACCAGCGTAAGGCCGAACGTGCCACCTCTGCCGGAGTTCGAATATTTTCGGCACCTTGCACGGGGTCTGGTTCCCCGTTCGCGAAGAGGTCAGTTGCGCAGGATCCGAATGGCGCTCTCCAGGCCAACGTTTGGACGTTAGCGATTGCCACATGTGTGCGAGGCCTTGCAGCCGAAGGCGCTCGTCAAAATTTCCGCAGATTTCGGCGGCTACCGCACGGCCTGAGGTGCCGTGTGACGAAATCGCTGCGTCGATGGCCGATTTGCTTTGCGGCCACCAACGAGAATTTAAGGCAGTTTCGCTTGTGCAATGAAGAGAAAGATTTGCCCCAACAATGATGTCAGAACAACACCTTACTCACGCTCATGCCGGAATACCTGTTTGGAACAAGTCGTTGAGCTTGAACACAACTTCCGTCCTGTTGGTTGCCTTGACCTTTTTCATGATGTTGCGAACATGCACCTTGACGGTACTCTCCCGCAGATTGAGCTCATAGGCAATGATCTTGTTTGCCTTTCCGCGCCGCAGTGCTGCTACGACTTCGGCCTGGCGATCCGTGAATATCCCGGCGAGCGGGTGCGTTGTCGGGTTGTTCGACTGCAGCAAGTGACGCATGGCGAACAGAGCGCTTGCGGGCACGAAAAGTCCTCCTGCTACCGATAGCGCAATCAGTTCCATGCAGACGCTAATGCTGACGGAGGCCGGTATGTAACCCTTTGCTCCGTAATCGATAGCCCTGACGATCTGGGTAAAGTCGTCACTATCGGACAATATGACGACCGGTGTCGACACGAATTCCGACGAAAGACTCTTGATCTGTTCCGAAACGACAGGGTCGTCGACCGTCTTGCCACCGACGTTCAAGAGGATTGCCGAAAGCGGAGGATATTCTTCACGCTTTTGCTTCCACTCTTCAATCGATCCGAACGCCAGAATAACAAAATCCGCCGTATGGGCGGCCATGCATTGCGCAAGGCAGTGCCGATCAAGTTCCCTCTTGTCAAGAATGACCAGCGAATGCTTTGATTTTGATGGTCCGGCAAATGCCGGCGAACCGTCTTCTATCTCCAACGGAAGAGATACGTTTTCCTGCCTGTGGCTTATATTTATTGTATCCAAAGCCTTGTCCTCCCAGCCTTTTTTTACGCGGTACTTCAAAGTCGAATATTAAACTCCTCTGTAAATAAGGGAGTTTAATTACCAGAAGTGCTAATTTAATACCACAGTTCCGAGGATGTTAAACTAATTAATAGTGGTTACCCCAGTACATAAGTTCCATCGGCAGATACAAATGGTTACATCGCCGAAACTGATCAATCTGCAGCTAATTCATTTGTATATCGGACCACCAGGTTGCTGCATATATTCGGCCGAACTCGCTAAACCCATGTAAACTATGCCGTCTTCAACGTGGAGAGTCAGGATGAGTCGGCGCATGGTCTGCCGCTGCTGACGAGCGATGACCTTAGACGTTCGCATGCGATCGTCATCCTATTTTCGTAAGCAGATACTCCTTTAGGTGGATGAGCTTCAACGTTTTGTCCCTTTACTCAGATGAAGAAAACAATTCTTTTTGAAGGGGAAGAAATATTTGCTCTGGTGAAACGAAACCTTGGATCCAATCTTGCGATTGCCGGTTTCACCCACATCAGGGTCTGTTCAAGAGTAGGGGGCGAGTTGGGATGATTGCATCGAACGTCAACCTGGGTGACGGTTGCGTTATCCACCATCGGGATCTTGTGAATCTCTACGGCTGCACGATCGGTGCGGGAACGCGCATCGGCACCTTTGTTGAAATCCAGAAAAACGTCCTTGTCGGAAAAGACTGCAAGATCTCCAGCCATTCCTTCCTCTGTGAAGGCGTGACGCTGGAAGACGGCGTTTTTATCGGCCACGGGGTGATGTTCACCAATGATACCTACCCGCGCGCCGTCAATTCGGATGGCAGCCTGCAGACGGAGGCCGACTGGGTCGTCATCCCCACTCTGGTCAAGCGCCATGCGTCGATCGGCAGCAACGCCACCATTCTGCCGGGCGTGACCGTCGGAGTGGCTGCACAAGTCGGCGCCGGCGCGGTTGTAACCAAAGATGTGCCTGACGGCGCCATTGTTGCCGGCGTTCCGGCGAGAATCACCGGTCGCGTTCATGACCGGACAGTTGACATACAAGCGTTGGGAGGAATGCGATGATCGGCATTGCTGTTGTTGGGTATGGGTATTGGGGTCCAAACCTGGTTCGTAACATCTCGGAAGCGGCCGGCGCGCAGCTCCTTTCAGTCTGTGATCTGAATGTCGAACGGTTGGCGGCGGTTAAAAGCCGGTACCCCGCGGTAACCATCACCGACAATTTCGAGGAAGTTCTGCGCGATCCGAGAGTGGATGCAATCGCCATTGCAACGCCGGTCTCGACCCATTTCAAACTCGCAATGCAGGCTATGATGGCCGGAAAGCATGTCTTTGTCGAAAAGCCCATGGCATCGACGACGGAGGAAGCTTCGCGGATGGTCGAGGAAGCCGCCCGCCGCCGCCTGGTGTTGGCCGTGGACCACACCTTCGTTCACACCGGGGCCGTGCGCAAGATGTGCGAACTGGTCGAAAGCGGCCTGGGCGACATGTATTATTACGACTCGGTTCGGGTCAATCTCGGGCTCTTCCAGCACGATGTCAGCGTCATCTGGGACCTCGCGGTGCATGATCTCTCCATCCTGGACCATGTTGTGCAGGAAAGGCCGGTGGCTGTTTCTGCGACGGGCATGAGCCACGTGCTCGGCGAGCCGGAGAACATCGCCTATCTGACGCTCTTCTTCGAAAGCAAGCTTATCGCCCACATCCACGTCAACTGGCTGGCGCCGGTCAAGGTGCGCCGCACATTGATCGGTGGCAGCAACAAGATGGTCGTCTACGACGATCTCGAACCCAGCGAAAAAATCAAGGTTTACGACAAAGGCATCACACTGAACCCGAATTCCCACGCCTACGGCGAGAAGGTGCACCAGATGATGGTCGGCTATCGCAGCGGCGATATGTGGGCACCCAAGCTCGATATGACCGAAGCATTGAAACGCGAACTGGATCAGTTCGTCGATTGCATCGACCAGGGTACGCGTCCCATTACCGATGGCCAAGCCGGGCTGCGTGTCGTTCGTATCCTTGAAGCAGCAAGCCGGTCGCTCGCCCAGCGCGGTCGCATCATCGAGCTGGAAGAGGCGAGGCGCATCGCATGATCCCGTTCCTGGACCTCAAAGCACAATATCAATCCATCAAGAGCGAAATCGACGCCGCAGTTCTCGGCGTGCTCGCCTCGGGGCAATACATACTGGGCGAGGAAGTCGCCCGCCTCGAGCAGGAATTCGCGGAATATTGCAACGTCAAACATGCGATAGCGGTCAACACCGGGACGAGTGCTCTGCACCTGTCGCTGCTTGCGGCAGGCGTCGGCCCCGGCGATGAAGTCATCACCGTGCCGTTTACCTTTGTCGCGACCGTATCGGCAATCTGCTACGCAGGTGCACGACCGGTCTTCGTCGATGTCGAGCCCGTGACGCTGACAATGGATCCGGCTCAACTCGAGGCAAAGATTACGCCGCGAACCAAGGCCATTATTCCCGTCCATCTCTATGGTCAGATGGCCGATATGGACGCGATCAAGACGATTGCCGACCACTACCGGATACCGGTCATCGAGGACGCCTGCCAGGCGCACGGAGCGCAGTACAGAGGCGCGCGCGCCGGCAGCATCGGCGCATCCGGCTGCTTCAGCTTCTATCCCGGCAAAAATCTCGGCGCCTGCGGCGAGGGCGGTATCGTCGTCACAAACAGCGACGATCAGGCCAAGACGATGCGCATGCTGCGCGACTGGGGCCAGGAACAGCGTTATCACCATCTGCTGAAGGGCTTCAACTACCGGATGGATGCCATTCAGGGTGCGATCCTGCGCATCAAGCTCCGCCATCTCGAAGCCTGGACCGAAGCGCGGCGCGCCCATGGCCGCCGCTACTCATTGCTGCTGGGCGGTTCGCCGAATTTGACGATGCCTGTCGAAATCGCCGACCGGCGCCACGTCTACCATGTTTATGCCATCAGAAGCCGCGATCGCGACGAGCTTCAGCGCCTGCTGACCGCAGAGGGCATTCAGTCCGGGCTGCACTATCCGATCCCTGTTCACCTGCAGAAGGCGCATGCCGATCTCGGCCACCGGGCCGGCGACTTTCCGGTCTCTGAAGTTGCAGCACGGGAGGTCCTCTCACTGCCGATCTATCCCGAGATGCCGGCTTGGCATGTCGATCAGGTGGCCGCAGCGCTGGAATACGCCTATGTCAGTTGATCGTGTGGGCGAGGTCCGGATCGTGCAAGCGGTCCACGGCCGTCATGAAAGGCCGGCAGATCCAGCATACCAGGCCGGTCTGGCCGAAGAGCTCAGGCAATCATACGGGCGCGCCGGCCTGATCGAACTCTACGGTCGTTTCGCGACGGGCGACGGGGTTGTCGACACGATGATGCGCAAAGCCATTTGGCAAGCGATCACGCGGAGTTGCGGCACAGGACTGCAGGTCGCAGGCGGCGCCGGCTTCAAACATCCGGAGACGTTCGAGATCGGCAATGGCGTGTTCATCGGGTCTCAGGCTTATATCCAGGGACGCTTCGACGGGCGATGCAGGATCGGCGACAATGTTTGGATCGGGCCGATGGCCTATTTCGACGCGCGCGACTTGGTGATCGAGGATTCTGTCGGCTGGGGGCCAGGCGCTAAGGTGCTTGGCTCGACCCACACGGCACTGCCGGTGGATGTGCCGATCATCCGCACCGATCTCGAAATCAAGCCGGTCCGTATCGGCGCATGGGCCGACATTGGCACGAACGCCACAATCCTTCCCGGCGTGAGCATAGGCAAAGGCGCGATCGTCGGTGCGGGCGCCGTTGTCGTCTCAGATGTCGAGCCGTTTTCAGTTGTCGCCGGCGTGCCGGCGAAGTTCATACGCTGGCGCACGGAAGCCGATCCTGTGCTGGATATATCGCATGGAGGAAGAGCGTGAGAAATCAACGGGTGCTCATTACCGGCGGCGCCGGTCTGATCGGGTCGCATATTGCCGATCTTGTCGCATTGGAAAAACCGCGCGAGATCATCATCCTCGACAATTTCGTGCGCGGAGGCCGGGATAATCTCAGCACGGCAATAGCCAGCGGGTCCGTTAATATCATCGAGGGAGATATCCGCGACAGGGCGCTTCTGGCAAAAGTCTTTGAAGGCGTCGATATCGTGTTTCATCAGGCCGCCATCCGCATCACGCAATGCGCGGAAGAGCCACGATTGGCTTTTGAGGTTCTGGCAGAGGGGACGTTCAACGTTCTCGAATCTGCCGTCAAGGCAGGTGTCTCGAAGGTGGTTGCTGCGTCCTCGGCTTCCGTTCTGGGGCTGGCCGAGAGCTTCCCGACGACCGAAGAGCATCATCCCTACAATAACCGGACGATTTACGGTGCGGCAAAGACCTTCAACGAGGGGCTGCTGCGCAGCTTTGCGGAAATGTATGGCTTGCGTTACGTCGCGCTGCGTTATTTCAACGTCTATGGGCCGCGCATGGATGTTTACGGCGCCTATACGGAAGTTTTGATCCGTTGGATGGAGCGTCTTATGGCCGGAATGCCGCCGCTGATCTATGGGGACGGCAGCCAGACGATGGACTTCGTCGATGCACGCGACATCGCCCGCGCAAACATTCTGGCCGCCAAAAGCGATGTCACGGACGAGGTGTTCAACGTTGCCAGCGGCAAGGAAATAAGCCTGCTGGAACTCGCCAAGTTGCTGAGCGACATTATGGGTTCTTCACTCGAGCCGGAGCACAAGGAAGCCCGCACGGTCAACGGCGTGACTCGTCGTCTTGCCGACATCAGCAAGGCCGAACGGCTGCTCGGCTTCAAGGCGGAGATCTCCATGGAGCAAGGGCTTCGTGATCTCGTTGCCTGGTGGCAAAAGCAGACCGACGCCGGAGGGCGGGCAGCATGAGCTCGTCTCAATCCACAATTCTGGCTACAATTCCGGTCGCCAAACCCGTTCTTGGTGAAGAAGAGGCTGAGGCTGCACGCCGCGTCATTCTGTCGGGATGGGTGACGCAGGGGCCGGAAGTCGCCGCTTTCGAGCGTGAATTCGCGGCCTTTGTCGGCGCCGCACATGCCTGCGCCATGTCCAACTGCACGACCGCGTTGCATCTGGCGCTGAAGGCGGTCGGCGTAACCGCTGGTGATGAAGTCGTCACTGTCAGCCATTCTTTCATCGCGACCGCAAACGCGGTTCGATACTGCGATGCGGTGCCCGTTTTCGTCGATATAGAAGACGATGGTTACAACATCGACGCCAATCTGATCGAACGGGCAATCACGCCCCGCACCAAGGCAATTCTCTGCGTGCACCAACTCGGCATGCCTTGCGATCTCCGCGCCATCGTCGGAATCGGCAAGCGCCATCAGATACCGGTTATCGAGGATGCGGCCTGTGCGACGGGAAGCGAAATCCTGTGGGACGGGCGTTGGGAAAAGATCGGCAAAGCGCATGGCGACATCGCCTGCTTCTCCTTCCACCCGAGAAAGGTGGTCACGACAGGCGATGGCGGGATGTTGACCACGGCCAATCCCGAATATGACCGAAAGTTCCGGCTCTGGCGCCAGCATGGCATGAGCGTCACCGATGCCGTTCGTCACGGCTCGAAACAGGTCATCTTCGAAGACTATGACGAGTTGGGTTACAATTACCGCATGACCGATCTCCAGGCCGCCGTCGGACGCGAGCAGTTGCGTCGGCTGCCGGAACTGGTTGCCCAGCGCAGGATGCTTGCCGAGCAATATTGCGAACGTCTGTCGACCATTGCCGGGCTTTCTCTGCCGGCCGAGCCCCGCTGGGCTCGCAGCAACTGGCAGAGCTTCTGTGTGAGATTGCCTGCTACGGTCGACCAGCGGGCCGTCATGCAGACCCTGCTCGATCAGGGCATCTCGACCCGGCGTGGTGTGATGAACATCCATCTGGAGGGCGCCTATTCGGGTGAGAGCTCCCACCGCGCTGCCACGAGCCTGATGCGGAGCGTATCTGCGCAGCAACAAACGATCATCCTGCCGCTTTATGCCCAGATGACGGAGGTTGATATCGTCCGGGTGGTCGAGACATTGCGCCAGGCCATTGCTGAGGCCACCACCGGGCGTGTCGTCCATCAGCCCGAGCAGGACGTCGTCCCTGCCTGAAGAGACACCGTGCGGCATGTGGACCCAACATCATTGAGCGCGCATCATCTGATGCGCGCTCAATTCGTTGACAAAGTCTCCGCTCTCCTGGGTAGTGCCGAGCCTCTAATCACTGCATCAGGTAAAAAATCGTTTCAGTGGTTTAGTCTGTGCTCGTAGATCGTCGGCAAAAGGCGCAAAAGGCCGGGGGTGACGTTGCGAGTTTTGCAGTGGTTTGTCTGCGGTTTCAGCCCGCCTCATCTTGCGCGCTTTTTCTTATGCGGATTTCACGATCCATCCTCTGACGATTGCGGGCACCGACTCCGGCGGAAGCAGGTCGACCAGCATGCGCAGCGAGTAAAGCCCGGTCACGACCACGGCGAGGCAGCCAATCACCATCGCCGACCATTCCGGTAAGAGGAAAAAGGCCGAGACTACCAATCCTGAAGCAGGCAGAAAAAGAAGCGCGTGCCTGCGATTGGCGGGCGACCAGCGAAATCCGGTGAGCCGACGCACGATCACGTAAATCAGAATACTATGCCAGACGTAAAGGCCGAAGAACGCCATGCCGGCCCCTGGCGTGCCGAGCTTCGATACGAAGAGCCACGCCAGCCCCACATGCACCAGCGTTGCTGCGACCTCCGTCCAAAAGAAGATCGTCTGCGCACCCTTCGCCAGGACGATGAAACCCATCGGCCAGGCGACGATCCTGAGCATCATCCCAAGGCAGATCCAGCGCAGAAGATCCACGGCGCCATGGAATTGCGCGGAATAGAACAAACTCATCACGAGTGGCGCCAGGGTCAACGTGGCAATCAGACCAGGGCCGGCCAGCAATATGCTAATTTCCGCCTGCTCATTGACCAGCCGGTTGCACTCGGCATTGTTGTTGGCGATTGCGGTCAAGCGCGGATAGAAGTCCGTTCCCATCGCCTGCAGGATGAAGCCGGCGTAAAGACCGCCAAGCGCCCAGGCTGCCTGATACAATCCCGCCGCTACGACGCCCCCTTCATTCAGCACGATAATGCGGATGGCATAGGCCGCGCCGAAAGTCAGAAGTCCGCTTGCCATGAAAGCAACACCCAGCCTGAACAGAGCTGTCGCTTCCCGGCCGAACTGGCGCGCCGACATCGCCGGCGGCTGCGTGGATATTTGTTTGCTGTACCACCAGGTGGGAAGGAGCGAGACGGCTGCGATCGCCACGAGAGAGGGTGCAATCGCCTTTTCGCCGAACAGATAGATCAGCGGGATGCTGACGATCGTGCCGAACAGTCCTGAAAGCACGTTGATGCGGGCAAGATTTGCAATGCCCCGCAAGCCCTGGATCAACGCAGCCTGTCCGGCAGCGACAAGCCGAAAGAATACGGCCAGGGAGAGCAGCACAATGCCGCCGGAGTGCTGGTAGTCGCCGAAGGTGAATTTCGAGACCGGAAACGCCAGCGCCGCAAGCAAAAGCCCGCCAAGCAACCCGAGCACCAATGAGATGCGTCTGAGCGCTGTCGCCGACCGGGCGATCTTTTCGTCGTCGCCGGCGCCCGCCGCCTCAGCGACCCGGCGCACACCGCTGCTGCTCACGCCGAGACCGGCAATCGCTTGCGCGATGTCGAGGATTGCCCCGTAAAGGCCGAGAAGCCCCACGCCTTCCGGACCGAGCAGAACGGCGAGCGCCTTGTTGCGAATGATGCTCAGGGCGACATTGATCAGCGAGGAACCGCCCATCAGCATCGTCGATTTCAGGATTTGGGTATAAGTCTGATCGCTGGGGGGGATCATGCGCAAGGTCATCACTCAACCCTAGCTGCCAGGTGAGATACAGGCTGGTCCATATCAAGGGCGATTTCTTTGGGGCAGGCGGCCTGAGCGCCTCGATGGCGCTCGAACCTCCGCTTCAATTTTGTTGAGAACACGCGCACCTCGCGGGTCACTGGCCGGCTCGATCTGCGAGCGCTTGGGTCTCGAAAGACGGGCTTGTGTTGGCCTGAGGCGTATTATCCAAAATGTGCGGCTGAACGACTCTCACCACATCGCCTGGTGCCAGCATCGTCGTTTCCGAGGCTTGGAACTGATTGATTTGTCCATCGTTGCGACGGGTCACGCTAAAGGTAAGCGGGAGGTCCTCGACGAGGGTCTTGACGCCGTCATTGCTCCCCAGGTCTGCGATGAGTAGCTTCTGAAGTGTTTCGCGCTTCAGCTTGAATTGATCGAGACTTGCCCGTTCGGACTGTGCTTCGGTTGCCACTTCGCTCCGGCGTGCGTCGTAAAGTCCCTCAAGGTTCCGCGTCGTCTCACTGACCGCCTGCCGGCCGCGCATGACGGCGGTGAGAAGGTCGAGCTTGTCGGAGCGGTAAGTCGTCAGCAACCGTTCCAGATCCATCTGCCTCGACGAGATCGTCAGGCCTTTCTGGACCAGGGACTTGACGCTGACCAGTTGGTCCTCGACGGATTTGATATTGTCGTCGGCGCCCGTCAGTTTCTCTTCCAACGTCGATATCTCAGTGGTCAAAAGATCGCGTAATTCCGTGAACGCCCTCGATTGCCTCTCCAACGCATTGGCGCGAGCCCGAAAGATTATCCTCTCCTCATTGTATATGCCGGCGGCAAATTGCTGATCGGCGCCGGTCATCTGATCGAAGGTAATCGCGTCGGCTCCGTCCATCTCCGCCTGCAGCCGCGCCAGCCTCGCAGTGCTGCGCAGGATCGAGTGATCGATTTCGCGCAATTCTCCGACGATCTGGATCGAGTGCGTTTGCTGCTCATCTTTGGCGCGACGCGGCCCGCCGCTCATTGCCAGGGATTTCAGGACGGTCAATCCGGGGCGGAAACTGTACTGCCCAGGCGTGGTGACGTCTCCCACGACGTAGATTGGCGGGTATTCTAGAATTTCGATGTTGACCGCCGGTGCCTGAACCAAACCGATCTTTTCCTGCAGACGCTTGCCAATCTCGTTTGTGAGGTCGGCGTTTGTCCGATTGCCGACGGAAAGGGATCCAAGAAACGGCAGAAAGACCGTGCCGTCATCCGAGACGGTGTATTCGCCGCCGAGCGCATCCCATCGTTCATATTGGCCCCTGGACTGCATCCATTGGACGATCGTCAGGCGGATTTTCGTTTGTGGAGCTAAGGTTTGTGAAGCCGGGGGGACGCTGTTGGCGAGAGCCGGCGGCACGGCTCCGGCGAGAAAGACGAGGGCGCCGATGACAGCCGTCGCGCGGAAGAACAGGTAAGCGGCCCGGTGCGATGAATTCATATACATATCTCGCCTGCAAAACATCCTTAAACGGATGCCAGTCCAATGCCTTGATTCTGTTCGACGGCCGGACGACAGGTCCGAAGCCGCATCGCTAGTGTGCAGTCTGGCGAAGCCTTGAGGAAGGTGGAGCTCGCTTGCTTTGCCTCATCATTATTGATGAGGTGGGGGCGGGGGCCTCAGCCCAATCGGGCAGGAGCGCATATCCCCGCGGCCCAGAAGTAACATACCGGAAGATCAAAGGTTTGCACGGAGGAATAGGCGCGCTGGGCGAGAAGGACGGCGACCGGCTCCGGCGTGAAACCAGCTCGTGTCCGATCGAAGATGTCGCAATTCCAACGGCCTTTGCCATGCCTCGAATAGTCCAGTGCGCGGCTTCCGCCCAGGCAACACGGCCGCTTGCCCAAAGGATGCCGCCAGTAGGGCGAAAGGCGTAGGATATACTCTGCTCATTTTCGATTATACTTGAGAACTTCGTGTTTAAGCGATCCTCATAGACGATCCTGACAATCTCGCGAGAGGTACCTGCCATGTATCGCAACGCTCGCCGCTGGACTGCGCGCTCACTCCTGGTGGATACGTTGATCCCCCGATGGTTCACTGTCGGCGCGGGCGGAAAGGGAAGGCCGCGCAAGCCTGCCGAAGGACACTGGGATAGCGCCCAACTTGCGGCATCGGTGCAAACTGCGGCAGGAAACAATCAAAGCGCCCTTGTCGACGATCCCCATAAGGACGCGGTGCTCAGCGAGCATGATGTGGGACAGAAAGAGGCCTTGAACGGCGACGCGGACGGTCGGGTCGACGATAGGCTCGCAGCGCCGCCCTTGCCTGACGCTTTCACAACCAATCTCGAAATGGGATCGCGAAGTGGTGATCTGGCCGCAATTGTACCCTCCGCTTATACGCCAAGTTTTGTGAATTTCGTGCCGGATGCGGACGGAGTTGCATTCAGGGCCGCATCGACCCTTCCGCACACCTACGCTGGAATGAGCGTCATAGGCGACGATCCTCTGGCTCCGTATTTGCCGCAAAGCCCTGCACCAACCGCTTCGGGGCCAGATTCCGCTACCGTGGGGGGCGAGCGTTCTCACTCGGGCAAGGTCGTCATTCTCGAGTCGACGCCGTCAGCGCAGTCGACTGCGCATCATGCTGGGCCGAATGCACTGGCGGTTGGCATGCCCTTTGGCGTGTGCGGATGCGGCTACTATACCTCCCCGACGCGGATTCTCGATTGGGCCCATGGCAGCGGCCTGCTTCAGCAGGACGGTCAGTTGCCGGGAACCAAATTTACCGACGGGCCGGACTATGTGTCGACGATCAAGAAGGCCATCGGCGCCTCGGTCAGCGATCCGCTTCTCGATCGTGACGTATCGTCGTTCGCGGGCTGGCGCGCAACCGCAGACCTGATGAACTCGGCGATGACAGACGGATCATTGCCCGGCGGCGGAGAGTTGGGAACGGGAACCGGCACCAAGGGTATCGCTGTCCTTTCCGGCTCGGTGACGAAGCCACCCCAACCTTCTGCGCAGCGGTCGTTGGCAACGCAAGATCTGGCAGCCGCCGCGGCGGTGGCGAGCAACGCGATCGTGCTGGAAAACCAGAAGCAGGGCAATCCGGAGAGTGAGTGGGGCCTCAGCGGCTCCGGCAGCACCAACATCGAGGGGTTTGCGACCGACATCAGCGTTGACAACGGCGCGACCGTCAGCTTCAAGATCAATACCAATTCCACCAACTACCGGATCGATATCTATCGGCTCGGCTATTATGGCGGCATGGGCGCCCGCAAGGTCACGACCATACAGCATACCGGATTGCAGACGCAGCCCAATCCGCTGCGCAATGCTACGACCGGCACGGTGGACGCCGGCAACTGGGCCGTCTCGGCGTCGTGGGCCGTACCGGATGATGCCGTCTCCGGCGTGTATATCGCCAAGCTCGTGCGTCAGGACGGCACCTTCGGCGAAAATCAAATTCCGTTCATCGTGCGCGACGACGCTAGTCACAGCGACATCGTCTTCCAGACCGCAGACGAGACCTGGCAAGCTTACAACGGCTGGGGTGGCGCAAACTTCTATGGCGGCAACGGCCCAGCGACGGGGCAGGGGGCAGGCCGTGCCTATGCGGTCAGCTACAACAGGCCGATTGCGACCCGCGACGGGGTCGGCACCTATGCCGGCCCGCAGGACTATCTGTTCGGCGCCGAATATGCAGGCATCTACTGGCTGGAACAGAACGGTTATGACGTCTCCTATCTGTCGGGCGTCGACGCCGACCGCTATGGCAGTCTGTTGCTCAATCACAAGACCTATGTCGATGCCGGGCACGACGAGTACTGGTCGGGACAGCAGCGGACCAATGTCGAAGCCGCACGCGATGCGGGCGTCAACCTGATGTTTTGGAGCGGTAACGAGGTCTATTGGCGTACCCGTTGGGGCAATGCCTACAGCGCCGACGGAACGCCCTATCGCACTCTCATCTCCTACAAGGAGACGTGGGCCAACAGCGGCATCGATCCTTCCAACGAATGGACCGGCACATTCCGTGATCCGCGTTTCAGTCCACCCGCTATCGGCGGCGGCAATCCTGAGAACTCGCTAACCGGCCAATTATTCAAGGTCGACGACGTCGGCGGCAATCTTGGTGCGATCAAGGTCGCTTATGATGACGCCAATCTGCGCTTCTGGCGCAATACGAGCGTCGCAAACCTTCAGCCTGGCCAGACGGCAACGCTTACCAAGAATTATCTTGGCTACGAGTGGGATGAAGCGCCTGACAATGGCTTCGATCCGGCCGGCCTCGTCAAGCTGTCGTCGACGACGCTGCCCGTCACCACCTACTTGCTCGACTACGGAAACACGACTGGGGATGCCACCGCGACCCACAATCTGACACTCTATCGCGCCCCCAGCGGTGCGCTGGTGTTCGGCGCCGGCACGGTCTATTGGACATGGGGCCTGAGCGATAATCACGATAACGAGGCGACCCCGACCGATCCTCGCGTACAGCAGGCAATGGTCAATTTGCTTGCCGATATGGGCATTCAGCCGGGAACGCTGCAATCCGGGCTTACCGCGGCGACCGCTTCGTCGGACCATGCTGCACCGACCTCCGTCATCACGGTACCCGCCACGGTGACCGCTGGGTCCACCGTGACGATTTCAGGCACCGCTGCCGACACGGGCGGCGGGGTCATTGCCAGCGTCGAGGTCTCGACCGACAACGGTGCGAGCTGGCATCCGGCGACGGGCGACGAGAACTGGACCTATACATGGCAGCCGTCGATTGCAGGCACTTATACAATCCGGTCGCGGGCGGTGGACGACAACATCAATCTCGAGACACCCTCAGCGGGACGCACTGTCACCGTCACCGGGCCGACTTTTACATCACTCTTCGGTGGCGCGACGCCCGCGGTCGTCAACACCAACGATACTGCAGCAGTCGAACTCGGGGTCAAATTCCAATCCTCCGCGGCGGGCACGGTGAGCGGTATCCGGTTTTACAAGGGCAGCCTGGATACCGGCACACATACCGGATCGCTCTGGTCAAGCACGGGGACGCGACTTGCGACCCTCACCTTTACCAACGAAACTGCCAGCGGCTGGCAGACCGCCTATTTCACCAGCCCGGTGTCGTTGACCCCCGGGCAGACCTATACGGCATCTTACCATACGAATGTCGGCAACTATTCGACGACCGCCAACTACTTCCTGTCCAATGTGACCAGTGGCCCGCTGACGGCACCGGCAAGCGGCAACGGCGTCTATAATTATGGCGCCTCCAGCGCATTCCCGACGAGCAGCTTCGACCAGACGAACTATTGGGTCGATGTGATGTTCAACCCCTCGAATGCAAACAACACGGCGCCGACGGCAGTTGCCGATACGGGGAATGCGACCGAGAAGGGCGGTGTTGCCAATGGTTCGGGCGGTGTGGTTGCCAGCGGCAACGTACTGACCAACGACACCGATCCGGATGCCGGCGACACCAAGACGGTGACGGCAATCAGCTTCGGTGCCACATCGGGCACCCTCGGCTCGGCGCTGAACGGCACCTATGGCAGTCTCGTTCTCAATGCAGCTGGTGCTTATACCTATACGATCAACGAGAACAATTCCGCCGTCCAGGCGCTGCGCCTGTCGACCAACACGCTGAACGATGTCTTCAGCTATACGATGCGTGATGCCGCCGGGGCCACCTCCACGACAAACCTGACCGTCACCATCCATGGCGCCAATGACGCACCGGTGCTCGCCGTCCAGACGGCGACGCAGAACGCCACCCTCGGCTCGGCCTTCTCCTTCGTGCTGCCGACGACCACCTTCACCGATGTCGATAGCGGCGAGACGCTGACCTATTCGGCAACGGCTGCCGACGGCACGGCGCTTCCGAGCTGGCTCGCCTTCAACGCCTCG
>NZ_JH719393.1:1125754-1208341 GCF_000271845.1 Rhizobium leguminosarum bv. trifolii WSM2297 | reverse complement strand
TGCACTCTGCGCCATCCTCAACAAGACGGCTGCGGAGGTTCTGTTTTTTGCAGATGCTGGACGAAGACGAATTCACCGTCCTTTTCACAAAACGGATTTGGGAGCTCTCGGCCGAAAAAGGTTTGCCGTTTGGCAAGGAACCCTCTGAATATGCGCGGACCGTTGCGCGGGCTTACTGGCTATCGCTCCATGCAGAAGGCTTAAGCCCTGAAGACTGTGCCGACGAGGACGCCTCCTATTGGCCCTGAAACCCATCACCGGCCACCATAGGATATGGGCGCCGATTATCTAGCCTGACATCTCGCCGACGAGATCCGAATGGCACGTAATCTGTCCGAAAGCGTACGGGAACCAGACAGGTTCTCGGTTAATGGTGTCGATCCGCCGATCACTTTTCGCAAAGCTTGGCCAAGTTCTTCTCCAGACTTCGCCGGAGGGCGCCGGAGATTTCAGTCTCCAGCCCCTTGACGATGTCGCCGAACCGGCCACCGGTCTTCACGATCTCAATGGAGGTCTCGGTCGCCTTGCAGGTCGCCAGGTCGATGTTCAGACGAACCTCAGCAGTCGCTGAAAACCCTCCTTCGACCAGCGCTTCGTCTGAGGTCTTGCAAGCAAGCGTGCCGCGGGCGCTCGCCTCCGCGGTGTCGCCATTAACCGACAATTGCAGGTTTTCGATCTTTACGGAATCGAGCTTGTCGACGCCTACCTCTACACTGATGCCGAAGCTCGATACCTTGGTCTTCAACGACCTGCATGGCTGCGCATCTCCGATGGCCCTCTCCAGCGCATTCGGTGCCTGTGCGTTGGCGAAGAAGCATGGCTGGAGGAGAAAGACGCCTGCCGTTAGCACGCCTAAACACTTCCGCATCGCTCTCTCCAATCTGCCTGGGTTTTCACGCAGGTGCCTCTGAATCATAGGGCTGGATCGGTCTCCCGGAAAGGCAATACCGCTCCCGGCCCCTTGCGGATGTGCTTCCTCGTGCATCGCTGTCGAGGGGTCGAGACAGACGACTGGAATTTCTGGAGAATGTCAGCTTGCTGGCGAGTGAAGACGCCCCTCCCCCACCGGGCGGACGGCGGTCTCCTGAGGGGCGTCTCCAGAATCTCTTCGCGAGGCGGCGATCAGCCCATCGCGAGCCGAAATCAAAAAAAACATTGGGCCCTTGTCGAGAACTGATCTCCTCGTACGTCTATTACAAGTGAGGCCGCCGAAAACCATCAAGCGCGCCTTTCGACTTCCGCAATGCGCAGGGTACCCGAATGCTGGTCGAATAACGAAACGGTCGTAATGGATCGAGGGAGCAAGCAGATGGACATGATCGAATTGAAGCCTGCGAAGGAACTGGCCGCGAAACGTGTGAGCAGGTTCATAAACGAAACTGTGGACTACGCCGAGGCGAGGACGGCCCTGTTGGCGGAAGAGATCGAGGTCCGACGACATCTCACCAGGCTTGCGGAGCAACGCCGGCGCCTGCCTCCCGGCCCGCTCGTACAAAAGGATTATCGCTTCAAGGACGAAAACGGTCTGGAGCTCGGTCTGGCAGGCCTTTTCGGGCATCATGATACCCTTGTAACGTACTTCTGGATGTTCGGCCCGCAGCGGGAACGGCCCTGTCCGATGTGCACGAACTTCCTGGGCGGAGCGAACGGCAACGGCGCCGACGTCAAACAGAGGGTCGCATTCAAGATCATCGGTCGCAGCCCGGTGGAGCGACAACGTGCGTTCGCTATCGAACGCGGATGGCGTGACCTTGATTTCGTCCAGACTGTCGGCGACGACTATGCCCGGGACTTAGGCGTGCTTGACGACGAGGGATCAGAGTATCCGGGATTCACGGTCTACCGGAAGGATGGGGACGACGTTCGTGTCTTCTACAATGGCGAGATGCCGGCAGAAGCGGCGGATCCCGGCCAAGATCCAAGGGGGGCGGTGGATATCGCCCCGCTCTGGAACATTCTGGACATGACGCCGGCTGGCCGCGGCACGGATTGGTATCCGAAGCTCAACTATTGAACTCGATCGCGGTGGTTGTCGGGCGCGAGCCTACATGTCTGATTTATCGGCTTGCTGATGGACGAGCTTCGCCCAGACCACCTACTCGTCGTCGCTCGGTGCAACATTCGTTCTCTCCGGCTTTGCCGAGATCGACCGGTTCGCCCTAGCTCCCGGATCGCGTCAGAAAAAGCGACCGATGCTTCTTGCGACACGTCATGACCGGCGCCCAGCAGGATCTGCTGAGCGTCGCCGCCGGTGAAGTGCCTGGCGTCCTAATTCTTCGCCGGAGGAGGATCAACGCGGCCATCAGCGCCAGGCAAAAGGATCGTCGTATCCGACAGGCGACCGTTACTAGCCAAGCACTTGATGAAACGCATTTACAAGTATTGGCATGCGCCTCGCTTCCATGGCTCCCTCCTTGGCGGCTATTCGTACGGCCGAAGCGGATACCGCATAACCGAAATACCTTGCTGGTAGCTTAGTTTCCCTTCGCAAACATCGCCACAATATGCCTAACCCGCTCACTGCGGAACGCCGCCCTGATCCGACCATGGCGCTCAAGCTCCGCCAATCCATGTAACGCAGCCCAAAAGGCTTCGGTCGCTACCTCAGCGTCAGCGCAAAACCGATCAACGACCCCCATCATAGCCCCAAACGTCTCGCGCAAGACTTGAGGCGTATCGGACTTCGCGAACCGAAGACCGCTCGGCAGAACGAACATGGCTTCGTACAGAGCTGGCCTTTCGAATGCGAATTCAAGGTAGGCCGTGGCGACGGCTTCGATAGCCTCTTCTGGAGATGCACCTGCGGGGACAGACGCCCGCAACGTTGGCCCCAGTTCTTCAAAACCCTTGAGCGAGACTGCGCCGACAATCGCGTCCCGGTTTTCGAAATGGGCGTAGAGTACGGGCTGGCTGTATTCGATCTCCTGCGCAAGGCGCCGGACGGTGACTGAAGCCCAGCCATCTCGTTCGGCAAGCATTCTTGCCGCCGCGATGATCCGCTGCTCCCGCTCCGCTCTTTCCCGCTCTTTCCGCTCGCTGATACCCATGTTTCCACCACCTTCGATCCGTCGCTCTGACTTTAGCGATCTTAATTATTCGTGGCAATGCTTGACAAACTAGCGCTGCTAGTTTTAGGTTTATCGCTATCGCAAACATGGCGATCGAAACCATTAGGGTCTTCCAATGTCCAACCTGATATCGTTTTCACTCGGTAATGCCGCGACGCTGGCGGCCGCGGCGGCGTTTCTCATCGGCAGCGTCGTCAACGCCAGTGGCCGCAAGCCGATCCGCGAAGAATTCGTGCGTTACGGATTTCCTTGGTGGTGGTGCTGGGTCACCGCGCTGCTTGAATTTATGACGGCTGTTCTTCTTCTCCTGCGCCCGACATTCGCCCTTGGAGTGGCGCTTGGGGTTTGCATCATGGTCGCGGCGATCTTCGCAATCCTGCGAGCGCGTGACTTCCGCCACATCCCGCCGCCAGCGGCATTCCTGCTGCTGTTGCTGATCGCTGCATTCGTCCAGTTCTCATAAATTTGACGGGAAACCGTCGATCTCAACCATCAAAACCGCCGAATGTCGAACCGCGCCGAAACCCGTCGGCGAGGCGCACAGCCACGGCGCAAGGAGCCAGTCATGACCATATCCAACTCATCCTCCAACAGCGTGGTCGTTTACCATTCCGGCTACGGCCATACCCACCGCATGGCGGAGGCCGTCGCCGAAGGAGCCGGAGCGACGCTTCATGCCATCGACGCCGAGGGCAACCTTTCCGAGGACGGATGGGCGGCGCTCGATGCCGCCGACGTCATCATCTTCGGCGCGCCGACTTACATGGGCGGACCGAGCTGGCAGTTTAAGAAGTTCGCGGATGCATCCTCAAAGCCGTGGTTTTCCGTAAAGTGGCGGGATAAGATTTTCGGCGGTTTTACCAACAGCGCCAGCCTCAACGGTGACAAGTTGAACACCCTGCAATATTTTGCTCTTCTTGCGGGGCAGCATGGCGGCCTGTGGGTGAGCCTGGGCATCAAGCCATCGAACACCAAGTCGTCTTTGAGAGACGATGTAAACCGAATGGGATCGTACCTCGGCCCGATGGCGCAGTCGGATGCCGACGCGGCGCCAGTGGAAATGTCTGTCGGTGATCTCGAGACCGGACGTCTCTACGGGGCGAGAGTTGCAGGCATCGCGCGACAACGAAAGTCTTGAACAGGCATCAAATGAACTGCACGTTTATCTGACAAAGTCCTTCCGCGCCTTTGCGCGGAAGGTTTAGGCTTGTAGCGTGTATGACCACGTTAAGCCGAAGCTGACAGCGTGTGCCAACCGCCTTGAAACCGGATCCTAGCTCTTGAAAGGAATCGAACCGGAGATCCCTCGCAGGAAGTAGCTATGCGTTTGGCAATCGGTGATTTTCCGTCGTCACCTCGAAGCGGGCACTCGACCAGTCACGGATTGCGGTAGAGGATATCAGCCGCTTTATTCCGCATCAGGCCAATACAAGAATCTTCAATGCTTTGTGCGAGAAGCTGGGTATCCCGACTGCGAAGACGGTGAACACGATTGGCGATTACGGCAATTCGTCCGCCGCGACCATTCCGCTGTCGCTGACGATTGCCAACGACGAGCGCCGGTTGTTCCAGGAGAGACGCTCCTTCTGGCCCGGCGGGTGCCGGACTGACGGGCGGCGCGGTGGTCCTGCGATTTTGATCCGGCCTTGCAGCAACGCAGCCGCGCTATTGCCGGTTGGCCGGGCTGCGGCCATAAAGCAAAAGCATGGCGATGATGACGACGCCGTAGATGATCTGCCGCCCTGCCTCCGGCATCTGCATGACGGAGAGGATCGATTGCAGCAGCGTAATCAGGATCACGCCGGCAACGGTGCCGAGATAGGATCCCTTGCCGCCGAGAATGGAGGTTCCGCCGAGGACGACGGCGGCGATCGAGGGCAGGAGATAAGCATCGCCCATGGACTGCGCCGCTTTCGAGGCATAGCCAGCAAGCAGGGCACCGCCGAAGCCGCTCAGCGCCCCTGAGGCAATGAAGGCGATCATGACGATCCAGCGGGTATTGATACCGGAAAGATAGGCGGCACTCTCCCGATTGCCGATACCATAGACGGACCGGCCGAATGTCGTGCGGTTAAGGACGAAGACCGTTGCGGCGCCGACGACCGCCCAGATGAGAACGGCATTGGGTAGCCCGGGCAGAAGGAAGCCGGTTGCCAGATAGCGCATCGCAAATGTTGCCGAATCCTGCGGCGAGAAGCCGCCAGTATAGACGACCATCAGTCCTTGCGCGACGGCGTTGGTCGCCAGCGTGATGATCATCGAGGGGATGCGCAAATAGGCGACGCCGATCCCGTTGGCGAGCCCGATCGCCATGCCGCAGGCAATGCCGAAGGGAATGGCCAGAGCCTCGCCGAGCGGGCCGTAAGCGGCAGCCGCGCACGCCATCATTCCGCCGACGGCGACAGACCACGGTACGGAAAGATCGATCTGGCCGAGCAGCACGACGATCATCATGCCTGTGGCGATGACGCCAAGAAAGGATGCGACCTTCAGCTGCTGCAGGAGATATTCCGGCGACAGGAAACTCGCCGAATACAAACTGCCGATGATGAGCAGCAGGAAAATGCAGGCGAAGGCGGTGGCTATGGCAGGGTCGAGCCGATGCATGAACTTGGAAAGCCGGGTCACCGAGTGTTCTCGCATCAGTTTGTTCATCCGAACCATTCCAGGCGATTGCGCACACGGAACAATGCGAACGCGCCAAGGCTCACCGCGACGAGCAGCACCACACCCTGGAACAGCGGCTGCCACAGCGGATCGAAATCGAAGACGAAGAGCAGGTCGCCGATGGTCCTGAAGGCGAGGGCTCCGAAGATTGCGCCGATCGCGCTGCCTTTGCCGCCGAACAGGGATACGCCGCCGAGCACCACCGAAGCGATTGAGAACAGCGTATAGGCATTGCCGCTCGCAAAGGCTGCCTCGCCGGTGAAGGTGAAGAAGGTAAGGAAGAGCCCGCCAATCGACGCAAGAAGACCGGCGAGCGCATAGGCGGTAAATTTCGCGCGGCGGATGGGCAGGCCGGACATATAAGCCGCGATCTCCGATGAACCGGAGGCATAGGCTGCCCGCCCGATCAGGGAGCAGCTGAACGGTACCCATATGACGAGAACGACGGCGATGAGAGCGACAAGGCTGGCCGGCAAGAGGTCGAAGACCTTGCCTGTCATGACGTCTGCCAGTTCCTCGTTGACCGATCCGCCGGGAAAGGGTCGCAGCAGGAGGGCGATGCCGAAAAACACAGCGCCGGTGGCGATCGTGGCAACGATCGGCTGCAACCGTCCATAGATGACGATCAAGCCGTTGAGCGCGCCGCAGGCAAGACCGGCAGCCAGGACGGCCATCACGCCAAGAGCAGTTTCAAGCGGCGAGCCGAGCACGAGCCAGGAGGCCAGCGCATTGGTCAGGATGAAGATCATGCCGACTGAGAGGTCGATGCCGGCGGTAATCACCACCAACGTCTGAGCCATCGCGACGAAGGCAAGCAGCACGCCCTTGTTCGCCGCGGTCTGGACGACATTGGCCGTCAGTCCGGCGGGATGATTGGAGACGTAGATTGCAAACATGACGAGGAATATGCCGGCTGCCATCAGCGTGCCGCGCCGTTCGCCCAACCGGTAACGCCACTCCTTCATGCCGCGCTCCCCACATTCTCGCTGCCGACATTCAGTGCGCTCGCCACCAACGCATGCTCCGTGATGCCGTCGCCCTTCAATTCGCGTCTGATGCTGCCGTTGTAGAAGACGAGAACGCGATCGCAGCAGCCGATCAACTCGTCGTAATCCGTCGAATAAAAGAGAATGGCTGCTCCCGCTTCGGCCAAGCGCCGCAGCAACTGATAGATCTCCTGCTTGGTGCCCACATCGATGCCGCGTGTCGGATCGTTGAGCAGAATGATCCGCGGCTTGCGCATCAGCCACTTGGCGATGACGACCTTCTGTTGGTTGCCGCCGGAGAGCGCTCCGACCGGAATGTCGAGACCTGCCGTCTTGATCGCCAGTAGCTGTACCATTTCCTCGATCAACCGTTCTTCCTTTTCCTGATCTATCACCCACACTCTGGACACCCGGTCCAGTACCGCAAAGGATAGATTTTCCCGGACCGTCATCGGCAGCATCAAGCCTTCCGTCTTGCGGTCCTCGGGGATGAGCGCCATGCCGATCTGTCCGGATTTTGCCGCTGCCGGGCTTGCGAGCGTAACCGCCTTGCCGTCGACAAGGACGGAACCTGTGATCCCGCGCAGGACGCCGAAGAGCGCAAGCAGCAGCTCGCGCTGCCCTTGTCCATCCAGGCCTCCAAGGCCGACGACTTCACCACGACCGACGGTAAGCGAAATGTCGTGCAGCCTATCCGCCCAGCCGAGCTTGCGGCATTCCAAGACCGGACGGACTTCATCCTTCGCGAGCCGTTCCGGTTTCGGCGGGAAGGCGCGGCTGTATTCCCGACCGATCATCATTTCGACGATCTCGCCATCGCTGCGCGTGGCTGCCGGGAAACTCGCCACATTGCGGCCATTGCGCAAGACCGTGCATTGATCCGCCAATTCGGCGATCTCCTGCATGCGATGAGAAATGTAAAGGAGTGCCAGCCCTTCGGACCTCAGCCGTCGCAAAACGGAGAAGACCTCGGCGACATCGGCTGCCGTCAGTGCCGACGTCCCTTCGTCGAGAATGAGAATGCGCGGTTTCCAGGCGAGCGCCTTCGCGATCTCCACCAGTTGTCGGCGCGAGAGCGGCAGGTCCTTGACCAGCTCGCGCGGATGAATGTCGCTGGCGCCTGCCCGCGCGAGCATCTCCTCGGCGATGACGCGTTGCGCCTTGCGGTCAATCAGGCCGAAACGGCGCGGCGGAGCGGCGATAGAGATGTTGTCGGCGACGCTGAGGTCCGGGATCAGCGAGAGTTCCTGAAATACGCAGGTGACGCCGGCGGCGGAAGCCTCGGCCGGGGAGCGGAAGGTCACCGGATGCCCGTCGAGCAGCATGCGGCCTTCATCCGGCGCGACGACGCCGGCCATGATCTTGATCAGCGTGGATTTGCCCGCGCCGTTCTCGCCGAGAATGGCGTGGATTTTCCCGGATTCCACGGTGAGTTTGGCGTTTTCCAACGCATGCACGCCTCCGTAACGCTTCGATACACCGCTCATCTCAAAGAGCGGGGTTGCCGCCGGTTTTTCTGGTGCCGTCATGAATGTCCTCGGGGCAAGTGTTTCTCGCGCGCCGCGGGCAGAGCCGCGGCACGCCGCTCAAGCGATCCGGTTGGACCCCGGCCTATTTGTTTTCCTTCGACTGCCCCATGATCTCCTGCGCGGTAAAATTGATGCCGCAGGTGGGAAAAGCGTTGCCGACGAAGAAATTGTCCGACTGATCCGGATAGAAGTCCTGGCCCTCCTTGAAGTTCGGGTCTTCGACAATTGCCAGCGGCAGCTTGATGGACTGCGGCACGACCTGTCCTTCAAGTGCTGCGATCGCCGTCTTGATGGCAACTGCCACCTGGGCAGGCCCGGTGCCGGCCGATGAGCATTTCAGGCCTTCACCAGCATATTTGGCGCAGAACTTGCGGAAGCCGTTTTCCGTTTCGCCACCGAAAGGCACGAACGGATGTTTGGCATCGATCATTGCCTGCACGACGCCGGTATCGCCGCCCTGCGCGGTGATGCCGTCGAACTTCTTGTGCACGGCTATCGCGTCGGCGGTGGCTTTCTGTGCCGTCGGGTCGTCCCACTTGCCGAGCACTTCGACGACATCCCACTTCTTGCCGGTGGCATCCAGGGTTTCGTGTATGCCGTTGTGGCGGTCGGTATCGACTGACGTTCCGGCAACCCCGCGCACCTCGAGAACTTTGCCGCCGTCAGGAAGGTGCTTTGCTAGCCAGTTCGCCCACAACACGCCAAGGCCCTTCTGGTCGACGTTGACGTTGATTGCGTCTTGCGTATCCAGAATATTGTCGAAGGCGACCAGGACGACGCCGGCCTGCTTTGCGCGCTTGATGACCGGTCCGAATGCCGTCGGATTCTGGGCATTGACGACGATGGCGTCGTAACCGGAATCGATGAAGTTGTTGATCGCCGAAATCTGCGCCGGCACGTCCTCACCGGTGGAAACGACCTTGAACTCCTTGAGTTTGGCGGCGACATCCGGCTGAGCGGCATAGGCTTTCGCGGTCTGGATCATCTGAATGCGCCAGGTGTTGGCGATATACCCATTGGCTAGCGCGATGCGATAAGGCCCGTCTTTTTTCGGAAATTTGAAGAACTTGGTATCCGCCGTCCACGGCACGAAGCAGTCAGCCTCGGCCGCAGGCCCACTGACAATTTCCGGTTGGGCAAGAGCCGTGGAGTGGGAAAGCGTAAATGCAGCAGCGGCGAGAAGGCCGCCGACCAACGTCTTGTACATCGAATCCTCCCATTTGTTGCCATGTTGGGATCGGCATCGAATGGGTGTCGGAATCATCGACTGTCCGCTGCAGTTGTTCTGCAGTGGTTGCCGGTCCGGCAATGCATGTCGATACGCTCTCCAAATGACGCCGGATGGGCTCCTCCCGAGGGCGTCACGCATCCGATGGTAGCGCTGCCAATCATGATTGTAAAGAAGCACGCAATGACCTGATCAACGCGAGATTCTCAGGCTCACCCGGAGCAGCTAGGGTCGCCCGGGGCTTGTCCTTAAGCTGCTGTTTGGGCGCCGCAAATTGACTTCGCACGATGCCGTGGCACTGGAGCTTGTCGTAGCAACGAAATTGCACGAGCAGGCTCTAAGGCACCTAAGTCGCCCAAAGCTGCTAGCTTGCAGAACTTGGCTCGGTCGAATTGGGATGCGTAGATCTGGGCTACATGATCCGACTAAATCCGTTTCTTTTCATCCTCGCTACAAAAGACTGGTCGAGAGCTGAACGCGAGCGAGCTCGTGGAGACGGATTGCTGGTTGCCAGCGCCGTAGGAGAATCCCGGCAGGATGCGCGCCCGGCGCCAAACGGCGCGATAATGATTATGTCGCGACAGTCGTGCGCCGGCGCTTCCAATCCTGAGAACTGTCTTCCACTATCTGGCAAGCCCTCTTATGCGCCCTGATCTCGAAGGCCCGATGAAATTACCGATCGTCGAGAACGAGTGTGCGCCGAAATCTCCTGGCGTCTCAAATCGCTTCCCCAGAAAGATGAAGCAGTCCCGGTGGAAAATCATCGATGATCCCGAGGGCCTCGTACCCAAGCCGTTCGTAAAACCCGCGCGCCCGAAAGCTATTGGTCGTGAGCCACGAACCTCGGCAGCCGCGATCTACCGCCCTCTTGCGCAGCGAGGGCCATGACACGACGGCCAATGACACCCTGGCGAAGCGCTTCCGGCACTACCGGTAGATCGACCGTGCTGCCCCAACGCCCACCAACAATATTTCCTGTTTCGGGCCCAGTGGCAGTTAAGACCAGCAGTTTATCTTCAGTCGGACGCCAGTACGAGACGCCTTGAACTCAATCAGCGACGCGGCAATGGCGGACCGTTCATGTGAACCCGGGTCTCTGACGAGCTGGATCGTTGTTGAGCACCCTGTTTTCCGAACCTTTGCGGCGGCGCATACTAGGGAATTCTGCGATAGTTGCAATGTCCGCTTGTGGCTCAATCCTGGCGTCACAACAGTCGCGGCCTGCGGGGGCCGACGGGGAATGCCAGGAGTTTTGGCGGAACCGAAACCTTGCGAGTAGGCTCAAAGCGTCGCCTGCCATGCGCCCGCGCCTACTAGAATGTCTTCCAAGTCCGCTGGCCATACCTGCTCCGTAGTGGAGCGAAGCTCGGTCTGGCTCCACCAATGATGGGCAGCCATGACTTCCCGCTCAAGGAGACTCCAGTTGGCATCGGAGATTGCTGGCTCGTTGATGCGTATCATGAAATATCGTTCATCGGCTTCGACCACGTTTCCGTTGTAGAGTGTTAAGACGACGGTTCGTTGGGCAACCTGTTGTCCGGGATGGTCTCGAGTGATCCCGAGCTCCTCATGCAACTCGCGAAGCGCAGTCTCTTCATACGTCTCGTTATCTTCCACCCCGCCGCCGGGTGTCGCCCAGAAGATTCGACCGCTCAAGGGTCCTGATTTGGGCTCGAACCTGAACAGAAGCACTTGGTCCTGGTTGTTGAGGACGAGAAGGCGGGATGACGGGCGCTGCAACATAGCCCTACGATAGGCCGATTTTTCGTGGCAAGAAAGATGCTTGGTCCAGAGTACGTTGGCGAATGACGTCGCCTTCACTGATCAATCCGAGCGGCCGGTTATCGGGGTCCACAGCTGGTATTGCGGTGACGTGGTGGATCAGCATTTGCCGAGCGGCCTCGGCCACGGTGGTTTCAGGCGACACCGTAATCAAATTCGTTGTCATCACAGACTTTGCGGGGATTGTCATGTGTACGGCTCCAGCTAGAAGAGCGTGCACGATACCATACCGGTTTGGTGGCCGCCTTGACGTACCGCAACATACGATCGGTTGCCGTCCCTCGCGACCATCCCGGATGCTGAAATTGTCGCCACGCTTGTGAAGTCCCGCCTCTCATCGGCCGCACCTGACAATACATATCCGTCTTGATCCACGGCGCGCCACAGCCAGCACTTTCTCCCTCCGATGCGAACGACAGCCTCGTCGAGATGCCACACGTCGCCGGAAGAAGGCGATTTGCGGTGCAACCGCGCTGTGACATGGAACCGTGCGAACCATTGGCGGATCGTTTCATACGAGACTGCCACACCGCGCTCCAGCATCATTTCCTCGCGCAGGCTGACGTTGAACCAGAAATACAGCCAGATTGCTGGGGCGACGGTTTCAATAGGGAAGCGATGATTCTTGTAGGTCGGCGTCGCGCTGTTCATCCGTGAGCGTCTACCGCAATCGTTTGACGAAAATCAATGTGACAACGCCGCAATACAAGACATTCGACGACCGGGCACAGGGGGTCACCCCAGATCCTGCAGATTGAGTACTTGAGAGAAATAGGCTCCAGGTGTTGAGCCGCTCCTACGACCGCGCTTTTTGTTTCGTGTCGATCTCATCCGAACTTTTAGAGACGTCAGAGGCTTTGAAATCCCAGTGCTCGTTCTCGGCCGCCCGTGCCTTGCAAACGACATAGGAGGGGACCGGCTCGCAGCGTCCTCGTACGTATTCTCTTCTCGCTGCAAGAGTCGGGATCCGCTCGAGTGAGACTGGCCCAGTCAGCGCACGATCCACTAACAGATCTGACAAATTATGTCGTAGAAATTGGATGGAAACGGATGGATAAATAGTCCATGAGAGTGTTTCGAGAATTGGATGGGAATGGATGGGAAAATGAAATTTCTAAAAACGGCGACCGTCCGGATCACGCCCGAAATCTTGTCGCTGATCGCCGAAATCGACGAATTCAAGGGTGCTTGGCGTGCGATCGGCCGGATCGCTCCTGAGCGGCTGTCCGGCCTCCGGCGTATCGCCACGATCGAAAGCGTCGGTTCCTCCACACGTATCGAAGGGGCACGCCTTACCGACCGAGAGGTCGAAAAGCTGCTGGCAAACATTCGCCTGGGGTCGTTTACGACACGCGACGAGCAAGAGGTTGCCGGCTATGCGGAGGTGATGGAGACCATCTTCAGTGCTTACGAAGCTATTTCATTCACCGAGAATCATATCCGTCAGCTCCACCGCGACCTTCTTGCGTATTCGACAAAGGACGAGCGGCATCGCGGCGCATACAAAACCCTCTCGAACAACGTGGAAGCGTTTAACGAACAGAGCGAGAGCCTTGGCATCATTTTCGAAACGGCATCGCCGTTCGATACGCCGCGTCGAATGGAAGAACTGATCGGCTGGCTGGATGAGCAATGGCGAGAAAAGCGGCTCCATCCACTTTTGGTTGTCGCGATCTTCGTTGTCGTTTTCCTGGAAATTCATCCGTTCCAGGATGGCAATGGCCGCCTCTCGCGCATTCTGACCACCTTGCTGCTCTTGCAGGCCGGCTACGCTTACGTCCCCTACAGCTCGCTCGAAAGCATCATCGAGCAAAGCAAGGAGAGTTATTACATCTCGCTCCGGCGCACGCAGGGAACGATCCGCAGCGCAGAGCCCGAATGGAATCCCTGGATCGAGTTCTTTTTGAGAGCCCTGCATCGGCAGAAGACCCGGCTTGAGAAGAAAATGGAGCGCGAGCGAATTATCCTCGCCGACATGCCGGAATTATCCGTTACATTGCTCGAGTTGGTGCGCGAGCACGGGCGGATTACGGTCGCGGAGGCTGCACGGATCACCGATGCAAGCCGTCACACCATCAAGGATCATCTCAAGACACTCGTGGATCAAGGGCACCTCGCCCTCCACGGTGCCGGCCGCGGCGCCTGGTACGGCCTTTCCTGATGATGCGGATGTCAGGCCCATCTCAATAGTTTTTGCAGTTGAAAGGATTTGAACCAGCGACCCTCAAGAAACAAGTCGCCGCGTAAGATAGCCGACGTCGCGTCGACGATGTCGGTCATGCCCACCAGTCTTCAGAGGCCGCTGAAGAGGGGCGCCGCCGCCACAAGGACAAGGCGAGCGACTTCGAAAACGCGCTGGCGGCTGATCATACCGGCCCTTTGAAGTAGACCCTGATGAGGAACAATGTCGCCCGCGCCTGCGGTTAACGGCGTCAATTGCGGAGTAAAAATGGGCCGTTTCGCCAAAGAAAAAATTTCTATGACGATTCCCCACAGGCTAGCTCAATTAGCCAGGGGCTAAGCCTCGAAGATCTTGCGATTGCAACGGGACTGACGGTTGTGGAGATAGAGGCCTGCGAGGATCCTCCCGCCGGAGCAGTACGAAGCCATCATCTGGAGCGTATCGAGCGCGTGCTCGGCTAGGGCCTCCCCAGCGTCGCCCTGGAAGGTTCGGTGCAGCCTGTACAAGGACCAGCAGAACGGCGTTCGACGATCCGTGAGGCAATCATCACCCGCCGGGCAGGCATACCGGAGAGCCGTGGATTTTCGATGCGTTCGATGAGCAGGCGGAGGCCGACGGCACCGGCCTCCTGCCCTTCCATCTTCACCGTCGTCAGTGGCGGCGAAATTTGGGTCGCCGGCGAAAAGTCGCCGAAGCCGACGACCGAAACATCGTCGGGGATCCGGTACCCCTGCCCCAGCAATTCGGAAACGACTGTCAACGCAAGACCGTCATGAGCGCAGAAAAAGGCCGTCGGAGGAATACCCCTCTTCTTCAGGTCCCGGAATGCCGCGCCGAAGCCGTTTTGCTCATCGAACTCCAAGACCTGCAAGGAGACGTCCTCGTGCCGCTCGGCGATCTCACGCGCCCCATAAAACCGCTCACGCCGCCCGCGGAAGCCGGGTGTGCCGCTGACATAGACGATTGATCGATGGCCGAGGCCAACCAGATATTGAAGCACCGCCTGCCCCGCCTCATGGTCGGTCCCAGTGATCTGATCAGCCTCTTCCAGCGGATCGACCCATCCGAAACGCACGATCGGTATGCCGGTTGCCGTTGCCGCCGCCACTGCTTCGCGATCATGCGGACCGACAAGCATCAGGCCCGCGCATGCGTGCGCCAATTCCTCAAGTTGCCCGGCGCTATGCGTCCAGCGGATGCGCAGCGCCATCCCCAGCCTGTGAGCCTCGCGCTGGACGCCGTTCTGGATCTGCATGTAAAGCTCGCTGTTAACGGCATCGAGATCGTGGAACACGACGGCAATGTCGTTTGACTGCGATTGGCCGGCAGGACGCGTGTATCCCAGCCGCTCGGCCGTTGCGCGAATGAGCGCGCGCGTTTCCTCGCTGACGCCGCTCTTGCCTGCCAGCGAGCGGGAGACGGCAAATTTGGAGAGGCCGACCTCTTGCGCGATCGTTTGTAAGGTAATCCGCCCGCGTTTTCCCACTCTCCACCTCGTCCGCTGCAGCCCGTTCGCTACGTTTCACGCGGCAAACGCAACTTTCCTACTAATAACACATAACGCTTTACCTAACGGTATCCAACTGTATTCTTCTCTTCGGTCCGCTTTGATAGGCAAAAATCACAGGAGAGCGGACGATTTCTGGAGGAGACCCCCTATGATCAAGCTGAAACGTCGTGCGTTTCTGGCCGGGACTTCGGCCGTTCTGATCCTGCCCGCACTGCCTGCCCTAGCGGCGGATTACAAAGAAGCCGCCACCCTGAAGGACAAGGTTTCGGGCGGCGCATTGCCGCCGCTGAAAGATCGACTGCCCGAAAATCCCCTGGTCATCAAGCCGGTGGATAGTATCGGCAAGCACGGCGGCGACTGGAACATGGCCCTTGTCGGCGGCGGTTCGCTCTCCATGTTGTTCCGTTATCAGGCCTACGAGCCACTCCTGCGCTACACGCCCGATTGGTCGGGCGTGACGCTCAACGTTGCCGAAGCCTTCGACGGCAATGCGGATTCCACCGAATATACCATCCGTCTGCGCAAGGGCATGAAGTGGTCGGACGGACAAGCTTACACCACAGCCGATGTGAAATTCTGGTACGATACTATTCTTACGGACAAGCGGGTCGCCGTGAACGGCCAGGGTCATTGGAAGACATCAGGCAAGCCGGCAAAGCTCGAAATCATCGACGAGCAGACGTTTAAAGTTATCTTCCCCAAGCCTAACGGTATGTTCCCACTTCAGGTCGCCTGGGCCAATAGCGATCACACGACCCGCTGTCCCAAGCATTATCTCGAGCAGTTCCATATCGACTATAATCCGAAAGCTGACGAGCTTGCCAAGCAGCGCGGCTTCGAGAGCTGGATCGCCGCCTTCCAGTCTGCCTCCGGCTTTCAGGACGACAACGCTTTCTTCCTGAACTCCTCGAAAAAGCCCTGCCTGCATGCCTGGATGTTCACCGTCGCCCCAGGCGAGAATACCGAACGCGCCATTGCCGAGCGCAATCCCTTCTACTGGAAGGTTGATACGGAGGGGAACCAGCTCCCTTATATGGACCGCATCGTCTACCAGATGGTCGCAGATCCTCAAGTGCTGCTCTTGAAGGCCATGCAGGGAGAGATCGACCTGATGGACCAGTATATCGCAACACCGAACAACAAGTCGGTTCTCTACGATGCGCGTGAGCAGGGCAAATATGATTTCTACACACTGACTTCCACCGAAGCCAATGTGATGAACTTCATCTTCAACCTGAATCACAATGACGAGACCAAGCGAAAGCTCTTCCGCAACAAGGACTTCCGTGCAGCACTGTCACTGGCGCTCGATCGCCAGTCGCTGATCGATGCCGTACTCGTCGGCCAGGGCGCTCCCGCCCAGCCATCGATCAAACCGGGCGATCCGCTCTACAACGAGCAGCTCGCCACGCAGTTCACGAGCTATGATGTCGACAAGGCGAATGCCATGCTCGATCAGCTCATTCCGAAGCGTGACGACCAGAACTTCCGGCTAGACGAAAAGGGCCGCCGGCTGACGGTGATCTTCGAAATCGACCAGGCACGCGCCGTCTTCCTCGATCTCTTCCAGCTCGTCATCCCGATGTTCCAGGCCGTCGGCATCGATGCACAGATGCGCACCATGGATCGATCGCTCTGGGAAACCCGCGTCCGGCAGGGGCGCGATTTCGACGCTACGGCCCACCAGTTTGGCGCCAATGGCGGCGTCGCCGCCATGCTCGATCCGCGCTATTACGTGCCGACGGATTCGAACGCTATGTATGCGCCGGCCTGGCAGCTCTGGTATCTCGACCGCAACAACGCCAATGCGGAAGAGCCGCCGGAAGAGACCAAGAAGCAGCTTGAGCTCTACGACAAGCTGAAATCGACCTCCGATCCGTCCGCCCAGCAGGAGGTCATGAAGCAGATCCTGCAGGGTGCGGCTGACAACTTCTATGTTTTTGGCGTCTCCCTGCCCCCGGATGGCTACGGCATCGTCAAGAACAACATGAAGAACATCACGAAGACGATGCCGAACTCATTCGGTTGGCCGACGCCTGCTCCCACCATGCCGGAGCAGTTCTACAAGGTCTGATGGCCTATGACAGCCATGAATGCGAGGCGCCGGCTCTGCCGGCCGGCGCCAAGGTCCCTCATTGCCCAGCGGTTGGATGAAGACGATGCTCGACGCCAGAAGACAGAATAGCGACACCTTGCGCACCCCGAACTGGTTCAAGACCGCAACACGGTGGACCCAGCTCACCTTCGTGGAGGACGATCCGGAAAAATATGATCCGGCCTTCTGGGTGGACGTTTTCAAACGCACGAAATCCAACGCGGTATGCCTCAGCGCCGGCGGCTACATCGCCTATTATCCGAGCGAGGTGCCCTATCACTATGTGAGCAAATACCTGGGCGATAAGGACATCTTCGGCGCGCTCGTCGATGCCGCCCGAAAGCTCGACATGCATGTCATGGCCCGAGTCGACCCACACGCAATTCACGACGATGCCGCCACGGCACATCCCGAATGGGTGATGATTAATGCCGACGGCACACCGCGCCGCCACTGGGCCTATCCGGATGTCTGGGTGACCAATGCCTATGGCGATTACAACACCGTCTTCATGCCTGAGGTCGTCAAGGAGATCGTTCGCAAATACGATATCGACGCCGTCTTCGCAAATCGCTGGCAGGGCCATGGCGTCGATTACAGCGAAGACAGCGCGCGCCGCTTCAAGGATATGTTCGGCCACGACCTGCCGAAAAAACCGGATGCCGAAGACCCGGCCTGGCAGGCCTGGGTGCAGTGGCGCCGCCGCGTACTCACCGACATGATTGCCCAGTGGGACGATGCGGTCAAAGCGATCCGCCCGCATGCGAGCTTCATCCCGAACATGGGCGGCGCCTCGCTGATGGAATTCGACCTCTCGGTCATCGCCAAACATTGCCCCTTCCTCGTTGTCGACCATCAGGGCCGTAAAGGCCTCGAACTCGGCTGGTCCGCCGGCCGCAACGGCAAGCGCATCCGCGCCACCTTCCCCGATCGCCCCGTCGTGCTCATCACCTCGATCGGCCCGGAGGAGGAATACCGCTGGAAGGATGCGGTCACCTCGGGCGAGGAAATGCAGCTCTGGATCAATGACGGCACGGCCCATGGCCTCTATGCCTGGTTCACCAAGTTCAACGGCGTTGTGCCGGACAAGCGCTGGGTAGAACCGGTCGCCGACGCCTTTGCACTTCAGGCAGCCGTCGAGCCGGTCCTCGAAAGCATGCAGCCGACCGCCGAAATCGCCGTCGTTGATCCTTCGACCACCCTTCGCCACTGGGCGCCGGAAGAGCGGCACAATGCCGAGAAGCACGATCTCGGCTTCTATCACGCGCTCGTCGAAGCCCGCCTACCCTTCGAGCTTCTCTCGGATCAGGTTCTGACCAATGAAAATCTCGACCGTTTCAAAGTAATCATCCTCGCCAACGCTTCCTGCCTTTCCGATGCGCAGAACGAGGCGATCCGCGCCTATGTCGAACGTGGCGGCAGCGTCGTCGCTTCCTACGAAACCTCACTCCGCGATGAATTCGGCAAGAAGCGCAACGAATTCGGCCTTTCGGATGTACTGGGTGCGAAGCTCGTTTCCGGCCCGCGCGGAATCGTCAAGAACACCTATGTGGCACTGTCTGGCGATCATCCTGTTAATCAGGGCTATGAGGGTGCCGAGCGCATCATGGGCGGCACGCGCCTCATTCATGCCGACCCGACCGGTAATGCGACGATGCCCTTCCTCTATGTGCCCGATTTCCCGGACCTGCCGATGGAAGAGGTCTATCCTCGCAAAGCGCCGGAAGGTGCTGCCGTCATCGCCCGCGAAACCGGCAAGGGCGGTCGTACGGTCTATATCCCCTGGAATATCGGGGAGATCTTCTGGGAAGTCTTCGCGGTCGACCATGGCAAGCTCATCAGCAATGCCGTCAGCTGGGCGCTCGGCAAGACCCCGCGCGTCACGGTCGAAGGTCCCGGCGTCATCGATATGGCACTGCGCGACAGTGCCGAAGGTATCGCGGTCAGTCTGTTCAACCTCACCAACCCGATGATGATGAAGGGGCCTATACGCGAGAATTACCCTCTGGCGGCCCAGACGGTTTCAGTGGAAATTCCTCAGGGCAAGTCGCTAGCCAAGGCATGGCTGACCGTTACCGACCGCGCCGCAAACTTCAGCGTCAAGGATGGCCGCGCGCAGGTGGAAGTGCCTGATATCGAGCGGCTGGAGGTGCTGCACCTCACCTGGAAATGAGGTGTCGAGACAAGGAGGAGCGTTTTCGGCCTGAAGGGGCCGAAAGCGGATGGAGATCCGAAGGAAGTGCCTGACCGGGCGCTCTCAACGGGAGGAGAAACATTCCGATGCATGGCTATATCTTCAAGCGCGTGCTCTACATGATCCCGACCTTGTTGGGCATGTCGCTGATCTCGTTCCTGATCATCCAGCTGCCGCCGGGTGATTACCTGACCTCAATGATCGCGACGATGAGCGACAGCGGCCAGGCCGTCGATCCCGCGCAGATCGAGCGGTTGAAAGAGATCTACGGCTTCGACGACCCCTTCTATATCCAGTACCTCAAATGGATCTGGGGCATTGTCAGTCGCGGTGATTTCGGCTGGTCCTTCGAGTGGAACCAGCCCGTCTCCGGCCTCATCTGGGCGCGCATGGGCTCGACGCTGGTCATCTCGTTTCTGAGCCTGCTCTTCGTCTGGATCGTCGCCCTGCCGATCGGCATCTATTCGGCCGTGCGCCGCCACTCGATCAGCGACCACGTCTTCACCTTTTTCGGCTTCATCGGCCTTGCGGTACCGAACTTCATCCTGGCGCTGACATTGATGTATGTCGCCTACCGCTACCTCGGCCAGAGCGTAGGCGGCCTCAACTCCCCCGAATTTGCCGAAGCACCCTGGAGCCTCGCCAAGGCAGGCGATTTCCTCGCCCATCTCTGGATCCCCATTATCATCATCGGCGCGTCGGGCACCGCCGCCATGATCCGCATCCTGCGCGCCAACCTGACGGACGAGCTGCACAAGCCCTATGTCATCACCGCTCGCGCCAAGGGCCTGCCGGAGTACAAGGTGATCCTCAAATATCCAGTGCGCATAGCGCTGAACCCCTTCGTCTCGGCGATCGGCTGGGTACTACCCCATCTCGTCTCCGGCGTGACAATTACCGCCATCGTCCTGAATTTGCCGACCGCAGGTCCCCTGCTTTTCCGCGCGCTGGTCTCGCAGGACATGTATCTCGCCGGCAGCTTTATCCTGCTGCTCTCGGCACTCACCCTCGTCGGCATGCTTCTGTCGGACCTGCTGCTTGCGCTGCTCGATCCGCGCATCCGGTTCAATTGAGGAGGCGCCGATGACGCACGAAACATTCGCGCCCCATAACGGTCCCCTCCACATCGTTTCCGAAGGTCCCTCGATCAGCCCGCTGAAACAGGGCAAAACCGTATCGACCGCAGCCATCGGTCCCTGGCGGCTGGTCGCCGGCAAGCTGATCCGCCAGAAGGTGGCGATGGTCGCCGGCGTGATCATCCTCCTGCTCTATCTCATCGGTCTCTTTGCCGAATTCCTGGCGCCTTCCCTGCCCGCGACCTCCAAGCCGCAATATACCTACGCGCCGCCGCAAGGCCTCAGCTTCTTTGTCAACAAACCGGATGGCAGCTCGGAATTCAATTTCCATGTGAAGGGCTACAAGGTGGAGATCGAAAAGGTTGCGTTGAGGCGCACCTTTGTCGTTGACGACAACAAGGTCGTGCCGATCGGCTTCTTCGTCAAAGGTCCGGCCTACAAGCTCTGGGGCCTGGTCCCGATGAACCGGCATTTCATCGGCCCGATCAACCCTAATGATCCCATGTACCTGCTCGGCGCCGATCGCCTCGGCCGCGACGTTCTCACGCGGCTGATCTACGGCACCCGCATTTCGATGTCGATCGGCCTCGTCGGCGTCGCCATGTCGCTCGTCCTCGGCGTCGTGCTTGGCTCTATCTCCGGCTTCTACGGCGGCTGGGTGGATACGCTGATCCAGCGCGTCATCGAAGTCGTCAGCGCCATGCCGACCATCCCGCTGTGGCTCGGCCTTGCTGCGGCAATCCCGCTCACATGGTCGCCCGTCAACGTCTATTTCGTCATCACCATCATCGTCTCGCTGCTTGGCTGGACCAGCCTTGCCCGCGAAGTGCGCGGCCGCTTTCTGGCGCTGCGCGGCGAGGATTTCGTTACTGCCGCAAAGCTTGACGGCTCAAGCGAGGCGCGGCTGATCTTCCGCCATATCCTGCCCTCGCTGACGAGCCATATCCTGGCTGTCGTCACGCTCGCCGTACCGACGATGATCGTCGCGGAAACCTCGCTCTCCTTCCTCGGCATCGGCCTCAAGCCGCCTGTTGTCAGCTGGGGCGTGCTGCTGCAGGACGCCCAGAATATCCGCACGGTAGCAACCGCGCCCTGGCTGCTGATCTGGCCGTCTCTGGCGGTAGTTGTTGCCGTCCTGTCCTTCAACTTCTTCGGCGACGGCCTGCGCGACGCAGCCGATCCCTATGACAATTGAGGAGGAAGCCATGACCGATCTTCCAGAAGATGTCGTCCTATCGGTTGAAAATCTCTCCATCGACTTCCGGCTGCGCACGCATATCCTGCATGCCGTCGAGGACGTCAGTTTCCAGCTGAAGCGTGGGCAGACGCTCTGCCTCGTCGGCGAAAGCGGCTCGGGCAAGAGTGTGACCGCCCGCTCACTGCTGCAGATCGTCGACAAGCCCGGCACCATCGTCGGTGGCCGCATCCTCCTGCGCAACGGCAGCGAGATCACCGACATCGCCACCCTCGAACCCGGCAGCCGCGCCATGAGGCAGATCCGCGGCCGGCGCATCGGCCTCATCTTCCAGGAGCCGATGAGTTCGCTCTCGCCGGTCCACACGATCGGCTCGCAGATCGTCGAGGCGATCCGCATGCACAGCGCTCTCGACAAGAAGGCAGCGCGTACCCGCATGGTCGAGCTGCTCCGCCAGGTCGAAATCCCAAACCCGGACAAGATGGCCGACTGCTACACCTTCGAATTCTCGGGCGGCATGCGCCAGCGCGCCATGATCGCCATGGCTCTTGCCGGCAATCCCGATATCCTGATCGCCGACGAGCCGACCACCGCACTCGACGTAACGACACAGGCCGAAATCCTCGACCTCATCAAGCGCCTGCAGGTCGATCGCGGCATGGCGATGCTGCTCATCACCCATGATATGGGCGTGGTCGCCGAAGTGGCAGAGGATGTCGCCGTCATGCGCTTCGGCCATATCGTCGAGCGCGGCCCGGTCGATGCCATCTATCATGCCGCGACCCATCCCTACACACGCCAGCTGCTGGCCTCGACCGTGAAGCTGACACATCATGTCGAAGGCAGACTCCCGGCAATCGCCTTGTCTTCGCAGGCACCGCCACCGATCCTGTCTGTGCGCAATCTCAGCAAGACCTTCGGCTGGCACGGCAATGCCAACACGCTACGCGCCGTCGATGACGCCAATTTCGACCTCTATCCCGGCGAAAACCTCGGCATCGTCGGAGAAAGCGGTTCTGGCAAGACGACACTCGGCCGCCTGATCCTGCGCACCGTCGAGCCGACGACCGGCACGATTCTCTACCGCGGGAAGGATGGCGGCGAGACCGATGTTACCAAGCTCGGAAAGAAGGAGCTGCGCAACTTCCACCGCGAAGTCCGTCTCGTCTTCCAGGATCCTTTCGCCTCGCTCAACCCGCGCATGACCGTCAAGGAAGTGATCGGCGATCCACTGATCGTCAACGGCCTCGCCAAGGGCAAGGCGCTGGAGGACCGTGTCGCCGAGCTGATGCGCCTCGTCGGCCTCGATCCGATGGGCATGGAGCGCTATCCGCACGCCTTCTCGGGCGGCCAGCGCCAGCGCATCGGCATTGCTCGCGCCCTTGCACTCGATCCGCGTGTCATCATCGCCGATGAAGCGACTTCGGCCCTCGACGTATCCATCCGCAGCCAGATCCTCGACCTGCTGCTCGATATCCGCCAGCGGCTGAACCTGAGCTTCATCTTCATTTCTCACGACATTTCGGTGGTACGCTACTTCTGCGACCGCGTTGCCGTCATGCATCGCGGCAAGATCGTCGAACTCGGCGAGGCCGAGCAGATCTGCACCGCGCCGCAGGAGGCCTATACGAAGAGCCTCATTTCAGCCGTTCCCAATCCCGACCCACGCGACAAACGCATGCTGCACCGGCACCGGTTCGTCGCTCCTGCCAATGCCTGAGGACGTTCCAGTGCCGAAATTTTGCGCCAACCTTTCCTTCCTCTACCAGGATCTTGCCTTCCTCGATCGTTTCGTCGCCGCTGCAAACGACGGCTTCGGCGCGCTCGAATATCTCGGCCCCTATGTCGAGCCGAAGGAGAAGGTCGCCGATGCGCTCAAGGCAAACGGCCTAAAACAGGCGCTCTTCAATGTTCCCTCCGGCGACTGGGCGGGCGGCGAACGTGGCATTGCCTGCCTGCCGGATCGTATCGAGGAGTTCCGCGCCGGCATCTCGCTGGCCCTCGATTACGCCAAGGCGCTCGCCTGCCCGCAGGTCAACGTCATCTCCGGCCTCGTGCCGAAAGGTGCCGATCTCGAAACGCTCGAAAAGGTTCTGGTCGAGAATCTGAAATATGCCGTTCAGCGCACCGCCGATGCCGGCGTGAAGCTGTTGATCGAGCCGATCAACCTGCGCGACATCCCGGGCTTCTTCTTGTCGAAGACCGATCACGCCGAGCGCATCCTCGAAAAGGTCGCATCCGACAATCTCTACATCCAGTATGATTTCTACCACATGCAGATCGTGCAGGGCGACCTGATCCCGACCTTCATCCGACTCAAGGACAGGATCGCCCATGTGCAGATTGCCGACAATCCCGGCCGCAATGAGCCCGGTACGGGCGAGATTAACTACGGCTTCATCCTCTCCGAACTCGACCGCCTCGGCTACGACGGCTGGGTCGGCTGCGAATACAAGCCGAAGGCTGGCACGAGCGAAGGCCTCGGCTGGATGAAACCCTATCGGAAGTGAGCGAGACATGAATATCGGTTTTATCGGACTGGGCCTCATGGGCCGCCCGATGGCGGAGCACCTGATCGATGCCGGCCACACGCTGCATCTGAGCCGTGTGAAGGACGCCTCGCAGCACCTCGTCACCAAGGGCGGCAGGGCTGTCCACACTGCCAAGGCTGTTGCCGAGGCCTCCGACATCACCATTCTGATGCTGCCGGATACGCCTGACGTCGAAGCCGTGCTCTTCGGTGAGAATGGAGTGATCTCCGGCCTCTCCTCGGGCAAGCTCGTCATCGACATGAGCTCGATCTCGCCCGTCGCCACCAAGGACTTTGCCAGGCGCATCGAAGCGCTCGGCTGCGACTATGTCGATGCTCCGGTCTCCGGCGGCGAAGTCGGCGCCAAGGCCGCTTCGCTGACGATCATGGCCGGCGGCAAGGATGAGGCTTTCGAGCGAGCCAGGCCACTCTTCGAAAAGATGGGCAAGAATATCACGCTGGTCGGCGCCGTCGGCGATGGCCAGACCGCCAAGGTCGCCAACCAGATCATCGTCGGGCTGACGATCGAAGCCGTCTCCGAAGCGCTGCTCTTTGCCAAACGCGCCGGCGCCGATCCGGCCAAGGTGCGCGCAGCCCTGATGGGCGGCTTTGCCGCCTCGCGCATTCTCGAAGTGCACGGCGAGCGTATGGTCAAGGAAACCTTCGATCCCGGCTTCCGTATCCGACTGCATCGCAAGGACATGACGCTGGCCGTCGATGCCGCCCGCGCGCTCGATCTCTCGCTGCCGAACACGGCCGCCACTCAGCAACTCATGAATGCCGCTGTTGCGAATGGCGACGGCGAACGCGACCATTCCGCCCTCATCCGCACGCTCGAGCTCCTCGCCGGAGGGCCGCGCTAGATCAGGACCACCTAGAACACCCGGACGACATCTTCGATTGCCTCCCACCGGAGCCTTTTTCCGGATGGCGAAGCCATGTCCGGACATCGATAGAGAAGGACAGGACAATGCTCAGAAACGATATCCAATTCCCTTATGGCGCCGTCTATTTCCGCAAGTCCAATCCGCCGCGCGACGACTGGGAACGCGACTATGCCACCGCTGGCGAAGACGGCCTGAACATCTTCCGCCACTGGTTCATGTGGAGCGCCATCGAAGTCGCCCCCGGCGTCTACGACTGGGAAGAATATGACCGCCAGCTCGATCTTGCCGCAAAAAACGGCATCAAGACGATTATTGCCGAACTCATTCATGCGGTGCCGGATTGGGCCGTCCGCAAATATGCCGATGCGCTGCAGGTCAATGCCGACGGCACCAAGCTCGGCTCCTTCATGGGTGTATCGGCGGCAACTGGCGGCTTTTCCAACAATGGCGGCGGCGCCGGTGCGCTGACGCTGAACTGCCCGGAAGTGAAGGAGGCGGCCGGCAAGTTTTTGACCGCGCTTGCCACCCGTTACAAGGACCATCCGGCGATTTACGGCTACGACGTCTGGAATGAGTGCAACTATTCCGCCGATGTCGATTACAGCAGCTATGCCAAAGCCGCCTTCCGCAGATGGCTGGAGAAGAAATACGGCAGCTTGAAAGTTCTCGCCAAAGCTTGGCACCGCTACAGCTATGCCGAATGGGAGGATATCGAGCCGCCGGTCCATATGGCGCCCTATCCTGAATGCATCGACTGGCTGCAGTTCAAACGCGACAATTTCTATAATCAGATGCAATGGCGCATCGATACGATCCGCGCGGTCGACCAGAAGAACGTCATTGCCGCCCACGGCATTTCGGGCTCGATCCCGAACATGGTCGCCAATGGCTGCGACGACTGGCTTGCCGCTTCCAAGGTCGAAATCTACGGTTTCACCTGGATCCAGGCCCGCAAGGGTACCGAGCCGTGGAAGACCTGGTACGGGGTTGACATCAACCGAGCCGCCGCCCGCGGCAAACCCTTCTGGCATGCGGAGCGTCAGGGCGGTCCGCTCTGGCTGCAGCCGCAGGTGATCGGCCGGGACAAGGAGGACGGCCGCGTCGCCGAGCCGGAGGACATCCGCATCTGGAGTATGACTTCCTTTGCCGGCGGCGCGCGCGGCGTGCTGAACTTGCGCTGGCGTCCGCTGCTCGACGGGCCGCTCTTCGGCGCCTTCGGCGCCTATGGCATGGACGGCAGCCGCACGCCACGTTCGGACATGCAGAGTGTAATGGCGAAATGGGCGAACGATCCGGCGCAGGCAGTGCTTTGGGAAGCCAAGCCGGTGCGTGGCGAGGTGGGCATCCTCGTCGTCCGCGAAACGCAGGAATGGGATTACCTGTTGAATTATGACCGCAAGGAAAAGCCCTATCCCGAAGCCATGTGGGGCGCTTACCGCGCCTTCCTCGAACAGGGTCTGCAACCGGATTGGGTCCACATCGACGATATCGACTCCTATGACTTTCTCTATTTCCCTTACCCGATCATGTTCACCGCCGAACAGGCGGCACGCCTGAAAACGTGGGTGGAGAAAGGCGGCACGCTCATTTCCGAAGCCTGCCCCGGCTACTTCGGCGATCGTGGTCATGTCGGCCAGGTGCAGCCTAATCTGGGGCTCGATGAGGTCTTCGGAGTGCGCGAGGAAGACGTTGAATTCATGCCCGACATCGGCCACCGTATCCGTTTTAAGGTCGGCGACATAGCCGTCGATGGCGGAGGTCTGCTGCAATCTTACCGCCTCACAGGCGGCACGGGGCGCGGCTATTTCGACGATGGGCGCCTTGCAGTCGTCGAAAGTCGCTTTGGCAAGGGTCGCACCTTGCTTATCGGAACCAATCCCTCTGTCGCCTTCTATCGCACCGACGGCAGGTCCAATGCCGCTTTTTTTGCCGGGCTTGTGGCCTGGAGCGCCAGGACGCGGCACGTAACCTTGTCAAACGAAGCGATCTTTGCTCGCATCCACAGGGGGGAGAGCGCAAGCTTCCTATGGCTGGTCAACCCGACACGCAAAAACCAGACAACATCGGTCAGCCTCGCTGAAGGAAAGCTCTCGGGCGCGAAGGCCGCCTGGCCGCCCGAATTTGCGTATGATACAGACCGGCTCGAAGTGCCGGCGCGAGACGTGTTGATCCTGCCGCTATCGTAGCCAACATCTCCGGGCTGGGCCGCGGTACTTCCTTCGCGGATAAAGCCGGGCATGCCACGGCGTCTCACGCGAAGGATGATCTCATCGCGGAGACAGGCGCCGCTCCTATTCTGATGTGCTGTCTCTGCGGCACCGCGGCAGAAGGATGATTCAACCGTGTTGCTTTGATCCTTTCGAGCATTTTATTGAGCCTATCCAGGCTCGAAATCCATACCATCTCGGTCCATGGTGGAGGCCAGATCAACCATCTCGCTAGAGACTATCATGACGAGAATTGCAGCTCTAAAGCCAGACGACGTCCCGGCCGGTTCGAAACCGACTCTCGATGCCTTCACAAAGACTCTCCGGTTCACCCCAAACATGATGGCGAGCTTTGCAGCGAGCCCGATCGCATTCAACGCGTGGGCGACCCTGCGCACCTCCATGAGCGAGGCGCTCGACCTGAAGACCCGTGAAAGCATCAGCCTTGCTGTATCCGAAGTGAATGGCTGCAACTACTGCCTTGCGGTCCACACCTTTGGCGCCGGGCATGCCAAGATGTCGGCCGATGAGATCATCCTCGCCCGGAAGGGCCATGCCAGCGAACCGAAGCGGGACGCCGCCGTTCAGTTCTCGCGCAAAGTCATCGAGACCCGAGGGCAGGTCAGTGACGCCGATCTCAAAGCCGTCCGCGACGCCGACTACACGGATGCGAACATCATCGAGATCGTCACGCTGGTGGCCATGTACGCTGACGAACTTCTTCAACAACGTGTTCGATCCCGAGAAGGACTTTCCCGCCGTTCCGCCGGCCGGCTCGATCTGAGCTCTGTCCGGTCGGGTTGCAGATCGGAATTTGGTAAGATGACGAAACACCACACACAGGGAGTTGGACGATGAAGGCAATTATTGTGACGGACCAAGCGGCCGGAACGGCCGGGATGAAGCTGGTGGAGCGGCCCGAGCCGCAGCCAGCAATCAACGACGTCATCGTTGCGGTTCATGCGTCGGGGTTCGTTCCGACCGAACTGACGTGGCCCTCGACCTGGACCAATCGCCGAGACCATGACCGAACTCCGTCGATCCCCGGGCACGAACTCGCCGGCGTGGTCACCGCTCTCGGCTACGGCACCACGGGACTGTCGGTGGGACAACGCGTGTTCGGCCTTGCCGACTGGTATCGCGACGGCACGCTCGCGGAATATGTTGCCATGGAGGCGCGCAATCTCGCGCCCTTGCCGGGCGACGTCGACTTCACGGTCGGCGCGAGCCTGCCGATCTCTGGCTTGACCGCGTGGCAGGGCCTGTTCCAGCACGGACGCCTTCAGGCAGGTCAGAGCGTGCTTGCGCACGGCGCGGCCGGCGCGGTCGGTTCAATGGTGGCGCAGCTCGCGCGGGAGGCCGGCGCCTATGTCATCGGCACGGGACGCGCCGCCGACCGGCAGAAAGCGCTCGACTTCGGCGCGAGCGAATTCGTCGACCTTGAAGCCGACGCGCTGGAAGATGTCGGCGCGGTCGATCTGGTGTTCGATGTTATCGGTGGCGACATCCAGAAGAAATCCGCGGCCCTGATCCGGGCCGGAGGAACGTTGGTAACCGTCGTCGGTCCGGCGGAGGCTCGACCCGCGGATGGCCTTGCTGTCGACTTCGTCGTCGAGTTCGATCGTGCTCAATTGGGTGAGATTGTCCAGCGGGTGCGGGACGGACGACTGCGGACGAACATCGGCAAAGTCTCGAGCCTTGACGAGGCCGTTGCCACCTTCAACTCAACCGATCGACGGTCGGGCAAGACGGTTATCCGCGTTCGTCCTTAAGAGCTTGGGAGGGCGAGCGATCCTGTTCTCCGCGCAGATCGTCTTTGCCCTTTTGGATCGTGGCGAGTGTCTTGGCACGCATCCAGCGAAAGAACCGATCAAGCCCCGGCGCGGGTCAGCCCGCCATTCAGGAGAAAGAAAGTGACACTCGATCATCCGATTTTCACGCGCTGGCCGGCGCAATACCCCGATCGGCTGCAACTGTTTTCCCTGCCGACGCCCAATGGGGTAAAGGTGAGCATCATGCTTGAGGAAACGGGCCTCCCCTACGAACCGCACCGGATCGACATCACGGCGGACGAAAGCCATGACCCAGCCTTTTTGGCCCTTAACCCCAATGGCAAGATTCCCGCAATCTACGATCCCGACGGGCCGAGCGGCAGGCCGCTGGCGCTGTTCGAATCGGGTGCGATCCTCCTCTATCTTGCCGACAAGACGGGACAGTTCATCTCGGCCGATCCGAACACCCGCTATGAAACGATCCAGTGGGTGATGTGGCAGATGGGCGGGGTCGGGCCAATGTTCGGCCAGGTCGGCTTTTTCAACATATTCGCCGGGAAGGACTATGAGGATAAGCGGCCGCGCGATCGCTATGTGGGTGAGGCCGCGCGGCTGCTTCGCGTCCTCGACGACCGCCTCACGGGACGCGACTGGGTGATGGGCGCAGACTACACGATCGCCGACATTTCTCTCCTCGGTTGGGTGCGCAATCTGATTGGCTTTTACGAAGCGCGCGAACTCGTCGGTTTCGACCGCTTTCTTCATGTGCAGGCCTGGCTCAATCGCGGGCTTGCGCGGCCGGCTGTCGAACGTGGGATCAATATCCCACCGCGTGAATAGCGTCCGCCAAGGTGGATGCCACTGCAAATAGCGAGCGACGCACGGGTGGGCTCAAACCATATTCAAGCGAGTATAATCATGGCTGAAATCACTCCCGATATGGAGGCAATCATCAAGCAGGCAATCCTGTCCTTCGTCGCCACGATCAACGAGGACGGAACGCCAAGTCTTTCGCCGAAGGCATCGCTAACGGTGCGCAATGGCGTACTTTACTTCGCCGATATCGCATCGCCTCGGACGATCCTGAACCTGAAGCGAAATCCGGCCGTCGAAACCAATGTGGTCGACGTATTCCAGCGGCGCGGATACCGGTTCACGGGTCGTGCGGTGGTTTTGCCGCCGGGAAGCGATGAGTTTTCGATGATTGCCGACTGGGTCCGCGCGACAAACGGCTCGGAATATCCTGTCGATCATGTCGTCAGAATTGAAACCACCTCAATTTCACCGCTTCTTTCTCCCGCTCATGTCTTTGCCGATCCGCCTCGGAGCCAGGAAGAAATCAGGGACACGTATCGTCAGAAATACGCGGCGACCGCTGGGCTGTCCTGACCGGGGAAACCACGCCGCCCGGTTTTATGGGTCGTCACACGAAACCAACGAGGGTGCCATGCACCTCTAAGAGCGGCATCGCTGAGCGCTCCGGTCCCTCTAATGTCCAAAGCTTCTTGCCTGACCTGCTACATCGGACGCGGGCCGCGCAGTGCGCTATGGTGCGTCAGCGATTCAAGACCCAGGGGTCCAATGTCTGAAGTCGACTGGTTGAGCCATCTCCTGCAAATCGTCAGCGTGACCGGGCAGCTCGAGGTCCGCTGCGCCTACGGTGCCCCGTGGCGATTGACCTGGGGCCAGGCTGCGGCGAACGAAATCCCCTACCACGTCATAGTCAAGGGCCGGGCCATTTTCGAGGATCCGGAAACGAGAACGGCGAGGGAACTGGTGAGCGGAGATATCGTGCTGCTGCCTCACGGTGCTGCGCATGTGTTGCACGACGGTAGCGGACAAACACCCATCCGCACTCAGCAGAGCCACGGGTCTGCGGGATGGATGCTGAGCGAGAACGATAGCCAGGGCGAGCAACTCGATCTGTTGTGTGGCCGATTTTTCATCGCACCGCCCCATGATCGCCTGATCCGCAATTACCTGCCGACGAATCTCGTGGCACGGGCCATGAACGGTCAAAGAGCAGATGGCATCGGGTCCGCTTCCAACCAACTCGCCAGTCTTGTTGGGCTGATGCGAATGGAATCGGCCAGCGACAGAGCGGGCGGTCGCGCCGTTCTCAACGCGCTCTCGTCGGTCCTATTCACGCTGGTATTGCGAGCGGCAAGCGAATCCGAAAAACCCCCGGAAGGCTTGTTGGCCCTGGCCAGCCATCCGCGACTGGCTCCAGCCATTGCGGCGATGTTCGCCGATCCAACGCGGCCTTGGAAACTGCCGGATCTGGCGGACTTGTGCGGCATGTCGCGCGCCACGTTCATGCGGCACTTCCAGGACAGGTTAGGTTGCTCCGCCCTCGACTTGTTGACCGATCTGCGCATGGGTCTAGCGGCCAACGAGTTGAAAAAGCCAGCGATCAGCACCGAGACCGTGGCCGAGACGGTCGGCTATCAATCTGTTTCGGCATTCCGCCGTGTGTTTGCCGAAAGGATGGGGATGACGCCGGGGGAATGGCGCCGGCTGACTCAAACAGGCGAACAGAAAGGCGCAAAATTACCTTCAGCGCGAGATTGATCCTTTCGAGCATCTTATTGTGCATATACAGTCTCGATGTTTGCATCATCGTCCGTAAACTGGGCTCCGTAATCACTTGATGAAGGAGCCATCCAATGAACGACATCGCTACAGCCAAAACCGAAACCGCAGCCGGCATGGGTGCGGAAATCTATCAGGGCGGGCGCGCTTTCCCGACGAACGCCGTCACCGAAAGCATGCTCACCCGCCGCGCTACGAAGTACTACGATGCCGCTGCCAGCTTGAGCGGCGACCAAATCCGCCAGTTGGTGAGGATCGGCACATCCGCGCCGACGTCCTTCCACCTGCAGAACTGGCGGTTCATAGCGGTGCGCACGGCTGAAGCCAAGGCTCGCCTCCGCCCGATCGCCTGGGGCCAGCCCGCGATCACCGACGCTGCCGTCACTTTCGTCATTATCGGCAAACTCGCAGATGCCAGCACGATCCCTGCACGTCTGGCGCCGGTGGTGGAAGCGGGCATCATGCCGGCACATGTCGTGCCGGAATGGGAACGACCGGCACGCGGTCTTTATGATGACCAACCTCAACGGCAGCGTGACGAGGCCGTGCGCTCCGCAACCTTCGGCGCGGCAGCGATCATCGCTGCGGCCAGTTCCTTCGGCCTGGGTTCGACGCCGATGATCGGTTTCGACGCCGACGCGGTCCACCGGGAATACGGCCTGGGCGGAGACGAGATCCCGGTCATGCTGTTGACCGTGGGACCGGAGCGGGCCGGCAACTGGCCGCAGAAGCCGCGCATGCCGGTGGCAGACGTCCTGTCCTTCGCATAATTCGCAATCCAACCGACAATTTAAGGAGACTACCATGACAAGAACCAGTGTTCTGACGCCGGAACAGGTGCCGGCCGCATCCAGACAGACGCTTGATGCTTTCACCAACAACATCGGATTCACCAAGCCCGATCGCGTTCAACGCATGGGCTACTCTGCTCGGCTCCTTGAGCAAAGCGCTCGATGTCAAGACGCGCGACAGCATCGGCCTCGCCGTCTCGGAAGTGAACGGCTGCAACTATTGCCTGACAGTTCACAGCTTTACCGCTGAACATATGGCCAACCTGCCGGCCGAGGACATCATTCTCGCTCGGAAGGGTCAGGCAAACGATCCGAAGCGGGATGCCGCGGTCCAGTTTGCGCGTAAGGTCATCGAGACCCGAGGGCAGGTCAGCGACGAAGATCTGAACGCCGTCCGCGATGCCGGCTACACCGACGCGAACATCATCGAGATTGTCGCTCTGGTGGCGATGTACTCGCTGACGAACTTCTTCAACAACGTGTTCGATCCCGAAAAGGATTTTCCCGCCGTTATCCCGGCCGGCTCGATCTGAGCTTTGGCCTGTCGCAACCTTTTGAAGCTCCGGGATCAATCACATGAACATCCTCCATATCGATAGCAGTCCGCGCCAACAATCGCACAGCCGCCAGCTTTCGGCAGCGATCGTCGAAAAGCTTCTTGAGGTTGCGCCCGGCAGGGCCATCACTCGGCGGGATTTGGGCGCTGAACCCCTGCCCCAAACCCTGGCCCTCTACGCCGCCGCGCTGGCGTCGCCGGCAACATTGGCCGCCCCGCCGATGGGTTCTCTTGATCTTTCCGAAGCGCTGATTCGGGAAATTGAAGCTGCAGATGCGATTGTCATCGGAACGCCGATGCACAATTTGACCATCCCGTCCGTCCTCAAGGCGTGGATCGACCAGATCCTGCGCGTCGGCCGGACAATGAAATCTACGCCGGGCGGGAAGGTGGGAATGCTCCGGGACCGTCCGGTCTTTGTCGGTGTCGCGTCCGGCGGCTTCTTCAACGGCGAGCGAGCCAACCAGCCCGATTTTCTCACGCCCTATCTGTCGCTGGCACTCAGCTCGATCGGGCTGAAGACCCAGCAGTTTCTCTTGCTACAGGGCACAGCCTTCCTGGAGTGGAGCCAGGCACCAGTAGCGAGGGAAAAAGTGCTCGCCGCTCTCGACCTGACCTCCGTAGAGGATCTGCGAGAAACCCACGATCACCCTGCGGTATTCGCGAGCGCCGACAGACGGTATTGCGACCTCCCCTCACTCCCGCAATCGCCGCCAGCAGCATGCTGAGGGCGTACAAGCTCTTGTCGTCCGTATCTCAACCCTCCGGTGCCTGCCGGACCATCAACATGAGGCTTAAGATGATTTCACCTACGCCTACGCTTCCCCAAATCGGCGACAGGATCACCGACAAATCAGCGCCGCCCGATAACAGCGCCGTCCGCGAATGGATCGGACCGGAGGCGTTCGAGCGTTGGGACGAGCTGCGGGACTGGATCGACGAATTCTACCCTGGAGTATTCGCGCCGGACTGGCTCTATGGTGGCAAGTACCGCGGTTGGTCCTTGCGCTACAAGAAAACCAAGGCGTTCACCACTTTCGTACCGGAATACCGGCGGTTTTCGGCTGTCGTGGTCATGGGGGGAGCAGAACGAGAGAAGTTTGAGGAGCGGCGTTATGTCTGGCGTCCTCAATTGGTCCAGCTCTACGATAGCGCCAAAACATACATCGACGGGAAATGGCTGACAGTTGCCATCGCATCGGCAGACGATCTGCATGATGTGATGGAGCTCTTGACTATGAAGCGGCCCCCACCGTCGCGCGATTGAATGTCAGGACACTGGGGTCGCTGCAAAATCGGCGCGGCAGCTTCATGGGAAGCCGGAGCAGTGGCCACGGACAGCATGGAGCCAGTTCTCCACAGTTGACCCCAAGTACTTAACCCAGAGCGACACTGACAAATATCTAAGCTCTTGAACCAACTTTCACTTACGACCTGTAATTCGCGAGCTGGAAGTGATTGAAATTCCTGCTCTTCACCTTGAACGTATTGATATGAAGGTCGGGCGCGAAATCCCACGCCTCTGGCGTTCGCGCCGCCGATCAACAACAGCTTACGAGCCTCGTGGTGTCTAACATGCATCCTGTACTCGAGCGGCGTCATGAGCGTCATCGCCGGGAAGTGCCGATGGAGCGACGTCGGGCTCATGCCTGCGAGACTGGCGAGCAGGCCGATAGACATCGATTCGCGATAATGCTCCTTTAGCCAGGACATCACCCGTCCGATCGAGCGAGCTTCGTATTTCCAGTCGCGGAATCTCTGAGGGTTGCACCATGCTGACCTTGTAGAAGTCGATAATAAAGTTCCGTCGTTGCCGGCGTCAGGAGCGCTCCGAGATCTTCCGGACGGTCGAGAAGCGCCGTGACCCGATGAAGCGCGCTCAAGATTTCTTCTGTCTGGTCTCCTACAGAAGGACCTTCTCGATGCGGCGAAGAGGGCAGGGTCGAGACGTGCGGGAGCAGTTCGGCCAGGAAGACGTAGCGTCTTGCGCGTCAAGCTGAAAATTTAGCTACCGGGCAAAGTGTCGGGCCATTCCAGCGATCCATGAAGGACGCGCAGGACACGAACTGCTGTTTCCGTAACGACATATGGCGTTCCGTTGATCACCAGTTCGCGTGTCCCAGCAATTCTTCCAACGCGACCGCTTGCTGGAAAATCGACCAAGCGGCGCGCAGCGGCCATGATCCGCTCGTCGATCATTACAGCGGCCGAAGGTTTGTCTGCCTCGATATAGGTGAATATGGCGTCTCGATCCGACAGCGCGAACGCAGACCATGTAAGCTTCACGACTTGAGAGCACCTGCTTTGACGCGCGCTGTCGCCCGGCGCTCCGCGAAGTGTGCCTCGACGTCAAAATCTGACACGTCCGGTCGAGTGTCGTTCAGCGCTTCGAGTACCTTCGTGCGAAACCAAGCATCGTGAGCCTCGCTTCCCGAAAAAAGTTCAAGTGGCAGCGCACCCTCATTAGCTGTCCGCGTGAGCAGGATACGGACCGCATCTGATACCGTCAGGCCCATGTTCTCAAGGACGGCGGAAGCACGATCCCGAACTTCGGCATCGATACGTGTTTGGACAAGTGCGTTTGCAGCCATTGGCTATCTCCAAATTTAACAGCAAGGTAATGCATTTGAATGACAATATCCATAGTAAGTTGGCGCGAAGGCCCCGATTCAGATTATCGACGACGCGATTTCCTCGTGCGGCATGTCAGTAATTTATGGAACTATGCCCCCGATCTGGACAGGCAATCTTGAGATCTGAGAGAAAGCGACTGCTTGGAACTCCCGAACTCGCAAGGCTGTACCTGAATCAGTCATTAAGCAAATGGGGCCCACGATGAAGAGCTTCGGAGGCAAATCCGGCGAGTTCGCGAATGAAGAAGTCGAGAACCGTGGACGGTTTCTCCCCGAGGCGGGTGGCAATGATGAAAGGCGACTTGATCCGCGCCTGCTCTGCTAGCACTGCCCGAAAGATCCCCTTCTGCACCCAGTCCGCCGCGTAGTGATCCGGCAGATATCCGAGGTAGCGTCCGGACATTACGAACATTGCCTGCGCTTCCATGTTCGAGGCAGACGCCCGCGCCCGTGCCTTCGGAAAATATTGCAGCTCCCGCATATTGGCATAGGGCCTGACGACAAAATCGAAGCCCTCGACCCGCTCAACCGAAATCTCATTATCCGGCGATGAGAAAAGCGGATGCCCCTTTGCGCAATAGAGAGAATGGGTCTCGTCGCGCAGGCGCGATAATTTCAGGCCCTGGTAAGGTTCCGTTTCCGGCAGAATGGCAATGTCGAGGCCGCCATTGGCGATTTCGGACAGAAGCGCATCCGGCGAATCGATGACCAGCTCCAGCCGTGCCTCCGGCGCTCTGTCGCTGATCCGGGCGATGATGCGGTGGATGGGAAGGTCGGCGTCGGTGATCGTGTTATCCACCAGGCCAAGTCTCAGCGTTCCCGTAATCCGGTTCTTCAAGTTGCCGACATCGCTCTCGAAGGCATTGAGCGCCAGAAACAGCGATTTCGACTGCTCGTGCACGATAGCGCCCCGATCGGTCAGCTCGAAGCCGCCGCGGCCGCGACGACAGAGCCTGAAGCCGAGCCTGTCTTCCAGCGCCTTTATATGAAAGCTCACGGCCGATTGACTGAGCCCAAGGGTGATCTGCGCACCAAGGAAGCTTTTATGCTCCACCACGGCACGAAAGACGGTCAACGATCTAAGGTCGGACTGGGCTAGAAGCATCGACAACGCCTTACATCATATTTTCTGATGTGAACTCCATATTTTTTCTATTTTTTTGCGCTGTTGTCCATGATTTCCTGTTTTCAACACTGAAAACGGGGAACGGAATTATGAAGCGTCTATCGACCTCAAAAGCTCTTCTTATCGGCGCAGCACTCGTTGCCGCGCTTTCGACCTCCACTGCGCGGACTGCAGACCTTCTCGAAAAGGTCAAGTCCGACAAGGTATTTACTGTTGCAACCGAAGCACGCTTTGCGCCTTTCGAATTCGTTGAAGACGGCAAGATCGTCGGCTACTCGGCCGACATCATGGCAGAAGTCATGAAGGCATTGCCGAATGTCACGTTGAAGCGGCTCGACCTACCCTGGCAGGGCATTCTACCGGGCCTCGCGGCAGGCCGCTTCGACTATGTCGTCACGTCGGTCACGGTCACCTCGGAGCGCATGAAGGCCTATCACCTCTCCGCCCCGATTGCGGATGCGACCATGGCCATTCTCAAGCGCAAGGGCGATACGGCGATCACCAAGCCCGAAGACATCGCCGGCAAGGCGGTCGGTTCGCAGGCAGGTTCGGCCCAGCTCGCAGCACTTGAGACCTTTGCTGGAAAGCTGAAGGACGGCGGCAAGCCGGCCGTGACGGTCTCTACCTATACCGATTTCTCGGAGGCCTATGCCGATCTCGGCGCCGGCCGCATCCAGGCTGTCGTCAATTCGCTTCCGAACCTCCTGGAAGTAGCTCGCCAGCGTCCCGATGCGTTCGAAGTGGTTCTGCCGACCTTCGGCCCGAAGACCTATTTCGCGTGGGCCGGCCGCAATGACGCAGACAGCGCTGCACTCAATGCGCTGATCGATGCGGAACAGATCAAGCTGAACAAGTCCGGCAAGCTCGCAGAGCTTCAGAAGAAGTGGTTCGGTGCGCCGATGGAACTGCCGGAAGCTCTCCCCACCGCCGAGTAAGACGCGCAGCGACAGGCAGGTCATGGAAAAGACAGTCGCACACATTTGGCCGGCACTTCTCGATGGCCTGACCACAACGATGACGATCAGTCTGGCGGCGCTTCTTCTCGGCGCGCCGCTGGCCCTCCTGCTGGCGGCGGCCGGACGTGGCGGACGATGGATCCGGGCCCTGGCCGGGATCTATCTCTCCTTCTGGCGTGGAACGCCGATCCTCGTCCAGCTGTTGATCATCTTCTATATTCTCCCCTTTCTCGGGCTTGAGCTGGACCCGGTCGTTGCGGCGACCGTGGCCCTAGCGCTGAATACAGCTGCCTTCCAGTCCGAAATCTACCGGGCGGGCCTCCAGGCCATCCCGAAAGGCGAGATCGAGGCGGCGAAAATGCTTGGCCTTTTTCCCCGCACGATCTTCCTGCATATCGAGGCGCCTCAGGCTTTCCGCACCATGCTGCCGGCGCTCGTTGGCGAAATGCAGGCTCTGGTGAAGAACTCCTCACTCGTCTCGGTGATCGCCGTCACCGACCTGACGCGCCGCGCCCAGCAGGTCGCCGCCTCCACCTTTCGGCCGCTGGACGCCTATGCCTCCGCTCTCATTCTCTATGTCGCGATCGGTATACTTCTCGCAGGAGTGGGCCTTTTGATCGAACGACGTCTCTCGCATGGGAGCGAAGGCCAATGACCGGCTTCACGAACGACGCTCCGCTCTATCTTGCCGGACTTCTAACCACCATCACGGTGTCGGTCAGCGGTATGGCAATCGCAATCCTTCTCGGCATCATGCTTGCCTCGGCGCTACGCAGCCGTTTCCGGCCGCTCTCCCTTGCGGTCAGGGCCTATGTGGAATTTGCCAGAGGCGCACCGCTCGCGCTCGTGCTGTTCCTTCTCTACTACGGGGGCCCACAATTCGGGCTTCTGCTCAGCCCCTATGTGGCGGGCATCGTGGGCCTCGGTGCCTATGGCGCCGGCCCGTTCGCCGAGACCCGGGCAGGTCTCAACGCCGTCCCAAAGGGAGAACGCGAAGCGGCCGAGATGCTGAGCCTGACACGGGGACAATGCTTCCTTTATGTGGAGCTGCCGCAAGCTTTGCGCCTCACCGTGCCGCCGTGTGTGGGCCAAGCGATCGCACTCCTGAAGGAATCGGCCGTTCTGTCTGTCATCACACTTGGCGAACTGACGAAAGTGGCTGGTGCCATCAGCTCGATCACTTTCGCCGTTGTCACTCCCTACCTCTCCATCGCCCTCCTCTACTGGGCATTCGTTGAAATTCTGTCGAGGCTCGGGCGCGTTCTTGAGCGCCGCTTCGCCATGAAAGGCTCCTGACATGACGCAACCGGCGGCGATCTCCGCTCGCGGACTTGAAAAACGTTTTGGCGACAACACCGTATTGCGCGGCATCGATCTCGATGTTCACAGCGGCGACGTCACCTGCATCATCGGGCCCTCCGGTTCCGGCAAGAGCACATTATTGCGCTCGCTTGCCTTTCTTGACGCCTATGACGCAGGCGATGTCCGCATCTTCGGCAAGATGCTCGGATGGCGCGAGACGCCGCATGGCCGCGAGCGGGCCGGCAACAGGGAGCTTATCGAAGCCCGAAGCCCGATCGGGATGGTGTTTCAGCATTTCCATCTGTGGCCACATATGAGCGTTCTGGAAAATGTCACCCTTGCACTTCGGCTGGCGCATGGCTTTTCGCGGGCCGCAGCCGAGGAGACTGGGCGGCAGATGCTGGGCAAGGTCGGCCTTGCCGACTATGCCGACCGCCGACCGGAAAGCCTGTCCGGCGGACAGAAGCAGCGCGTGGCGATCGCCAGAGCACTGGCGGTCAAGCCCAAGGTCATGCTTTTCGACGAACCCACCTCGGCGCTCGACCCGGAACTCGTCGGCGAAGTTCTTTCCGTCATGAAGGCGCTGGCGGCGGAGGGCATGACCATGGTCATCGTCACCCACGAAATGGGCTTTGCCTCCCATGCGGCCCGTCGGGTCGTCTTCATGGATGGCGGCCAGATCGTCGAAGAAGGATCGCCGCAGGTGCTTTTCAGCACCCCGAAAAGCGGCCGCCTCTCCCAGTTTCTGCAAACCTGGCGCGAACGCGCGCTCTAGTGCCTGAAAAGGAATGACCATGACTGCCCACGGCTATGACAACGGACGGCTCAACCTCCCCTTCGTCGGCATTTCGACCTTCGCCAAGAGCCCCTATGTGGAAAACTGGGACCAGATCGACGCAGATGTGGCAATCCTCGGCGCTCCCTTCGATTTCGGCACGCAGTGGCGCTCCGGCGCCCGCTTCGGGCCGCGAGGCATCCGCGAGGCATCGACCCTTTTTGCCTTCGGCCATGCCGGCGCCTACGATCATGAGGACGACGTCACCTATCTTGAAGGCGTTCGCATGGTCGATCTCGGCGATGCCGACATCATTCATACCGATACGATGACGAGCCACGCCAATATCGAATTCGGCGTTCGCAAGATCCTCGCAGCCGGCGCACTGCCGGTCATCCTCGGCGGCGACCATTCGATCAACATCCCTTGCATCAACGCCTTCGGCGAGCAGGAACCGATCCATGTCGTGCAGTTCGACGCGCATCTCGATTTCGTCGACGAGCGTCATGGCGTCCGCTTCGGTCATGGCAGCCCGCTGCGCCGTGCCTCAGAAAAGCCGTGGGTCACGGGCATGACACAGCTTGGCATCCGCAACGTCTCGTCGACCGCCAAGGAAGGCTATGACTATGCCCGCGCGCAAGGGTCGGACATCCTGTCGGTCCGCCAGGTCCGCAAGCTTGGCGTCGATGCCGTTCTAGAGCGTATCCCTGGCGGCAAACGCTATTACCTGACGATCGATATCGATGGTTTCGATCCATCGATCGCGCCGGGGACCGGCACGCCGAGCCATGGCGGTTTCATCTACTACGAAGTGCTGGAACTTATCGCCGGCCTTGCCACGCGCGGGACGATCGTCGGTGTTGATCTGGTAGAAGTGGCGCCGGACTATGATCATACCGGTTCCACATCGATCCTCGCGGCTCAGCTATTGCTCAACACGATTGGAAGAATCTTGACGTAGCGGGTGGTCAAGTGCCCGCGCCGATTGGCGGCGAAGCGACGTTGATCCAGGACCTCAGTTCGAATGCCGTTGCGTCAAGATTTCAGCCCAAGGCGAACTTCAACACTTCGGCGCACCATGCGACCGATGCGCCCACATCTTCACGTCCGCGATCTGGTTCATCTAGTCGCGAAAGTGATGATCTCGGGGCTCGACGGTCCAAGCGGGCTGCCGTCAAAACCCCCGAATCGCTGTTCGATCCGTAGCCCCGCGCTTTCCAGAAGGCTAGATAGTTCATCCGCCTCAAGGAATCGCAAGGTGCTCTGACTAACCCGCGGGAGGCTCCAATGCTTTCCGCAGAACCTGTGGGTGAATGTCAGCGTTTTTCCATCGAAAGGGATGACAACCTCTGTTGTGATCTGCACCAATGACCCGTCAGGCAGTTCAACGACGACAGCATTCTCAGGCGTCCAATTCTCCCACGCACGCACCGAAGGATTCCGCGTTTCGAAAGCGAAACGTCCACCTGGCACAAGGACGAGTCGTACAGCCGCCATGAAATCCCGCAGGTCTTCGTCGCTGACAAGGGCCTGGAATGCGTGTCCAGTCATCACAATGAGATCAAACTGCGCTGTCCAACCGACCGACTGGAGATCGCCGAGAACCCATTCAATGTCCGTGCGCGTTCGTGCGCGGTTCAATACGCCAGGTGCTGGGTCGATCCCACAGAGTCGCCCCGAATGTCCGGCCAGGCGAGCCTCGTGAAGGAGGGTGCCCGTTCCAAACCCGACATCAAGCACAGCGTCTGCTGTTAGAATGCGAGAAAGGTAGAAATCATAATCCTCACGTACGGACCTCGGATGCCAGGCATCATAAACGGCTGAGAGGTACGGGTCGGCGAAAAGATGGTCGAGCATAGGGTCAAGTTCGAATGAGGAGTGGGACGAGCTAAAGCGGATAACGAATTTACCGAATAATGGCTGGATCTGGGCAAACAAGTGAGATGAACCGCGGCACGCCCGGATTACTGTTTTCTTTGGTCGAAGGCATTTGACGCGTTGCCTGGGCCGAGTTCGGCGGCCGGCCCGGCACAGGTAGCGGGTCAATTTTTCCGACAGATGCCCGACAACTTCATGTCCGCGATCTTCGCCGCGCCCATCAACTTCCGGCTCTGTTCGACAAGCTGCGAATATCGTCGCGCGCGTATCAACCCTCAAGCGCAGCCTGAGCAGCCTGCTGCGCGCGGATCGTCCGGGGATCGACGGAAATCCAGGAATCCACAATCTTGCCGTCGACGACGCGGTACATGTTCAGACCCGTCGCCTCGAACGGTTTATTGGTGGGTTTCAGATTGAAGAACTGGCCCGTGTGCACGCCCGTCTCGCGCCATTGAGCAACGACCAGGTCGCCGCTTGCTACGATCAGCTGTAACTCGCTCTTGAGGTCGGAATACGCTTTGTGGATGTTATTGACGGCTTGCGCAAATCCCGCCGGACCATTCCTGCCGTTCGAATGATCCGTATGTTTCTCCGAAACGACTGCCGCGAAGCCGCCGGCGTCGTTCCGCTGGATGTATTCATAAAGCTGACGAACGACCTGCTCATTTCTGGCTGTATCATTCATGATGCCTCTCCTGTTTTTTGATTGGCTGATTGGGATCAAACACTGATGGTCAGATCAACCTTGGTGTCGAAGGCGGCAAAGAGCATGCTTATCAACGCGGCGAGAAGTGTTGGACTTCGGGCATAGCGAGGCCGTCGACCACTGGGATTTGCATGACTTGTACTAAAGCATCTGATCAAGCATCCGTCGAAACGGGCCTTCTTGAACGGCCCGTTCTTGTTTAGATGATCGCCACTCCGCTCCTCGGCGACAAGTGACCATTATGGCTTCTCGAGACCAGCTTTCCTTGCAAACATAATAGCATGCCGCCGCTTGGCCTCGCGCGTGCCCTATCCTTCCATGTTCATCCAGACAATTTCCCAGACATAGCCATCTGGATCTTCAACATGGCGATTATACATGAACCCCAAATCCTGTGCGGGGTTGGGGTCGGCGCGCCCACCTGCCGCAACGGCGCTTGCCAGCGTCGCGTCGACGCTGTCGCGATCGCCGACAGTGAGGACGATCATCGCCTGACTGTCGCGCCGGGCGTCGCCAATAGGGCGTTTGGTGAATTCTTTGTAGTGGTCATGGGTCAGCAGCATCACCCCGACCGAGTCCGAGAACATGAGCGAAGTGGAGTTCTCCCCGGAAAACTGCCCATTAACAGTGCCGCCCAAGGCCACGTAGAACGCCGTCGACGCCGACAGGTCCCGGACAGGCAGGTTCACAATCATCATTTTAGACATCACATTCCTTTTCCGGCCCTCCTTTGTGAGGCCACATTTTTGATATACAATGCGTATAGTTAAATCAAGCTAATTTTTGCCCGGGGAGCTGGCGCGAGTTTGCTCGCGCGGCCTTCTGGGTCAGGAAGGAAATTTGTAAGCTCAGCAAGACGACGAGGGCGGGATGGCGCATCGCGGCAGCCTGCCGCCTGTTGGCCGCAAACGATTGCTCTGAGGTGATCCCCAACTCTTGCAGGGCCTCAGCCAACCCCTCGGCCGTCGACATCCGCGGGCGATTTGCGTGCCGGGCGATGACCGCTTGCCGCCTCGACTGGGTGGGACGCCCCACGCTTGCGGCCTGGCCATGACTGAATGCCTGGCAAGAGCCGCTCGAGGGTAATGAAGTGCAGAACCAGACAGACGAGAATGTCGCGCAGTCCTCGAGCGGCGCGTCCGCCCAGCACGAAAAAAATTGGGTGGTCGTTGGCGTCGAGTGGAAACAACGCCGCGAAACGGCCGACCGCAACCGCCTGGGCGAAGGTGGAGAAAGTAAACGGCAAAATAGTCTCCCCGGTAACTTTAGCAGCAACCTGCTCGGCGGCGTAGACGCCTGAGACTGCGGCGGTAAGCGCAGATGGTCGAAATGGAGCACCAGTTGAACCGCGGGGATGAGCGCTGTCGCCAATGGCCAGAATGCAAGGATGGGAGACAGATCGGAGGTCATGTCGACAACCACCCGGTCCTGCGCATCGACCGTAAGCCCAGCCTCTCTGGCTATCGAGGGCGCGCGCATCCCGGCCGCCCAAATGCACACGTCGAATGTAAAGTGGCGTCCGTTCGCAGTGACCACCTCGCTCGCGGTGATTTCACTGACGCGTTCATTGTCGACAAGTGCAACGCCCAGTTTCGTCAGATCGCGTCTGAGTACGGCTCGGACCTTGTCGCTGGTGAAATCCCCGGCACGCGTTGCGCTCACCAGCGTGACGTCCATTTCGGGCCAGGTTGATTTGACCTCGCCTGCCGCCTCGATCGAAAGCGGCCCTCCGCCGACGGCCAGCACGCGAGCGGGTCGTCCTGCGAACTGGTGCAAGGTGCCTCGTAAAGCCGCAGTCGAATGTAGGCTCTCGCCCGGGTCGAGCCGATAGGCGTATCGCGACGCGCCAGGCGTTTTGCTCGTATCGACATGCGACCCAAGCGCGTAAATGAGCTGGGTAAAGCCGATCTCACGCGCAGATCCCCTAGCTTCGATGTGGACACGGCACCGTACGGGATCCAGCGAAAGCGCACGCGCCTCTATGAACTTGATTGGCGTCCTCGCGAGATAGTCGGAAAGGGACGCGATCCGCGGCATAACAGGAGCGACCATCGCTTCCTGCAGCCGCACACGTTCTACGAACTGTTCCTCGGCGTTGATTAACGCGACCCGAAGTCCAAGCCGGCGTCGCCCCAACCGAAGACTGGCCATCAACCCTGCGTAGCCAGCTCCCAATACGACTATGTCATAGGTTTCGAACGGTGCGTCAGGTGTTGTCAACATCGAGGACTTCTCCGGCATAGCCATTGCAATATCCGTCTCTATGCGTAGCGGGCGGCGGCCATGGTCACAGCCGCGATAGCGAGCAGAATGGCCGCGCCCCGCTGAGCGACCGCGACGCGGGGTCGAACGCTCGCGTCATAGTCGCCGCCAGCTTTCCTCAACCGCCGCAGCGCGCCACCCACAACCGTCGCCTGGATGCCAAGGGCAAGAATTGCGGCCACGGCGCCAGCCCCCAGCAGTTGTTCGGCGGTTCCAAAGGAACCCTCATGCAGCGTGTGCCAAAGATAACCGCCGGCGCCGATGGCGATTGCGGCAGCGAAAAGTTGCGAACGGAAGAGTTGCTCACTTCCGAGTCCCGCCGTTCGCGCCAACGCGAATGTGGATCCGGCCCAGAACGTGGCGGCAAGAATATGGACCGACATGGCTATGATCAGCGACAGTTGCATGGCATTGATCCTCTTGACTGGCAAATTAAATATACATTGTGTTAAGTTAAATCAAGAGGCAAGATCGTGTCAAAGCGTTCCTATGTCAGCGTAGCGCGGGCTGAGGCGGCCGCGGAAAAAAAGGAACGGGTGATTCAGGCGGCCACCCGCTTCCTCCGCGAAGCAGATAGCATCACAGCTTTTTCGTTGGACTCCATTGCGAAGGCTGCCGGCGTGACCCGTCTTACGGTCTATAATCAGTTCGGGTCGCGGCGCGGGCTGCTCGAGGCGGTCTTCGACGATATCGCTCAACGAGGGCAGCTCCTCCGCCTGAACGGCGTAATGGCCGAGGCTAACCCCTCGAAGGGACTAGACCTTCTGATTTCAATCTTTTGTGACTTTTGGAGCGGCGATCCAGCGGTGACTCGGCTCCACGACGCCATGGTGATTGATCAGGAGTTCGCGGAGGCGCTGCTCCAGCGTAACGAACGCCGTAGAAGAATGATCGGGGACCTAGTCGCACGAATAGCTGGGGAACAGGCAACAGTCGCAGCCAAACGCGACGCCGTGGACCTCATATTCGCACTCACGAGCTGCGGGATGTTTCGAATGCTCTCTGGAGCAAGGCCCATCGAGGCTGTTTGCGCTATCATAACGCACGCCGCTTGGGCAGCCATTACCAGGATCTCGTCCCCAAGTCCCGCCCGAAGTTGATCCCTGCAGGCCGTCCTCACCCGCTGGAAACGGCGTCCGCCCGACGCGAGAAATTCTGGTAATAACCACCGCGATGAAGTTGCTCACCTTCGATCTGGTGAACTCTCCGCGATTGATATCGATGGGAGCCTGACGAAGCAGAGAACACAATGGATCGCCAGGAAGCTCTCGATCGAGCACATGCGCTCATTCAAGATCATGAGTGAGCGTCCGACGAATGCATTTTTTGCGTCTACGAGGCGCGGTTTAGGACTTGCGGCTTAGCTCATCTGCCATGACGCGCTCGATCATCTCGGGATCGCATTGTTCATCGACGAGGAACTGGCGGATTCCACCATCCCACGTCCTTATGTCGGCCAGGAGATCTCGAAGGTCGTCAATTCCATTTTCGGTCAGGCCTTTTGTGCCATCTTCACTGCCATCGCGGACATATACCAATTCGCCCTCGGCGATATTGTCCGAGTTGGCGGTGACTTCCTCGAGTAGTTCAAGGTTCTCGCCGATCATGCTGGCGACTTCTTTGAGCGTGTAGATGAACCTCGAGCGTGCCATCACGCAGCCTCGCATCGGTCTTTCGCCGGCACCCACTGCCACGGCAGCAATTCCTGGAGCCGATCCTTGGGATAGCTCTGGATCCGGGTCAGGACGTCTGTCAGATAGACCTCCGGATTGTGACCATGGAGCTTGGCAGTCTCGATGATGGTCAGGATGTTGGCGATGCGCTCACCGCCCTTGTCTGACCCGGCGAAGAGCCAGTTTTTTCTTCCGATTCCAAGCGGTCTCATGGCGCGCTCGGCTATATTGTTGTCGACCTCAACACGGCCATCGTCGATGTAAACGCTCAACGCTGCCCACCGCGAGAGGGCATATCGCATCGCTTCCGCCAGCTTCTGCTTCTGTGGCAGCGTCGAAAGCGTAGCCTCGATCCAGACCTTCAGCTCTCCCAGTATGGGCTTGGCATGTTGTTGGCGCAGTTTGCGTCGCTCGTCGGCAGGCATGCCGCGGATGCGATCCTCGATATCGTAGAGCGCACCGATGCGCGACAGTGCCTCGTCGGCGATCGGAGATGGCTTCAGCTTGATCACATCGTGGAACTTGCGGCGCACATGCGCCATGCAGGCGGCCTCGACGATCTGGTTGCCGTAGAGCTTCTTGTAACCTCCATAGCCATCAGCATGCATCACGCCGCTGAAGTTTGCGAGATGGTCAGCCGGATGCACGCCCTTTCGGTCGGGGCTATAGTAATAGGCGATTGCTCCGGGAGTGGGATCTTGATAACCGCTGCCATCGAAGACATAGACCCAAACCCTGCCAGTTTTTGTCTTTCCTCGCCCAGGGTCGAGAACATCGACCGGGGTATCGTCTGTATGTATTCGGTCAAGCGCGGCGATGTGCGCCCTGATAGCCAAGACGAGCGGCGCAAGCAAAAACGACACGCGGCCAACCCAGTCCGCCATGACAGAGCGAGAGATGTCTATCCCCAGCCGGTCGTACATCTCGGATAGGCGGTAGAGAGGGATATGATCGTCGAATTTGGCGACCATGATATGGGCGAGCAATCCCGGTCCGGGCTTGCCGCGTTCGATGGGCAGGGTCGGCATCTCACCCGCTACCGTCGTGTCGCACTCCCTGCAAATCATGCGCTTTTCGACATGACGGACAATCTTGATGGACGCCGGCACGTGCTCCATCACCTGGACCACCTTGTCTGCTGCCTTCAGGAATGATGTGCCTCCGCACGTCGGACAATTGCAGGGCGCGGCATAGACCAGCTCTTCGGTGGGAAGACCATCGGGCAACGGTTTGCGCTTCGGCTTGTCCGGGGTGTCGTTCAACTCCGGCAAAGGAGCTTTCCCGGAGCGCATCTCAGCCTCGGCACGAGAGGCCTCGATCTCCTCCAGCATCAGTTCGAATTGCTCGATCTTCCGGTCGATCTTTTCCGAAGAAGCGCCATGCTGCCGATGGCGGAGCAGTTCCAGTTGCGCGCGCAGAAGCCCGATAATGGAGTCGCGCTTGATGACTTCGGCTTCCTGGCTCTCAAGTTTCGCCGCCTGTTCCGCGACGAGTGCACGCAAAACAGCTAGCTCGTCCTGACTGTTCAGCGGCGTTGTTTCCATACCCGCATACATAGCCGATTTGCGCCGGAAGTGCCAGCATTTTGCCCCGGATGTCCTTGCAAAATATAGCTTTTAACCCGTTCGTCCGGGAGCAGAAGTCCACGCAGGTCGGCGCCAATCGATCCCCTCAACAAGCATCGACAACTGAGCTTGCGTCAGATGCGCAACCCCATCTTTCGCCGTCGGCCAGGGAAAGTATCCGCGTTCCAAAATTTTGTAAAACAGGCAAAACCCTTGGCCATCCCACCATAAAAGTTTGATCCGATCAGCGCGTTTTCCGCGGAAGCCGAAGATTGCGCCGGAGCCCGGCGCTTCCTTGATAGCCGTCTCGACAAGCGCCGACAGTCCATCAATGCCACGCCGCATGTCGGTCACCCCGCAAGCCAGATAAACCCGCACATTCCCCGAAGGCCCGATCATGCCGCCTCCACACAAGCGACCAGTGACGATAGCACTTCGAGATCCATGTCCGCTGCAATTCTCAGTAAGCGGCCATTCCTCAGGACGATCTCAACGTCTTTGCATCTCGACCGAGCACTGCTCCTCTTGGAACCGTCACCCACGCTCTCCGACGCTCCGATAAGCGATACCGGGATGAACGTCTGGGGAGATTCGGCTGGCAAGAGCTTCTTTCGCCAGGCGTAAATCTGCTGCGGAAGAACGTCGTGCCGGCGCGCGACATCCGAAACGGTGCCATCCGCGCTGAACGCTTCTTGCAATATCGAAAGCTTCAGTTCCGTCGACCAGCGACGTTGTCGCTCGGCACCCGTCAGAATCTCAACCTTGGCCATTCATACCCTGTTACGTCACAAATGAATCATCTGTGTCGTAACTTGCGCCAATCCCGCACCTAACCAAAATCCGATCACCGGACGCTCACGATCATGAAAGAGTAGTCTTCATGATGTGCGGCATTTCAGGTTCAGGAAAGACCACATTCGCCCAGGAACTTGAGAAGATGGGGTGTGAACGCCTATCGATAGATGAGGAAATCTGGCGCGCCAATGGCCGCTTCGGCCTGGATTACGCAGAGCATGAATATGGCGAGTTGCGAGACGCGGCAGAGGAACGCCTCCGCAAGCAACTCATAGAGATGCTCCGGCGGGGAACCAAGGTTGTCATCGATTTCAGTTTTTGGAGTGCCAAAGCACGATTACCGTGATCTTGTGCAAGCAACGATTATCGACAACAACTGGTGTTCATGAACATTCTGCCCGAGGTTTTTGCGGGAGCGATTGGATCACCGCGCCTTACGACGCGACGCTAACGCGGCCTTTCCGATTACTGACGAGCTGCTGCATCGCTACATCCAGGGTTTTGAACCACCACATCATGAGAATGAGTGGAGGGTAGAATAGTCCACCGGGAATATTGCTGCGACAGCACGATCCTTAGAATAGGAGATGAAACCGGGTGCCATATTTGATGAAAGCCTCGCACTTTGAGCTCTCAGAATCCAATCTAACACCACGAACCCGGCGATCCAACCGTCCCCCGGTAAGCCCTGATGCGCACACACATTTCGATAAGTACGTGTCGTGAAGCACCTCATCGAGTGGGCCTTCGATCAAATCGGTGGGTTCAGATATAAAAAGTGGCGGCGTGGCTGCCGATGTCGGCCCCCACGCGATCGTATCCATCAACCTAGGAAATCCTGTACCGCCTCCATGAACTCTGATGGATATTCAACGTTCGACAGGTGAACCGCAGGCAAAACGATCAGCTTCGCGCCGGGCACTGTCGCGGTGATCAACTCGCTATGGCTGAGCGCCGTCACGGTATCGTGCTCGCCGGCAATCACGAGTGTCGGCCGGTTGATTAGAGCCACGGTGCGGCGAAGGTCCGCATCGCGAACCGCCGCAAACAGAGCCGCCAGGCCCTGCCGGTCGATTGTCATCAGCATGGCTCGGAATTCCTCGATAGCTGGATCGTGGGCCGCCAACATACCCGACGGGAACCAATTGTTGAGGAATATCTCGGCGGTCTCCGACATGTCCGGTGCTTGACGCACGGCGGCAATGCGCTCGTCGAAATAGCTTGCGGGTGAGAGGTGTGACGACGTGTTGCTCAGGATCAGCCGGTCGATGCGCTCGGGCGCGTAGATTCCGAGCCACTGGCCGACGAAGCCACCGAGCGACAGGCCGAGGAAGTGCACGCGTTGCAGATGAAGCGCATCAAGTAACTCGATGACGTCGCGGCCAAGCCGGTCCAGCGAATAGGCGCCGGCCGGCACGCTCGATCCACCATGGCCGCGAAAATCGTACCGCAGAACGCGGAAATACTTCGACAATTCGTCGACCTGCCCGTCCCACATGTGCAGCGTGGTGGCGATCGAGTTGGACAGCAGCAGCACCGGCTTTGCGGCGTCGCCGTCGAAGCGGTAGGCGATCCGGGTTCCGTCGCCGACAGTCACGAAATTCAATTCACTCATGATGATGATCCCTCTGGAACGTTGAATGAACCAACCGTAGCGGCGCCTGACGTTTGTTGATATTACAAAGATAGGACAATCTCTGTAATCAGGACTGACATGGCTGAATTCACCTTGCACGACTTGCAGTGTTTCGATGCGGTCGTCCGCACCGGCGGCTTTCAGCCGGCGGCCGCCCTGCTGCACCGCTCCCACCCAGCGGTGTTCGCCGCCGTCGCCAAGCTTGAGCGACAACTCGACCTCGTTCTCCTCGATCGGAGCGGCTATCGAGTTCGCCCGACCGAGGCAGGGCTGTCGTTCCACCGCCGGGCTCAGTCGTTGCTGCGCGAATTGGAAGCCCTGCGGGTCCATGCTGCGCAGCTCTCAATGGGCGAGGAAAGCGAAATCCACGTCGTGATCGGCGACCTCTGCCCGCGAGCACAGGTACTGGGCATGCTCGGACGGTTCTTCGCCCAATGTCCCAGCACGCGCCTGCATCTGCATTTCGAAGCCGTCGGGGGGCCGTGGGAGCGCCTCTTCGATGACGAGGCCGATTTGATCTTGCACTGGATCGACAAGGGCGACGCGCGAGTGGAATGGATCGATCTTTGCAAGGTGCCATTCATTCCCGTGGTGGCGCCGGGCTTTCTGACGGATGACATCAAGCAGCCGATCACTCTCGACCAGATGCAGGCGCTCACTCAATGCGTGATGCGCGACACCGCCCGGCATTCACCGCAACGGGACTACTTCATGATCGAAGGCGCGCCGCAATGCCTAGTGGCCGACCAGGGCATGAAGAAGGAGATTATCCTGCAAGGTCTGGGCTGGGGCCACCTGCCACGCTTCCTGATTGAGGACGAGCTGGGCGATGGACGCCTCCGATCGATTGCCGGTAGCCATATGCCGGGCCGCACCGACGATCTGGTGGTGGCGCGCCGCCGCGACCGCCCGCATGGGCCGATCGCGGACCGTTTATGGGATCATATCCAGCAGGAAGCGACGGCATTGCGCCGCGCGTTGCAGCCCGCGGCAAACTGACCCCGCGATACACGATCTTTGCAGTTGAAGGGATACGAACTGCCGACCCGTGATTATTGCCCCCCCACGCCCCGTTCGACCTTTGGGATGAATTCAAGAGGTTGTTGAGTTTGTGCTTGCATAATCAGCAAGCGTCTTTATATTTGCTAGCATGAACAGCAAGCAGAGAAAGACTCTCGCGGCGGTCTTCAAGGATCCGGTCTCGGGAACCATTGAATGGGCCGCAATAGAGAATCTGCTTGTGGCTGCCGGAGCCGACCTCATTGAGGGGAACGGTTCCCGCGTCAAGTTTGAAAAAGACGGGATCATTGCGAGCTTCCATAGACCACATCCGGACAAGGAAGCAAAGCGCTATCAGGTGCGCGATGCTCGCGAGTTCCTGATGCAGATTGGAGTAACGCCATGAACATCATGACCTACAACGGATATCACGCTCGCATCGAATTCGACGCTGAGGACGATGTGTTTTTCGGCAGGATTGCAGGTATCTCGGATGTAATCGGCTTTCACGGTGACAGTGTCGCTGAACTCAAGAAAGCCTTCCATCAGGCAGTCGATGACTACCTGGAGACCTGTAGGAAAATCGGCAAAGAGCCTCAGCGACCCTATTCTGGGAAGATGATGTTTCGTGTCGCTCCCGAAGTCCATCGCCGAGCAGCTCTTGCTGCTGAGCTTTCGGGAAAGAGTCTGAATCAGTGGGCAGAAGAGGTGCTAAAAGAAGCCGCCGACCATTATGCCGAGGCGCGCCTGCCGGCGTAGCGGATCTTTCGTCACTTTGTCTACATCAAGTCGCTCGCCGATGGGCAGCGGGTTCCCGCCTTTGTTGAGGTTCATCTGCCTGAAGCGCGCGATATCAAGAAGCGTTTCCCGGAGTGTAAAAATCGTACACTCGCCTGGATGCGACCCACTGAGGCTGCGTCTCTCGTCAAGGAGCCAGAATTGCAAGGCCTTCTGCGTCGCATGGAAAAACACGCGGTTTGAGACGGGGTGCGATTCGAATACGTCGGAGGTGGACGGAAGTCATAAGATTGAGGGGCAGTTGTGATCTAGATGCACGAAGACGGGCTTTTTGACGAGGAAGTGGCGGCAACCTACGACGACGCTGGTGGGATCTCGGCCCCGGAGGTCGTTGATCCCGCGGTCAATCTCCTGGTCGAGTTCGCAGGAGGCGGGCGCGTCCTGGAGTTTGCGATCGGTACAGGCCTGGCCCTCCCTCTCGCGCGGAAAGGGATAGAGGTAGAAGGCATTCGAACTTTCGAGAGCGATGGTTTCTCGCCTTCGCGCCAAACAGGGCGGCGCGGAAATTCCCGTGGTGGTGGGTGACATGGCCACGACCCGTGTAGAGGGGCCTTTTTCCCTGGTTTATCTGGCTTTCAACACGATCAACAACCTCACGTCGCAGGAAGCCCAGGTCGCTTGCTTTCTGAACGCGGCCGCGCATCTGGAACCTGGCGGGCACTTCCTGATCGAGGTTGGCGTGCCGCCGCTTCAGCGGCTTCCGCTCGGCGAGACGATCCTGGCGTTCGACCGAAGCGAGACGCATTGGGGCATCGACGAGTACGACGTGGTGACCCAAAACTTCTCGTCCCATCACGCTTGGTTCCGGGACGGAAGCTATAGGCAATTCTTGGTCCCGTTTCGATTTGCATCCAGCGGAATTCGATCTTATGGCGCCTGGCCGGCCTAAAATTCAAAAACCGATGGGACGGGTGGAAAAAGGAGCCGTTCACAAAGGTCAGCGATCGACATGTCTCCGTTTGGCAGAAGATCGCAGGTTAGGCGCGCGATATAATGCCAGTCTCGCGCGAAGTGATCGCCACGCAGCCGCTCGTGAAGACAAAAGATGTGGATAGCCGGCGCCTTCTCCTAGAACCCCGCCGCTGTCTGCGGGCGGTCGCGGGGCCAGTTCGAATGACACGGAATCCGCGTCTGCCACGAACGATCTTGTCGTGACCAGCGGCACGGCGATATAAGGCACGATGACGTCTGATTCAAAGATCTTTGTCGGCCTGAGACCGACGCGAAACAAACCGGCCGAACATCAAGACACGAGCGGCCCGAGATGCCAATGGGATGGATGCGCCAAACAAGGCGTCCATCGCGCCCCAGTGGGAGCGGATGCCGAGGGGCTATACCTGCTCTTTTGTCGCAATCATGCAAAAGAGTACAGTGAAGGCTACAATTATGTGACGAAATTGTCGGCCCCTGTCACGGCCCGGTATCAAAGGGAAGCGGCAAGTGGCAGCCGCCCCAGCTGGGGCGTCAGAGTCGATCACACTTCTGAAACTCCCCTCCCCTCCTCAATTCGCTCCGGGAGTGCGAAGACGATCAACGCGCGAAAAAGCGCAGCACAAAGCCAAGCAGCCAAAGCGACCTTTCAATCCCGCAAACTTAAAGTGCTGGAAGCAAAAGCATTCGAAACGCTTGGTCTTTCGCCGAACTCTACGCCGGACGAAATCAGAAGCCGCTACAAGCAGAGACTCAAGATGCACCATCCCGACGCAAACGATGGTGACCGCACGGCCGAGGAGGCTCTTCGGGCGACGCTTGACGCCCATAAAATCCTGAAGCTCAACGGCTTCTGCTAGCTAGGTGCGATGCACTGGACGCTTTGATGCGCGCTGGCTGGGCTGGTCTTCGTCTCCGATTTGGGGGCGCCTTAGCACACCATGAAAGGACATCGAGGAACGAAGACTGAGGATGGCCCAAAGTGAGCACAACCGATCGTTAGGCGTCCTCATCTCAACGTTGGCCAGGAAGTAGCTCAGAATCGGCCCGTGATCGCGGCGGCGTTCGAACGACTTTATGACGGCTGTCGCATTGAATAGCGTGCCATCATGGAACTTCACACTGTCCACGAGATGGAACGTGTAGGTCAGCCCGTCGTCAGAGATCTCCGTGGCAATTTCGACCGCCTCATGACGGAAGTATGGCGCCAGTTCCGAACGCGAAGTCCCAGTCCCTCAAACAGAAGCTCGTCCCTTGCCTCGGAAATCAGTGCCGAAATAAGAGTAGCAAGCGAGAACAGAGCCATGGCGAGCATGAAGACCGGCCGCGTATTCAGACGCTGCAGCAGGTAACCGGTCACGGTGATGACGACTGCCATAGTCAGCATGAAAGCCGTTGATAGCCACTGCGCTAGGCTCGCGGATATCTGGAGATCCCTCATCAGCCGCGGCAGAGCGACACCATGATCGTGTCGTTCAGAATCATTACGAAGGCCGAGATCAGAAGTAGGCCGATCACCATCCTGTTACGATGGGAGCGATCGTTTGGATGGGATCAATGAGTGGGATCGGACGTGTTCTCGAAATCAGCAGTCATGTGGCCCTTGCCGGAGTAGGGGAAATCAAAGCAGTTCGCTTGAGGATCCGACCCTGTGAATGGACGTGCGCAGCGCAGTTAGCAAAATTTCACCGGGAACGGCCCCGGGACAGAATTACACCCTTCCGACCCCGGTGTTCCATGCTTGTCTCCCCGTGAATTGGAAATTTGGATTAATACCGGACGGAATTTCGCCGTCCCACGGGGCGAAGAGCTCAAGGCTGTCCATTGCCCGACAGGATCTGAGCTACGCCCCGTACACCGACGCGGAACGCTTCGTCGAAGTTTACGCCCCTCACTTGCCAATGTCGGCTTTCCTGTCCCTGCGCCAGATGCCAGGTTGCCACCCAGCCGAAATCCGAGTCGCTCCACACAAGCGAGCCCGTAAGGGCAACATCCGCCCCCATCTCGACGGCCGCCCTCGTCACGTCGGGTGTCTCTTCTGCCCTATCCGAGTCTTTCGGCGCCGGAAAAATGATTGTCATCGCCATGGAAGTTGCGGCTTGCGCGAAGGCCTCGCGCATGGCCGCATCCCGTGCGTTACTGGCATTCACACGAAATTCTTGTTGATACCGCTTTACCTCCAGGAACACTGCAGTCACAGGTCGCTTGTCCCGCCAGGGGCGGCTGCCGAGGCCGTCCAGAAGCCCGTCGACTACCGGCTGATCATAATAGCATGTCAGGTCATGAGGGCGGTCATCCATACCCTGCGCGTCGTGAAAAGGCTTGCCAGCCAGCCGATCTCTATAAGTATATTCGCGAACGAATGTGCTGCCCCTCGCCTTCAGATCGCTCATCTCTGGTCGTTCAACCAGGCGCTGATCTCCTGAAACACGCAGGAGAACCCGTTCCAGACAATCGCGAAAGCCCGTCTCCCGGTTCTTCTCGCCAGTACCCGTCACGATCGTTTGGGACGTGTAAAGCTCATCAAGTGATCCTGCGCCCGCAGGCACGCCCGAGGCTAGAACCAGCATGAGACAAATGAAGGCTTTCCTTGATCTTATCATCTGGTCTCTATGGATCAAACTGAAGACGACCAATGATACCGCTCTCCTCGTGCGTTTCACAGGGGCCAAGCCAAATCTGTTGCCATCGATGTTTCAAGGCTCATATTGAGCCGTCCTGAGGCGCCCTCTAGCGAACCCGCTGGCATCCATCCCGGCCTTGAATTTCTGGCCGAAGGCTGTTGGCACCTTTAAGCAAAAGAGAAAACGACGTTCGCGAAATTGTATTCGCCCACAGGTTGGTTGCCCAGCTTCACCGGTCTCCGTGTAGAGATATAATCAACATCAGTGATATTTTCCCGCCATCCCGGGTCAGGTTCTCGGTGGAAAAGCCGGGTCAGCTCCCAGTGGAATCAAAAATCGTGTGCCGGCGCGCTGCCGGATTGCGCGCTGAAGGCGCGTGCAGATGTGGTTGTGCAAAGGGTCGCCATCGACCTCCAGAGAGCGCGCCGCAGGGACACTTGGCATGAAAGATGGGCATGAGATCCTCCCGGTGCTGACGAACGTGGTCGATCTAACCCTTCTGGAACCGACAAGGTCCAGCAGAAATTTTCGAAGTTCTGCGATGCAAGACGCTCCGGGCAACCCGCCGAGCCGGGGCGAACCGAGATTGGATCACAATCCTTCCTTAAGCGCATGCGCGCCGAACGGGGCCGGTGTATTTCTCATCTGGTACAAACGCAATGCGGCCAACGCTGCTCACGGTCTGGTCAGCAACCTCGTACTCCACGTGCTGGAGCCGGTCGCAGGTTCGCAGATGCAGAAATCCGGCATTCCGAAGACCCTTCTGAACCCTGTCCGTCCTAGCGCGTTACACCCAAGGCAACAAGAGATCCGGGAGATAGCATGACCAAACCCAAGCTCGTGAGCTTGGAACAAGTCGCGCTCGAGGTCGATGATGTTGACGCGGTGCTCGAATTCTATGGCAAGGTCATCGATTTTGAGCTGCGCGGAAGCCACCGCGATAATAGCGGCGTCCTGCAGATGGCTTTCGTGGACATGGGGACCAATTCCTCGCATTGAGCCGCGGCAGAACGCAAGAGCGCGACACCAATCGTCACTTCTGCCTCGTTGTGAACGAAAGATCGATGGTCAGGACCTTGCCACTGCGGCTGGCGCGACGGTCCCGAAAGGCCGGCCGTTCAACTTTCTCGACCCATGGGGAAACCATGTCGAAATCGTCGAGTACCGCGACGTCCAGTTCACCAAGTCGGCTGCCGTGCTCAAGGCGCTCGGCGTTCCCGCCGAACAAAACCGAGACCGCGAGCGCGGAAGAAAGGAATTTGTAATGCCGAAATATCTCACGATCGGTTATGGCGATCAGATCGGATATGATCGCACCACTCCAGCGGTCCGCGATGCCGCGCACGCTTATGACCAGCAGCTGCGGGATCGAGGTGCGATCATGGCCATAGCCGGATCGCCGGTCCAGGTCCGAAACCACGACCGCGCGGGGGTGGAGGCTTCCAAGGGTTCGTTCCTGACGGCCGCATTGCCGTTGGCTGGTTTCGCACTGATAGAAGCTGAAAGCCTGGAAGAAGCTATCGAGATGGTTTCGAAGACGCCATGCGCGGTCGCACAGGGTGTCGTTGACATCTGGCCACTGGAGCAAGCCAAATGACGAGGGCGGATGCGTTCGTCGTTCTTGGCGCAACCGGCCATATCGGATCGGTGGTCGCTCGGACACTTCTTCGAGACGGGCACCAGATTGTCGCGGTCGTACACGACGAGGCGAAGGCCGTGGATCTTAAGTCCGCGGGAGCTGATATCGCCGTCGTCGATCTTGGCGACACGCAGGCTTTGCGCGCCACGCTGCGTCGTGGCCGTCGAGCGTTCCTGCTGAATCCTCCGGCTCCCGTTACTACTGACCCAAACGCCGAGGAAACCCGGACGGCCACCAGCATCGCCGAGGCCGTCGGCGGTGCGGGCCTGGAGAAAGTCGTGGTGGAGTCCACCTATGGCGCACAGCCCGGCGACGCGATCGGCGATCTCTCCGTTCTGTGGAGTTTCGAGAGAGCCGTCGGCGCTGCCGCGATCCCGATGGCCATCAACCGCGGCGCATATTACTACACCAACCTCGACACGCTCCTCGACGAGGCCCGGCATGGCTCGATCGCGACGATGTTCCCGGCGCAGCTGAAGATCCCGATGGTGGCTCCGGTCGACCTCGGTTTGGCCGCAGCAAGACGGCTGACCGGTCCGCTCGACGACGTCGGGGTCAAGTATGTCGAGGGCCCTGAAGCCTACACGTTTGACGATGTCGCGGCTGCTTTCGCCAAAATGCTCGATCATGCCGTCACCGTCCGGACGATCGAGCGGAGCGAGTGGGTATCGAGCTTCAGGCGGGTGGGCTTTTCAGAACCTGCGGCCCAAGCCTACGCGCGGATGACGGAGGTATCACTGGAGGGCTTTGACATGCCTGACGACCCAATCCGCGGAACGAAAAGCTTGCAGGAATACATCTCAGAATTGGTGAAGGAGAGAACGTCGGCGCGATAGCGGGTATCCAAGGGAGCTTTGCGCCAGAAGTCGCAATCCGCCGCCGTCATCGCAAACGTTGGAACGGAACCGTGCCTTTTCTCATTACAGATGGCCCGATTTGGAAGGGAGCAATGTAAATGCAAATCCAAGGAATCTATGCCGCACTCGCGACAGCGAACATGGATAGTGCCGAAAAATTCTATACCCAAATTTTCGACCGAAACCCTGATGATCGTCCGATGGATGGGTTGATCCAATGGCGTAACGTCGCAGGCGGGAATATTCAAATCTTTCACGACAAGGAGAATGCTGGCTCCGGCAGACTAACCATTGTCGTCCCGAAAATGGAGAATGCCCGCAAATCGCTCGCCGAAATTGGCGTGAAGCTCACAGGTGAATTGGAGGGAGACTACGGAAGGATCGCCCAGTTAACAGACCCTGACGGAAATCGCATCACTCTTGCAGAGCCTCCCTCAAGGCCCTTCAGTACATGACCCGGCGAAGCGCGAGCCATGTCGCAACCGCCCGCCAGCGCGACGCTACAGTTGGCCGGCGTCTGCGTATCCACGGAGGCCTTCGGCAAGCCGCGAAGCTCGACTCAAAGCCTGGCCTCTCCGGCTGCCGTTCTCCTATCCTACCGGTAACAAAAATGAGCCGGCGATGATGTGTGCGATGGCGACTGCGGTGCCGGGTGCTCGGAACTCGGGGGGATCTCGCGCATTCTTGTTTCACTCGAAACAGTGCGCACGGCAATGGATGCTTCCTCATCTCGTTTCAAATCTTCGCAGCAGGCTGGCCGCAGCCTTCTAAAGGTTCTCGGTCCCGGTCTGGTGACGGGTGCGGCGGACGACGATCCGAGTGGCATTGCCACCTACAGCCAAGTGGGTGCCCAGTTTGGGTACACTCTTGGCTGGACCATGCTCTTCAGCTACCCGCTCATGGCGGCGGTCCAGGGATTGAGTGCAGGCATCGGAGCGGTGTCGGGCAAAGGCCTAGCCAAAAACCTGAAGCTCCACTACCATCCGTACTTCGCATACGTCGCCATGGCCTTGCTCTTCATTGCAAATTTCGTCAACATCGGAGCCGATCTCGCCGCGATGGGAGCCGCGGTGAGATTGTTCGTTGGCGGGCCGGAGATCGTGTATGCCCTTCTGTTCGGAATCCTTTGCGCGACCGCTCAGGTCTTCGTCCCCTATTCCGCCTATGTCTCTGTCCTGAAGTGGCTGACATTGTCGCTCTTCACTTATGTCGCTGTTGTTCTGGTGGTCGGCGTGCCATGGGGTCAAGCGCTGAGCGGCATCGTCATGCCGACATTCCAGTTAACCGGAGATCACTTCACCGCCTTCGTGGCTGTCCTTGGTACCACGATCAGTCCTTATCTGTTCTTCTGGCAGGCCGGGGAAGAAGTCGAAGAACTCCGACGCCGCAAGCTCGCGCGCCTGCGGCGAATTCCGGAGATGGCCGAACCAGAACTCGGCCGCATCCGCATGGACACGCTCGTCGGCATGGGCTTCTCCAATTTTGTGGCAATCTGTATCATCGTCGCGGCCGCAGCAACCTTGCATGCCAATGGCGTCGACCAGATCGAGACCTCAGCCCAAGCCGCGGAAGCCCTCAAGCCCGTCGCCGGTGAGTTCGCCTTCGCGGTCTTTGCGGCGGGAATAATCGGCACCGGGCTCCTTGCCGTTCCGGTCCTTGCTGGTTCTGCCGCCTACGCAGTTGCGGAGTGCTTTGGTTGGTCGGAAGGTCTCGACAAGAAGCCCAAAGAGGCAAAGGCCTTCTATGCGACAATCGTCGTCGCCACGCTCGGAAGCGTCGCGGTCACCATGTTGGGTCTCGATCCCGTCAGGGCCTTGTTTTGGAGCGCGGTCGTCAACGGTGTGCTCGCGACCCCAATCATCGTCGTGATGGTCATGATGGCGAGGAACCCGGCCATCATGGGAGAACTCAAAGCCCCGCGTTGGATGGTCTATATCAGCGGTTTCACGGCGCTAGTGATGGGCCTGAGCACCATCGGCATGCTCCTCCTTTGATCACGGTTCAGACCGGTCCCTAGGCAATCGTCGATCCTGAGGCCGCGCAAATCATCATCCCGCTGTCCCGCCCGCGTGATTCCCGCGCGTCGCGCGCCCCTGGTCAGGAGTCACTGGACATGCAGTCGAGCGCACTCACCCTCGTAATGCCTGAGACTTCCAAGACAGCGTTCCGCGCGACCTCGTCCATCATCTCCGCGGCACTGGAAGACATCGCAGACCTTCCGATCATTCCTCGCGAGATTGAGGAAATCCTGACGATTAGAGCAGAAGGAATCGTTGGTTGGAGACAGACGTCTTCCGAGCGCGGGAACAAGGTCGAGCGAGACGGATCACCTTTCACATATTCGACCCACGGATTGTGGAAGATCTGCTCGACCGCGGCGCCGTGGACGAATGAAGAGAGGAGGAGGAGGCGGTGAAGGCGGAAGACCAATTTCAACGACTCCGCCCTGTCGCGAGAACAGCGTTCGATGGTGGTTCCATGCCTACGTATGATCGATGCTCCACCTATCGCCCCTGGGTCGAATGCTCAAATGGATGTTTATTAGACATCCATGAAACACACGGAAAAATCATGTATAATGGCTGGGGAGAATTCATGTCGGGGGACTAAGACATGGAGCGCAGATTATCTGCAATTCTAGCCGCCGACGTGGTCGGATACTCCGCACTTATGGAGCAAGACGAGGCGGGCACCTTCGACCGTCTTCGAGCGCGGCGCACGGAGCTTTTTGAACCCGAGATTGCGCGGCATCATGGGCGCATCTTCAAGCTCATGGGCGACGGCCTCCTCGCGGAGTTCGGCAGCGTGGTCGACGCCGTCGAATGTGCCGTGTCTCTGCAGCGCGGAATGACCGAGCGCAACGCCTCTGTCCCTGAGGACGACCGCTTCAACGTCCGCATCGGGATCAACATCGGCGAAGTGATCGTCGACGGTGACGACCGCTATGGTGAAGGAGTGAATGTCGCTGCGAGGCTGGAGCAACTCGCGCCACCGGGCGGGATCTCCGTTTCTGGCAAGGTGGCGAAGGAGGTCGAGAACAAGCTCGCATTTACCTTCGACTCCGTTGGACGGCAGAAGGTCAAGAACATTGAAGAGCTTGTCGATGTCTACCAGGTGCGCATCGACGCCGCGCCACGCCGACGTATTCGGCACAAGCGCAGGATCGGCCGACGATGGTGGGCCATTGGGGCCGCGGCAACCATCGTCGCCTTGGTGGCCGCATGGATGGCGTTACAGAATGCGCTGACCATGACCTCTCCTGCAGGCTCCGGTACGATTCCTTCTGTCGCCGTATTGCCCTTCGCTGATCTCAGTGCCGACAAGAGCCTGGGGTACATGGGAGAAGGGCTAGCGAACGACGTCATCGCCATCCTCTCGCGCTTTTCTGACATTTCGGTCGTCTCGCGAACTTCGTCGTTTGCGTACGAGGGCCAGCAAGGCGACATCCGCCAGATCGGCAAGGAGCTGGGCGTCGGCTATGTCGTCGAGGGCAGCGTGCGCAAGGAGGGCGATAGGGTGCGCATCGTTGCACAGCTTATCAACAGCAAAACGGGGGACAATGTCTGGGCGGACCACTTCGACAAGGCCGGAACCGACCCATGGGCGCTTCAGGATGAGTTGACCGGCAAGATCGTGGGGGCGATGACGGGCGAATTCGGAGCCATTCGCAAAGCGGACTACAGCCGGGCCTGGGGTAAGGATAGCACCAACCTCGCTGAATACGACTACTACTTGCGGGCAGAAAGCCAATTGAACCTCTACACGAAGGAAGGTATGGAACGATCAGGTGAGATTTCACGACAGGGCCTGCAGTCCTTCCCTGGCTCCCCTCTTTTGACCGTCGAATTGGGGTGGTCTCACTGGTTGAACGCTGCGCTGCTCTACAGTTCTGACACGCAGGGAGATCTTCGGGAGGCGAAGCGACTGGTTGATCAGGTCCTCGCAGACAAGAATCTGAGCCCGCAAGTAGCGAGACTGGCAAATTGGCTCAACGCTTGGCTCCTGACCCTGAATAGAGACCATGATGGCGCCGTTGCGGCAATGAACAAGGCCATCACGGCGGCGCCCTATAATGCGTTCACGCTTACGGACGCAGGAAGTATCTTTCTACAAGCCGGTCAACCCGAAAAGGCGCTGGAGCTGACCGACGCTGCAGCCGCGCGGGACCCTGCGCTATCTTGGTTTTTCAACTATGTGCGAGGTTTCATCTACATCGTGCTTGGCAAAAACGAGGACGCAGTTGAGGTTCTAAAGACAACAGATTTCGCCGACGCACCATTGCAACTAGCCATCGCCTATGTGCGTCTTGGACGCGAGGCAGACGCCCGAGCTGCCGTCGGGAAGATGCTCAAGGCAGCTCCGACTGCGACAATCAAATCGTGGCGGCAGACCTGGAACTTCCGAGATCCTTCGATTATGGATCAAGCCGCGGCAGACCTCGCGCGCGCCGGCCTTCCGCAGCAATAAACCCGTCATGCCATGCTAGTCGAGGTGTTCGGGCATCTGCTTGAGTTGATCCTTTGCGCTCATACACCTCCCAGACTAACTCGAGAGCCGGGGATCCATCCTGGCCGGCTCGTGGAGCGAGCGGCGATAGTTTCCGCCCCACGCGACCAGCCCGCCGACGATCGCAAAGCCATCACTCTGGATGCATTTGATCTTCACCCAGTCGCCGAGGCGCCCGCTGCGATACGGACTGTTGCGGTCTTTCGCGATGATGCCTTCGAGCCCATGTTCGCAAGCAATGCGCAAGAGCCTGTCACCGTCGGCCTCGACCTCTTCTGACAGCCGGATAACATCTTCGCCTCCGGCGGGTACCATTCCTTCGAGCGGATGGCGCCGCGCGGTGAGCTCTGTCGCCCTGATGTCGTGTCCGTCGAAATAGAGGAGGTCGAAGGCCATCAGGATCGCATCTCATGATGACCTGGTGCCGCCGCGGCCGCCGAGCGACTGCTGAAGCATGCCGAAATCGGACCGGCCCTGCGCATCGAGCAAAACGGCTTCGCCATCCAGTATCGCGGTTGACACAGCAAGCCGCCTCGCCTCGGCGGAGATCGCCGGGAAGCGGTCCGTCCAGTCATGGCCGCGGCGCGTCAGGATGCGGATGCAGGATTGTTCGATGTGGACGGTCAGGCGGTAGCCTCCCATTTCACCTCGAAAGCCCATTGCGGACCTTTGGGCGGCCGAGGCTTGAGCAGTGCAAGGCACGGATCGATGCGATCCGGCATGGGATCAAGGGAGGCCTGCGGCTGGGCGGGATCGCGCCTTGCTGCGGAGCGGCGCGTCGGCTTCACCGAGTAGCGGCACGGCAGGTTTGCGAGGCAGCTTTGTCATGCCGACACTTCAGCAGCGGCGCTCGAAAAAGCAATTTGCCCAAATTCATTAGAAGCGGCCAGGAATTTTGTTGAGCCAGGGCTTCAAAGCGAGAACGAGCCGTGCCCTAGCTGGCCAGTTTCTTAACAACATCATCGATCGACTCCCTGACGGGGTAATAACTCGGTCCTCCGTCTTTCTGAAGCACAGAAACATAGATGTGGGTGCTGCCGGGGAACGACCGGACGGCGATGACGTGTTCCGGGTTGATGAAGATAAGGGAGTCATTTGAACCCGCATAGTGGAACGGCACCAGCCTCATCTCGTCGTCCTCTTAAAGTCTTCGGGCGTTGAACGAGAAAAGTGACCGATAGTTGCAAGGGCCATTCGGCTTTGATGCAAAATTCCAACTACCGTCCATTCCGGTCCGAAAGCGTACAGGAACCCGACGGATTCTCTATCGTTAATGCGTCGGGACCGCGCGCGAAAGAGACCCGTGCGCGCCGGGCTCTTACCACCGCCCACCCCACGCGCGGTCTCACCCTTTCCATTCAATTGCCCCGTTTCGACGGGGCTATTTTTGCTGAGGTAGTCCGCGCGGCATACGATTTGTGCCCTAGAAACTCAATGTTCAGGAAGGGCAATGTCCCGTCATTGGTCCCACCGACGGGCGGCCAGTAAGCACCTATGCACTGACCGCCTGTCGCGTTTGAGGAAATCATTTCGACCTGATACGGCAATACGATATATTTCGGATCGGCGACCCTGAGAGGTGGCTTTTTCTGGCGTGATTTGGGGCCCGAAGCGCAGACCTACCTCCCGGTAGCTACGCTCACCATTGCCGTAATACTCAATGACTTCTCGCTTGAATGCGCTGCTGTATTTGGACATGCAAAACCCCCGAAGTTGGGTGTCCAAATTTCGGGGGTCAGTTTAGCCAGCGGGGCTTCTTTTTTTGTTCGCGGTCATCTCGTGATCTGGGGCGGCCGAGCTACGAGCGAGATTGATATGTTTGACCGTGATCAACTCAAAACTGTGGCCTTCGAAGTAGCATTTAACGACTGGTGGCGGTCGCAACCAGGGTCCTTCCGTGACAGCGTTTCCTCGTCGGCTGCACGCGCTTGCTTTCGCGCAGGATATAGCGCCGGCAAGAACGCCACCGAGCGCCGCTTCGTTTTCAGAGCGGGCCGAATGCGCATAACCGTCTGGGCAAGTGGCCTTACGGCAGCGAAGGCGAAAGCCGAAATAGAGGCCGATTTCCGGGCAGCAAAGAAGGGGTGGCCCAAACCAAAATCGGGTTGGCAACTCCAGGAGGAATAGCGACAGCCCGGCGCACGAAGGTGTATGATCAATCCAGCAATCGTTGGGCGAACGACCAACTGCGCGATTGATGGCCGCCCAACGTACAGGAGACGGTTTGCTTAGGGTTTAGCAAGTGATCGCTGGGCGGTCAGGGGGAACCGCGCGATTAATATGCTGGTGAGTTCCTCCTGGGTACGATGGCCGCGATTGAAAAGGTCGACTGCCGTGCTGCAGATTATTTCCGATGTCTTGTCGTCCGGTTTGGCCTTGTAGTGCCTATACCAAGATTGAACGGACAGCGAGAGCACGGCCAATTCGGTTTCTTGGACGCTCGTGACCAGCATTCCTCATCTCCCCACAAGTTGAAACGCGGCAGCTTTGCAGGTTTCATACGACAGCCTGCAATCCCAGTTGTGCCGTGACGTTGAAGAATATCTCCTGCCATTCAGTGCGAGGTGATCGCACGACCGCTGGACGCGAGATGCTCTGTAATGGCGCGCCGGATTTCGGTCACCGTGTCGAAGAGCCTGTTGTCCAGGTCGATGACATTGAAGCGGACAGCGATGAATTTGAGGCGGTTTTCGACAGGGACCGCGATCCCGACTTCCTGACCATTGAATACGACAGCTTGCTTTTGCATAACAAACCTCGGACGCGCTACACGGGAGCACCATCTTAGAAAAGTGGAACAAAGGGTTTACGACGCGTCAGATTGCCGGCGTAGGTCGGTATCGGATCGAGACGAGATCACGCACTCGCTGCACGAAGAAACGAAGTCGGACAAACAACGTCATCATCCTCCCCTCAAGCGAGGTCAAAGACCACAGAGTATCGGCGAGAGCCGGTTATTTCGGAGTTCCCCTGTGAAAAAACGTAGTCGAGAAACCTCGAGTAAGCAACTGATTTTTGTGATTATTTAGCATTTGAATCGTATGACAATTACCGCAGGTGCGAAGTAACAAATGATGTACGTTCCTCCGACTCCCTTCATCGACGGTCCTTCGAGGCTTTACCGCACACAAACTGCGCACGAAATAACCGCCGAGCGAGCGCCGTCCGAGCGCCGAAGCGGTTGCGATACTCCTAAGACACTTCATGCGTTCCTGTGTCCCAACCTCGACAGGATAAAAGGAAGGGGAACCAAAATGGAGCCCAACGAACTCGCTACACGCAGGCAACTATTGCAATAATGCGGGGAAAGCGCAGGATTGTCCAAAGTACCTTCGCCTGCGACAGGACATGCGCGATGAGTCAACTTGGTAGCGAACCAGTTCGTGACCCTGGGCACCTCGGCTTCGACAAGGCGCGGCTGGCGCGACTGAAGCTGTGGATGCAGCGATATGCCGACACCGGGCGCTGGCCGGGGGGTGCGGTGCTCATCGCGCGTCATGGAGAACTCGCCTTTTTCGACTGCGCCGGGCACGCCGACGTCGAAGCCAAGCGGCCTTGGCATCGCGACCTCATCGGCCGCATCTACTCGATGACCAAGCCTGTCACTGCCGTAGCGCTGATGATGCTGTACGAGGAGGCGCGCGTGCATCTCGACGATCCGGTAGAAGCTTACCTGCCGGAATTCAAAAATAGGCAACTTCTGATACCGGACGCAAAGTCGCTCGACCAAACGGTGCCCGTCAAAACGAAGATGACGATCCGTCATCTGCTGACCCACACATCTGGCCTAAGCCTTTTTACGAACCCCGGAATACTCGGCGAAGCTTATGCCAAAGAAAAACTCGGCCTCGCACTTGCCTACGGTGGGCTGGACAAGATGGTGCGCAGGATCGCCGAGCTGCCATTGGAATGGGAGCCGGGCACGAAATGGCAATACAGCACCGGGTTAGATGTCATCGGGCGCATCGTTGAAGTCGTTTCCGGAATGACGCTCGACAAGTACTTCGCGACTCGCATCTTCGAGCCCCTCGGCATGACCGACACCGGCTTCTCTGTGCCAGGGTCTGGGATCAGCCGTTTTCCCCCGCTCTATGAGGCCATGGCTGGCGGAATGGCTTTGCACGAAGCGCCCGAGGTTTCGGAGTGGCGGCAAGGCAAGGTTGACACGTTCTGCGGCGGCGGCGGGCTCGTCGGAACCATCGACGACTATTGGCGGTTCGCCGAAATGCTGCGGGCTGGAGGTGAACTCAACGGCGAACGCATCCTCAGTCCCCGCACTTTGAGATTGGCGGCGTGCAATCACCTGCCGGGCGATCTTGCCTCGCTCGCAGCCGAAGTTTGGGCCGAAACCCAGTTTGATGGCGTCGGGTTCGGTCTGTTGGGCTCTGTCGTCCTTGATCCGGCCAAGGCACAAATTTCGGCGCAGGTGGGAGACTATGGCTGGGGCGGCGCGGCAGGCACCTTCTTCTGGGTGAGCCCGGTCGACGACATGGTTGTCATTCTCTTCACGCAACTGCTGCCTTCACACGCCATTCCTGTGCGCAAAGAGCTGCGCGCACTCGTCTATGGTGCGTTGACCGGGGCGTGAAGAGGTGGACGCCAGCCTCGGAGTTGACGGAGCATGGAAGGGCAACAGAAGGCGGCATCGGTTCGAGAGATGTATCCAGAGGATGCGCGAGCATTTCTGAAGGTTCATCGAGAGGCCGCGTGGGCCCGCACCTTCGCTGCTAGCGAACCTCTCGACCGTCGCGACATATGCGGAAGGTATTCCTGTGTTCCTGCTCGGGGTAACCCGGGGTTCACCATCTCACCAAAGTATATGTGAAGCGACGCGTCGGTCGCGTTGATTTCTAAGGGATTTCAGGTTGATGTTACGCTCCCGCACGATGGATTCAGTATGCAGCGCTACGAGATACAAGCACTCGAAAACGGAATGTGGTCGGTCATCGATCATCAGACCGGCAGTCAACTCGTCGACGGGGAAGGTTCGACCGAAAAACGAGGCTGGAAGCCCAGGCCTGGGCCGATTTCCGCAACGGCATGTTGGTTCCTCCCGCAAAGGAACGGATTTCCTCACGGCTCCAGAAGATGCGCCGCATCTGGCAACTGCTCTCTGGAAAGTCGCTGGCACGGTGATCGGCCTTTCAGAAATTCGGTGCCATGACGTAGCTGGTCGGGGTTGTGAAGCGGCGACACCAGGAAGGGTACTGTCGGCCATATTCGGGGGCAGTTGATTTTCAGCAGTAACGCAGCCGTTGGACTGATACGATTGGTCGCTGCCACTCCGACCTCGGCTCAATGCGGACCATCATACCATCGCGCAATATAAGCGTAGAATACTCCGGACGGCGATCTTAGCAGGGCGAGGCCGATTGGGAGATCAGACGTGCTCTTGCCTCAGGTGAGCCACGATAATGTCTCTAAACCTCCTAAATCTTCCGGAACTCTCCGAGCGGCACATAGAGATGCTCGCGAAGGTAATAGCCGACTGGTGCGGCGCGAACTCCCTCGACGCAGGCGGGGATTGCGCGCAAGCCGCATACGCTGCCGCCGTTGATCTTTTAAGTGCAAACACAGACCTGTCAGCGTGCCAGTTGCGACAGGCACTGGACCTCCGAATGATTGAAAATAAGCGCGAGGACCCTTCGTCGTAGACTCAAATTGGGGGATAGCGGGCGCTCCGTTTGGCGGGTTTCACGCCAGCGATGGAGCATGTGTCTTGTGGACGAGTGTCGTTTTTTGCACCTGCGAAAGTCGCTCACCGTAAGATCGGCAGAACAGGCGTTCGATCTCCTGTCGGCCCGTTGGCCAGTATCTGACGGAAAGGCTTACATCGCGGCCTTTGAAGCCTGCGAAGGGGTCGATGACGGACATGTTTCAGACGAAAGCGCTCGGCAGTAGTTCTTGTCGGCGTTGAAAGAAAGCTCGAAGTCTCCTACTCGACCGGCACTGCCCATTCCGAGTGACACGTAGCCGCCGGTATAATCGAGCCGATCGAGATATGCGGCTCTCAGCCGCGGGGTCCGGGTGACACCGCCAACCCCACACAAGTTTCGAGATCATGCCCGAGCATCAGCAAGGAGGAACAACGGCGGAATTTCTTCAAAACCGATGGCGGCGTTCCTGTTCCGGATGCCGGTCTAGCACGAGGATATATTTTCTGGCCCACCGATCGGCAAGGAAACCGTAAACCTGGAGCCTTCTCCCCTGTGGCTTACGACGCTTATTCGGCCACCGTGGAGTTCGACGATTTGCTTGACTAGAGTGAGACCGATGCCAGTGCCTGCTATTCCGGTGGATGTCCTCGCTCGAAAATACCGTTCGAACATTTTCGGCAGATCATCCTGATCGATGCCTATCCCGTAATCTTGCACAGCGACATGAACACAATTGCCTTCTTGCCAGCATCGAATGTCGATTTGCGGTGAGGTGGGTGAATATTTGACTGCATTCGACAGCAGATTGGTGATCACCTGTTCGAGCGCAGACCGATCTCCCACGATCATCTTCGGCAATTCCCCGAATTCCGTCGAGATGCGGTGGTTCTCAGCCAGTTCCTGCTGCCGCTTGCAGCAAAGGGAGACCAGATCCCTTAGCGGAAGTTCTTCGAACTTTATCCCGATTGTTCCGGATTCCAACCTCCCGACTGACAGAATGCTTTCCATCAACTCGACCATCCGGTTGACCGCCCGGCGGATGTGCTGACACTTTTCCGCGACGAAATCCGACGAAAGCTCTCCGCTACGTCTCACAAGCCGCTGCGCGGCGCCGTCAATTATTGCAAGCGGGGTCCGGAACTCGTGACTTGCCATCGAGACAAACTGCCTCTGCAGCGCGCTGGCGCGCCGCTCCTGATCGAGCGCTTTCTCCAGCTGTTGCGAATTTTCTTCGAGGTCCTTCGCTTTTTGCCGCAATTCTTCGGCCTTTTTTCGTGCTGTGATGTCACGCGCAACGCCGATGAGGCCGGCAATGTCGCCTGAACCATTTCGCAGTGGTATTTTGCTTGAGGAGAGCCATTTTTCCTGGCCGCATGCGTCGACGATGGCCTCTTCCTCGTCCAGCATCGGCGTACCGGTGCGAAGAATTTCCTCTTCCTTCAATTTGAAATGTGCCGCTTTGTGAGCCTCATGCAAGTCGAAGTCCGTCAACCCTATCAAGTCGCTGGACCGCTGACGGCCACAATCCAGGGCGAGGGCTAGATTGGCAACCACGAAGCGGCTGAAGGTGTCCTTTACCCATAGATAATCAGGCAGCTGATCTATGAGGGCTTGAAGCGAAATGAGCTCTTCGGTTGGCTTGTTTCTGGATTTCATTTCATCGTCCAGGACGTGTCGGGAAATCCATCCACCTCTCTCAAAGGGATAGTGGCAGATCTTTACGCCCCGACCCGACTGGAGGATTATCGACATGCGCTCAGGGTTTTTGCTTTGGCGGCTTTCGGACGACGGAGCGAAAAGGCATTGTGGCCGGCTCTGGCTCAGATGTGCCCGCGCCACCAGCGTCTCCAATTCTTTGACCGACAGCCCAACTATGTCTCGGGCCGAGCAAATTTCATAAATCGTGCAGAAAGACGGATTGACGTAGTCTAGCCGACCCACCCGGTTGAATATAGAAACGCCTTCGGGATCCCGATCCAGTGCCGCTTCCATGCTGCTCAGTTTTTCGCTCAGATTTCCGTCAGCGGTATGGTCGCGCCCCTCGCTGAAGGACTTTGCTGCGGCAAATTCTTCCATTCGGCGAGTAGTTTCGGGCATCCACCAATTCTTTCTTCCATGCGGTTGATACAAGGCCAACTGGCAGCCGCAAATCTTAAGGCGTAGTATTTAAGATTCCGTCGCCTTTGAGACCCTCCTTTGTTGGACAAATTGACGTCGCCTTCTGCCAGTTAGTCTACAACCAGGTCATTTCATATTGGCCCGTAGCCTATCACCGTCCCTAATAGGGTGCCGATCAGCTCACCTGACATCCCCTTTCCGACCCTATGATCTGTCCGAAAGCGTACAGGAACCAGACGGATACATTATCCTCTCAGCCACGAAGATAGAGTTTCCCTCGGCCGTCTGCACCTCGGCAATATCGACGTGGAAGTAGGCCTTCGTCGCACGGCTAGCCGGAACTTGTCTGTCCAGGACCGGAGCCGTCCCTAACGGATCGTGCCGCCAATCACCATTTTCGAAACGAACTTTGAGAGCAGCACGCTGTCGAAGTGGCCCGGCGAGTTCATCATGATATCAATGGCTTCAGACTGAGAAAACGCACGCTTGTAAGGTCTGATGGTCGTCAAAGCTTCATAGACATCGCAAATGGACGCAAGCCGAGCTGCATAGGGAATGGTTTTTCCTAACCGACCGTCGGGATACCCAGAGCCATCGTATTTCTCGTGATGAAAGCGGCAAATATCGAGCACTTCCGGGGGGAACTGGCCAGTTGCTGAAATCATCTCAAAACTTCGCTGAGGGTGCGTTCGAACGAGCTCCATCTCCTCGGCCGAAAGTCTCCCCGTGTTCGTCAAGATGTCATCCGGGAGGGCCATCTTGCCCAAGTCGTGAACTAGTCCGCCCAGTCCCAGGAGTTTGACGTCCTCCTCTCGATGCCCGAGGCCACGCGCGAAAGTGACCATCAAAGCGCTCACGGCAAGCGAGTGGAGGAAGGTTGTTTCGTCTTTCTCCTTGAGCCTTGAGACCGCAATCAACGCACCTGCATTGTCCAAGGCGGCAGACATGATCTGCTCCACCGCAGAGGTCGCAACTTCACCGTCAAAGCACCCCTTGATCCGGGAGTCGGAAAGCATGTGCCGAATGTGTGGACCGATCTCCTCGATAGATTGCCGCGCCCGGTCAATGTCCTTCGCACAGAAAATAGTGAGAAGGTGAGCCTCGAACGCCTCTCGTCCGTTGCGATGCGTCGATACGCTCGACTCCACGTCGGCGCCTTTAAAGACGTCGATCACAACGGTCCTAACGTGGCTCGCTGCAAGTCGCTCGAGGTCGCTGGCGGATGAAATCAGGAATGGCTGAAACCGCCGAATATTGCGCTCTCCCCCAACCTCCAAATCCTCGACATACATTCCCACACGAAGTTGGCCAACCTGTATCCTCTTTCGCATCGCCTGGCCTTCAAAGTGATTTCAGTAGTTAGCGTTAGCCTTAAATGAAAAGCTTGAACGTTTTGTGCATGGCACCAAGTCTCCACTTCTATTGTCCAACGGCTTTCGCGGGCGGTTTGCTTTCACTGAGCCGCTGTCCGCGCTGCTCTAGAACTTGCGCGGCGAGGGTGCGATCGAGGGCCTTGGAAAACAGGTATCCTTGACCGAGGATGCAACCGAGCTTGCTTACCTGATGGACTTGCGATTCCGTCTCAATGCCCACTGCAACCACCCGGATCCCGAGGTTGCGGGCTATCCCCATAAGGCCATCAACGATGAACAACCCTGCATCACCTGGCACCATCCGATCAACAAAAGATTTATCAATTTTGATGACGTCGACCGGGGTAGTCAGCAGGTTGGTCAGGGATGCGTAACCGGTTCCAAAATCGTCGAGGGCGACCCGCACCCCTTCCGAGCGAAGGGCTTTTATTTCCTTCGCCACCACGTCGTCCCGTTGCCCAAGATAGACGGATTCGGTCACTTCGAGAATGATGTGCTTTAGAGGAACGTCAGCGCAGCCGAAGATCTGGCAAAGCCGGTCTCGTAAATTGCCACCGCGAAAATCGGCGGCCGAGAGGTTGATGCCAACATGCTGCACTGGAAGCCCACTGTCGAGCCATTGGCGAATGTCGCTTGCAACCCGCGTAAACATCCGCTGTGTCAATTCAGCTGCGACATGTGCGTCTTTGGTGGCTTCCCGAAAATGGGCAGCGGCGATTAGTTCGCCGGATGCCGTCGTCATTCGGCACAGCGCTTCGAACCCGACAACCTCATGCGTATCGAGGCGGACGATCGGCTGGTAGTGGGGGTCGATCCGATCCTCTGCGAGTGCCACTCCAACATCCCGAACTGCTCTGGACCGCCGGATCAATGCCGTGCCCAAGCCGGGAGAAAATTCCACGAACTGGCCGCGGCTGCGCTCCTTCGCGTGATACAACGCGACATCAGCGTTGCGGCGGATCTCATCTGGAGTTTGATTCTCCTCTGCAAGCGCACCGCCGATCGTCGCGGCGGGAAAAATGACGTGGCCGTCGCAGGAACAAGGAGGTGAAAGAGCCTCCAGGATTTTCATAGCTTTGGCGTTAAGATCGATACCTTTTTCGCCAGACACAATGATTGCGAATTCATCTCCGCCGAGCCGGAAAGCGCTTTCCGCGCCGGCCACGGCCGAAATTCGGTCAGCGACGACCTTGATCAACGCGTCACCCGCGGCGTGACCGAAGGTATCGTTCACCAGTTTCAGATTGTCGACGTCGGCGAGCAAGATGCCCCAGGCGCGACCAGATGTCGAAAGATCTTTCGTAAGTAACTGATCAAAGCGCGCGCGATTGGATAGACCCGTCAGAGCGTCCCTATAGATCAGGCGCTGACGTTCCATCACCCTTTCTTCCCGGTCGATCGCGATCGAGCACAGGTGAACACAGGCGTCGACAAGCTCTTGTTCGGCAGCGCTGGGGCCGGTGCGCTCCCGATAGTAGAAGGCGAAAGTCCCGACGACGCGCTCGCCACTCTTGATCGGACTGGACCAGCAGGCTTTGAACCCAAGCGGCATGATCAAGGCTTTGAAATCATGCCAGCGAGGGTCGGACCCGATGTCTGTCACGACCACCGTTTCTCCGAGATACGCAGCAGTGCCGCAGGAGCCCACCAGCGGGCCGACTTCAAGATTGTCGATCGCCGCTAGATATTGCGATGGCAGAGAGGGACCTGCCAGGCCGTGGAGACGGCCGCCGTCGAACCTCTGCACTGACGCGGTGACCCTGGGAGCAACCTTCTCGACCTTGCGACAGAGCTGCTCGATCGTAATTCCCAAGGGTTCGCCCTTGGCGATCATTTCAAGTATGGCATTCTGCAACTTAAGGATCATCGCGCTCTATCTCGAAGAAGCTTCAACCTATCAGCCCGGTTTTCAGATCAGGTTATCCGTTTGATTAGACTTTGATCGAAGGCAGGTCTTTAAAAGGGAGGCTTCGGCGGTCTTGAAGGAGCTATGTAGACCATCAAATCATGGTCGTGAAATTGGATCTCGGACCATCGGTCCTTCGAAGAAGGGTGGAATGGCATTCTGGCAGGACCGACTGTTCATCGCGCTTGCCCAGAACGCGGGAAATGCAACAGACTATTTCCGACTTCCAATCGGCCGAGTCGTCGGAGTTGGCCTTCAGACGGTGATCTGACGCGATTCAGCACCTGCGAACCTTGGGGAAACGCTTCTTGTCCGTCTTCGATCTCATCGCCCTACTGCTCACCCTCACTGCCGCCTTCTCTTGGATAAACCAGCGCTACCTGCGTCTCCCGCCGTGCCTCTTGCAGCGATGGTCGAAATTGGCCCGCTCGACACTCCGGCCTACGCGGTGTCGCGAGTAACAAGGTGAGTGTTTAGAGCTCGGAATTCTTTCGGAGTGCAACTCACCTCACGCTTGAAGAATTTGCTGAAATGGGTAGCTTCCTGAAATCCCAGTTTTTCCGCAATGATACCAACCGGCAGGTCCGTATGGGCGAGCAGGCGCTTGGCTTCGAGATTGATGCGTTTCGAAATAAACGCTTTCGCGCTCATGCCGACTGCCAGATGGGTGGCGCGGGTCAGGCTTTTTTCGGTGCAGCCGAGGTCAGACGCATAATCGCTGAGCTGGTTCCACTCGGCGAAGCGCTGCTCTACCAGTTTCTCAAAGCGCCTGAAGCGTTGCAAGGCGGTCGAATCCCCCAAATTTTGCGTCCGCCGCTCGCCATGAATAACGGTCAACCAGGTTACAAGGGCATAAAACTGGTAACGCAGCAGGGCCTGAACATTGGCCGTGAGCTCGCTTGCAGAGCCGCCGCCCTTGGATGGTGAGGCGCCGATCAATGAATCGTCGCGCATCCGCAGAATCGAATGGGCCGCGCGATCGAGCTCGCCGTTCAGTCAGCGTGAGACGTTCCGGCAGGCGTTCGAGATCGAACATCTGGCGCAGATCACGGGAGAGTGAAACGGCCGGCAAGAGGAATTCGGGGCGAAATAGAATTATCCACCCATCCCACTCTTCGTCGCTTCCGAAATTGTGAGCCTGGCCTGGCCGCAGCACCAGAAAGGTCCCGGCACTGCACGAAACAGGCTGGAAATCCACGATCTGAACGCATTCGCCACGGGTGACGCAGATCAGCATGAAAAACTCGTACCTATAGGTCCAACGCATGGCCGCGGCCGCTGTCCGCCGCTTGAGGTCGGACACGCTGAAGACTTCGAGATCGTACGGATGGGGCTTTGCGGGGTGAAAGCTCAGGTGATGGATATCGACCTTGCCAGGCTGGACCATTTTGCGACGCTCTCCGTATCGGCCGCCTATGCAGTTACAGCTAAATCTGTCCGATTTATACCACAGTTTGCTCGTTCTACGCCTTTATAGTCAAGCGATCAGTCGATAATTGCCATTGAGCCTCATCTCGGGCAGGTAAAAATGACAGTCGTTAGGACCTGGTCCAGTCGACATCTCTTTCTAGGGATCCCCTTCCCGGAAATCGAAGCCGTGGGCCCGGAACCGGATTATCGCGGCGGTTCGACTTGTCGAAGAGTAACTTTGAAAGGAACGCCTTATGTCTAAGTCGCAAGAATCCTACGAGCATGACCACAGCAGCGAGGAGCGTGTGCTAGCAGATCATCTTATCGGGCTGGAAAAGGCCGCTATTGATAAGTGGTTCAAGGGCGATACTTCGGGATACGAGACGCTATGGTCAACGCGCAGCTTCACTTATTTCGATGCGGTGGTTACGGAGCGCGTGGATGATTAGAGACGATCAAAAATTTTCTAGGCTCTATCCATGGCAAGTTGTTCGCTGAGCACTATGATTTTCAATCCCCAAGAGTGCAGGCAGTAAAAGACATGGCGGTTCTTACCTATCAGCTTTTCTCAAAAACAAATCTGATAGATATGGAGTATAATGTGGTCGAGGTTTTTCAGAAGGAAGAAGATGAGTGGCGCGTGATTCATTCTACCTGGTCCTTCATACGCCCCATGGATAAGAAATTTCCTGATACTGTTGTCTAAAGATTGATACGCCCCTGCCAGATCGGACCTCTGATCTGCATTTGCCAGAAGGGCAAATGGACCCGAAATCACTCATCGCCGTCGCGCACAAATCTGCCCAGCAGCTCCACGACGCCGTTTCGGAGCCTGCATCCGCATCCGGCCGGCAGGTTTACAAGGTGGGGGGACGGATATTCGCCCGGCCATCACCTGAACAGGCGGCATTGGATATCGATCACTGCGGGCGAAGGCGTCACCGAGGAACTGGTCGACAATGAAGTGCGTGAGTCCTATCGCTTGGTACGGTCCAAGCTGCCATCAAGCAAGCACGCTGCAGACGGCTCGAAGCAACGCCGGTTGACTTCCCGGCAAATACAGCCCTTAGCCCGCAAGGTCGCTGCGTCCATGCCGGGCGTTAGCCACGGGCGCCCTTTCGTTGAGAAGCTGGACGTCTACAAGGTCGGCGACAAAGTGTTTCTTATCGTGACCGACGACCCCAATGAGCGGATCATCACGGTAAAGGTCGAGCCGGAACAGCGGAGCGCGTTGAGCGACCGTTTCCAATCGGTGACGGCGGGGCGCTATCTCGACAAAGACCATTGGATATCGATCAGTGCGGGCCCTGGGATCACCGACAGCGTCGTGAGCGATCTGGTGAAGGGCTCGTACCGTCTTGTACTTAACACGATACGGAAATCCGACAGGCCGGATGGCAGCGGGGCCGTCTGAAACGGCCGCCCCCCGGTGGCGCGAAATTGCCTCGTAAGAGGCACCAACTGCCATCAGCAGCGCCAGCGAGGCAAAGAAGCCGAGACACACGCCTGAGCCAGCCCTAACATGGGCGACATCCCCGAACACGTCAACGGCGCCAGCTGTCATGGTAAACGTCGCGTTACACATGAGTAATTTATTAAATTAGCCGTGGTACATCCTTCTTAGGAAATCCGGCGGAGCGCTGGAAGTTGGGGGTCTTTCAATGCGTCGTCCAAGCATAAAGTCGAGCCTGCTGCTGATCTTCATCGGCGTAGCGGTTCTGTTCGGCATCGTCGCGTATCTTGCGATCGATGGTCTCAGCAAGACAAACGGTTCCACCGAAGAAATTGCCACGAATTGGTTGCCGAGCGTACAGGCATCCCGGGTGATCAATCTCAACATGGCGAATTTGCGCGTCGCCTATCGCGACCACATTATCGCACAGACGGAAGCTGACAAGAAAACGCGCGAAGAGGCCCTTATCGTCGCCGAGGATACGGTTCGCAAATCGATAGACGCCTATCTTCCGTTGGCCTCATCGGACCGCGAACGCCAGTTGATCGACGGAATAAGGGCGAACTTCGAGAGTTACATCGCCAGCAGGCCGCAGCTTCTCGCCCTATCCCGCGCGAACAAGATCGGAGAAGCCGGCCAATATCTCGGCGGAGAGATGCGGACCTACTCGGATAAGCTGAAAGAACTGACGACATCCCTGGTCGAATTGAATGTTATCGGCAGCAAACAGGCTGCCGACGTGAGCAGGACGACCTACGCGTCGGTGAAGTTCTACCTCTTTGCCGCGATTGGTCTCGCGGGCTTGCTCGTCGTCGGTGCGATTTCCTTCGTGCTGACAGGCATTGCCAACCCCGTGACCCAGATCACAGCCTCGATGAGGCAGTTAGCAGAGGGCGACACCAGTTCCGAGATTCCGTTTGCCGGTCGTGCCGACGAAATCGGTTCCATGGCTGGAGCGGTCGAGATATTCCGCCAGGCCGCCATAACAAACAAGCGAATGGAGATGGAAGCGGAGGAAAGCCGGAAGCAGGCGGAGGCCGATCGCATCGCCGCCCAGGAAAAAGCCGAATCCGATGCCGCCGAGCGGTTGCGCGTTGCCACATCGGGTCTGGCAGCCGGTTTGAGACGGCTTGCTGCCGGCGATCTTGCCTTCCGGCTGGATGATGCGTTCGCTCCCGACTTCGAAGCCTTGCGCCACGACTTCAATCAGTCCGTCACCCAGCTTGGTGGAGCGCTGATGTCGATTTCCAACAGCATAACCACGATTGACGATGGCACCCGGGAAATCTCCTCGGGAGCGGGTGATCTTTCCAAACGCACCGAGCAGCAGGCAGCCTCGCTTGAAGAGACGGCCGCCGCACTCGAAGAGATTACCGCGAACGTGGCGAACTCGAGCAAGCGCACCGAAGAGACCCGTAGAGTGGCCACGGAGGCGAACCGAAGCGCTGCGATGTCCGCGGAAGTGGTTTCCCACGCCGAAGAGGCAATGGAACGCATCGAGACCTCGTCGCGACAGATTTCCAACATTATTAGCGTCATCGATGAAATCGCCTTCCAGACCAATCTTCTCGCCCTCAACGCGGGCGTGGAAGCGGCGAGAGCCGGCGAAGCAGGCAAGGGTTTTGCCGTCGTTGCTCAGGAGGTGCGAGAACTTGCTCAGCGTTCCGCCAGCGCGGCCAAGGAGATCAAGGGCCTCATTCAAAACTCCTCGCAGGAGGTGGAGAGCGGTGTCAAACTCGTGCGTGACACCGGCCAAGCTCTCACGACCATCGGCGGCTTCATCACGCAGATCAATCAGCACATGGATGCGATCGCAACCTCTGCCAAAGAGCAGTCGGTCGGCCTGAGCGAGGTCAACATTGCAGTCAATCAGATGGATCAGACAACGCAACAGAATGCGGCCATGGTAGAACAATCGACGGCCGCTTCCACCTCTCTTGCTCAGGAAGCCCAGAAGCTTCGCGAGCTCGTAGGCCAGTTCAGGCTCGATGACGCCGTCTCAAACCAGTCCGCGATTCTTCGCTCGGCGGCTAAAGCAATGGCTCCCCCTGCCGCTGGTGCAACCGTCCGGCTTGCCGCGCAGCGACGTTGACATCTTGATGAGCATTGGCGTGCCGAAGAGGCTGCCAGAATCTTTATTGCGGACGAGCGTTGCGCGAGGTGATGACTACGATCAACATATGCTTAGCGGTGGTTCAATCTGATCGGCATCGCAGACCACTGCCGATCGGACAGGCGCCGTCCGGCTGGGGCGAATGACGCTCGAGGCGTTTGACTCGGCGGCTTTTGGAATATCATCAACTCATTGGCATGCTGCCTCATGCTTCTGGACTGGCCCAATGCAGCGCCTCCGTCGTTACAAGCCTCGCGATCTTCTCGGATAGCGCAGGGTCCGATACAGCCCGAGCGAGGGTTGCACCACCGGTAAGTAGGGCGAGTAACAGAATGGCCCGATCATCCCGCGGATCTCCCTGAGGATCGATTGGCGCGTCTTCTGGAAGGCCTGCAGCGATTTCGGCGATGAGATGCTGCAGTTCTTCGGTATAGGCGCTTCGGGTTTCGTTGTCGGCGCGCATGACATCGCCCGACAAGCTCGGCAACGCACAACTTTCGCCGAGACTGCATGTCCGCTTATATCCCAAATAGTAGTTGACGAACTTTTTCAGCCAGCCCTGCGGCTGTTCGGCCTTAAGGGTTGAAATTCCTAGCCGCAACTCTTCCAGCCCGGCTAGGACGACAATGCGGAAGGCTTCGCTCTTTGATCGAAAATGCCCGTAAAAGGCACCGTTCGTCACACCGGCCGCCTTTGTCAGCGCGTCGATGCCGGCACCGCCGTAGCCTTCTTTGCGGAACACCTGGCCGGCTGCGGCGATGACTTTAGCCTGGGTACGCTTCTTATGCTCGGCGCTGTAACGCATATGAAACCTCATAAAGAGAAATCACTCTTTATCATTGCATAAAGAGCTTTCGCTCTCTATTGATAGAGAGCGTTCGGTACATATCGCACCCGGACACGCGTAAAACAAGGAGAGACCATGCCCATCACACTGACCATACCAGAAGGCCTGCTGTCGCCTGCCGCGCAAGCGGAGGCATTTGCAGGGCTCACGAAGACCGTCCTCGAAGTATCTGGCCTCAACGGAAATGCGTTCATGACGGCAAATGTCGTCGGCTCGATTAACGTCCTGCCCAAAGAACACGTCCTAGTGGCCGGAAAACCAGCGGAGGCGGCGTTCGTCGAGCTGAAACTGCCCGAGATCGCACTGGCGACGCCGGAAGCTAAGAGGATGTTCGTCGAGAAGGCAACCGACGTGGTCGAACGAGCCGCAGGAGGGCGGCTCCGACGCGAACATATTTGGTCGAACATTGTTTATGCACCCGAGGGGGCATGGGGGATTGCCGGGCGTAGCTATGACAACGCCGACCTTGTCAGCGCCATTACCGGGTCTGCTGCGTAACGGCATTGGACATCGAGAAAGGCCGGGCCGTTCGGCCCGGCGACCATGGGAGCTTGTTCTATGCAACTGGCCAACTACCTATTCTTCACCACGCAGTGTGATGCTGCGCTTGCTTTCTACACCGAATGCGGCCTTGGCCGGATAACGACGCTGATGCGTCACGGAGATCACGGCATTCCACTCGCGAGCGAGGGAATGAAGGGCAAGGTGATGCATGCGCGTTTCGAGGGGCCGGGAGTACTGTTCTTCGCCTCGGACAATCACGACGCCGAGCCGATGAGAGGCTCGGCCCATATTCTCATCATGGACGATCGCGGTAAGACCAAGGACCTGTTTGCGAAGCTTGCAGCCGGCGGCAAGGTGACGACACAACTCGCGATGCAGCCATGGGGGAGCTACTATGGCAAGCTCACGGATCGGCATGGGGTTCAATGGATGCTGGACTGCAAAGTTTAGGGGTCTTCAGGGCGGAAGCACTGGACGATGCTGGTCACTGTATTCTTGCTGATGACGAGACCAGGCTGCATCACGTTTGTAGGACAGCCCTACTTCAGGAAGCTCTACGGTTCGTCCTTCGCCGCTGCAGTCTTCTCGCTTCGCAAGCTGTACGCACCACGAGAAAATGTTCCGATTCGCAATCGGGAAGGTTTTCCATCCGAGGCTGCAAGACTTCGCATCGAGGATTCCATGCTTTTCTCTCCACACGTCGCAAGCATGAAAGGCGACACGACTCGGTGCACCCATTTTTGTACAATCTCGGCAGGCGGAAGAGCGGGCCGAAGGCTTTAAGAAGGTTGGGCGATGAGCGCGAATTCAGTGGGGGTTTTCGAACGCGATGGAAAATGGATTGTGTAAATAGCCGAATGCGGCAAGAACAGTGAACGTGAATTTGGAAACGAAGAGTTCGCGCAAAACTATACGGCCGGGCAAGCTTTGCGGTTACACGCCATCCCGGAGTCATCACCTACATCCGAGAAGCATTGAAAGGAATATCATAGATTTCCGCCTCATCGGCGGCATCCCGGAGCCCCTTATATGAGGCGTGCCGCAGCTTCCCGACATGGGTCCAGGCTCGGTACTCGATTTCGGCAACCAGCTCCGGACGGATGAAGACTGCATTTCGCTTCCTACCGGTGTCGACAGCGGGCTTGCCGATGACCCGCTTGTCCATTTGCTCCCGGAGCTCGACGGCGGAACGTTCGTCGAAGCCGGTCCCCACTCCCCCGACATACACGAGCTCGTTTCCTTTGTGCGCGGCGAGCAGCAGCCGCCCGATGCCGCCGAACGATGCGGTCGACTGCTCATAGCCGACGATCACAAAGCCATCACTCTGGATGCATTTGATCTTCAGCCAGTCGCCGAGGCGCCCGCTGCGATACGAACTGTTGCGGTCTTTCGCGATGATGCCTTCAAGCTCGTGTTCGCAGGCGATGCGTAGAAGGGCATCGCCGTCAGCCTCAATCTCCTCGGAAAGCCGGATATCGCCCTGCCCTCCGGCCGGCACCAAATCCTCGAGCAGATGCCGGCGCATGTCGAGTTCGGAATTTCTGAGATCGTGGCCGTCGAAATATAGAAGATCGAAAGCCATGAAGATGGCGTCACTCGACAACTGGCCGCCGCGACCGCCGAGTGATTGCTGCAGCAGGCCGAAATCCGACCGGCCCTGCTCGTCGAGAACCACGGCCTCGCCGTCGAGGATTGCCGTGCCAACGGGAAGCCAGGCGGCCGCCTGTTTGATCGCAGGGAAACGATGCGTCCAGTCATGGCCCCCGCGCGTGAGGATACGCACGCGGGACGGCTCGATGTGAACGACAATTCGATAGCCATCCAATTTAACCGCGAAGGCCCATCGCGGGCCTTTCGGTGGACGCGGCTTCAGCTGCGCCAGGCACGGTTCGATGCGCGCTGGCATAGGATCCAGGAGGAGGTGCGGCTGAGCGGGATCTCGGCGGCGGCGCGCCTTGCTCCTGATTGGTGCATCAACGTCACCGAGCAGCGGCTGTGAAGGTTTGCGAGGCTTTGTCATACCACAACTTCATCAGCAATGCCTTAAATAGCAATTGACCAAGATTGATTATGACCCACGCCGCCACTACGCGCCGTAGCTCACTCATGTGTACCATTCTTGCAATTGAAGAGGCGTTCTCCGACTCCTCTCATACATCGGCCGGGGGAAATGAGGTTGATCATGTTCCCGTTGGATGTATCACACACCGCGCTGGACGACGCCGCGGTCGCCCTCTGCCAGAGGGTCTACAATCACGTCATTTCGGTAAAACAACTCAACACCGACCGGGACCGCGAGGAACTGGCTAGCCGAATTATCCAATCGTTTCAGCATGGAGTGAAGGACGAGGACACCTTGGTGGGGCTGATAATCTGACGGCAGTTGCGGCCCCGGAACTTTTCTCGCGCGTCGGCATGTTCAACGCGCGAGGACGGGCAAGGCCGACTTCTCGCAGCCTCTCGTCCCCTTCCCATGCACGCTGACTCGCCGCGACCTCGCGGGCCTTTTTGTGGACGAAAGCGTACCGGAACTATCGTCACTCATCGATGTTATGTACTGCCGATCGCGCAGAGGGCCAGGCCCCTGCACACCCCCTGCACTCTGCGCCATCCTCAACAAGACGGCTGCGGAGGTTCTGTTTTTTGCAGATGCTGGACGAAGACGAATTCACCGTCCTTTTCACAAAACGGATTTGGGA
>NZ_JH719393.1:949456-1125654 GCF_000271845.1 Rhizobium leguminosarum bv. trifolii WSM2297 | reverse complement strand
TGGCAAGGAACCCTCTGAATATGCGCGGACCGTTGCGCGGGCTTACTGGCTATCGCTCCATGCAGAAGGCTTAAGCCCTGAAGACTGTGCCGACGAGGACGCCTCCTATTGGCCCTGAAACCCATCACCGGCCACCATAGGATATGGGCGCCGATTATCTAGCCTGACATCGCCGACGAGATCCGAATGGCACGTAATCTGTCCGAAAGCGTACAGGAACCAGACAGGTCCTCGGTTGTTATTTCGTAGGGACCGCACGAGAGAGTCCTGCGCTCGCAAGCCTCTCAACATCGCCCGCCCCCGCGCGGTCTCGTCCTTTTCCTCTTTCGCTCAAATGCCCCGTTTCCAATTTCTGATCTCGAATTCATGCGCGATGAAGACGGCGACGTCCATGCCGTCACGAGCTGGACGAAGGACGAATTGAAGAAAATGCCCGAGCACCACGACTGACTGCTTGCTTATGCCCAGCAGGAATCCGCAGAGCCTCGTCCGAGGCACCGAATGTCCCCAGGCACCGAATAATGAGAAAGGGCGCTCTACGACATCATGTCGGAGCGCCCTAAAGGCTGTGCCGGCCCGGGTTGCACTGATGGACGACGGCAGCAGCACCCCAATGACTGGATTCGGAGGAGATTGCAACGTGGGCAGCTTGCCGCCGTCGCTCCCGTATGCGCTGGGCCCCTCGTCCGGTTTGCAAACTCGGCTTGAAGTTCGACCTCCTTCTTCCTGTCCCGCCGCACGCTTCTTCCGTCCAAGAAGGGCGGCATGCCGTTTTGGCAGGACCGTCTGTTCATCACGCTTGCCCAGAACGCAAGCAAATCCGACGGACTACTTCGGGCTGCCGTCGGCCTGCAGACAACCATCTAACGGCGCAGCATGGCGCCGCTCTTTGGGCAGATGAACGCCAACTGGGCGTCGCGCGCCTCTGCCGGTCACAAGACAAATCGGAATCTGTATCGCCGTCAGTCAGATCACGGAACCGCCACCTCGCCGGAGCGTTTCTTGCTCACACCGGACCCTGCCAGCATCCCGCTGGCACTCCCGAACTGGAGGTATTCATGAAAACGCTGATCATCTCCATGGGCCTGTTGGCTGCAACCGTCTTTTCGGCCTTTGCAGCGGAACCGGCCAAAATGGTCGACACGAAGATGGGTAAGATCCTGGCAGACGCCAAAGGGATGACACTCTATACGTTCGACAAGGACGCCATGGGCAAATCAAACTGCGACGAGGCCTGCCTGAAGAAATGGCCGGCCTTCCACGCCGCCGCCAAGGCCAAGGCCGAAGGCGAATGGTCACTCGTCAAGGCGGCCGACGGCAAGGAGATGTGGGCTTACGCAGGAAAGCCGCTTTACACCTTCGCCGGAGACAAGAAGCCTGGCGATATGACCGGCGATGGCGTCGGCGGAGTTTGGCATGTCGCCAAGTAGCCCGGCGCACTGGAGCCTTTCAGGGCTGAATTGAAAGGCTCCAAACGGGGGATAAGGGCGATGATCTATCCGATGTCCGCCGCAAGCGCGGTGACCTCGCCTCGACGATCGTTGGACGAAAGGAACGCTCGCGCGGGAAGGAGGGCGTTCGAAGAGACATCGACATTCACCGTAGCGGACGCCGCCCCTACGCAAGGGCAGGTAGACAAAGCCGGCGATATCGAGCCGATCGAGTATGCGGCTCTCAGCCGCGGGATCCGGGTGCCACCGCCAACCCTACACAAGTTTCGAGATCATCCCGAGCATCAGCAAGGAGGCGGAATTTCTTCAAAACCGATGGCGGCGTTCCTGTTCCGGATGCCGGTCTACCACGAGGATATATTTTCTGGCCCACCGATCGGCAAGGAAACCGTAAACCTGGAGCCCTCTCCGCTGTGGCGCTGCAACTCCCACCCTTTCCTCGTTGCTAGGACGGCACCGACCTGTGAAAGACTCGTGCAAGCCGCTCGGCAAATCGGCGGGGATCTACCGGCCGATCGCCATCCAGAATACGCGCCTGGTCCAGCAATAAGAACGCGGCGTCCTCCTGGTACGGGGCGTCATCCTCCACGCTCGCAATCGCTTTGATCAAGGGGTGCAGCAAATTGATCTCCAGGATCGGCTTGGCCGCATCTTGAAGGTGACCCGCGTTTCGCAGGATTTTTTCCATTTGCCTGTCATAGCCCTCTTCGGGCGCAACGAGGCAGACCGCACTCTCCGTCAGACGGTCGGAGGCGCGGACATCGGCAACCTGGCCGGCAAGTTTCTCCTTGGCGAATGCAATGAAGGTCGCCGCGCTGTCGTTATCCCCCACCTGCGTTGTGTGGCCATCAAGCTTTGCAAACTGTGCCAGATCCGCAGCACCCTGCGTGATGGACTTGAACGCCTTGCCTTCATAGTCTGGAGCATTCATCGTCCAGAAGCTGTCGATTGAGTCCGTTAAAAGCAGCACTTCGATTCCGCGCGCCCGGAACCCTTCAAGCTGTGGTGATGCCCTGAGCTGATCGAGGCTGCCGCCCGCCAGATAGTAGACGGCGTTCTGGCCTTCCTTGGCAACTTTCACATAGTCGGCAAGTGAACGATAGCCGTCGTCCGATGCAGACGTTCGAAACCGAGCAAGCGCCAAGAGCTGAGCGCGTCGCTCGAAATCTTCGTAGATGCCCTCCTTGAGGACCGGTCCAAAGTTCTCCCAGAACTTGAGGAAGGCCTCGGCGTCACTTTCGGCCAGTTTCTCTATCGCGGTGATGATCCTGCTGGTGATGCCTTTGCGGATCGCCGTCAGAATCGGGCTGTCCTGGATCATCTCGCGAGAAACGTTAAGCGGGAGATCGGCGGTATCGACCAACCCACGAACAAAGCGCAGGTATCTCGGCAGCAGATCTGCATCATCAGTGATGAACACCCGCTTGACGTAAAGCTTCATCCTGCCTTTGCGTTCGGGATCGAACATATCGAAAGGCTGCGTTCCGGGTATGAACGCCAAAGCCGTATATTCCTGCCGGCCTTCAGCACGGAAATGTACGGTCAGCGCTGGTTCATCGTACTGCCCGGAGACGCTACGGTAAAAGTCTGTATACTCGTCCTTGCTGACATCGCTCTTCGACTTCGTCCATAGTGCGGTGCCGTCCGTTATCTGGACTGGCTCCTTGCCCGGTTTCTCGACAAGGCGTATCGCAACTGGCACGTGGCCGGATTGTTCCTTGACGATACGCTCGACGGTCCAGCGGGACGTATATTGCTTAGCGTCCTCCATCAGATGCAAGACAATACGTGTTCCCCGGGATGGAGCTACAGTGAGGGTGGTTCCAGGGCTGACGCTGTAACTTCCCTTGCCGTCTGAAGTCCATGTCCAGGCTTCCTGCGTTCCGGCTCGACGAGAGATCACATCGACACGCTCCGCGACCATGAAACAGGAATAGAAGCCGACGCCGAACTGCCCGATCAGTTGAGCACCTTCAGCGGCTTTGTTCGCTTCAATTCGCTCCATGAACGCACGGGTCCCCGATCTCGCGATCGTTCCCAGCGCCTCGATCATTTCGTCGCGGCTCATGCCGACGCCATTGTCCTCGACGACAAGCAGCCGGTTCTCTTCATCCAGCGTCAGCGTGATCCGGTTTTCGGCATCAGCCCCAAGGAGTGACGGTGTCTCGATCGCCTCATATCGAAGTTTCTCGCAGGCATCGGCCGCATTCGAAATCAGCTCACGCAGAAACACATCCCTATCCGAATAAACGGAGTGGACCATCATGTGCAGAAGGCGGGCAACGTCGGCCTCAAAGACGTGGCTTTCCGCGGTCTGTTCTGCAGTCTTTGTCATGTGCTCGGATTCTCCAGTAAAGCGAATTAGCGCCGATCAAATGGCGAAACAGGTTTGAAAAATCAAGATGGGATCAGCCCTGATCGTGGTGGAAACACGAGCCAGCCAATCCTTGCAACGTCTCTTGGCGAACCGCCTGGCGAATGCGGGCTCCAGAAGGCGTCTAGCGCCTTTCACTTGTCCAAGATCGCATTCTCCAACGCATCCCTTAGAAAAAGTTTCGATCTCCGGCCCTCTGAGATAGACATCACAGATCCAGTAGCGCGTATTGCGCTTACCTGGAGTTGCATCATGAAAATGGCGCCGCAGCAGCGGATCTATGTCTGCTTTTTTCTTTTCACTGTGTCGCTGGGGGCGCTGCTGTCGAGGATGCGGATTTGCAGGTTGCACTTGGCGTCAACAAGTCGGAGCTTGGGTTGACGTTGATAGGGGCGGCGATGGGCGCCTTGATTTCGCTGACTTTATCTTCCCCTTGATCGCCCAGCGCGGATAACGGCATTCATTACTGTTCTCGGCGCGTCTGCACTGCTGTCGCTGGTGCCATGGATCGGTGCGGCGCCGGTCGTGTTCTGTGTGCTCTTCGTCGAGGGGCTGCTGGCCGGGGCGGTGGAGGCGTTGGTGCGGCTGCTGATCTGACTGCAACGGAGACGGCCCGGAACTTTTCTCGCAACCACTCGTCCGATGGCAGGATGCCTTCTCGGAACCATCTGGCCCCGCCAAAGTTGGTACCTCCGGAAGGCGGAGAGCTCAGGAACTACATGTGCGTGACGAAGGCCCACACCAGCTCGGGCAACCATCTCTAGCGGAAATTTTTGGCTCTAACCGTTCTCGCTCAGTCACCTCATAGAAGCCCGATCCTCGCGTCGGGATAGTTGTTTGGAGGCGCGAATGCGAGCAGTCACGATGGCCTTCAGCGCTGCATTCTTGGCGAGCATGTATTTTCGAAGCTATTTCAGTATAGTCGGCCCGTCTCTCGCCCGCGATCTCATGCTCGACCCTGCAGAGTTTGGATGGCTGGTCTCAGCATTCTTCGCATCGTTTGGAGTGCTTCAGGTTCCCGTCGGGATTGCCTTCGACCGATGGGGAGTGCGTTGGCCGACGACCCTGATGATGATCGTCGGCGCCGCGGGGTCTGCGCTTCTCGCCTGCGCGCACGGCTTTGGATCAGCAGCGATCGGCCAAACCGCTATCGGAATAGGATGCGCACCGATCTTCATGGGGGTCCTGTACTTCCTCGGAAGCGCGCTTCCTCCCGACCGCGCTGGTAATAGCGCCGCAATCGTAAGTTCGGTAGGCTCATTCGGAGCACTTCTTTCCGCGTCACCCCTATCCTGGTTTACGGCAACGTTCGGCTGGCGTTCTGCTTGCTGGTCCGCCGCAGGCGTGATGCTCGCCTGCGCGGTGGCGATCGCGTTGACGGTTGGAGAGGCTACGTCAAGGGGTCCTCGACCAGTCGCCAAGCGTAAAAATATGCGGTGGCCGATGCTGATGTCCTATATTCTGCCCATCTGCTTTACGCTGTCGCTTGGAGGAACGTTTCGCAACGCGTGGGCGGGCCCCTATGTCACCGGCGTCTTTGGCCAGAACGGAAATATAGGCTTGATTCTGTCGGCGGTCAGCCTGTTCGGCATAGCGACTTCCTTCCTGCTGCCACTGATGCTCTTGCTGATCTCGGCCCGCGTCTTGATACTCGCGAGCTTCGCCTGCGGCGCCATCTGCGCGACGCTCATCGCGATCGCACCCGACTTTAGCCTGGTGCTTGCGACTGCAGCGCTGGCCTTCCTTTACGCCATCGGAAATGTCCACCCTCTCGTTATGACTGAAGCCCAAACGCTCATTCCGGATCACATGCGGGGCGTCGGCCTCGGAGCGCTCAATACGCTGGTGTTTCTGGGTGTATCCGCCTCGTCATCGGCTTTTGGCGAAATAGCCAACATGTCCCTCCCCCCTGTCGTGTCCTACCAATTTATTTTCGCACTGACAGCTATAGCTCTCACAGGAGCTTTGTTTGCTTATGTCATGTTCCGGCCGCCGACTGTCGGAAGGACTTCAGAAGAGACGGCAAGTAAGCCGACACTAGAGTAGCACCTGCGACCTGTGTCGACGCTTGGTTGTCCTAGCTCTGACGGTCAGCGCCCGATCCGACCGGCTGGGCCGGGTTGCAAGGGAGGAGGCGCGATATTTGGCGCCATCGGGATCGTTCCAGAACATCACCGGCATCGAAGGGAAGGCCTGGGTGCAGACGGGTGGCAGACCGTCCCGAACACTCGGTTTCTGAGACGGTAGCTCGTCACACCGTTAATGGGCGGGAGGCACCTTGTTGAACATGTACCGCGCGATCTTCCACTCGCCGCCGTCCTTTCTGAATATGAACAGCTCACGATTCTCTTCGGTATGGGATTGATCGGCCTGTAATACGGTTACCCGCACCTGCGAATGCGATCTTGCGAACGCGAAATCTCCGGTGAAGATTATCTCGTCGATGTCGATTTTGGGTTCGAGCTTTATCAAACTGAAGCCGTGATCGAAGAAAGCCCTAAGCTGCTCCGCCCCTTCCACCGTTGGAGCGTCAGCTCCGATCAGCACCGCATCAGAGGTGAACAACGAAACCACCCCCTCGGCTTTCGACTGGTTCAGTGCGGCGATATATTTTTCAATGAGTTGCTCGATTTGGATTTTGTCTGTGTGGCTCTGTGACATGCGGTTTTCCTTACATTTTATTTTCTGATCTGTACGAGTGCAAGAGATAGACCGCCACAGCTGGGTGGATTAGATCGTACATTCCGATTATATTATCCGGGCAGCCGGATAGTGAGTGGGAGGGGCCTGTGGACTTGAATGGCGCGAAGATTTTTGTTCGGGTCGCACAGCTGGGTAGCTTCACGAAAGCCGCGCTGGAACTGGACCTCCCCAATTCGACTGTCAGCGATAAGGTCTCCGACCTCGAAAAAGCACTTGGAGTGAACCTTCTCGTGCGGACGACAAGAAAACTCCGTCTCACGGACGCTGGAAGCATATTTTTCGAGAAAGCGGAGCAGGCTGTGGCTGCGCTGGCGAGCGCCGGCGCACAAGCCTCGTCGTTTCAGCAGCACCCGTCGGGCAGCCTGAAAATCACAGCGCCCGTCGACTTCGACTACGCGTCGATCTGCGATGCGGTGATAGAGTACACGAAGAAGTTCCCCGACGTGAAAGTCGAAATGCTCTTGACGGATCGCCTGGTGGACCTGGTCGGCGAAGGGGTCGATATCGCCATTAGGGCTAGTCCGCTCAAAGACGCAGGGTTTACGGCAAAGCGATTGGGTGAAGCTGGACTGATCCTGGTTGCGGCTCCCCAATACGTGGAGCAGTCACACGCGGTTAGCCGGCCAGGCGAACTGAAAACTCATCAATGTCTTGTCATTTTGCCCGAGCAGGATACCAACCGTTTGACCACCTGGAATCTGGTTTCCGCCGACGGCGAAAAAGCCAGGATTGTTCCACAAGCCCGTATCTCCTCAAACTCCGTCGGTGCGATCAAGCATCTCGCCTTGACCGGCGAAGGAATTGCCCTCATGCCGCCAACTTTGGTTCATGGCGACATTTCGAAAAAACGGTTGGTGCACGTACTTCCCGAGTGGTCAACGGCCCCGTGGCCGAGCTATCTTGTATACGCGTCTCAGAGGAATTCCTCTCCGAAGGTCAAGGAAATGATCCCGCTGCTCGAGCCCCATATCCGAAATATCATATGGTAATCAACGGGATCTCAAACGGGCCTTGCGACACGGCGACTAGCGGATCGTGTAGAAGGCCTGCAACAATAGGGCACGCAACAGCTTCTCCGGCGGGGATCGACGGGCGGCCGATCGCTGAATAAATCGCCTCGACATCCGGCGATAGAACCTCCAACGCCTCGTCTACAATCGCGCGGATTGCCCGCAGCGGATGGTTTGTCGGAACGCGTGCTTCGCAGCTCACATAAGAAAACAGACCCGCAGTCTGGATATCACTGCCGCGCATGTCGTGCTCCTGCCGACCAATCACTGAGGCAGGGAATCACGGCAATCCGCTCGCAGCAAGGGCCTTTTTCCGCAGCCTGTTAAAGCTATGGCGCAAAACACCGTTGTAGCCAACTGCGATATGGAAGCCGCATAGCCGCTGTTCCGTGCACTATCGAAATATCGATGAAAATGTGCCCCGTATCCTGGGAGCGAATGACGCCGTTTCAACCTTATACTTTATCTAGGATCGTCGCGCCAATGAGCTTCGTAAACACCTCTTCTGCCTCCAAAGCGGAGCAAGACCCGCGACTCATGGCATTTGTCAGCGCGTCTCCTGACGCAACCAACGCCAAGCTTGCGAGGGCGAGTGTGTCCGGCCCCAGGTTGGAGTGAGGCTTCAAAACCTCCACGAACATCTCGTTCACCGCGTCGACTAACTCTTGATACACAGCCGCCTTTTCTTCGCTTCCAGCAAGTGCCGCTCCAACAGCATGAAATTCGTCACCTTGGTCGGCCCCGCAGGCCAAGTAGGTTTTTGCCAAAGCCGACACGGTCTCGTTTGCCGTTCGGTTCCCCTGAGCCATTAGCGCGCGAAAGGCGGAAATGCGTTCGGTGTCTATCCATCGATAGAGCTCAATCAACAGACCCGTTCTAGTCTCGAAATGCTCGTAAGTCACAGGTTTGGAAACGCCCGCACGCACTGCCAAGTGGCCTAGTGTCAGCCGATCAGCACCTTCCTCCCGAACGATCAGGCGCGCCGTCTCGAGGAGCTGCTGACGCCGTTCGGGCTTCGAAAGTCGGCCTGTAGTCCTGTTGTCGACAGCGACTTTTGGCTTTTCCACTTGCATACCTACTTTTAGTAACCTACTATGTGTAGGAACCAGTAAAACATAGGTATCGCAATGTTACAAGCTTCTGGAAGTCTGCAAGAGCCAATACTGATTATTGGCGGGGCCGGTGAGGTCGGGCGATGGACCACACGCTTCTTGCGTGACCAACATTCCGACGTACCAATCCTCATTTGCGGTCGGGACGAACAACGCGCGATACGAGCAGCGGCAGCTGTCAACGGCGCGTCTGCGATGGTGGTGGACCTCACTGCCTCTGACTTGGGGCTAGGCGAGCAACGTGTCTCGGCGGTCGCGACGCTGTTTACCGATCAGACGGGGGCAGCTCTCCGCTGGGCCCAGCAAATGGGCGTTGGGCACGTCAACATCTCACCAAGCATCAGCGAGCTGGGCCTGGAAACTGCGACATTCATGCACAAATCTGCCGCCGCACCTGTCGTCCTCGGTACAGAGTGGCTCGTTGGTGCGACAAGCGTGCCTTCACTCTTGTTCGCCCAAGAATTTGGACGCCTGGAAAACATTCACATCGAGGCGGTGCTCGACGAACAGGATGCGTTCGGGCCTGCAGCAAATGCAGACCTTGAGCGCCAGATGCAAGCGGGTACTGCCGCTCTTATGAGAAAGGCTGGTACATGGCGGTGGTGCCGTGGGGACGAAACCAGGTCCAAGGTTCGCGCAATCGACGGGGCCGAGTTGGATGCGAACGTGTTTTCGCCAAACGATGTCTTGTTGTTGGCAAACGCAACTGGCGCACCTGATATTCGGTTCGACCTGGCTATTGGAATGAGTTCCGCCCGCCGGAATGGCGGACCGGTGTCGACTGAAATCATTATCAATCTTTTCGGCCTGGATCACGCCGGGCAGCAACTTCGGAAACGCCACGCGATCGTTCACCGCGGTGGGCAGATGCCGCTAACGGGTCTGGGCGTCGCGCTCGTTCTTGAACGCCTGGCTGGTCTCGCAGGTGATACGCCTCGACCGGGCCTCTACTTCCCGGCCCAGCTCATCGAACACTCCACATACTTTGAGCGGCTTCGCGCCTCAGGTGGTGAAGTCATTGAATTGGAGCCGATCCAACACGCGCCGCAAGTCTCAGATCAAGCATAACCTGGAGCAAAAAATGAGTCCCCCTAATGAAGTATCAGCCGGCGCGGATCATCCCGTACACCATTCGCAAATTGAGGCCAACGGTGCCTCTTTCCATGTCGTTGAACAAGGCCGTGGTCCAGTCGTGCTGTTCTTGCACGGCTTTCCGGACACTGTGGAAACGTGGCGTCGCCAGATGCAAGTTGTCGCAGAAAACGGGTACCGCGCGATCGCGCTCGACATGAGGGGTTTTGGCGACAGCTATTCCCCGGACGATCCAGCACTTTATAGCGGAGCCTATATTGTTGGCGACCTGATTGGCATCCTTGATGCATTGCAGGTGCCTACCGCAACGATCGTATCGCATGATTGGGGCGCCGACCACGGACAACGGGCAATGGTCATGCGACCAGATCGTTTCAACGGGATCATAACGCTCAGCATCCCGTTCCTGCCGCGTGGGGAGTTGAGTACATGGGACTTGCTACGTAGTCGCGGTCTCGGCGATCTCTATTATGCTTTCGACATGATGAAGCCGGAGACGGATGACCGAATCCGTGATGCCAGCAAGTCTATTTCCAGTGCACTTTATTGGCTCTCGGGCGAGCCCGCCGAAGGAACCGGCTGGGACCCCATCGACGCAAAGCGGAATATGTTTCGACCTGCCCCCGACGTGCTGCCGAGCTGGGCCGAGCCAGCCTATGTGAAGCACAACATCGAAACGTTCCAGCGAACGGGATTCAGAGGCGGTCTGAACCAGTACCGTGGGGTGCAGGCGACGTTTGAGCAACTCGCGGCCTACAAGGATGTGCTTATCAAGCAGCCATCGCTTTATATTTGGGGCGATGCAGACGGGCTATGTCGGCTGTTCCATCCAGTTCCACCAACTGTTGAAGAGATGCGGGAGACAGCGCCCGGACTCGTCGATGTCATACGGCTCGAAGGTGTAGGTCACTGGCCTCATCATGAGGCCCGCGACCGCGTGAATGCCGAAATTATCAGATTCCTGAACGGCCTCAACGCCACCGTTTCAGTATCTGTCTAACCGATCAAGGAACATGAGACTATGATACTTTCTCACGCTATTCGTACAGGCGATCTTGCTTCAGTCAAAGGAGCTATCGACGCCGGGGCCGACGTCAATGCTCGAGGCACCAATGGTCTCACGCCGTTGATGATCGCGTCTGCGCTTGGGCAGGCACAAGCTGTTGCTTTGCTGCTTACTGCCGGCGCAGACGTACTGGCGGCGGAACCTCGAATGGGAGCAACGGCAATCCATAAGGCTGCACAGTCCGGCAGCGCCGACATAATCGGGATCCTCCTCGACCACGGTGCCTTCATCGATCAGCAATCGCCAGTTCTTGGCAACACCGCTTTGATGGATGCCGTGCTTCACAAGCACGAATCTGTCGTGCGGGTTTTGCTGTCTCGGCGCGCTCGGACCACAATAAGGAATTACTGGCAACAGACAGCGCTCGAAATCGCCAGGCATGACGACCTGAAAGCAATCGCAACGCTGATTGAGGAACGAGATCAGGCCGATGAAAAGCACATTGCCAGCTTGTCGATCGTCTCATCAGTCAAGTCCGGAAATATTGAGGAGGTGAAGCGGCTGATTGCAGATGGCGCTGATTTTGAGGTTCGGGTGCCAATAACCGGGACGTTCGATGACGACTACACGCCTCTCGGTCTCGCAGTTCGCGAAGGTCATGCCGAAATAGTGCGCGTACTGCTGGATTCTGGTGCAGATCCTCGCCGTACGATCGGTCTCATGCGTGGTTCGCCACTTCACGATGCTGCCTACTTCGGAAAGGCGGATCACATCGATATTTTGACCTCATCAACAAAGGAGGGGGATACTCAGGTTGAGCTTGATGCGCAGGGTCCTTACAATGGTCTGACCGCTTTGCACGATGCTGTATGGCATGGATATGTAGATGCCGTTGCGTCCCTGGTACGCGCCGGTGCTCGCCGTGATTTGAAAACCCATTCGGGCCTGACACCACTAAGCCTCGCTACTCTCTACGGCTATGACCGGATCATTAAAATCCTGAGCAGCGACAGTCAGCAGGCTGGATCCCTACCAGAAGTCCTCTGACTTGACTCGTTGAGCTTATCCGGGCGCTGCTGTGGAAGATGAAGACTGATCCGTTGCGCCGTGGTGCTATCTCGGTTTGATGGCGATGCTGCGCATCGTGGTCATATAGCTACCGCAAATGACAATTTGCGGTAGCATCCAGCAAGGACTCGAGATTGCCGGGAGGGTTCAAAAAAACCAGCCTGACATCCAGCTAGTCCTTGGCGGTCCACATGGAAAACGTCTCGCGTTCGTCTTCCGCTGTGGCCGCCTCCAGGTAACGCGGCTTCCACACGTCACCAATGAACGCCTCCATCGTCGTGGGCAATTTCGGGCGATCCTCGTGCTCCCCATGGAACCTTACGATGCCATTGTTCAAAGCGTCGGCACTCTGGGTGTCGTCCTGCCATTTCTCCGGCGTCCCGAACCGCGCCAGAAATTCAGCTTCCACGTCTTTGCGGGTCGTCTCGATATATCGGTACTCCACCGGCCCGCCGATCTCCTTGCCAATGATCGCGACCAGTTCATTCATCGAAACATCTTCAGAGCCTACTTCGCGATAGACGCGGTGTCTGCCCGTCGGATTGGTCAGTTCCTTCGCTGCCAGCCATGCGATGTCATCGGTCGCCACCCAGGGCATCTTCAAATCAGGTTTGCAGAACCAGGCAATTCGACCATATTTGGCAACCGGCCCCGTCCACGCCGCCACATTTTCCATGAACCACGCGGCGCGCAGGTGGACCAGATCGATACGGCCGAGTTCGTTGAGCTTTTCGTCCAGACGGTGGAAGGACTCGAAATGACCCGTTGTCCCCTTCACGTCCGAACCCATGGCCGTTAGGCTTACGGCCAGTTTGACGGTGGATTTTTCGAGCGCATCGACGAAGCGCTGGGCAACAGCAGGGTAGTGTCCCTCGAGGTTGTTCCAATCGGTCTTCACCATCAGGAACGCAGCATCGGCACCCTGGAAAAATTGGTCAAGGTCTCCCGCTCCTGTGTCGAAGCTTCCCAGAAATGGCTCTGCTCCGAGCGCGACCAGTGCGTCCAACGCAGGGCCACCTCTCGACAACGCTCTGACCTGATGCCCGGCGCTCAGCAGGATCCGGGTCAGCTTGGCGCCAATTCGTCCCGTTGCGCCGACGACAGAAATTCGCATGACAGTCTCCATTCGATTGTTGATCGCCCGATGGTAGACTATTGCAGTCCGCACGAATTTGGAGATAATGCCAAATGATCTCTAAATCCGGCCAAACCGCAAAACTGCTGCGTTCCTGCTACGACGACGTCGATCTCGACCAGTCGGATCGTCCGGCCTTCGCCGTCCACCTCGACTTCAGTGACTATGAGGCTGAAGTGCCCCAGCACCACCACAAGCAAGGGCAGCTCATTTTGGCCCTGCACGGGGCCATCACATGCAGGACGGAGAATGGCATCTGGATTGTCCCGCCAGACTGCGGAGTCGGGATACCCGGCGGCGTGCCCCACAGCAACCAGGTCACGTCCAACGCACGCCTGTCCTATCTGTTCGTTCAACCCGAAGCGGCCCAGCTGCCGCAGGAGTGCTGCACTCTGTCTGTGTCGCCGATGCTCCGCGAGATGATCCTCCGACTGGCGGATGTACCGGTCAATTCTGCTCCGGACGATCATGTCGGCCGTATGGTGCGGGTCTTGCTGGATGAACTGGCGCAAATGCCGATACAGGGGCTGGACTTACCCGCGTCCGGCCATCCCAAAATCGCAGCGATCACCGCTGCCCTGATGGCGGAGCCGAGCGACCGTCGCACTCTGGGCGATTGGGCGGCACACGTCGCCGTGAGTGAGCGGTCCCTGAAGCGACTGATGGTTCAGGAAACAGGCCTGACCTTTGGCCGATGGCGGCGGCAACTGCATCTTGTCATCGCGTTGCGCGAACTGGCCAGCGGCGGGACGGTCCAGAGGGTGTCGAGCGACTTGGGATATGAATCCCCTACCGCCTTTATCGTCATGTTCAAGAAGGCGTTGGGAACAACCCCAACGCGCTACTTCGCGAGTTGATTTTTTCCGAGTAGCCGAATTTAGCAACACTGGTCGGCCTTTACGGTCGATAAGACGGTCAAATCCGCGAAGAGATCCAGACCCTGACGAAGACGGTCGAGAAGAACCATGGTGTGGTTCAGGCGACCTGAGGGATATGAACGGCATCTCAGGGCTCATAGCCCTTGCTGGACTCACCATTGGCGGAATCATCGCCTATGCAGTGATGGGCTGTGGCAGCTCCTCGGCATTGGCTGAAGATCAAACTGAACTCTCGCCACACGACTTACTGCGTTGCCTCATCGAAATACCGGTATGGACTGGGCAAAGTTTTTAGCAATCGACTTGAGGGGGTTAAGTAAGGCCATTACATCGGCAAACAAACTCCCTTGCTCCACTAATGTTCCCTAGCTTCTTTGAAATATTTTCTTTCTATTAATTTGACATTTTCCAAGATAAAGCGCGCAGTGCCTTTGGCCTTACAGCCACAAGTCGGGCGTCGCAAACGACTAATTGCCGCCTGACAACAGGAGGACGTCATGCTTTCTACTTACGCCCGTCGCGTTGATCCCGAAAAAATCATTCGCTCCGTCTGCGACTACCCTCTCAAATCTTGGGTGACGAAGATAGCGGTATTGGCGGGAATGACAGTGTCGATAGCGATAGTAGTTCACATGTTCATCGGCGCCTAACTAGCCCCGATCCGCGGAGTTATCAAACATGCAACTTAGTGATGAAGAGCAATTGCGCCGTCGCGCCTATGCCATTTGGGAACGCCAAGGGTGCCCCAACGGGAAAGACATCGAGATTTGGGAGTTGGCCGTGAAGGAGATGAACGGCCAGGCACCGCCACAGGTCCCCGAAGCACCGTTTCCCAAGCCACAGAAAGAATACCGTCCGCAAAATCCGAAAGGCTAGCGCGGCGAGGGGGCAGCGGCCGGTGCGTTTGTGACTTGTCCACCGGCCGCTAAAACTACAAGCAAGTCATTTTGAGCCAAAAGCTCTTTCAGCCTGGCCTTGGTGCGGGTCGATATGAGCGCGGAGTTGCCCCCGTTCGACTAATCGGCGATCGCGCGTGCATCGACAGGAAGCTGTTCTTTTCCATCCACTCCCTGATGATGTATCTCATCATGTCCTCACGTGTCAGCCCGGATCGGGAGCATCTCGAAAGGGGCGGTCCGAGCTGGAAACCATCATGCAGTTTTTGCACGCGGGCGACGAACTGGTGGTGCTGCGGCTTGATCGGCTCGGCCGTTCCACACGCGGCGTTCTAAATCTTGTTCATGAGCTTGACGAAAAGGGGCGTCCCTCCGCGTTCCTGAGCCCGAAGTCACGACAGCCGGAAGCATGGGCCGGATGGTCATTACTGTCCTCCGATGGTCGCCGACATGGAACTCAAGTCCATCAAAGACAGGCAAAGAGCGGGCATCGACGCGGCAAAAGCTGACGGCATTTACAAGGGCAGTGAAAATGAATGTCGATGACGCCGGAATCCGCAGGCTGATCACGGCTGGTGCGACCAAAGCCGCCGTCGCCCGCATTTCCAGGATGACTGTCTACCGAGCCTTGGAAGGTCAAGGCGCGCCGTCAGATTCCATGTGATCGCGAGTTCGCTGTGTTTAAGCATGGAATGTTGGGTCTGACGCATATTTGATGACGGCTTCTTTCACATTGCGCCGATCAACCGTGCCTGAAGAAGATCCAGCTTGGCACGCCCATACATTTGCCTTTTAACGAGTTTCAGCTTGTTGATCTGTCCTTCAACCTGGCCGTTTGACCAAGGTTCGGTGATTGCTGCAGACACTGCTGCCTTGTCTTTCAGGATCCCGTTGGCAAAGGAGGCGAACAGACTGTCGCTTGCATCAGCGATCCACGGGTCGAGTTCGGTCTTGGCCTTCCTTCGGATCATTGTTTGGAACCGATCAATCAGGTTGCGGGCTTCGACCAAGGCGGGAACGCCGGCTTCGATGGCCGCGATGGTAATTGTGTCGGCTTTGCTCAGTTGATCGCGAGCAGTTGTCATCAATCGGGCAATCGTTCTGGCGGATGGCACTTTTTGAAGTTGCTGATCGGAGATCCGCTCGGACCGCCGTCGCCTTGCCGCCCACTCTCCAACCACACGAGAACAACCACGAAAGCCTCTGCATTTTAGCTGGCGCCAAAGTTCAGCGCCGTTGCGCTGCCCGGACGTCCAGAGTTGATCTAACAAGGGAAGATGAGCCTCAAGGGAACTTTGTCTGACACGGAACACATCGGATCTGTGACCGCGGACAATCTGGCGCACTGTCCCACGGCTATAGCCGGTTCGTCGAACGATTTCCTTTATCGGAACGCCGGCGGCGGCGAGCTTGCTGATCGTCGTATTCGCGTCCTCGCGCCTCAGATAACTGTCATATTGCAGCCGTTCAGCGCAGGTGAGTAGCTTAGGATTGATCGTCGTAGCGCCAATGGCGGCACGGATTGCTCGCATGGATTTGCGCACGATGTCGAGGAACGCCGCGCTGGCGTTCTCCATCAAATGCCAACGATCCGCGACCTGAATGGCATGTGGCAAAGCCTTAGCGGCAGCTTCACGATAGCCGCCGCCTCGATCGCGAGAAACAATCGCTATTTCGGGGTGCTGAGCAAGGAACGCCGAAACTGTCGCGATCTCCCGATCAGGCAGAAGCTTGATAATCCTTCGCTTCTCAAGATCACATACGACGGTGCCATAGCGGTGATTGCGACGGAAAGCCCAATCGTCAACCCCGACGACGTTTAGCGCATCATCCGGCATCGTGGATTTTCTTCTTACCGCCCGGATCAGCGTGTCATTGCTAACTGGGATCATCAAGCGTTTGGCGAAGGCTGCTGCAGGCCGCCCTCCCAGAGCCAACCCGAGATGATGTACGATAGTATCAAGCCGAGCAGTTCGACGACTGCGCTCCGGAACGACAAGCTCTCCAAACCTCTCGACGAAAATTCGACGACGGCAGAATGTCATCTCACAAACAAAGCGCCGTGCCGACAACCGCAGTTGGACCTTGGTGCCGGCACAGGGCAAATCGGCAATCATCCGAACGTAACGGCTATGAATTCGATCTGACATGCGATTGCATAAAGGGCAGGAACGTCGATCGGCAGCAGCCCGCGCTGAAACAATGATAACCCCGTCGCTCTCGTCGGAACGCTCAACAATCAATCCGGCCGGGATCAGGGACGACAGACGAAATTTGGTCGCCATGGTGCTGATTCCTCTTTGATAACAGCACCTGTTTCAACTTCGAAATCATCAAATATGAGTCAGACCCAATGTTCGGTGCTGATTGACAAGTTCGCTATCTGTTCTTTGAGTTGGCCAAAACCGCAGCTTCGGGCGACTGGGCCTATAACCGAGCGCCTTAAACGAGGGAAAGTTCCGGCGAAGGACCCATTACGGTGGGCTTTGAATCATAGCGCTTCGCCACTCCCCAAAATACCCGCTATTCACAGACAGTGGGAGGTGATACAGGGTGGCTTCCTTGACCGGGCAATGCCCCGGGCGTGGATCATCCTGGAACTTCGCATCCAGCGCCAATCGCAAGGAAAACGATCCCAAAATGGACGATAAATATGCAGCCCCGCGGGAGCAGTTTTTTGCTGCGGTTCGAGCTTTGGCGACATCCTCCGATAGTATCCAGGCACGCTTACTCGAAGCCACAACGAGCATTTCATCGGTAACCCTCGACCAGTTCGATGGTGACTTAGAATTGCGGATCAAGTTGGCCAGAATTCTCGACGATATCGGACCGGACCGCGATGACATCGAGCGCATCGCTGTTGAAATCACCCCTTATATGACGGAGGATGAGGCCGAGAGAGTGGCGGACCTGATCGTCGACTTCTTCGACGAGCTTGTTGAGGCACGCTCTCAGCGGTCTGACACTGGATCGTTGTAACGCATCTCTCGGCTGCTGCTGCGCGGCTGTGGGTACACTCCCTCATTCGTTCTCTTCCTCCATTGTGAGGGACTCGCCGCTCTCCATGCATCATTTCGGGTGCACTGTGCGCCGTCGCCTCTTTGGCAATTGCGCCCTGTGACTAGAGTGAGTAAATCTTCATGGAGGCTTGAACGCCCCACAAAGGTCAGCAACCCTCGAAGCAGCCCGGTGGAGCAAATGCCGCACAGCAACCCTCTTCACCCCCTTTGGAAGCCCGAGAATCTACGCCGCGCCATCGAGGCGGCAGGCGTCGCCCTTTGGGCGTGGAACGTGAACAATGATCGTTTTGCGATGGATGAGCAGGGCTTCAACCTCTGGGGGCTGACTAAGAGCGGCGAGGTCAGCTTCGAGGATCTGTCGGCTCATATCCATCCCGCAGACCGGGACCGCGTGCGGGCTGCCTTCGTCGCAACACGGGGCGTTGTTGGATCGTATGAGGTCGACTTCCGAATAATGGTGGGGGAGGAAATCCGCTGGATTTCGGCGCGAGGCGTGGGCGACGATAGCGCTATCCACGACCATCAAATGTTCGGGATCTTTTTGAATGTGACCGACCGCAAGCAGGCCGAAGAAGGCCACGAACTGCTTGCCGGCGAAATGAGCCACCGTGTCAAAAACCTCCTGGCGATAGCGACGGGGCTCACCAACATCACGTCCCAGTCGACCACCACGGCGAAGGAAATGGCAAAGGAACTGACGGGGCGCTTGGCCGCACTCGGGCGTGCCCATGATCTGGTGCGCCCGCTTCCCGGAAGCCAGGGCCGCGCCGCCTTGCTCGGCGACCTGCTTTCCGTTCTGCTGGCTCCTTATGAAGACCTTGGTGCATTCAGTGGTCGCATTCGTGTGGCCGTCCCTCGCATGGGAGTGGGAGATGGCGCGGCGACAGCATTGTCGCTGATTATTCATGAGCTCGCGACAAACTCGGTAAAGTACGGCGCGCTTTCCGCTGATACCGGGACGCTTGACGTCTCTGGATCCACAACGGGCGCGGACCTGGAACTGGTGTGGATGGAACGTGGTGGGCCGCAGGTCGAGCCTCCGGCAGCTGCGGAGGGTTATGGAAGCAAGCTCGTGCGGCGCAGTGTCTCTGGACATCTGGGAGGGACCATCGACTATGAATGGTCGCCGGAGGGAATAATCGTGACCCTGAAGCTGAAAGGCGAAAAGCTTGCCACCTAGATCCTCATCACTAACGGTAAAAATGAAAAATATTGCCAATTAGTCGTCCCGTGCGCCTTCCCATATGGTTTAACGCTGAGGGCGACCTATTCGGTCCGCTATCGATTCAGCTTGAGCGGCGCGTCGACGGCCCACACCGCGCCCCCTTCGTTTTCCCATGATGCCAAGGCTTTCGGATCGGCATTCAGCTTGCGCCGCCGCGAAGCGGGATAGCTGGGCGAAGGGATAGTCGCTTCCTTGATGCGCCTGATGATCACCACTTCATCGTGATGGCCGCCGCTCTCGGATGCCAGAAGGTCTGACGTCGCATAATCTGCTCGCTTGAGCACACCGAGCAGACGCTCCCGGCTCAATGCAGCGCTTCCCTCTCCGGGGATGACCTTTACCATAGATGACCATTCTCGCATGTCGCGATAGAGTGTTTGAAGACGGAGGACATGGCATCCTCCTTTGATTGCGGCGAAGGGAATGGCCCTTGTCAGACAGCGCCCGCTTCATTGGCTGTCGATAAAAACGGATGCACTTCCATTGCGCTTTATCGAGGCACGAACAAAACATGCTTCGCGGTATCGTCAAATGGTCTGCCGTCCGGAAAGCAGCTCTATCGAAAGACTTAAAAAGATCGGCCCTTCCGAGGTCCCGTCCGTATCAGAGCCGAAAGTAAAAGATCCAGGCTCCCACCACAAGACGCGCTTTTCAAGAAGCGACCATGCATGGATGCGCTCGTTGCGGCGCTGTGGATTATCTGTCAGCTCCTCAAAACGACCTTGAACGAGGACGCTTTTCCATCGTCTGTCCTGATGGAGTTCTTCGGCCTGGAAACTAGCAAGGGGGTTTGCCCTGAGCCGGTCGATCTTCAAACCGGGCATGGAAAACATGAAGAGCCTGCGTCCTTCATAGGCGTAGTGAATGGGAACGAGGTACGGATATTGTTCACCGTTGCATCCGAGATGGCCAAAGGTGTGGTTGCCCAGAAATTCAATGCAGTCATCATCGCTCATCTCCCGTAATTGCATACTACCCTCCGGTACCCAAAACATTCTGCCGCTGTTGCTCTGGCGGGCCTGATATCATTTTCGTGAGCAGCGCGATCTGCTCCTCCTGTTGGGCGACGAGCGATTTGAGGTCGATATTTCTCAGTTCGTCGAGCTTGTCATGCAGCGCCATGATTTCGATCTCAGCCTTCAAGTTAACCTCGTAATCATGCGCGGCATCCACCCGGTCTTTCGCGGCATGCCTATTCTGGCTCATCATGATGACAGGCGCCTGCACGGCTGCCAGCATCGAGAGGATAAGATTGAGAAAGATGAACGGATAGGGATCGAAGGCGCGGGTTGCGGCGAGAAGATTGCCGGCGACCCAGAGGGCAAGAACGAAACCGAAAAGGATGATGAAGGTCCACGAACCGCCGAATTCGGCCACCTTGTCAGCTAGTCGCTGCGAGGCCGTCAGCTTTGCATCGAAGGACTGATTGGAGTCATGGGCGATGGCATGCCGGGAGATCAACCGCCGCATAACCGCCTGTTCGCGCTCGGTCAAAAGCTCGAAAGGTTTGCCGAGATAGCGGTTCGCGCCGGATTGCATGGTCGCGTCGCGGATGTCAGCAGCAGTCATTTCAGTACCGTTCCCGGCCGGCATGATAGTCTCCCGCCGGATGCACCGGCCGCCTTTGCGACCACAACGACGGGCCACCCAGGGCATATGAGATTACGATATCACTGCACATTCACCTCAAGGAAGTCTTCGATTCGCTTCAGCGGTACATGACCCGCCTCCTGCGATCATAGAGCCTGCCCAGCAGCGCATGCTCCAGATCCATCGGTCTGCCCATCAAGCGGAGTCTGTTTAACATTAGTTCCTGCCTAGTAACGCGCTGCTCTGCCTTGCGTGGCGCCTAGCAAACCTCAAGTCCTTTTTCTTTCGCGGAGATTGCATTTTTCTCGCCAATCATTGTTTTATCGCGCCTAGTCGAAACCCTGTGTCGCGGCCATGATCCGAAAGGTTCGACGCAAACATATGATCCGCGCTTTTGCAGGCCGTTGCCTTCGTGTTGCGTAGGTGTCGCCGCAAGAAAAATACCTTGTCAGAATAATCACATAATAACACAGGTCCTCCAGTTTCCCTCAGGAAAAAGAAATATTAAGTCGAACAAGTCGCCCGACGCAAAACCAGAAATATAATCTCAGAACGTAATTTGCGATTTTCGAAAATCATCGTCTGCAAAACGTTGACTATTATTATCGTTAGCGATCAAAAATTGCGCACGATACTATTTTGGTCGATCTCCGTCTGCATGAACGTAAGATGAATTTTCGGGCATTTCTATATTAGCGTTTTCATTGATAAAGGGCGATCGACTGGAATTCGGAACGAAAGCCGATCAAAGCCGGCCCATCGCAAGGCATCGAATTTTGATGCGCACGGATTGCCCTAAATTGAGGAGCCCATCTGCCCCATCGGCTCATGATGGGGGTAGGTATCAGGTGATGCGGATCAGATCGCCTGACGCCCGGGGTTCGGAACAAGATGGGGTGGTTGCCGTCCTCCCCTCACGGCATTGCAATATGCCAAGATGATGTGGTTGTAGCCCACAGGACGGAGAAGACGGCGACCACCCCATCTTGTTCCGAACCCGCAAAAGCGCAATCAGGTCCGCAACGTGCCGGGGCTGGCGAAACCGCTTTCCTGGAGCATCCTCAGGGTTGGCGGCTCTCCCCCTGCCCCGTTGCCAGGCAATATAATTGCTGATCAGGTTGAAGCGGGATATAGCGGAATCGCTGACCGAAGATCTTGTTCGAAGTCTTTCGTGGCGACCGCTCCAGGTTCATCTCGACGCAATATTCGTAGCGACTTGATTGTGCAGGTGTTCTGCTTTGATGGGAGCAGAAAAAAGCCTCTTCCTTCGTTGGAGCAGTTGATGGGAATCGAACTGCCGCCCTATTAAGGAATTTAACCTTATCAATGGCTTAGGCAAAACTTGTCAAAGCTGGTTAGAACTGCGACGACGCCAGCCAATTAGAAACGCGACACTGGCACTGACGATCAGCCCCCGACCGAACCGGCTGGGCCGGGTTGCAAGGGTAGGGAGGGGGCGAGTGAGACGCACCCCTTCGGCTTTAGCTTTGAGACTATGTCTGTCACCATTCATTCCGCTGCCTCCATGCGCGCCAGCGCCTTCTGCCTTTTAGCAATCACCTCCGGATCGTTCATGAAGTCCGTCCGCCGGCCGGGCTTGCGGCCACGCTTCTGATAACCATTGCCCTGGCTGCCATCCGGTATCCCAAACATATGATCCGTCTGACCGGTGCGGCGAGGGCCGCTCTTACTGCGCTGCAGTTCACGTCCAGCCTGCAGCTCAGCGACGATCGAAAGCATGTCGTCCAAACGCTTGTTCTCAACGACCTCCGGTCGGTGGATCGACCGCAAGGTATCGAAGGTTCTGTAGGGGAGGATGAAGCTCTCGTGCATGATCTCGAGGCGGCCATCCGGATAGTCGCAGACGACGACCTTCTTTCCCGCCAGCGCCTTGGCCTGCTCCGTTGGATCGAGAATGAACAGCACCTTGTCATATCGCAACGTCAGAGACTGCGACAGCGTGCGGACTTCCTTGCGGCACATGGCACCATCGAGGTTCTCATGATCGGCCAGCGGACGATGCATGTCCTTCGGATTGCGCGGCGGTTTGCCGAAACGAGCATTGAAATCCTCGATAAACGCCGCTGCATAGAGGTTTGCCGCCTCGATCGTGTCGATATTGCGCAGCCGCAGTTCCTTCACCAGCCGATCCTGCAGCGTCTGGTTGGCGCGTTCCACCCGGCCTTTGGCCTGCGGGGTGTTGGCGCAGATGATGTCGATGTTGAGCTCATACAGCGCCCGGCCGAACTGTGTCAGGCCGCTCGTCCGATCCTTCTCCGACGCATGGATCGAACGAAAGACGCCGTGCTTGTCGCTGTAGAATGCCAGAGGCTTGCCCCATTGCTGCAAATAGGCCTTCGTCGCATGCAGGTAGTCGAATGTGTTTTCCGATCCGGCAAACCGCAGATGCAGCAACTTGCCGGTGGCATCATCGATATAAACGAGCGGGGCGCATTTGGGGCCGCGGTTCTCGAACCACCAGTGATGCGAGCCATCGATCTGGACGAGCTCGCCGAGACAATCCCGCCGGCCGCGCGGCTGAAAAACCCGCTTCTTGCGTTCGCGCCGCGAGACCCAGATGCCGGCCTCGGTCATCCATTGGCGCAGCGTCTCCTTGGCGACTGAAATCTGATGCAGTTCGATCAGCTTCTCACGCGCCAGTGTCGGACCGAAATCCGGATAACGTTCGCGGATCAGATCCAGCGCCGCATTGCGAAAATCCTCGCTGTGGCGCCGATTGCTCGGTCGTGATCGCTTCCTCGAGACCAGGGCGGCTGGACCATCCCGGTCATAGGCCTGCAGCAGCCGATGAACCTGACTTCGGCTGAGATCGAGCACCTCAGCCGCCTGGACGACGCTCAGGCGTTCGTCACGGATCTTCTGAACGACTTCGAGGCGATGCAATTCTTTCTGCGACATGGTGATCATAAAGGACATGACGACTCCGACCGCTCATGGTCTCGACCAGGCTGAAGGTCGCCATCCTTGCTCCCAACGTTGGCATTGACCAGTGCGTCGAGAGGCGAGACTGTCGCATCTCTAACTGGCCCAACTGTCGCATTACTAAATAGCCCTTACAAAACTATGCGGCGTAGGTTCTATTATGGAACTCGTCAGACGATTTTGGAACACGCGGCATTGTGAATCCGGTTCGTCCTGATCTCACGGATCGACAGGTTCGCGCGCAAAGCCACTGCCCATTGCGAGGCCGGTCGCAGTCTCCCTCGTTATCTGTGTGCCGGTGACAGAGCTCTAAGTGGCTTCAGTCGGTCGTCCCCCTGCAGCAGCCATGTCCATCCACACTGCTTCCCACACGGCGTCAGATTAGCAACCGCAGCAAGGTGTCCTCGTCCTTCACCCCATGTCGGAATGACTTGATGACCGGCTAGCCAGTTCCTCGCGGTCCCGGTCGGTGTTGACTTGTTTTACCGAAATGACGTGATTGTAGACCCTCTGGCAGAGGGCGACGTCGGCGTCGTCCAGTACGGTTGGTGATCCATCAACGGGAATTTGATTAACCGCATGTCCCGCCATCTTGAGCTCTCCGCCGAGAAAGGCTTGCCGTTCGGCAGGGAACCGACGGAATACGCGCGCAGTATCGCGCGAGCTTACTGGATGACGAGGCTAAGAAGGCTTCAGTCCTCAAGAGTGTGCCGACGACGACGCCTCATATTGGCCCGTAGCCTATCACCGTCCCTAATAGGGTGCCGATCAGCTCACCTGACATCCCCTTCCCGACCCTATGATCTGTCCGAAAGCGTACAGGAACCAGACGGATTCGTTATCCTCTCAGCCACGACGTCCCGGCGAATGTCATCCCAATCTCGATGGACGCGATCGAGATCATTGGAAACATGGGCGAACTCCATACCGCAGACATCGATACGCCGGGCTGCCCCGGTTACGGCCTTGCCGCTCTCCATTGCTTTCGGATTGAAGTTGCCGCAGATCGATTGGAGATCACTGATCCATTGATCATAGGGAACGGTTGCTCATGCGCGTTGCATCAGGGCCTGATTGTTCAAGAGCTCCAACTCTGCCTCCCAACAGTGTCAGTCAACGACATGTCCGTCTCGCGCGAATCTCCCACAAGCGCAATAAGGCGGCAACACCTGAGACCGGTAAACTGAAAGAGTGTCGAAGATCGATCGCCCTGTCAATATATTTCACATGTTAACTAGAGTTCGTCATCCCGAGTCTTCTCACCAGCTATGTTTTGCCGCCGCCATTCACTGGGCGGCATACCGGTCCGCGCGCGGAAAAAGCGCGAAAAATAAGCGGCATCCTTCAAGCCCACCTCGTAGGCTATGTCCTCGAGCGATCGGATGGTGAAAAGCAACAGCCGCTTGGCCTCGAGCAGGCGGCGCTCGGCGATCATGTCCTTGACGCCCAGGCCGAAAGCCATGTGCCCGGCCTTGGCAAGAAGATGCGGCGTGGTGCCGAGGCTCGAAACGTAGCGCGCAACCGGCCAGTTCTCACGAAAATGCCGGTCGATCAGCCGTCGAAGGTCACCAGCAAGCACGCGTTGTGGCGATTGTGCCAGCATCGGCGCGTCGGACGCCAGGCGTCGGATCTGGGTCAGCATGGCGGCAACCAATGGTGAGAGGATCGTATCGGCCTGGCCTCTGCCCTCGGCGCACTCCTCCAGAATTAGTTGCATGGTCCGCCGAAGTCTCTCCCAGAACGCTTCCGCGCCCTGCCCCGTCACCATCACCGGGCGATCCAGCGGCAGCGTCGTCTGACCGGCGATCGACGGCAGCAGACTGTCTGCGATCGACACGACGACCGCGTCTGAAACAAGCGGATCGACATTGAAGCCGTGGATGACGCCGCTCGGCACGAAGCTGACGGCAGGCGCCAAAAAGTCCAAACGTTGGTCTTCGATGAAATAGGACCCGCTGCCGCTGGTCCAGAAAGTGACCTGCGTCATTCGATCATGTTTATGGGCTCGAACCTGGCCGGAATGGAGATTTGCGCGCGCCATCACCGTTTCGACATGAAGAAATCCGATCTCCAAAGGGCGATCCGGTTCGCCGTAGACAAAGAAACTTGGGACGATGTCGTTCATGCGGGCCGCCGTAAAAAGTACAAGTGATTTCCCTATTCTGTCCATGGTGGAAGGCGAACGCAAGGACTAGCATTTGTCTCAGATCAAGGGAGGACGATATGCGATCAGAAGATTTCCGGGCCGATACCAAGCGGCCCTTCACCGGTGAGGAATATCTGGCATCCCTGCGTGACGGGCGGGAGGTGTACATCAATGGTGAGCGTGTCAAGGATGTGACCGTGCATCCCTCGATGCGCAATTCCGCCCGCTCGCTCGCCAGGCTTTACGATGCGCTGCATGCGGAAAAGACCAAGGAGCGCCTGACATCGCCCACCGACACCGGCTCTGGGGGCTACACCCACAAATATTTCCGTATTGCAAAGTCCTCCGCCGATCTCGTCGCTCAACAGGGTGCGATCGCCGACTGGGCCCGCATGTCCTATGGATGGATGGGCCGAACCGCCGACTACAAAGCAGCATTGATGAATACGCTGGGCGCCAATGCCGGCTGGTACGGTCCCTTCAAGGACAACGCACTCGCCTGGCACAAGCGTGCCCAGGAAGCGGCTCTCTTCATGAACCACGCGATCGTGAACCCGCCGATCGACCGCCACAAGCCGGCGGATGCGGTAAAAGACGTATTCGTTCATATCACCAAGGAAACCGACGCCGGCATCTACGTCTCGGGCGCCAAAGTGGTGGCGACGTCCTCTGCTTTGACGCACTACAATTTCCTGGCACAGAGCTCGGCGACGGTCACCGAAGACCCGTCGCTGTCGGTGATGTTCATCGTCCCGATGAATGCGCCCGGCATCAAGATGTTCTGCCGCGTCTCCTATGAGGAAACGGCAAATCGTATCGGCACGCCATTCGACTACCCGCTCTCTTCCCGCTTCGATGAGAACGATGCCATCCTGGTTCTGGACAATGTCTTCATCCCCTGGGAGGATGTGCTGGTCCTGCGCGACGCGCCGAAGATCCTGTCCTTCCATCCCGCTTCCGGCTTCATGCACGGCTACTGCTTCCAGGGCTGCACGCGTTTCGCCGTCAAACTCGACTTCCTGGCGGGCCTGCTCGCCAAGGCTTTGCGGGCGACCGGCGGCGATGCCTTCCGCGGCAATCAGGCCGCACTCGGTGAAGTCATCGCATTGCGCCACATGTTCTGGAGCTTCTCCAACGCCATGGCCTACAATCCGATCCCCTGGGCGAACGGCGCAGTACTGCCCAATCTGGAAGCGGCCCTTGCCTACCGCACCTTCATGTCGGAAGCCTATCCCCGCGTCATCGAGACGGTCCGCAAGGTCGTTGCCTCGGGATTGATCTATTTGCCGTCCTCGGCCAAGGATTTCGGCAATCCGGAGATCGACCGCTATCTCGGTCAGTATGTGCGCGGCTCCAACGACATGGGCCATATCGAACGCATCAAGATCATGAAGCTGTTGTGGGACGCAACCGGAACCGAGTTCGGCGGACGGCATGCGCTCTACGAATTGAACTATGCCGGAGCGCCGGAAGAAGTCCGGCTTCAGGTGCTGAAGGGGGCCGAGCGTGGCGGACGGTTGCACGAAATGGAGGCCTTGGTCGATACCTGCATGAGCGACTACGACGAAAACGGCTGGACCGGTGACACCTGGTTGCCGCCGATCGGCAATGCAGACCAGTTCAAGTCCGCTGCTGAATAGGAGGCGACCATGGAGGAGGCCTTTTCCAAAACCGAGTTCCGCAACGCCATGGCGCGCGTTTGCGCGCCGGTCAACGTCATCACCACCAATGGTCCCGCCGGCCGCGGCGGGTTCACCGCCACGGCCATGTGCAGCGTCACGGATGAGCCGCCGACGCTACTCGTCTGCATGAATAGCCGATCCGCCCAAACTGCCCTGTTTCTGGAAAACCACCGGTTCTGCGTGAACGTATTAAGTCACGACCACAGAGAGCTAGCCGGGAAATTCGCCGGAGCAACCGCCGATATGGAGGCGCGTTACGCCTCTGCGGATTGGGTCTCAATGCCTTCAGGTTCGGATGCTCTCGCGGATGCGATGGTCTCATTTGATTGCGAGCTGTCCGAGGCAAGACTTGTCGGCAGCCATCACATTTTCATCGGGCGGATCGCCGGCATCAGATCCCGCCCCGATGGCAACGCGTTACTGTATTTTGACCGGAATTACGTTCATGTCCCGACGCAACTCGGCAGCTTCGGAGGTTGAAGGTATTCGTTGTCAGCCGCGTCGCGGCTGACAACGAACGGGCTGCGCGGAAGCTTTAACTTTAGATGCATCCGACATTTCAACTGCGCCCCTTCTCTCGGCAAAGTGTTCGACTAAGCTAGAGCTGGATCCACGCCGTCTTGAGATTATGGTACTTGTCCATCGCATGCAGCGACTTGTCATGGCCGTTGCCCGACTGGCGAATGCCACCGAGCGGCACGGTGTTGTCGGCGCCGCCATAGGTGTTGACGTGGACGACTCCGGCCTTGACTCCCCGCACCATGCAATGGGCGCGCGACAGATTGCCGGTCCACACGGCTGAAGCGAGACCATAAGGCGTGGCATTGGCAATGCTGATTGCCTCTGCATCGTCATCGAAGGGAATGATGGAGAGGATCGGCCCGAAAACCTCCTCTTTGGCCAGCGTCATCTCCGGCGTCACGTCGAAAACGGTCGGCTGCATATAGAAACCGCCGGTGTCTTGAAGAATGCGCCCGCCGCCGGTTCTCAGTCTTGCGCCTTCGGACAGCGCCTGGGCGGCGAAACCGAGGTCCTTCTCGAGTTGGATCTCGCTGGAGATGGCGCCGGATTCCGTCGAGAGCAGCAGCGGATCGCCAACCTTTATCTTTTCGGCAATGGCTGAGATCCGTTCTGCGAAGGCATCGTGGATCGACCGCTCGACCAGGAGCCTCGATCCGGCAACGCAAACCTGCCCCGAATTTCTGAAGATGCCGAGCGCCGAGACCTTGGCGGCCTGTTCGAGATCCGGCGCATCCGCGAAGACGATGTTGGGCGATTTGCCGCCAAGTTCGAGATAGACCCGCTTCAGATTGGATCGCGCCGAATATTCAAGCAATCGGCGTCCAACGCCGCCGGACCCCGTGAAGGCGAGAACATCGATATCCCCATGCAGGCCGATCGCTTCGCCGGTGACCGCGCCGCGGCCGGTGACGACATTGAGTACACCTTCCGGCAGGCCCGCTTGCGCACACAGTGCTGCCAGTTTCAGGAGACTGAGCGATGCGCCTTCGGCGGGCTTCAGCACCACGGAGTTGCCGGCTGCCAGCGCTGGCGCAATCTTCCAGGCACCGATCATCATCGGGAAATTCCATGGCACGATAGCGGCGACGACGCCGACGGGTTCGCGGTGGATGAGGCCGAGAACGCTTTCGGAGGTGGGGGCAATCTCGCCGTAGACCTTGTCGAGGGCTTCGGCGTAGTAGCGGAAAGTGGCAGCGGCGCTGCCGGGCTCGGCTTTCAGGGCCATGCTGATTTCCGTACCGTTGTCGCGCACGCCGAGAACCGCCAATTCCAGCGCATCACGCTCGATCAGTTCGGCGATCCGGAACAGGATTTTCTTGCGCTCGCCGGGCGCTGCCTTCGACCACGCGCCCTTCTCGAAAGCGGTGCGCGCAGCCCTAACGGCGAGATCGACATCCGCCGCCCCGGCATCGCCGATAGTCGTCAATTTCGATCCGTCGATCGGCGAGATGACATCCATTGTCGCGCCGCTTAAAGGTGTACGCCACTCGCCGCCAATGAACAGCGATTGCGGCGAGACGACGCTCGAGCGGAGTTGGTCAATCTTGTCCTGCATCTCAATCTCCTTACGAAAGAGATGGCGGACCAGCGTCCGCCATCATGATCCAGATATGTCAGGCTTCCTGTCCGGCGCCGAGCCGGGCAAAACCGGCAGCATCTTCCGACTTCAGACGGGCAGCTGCTATCAAGCCGACAATGGCGGCAATCACCACCAAGCCCGGCAGAAGCACGGCGAGCACACCGCTTGCGCCGGCGATCGCGCCGAAATTCACGGTGATATAGTAGACTAGTCCCAGAAGGATGATGCCGGTGATCACCGGGAGGACCTTGGTCACCAGGACGTTGCCTTCGAGGCCGGGATTGCGGCTGAAGAAGGCAACGATGGCGAATGCGGTAAAGGCCATCAGCAGGATGATGGCAAGTGTGCCGACGTTGGTGAGCCAGGAGAAGAGGGCAAGCACCGGATCCTGGCGGGTAAAGGCGAAGAGCGCGATGACGAGAACGGCGATAATCGTCTGGATCACCGAACCGACATGCGGGCTCTGGAATACGGGGTGGGTGACGCCGACGGATTTGGGCAGCAGACCTTCGCGGCCGGCGACGTACATGTAGCGTGCGACACCGTTGTGGAAGGCGAGCACGCCGGCAAACAGGCTGGTGATGAAAAGCACGTTCATGACCAGGACGATCCAGTGGCCGACATAGCGTTCGGCAAGGCCGAACAGGAACGTCGTTGGATCGGCAAGGCCCTGCAGTTCCGGGACGAGTTTGTCGGCGCCGGCGCCGTTCACCATCAACCAGGAGGTCAGCATATAGAAAAGACCGATGATCACCACCGAGATATAGGTCGCACGCGGCACCGTCTTGTGCGGCTCGCGAGCCTCCTCGCTGTAGATGGTGGTGGCTTCGAAGCCGATGAAGGCGGCAAAGCAGAAAAGGATACCGATGGCCGGCGTGCCGCTCATAAACGCGGTGGGTGTGAAGGCGACAGCCGAAAGGCCGCTGTCGCCGCCCTTGAAGAAGATTGCGGCGTCGACGATCAGCACCACGAGATATTCCAGGATGACGAGAACCGTCAGCACCTTGGCCGAAAGATCGACGCGGCGATAGCCGAAAACGGCGACGATCGCGATGCCGATATAGGTCCAGACCCACCAGGGTAGTGTCAGGCCGAGGCCCGCAAAGAGACCCGAAGTTGCCGCGCCGAACAGGCCGAATACGCCGATCTGCATGGCATTATATGCGAGAATGGCGATCAGCGCCGCGGCACCTCCCATCATGCCGCCCAGCCCCTGGGCGGTATAGGCATAAAAGGCGCCGGCATTGCGGATGTGGCGGGCCATGGCGACGTAGCCGACCGCGAACAGCACCAGGATCGCCGTGACCAGCAGGAAGGTCAGCGGGATGCCCGCGCCGTTGCCGAGCATCATCGACAGAGGCACACCGCCGGCGACCGCCGTGAGCGGCGCTGCGGCCGATACCACCAGAAATGTCACGGCACCGACGCCGAGACTGTTTTTGCGCAGCTGGTTTTCACCTGCGCCTGTTGAGAGTTGATTGTCCATTTTGCTCAAGTTCCCCTTGTTGCAACTATCCGATTGCGCTCCGGGAAAACGCGTCCTCCCAAAATCGCCGTCATTTTCAAACCGGACTAATCTGCCGCGTTTTTTCTTTTGCTCTTGGCCGCGCGCAGGTCAGCGCATATGGTTCACATATTGAACCATTGCTTCAAATATAGACTTGCAAATAACGGCTACACCTGTCAAGTTATTTCGCATGTTAAGTAGTTTGTGCCGGCATAGAGGACCCGGCATCGACGGTGATGACCCAGACAGGTGTCCGTAACAAACCGACCGGTATCGAACGACGACCGGGCAAAAAAGGAAACCGCATGAGCACCGTCGGAAAAGCACTGTCCTTGCTGGACAGCCTGTCGCAACTGAACCACGAAGCGGGGTTGACGGATATCGCTCGTCTCTGCGACCTCGACAAGGCAACGGCCCGACGCCTGCTTGTCGAGTTGGAAAAGCATGGCTTCATCGAGCAGGATCCGGAGACGCGCAGATACCGGATCGGTTCAGCTCCGGTTCGCCTGGCGCGGATTCGCGAGGCGCGCTACCCGTTCCTGCGGGTCGCCATCCCCTTCGTAAGGGAGCTCGCTGAGAAGTCCGAGGAAACTGTTCATCTCGCCGAATTCAGCGGCAGCACACTTTCGACGATCCATGTCGAGGACTCACCGCGGGCCCACCGGGTCATCGTCGAGATCGGCACGCGCCTGCCTTTCCACGCCACGGCATCAGGCCTCGCCTATCTGGCTTTCTCCGATAAGAAGTACATCGAGTCGTCCCTGTCGCAGCCGCTCGAAGCCTTCACCGAGCACACCGTGACCGACCCGGCCGTGGTCCAAAAAATGATAGACGAAACGGTCGCGCGCGGATTTTCCATCAGCAGCCAGGGTCTCGAAGTCGGCGTCGTCAGCACCGGCGCTCCCATTCTTTCGCCGACCGGTCAACCGATCGGCTCCATCACCATCGCGGCGCCGCTGGCGCGCGCGCGCGCGGCCACTCTGGCGGGCTTCGGCGCAGCCGTCGCCGACACAGCCAAACGTATCTCAGAAAAATACTACGGGCCGGAAGGGCCTTCGGGAACAAAAACGCAAACAAAGAGGACCGGTTGAATGAGCCCAGCAGAGCCTTCGCCAGAACAAACACGCCTGCCCAGCATCCTTGTGATTGGAACCGGTGACACCAAATCCGACGAGCTTCAGTTCATGGCAGGCATCATCCGCGATGCCGGCGCAGAACCGGTCATGGTCGACGTCAGTATCTTATCAGATCCGCCTTACACACCTGATTATTGCCGGCACGACATCGCCAAGTCGGCGGGAACCTCGATCGAAGCGATCATTAACAGCGGCGACGAAAATTCAGCAATGGCGCTGATGTCGACCGGCGCTGCGGCTCTCGTCAGAACGTTGCATGCGACCGGAAAGGCGGATGGCATCATTGTTCTGGGCGGCTCCATGGGTACGGACCTTGCGCTTGACGTGGCGGCCGCCCTGCCGCTCGGCGTTCCCAAATTCGTGGTCTCGACGATTGCCTATTCGCATCTCGTGCCGCCGGAGCGCATCGCCCCGGACCTGATGATGATACTTTGGGCCGGCGGACTTTACGGATTGAATGATATCTGCCGCGCCGTGCTTTCCCAGGCCTGCGGCGCCGTCGTCGGGGCTGCCCGCTCCAGCATGAAGCCCAAGGCGGACCGGCCGTTGATCGGAATGACCTCCCTCGGTTCCACCTGCCTCAAATACATGAAACACCTGAAGCCGGAGCTCGAAAAGCGCGGTTATGAGGTCGCAGTGTTCCACTCGACCGGCATGGGCGGACGGGCCTTCGAGGCGATTGCCGCGCAGAAAGGCTTTGCCGCGGTGTTCGACTTCTGCATGCAGGAAGTCGTCAACCACCAGAATGGCACCGTCGTCACCTCCGGTCCGGACCGCATGGAAAATGCGGGCCGCTCCGGCATACCGCAGATCGTCGCGCCCGGCGCGGTCGATATGGTGGACCTGCCCGCATGGCAGCCGCTGCCGGCAGCACTTGCCGAGCGACCTTATCACGCACACAACCGGCTGATCGGCTCGGTCACCACCTCGCCTGAAGGACGCCGGGCAACGGCTGCGCTGATCGGAGAAAAGCTTGGCGGCGCGCAGGCGCCGGTCGCCCTTATCCTGCCGCTCGAAGGCATACAGGAATGGGACCAGCCGGGTGAACCGTTGCATGATCCGGTAGGCCTTTCGGCCTTCATCGATGCGGTGCGCCTGGCCCTCCCCCCATCCGTCGCCCTGCATGAGGTCGATGGTCACATCAATTCCCCCCAATTCTCCACAAAAGCCCTCGCCGTATTCGATGCGTGGGTTGCACAGGGCATCATCCCGGAAGGCAGGCCATGACAGGTGATCGCGCACTCATTCTCGATTTCGGCGGCGTCGTGACCCGCACGCTCTTCGAAACGCACGACGTCACCGAGCGGGCGCTTGGCCTTGCCGCCGGCACGCTCACCTGGCGCGGTCCGTTCGACACGACGACCGATCCACTCTGGGTATCGATGCAGAATCGCGAGATCACCGAACGCGACTACTGGATGACACGCACTGCGGAAGTCGGCCGGCTGGTCGGCGAAGAGTGGGCCGACATGAAGACCTTCGTCCAGCGGGCGCGCGGCGCCGATGCCGATCTCGTGCTGCGTCCGGAGGCGGCAGACGCCATCACCCGCGCCAAGGCCGCTGGCCTGCGGCTCGCCATCCTTTCGAATGAACTCGATCTTTTCTATGGTGTCGAATTCCGCAAGCGCTTCCCGCTGATCGATCTCTTCGACGTTATCGTCGATGCCACCTACACGAAGATCCTGAAACCGGATCCGCGCGCCTATGAACAGGTGATCGCCGAAGTCGGGCTTCCGCGCGAAGCCTGTGTCTTCGTCGACGATCAGCTGAAGAACATTGAGGGCGCTGCCGCCGTCAAACTTCCCAACGTCCATTTCGACGTTACTCGCCCCGCGGACGGCTACGCCCGCGCCCTTTCCATGATCGGACTTTGAACTAAAAGGATCACGCCATGCGCGAAACCAATTTCCTGACCGAAAACAACGCCCGCCACGTCTGGCACCCGATGGCGCATCCGGCCGACATGCTGGCCAACCCACCGCGCATCATCAAGGCGGCTTCCGGTGTCGAAATCACCGATATCGACGGCAAGACGGTGCTGGATGGTGTCGGCGGGTTGTGGAACGTCAACCTCGGCTATTCCTGCGATCCGATCAAACAGGCCATCCGTGACCAACTCGAGGAACTTCCTTATTATTCCGCCTTTCGCGGCACTACCAATCCGCCGCTGATCGAACTGTCTTACGAACTGGCTGAGTGGTTCAAGGAAGACGGCCTCAGCCGATCCTTTTTCACCTCGGGCGGCTCGGATTCCGTGGAGACGTGCCTGCGGCTTGCCCGCCAATATCACAAGGTGAACGGCCAGCCGGAGCGCACCAAATTCGTGGCGCTGAAGAAAGGCTATCATGGGACCCATTTCGGCGGCGCCTCCGTCAACGGCAATGCCAACAACCGTCGCAACTACGAGCCGCTGCTCCCGGGCGTTTCGCACCTGGCGGCTCCCTATGGCTACCGCAATCCCTTCGGCACCGACGATCCGGCTGAAATCGCCGCGGCCATCGGTCGTCAGTTCGAAGACGAGATCGCCTTCCAGGGCGCCGATACGATCGCCGCCTTCATCATGGAGCCAGTTCTGGGTGCCGGCGGCATCATGGTGCCGCACGAAACCTTCATGCCGCTAATGCGTACCATCTGCGACAGAAACGGCATTCTTCTGATCGCCGACGAGGTCATCACGGCCTTTGGCCGCACCGGCGCCTGGACGGGATCACGCCTGTGGGGCACCAGGCCCGACCTGATGTCGACCGCCAAGGCGATTACCAACGGCTATTATCCCTTCGGTGCGGTAATGATTTCCGACAAGATCGCGGAAGCCTTCGAGGCAAACAAGAACACCGTCGGCACCATCGGCCATGGCTACACCTATTCCGGCCACCCTGTGGGTGCAGCGGCGGCGCTGGCGACGCTCAAGGAGACCAAGCGCCTCAACGTGGCCGCCAATGCAGGCGCGCGCGGCAACGAACTGCTGGCCGGTCTGAACAGACTGAAGGAAAAACACGAACTGATCGGCGACGTGCGCGGCAAAGGGCTGATGTGCGCGCTGGAACTGGTGACGGATCGCGCGACAAAGACCGGCGCGCCGAAGGATGTGGTCCAGCGCCTGCAAGACGCGGCCTACGACGCCGGCGTGATGGTGCGTACCTCCGGCTCCAACGTGATCATCTCGCCGCCGCTTATCATCACCACGGCCGGTGTAGATCGGATCCTCGCCGCACTCGAGGCAGGCCTGACAGCTGCCGCGGGAGGCAAATGACATGGCCGAAAACGCAGCACTTCTCGCCCGTCGCGAACGCCTTCTTGGCCGAAACATGTCCACCTTTTATGACGAACCCGTGCAACTGGTGCGTGGAGAAGGTGTCTGGCTGTGGGACGCGGACGGCCGGAAATATCTCGATTGCTACAACAATGTGCCGCACGTCGGCCATTGCCACCCGCGCGTGGTGGACGCGATCACCCGGCAAGCGTCGACGCTGAATACCCACACGCGATACCTGCATGAGGGCATCCTCGACTATGTCGAGCGGCTGACATCGACGTTCGACAAGAGCCTCAATACTGCGATCATGACCTGCACCGGCAGCGAAGCCAATGACATCGCGTTGCGCATGGCACAGGCGGTCACGGGAAAGACCGGTGTTATCGCGACCAACCACACCTACCACGGCAATACCGCGGCCGTGTCGCAGCTCTCTACCCGTATGCCCCCCGTCGGCGGCTTCGGCGGTCATGTCCGCCACGTGCCGGCGCCCGACAGCTATCGGCCACTGGGTGGCATGCCCGGCGAAGCCTTTGCCGAGGCTTTCGCCGCTGAAGTGAAAAAAGCGATCGCTTCGCTACAGAGCAGCCCGCACGGCTTTTCGGCGCTCATCATCTGCCCGTTCTTTGCCAATGAGGGATTTCCCGACCTGCCCACGGGCTTTCTCGACAAGGCAATCACTGCCGTGCGCAAGGCGGGAGGGCTTGTCATATCCGACGAGGTGCAGCCGGGTTTCGGGCGCACTGGCGGCCATATGTGGGGCCACCAGCGCGCAGGCTTCGTGCCCGACGTGGTGACGCTCGGCAAGCCGATGGCCAACGGCCATCCGGTCGGCGGCGTCGTCGCCAATGCCGACACGCTGAACGCCTTCCGCAAGGCCTTTCGCTATTTCAATACCTTTGGCGGCAATCCGGTTTCCTGTGCTGCGGCCTTGGCGGTTCTCGATGTGATCGAAGATGAAGGGCTAATGGAAAACGCCCGGACCGTCGGTGCCTATGCGCAAGACGGACTCAAGCGCCTGTCCGAGAAACATGACGTCATCGGCAACGTGCGTGGCAGCGGCCTGTTCTTCGGGGCGGAGCTTGTTCTCGACCACGAGAGAAAGACCCCGGCGCCGGACATCGCCACAAAGGTCATCAATGACATGCGCGCGCGCGGCGTTCTGATGGGCAAAATCGGGGTGCATCAATGCGCGACCAAGATCCGGCCACCCATGCCATTTTCGAAGGAGAATGCCGATTTGATGCTTTCCACGCTCGATGACGTTCTGTCCGGATTGTGACGGCGGCCATGTCGGAACATGAAACTACCTCTTTCATGGAGGCGCTGAGTGCGCGGGCATGCGAAGCGCTTGCCAGCTGGGAGCTCGGCGCCCAGATACCCCAGCTACTGAAATACCGGGAGAATGCGGTATTCCGGGTGACGCTCAGGAGCGGCGAGCCTGCAGCCCTGCGGCTGCACCGGCCTGGCTATCACAATAAAAGTGCATTGGTCTCGGAACTCTCCTGGATGGCAGCCTTACGCGAGGCGGGCCTGCGCGTTCCGGCACCTGTTTCCACGCCGGACGGACGCCAAACCGTGGCACTTGCGGCAAATCCTGAGTTCGGTGAGCAATACGCCGACATTGTAAGCTGGATGACCGGCAGCCCGCTCGGCCAATCAGGTGTTCTTCTCGCGCATTCCAGGGAGCGCCTCGTCGTTATTTTCCGCCTGCTGGGTGAAGCGATAGCCCGGATGCACGCAGCCACCGATGCCTGGAGACCACCGGCCGACTTCCACCGCCCGACATGGGACGGCGATGGTTTGCTTGGCGGGCAGCCGCTTTGGGGCCGATTCTGGGATTGTGCGGGACTGTCGCCGAATCAGGCGATGCAATTATCGGATCTCAGGCTTTTCCTGCGGGAGAAAACCGATGCACTCCGCCATCTCGACTATGGTCTCATCCATGCCGATCTCGTCCGGGAAAACGTGCTCATAGACGGCGATCATGTCGAATTGATCGACTTTGATGATGGAGGCTACGGCTGGCGGATGTTCGACATCGCCACAGCCTTGTTCAAGAATCGCGGCGAGCCGCACTACGAACTCATCAAGGCAGCTTTGATCGAGGGATATCGCGGCGTGCGGTCGCTACCGGACAGCGCCCTTGAAACCCTGCCACTCTTCATGGTTCTGCGCAGCATCACTTATATCGGCTGGATCGGTGAGCGAATTGGGACGCCTGATGCGGCAGAGCGGCTTCACCGCTATGTAGCCGATGCTCTGGCGCTGGCAGACAGCCTCCAAACCGGCGCCAGCAGATAGGAGCGCAGGCCGTGCTATTTGTTCAGCGTCGCCAGTTCGTCGAGCATGTCGAGCAAGGTATCGATGCGCTCGCGGCCGAACCGCTGCTCAAGCGCGGTATAAATCATCCGACTGTCGGGACTGACCTCGTTGATGATCTTCAGTCCCGCGGCCGTGATCTGCAACAGTATCCGGCGGCCGTCTTCAGCATCCTTGCTCTTGGTGATGAAGCCGCGCTCCTCGAGAGACCGAATGATCCGCGTCAGGCTGGGAGCAAGGATAAAGGCCCGTTCGGACATCTCCGATGCATCCAGTGTTCCGGCCTCTGCCAGAATGCGAATGACGCGCCATTGCTGTTCCGTCACATCATGCAGCGCCAGCATGGGCCGGAAGTGCCCCATCACCGCTTCACGCGCCCGAAGCAACGCAATCGGCAGCGAGCGGCGTGTATCGCGGGGCAGCAAGGCATCCTGCATTATGCCGTTATCGTCAGGGGATTGTTTGGTCATAAGGGTTCTATGGATCAATTTCTTGAACCGCGCAACGTGGCCGGCAGACACGATGCCCTTGACAGAGCCGGCAAAATATTTAACATGTTAAATATACTGAGGTCGTGGCGCGGGGAGGAACGATGCCGCATTTCACCATGGATTATTCGGCTAATCTCGACGGAAAAGTGGACTTCGCCGCGCTGTGCCGTGTTGTCCACACCGAGATTCTCGGCACGGGTCTGTTCGAGACCGGTGCCGTGCGGGTGCGCTCCATCCGGTGCGAAGCCTATGCGATTGCCGATCTGCTCGATGAAAACGCCTTCATCGATATGTCCTTTCGTATCGGCGAAGGTCGTAGCCAGGAAGACAAGCGGCGGACTGGCGAAGCGATCTTTGCCGCCGTCACGGAACACCTCGGAAAGTTGTTCGAGACACCGCACTTCGCCCTCACCCTCGAGATCCGCGAAATCGACCCGGCGCTGAGCTGGAAGAAAAACGCCATCCACCCGCGCCTGCGCAAGACAAACGGTTAGCGCCGCAGCGAGTGACCGCAAGCAGGACACATCGGAGAAAAGCATGTCGACACTTGAAGAAAACATCGCAAAGGCCGAAGCCTATTTGGCTCACTTTCGCAAAGACGGCGTACTGAACCATATCGCTGGCGAGGCCATGCCTGCAGCCGATGGCACCACGTTCGACATCATCTCTCCGGTCGATCTGAAGGTTTTGGCAAAGGTGGCACACGGCAAGGCGGCGGATGTGGACCGGGCGGCACAAGCCGCAAAAGCCGCCTTTCCTGCCTGGGCCGCGATGTCGGGCGACGCGCGCAAGAAACTTCTCCATAAGATTGCCGATGCGATCGTGGCACGTTCCGAAGAGATCGCGTTCGTCGAATGCATGGACACCGGCCAATCGCTGAAATTCATGGCGAAGGCAGCCCTTCGCGGAGCCGAGAACTTCCGCTTCTTCGCTGACCGCGCCGTGGAAGCCCGTGACGGCAAAACGCTGCGTGCCGATGGTCAAGTCAACTTCACCAGCCGTGCACCGATCGGACCAGTCGGCGTCATTACGCCATGGAATACACCCTTCATGCTGTCGACCTGGAAGATAGCACCGGCGCTCGCTGCCGGGTGCACCATCGTCCACAAGCCGGCGGAGTTTTCACCGCTGACGGCACGGCTGTTGGTCGAGATCGCCGAAGACGCGGGCTTGCCGAAGGGTGTCTGGAATCTCGTCAACGGCCTCGGCGAGGACGCCGGCAAGGCGCTGACCGAGCATCCCGCCATCAGAGCGATCGGCTTCGTCGGCGAAAGCCGCACCGGCTCGATGATCATGAAACAAGGCGCCGACACGCTGAAGCGGGTGCATTTCGAACTTGGCGGCAAGAATCCCGTCATCGTTTTTGCCGATGCAGACCTTGAACGTGCCGCCGATGCTGCCGTCTTCATGATCTATTCGCTGAATGGCGAGCGCTGCACCTCGTCTTCCCGCTTGCTGGTGGAGGAAAACATCTACGACCGCTTCACGGCGATGGTCGCCGAGAAGGCCAAGCGCATCAAGGTCGGCCACCCCCTTGATCCAGAAACTGTGGTCGGTCCGCTGATCCACCCCGTGCACGAAAAGAAGGTGCTGGAATATATCGAGATCGGCAAAGCCGGCGGCGCGACGGTTGCCGCTGGCGGCACGAAATTCGAAGGGCCGGGTGGCGGATGCTACGTATCCCCCACCCTCTTCACCGACGCCAACAACCAAATGCGTATCGCGCAGGAAGAAATCTTCGGGCCGGTTCTGACCGCGATCCCGTTCAAGGACGAGGCCGATGCGCTGGCGCTTGCCAACGACGTGCAATACGGGCTGACGGGCTATCTCTGGACCTCGGATATCACCCGCGCTTTCCGCTTCACCGATGGCCTGGAAGCCGGGATGATCTGGGTGAATTCGGAAAACGTCCGCCATCTACCGACCCCTTTCGGCGGCGTCAAGAATTCCGGTATCGGCCGTGACGGCGGCGATTGGTCCTTCGATTTCTACATGGAGACCAAAAACGTTGCTTTCGCCACCAAGGCGCATGCGATCCAGAAACTCGGCGGCTGAGTGCACCGGACACCTATTGAATTTGGAGGAGAACCCTATGCCCCTGCCCACACCAAATCTTTATCCGCCCTTCAACATCGTGCGCCTCAGCCATGTCGAGCTTGCCGTGACCGACCTTGCGAAATCGCGCGCCTTCTACGTCGACACGCTCGGCTTGCAGGTTACCGACGAGACGGCAGACACGATCTATCTGCGTGCGCTCGAAGAACGAGGGCATCACTGCATCGTCCTGAAAAAAGAAGCGGCCGCCGAAGCACGCGATCTCGGCTTCAAAGTCTTCTCCGACGAGGACCTCGATAAGGCCGAGCATTTCTTCAAGGGCAAGGGCCTGCCGGTCGAATGGATCGAGCGGCCCTACCAGTCGCGTACCTTCCGTACCCGCGATCCGCATGGCATTCCGCTGGAATTCTATTCGAAAATGGACCGCCTGCCGCCGATCCACCAGAAATATGCCCTCTACAGAGGCGTAAAGCCGCTCCGTATCGATCACTTCAACTGCTTCTCACCGAATGTCGACGAAAGCGTTGCCTTCTACAATGAGATCGGCTTCCGCGTGACGGAATACACTGCCGACGAGGAAACCGGGAAGCTCTGGGCGGCATGGACGCATCGCAAGGGTGGCGTCCACGACATCGCGTTTACCAACGGTCGCGGTCCGCGTTTGCATCACACCGCGTTCTGGGTTCCGACGCCGCTCAACATCATCGACCTGCTCGATCTGATGGCGACCACCGGTTGGCTGCCCAATATCGAGCGCGGCCCCGGCCGTCACGGTATTTCGAATGCCTTCTTCCTTTATATCCGCGATCCGGATGGCCATCGTATCGAGATCTATTGCTCGGATTATCAGACGGTCGATCCGGATCTCGAGCCGATCAAATGGGATCTCAAGGATCCGCAGCGCCAGACGCTCTGGGGAGCTCCGGCGCCGAAATCCTGGTTCGAGGAAGGCAGCACATTTGCCGGCACCGAGATGCGCGATTCCGTGCTGAAGGCCCAGCCGATCGTTGCACCCTGAATTTCCCCAGCTGGGCGGGCGCGAAAGCGTCCGCCGTCTTTTTAACGCTTGGTGAGGAGCCAGCCATGAAATTGCAAGATCCTTCCTTGTTCCGCCAAGCCGCTCTTGTCGGCGATAATTGGATCGAGGCCGATCCGAACAACGCGATCGAGGTGAACAACCCGGCGACTGGCGAGATCATCGGCCGGGTGCCGAAGCTGGGCGCCGCCGAGACCAGGACGGCCATTGAGGCTGCCCGCGTGGCCCAGAAGGGCTGGGCTGGGCGCACTGCCAAGGAACGCTGCGCGATCCTGCGCAAATGGTACGAGCTGATGATCGAAAACAAGGACGATCTTGGCCGTATTCTGACCCTGGAACAGGGCAAGCCGCTGGCGGAGGCGACCGGTGAAATCGTCTATGGTGCGAGCTTCATCGAATGGTTTGCCGAGGAAGGCCGCCGCATCTACGGCGACCTGATCCCCGGCCACCAGCCCGACAAGCGCATCATGGTGATGAAGCAGCCGATCGGCGTCGTCGCGGCAATCACGCCGTGGAACTTCCCCAATGCGATGATCACCCGCAAGGCCGGTCCCGCCTTTGCCGCCGGCTGCGCCATGGTGCTGAAGCCTGCCTCGCAGACGCCGTTCTCGGCGATCGCGATTGCGATCCTGGCAGAACGCGCCGGCTTGCCGAAGGGCCTCTTCAGCATCATCACCGGCTCGGCCGCGGCCATCGGCGCCGAGATGACCTCGAACCCGGTGGTGCGAAAACTGACCTTTACCGGCTCGACCGAAATCGGCACCGAACTCTACAAGCAATGCGCACCAACGATCAAGAAGCTCGGCCTCGAGCTTGGCGGCAATGCGCCCTTCATTGTCTTCGACGATGCCGACCTCGATGCTGCGGTCGAAGGCGCGCTGATTGCCAAATACCGCAACAACGGCCAGACCTGCGTCTGCGCCAACCGCATCTATGTCCAGGACAGCGTCTATGATGCCTTCGCCGCGAAGCTGGCGGCGGCCGTCGGCAAGCTGAAAACCGGCAACGGCTTTGACGAAGGCGTCATCCTCGGACCGCTGATCGACAAGGCCGCCCTCGCCAAGGTCGAGGAGCATATCGCAGACGCGGTGGGCAAGGGCGCGCGCGTCGTGCAAGGCGGCAAACGGCATGCGCTGGGCGGCACCTTCTTCGAGGCGACCATCTTGGGCGAGGTCACCAAGGACATGGCGGTGGCGCGCGAGGAAACCTTCGGGCCGCTGGCGCCGCTGTTCCGTTTCAAGGACGAAGCCGACGTCATCGAGCAGGCAAACGACACCGAGTTCGGCCTCGCCTCTTACTTCTACGCCAAGGATCTGGCTCGGGTATTTCGTGTGGCCGAGGCGCTGGAATACGGCATGGTCGGCGTCAATACCGGCTTGATCTCGACAGCTGAAGCGCCGTTTGGCGGCGTCAAACTGTCGGGTCTCGGCCGTGAGGGCTCGAAATACGGCATCGAGGAATTCACCGAGATCAAATATGTCTGCCTCGGCGGCATCGGCTGAACTGAATAGGAAGAAAAACGATGTCCCACCCGAAATTTGTCAGCTTTACCCGCAACGACCACAGTGGATACGGCGTTCTTGCCGGAGATGGAATCATTGACCTTTCCGCCCGCCATGGCGCGAAGTGGCCAACGCTGCGCGAGGTGATTGCCGGCGGCGCGCTGCTGAAGCTCGCCGAGGAAGCGGCGGCCTTGGAGCCCGATTTCCCGGTGTCGGACATCCGCTACGAAATCCCTGTTCCCGCCCCGGAGAAGATCATCTGCGTCGGCGTAAACTTTCCCGACCGCAACGAGGAATACAAGGATGGGCAGGCAGCGCCTTCCAATCCCTCCCTGTTCATTCGCTTTCCGCGCTCCTTCACCGGCCACGATCAGCCGCTGATCCGACCGCCGGAAAGCCCGCAGCTCGACTACGAAGGTGAAATCGTCATCATCATCGGCAAGGGCGGCCGGCGCATTCCCGAGGCTGAGGCACTATCCCACGTCGCGGCGCTGTCTCTGTGCAATGAGGGCACGATCCGCGACTGGGTCCGCCACGCCAAGTTCAACGTCACCCAGGGCAAGAATTTCGACCGCACCGGCTCGATCGGCCCCTGGCTGATCCCGTTCACGGACGAGGCGCAGATCGCCGACATCAGGCTCGAAACCCGCGTCAACGGAGAAGTTCGCCAGAGCGACCGCACCAGCCGGATGATCTTTTCCTTCCGCAAGATCATCAACTACATCTCGACCTTCACCACGCTGGTTCCCGGTGATGTGATCGTCACCGGCACGCCGACCGGCGCCGGTGCCCGCTTCGATCCGCCGATCTGGCTGAAGCCTTGCGATGTCGTCGAGGTCGAGGCCGATGGTATCGGCATCTTACGCAACACGATCGCAGACGAGGTTTGACCATGTTGACACCCGATGAGATCCGCCAGGCGGCCGAACGGCTTGACATCGCAGAGCGGACACGCGTCCAGACCGGTCTCTTGTCGCTGCAGTACGCCGGCATGACGATGGACGACGCCTATGCGGTGCAGTCGGCCTGGGTCAAGAAGAAGGTCGCTTCCGGTCGCAAGGTGATCGGCTGGAAGATTGGCCTGACCTCCAAGGCGATGCAGTATGCGCTGAACATCGACATTCCCGACTCCGGCGTCCTGTTCGACGACATGATGTTCGAGGACGGCGAGACGATTGCGAAGGATCGCTTTATCCAGCCACGCATCGAGGCGGAAATCGCCTTCATCATGAAGGCGCCGTTGAAGGGGCCCAACGCCACGGTCTTCGACGTGCTCAATGCCACCGACTATGTGACGCCGGCGCTGGAAATTCTCGATACGCGGATCCTACGTGTCGATCCGGACACGAAGAAGGCCCGTACCATCGTCGACACGATTTCCGACAATGCGGCCAATGCCGGCATCGTGCTCGGCGGACGCATGGTGCGACCCGACACTGTCGACATGCGCTGGATGGGCGCAATTGTCAGTCGCAACTCCGAGGTCGAGGAAACCGGTCTGGGGGCCGGAGTTCTCAACCAGCCGGCGCGCGGCGTTGCCTGGCTTGCCAATCGGCTGGCTGAATATGGCGACGGCATCGAGGCGGGCCAGATCGTCCTTGCCGGTTCCTTCATTCGCCCGGTCGAAGCACGCCACGGCGATACGATCGTTGCCGATTTCGGACCCTACGGTACCGTTAGCAGCTATTTCGCATAGGAGAGATGCCCATGCCGGCGCCAAAAAACATATTCAAGGCGGCCTTGACGGAGAAGCGTCCGCAGATCGGCCTCTGGCTAGCGCTCGCCAACCCCTATACGGCCGAAATCTGCGCAGGCGCGGGCTATGACTGGTTGCTGATCGATGGCGAGCATGCGCCGAACGATATCCCTCTGATGATGGCGCAGTTGCAAGCGCTCAAGGGTTCGCCGAGCCATCCGATCATCCGGGCGCCGATCGGCGAGCCCTGGCTTTTGAAGCAGATCCTCGATATCGGCGCGCAAACCGTGTTGGTGCCAATGGTCGAGAGCGGCGACCAGGCCAAGGCAATGGTGCGCGCCGTGCGTTACCCGCCGCACGGTATGCGTGGGGTGGGCGCGGCCCTCGCCCGCGCTTCGGCATTCAGCCGCATTCCCGACTATCTGCAGACGGCCAATGAGGAGATTTGCCTGCTGCTGCAGATCGAAAGCCGTGCCGGATTGGCCGCACTCGATGACATCGCCACCACCGCCGGCGTCGACGGTGTTTTTATTGGACCAGCCGATCTTGCCGCCGACATGGGCCATCTCGGCAGGCCTGGCGATGCCGAGGTGCAGCAGGCAGTTGAAGCGGCGCTGATCCGCATCCAGTCGCACGGCAAGGCCGCGGGCATCCTCACGGCTGATCAGGCATTGGCCAAGCGCTATGTGGAACTTGGCGCCACCTTCGTCGCCATCGGCAACGATGTTGGCCTTTTGGCAAACGGTGCTTCACGCCAGCTCACCGATTTTCGCAACGCTGGCGCGACCACCGCCAGAAGTTCGGGCACGGCAAAGGTTTACTAATACGCGTCGCATTCTTTCAGCTTCGCTGCTGACGCTTTAGATCTTTGGTTTCCCCCATGTCGTGGTCGCAAAACTGCTGCACAGTTTTGCGGGGTATGCTCAAGATGCTGCTACCCTCTGGATAAGCCCCTGAAGCGCGGCGAGCTGTTCTGCGATCAGCCGCCGTGTCGTCTCGTCAGTAAGCTCGCCCTGCGCCGAGATCTTGCTGGCTGCATCTGCGATCATGATCTCCGGCTTGTTCAGCACGAATGCATCGAGATAAAGCAGCACCTGTCTCAGGTGGTATTGCGCCCGCGCACCGCCGAGCATGCCGACCGAAGCCGTCTGGATCGCGACCGGCTTGCCCGAGAACGGCGGCGGAGACAGCCGTGATAGCCAATCGAGCGCATTCTTCAAAACGCCGGGGATCGAGTAATTGTATTCCGGTGTGACGAACACAACGGCATCCGAAGACCGGATGATCTCGGCCCAGTCGCGTACGATGGCGGGGCAGCCCTGAGACTGAATATCCGCATTGTAGTGAGGAATACCTTCCATGCCGTCCAGCGGGCGGAAGGAGATCCCGGTTGGCGCAAGTGTCGAAAATTCCCGCGCGATCGCCGCATTGAACGATCCTTGGCGAAGACTTCCGCAGATTACCGCGATGCTGATTGTATCGGTCATTTTCCCTCGTTCTTATTCACCTGTCAGCGATGACATTGCCTGTTTCACGCCTCTTGCGCGAACGGTAACGTTCGTATAAAGAACATATATGTTCAATTAACGGATATTGTAAAGGAGGATCATCGAATGGAGGTTCGCGTTGTCAGGCTCGGTCATGTTGGGCTCACGGTCAGGGATATCGATCGTACGATCGATTTCTATTCGACTTATCTGGGTATGCGTCTGACGGAAAAGTTCGAATATCCGGAAGAGAAGATCGGCCATGGCGTGGCTGTGGCCGCGGGCGCTTTCCTGCGCTGTGACGTCACGCATCACGAAATGTCGATCTTCCGGATGCGCCGCGACATTCTCGCCGCCGATGCGCCGGATGCGCCGCGCTATGGTTTCGGACTGCACCATATCGCGTTTGAGCTGAATACGCCGGAAGACCTGAAAGGGCTCTTCAAGAAGATGCGGGACGGGGGCGTCGAGATCGTCAACAGTCGCAAAGGCGGACCCGGCAACCAGCCGCGCTTCTATGCCCGCGACCCCGACGGCAATCTGCTGGAATTCTACTGGGGCATCGACAAGATCGGCTGGGAAGGCGCATCGCGCGCATACGACCCGATCGAGGAAATCGACCTCCTCAACTTCGATTTCGAAGCCTATGTCGACCGGCGCGAACGTGATGCAGCCGAGGCACGCAAGGGCATTCGCTCCGGTCTCAACACCTGACAACTGAACAGAAGGGCCTCAACGCGATGATGCGCATCTTCAATCGGTCAGTTGAGGCCTTTCATGATCTCCGCGGCCGCCTCGAGGAGCGGTTTTTGTACCGACAAAAGCAAATGGGCACGCGTACTTGGCACAAGAACGCCAAGGCTTGCTTCGCAGCGCCCGTTCTTTTCGAGAAGGGGCGCGGCGATCCCGTGAACGCCCATCTGCAGCTCGTCATGAGAAATGGAGCAGCCATCAGCCTTCGTCGTTTCGATCCGTGCAAGGGCCGCAACCGGGTCGTCGGTTTTCTTCAGGATACGAGTGATCGCTTTTTCGCCCTGGAACGCCAGGATAGACCAGCCGCTGGCTCCTTTGTAGAGCGGGTGGCGCGAACCGGGACTGTGTTCGACGCGCACCAGATGCCGCTGGCCGACGGCCTGGTCGATGACGACGGCCTCCCAATTGTCCAGCCCGTGCAGAACGACAGTCTCGCCTATTTCCGCCGCCAGTCTCTGCATGACGGGTTTGGCGACGCTGCGCAGATCCGTGCCGGTCTGTCGTGCAAGACTGAAGACGGCAGGCCCGACGATATAGCCCTCGTCGCTTCGGCGGACATAAGCGCGTTGCGCCAGCGTCACGAGCAGACGATGGGCCACCGTGCGGTTGATGTCGCACATTCGCGCCACGTCGGACGCGCTGACAGGCCCCTGCCCCGCCACCGTTTCGAGAACGGTCAGCATCTGGTCTCCCGTCGATGAGATTTCCGCCAATTTCAACTCCTGTGAAGGTCGCGCCGCCCGTTCCGTTGCGTAGGTCATACCGGTTTCTGGCCGGAAATGATCAGAAGACTACTACTTCGACACCGTTTTTGTAGCAAGCGGATCATTGACGAGTATCGCACAGTATGATCTAAATACGAACATAAATGTTCAAATAACGGAACGAAAAAATGAAACTCGTCAGTTACGATGAAAATGGCACCCCACGCTTTGGCGCCCTCTGTGGCGATCGTGTGATCGACCTTGCCGGCGCCAGTGAACTTTACGCCGCAGACGACGAGACGATCGAAATCATCCCTTCGCGCATCGAGACGTTCTTCGAGGAGCCGGCTGTTTTCTCTGAATCGGCGCGTGCAGTCATCGCTCGTTTCGAAGCGGACCACGTTGCGAACGATGCGATCTCGAAGCTGCGTTCGGACGTGAAGTTGCTGCCGCCGATCGGCCGCCCGCCCAAGATCATCTGCGTAGCGCGCAATTACGCTGAGCACGCCAAGGAAGCCGGCCTCGAAATCTCACCGATTCCGATCATCTTCGCGCGCTTCGCCAACACCTTTGTCGCTGACGGCGGCCCGGTCATCGTGCCGTCTGTCTCCACCCATCTCGATTGGGAAGGCGAGCTGGCCATCATCATCGGCAAAAATACCAATGGTCGCCGCCTGAAAAAGGAAGAGGCCATGGACTACGTCTTCGGCTACTCCATCTTCAACGACGTGACCGTGCGCGACTATCAGTTCCGGGTTACCCAATACACGGCGGGCAAGAACTTCCGCGCCTCCGGACCTTTCGGTCCGGTGATCGTCACGGCAGACGAGATTGCAGATCCGCACAAGCTTGACATCCGCACGACGCTGAACGGCGAAGTGATGCAATTCGCCAACACCGAAACGATGATCTACGACATTCCGACGATCCTCGAGCACATTTCCGACTTCATCGATCTGGAAGCGGGCGATGTGATCCCGACGGGGACGCCGGCCGGTGTCGGCTTCAAGCGCAAGCCACCGATCTTTCTGAAACATGGAGACCGGATCACCGTTGAAATCCCCGGTATCGGCACGCTGTCGAACCCCGTTATCGATGAAGGAACTGCGTAATGGGACAGGACGTCTTCGAACGTGGCCTCGATATTCGCAAGGCAGTGCTGGGCGCGGCCTATGTCGAGAAATCGCTAGACGCGGCCGATGATTTCAACCGTGACTTCCAGAATCTCGTCACGGAATATTGCTGGGGCGCCGGCTGGGGGCGCACCGCGCTCAGTCTGCGCGACAAAAGCCTGCTGAACCTGGTCATGCTCGGCGCGCTCAACCGGAGCACGGAGTTCAAGCTGCACCTGAAAGGTGCGCTGACGAACGGCTGCAGCCGGGACGAAATCAAGGACACGCTTATCCAACTCGCCATCTATGCCGGCATACCGGCCGGTGTGGAGGCATTCCGCCTGGCCCGTGAAGTCTTCGCCGAGATCGAGGCCGCCGAATGATCATCTGACGCCAGGCACTGGATGGCAGACCGAACAGACCACTAACCCCCAAGAGGGCACCGCCTATGAAAATGCGTGAAGCCAGAGTTCAGCGGGAGGGCCGGCCGTCCGCATGGATTGCCGCGAGCCGGAGGTCGCGCTGATGGCCATTGCAACGGCGAGCCCGATCGTCCGCTTCAGCGGTGTCTCCAAGAACTATGGAATCTACCAGGCCATCGACGGGATCGATCTCGATATTGTGCCGGGCGAGTTCATCACGTTTCTAGGCCCGTCGGGATCGGGCAAGACCACGACGCTGATGATGCTGGCCGGGTTCGAAACGCCGAGCGAAGGCACAATCGAGATGGATGGACGCCGCATCGAGAGGCTGCCGGCACACAAACGCAACATTGGTGTTGTCTTTCAAAATTACGCGCTCTTTCCGCATATGTCGGTGCGCGACAATCTGGCTTTTCCGCTCAGCGTACGCCGGGTGGAGGCCGCAGACATTCGAAGCCGGGTGGATGCGGCGCTGGCCATAGTGCATCTGGAAGGGTTGGGCGACCGCAAGCCGGTGCAGCTGTCCGGCGGACAGCAACAGCGCGTGGCGCTTGCTCGCGCCATCATCTTCAAGCCGCGCCTGATCGTTCTCGACGAACCGCTCGGCGCGCTCGACAAAAATCTGCGCGAGCACTTGCAGGCGGAACTGAAGGCGCTCCACCGCGACCTCGGCACGACCATGGTGTTCGTCACCCACGATCAATCCGAGGCCCTGACGCTCTCCGACCGGGTCGCCGTATTCAACAAGGGACGGATCGAGCAGATAGACACCCCGGAAGCTCTCTATGAACGGCCTGCGACACCTTTCGTCGCCTCCTTCATCGGCGAGAACAACATGCTGCCGGGCCGTATTGAAGCCAAGGACGGCGATGAGGTTGCGATCCGTTTCGCAGGCGGAGGCCTGTTGCAGGCTCGGTGCCAGACTTCGTGCAGGTCCGGCGACGAAATCATCCTCAGCATCCGACCGGAAAACATTCGCCGTGCGTCAGCCGATGCCGGCCAGCACGTCTCCGCCGCTGTCATCGACATCGTCTATCTCGGTGACCAGAGGCGCATCCTCGTCGAGGCCGACGGCATCGGCCGGCTGGTCTTCAAGACGAGTGCTGGCGGCGAAAAGCCGATCGCGCAAGGAGAGCGGATCGACATCGAACTCTCGGCCGGCGCCTGCCGGGTCCTGCCGAAGGAATAGGCATGGCGACAACCGGTCACCGGTGCCGTGCGACCTCAAGTGTGAAAACGAACCTAAAAACAAGGGGAATGCCAACATGAAAAAAATAGTCCATCTGGCCGCACTGGCGGCCGCACTTGCGTTACCTGGGATGGCCGCTGCGCGTGACCTCACCATTGTGTCCTGGGGTGGGATCTTTCAAGACGCGCAGCGTGACGTGTTCTTCACGCCGTTCAAGACGGAAACTAAGGCGCCGCTTTCAGAAGACAGCTGGGATGGTGGCGTCGGCGTGTTGCGCTCCAAGGCCCAGGCTGGCGACAGCAACACCTGGGATCTTGTCGAGGTAGAGGCGGAAGAGCTGACGATAGGCTGCGAGGAAGGCCTGTTCGAGGTCCTCGATCCCGCAAAGTTCGGTGGCGCGGAGAAATACCTTCCGGGCACGGCATCGGAGTGCGGTGTTCCGGCCAACATCTTCAGCATCGCGGTTGCCTATGACGGCGAAAAGTTCGCCAATGGTCCGAAAAGCTGGGCCGACTTCTGGGATGTGAAGAAATTTCCGGGCAAGCGCGCGCTGCGCAGCGGTCCGAAGATGAATCTCGAATTCGCGCTGATGGCCGATGGCGTTGCTGCAAACAAGGTCTATGAAACGCTGGCAACGCCTGAGGGCGTCGATCGCGCCTTCGCCAAACTCGACGCGCTGAAGCCTAATATCGTCTGGTGGACCTCTGGAAATCAACCGATGCAACTGCTGGGCTCGGGCGAAGTCGCCATGACCACTTCCTACAATGGCCGCATTCCCGCAGCCAACGCTGCAGACAAGCGCAACTTCAAGATCATGTGGCCAGGCGCGATGCTGAACGTCGACAGCTGGGTCATCATGAAAGGCTCGCCCAATGCCGACAGCGCCTACAAGCTGATCGAATTCATGGCCAAGCCCGCCGTGCAGGCCAATTGGCCGGCCAAGCTGAACTACGGTGTCGGTGTTACCGAGGCACAGAAGCTGGTGCCTGCAGAACTCGCAGCAAACCTACCGACGGCACCGGAAAATCTGGCAGCCTCCATCACGCTCGATGCCGGCTTCTGGGTCAACCATATCGACCAGTTGACCGAGCGCTTCTCCGCCTGGGCAGCGAAGTAAACGCGAGGCCCCCTGGCACGTCCAGAGCCCGGGGGCTTTCCATACGGCAAAGCGGCTCCTTGTCCCGGAGCTGCCTTCCGGCCATTCCCTTGCAACAGAAGCAGCCGATGCCATGAGCGAGACGACGACTACCGGGTTTTCCATCAAGGCTGCGGGCCTCTTCCTCGTCCTGCCGCTTGTTCTGTTTTTGCTGGCAGTGTTCTTCGTGCCGCTGGCAGGGATGTTACGGCTGTCGATAGAGGATAGGGACCTGTCCAGCGTCATGCCTTTGACGGCGGAGGCGATAAAGCGATGGGATGGAACCGGCCTGCCGGCACCGGCTGTCTACGACGCGGTTGCATTGGATTTGATGGCTGCCAAGAAGACACGCACCGCAGGGGTCGCAGCAAGACGGCTCAACTACGATACTCCCTCGCTGCGCACCGTTATCACCGCAACAGTGCGCAGCCTGCCGGAAATAGCCGGCACCGGAATCGACTGGGCGGCGGAACTGCCCGTCATCGACCCGGCTTGGGGCAGGCCCGAAATTTGGCAGGCAATCGCCCGGGCACGAGGACCATGGAGTGATTTCTATCTGCTCTCTGCCTTCGACCTGCGCCGCGACCCCGCCGGCCGCCTCCACGCGGCGCGGGATGAAGGCGGCCTCTATGTCGATGTCTTGATCCGCACCTTCACCATTGCCTTCACCGTCACGGTCATCTGCATCGTCCTTGCCCTGCCGGCCGCTTTTCTGTTGATGTCGACCGGTGCTGGCGTGTCCAGCCTGCTGATGATCGTCCTGCTGCTGCCCCTGTGGACCTCCGTTCTGGTGCGCTCTGCCGCCTGGATGGTGATCCTGCAGAAAAATGGGCTCATCAATACGCTGCTCATCAACATCGGCCTGATCGGGCAGCCGCTGGAGCTGATCTACAATCGGACGGGCGTGCTGATCGCGCTGACCCATATTCTCCTGCCCTATGCGGTTCTGCCGATCCTCGGCGCGATGCGCAACGTTCCCAGAAACCAGACGCTGGCGGCGAACTCGCTTGGCGCCGGCCCGCTCAGAACCTTCTTCTCCGTCTACCTGCCTCAAATCCTGCCGGGTATTTCCGCTGGTGGACTTCTCGTCTTCATTCTTTCACTCGGCTACTACATCACCCCCCTGCTTCTCGGCGGTGCGGGCGATCAGTTGCTGCCCTACTACATCGCGTTCAACACCACCCAGACCGTCAACTGGGGCCTTGCTGCCGCGCTCGGCTCCGTACTGCTGGCTGCGACTTTCCTGCTCTACGCGGCCTATATCCGGCTGGTCGGCGTCCAGCGCATCGGATTGGGATAGGAGCCCGTCATGACCGACAGCACATATTGGTGGAAACTAGCTGGCAGGACATTTGGCTTTATCGTCTTGCTTTTCCTGATCGCACCGATCATTGCGATCATCCCGCTTTCCTTCAACACGTCGAGCATTCTCGCCTATCCGCTGGAGGGCTTCTCGTTCAAATGGTACGCTAAGTTCTTCGCTGACCCGCGCTGGTGGATCGCCATCAAAAACAGCCTGATTGTCGGGACCGCGACCGTATGCATCGCCACGCCACTCGGCACGTTGGCAGCGCTCGGGCTGTCCATCTCCAGCTTTCGCGGTAAGTCCTTCCTCATCGCGAGCTTCATGTCGCCCATGATCGTTCCGACGGTGATTACCGCCGTCGGCATCTATTTCCTCTTTTCGCGGCTTGGCCTCGCCAACAGCCTGACTGGACTGGTGCTCGCCCATACAGCCCTTGCCGTGCCCTTCGCAGTGATCACCGTCAGCGCCTCGCTGAGCCAGCTTGAACGAGTGTTGTTGCGGGCATCCGCCAGCCTTGGCGCCGGCGGGCTGACGACCTTCCGGCGCGTGACCATGCCATTGATCATGCCCGGTATCGTTTCGGGCGCAATCTTTGCCTTCACCACATCCTTTGACGAGGTGGTGGTAGCAATCCTGCTCACCGGCCCCGAACAACGCACCCTGCCGCGCGAACTGCTAAGCGGCACGCGCGAGAACCTCGACCCGACGGTCATGGCCGTGGCAACACTCTTGATTACGCTGTCGGTCATCCTGCTTCTGGTTTTCACCGCCCTTCAGCAGCGTGGCAACAGGCTGATCGACAAGGACAAATAGGTGATCTGACAGAGCCCCGTTCAAGCATTTACCTCATCCCCAGTTCCAGTCGCGAAGGGAGTGGATTGGGCCTCCCCAGCATCGGCGAGAAGGGGTTTATTCGTTCACTATTTTTGAACAGTTTGCCGCCTTGCGTTTCGGATTTGATCACGAATTTGTGTTGCCTCGCGACAGATAGTACACTTGTTAAATAAAATGGGCGCTTATAGCGTGCCGACCGATAATCTTGATCCGGCTTCGGGGAAATACAACCATGATGAAGCAGCTTCTGTTGACGACTGTCGGCCTGCCGTTTTTTCTCGGCATGGCCGTTGCGTTGGCCTCGATGGTGTTTCCAGCCAGGCGCGGGTTCATCATCGCCCTGCTGATCCCGCTGGCTGCTGTTGTCATCCACTTGATGCTCGAAGGTATGCCGGTGCTTCCTCCCATTTCCGCAAAGCAGAAGCTCCCGATAATTCTGCTCTTCGGCGCCGGCATCTTTGCGATCCCGGCACTTTTGCGCAGGCCGCTTCCGGTGGCGGTCAGCACGATGCTGGCCGGCGTCGCGCTCGCCCTGTCAGGCTGGTTGCTGGGCAAGAACGTGCTCGTTGCCAATTCCACCAAATCCATCGTCGTTCTCGCCGTGTTTGTGGTCACGACCGCCGCGATCGGCCCAGCGATCGCAAAGCCGGCCGGTGCTCGCCGCGGGGAGCCATCGGCGTTGGCGACTGCGTTGCTTAGCGTTTCCATCGCGGCTGCGCTTTCGGCCGCGTTAGGCGCGTTCGTCGGCATGGCCCAAATCGATGGTGCGCTTGCGGCGCTCACCGGCGGCTGGCTGCTGGTCAGCTATATCAGCTATTTCAGGGGCGACGACCATGCGCTCGCACTGCGCAGTTTCGAGGGGCTTGCGTTTGCCGCCGTGATCTCGGTGCATTTGATTATGACAGCACTCTTTGCGCCGAAGGCGGCGCCCGCCGCAATCATATTCGCGGTTCTGCCCCTTGTCGTCGCCGCTTTCATTCTTCTCGGAGGCATCGCTTTCCATCGCCTTCCGCGGTTCCTTCGACCCATTGCTGCCGGCATTGCCACCGCGGTTCCGGCCACCATCGCCATCACCATCGCCGCCGTCCTCTTCCAGGGATGAACATTCGACCCGGGACGGCCGGCCCAATCAAAGGAGAGTACCAATGAAATTCGCAGCTCTAGTCGCGGCCCTGACCGGCGCGCTTTTTGCAGGATCTGCTTTTGCCGCAGATACTTATGATGTTGACCCGACTCACGCTTGGGTCTCGTTCAAGATCAATCATGCCGGCTGGTCGAATGCCCACGGGATCTTCAAGACCGTTGGGGGCACGATCTCCTTCGACAAGGAAGACATTGCGAAAAGCTCGATCTCGCTGAAGCTCGATGCCAACAGCATCGACACGAACTTCGATCAGCGTGATTCCGACCTGAAGAGCCCCGATTTCCTCAATGTCGAGGAATTTCCCGATGTCACCTTCACCAGCACGAAGATCGAAAAGACCGGTGACAAGACCGCCAAGGTCACCGGCGACCTGTCGCTTGCCGGCACCGTCAAGCCGGTCACCCTGGATGTCGTCTGGAATGCCGAGTCTCCGCTTCCCTGGGATGCCAAGACCGTCAAGACCGGTTTCTCCGCCACAGGAAAGTTCAACGGCTTGGATCTCGGTCTGAAGAAACTTACGGATTTCGGCCTCGGTCCGGACCTTGCGCTCGACATCGATATCGAAGCCATCAAGAAATAACGAAACTCTTTCTTGGATTTCATCGAGCGCCGCCGGGATGCGCATCCCGGCGGCCCGCTTCGTCCCGCGAAGGTCGCCGCGTTCATGGAAATGACGGCGCTCCTTCGCAGCACCCTTTCCCGGCCAGATACCGTGCAAGGCTGCAAGAACATCAGCAAGGACATGCAATGAAACTGACCCGAAGAACCGTATTGGCATTCACCGCAGCAGCATCGCTGGCGAGTAGTGCTGCTGTTTCACAGGCGGCAAATTCCAAGGCAACGGAAACACGAGATCTTGATCACCTCTATAAGGCAGCCCTGAAAGAAGGTGGCCGTGTGATCGTTTATGCGGGCGGCGACACTCCCGGCCAGCAGGACGGCATAAGGAAGGCCTTTGAAGCACGCTTTCCGGGCGTCACCCTGGACGTGGTCGTAGACTACAGCAAGTTCCACGAGGCCCGCATCGACAACCAGGCCGCGACCGGCAAGCACGTTGCCGACGTCATCCAGATCCAGACCCTGCAGAACTTCCCCCGCTGGAAGGCGGAAGGCATTTTGATGCCCTACAAGCCGATCGGCTGGGACAAGGTCTATGCAAAATTCCGCGATCCGGACGGTGCCTATACGGGCGTGTTTGTTGATGCGTTTTCGAATGTGGTCAATTCGAAGCTCATGCCGGATGAAAAAACCTGGCCACGCGAAGCCAAGGATTACCTCCGCCCTGAATTCAAGGGCAAGCTGGTTCTGACCTATCCTACCGACGATGACGCCGTGCTCTTCTGGTTCAAGCAGGTCGTCGACAAATACGGCTGGGATTACGTCGACGCGCTGGCGAAGCAGGAGCCGATTTATGTGCGTGGCACGCAGGCTCCGACAGACATGGTGGAAAGCGGTGCCGCAACCGCGACCTTCTCCACCGACGGCGGTCTGGTACCATTCGACGGCACGGTCTCTCGTTTCCTGCTGCCCAAGGAAGATCCCTTTGTCGCATGGCCACAGCAAGCCGCAATCCTGAAGGGCGCTCCGCATCCCGAGGCAGCCAAGCTTTATCTCAGCTGGCTGCTGGACAAGGACACCCAGAAAAACGTCTGGTACATGTGGTCGGTGCGCACGGATGTGGCCCCGCCGGCGGGCTACAAGCCGATCTGGGAATATAGCAATGGCGATCCGACCGCCTTTGGTCGTTTCCTTGCAAACCGAGGAGCCGTGGAGCGCTTCCGCGCGCAGATCGGTCTCTATCTCGGTGAAACCAAGGGCGAACCCTCTCCCGGCCACCCTGGCCTCTACCCGGTAAAAGCCATTCCGCACTGAACGGCTATATCGCCCTCAGGGGACAAACCTCCGACCTCGATCGTTCCGCTGGACCGAGATGCCTCCCCTGAAAGCCAGAAATGGTCGCCTTGAAAGGATTCGAACTGGAGCTCCCTCGCCGGAAGAGCTACGTGTTTGGCAATCGGGGATTTTCCGTTCGTCGGCACGCAGCCACTTCCAGTCGATCCATTACGCGATCTTCTTGGCCTAAAACGTGAACGCTATGGCAACAAGCCAGTCGCGCCGCAATGCGCCTCTGGTGGCGCTTCTGGTAGCTGCAGCATCCCTATCCTCTCTACGTCAAAATCTTCGGTTCCAAACTGTATCCCTCACATATTTTAGATTCAAAAGTATAGGGGACGCGCTTATATTGCAGGCAGGGAAAACGGTGCGCGTACGCTGAGGGAGTATATGTGCTGGAATACGACATCCGCATTCGCGCCGGTCGCGCTTGCTCTGCGTGACCCCCCGGCGCGCAAAATCGTACGGACACTGGGAGATGAGGCGAGTATCCTGATGAGGGATTGGCCTCGCAATCGTGGAGACGAAATATATCGCCGCCGTAAAAGGTTGCATCGACGCGATCAGTGGAAGGATTGCGCCCGAACAATTCAGAGAACTGCTGTTGCGTGCAGCCGACCAGGCTGGCATCAGCGCTCTGGCGGTCGTCCAGAGAGGCGCAGGAGCACGACGTCCCCACATGCCTTGAAGCGGTGATGACTACAAAGGAACGGAAGCGGGATTGGCGGATGCTGAGCGTCTAGTAGTTACTGCCTGCGCGAGCAATTCATGAAGCAGGTGCCACGGAACGAGGTTCCTATTTTGTGTACCCAGGCACCCGAGGACCGAAAGCAGCTCGAGCACCTTTCGGATCATTTACGAGAAAGCCGCTAATGCCGGCGTCAAGATAATGGCGTGCATTCCCGGCGTCGAACTCCCCGACCTCTCGGCCTGTTCCCCATCCCCCCGCAGTCATCCACAACTCATAACCTCGATCTCGCAGGGTGTTCATGCGCGTGCCTGTGATCATGCTTTCCCACAGTCGAAGGATATTTCCCCCAACGTTAAAGAACACCTCATCCTCAGCCTCTTGGCCGTTCAATAGCCCCAAGATTTCAGCGTCACCTAGAGCACGGAGAGTTCTAACCGACTCCAGACTATGAAGACCGAAGATCAGACGGTGCTTTGGGAAAAGATGCCTGTGTTTGTGAAGTTCCAACAATGCAATGTGGCTCTCATCCTTCACGTCGAACAGTATCGCCGTCGCTGGTGGTATAACGGAAAACGCCTCCCCAAGACTTGGTGCTGCGGGATGTCCTCCCGCCGAGAACCGCGAAATCTCCGCAAGGGTCATTTGCTTGATCAATCCAGAATGTCCCGCGATCCTGAGATCGGGATCATGGCAGCATACGAAAATACCATCCGCTGACCGCCTGACGTCGATCTCGACGATATCCGCGCCCGCTTCGATGGCACCATGCCACGCCGCAGGGGAATTCTCACGATAAGCGGCCGAATAACCGCGGTGTGCTATGATTGCTGGCAAAGTTAATCCTGATTTAAGCGCAAGCGGAGGCTTTGCATATCGTTCAGCGTCTTCCCCAGTGATGGACGCTTACCTCAGGCCAGAGCGCTTTCGCCCTCGCAGCCTTCTTCTCGTGAGTGATCCGGTTATCCAATGCATAGTTTGGCACGACCCGGAACGAAAACATGTCATTTAAACCGAAAGGGGCTTCGATGTGCAATTGGTCGTCGTCCGCCAGTCGCACCGCGACAGAATGCGTCTTCGTGGAGTATCGAAGCAGGGCCTCTTTCGAACACCTTAGTGGCTCCACCGAAAAACCAAATCTTTCCTTGAACCAGAGGTGGACACGCGCCTGGTTTCTGATCTGAAGTGGGATCGCCAAGTCCCATGCAACCGGGAGGACCGCACGGATGACACGGTCTTCGGCCTCGTATGAGAGGTCGGCATCGTCGAAATAGATGACATCGATATCCTTGATGCCATACCAGCGTGGCCGTCCTGTCAGCGCGTTCCAGACCGTCTGGTAGATTGCACCTCCCCCGACAAGGTAATCCGGCAATCTTATCGCCCTCAGGTGCCGGAGCACCTTCATTAGCTCTGGAACCTCCGATATTAGGGCCGTCAAACGAGAGCGTTGCTGGCTGTCTTCAATATCTGCGTAACGAAGATGTTCTTCCATATCATCTCTCGAATTTCTTCCAGCTCGAGGAATTTGACAGATCAGTTCCCGGTTGCAAGGAGTTGATCCCCCCAGACAGTGAACACCCCCGATGCCGCGTCGATTCATCAGCCAGCGCACATCATAAACTCTGACAACGCGTTGGTGGAGAGGCGATGGCATTCGGCAGGCCAATGTGGCTGATTACCGAGCGTATCTCACGCGCACAGCCTTGAGTTTGCCGATCCGATCCTGAGGGCTAGTCTCAACCCAGTGCAAAGGCACCGATGTCTAGGAGCCGACACCCGGCCAGGATGTCGGCCACTGCAACGGCACGCTTTCGGCTGCGGTGGTCATCGAAGCCTGCTATGCCGACTTCGCCACTGCTCGGGCGGCAGCGGGATAGTCGATGTAGCCTTGAGAACCCTGGGTGAACCACGTCGTTGCATCGTCCGGCGCGAGCGGAATGCCTTCCGCCAAGCGGTAAGGCAGGTCGGGGTGCGAGATGAAGGGGCGTCCGAATGCGACCGCGTCGCCGATACCGTCGTGAAGTATGCGGAAGGGTTTCCCGTGTTCCTGCTCGGGGGTAACCCGGGGTTCACCATCTCACCAAAGTATATGTGAAGCGACGCGTCGGTCGCGTTGATTTCTAAGGGATTTCAGGTTGATGTTACGCTCCCGCACGATGGATTCAGTATGCAGCGCTACGAGATACAAGCACTCGAAAACGGAATGTGGTCGGTCATCGATCATCAGACCGGCAGTCCACTCGTCGACCGGGAAGGTTCGATCGAAAAAACGAGGCTGGAGGCCCAGGCCTGGGCCGATTTCCGCAACGGCATGTTGGTTCCTCCCGCAAAGGAACGGATTTCCTCACGGCTCCAGAAGATGCGCCGCATCTGGCAACTGCTCTCTGGAAGGTCGCTGGCACGGTGATCGGCCTTTCAGAAATTCGGTGCCATGACGTAGCTGGTCGGGGTTGTGAAGCGCCGACACCAGGAAGGGTCTGTCGGCCATATTCGGGGGCAGTTGATTTTCAGCAGTAACGCAGCCGTTGGACTGATACGATTGGTCGCTGCCACTCCGACCTCGGCTCAATGCGGACCATCATACCATCGCGCAATATAAGCGTAGAATACTCCGGACGGCGATCTTAGCAGGGCGAGGCCGATTGGGAGATCAGACGTGCTCTTGCCTCAGGTGAGCCACGATAATGTCTCTAAACCTCCTAAATCTTCCGGAACTCTCCGAGCGGCACATAGAGATGCTCGCGAAGGTAATAGCCGACTGGTGCGGCGCGAACTCCCTCGACGCAGGCGGGGATTGCGCGCAAGCCGCATACGCTGCCGCCGTTGATCTTTTAAGTGCAAACACAGACCTGTCAGCGTGCCAGTTGCGACAGGCACTGGACCTCCGAATGATTGAAAATAAGCGCGAGGAACCTTCGTCGTAAACTCAAGTTGGGGCGAAGCGGACGCTGCGTTTAGCGGGTTGCCCGCTGGCGATGGAGCGGATGCCTTGTGGACGAGTGTCGTTATTCTACATCTGCGAACGTCGATCACCGTGAGATCGGCAAAGCAGGCGTTCCATCTCCTGTCGGCCCGTTGGCCAGTATCTAACGGAAAGGCTTACATCGCGGCCTTTGAAGCCTGCGAAGGGGTCGATGACGGACATGTTTCAGACGAAAGCGCTCGGCAGTCGTTCTTATTGGCGTTGAACGAAGCCGAAATTCCCTATTCAACCGATATAGAACGCTTGGCCGGACAAACCTGGTCATGTGGGAGCTATTAACGTCCGGCATTAGGTAGCAAAGACCACCAAATTCCGTCTAAACGCTTGGACAAGTGACACTTCCGGCCAGAATTTGGTCGTCAGCGGACCATCCCTCCCAGCCTCGAGCGCACGGGAAACGGCCGTGCGGTGCGCGGATCGGCGGAGCTGCCTTTCAGCGACTGACCAGTAGTTTGCTCTGGTTCATCGGCTTGGGACGGAAAAGCCCGATATCGAAAGCCTTTATGAGCATTTCAGTGGCAATCCCGCGTCCATGTGACCATTGCGAACGATGATGTTCTTGCCTTCAACACCGCCCGCCATCACGTCGTCGACGGGACCCGGCGTCGCGGTGGATAGCATGTCGCGCTTCCTTGCGAAGTTGAGCACCGCCTTGAGGGGGTGGGGACGGGCGGCCATCAATTCTTCGAGTGTGATTTTGCCAGGGGATGCTCAGCGCGGCGAATGACAGCAGGGCTTGACGTTCTTTCATATTTCGACAATCCTTGAATTGTTTAAATCATGGATAACCGGTATGACCGTCATCCACAAAACCATTTCGAACGACATCGACCCGATCGTCCTCCTCGCGGCGCTGGACGCATGGCCAATATAATAGGCTAGACGTGCAGATCACAATCACCCTGGCAGAGAAAGACGTTCTCACGGCGCTTTCGTTTGGTCACTGACTGCCGCATGTTCCCGTTAGCCATGGGTATCGTTGGGCGGGGTAAGGCGCCGGGTCAATTCCGGGAGAAGGCATTCCTCAGGATGTTTGGATTGGACCAGATCGATCGCAGCCGTGAGAGCCCTACGTCCATCGCTGCTATCAATGTCGCAATGATGCCAACGGCACCACTCGCGAACGGCGGAAGTAACGAGTTCGATTTCGGAATCGGTAAGGGATATAAGGGAAAGCAACATCTCGGTGCTCCTCCGATAGAACGGCAGAAGCAAAGTGCACTCCCAAGCGACCACCTCCATCAGTTAACGTGGTCGATGGAGGGCATTATACTCTCAATACAAGTCATCGCCATTCAATTTGACATACTGACAAAACTAGGCGAGCGAAACGTTTGTTTGCCCTGGCGAACAAATGAACGTCTTCTCTCAACGTTCCGGGAGAACGTCATCACCCGCCCGCCCTGCGGACGGGAGCGACACGGGAAGGCCCCAAGCACCAAGTCATTTGTTTTCGGAAGCCAGCTCGCTCGGCTTGAAGCTGCCGGGTTCGCTGGACGGGATCGCATCCGCTCCATTTTGGCCCCGAGATGGGGTCGTCACCCCTCCTCCGTGGTCGGACGACCATGTCTGAGGAATGCCGGTTGATCTCGAGCTAAAATCTTCTTTAGCTTCCCGCCAGTGACGTTCGTGCTGCCCTGCCGGACGGCCCTCCGCCTCCCATCTTGCGTAGGCGGCCTGCTGTATTTTTTCGTCCATCGTAGCCTCCAATCTTAGCCGGGCCTCCAGATTGTGAAGGGTCTCCGCCATCTTCTTGACGTCGTATGGCTTCGAGAAGAACACGGCGTTCTCGGGGAGCTCGGAAATCATCGGGCTCCGCTTGCCGGACACGACGATGATCCGGATCGGCGGCCATCTGTCCCGGACGGTCGCGGCCAGCATGAGGCCGTCCATCGATCCGGGCATGTCGATGTCCGTCAGCAGGATGCGGACGTCCGCTTCCGTCTCAAGACGCGTTATCGCTGCCGCTGCGTCGCTCGCCTCAAGGGCTTCGAACCCGGCTTCCTCGACGAGGTTTACGGCAAGCATGAGCAGCAGCGGCTCGTCTTCGACTATCAGAACTTTAGATGGCATCGTCACCCACCCTGGCACCACCATTGCGGACTGTAACTTGCCTGTCGAGATAAGGTTCCCGCCAGCCGAGCAAATTTTCTCGAAGCCGTGAACCCGCCATGTTCAGTTGCGCGCTACCTATTTCGCGACTAACCCCTATGTTGTGGCCGGTAGACGTCTTCAAGAGAAACAACGTGATCGTGCGGGGTTCCGGCGACGCGACGATCGTGTTCGCCCACGGGTTAGGCTGCGATGGTGGCGCTATATCACCCCTGCCTTCGAGGATCGCTACCGCGTCGTTCTGTTCGACAATGTTGGCGCGCCGGTCAGTCGGACCTGCCTGCCTACTCGTTCGAAAATACGGAACGCTCGACTTATGCTGGCGACCTGGTCGAGGCCTTTGCCGTCGAAAGGCGGTTTGTCAGTCATTTGGTCAGTTCGATCGGTCACTGCTCGGTCTATCCCATCGATGTTGAACGACTGGATTGTCACGACTGGCCAAGTTCCCACGTCCGCGTGTCTGGATTTGTTCACCGCGGTCACGAAGCACCTCGGGCAGAGAGCCATCTCGGCGCCGCAAAAAGGCCCCGCCGAGGCGGGGCAAGTCTTGACAACACTGGATCGCACAGGAGGAACACCCGTGCTTTCCTTCCCCTCTAACGATGAGGGAACAGCTAGGTTCCGGTACGGTGACGTACCGAGGATATTCGGCTAGCTCGTCGCACCCGTCGTCCAATCCGGCGCCCATGTCCGCGCAAACCCACCTACCGATCTGCCGTTTGGTGTTGACGGGCGGCCGGTCCTTTATGTTTTGTCTCGTCCCCTACGCCGGTGAGCGTTGAGGATGAGAGCTCAGGTCCCTCACGTACTACCGAACGTTCCTGCTTCTGGGATCAGAAAGCAAAATGCCCCACGGGGTTTGCGGGGCATCTTGTATCAGGGCTTTTCGCGACCGGGGGGCCGCGATAAAAGAATGACATGGTTCTGAAGCTGGTCAATTAGCCTTAAGTTACTAATCTAATTGCAGAACCCGTTCGGCGCTGGATCAATTTGATCAATGACCCCAGCTCCAGGGTTTCTGACGGTTTTTACGCGCCGCGCAATCGGCCACATCATCATCGCCTCGGCATTGAATGGCTTCATCAGGTCTCGTGGATCGGGATCTGGGGACAGCCAATGCTCGTAATCCTCGCGTCGAATAATGACCGGCATTCGATTTTGGATTGTCGCCATCATCTCGTTTGGAGGGCAGGTGACGACGGCGAAGCTCCGGATATCGATGCCGATCGGATGGTGCCACGCTTCCCAAATGCCTGCGAGGGCGAAAATCGATTGATCCTTCATGGCGACGGCGTAGGGTTGTTCGTTCCGGCTAGTCCCAAGGCTGTCCCTCCATTCAAAGAAGCCACTAAGCGGGATCAGGCAGCGGCGCGACCGGTAAGCTTCTTGGAAAAGTCCATTCGAGTTGATTTCTTCACGACGTGCGTGGACTGGCGGCTGGCGACGCGGTCGGTCCATCCATGCCGGGGTGAGGCCCCAGCGGGCGACAGCGAAGACTGGCCTTCGAAGATCTCTCTGCCGTTCAACGTCTTGAATGACGATGTGGTAAACCTCAAGCGCGCCGCCATTGTACCGAGGGAGGCGATCACCCAAGTCATCGACATCACCTCGCTCAGCGAAAGCGAAATTTCTTGCCATCTCGTCAAACGGTTGATCGATGTAGATCCGGCGGCACATGCGGAACTCCGTCTGCACATAGACTTTTCGATATGTGTCTTTGATGAATTACGTCAATACCGATTGGTGCTTGGGTTACCCCTATTGCATAGCTGGACCCTCTTTGATTGGTCCAATAGGCTCCATGCCATCGGGTGATGAGTAAAGGGTAACGAGATGCGTAACGCGCTAGCAGTCTGCGGGACCGCCCTAATCGCCATATACTTCCTCGGCGGCATGAGCGCGAGACATGATACCTTTCCTTGGCCACAACTTTCCGCGCTGAGGAAAACGGTTGTTGGAGAGAAGCCGGCAGCACCAAGCCGATATACTTTCGACGACAAGGAACGCCTCATCGGTGATGAATCAAAAACCTCAGTGACCTGCCCCACTCAAACCGATCGAACGGCTGTCTTGCTCCTTCTTGGCCAATCGAACGCGGCCAACGACGGTGGACAACGGCACCGGTCGAATTATGGCGCTCGCGTCGTCAACGCCTTTAACAAACGGTGCTTCGTCGCAGCGTCGCCACTTCTTGGATCGACCGATACCAAGGGGGAGTACTGGACGCTCCTTGCGAACAATTTGATTGCATCGGGACAGTATGACAGCGTCATCCTCGCACCTCTCGCATATTCCGGATCCGAGGTCGCGCGGTGGGCGGCAGGCGGCGACATCAATCCAGTGCTGGTCGACACCATGAAACAGCTTCAGGATTCCAACTATCGGATAACGAGCGTCCTCTGGGTCCAAGGAGAGGCGGACCTCGTTCTGGGCACCACTGCGGAGGCCTATCAGCAACGTTTCATGTCGATGGTTGACACGCTGCGTCAGCACGGCGTCGAACGCACCCGTTTACATTTCGATCGCATCGAAATGTCTGGAACCGAGCAACGGCGGCTTCAAGGAGCATATTCCAGACAATCCAATCGTACGGGCGCAGCTGGCCCTGTCAAAAAGCGGCCACGGTATCCGAGAGGGCGTAAATTCTGACGTGTTGCTCGATGGGGATGACCGCTACGACGATTGCCATATCGGCGGCACAGGCGCGGAGAAAGTGTCGCGGGCCTGGCTGAACCTTCTGCGCGGGGAAAGCCACTTACTGGAAACAACCGCGCGATAGTCTTCGCTGAACCGGTTTTCGCACCTTCGCACGCGCTCGGCCGCGCCCCACAGCCAGGTGCGCGATCTCTGCGGTGAGCATATTAAAATGAAATCATGGCTCTCGCTGCGATGTGGGGCGAAGTCAGCTTTTCTCAAGGACTGACGGGCTGTCGCTGGAGGAGCGCGATCCGCTTCAAACGCAGCGCCCGCTTTTCCAGGAGATGCCACGAGAGCCAGCCGAGCAACCACGCTGTCGGCAGGGAAAGCGCAAAGACCGCCCACCACGTGCTGTACTGGCCGAGGGCATGGTTCATCATCTGCTCCACTGGCCAGCCATAGAGATAGGTCCCGTAGGAGGCGTCGCCCAATCGTTCGAGAGTCGGCAGGCGTATCACCGGCGAGGTCGCGATGTAGACAAGCGGATAGGCGAACAACATGCGGCCGTAAAGATAGCCGGGCCAGAAGACGAGGCAGACCATACCGAGCGCCACGAAGATCAATGCCAAGACAATATCGGGACGCCGCTTTTCCATCACGAACCAGAGAAGCGAACCGCAGAAAAAGTATGGCGCGATAAAAGTGAAATCCGTCAGGAACCGTATCTTTGGCCACGGATGATCGAAGAAAAGCTGCCAGGTCACGCCCACGGCGAGGGCAAGTGCCATCAACGGGGCTCGCAGAAGCCCGATTACCATTAATCCGGCGACGATGAGGTAGCAGAAGATTTCCTGCCCGATCGTCCAAAGAGAGCCGTTGACGGAGACGGCAAGCCAAGAAATGGCGGGGTCATAGAACTGCACATGCGGCAGGGTCATGCCAAAGTTCGGGTCGAGCAACGAATGCAGTGTCGTCTTCAAATGAAGCGACTTGAGCAAGTAACCACTGACGCCCAGCGGGCTGAACAAGGCGCCCAGGACATAGACGCTGAGCAGCGTACATACGATAAATGCCGGGTATATTCGCAGCGCCCGCCGCCAGAGAAAACCACCCGCGCTGCCGAACTGCGCGCTCTGCGTGACGAGGAAGCCGCTGCTGATGAAAAAAATATAAACGCCGAAGAGGCCAAGGATATTGCCCTCTCCGAGCAAACGCTCAAAGGGCTCGTTCGCCGAGGTTTTTTCCGAGATAAGAAAGGCATGCGAGAAGATCACCGTGGAGGCTGCGACGAGCCTGATCATGTTGAAGTTCGGGTAAAATGCCTTCTTGATCTCGCCGCCATGCATGCGAACCTCCCCGCTTCTAAAGCTTAACAAACCATTAAGGTGAATTTGGAACGTTGTCACGGATCGGTGCGAAAACGCGGCGGGAACGATCGAGATTGCCCCAACATCCGTCTACGCGGGACGGGCTTCTGGTCCAATACATGTTCAGCGCTCGGGCAGGATACGTTGCGCTCGATAAGAGCGATGTGAAGTTTGCTCGGACAGCCGATCGGCCGGAGGTCGTTCAAAGTAGGGAAAACGCGTTGCGCACGGAGTGACGCCGCGAATCATGCTGCTTTGATGCGAGTTCGGAGAATGCTGTGGCGAAGGGGACCGTTAAGTTTTTTAATGACAAGGGGTTCGGTTTTCATCACGCCGGACGACGGCGGTGCGCCGCCGGATCAAGGCCCTGCCGATCTTGCAGGAACCCAAACCCGAGCAGACGCTGGATGGCCTGATGACAAGACCAGGCTGCCGACAATAGCGACCATGGCAATCAGGATGACGATGATGGGAAAGGCAGTGCCGGACGGCTTATCTTCATGGTAGATCATTGATTGCTCCTGCGGCCCGGCGGCGCATAAGACACCGCCGGGAAACGCGAGTTAGGCCTCGATGATGTAGACAATCGTGAGAGCATCGGGATCGACGATGACGATCCTGCCATCCGCAAGGATGAAGAAGCGGTAGCCTTCATATTGCGGAACGATCTTCACAATGCGCTTCGGCAGCCGTTCAAGCCGGACTTTTTTCGGGATTTTCGTACCGACGGAGACGGTAAAGTCGACTTCCTTCACAGGCGCAACGTGGACCTCCTTCACCACCGTTCGAATTTCGGTCTGCTGCTCGACCGAGATGTTGACGTTGGTTTCAGAAGAGCTTTTGTTTGTTGTCGTCGCATTCTGATCGGTCGATTGCTTCGACGCATCGCCGCTTTGCGTGGTGCTCTTCGTACCTGTGGTGACCGAACCGCTGCTATCGCCGGACTTGGCGGCGGGCTTCTGTTCTATCGTGGTACCACCGCTGGCATCTTTCGATGCAGGTTTGGTTTCTGTCGAAGTCTTGCCGGGCGCACTTCCGCTCGTCGAGCCTTCGGTCGAAGGCTGCTCGGCACTCTTTTTCATCTCCGAGCCTTCACCGGATTTCTGCTGAGATGACTGGCCCTTGCCTGGGCAGGCTCCGGAAGCGTCGGGGGTGCAATCGCTGCCGGTCTTGGCGGAGCCAGACTGCGAGCCGGCGTCTGTGCCAGACTGGGCCTGGCCGCTGCTCTTTGTGTCCTGCTGGGCTGCCGCCGGCAATGTTGCAAGTGGGGACACGCTCAGTGACAGCGCTGTCACTAGCATGGCGAGATGGTTACTTTTCATGATCGATCTCCGGATGCGGTTGGTTCCGCTCCCGGGCGAAACTGGCGAGTGGAGGAAAGTGTTCCGGAGCTAGGACTTCATACCGGGATTAAGTAGGACCTTGGTCTGGTCGTCCGCTACTGCGTGGGGAAGCGGCTCAGCATCCGATCCTGGACGTTCTCGTGGCCGACGATCATCGCCGCAAGCGAGATGGCTTTTTCGCGATCTGCGGCGTTTGTTATGTAGCCCTCGAGCAGGACCACAGGGCCGAGCATCCTGATCTCGATGGCACTGCTGTCGATATCCTGTTCAGCGGAAAGGGCCGCTTTGATCGTCGCGATGGTCGAGGCTGAACTATGGCCTTGGGAGCAGCGCTCTTCATGGTTGGTGTTGTCGGAACCGAACTTCATGTCGTCCTCCTGGCCCTGCCCCTCCACGGGCCGTCATATTGCACAAACCTAATATGAGAGGGGGGTCGCGGCATTGCTAGTCCGACCTAAGTCCCTGTTCCCCTCGGTGATCCGATCACTTGGCGACGTTGCCGAAGCCCTTGTCGCCGCCTGGCCGACAGACGACGGCAAGGAATACATTGCGGCCGTGAAAACCTGCCTGGATGCCATTCAAGGAAATATCCCCGCAAAGACAGCGCGTGCCGCACTTGTTCGCGCTGCGGAGGAAGCGGGAACCCCCGTGATAGCGGTCGTCCACTGACAGATTGCCCTGGCGGAGCCGGGCAGTTTCGACGTCGCAGGACGCTGTTGACTTCGGTTTAGCTTAGAAAGCCCCGCTTCAAGCAGTGAATGTTCGCTTCCCGCCTCCACTGTACAAATCGATGATGGCCGCACGGGCAAGAGGCCGCGAGATCAGGAAACCTTGGAGGCTGTCGCACCCAAGGGCCACTAAAGCGTCGCTCTGTTCGTCCGTTTCCACTCCTTCAGCCGTGGTCTTAAGACCTTTCGCTCGGGCCATATTGATCATCGCCTCGATGAGTGGCTTGCTCTCTCCTTGCACTGCATCGATGAACGACTTGTCGATCTTGATCCTGTCGATCATGAGATTCTGCACTCTCGAGAAGGAGGAGTAACCCGTTCCGAAGTCGTCGATGGCGATACGCACCCCCGCATTTCGGAGCATAGCAATGTTCCGATCGCTGTGCGCTTCTCCACCAAAAGCAAAGGACTCGGTGATTTCTATCTCCAGCCTCTTTGGATCGATGTTCCATTTCGCCAATCTGGACAAGACACGAAGAGGATAACCGTCGGAACAGAGTTCCAGCGCCGACGCGTTGATTGCCATAGAGGTGGACGGAAGGTCCGCCATGACACTGCAAGCATCTTCGAGCACGATGGCGCCGACCTCCTGGATAAGGCCGATTTCCTCGGCAATGGGGATGAAGATGTCGGGAGCGATGAAACCTTCTTCAGGATGCTTCCAGCGGGCAAGCGCTTCCATTGATGACAGGCCCTTGTGCTCCGCCGAATATACCGGCTGATAAAAGGTCTCGATCTGAGACCTCGTCTCGAGCGCCAGTCGAAGGTCGTGTTCAAGCTTCCGACGCCTGCGCAGCAGTTCGTCCATATGGCCTCCGAATATCGCGAAGGTATTCCGACCCGCAGCCTTTGCGTGATAGAGGGCTATGTCGGCCTGACGGGTGAGTTCCGACGGATCCGCGGGGCCGGCAGCAAGCGCAGCGCCGACACTCGCACCAATGACGATGTGGGCGCCCTCTATCTCGAAAGGCTCCCGCAGGCGTTGCACGATCTCAGCGCAAGTGGCGGCGGCCGCTTGACCGTCGGCTTCTTCGAGCAGGACGGTGAATTCGTCACCTCCGATGCGGCCGATGAGCGCCGCCGGCATGATCTCATTCATGCGCTGGGCCACGAGTGAGATGAGCTTGTCTCCCGTCGGGTGCCCGAAAGTATCGTTGACCGCTTTGAACCGGTCGAGGTCTATGAACAGCACGCAGTGGCACTGGTTCTGGGAAGCCGCCCCAAGCCGGGCGGCGAGTTCGGTGCTGAAATGAGCGCGGTTGGAAAGGCCAGTCAGCGGATCGCGCGAAGCCAGATGTTGGAGCTCCTCACGACTCCAGGCGAGGCGTGCTGAACGTCTCCAAAGCGCACGCCCGAACAGGCTTGCCGCGACGAAGATGGCAACGGCGGCCAGGCCGACCGCCGGCAGGGTCGCTTCCATCACGCTCGCTCCAGGACGAAATGGGCGCCAGGTGAAGTATCCGATAGCGGCGCCCGCACGAGACTTCAACGGAACGAATGAGTGCTCGGCGTCCGTCGGAGCGTCATCCGAAAACTGCATTTCGGTAAACTGGTAGTCCTTTCCGATCTCGGATACGAAACTTCGATCGAGGAACCTCACAGCCACATGGAGATTTTGCTGCCCCGGCTGTTGCTCGATGTCGCCCGTGTCTGAGACGATTGGCTTGACGCTCACGATCGCCGGTCGCCGCCCTACATATGTAAGGTCGCTTTCGCCGATTGAGAGCACCCGGTCCGTGACCCCTTCAGCGTCGCCAGCAGCAAGTCGTTTCTGCAATGCACCTGCCAGCGGCGCATAAGCGACGCGGAGATCATCCGGCGTCAAAGCGTTGTCCGAGGGTGCAATGAACTCGTAGATCGGGTTTCGATCGGAGGAAAGAACGACAGCAACGTCATGCCCGAAGTAGGTTTGCATCCATTCGCCGAGGTTTGAGCGAAGCCATTCCAGATCCCGCGCGTCGGTTTTTCGAACAGCGTCGTCCCAGACCGTCGCGCTTTCCTGATCATGAGCAACGCTAGCCTGCATCTTCGAGACGATCAGTTTGACGAGATCCCGCTGGCGAGCCTCCGCAACCATATCGGTCTGCCCTGCGGCCCATTGGAGGGTACCAAAAAGAACGCACCCTATGATCAATGACGTGGCTGCCGGGAGAACCCATTTTAAAACCCACTGCGACCGCGCCTGCCAATTCATCTGCATTACGTCCTTCTATGTTCGCAGACCGTAAAACAGGGAGCGTTAAAGCACGCGGAAGGGGATTGGTTAGCACTTCCTTTCAGATAATCTTTGTCCGCTTCGGCTAACACACCCTACCCCTTCTACGAAAGGAGAGGGTCTACCTCAGACCAAAGTCCGTTTGCGCCCGCACAACAAAGTTGGAGTGTGGGCCTGTTGAAGGCGATCTTCGAAAGATGTCGGCGCCTGGGATTTGCCGTCTCCGAATTGAATGGAGAAGAACGGCAGAAATCACTAACGCAGTCCCTTCATCCGTACGAAAGTATCTTTGTCGTTGACGTGGCGAGAGATCTGCAATGCTTTCATGTACAGATGAGGATCGACGCAAGGCCGTTAATTCTGACCAGCCTTTGGTCTCAGTGGTCATCCCGGTCTTCAACGCTTCCACCTATATTGAGCGCACGCTTCGCTCCGCTATGCGCCAGACCTACGCCGCCCTGGAGATAATCGTCGTCAATGACGGTTCCACGGACGACACGGCAAAACTCATCGAGCCGATAGCGATGTCGGACTCGCGGATCCGCCTCCTGTCCACACCGAACCGCGGTGTCGCGGCCGCAAGGAATACTGGGATCGAGGCATCATCAGGTCGATTTGTGGCATTCCTCGACGCCGACGATCTCTGGCACCCCACGAAAATCGAAAAGCAGGTGAACGCTCTTAAGCGCTTGTCCTCGCGATGGGTTGCGGTCTACACGCTGCATTACGTCATTAACGAGGACGACGAGATCATTCGCCCTGGCAGTTCCGATGTCGCAAGAGGATATATCTATGCCCGGCATCTGAATCTTAAGTATATAGGCAATGGAAGCGCGCTTCTCGTCCGACGGGACGCTGCGCTTGAGATCGGTGGGTTTGATAGCTCGTATGCAGCAGCCGGTATTGGAGGCTGCGAAGACCTCGATTTCGAACTCAAGCTGGCCGCACGCTACTTCATCGAAGTCGTTCCCGAGCGGCTGGTGGGATATCGAAAGCATCCCGGCAGCATGTCGTCCAATCACCTGCGAATGGGCAAAAGTGCCTTGGAAGTCGTCAGGCGTTCGTTGGCCGCAAACCCGAATCTCCCGCGATACGCGATCGGAAGTGCAATCGACGCCACGCGAAAATATGCGTTTTGGGAATTCCGACAGGCTCGGGGAACATGTCTGTCGCTCGCGACCATTGCGGTAATTTTACGAAGCGACCCGGGTTTCGTGTTCCGGCTTTTCCTCCAGAAGGGCCTGCGCGGGATACAACACTGTCTTCGTCTGGGGACGAGCACCGCACACGGTGAAGACCCACCGCGTATGAATAGGTCGAAATTCGACGATCAATTTGCTCCGTCGTGTCTCGAACGCACAAAGGAGACGCCGCGATTACGGCGTCACCTGATGAGGCTGGCTGCGGTGGATGCCAGTCTGAATTCAATCTTGCTCCCCAGCGAAGGGAACTTGATGCGGAGGAAGGTGAAATGAAATTGAGGCATCGCGGGCCTAACCAGGCCCGCGATGCTTTCAGTTATTGAATGACTTCGATTACCGCGCGGGTCTTCGGATTGACGAGCACACGCTTCTTGTTGACGACCACATAGCCGTAATCAGGTTGGTCGGGGATTGTGTGGATCTCGACCGTATCAGGAAGCGCCGTACCGACTGCAACGTCACCGTCAAAGGTGACGGATGGCGTTTCCTGTTTCATGACATAGGTTTTGACCTCGCCAGGGACGACCACCGTCGTAGTCTGCGCGACCGCTGCTCCACCGAGTGACAGAAACAGCGATGCGGCAGAAATAACCAGTATTTTCATTTTATCCTCCAGGACCTTGGGTGTCCGGGCAAAACGCTGCCGATAAGATATCGTTCCGCCGCTAGCGTCTCCCTCCAGTCGCCGTTGAAAACCGAAAGTCGTCTTCTTCGGGATCACGCCCTCTCTTGGACCGCCGTCGCCGTCGCGCTGGCCGGCATGCGGGCTCTTGCGGCGATACCCCTCGTCCTGATCGTCAGGGGTCGAGCAGGGGTATCATATAGACACGACTTGAACTCGCACCGCCGATCGAAAACGGGCTTCGGGCGCCTCATTGCAGCTGAGTAGGCTCGAACGGTCGGCGTCCTTCTTCAGAGTATCTCGCGCAGATTATTTATCTGGATGCGTCTGGCCACGGTTGATTTACGTGGCATCCTAAGTCTGGTGCATAGCCCAATGCCTGAACTGGCTCTAGCCCAGAACCTTGTACAGACTTTCACGAAGCTCGTCGCAGGTGGATCCTCGCCCACAGCCTCGGCTGGCACCGCCGGCGGGCGAAGGCGGGCTGGTGGGAGTACTTCCGGCTTTGCGACCTTACCGCCGAGGACCTGCTGGACGAGAAGGCGGCATTGGCCGGGCTGCGGTTCGTCGGCACCGTCGAGCTGACGAAGGGCGGTATCCCGACCGACCGCTATGAATTCGATATGCAGGACACGGACATCCGTGGCGAGGACGAGCTTCGCGCCGTGGGCGGAGAATCCTTTGGCAAAGTGGTGGCGATCTCGCAGGATGCCCGGACGCTTGATGTCAGGAAGAGCAAGAAGTCGGCTGACCTCCACCCTGACGGAGTCTTCGTCCACGCGCTCATCCGCACCCCCGAGCAAGAAAACTCCCTGTTGCGGCTCGGCGACTATGTTGCCGACCATGGCATAGAGGGAAGCGGACCGAATCAAGCTGCTCGCGATCTCCTTCTGCGCCAATCACCTCGGGTCGCAGGCCCCCGCATATGGATGGGGAAGACACCCTGACCTGCGCGGTTCGCATCGCGCCGCAGCTTCAGGGTGGCGTGCTTCCAATCCAGGGACCACCGGGGACCGGAAAGTCTTTCACGGCAGCGCATATGATCTGCACGCTGCTGAAACAAGGTAAGCGGGTTGGAATCACGGCCAACAGCCATAAGGTCATCCGCCACCTGATCGACAAAACGATCGAGGTCGCCAGGGAAGATGGCACCAAAGTGCAAGCGGGCAGAAACTCTCTTCGAAGGCGGACGATACTGACGACATCCATTTCTACGTGGACAATGGGACGGCGGTAACGGCAATTGCGTCCGGCGGTGTGCGGCTAATGGGGGGACTTCCTTCTTTTGGGCCCGCGAGGACGCCGCAGGCAGCGTTGACGTGCTGTTCGTGGACGAAGCAGCGCAAATGTCGCTCGCGAACGTCCTGGCGGTCGCGCAGGCGGGGTCGACACTCGTCCTCCTTGGTGATCCGCAACAGCTGGAGCAACCAACGCAAGGCTCCCATCCCGACGGGACGGGGGTATCGGCGCTTGACCATCTTCTGCGGGAACAGAAGACCCATCTCGCCGGAACAGGGTCTTTTCCTCGAGAAGACGTGGCGGCTCCACCCCGACATCACTGCCTTCAACTCCGAGCTGTTCTACGAAGACAAGCTCGGCTCAGAGAACGCTTGCGCCGTGCAGGGGACGGCTTCGGCAGGTCCGTTGAAGGGCGCTGGTCTGCGCTATGTCCCAGTTCGCCATTCCGGCAATCAGTCGCGTTCCATCGAAGAAGCGGACGCCGTCGGTCGGATCGTCGAAACACTGCTGGGTTCACAAATGCACTGGACTGACCGCAAGGGCGTGTCCCGGCCCCTGACGCTGGAAGACATCATCATCATCGCACCCTACAACGCTCACGTGTTCGAGGTTCAGAAGCGAATCCCCGGCGCGCACGTCGGGACGGTCGACAAGTTTCAGGGCCAGGAAGCCCCGATCGCGATCTACTCGACGGCGACGTCCAGCTACGCGGACGCACCGCGCGGAATGGAGTTTCTCTACAGTTCGAACCGCTTGAACGTTGCGATCAGTCGCGCGAAATACATGGCCATCCTAGTCGCCTCGCCGGAGCTTTTTGAGGCGGAATGCAAGACGCCTCGCCAGATGCCGCTCGCAAATGCCTTTTGCAGGTATTTCGAGATGGCTGAGGTTGTGGAGCTTTAGGCGTTTGGTCAGCCGATGCTGATGTTGACGCGACGCATATCACGACACCCACCCACTAGACTGCGATTATCCGGCGGCACCAGACCTTCTCGCAGTGGAGATCGAGGTCCGTCCACTCGGTCTTGTGAACGATTGATGTGGGGCACTCCGATTCTTTTCGGCCATCCAATGCCCCATGGCGAACCGGAACATTTACACCGCGTGTCGGTTACATCCGAGCGGAGGTCGTATAGCCATTTCAAAGCGATCGGTCATCCGAATACCCAAGGAGATAACAATGAAGAAGTTCCTGACAACTACCGCACTGGCCATCGTTTTGATCGGCGGCAATGCTTATGCCGCAACCATGGAACCGATAGCGATGTATCAGCAACAGCCGACCGACATCAGGGCATCAAAGCTCATCGGTGCGCGGCTGTATGCTACTGAAAAGCCGATGACAGCGGATATGATGGTCAAACCTGGCGCTGAAAAGGATTGGGACGACATAGGAGAGGTAAACGAAGTTATTCTCAGCCGGCAAGGTGAGGTCAAAGCGGTCGTTCTCGGCGTCGGCGGATTTCTTGGCTTAGGCGAAAAGGCCGTCGCAATCCCGATGAAAGATATCAAGTTCGTTCGTGACGGCGACGACGCGGATGACTACTTTCTAGTCGTTAATGCCAATAAACAGATGCTGACCGACGCACCGGCATATGTTGCTCCAACCACCGCGGCGAGCAATTCGACGAATGTGGCCAAGCCTGCCCCGGCGGGTGACACCGCTCTGGTCCGCCCGGACGTTCAACGTGAAGGTTACCGCACGTCAGAAACGAAGGATTTGACTTCCGAAACTCTCACGGGAGCCCACGTCTATAGCGCCAAGGACGAAGACGTCGGCGAAGTCGACAAGCTCGTTCTCAATGACAATGGCACCGTCAAGCAGCTGGTGTTGGATATCGGCGGTTTCCTCGGAATGGGCGAACATCGGATCGCGGTGCCTCTTGACCAGGTCAATATCATGAGGAACGAGAAGGGCGACGATGTTCGGGTCTATGTCGATGCGACCAAGGAGAAGCTGAAAGCTCAACCCGAATACAAGAATTGATGCCGCGGCTGGGGGCCTGGCCCCCAGGCCGTTCTAATCTGACGCGAAGAAGGCCCTTCCGCTCGCGCGCGTAAAGCCAGGCGGCGTGAAAGCCGATACTAAAAAATTGCGCATAAAAGCCGCTTCCGATAGGGGAGTTCCCGTCATTAGCATGTCGCAATCTCAGGTTTCGGCGATTTCAACGGCCACCTTTGGTTAACTTAATAGTAGATGAGTGAGATTTGAGTTTCGGTATAGATTGGCGGGCCCTTTAAAATGAAGCAGCGATCGGCGTTCGTCGCCATTTTCTCAATCTTTTATCTCCTATCAAATGTGGTGTCGGCGGACGAAGATAGGAGGTTAGGCGATGCGATTGATAAGCTTTCGCCGGCGAGAGAAGCCCTTTTTAGATGTGCAGCTTCTATCAAGATCTTAGATAATATCGATCATCCCGCGTGCCGGACCAGCGCCATCACGATTATCCTCGCACAGGGCCAAGCCCGTCTCCCCAAGATAGGAGCCTCGGATAGCGCAGCGGTTCGTGCAATTGTCGAAGACGTCACGAGCGACAAATCTCCTCTTCGGTTTGAACGCCCTGCAAAATCGGATATCGATTCGATGGTCGATGACGTTTCAAGCTCCTTGAAGCGATCTGGACCCGATTACGATATGATTGATTGCCTCTCGGACATCGAATACTTCCAGCGGCCGAACACCGCCGCCTGCAATTATGCCTACGCCAAAGTCGAGCTCATTCTTTCCAAAGTCGCGGACGTCGTCGGCTGGGGCGTCACACGGGATGAATTCCCCTATGTGCTGCAACGCGGACTAGAGGACGCGCATACCGCGCGTCGGTGAGTAAGGGTGCGAATTAGCGAATCGCTTGTCACATACTCGGGTTAGCAAAAGTTCCTTGCTCTCCGGTAGAGCCTGTCGTCGGACCCATCCTGATCGCAGCGCCGCAGAACTTGAGCCATGCCCCTATGCTGCGAGCCGAACGATCTCGTGCCGGTCGCGGCGTGCTTGATGAGCCGGTGCCCCCAATATAAGACATTATTTACGCACCTCCGTAGTGCTGAGGGCTACTGGTCTAGAATGTGGAGTGCTGCCGCCGCGGCACCTCCGCCGTTCCAACTGGGCACCTTCTTGGTGGGGCTGATTGATCGGCCTAAGCGCGGCCTTCTTCGCAGACGTCTTTCTAGGCGGCTTCGGAAATTTGGTCGGCCGCGACAGGTCGAGCACAACCACGTCAACCCGCGCCTTTAGCTCATCCGTCATCTTGTCGAGAATGCGCGCCTTCAGATCGCCGGCCGATGTGAGGCTCGCATCAACCACACCGTTGACCTTTTCGCCATTGCCAAACCACAGTGCGAGATAGACGCCCTGACGCGCAGCGTCGGGGTGAATCGCGTATCGCTGATCCAACTGTGCGGCGGCAGCCGAGTATAGCTCGTCGTTCCACTGGCCCTTCACCTCCGTCACGAGAAGGCGGTTGCGTCCTTCCAGAATGGCGGACGCGGTGATGTCACAGCGATTGCCGCCCGCCATGTGACGCTCGATCACGATCGACAAGCCAAGGGCCTTCATCTGCCCTTGCAGTTGATCCACAATCCTATTGCGCGCGGTGTTTTCATCGACGCGCTTGTCGCCGTTATAGAAGGGAACAAGCGGATCGGTCTCCGAGCCGTTGAGCCAACGCTGCAGCTCTTCCAGCTGCTCGACCATCAGGGCCCGAAGGTCCTCGTCGTTTTCTTCGAGCATCTTGTTGATCTCCAAGGGACGCGGCGCCCTGAAATCTTGAAGTGCGAGTTTTCGCTGGGCTTCGGCCCGCATCGTCAGCATCGCCTCGTGGTAGTCCACGAAACGCGCATCGGGAAGCATGCGGTCGAGCACCTCGATCCTGTGCTCCGGCGCATCCTGCGCGATCCTCCAGATGCAATCCCGCAGGAAACGATAAGCGCTCTGATCTTCGGGATCGCCTGTGCCCCAGCTGCTCGGGAGATGAACCTTCGGCCAAACCGGCACGAACGCATCCATGACCTTGTAGATGGTCTCCGCCGTTATCGGTGGATAGTCGTCGTCTTCCCGCTCGTACATTCGACCAAGGCGGCCTTCGAAATCGAAGATTGCCTTCGGATCAGTCTTGAGTTCCTGCCACGCGGCGTCATGACCGGGCGTCCGATAAAGCACGGCATTCAGCTGCCAGAATTTTCGGCGACCGCGTGCGCGCTTGTCTTCCTCTATTTCGTTGCCGCTATCGACCAGAGGATCGCCGCAACGCCGATCGATGAGCGCAATCAGATCTTCCCGCCGCCCGTACTGCGATGCCATGCCGAACAGCGGCCGCATCGCCTCCTGGGGCATCTGCGGGAAGCGCTCCAGCCATTCCATCGGCAACGTGGCGCGCAAATCGTGAAAGGCGGGCTTGTTGTTTAACCAATAGACATGCTGCGGCGCGTTCTCGGGCTCGGCCAGCTGAGGCTCGATGTAGGCGCGTAGGAACGTTTCCGCCGATCCCGGCTCCTTGAACAGCGCTGCGTCGAGCGCCGCCTCGAACGCTTCGCCGTCGGCCTCACCGTCCTTGAACACAGGGTAGGACGATGTTGCTTCGGTCTTCGCCGCGGCCAGCATGCGCGGATCAAGAATCGTCAGGTCGACACCATCGCGATACAGGACAATCAGGGCCGCGAGCAGAATCTCGGCAATGTTGGTACTCTTGCGCTGGCCCAGCCGTTCGACAGTGGGGATGTGCGGCTCGACGAAAGGCAAACAGTTTCGGAGCGCGCGCAGCGGCGTTTCCGGATTGTCGACCATGTCCTCTAGTTCATCCGGGTAGTAGAGGAAGGCGCGGGTAAATTCCGTGAGCCACCATCCATGGCGTCCCGCCTCGATTTCCGCGAGGTTGGCGCGAAGATAGGCCCGGTTGTTGGCCTCGACAGCCGCTTCCTTCTCCGCCCGTTTCTTCCGGCCGCGTATGTGGGTCACGCGACGCTCGTCGCGCCAGTATTCGCGTCGGGCTCGCTCTCGTCTCGCCCACAGTCGCATGAAGTCGGGCGAGAACTGGCTTTGCGCCCGTTGCGCGGCGCGAAGCGCGTTCGGCCCTTTCTCCTTGTCCCAGATATTATGGCCGGAGAGAAGCGCCCCCCAAACATCCACCATGTTGTGGTCAAAAGCGTATTGGCTGAGCGCGTCCGAGTCGCCGGCATGCATATGCAGGCCAGAGTGCGCGTGGCTCGAATATAGCTCGATAACCGCGTTCTGCGCCTGCTCGCCGCGTAAGCCCTCGACGGCACGCCGCTGAAGGTCGCGCCTAAGCTCGTCATTTGCGACGAGATGCTTGACCGACACGCTCCGCTCGGTCGATGCGTTGCCCTGGAAATGGAGCGATCTGATCCACTGCCAGATGCGAGCCGGGTCTTGCGGTCCCGCTTCCGCAAGCTCGAAATACCTGTCAAGAAGCCGACCGAGGATTTTGCTTTTTCCGTACCGGCACGTACAGGCATAGGCGTGCTTGGGCGCACAGGTGCAGACGAAGCCTGTCGTCAGGGCATCGAGAAAGTTCGTGACTTCGGCGCGCCTGAAAGACCGCACTAGGCGGTCGATGAAATAGCGCGACGTCCCGTCACGATGCCTGCGGTTTGGCTTGCCGTACAGCACCGAGAGCTTGTCCAGAAGGTCTGCAACCTTGGCCGCGCCTACCGATTCAACGCCGCGCTTGGTGACCCATCGCGCCACGATCTCAAGCGATGTCGCCGAGCCTTCCGCGACCAGAGCATCGAACTCGACCACAGGATTAAAGGTGCCGGCGGCCAGCAGGACCTCGCCGACCCACTTCCGAGTATCGCTATCGGTCGTCGCATTGCGCACCAATACCGACAGTTCCGGCAACAGACTGGCCGACGCATCCGTGTCGATCAGTAGCTCAAGGACAAGCGTGCGAAACTGGCCCGGTTTCCTCAGGATCGTGCGAACCTGACCTAGAATGTCCGGCGTGAAAAACTGACCGACGTTGAAGCGTCGCCACGTGTCGCTGCGACGGAACAGCGGCTCCAAATCCGCGAGCTTGTCCAAGGCCGACAACAGAGCCCGCTTTGCCGCCGTCGTCAGTTGGCTTGGATCCCCGTTCGCCAGCACCGCATAGGGATCAAGCTCAATCAGGCGCAACTGTAACGGTTGATGTCCCAGCGCCGCCATCCAGCCAACCATACCGCGCAATTCGTCGCGGGTCACGCCATTCGGTGCGACGACGGCAAGGACCCGTTCCAAGGAGAGACGGTCCCTCGGATCTTCGAGCCGACCCACCAGATACGACGCCGCACAATATTCTGCGACGATCCGGTGGACCGGTTCGTGCTCGTCCGGATCGTCCGAGGGCTTCAGCAACCGCGTATCGATCAGGAAGGGTGCATTCGATGCGTCGCGGCACAGCGCGTTGATGTAGGGAAAATCACGGTCGCTTAAACTCTCGACCGTGGCGATGCCGGTCGCGCCGGACAAGAGGAGCTTGGCGAACACCTCGCCTGCAACTGCGATGATGGCGTCAAGCGGCGGCTTCAATTTCGGTTTTGGCCGTTCGGTGTTCGCCTCATGCGCGAGACGACGTATAGCATCCGCGAAAATCTTCGCCTTCGACGTGAAGACGCGCCCGCTCTCGACGTAGGCCTCGCCGAACAGGATCAGAAACTGTGGATTGCCAAGCAACGGGCCTAAACCAAATTGATGAACCTCCGCAGCGAAGGCCTCGAAATCCTCGCTGGGAAACCTGCTCTCGAAAAGCTGGCGCTGCTCGTCCTCGTTGAAGGGCCGCAGATGCACGATGACAGGCTTCGCACCGAAGCACTGCTCGACATACGCCGTGCGGCTGCGGTCCCACTCCGCGGACCGGCTCGCGAAGACGACCGTCACCGCCGGTGTCTCGCTCGCCGTCGCGATGATCTTGTCGGTCGCCACGGTGTCGATTCGCGCGACCTCGTCCATCGCGTCGATAACGAGCGGCCCGGTTCCCGCGAGCCCCGGCTTGTTCTGGAAGATGCTGGCGCGAGTCCGATTTGCCTGGAGCAGCCCGGCAAGCGCCTTAAGCAACTCGGTCTTGCCCGCACCCGGTTCCGCCAGGACGACGAATACCGTCCCCACCTGAAGCAGCTCCTCTTCAGTGTAGGTCTTTTCGTCTACGACAAGGGCGCGGGAAATATGAACTGTTAAGACTCCCCGATGGTCAAATTGCGCAGAGACAATACAGTCCGCTCGACCGTCAGCCAATCTAAGGATTTGCGCTGGAACTTGCAAAAATTACCAGAAAAGAACAAGCGACCGACGCACCAACTACCCAAAGCCGGTGTGAAATCCGTCACGCGTGCGTGCTGGATCGCCGCAGCTATGACGAGCAATGGTCGATAGCAGGCAATGCATTCTGCGAGCAGGTGGTCAAAGCTCCGATGTTGCCGTGCAGCGCTCCTGCTCCAATAAACCGATGCCCCAAGGCAGCTTCCTTGATTTTTACGCCGAGATTGAAAGCTCGTATCAATTATCTCGGTACCTGCGATCGAGCGGCATCCCACCGCGACACCCCTCACCTATCGAGTGGCCGAAACGTTCGAGCCCGACCAAATATACAAGCTTCAAACGGCTCACGCATCAGTTGATACGCTCGATCCGGCCGACGCCTGACCTAGGAACCTGCAATCCCTTCGACCTATTTCCTGGCAGAACCCGCTGATTTTGGTTTCGTTAACCATATGGATTAGCGTTGTTCTTTTCCTTTCTGGAAGCGTATCAGCCTCTAGCTTCCGTCACCGATGGTGACCTGAAGCGTGACAGCCAACCATCGATAAGTACTGCTTATCGGAAGTGATTTCTGGAAGCCGCTAAAACCGGGGGTGGACGGTGCAGGATGTTTCTCCTATCGATAGTGATATGAAGTCATCTCTCGATCATATTCCGCTTCGTAAGCAGCGCGAGATTACCCGCGTTATGGAAATCCTTCACGAGGAATTCGAGGACGCGCTGCAAGACGGCACAGCAGAGTTCAAAAAGCGCGGCAGGATCCTGAAGATCATCCTGTTTGGCTCCTATGCCAAGGGTGGCTGGGTGGATGAGCCCTTCACGATGAAGGGTTATCGCTCGGACTTCGATCTTCTGGTCATCGTCAATAATCGCAAACTGTGCGAATTCGCGGAGTACTGGCACAAGGCTGCCGACCGGCTGATCCACGACAAGACGATCGAAACGCCGGTGAGCTTCATTGTCCACTCCAGGCGAGAGGTGAATACCTACCTGAAAGAAGGGCAGTACTTCTTTTCTGATATCCGCAAGGAAGGTATCGTTCTCTACGAACTCGACGACGAGCCGCTTGCAGAACCCAAGCCGCTCTCGCCAGCGGATCGCCTTCGTGTCACAAACGAGCATTTCGAGGATAGGCTCTCGCTGGCTCGATCCTTTTTAAAAATAGCGACATCTTGCATTAGCCAAAACGAGCTACGGATTGCAGCATTCCAGCTGCATCAGGCGTTAGAACAAGCCTATTCGTGTGTCTTGCTAACAGTCACCAATTACGGCCCGCCGTCTCACAATATCAAATTCCTGCGCTCTCTTGCGGAGGAACAGGACCGGCGTTTAGCCGAGGCCTTCCCTCGTGATCAGCATCGAGAGCGGGCATGGTTCAACACGCTAAACGAGGCCTATGTGAAAGCGCGCTATTCAAAACATTTCGAGATCAGCGAAGAAGCTCTTGGATGGCTTGGAGAGCGAACCTCGTTATTGATAGATCTGGTCGAGACGGTGTGCTCCGAGCATTTGGATAGGCTCAGACGGAACTACGGGTAGCGGCGCCCGATGCGCGGTTAGGTCTCACGTAAGGGGGCACTCCGATGAAGAGCTGCTCGTCTGTGCCAATTCCGCGGCTACCGTGCAGCTTTTCATCGACCCTGAGGCCTAACCAGCGTTCAGTCGCTACTTTTTGGCAACGCATTTTCAAACGTTCGCGCCGCCATCTTCCAGGAGTACCCACCTAATTCTCGCCAGACATGCGCCTTCACGCGTCTTGAAATTCAAGACTGTAACCCACGCCGTAGACAGTGCGAACCCGCAGATTACGAAGTTCCGCGACCGCTCTTCGCAGGCGGCCGATATGCACATCGACCGTGCGACGGTCCACCGGGCGCGGATTGGGCCAAACGGCCTCAATGAGTTGCTCTCGGGTGCTGACTTGTCCTTGCCTTTCCAACAGGAATTTGAGGATTCGCGCCTCGATAGGCGAAAGGCTGATTCTCTTCCCGCCAAAGACGACAGCGTGCCTCTCGATGACAAACTCGGCGGGAACAACAACACTTGGCGCGGTCACAGCTTCCGGCCGCGGCCTAACGGTATTCAGAAAGGCAAAAAGCTTCGGCGGTGACAAAGGACGCATGATGACTTCTTCGAGCCCCGCTCTGATCAATTGCAGGTGCTGTGCACGCATATCCCCGCTGATGAGCGCCCCGACTGGAAGCCCGGCCTCCTTCAACAGCGCACAAAGCGGTGCAACCTCACTCGGCCAGCTTCCACAATCCACGAGTACTGCAGAAATTGCTGCTGATGCGCAGGTTCCCACGGCATCGTCGTCACTTGCTGCTAGCCGAGTCTCGAAACCCTCATGGCGCAGAATATGCTCGAGCAGCAAATAAAACTCGGCATCACGCGAGCAGACTAGAATGACCGAGGGCATATCGCTCGCCTCTTCTTGGCTAAAATGATCCCGGTCTTAACTCGGTGCAAACTCGCCGCCGTTGACATCGATGATGGCACCATTGACGAACCCCGCATCTTCCGACGCCAGGAACGCGATAACGGCAGCCACTTCATCCGGATCACCAAGCCGGCCTGCCGGAATGCGCGCGAGCGCGTCGATGTTGGTCTTGGTCTCCGCGGATCCGATCAGTGGCGTCAGGATGCGACCTGGCGCCACCACGTTCGATGTTATGCCGTATTGAGAATATTGAGAGACCAGCACGCGGGATAACCCTGAAAGTGCCGCTTTTGATGCGACATAACTCGCTCCTGCGATCCGCGGTCTCGTCCGGCCAGCAAGCGATCCCACGAATATGATGCGGCCATAGCCTTTCTCCTTCATAGCAGGCAGAACGGCCTGGCAGCACAACATTGAACCCGTCAGATTGACAGTGAGCACGTCGTTCCATTCTTCAAGAGAAAGGTCGGAGACGTCGGCAGGGCCGTCAGTGCCTTTGGGCGAAATTCCCGCATTACAGACGAGAATTTCAGGGGCGCTAAAGACATCGGCGACCTCCCTGAAAAAGTTCCTGACGGCCGCCGGCTCGCGGAGATCCACCTGTCTTGCAAGCGACATCCCCGGTCCGAAAGTTTCGGCAAGTGCCGCGCCCGCGGCCGCGACGCTTGCCTCGCCATGGCTGAAGACGGCGACTCTATGACCTGCTTTGAGCAGACGAAACGCGGTGGCAAGACCAATCCCCGTCGTGCCGCCGCTGATAACCGCTACATGTGCGCGACGGGCGACCATCATGCCGCTTGATCCATTGCAGCAAACAACGACAGCGGCGGATGAGCGCCAGGCTCGGTCATGACCTCCAGCAGCAGGGGGCCATCCCCTGACAGGCCCAGCTCGAGGTATCGAGGAAGATCAGCGGGATCAAAGATGCGGACTGCCGGGCAGCCGCAGGCTTCGGCAATTTTCTGATGGTCGACATCGGCAAAGTTGCAGGCCGTGGTGAAGCTGCCGAACTTGACAGTTTCCGCGTCACGCTGAAAACCGAGGACGCCGTTGTTCAAGACGATAATAAGGATGGGCAATTTGCTGCGAACCATGGTCTCAAGTTCTGCCCAGCTATGCGCGAAGCCGCCGTCCCCCACGATTGACACGACCGGCTTATCTGGTCTTGCAGCTTTGGCGCCAAGAGCAAGTGGCACGCCCCACCCAAGTCCAGCCAGGCCTCGCGGCGAGATAAAGCGCATGCCAGGCGAAAGCGCCCGCAGCTGGCCGGCAACCCACATGGAGGAATAGCTGGCGTCAGCGACAACGGTCGTATCAGCCGTTAACATCCGTTGAAGTTCGAACATGATCCGCTCAGGTCGGATGGGACTGGCCTCCGAGCGGGCAACGGATTGCCTATCCGTGTCGAACGCATGCCAGAACCCGGCGATACGAGAAGCCACATCATTGCGCTTCGATGCGCGATAAGAAAGATCGCGCGCAGCAAGCGCCCCGCGGAGCGCGCCGATGGTTTCCGCGGCATCGCCGGCCAACCTGACAGCCTCGTACGTCCGACCGATTTCGACCGGATCGACATCGAATGAATGACCGAGGCGGAGCGGGGAATTTGACGCCAACTATCCGTGCCGTTCTGATTGGTTCGCGTCCCGATCAGAATGACGAGATCTGCTTCTTCGACCAGCGCAATCGTGTGTCGTCCGAGTGACTTCGGTCCGACAAGCGAGCCGAGAACCCCTGCCGACAAGGGATGGAATTCGTCGACCGCACCTTTGCCCATATTTGTCGTGACGACGGGAAGCGAGGCCTCGTCCTGTAGCGCCGAGAGTTCGCCGGCGGCGCGGCTTGCGTGAACGCCGCCTCCGGCGATGATAATGGGTGTGTGAGCTTCCGCAATCATCGAAGCTGCGCGTTCGATGTCGCTATCGCGTGGACGCGATCGATCAAGTGGCCAATGGCCCAAGACCGACTCACGCCGAAATGCTGACGGCGCAATCTGCTCTCGCAATAGGTCGGCGGGAAGCAACAGCGCGACCGGTCCTGGTCGGCCCGACGCGGCTGCCGTGAAGGCAGCATCGACGTAATCGTCGATACGTTCCGCAACGATCACCTTACGCACCCATTTCGTGCAGGATTGGAATAAGGCCAGATGGTCGAGTTCCTGGAATGCATTGCGATCCGCCTGATCTCGTTCAACGTCCTGAACAAGGGCGACGATCGGTACGCTAGCCTTGAGCGCTTCGGCCAGCGGCGGAACAAGAAGCGTTGCTGCGGGGCCGTTTTGCGCTGCTACGACCCCGATCTTTCCGGAGAGGCGCGCATAGCCATCAGCCATGGTCCCTCCCATGTTTTCTTGGCGGTAGGCGATCTGACGGATGCCAATTGCTTCGGCAGCGAGGATCACCGCAGAGGGCAGGCTCTGAGCGAAGATATGGGTGACGTCGTGTCTCTTGAGAGAAAGCGCGATACGTTCGGCGACGGTTAAAACATCATTTGCCATGATCATAGGCCCGCTTCGGTTGGGTTTGCTTCAAGGGTTGAAAGGAAGTCTGCGAAGGCAGAAACGACCGCGTCAGCGTCAGCCTTCGTCATCGCCGTCGACAGGCACGCCGCGGCTCCATTGGGCAGAAGAACGCCGCACTCGAGGAAATGCCTCGAGAGCCGCGCCATTAATTCTGCCTCTTCAGTCTCGAGATAAGCCTCGCGGAAATCTGTTGGCTCCTTGCCTTTCGGATGGATGCGAAACAGTGATGCGGCCCCCGTGACGCTGAAAGCTGCGCCGCAGCGCTCGATTTCCTTTCGAAGACCGATCCTGATCCTATCGCCGAGGCTTTCGAGCGAGGCGAACGAGGCTTCCGTCATCGCCTCCATCGCGACCCGCCCCGCGACCATCGATACGGGATTTGCCGAAAACGTACCGCCTTGCGGAAGCAGCGGCTTGCCGCTGTCGCTCCCAAAAACCCGCATGACCTCCTTGCGCCCACCAATTGCCCCGACGGGGAAACCTCCGCCGATGATCTTCCCAGCCGCGATCAGATCGGGCTGCAGACCGTAACGAGCCGAAGCGCCAATATAGGACTGGCGCAGATTGAGGACTTCATCGGCAACAATGAGAATTCCATACTTCCTGGCGATCGCACCGACGGCTGCAAGAAAACTCTGCTCAGGCGCAATCAATCCGGCGCGGCTCGGCATCGGGTCAATGAGGATACAGGCGAGTGACGGGGCTGCCGAGGCAATGCGCCGCTCAAGATCTTCGACATCGTTGAAACGGATGACGGTCACCTCCTCACCAACCGAGGGCGGCATGCCACGATACGCGGGTACGGCCGGCGATCGCAGTGGGTCGTTCCAAATGGCCGGCGATACCGCCTGCCCCGTTTCAGCCCAGTCATAAGCGCCGTGATAGGCGCCTTCGATCCGTGCAATGCCTGGTCGGCAGGTGAAGGCGCGGGCGGCCTTTATCGCAAACATCACAGCCTCAGTCCCGCTGTTGACGAAGCGAATATGTTCGATCGCCGGGATGCGCTCGATCAACAGTTCGGCCAGCGTGATCTCGTGCTCGGTGGGGTTGGAGAAGCACGTTCCGCGATGAAGAAGGTCCGCAACCGCGTCGGCAACGGGAAGGAACCCGTGACCGTGGATCAGCGTCGTGAAATTGTTGTTGAGATCGAGGAGACGGTTGCCATCAACATCGATCAGATAGGCTCCTTCTCCGCGCGAGATGTAAAGCGGGCTCGGCTCGTGATCCACCGTAACCCGCGTGATCCCGGTCGGAAAAACGCGCCGCCCCCTTTTGAAGAAATGTTCTGACCGCGACCGGGAGAATCCCCGGTCGCTGGGTAAGATGTCAGCACGAAACATTGGATTTTCTCCGGTCAATGCGGGGCGCGGCGCGACCCTTCACAATTTTGTTATAACAAAAATCATGAACCCGAAGAAGTTGCAACAAAAAAATGCTGCCACCGATTTATTACCGCTTTTGACGCTCCTGCGCCGCTTTCTTCAAACGACGGAATCCATCGCGAATATCGTTTTCCATTGCGGCGCGAACAGCAGAGGGATCCCTATCCACCAGCCCCTCTATCGCCGCCATGTGGTTTCGGACACCATATTTTGCTTCCGCAAACTCGGGATAAAGATCGTGAAATGAAGCGCCCACCCTTAACCACAGAGATTCGATAGTTGAAAGGAGGTGCGGCATTTCGCACAGGCGATAGATCGTAAAGTGGAATTCCTTGTTTTCGTGAAGAGCATCAGAATAGCGCATCTCATCGAGAGCTGTTGTTATTTTCTCCTGAAGTTCCAATAGCTTATTTATTGTATCATTCGTCGCGTGAAGCGCACCCTTTTCAGTGGCTAACCCCTCAAGCGCAAGCCGCATCTGAGTGATCTCATAAAGAGCCGGAAGATCGAGATGTGGGACGATAACAGTCTTAGGACCAGCCATGACGAGCGCGCCCTCCAGGACCAGCCTGTTAATTGCCTCGCGTGCAGGCGTCGCGCCAACGTTCAGCATTTCGGCAACCGAGCGGATCGGCAACTTGTGACCAGGCTTGTATGTACCGCGTGTGAGCTGCTCCTTGATGGATGAATAGGCGAAGTCGCTAAGGCGCCCAAACTGCAGTTCCGACACCGCCGATTCCTCTCCGGTTGTATTTTTGTTCAAAATCGACCCCCTTGCGTTGACATCGTCACATTTTTGTTGCAACAAAACAAACATAATCGAAAAACGATAACGCAATGTGACAGCATAACGGGATCGTGATTATCCGCAACGTCGTGGCCCGCCGAAGGGCATGTCCGCAAAGCCGCCGATCTTTTCGGCATTGCACTCGCAGCACCTGGTCGCACGAGCGACCCGGGAGGTTTTAGTGCGCGTCGCTGCACGCGAAATGGAGGAGATATCGTTTTGATTGGTGCGCCTGTTTTCATCGATCGCATAGGTAAAGCCTACGGCAGCCAGACTGCCGTTGCTGAAGTAAACTTGGACATTCCCGCTGGCGAATTCCTGTCGATCCTCGGCCCGTCTGGATCGGGCAAGACGACGCTGCTGACAATGATCGCAGGTTTTGAAAGCCCCACCGCGGGGCGTATCGCAATTGGCGGGCGGGATGTCACGGCCATATCGCCCAACCGCCGTAACATCGGGATGGTCTTCCAGCGTTACGCCTTGTTCCCGCACCTGACCGTCGCTGAAAACATCGCCTTTCCGCTGAAGATGCGCGGCATTCGCAAGGAGCTGAGAGCCGAACGCGTTGGCCGGGCGCTGGACCTTGTGCAACTGCCCGGCTACGCCCGGCGCTACCCACATGAACTATCCGGCGGCCAGCAACAGCGGGTGGCCGTCGCGCGAGCAATTGTCTTCGAACCACCTGTTCTCTTGATGGACGAGCCACTCGGGGCGCTCGACAAGAAGCTCCGCGAATCCATGCAGCTCGAGATCAAGCAGTTGCAGCAGCGTCTCGGCGCTACGGTCATCTATGTGACGCACGATCAAGAGGAGGCGTTGACCATGTCCGACCGGATCGCCGTCATGGCCAAGGGCCAAGTGGCACAACTCGGAACCCCTGCGGACATCTACCGCAATCCGCGGAGTTCTTTTGTTGCAGACTTCATCGGCAAGATGAACTTCCTGACGGGAGAATTCCTGGGCGAGACCGCCGGGAGCCAGACGATCAGACTGGGGGACGACGTGATCATCGACGCGCCGGGCTCTGTTTCGGGTCTCGAGGGCTCTGTAAGGATCGGCGATCGTGTTCGGCTCGCGCTCCGACCTGAACGCCTCGGCCTTGCCGCGCGGGGAGCAGGGGGAAAGAACGCTCTCCCCGGCCGGATCGAAACATCGGTCTTTTCAGGCTCCTTCGACCTTCATCTCGTTCGTACCGATTTCGGAAGCGGAGAAATCATTCAGGTGCAGATCCCCGCCGATGGGACGAGAGCGTCCTTTGTAACGGGCACACCCGTCGATGTCATTGCCGAGCGCGATGGCCTGCGGCTCTTCGCCGACGCGGAGGCATGACATGACGATGACAGTCGAGGACGTCGGACTCGCACCGACCGTTTCAGCAAGCTGGCTATTCTCGCACTCGGCCCGCCGCTATTCGCACGCGCTGACGCTCGTGCTTATTGCGCCACTGATGCTCCTTCTAGCCGGAGGCTTCATCTATCCGATTGGCCGACTCATCTCTTTGAGCGTCATGGCGCCGGGCTTTACGCTCGAATATTACCGGCGCATCTTTTCCGAGCCCCTTTATGTCGACGTCCTGCTTCGCACGCTGCAGACGGGTGCAATCGTGACTGTAGCCAGCCTGCTACTCGGATATCCGGTTGCCTTTCTCATGGCGCACGCCAAAGGCAAGACTGCGATGATCGTTGCGGCGGCGGTGTTCGTGCCACTATGGACTTCAGTGCTGGTGCGGTCATACGCTTGGATCGTGCTGTTGCAGCGAAACGGGATCGTCAATGACTTGCTCATTGAAACCGGCGTCATCACCAGTCCTTTGAAGCTCCTCTATACCGAGGGCGCCGTCATCCTTGCGATGACACATGTCCTGATGCCCTTCATGATCCTGCCGATCTGCAACGCTCTCCGCACTATTCCTGCCGAATATATACAGGCGGCCCGCAATCTCGGCGCCGGCCCGATTGGCGCCTTCATGCGCGTAACGTTGCCGCTTAGCCTGCCTGGAATCTTTGCCGGTTGCGTCATGTGCTTCATTCTGGCGATCGGTTTTTATATCACGCCAGCACTTGTGGGCGGACCGGGAGCATTGATGATGGCAACGCTGATCGGCCAGCAAACCATCGTCCTGCTTGACTGGCCATTCGCCGCAGCTCTCGCGACGGTCCTTCTTACCACGACGCTCGTCTTTGTCCTTGTGTTCCGCAAGGCCCTTTCCATCAGCAAGGGAATGAACAGTGTCAACTGAATCCGGAGCCTTCACGTCATTCGCCGCCTCTTACGTCAACAGCAGCCATCGGCCCTATGGCAAGGCAATCTTGCGCCTTCTCGGAGGATCCCTGATTGGCGCAATCCTGTTCTTCCTGGTACTGCCGACGCTGCTCGTCATCCCGATTTCGCTAAACGATAGCAGCTATATCGAGTTCCCGCCGAAGGGCCTGACGCTTCGCTGGTATGGCGAGTTTCTTTCCGATCCGGACTGGCGCGCGGCGACGATTTTCAGTCTGAAGATTGCGCTGTCGACAACCATCGCTTCGACGGCAATTGGAACAATGGCCGCTATCGGGCTCGTTCGGGGCAACCTGCCGGGAAAGGCCCTTCTGCAGGCGCTTTCGCTCGGGCCAATGATTGTCCCACATGTCGTCTTCGGCGTTGCGCTGTATCTGATTTTCTCGCCGCTTGGCCTGACGGGCAATTTTGCTGGTTTCCTGGTCGCGCACACTGTGCTCTCGGTCCCCTACGTCATCATTACCGTATCCGCAGCACTCGAGCGCTTCGACCCGTCGCTTGAACTTGCCGCACTGAATTGCGGAGCAAGCCGGAGCCGCGCGTTCTTCAGCATTGTGCTTCCGAACATTTCGCCGGCGGTGGCTGCCGCTTCGATTTTTGCGTTTCTCGCGTCATTCGATGAGGCAACCGTCGCCTTCTTCATCTCCGATACCGGGGGCAAAACAATCAGCCGCAAAATGTTCGAGGATATCGATTTCAATCTTACCCCGGTCATCGCATCGGCTTCGACGCTGCTCGTTGCGATATCACTCATCCTCATGGGCTCAATCCATCTCCTTAAAGGCCGCGGGGAGGACTAACGTGGCCATATTCATCGGGACAGAGGAATACGCGATGAAAACGCGAATCGAGATCAAGCCTTTGCTGCTTGCGGCGTGCCTCATGTTTGCTGGCGCGGGGGCGACCCAAGCCGAGGAACAGGTGGTCATCGCGACCACCGGTGGCGCCTACGATGCTGCGCTCCAAAAATTCTGGTTCGAGCCGTTCACCGAAGAGAGCGGGATCAAAGTCGTTTCGGTCGCGGCAACGAACGCAGAGATGCGGGCGAAAGCTGCGGCCATGGTCAAGACTGGCAATGTGACCTGGGACCTTTATCCGGACGGCGAGATCCAGGCGAGCGCTGAAACACATCGGCTGACCTCTGAAGACCTCACTGAATTTTGCAAACCTTTCCGCGGCCAGCCAGACCTGGTCGAGGACGCCTGTGTCGGTGCCGGGGCCAGGCTTTTTTCGACAGCCACACTGATGGCCTACGATCCAACCGGCTTCAAGGAAGGCACCCCGTCGAACTGGGCCGACATGTGGGACCAGGCAAAATTTCCCGGCGGCCGGTCGTTTCCGAATTTCGACGATCCTTGGCGCGTCATGGCCGCCGCGTTACTGGCCGATGGTGTACCACGGGATAAGCTTTTTCCGCTCGACGTCGACCGCGCACTCAAAAAGCTCGACGAGATCCGCCCTGCGATATCGCTCTGGTGGAAGACTGGTGATCAGAGCGTTCAGGGCTTTCGCAACGGCGACTACAGCATCGGGCAGATCTGGCTGACACGCGCAAACACCCTGAAGGCGGAAGGACGCGAGATCGCCTGGTCCAAGCAGGCTTCTTTTCTTGTGGGTGATCGCTTGACCATCATCAAGAACGCGCCGAACCGGGCGAATGCGTTGAAGCTGGTCGGCTACTGGCTTGACCATCCTGAAGCGCAGGCCAAGGTCTGTGAGGAACTCCTCTGCACTCCACCCAGTCGCAAGGCGATCGGACTTATGTCGCCTGCCGCACGAGCGGCGCTGCCAAGCGATGATGACATTAGGGATTACATTGTCATTCCCGACGCCAAATGGATCAATGAAAACGCCGCGATGATGCTTGAGCGCTGGAACGCCTGGATCCGATAAGGAGCCATCCCCGGGCGAAAGCGCCCGGGGTGCGAAGGCCAATCGTTAGCCGTTGAGGGCACGATTGATGGCAGCAGCGACGCCGCGCACTTCGGCTGCCGTGTGACTGCCGGTCGGGCATATCCGCAGTCCTGCCCTCCCCTTCGCTACCGTCGGGAAGAAAATGGCCGATGTATAGTAACCGGCGTCCAGCACCACTCTCGCAGCACCGATTGCCGCAAGCTCGTCACCAATCACAACGGTGCGGATTGGCAGTCGGGACCCAGCCTGTGCGGTCGGCACCAGCTCATCGAATAGGGAAATATATTCGGAAAGCGCCCTTTGCCGCACGCCGAGTTCCGGCGTGCGGTGGATCGCCTCGGAGGCAAGGGCGGCACCAATCGCTGCAACATTGATTGAGGCTGAAAAGGCATGCGCAAGCGCAAAGCGACGAAAGATCTCTTCCTGAAACGGCGTTGCAAGCATCAACATGCCGCCTGAGGCGCCGAAGCCCTTGCCGAGCGAGGCCGCGATGATCGTGCGTTCGCCGAGACCCTCGCGCATTTGCGAGCGAGCAAAGCCCTCACCCCTTTCTCCGAAGAGCGATATGCCGTGAGCATCATCGATATAAAGGAAGAGGCCGTATCGCTCCTGAAGGTCGCGCAACTCCTTGATCGGTGCGCAGCCCCCCATGGAGTACACGCCGTCGCAGACATAGGCGACCGTCTCATTCTGACGGCAGATGTCCTCAAGCGCGTGAACATCATTGTGGCCTATCGTGCGGACCTCGCATTCTTCGGCAACGACAGGTTTATTGAAGGCAAGCGTCGCATGGGCGTAACGATCGAACACCATCACTGGCTTTTTGCCGCCAGTCAGGACTCCGGACGCAATCAGTGGAAGGGCGCTCATGTTGGCGGCAAGCACTGTTGTGTAGGTAATGACCCTTGCCGCGAAAAGATCAGAGAGAGCATCCTCAAGATCTCCCAACGCCGCAAAATTGAGCCGGGTCCTAGCGCAGGACCAGTGCAATGTTCCATAGCGGCGAAGGGCCTCGATCGCACCCTCGATGATTGACGGGTGATTGTCGAGCCCGAGATAGGAGCAGCGAACAAAGTCGACAAGGCGTTGCGATCGATTCTCCGAAACCGGCAGCGTCACCGCCCGACCGTCTGACGGATTGACATAAAGCGCCATGAGGCCGTCGAGATGAGCCGCGGCGAAATGAGGTCCGGCATGCCTGATCAAGCTGGCGGTGTTTCTATGGGATAGAGTGGGCGAACCGGGGCCCGGATTAACCTCTTGCATGTTGTTGTGCTCCCAAACATTGTACGGAACACACGCTAATAGGGAGGCGTCTATTTATACAACGAACGCGACAGCAAGCTTTTCCAAATTTTTAGTGAAGGTATGAACAGGACAAGGTTCATATTCTTCAGGCGATGTCGATCGCATATCCTACCTTTGGGACTGTGCGGATTACATCCCGGCCAAGTGCACTCTTCAACGTCCGCCGGAGGCGGCCGATATGAACATCGACCGTCCGTGGCTCGACGAATGCTCTCTGCGGCCAAGCAATGTTTATCAGCTCGGCACGGCTGAGAGCGCGGCCCGCGTTATCCATAAGGCCGCTCAACAGGCGAAACTCAATCGGACTAAGGTTGACCGGCTCGCCCCGCACTAGAACACGTCGCCCCCCGGCGTCCAACTTCATATCGTCGAACATGCGAAGCAGGCGGCCCGGCGCCTTGTCGGGGAAAACACCTATAACACTGTTAAGGTAAGACAGGAGGCGTTGCGGCCGCATAGGCCTGGTAAAGCTCTCATCGACGTTGGCCTTCAGGATGTCGAGATAGGCGGTTTTTTCGGCGACAAGCGCGATGAGGATGACCTCTCTGGCAAGTCCCCTTTCCCTCAGGCTCGATGCGATGTCAGCCAAAATTTGCGAACCCGGTTGGCAGTCGACGATGATGGCTGCAGCGTCGCGCTCGGCAGCTGCGGGCACGGCTTCGCTCGGAACATCGACCAGGACAGTTGCATACCCTGCTTCTTCCAGAATGTGTGAGAGCATCAAATAATAGTCGGCATCTTGCGATACGATTGCCAAAAGCTCGTTCATCGAACGGCCTCGCAACCCGAGAGCGTCGCCACGACCGGTTTTGATACTACATAATGATCGTCAGGATTGCTCGTATTGACTGGCACATCACGCATATTGCCTCGCAAGGGTATCAAAGAATCGCGAAAGCACTCTCATTCCGAGTGTTTTTATAGCTTGCCTTTTTAGTTTGTTACAACATAATGTTGAATGTGCGAGAAATTTCGCGCAGCGCGTATCTGCCAGGGACGGCACGTGATCGTGGCCCATTCGTGGGATCAACGTCCGGCATATTTTGATCACCTGTTCCCGGACGGTAACGGGGCTTGTTCAATGCGCGAAATATTCGAAAACTACCCGCTCGGTTGCGCCGCCGCGGCCACACATGACATTTGGAGTGATGGAGATATCGCAGTCACAAGTGATGCAGCTCGATTGCTTTACGGATCGAATGCGAAAACGGCGGCGGCGTGGTGCGCTTTAGGCGCGCGCTCTGACGGCCGCTCCGGTGACTTCCGCTTCTGGGTGAGGGTTTTCAAACATCTGAGCAGAGAGGGGGCCGCCACATCCTCAGTGTGAAACCGGGCAGGCAACAAACGTCGATCGCCGCTTGTTTGCGAAGCTGACTCCATGTGCTGGCGGACAGTACCGCATGAAAGCCAATCAATCCGGTTGTTCAGCGAGCTCTAGAGATCAATCCCGCGGCCGCGGCTCACAGCCCGCTGGCGCCGTTCCGCAATAATCTCCTCACTGCTTTCATGGCGAACCGTCTGCTGCAGGACCTTCAGCCTTTCCTGCATTGCCGCAAAGGCCGGGCGTTGCGCCGGCGACACGTGATTGATGAGCTCCTTGTCACCGCGGATGATGGCATTGCGCCCGAAGCGCTGGTCGAGTGCCTTGCTGACATCAGCAAATTCCCGACGGATGTTTGCATCGAGAGGTGCAGCCGGAATATTCAGCTTGCGACCATTCTTTCGCTGCGCCACCCGTTGCGCGAGCGCCTCCTCTGCCCCTCTCGACAGGCCGGGAATGGCAACCGCCATGCGCTGCCGCTCTGCCGTAATGCTCCGTCGTTCTGCGTCAAGCAGATTGACATAGGACGACCCGAGCGTGCGCAGGCGGACGGCGGCTTCCGGCACCGCCCGCACTGCCTCTTTCCGCTCGCGGCCAGAGGCCAGCATCCGGTCCATCAGGCGGTCGGAGCCGCGCAGTGCACCGTAAGCGGCTGGATCATTGGACACCGCGGCGGCGATGCGATCGGCAGCAAAACCTTTCAAGATCAGCTCCTCGATCATGCTGACGGCGCCGGCCGGATCGCGCCAGATCGTCCTAGCCACGTTGGCCAATGCCGCACGCTGCTGTTGATAGAGAGGAGCTGCGAGCACACGCGATCGCGCCTCCTCGTCGACCGGCGTCTTGAACTCGGTGACGGCGGCGAGCATCGGCAGCACAGTGACATTCTCCTTCCTCGGCTCCTTGCCTGGCTCCTCGCTTGGCTCCTTAGTCGGAACGGCACTGGCCGCCGCGACGATCTTCGAGCGATCCTGGCGCTCGGCAAGATGCTGCTCCTGGGCAAAGCGTTTGACGGCCTCGAACAGTTTGATCAGTGTCTCGCCCTGGCCCTGCATCAGATCTTCCGGCATGCGTTGGGCCACGTTGCGTCCGGCAACCGCATCCGCCTTCGCGGTGAATGCGCTCCAGCCAAAGCGGGCCGTCAATGCCTCGCTGACCGCCTTGATCTCCTGCACGACCGAGCGGTCCTCGGCGGCAAGCGCAAAGGCGCTCTTATAGGCGTCGTCACCACCTTGGCTGCGTACCGCCTCGATTTCGAGCAAGCGCGCCATCGCTCGTTCGGAGAGCGCCGGGATCGATAACGACATATGCACCCGACGGCTCTCCTCGCGCTCGTGGAACCGTTCGGCATTCCTGCGGAATTCGGTTGCGTGGGCCCGTGCGAGCGGGCGCAGTTCCTCCAGGGCTGCCTTTGCGACATTGCGCTCGTTGCGTGCCGCGCGTCCGTCGACGATCAGTTCGGAACCACGCAAGCGGCCAAGCCGATCGGGGGCCGCGGCAAGATCGTCGGCGAGCTTGCGCGGTTCGACTCCGGCATCCGATGCCAGCGCATTCAGCGCCGCAAGCGCTGCATCCGGATTGCGATAGATCTTCCCCAACAGCGGTCGAAGGATCGCTTCCCGCTCTGTCCAGGCCGGGGACGAACGCTGCGCCAGCCGCGCGTCCTCCTCGACGCTTCTGGCGAAGGAAGTGGCCGGCGGGATCAGATAGCGTGCTTGGCTGGAGGTCGCTTCGACCATGCTTTCGCTCCGCTCTTCATTGTAGGCGACACGCCGTTCCCGCTCGATGGCAAAGCCGAGCGCCACGCTTGCCCGCTCCCAGAGCCTTTCCACCTGCTCCCTCTTTGCGGCAATCCACGCAAAGCGCCGGGAGAGGCTTTCCTCCATCTCGACTGCAGCCAACGAAAGATGATCAATGCCGCGGCGCCGGGCGAAGTCTTGCGCCTGGGCGCGATAACCGGCCTCACTTTCAAAATCGAGCGTCGTCGTCTTGGCGCCGGAGCGCGACAATCGCTCGACGAGCTGCTTAAACATATCCGGCCGATGGCTTTCCCGCTCGATGCGATCCTGGCGCGCTTCGGCGGTTTCGATCTGTCTGGCCGTCCAGACGTTGCGATCGACTTCCCTCTCCTCGTATCGCTTCTGTCCTGTCTCTCCGTCGACGACTGCTATCTGGACCTTGACCCGCTCGACGCCATCCTTGCGCAGGGTGACGGTATCGCCTTCTGAGATGCCCGCCTCCTCGAGCGCCTTCGGCAGGCTGACGCCCCACAGGCGATGGACGGTTCCGTCCTCCGTCCTGACATCGGCATAAGGACTGTCGTCGGCATCTTCGTCATTCGGCCGGAATTTTGCTTCTCCGGTTTCGACAAGCTCACCGGTGACACCGGCGGCATGATCGACATGCAGCTTGCGTCCCCATTCCGGCTTAGCCTCAAAATCCTCTCTTGCCGCATAGAGGTCGACGCGATCGCGATGCCGGGTCATCGACACATAGGTCAGATGCTGGTCCATCATGCCGGTGGCAAGCACGAAGGTGCGGTCGACGGTGGACCCTTGAGATTTGTGGATCGTTGCGGCATAGCCATGATCGACATTCCGATAGCTGTCTTCGCTGAAGACGACCTTGTCGCCATTATCGAGAAGGACCGACAGCAGCGGATCGCCGCGTTTGTCACCGGTGGAGACGACTGTGCCGAGCATGCCGTTCTTGACGTATTGCGGACCGGGATGCCTGGCCCGCGGCTCAAGGAAGCGGGCATTCTCCAGGAAGATGATGCGGTCGCCGGCAGCAAATTCCCGCGTGCCGCGAGCGCTCTGGAACGTCCGACTGTCAGAAAGCGCTTGCTGCGCCCTCATCACCTGACGCAGCGCTTCGTTCAGCTTGCGGACATCGTCATTGGTGTGGGCGAGCACCAGCAGCTCGTCACCGCGAAGACGGCCATCCCTGCCCTCGGAAACCGATCGATCGATCGCCTGCTTGCGTGCTTCGGTCCAATCAGCAACGATGCGACCGATGGCCTCCTGGCGTGTCCCTGCCTCGACGAGATGACCATGTTGGGCGTAGACGTCGAGCCCCTTCTCGACCTCGCCGCGGGCAAACAACCGTGAGGCCTCTCGTGCCCATTCGTCACGCTGGCGGCGCACGCCGGCAAGCTCGGCAAAACCGATCCGCTCAGTGATCGCCCGAAAGGCAGCACCCGCCTGGATCGGCTGCAGCTGCATCGCATCGCCGACCAGCACCACTTTCGCGCCTGCCCCTTCGGCGATCTTCAGCACACGCGCCATCTGCTGCGACGACACCATGCCGGCCTCGTCGATAACAAGCACGTCACCGCGATGCAGCGTGTCGCGGCCATTGGCCCAGGCCAGTTCGAAGGAGGCAAGCGTGCGCGACTTGATGCCGGAACTGTCTTCCAGCCCTTCCGCCGCCTTGCCGGCAAGGGCAGCACCGATCACCCGGTGCCCCTCGCCCTCCCAGGCAAGACGCGCCGCCGCCAACAGCGTCGACTTGCCGGCGCCGGCAAGGCCGACGACGGCGGCGATCCCGCTGTCACCGGTGACATGACGGACGGCATCGACCTGCTCCGCATCGAGCCGGAACGGAGTTTTAGGATCGGCGCTCTCGACGGTTTTGATGGCAGCGTCGACATGCTTGCGGGAGACGGCAAAGCCGTCACGCTTCAACAGGGCCTGTGCCGACTGTGCCATGTCGTATTCGATGCGCAGCATGTCCCGCGTCGTGAACACCGCCGGTTCCGACAGCTTGCCGGTCTCCGCCTCGATCTCCTGCGGCTTCAGCAAGACCAGCTGGTCGGACGCCATCAGCCGGGCGCGGATGTTGGCAAAATCGGTGGGATCGTCGACGTAACGATGTAGCGCCTTGGCGATATCCTTCTCGTCGAAGGTGGAGCGTTCGTTGCCGAGCTGCTTCAACAGAAGCTCAGGCTCGGCCAGCAGCCGGTCGGCCATCTCCTGGCGCCTGGCAAGATCGGCGGGAGCGAAGTAGAGCTCCCTGCCCTTGCCGGCGAGGGCGGATTTTTCTGGTCCCAGATGTTTTTGCGCGATGCCGTCGAGGCCCTGTTCGGCATAGGAGCGTCCATCGAGCCGGATCTCGTGACCGGCGAGCGCCAGATGCCGGTTGGCCGTCTCCGCCCAGGCGATCTTCCAGCCCTTCATCGTTTCCTTGTCACCGGCCCAGACCCTATAGACTATCTTGCCACTTGGCCGGTCCGGCGTGACCACGCGCAGCGGTTTGCCGTCCTCTCCAGGAACCGGAACTTTCTTTGGCCCAAACCCTTCCTCGGTCAGCGGCCGCAGTGTCGTCATCAGATGGATGTGCGGATTGCCGTCCTTGTCGTGATAGACCCAGTCGGCGATCATTCCCTTCGACGTCAGATTGTCGCGGACGAAGTCGCGGACCAGGGCAATATTCTGCGCTCGCGTCAGTTCCTCCGGTAGCGCAATGATCAGTTCGCGGGCAAGCTGCGCGTCCGCCCGCGTCTCGAAGGCATCGACGGCATTCCACAACGCCTCGCTTGCCTTGGCAACGGATTGGCCTGATATCGCCGACCCCAGCCAGGCCGGGATCTCATCCGGCAGCGCCAGCTCCTCATGGACCAGTTCGGCCGCCCCACCGCGATAGCTGAACGACGTTCCCATCTGTTCGTCGATCATCCGGGCGCGATGGCGATAGGCGGCAGCCGAGACGATGCTGCGTCCGGCTCCCCTGCTGATCACCTGCGCTCTGACGAACATGATCGCCATCGACGTCTCCACAGCGTTCAAGCACGTCGCGACAGCGACGTATATTGCGCCCTCAAACAGATCGGACCAAAGGGCCGATGCCGCTTTTCGGAAGGCGGCCACGAGCCGAAATTCCGGCTGCGACGTTTTCGGGTTGACCCAGGATAGCTTGTTTAACTATGTTATCCTAGTTAGTATAATCATGGGCTGACATATTTTTTCAGGAAGGATGAATTCACCGATGGCCACGAAAACATCGATTTCCGATCTGGACGCCCAGATCGACAAGCTGCGGGAACGCAGGAGACATTTGATAGTTAAATCCGCCGAGCGCTTTGCCCGCGCCGCGACGAAATCGGGGCTGGCGGAACTGGAGATCGCAGACGAGGAGGTCGATCGGATCTTCGAAGAGATCGCTGCACGATTTCGCAACGGCGAGAAGAAAGGGGCTGCACACGCATCTCCTCAAACGCCTCGATCGTCAGATCGCAGCGCTGGAGCGCCGTCGGAGGTTCCACATGATGGCTGACCGGAAAAAGCAAGCCCGCGAGAAATTCCTGCTTGGCGGCCTGGTCGTCAAAGCCGGCCTATCGGGAGCTGACCGGGCATTCCTGCTCGGTGGCCTGAGCGAGCTGGCAAGCGTGACGCCGGGCTCGCCTGAGCATCGGCGGCTGCGGGATATAGGCGAAGAAGCATTTAAACCTCCTTTGCCTGATATGCTGTCTTCGCACATTGCGGAGACGGCAGAATGGCACTGAAACGGCGACTGCATCCGAGCCTGCTGCTCGTCTTCGTTCCGATCGCGGTGACCGCGATCACCGCTTCCATCATCGGTTGGCGATGGCCTGCCCTGGCCCATGGCCTTTCCGGCAAAATCGAATACTGGTTCCTGCGAGCCGCGCCCGTGCCGGCACTTTTGTTTGGGCCGCTCGCTGGTCTGTTGACGGTATGGGCTCTGCCACTGCACCGGCGAAGGCCGGTGGCAATGGCGAGCCTCGTCTGCTTTCTGGCTGTGGCCGGCCTTTACGTTCTGCGCGAATATGACCGGCTCGCTCCGTTCGTGGAGAGCGGCACCGTTTCATGGGACCGGGCGCTCTCCTATCTGGATCTCGTTGCGGTGATCGGCACGCTCGCAAGCTTCATGGCGGTGGCGGTCGCCGCCCGCATCTCCGTCGTCGTTCCCGAGGCGGTCAAACGCGCGAAGGGCGGCGCCTTCGGCGATGCGGATTGGCTTGCGATGTCGGCAGCGGCAAAGCTCTTTCCGCCCGACGGCGAAATCGTCGTCGGCGAGCGTTACCGTGTCGACAAGGAAATCGTCCACCAATTGCCCTTCGATCCGAACGATCAGACCACATGGGGACAGGGTGGCAAGGCGCCGCTGCTGACCTACAACCAGGACTTCGATTCCACCCATATGCTGTTCTTCGCGGGATCCGGCGGCTACAAAACCACCAGCAATGTCTTGCCGACTGCGCTGCGTTATACCGGTCCTCTGATCTGCCTCGATCCTTCCACCGAAGTTGCACCGATGGTGATCGAGCACCGCACCCGCGCCCTCGGGCGCGAGGTGATGGTGCTCGACCCGACCAATCCGATCACGGGCTTCAACGTCCTCGACGGCATCGAGTTCTCGAAGAGGAAAGAGGAGGATATCGTCGGTATCGCGCACATGCTTCTATCCGAAAGCCTGCGCTTTGAATCCTCGACAGGTTCCTACTTTCAGAACCAGGCCCACAATCTTCTAACCGGTCTGCTTGCCCATGTCATGCTGTCGCGGGAATATGCCGACCGGCGGAACCTGCGCAGCCTACGGCAGATCGTTTCCGAGCCGGAGCCCTCGGTCTTCGCCATGCTGCGCGACATTCAGGAACATTCCGAATCTGCCTTTATCCGCGAAACGCTAGGGGTGTTCACCAATATGACCGAGCAGACTTTCTCAGGCGTTTATTCGACGGCGTCGAAGGATACGCAATGGCTCTCATTGGACAGTTATGCCGCACTCGTCTGCGGCAATACCTTCAGGTCGAGCGATATCGTATCTGCCAAGAAGGACGTTTTCCTCAATATCCCAGCGTCGATCCTGCGCTCCTATCCCGGCATCGGCCGCGTCATTATCGGCTCTTTGATCAACGCCATGGTCCAGGCAGACGGCGGCTTCAGCCGTCGAGCGCTGTTCATGCTCGATGAAGTTGACCTGCTCGGCTACATGAGGGTGCTGGAAGAGGCACGCGATCGCGGCCGAAAGTACGGCATCAGCATGATGCTGCTCTACCAATCTGTCGGACAGTTGGAGCGGCACTTCGGGAAGGATGGCGCCACGTCGTGGATCGATGGCTGCGCCTTCGCCTCCTATGCGGCAATCAAGGCGCTTGACACGGCGCGCAACGTCTCGGCGCAATGCGGCGAGATGACGGTGGAGGTGAAAGGCAGCTCCCGCAACATCGGCTGGGGCACGAAGAACAACACATCGCGGAAGTCGGAGAGCGTCAGCTTCCAGCGCCGGCCGCTGATCATGTCGCACGAGATTACGCAATCGATGCGCAAGGACGAGCAGATCATCATCGTGCAGGGCCACAGCCCAATCCGCTGTGGCCGGGCGATCTACTTCCGGCGAAAGGAGATGGACCAGGCGGCCAAGGCCAACCGTTTCGTCAAACCAGTGCCGTGAATGACGAGGCTATCGCGGGGTAGAGTCCGTGGCCTCACTCCTCCTCAACAGCATAGGCTTCAACAGCGTTTTCGAACTGCGCGAATAGCTCGTCGGACATCCTCTCGACCGTTCCGGTGGATCGGTGGTCGGATTGTCTTATCAGTCGCTGGTAGTCCTCAACGTTGAGGAGGACGAGGCGCGGCTTGTTGCGATGTGTGATTGTGACGGGACGGCGAAGCGCCTCGGCAATGATACCGCCGGATTTCCGTGAGAGGTCGGTGGTGGAATAGGATCGGGACATAGCCATCTCCAAAATTGTCGTTGCAGCAATACAGCAATTCCAGCATTGCTGCAGCTTCCGTCGTCCCATTTGGCGAACTGGGGCGCTTTACGGCCCAGGAACAATGATGGGAAAGCCGCGGCGGGCGCCGCCGCGAGCTGACTCTATTACGCGACTTGACCCGAAAGCTAGCGGGCATAAACAACTCGGGCCGCATGAACCGGAATTCCGGTACCCGTCTTGATTTCTCTTACGATCGGCGCCAGCGAGCCGAGTTCGTCTTCGGCAAGTGCAACAAGCTTGGGATAGTCGATATCGACGCCGCTATGATCAGCGGCCAAAGCGTTCATCCAGTCGCTGCCGTTGACGCGGAATTCATGCGTGTCGCAATCGATGTCGAGATCATCGAGCAGATTGATCGTGAAGCGTAAGAAAATATCGATCTCGCCCTCCAACTGATATTCGGCGAACTCGTCGTCGCCAGCGAGAAGGTTACGTTCCAATGCCATGATGACGTGGATCCGATCGATTGCCGCGTCGAGCCCCTCGACCAGGCGATCGTGAAGTCGTCGCGAAAAATCGTTGTCGCAGCCGAAGCGGTTTGCGAGGACGACGAGCCGAAAGCCGGCAAGCTTGGTGTAGAGCATGAGGTTCTGATCTGTTGTCATAGTGTGATCTCCTTCGTTGATGACGGAGATCGGCCACTCCTTGGCAAAGAGGGGTCAAGGACCGCGGAACGCGGCTTGCAAGCGGGGGAACCGATTTTGTCGCTCGCGGCAAAATTGGGGGAGACCGCGCCGTCCTTGACGCCGGATTTGCTGGAGTAAAATCGGACGTCAGAGAGAAGAGACCCGCGGCCCCGAAGGGGACGCGACCGTTTCCGGCGTGAGCCGGCATCGAGGGATAAAATCCCTGACAGACCGGCGGCCGGTCGATCCGGCCGGCCGGGCTCATGGGCGTGGCGATAGCCTCCGTCAAAACGGAGGCTCGGGGTCGATGCGGCCGTCCTGCTCGGCCCAGATCACCTCGCGTTCGGCCAGCGCCAGTTCCAGCTCGTTCTCGATCTGGCGACGTTCGGCCGGATCGGCGTTCCGCAGCTCGGCGCCCAGCAGTTCGATGATGTCGTCGATGCAAGTGGTCATTGTCGTCTCCTTGACGTTGTGAAAGACGACGCCCGCGGTCATGGCGGGATGGAGGGGTCAAGGATCGCGTCAGCGACCGGCGGGGCCGGCGAGTGGGGGAGCCGATTTTGTCGGAGCGGAGGGAACCGGAGCGGCGGCAAAATTGGGGGAACCACTCGTCCTTGAGGCCTTCATGCCGCCATGGCACCCTTCGACGGACTGAGCAGACCTTCCCTCTCCGTATGGCACCAGAAAGGCGGGCAGCGGGCTCGATGCCCGCTGCCGGCTTGACTTTTCCGGGAAGAGGCCAGCCCCGGTGACGGGGCCGGCCAGTCGCCTCAGGCCGGGCTGTTCCAGAGGATGACCTTCTTGCTCGGCTCTCCGCCGGGCGCCTGGGCGACGTTGCCGAAGATGACGCCGATTTCCGGAGCCTCCAGCTTGACGGAGAGGTATTCCTCGCCGGTCTGGCGGGCGATGCGGTTCCAGGCGGCGCCAATCTCGAAGCCGGTCTTGCGGTGGATGACGCGGTAGTCCGGTGCTTCGTCGCTCGCCTTGCTGGCGTTCGGGACGATGGCGATCGGCGCGTTCACCCGGATCGTCGCGAAGATGCCTTCGAGGCTGCCGTCGGTCTTCTGGGTCAGGGTTGCGATCGTGGTGGCCATGGTATGTCTCCTTCGGTTGCTCGGGACCATTCCCGATGGCGCCCGAAGAAGGGGCCGAGGCGCAGGCGTCACCGGAGCGCCAGCGCAGGGGAACCCCTTGCGGGTTGACGCTGATGGTGGCCGGTCCCTTAGAAAGGCGACACAAGAAAACGGGAATGGTCCTGAACCGCGACCGGTGGGAGAGACCGATCTATGGCTATCCGATAGCGCCCGTGCCAGGAGCTCCTGCCCCGGTGTCCTGGCGCGATCCATTGATACGCTTGCGCCTGCCCCCCGCCGACTGTCGTGCACATGATTACCAGCTGCTTGCGCTGCTGTCGGTGATCGTCACTGGCGGCGGACACGGTTGGAGAGACCGCCGACCGGTAAGATGCATCACCGATATGAATCGATCCACAGCGACCGATTCAGGAAAGTCGTTGGACGACGAACTCGTGAATTCGCATGATCCGATCATGGATACACAGACGGACATCACGCTGCTCTACCGGGTCGATCCGTCCCGGAATATGGCCCGCTTCTATCGTCTATCGATCGAGCCGACATTGTTCGGCGGCAGTTCCCTTGTGCGCAATTGGGGCCGGATCGGAACTGAGGGTCGGCTAAAGGTGGAATTGTTCGACACACCCGGAGAGGCTGCCATTGCCTATGAACGCATGGCCGGCCGCAAGCTGCGCCGTGGGTATCGGCATGAGCATGCAACATACGCCGCGCAAGGGGTCATCACGCCGCAAGGCGCGAAGACTGCTTCAGTTGGCTTCGTGGAGCAGGCGACGCCGGCGGAATAGAGCGCGGGCCACGGCGAATACGCCGGATGCGCCAACCCTTGCTCGCGATTGACGAAAAAACCGCAATCTACCGTGCAGGAGGAACTGTCGAAGGTGAAGGATCCGAACAGGTCAGAAATGCAATGCCGTAAAGCGGTACATTCTGATCTTCTGAAACGAAATGCGCTCCCTCCGAGATCGCCTGCGCCATGAGGAGATGATCGAATGGATCACGATGGTAGAGCGGAAGCTTTCCAAGTGCGATTAAATGCGAGTCGGCAACATCGAGCCTATCAAATCCCTGGTCCGGCAGGATCGCAAGGATCTCATCTATGTCTGCGTCGAGCTTGCCAATCCGCAGTCTTACCGTGATTTCCCAGAGCGAAACGACGCTTATGAGCACATCGTTTTCGGGATCGGCAATGAGCCTGCGCATATGACCGCCCAGCCTGTTGTCGTCATTCAACCACCACAAAAATGTGTGAGTATCGAGTAGAAGCCTTACGTCTCGTCTTCCATCGCCTCGAGGACGTCTGGGGGCAGGTTGTCGAAATCGTCGGAAACTCTGATCTTGCCGCGCAAAGCGCCGGGCTTGCGCACGGCTACGTCCGCTGACGGAGGGCCGATCTCGGCGACAACCTTGTGATGCGACGTAAGGACAAACCTCTGCCCGTCTTCGACCTGCTTCAGGAAGGACGTCAGGTTACCGCGAAATTCTCGCACGCCGACACGGCGGGGAGGTGATGTCGGTTGCCGGGATTGAGACATGGCGAGGCTCACTTCAGCGGGAAATGTGTACACAATTTTCGAGAAATGCAATGTCTTCTCAGCCGTCTGGAGAGACGGCGCTCACGGAAGATACCGCATGTGAACAATGGGACGCTCGTCAATTCGAAGCTGCCTCGGCGCATATGTCTATGCGCCGGCAGTAATCGGTCACCTTGAAATCGACTGCGCCACCTGTCACATATAAAGCGACACGTGACGCGGAGATAATCCATGGCTATTGCGCAGAAAAAATCGCCCCTGAAACAGCAACCGGCGGATTGCAGAAGGTTGCAGCCTTGCTCGGCGGTGCGCGCGTGCTGTCGCGCAGTCTGACCAGTCCCCTCGACGCGCACGAGCTGCTTTTGCGCGGCCTGCCGGCCTCGGCACTGGATCACCTGGTTGGACAGCTGGTCATCATCGGCAAGACGGACTCGCTCGAAAAGGCGGTGGGCATGAGTTTGCGCACCTGGCAGCGGCGCAAAGACACGCCCTCCAGGCCGCTGAGCCCGGAACAGAGCGGTCGTGCATGGAAATTCGCCGAGATTCTTGCAAAGGCAACCGATATCCTCGGATCACAGGCTGAAGCCGAGCAATGGCTGGAGCGCCCGGCAATCGGGCTCGACCAGCGCCGCCCGATCGATCTTCTCGGAACGCCCGCCGGCGTCGAGCTCGTCGAGGATCATCTCGATCGTCTCGAATACGGCGTCTATGCATGACCCTTTTGCGATCGGGCTCGGCGGGACCGAGCTGGTCGCGTGGCGGCTCGATCAAGCCGTCCACGCGCCGACATGGGATAGCGGCGAAGGCGCCTATCGCGTTGGCGGCCGTTGGAACAGCAAGGGTGTTCGCGCGGTTTATTGCTCGCTCGATCCCGCGACGGCTATCCTCGAGGTCGCTGTCCACAAGGGGTTTCGGGCCCTGGACACGGTAGCGCACATGATGACGGCGGTCATTGCTGATGCCGGCGACGTCCATGTCGTCGATCCGATGAGCGTGCCCAATCCCAATTGGCTTCGCCCAGGCATTCCTGGCGCTGGACAGCAAGCCTTCGGCGACGGTTTGTTTCGACGCCACCGTTTCGTCGCGATCCCGAGCGCGGTTTCGCCGCATAGCTGGAACCTGATTTTTCTGGCGGGCGGCGCGACGGGCGCTTATGCCCTGAAGTTCCAGGAGGCATTTGCTCTCGATACGAGGCTGCACCCGCCCACGACGTGAATGAGCCTGGGGTTGCATCGCCGTAACGCGATCGCGCAACCATTCACCTCATCCTCTTCCGGAGAAATGACGCTTACGCGCCATCCCCCGTCGCCTGCCAGACCGGGATGCCGAGACGGCGCGCCTTGTCGGCGAGATTGCCGGTGATGCCGGAACCAGGGAAAACGATGACGCCTGATGGCATGACCGAGAGCATGTCGTCATTGCGGCGGAAGGGAGCCGCCTTGGCGTGTTTCGTCCAGTTCGGCTTGAAGGAAATCTGCGTGACTTTGCGAGCCTCGGCCCAGCAGGCGGCGATGCGCTCGGCGCCTTTCGGGGAGCCCCCATGCAGAAGGACCATGTCGGGATGCTTAGCATGGGCCTGATCGAGTTTTGACCAGATCCGTTCATGATCGTTGTAGTCCATGCCGCCGGCGAAAGCGATCTTGGTGCCGGCGGGAACCAGGACCTCGGTCTCGGCGCGCCGACGGGCGGACAGGAAATCTCTGGAGTCGATCATGGCCGCGGTCATATTGGCGTGGCTAACTTTGGAACCGGTGCGCGGACGCCAAGTCGACCCGGTCTGGGATTCGAACAGGTCGGCACTGAAGTCGCGCATGAACTCGAAGGCGTTGCGGCGTTCCAGCAACGTGATGCCCTCGGAGACGTGGCGCTCGAGCTCGACGCTTTTCACCTCCGAGCCGTCCTGCTCGCGCTGGCCGGTACGTTGGGCCTCCTCGTTGCGGTCGAGCTCACGCTGAATGCGTTCCCCGGCGCGATGGAAGAGATTGGGGATCGACCAGAACAGGTCCTCAAGATCGGGCTCCAGACGGGTGTCGCCGAGCATTTCGAACAGGGCGTCGAACATAGCGGTCAGCGCCGACTGGACGACCGGCTCCTCTGGCAGCGGGCGCGGGTCCGGTTCGTCCTGGAAGGCGCGATGGCCATAGATTTGCATCTCATAGATGAAGCGATCGGTCGGGGAAGAGCCGTGATCAGGCTCGAAGGCGTCTTCGATGGGAAGGACAAGGTTCATGACGATCTCCGTCGGTTTGAGCCGCGCCTCTCGCGGCCTGACGGCGATCCCTGTCCATGCGGCAGACGGGCCGGAACCGCGGCGCGTTCAGCCGCGGCCCAGCGGAGCGCCGGGCGGTGGAGGGAAGGTTTCTTGTCGCGCGAGGAATGGCGGCCGCACGCGGCCCAGCCAGGGGAAGAAACCTGACTGACCCGCTGAAGGCCCACCCGCCGTATGGTAAGGGTCGCCTCTCCGCAGGCCCGCGGGGCACGCGCCCACCCGAACGGCGACCGCCAAGGAACCGGCCATCCCGCTGCGCGCCGCGCCCTTACCGATCCCATCTCGCGCGATCATCCGGGCAGAAAGGCAAGAGCGTCTTCCGGGGCGAGCTGGGCCTTCAGATTGGCGATGAGCCGGTCTGGACCGAGTCGGCGCAGATCCTCGTTGAAGTCGCCGAGCTCCGGGGCCAGCACCAGCGGCAGGATTCCGAGCGCCTGCGCCCGACGGCTCAATCCCTCGATCCCGTGCCGACCGGCTGCGTCGGCATCGGCGGCAATATAAAGACGCCGACATTCGAGCGGGAGCCGGAAGGCAGCGAGATGGTTGGCCGTCAGCGCGGCCGCCGTCGACATGCCGGGCATGACAGCGACAAGCGAAAGCATGGTTTCCAGGCCTTCGCCAGCCGCCATTGCCGTCACCGGAGCCGAAATCGAAAAATGGAAACGCACGGCATTGCCAAGTAGACCGCCGAGCGCACGGCGGGGATCCTCGACCTTGGCCTTGCCGTCGCCGTTTGGATCGAGCCAGGTGCGATGCACGCCGGTGATTGCGCCACCGGAATCGGTCACGGCTGCGATCAGCGCCGGGTAGCTGGTCGCGCGGCCGGTCACGAGGTCCCGATAGTAGCACGACGGATGGAAGCGAAGTGCGGCATGGACCGAGCCGCGCAGGATGCCGCGCTCGCGCAGATAGCCATCGGCTAGCGTGCCCGCAAGCGGCTGCGTGATCCGAAACAGGCGCCGAGCCCGCTCTGCATTCGGACGGTCACATAGCCGGTGCTCGCAGGCATCGCTGCTCTCGGATAGAGTCAATTGGGGCAGACTCAAAAAATTCCGCACTTCATAGGCTACATCACAGAAGTCGACCAGCCCGCAGGCTTCCCGCACGAGATCGAGCAGGTCGCCATATTGCCCGGTTGCTGCATCCGACCATTTCCCCGCGCGAGGACCTGTCAAACGGACATAGAGCGAGCGGCCCTGGCTATTGGCGACATCACCGACGATCCAATAGTTGCCGGCCCTTCGGCCTGCAGAGAGATAATGCCTGCACACCGCCTCGACATTATGCGCGAGCCGATCTGCCAGTTCCGGGGCGGATAACATGGATTTGCCTCCCTTACAGACGACCGAAAAAGGTCGAATTTCGCTGCTCGCGAGGTGTCAGCAATCGGAGGCCAGCTCCGTTGATCTGGGCTGCACAGTTCGGGCGGCCCGAAGAAGCTCGCAAGGGTGCGGCGCTGCCTGCGGCCGGGGAAGAGATCGCGTTCATAGGAAATCCTGTCGGGAGCGAGGAAAGAACCGGCCCGCGCCGGCGCTCTCCAGCCCACCAGGCCAACCCTTTCCCGCCCCTCTCTCCCTCTCTCGCGATGCTACCGCTACTGTCGGTTCGAAAAGCGGGCAGAAGGGCGGTTAGACCACCGCTCCACGCGGCCCCGGCCACGCGATTTCGACCTGATGACTCCTAATTATCATGGTGTCGACTTCTATTTATCATGACCGACTAAGCCTGGCCGGTGGGTGGCGTGCAGGAATTGGCATCTCGCTTGATCCACCGACGGCGGGTCACCGCGAAGGTCCGGCACCGCCTCATTATACTAACTATTTTACACTAGTATAATAGACTCACACTATGCTATGCTTCCATGCGGCTTGATCAGGTTGGCAGGCAAGACGAGGAACGACGTGCGACAGTTTTTGATCGGCAACCAGGCGTTCGATGAAAATTCTCCAGAGTTTCAGTTGCAGCTTGAAGACGCCTACGAACAGAAGCTCAGGCCGCTTTGCTGCTGTCGGGAGCCGCCGGTGCCGATGTACATCGCCCGGATGGATGACCAATTCCTGATCAAGCGCATGCCGCTGTCGGGCCGGCAGCATGATCCCGGATGCCCGTCTTACGACCCGCCCTATGAGCTATCCGGTCTCGGGCCGTTGATCGGCAATGCCATCCAGATCGACGCGGCGACCGGTGCGGCGATGCTGAAACTTGACTTCTCTCTGTCGAAACGAGGGAACCGATCGGCCTCGACATCGCCTTCGGAGCCGTCGAAAACCGTGCGAAGCGAACCCAAAAGGCTCTCGCTCAGGGCGATGCTCCATTATCTCTGGGATATGGGGGAGCTGACGGAATGGACGTCGCTGTGGGCCGGGAGACGGGGCTGGGGGCGCGTCCGCAGCAGTCTGCTGAATGCGGCAAGGCAGATGAACGTCCGCGGCAGTCCGCTCAGTGATGTCCTGTTTGTCCCGGAAGTGTTTCATCAGGAGGACAAGGAAGGGATTTCCGCCAGGCGTGCGGCGATGTTGGCCGGCACTCAGGCAACCAGTCCGGGCCCACGCAAACTGATGGTAATGGTTGCTGAGGTGAAGGATTTTTCGTCAGCCCGCGACTGTCAGAAGATAATAGTGCGCCACCTGCCCTTTCCGTTCATGATCGACGAAGGCGCATGGAAGCGGTTGAGCGCCCGATATGAGACCGACTTGGAACTGTGGCGATCGAACGAAGAATTCCACCTCATCGTGATTTCCACATTCGGTATTTCGGGCGCCGGGATCGCATCCATAGAGGAAGTGGCGATGATGGTGGTGAACGATAACTGGATCCCGTTCGAAAACATCCACGAACAGCGTGTGCTCGAACGGCTCTCCGGACTGAAGCGAAGAAGTGTGAAAGGACTGCGGTTCGATCTCTCACGCGGTCAGCCCATTGCCTGCGTGACGTTGCCGGAGGCAAGACCGGCGCCGGTCGCGATGTTCATCATTCCGGCAAATGCCGACGAAGACTATGAGGTGGCCCTGAATGAAATGATTGCCGCAAGACCTGAGATGCTGCCCTGGATCTGGCGTGTTGCCGAGGGTGAAATGCCGCGCCTGCCATGATCCGCATCAGCTCTGCTTCACAGCAGCTGCTTGACCGAAGCGGTCGTCAACGCCTATATTAATTCATCTCCAGATGGAGTTGAATTATGGCTATCGACATGGGCGATATGGAATTTACGGTTACGGAAGCGAGTTTCCTGGCAGATCGCTCTACTACGGACGTTCAAAACGCAGTCGACAAGAAGGTCGTCAAATCCACGGTGGTTAAAGCCGGGCCACGGGCTCAACGTCTTCTCGGAAGAGCTGAGCTGCGGTTTCTAACTATGGATCGCGAAATCGGTGAAGCGCTGTCCGGCGTAGGCAAACGCCGTCTTTACGAGGAACTATCAAGGCTTCCGGAAAAGGCCACGACGGCGCGATTCGGCGCACTCGTCGTTGATCTTCGAAAGAGCGACGCCAAACTCAAGAGGAGATTGAGACTGCTCGAAACGATCAAGGGGTCAATCAAAATGAAGGGGGGAGAGCCCTTTATCAAGGGAACCGATATTCCTGCTTATCAGGTGGCTGCCTTGTATCCTGCGGCTTCTATCGAAGAGATCCTGGAGGATTTCCCCTCGCTCAAGCGTGGCCAAGTTGAACATGCGATCGACTTCGCTCGGGCATATCCTAAAAAGGGACGCCCGTATCCTTCGATTTCCCTGAAACGCGGAATTGCCAGTCTTATTAAAAGCGGTGTCTTTGATGATGACTAAGACAACGCCTCGGAGTGCTTAAATATTTGCTCGACGAGTCCGTCATCCGTTCAATGGACACGCACAATAACGTCCTCAAGTGGAAGAGATCCATCGACGACAGCGAGTTGGCAATATGCGTTTTCACGCTCTTCGAGAAACGGAAGGGCGCTGAGGCGCAGTTGAAAAAGGACCCGAAGAAAGCTCAGGCCAAGTTGGACGCAATTGCCGAGTTCGAAATCAGCTTCGGACCCGATCGCGTTCTCAGCCTCGATGCAGCGGCAACGAAAGAATGGGCTTCGTTTGTCGGCGCGAGGGAAAAGCATGTCATGGATGCCGGCATCGCCGCGGTCGCGAAAATACACGGGCTTATCATTCTCACGCGTAACCTGAACGACTTCGTTGACTTCCGCGTACTGTGTCTGGACCCATTCCGAGACCCGCCGCTTTTGGTGGAATATGACGACAAGCCGACGAAGAGCAAATGAGAGACGGCCGCCGTAAACCATTCGGCCGGCAACGGCACATCTGTGGAAAGCTGGCGAACCCAAGTGGTTGACGGTCGCCACTTAAATGTTTCGCCTGGCTGCGACGCCTGCTATTGCGTAGCGCGCTCCGCCCCGGGGCCATTATTGTCTCCCCCGGCCGCATCTCGGTAGTAGACCTCGCTCACCCGGAACCGCCCACCGATGCGCTTGCATTGGACAATGATGTCGACCGCGGCCGTCAGCATCTCGCGGATATCGTGCCGTTCCAGATCCCCGCCGCCCTCTGATTCCTTGACCAGCAGCGTCAGTTGCTCGAAGGCGAGGCGAGCGGAATCGGCATGAACCGTCGTGATCGAGCCCGGATGGCCGGAGTTGACATTGCGAATGTAGTAGAAGGCGGTTCCGTCTCGCAACTCCTGCAGCAGGATGCGATCCGGCCGCATGCGCAGGCAGGATTCGAGCAGGTCCTTGGCGCCGACTTTGGCCAGCCCCTGGCCGCCTTTGGAATAGAAGAGCCGAACGTGGTTGGGCTGGGAGACCACCAGCTCCGGTGTGTCCTCGATAGAAATGATCCGCTCGCTTTGCGGAATGTGGCGGATCAGGGCTTTCGATAGGGTTGTCTTTCCGGACCCGGTGGCGCCGGAGATGATGATGTTCTTTCTTGCGAACACCGCCTCACGGAGAAACGCCTTATAGGCGCCGACCCGGTAATATTCCAATAGGCTTTTGTCTGATCGCCCCCCGCGGCCTTCGGCCGGCGCAACATCGGCGAACAATCCCCCATGATCGAGATCGTCGAGGGTCAACGACACCGAAGATGGCTTGCGGATGGTGATGCTGACGGTACCCTTCGTCGTTGCCGGTGGGATCACGATCTGGATCCGTTCATCACCCGGCAAGGTCGCCGACAGGATCGGTCGCGTCTCGTCGATCGATTGATTTGAAAAGCTCGCGACCGCCTTGGCGAGACGCATCAGCCGATCAAAGGACAGTTCCGGTAGGTCATGGGTCTGCCATCCCTCCCGCCCCTCCGTAACCACTTGCCCTGGCCGATTGACGATGATCTCATAGAGCGTCTTGTCGCGCAGGAAGCGCGAGAGCGGCGAAAGCAATTCGCGGACAACACCTGAGTCAGCAGCTTCAGTCATCCTCGACCCTATTTTGTCACGAGCCTCGAAGAGGGCTCAAAGTCCCCGAGCACGGCGCGGTCGTAGATGCGGTTGCGGGGCTCCGTCACGCGAAGCCGGTAGACGCTCGAGAAGTCGAGATCTCGTGCGACGAAGATCGAAACCAACTCGCCCTGATGTTTCATCAGGGTCGGCGGGATATTGATTGATTGCTCGACGGCAATCGCTGCGGCCTGCTGCCCGGCGCTCGTGGTGTTTTGCGCTTCGACATCGCCATCCTGAAGCCGGCTGCTGGCATAGGAGCTCGTATCGCCAACGATTGACAGCAGGATCGCACTGCCGAAACGCTCCCACCAATGGGTGTCGACATAGCCGTCGACGCCGGCCCGGCCGAGAGCATCGGTGGCCGGCGACGCCAGCGTAATGATCACGCCCTTCGGTGTCTTAGCTCGGTTCCAGAGGACGAAGAGGCGCTTTTGCCCGCGACGAAGGCCGCCACGATATTCGCCGACGACTTGGGTACCTTTTTCCATCAGCACGACACGGCCATTGTCGGACAGGACGTCTCGGTTGATGACGCAACTCGTAAATCCCGGCTGATCGGAGGAGACCGCCGTTTCCAAAACGCATGGGATAGACGCTCCCATTGCAACGACAAAATCGCGGTTACCCAGCGTGCCGGCGCGCGATCCCTGCAATTGCGTCGGCGTCAGCAAGCGGTTGAAGCGCTGGTCCTCGTTTTCGCCTTCCGAGGTGAATCCCCCCGGATTGTTGCCGAGCGGCACGTAGTTGGAGCTCTCATCGGATCTTTCGTCCTTCTCCTGCTGCCGCGTCGAGGGTGATTTCTCACCGCCATAGGCGATGACCGGAGCACGGCGCGCAGCATCGAGCAGCTTGTCGTCGTCGTTAGGCGGCTGCTCGGCTACGCCGGGCGTCGGGAGCAGGACTTCCGCCGGCGGCGACCCCGGCTGGACGGGCTCCTTTGCCGGCTCGAAGTCCGATGTCTGACGGATGACGACCCGTTCGGGCTGCGTGCCATCAGAGGGTTTGTCCTGCCCTCGCATCGACCAGAGAGCGAAGGCGACAAAGACGACGATGGCCAGCGCGACAGCGCCTCGTTTGAGGATCGGATTGTTGTCGGCCCGACGGGCAGTCGACGTTTCGGCGCGTTCACCAGCAATCTGAGTAATCTCTTCATGGGCCATGACCCCTCCTATTGCACCGCGTCGGGCTTCGCCTTGATGACGCGCTCGACCGACGGTGACGTCGTATTGGTCTCGGGATTGATGCCGACGCGATCGTAGGCTTCGTTGAAGACGCAGAGGGCATCGTCTCCCCTGCGCAAGATGAACTTGCGGCTGATCGCGTGAACGAGCACGAGATTTCCGTCGACGGATTTGGGGACCAGGCTTTCGGTGCCGTCGGAATTTTCCATGTAAATCGCCGGCATTTCCTGGTTGCCGGCAAAGGCGAAGGTGGTGACCTTGCCGTTGTCGTAGACTGCTTGCGGCTCGAGCGCCTGCGCCCCTTGCGCCGCGTAGCGCCAGTTACGCGGTCCATAGGCTTCGTGAAGGGCAAGCACGTTGTCGGCCTCACCGGCCTGTGCCGCCTGCGCCCGGGCAGCCACCTCCTGCCGGCGCCGCTCTGCTTCATCAGCTGGATAGCGATATTTCACATAGAAATAGGTGTTCTGCCCGGCTTCGACGCTGCCGCCGCGGACGGTGAGCTCCATCTGATAGCTGCGGGTTGATCCATCCCGCCGCGTCGTCACGACGGAAATATTCGTCACCGGTTGGTTTTCCCGGGGTTTCAGGAACAGGATGTTGCCGGCCGGTGCGACTTCCCACGCGACGCTATTGCCAAGCGCGACATGGGCGATTTCCTCGTCGGCTGAAAATTCGATCTGTACCGAAGACCGCAGCGTGCCGACAATTTTGGTGATGTTGTAGGGCTGATAATCGACGAAGCGGATGCGGCTGTCCTGCGCGGCGCCACGTGGCGTTTCGAGGGCGATCGCCGCCGAGGAAAAGCCGGTGACCAGGATGAGTGGAAGGAGGAACCGCGCGCTCAATTGATCGCCTCCGGATCGGCGCGATATTCACTGACCACGAAGCCGAGGGGATTTATCAGCCGATCGGTCGAGGACATCGGGGCGTTGGCATAGGAGAAGGTAAGGGTCGCAACCCAGTGCGTGGTGCGCACGTCGTCGCCGCGGGTAACTGTTCTCATATAGCGGACGGATGCCACATTGGCGGTAATCAGCGAGATGGAAACGATGTTGACCCGCGAGGTCGCGCTACGGCCATAGATATTCTGCGGGGAATCCGGATTGCTGCCGCGATAGACCGCTGCAAATCGCGTCTGTTCCGGCTGCGTCGACAGCAAGGCTGCGGTGCGAAAATTCTCCTCGCCCTCGCTCCAGACGTATCCTTCGCGGGCGCGAACATATTTGGCCGCAAAATATTTCGTGACGGCCTCGTCGTAACTGCCGGCGGTCGACGTCAGGGCCGAGACCACATCGACGATGCCGGTGGAATTATCGACCCGCACCACGAAGGGCTCGACGGTTTTCAAAGGCGTGAGGCCGGCAATGGCAAGAACCGAAACGCCGGCAAGGACGCCGGCGCAGGCGGCGACGAACCAGGCGATCCGCGCGGAACGCTCGACCTGTATCATCCGGTCCTGATCGAACCGGCGGGCCTTGTCGAAATAGCTCTTCAAACTGTCCGTGGTTACCATGTCACCTGCCCTCGCATGGACGATAGGAACCCGCGATATCGAAAGGCGCGAAGGCAGCCGGCATGGCAGACGGCGGTGCCTGCACATAAGACGCGGCCCGGCTCACCGGCTCCGCGGGAACAGCCCCACTTGCAGGCTGTTCTGTTCTTCCATTGTCTTGCCACTGCCACATCGAGCGGTTCAGCGGCCGGCGGGAATAACCATCACATTTGGGCAGAGGGTGGGAAATAGAGCCGCAAGCGGCCAGGCTGACGATCAGGAAAAGCGATAAAACGATACGGATCATGCGAAAATAACCTGTCACTATCTGGAATTTTAAGCCGTCATTCGCTCTGGCCTGGCGTCAGGCGGCGACCGACGGAACGCGCTCCGCGGCCGACTGCCCTGGCTGTGTGAGATGCGCCCCAAGCGAGCGTGCTTTCGTGCGCATCGCGGGCGGCGCCATAGCCGTAGGTCAGCGACGCCCCGCCCGCAGCAAGTGCCGAAGCGATGCCGGGCAACTGGTAGAAGACGTAAAGGGCCGCAAGGCAGATGGCGCAGAGTGCGGTCGGGCGCATCAGGACGTCGCTATAACTTTCAATCGCCGTAAATGTCGTGTCGATGCAGGTGATCAGCAGCGAGCCTATGGCAACGACCAGCACCTGCAGGATGACGAAGTTTGCGAGCTGGCCGATCCAGGATTCGGTGAAACGGCGGGTGGACTGGAACATGGCGAGCGAAATGAAGATCGGGCCGATCGCCAGAACGATGGCAAGCGCCAGCCGGGCATAAAGCGAGACGATGTAACCGATCGCCGCCACGATGAAGCTCGCACCGATGACCATCATCCCGCCGATGCCGGTGACGATGTCGACCGGCCAGGAGCCGCGAGACCAGATTTCGCGGGCGCATTTCTGGCCCTTGTCGAGCAGACTGTCGAAGGTCGAAGCGCTTGGCGCCGTGCCGGAGTTCAGCGCCTGCGAAATCTCGCGTGGCAACGTGTCGAAGAAGATATTGGTGACGTAGGTCTGATAGTCGCTGGCATTCCTGACCAGCATGACGATGATCGCAAGCTTCATCGCCCGGAAGGCGAATTCGAGGATCGGCTCCTGGACGGATCCACGGAGAACCAGGTAGCCGTAGAGCACGACATAAAGTGTCAGCGCCGCCGTCAGCGGGCCGCTGACCCAACCGGCGATATTCGAGGTGCCCGAGGAAATGAAGTTTTCCAGCGGCGTCTTGAACTGCCCGTCGACGAAGCTGAAAACCTGATACATCGGGTCAGCCTCCGAGCGACTTGCGCATACGCTCGAGGCGCAGTTTGCCGTCTGCGGCCTCCGCGTTGCGGCAGTTGGGCGTTTCCCCAAGCTTGCCGGGATTATTCCGGCACTCGCCGAGGATCTTTGTGAGGAGGGTGTTGTCGGCCACGAACTCGTCGACGGTGTAGATCCTGTCCGCCTGAGGGGAGCAAGCCGACAGCAAAACCAGCGTCACACAGGAAAAGATCCGTTTCATTTGAGTGCCGCTCCCATAGTGTCCATGCGTTTGCGCCAGTCTTCGGCCTTGCGCTGTTCATCGACCTGCACCTGGGCCTGCTGGACCATCTGCAAGCCTTGCATGCGCAGGACGTCGGTCTGCAGGAAGGCGGTTTCAGCCTGGAGGCGGGCCTGCAGGTCGGCGATATCCTTGGCGTCGGCAGCACTTGAAATCTGCTGACGAAGCTGGTCGATGCCATCGATGCGTTTGGTGGCGGCATCGTAGATCTGCTGCCCAAGGCTCATCTGCCCCGCATTCTGGTTCTGAAGGCGTGAAAGCTCCTGAGCATAGAAATCCTCGGCATCGGTGCGATAGGTGGAATTGTCCTTCAGGAATTTTTACGCGGAGCTACCGAAGACGCCCGTCCCGGACCCTTTGTATAGCCCCTCGATCGCATTGAAATCCTGGGGCAACGCCTTGCGGATCGAAGGATCGTTCAAAAGGTTCGCCACATCCGCCATATTGGTGATCTTGTTCAGCGATCCGTAAAGCTGCTGCGCCTGCTGAAGCTGCTGATTGAGTGTATCGAGCTGCGACTTCAGCTGGGCAATGCTCTCGATCTGCTTGGCGATCGCTGATGTATCGATGACCGGGATGCCCTGGGCCTGTGCCAGCCCCGTCGACAGAAGCAGCATCAGCAGCGCAAAGCTTGTCCGCATTCCATTCACCTGCATCAGTCCGCCCTCCTTCGTTCGTAGAATACGGGAAGCCAATCCTCCCAATTGTCGCCGAGCTCCGATCGGATGGCATCGGCAAGCTCCACATTGGCTGTCCGGCCGGAGAGGATGGCGAGCTCGTCGTCGAAACCGTTGAGATTGAGCTCGGCGACAACGCTGTTGTGCCCTTGCTTGACGATGAAGCGCCGGCTTTCGACGGAGAGCTCTCTTGAGACGAGCTCAAATTCGCGTTCGGTCAGCTTGAAGCCGTCGACATAATCGACCCGGTCGCCGCGCGGGTTCGGCAAGAAGATCTGCGTCGGGCACTGTTCGATGATCGTGTGGGCGATCGGCGAGACGATCGCGTCGCGCGGGCTCTGGGTCGCAAACAGCATGAGCCCGTTCTGTTTGCGGATGGTCTTGAGCTTGTTCTGCGCGAGATCGCGGAAACCTTCGTCCTGGAGCGCCTTCCAGAATTCGTCGATGACGATGATGATGCGGCGCCCGTCGATCAGTTGCTCGATGCGGTAGAACAGGTAGGCCATCAACGGCGTGCGGATTTCCTCGTTGTCGAGAAAATCGGTCATGTCGTAGCCGATAAACTTGGCGCCGATGCCGATGTCGTCGGTCTCGTTGTCAAAGACCCAGCCAAGCGGCCCTCCCCTCTCCCATCTCCTCAGCCGCGAGGCGATACCCTCGGGATCGGTGTTGTTGAGAAAAGTGCGCAGGGCGCCGATGGAGCGGCGCTCCACCGGCAGGTCCGCCACCCCGTCGACCGCCGAAGCGATGTCGCGCAACTCGGTGGTCGATCGTTCGCCAGACGCGGATCTAACCAGCTTGGCGATCCAGCCGGTGAGGAACACCTTGTTTTCCGGCGTGAGATCCAGCGCCTTCAACGGCGCACAGCCGGTGGCGATACCGTTCCTCAGCGGCAGATAATTGCCACCTGCCGCGCGCACGAAAAGGTCGGCGCCGCGGTCCTTGTCGAAGAAGACCATATGGGGATCATGCTTTTCCAGCTGGGACAGCATGAAGTTCAACAACACCGTCTTGCCGGCGCCCGACGGTCCGCAAACGAAGGTGTTGCCGAGATCGCTGTGGTGGAAATTGAAATAGAAGGGAGAGCCCGATGCGGTCTTGAGCATGGCGACCGGCGGACCCCATTCATTGCCGTCCTTCTGGCCCGCGGGATAGGAATGATAAGGAGACAGGGCGGCAAAGTTGCGCGAGGTGATCGCCCCAGAGCGTGCCCGATATCGGAAATTACCCGGCAATTGCGCCCACCAGGCAGCCTCAAGCCCGAGATCCTCGCGGGCGACGACCGCGCCGCCGCTGGTGAGATAAGCGCGTGCTTTCGCCATGTGATCGGTCAATTCGCGAACCGAGGAGGCGAAAACCGAGAGCGCAAGGTGATGCTCTCCCAGAACGAAGCGATTGGACTCCAGTTCGTCCATCGCCTCATCGAGCTCTTCGATTTGAGATGCTGCCTTGTCGCCGGCACCAACCATCTGGTTCTGCTTGCGGCCCATGATCATGCGGGCATCAGCCTTGGAGGCGAAAGCATAAGACTGCGTCAGGATGAGCTCGAAGGGGGCGGTCAGGATGCCGTCGAGCATGCCGCTGCGGGTGGTCGCCGGATATTCCTTGAAACCGAACATGCCGGCATAGCGACTGTCGGCCTCGTGACGGATCTCGACGGTTTCGCGCCCGAAGATTACCCGATCGGAATAGATTGCCGAGGAAATCCGTCCCTCGGTCAACGGGACCGGTTCGCGCCGCCCTCCGACAATCTGATGGAGAACTTCGCTCGGCTCGGAGAACAGGATACCGTCCTGTTCGTGGAGGCTAAGCAGCCGCGGCTCGAAACGCTGCAGCCCCGCGATGACATCGGCCACCCGGTCACGCAAATGCTTCAAGGCATCGTCATCGAGTTCGATCCCGGATCGGCGCGCCTTGCGCAGTCGGGAGAGAAGATTGGCGGCATTTTCGACGGGATCGCGGCCGGGATGCCAGACGAGGGTGAGGTAGAGCTCGTTGCAAAACAGATCTTCGCGCACCATCCGCTCGCGATACCTGGTATTGAGGCCGTCGGAGAAAGGATTGGCGAAATGTCCCTCGGGATAGGCGTTGTCACGGCGGCGCACGACATGCGTCCAGAGCGCCAACCGCTCGTCGGCAATATTGCGATAGAGCGTGTTGAGACTACGGTGCAAGCCGTTGAGATCCCTGATATCAGCGGTCTCGAAAGAAACACCCTCGAGTGCGACCATGGTCATCAACGCTCTCGACGCCAGCGCGATGGTCGTCTCGTCGACATGCCTGACATAGGGGATGAAGGTTTCCGGCCCGAGCTCGCGGGACCGGAGCGTTGCAATACTAGCCAAGGCGGAGATCCCTTTCGTCATAACGTCTGATGAGCGCCAGCGGCGAGAGTGTCGCACCGCCCCAATAGGGGGTGTTGCGCGAGCGGCCGCGGGTCTCGATCCACGCAATCAGGATTCGAAACATGTTGTGGTCGTGCTTGACCAGTGCGCGAAACAGGAAATGGAAAACGACGCCGGTCAGCGCATAGGCGATCGATCCGGCGGTGATGTAGAGGATGGTCGTCACCATGATGTTGACGCCCATCGCTTCCATGGTGACACCGGCGATCATTGCCGGGCGGGTACAGGCGAGAAACAACGTATCGTCTTCGAGGTTCGACATGCTCGCCATGGCGCTCAGTTCCCGACGATGGTATTGACCAGTTCGGTCGCGCCAAAAATTCCGCCGATACCGATGATCCAGAAGCCGGCGCGCCTGAGGTCCATGTATCCAAACATCCACGCTATGCAGATGATGATGACGGCGATGACCGCCAGCAAACGGGCGATATTGCCGGTCAGCATATCGACGATGTTCTGCAGCACGGTTTCGATTCCGGCGGCCTGAGCGAAGGCCGGCTCGACCATAAAGGCAATGATGGCGGCTGCCATGAGGGTGGACGCGGCAAGGGGGCGAAGACGGGCTTTGGAGATCATTCACTTTGCTCCGATCGATCATTGTGGAAAACGAGAACTGCGGGTCGCCGTCGGGAATTGAAAACGTCCCAGGATGCGGCTTCGACGGTTTGGGAGGCATGGGAGGGTCGTTTCGACGGCACTTGCACCGCATCGTCTTGCGGCTGCTCAGCCGCCCCGGCCCGGTCGCCGGGCTCCGCAATGGTCAGCGATGCAAGCATTGGCGATAGCCGCATTGTCTCCTGGCGCACCTGTTCGTCATATTTGACCATTGCGCCAATGGATGGATCGTCGCGGCCGAAGTAGGAACGGAGCATGACCGTCTCGGCCCGAGCCGGATCGTCCCCCGCGCGCAAAGCCTGACGGTAATATCCGTCGAGAAGCGTGGCTGTGGCCTTGAGGTTCTGGCAAGGATCGAAGGCATCCGCGACAGGCAGATTCAGTTTCTGCAGCGCCTCTATCCCAAGGCTGCCAAGGCCGATCTGGATATCCTGATGTTCGGCAATCAGAGACGTGGCAATTTCAATCGCCTCCGCCTTCGATGTGGGTTGGGCGGCAAGTGGCGGACCGCTGTTGATGCGAATGGCCAGGGGCTGAAAGCGGCTCTCCAGGCTGACGATGCCCGCGAGCATTTCCATCTCAACCATCGGCGCGCAGGTCTGGGCGATATCGACGAACGTAGCAGCCATCGTCAGTACCAGACCCGCTGCATGGCCGCGCCATCGATCGTGACATCGACATAGTGAGGCTGCGGCCGCACATTCGGGCGCACGATCGGGTAGCCCATGCAACGACGGCGCCCATCCTGACGCTGCCAATGCGGCGACAGCACCAAGTTGCTGTGGCGACCAAAGTTGTTGCCGTCATTCGAGCAGACGGCATTGCTCACCGGCTGCGGCGATGTCGACACGCAGGTCACTTGCCGCCCGCCGGAACCGTCCTCACTTGTCAGCCTGTATCCGGCATCGCAATAATAGGGTTCATAACCAGGCCGCGAACTGTGAAAACCGACGCCGCTGCAGGTCGGGAACGAATGCCCCTTGGCAAGCTCCCGCCACAGTTTCTGGATTGGCGGCCGGCATTCGGCATACTGGGTCGGCCCGCCGGGATTGGAAAGGCATAGGATAACCTGGCATCCCCAATCTTCGGCCCGCGCTTTACTGCCGGAAATAAGATAGGGTGGCGTCATGCAGCAGATCGACAGCAGTGAATTCAACAGAAGGCTTTTCATGGACAGGCCCCTTCGACAAGACGATGTTCCATCGCATTCGGGAAGGCTTGCACAGCTGCCATCCCACGTTCATACTGACTTATATAACATAGTTAAATGACATGACAAGCGCACTGAAAAAGCAATGGCACAATCTTGCCTTCTCGGGACTCATTCTCCACGAGATCCTCGACCATCCACTGGAGGACGAAACCCCGCAGGCGCGGCTGAAGCAGGTCGGCATGATGACGATTCTCTACACGATGAGCCAGGCCCACCAGAAGCTAACCCTTTCGAATATCATCGAGATTACCGAGCTGACGCGGAGCGGCGTGAAGGAGACCGTCGACCTTCTGGTAAAGCGCAAAATGTTGACGGAGACGATGGTGAAGAATTCCATGGGCCGGGGGACAGCACGGCAATTTGAGATCTCGGAGGATCTCTTGAACAAGCTGAGTTCCTTCCGCGTCGGCCAGGATGGCGGATTAAACTGACTGATTTTCGACTCTAAATCACGCGCGATCGCGAATCATCACTGGCTGGCCTGATCGTACTGCTGCCGCGAGGAACCAGATCGTCGGGCAACCCGCCGGCCAGGCGGGTTCCAATCAAACAATGAAGAGTATCGGAGAAATCAGCATAGCGCCGCCGAAGGCGGGATTTCGGGAATCTCGCCACGCTAAGGGCGGAACAAGGGCAGCCGCAGGAGCCTCAGCATAGCGGCCGGCAGGGAGGCGGGACCGACTGCCCCCGCCCGTGCGTTCCTTCCTCCGAAAAATGCGTCTCGTCTTCGGTGGTCGACGCCGCCCCGGAATTGTTGAAGGATGATGGCATTTTTTGGAAATGACAATGCCGTCGATCGGGTTCGAACCGATCGACGGCATCGCGTTATGATGGGCGCGGTCAGGCCGCGCTTTCGAGAAGCTTCCTCGCCTTGCCTTCGAGTTCGAGACGCGTGTCCTGATGCGTCTTGTCACGTGCCAACGCAGTGATCCCCTGAACGAAATCGAAGATCGATTCCGGCGGGCGGCCTTCTTCGGAAAGAACCGTCTCGATGATCTTGCCGGTTTCGCTCTTCGAGAAGCCACGCCGGCGCAGGAAGGTTTGACGATCCTCATCGTTTTGGGCGACGATCCGCTCGCGCGCGGCCCTAATGCCGGCGACGAAAGCCGCAGGCGAGGAATTGGCAAAGCGCGTCAGCGCCGGTGCTGCGTCATGGGCAAAGCGCTCGGCGGCAAATTTCGAGTGCCGGATGCTGATCTCCTGGAAATTTTCCGAGCCCCAGATGTTCCGGTTGGCGCAGACGGCACGGAGATAGAAGGAGGCGATGCCGAGCGTCTTCGATCCGACCTCCGAATTCCAGGCATAGAAGCCGCGGAAGAAGAGGTCCGGCTCACCGTTGGGCAGGCGCCCCGCCTCTATCGGATGGGTATCGTCGACCAGAAACAGGAAGACATCGCGGTCGGACGCGTAGAGCGTGGTCGTATCCTTGGAGATATCGACGAAGGGATTATGCGTCATGCTTGCCCAGTCGAGGAGACCCGGCACTTTCCAGATGGTGTCGCCGGTTCCGTTGCCGGCGATTTTCATCACGGCAGAGACGAGCTCGTGGTCCCAGATCCTGCCGTACTCGGGGCCGGTCACGGCGCGCAGTTCGATGCGGCCGTCGTCCATCTCCAGCGTTTTGACGAGTTCGGCACGATGGTTGAGCAGGCCATGCTGCAGGTTGATCGCGGCAAGCGGCGCGGGAAGCTGGCGCATATAGGTGGCCGGCGCTCCGACCAGGCTGCACAGCTGGCCATAGCTCCAATGCGTCGGCGCAATCGGCCGCTGGTTGCCGGGTACGATCAATTCCAGCCTCTCGGCATTGCCGCGATTGGCCTCGAGGCGGATCGACGAAGTTTCCACCGTGCGGGCTTGGGCCCGCTCCGCACGCGATTTGACTGCTCCGTGGAGTTCGCCAAGGGAAAGATAGCGCTCGTCATCAGGCCGGGAGAACCATTCGGAAGAGACGCGGCTGTTGCGCTGACCGCGTGAGATGTCGACCTTGAAGCCGGAGGATACTGGTTGCGAGGTGGAAGGGATGGTGTCCATGACGATATCTCCTTAAAAACGAATTCGGTCCGGTCTCCTGTCGGAGCCGGACCGTGCGAACGGATTGGAATTGAAGACCCGGCGCGCCGGCCGGGTCTTGGCTGGTCGGACTAAAGCCTATTCGGCAGCGTCGAGATGCTCGTGCTCCGCCTGGAAGGCGGCGTTCGGCCGCGCTGTCGCATCGCCGGCATTCGCCCCTTCGGTCAGGAAGGCCGGAAGCTGCGAAGCCTCGGCTTCGACCGGAGCGTCGTCGGGATCGTGGGCGACATCACCGACTGCTGTTTCGGGCATATCTGCCGACGCCTCTTCGCTCACCATCCTCAGCGGCTCGGGAAGCCAGCCGCTGCCGTCGAGCAGGCGCTCTGCCTCACGCGCCATATCGACTTTCTTCAGATGACCGATCAGATGAGCCGACTGCTCGCCCTTCGCCTCCCGCACTGCCTGCAGGATGTGCGCCTTGGTTATCCTGCCGAGATAGGCATCGACGGTCGGCGTCCAGCCGGCATCGACCATGTCGAAGCCGATCGAACGAGCGAGCTGATTGGCATGAGCGATCGCGCGGGTGCGCTTGTTCCATGGTTCGATCACGGCGTTCAGCGAAAGGGATGCGCAATGGGCAAACAATGCCAGCCGGCTGACCTCATCGAGCCCGATCAGGAAGTCCCAGAGATCGTCGGGCGCCTTCGGAAGGTCGTGGCCCCATGCCTCCTGCCGCTGATCGATCTCCTTGGCCCAGACGGCGTCGGCAAGGCCTTCGGTCTGGCCGAACCTGGCGCTTTGCAGCGTAAGTTCCAGGCACGTGTCCGACCCATATGGGTAAAAGGTTTTCAGGACAAAAGCGTGCAGCACGGCGATGAAGGCGATGACCGGATTATTGGCGAGCGCATTGCGCAGGGCCACCGTGCGGGTGGCCGTCAGATCGACAACCAAGCGGTCGGACAAGGGACGAATGACATCGTCTTCCTCCTCTGCCGGTTCATCGACGGCCCGGCCGTTGACCGATACCCCGCCGGTCGACGATGATCCAGGCACCTCGTGGCCGACGTCACTCCTGGAGATCACGGCATCGGTGTCCACCGTCTCGGGCTGCGGTTCGTCCTCCGGTCGGACAAAGCCGCGCTCGATCCTCAGTTCGCCGCCGGCGCCAAGCGAGATGAACACGCCGCCACGGGCGACATCCTCTGGATCGAAAATATATGGCCGGTCGTTGAACCGATCGAATTCGGTGCCGAGTTCATCCAGCCGATGTTCGGTTTCCTCGGAATGCTCCTCGGCCGCGGCATAGGCTGCATCGAGTTCGTCGTACTCGGCCTTGAGCGTGCGATGTCGAGCAATCTCTACCTCGGTCATTTCGACCTGCTGGCCATAGAAACGACGGAGCCCGGACGTATGACCGTAAGGAAAGTCGAAAGCGGCTTCCACCCACTTCCAGCCTTCCGCAGCCTTGAGCGCTTCGGCGTCTATCGTCAATTTCTCGAGTGCCAGTTGCTCGAGCAGTGCCGGATCCTGGAGCCATCCACCGTTGTCCTGCTCGAACAGGTCGCGCATCACGACGCCGCCGGCGGCTTCATAGGCGTCAATGCCGACATAGACGGCCCGGCGATCGCTCGCGCGGATCGTCGTTTCGGTCAGAAGCCTGCGGATATAATAGGGCTCGCGAACCTGCTGACGCGAGATCGTGTCCCAGACCTGCTCCTGCCGGACATGATCGTTGGTGATGGAAAAGGCCATGATCTGTTCAAGCTTCATATCCTCATTGGCGTAGAGCTCGAGCAGCCGTGGCGAGACCGAAGCCAATCGCAGGCGTTGCCGGACGGTCGCTGCCGAGACAAAGAAGCGGGCCGCGATTTCCTCTTCGCCGATCCCCTGCTCACGCAGTGTCTGGAAAGCGCGGTATTGGTCGAGCGGGTGAAGATCGACGCGATGAACGTTTTCGGCAAGCGAATCCTCGGCTTCGGGCGTTTCACCGTTGCTGATGATGCAAGGGATGCCGGCGGTCTTTGCGAGCCGTTTGCGGGAGACAAGCAGTTCAAGCGCACGGTATCGGCGGCCGCCGGCCGGAATGCGATAGAACCCTGTCTCCTTGCCCTCACCGTCGACTTCCGCCCGAACATTCAGGCTGGTCAGAAGTCCGCGGCGAGCGATGTCCTCCGCGAGTTCCTCGATCGAGACGCCCGCTTTGATCCTGCGGACGTTCTCCTGGCTCAAAACGAGGTTATTGAAGGGGATGTCACGTCCGCCACTAAGCGTGATCTTCTGGATGGCCTGTGCCATATCGTTTCTCCGAGACGAGCCGGCCGGAACTTTCTCCAACCTCCAAACCCGCCGGAAAATCCCCCTTCCCTCCTCTCCCTCTTCCGCTCGCTCAGCTTCTCAATAGGCAACCATCAGCCGCAATGCCGGTTCGGCAATAATTCCAGGCAGCGCCGCCTCGTCAGCGATTCAAACGACTAACGCTGACTACGGATGAAGACGTCGAAGGGCGCCGGCCCCTCCTCGCGGGTCCTGCCGATGCTAAACCAGGGCATCACGGTCGATGATCAGACGAGATGAATGGCAATGCCATTCTATGCAGGGGTTTCGCTCACCCTAACTCTGTCACAAGCATGTCATGAAATGCGTCGACACCTCGTGCCAAATCAAAAGCGGATACCCAGATGGATTATTTCAGACGTTTCAACTTTCTGTTCGCAACGCCGACCTTTGACAACGAGGATCTGGAGGGTGCCCGCTACCGCCAGATCGTCGAGGAGATCGAACGCTCCGGCTTTGAGGTGGTGCGCGCACGCAATCTCGAAGATGCGGAGATTGCCGTGCAGACGGACGCCGCCATCGGCTGCATGCTGGTTGACTGGGGTAAAAAGGGGCTCGAAGGCAAGACCGCCTCACTCATCAACCTGATGCGTCGGCGCGGTCTCGAGTTTCCGATCATCCTGCTGATCCGTCGCAAGCGCTTCGAGGATGTGCCGGTTGAGGTCCTCGATTTCATCGACGGCTATGTCTTCCTTTCCGAAGAAACGCCCGCCTTCATCGCCAAGAGCCTTATCAGCCGACTGAAACAATATGCAGAGACGCTGAAGACGCCGTTTTTCGGCGCGCTGGTCGATTATGCCGAGGAGGGCAACCACCTCTGGACCTGCCCGGGGCACAATGGCGGTATCTTTTACAGCCGGAGCCCCATCGGCCGGGTGTTCATGGAGCATCTTGGGGAAGCGGTATTCCGAGACGATCTCGACAATTCGGTCCTTGATCTCGGCGACCTGCTGACCCACGAGGGACCTGCGCTCGCTGCACAGAAGGAAGCCGCCAAGATTTTCGGCGCCGAGAAGACCTATTTCGTCCTCAACGGCACGTCCACCTCCAACAAGGTCGCGCTTTCCGCGCTCGTCACCGATGGCGATCTCGTGCTGTTCGACCGCAACAACCACAAGGCCGCTCATCACGGCGCGTTGATGATCTCCGGAGGAATTCCGGTTTACCTGCCGACCGCACGCAACGCTTACGGGCTGATCGGTCCCATCGATTTTGCGGCCATGGACGAGGAAGCCCTGCGGGAACGCATCCGCACCCATCCGCTGGTGAAAGACCCCGAGGCCTACAAGAAGCCACGCCCGTTCCGCGTCGCGGTCGTGGAACAGTGCACCTATGACGGCACCATTCACAATGCGGAGATGATCCTCAAGCGCATCGGACATCTGTGCGACTACATTCTCTTCGATGAGGCCTGGGCGGGCTTCATGAAATTTCATCCGCTCTATGCCGGGCGTTTCGCCATGGGCCTTTCCGACCTCGGCCCTGACGCGCCGGGCATCATCGCCACGCAATCCACCCATAAGCAGCTTGCAAGCTTCTCGCAGGCCTCACAGATCCACATGAAGGACCGGCATATCACCGGCCAGAAACGCCGGGTGGAGCACCGGCGATTCAATGAAAGCTTCATGCAGCACGCCTCGACTTCGCCCTTCTATCCGCTGTTTGCTTCGCTCGACGTCGGAGCGCAGATGATGAAGGGCCGCTCGGGCGAAGTGCTGTGGGACGACACGATCCGCCTCGGCATCGAGCTGCGCAAGAAGATCCGTGCCGTGCGCCGCGAATTCGAGGAGAAGGAGCACCGTCCCGAGCGTCGCTGGTTCTTCGAGCCATTCGTGCCGGACCGGGTTGCGATCCCGGATGTGTCCGGCCCCGGCGCGGCGCACAACGTGGCGTGGGAGAGCATCGCCACCGATCAGCTCGCCACCAATCCCGCCTTCTGGCAGCTGACACCTGATGCGGCATGGCACGGCTTTTCCGCAATGGAGCCGGGCTTTGCCATGACCGATCCGAACAAGCTCACCTTGCTCACGCCGGGCTTCGACCGGGCAAGCGGCAAATACACCGAGCATGGAATTCCGGCACCCGTGGTGGCGCAATATCTGCGCGAAAACCGGATCGTTGCGGAAAAGAACGACCTCAATTCGCTGCTGTTCCTCCTCACCCCCGGCGTGGAGGCAAGTAAAGCCGGCACCTTGATCAGCGGCCTCGTCGCCTTCAAAAAGCTCCATGACGACAATGCGCTGCTGGAAGAGGCAGTCCCGGAATTCTTTCGTCGCCGGCCAGGCCGCTATGCGGGCGTGCGGCTTCGCGATCTCTGCAGAGAAATGCACAGCTTCTTCCGCCAGGCCGATGTCAGCGCGCTGCAGACCAAGCAGTTTTCCCCTGAGCATCTGCCGCCGATCGCGCTCTCGCCCCACGATGCCGCACGTTGCCTGGTGCGCAACGATGTGGAGTATCTGCCGATAGACGCCATTGCCGGCCGCATCGCAACAACGCCGTTCGTGGTCTATCCTCCGGGTATCGCCACCATCGTGCCGGGCGAACGCTTGACGGAAAGGGCAAAGCCGATGATCGACTATCTCAAGATGTTTGAAACCTGCTTCAACACCTTCCCGGGCTTTGAGGTGGAAATTCAAGGGGTCTATCGCGAGATCGATGCATCGGGCCGCGTCAGCCTTTATACCTACGTCGTTGCGGAATAGGCTGGGAAACTCAGGTCAGTCATGAAGCAGGACAAAACGATCGTCATCCGCCCGTCCCGCGAAACCGACGTCGATGCCATGTTGGCGATCTATCACCGCCATATTCGTCGCGGCATCGATGTTGGGGTGGACGACAGCGACACGCGACAACCGGACGAACTGAGGCAGCGGCGCAAAAATTTGAAAGACCGCCGCTTTCCGCATGTCGTTGCGATCGAGGGTGAAAAGGTCGTGGGATATGCCTATGTGGTGTTGTTCCGCAAACGCCCGGCTTACCGCTACACCGTCAAGCATTCGATCTATGTGCATCACGACCATATCGGCCAGGGCATCGGGAGCCTGCTCATGCGCGGGCTGATCGACGCCTGCGCGGCGGCCGGTTTCCGGCAGATGATCGGCTATATCGCCGCCGACAACGTTGCATCGCTCGCCCTGCACGAACGCTTCGGCTTCGTTCGCGTCGGGCTGTTGCCGGGAGTCGCCTATCGTTACGACCGTTGGGCGGACAGCGTGATGGTTCAGCGCTCACTCGCCTCCGGCTCGACAACCCCACCGCCACCGCCGCCGCTCTCCACCCGCTGAATTCAAGGGGATTGAGACCGGCAACTTCTCCGAGGGTGGATTGCGTTATAGCCCTGGCGGAAGGTTCGGTGCATCGCAACCCAACGTTCCGCAATCAAAGCCCGCGACAAGACTTCAAGGAAACACGGAATCTTGATCGGCGATAACGGTTTACCGATGCAGCACCGGCCCTATCTGCCCGGCCATGAATGCTGAAATCGCTGGCCCCGGCGAGCGATCGGGAGGGTGGGGATGCTTCAGATTCGCAAATTGTTGATAGCAGTCACAGCAGTCGTCGCGGTTGCCGTGTCGTCATCGTGCACGACGAGCTCATATGACTCAGTGCAAACCGGCTCGGTTGGATATACCGGCGCCGACTATGCGCTCAGACCTGCCTGCCGTGATGGCTTCGGCAACGATCGTCCTTGCAGTTATTGACGATCGATAGAATCAAGCTCCGATTGCCGTGCAGTTCAGATCTGTCGGCATTTGCGGCATTCGCCCCGCCGCGCTTCGTCACCGCGGTGATGGCCCGATCCCCATTGATATGTCCAGCCTGAAAAGCGGCTGCCACGCCCGGCTTTCCCAGAGCCCGCGGATGAAGTACACACCGAGATGTGCTCTAGGAAAGACGGCCATGCGGTATCTTCGATCAGGGCCGCGGCGGCTTCAAACCCAGGACACGGGCGCCCCGCGCGCCAAAACAGTCGGTCTCAGATCGGGTGAAATCGCCGACCGGAATATTCGCGTCATCCTGGAAGCGATCCGCCGGCATGGACCGCTGACCCGCACCGAGCTTGGCCGACATAGCGGACTGACCGGGCCCGGCATTACGAATATTCTGCGGCGGTTGGCGGAAGAAAAGCTTGTGACGTCAAACCGTCGCAATGGGGTCGGGGGTGGCGCAACCGCCACCGAATTCGCGCTGAGGCCGGAGGGCGCCTTCTCGGTCGGGGTCAAGCTTCGCCAGAGGCGCGGCGAGATGGTACTCATCGATCTCAGCGGCCAGGTGCATGACCGGGTCTATTTCGGCCTGGATCCAGCAGACAAGGTCAAGCTGGTGCATGCGGCCGTCAGGGACATGGTCGATCGCCACGCGACATTGCCGATCATCGGGCTCGGCATTGCCGCCAACGACTGGACGGACGATCAAAGCGATCAGATCGCTGCAACGTCGACGATCGCGCGTCCCTATGTCGAGAACGAGTGTACGGCAGGCCTTCTCGCCGAACGCACGATCGGCAGTTCCAAGCGGGAAGGCGGACTGGCGATGATCATCATCGATGACGACGTTCAGGCGGGCTTCCTCGTTCGGGGCATTCCCTATTCCGGCGTCCATGGGCGGGCGGGCAGCATCGGCGAGATGCTGACCGGCCCCGACAATGTCCAACTGAACACCGTCGTTGGTTTCGAGGCCTTGCGGTCGCGGATCGGCGACGACGAATTCGCGTGCCTGCTGCAAGGCCAGGAGGTCGCCTCACCATCCCTGTCGCAATGGATACGCGAGGCAGCCGGCCATCTGCTCGATCCGATCATTGCCATGGCCGGTTTCCTTGCCCCGAGCGTCGTGCTGATCGGCGGCGACCTGCCGCAGAGCGTCATCGAAGCCCTGATCCACCAACTCTCCATCGAACGGCGCGACACCTCGACCAGACCCTTGCTGACACCCTGGATTTCGCCGATGCGGCCGGCAAGCTTCAGCGGCGGCGGTGTGGCGCTCGGTGCTGCCCTCCTGCCCTTTCTCAACACGCTGCTGCTGCCGCCGGCTTCAGCCTGATGGCTTAAAGCGGTTCAGGTTTTCACGGAAGCGCCGAACCTCTTTCAACTTTTGTTTTTACGCAATTCCGGACGGAAAACCGCTTCGCACTTTTCCTGGAATTGCTCTAGCTTAGCGCTTCGTCGGCGTGGCTGAGATCGGAGGCCAGCGCCTTGTCCAGGACCTTCTGGATATTGGCGGCGCGGCGGAACGACGGTTCCTGCGTCCTGCCGGCCCGCACCGCCTGGACGAAACGCTGGTAGTTGGTTTCGACGGGATCGAAGGGCACGTCGCGCCAGGTCGCCGTGTGCACGTCGTCGCCGAGACAGGCGCGCAACGTCGATTGTCCGGTATCGTAGATCATCTCGATCGAGCCGGTCTCGCCATAGACCCTGAGGCGCAGCTGATCCATCTGACCGGCGGCCGTGCGGGTGGCCTGGATCGTGCCGATCGCGCCATTGGCGAAATCGACATTCATCGTGAAGCTGTCATTGGCATCGAGATCGTATTCGCCGATCTTATGCCCGGGCGCTTTGTCGAAAGTCTTCAGCCGCGCAAAGACATGGGCGACATCGAGGCCGGAACCATAGGAGGCGAAATCGACGATATGAATGCCGATATCGCCGAGCGCGCCGTTCGAGCCATGCTTCCTGCTCAGCCGCCACAGCCATTTGCTTTCGCTCTTCCAGTCGCCCCAATGGCGTCCGACCAGCCAGCTTTGCAGATGCGAGGCCTCGACATGGCGCACCGCGCCGATCTCGCCGGCAAGCACCATCTGCCGGCCTTTCTGCAACGCGGGCGAATTGCGATAGGTAAAATTGACCATGCCGACCTTGCCTGAGCGTTCGATCGCCTCGGTCATCTCCATCGCCTTGACCGCATCGGTGGCAAGCGGCTTTTCGCAGAAGACATGCTTGCCGGCGGCAATCGCCTGAAGCGTCGTTGGATGGTGGATGCTGTCGGGCGTGACATTGGCGACCGCATCGAACTCGCCCCAGGCAAGCGCCTCTTCGAGCGAGGCGAAATGATTGGCGATGCCATGTTCGGTGCAGAAGGCAGCCAGCCTTTCGGGCACGACATCGACGCCGCCGACAACGCTGACACCTTCGATCGCCTTGAATTTCGTGGCGTGCTGGTTGGCCATTCCGCCGGTGCCGAGAATGAGTAAGCGCATCTTCTCCTCCATAGCATTATGTTTCCGGCCGCCGCTGCAGCCGGGCAAAAACCCGCTTCCAGCCATCGCGGCTGTCCGCGATCGCTCGTGCTCTTCTCCAGAAAATTACCGGTTCTACGCCGCGCATCCGGTGGGATGCTCCATCACTTCAATCCGGCGTACGGACGCGAAAATCGACTCGATTTTCGGCAGCCGTGCACTAGCTGCTGTTGAATGTCGCCAGCATCTCAACCTCCCAGGCTTCTCGCCTTCCAAGCTGTGGCTTGACATCAAATCAAAGTAACTTAATCTAATTAATGCAGCACGGAAATGAGGAGAGGTCAACTGACCGCCTGGCTGTATTCGTTCAAAATGGGGAGGAGACCCATCATGAAGAGCGCGACCGTCAGCGCATTGGCGCTGAGCACAATCTTATTTTCAGCATCCGCTATTTTTGCCCAGGAACTTGCCACCAAAGACCGGATCGGCACTGCCGATGCGCCGAAAACGCTGATCGTCCGCCTGACGAACGACAGCCCGAACAATTCCGATCCGAAAATCGCCGAGGGCTACCAGAAGCTCTTCGTCGATTTCATCAAGAAGCATCCGGACTGGAAATTGCAGATGCAGTTTATGTCGTCCGACATCGGCACCGAACAGGCCAAGATGCTGGAGCAGGCCAAGGCCGGCAACGCGCCGGATTGCGCCGCTGTCGACTCCTTCGTGCTATCGCAGTTCATGGTCAACAAAGTGCTGGCCGACTTCACGCCCTATTTCTCGAAGGAAGAAGTGGACGACCTCTTCCCCTTCATTCGTAGCGGCATCACCGACAAGGACCAGACGGTGCGCGCCTGGTGGTGGGATACCGACCTTCGCGTGCTCTACCGCAACAAGTCGGTCGTCGCCGATGCACCGCAGACTTGGGACGATCTGAAGAAGGCCGCTCTCGCCTCCACCAAGGAGGGTATGGAAGGCGTGCTCTTCAACGGCGGGCGCTGGGAAGGAACGACCTTCGACTGGCTCGCCAACTACTGGGCGCTCGGCGGCAAGCTCGTCGATGATTCCGGCAAGCCGGTGTTCGGCGAAGGCGAGAACAAGGAGAAATTCCTGAAGGCGCTGAATTATTTCAAGGATCTCGTCGATTCCGGCGCGGCCCCCAAGCGCGTCAGCACGATCGCCAATTACGACGACATGAACGCTGCGGCAGCCGCGGCGACGACAGCCCTCTTCATCGGCGGCAACTGGCAATATGCGCAGCTGAAGTCGACACTCGACGAAGGCGATTTCAAAAACTGGACCTTCTCGCCGATCCCCGGTCCGACGGCCGATCAGCGCTCGACAGGCACCGGCGGCTGGACGATCGCCTCCTTCAGCAAGGACAAGGAGAAGGTCGAGATGTGCGCCAACCTCGCACGCGAGGTTTATATGGGCCCGGCAAATGCGCTGCAGCAGCAACTGCCGACCCGCAAATCGCTGTTCGACAAGTATGAGGTGTTCTCGACCGAAGCCAACAAGACCTTCGCCAAGGCTCTGGTCGACGGACAGGCCCGCCCCGGCGTGCCGATCTATCCTGAGATCTCCAACCAGATCCAGATCATGATGGGCGACGTGCTGTCGGGCACCAAGAAGCCGGAGGAAGCCCTGGATGCCGCCTTCAACGCGGCGATGGAGGCTTACAAGCGGCTGTAGTGCAGCGGCTGAGCCCCGGAGATCGTGGCCAGCCCCTCATCCGGCTGCCGCCACCCCGGGGGGCGAGCCACGGGTCTCGACCCGTCCTTCAGACCCCCGCTCGCGAGGAGAAGGGACAAGACGCAACCTCTCCGTCCCTTGCCAACGCCTCGTGGGGCACGTCCCCTCTCCCCGTCAGAACGGGGAGAGGGTTAGGGTGAGGGGCAGCCATCAGCATTAGCGGCGCTCGAATACCCGGCGTCTGTGACGCTCCCAACCACGACAGCGCCTGCCTGCAGGCGTCGTCGACATTGCCAAACCCGGACAGGGAAGCCCAATGAGCCCTATTGCCATCGAGGCTGACAGCCCGCCTCAAAGCAGATCGTTCATGCGCCGTTTCGCCGGGGCGCCCCTGCCCTGGATCATGCCTGTGATCGTCGTCATCGGCATCTTCTACCTCTACCCCGTCATCGACGTTTTCCGGCTATCCTTCACCAATGCGACGCTGATCGGCGACAATCAGCAATATACGCTGGGCTCGATCGTCAATGCCTTGAGCTCGCCGCAGCTGCCGGACATTTTATGGGCGACGCTGATCTTCGTCGGCGGCAGCGTCATCGGCCAGCAGATCCTCGGCCTGGCGGTCGCCGTCACCGTCATCCGCGGCGAAAAGCGCGGCCTGTTCGGCACCACCATCCTCAGGACAACAGCGCTCATCGCCTGGGTCGTGCCCGGCATTGCCGGCGGCATCATCTGGCAAATGCTGTTTTCCGAAGCGCCCTACGGCGCGCTGAACAGTATTCTCAGGCTAATGCATATGCCCACCGTTGCCTGGCTTTCAGATCCGGCGATCGCGCCATGGTCGACGCTGATCTCCAACATATGGCGCGGCACTGCCTTTTCGATGGTGGTGATGTATGCGGCGCTGAAGTCGATCGATCCCTCGCTCTATGAAGCGGCCGAAGTCGATGGCGCAACCGCATCGCAGCAGTTCTTCTTCGTGACGCTGCCGCAGTTGCGCGCCGCAATCCTCGTCAACATGATCCTGATCACCATTCAGACGGTGAATACCTTCGACGCGATCATCACCCTGACCGGCGGCGGGCCGGGACGCGCGACCGAGGTGATCTCACTCTACGTCTTCAACATCGTCTTCAGAAACTACGATCTATCCGGCGGCAGCGTGCTTTCCGTGCTGATGCTGATCATCAGCCTCGGGCTTGCTTTCGTCTACGCGTCGTTCCTGCCGAAGGAGGAAGAGCAATGAGCGGACGGACCGGAACCCGGCTCGGCGATGCCCTGAGCTATCTCTTCATGCTGGTCATGTTCATCTTCTTCGCCGGCCCCCTCACCTATCTGCTGTCCATGGCAATGCGTGACAAGCGCGAGATCTATCGCGGCGCGGCCCGCTACATTCCGCAAAACCCGACCATCGACAATTTCATCACCGTGCTCAACAACAGCTACTTTCCGATCTATCTCTGGAACGGCCTCAAACTTGCCGCCCTCAGCGGATTGGGCGTGTTGATCGTTGCGTTGCCCGCGGCTTACGCCTTTTCCCGCTTCAACTTTCGCGGCAAGGGCCTGTCGATGATGGGGCTCCTGCTTTTCCAGATGATCTCGCCGCTCGTCATCATGGTGCCGCTCTATCGCTACATGAACCGGCTCGGCTTGCTGGACACGCATTTTGCCGTCGTCATGGTTTATATCGCCCTTGGAGTTCCGCTCGCCACCTGGCTGTTGAAGAGCACGGTCGACGGCATCCCCCGCAGCCTCGACGAAGCCGCCATGATCGACGGCTGCAACCGGTTTTCGGTCTTCTGGCGTATTGTTCTGCCCTTGTCGGCACCCGGCATCGCCTCGGTCTTCATCATCACGGTGATTGCCGGCTGGTCGCAATTCCTGGTGCCTTTCCTGCTGCTCACCAAAAATGACCTAATGCCGATCGGCGTCGGAATCTTTAACTTCCGCGGCATGCAGACCGACTCGTCCATTCAGCTTCTCGCCGCCGCCTGCCTGATCTCCGTGGTTCCGGCGATCGTCGCCTTCCTGTCGCTCCAGCGGTTGATCCTCGGGGCGATGACCAGCGGCGCGGTGAAGGGATGAGGGCCGGTTTCAATCTCCATGCTTGATGAAGGATTCGACCCCATGAACCAGACACTCGGCGCCAGGCTGTCCCCGGATCTGACGGGCGCCAATGTCGAAGATGCAGGCGAGCACAACAGGGCGGTCGTCTTGCGCTGCATCCATCGCCACGCACCGATTTCACGCGCCGAAATCGCCCGGCAGACGGGTTTTACCAAACCGGCAATCGCCCGCATCGTCGATCGGCTGCTGGACGAGGGGCTGATCATGGAGGCCCGCCGGCGGCATGGGCTGAGAGGTCAGCCGGCGATCGAACTCGAGATCAATCCGGATGCCTGTTTTGCGATCGGCATAAACATCGATCGCGACCACCTGACGATCCTGGCGGTCGACGCCGTCGGCAATGTCCGCGCCCGCGTGCATCATGAAAAGCGCTTCATCCTGCCCACGGAATTCATGCAGCTGACATCAGATGCGATCTCGCATTTCCAGCGCAGCCGGCTGATCGACGATGCACGGCTCGCAGGCATCGGTCTGGCGATGCCGGATTGGCTTGGGGAGATTTCGCTGCTCGGCAAACCCAAGGCCTACCAGGAATGGACGGAATTCGATGTGCGCGCGGCGCTGGAAAACCTGACGCAGCATCCTGTCTTCATCGAAAACGAAGCCAATGCCGCAGCTCTTGCCGAGCTCGATTATGGCCTCGGCGCCGAAAGCAGCAGCTTCTTCTATATCGCCATCAATGCCTGCCCCGGCGGCGGCCTCGTGCTGGATGGCAATGGTCACCGTGGCGCCATGGGCCTCAGCGGCGAGATCGGCTGGCTTCCGATTGCCGACAGCAGCGACGGGAAGGCCCAGAAGGTCCAGCTTCTCGGCGAGATATTCTCGCTGTTTTCCCTTTATGATTTTCTGGCGCGGCACGACGTCAAGGTGAGTGTCCCGCACGATCTGCTGACGCTCGATGCGCATGGCAGGCGCTTGGTTTCGCAGTGGCTGAAGGAAATGAGCGCGCATCTGGCCGTCGCCGTCAAGCATATCGGCCTGGTCGTCGATCCCGACGCCGTCCTCGTCGGCGGCCGGCTGCCGATCCGCGTCGTCGACGAATTGCTGCGCTATGTGCACGAACATCTCGATGCCGAGGACCCGAACCTTCCGTCGCTTCATCGCGCATCGCTCGGCGAGGATGCCTCGGCGATGGGGGCGGCGGCCATGCCGATGGCGGCGGCCCTTATGCTCGCATCGGCTGATGCTGCTCAACGCACACGTTCGCCCCTCAAGAATATGGATCGACTGAACAGCTGATACGGCCGGCAAGGCCCGGGATTTTGGTGAAGATCGGAGGATTTTGGTGAAGATCGGCTTTTACACCTCGACATTCAATGATCGCCCGCTGGAGGAAGTGGTCGACTTCGCCGCATCGGCCGGTTTCGACGCCATCGAAATCGATGTCGGCGGCCACATCAAAACGCCCGACAAGGTGGAGGCCGCCGTCGCACTCGCGCGCAGCCGCAACCTCTTCGTGTCGTCGATCACCTATTTCGGCAATCAGCTCGATGCCGACCGCGACCGGCGCCGGGAGTTACGGGCAAGGACGGCGGACTTTGCCGGCGCCATCGGCGAGGCCGGCGTCCCGATCTTCGTGATCTTCCCGGGCCGGGACGAGAGTGCCAGCGACGACGCCAATTATGACGACTTCGCCGACTTCGCGAACGGACTGATCGCGGCGACGCAATCGTCCCACCTCACCTTTGCAATCGAGAACTGGCCGGGGCCGAAGGACAATTTCATCGGAACGACGCCAAGGGGATGGCAGGAGCTTTTCCGCAGGATCGAAGATCGCCGTTTCGGCCTGGAATTTGATCCCTCGCACCTCATCCGCATCGGCGTCGATCCTTATCAGGCGATGGAGGCGGTGAAGGATCGCATCGCCATCCTGCACGCCAAGGACACGGCAATCGATGCGGAGGTCCTGCAGGCTGTCGGCTATCACGGCAAGGGCTGGTGGCAATACAAGCTGCCGGGGCAAGGCCTCATCGATTGGCCTCGGTTGCTGCGCCAGGCGCGCGGACACGGTTTCAACGGCACGCTGTCGATCGAGCATGAGGACGCCGCCTATGGCTGGCCAGGCAAGGATCTGACCGCGCGCAGGGAGGGCGAGCGTCTCGGCCTCGATTATCTCAAAACGGTCCTCGGCGGACTTTGACAGCGATTTCGGGAGGACTGTTATGGCCCATGTTTCGGTCAACAATGCGCGCAAGGATTACGGCGCGTTCAAAGCCATCAAAGGCGTATCGGTCGACATCGGCGACGGCGAGTTCGTCGTGCTGGTCGGCCCCTCGGGCTGCGGGAAATCCACGTTGCTGCGGATGATCGCCGGCCTCGAAGGCATCACCTCCGGCCAGATCCAGATCGGCAAGCATATCGTCAACGAGCTTGCGCCGAAGGATCGCGACATCGCCATGGTGTTCCAGAATTACGCGCTTTATCCGCACATGACCGTTGCCAAGAATATGGGCTTCTCGTTGCGGCTGAAGCGCATGCCGAGAACGGAGATCGACCAGCGGGTCGGCAATGCCGCCAAGATCCTCGGTCTCGAGACCCTGCTGGAAAGGTATCCGAAGCAGCTGTCGGGCGGCCAGAGGCAGCGCGTCGCCATGGGCCGGGCGATCGTGCGCGATCCCGCCGTCTTCCTGTTCGACGAGCCTCTGTCGAACCTCGATGCCAAGCTCAGGGTGCAGATGCGCTCCGAGATCAAGGAACTGCATCAGCGGCTGCAGACGACCACCATCTACGTCACCCATGACCAGATCGAAGCCATGACCATGGCCGACAAAATTGTCGTCATGAAAGACGGCCTGATCGAGCAGTCGGGCTCGCCGCTGGAACTCTACGATCGGCCGAACAACCTTTTCGTCGCCGGCTTCATCGGATCGCCGGCGATGAACTTCATCCGGGGCAGCATGACGGAAGGCGGGTTTAAAACTGCCGACGGGCTGTTGCTGCCGAGCGAGCGCCGCCCAAGCGATGCGGTAACCTATGGCATTCGTCCCGAACATATAAGCCTCGACCCCGACGGCATCGACGTAACGACCGTCGTGGTCGAGCCGACGGGTTCGGAAACACTCGTCATTGTCCGGCTGGGCACGCAGACCCTCACCTGCGTCTTCCGGGAGCGGATCAGGGCCGCCCCCGGCGAGGTACTGAAGATCGCGCCGATCCACGATACCGTCCACCTGTTCGGCGCCGACGAGCAGCGGATCACGACAGGCGAAGCGCCTCTGAACTAAACCGGCCGATTGCCCCTCCCCTTCGGCCGGGCGGCGGCCGGAGGCGCGTTGCCCGCGCCTCCGGCCCCGAAAGCACAAGTCTTTCGCGACTTCATGTCGATCCAGCCAAGTGCCTGAGCGAGCACCGAAAAGGTTAATATGCGTTAACCTTAAAATTCTTGGCCACCATTAGAGAATCGCGGATAATAACGGTTAGAAGGGCTTTTGATCCCGAAAATCGTTATCCGAAAGATTGCTGCCGATGAACGCTAATTTGACCGCCTTGCAGAAGGCGCCGTTGCATTTCGAGGATATGATCCTCGAACAGGGCGACGTGATTTCAAAGAAGCTCCATCTGCTCAGCGTGCAGCGCTTTCCGCCCAATGCCAAGAAGACGCTGCGCAACTTCTCTCTGGCAGAGGTGGCAAATTATGTCGGCGCCTCGCAAAGCACTTTGAAGAAACTGCACCTAGAAGGCAAAGGCCCCTGCCCGCAGACATCGCCTTCCGGGCGTCGGTCTTATACCGCCGAGCAGATGCTGGAACTGAGGCGCCATCTCGATGCCCATGGTCGCTCCGAGAGCCGCATGTATGTTCCCCACCGCCGCGGCCATGAAAAACAGCAGGTCATCGCCGTCGTCAATTTCAAGGGCGGCTCCGGCAAGACGACGACATCAGCCCATCTTGCCCAGCATCTTGCACTGACCGGCCACCGCGTTCTTGCCGTCGATCTCGATCCGCAGGCATCGCTGTCCTCCCTTCACGGCTTCCAGCCGGAATTCGACCAGGCCTCGTCCCTTTATGAAGCGATCCGCTATGACGGCGAGAAGAAGCCGCTCTCGGAGATTATCCATAAGACGAATTTTCCAGGCCTCGATATCGTGCCGGCCAATCTCGACCTGCAGGAATACGAATACGATACGCCGCTTGCCATGGCCGACAAATCGACCAATGACGGCAAGACGTTTTTCACCCGCATCTCGCGCGCACTCGCAGAGGTCGAGGATCGCTACGATGTCATCGTCATCGATTGCCCGCCGCAGCTCGGTTACCTCACGCTGACGGCGCTGACGGCCGCGACCAGCGTGCTGATCACCATTCATCCGCAGATGCTCGACGTCATGTCGATGGGCCAGTTCCTGCTCATGCTTGGCGGCATCCTGAAGCCGATCCGCGCGGCCGGCGCCGAAGTGAACCTTTCCTGGTATCGCTATCTGATCACCCGCTACGAGCCGACAGACGTGCCGCAGGCGCAGATGGTCGGCTTCATGTCGACGATGTTCCACGAGTTCATGCTCAGGAACCAGATGGTCAAATCGACAGCGATCTCGGATGCCGGGATCACCAAGCAGACCCTCTATGAGGTCGAGCGTTCGTCGATGAACCGGGGAACCTATGACCGGGCGATGGAGGCGATGGACGCCGTCAACGCTGAAATCGCAGCGCTTATTCATCAGGCATGGGGGCGGTGAATTTGTCGGCTGACAAATTCACGATTTCCGCAAGCCGAATCAATTGATTGACCGACATCGGAGGAAGAGCGATGGCACGAAAGAATCTTCTGGAAGGGCTGACCGACATGCCTGACGAGAATGCAGGCGCGCCGAACTATCCGATGCGCGGGGCGGGCCGCTCGCTTGTCCGCTCGCTGGACGAGCTGGCCAAACAGGCGGAAAAATTCCTCGAGGGCGAAGCAGTGGTCGATCTCGATCCCGATGTCATCGAGGCCTCCTTCGTCAAGGACCGCCTGACGCAAGACGACGATGAGTTCCGTGCGTTGGTCGAAGCGATCCGCGCCCGCGGGCAGGATACGCCCATTCTGGTGCGCCCACATGCCAAGATCGACGGCCGCTATCAGGTCGTCTTCGGCCATCGGCGGCTGCGTGCAGCCCGCGAGCTCGGCCGCAATGTCAGAGCCGTCGTCAAGGCGATCGACGACCGGACCCATGTTATCGCCCAGGGCCAGGAGAACTCGGCGCGGGCCGATCTTACCTTCATCGAGCGCGCGGTCTTCGCCGGGCGACTGGAGGAACTCGGTTACGACAGGGAAGTCATCTCGACCGCGCTTGCCGCCAATGCGGCGTCGATCTCGAAGATGATATCGGTCATGGATCGCATCTCGCCGGAGGTCGTCCAGGCAATCGGCCCCGCACCCGGCATCGGCCGCGAACGCTGGGTGGAGCTTTCACTGCTCGCCGGCAAGGCATCCAATGCGACAGATATCGCCAAGGTGATGAAGGAGGACGCGTTTCCTCGCCTGCCGTCCGACAAACGTTTCGAAGCGCTCTACGCGGCGCTGAACAAGAGCGCCCGGCCGGTCAGAAAGACGCAAGCCGCGGCAGGGAAGGTCAAATGGGAGCCGCGGGACAAAGCCGTCCAGGCGGAAATGAAGAATGACGGCAAGGCGTTCTCGCTTTCAATGAAGGCGAAAAATGCCGGCCGCTTCGGGGAATTTCTCTCCAGCAGGCTGGATGCGCTCTATGAGCAATTCCTCGCCGAGGAGAGCAAATAAGGAGACTGAACCGCAAAAGAAAAAGGCCCCCAAACGACCTGAGTCGTGGAAGCCCTTCTCCTATCCTTAAGCAAGACAGAGAATCGCATTTTCACGAATCCCCGTCAAGAGTCTTACAGCGCCGACGCGTCCTTTTAGACGCACAAGACGTTGTAAAACTTTCGATCCTCGCATCGTTTCGGTGAGCGGATTTCTTTTGCCTTATTGAAGGTGATGGAAATGGAGAGTGAATCTGTGACGACGCCCTTCGGGCGGCGGCCGATGTCGCTTGCCATGCTGCTGAAACAGCGGCGGGGCGAGACGATCGAGGCCGGGACGAAGCGTAACAAGTGGAAGCTGTTCAGATCGGTCTGCGAGGCGAGGGCGAGACTCGATGTCACCGACCGGGCGCTGACAGTGCTCGATGCGCTGCTGACGTTTTTTCCCGATGACGAGCTGTCGTGCGAACGCGGGCTGATCGTCTTTCCCTCGAATGCGCAACTTTGCCTGAGGGCACGGGGCATGGCGGCCGCAACGCTGCGCCGGCATCTGGCAGTCCTCGTCGAGGCCGGCCTCATTTCCCGCAAGGACAGCCCGAACGGCAAACGTTATGTCCGTCGCGGCAAGGAAGGCAGCATCGCCGAGGCCTACGGCTTCAGCCTGGCGCCGCTACTTGCCCGTGCACATGAAATCGAAGCGATCGCGGCTGGCATTGCCGCCGACCGGCAGATGCTGCGCGGGATGAAAGAGCGGCTGACGATCTGCCGGCGCGACATCGCCAAGCTTATCTCCGCGGCCATCGAGGAAACAGTTCCCGGCGATTGGGAGCATGTCTCTTCAATCCTTGATGGCCTGTTGCAGCGCATCCCGAGGACCGCAACGCTCGAAAATCTCCCGCCGATCCTCGAAGAACTTGAGACGATCCGCCTCAACGTCATCAACACGTTGGAATCGCAAGAGAAACATCAGAGAGCGAGCACCAATGAATCCCGAATTGAGCGCCACATACAGAATTCGAATCCCGAATCCACATCTGAATCTGAACCGGGCTTGGAAACGGTGCAGGAGGCGAACCGGGATCCCGAGCCGAGTTCAGGGTTGGAAAGGCGGAAAGCCGGAGTGGACGGGAACGGATCGCGGACCACTGCCCGGACGAATGCCGGGGAATTGAAATCCCTCCCGCTCGGCATGGTCGTCCAAGCCTGCCCTGACATCGTCGACTACGGGCCAGGCGGCAGGATCGCCAGCTGGCGGGATCTGATGACGGCGACGATCTTGGTGCACTCGATGCTGGGCGTCAGCCCGTCGGCCTATGAGGAAGCGGCGTCGGTGATGGGACCGGAGAACGCCGCCGTCGTCATGGCCTGTATTCTGCAAAGGGGAGGGTGCATAAACTCCGCCGGCGGTTATCTCAGGGATCTCACGCGACGCGCCAAACGCGGCGAATTCGCGCTCGGCCCAATGCTGATGGCGCTGTTGCGGACAAAGGATCGCTTTAAAGTTGGGCTGGAAGAGGGTTGCCGGAAGGTCAACTTCGGGAAAGAGCCTGGAGCGCCTGCTCGGCAAAACGGGGTGAGGTGAGCGCGAGTCTTCCGATGAGCTCGCTTGCGGTCAACGTTGGTCGCCGATAGGCGGCGGCTTGCATCGCGAGCGCCCTCAGGACCTTCGTCTCATTTCTCGCGAAAATTTCGGTGAGAAACTCATCAGGGGTCAAGGCAATAATGCCGTCTGGGAGATTACCGAAATCGCGGATGTTTGAGGTCACGATAATTGTGGCTTCTGCAACGGCCGCCGCGACGACATGTCGATCCTTCGGATCATTTTGCATAGCCGGCTCGATCTCTTCCCAAGCTTCAGCATTCGCTTCAGGAAATGCCTCCTCCATAACAGTTCGCAATGCTTTGGCTCTGGATGGCTCCATGCCGTAGTCGCTGACCAGGTTACGGGTCATTTCCTCCAGAATGCGAGACGACCAGCGAGCCCGAAAGCAACCTTCTGACGCCACGCGCAACAGCGTATCCCGCAGCAGCATGGGAAACAAAACATTGGCATCAAGGACAGAGACGAACATCGGCACTCATGCGAAATACCCATTGATCAAAACAAAGCGTGTCGCGATCTTTCAGATTCGCTTGGCCCGCACTTTAAGTCTTGTCTTTACGCATGTCGTTGTCGCAAACCGCACACACACACACACATTTGCGCGAGATGTTATAAGCCGGTTGCGTTTATAGCGTTTGCGCGCCATATTGTCGGCATGTCCATATCACATCGCACATCGCAGGATAAAAATCCTGCCAGAACCCCGAATACCGTTCCGGCACCCGAGAGATCGGCTGCCGCCCGCATTGCATCGCTTTTACGGGCGACGTCCAGGAAACGACAGGGGAGTGTTCAGGTCGTCGACGCCGATGGCGAGCGTCTGGAAATACCCCACGCATTGGCAGAAATCATGTATCAGGCAGCCGAGCTTCTCGCGGAGGGGCGTTCCGTGACGGTGCTGCCGGACGAAGAGATGCTGTCAACTCAAGTCGCAGCGGACATTCTCAACGTTTCCAGGCAGTATCTGGTTCGATTGGTCGACACGGGGGAGCTCCCGGCGGAAATGGTTGGCAGTCACCGCCGCGTGAGAGCAACGGATGTTGCGGCATTCAAGGCAGCTCGGGACGCCAAGCGGACCTTGGCGCTGGATCGGCTGACATCTCTGAGTGAGGACGCCGACGGTTATGAGCTCGGAAAGCCTCGCTAACAGCCCCGAACGTAGCGCCTCTCAAGGTCCCGAGATCGCATTCGATCACGAACCCTTCGTTCAAGCCGCGTCGCGATAGCTTCGCGTGCCAGGTTCTGCCCTGCCCAGTTCGAACTGGGTGACCAGTTCGCGCAGACGTTCCGCCTCGCTAGCGAGCGTAACGCCGGCTGCTGTGGTTTCTTCCACCATCGCGGCGTTCTGCTGGGTCACCTGGTCGAGCTGGTGCATGGCCGAATTGACTTCTGAGAGGCTGGTCGCCTGTTCGCGCGCCGAGGCCGCCAGCGCATCCATGCGCTGGTTGATATCGACGATGAAGCGGCCTATGTCGCCAAGCGCAGCACCGGTCTGATTGACCAGTTCGACGCCGCCGGCGACCTTGGCTGACGCCCGCCCGATCAGCTCCTTGATCTCCTTGGCCGCCTGAGCCGAGCGCTGCGCGAGTTCGCGCACCTCCTGGGCGACGACGGCAAAACCCTTGCCGGCTTCGCCGGCGCGGGCCGCCTCGACACCGGCATTGAGCGCCAGCAGGTTGGTCTGGAAGGCGATCTGGTCGATGACAGCGATGATATTGTTGATCTGCCGGGAGGATTCTTCGATCTGGCCCATGGCGTCGACCGTCTGGGCCACCACCATGCCGGATGCGAGCGCGCTGCGGTTGGCGTTGTCGGCAACGGTCCGGGCCTCTTCGGCGATCTCGAAAGCTTCGGTGACCTTGGCGGTGACCGCGTTCAGGGCCGCGGCGGTCTGTTCGAGCGTTGCTGCCTGACGCTCGGTGCGGCCTGAGAGTTCGTTGGATCCGTTGCTGATTTCGCGGGTGCCGGAATTGATGATCGACACACTTTCGGAGACAGAAAGCAGCGTGCCGCCGAGCTGCTCGACGGAGGCGTTGAAATCATGCCTGAGCGGTTCGAACTCCGGTGCGAACCGCTCCGAGAGCTTGAAGGCAAGATCGCCCTCCGCGAGCCGCTTCAACCCGGCCGCAAGCCCGGAGGTGGCGACCGTCAGCCGCTCCGCGGCAGCACGTTCCGCCTGCTCCTGGTCGGCCAACCGGTTTGCCTCCGCCAGGCGCCGATTTTCCTCGGCCTGGCCTTCGAGCTGGAAGCGGGCGATGGCGTTCTGGCGAAAGACCTCCACGGAACCTGCCATCAGGCCGATCTCGTCGCGGCGCCCAGCATAGGGGATCGCCTTGTTCGTCTCGCCGCTCGCGAGCTCCTGCATGGATTGGGTGATGCGCTGGATCGGGCGCGATACATGCCGGGCGATGGCGATCAGAATACCGAGGCCGGCGATGGCGGCAATCGCTGCCAAGGCCAACTCGATTTCGATCTTCGTTTCCAGCGCGCTGCCGGCATCGGCCACACTCTCTGTGGCGATCTTGTCGACGATGGCGTTAACGGCGGCGATCCCGGTCAGGATTGCCTGCTGCGAGCGCGAAAGCCTCTCTGTTGTCGGCACTTCGTCTGCCGGCTGTAGGCCAAGGCTGACCTTGACGTCTTTTTCCCAGACATCATGGGCTTGGCGCAGCGACCGTACTCCTTCGGTCAGCGATGTCGCGAGATCGATGCCGCCAAGCTCGTCGAGCGACTGCGTCAGCGCGCCATTGCTCTCGTCGAATTCGGTCTTGACCTCGGCCGCCGACACGAAATTGGTCATCGACAGCACCCGGTCGACGACCGATGTCGCTTGCCTGAACTGCTGCTCGATATGGGCCGATGCCAGCTTGGCGTTCACCGCCTCCTGCACCACTGCGGCGACCCGGGTCTGGCCGGTGACCGCCTGATAGCCGATCAGGAATGCGCTGCCGAAGCCGACGACGATCGTCGCCACCATGGGCACGAGGATCTGCATGCGTATGGAGAGTGTCATCGCCTGCACCTCAGTTCGGCAGCGTCGGAAGGGGGATGTCTTGCTTTTCGGCGGTCAGGGTGCCCAGAAAAGCGATCAGATCGTTGCTTTCCTCTTCCGTCAGCAGGAAGGGCGATATGGCAGGATCGAGCGACGGACGGCTGACGCCGCCGCCCTCATAATGAACGATCACCTCGTCCATGCTCTTCAGGCTGCCGTCATGCATATAGGGGCCACGGTAGAGCGTGTTGCGCAAGCCAGGCGTCTTGAAGGCATATTTATTGTTCGGGCTGCTCGCATCGATCTTGTAGCGCCCGATATCGTCGCCTGGCAGACCGATGTCATGGAACTTGTTGTCGGTGAAATTCCAGCCCGTGTGGCAGGCGGAGCAGCCGGCAGTACCGGTAAACAGCTCGAAGCCCCGCTTGGCGCTGTCGGAGACCGCCTTCTCGTCGCCGTCGACCCAGCGATCGAAGGGCGACCAGTTGGAAACCACCGTCCGCTCATAGGTGGCGATCGCCGTCAGCAGCGTCTCCTTGCTGATGCCCTTGTCGGGGAATACTTCGCCGAACCATTTCTTGTAATCAGGGATATCCTGCATTTCGGTCACGGCGGTGTCGAGCTTGCCGTTCATTTCGGCCGCAGCTGTGATCGGGCCTGCCGCCTGCTCCTCCAGGTTCGGCGCACGGCCGTCCCAGAAGAAGGGCGATATCCAAGCAACGTTCAGAACCGTCGGCGCCTGGCGCCCGAGCGCGGTATTGGCCGCACCGATCGGCGTCTTCACCGGCGTCTCGAAACCGAAGGACGGGTTATGACAGCTAGCGCAGGTCATATTCTTGTTGCCGGAAAGCCTGGGGTCGAAGAACAGCATCTTGCCGAGCGTCGCGAGCTGAGGGGAATAGGCCGTGACCCCCTCGAAGGGCACCGTCAGCGGCCGTTTATAGGCAGAAAGATCGGCGGCCGCTCCGGGCGGGACTGCGGCCAATGCGAGTAGGGAAGCTGCAATCAGGAGGCGCATTGTTCTAGCAGGTCCGGAGGAGGTTTCTGGCTGATGCTAAATTTAGCGCAATTGCATTAATGGTATGTAAAGCAACATATACTTGAGGATGGTGCGAAGGTTCTGCTGACTAGGGTTGCAGCGCCAGCTCACGAAAATGGCGCCACGCTGTTATAGTCGGTGCACCGGATTGCCCTGCGATATCAATCACGAGCGGCGCAATAAGGCGCTGATTTCGCCGCGTGAAGGCATGGCAGGGGCTGTGCCCGGGCGTGTCACGGCGATTGCGGCGGTCGCAGAGCCGAAACGGATCGCCTCGATCGGTGCTTGTCCTTCCGAAATCGCCGTCGCGAAGCCGCCGAGAAAGGCGTCCCCCGCCCCGGTTGTGTCGATGACATTCCCGGCCGAGAATGCGGGGACGAATTCGCTCTGCCCGGCACTGTGATAAAATGCGCCGCGGGCGCCGAGCGTGATGATCACCGCTCGCGCCCCTCGATCCAGCAAAGTGCGGCCCGCCGAACGGACCTGTTCATCAGTTGTAATCGGATGGCCCACCAATTCGGCGGCTTCCACCTCATTGGGGACGATGAAATCGCACAAGCCGTAGACGTCGTCCGGAATGGCGCGCGCCGGCGCGGGGTTAAAGATCGTCGTGCCCCCTGCCCTTTTTGCCATCGCCAGGCCGTGCAGCGCCGCCTCGAGCGGCTGTTCGAGCTGGGTCATGAAAAGGGCAGCGCTTTCGATCTCCGCCCGGTTCGCATCGACATCGTCAATGCCGATAAGGCCCGCGGCACCCGGGACGACGATGATCGCATTGTCGCCGCTCACCTCGTCAACGAAGATGAAGGCGGCGCCGCTGGAAACGCCGTCCATCTTCATCACATTGGCTTTGACACCCGCTTGCGAATAGGCCGCAAGGGCCATCTCGCCGAAGGGATCGGCGCCGACCCTTGAAATGAAGGTGACCTTGCCTCCGGCCTTGGCCGCGGCAATCGCCTGGTTGGAGCCCTTGCCTCCGGGCCCGAGCGTGAAGCCCGATCCCATCAGCGTCTCGGCGATATGGGGCAGGCGTTTTGCCTTATAGGCGGTGTCGGCGGCAAAAATGCCGAGAATGACGATCCCGCTTTTCTCGCTCATCGGACCGCCTCTTCCGCCGGAATGACGCCCTTTGTCAGAAGGAAACATCCATAGAAACGCAGTTCCCCGGTGGCGATGACGCAGTAGGCCTTTTTGGCGATGTCGTAGAAGGCCATCCGTTCGACGGGATACATGGGCGACGGCTTGCCTTCAGCGCGGTCGACGATTGCCTGGACCTCCTGCTGTATCGGCGGAATTTCATCCGGCTTGCCAATGACTTCCATGCGGCCCACCGAAGGCTGGATCGGTGTGTCGAGCGGCAAGACCGACAGGATCGCATCGATTGCCTGCGGCGCGGCAATGTTTTCCATGGTCAGCAGCGTCCCCAGGCGAGTCTGCCGGGCAATCGAATCCGACGGAAAATTCATGTCGGAAATGACGAGATAATCGCCATGTCCCATGTTGCAAAGTGCTTGAAGAATGTCGCCGTTGAGTTCGGCCCGAATTCCCTTGAGCATTGATCTTTCATCCTTTTCTCATGGCCGGCGCGCCGGCCCTCTTCAATTCGTGTGGCCGGCGGCATCCGCTTTGGGTCGCGGGCAGGCGCCGCTCGACCCGCGCACGATCAGGGACCCGTCGACCATTTCGTCTTCCGCGCCCGCTGGTTCCGCCAGCAGAAGGCCGACCGCGCGGCGAGCCAGCATGTCTGCCGGCTGACGTATGGTCGTCAGCCTGGGAACGACGAGATTGGCGAGCGAAATGTCATCGAAACCGGTAACCGATAGTTTTCGCGGCACGTCGATCTTGAGATCGCGCGCAGCCCGCAGCGCACCGATGGCCTGCTGATCGCTGGCCGCCGCAATCGCCGTCGGCCGCTGGTGGGACGGGCGCGAAAGCAGATCGCGGGCAATTCTTTCACCGGACTCATAGTCGAACCTGCCATAGGCAATTTCCAGTTCAACGGGTTCGCCGGTCTTGCCGAACTCCTCCATGCGACCGACGAAGCCCTCCTTGCGCATGCGCCCCGCCTCGGTATCGGCCGGCCCGGCAATATAGGCGATGCGGCGATGTCCCAGCCCATGGAGATGATCCGCAATCAGCGCGGCCGCCTGCGCATGGTTGGTCGACACCAGGGGAAAGGTGCCGAAGCGCCGGTCCAGCGAGATGATCGGGACCGATGCCGGCAGATGAAAGCCTGAACCGTCGCTCGAAGCCACCACGATGATGCCGCGCACCGACCGGTGGAGAAAGGCTGAAACGTGGTGCTGCTCCGCCTCGCGATCGTCATGCGAGCTTGCCAGCATAAGGCTATGCGCACGCTCGAGCGCCGCACGCTCGACGCTTGCCGCAAGCTGCACAAAGAACGGATTGGTGATGTCGGGAACAATGAGGCCGATGACGTCGGTTCTTCTGGTCCGCAGTGCTCTGGCGGTGACGTTCGGCCGGTAACCGAGCGCAGAAATGGCGTCGTTGACCTTTTCGCGCAGCATGGGTTTGACCGCGACTTCGCCCGACAGCACACGCGAAACGGTGCCCACAGAGACGCCTGCATAACCGGCGACATCCTTGACTGTAGGCATCTTCGACATTTTCGCCATCCCGCAGCTATTTTACGGCGCCTGCGGTCATCCCGGCGATGATGTGCTTTTCCAGCACGACGCCGACGACAACAAGCGGGAGGATACCGGCGGTCGAAAGGGCCGCCATCGACCACCAGTTGATGCCCTGGCTGCCTGTCTGGCTGGCAATCATCACCGGCAGCGTGTTGGTATTGGTGGAGGTCAGCAGTGCTGCGAAGAAATATTCGTTCCAGCACAGGATCAGCGCCAGCAGGAACGCGGCCACCATGCCCGGCAGAACCAGCGGCACGATGATTCGGCCAAACGCGCCCCATATCGACAGGCCATCGACCAGGGCGGCCTCCTCGAGCTCTACCGGGATGGTGGCGAACTGGTCGCGCATGATCCAGACGACAATCGGCAGGACCATCAGCGTATAGACGGCGATCATGCCCGCGTAGGTGTCGAGCAGCGCCAGCTCCTTATATAGAACCAGGAAGGGCAGGGCGAGGACGACGGGCGGCATGATGAGCTGCGACAGGAAGAAAAAGGAAATGTCGGAATTGCGCATATGGCCGAACTTGTAGGAAAAGCGGCTGAGGCCATAGGCCGCCATCGATCCGAGCACGACCGCAAGAGCGGACGCACTGACGGAGATGATGACGCTGTTCCAGAGCCTGCGCATGAACTCGTCACGCACCGTCGATACCTGGGAAATCGTATCGGGAGAGAGCCCGAGCGAGCGCCAGCCGAGCCAGCTGGGCGTAAAGTTGAACCAGGGGATCAGATTGCCGCGCATGACATCCGCGGCCGTTTTGAACGAGGTCGAAACCGTCCAGAACAGCGGGAAGATGCAGATGCACGCCCAGGTGACGAGCAGGCCGTAGACGGCCAAACGCATGGCCCACCAACGAATGCGCTGAGCCCGCCCGTATTTTTCGAAATCGATGCGAACCATCAGAGCCTTCCTGTCATCCGCTTGACGATACGGTCCGAGATCTTCATCAGCATTGTCATCCCGAAGACGATGATCACCAGATAGACGAGCGCGAGCAAGGTGCCGTATCCGACATTCGAACGATCGCGATATTCACGATAGATGAAACTGGTGACGGAGTCCGTCGCCCCGCCGGGACCTCCCGATGTCACCGTGATGATGATGTCGGCGAGCTTGAGCTTGAAGATCACCCGGATCATCACCGCCGTTACCGAAACCGGCAGCATCAGCGGGAACGTGACCTTCCAGAAGCGCTGCCATTTGGTGGCGCCATCGACTTCGGCCGCCTCCAGCACCTCCCTTGACAGGCCCTGCAATCCGGCGAGCAGCATGATCATCATGAAGGGAATGAAGGTCCAGGCATCCATGATCATGATCGAAAGTTTCGCCGTCAGCGGATCACCGAAGAAGGACGGATTTTCCCAGCCGAGCCAGCGGGCAAAGCGCGCGACCGGGCCGAAACGAGTCTCCAGCATCGACTTGCCGACCATCCAGCTCACCGCCACCGGCGATAGCATCAAGGGCACCAGAAAGGTAACGCGCCAGAATTTGCGGGCGACGATTTCCTGGTTGAGGAGCAGCGCCAGGCCGAAGGCGATCGCATATTCGATGGCGATGGCCAGGCAATAAAGGACCATGTTCAGCAGCGCATTGGCATAGAACGGATCGGCGATCATCCGGCGCACATTGTCGAGCCCGTTGAAACGCCGCCCCGTCGAGGAGGCGAGGTTCCAATCGGAAAAGCCGATCCAGAGCGCAAAGAGCAGTGGGAACACCACCATCGACACGACGAAAAGCGCGGCAGGCAGGACAAAAAGCGCCTTCTTGCCCGCCTCGCCGTGGATGACGACGCGCGTGACGCAAAGAACGGCTGCCCAGAGAAAATAGGCATAAAGAACCGGCCGCCAGTTGGCAAAGCCCCAACCGGTCCAGCCCATTTCATGGGCACCCTGCAATACGAAGGATGTGATGAACCATATGGCGCTTAGCCATAGGGCCGCGCGGCCCCAGAAACGACGGCTCGCGGAAATGGAGCCGGCTTCGACCGTGTGGAGCAGGTCGCCTTCGACTGTCGACATGATTTTCCTCGTCCGGACAGAATGAGCGCCGGCGAACCGCTTCCGGTCCGCCAGCGTATTGGTGTCAAGCGGTCAGAGCCCGAGGCTCGTCCGATAGAGTTTCAACTGGCTGTCGCGGCCGATCTGATCGGTGATCTTTTCCCAGGCGGCCGCAATCGCATCCGCGGTCTCCTGCGCCGACTTGTATTGTCCGGCAAAGCCCTTTGCCAATTCGTCTTCAGCGACTGAGTAATATTGGAAGATACCGGGAATGCGCGGTTCGATGGCGGCGTTCGGGTGGTTATAGCTGTCCGCATTCGAACCCAGATAGTCCTCGATATAGGCGCGATCGTAACCCGCCTTTTCCCATTCGTCGTAGTTGAAGTTGGACTGGCGGTAGGGCTGGAAACCGGAGGGATAGGCCGAGGTCCACAGCGACAGATCCTTGCCGCCGAGATGGGCGGCAGCAGACCAGGCCGCCTTGCGCTTCTTCTCGTCGCCGGAAACCTGCTTGGTGACGTAGATGCCCCAGCCGAGATAGGCCATGTTGGGCGCTTCGTTATACTTGTCTTCCCATTGCCCGGTCTTGCGGTTGTAGACCCGGTTCGAGCCGCGGTTGATGCCGAAGCCAACCACATCGCCGACGACCGACGTGTCCGAGGTGCGTGCACCGGAGCCGACGTCACCCCACCACATCAGCATGGCGCCGGTGCCTGCCAGGAACTGCGAGAAGGCCGTGGTGCCGGGATCGGCATTGATCTGATCGGCCGGATAGGCCTTGGCGGCGATCAGATCGAGGACGTCCTGGATCGCCTGGACCCAGGCAGGGTTATTGACCAGCGGCTTCATGTTTTCAGGATCGAACAGCCAAGCCGGGTCACCCGGATATTTGGCGTACGCAGTCGCGCGATTCTCGATGAAATAGAAGCCGAAACCGCCCCAGCCCTTGAGCGGATCGAGATAACCGTAGGCCGGCTGACTGGTCAGCGGATCGGTCTTGCCGATCAGCGCCTTGGAGGCTGCGTTGACCTCCTGCCAGGTCTTCGGCGGCTCGGCCATGCCGCTGATCGAGCCTTCACCGAAGTAATCCTTGCGATAGGCGAAGGTGTGGCAGTCGCCGTCGATCGTCACGCGATAGGTCTTGCCGTCCCAGGTGCCGACCGGCGGCTTCAGGTAGCTCACCAGATCGTCGGCCTCGATCTGCTTTGCAACCCAGTCAGGCATCTCGTCCAGAAGCCCTCGTCCGGCGGTATCGCCTTCGAAGGGTGCGCCCATTTCCAGAATGTCGAAATCGACCGTGCCGGTCGCGATCGACTGCTGAAGGCGGGCGTTGTAGTCAGCCTGGGCAAGGTCGATCCAGTTGATCTTGGCGCCGGTATAGGCTTCCCACGGCTTCAGGAAACCGCGAAACAGGAAGTTGTGCAGGTTCTGATTGTTGAGCCCCATGAAGGTCAGCTCGACACCGGCAAATTCGCCTTGCTTGATGTTTGCCTTGGTCGGGCCGAGACAGAGCTCGCCAACCTTCTGCCAGTCTGCATCCGTCGGCGAGCCCTTGCCGACGCCGGGAATCTGAAGGATCTGGGCGCGCACATCGTCGGTAGCAAACGCCACGCCCGGAACTCCGCCCATCGCGCCCGATAGACCGAGCAGAGCCGCCGCACTTGCCGTTCCGCGCAGGACGTCGCGGCGGCTTGCCTGACGGCACATCAATGCATCGTATATTTCGACTTTCATGCTTTCCTCCTCCACGTTGGTGCGCTGCCTCCCGCCAGTCTTTCCGGATTGGCTCCGGTCCGATTTTGGGACTGGTCTCGCGCAGAACTATTTGGTACACAAGAAAATGAAACGTTTCATATTTCTTGCTGGAAACCGCTCCTCTCGGCCTCGCCATTGAGCATTAGACGGCAAGCGGGAAAAGTCAATCATAAATGAAACGTTTCATGGAGGAGGCTTGACGATATGTTCGAGCAAGGCAGAGCGCGGTTTTCGCCAAGCCTAAGGCCGAGGATATTGTCGAGAGATACATACGTCCCGGGACTGCCGGGGGAGCTGGAAAACGAGTGGGAGGCATATGGCTGAGGTCAATATTTCAGAGGCGCGGAAAGCCTATGGCGCCGTCAACATTCTGCATGGCGTCGATATCGACATTCGCGACGGCGAATTTGTCGTGCTCGTCGGCCCGTCCGGTTGCGGCAAATCGACGTTGTTGCGCATGGTCGCGGGGCTTGAAAGCATCACCGGCGGCACCATCTCGATCGGCGGAAAGGTCGTCAACAATCTGCCGCCGAAGGATCGCGACATCGCGATGGTCTTTCAAAGTTATGCGCTTTACCCGCACAAAACCGTTGCCGAAAACATGGTCTTTGCGCTCCGTCTGCAGAAGCAGCCGGCCGACGTCATCAAGCAGCGGCTGCAAGCGGCGGCCGAAACGCTCGACCTTGTGCCCTATCTCGACCGCTACCCACGCCAGCTTTCAGGTGGTCAGCGCCAGCGCGTGGCGATGGGACGAGCCATCGTCAGATCGCCGCAAGTCTTCCTGTTCGACGAACCCTTGTCGAACCTCGACGCCAAGCTGCGCGTGCAGATGCGCAAGGAGATCAAGGAGCTGCACCAGCGGCTGAGAACCACGACGATCTATGTCACCCATGACCAGGTCGAAGCGATGACCATGGCCGACAAGATCGTGGTGATGCAGGGCGGCAAGGTCGAACAGATCGGCACACCGCTCGAACTCTACGATCGTCCCCGCAATACGTTCGTGGCAGCCTTTATCGGCTCGCCGTCGATGAATCTGCTGAAAGGCCGCTACAAGGCCGACGGTGCGATCTTCGTAACGGAGACCGGCGACGAGATTGTGCTCGGTTTCACCCCGCAGGCGACCGACGGACAGGCCGTGCTCCTGGGCGTCCGGCCCGAACACCTGTCGCTCAGCCAAAGCGGCCTCGATACGACCGTCAACGTCACCGAACCCACCGGCCATGAGACGATGGTCTTCTTGCGCTACGGGTCCGGCGAGCTTGTCGCGGTGCTTTCCGACCGTCACGATTTTGAGCCGGGGCAGCTTGCGACGATCGCTCCTCGGCCAGGAAAGCTTCACCTATTCGATGCGGTATCGGGCAAGACGTTGCGACCGGATTGAGCGGGTATCGATTCAAAAACCGTGAGGCTGTCATCGATGAAAGCTCCGTGGCAGGTCAGTTCTATGACAGGCCAATACAGCCCTAACCGCTACGCACTCGATTTGGAGTAGAGGCCAAGGTTGCTGCCGATGGTGAATCCGCAGCGCTGATAAAATTTCGACAAGGCACCTTCTCGCTGCGAGACCAACCAGACGCTGTTGCATCCCTCGGCCATTGCTGCTTCAAAAACTGCCGATAGGAGCGCGGTCCCTATTCCCTTACCCTGCGCTTCAGGCAGTACCGAAAGCTCATCAAGATAAATGACCGGACCGGCATGGCGCCGCTGTCGTGTACCCAACGCAATTCCCAGCACCTTGCCTCCATCAATGGCCGCAAGGGCAATGGATCTGGGCGTTTCAAGCGTGTTGTTTACATTTTCGACAGCAGCTTCAAGCGACCAATTCTCGTTCCACGGCGGTCCCGAATAGGCACCTATCAATACGGCGGCGGCGCCATTGAGATGTTCTAGCGCAAGACGATCAATTCGAAACGACATAAATCCACCTGACGTTGAGTGAATTGACATTTGCCGCAGTTCGATCGGTAACGCAACAGGCTCCAGAGGCGCCCGGTATAAGCGGAACGATAAAGCTGTAAGCTTGACACAATCAGCGACGGCGCTTTACGGTTGTCGGCATTCACCAGGGGGGTCCCGCAAGGGGCTGAGATACTGCTGGACAATACGGCTTTGCCTGTTGTGGCGCAGTGACCCGTTGAACCTGATCCAGTTCATACTGGCGTAGGGACGGTGCAAGCGCTCGAAGGCTTCGGATTCACGCGTGGAATCCATGCCGGCGTCTTTTCATCATTCCGGCTGATTGACTGGGTCTCCAACTGCAATTGGAGCCTCAAACCATGACCATTGCCGCAAAGAACCTTACCCCGACCGTGACCACCGGCCCGCTGCCGGCATCGCGCAAGATCCAGATTCCGGGAGATATCCATGGCGATATCCGCGTGCCGATGCGCGAAATCAGCGTCCATCCGACCGCGGGCGAACCGCCTGTCATCGTTTATGATTCCTCCGGTCCATACACGATCGAAGGCGCCGAGATCCGTATCGAGCAGGGCTTGCCCCCATTGCGCCGCGACTGGGTGCTGGCCCGCGGCGATGTCGAACCCTATGATGGCCGCCATGTCCGCCCCGAAGACAACGGCTTCGTCAGCGCCGACCGGCTGACTCCGGAATTCCCAGGGCGGCGCCTGCCGCTGCGTGCCAAGGACGGCAAGGCCGTCACCCAGCTTGCCTATGCACGCGCCGGCATCATTACACCGGAGATGGAGTTTATCGCCATTCGCGAGAATCTCGGCCGCAAAGCCAGCGCCGACGCGCTGGTGCGCGACGGCGAGAGCTTCGGCGCCAATATTCCGGATCATGTGACGCCCGAGTTCGTCCGCCGGGAAGTCGCCGCCGGCCGGGCGATCATCCCAGCCAACATCAACCATCCCGAAAGCGAACCGATGATCATCGGCCGGAATTTTCTGGTGAAGATCAACGCCAATATCGGCAACTCCGCCGTCACCTCATCGATGGCCGAAGAAGTCGAGAAGATGGTCTGGGCGGCCCGCTGGGGCGCCGATACCGTCATGGATCTGTCGACCGGCCGCAACATCCACAATATCCGCGAATGGATCATCCGCAATTCGCCGCTGCCTATCGGCACTGTGCCGCTTTACCAGGCGCTGGAAAAGGTCGGCGGCATCGCCGAGGACCTTACCTGGGAGATCTATCGCGATACGTTGATCGAGCAGGCCGAACAGGGCGTCGACTATTTCACCATCCATGCCGGCGTGCGGCTGCATTACATTCCGCTCACCGTCAACCGCGTGACCGGCATCGTCTCGCGCGGCGGTTCGATCATGGCCAAGTGGTGTCTGCATCATCACCGCGAAAGCTTCCTCTATGAGCATTTCGAGGAGATCTGCGACATCTGCCGGGCCTATGACGTCTCCTTCTCGCTCGGCGACGGCCTTCGCCCCGGTTCGATCGCCGATGCCAACGATGCGGCGCAATTTGCCGAACTCGAAACGCTGGGCGAGCTGACGAAAATCGCCTGGGCGAAAGACTGCCAGGTTATGATCGAGGGGCCCGGTCATGTGCCGATGCACAAGATCAAGGAAAATATGGACAAGCAGCTTGCCGTTTGCGGTGAGGCGCCCTTCTACACGCTGGGGCCGCTGACCACCGATATCGCGCCCGGCTACGACCATATTACCTCCGGCATCGGTGCGGCGATGATCGGCTGGTTCGGCACGGCCATGCTCTGCTACGTCACCCCGAAAGAGCATCTTGGCCTGCCCGATCGCAACGATGTGAAAACCGGGGTCATCACCTACAAGATCGCCGCCCATGCAGCCGACCTTGCCAAGGGGCACCCGGCGGCTCGCCTGCGCGACGACGCGCTGTCGCGGGCGCGCTTCGAATTTCGTTGGGAAGACCAGTTCAACCTGTCGCTCGATCCCGACACCGCCCGCAGCTTCCATGACGAGACCTTGCCGAAGGAGGCGCACAAGGTGGCGCATTTCTGTTCGATGTGCGGCCCGAAATTCTGCTCGATGCGCATATCGCACGACATCCGTGCCGAAGCGCAAAAGGAAGGGCTGGACGCGATGGCGGCGAAATACCGTGAGGGCGGCGATCTCTATATGCCGATCGACACCCGCGCCCACGGGGCCGACTGACATGCGTGTGCTTGTCAAAGGGGCCGGCGTCGCCGGCCTCACTGTCGCCCGCGAATTGCATGCCCGTGGCGCCGATGTCACCGTCTTCGACCCGCATCCGGACTTCGCTCATGCGGCTTCCTGGCTCGCCGGCGGCATGCTGGCGCCCTGGTGCGAGCGCGAAAGTGCCGAGGAGGCGGTGCTGACACGCGGCCTCGACGCCGCCGACCGGTGGGAAGCGATCCTGCCGGGCAAAATCGTCCGCAATGGAACCCTCGTCGTCGCCTCGACGCGCGACCATGGCGAACTGAAGCGGTTTGCCAGCCGCACCACCGGTTATCAATGGGTTGAAGAGAAGGATATCGCCGCCCTCGAGCCCGCGCTCGCCACGCGCTTCAGGCACGGCCTGTTCTTCCCCCGCGAAGCGCATCTGGACCCTCGCCAGGCACTGCGCACGCTGAAAGAGCGACTGGCCGCAAACGGCGTCACCTTTACCAGCGTGGATGTCAGCGAACACGATTTCTCCGATATCGTCGACTGCACCGGTGCTGCCCGCATCGGGCAACAGCGTCATCTGCGCGGCGTGCGCGGTGAAATGCTCTATCTCCATACCGAAGAGGTCACGCTCACCCGGCCCGTCCGCCTGCTGCATCCGCGCTTTCCCGTCTATATCGTTCCCCGCGGTAACGGGTTTTTCATGGTGGGCGCGACGATGGTCGAGTCCGATTCCGACGACCCGATCACCGCACGCTCGCTGATGGAACTTCTGAACACGGCCTATGCGCTGCACCCGGCCTTTGCCGACGCCGCCGTCGTCGAAACCGGCGCCGGCATCCGCCCTGCCCTGCCCGACAATCTTCCGCGCGTCGCACGCGAGGGAAAGGTCGTCATCTTCAACGGCCTTTATCGCCACGGTTTTCTGCTGGCGCCGACCATGGCGGCCGAGGCGGCCGATCTCGTTTTTTCCAACCAATCGAAGCAAAGGAACTCCCAATGCAGCTGATCATCAATGGCGAAGCCCAGACAATCGCCGCCACCACGCTTTCACAGCTTCTGGCCGCACTCGATTACGAAGGCGACTGGCTGGCGACCGCCGTCAACGGCGAACTGGTTCATCGCGAGGATCGCGACGAGCACATGCTGAACGATAACGACAGGATCGAAATCCTGACCCCGATGCAGGGAGGCTGAACATGCTTGATCTTTACGGAATCCAAATCGCATCGCGCCTGCTTCTCGGCACTGCGCGTTACCCCTCGCCGGCCATCCTGACCGAAGCCGTCACGCGCTCTAAAACGGAGATCGTTACCGTGTCGCTGCGCCGCGAAATGGCGGGCGGCCGTAATGGCGGGGCGTTCTTCGACATGATCCGTGCGCTCGGCGTCCACGTTCTTCCCAACACGGCCGGCTGCCATGGCGTGTCCGAGGCGGTGCTGACGGCGAAGATGGCCCGGGAAGTGTTTCGCACCGATTGGATCAAGCTGGAGGTGATCGGCAATCACGACACGTTGCAACCGGATGTTTTCGCACTCGTGGAAGCGGCCCGCATCCTGACCGGCGAAGGCTTTCAGGTCTTTCCTTATACGACGGACGATCTGGTCGTTGCCGAGCGGCTCATCGACGCCGGATGCCGGGTGCTGATGCCCTGGTGCGCACCTATCGGATCGGCGGCGGGACCACAAAATCTTGCGGCACTTCGATCGATGCGGGCGCATTTTCCCGATGTGCCGCTGATCGTGGATGCCGGCATCGGCCGTCCTTCGCATGCTGCCATTGTCATGGAGCTGGGCTTCGATGCCGTGTTGCTGAACACCGCTGTTGCCGGCGCCGGGGACCCCGCCGCGATGGCGGAAGCCTTTGCCAAGGCAATCGATGCAGGCAGGCAGGCGTTCGGCGCCGGCATGCTGGAGCCGCGCGACATGGCCGTGCCTTCGACACCGATGATCGGAAAGGCGGTGTTTGCATGAAAGTCGACCGTTTCCGATTGCCGGCGCCAGCGACAATCAGCGTGTCAAGTCTTCGGGTTAAGCCGTCATTGAGCGCAACTGGTTGCTGTGGACGTGCCCAGGCTGTCCACGAGGCGGGGATTTGTCGTGGTTAGCCAGCGCTCTGTCGAAAAATACGTCTTCGTTCTCACCTGCGACGCTGAAGTCGCCTTCAGACCAAGAACAAAATTAAAATTATTTCCGCTGCCGGCTTCGCGCGTGAAGCTGAGATAGGAGCCGAAGCGTTCGTATTCGACATTTCGAAGGTTTTGGATCGACGCAAGCGTATCCTCGAAATCACGCCAGCACGCCTGCTTCACGATGATTTCGAACATGCGCAGGACGGCAGGGACGAGACGTCCCTCCGCATCTGTCGTCGGCCCAATGATCTTGGCGCGAATCTCAAGAACATCGCCCATTTCATTTCCGCGAACCTTGACGAAGGTCGAGCTGAGGGGACGCACTTCGTCCCGTTCGTAGACGCGCTGAAAATAACATTCGTAACTGCGATTGCGCATGGATGCGGCTTTCCATTCGCTCATTTCAATGCCGGCCTGTCGAAGAGCCCCGCAAAGATTCTGTCCCGAGACGCGCCACATCCGCAAAAATTGACCTGCCAACTCCGGATTGGGAACCTCGACCAGTCGCTGCGATATGGACATCTGCGGGAGAATAGAAGGAGCCGCCGCATCGGGGCGGACGGTTACGGGTGACGATCGTGGGGCCTTATCGAGAGTTCGATCTTGAGATCGATCATTCGAAGCTTCGGGATGGCGGATTTCACGATAAAAAACAACGATACCCGCAAGCACAACGGATATCAAAAGCACTTGCCAGAGCAGCCGGCGGCGGTTGCTCCGCAATTGGACATTCGAATGCCGAAGCGGGATGTCGGGAGGAGGATCGACTGCTGATAACCCTTTATCCACGGCGCGACCTCACAAGCAAAATCAGCGGATGCGAGTTCGAACCCAATCAACCTCGATCCTGTTTGCGACCAACCGGTTTCGGTCGGCGCTAGAACCAAAGCCCCTGCCGGCCACTCCTTCTGAGGTGAGCAACGGATGTGAAAAACGGTACAGTCTGTCCGACTCACCTTCGACACCGCGAGTGTGAGGTCGCGTGTGTGGAGCGTCAAGCATCAGGCCGAACTGATCCCCTACGGTTCGCGGATTGCGTTATCCAGCCCCCGCAGCAACGGATACAGGAAATAGGAGATCACCGTGCGTTTGCCGACCTTGATTTCCGTGGACACGGTCATGCCGGGAAGCAGCCGCACCGGCACATCCGAGGCGTTCAGCCTTGTATCGGCAAGCAAAATCCGGGCTTTGAAGAAGGGGGCTGCAGGCTGGCTGGGGGTAGCGGTCTGTTCCTGCTGGCCGGTGAGGAACGTGTCCTGGCTGATGGTTCTCACCTCTCCCGAGGCGGTGCCGTATTTCTGGAAAGGATAGGCGTCGAGCTTGATGCGCGCTTCCTTGCCGACGGCCACCCGGCCGATATCGCGGGTATTGATCGAGACTTCGGCCTCCAGCGGCACGTTAATGGGCACGAGTGTGACCACCGGCTCGGCTTCCCGCACCACGGAACCGACCGATCGTTGCGCCAGATCGAGCACGACGGCATCGGCGGGCGCGGTCAGCGCCACCATGTTGCGGCGCAGCTGCATCTTTTTCAGTTCCTCGTCGGCCATGTCACGCTGGCCGCGCAGCTCCACCAGTTGCTCCATTGCGGCCCGGCGGAAATCCTCGATAAAGGCCTGGCGGTCGGCTCGGAGCTTGGCATAAGAGTGGGCTGCCTCGTCGGCCCGGCCGCGAACGGCGGTCAGATCGGATTCGACGTCGAGGCGGGCGTCGCGGGAGCCGAGCAGCGTGATCAGCGAACCGCTCTGATTGTCATATAGCCGCTCGCGCGCCGCCTCGATCTGCGAGAGCCCTTCACGCCTGTCATTGAGCACCGCCTCCTGGTTCTTGCTTGCCACAAGAGCGGCCGATTGGCCGGCGATCTGCTGATCGAAATTTTGCAGCTGCGCAACGTAGAAGGCCCGCCGCTGGCCGAAGAGCTGTGCCTGCAGCATCTGGTCGGGCGTATCTCCCGCCATCTTCGTATAGTCGTCGCCGGCAAGCTCAGCCTCGATCCGCCTCACCTGGGCGTCGAGTGCAGAGAATTTCGCCTGCTGCTGGCCGACATCGGCCTGGCTGAAGGTGGCGTCCAGGGTCGCGAGCGTCTGACCGGCATGCACGACCTCGCCGGCCTTCACCTCAATCGTGCGGATGATCGATGTTTCGAGCGGCTGGACGACTATGGTCGGCTGGGTGGTGACGAGCTTGCCGGGCGCAATCACCACCTCGTCGATCGAGGAGACCGAGGCCCAGGTGATCGCTGCTGCAAGCAGCGCTGTCACGCAATAGAGCGTCATGCGCGCCACCCGCGGCGGCGCGCGTTCCTCGAGCTCGACGGCATCGGACTGGAATTCGGCAATGGCCGGCGGCAGCGGCGGGCGGGCGGTCAGCGCCCTTCCCTTGTCTGAAGGGCCGTTGTCTGTAGGAGACTTGTCCGAGGCCCCCTTGCCTGAAGGGACCGGCAGGTTATCGCTGGGTTTTCTAGCGTGCGCGTTCATGCGACCTGCCTCATTTGCTGGGCCCACAGGTGGCGATAGGTCATGCAGCGCGATACAAGCTGATCGTGCCGGCCGATATCGGCGACCTTGCCGCGATCGACGACGAGAATGGCATCGGCATCGACGAGGGTCGAAAGCCGGTGCGAGACGATGACGACGGTGCGGCCGGCGGCGATGCGGCTGAGATTGTCGCGGATGATCGCCTCGCTGTCAGGGTCGAGCGCGCTCGTCGCCTCATCGAAGATCAGCAGCTTCGGATCGGTGATCAGCGCGCGAGCAATGGCAAGCCGCTGCTTCTGGCCGCCTGACAGGTTGGAGCCATTTTCCTCCAGCATCGTGTCGAAGCCGCGCGGCAGGCGTTCGATGAACTCCTCGGCGCCGGCGATGCGGGCAACCTCCATGATCTCCTCGATGCTGGCATCGGGCTTGCCGGCAGCGATATTGTCGCGAACAGTACCGCGAAACAGGAAATTATCCTGCAGCACGACACCGATGCTGGTTCTCAGATGCACGAGGTCGATCTCGCGGCTGTCATAACCGTCCATGCGCACAAGCCCTTCCTGGCTCTGGTAGAGCCCCTGGATGAGCCGGGTTATCGTCGTCTTGCCCGAGCCGCTCTTGCCGACCACGCCGAAGACGCAGCCCGCCGGAATGGCAAAGGAGACATTGTCGAGCGCCGGCGCGCTATCCGGGTCGTAGCGGAAGCTGACCCTGTCGAATTCGATGCGGCCCTGCAGATGCGGCCGAACACCGCGCCCGCGACCCGCCTGCTCCGGCCGCTGGTTCATGATCTCGCCGAGCATGCGCACCGAAAGCGCCACTTCCTGATACTCATGTACCATCGTGACGATCTGGACGAGCGGTCCCGAGACGCGGCCGGCGAGCATGTTAAAGGCGACAAGCGCGCCGATCGTCATCGCGCCGCTGAAGACATCGAGCGCGCCGAGGCCGATAATCGCGACACTCATCAGCTTCTCCAGCAGTCCGGTCATCGCCTGGGCGATAGTCGAGATCTTCTCGACCCGGAAACGCACGGAGATCGACTGCGCCGAATAATCGTCCCATACCTTGCGCTGGCGCGGCTCCAGCGCCAGCGATTTGACGGTGCGCATCCCATGCACGGTTTCCACCAGCAGGGCCTGCCGGTCGCCTTCGGCCTGGTAAAGCGCCTGCAACCGGCGCTGAAACGGCCCGACAAGCATCATCACCACCAGCCCGACGAGGGCTGCAAAACCGAGTACCACCAGCGTCAGCTTGACACTGTAGAGAAGCAGGATCGGCACGAAGACCAACAGTGACACGCCGTCCAGAAGTGTGAGGAACAGCCGGCCGGTCAGGAATTCGCGGATGCGCCCCGTCTGCTGCATATGCTTGACGAGAACGCCGGCCGAAGCCTGCTCGAAGAGCGCGATGGGCAGGTTCAGCAGATGGCCGAAGGTGCGGGTCGCGACGCGGATGTCGATCCGGTTGGTGGCGTAGAGCAGCAGGTAGCGCCGCAGGAAGGTGAAGGTCGCGTCGAAGATCAGCGCGATTGCAATGCCCGCGGTCAGAACCGTGAGCGTCGCATAGCTCTGATGCACGAGCACCTTGTCGATGACGAGCTGAAAGAAGATAGGCGTCATCAGCCCAAGGCCGTAAAGCACAAAGGCCGCGAGTGCGACATCGCGGAAGAAGCTGCGCTGCTTGATGATTTCGGGGATAAACCAGCGGAAGCCGAAGGGCCGGTCCTCGTCGGACATGCGATAATTGCGCTTCAGCAGGACGACCGATCCGAGCCAGGCCTTGGCGAACTGCTCTTCGCTGAGCATCATCGATTCGGCGCGTGACGCGAGCGGGTCGAGAACGCGGATCCTCTCCTCCTCTCCGCTCCCGACAGCGCCGGCGATGACCACCCAATTGCCGTTCGAAAGTTCCGCCAGCACCGGAAAGGCCTCGCCGAGCTGGAACAGGCTTCGCCAGTCGAGCGTCAGATGCCGGGCTCTGAGGCCGGCATCCTTGGCCATGCGCAGCAGTTGCCGCACGGCAACGGGATCGTTGCCGACGGCATAATCGTGCTGCAATCGCTCCGGCGCAAGATCGACGCCATGATGACGCGCGACGAGCGCCAGACAGTGCAAGTTGGTATGCAGAAATCCACTCATGGCCCACCCGAAACAATACGAGACCGAGGCTTAGTCTCAAAGAGTTGGAGCGTCCTTTGTGCGTCCGAATGGACGCACAGCGCTCCAGACGGTTTATCAGTTGAAGTTCGGCGAGGCGTTCGAAGCGCCACCCTGGGTCGACTTGATATCGGCTGCGGCTCCGGCCGACATATCGCCGACCCGACGGACCGCACCCGCCTCGACCAAGCCGCCGAGTGCCTTCTGCATGAGATCAACCGCATTGGCGAAGGCATCGACAGGCATGATGATGCGCTGGCGGAAGACCGGTGTCGGGTTGTTGTTGGCGTCGCGATCGGTTGCCGAAAGCGACATCAGGTCGATGCGCACGATCGTTCCCGTGATGGTGATTTCGCCGATGCCGTCTGCGTAAAGTTCGTTGCTCATTGTTCTCTCCTCCGGTTGATAATCAAAACGTCTTCACTTGGGGCGTCTTACGTTCCTTAGGATCCTCTAGCGATGCGCAAGGATATGGCTGTGCTGCCAAGCCGGAAACGGATCACGAAGACCGACGGCGGTCTGCGGATCAAAACCCGTCTCCTCGCCGGTCAGGCAATCGCCGAGCGCGGCGCGGATCGCTTCCTCGTCGAAGCCGGAACCGATGAAGACGAGCTCCTGGCGGCGGTCGCCCCAGACATCGTCCCAATGCCGGTCGATGAGCTGGCGGAACTGCGGAAAGCGCGGCCATTGTACCCGCGGCACCGAGGCCCACCAGTAACCCCTGGTCTCGATGCGGCACTGGGTCCCGGCAATCGACAGCAGGCCGATCTCGTCCGGCCTCGTCGCCAGCCAGAAATGGCCCTTTGCCCGGATGAGACCGGCCCATTTCCGGTCGAGAAAATCCTTGAGCCTCAGCGGATGGAAGGGCCGACGGCTGCGATAAACGAAGCTTCTTATGCCGTATTCCTCGGTCTCCGGCACATGATCGCCCCAGCCAAAGAGTTCCTTGTGCCAGAGCGGATGGCGGGCGGCCTTCGCCTCGCTGAAGAGACCTGTATCCAGGATGGCGCCAAGCGGCACCTGGCCGAAGACCGCCTCGACGACCTGAGCACTCGGATTGAGCGCGGCAACGACCCGGCGAACCTCGGCAAGGTGGGCGCACGGCACGTCGCCTGCCTTGTTGATGATGACGACATCGGAAAATTCGATCTGCTCGACAAGCAGTTCCACGAGCTTGCGCTCATCGTCCCCGTCACGCCGTTCGCCGCGGTCGGCAAGGAACTCGGCGCTCTGGTAATCGGCAAGAAGATTGACCGCATCGACGACGCAGACCATCGTGTCGAGACGCGCCACGTCACAAAGGGCCGCCCCGTTCTCGTCGCGGAACGAAAAGGTGGCTGCGACCGGCAGCGGCTCGGCAATCCCGGTTCCCTCGATCAGCAGATAGTCGAAACGGCCGGCGGCTGCCAGCCGGCGCACTTCGCTGAGGAGATCGTCGCGCAGGGTGCAACAGATGCATCCGTTGGTGAGCTCTACCAGTGTCTCGTCGGTGCGCGAGAGGCCTGCCTCCCCCTCGCGCACGAGATCGGCATCGATGTTGACCTCGCTCATATCGTTGACGATGACAGCAACGCGGCGGCCCTCCCGATTACTGAGGACATGATTGAGCACAGTCGTCTTGCCGGCGCCGAGAAACCCGGCGAGAACCGTTACGGGCAATCTGTTGTCTGCACTCATCATCGACACTCTCACTCTTTACAGCATGTCTGGCTTTAGATCCCCGCGGGCTTTACGCCGCGAGCTGTGGTTTGAACGCCACATCCACATAGTAGTTGGTGCTGTTATAGCTGGCTGTCGGGAACAACCCGCCCGCCCCATAAGCATAGACGCCGTTGCTGCCGCCGAGCGCCTTGAGATCGCCGTTGGTCACGTCGCTGGCGAAGTAATTGCCGGTTGCCGAGTAATTACCGTTGGTCGAGTAGGAGACGACGTAGGTCGTATCCGCCTGGATGGCGATCTGCTGGGTGAACTGCGCAGTCTGCCAGCCGCTGGCCGTCTCGTTGTTGAAGCTGACGCTGCCCATAAGCGTGCCCGAGGCGGTCCAGAGATAGCCGTTATGCGGGCCGGTATTATCGGCCCCCTTGTAGAAGCTAATGCCGGTGATCCAGCCTGACGTATCGGCCTGAAATTTCATGCCGAGATTGACTTGCTGGTTGTCGTTGACGGAGACGATTGAAGGCGTCGCGTTGGCGGCAAAGAGGTTCTGCTCCGGTCCCGCCTGACCGGCGTTGATGGTGAGGGCAACCTGCGCCGACGCCGTGCCGCCCTTGCCGTCTGCAATCGCGTAGCTGAAGCTCGCCGATCCCGAGTAACCTGCCGTCGGCGTGAAGGTCACCGTCTGAGCCTGGGCGTTCCAGGCGACCGAGCCGTTGACTGCGCCGCTGACCCCGGTGATCACAAGCGGGTCGCCATCGGCATCGGTGTCGTTTGCCAGGAGCGCCGAGGCTTGGATGGTGATTGGCGTGCCGGTATTGGCGGAGAAGCCGCTGTCATTGGCGGCGACCGGAACCGCATTCTGAGCGCCGCCCTGCTGATAGAATACGTCGACCCAGTAATTGGTGGCATTGTAGGTCGCGGTCGGAAACAGGCTGCCCGCGCCATAGGCATAAAGGCCGTTGCCACCACTCGCAGCACTTGACGGCGCCGTCAGCGGGCCGCTCGTACGGTCCGTTGTGAAGTAGTTCGCCGTCGCGGAATAGAAGCCGTTGGAATGGTAGCTCGCCACATAGGTGGCGCCCGCCGTCACATTGATCGGCTGGGTAAAGGAAACCGTCTGCCAGCCGCTCGCCGTCTCGCTGATGAAGGTCGCCTGGGCCAGAAGCTGGCCGCTCGCGGTCCAGAGCGAGCCGACATGAGTGCCGGTATCCTGGGCGCTTTTGTAGTAGGTGAGCCCGGTGATCTGGCCGCTGGCGGAGGCGATGAACTTGACGCCGAGTTCGACTGAGTTGGCGTCATTGGCGCCGGCAACCGCAGACGTGTCGGCGCCGGTGAAGAGGCTTGATGTCGCTCCCCCGCCGGGCGGCGAGCCGACGGTGAGGCTGACTGTGGCCGACGCCGTGCCGCCCAACCCGTCCGAGATCGAATAGGAGAAGCTTGCCGCACCCGTATATCCCGCCGTTGGGGTGAAAGTGACGGACTTGGTCTGGCTGTTGAAGGTCACCGTTCCGTTGACCGCACCATTGACGCCGGTGATGCTGAGCGGGTCGCCATCGGCGTCGGTGTCATTTGCAAGCAGGCTGGCTGCGGCAATCGACAGTGCTGTGTTGGAATAGGTCGTGTAGCCGTTGTCATTGGCGGCGACCGGCGCCGCGTTGCCCGCCGACTGGTTGTAGACGACATCCACCCAGTAGTTCGACGACTGGTAGCTGGAGGTCGGGAATGCAGAGCCCCCGACCGTGTAAACGCCATTGCTGCCGGCGAGCGCCGTTAGCGAGCCGTTGGTATGGGCTGACGTGAAATAGTTTGCCGTGGCCACATAGGAGCCTGTGGTGCTGTAGGAGGCGACATAGGTCGTGCCGGCTGCGATATGCACCGCGTTGGCGAATGTCGCGGTCTGCCAGCCGTTCACCGATCCGCTGTCGGCGAAGGTGACGGTCGCCACCAGCGTGCCGTCGGCCGTCCAGAGCGAGCCGGTGTGGGCGCCGGCATCGCCGGCCGCCTTGTAATAGCGGATGCCGGTAATCATGCCGCTCGCCGAAGCAACGAACCGCATCCCGAGTTCCATCGACTGACCGTCGTTGAAGCTTGCGCCCGTCGGCCCTTCGCTTGACGTAAACAGCGTCTCTCCGGCAGGGCTCGGGTTGACGGTGAGGCTGACGCTGCCCTGATCCGTGCCGCCGCGCCCGTCCGAGAGCGTATAGGTGAAGCTTGCCGGCCCCGAATAATTGTTGGTCGGCGTGAAGATGACTGTGCCGTTCTGCTTGTTGAGCGTCACCGTGCCATTGACGGCATTGCCGACGGCCGAAATCGTCAGTGCGTCGCCATTGGGATCCGTATCGTTTCCGACCAGCGTAGCGATCGAGATGACGACGGTATCGTTACCGGAGATGATGAGCCCCGTATCGTCGGTCGCGACCGGCCCGGTGTTGGGGCCGGCATCAAAAACCACGTCGACCCAGTAATTGGTGCCCGTACCGGGGCTTTGGCCGGGGAAGGTGCCGGCAGTGGTGCCATAGGTGAAGACGCCGCCGCCATCGACGGCCGTTACCGCGCCGCTGGCATAGGTGCCGCCGGTGAAATAATTGTTCGTCAGCGAGTAGAAGCCGTTGGTGTGATAGGAGGCCACATAGGTCGTGCCGGCCGCAATCTGGATCGGGCTGGAGAACATCACCGTCTGCCACCCGGACAGCGATTCACCGACTGACACGCCGGTCGCCAGCAGCGTTCCGTTGGCGCTCCAGAGACTGACGACATGGTCGCCGATATTGTAGAAGCCCTTGTAGAAGCGGATGCCCCCCACGGAGCCTGCCGTCGTCGTCTGGAAGCGTAGGCCGAGTTCCACGGAATCGCGATCGATCCCCACTTCGACCGCCGGTTTTTCCGCAAGCGTCCAGAGGCCCGTCGTTCCCGGCAGGGTGACGGTGACCTGCTTGCCGGCCGATGGCGCCTCCATATTGACGCTGTCGTCGACGGCCCGTGACATGATCGTATAGGTTCCGCTCGCCTGGACGACCCAGTTATAGCTCCAGCTCTCCCGGCCGGTGGCCTTGAACCAGTGCTGGCCGCCATCGGTAGAGACTTCCACCCCGGCAATGATGCCGCCACCGAAATCCTGCGCCGTACCGGTGATCGTCACATGCTGCCCTTCGAGGAAGCTTGCGCCGACGATCGGCGACGAGATGGACGAGGTCGGCTTCAGCGTGTCGGTCGATTGGGTTGCAAGGATCAGGCTCGCATCGAGCGTCGTCGGCTGAATGCCCATGTCCGCGAACATGTTGACCATCGCCTGCTGGACGTTGCGATCGGTCGAGGTTGCCGGGCCTTGGTGGTTGTCGCTCAGACCCCAGGACCAGAAGACGGTGCCGGCGCCGAAGACCAGCGCGCCGCTTGCCGCACGGTACATGGTGAGGCTGTGGGTGGCGACTGCCGAACCGATCGTCGCGCCGTAATCGCGCAGATATGTGTCGACCGAAACCGACGAAAGCGACAGATTGACGAGCCCGGCCGGACGGAAGCCGTTCTCGACATCGGAATCCCATTCGTAGCCGAGCAGGTTCTGCACCAGATTGTAGGTATCGCCTTCATTCAGCTGGGAGACATCGGTATTGCGCCAGAAGCGCAGGTTCGAATAGTCGTAGGGGACGGAGATCGTGTCCTGACGGTAGCTGTCCACCTGGAACATCGTTCCCGTCAGCGCATTCTCCGGCTGTTGCCCCGGATCGGCATAACGCGGATCGCGCCAGGTGCCAGTGCCGACAGCGCTGGGATCGGTGCTCGTGCCCCAGGTCTCCTTGTAGCAGACCATGGTGCGATAGGCCTGGCCGCTGCCGTCGATGCTGCTTTCCCAGCGAACCTTCCAGTAGCACTCGTTGCCGCTCCAGAAGGCGAGGTTGACACCGGCATCGCGGGCCGCCTCGACATTGGCGCGCTGTTCGGCAGACCAGTATTCGTCATGCCCGACAGAAAGATAGGCATCGTGGTTGAGCAGCAGCGTGCCGCTGCGCGCCGCATCGACGCCGGATATATAGGATACGTCGTAGCCGTTCTGCTCCAGCCACGATATGGCCGAGGATTCGACGCCGAAGATATAGTCATGCGAACCGCCGACCGGGCTGGTATTGGTGATGATCGGCCTGTTATAGCTGACCGCAGAGGCGCGGCCGATCGCGGTCAGGCCGCAGCTGCAGTTCGGCGGCAGGTAGCCGATCATGGCGGCCGGATCGACGGGCACTTCGCCGTAATAAAGGCTGGCGCCGCCCCAGGCATTATAGGCTTGCCAGGTCGTGTCCGACGTCTGGAAGACGATATCGCTGGTCGAGGCATCGTCGCGCACGACGAAAGGGATGATGCTTGCGTCCTCGGTGCCATCCTCGCGGACCAGCTTGGCGAAGTAGACGCCGGAGACTGCGTCCGTCGGAATCTGCCAGCTCGCCGAAACCGACCAGTTGCCGCAATCAATGAGGCCGAGCGACATGTCGACGATCGGATGGGGCTGTATCTGCGCCGTGGTCAGAGATTGCTCGATGGAGTCGACCTTGCGCGCCCCGTCCCCGCCATAATAGCCCATGCGGTAGATATCGATGCGGTAATGGGTGGAATCGGTGGCAATCTTGAAATCGACGGTGTGGCCGATATTGGTGCTGATTTCGGTGGCGAAGCCCTGGATGGTGCCGCCGCCGTCGCCCTCCAGACCCCACTCGCTGATCGGATTGCCCTGCTTCAGGTTTTCGAGCGCGATCTTGTTGGGCGTCGCCGCAGCCGAAGCCGCCGCGACTGGTGCCGCCAGTGCTGTCGGGGCCGCGGTCGTCTCAGCAGAAGCGTCCTGGCTCGGCTCTACCGAGAGGGATGCTATCGACGCCTGCAGGCGCAACGAAGCCGTGCCGACACTACTCGAAGAGCTGACCGCCGGCGCCGCCGTCGTGGCGCTGCCAGTATCGGCATTGCTGGTGACACCCGTCAGCGCGGGAGCGGCAGGCAGTGTCGCCGCCTCCTCGGCCGGATCCGGGCCAAGCACGGTGCGCTCGGATATCGAGGACGGCGTCTGGAAGACCGTTGTAACCGACGCTGTCTTCGTGGACGTGTCCTTCGCGCCCCCATCGGCCGCGGGGGCCGGCATCGCCGTCGGCGATGCCGCGGACGATTGCACCTCGCCTGATGATATCAGGGAAGACGTGAGCGTGCCGGTGAAGGAGGATTGGACGGTTGCGCTGGCCTGATTGGCAAAGCTCGGAGAACTATCGGAACTCGTCGAAGACACGACCGTCGCGGATCCAAGGACTGCGCCCCAGGCAGAGGGTGCACGACAGATACTCAACGCTCCACCAAATGTACTCAGATACTCACGATTACTGACATGAATTCTCCGCATCAGCGGCATCCCCTTCCGCATCGGCCGCCCTTCGACCGCTGTAGCAAGACATTCATTCTGGCACCTTTGCCAAGGGAACGTACGACAGCAATCCGGGGTATGAGGGAGGTATTCCCTACGCCGATATGATGACCCCAACGCCTACCGGGCCGACAGGCCGCAAAGCTGCCTCCGGGTGACCGCTAATTGGCGGACACTGGGTGAAAACGAAATCTGGCCGGTCGAGCCGGTCAACGCCAGCGCTGTCCTGCGCGCCATGCTACCAGGCCGGAAACGGGTCTTCGAGGGTGGCCCAGTCGCGCGGATCGGCGCTGGCGAGGCATCCGTCAAGTGCGGACCGCACACCTGTCTCGTCCATATCGACGCCGATAAAAACCAGTTCCTGCCGGCGGTCGCCCCAGGCGCTGTCCCATCGGCTCTCGAGATGCTGACGAAACTGCTGATGGGGCGGCCAATCCTGCCGGGGCACGGCTGCCCACCAGAGCCCCATGGGCTCGCAGCGCCGCTGCACCCCGGCAGCTGACATCAGACCCACGTGACGAGGGCGGGTGGCAAGCCAGAAGTGGCCTTTGGCACGCATCACGCCCGGCCAGGGCTCGTCCAGAAATGCTCGAAACCGCTTAGGGTCGAAGGGACGCCTCGTGCGATAGACAAAGCTCGATACGCCGTATTCCTCCGTCTCGGGAACATGGTCGCCCGGGCTGTACAATTCCTTGTGCCATAACGGGTGGGCGGCGGCTTTTGCTTCGTCGAAGAGGCCCGTATTGAGGATGGTTGCAAGAGAAACCTCGCCGAAGTCCGCCTCCACCTGGCGCGCATCCGGGTTGAGGGCAGCCACGACCATGCGGACTTCCGCGCGCATCTCCTCGCTCGCGTCCGAGATCTTGTTGATCACGACGATATCGGCAAACTCGATCTGGTCCACCAACAGGTCTATGAGTGTCCGCCGGTCTTCGCTGTCCCGCTGCATGCCGCGGTCGGCAAGCAGATCTGCGCTGCTGTAGTCGGCCAGGAGGCTTGCAGCGTCGACGACGGTCACCATCGTGTCGAGTTTCGCGAAATCGGAGAGCGAAACACCTTTTTCGTCGCAGAATGAAAAGGTGGCCGCAATCGGGCATGGCTCGGCAATGCCGGTCCCTTCTATCAACAGATAGTCGTATCGCCCCTCTTCGGCCAGCCGCCGCACTTCCGTCAGAAGGTCGTCGCGCAGGGTGCAGCATATGCAGCCATTGCTGAGCTCGACCAATGTCTCCGTCGTATGCGACAGGTTGCAGCCGCCGTTCCGGATGAGACTGGCGTCTATGTTCACCTCGCTCATATCGTTGACGATGACGGCGACCCGCAGGCCCTCACGATTCATCAGCACATGGCTGAGAAGCGTCGTCTTTCCGGCGCCGAGAAAGCCGGTGAGCACTGTCACGGGTAGCCGGGCGATCCCGTTCATCAATATCTCCCGGATGTGAACGATCGTCGCCGCGGCGGGCATTTGCGTCTTATGAGCCTCATTCCGATCCCGTTCCCAACCTCTCTCGATTCCTCACGCGGCAAGCTGCGGCCGGAAGACCACGTCGGCATAGTAGTTCGCTGAATTGAAAGTGCTGGTCGGGAAGAGGCCTGCGGTGGCAGAGCCGCCATAGGCATAGAGACCGTTGCCGCTGGCCGGCGCCGTCAGCGGACCGTTCGTGACGGCGGCGGTGAAGAAGGCGTTGGTCGCCACGTAGCCGCCTGTCGTGTGATACGAGGCGACATAGGTCGTGTTGGCGGCAATGGTGAAGGGCGTCGTGAAGTTCGCCGTCTGCCAGCCGCTTGCCGTGGTGTTGGTGAAGGTGGCGGTGGCAAGCTTGGTGCCGGTGGAGCTCCACAGGTCGACGACGTTCTGGCCGTTGTCGTTGGCGCTGCGATAGAACCTGATGCCGGTAATGTCGCCAGCGACGTTCGACTGGAACTTGACGCCGAGCTCGAGCTGCTGGCCGTCGTTGAGGTTCGTCTGGGTCGGCGTGCTGGAGGCAGAAAACAGGCTGTAGGTCGTTGGCGCCGTCCCGGCGGCGATAGTGAAAGTCTCGTTGGTCGAGAGACCGCCGATATCGGTTGCCGTGACCTTGACGCCATAGTTGCCTGCTGTCGTCGGCGTGCCGGAGAAGGTGCGCGTCGAGGCGTTGAAGGCGAGCCAGCTCGGAAGCGCCGTGCCGTCGGCGGCCGTTGCCGAATAGGTCAGCGTCTCGCCGCTATCGACATCGGTGAAGGTGGTCGTCGGCAGCACGAAGGAGAAGGGCGAGCCGAGGGTGGCATTCTGCGTCGCCGTCTGGACGGCGAGCACCGGTGCGTCATTGGCGCCATGGATGGTGACGGTCAGGTTTGTCGTGGAGGTGGCCCCGGCGGTATCACGCATCGTGTAGCTGAAGACATCGTTCAGCGTGTTGGTCGACAGGCGCAGCGCCTGGACGGCGGAATTGGTCTCGTTGATCGTATAGGTATAAGCACCAGCTGCATTGAGAACGAGACTGCCATAGGTGCCGTTCAGCGCTGAGCCGAGGGTGCCCGATGTGGCGCCGAAGCTGACGGCGCTCACCGTCTTGGTGTCGCCGGCATCCGGATCGGTGTCGTTGGTCAGCACGTTGCCGCTGGCAACCACACCGCCCGAACCATTGGCGACACCGCCCTTCTCGGTCGCATCCCCCGTATCGGCAACCGCCGTCGGCGTCGCGTTGTTCGTATTCGTGGGACGGAAGACCACGTCGGCCCAGTAATTGGTGGCGCCAAAAGTGGAATTCGGGAAAATGCCAGCGGTGGCGGAGCCGCCATAGCGGTAGACGCCGTTGCCGGTGGCTGTCGCCGTCAGCGGACCGTTCGTGACGGCAGCGGTGAAGAAATTAGCGGTCGCGACGTAGGCGCCGGTCGTATGATACGAGGCGACATAGGCGGTATTGGCGGTAATGGTGAAGGGCGTCGTGAAGTTCGCCGTCTGCCAGCCGCTTGCCGTGGTGTTGGTGAAGGTGGCGGTGGCAAGCTTGGTGCCGGTGGAGCTCCACAGGTCGACAACGTTCTGGCCGTTGTCGTTGGCGCTGCGGTAGAACCTGATGCCGGTAATGTCGCCGCCGACGGTCGATTGAAACTTGACGCCGAGCTCGAGCTGCTGGCCGTCGTTGAGGTTCGTCTGGGCCGGCGTGCTGGAGGCAGAAAACAGGCTGTAGGTCGTTGGCCCCGCCGCAGCGGCGATAGTGAAAGTCTCGTTGGTCGAGAGACCGCCGATATCGGTTGCCGTGACCTTGACGCCATAGTTGCCTGCTGTCGTCGGCGTGCCGGAGAAGGTGCGCGTCGAGGCGTTGAAGGCGAGCCAGCTCGGAAGCGCCGTGCCGTCGGCAGCCGTTGCCGAATAGGTCAGCGTCTCGCCGCTATCGACATCGGTGAAGGTGGTCGTCGGCAGCACGAAGGAGAAGGGCGAGCCGACGGTGGCGTTCTGCGTCGCCGTCTGGACGGAGAGCACCGGTGCGTCATTGGCGCCATGGATGGTGACGGTCAGGTTCGTCGTGGAGGTGGCCCCGGCGGCATCACGCATCGTATAGCTGAAGACATCGTTCAGCGTGTTGGTCGACAGGCGCAGCGCCTGGACGGCGGAATTGTTCTCGTTGATCGTATAGGTATAAGCACCAGCTGCATTGAGAACGAGACTGCCATAGGTGCCGTTCAG
>NZ_JH719393.1:0-949356 GCF_000271845.1 Rhizobium leguminosarum bv. trifolii WSM2297 | reverse complement strand
CGAGGCGTTGAAGGCGAGCCAGCTCGGAAGCGCCGTGCCGTCGGCAGCCGTTGCCGAATAGGTCAGCGTCTCGCCGCTATCGACATCGGTGAAGGTGGTCGTCGGCAGCACGAAGGAGAAGGCCGAGCCGAGGGTGGCGTTCTGCGTCGCCGTCTGGACGGCGAGCACCGGTGCGTCATTGGCGCCATGGATGGTGACGGTCAGGTTTGTCGTGGAGGTGGCCCCGGCGGCATCACGCATCGTATAGCTGAAGACATCGTTCAGCGTGTTGGTCGACAGGCGCAGCGCCTGGACGGCGGAATTGTTCTCGTTGATCGTATAGGTATAAGCACCAGCTGCATTGAGAACGAGACTGCCATAGGTGCCGTTCAGCGCCGAGCCGAGGGTGCCCGATGTGGCACCGAAGCTGATTGCCGTCACCGTCTTGGTGTCGCCGGCATCCGGATCGGTGTCGTTGGTCAGTACGTTGCCGCTGGCAACCACACCGCCCGAACCATTGGCAACACCGCCCTTCTCGGTCGCATTCCCCGTATCGGCAACTGCCGTCGGCGCCGTGTTGTTTGCATTCGAGGGGTTGAACATCACATCGACCCAATAGTTCGTCTGGTCGAAGCTGCTCGTCGGGAATGCGCTGGAGGCGCCATAATTATAGACGCCGTTGCCGCTTGCCGGTGCCGTCAGCGGGCCACTGGTCACATTGGACAGGAAGTAGTTGGCGGTCGTCGAATAGTTGCCGACATTCGTATGGTAAGATGCCGTATAGGTCTGCCCGGGGGTCAACGACACCGGGCTGGTGAAATAGGCGGTCTGCCAGCCGCTGGCAGTTTCGTTGGTAAAGGTGAGGGTCGCAAGTCGCGTCCCCGTGCTTGACCAGAGCGATCCGGTATGTGTGCCGGTATCCAGGCTGCCCTTGTAAAACCGGATACCGCTCACCGTGCCCGCCGCGGAGGATTGGAATTTGACCCCGAGTTCGACTGCTGCAGTATCGTTGGTGTTGACGACCGCGGGCGTCGCGCCACCGAAGAGTGATGTAAAAGTCGGCCCGGTGACGGTGACAGTGCGTCCCGCTGAGGGTGTCTCGAGATTGATGTTGTCGTCCACCGCCCGCGACCGGATTGTATAAGTGCCTGCAATCGACGGCTGCCATGTATAGGTCCAGTTCTCGTCGCCCGTCGCCGGATGCCAGCTCGCACCGTTGTCGGTCGAGACCTCGACGCTGGCAATGACCCCGCCGCCCGTGTCGGCAGCGGTGCCTGAAATCGTCACGGTGGACCCAGCGGTCACCGTGGCGGGTACCGTGATGACGGAGGTCGGTGCAGCATGGTCCGACGAAGCGGTCGCCGCGGTAAGCCCGGATTGCAGCGTTCCCGGCTGAATGCCCATATCGGCAAGCAAATTGACCATTGCCTGCTGTACGCGAGGATCGGTCGGGGTCGCCTCGTTATCGTGATTATCGCTCAGGCCCCATGTCCAATAGACCGTGCCGGCGCCGAACACCAGCGCACCGCTGGGGGCGCGATAGAGTGTCAGATTGTGGGTCGCGGTGGCATCCCCAGTCGTGTTTCCGTAGTCGAGCAAGTAGGTGGTGACGGGCAGCGTCGTCGACGACAGCTTGACGAGGCCGGCCGGATCGAAGCCATTGTCAGGCGCTTCATCCCACTCGTAGCCAAGATAATTCTTGGTAAGCGTTGCCGTCTGGCCAGGCTGAAGGTTTGCGACGCTCGTATTGCGCCAGAAGCGCAGATTGGCGTCATCATAAGCGACCTTGATCGCACCAAGATTGCCGCCGACGTCGTCGACCTTGAATAATTGGCCGGTTAGCGAGTTCTCAGGATTGCCGCCGCCGATAGCGGGTGGACTGAAACGCGGATCACGGAATGTGCCGGTCCATTCGTTGGAAGGATCGATGCCGCTGTTGGCCCACGTCTCCTTGTAGGAGATGAGAGTGCGATAGGGCGTTCCGTCGGCGCTGTAGGCATTGCCCCAACGGGTACGCCAATAGACCTCGTTACCGCTCCAAAACATCAGGTTGACGCCCGCATCGCGTGCGGCTTCGACATTGGTCCGCTGCTGTCCCGACCAGTACTCGTCGTGCCCGGCATCGACATAGGTCTTGTGATTGAGCAACAGACTGCCATAGCGGTCGGCGTCGACGCCCGACAGATAGGAGACGTCATAACCGTTCTGTTCCAGCCAGTAGATGCCTGCATATTCGGCGCCGAACAGATAGTCCTGCGGGCCGGCATAGGTGCCGACCCCGTCGCGGGTCGCAATCGGCCTGTTGTAGCTGACCGCATAGGCACGGCCTGCCCCCTGCCCCGTCGCTGGGCCGTTGCCGCCATAGAAGTTTGCGCCACCCCAGCCGTTGTAAGCTTGCCAGGTCTCGTCTGCGGTCTGGAAGACGATGTCGCTGTGACTAGCGTCGTCGCGCACGATGAACGGAATTTGATTTTCGCCGAAGGTGCCGTCCTGACGCACGAGCTTGGCGATATACACGCCGGAGACGGCATCATCCGGTACGGCCCACGACGCCGAGACGGCCCAGTTGCCGGCGTCCACCGTGCCGGTCGTAGCATTGCGCAGCGGATTGGGCTGCGTCTGCAATCCGGTATGCTGTATGGTCGTGACCTTGCGGGCGCCCATGCCGCCATAATAGCCGAGCCGATAGATATCGATCCGGTAGTTGGTGGAATTGGTATTGATCTTGAAGCTGACGGTCGCGCCGTTGTCAACGCTGATGTCGGTCGCAAACCCCTCGATGTTGGTGCTGCCGGAGCCGCTGAGGCCCCACTCACTCTCCGGATTGCCCTGCTTCTGGTTTTCCAGCACGATCGCGTTGCTCGCCACCGCCGCGGCGGCTGCCAGATCTTGCGTTGCCAACGACCGCTGCGCAGAAGGTTGGGGTGGCTTCGTCACCGAGCCGGAAAGGACAGCGATACCCTTGGTGCCGGTTCCCGTTCCCAACTCTCCGCCGCCGGGCAATGATCCGTCTGTCATCGCCGAGTTCATCAGGTCTGCGGTTGCGCGCCAGCCCGCGAACGACGATACGTCACGATCGAGAAGCGGATCGCTGACCGAGGCGCCGATGGCCTTCTTGATCGTCGACACATAGTCCGGCCCGTCGGTAAATTTGGTTCCCGGCAACTGACCGTCCTGCTGAAGCAGGCCGCTGCCATGGGCCCAATCGAGAATCCGCGTCGGGGAGGTATAGTAGCCGCATCCGCACACGCCAAAGGGCATGCCAACCGCCAGTGCATTCGGCCCAGCATGATGCGCAGTCGACTGCGCTGACGGCGTCGACTCGAGAATGACGACCTTGCCCGAGTGAGAACGCTCGCCCCCCACGGTAGCGGAATCTGGCCCCGAAGCGGTTGGTGCAGGGCTTTGCGGCAAATACGGAGCCAGAGGATCGTCGCCTATGACGCTCATTCCAGCGTAGGTGTGCGGAAGGGTCGATGCGGCCCTGAATGCAACTCCGTCCGCATCCGGCACGAAATTCACAAAACTTGGCGTATAAGCGGAGGGTACAATTGCGGCCAGATCACCACTTCGCGATCCCATTTCGAGATTGGTTGTGAAAGCGTCAGGCAAGGGCGGCGCTGCGAGCCTATCGTCGACCCGACCGTCCGCGTCGCCGTTCAAGGCCTCTTTCTGTCCCACATCATGCTCGCTGAGCACCGCGTCCTTATGGGGATCGTCGACAAGGGCGCTTTGATTGTTTCCTGCCGCAGTTTGCACCGATGCCGCAAGTTGGGCGCTATCCCAGTGTCCTTCGGCAGGCTTGCGCGGCCTTCCCTTTCCGCCCGCGCCGACAGTGAACCATCGGGGGATCAACGTATCCACCAGGAGTGAGCGCGCAGTCCAGCGGCGAGCGTTGCGATACATGGCAGGTACCTCTCGCGAGATTGTCAGGATCGTCTATGAGGATCGCTTAAACACGAAGTTCTCAAGTATAATCGAAAATGAGCAGAGTATATCCTACGCCTTTCGCCCTACTGGCGGCATCCTTTGGGCAAGCGGCCGTGTTGCCTGGGCGGAAGCCGCGCACTGGACTATTCGAGGCATGGCAAAGGCCGTTGGAATTGCGACATCTTCGATCGGACACGAGCTGGTTTCACGCCGGAGCCGGTCGCCGTCCTTCTCGCCCAGCGCGCCTATTCCTCCGTGCAAACCTTTGATCTTCCGGTATGTTACTTCTGGGCCGCGGGGATATGCGCTCCTGCCCGATTGGGCTGAGGCCCCCGCCCCCACCTCATCAATAATGATGAGGCAAAGCAAGCGAGCTCCACCTTCCTCAAGGCTTCGCCAGACTGCACACTAGCGATGCGGCTTCGGACCTGTCGTCCGGCCGTCGAACAGAATCAAGGCATTGGACTGGCATCCGTTTAAGGATGTTTTGCAGGCGAGATATGTATATGAATTCATCGCACCGGGCCGCTTACCTGTTCTTCCGCGCGACGGCTGTCATCGGCGCCCTCGTCTTTCTCGCCGGAGCCGTGCCGCCGGCTCTCGCCAACAGCGTCCCCCCGGCTTCACAAACCTTAGCTCCACAAACGAAAATCCGCCTGACGATCGTCCAATGGATGCAGTCCAGGGGCCAATATGAACGATGGGATGCGCTCGGCGGCGAATACACCGTCTCGGATGACGGCACGGTCTTTCTGCCGTTTCTTGGATCCCTTTCCGTCGGCAATCGGACAAACGCCGACCTCACAAACGAGATTGGCAAGCGTCTGCAGGAAAAGATCGGTTTGGTTCAGGCACCGGCGGTCAACATCGAAATTCTAGAATACCCGCCAATCTACGTCGTGGGAGACGTCACCACGCCTGGGCAGTACAGTTTCCGCCCCGGATTGACCGTCCTGAAATCCCTGGCAATGAGCGGCGGGCCGCGTCGCGCCAAAGATGAGCAGCAAACGCACTCGATCCAGATCGTCGGAGAATTGCGCGAAATCGATCACTCGATCCTGCGCAGCACTGCGAGGCTGGCGCGGCTGCAGGCGGAGATGGACGGAGCCGACGCGATTACCTTCGATCAGATGACCGGCGCCGATCAGCAATTTGCCGCCGGCATATACAATGAGGAGAGGATAATCTTTCGGGCTCGCGCCAATGCGTTGGAGAGGCAATCGAGGGCGTTCACGGAATTACGCGATCTTTTGACCACTGAGATATCGACGTTGGAAGAGAAACTGACGGGCGCCGACGACAATATCAAATCCGTCGAGGACCAACTGGTCAGCGTCAAGTCCCTGGTCCAGAAAGGCCTGACGATCTCGTCGAGGCAGATGGATCTGGAACGGTTGCTGACGACTTACCGCTCCGACAAGCTCGACCTTCTCACCGCCGTCATGCGCGGCCGGCAGGCGGTCAGTGAGACGACGCGGAACCTTGAGGGACTTTACGACGCACGCCGGAGCGAAGTGGCAACCGAAGCACAGTCCGAACGGGCAAGTCTCGATCAATTCAAGCTGAAGCGCGAAACACTTCAGAAGCTACTCATCGCAGACCTGGGGAGCAATGACGGCGTCAAGACCCTCGTCGAGGACCTCCCGCTTACCTTTAGCGTGACCCGTCGCAACGATGGACAAATCAATCAGTTCCAAGCCTCGGAAACGACGATGCTGGCACCAGGCGATGTGGTGAGAGTCGTTCAGCCGCACATTTTGGATAATACGCCTCAGGCCAACACAAGCCCGTCTTTCGAGACCCAAGCGCTCGCAGATCGAGCCGGCCAGTGACCCGCGAGGTGCGCGTGTTCTCAACAAAATTGAAGCGGAGGTTCGAGCGCCATCGAGGCGCTCAGGCCGCCTGCCCCAAAGAAATCGCCCTTGATATGGACCAGCCTGTATCTCACCTGGCAGCTAGGGTTGAGTGATGACCTTGCGCATGATCCCCCCCAGCGATCAGACTTATACCCAAATCCTGAAATCGACGATGCTGATGGGCGGTTCCTCGCTGATCAATGTCGCCCTGAGCATCATTCGCAACAAGGCGCTCGCCGTTCTGCTCGGTCCGGAAGGCGTGGGGCTTCTCGGCCTTTACGGGGCAATCCTCGACATCGCGCAAGCGATTGCCGGTCTCGGCGTGAGCAGCAGCGGTGTGCGCCGGGTCGCTGAGGCGGCGGGCGCCGGCGACGACGAAAAGATCGCCCGGTCGGCGACAGCGCTCAGACGCATCTCATTGGTGCTCGGGTTGCTTGGCGGGCTTTTGCTTGCGGCGCTGGCGTTTCCGGTCTCGAAATTCACCTTCGGCGACTACCAGCACTCCGGCGGCATTGTGCTGCTCTCCCTGGCCGTATTCTTTCGGCTTGTCGCTGCCGGACAGGCTGCGTTGATCCAGGGCTTGCGGGGCATTGCAAATCTTGCCCGCATCAACGTGCTTTCAGGACTGTTCGGCACGATCGTCAGCATCCCGCTGATCTATCTGTTCGGCGAAAAGGCGATTGCACCCTCTCTCGTGGCGATCGCAGCCGTCTCGCTCCTTCCCACCTGGTGGTACAGCAAACAAATATCCACGCAGCCGCCGGCGATGTCGGCGCGCCAGTTCGGCCGGGAAGCGACAGCTCTGTTCAGGCTGGGTGTTGCTTTCATGGCAAGCGGACTTCTGACTTTCGGCGCGGCCTATGCCATCCGCATTATCGTGCTGAATGAAGGGGGCGTCGTAGCGGCGGGATTGTATCAGGCAGCCTGGGCGCTTGGCGGTCTTTACGCCGGCTTCATCCTGCAGGCGATGGGAACGGACTTCTATCCGCGCTTGACCGCAATCGCCAACAACAATGCCGAGTGCAACCGGCTGGTCAATGAGCAGGCGGAAATTAGCATATTGCTGGCCGGCCCTGGTCTGATTGCCACGTTGACCCTGGCGCCACTCGTGATGAGTTTGTTCTATTCCGCGCAATTCCATGGCGCCGTGGATCTTCTGCGCTGGATCTGCCTTGGGATGATGCTCAGGATCGTCGCCTGGCCGATGGGTTTCATCGTCCTGGCGAAGGGTGCGCAGACGATCTTCTTTTGGACGGAGGTCGCAGCAACGCTGGTGCATGTGGGGCTGGCGTGGCTCTTCGTATCGAAGCTCGGCACGCCAGGGGCCGGCATGGCGTTCTTCGGCCTTTACGTCTGGCATAGTATTCTGATTTACGTGATCGTGCGTCGGCTCACCGGATTTCGCTGGTCGCCCGCCAATCGCAGGCACGCGCTTCTTTTTCTGCCTGCTTCAGGATTGGTAGTCTCGGCCTTTTTCCTCTTACCGGAATGGTCGGCGATGGTGATTGGCTGCCTCGCCGTGGTCGTGACCGGGCTTTACTCGCTGCGCATGCTGGTCGACCTGCTTCCGCCGGAGTCGGTGCCCGCAATCGTCAGAGGATGGATCGTGAAATCCGCATAAGAAAAAGCGCGCAAGATGAGGCGGGCTGAAACCGCAGACAAACCACTGCAAAACTCGCAACGTCACCCCCGGCCTTTTGCGCCTTTTGCCGACGATCTACGAGCACAGACTAAACCACTGAAACGATTTTTTACCTGATGCAGTGATTAGAGGCTCGGCACTACCCAGGAGAGCGGAGACTTTGTCAACGAATTGAGCGCGCATCAGATGATGCGCGCTCAATGATGTTGGGTCCACATGCCGCACGGTGTCTCTTCAGGCAGGGACGACGTCCTGCTCGGGCTGATGGACGACACGCCCGGTGGTGGCCTCAGCAATGGCCTGGCGCAATGTCTCGACCACCCGGACGATATCAACCTCCGTCATCTGGGCATAAAGCGGCAGGATGATCGTTTGTTGCTGCGCAGATACGCTCCGCATCAGGCTCGTGGCAGCGCGGTGGGAGCTCTCACCCGAATAGGCGCCCTCCAGATGGATGTTCATCACACCACGCCGGGTCGAGATGCCCTGATCGAGCAGGGTCTGCATGACGGCCCGCTGGTCGACCGTAGCAGGCAATCTCACACAGAAGCTCTGCCAGTTGCTGCGAGCCCAGCGGGGCTCGGCCGGCAGAGAAAGCCCGGCAATGGTCGACAGACGTTCGCAATATTGCTCGGCAAGCATCCTGCGCTGGGCAACCAGTTCCGGCAGCCGACGCAACTGCTCGCGTCCGACGGCGGCCTGGAGATCGGTCATGCGGTAATTGTAACCCAACTCGTCATAGTCTTCGAAGATGACCTGTTTCGAGCCGTGACGAACGGCATCGGTGACGCTCATGCCATGCTGGCGCCAGAGCCGGAACTTTCGGTCATATTCGGGATTGGCCGTGGTCAACATCCCGCCATCGCCTGTCGTGACCACCTTTCTCGGGTGGAAGGAGAAGCAGGCGATGTCGCCATGCGCTTTGCCGATCTTTTCCCAACGCCCGTCCCACAGGATTTCGCTTCCCGTCGCACAGGCCGCATCCTCGATAACCGGTATCTGATGGCGCTTGCCGATTCCGACGATGGCGCGGAGATCGCAAGGCATGCCGAGTTGGTGCACGCAGAGAATTGCCTTGGTGCGGGGCGTGATTGCCCGTTCGATCAGATTGGCGTCGATGTTGTAACCATCGTCTTCTATATCGACGAAAACGGGCACCGCATCGCAGTATCGAACCGCGTTTGCGGTCGCGATGAAAGAATGGCTGACAGTGACGACTTCATCACCAGCGGTTACGCCGACCGCCTTCAGCGCCAGATGCAACGCGGTCGTGCAGTTGGACATGGCGCAGGCATGTGCGGCGCCGACAAAGGCCGCGAATTCACGCTCGAAAGCGGCGACTTCCGGCCCCTGCGTCACCCATCCCGACAGAATGACGCGGCGTGCAGCCTCAGCCTCTTCTTCACCAAGAACGGGTTTGGCGACCGGAATTGTAGCCAGAATTGTGGATTGAGACGAGCTCATGCTGCCCGCCCTCCGGCGTCGGTCTGCTTTTGCCACCAGGCAACGAGATCACGAAGCCCTTGCTCCATGGAGATCTCCGCCTTGAAGCCGAGCAGCCGTTCGGCCTTGCTGATGTCGGCAAGACGACGAGTCACGCCGTTGACCGTGCGGGCTTCCTTGTGCTCCGGCTCGAGTGAAGAACCCATAATGTCGCTCAGCAACTTGGCGAGTTCCAGCAGGCTTATTTCCTTGCCGCTGGCAACGTTGAACACCTCGTCCGTGACATCGCTTTTGGCGGCCAGAATGTTTGCGCGGGCGATGTCGCGTGCATCGACGAAGTCCATCGTCTGGCTGCCGTCCCCATAGATCAGCGGCGGCATTCCGGCCATAAGACGCTCCATCCAACGGATCAAAACTTCCGTATAGGCGCCGTAAACATCCATGCGCGGCCCATAGACGTTGAAATAACGCAGCGCGACGTAACGCAAGCCATACATTTCCGCAAAGCTGCGCAGCAGCCCCTCGTTGAAGGTCTTTGCCGCACCGTAAATCGTCCGGTTATTGTAGGGATGATGCTCTTCGGTCGTCGGGAAGCTCTCGGCCAGCCCCAGAACGGAAGCCGAGGACGCAGCAACCACCTTCGAGACACCTGCCTTGACGGCAGATTCGAGAACGTTGAACGTCCCCTCTGCCAGAACCTCAAAAGCCAATCGTGGCTCTTCCGCGCATTGCGTGATGCGGATGGCGGCCTGATGAAACACGATATCGACGCCTTCAAAGACTTTTGCCAGAAGCGCCCTGTCGCGGATATCTCCCTCGATGATATTAACGGACCCGCTGGCTATTGCCGTGCTGAGATTATCCCGGCCTCCGCGCACGAAATTGTCGAGGATGATGATCTCGCGCGGTTTTTCCAATGCGACAAGATCGGCAATATGCGACCCGATCAGACCGGCGCCGCCGGTAATGAGCACCCGTTGATTTCTCACGCTCTTCCTCCATGCGATATATCCAGCACAGGATCGGCTTCCGTGCGCCAGCGTATGAACTTCGCCGGCACGCCGGCGACAACTGAAAACGGCTCGACATCTGAGACGACAACGGCGCCCGCACCGACGATCGCGCCTTTGCCTATGCTCACGCCGGGAAGGATTGTGGCGTTCGTGCCAATGTCGGCCCATGCGCCGATACGGACCGGCTTGATTTCGAGATCGGTGCGGATGATCGGCACATCCACCGGCAGTGCCGTGTGGGTCGAGCCAAGCACCTTAGCGCCTGGCCCCCAGCCGACAGAATCCTCGATCACCAAGTCGCGCGCGTCGAAATAGGCCATCGGCCCGATCCAAACATTGTCGCCGATCCTGCATCGCCCGTCGAAGCGTCCCTGGATATAAGCCTGAGACCCGATGAACACGCCATTGCCGATCTCGAACGTCTCCGGATGTTTGAAGCCGGCGCCGCCTGCGACCTGCAGTCCTGTGCCGCAACTCCGCGTGATCGCTTGCCAAATGGCTTTGCGCATCATCGTGTCGACAACCCCGTCGCCCGTCGCGAAACGACCGTAGAGTTCGATCAGGCCGGCGCGCCCGTATGATTGCCTGAGCTCTTCGGCCAGACCGGCCTGGTATGCTGGATCTGCCGGCCTTTCATGACGGCCGTGGACCGCTTGCACGATCCGGACCTCGCCCACACGATCAACTGACATAGGCGTATTCCAGCGCTGCGGCCACCTGATCGACATGCCAAGCCGGCATCTCGGGATAGATCGGCAGTGAGAGGACCTCCCGTGCTGCAACTTCAGAGACCGGAAAGTCGCCGGCCCGGTGGCCGAGATCGGCATGCGCCTTCTGCAGGTGAACAGGGATCGGATAGTGCAGCCCGGACTGAATGCCCTCTGCGGTCAGCAGGCGCTGAAGCTCGTCGCGATCGCGGCTTCTGATGGCATAAACATGGTAGACGTGGCGCCGGTCGGCGATTTCGACAGGCATCGTCAAATTCGGCGAACCGCCCAGCAGCAATGAGTAGCGGCGGCCATGGGCGCGCCGCGCTTCGGTCCAGGCTTCGAGATGGCGGAGCTTGATGCGCAGGATCGCACCCTGAATGGCATCCATCCGGTAGTTGAAGCCCTTCAGCAGATGGTGATAACGCTGTTCCTGGCCCCAGTCGCGCAGCATGCGCATCGTCTTGGCCTGATCGTCGCTGTTTGTGACGACGATACCGCCCTCGCCGCAGGCGCCGAGATTTTTGCCGGGATAGAAGCTGAAGCAGCCGGATGCGCCGATGCTGCCGGCGCGCGCGCCTCTGTACTGCGCTCCGTGCGCCTGGCAGGCGTCCTCGATGACCGGTATCCGGTAGTGGTCGGCAATCGTCTTGATCGCGTCCATATCGGCCATCTGACCATAGAGATGGACGGGAATAATGGCCTTGGTTCGCGGCGTAATCTTTGCCTCGAGTTGAGCCGGATCCATTGTCAGCGTCACGGGCTCGACATCGACGAAGACCGGTCGTGCACCTGCGTAGCAGATTGCCGATACGGTCGCGACAAAGGTAAACGGCACGGTGATGACTTCATCGCCGGGGCCGACGCCTGCCGCAAGCAGCGACAGGTGCAGAGCACTCGTCCCGGTGTTGACCGCTATCGCATGTTTGACGTTGCAATATTCCGCGAATTCCTGCTCGAGGCGGGCGACTTCCTCGCCCAGTATGTATTGCCCCGAGGCGAGCACGCCGAGAACTGCGGCGTCGATTTCGCTCTTGATGGATTGATATTGTGCTTTGAGGTCCAGGAACGGGATCATGCGATGCGCCTCGCCTCTTCCAGCTCGATGATGCGACCGCGCTGGGCGAGCGACCGGCTTGCTGCTTCAAGGATACGAACGACACGCAGCCCGGCTTGGCCATCGGTAATGGGACGCGTACCCTGGTCGATGCAATCGACGAACTGATCCAGTTCGCGTTTCAATGCTTCGGTCATATCGAGCTTGGGTGCCCACATATCGCCGCTGCGATAGCCGACCATCATCTGGTGCACCTTCTCGCCGTAGGCGTGGGAATTCGGGTTCAGTGTGATGCCTTTGTCGTAAACCTTGATTTTTTCGCTGGGTTCGAGATCGTCGTAGACGACCATCTTGTTGCTGCCACCGATCAATGTGCGGCGCACCTTGACCGGCGCCAGCCAGTTGACGTGGATGTGGGCGATAAGCTTGCTTTCGAAGAAGAGCGTCAGATAGGCGATGTTCTCCGGCTCGCCGAGCACGTGGCTCATGCCCGTCGCAGAAACAGCCACCGGCCTTTCCTGCACAACATGGTCCAGGATGGAGAGATCATGCACCGCGAGGTCCCAGATGACGCTGACATCGTGCTGGAAGAGCCCGAGATTGACCCGAACCGAGTCGTAATAATACATGTCGCCCAGGCCGCTTTCGACCAGTTCGCACATCTTGCGCACGGCCCCGGTGTGAACGAAGGTGTGGTCCACGGCCAACACCAGGCGGCGGCGGGCGGCTTCCTCGACCATCCGCGAAGCTTCCTCCGTCGTCGATGCCATGGGCTTTTCGACAAAGACATGCTTTCCGGCCATCATAGCCTGCATTGCGAGTTTGAAATGGGTCGAGACCGGCGTTGCAATGGCGATTGCATCCACTCTCGGATCGCGCAGAACTTCCTCGAAATTGTCGGTGATGGTTACCGCGGGGTACCGGCTTTTAACCGCCGCCAACCGTTCGACATTCAGATCACAGACTGAAAGGAGCTGCGCGCCGGCCGCTTCCGAGATGTTACGAACCAGGTTTGGACCCCAATACCCATACCCAACAACAGCAATGCCGATCATCGCATTCCTCCCAACGCTTGTATGTCAACTGTCCGGTCATGAACGCGACCGGTGATTCTCGCCGGAACGCCGGCAACAATGGCGCCGTCAGGCACATCTTTGGTTACAACCGCGCCGGCGCCGACTTGTGCAGCCACTCCGACGGTCACGCCCGGCAGAATGGTGGCGTTGCTGCCGATCGACGCATGGCGCTTGACCAGAGTGGGGATGACGACCCAGTCGGCCTCCGTCTGCAGGCTGCCATCCGAATTGACGGCGCGCGGGTAGGTATCATTGGTGAACATCACCCCGTGGCCGATAAAAACGCCGTCTTCCAGCGTCACGCCTTCACAGAGGAAGGAATGGCTGGAGATCTTGCAGTCTTTTCCGACAAGGACGTTTTTCTGGATTTCAACAAAGGTGCCGATGCGCGTTCCCGCACCGATCGTGCAGCCGTAGAGATTCACAAGATCCCGATGGTGGATAACGCAACCGTCACCCAGGTTGACGTTCGATGCAATCATCCCAACTCGCCCCCTACTCTTGAACAGACCCTGATGTGGGTGAAACCGGCAATCGCAAGATTGGATCCAAGGTTTCGTTTCACCAGAGCAAATATTTCTTCCCCTTCAAAAAGAATTGTTTTCTTCATCTGAGTAAAGGGACAAAACGTTGAAGCTCATCCACCTAAAGGAGTATCTGCTTACGAAAATAGGATGACGATCGCATGCGAACGTCTAAGGTCATCGCTCGTCAGCAGCGGCAGACCATGCGCCGACTCATCCTGACTCTCCACGTTGAAGACGGCATAGTTTACATGGGTTTAGCGAGTTCGGCCGAATATATGCAGCAACCTGGTGGTCCGATATACAAATGAATTAGCTGCAGATTGATCAGTTTCGGCGATGTAACCATTTGTATCTGCCGATGGAACTTATGTACTGGGGTAACCACTATTAATTAGTTTAACATCCTCGGAACTGTGGTATTAAATTAGCACTTCTGGTAATTAAACTCCCTTATTTACAGAGGAGTTTAATATTCGACTTTGAAGTACCGCGTAAAAAAAGGCTGGGAGGACAAGGCTTTGGATACAATAAATATAAGCCACAGGCAGGAAAACGTATCTCTTCCGTTGGAGATAGAAGACGGTTCGCCGGCATTTGCCGGACCATCAAAATCAAAGCATTCGCTGGTCATTCTTGACAAGAGGGAACTTGATCGGCACTGCCTTGCGCAATGCATGGCCGCCCATACGGCGGATTTTGTTATTCTGGCGTTCGGATCGATTGAAGAGTGGAAGCAAAAGCGTGAAGAATATCCTCCGCTTTCGGCAATCCTCTTGAACGTCGGTGGCAAGACGGTCGACGACCCTGTCGTTTCGGAACAGATCAAGAGTCTTTCGTCGGAATTCGTGTCGACACCGGTCGTCATATTGTCCGATAGTGACGACTTTACCCAGATCGTCAGGGCTATCGATTACGGAGCAAAGGGTTACATACCGGCCTCCGTCAGCATTAGCGTCTGCATGGAACTGATTGCGCTATCGGTAGCAGGAGGACTTTTCGTGCCCGCAAGCGCTCTGTTCGCCATGCGTCACTTGCTGCAGTCGAACAACCCGACAACGCACCCGCTCGCCGGGATATTCACGGATCGCCAGGCCGAAGTCGTAGCAGCACTGCGGCGCGGAAAGGCAAACAAGATCATTGCCTATGAGCTCAATCTGCGGGAGAGTACCGTCAAGGTGCATGTTCGCAACATCATGAAAAAGGTCAAGGCAACCAACAGGACGGAAGTTGTGTTCAAGCTCAACGACTTGTTCCAAACAGGTATTCCGGCATGAGCGTGAGTAAGGTGTTGTTCTGACATCATTGTTGGGGCAAATCTTTCTCTTCATTGCACAAGCGAAACTGCCTTAAATTCTCGTTGGTGGCCGCAAAGCAAATCGGCCATCGACGCAGCGATTTCGTCACACGGCACCTCAGGCCGTGCGGTAGCCGCCGAAATCTGCGGAAATTTTGACGAGCGCCTTCGGCTGCAAGGCCTCGCACACATGTGGCAATCGCTAACGTCCAAACGTTGGCCTGGAGAGCGCCATTCGGATCCTGCGCAACTGACCTCTTCGCGAACGGGGAACCAGACCCCGTGCAAGGTGCCGAAAATATTCGAACTCCGGCAGAGGTGGCACGTTCGGCCTTACGCTGGTCAGACGCATTTTCATCAATAGGCTATCAATGCCCAGATAAAATCGCAGGCGCCAACGAAGATGACGTTCAACGCGTAAAGGTGCCTCACGCTCGCCCGTCTTGTTCACGGGAAGTGGGACATAACGAACGGCATTCGCAAGATCTGACTTCTGACAACGCTCAAGAATATCGGCAACCCATGAAAGCCACTCGTGATCGCTCCGCTTAGGAAGCTGGTGAATGCTTTTTCGATCGCTGGAGTGCCGTTCCGAGGCAGCCGGATTGCCTTCTCGACGCGGTAGATCGAGGATGAGGCACACGCGCCTGAGTTCCTCATGAGACAAAGATGGATAAAAGTACCGTAACCTCCGCCCCTGCTCGAAATCCCCCTTGCAGACCGAAGCAAGCAGAAAATATGCCCATTCGACCGGATCCGGGTCGGTTGCACCATAGTCGATCATCGTTATCTTGACCAAGTTCACTAAAAGGTCATAGGCGCGATCGGCATCGCCGTCACGCAATGCGCAGATGGCAAGACGCAGTTTGGCTTCAGGCAGGTAGGACACATAGTCCAGGCAGCGGACATAACAGTGCTTGGCCTCCTCAACCCTGCCCTGCTCAAGAAACAAATCGCCCTGCTTCAGCAAAGCGCGATCTCTCGCCTCACCGACAACGTGGATGCTCCCCTGCTGTGAGATACGGTCGACCTTTATGAGATCGTCGAAAGGCCCGGGTTGGATGATCTTTTCGCCGAATTGCAGGCCTCGGTTCAGCATGAACCATTGATATATCTGCGCTCTGTGCTTCAGCGTATGACGCGAGTGGACCAAATTATAACCGGCTGTCGCGATGCGCTGTATTTCGTCGGGATGAGCAAAGAGATATTCCAATCGATCAACCACGTTGTGGTGGTCGGCAAAGATACAGCTCTCCATGTCTGCAAAGCCGGCGGCCTCCACTGCTGCCGTACGTTCCGTCAATAGACAGGCGTTTGCACCGGGGATCTCGAAGTGCTTTCGCACGATCTCGCCTCCCGCGGTGCCACATGTGGGGACGACGAAGCTTGCGTTGAGCACGCGCGCATAAGCCTCTCCCGACAACAATTGAGAAGCAAGCTTGCTCTCATAGCTGTGTTGCGGCGAGACCAGGCAGGGATAGCGGTCGCGAATTATTGGAAAGACATTCTGCCGCCACGGATAAAGACCGTAGACTTGGCCCGTAAGCGTGACCGGTATGATCTTCTGCTGACCATAGTCGTGATAGACTTCGGGGTCGATGAAGTTTGGCCAGACGAACAGGCTATCCTTGAGCTCCGGCATATATTCAGGAGTCATGGTTCCAATCGAGAAATATGTCTCGATGCCCCACTGCTCCATATCGGAAAGGAAGCCACTGCGCCGGTCGCACCATGGATCGGCGTTGTGAAGGCCAAGCTTGGGAACTTGGGCATTGATGTTGGTGATTTTTATCCGCTGTGATCCATGTGACCGGTAGCCGCTTTCAAACAGCGTCAGATCCGGCTCATAGCGATCGCATATTTCCGCATAATCACAGTCGCGGTTGACGACGACAACATCGAAGTGGGTGGCGAGGCATTTGACCTGCTGCTGCATGTGCAGCAGCAGGTAACCGGCCGCCTTCGCATTGGGCTGATGGTCCCACTGGAAGAATACCAGCCTTGGTTTGCGGTGTTCGATCCTATCCATGTCCCTATCGTGCGGTTTCCTGAACGGGAAGGCCGACAGCCGGAGTAGGCAGATAGGTGTAAGGCGTTCGCGAGGACCGGATTGCGGGCGTGGTCTTGGCTCCGGCGGCAAGCTTCCACTCGAAATACGCGATCGTTTTCTCGAGCCCCTCTCGCAGGTTCACCGTCGGCTGCCAGCCCAGGTCCTCCTTTGCACGGCGGATGTCGGGCTTGCGCTGTGTCGGATCGTCAATCGGCAGAGGATTGTATACGATGCTTGATTTCGATCCCGTCATCTCGATGACCATTTCGGCGAGTTCCCGGACCTGGAATTCTCCCGGGTTACCGAGATTGATAGGACCCGTAACGCCGGCCGGCGCCCCCATCAGGCGGATGAAGCCCTCGATCAGATCGTCTACATAGCAGAAGGAACGCGTCTGCGTGCCGTTGCCGAAGATAGTGATCGGTTCGTTTTGAAGAGCCTGAACGATGAAGTTCGAGACGACGCGACCGTCATTGGTCTGCATGCGCGGCCCATAAGTATTGAAGATCCGCGCCACCCGGATTTCCACACCGTATTGACGATGATAGTCGAAGAACAATGTTTCGGCACACCGCTTGCCTTCGTCATAACATGCCCGCGGGCCAATGGGGTTGACGCTGCCTCGATACTCTTCGGGCTGAGGATGGACTGCCGGATCGCCATAAACTTCGCTGGTGGAGGCCTGAAAGATCTTCGCCTTGGTGCGTTTAGCCAAGCCGAGCATATTGATGGCCCCGTGCACATTGGTCTTCACCGTCTGCACGGGGTCGTGCTGATAGTGGACGGGAGATGCCGGGCAAGCGAGGTTATAGATCTCGTCGACCTCCACATAAAGCGGGAAGGTAATGTCATGGCGAAGAATCTCAAAGCGTGGGTCGTCGAGGAGGTGCAGCACATTGTCGCGCGAACCGGTGTAGTAGTTGTCCACGCAGAGGACGTCATTGCCCTCTCGCAAAAGCCTTTCGCACAGGAATGATCCCAGAAACCCGGTGCCGCCGGTAACCATAATTCGCTTGTGTCCGTGCATTGATGTGCTCCGTTGTTGATGGTTGGCTCGTGGAAGTGGTCAGCAGGCTCCCCTGCGCTTGAAGACCGCAGGGATTGTGCCGAGAAGAATTTGGCAGTCGAACCACAGGGACCGGTTGTCGATGTAGAACTCGTCGAGTTGCTGCTGCAGCTCGATATCCGCATCGCTTCGTTCGGATATCTGCCAAAGGCCCGTGAGCCCCGGCGTGACGGAACGGCGCTTGTCTCGAAATTCGCTGTCCATAGCCAGGAGGTGATATTCCGGAAACGGACGCGGTCCGACGATGGCCATCTCGCCCGCAATGATGTTGGCCAATTGCGGGAGCTCGTCGATACTCGAAGAGCGCAACATATGTCCTATAACCGGAAGAATGCGCGGATCGTCCTTGAGCTTGAAGTGGCTCAACCACTCGGCGCGCATAGTGGGGTTGTCTCGGAAGAGTGCTTCGAGGCGCTGTTCTGCATCTTGGTACATCGTCCGCAATTTCAGGACGCGCACCGTCTTGCCGGACCGTCCTTCCCTGGCATGGCGAAAAAAGACAGGACCTGGATCGATGGCATAGATTGCGGCCGCTGCAATTGCGACGAATGGCGCGACCACGATCGTTGCAGGAACGGCGATTGCGAGATCGAGGATCCGGCGAACCGGATCCGAGTTGACCGAACCCCCTCCGGTGGTGAGGCGAATGCCGATCTCTCCGCCGATATCGGCAGGTCGCAATCCACTGACCTTGAGGCTCGGCGTGTCGGAAAGCAAAATGACTTCGGCGAACTTGCCGCGCATCGCCGCCAGGTCGGACACAAGCGAGCCTTTGTCACCGGCAATCAGCGCAATGGATGGCCCGCCACCCGGCAATGCGTCCAAAGTATCGGGGGCAAATGGCTCGGGCCTGATGCCATACTGCCAGCGGTCGGTGAAATGTGCCACGATCGCTGGAGCAAGGTTGCCAGCCCCTACGACAACCGCGCGCTCCCCCCAAATTCCAAGTCTCCAGCAAAGGCCTCGTGCAAACCAATGCACAAGCGGCTGAGCAACCAGCCCGAGACCGAGGAACACAATAATGGCAAGCAGCAGTCCTTCCCCCTCCGGCAGGATAACCGCTCCAAATGCCGCAAGGACGGCCACCTTGACGGTAGCTATCGTGCGCCGCCGCAGATGTTCGTGATCATGCAGCCGATATCCAGGATAGAGGCCGGCCGATGCGTAAAGAACAATCGCAGCCAGTGCGGCGACCGCGAACGCACGCTCCATAATCGTGCCTTCCGAACCACCGGGAAGAAAGGACAGGAGAACGAAATAGGCAATCAAATAGCTGGCGGCGTCGCCGGCGATCAGCAAGGACGACGTTGCAAGCCGTGGAAGCCGGCGCCGCAATGCGACGGGCACAGTCAGCCCTGCCGGTACGGAGGCATCGGCAGTCCTGGCTCCTATGGGCGGCACGGACCCTGCCGAAATCGCCCGCGATGTCATGTCATTTGATGTGGATGCCTTCGACGGACCCGGTGTCATCGCTGACGGCATAAATAAGGACATGACGCTTTTACCCCCTACTGCATTTGTCCCGACGCACCCGATCCAGAAATCGCGTCTTCAATCGGAAACTTCCGAAGTCCCAGTCTCTGGAACGCTGTCAGCGAGATGAAGGTCGGCACGACGAGCGCATAACGCCGCCACAGCCGCCGCGGCTCGCACAGAAGACGAAACGCCCATTCGAAGCCGCTTCTTTGAATGAATCTCGGAGCCTGCCGCTTGAGGCCGGCGTGGAAATCGAATGCGGCTCCGACACCGATGAGCATCGATGCTTCCAGACGATCGCGCATGCGCGCCATCCAGAGTTCCTGCTTGGGACTACTCAGCCCGACCCAGATGATATCGGCGCCCGACCGATTGAGCCGGTCGGCAATATCCGTTTCCTCTTGCAGCGACAGTTTATGAAAAGGCGGCGCATAGGAGCCGACGATCCGAGCCTGCGGAAATTTTGCGAGAAGGCGTGCCTGCAACTGCTCCAATGTCTCGGCTGTTGCGCCATAAAGGAAGTGGCGCACGCCTGTTGATCTGCCGGCATCGAAAACGGATAACATCAGATCCGGTCCGTAGACCCTGTCGCTCTCCAAATGACCAGCACGTTTCAATGCCCATACCAACGGCATGCCATCGGGGGTCACGAGGAACGCCCGGTTATGTATCGACCGCAGCTCGGGGTCATCCTGGCATCGGACGATGCCGTGCGCGTCGCGAACGCACACATATTCCTTCCTGCCGTCTTCGATCGCTGCTTGAATAAATCCGGTCGCGCTTTTGAGATTTACTGCCGAGACGCGAACACCAAGGACATTCGTCCATCCTGAAGAGCCACCCGGATGAAGAAGTGAAGTTGGAATTCTGCCTACTGGTTGTTTTCTCATGACCTGCGCTCTCGCGACTGAAACTGTCATCAGAATATCCCGGCAGGTCGATTGCCTCCATACTTGCGGCTCCAGCTATTGGACGTAGAAGAGACTTCACATTTACGTCTTACGCCGGGATGGCGTACGATATTCGAAGTAAGTGTATGTACCCCACCACCTGCCATGCTGCTCTTTTTGATGACTGCAGAGCCGCAGAAGATATTCGCCATGGCTCGAACAAAGCTCGTGAGGTTTAGCGCGGACAAAGCCGGAAGAGAGACATGTTCAAACCAATCGCGAAATGAAGGCCCCGGCCGGCAAACCTTAAGAGATGCCCCAATCAGCTACGGAAAGACCGAAGTCTTGAGGGCTATGTATAGATCACGGAAGCCCTGCCCCCTGAGCAGATGAACGCTTGGAGTTGGTCGACGAACAATCGCTGAGGACGGAAGTCGGTATCAGCACGGTGAAAAATTACAGCGTCATGCCCAGCATGCCGCCGAGGAAGTCGCTAGATTCTGACTCCGATACAATCCTCAATCATCTCAAGGAAATTACGCACCAATATCGGAATGAAGGGCCGCCCGCGAATTGAAGCTTCGACCGAAATCTCATCTCCACTGCCTGGTAAAGAGCATGTCCGAAAGGGGCCCGCGCGTGCGCGCGGCAATGCCATCATTTAATGTGCGGAACGAACATGCGGGCAAATGCCGACGCTGGTTGACAGGAGCCAGAAGATCTCCAAAGCGATCTGGCTGCAACTTCGCCTGACCCTCAGATGACTTTCACCTTGACGCGATCGTTCATTCGCGGATCGGCAGGGCTTCTGCGGACTTTATAGCCGCAGAACACCCCTCGTCCCGGCGCCTTTTATTGCTCGGAGGGCGCGACCATGCTTCCGGTGTCCGCCCCAGCCTTTTGAAGATCACCTAGACTACCAAATTCTCCCGAACGCATGATCCTCGGATCTATTCGAAAGCTCTGGTTGTTCAAGTTGCCGCTGTAGCGGTTGCGCGCGAATTGCACAAATCCAAGCCCAAGATCGGGAGCGTTGACATACGCGGCCATGCCGCTGTCACTGTCAACCGATACAATATTCTCCTCAATACGATTGGGGCGTGCCCATGGCGGACGCCAACCCCTGCCGGTGCCATCATCAACACGAAAAGCCGCGCCCGATCCGTGTGTGATGACGTTTCCTGTCACCAGGTTGCTCCAACCGCCGTTGATACCGATCGCCGTGACATTACCCGAGAGCGTATTTCCCTCGATACGAATCCCGCTTGCCTTCCCATCCGTATAGATCGCCCAGCTGACTGGAGACGGCCACTCCCTGGTATTCTCATAACCGGAAGGCCAGAAGGTCCCATCGGCCCTGTTCATCAGATGACCGGTCCCGGTCACGAGATTGGAGCGGATGGTGCTGTTCAGAGAGTCGGCCTGCTCGCCCATCATCTTGATGGCGCCGCCATCTGCCGTCTGCCGATTGGCATTACGGATGATGTTGTGCTCAATGACAGCGTTATAGACGGCGTCACTGGAACCCCACAGCGAACCGCCGGCGATTCCGAATTGCGCCGTGTTTTCGATCAGGTTGTCGGCGATCCTTACATTGTCGGCCGCCTGGAACCATATTCCGGCGGTTTCAATGTAAACCTTTCCGATGTCATGGATATGGTTTGAAAGGATCCTGGCGCCGTTCGACTTAAGGAACGTGCCATAGTTTGTGCCGACGTAGATCCCGTTGCCAGCCACTTCCGCAATCACATTGCCGGCAATCAATGCATCCTTGCTCTCCGTCACATGGACTCCGACCCCAACATTCTGGATGCTGTTGCCGACTATCTTGACGCCGTCAGCGTGTTCGATCCGTATGGCGCCAAATCCTCTGGTTTCGGTATAGAACTTGCCGCTGCCGTCAGGCGCTCCATCTCTAAACTCGAGCCCGGATACGACCATCCCATTAGCCCCATCCAGCTTGAAGAATGTCGGCAGAATGCCAGCAACGACGACGGAATTGGGTAGCGACCCATCGACAGGGATATAGTGAAGCTGGCCCGCGGCAAGGTCGTACCACCACTCTTCAGGAGCATCGAGCAAGACCTCGGCCCCGGTAAGGAAATAGCGGCTGCCTTCTGCGGTAAAGAAATAGCCTGTGCCTTTGGTATGGATGGTCCGGCCGGCGTCATCGATGGAGACAACTGGGAGCGTATCATTGCCCCACTGGCTTCCGGGTTGATACCCTCCAACGATGTCTGCGACCAGTCCACTTATATCATTCACTGCCGGCAGATCGCCGGCATGGAAACAAAAGCGCGTGTTTGCTGTCGACACGTCGATGGCAGGCTGGCACTTTGCAGCAAACAACCATCCCTTGCGTGGATCGCCATCAGCGGGGGCGTTCGGGAATCGAGCCCTGGTTTGTCGTATCCCATTGACGAAAAGGTCACCGACCCCTTCACCCGGTGGCAATTTCAGAGGCGCCATCCAGCGACCATCGGCCTGCTGCACCCAGTCGCCCACGCGTAGTCCCCCATGCAAAATCGGCGCTTCATTGCATCTTGCCGTGAGGATCAAGCCCGTATCGCGAGAGTCAAAGACGATCGGCTGAGTCAAGTAGTAATCGCCTTTACCCAGCGCGATTGTGTTGGTGCCGCCCTTCGCGCGGGCAGCGTCACGAGCTTTTTCAATGCTGGCGAAAGGGCCATCGCCCCCTTGCTGATTTGCTGCGGGAAGAAGGCCGCTCCAGGTGTCTTTGCCATCGGGAGAGACGTAAAATACCGTCCGCGCCCCGGTGCCGCCGCTCAATACGCCGCTTAAAGAAGTCTCATTCAACCTGGCTGGCAAGGTCGCGGAAGCTTCCGCACAAGTCGCCTCCCTGACAAGAATCTGAAGGCGCTCCGGCGCATCTATTTCTGTCCCGACTGAAGCCGGATTGGCGGGCTGCGGAAAGATCAGGACAGGCAAAAAGTTGAGGATCACTCCAAAACGCCACCGCCTCATGACATCTGCACCCCGCTCGTCACGTCTCGCGAGGGCGCCTGCCAAAGTGGAGAATGTCTGCTCGAAACGACGGGCGCGTATAGCGAAAACATAATGATGGTTGCGGTAAAGAGGATGAAGATGGTGTCATTCTGAACCAGAAAAAAACTCTCGGTCAGATTCATCACCAGGATCATGATCGTAAGGACATTGAGCCACAGCCACCCGTACTGCGGGTCATGACATTGAAGAACCGCGCCCTGGTGGATTGCATGGAGAAGCATCAGAGCAAACGGGATCATTCCCATTATTCCAAAGCTCAACAAGATATCGCGATATCCATTATGCGCGTGGGGTGCTGCCCACCCCAACTTTAACCATATGTGCGTCGCTTCGGGATTCTCAGTTGTCCAGAAAGCCTGGTAACCATAGCCAAGCATCCAACGATCGGATATTTCGCGATCAACCAGTTCCCACAATGGCACCCGGCCCGTCAAAGTCGCATCCTTGCCGAGCGCTTCGAGGGCTGGAACCAGGAACTCGTGCAGCGAAATCAGTATGCCGATAGACAGTTGAACGAAAAGCAGGACGACGACGACGCGGCCGATGCTGCTGCTTCGTTGCAGGAGGGAATAAAAGCCGCTCAGGCAAAACGCCGCTGACGTTGCAATGATAGCGGTCATCGATCCAGAGCTTGCAAGGCAGATGATACCCGCAGCCAACAAGACGAATGCGGTTCGCCGCAGACCGAGCGTCCCGTCGATCAGCACAGCCGTCGCCACCAAAATCATTAAACACGCGTACCAGCCTAGGACGTTCTTATGGATGAAGACGCCCCGCATAGCACCATCTGGCATGTTGGCGAGGTTTGGTGACACCACGGACATAATCACACTGAGGACGATACAGGCTCCGAAGGTCACGAATAACAGGAACAGCAACTGCCTAGGCGTGAAACGTATCGCCAGGACATAGGAAAGAAGCAGGCAAAACAGAAGGCCGATTGCGCGCCGCAAGCTCGTTGTAGGATCTATTGACCACAACGTAGACAGAAATGGCGCGGCGAGGATCAGGGGAATAATAAAATTTCGCTTTATTGCCAGTATAAATTGCGGAAAATTTCGTATCAAAATTACAATTGTAAATAAGTACACCGGAAAGCAAGTAAGGCGCAGTATAGATCTGGCAGAATCGCTGAGCGCTCCGTCGGCATTTGCAAGAATAAGAGGCAGAAAGGCGCCTGCCTGAACAAAAAGGGATATCCCGGCACCCCAGCATTCTATAGCCCGCCAACTGATGGTTGGTCCGCTGGCAGTTGTGAGGCTATCTACTCTCATTATCCGTCCCGACTGAATTGAACAGACAAGCGACCGTTGATCGCGGCACATCAAAAACAAGTGTCGGCCTTTATGGCTGCGATACTCTCAAGCAATCACTCAGCCACATCCGCAGTCAACCTATCCTAGGGAGGTGCGGGCTAAGCCCAATGCACCCTGGCTACACCCAAAGACGATGTTGCACCTAAACTTTCAGCCGGCATGTACCCAAAAGACGGGTCTTCATGTCCGCTAATTGCCCTTAAGAGCAGATGTTGCGCGTGTCCGTTCACCGCTACCGTGCCGATGAATGTCTTGTGCAGCGTGGTGGGTAAACCGCGGTTTCACTGGAATGGGGCAACAATTCTGACAGAGGCGATCTCTGCAGTCGAAGCCTGGAAGGTTAGGATTTCTATGTTTCTGCGTCATAATCCTAGTTCTCTGCGCAACACAACGGGCGCTCTACTCGTCGTGACATTGTCAGCAGCGATCTCATCGGCTCTTCGCAAGATCCTGTTCGGCCGACAAGGTATTTTGGCTTCAAAGCTCACTGGCTGCGTAAAGCTCGACCCCTTAAGCAACTTTGCACTGCTCTACAGCGGTGCATCGCGGCAAACTGCCTGAGCGCGTCATGGAGATATCGGCCCTCAGTGTCCTGATCAATAATTACAACTACGCGCGCTTCGTTGGGCGGGCGATAGATAGCGTGTTGAGTCAAGACGCAGGTAACGTCGAGATAATCGTCGTCGATGACGGCTCTACCGACCAGTCGCGGTCCGTTCTGGAAGCGTATGACCGCCGAGTGAAGGTGATCTTTCAGGAGAACGCAGGACAGGCGGCTGCGATCAATACCGCTGTGGAATCAAGCACAGGGGAGATCCTCTGTTTTCTGGATGCCGACGACTGGTGGGCTCCGGGCAAGCTGTCGGCGACTGCTGCAGCATTCCGGGCAAACCCTCAAGCATCGCTCGTTTATCACCGACTGCAGCCAACGCTTCTCGATGGCACGCCGACGTCTAAGCCGATCCCTCGAACCCTGTGCTCGGGCGCCTTGTCGCCGCTCCTGACCAGCTCGGCCGGCTGGTGGCCTTTTCCGATGACGTCAGCCGTCGCGGTACGCCGCAGCGCATGGAATTTTGCAGGGAACATTCCCGAACAATTCCGCATATCGGCCGACGCCTGGCTCGTGGGGATCTATCCGTTTCTGGGGGACGTCATTGCCATGCCGGATCCGCTTGGATTCTATCGCATCCACAACAACAACTGGTATCGATCGACCGAAGACGCCGCCACACTAAGGAGGCGGATGACGCACTGGCAGCATACCGTTGAAGCAACGAACCAGTTTCTCTCAGCCCATGAACTGCCGGCAAGACTACATCTGACGGATCACCATCCCTATCGCATTGCGTCGGCAAAGCTGCAGGGAGCCGATGCACGCACCCGGCTCAAGCTTGCCGTCGAAGGCCTTTTCTTTGCCGGCGAACCGAACCTGCTCAGGCGGATCCGCGATAGTTTCCGCTCGGCACGCGGCCTGTCACGGCTCGCCCTCGACGCCGGCTTGTCGGAGGCAGCGAAATGAAGGCGCTGTTACTGGTTTCAGAATTGGAAGACTATACCATCGCCTTCGCCAGCGGCGTTGCTCAACACCTGGACGTTGTGCTGGCAGTGCCACGCCGGCGCTATGCGCATCTCGCCTCTTCCATCGATCCGGCTGTCGACCTGCACCTTCTGGACTGGCCGAGACACCGTTCTCTCTCCAATCCCTGGTTTCTGTACCAGCTTACGCTTCTGATCCGGAGAGAGCAGCCGAATCTCATTCACCTCCTCAGCAATTCTACACTTTGGCTGAACCTTGCCGTGCCGTTCTGGCGCCCGATTCCGCTCGTGACAACCGTTCATGATGTGGAAGTCCATCCCGGCGATTCCGATACGCGTACGCTGCCCGTCTGGGCTCCCGAATTGATGGTGAAGCAATCCGGACATCTTGTCGTCCACGGCGAGGGACTGAAGCAGCTGCTTCTCGATCGATACGCGAAATCCGCAGATCACGTCCATGTCCTGTCTCATCCCTCCATCCTTCGTTATGCGGAAATCGCCCGGCGACAGAAGATGACGCCGCGTGAAGCCGATGGAACTACGCGCGTCCTGCTCTTCGGACGGATTTTTGCCTACAAGGGCCTGGAACATCTGGTCAGGGCCGAGGCGATGCTAAAGGACGCGCTTCCCGACCTGCGCATCACGGTCGCAGGCCGCGGCGACGATCCGGCGATATTCAAGCCGCTTATGGGGGATCCCGGCCGCTATGATATTCGCAATCGCTTTATCGAGGATGCAGAGGTCGCCCAGCTTTTCCTGGACACCGACATCGTCGTGCTTCCCTACACGGAAGCGTCGCAAAGCGGAGTGCTCAACCTTGCCGCCGCGTTTGGCAAACCGGTCATCGTTACGGATGTCGGCGAGTTGCGGAGCACCGTTGAGCCCAACGGGTTGGGATTGGTGGTGCCTCCAGGCGATGCCACAGAGCTTGCGGCAGCGATCAGGACATTGGCGGACAACGGCGAGCTTAGAAATCGCTTCGGTGACCGGGCGCTCAAATGGGCCAACGGACCGAATTCGCCCGAACGGGTCGGCGCTCAGGCTGCGGCGGTTTATCGGGAGGTGGTCGGTTCATGCTGACGGAGGCCCTTACGGACAGAAATCGAATGGCTGCACGGAGCGCGGCTAGCGTCCGCCACTATGTTCCAGGCGGCTGCGAGAACGGCGGCGGCATTGGCAGGCTGGTCGGCTATATAACAGAGACAGCGAAAGAGACCGGCACGAAACATTTCGTGACCGATACCAGAGGGGCTCGATGGTCCAAGCTGACGTCCCCCGCCCGCCTGCTCGGCGCCATCCTGACGATGGCAAAGGACCGGATTGTTGCGCCAGCCCGCATTCACCATGTCCATATCGCTGGCCGCGGCAGCACGTCGCGAAAACTGATCCTGACGGAGGCTGCCCGCTTGTTCGGGTGCAGCCACATATTGCACCTGCACGACTACGATTACGCCGGCGACTTTGCGCAACGCTCGCCCCGTCAAAAGCGACTTATTCGTCGGATGTTTCAGAAAGCCGATTGCGTTGTGGCCCTGGGCAAGCGCGACCGCATGACGCTGACGGCACTTCTTGGCGTTGACGAAGCTCGCACGCTTGTGGCCCATAATTGCGTTCCCGACCCCGGGGCGCACAATATTCGCGTCGGCCAGACGCCGTTGATCGTATTCCTAGGCCGGTTGAGCGAACGCAAAGGTGTCCCCGAGCTTCTATCGGCCCTGAGCCACCCGGTCATGAAGGAACTTCAGTGGCGGGCTGTGCTGGCAGGTGACGGCCCTGTCGAGGATTATCGCCGTCAGGCCGACGCTATGGCGCTTTCAGATCTGGTAGAGATGCCCGGCTGGCTTGACGCCGGTGAGGCACGGGCCCTGTGCGCGCGCGCAGATATCCTGGTTTTGCCCTCGCACGCCGAAGGTCTGGCGATGGCGGTGCTCGAAGGGCTGTCCCACGGGCTCGCGGTCGTTACCACGCGGGTTGGGGCACATGATGAAGTCATAACCGACGGTGAAACCGGGATCTTCGTCCCCGTCGGAGACCAGAATGCCCTGGCTTCGGCCCTGGCCAAGCTGGTTTCCGATCCTGAAATCTGCATCCGCCTCGCCGTCCAGGGGCGCACGCATTATCTCAACCATTTCAGCATGAGGGCATATATGCGGTCACTCGAGAAACTTTACGAAACCGTTTCCGCCAAACCTCAAGCAATGGTTGGCGCACGATGACGATTTCAACTGTTCCACCGGACCGCAACCTTCCGATCTCACCGATGCGCTATGATCCTCGCTTTCAGGCCGAGACCAAGGCAGACCACTTCGATCTGGCATCCGCTATTGGCCTCGTCCGGCGCAGAATGATCATGATCATCACGATAACCGTGCTGCTGATGGTGCCCGCGGTGAATATGATCTCTGGGTTGAAGCCCACCTATCAGGCCTGGGCCCGATTGATTGTCCACCAGCCCCTCGCGAACGCGCTTGGTGCAGACGACACCAGCCGCGGTGATCTCCTTGACGTGAAGTCGGAGACTGAGCGGCTTCTATCCAGAAGCATCGCAGAGCGAGTCGTCCGCGAAATGCGGCTTAACGCGCTACCGGAATTCAATCCAGCGCTGCGGAAAATCTCGTTCATTGAGAGGATCCGGGCGAAGTTGCGCGGCCTGTTCGACACGAAAAAATCCGCTCCGGTGGGAGACGGCCTCGAAGCCACTATCCCGGAATTTTATCAAGCGCTCGGCGTCTGGCACGAAGAGAAGAGTGAAGTTATCCAGATCAGCTTCACTGCGACTGATGCTGAACTCGCAGCCGCGGTTCCGAATCGGGTCGTCAGCATTTACCTCGATGAGCGCAAGGACAGTGTCAGTGGCCGCCTCGATGCAGCGGAAGAATGGATTCGACAGCGCATCACCGAACAGCAGGTTCGCTCGGATATTGCTCGCGACACTGCCCGCAACTATCAAGAATCGATGGACATCGTATCGAGAGAAGACGCTCAGGATGAACGTATAAAAACACTGCTGGAAGTCACTGGCCGCCAAGGGAAAATCGAGGAAAGCCGGATGGAGGTAAAGGCGACGATATCCATGCTGGCAGCAGCGAATGACGCTTCGGTCGCAGTGCAGAATATCGTCGTCCCAGACAGCATTGCCACAAAGCAGCGCGATCTGCACGCTCAGGAGCAAGATCTCGCCCGTCTTCTTCAGACGTATGACGGCAACGCCGAGGCCGTGGTGGATTTACGCGAGAAGATCCAACAATCCCGTCTCGATCTCGACCTTGCGAACAAGCAATATCTTCAAACAATGCGTGCCAAGCTGGTCGCGCTTGATCGTGAAGCCAACGCAGTGCAATCCATCTTGGCAGTCGCCCAGGAAAAACGCACACGCGACGCTCTGGCGCAGACGGAATTGACGCGCCTGCAGCGTATTGCCGAAAAGGAGCAAGCGGCTCTCGACAAGCTTGAGGACCAGCGCCGTGACCTTGCCGCCAAGGCCAAGCTGCCTGGGGCGGAATTGGAGGTTTTCTCACCGGCTTCAGTGCCGCTCGTGTCACAGGGACGTGGACGGCTTTTCTATCTGGTGGGCGCCCTCCTGGCTGCCATCTCAGCAGCCGTAACGGCTGCTTTCGTGATCGAAATGTGGGACCGGACGGTCCGGAGTTTCGACCAAATCGCTCGAACACCGCGCACGATACCGGCTGGACTTATCCCGCGTCTGGCACGGAGGGAAAATTCGAAAACGATGTTCGACCATATGCCGGTCCCGATGTTCGACGAAGCAATCCGTACCGTGGTACTTTCACTCAAACAGTCCAGTGGCGGCAAGTTGCCGAACAGTATCGTCGTTACGTCGGCTCACAGCGGAGAAGGCAAGTCGCTTGTCGCGAGATCGCTGGCTATTGAACTTGCCGCAGCAGCAATTCCGGTGCTCCTGGTTGATGCCGATTTTCGCCGGGGAAAGCTCGATTCGTTTTTCCGGTCGGAACTAACGCACGGATTGAGCGAATTCCTGAATGGGCAGGCGGATATCCGCGACATCGTCTACCGCCATCCAAGCGGTATCCACTTCATTCCATCGGGCAAATCCCGTCTCCAGCGGCGCACCCGTTCGAATGGCATGGCAGAAATCATCGAGATGGCAGGCGCGGCCGGCCATATTGTCATCTTCGACAGCGCGCCTGTGCTCGTCTCGACAGATACCGTGCATTTGACTGCCCTGACGGAAAGAACATTGGCAGTTGTCAGATGGGGAAGGACGAGCCGCCGCGCGTTCGAATTCGGCCTCCAGCAAATGAAAAGCTCGCGAAACTCGGAAATCCTTGTCGCGATCAACAACGTAAATCCCAAAACTCACGCATTGTATAACTTCAGTGACTCGGAGCTTTTTTCGAAATCTCTGATGAAATACTACGATCAAAAGCCTGAATACAACACACATAAAGGTAATCTCTCAATTCTTGAGATTGTCCGAACCGTGAAACATCATTTTCTTCTGCATTGGTATTCGAGTTAGAGGGCAATCATGGATACAGGAATGAGAGACAATCGAAAAGTTGCACTGATTACGGGCATAACAGGTCAGGACGGTGCGTATCTGGCCGAATTGCTCTTGGAGAAAGGCTATATCGTTCACGGCCTGAAGCGGCGTTCGTCGTCCTTCAATACCAGCCGCATCGAGCATCTCTACGAGGATCCGCATATCGAGAACCCCCGCTTTATCCTGCATTTCGGGGACATGACGGATTCAACCAATCTTATCCGGGTCGTTCAGGAAACGCAGCCCGACGAGATCTATAATCTTGCCGCACAAAGCCACGTTCAAGTCTCCTTCGAGACGCCGGAATATACGGCGAACGCCGATGGAACCGGCACCCTTCGACTGCTTGAAGCCATTCGCCTCCTGGGCCTGACCAGGAAGACCCGCTTCTATCAGGCGTCCACCTCAGAGCTCTACGGCAAAGTCCAGGAAGTCCCGCAGAGCGAAACGACGCCTTTTTACCCTCGCTCACCCTATGCGGCGGCCAAGCTCTACGCCTATTGGATCGTGGTCAATTATCGCGAGGCCTATGGCATGCACGCCTCGAACGGCATTCTGTTCAATCATGAAAGCCCGATCCGCGGCGAAACATTCGTGACCCGCAAGATCACCAGGGCGGCGGCTGCGATCCATCTCGGACTGCAGGAACGGCTCTATCTCGGCAATCTGGATGCCAAGCGCGACTGGGGACATGCACGTGAATATGTCCGCGGCATGTGGCTGATGCTGCAACAGGACGAACCGGAGGACTACGTCCTTGCGACCGGCGAAACGCACTCGGTTCGTTCCTTTGTCGACAAGGCCTTCGCCAGGGTGGGCATGCCGATCGATTGGCGTGGCCTGGGGGTCGAGGAAAAGGGGTACGACAAGACATCCGGCCGATGTGTGGTGGAGATCGATCCCGCTTATTTCCGTCCGACAGAAGTTGATCTTCTGATCGGCGATCCGACGAAGGCGCACACGAAGCTTGGCTGGAAACATGAGACCAGTCTTGATCAGCTGGTGGCGGAGATGGTTCGCGAGGATCTGAAAGTCATGGCACGAAATGTCCCGTCGGTCGGTGTCACCAGGGGATTTGCCTATGCCTGAGGTGATCTACAGCCTTGCCGGAAAAAGGGTCTATGTCGCGGGCCACCGCGGCATGGTGGGCTCTGCGATCGTGCGGCGTCTCGCCTCCGAGGGCTGCGAGATTTTGACTGCCACCCGCGCCGAGGTCGATCTCAGACGTCAAGAGCAGGTAGAGGCCTGGATGAGCACGAATCGTCCCGACGCCGTCTTCCTGGCGGCTGCGCGGGTGGGCGGTATTCTTGCCAACGCGACCTATCCGGCCGACTTCCTTTACGACAACCTGGTTCTTCAAGCGAACGTCATCCACGCGGCCCATAATGCTGACGTCGAAAAACTGATGTTTCTCGGCTCGTCCTGTATCTATCCGAAATTGGCCGATCAGCCGATCGTTGAAGAGGCACTGCTGACGGGATCGCTGGAGGCGACGAATGAATGGTATGCGATCGCCAAGATCGCCGGCTTAAAGCTCTGCGCTGCCTATCGCAAACAGCACGGCAAGGATTTCGTCTCGGCCATGCCGACCAATCTCTATGGTCCAGGCGACAATTTTGACCTCGACTCAAGCCACGTCATGCCGGCGCTCATACGCAAGGCGCATGAGGCCAAGATCAACAGGCAGCGAGAGATATGCATCTGGGGTACTGGCACGCCGCGCCGCGAATTCCTGCATGTCGACGATTGCGCCGACGCCTGCCTCCATCTCATGAAGACCTATTCTGCCGAAAGTCATGTCAACGTCGGTTCTGGCGAAGACATTGCCATCCTTGATTTGGCACACCTCGTTTCCAAGGTCGTTGGTTTCGAAGGCAAGATCACGCGCGACCTTACCAAGCCAGATGGCACGCCGCGTAAACTCTTGAGCGTCGACAAGCTTCGCAGTCTCGGCTGGTCTCCCAAGATCGGTCTGAAGGAGGGCATCGCAGACGCCTACAGCTCCTTCCTTGATGGGCATTATCTCGAACGCAGCAACAGGGCGATGTCCGGCGATCTGACCGGTCAAAGCGACATCAGCTTGGGGAAGGCCAAGACTTCGGCGCCGCACGCGCCGGCGCGCTCTGCGGTCGCGCATCATCCTCGGGCATAGCGAATTTGCGCGAGGGATAAAAGGATTGGTCCGGGGGGACGCATATGCTGGGATGGAGCAATACATGCAACCAGTCGAAATCAGGATTGCGGCGCTCATTTTCCTGATAGTCGTGTGGGCGGTGATCATCGGTGCGGCAATGAATTTTTTTTCAGTCGAGATACCGACATCGCTTGTCGCTCTATTGCGCAGATAGCCCACGTCAGGGTCGGCGCGATTGCCTTCAACTGAGGACGACCACCGCCGTGGTAAAGTGGCAGGCGCGGCCGTACCACATGCGGCAGCGATCGAAGAATTGCGCCGGCTTTTTCCATTATAGCCATCAACTCGCCATTGCATGGCTGGCCGCTGACCCACTAACGCGTGGAAATCGGGGAACTTCTCGACTCCAGATGCATGTGCCGCATCAGGCCGCTGAGTTTATGCTGACTGCGAATACCACATTCGAACCAGGAAACGAGCTCCCTTGCGACGTGCTGCGCCGCCGAACTGTCAATGTCACATGAATTTTCCTGACACCACTGCCTGAGAACAGCTTTCAGCATGGCGACGTCATCAGGCTGCAGCGCCGGCTTCGTAATCCCCGAATGCTGGGTCATCCGCATTCCTCCCGATTGGGTCAGCCGATCCTAACCGGCGAACCTGCGATTTCAACCGCGAGTACGGAAGCGTACGTATGAGGGGCTGCGGCATACGGGAACAACGGCCCGGATAAGCAACGCGTAACCCTCTGACGAAGCCATGTCCGCAATTGCGGAACCAGACGCATCGCCTATCGTTATCGCGCTGGGACCATGCGAGAGGGGCCTGTTCGCAAGCCTCTCACTTCTGTCCGTTCCCCCGCGTGGTCTCACTTCCCTAACTACCCGTGTCGCGGGGCTTTTTTGTTGCGGTCCGCAGCCATGCTAAAAGCTGTTGTGCACTCTTGATGAGTGACTTCCTGCCATGGGCGAACATAAAAAGAACATCAAACCGACAATTGAAAGCCGAAATGTGACGCTCCCAGCGAGTGCCATTTGGGAGATGTGCAGATGGCGATCGACGAGCCCGCCGGCGAAGCATCCGGCTCTTGTGGGGGGTTCATGTAACCGGTGTAGACGCCGAAACCGGCAGCTGATCTTCGCCAACGAAGCCAACGCGACCATTCAAGTTTCCCTGCCGCGACGGCGCCGACAAGCTATCTGAATATTTTCTCGGACCTTAGACCTGCCGGCATCATCCTGGGTGCAACGGCAAACCAGCTTCGGTTGTCTCCGCAAAACACCCCGCAAAACCGGATGACTCCCATGCGGTTGCTTCCTTGACTGCGCCCGCCTTCTTGGCCCAAAATTGAAATCATTATTTAATTACAGGAACTTAGCAGTCAATAACTGGGAGTGCTAATTTTTTCTGGCTACCCTCTTGAAACCGGATTTATTCGAAACCAAATCGATCGCGCCGATTGCTCCGAAGATGAGGATTGGCACCCGCCCGGACTGGTCATCCGGTTCGGTAGGGGAACAACATCATCATTGTTTTGCCGTTGGAGGAAACATGTCGTTCCGACCGCTTCATGACCGCATTCTCGTCCGCCGGGTCGAATCCGCAGAGAAGACCAAAGGCGGCATCATCATTCCCGATACTGCAAAGGAAAAACCTCAGCAAGGCGAGGTCATCGCCGTCGGCCCCGGCGCGCGCAATGATGCAGGTCAAATCGAGGCGCTCGACGTGAAAACCGGTGATCGCATCCTTTTTGGCAAATGGTCGGGGACCGAGATCAAGATCAACGGTGAGGACCTTCTGATCATGAAGGAGAGCGATGTGATGGGCGTTATCGAAGCCCAGGCCACGGAGAAGAAAGCCGCGTAAGCGACTTAAACAGTCAAGAGCTGCCGAGAAAGGAGTGCCGAAATGGCTGCCAAGGAAGTCAAGTTTAATGCTGAAGCCCGGGATAAGATGCTTCGCGGCGTCGACATACTCGCCAATGCGGTCAAGGTGACGCTCGGCCCGAAAGGTCGCAACGTCGTCATCGACAAGTCCTTTGGTGCTCCGCGCATCACAAAGGATGGCGTTACCGTGGCAAAAGAAGTCGAGCTTGAAGACAAGTTCGAAAACATGGGCGCACAGATGTTGCGCGAGGTCGCCTCAAAAACCAACGATCTTGCCGGCGACGGCACCACGACCGCCACGGTTCTGGCCCAGGCGATCGTCAAAGAAGGCGCCAAAGCCGTGGCGGCGGGCATGAATCCGATGGATCTGAAACGCGGCATCGACCTTGCCGTCGACGCCGTCGTCAAGGAACTAAGGACCAACGCCCGCAAAGTCTCCAACAATTCCGAAATCGCTCAGGTCGGCACCATTTCGGCCAACGGCGATTCCGAGATCGGCCGTTATCTTGCAGAAGCGATGGAAAAGGTCGGCAACGAAGGTGTCATCACCGTCGAGGAAGCCAAGACGGCGGAGACGGAACTCGAAGTGGTCGAAGGCATGCAGTTCGATCGCGGTTATCTTAGCCCCTACTTCGTTACAAATGCGGAGAAGATGCGCGTCGAGTTCGAGGACCCTTATATCCTCATCCACGAGAAGAAGCTCTCCAACCTGCAGTCGATGCTGCCCGTCCTGGAAGCTGTCGTGCAGTCGGCCAAGCCGCTCCTGATCATTGCTGAGGACGTCGAAGGAGAAGCGCTTGCGACCCTTGTCGTCAACAAGCTGCGCGGCGGGCTTAAAATCGCTGCCGTCAAGGCACCCGGCTTTGGCGATCGCCGCAAGGCAATGCTCGAAGACATCGCCATCTTGACGGGCGGCACTGTCATCTCGGAGGACCTCGGCATCAAGCTCGAGAATGTGACGTTGAACATGCTCGGCCGGGCAAAGAAGGTGTCGATCGAGAAGGAGAATACCACCATCATCGATGGTGTTGGTTCGAAAAGCGAGATTGATGGCCGCGTCGCGCAGATCCGGGCCCAGATTGAAGAAACGACCTCCGACTACGACCGCGAGAAGCTGCAGGAACGCCTTGCCAAGCTCGCCGGCGGCGTTGCCGTGATCCGTGTCGGTGGCTCGACGGAAGTGGAAGTCAAGGAACGGAAGGATCGGGTGGACGATGCACTGCATGCGACGCGCGCAGCCGTCGAGGAAGGCATCCTCCCTGGCGGCGGCGTTGCGCTGCTGCGTGCTGTTAAAGCGCTCGACCATCTCGATACGCCGAACGAGGATCAAAGGGTCGGCGTCGAGATCGTCCGCCGTGCAATCGAAGCCCCGGTGCGCCAGATCGCTGAGAATGCCGGGGCCGAAGGCTCGGTGATCGTGGGCAAGCTGCGCGAGAAGAGCGACTACTCGTATGGCTGGAACGCCCAAACCGGCAACTATGGTGATCTCTATGCTGACGGTGTCATCGATCCGGCCAAGGTCGTTCGCACTGCTCTTCAAGATGCGGCTTCGGTCGCCGGCCTTCTGGTGACGACGGAAGCAATGATTGCTGAAAAGCCAAAGAAGGAACCCGCTCCGGTCATGCCTGCAGGTGCCGGTATGGACTTCTAAGGCTAACAGGGGAGAGGTCCGCGCGGTCCGACGACTGCCGGCCTCCCCTTCACCAATCCATCAGTTCCATCGGTCAAGATCAATGGAGCAAGCTATGAGAAAGGAAAATGTCATCAATTCGGAGCAAGCGCCGGCGGCGATCGCTGCCGCGCAGTTGCTCCATCCGGCTGAACATTTCGATCACCCCCTTGACGTGCTGGCGATCAACGACATCAGCGTTGACGAGAAGCGGGCGATCCTGGCTTCGTGGGCATCCGACTGCTTTGCCATCGAGTCAACGCCAGCGCTTCGCCTTTATCCGGGAACGGATAAACCGGTGTCATATGATGAGATCATCCAAGCACTGAAGATGTTGGACAAGGACGGTCCGCAGTCGCAGGATCAATGTCCTTTCGAGTCTTTCAAAAACCACAGAACTCGCCGCAGACCGCAGGCGCTCCGCTTTGGAGGCAGTGGGCTGTGCAGCTACTGGAAAGGAGGACGTCGCCCACACCGATTTGAAACCTGACCGCTCCAAATGCATGATTTTTGCCGTCGACTCTTTGCTCAACTGAGGAGGTTTTGCCGATGAAGATCGCCCAGATCGCACCGCTTGCTGAAAGTGTTCCACCGAAGCTTTATGGGGGAACCGAGCGTATCGTTTCCTACCTTACCCAAGAACTTGTCGCCCAAGGCCACGAGGTCACACTCTTTGCCAGCGGCGATTCCGTCACCAATGCCAGACTGGTGACATGTTCGGACGTCGCGCTGCGGCTTGACCCTGCGGTCAAGGAACATCTGCCGCACCACGTCGTGATGCTCGAGCAAGTCCGCCGGGAGGCGCATCAGTTCGATGTCCTCCATTTCCACACGGACCTCCTGCATTTCCCGTTGATTGGGGAGTTTGCGGACCGCACGGTCACGACGCTGCATGGGCGGCTCGACCTACCCGACCTCAAGCCGTTCTACAAAGCCTTCCCTGATATTCCGCTGGTTTCGATCTCGAACGATCAGCGCCGACCGATGCCACCGGTCAAGTGGGTAGGAACGGTCTACCACGGGCTTGCCAGCGATATCCTCCCCTTTACCGCGAAACCCACAGGCAACTACCTTGCGTTCCTTGGGCGCATCTCGCCGGAAAAGCGTCCGGATCGGGCGATCGAGATCGCCGCAAAGGTCGGCATGCCGCTGAAAATGGCGGCCAAAATAGACAATGCGGACAAAGCCTATTGGGAGACAGTGATCGAACCGATGGTGAACAGCCACGCGAATGTCGAATTTATCGGCGAGATCAATGAGCTCGAAAAGGCTGAATTCCTCGGCAATGCCGGCGCGCTGCTATTCCCGATCGACTGGCCCGAACCCTTCGGACTGGTGATGATCGAGGCAATGGCCTGCGGCACACCGGTCATCGCCTTCAATTGTGGATCGGCCCCGGAAGTTATCGACAATGGGTTGTCCGGCATACTGGTCGACAGTGTTACCGAGGCGGTCGAGAACGTTGAATGGGCGCTTCGGCTTGATCGGCGAAAGGTCCGGGCGACCTTCGAGAAGCGCTTTACGGCGGAACGGATGGCGCGGGACTATCTCGACATCTACCGCAGCCTGCCGGGGGTTCGTGCCAACGCAGCTCCGCTTCACCGGCCAAACCGTCGCGCGCCCGACCTTCAGATCGTCGCCTGAGCCTTGAGGAGAAACTATGTCGACCGCCTCCACGAACGATCCGCCCGCCGCGTCGGCAGGTCCGGCAGCGCCCATCGCGCAGTTCTTCATTCCGGCTGCCGCGTCGTTGCAGGAACGCCGGCCACGCACGCTGAAGCACGGCGACACCTTTGCTGTCTTCGACCACAATGGGGACGCGCTTTCCGGGCCTGGCAGCCCGGAGGGCCTGTTCCATCGGGATACGCGTTATCTCTCGCACCTCTATCTGACGGTCAACGGTAAGCGGCCGATGCTTTTGTCGTCGACGTTGCGCGATGACAACGCCACCCTGACCTGCGACCTCACCAACCCCGATCTCTTCGACGACAACGGCAAGCTCCTCCTCGGCCACGACCTTGTTCATCTGCGCAGGACCCGCTTTCTTTGGCAGGCCCATTGCTACGAGCGACTGACTGTGAAGAACTTTGACGAGCGACCGCAACGTATCCGCATCGATATCGCGTTCGGCGCAGACTTCGCCGATCTATTCGAGGTTCGAGGAACCGTCAGGGCAAAAAAAGGACGCCGTTTTCCAACTGTTATTGAGCAGGACCGCGTCCTTCTCTCCTATATTGGCCTGGACGGGCGCAAACGGTCGACGCGCCTGTCCTTCGATCCACAGCCGGATGCGGTTCGAAGCGATCTGCTAACCTATGAACTCGATCTCGCGCCCCATGAGACCCGCTCGCTGTTCATCGAAATTGGCTGTGACCAAGGCGAAGCACTGAGCCCGAGCTTTCGCTCCTTTTTCGTTGCACTGCGGGATGCGCGTAGGGCGTTACAGAAATCTTCCTCGCGTGCGGCGTCGGTCATAACGTCAAATGAAATCTTCAATGAAGTTGCGCGCCGCAGCATCTCCGACCTCTATATGCTGATGACCGATAAACCTGAGGGGCCTTATCCTTATGCCGGCATCCCCTGGTTCAGCACAGTGTTCGGACGCGACGCGCTCATCACCGCGCTCGAAACCCTTTGGCTGGATCCCGAGATTGCTCGCGGCGTTCTTGGTCATTTGGCTGCCAATCAGGCGACGGAGGTGGATCCAGCGTCAGATGCCGAACCAGGCAAGATCCTTCATGAAGTCCGGTGTGGGGAGATGGCCGAACTCGGAGAGGTGCCCTTTCGGCGCTATTACGGCAGCGTCGATTCGACCCCTCTGTTTGTCGTGCTGGCTGGCGAATATCTCAAAAGGACCGGTGATCTTGCTACCACCAGTCGTCTTTTGCCGCATGTCGAGGCGGCGCTGACATGGATTGACGAGCATGGCGATCGCGACGGCGACGGCTTCGTTGAATATGGACGACTGACCGCAGAAGGACTGATTAACCAAGCTTGGAAAGACAGCCACGATTCCGTTTTTCATGCTGATGGAACGCTCGCCAGCGGGCCGATCGCCATCGCCGAGGTGCAGGCCTATGTGTACGGCGCCTGGCAGTGCGCCGCCGAGATCTTCCGTCGGCTCGGCCGGCCGGACCGTGCTGCAAGGTTCATCGCAAGGGCAGAAGGTCTGCGCCAAGCATTCGATGCTGCCTTTTTCGACGAGGAGCTCGGAACCTACGTTTTGGCACTCGATGGCGACAAGAGGCCGTGCCGGGTCCGCTCCTCCAACGCAGGACATGCCCTCTTCACTGGTATTTCCTATCCGGAGCGCGCAAAACAGGTCGCCCGCACGTTGATGAGCGGTTCCTCATTCTGCGGCTGGGGCATCCGCACCATCGCCGCCACAGAGACGCGCTTCAATCCCATGAGCTACCACAACGGCTCGATCTGGCCGCATGATAATGCTCTGATTGCCAGCGGCCTTGCGCGCTACGGCTATCGGGCGGAAGCGGCACGGATATTCGAAGGACTGTTTGCAGCTTCGACCTATATCGACCTGCGGCGTCTTCCCGAACTCTTCTGCGGGATGCCACGTCAGCGGGCGCAGGGACCGACTTTCTATCCGGTCGCCTGCTCTCCGCAGGCATGGGCGGCGGCAGCTTCCCTATCACTCCTGCAATCCTGCCTTGGTCTCGATTTCGATCCAAATGCGCTGCAGATCAGCTTTAGGGAACCGCGGCTTCCAACCTTCCTCGACGAGGTGACATTGCGACACCTGCTGATCGGATCGGGTTCGGCCGATGTTAGCCTCCGCCGCTCCGGCCGAAATGTCGTCGTGGAGGTAATCGATCGTCGGGGCGATATCCGAATTCAGACGGCCACCTAACGTTTGGTAATGTTCGGTTGGCCCTATCGTCTCGCAATTGCGAGCGACGACGGCCGGCTGGCGCGGTCAACAGACATTGACTTGCGGCTCTTCTCAAACGGCGCCCTCGGAGATCACCCTCATCTTGTGAGGCGGATGGTTCGTGAGATGTGGAACAGTCTTGCCTTTGCCGCGTTGCCAAGCCATGACAGAGAAGCACCATGAAGCACTGACACATCTCGTGATCCGGTACGCGTCCCATCCCGTTGTCAAGCGGCAGTTGCGCAGGCTGCCTGCCTTCGCGGTCCCGGGGGATTCAAATGATGTGATTCAAGATCTGCTCCGAGAGCTTCATCAGGTTTCAGCGCTAAAAGCCAAACCTTGAGCTGAGGCACTGAAACACCCAGAAGCGGTAATGACGGAGGTGCCGCGATGAAAGCGTCAGAACTTATCCAAGCCCGTGAGCAACTGGATTTTACGCAGGCGGAGCTCGCGAACCGGCTTGGCCTGCCGTTGGTGGAAATCCAGCAGTTGGAATCCGGAAACCGCGAGATTTCGACTATTCATGTCCTCGCGTTCGACATGATCCGGCTGCAGGCGGCCCGTGAAAGAAAAAACGTTGCAACATTGCCGCCAGATCTTCAATCGCTCGTCAACCACCTCGGCCGGCAACTCTATCCGAGCTGACGATCGCCAACGCATGTGGATGCGAACCGCTTGATCTTGGCTGGCCTGCCTTACGATTATTGCTCCGATCCAGCGAGCTATTCTATTTCTTCGTCTTCGTCATCCTTCAGTAGATCGGCAAGCGTAGCGACCCTTCCCGTGGGCAGACGGCGCCCTTCTCCCATTAAGGCCTCGTCGTTGCTAATCCAGGCCCACGCCTCCGCCAGTTCGGCTTGAGTGGCACCGGTCGCGATAACCGCGCTCACGAGAGTTTCGTCGACTGGACCAAGGACAGCGACGACGTCTTGCAAAGTCATGGTCATGTCTGATTGGCTCCTTTCTCGCGAAAAGCATTGATCTGGTTCATATGGAGGAGAAGGCAAAAACGTCCATTTTTTTTGGGCGGAATTCCGCTCCTCTTGAATCCGTAACCAGCTGAATTATATTAATCAATTCCGAAAGAATCGGCAAAAAGTCCAGGAGGCGCTAATGCTTTTTGGCGCCTCCTTGTATCCATGTTGCTTCAAAGGAGGATATGGCTATGAGGACAAACCTCGACTTCTCGCCCCTGTTTCGCTCAAGCATCGGCTTTGAGCGAATGTTGAACGCCCTCGAACCGGCAAGTCGCATCGAGACCAGGGATAATTGGCCAGCCTATGACATCGTAAAAACCGGCGATGACGCCTACCGCGTCACAATGGCGGTAGCAGGCTTCTCCCAGGACGAACTGACGATGACTCAGGAGCAGAACATGCTTGTCGTTGCGGGGCAGAAGCCGAGCGCCGAAGACGTCCAGTATCTGCACCATGGCATCGCCGGCCGGAGCTTCGAGCGCCGGTTTGAGCTTGCCGACCACGTCTGGGTCGTGGGTGCCGGTCTCGCAAACGGTCTCTTGAGCATCGATCTCAAGCGCGAAATCCCCGAGGAGATGAAGCCGCGTCAGATCGAGATCAAGACAGATCAGGCGCTGCCCAAGGTCGAGACGAAGCAGATCGAAGCAGAGAAACAAGCGGCGTAAGCCTTCCGGGAAAGGCAAAGGTGCGGGCGATGCCCGGCACCGATGGAAGAGGCCGAGCCAATAGAAAGGAGTAAAGACATGGGTGTCCGTGATCTAATACCTTGGAGCCGGACCAACGGCCATCAGGTTCCAAGCCTTTTGCGTGATGACGACCGGGATACGTTCCTGTCATTGCATCGCGAGGTAAACCGGTTGTTCGACGACGTGTTGCGTGGCTTCGGTTCGGGCCTGCCGTCATTGAGTAGCGCCAATACCTTCGGTGGCGGATGGCCGAGCGTCGAGGTCTCCAATAACGAAAAGGAGATTAAGGTGACGGCCGAGGTCCCCGGCCTTCAGGAGAAGGACATCGAAGTCCTGCTCAATGATGGCGTGCTGACGCTGAAAGGCGAAAAGCAGTCGGAAACCGAGGACAAGGACCGCCAATTTTCTGAGCGCTACTACGGCCGCTTCGAGCGCCGCATTCCGCTCGGCGTCGAGGTCAAGGAAGATCAAGTCGATGCCATCTTCAAGAATGGTGTGCTCACCGTGACCTTGCCGAAGAGCGAGAAAGCGCAGTCGCAGGTCAAGCGCATCGCAATCAAGAGCTAAAGGTCAGTCATGGCGGCGTCTCTGAGGGACGTCGCCGTGACCCTCTAATGAGGGCAAATGGGCCCATAGGTGTCAAAGACCAGTTAGATAGCAAAACGAAGGCAGAAACCAACCTGCAGGCGAGCGGCTTCGAGTGATGTGGCAGGACGCCGAGAACCCAGGATTTCCGCCGGCACCGCGGTCGCCAGAACATGGCAAGGCTCCTAGGCCATCCGCCCTCGCGAAGCTCGCAAAAGAGGTCGGATGCCCGGAGGACAAATTTGCCAGGGGTGCAAACTCAACTATCTCCGAATCTGACAATACTCGTTCCAACTGGAGACGCGACCTCCGCCGCCAGTGAGTGATCACACGCCCCAGGCGGTCGGCACCGAAGCTCTTTCCCACACAAAGTTTGTCATCGGGAACAAAACTACAAGATCGAGGTTCGGCACCACAATCATCTATGGAGGCCCTCGATGACTAACGAATTTTCCCTTCCATCAGCGGAACCCAGTCCTTCTCCAGACACCTCACCCGTCACTGACTTTAAAAACAAGCTGAGCGAAGACATCAGCTCGACGAGGCAGATAATCAAGGAGGGCTCCGGAGCCGTTATTCAGCAGGTGGACGAGGTGGTTTCCGAACAAACCCACTTTGTCGGTCATCAGGTTAGTGGCGTCGCGGCCGCCTTGGAGAAGGTCGGGGCAGAGCTCGAAAGCTCTGATCAGCGACAGGTCGGCCGCTACGCCCGCGAGATCGGCCGAAGCGTCGCAGCTGTCGCCGAAAAGATCGAGGGCAAGGACCTTGGCGAGATTGCCACTCTGGCCGAGAACTTCGGACGCAAGCAGCCGATCGCCTTCCTCGCAATCGCGGCGCTTGCCGGACTATCAGCAAGTCGATTTTTGATCGCTTCCGCCAAACGAGGCGATGAAGTTCGCCCAATCGAAACATCGGCCAAGATGAGAGCTGCTTCTGCAAGCGGGGGCGCCTCAAATGACTAAAACCCCAGAGAATGCGCCTCTTTCCGAATTGATCGGCGGACTTCTACGTGATGTCACCGGTCTTTTGCGCAAGGAGATCGATTTAGCCAAAACCGAAGCATCCGAAAAACTATCGGATGTTTTAAGCGGCGCTGAAATCCTTCTTATCGGATTGGTCATGGCGATCGGAGCTGTCGGCGTCCTGTTGGGCGCCATCGTGAGTGGTCTGGCCGCGTTGCTCGTAGCACAAGGATTTGCCGAGCCGACCGCCAATGCGCTTGCTTCGATTATCGTCGGGGCGATGATCGGCATCATTGCGTGGGCGTTGATCGCACGGGGCCTGGCCGCCTTCAGACGCAGCAATCTGACACTCGCACGGACGACAACATCGCTCCGCAGTGACGTGCAAACCGTGAAGGATAAACTCTGATGGAAACGTCTACAGACAGAACATCCGCCGAGCTTCAGCGAGAAATCGAGCATGATCGACAACGCCTTGGAGATCGCATCGACGCCATCCAGGAGCGAATGTCGCCAGGGCAATTGGTCGATGAGGTTCTGGCCTATGCCAAGAACAGCGGCGGCAACGAGTTCGTTGGAAACCTTGGCCTGGCGCTAAAGGAAAATCCGCTTCCTGTCGCGTTGATGGGTGTTAGCCTGGCTTGGTTGATGGCCAAGGGCGCTCCCTCATCGTCTACTTCACCGGCTTCGGTGGAGCCCGACTATGCGCTTTATCCCGTTCAAGGACCGGTGCGCCGCCTAGGCCCGCCGACGTCGATCGGGGGAGTGCGTTATAGCCATTTTGGCGACGGGTCTGGCAAACAACTGAGGGCCCTGACCGACGAGACAGGACGCCGAGCCGGCCATTTCATGGACGAATCAGGCAAGACATATCGCGGTTTCGTTGATGCGAGCGGCAAGCAGGTCGATCAAATCCTCGACGAGACCGGGGCGATGTTTGACGCAGCGTCTGGCTGGGCCGCCGAAAAGTGGGAACAGGCCAAGAATGCTGCGAAAGAGATTGCCGACCGCGCGGCGGGAACTGCCAGTTCATTGACCAACCAAACCTCTTACGCTGCGGCAAACCTGAGCGAACAGACTACCAGGCTCAACACGTTGATCCTCAGACAGTTTCGCGATCAGCCGCTGGTTGGAGGCGCCCTGGCCTTTGCGGTCGGGGCTGCTATCGGTGCAGTGCTCCCGAGCACTGAAGCGGAAGATGAATTCGCAGGAGAAGCCTCAGATGCCGCCAAGGAAGCGTTGGGCGCTCAGACCTCCCAACTCGTCGACCGCGGGAAAGCCGCTGCATCGGACGTTTATGAGCGCGCTGTCGGAGTGGCACCGGACGCTCACGACGAGATCAAGGATCGTCTTGCGGAGCAAGTTGACGCGTTGAAAAGCGGAGCAAATAGTCGAGATACCACGACTCCAATCTGACGAATTTCTTGGATGCTTAGTCGTTTACCAGGCGATAGATCCGGTAGCGGCTCCGGTTTCTCGCTCGATCCAGACCGGCACATGATCGCTCCTATGTTCCAGCCACGGGCGTGCTTGTCGACCTCCGCTTTCGCTAGAGGGACGGGCGCCCCCGAGCTTATGAGGAAGTGATCGCCCGGCATCGGGCTGAAGTAGCGATGCGTGTCAACGGCGAACAGAAACCGACCGCCTATTGGCGTCCAGTATTCCCTTTGTAAGCGATCAGCATTTGGGCGCGCTCCATGCTGGCCGGGGTTGCAGAGGGTGGATCAAGTGCAGGTGATGGGGACTGACGGCTTTGGCTCCGAGATCGGTTCTTGAAGGGCCAGGAATCGTTTGCGGTCTCAATGATCTCGCGGGATGACTGAGCCTGTCCATCAGAGCGGGCGTTTCCGCCGCCGAAAGACGGATGGTCGGACGAAATCTGAGAGGGGTCAAAAAGGGACACCGATCAATATTCTGCGCCGAAACACAACCGAAATCCCTGCTCAATCAATTGCGTGCGGAGTTTCTGGCCGTTACTCCGATGGCTTGGAGAAGCCGCGGTAGAAGCGTGTCGGCTGGAGCAGTGAACTGACGATGTTGGCGACGATCGGCCCATCCGCCTCGCTCTTGGCCCTCGCTTCCTGCCACTCGCAATCGGCTATGAACTCGGCCCATTTCTGCTCGCGCTCCGCCAGCGACCGCCATTCCAGCAGGTAGGTCAGGTCGTTGCTGCAAGAACCGATCATCGTCGTCCAGAAGCCTAGTGAGCGGATGCCGAGGCGTTCCCAGATCGCCAGCGTTGCGGTCTCGAAACGCTGCTGCAGTGCCGGCAGCCTCCCCGGCAGACATGTATAGATGCGCAACTCGTGGATCACCGGATGCTCCTCATGTTTGATCAGGCAAGATCGTGCATATCGTTCAGCGCCGGAAAAAGCGAGGGGCGCTTGCCTGCCCCAGCCCGCCGGAAGCAAGCAGCCAGCCGCCGGCACGATAGGGTAGCATGACCCCGCCCGCCTCGCGGATCAAGGCAAGCCTACCTGGCACGCCCGGCGCTGGTCGAGGTTGCAGAGGGTGGGCCAAGTGCGGGTGATGAGGTTGTTGGTTAGCTTTGAGATCGGTTCTTGAAGCGCCAGGAATCGTTTCCGGTTTCGATGATCTCGCAGTGATGAGTGAGCCTGTCCAGCAAGACCGGCAAGGCGTCTCCGACAACCGCCTGATACAGTTCGGGCGCGGAGTGATCCGCGCCCGTCGACATTCGAATGAAGAATTCGAAGTTACTTCGAGTTCTTGTGGCTCTGCTCGCCGGCCTTGACGTGCTGCTCGTGCGAGCCACCCTGCTTGCCTGACGAGGTGCCTGTCTTTGCCGACGAAGCACCCTTGGCTGCGCCCGACTTCGAGCCGCCTTTGGAATGCGATGTATCTGTTCCAGTGGATGCCATGATTGTACTCCTCTCGAGAGATCTTGATGACCTCGGGGAATGAACTTTGATTAGAAGATCGAGTTCCCGAATAAATTTCGACTAAACACGCCGGCGTAACGAGATCTGCAACGAATGCGTCTGATCGCCGACGTTTCAAACACCGCGGCCGGAAACTCGTCTGCCCACCCTCTCAATATCCGCCGACGATCGGCAAAATCTCGCCGGTGATGTAACTCGACATCTGCGGGGACGCGAGGAAGACGTATGCGGGCGCGATCTCCTCGGGCTGCGCCGCACGCTTCATTGGCGTCTGACTGCCGAACTTCGCAACGTCATCGGCCTGCTTGTCCGAAGGATTTAATGGTGTCCAGACGGGTCCCGGCGCCACGGCGTTAACGCGAATTCCCTTTGCAACGAGTTGGCTTGAGAGAGCCTTTGTGAAAGCGTGGATTCCACCCTTCGTCATCGAGTAGTCCAGCAGATCCTTCGAACCTTCCAGTCCTGTGACCGATCCGGTGTTGATGATCGCCGACCCGTTCGTCAAGTGAGGTATGGCCGCCTTCGCCATGTAGAAGTAGCCGTAAAGGTTGGTTTTCAGCGTCTCATCGAAGTGCTCGTCGGTCAGGTCCTGGATGTCCGCGGTGTGAACCTGGAACGCGGCATTGTTTACGAGTACATCGAGGCGCGAGAACTGCTTGGTAGTCCTTTGGACAGCGTCGCGGCAGAACTTCGGATCCTTGACGTCGCCCTTGATGACGAGGCATTGGCGGCCCTCCTTTTCGACAGCCGCCTTCGTGTCCGCCGCATCCTGATCCTCGTCGAGATGAACGATGGCGATGTCGGCGCCCTCCCTTGCGAAGAGGATCGCCACGGAACGGCCGATGCCGGAATCGCCACCTGTTATAAGGGCGACCTTGTCTTTAAGCTTTCCGGAGCCCTTGTAGAACGGTGCGTCGTACATTGGGGGGAGCGGAAGATCGGCTTCCGAGCCGGGCTTGTCCTGATGAACTTTCGGAAACGGTGGTTCGGGATAGTGCCGAGCGCCAGCCTGCATCGCACCGGTCGCCTTCGATTTCGCTTTCTCGTCGGCCTTTTCGACCTGACCCTGGATATCGCGCTGCTTCGCGCTGGTGGCTTTCGATGACATCTCGTTCTCCTCTTCTCGTAGGAAGACAACGTTGGCGGTGCAAAAAGGTCCCCCTGGCAGCGGCAAAAAGACCCCAGCGACTGCGAGGCCTTCCGACGGTTTCTGGTGATGCGAACTGCAGACGGTTGACGCGGTAGCAGTCGGGGTCGACGGATCTCGGGGAGCCTCAACATCAGCTTCCTTCGCCCAGACGCTTTGCCCATCGATTAGCTCCGCCATGACGTCCGCGAACGCCAGATCGTTCCCTCGCAGAGGCGACCGATGAGAACGGCGGGATGGCCGGTCGCGGTTGCAAGGACTGCTGGTCGGAGGGAACGAAAGCCATGGCCCTTGGTTTAAGCCTCGGTACGCGGCGTCTGATTCAGGGCGCTGCCGATGACACTAGGGGAGGAGTATGTCGTGAACGTCCTGATATTCAGCAGAGTGAGAAACGATCGCGACGATCCGGATGCTGGTTTCGTCACGACCGACAGTGATCATCGGAAGCTCTATAGGTTCGCTCTGCAATACGACATGGACGGCAAGAGCTGGGCGACAGACGTCTGGGCCTATTCTGTCAAAGATGCCGAAGAGCGCGTGGCGGCGATGCGGCGATCGCTGACGATGTGCGGCCAGCTCTATGGCGAAGTGGAAGGATAAAGCCGAAATGGCGCAGCGTGCGATAGTCCGCACTTGCGCCGGCTGGTTGTCAGCAACACGACGAGGCGGCGCCGGAGTGGTTGAGGACCTCGCAGTTGAAAGGCTTATACACCAATCCTTCGCCACCCAATCTAGGTAAACACCGATTGGATTTGATTGGATCCGACCAATTTGCCAGATGGTTGAAAGGCACGTCGTCCGCTGACGACGAGCCGCCTCAGCGCTTCGGGCTCCTCATTCTGGCTCATGATCTCTGTTGTTCCGGCAGGTGCCAAGCCTTTACGCGCACCTCCGTGGAAAACGAGGGGGCGGAGCAAAACGATCCATCTGTCCGGTATCGTACAGCAACGAAGAGCACGCGTTCGGCTTTTCTTCCCATTACAGGAGAGAAAAAATGACGTCCTCTTTCTCAGTACACTCCGACTTGGATACCAAGGATACATCCATCATCCAGATGGAGATCATCCAATTAACGCCTGCGTTGCATTGCTTTGCCCGGAGGTTCTTACGAAGCAAGGATGACATCGATGATCTCGTGCAGGAAACGCTGCTGAAGGCGTTGAAGTCGATCCATCATTACCAGCCCGGCACCTCGCTCCGGTCGTGGCTGTTTACAATCCTACGAAACACATTCTGCTCCAACTATCGCCGGCAGCAACGCGAACCGACCGGAATGGACGCGACGGTGGGACAAATCGCAGTTGCACCTGCCCAGGAGTGGGTGCTGCGGGAGCGCGAGATACAAAAAGCAATGGCGAAACTTCCGGACGACAGGCGCCGCGCGCTGATACTGGTGGCGACCGGAACGAGTTACGAGGACGCTGCAAGGCTGTGCGGGTGCAGGATCGGCACATTGAAAAGCCGGGTCAACCGAGCACGCGGGTCCTTGTTGTCGCTCCTCGGACCCAACCCCATCGACTGATCATCTATGCGCAAGTGGGTGCAAGCTGGCGTTGCACATGCTGAAGGGAGATCCGCGGCATTGGACCGAAAGCCACTCGTCAAGGCGAGCGCTCGTAGATGGACGCCAAAGGCGAGCACACCTCTCCGCGTGGAACAGTTTGTCCCTGTCGGAGTTCGGCGTGGCGAAGCATCGGCCCGGAAATCCTGCAGAGAAATGTCGCGAGGCGAAAATGTCAGCTAGATCGAGAAAAAATCCGAAAATCGGTGAAGGCAGCCATGTAGCGGGCGGATGGGGCGCTGCGAGAGCGCTCGGAGAAATTCTTCTGCGCGAGCACGTACCGGGGTCCGGGCCCTCACTACTTGCCCATCAAAACAAGGCTGACGGCTATATGTGCGTCAGCTGCGCCTGGGCCAAGCCTGCCAAACCCCATCCGATGGAATTTTGCGAGAACGGCGCAAAGGCGACCGCCTGGGAAATCACCACCCGCCGTGCAGACCGCGCATTTTTTTCAGGCCATACGCTGCATGAACTGGAAGAGTGGAGCGATCACGATCTCGAAGAGCAGGGCCGTCTCACTCACCCGATGCGCTGGAACAGCGCGACCGATAAGTACGAACCGGTCAGCTGGGACGAAGCCTTCGAGGAAATCGGCAGGGAGCTACGAGCCACCCCTCCGCAGCAGGTCGATTTTTATACCTCCGGCCGCGCGTCTCTCGAAACCGCTTATATGTATCAGCTCTTTGCCCGCATCTTCGGCAGCAACAATCTGCCCGACTCCTCCAACATGTGCCACGAAAGCTCGTCGGTAGCTCTCCCGGAAAGTATCGGCTCTTCCGTCGGCACCGCTATACTTTCCGATTTCGAAAATTGCGATTGCATTTTCTATATGGCCCAGAACGTCAACACCTCTTCGCCGCGGATGCTTCACGACCTGCAAGATGCCGTCGACAGGGGCGTGAAGATCGTCACCTTCAATCCGTTGCGCGAACCCGGTCTTGAACATTTCATCAATCCGCAACTGCCGAGCCAAATGCTGACCGGCCGCTCGACACCGATCTCATCGGAGTATTATCAGGTCAGGAACGGTGGCGACATTGCTGCACTCTTCGGCGTGTGCAAGGCGCTGATCGAAGCTGACGATGCGCTGAAGGCATCTGGAACGAGCAAGGTCGCGGGGAGTGATGCCGTGCCCAAAGATCCATCGAATGCTGCAATGGTCGCCTTCGCCGCCTCGATGGCGGCGGCCGACAGGAGGCATGTGCTGGACCACGATTTCATCCAGACCCACACGGCGGGCTTTGAGGAATTTGCCAATGCCGCGCGCCGACATGACTGGGCCGAACTGGAGCGGGTTTCGGGTCTGACCCGCCAACAGATGACCCAGGCCGCAGACACGTATGCCAAGGCGGAATCCGTCCTGATGATCTACGGCATGGGGCTGACCCAGCATGTGATGGGTGTTCATAATGTTCATATGGTTGTCAATCTCGCTCTTTTGCGGGGAAATATCGGCAAACCCGGCGCCAATATCTGTGCCGTGCGAGGTCACTCGAACGTTCAGGGCCAACGCACGGTCGGAATAACCGAAAAGCCGGGCCTGGCGCCGCTCGGCAAGTTGTCGGAGCTCTATCAGTTCGAGCCGCCGACCTGGGAGGGCCGCTCGACGGTCGATACCTGCAAGGCGATCATGGAAGGCGAAGCCAAGGCTTTTATCAGCCTCGGCGGCAATTTCCTGCGCGCCATCCCGGAAACTGACGCGATGGAAGAAGCATGGCGGAAGCTGCGACTGAGCGTTCAGATCGCCACGAAGCTCAACCGCAGCCATGTCATCCATGGCGAGATTGCCTATCTCCTACCCTGTCTCGGCCGCCTCGAAATCGATGAACAGGCAAGCGGTCCGCAAGCCGTGTCGATCGAAAGCTCGGTGGCCCATTTCCACGGATCACGCGGAAGGGCAAAGCCCGCCAGCAAGGAACTCCTGTCAGAGCCCGCGATCATCGCAGGCCTTGCCAAGGCGACGCTGACAAATGGCCGTGTGCCCTGGGATGAATGGGTCGGCGACTATTCGAAAATCCGCGATGCGATCGAAGGGACCTACCCTGAAACCTTCAGGGATTTCAACAAGCGTCTGTTCCAGCCTGGCGGCATTCCAAGACCAGTCCCGGCACGGCAGCGCAAATGGGCGACCTCCAACAAGAAGGCCAATTTCATAACGCCGCCGCGGCTCTTTCCGGAGTTCGACATCGACCCAGCCGCCGGCGAGGTACTCAATCTTGCGACACTGCGCTCGAACGATCAGTTCAACACGACAATCTACGGCTATGGCGATCGCTACCGCGGCGTGGACGGCACCAGGAAAGTCGTCTTCATGAACGAGGAGGATATCGAGCGGCTGGGCTTTAAGGACGGCGACTTCGTCGATCTGACGACTGCCATCGATTTCGCCACGACGCGCCGTGTCACGGGCTTCAGGATCGCACGGCACGACATGCCCAAGGGATGTTGCGCTGCCTATTACCCAGAGGCGAACCCACTCTTTCCGCTCGCCCATCACGACGCCAAAGCCAAGACCCCATCCTACAAGCTGTTGCCGGTGAGCCTCAGCCCCACGGGCGCGCCATCCTAATCCAAGGGCGACGACAATGAGCGCGACCAGACATTTCAGTTGGCTTGCGGCAGGAACGCTGCTCCTCTGCATGTCGCTGATCGGGGTCGCCCTCGGATGGGCAAGACATCCACGCCAATACCGGGCCGATCCGCCGGTCACTTCAGCGCTCGACCAGTTCCGCCTGCTGCCCGACCGCATCGGCGGCACGCCGCCGGATGTCTATTTCGCGCTCAGCAAACCCTATGAGACGACGGCTTATGACTTGAGCCAGGGCAAGCGCCTTTATTCCTGGTTCGGCTGTCCTACTTGTCATGGAGATGGACGCGGTGGAACAGGTCCATCCTTCCTCGACGGCTGGTGGTTCTATGGCTCCGAAATGGTATCGGTCGTGGCATCCATTCGGGACGGGCGGCCTCACGGCATGCCGTCTTACAAAAACAACATGACGAGCGACCAGATCTGGCAGCTTGCCGGCTATGTGAGGTCGATCGGCGCTTATTCCGCTCCCTATACAGCGCCCAGCCGGAACGACGACAAGCATACGCGGCCGGCGGAAAACCGCGCACCCGCCGCAGGTCTTTTCCAGGTCGGACCGGCCGGCGTCCGCTCCGATCGAGGTGTCCAGCCTTGAAAGTCGCCCTGGCATGTATCCTGTTTCTTTCCGGTTGTGCGGGTCCGCAATCGGCGCTCGATGCGAACGGGCCGTCCGCTTTGGCCCTGGAAAACCTCATATTTCTTTTCGTCGCTGTCTGCGGCATCGTCTTCGTACTGGTCATGGGCGTCATGACATGGGCTCTGCTTCGTCGGGCGACGCGGCCCCCCGGCGGGCTCCAGACCGAGCGTTCCATGGGCAGGGTCGTAGCCGGCGCAGTCGTTGCGACTTTCGCCGTCATAACCTTCCTGACCGCCGCCAGCTTTTACGCAACGGCGAGCCTCGATCGCGCGAAGGCCAATCCTGCGATGATCGTCGTTCGGGGCCAGCAATGGTGGTGGCAGTTCACCTATCTCGATGCCAACCCTGCAAAGACCTTCCAGACGGCCAACGAGCTGCATATCCCAGTCGGGGCTGACGTCCGCCTGCGGCTGGAGGCAAGTGACGTCATCCATTCCTTTTGGGTGCCCAACCTCACCGGGAAACAGGATCTGGTGCCCGGACGCGAAAATGCGCTGACGCTTCATGCCAGCAGGCCCGGCGTCTACCGCGGGCAGTGTGCGGAATTCTGCGGCTTGCAGCATAGCCACATGGCATTGCTGGTTGTCGCCGAAGCGCCGGAGGACTACGCCCGATGGCTGGAAGCGCAAAGGGGTGCCGCAGCCGCACCAGTAGATGGCGATGCGGCCGCCGGGAAGCTGGTCTTCATGAGCAAGCCCTGCGCCGCATGCCACACGATCCGCGGCACCGAAGCATCTGGCACCACAGGCCCGGATCTCACCCATGTCGGCAGCCGAAGCACGATCGGCGCGGGACTGCTCGAAAATACGCGGGGCTCAGTTGCCGCATGGATCGCCGATCCGCAAACGCTGAAGCCCGGGAACAACATGCCGTTGGTCCCCGTCACCAGCGAAGAGCTGCGCCAATTGAGTGCCTATATGAGGGAGCTCCAATGACATGGCACGGTAAAACTCCCTCCCCCGCTGATCTGGCTGCCGGCGACGAAAAGGCCGAGGGCTTTCTGCGTCGCACCTGGTCGACGCCATCCGGGCTGCTCGGGGCGTTCTCCACGGTCGATCACAAGATCATCGGCCGTCGCTACATCGCCACAGCCTTCGTCTTCCTGATGCTCGGCGGCATGCTGGCGCTCGCGATGCGTTTGCAGCTCGCCTTCCCGGAGGCGCGCTTTATCAGCGCGGACCGATATAACCAGATCTTTACCGTGCATGGGAGCAACATGATGTTCCTCTTCGCCGTGCCGGTGATGGAGGCGATGGCGGTCTATCTCGTTCCCCTGATGGTGGGAACCCGCAACATCGCCTTTCCCAGGCTGAACGCCTTCTCCTACTGGATGTTTGTCGCCGGAGGGTTGGTTCTGTGGATCTCGCTTGCTCTTGATAGCGCGCCCGATGTCGGATGGTTCGCTTACGTGCCGCTTTCCGGCCCGCAATATGGGGCCGGCAAGCGTGTAGACATCTGGGCCCAGATGATAACCTTCACCGAGGTTTCTGCCCTTGCCGTTGCCGTCGAAATCGTCGTAACCGTCTTCAAGCTTCGAGCCCCTGGCATGTCGCTCGACCGTATCCCGATCTTCGTCTGGTCGATGCTGATCACCGCCTTTCTGGTCATCATGGCAATGCCGGCGATCATGCTCGCCAGTTCATCGCTCATTCTCGATCGCCTGGTCGGCACGCAATTTTTCAACCCTGCAGAAGGCGGCGATGCCCTCCTCTGGCAGCATCTGTTCTGGTTTTTCGGGCACCCGGAAGTCTATATCATCTTCCTGCCTGCCGTCGGCATGGTCTCCGCCATGATCTCCACATTCACGCAGCGCCCGACCTTCGGCTATTTGCCGCTGGTGCTGGCGATGATTGCAACCGGTATTCTCGCATTCGGCCTGTGGGTGCACCACATGTTCGTGGCGGGCCTACCGCGCTTGGGCAGCAGCTTCTTCACCGCATCAAGCATGGCAATCGCTATTCCTGCCGGAACGCAGATTTTCTGCTGGCTGGCAACGCTTTGGGATGGACGCCCCGTCTTCAAGACGCCGATGCTTTTCATCATCGGCTTCCTCATTACCTTCGTCATCGGCGGGCTGACCGGCGTCATGGTCGCATCGGTACCGTTCGATACCCAGGTCCACGACACCTATTTCGTGGTGGCCCATTTTCACTACGTGCTGATCGGCGGTTCCGTCTTCCCGCTCATCGGCGCGATCTACTACTGGTTTCCGAAGATGACCGGCCGGATGATGAGCGAGAGGCTCGGCCGCTGGGCTTTCGGGCTGATCTTCACCGGCTTCCACCTCACCTTTTTCCCGATGCACATCCTCGGCTTGCAAGGCATGCCGCGGCGCGTCTACACCTATCCGCCAGAACTGCCCTGGGCGGGCTTGAACCTGTTTGTCAGCCTCAGCGCGGTCATCCTCGCCGCCGGCTTCCTGGTGTTCTTCATCGATGTCCTGCGCAGTTTCCGGCACGGCCCACCAGCCGGCTCGAATCCTTGGAACGCGTCGACATTGGAATGGGCGATGGCCTCGCCCCCGCCTCCCTATAATTTCCGGCATATTCCCGTGGTCGAGTCCCGGGAGCCGCTCTGGACGTCGGGCGAGACGTTGCCGGTCGCAACGGGATTGCGGCTTGACCGGCGCGAACTCATCGTCAGCACCGTCACATCAGGCGATCCTGAAGCCAGGGAATCTTCGCCCGCCGATTCCATATGGCCGTTTCTGGCAGCCATCGCCACAAGCATCATGTTGATCGCCTCGATCTTCAGCCCCTGGGCGGTCATCTGGGGAGCGATACCAGTGGCGATTACGTTGACCGGATGGTTCTGGCCGAAGCATACGCCGGAGGACGAATCGTGAAGGAACGCATAGCGCTGGATCTGTCGAAACTTCCCCCGCATGGGATGGGCAGTGCCAGCCTGACCTTTTGGGGTACCAGCGCCTTCATGCTTATCGAAGGCACGGGATTTGCTCTGGCGATCGCCGTCTACTTCTATCTGATGAGCCTGGCGCCGCGGTGGCCGATTGAAGCCCCTCCTCCGGACCTTCTTGCCGGCACCATCCTGACTGTTTTGCTTCTTGCCAGCGTTGTGCCGAACATGCTGGTCTCGCGATGGGCGAAGCAGCGGGACCTTCGCAAGGTGCGGGCGGGCCTGATCGTCATGACCATTTTGGGGGTCCTTCCGCTTATACCCCGCGCCTTCGAATTTCCTGGCCTTCACATAGGTTGGGACGACGACGCGTATGGATCCATCGTCTGGACCATGCTCGGCCTGCATACGACCCATATCGTCACCGATCTCGTTGATACCGTCGTCCTTGCCTGCGTGATGTTTTCAAAACACGGAGACAATGCGCGGCGATACGGCGACGTCGAGGACAACGCGCTCTACTGGAACTTTGTCGTGCTTGCCTGGCTTCCCCTTTACGGATGCATCTATTGGGTGCCGCGGCTATGAAAACAGGAAACGCGCTCGTCTTTCTTCTGGCCATTGCAAGGAGCAACCCGGCGGTGGCGCATGATCACCATGCCCATTTGACTTCCCTTCCATGGACGGCCGATCCCTGGATACTTGTGCCGCTCGGTCTCATCGCAATCCTCTATGGCTGCGGCAATATTCGCTTCCGACCGCGATCAGCTGCAAGCCGTGTTGCCTTCGCGCGCCGGAGCTTGACCTTCTGGACCGGGTGGCTCGTCCTTGCCAGCGCCCTTGTCTCGCCGCTGCATTGGTTGGGGGAACAGCTTTTTACCGTCCATATGATCGAGCACGAACTTGTCATGGCGGTTTCCGCACCGCTTCTCGTGTTGGCGCGCCCGTCGGCGGTGCTGCTCTGGGGCCTTCCGAAGACCATCAGGCGTCGGACAGGAGGGGCCCTTGCCGCAAACGGTGTGCGCAGGACCTGGGCGTTTCTCAGCAACGGCACCATCACTACACTGCTGCACGGCATGGCGATCTGGGCATGGCACGCACCCGTGCTCTTCGACGCCGCTGTCGAATACACGTCCCTGCATCGCCTGCAGCATCTTTGCTTTTTTTCGACCGCCATCCTGTTCTGGTGGTCGGTCTTCTGGAAGACCAACAGGGGACTTGCTGCCTTGCATCTCTTCGTGACCATGCTGCATATGAGCATTCTCGGCGCCTTGATCGCACTTTCGCCGAACGTGCTCTACGGATTGCAGACGCGAGTCTCAGGGGATTGGGGGCTGTTACCGCTCGAAGACCAGCAGATGGCAGGCCTGGTGATGTGGGTGCCTGCAGGGGTCATCTATGCCGCCGTCGCGCTGGCGTTGACCGCTCTCTGGATCAGGGATTCAGGCAAGGGAGGCGCAAGTGGAACCCGCATCGTCGCCCCGTAACTCCCTTCGCCCCTTCGTCGTCGTCGGCGCCTGTGCGCTCAGCCTGACGGCGGCATTGGCATTGACAGACTTCTATCGTGGGCGGTCCGAAAGGCAAGCCAGTGCGATCGCCATGACGAAAGGTAACCCATCCCGCGCGGCGGTAATCTTTCGCCGATATGGATGCAGTGGATGTCATACAATTCCGGGCATCGAAGGTGCCGACGGCAAGGTTGGCGGCGATCTTTCCGGTCTGCGCGAGCGGGTCTATATCGCCGGCGTCCTCAACAACTCCGCCGACAATCTCGTCGGCTGGATCGTCGCCCCCCAGGCCTATTCTCCCAAGACCGCAATGCCGGCCACCGGAATATCGGAAAAGGAAGCGCGGGACTTGGCGGCTTATCTCTACGCTCATTGATGCGCGTCCGGTTTTCCCGTTATCGGAGGCCCCAATGGTCCACGCGGCGCCAACGGGTCGGGCCGTCGATCAGTTGAGCCGCTCCAAACCATCTTCCGGGCCAAAAAGAGCAAGGGCGATCTGCCCGAGACTGGACAGTTTTTCGCAGAGCACAAATCCCTTGTACCTGACGGGGATGAGGGTGGGGTCGTAGCGAGTGGCAAAGACGAAATTGATATCTCTGGCATCCAGTCCATCGGCAAGGGCCAACAAAAGCTGGTCGCCAAGAGAAACGTCGAGGATTGCCGCGTCGACGTGTTCGTGGTCGAGAAGCTCGAGGGCACGGCGAGCGCTTGACGTTGGGCCGATGACGATCGCCCCGAGATCCTCAAGCTTACGGCGGGTCTCATCGGCGAGGAAGTACTCGTCTTCAACGATCAGGATGTGCTTTCCAGAAAACAGTCTCGTTTGATCGCTTTTTTTCACCGGGCACCTTTCGAGGCGGGCGTCATTGGGCTTTAAGTCACCGGATGCATCAGGCCGCTGTCACCGCACAACACCCATAGCCGCCGGCCAAACGAATTGGAATCCATCGTTCCGCGCCCCGTCGGTGTTAGACCCAGGTTGACAGGCCGAACTCCAAAACCAGCGACAATATTCGGTTGGGGGTGATGGCTTCGCTCAAATGCGCTATCATGCTAGCCGCGCCAGCTGATACAACGTTGAGCGAGCGCGAGAGGTTTATGCATGATCTGGCTCCTTTGCCTCTCGAACTATCGCTAAAGGCAAAAGTTGCGACCCTCGGCTGGATTAAATGCTGCGACGAGGTGTTGACCGTTTACGGAGAATTAACGGCTTTACTATCGTCCCTGGAATTGCGCGGCTCCAAAAGTGAAGAACGATCGGCCGTGCTGATCTCGATGCTCCGGGCGCGCAAGGAAAAACCCATCAAACGCTCGTATTCCGCCTCCGGGATGCCGTAAGAACCATGGGCCTTCAGAATGAGGCCGTCCCGATCGAGCACCACGACCGTTCCTCGCGTGGATCTGATGAGCTTCTCACCTTCCAGGACGTGAAGTGCTCCCGTCACGCCCGGACGTCGCACGCCCAGCATGAAAGACATATATTGGTGGGTGATGTGCAGCACTTTGCCGCCGACGCGATCATTGAGCATAAGAAGCCAACGCGCCAGCCTTTGCTCTATCGAATACCGCCCGTTGGCCAAGGCCGTATAACTGATCTGAATTGCGAGCGACCTCGAAAACGATGATGCAAGAGAGCGCAATTGCGGCGCTCTCTGCATAAGACGAAGGAGCCTGTCGACGTCGATGCGCTGAGCGGTTCCTTCGATCTGTACAACCAGTTTGTAAGGCGTGCGCCAATCTCCGTCGAGCAATCCGGTTCCCGTCATCCCTTCCCGCCCAATCAGGCCCGCTTCTGCCTGTGAGCCATCGAGAGATACGGCGACCAAAGATACAATTCCGGTTTCGACAAAGGAGACTGCCGTAATCTCTCCAAACTGATGCTCGAGGATATCGCCTTGTACCAGTCGAACCGATTTCAGATGCGGCTGGAGGAGGTCGTGCTCGCGGGGCGAAAGCGCGGAAAGAATGAGATTTTCATGGTCGGCCGATGCCCTTTCCGCTCGACCCCGGCATTGGGAAAGCGCTCCGTAGATCGCGCCGTCATCCAGCGGCTTTTGCACGAAAATCCGATCGGCGAAACGGGGCGGAACGACGTCCCGGCTATAGCCCGTTGCAAAGAAAAACGGAATATTGCGCCTTGATAGCTCATCGGCGACCGGGAACACCATCGTTCCACTGAGATTGATATCCAAGATGGCGACGTCGATTTGGGAAAAATCTTCAATATACTTCAGCGCTTGCGGAACGTTGGATGCCGGCCCGATGACTTTCACTCCGACTTCCGACAGCTTTGACGCAAGGTCGCTGGCCAGGAGGTAATCGTCCTCGACGACCAGGGCCACCCTTGGCGCGGGCTTGTTAAAAGCCGTATTCATGCCATTTGCGTCCCGAGATTTCTGTTCCATTAGGAAACGTTTGGCTTATCCACCGGTTCCAACGCGACCCCCACAGCATCATCGAGGGCCCCCATTCCTTGGTTTCGATAGCCATAAGAAGCTAGGGATGGGGTGTCGGGCGCGGCGGCAGCGACTTTAGGTATCGAGCGATGGCAATACGGTCCTCCTCAGGAAGTTCGGCCGTATTTTTGACGACATCCGCCATCGACCAGCCGACATAACCATGATCCCGCGTTTTGCCGCTTTTCAGCATCTCCACGATATCATTCTCCGACCAGGAGCCGATACCCGCCGGCGTGATATTCGGGTTGAAGCCGACACCTTCCGAGCTTACCCCGCCCGCGAGCCGTGTTTTCGGCTTTATCGCCCCAAAGACGTTGCGGGAGGCATGGCATTCGGCGCAATGGCCGAGTACCTCGACAAGATAAGCGCCTCGATGATGCTCGGGATTTACGTTGAGCATCCCCTCGGACTGGCCCTCGTAAAAGAACAGAAACTTCCAGAGGCCGACGAACCGCCGGATGCGGAACAACAGGTTGATGTCATGCGGTTGCGGTCGATCGGCGACCGGCTCGAGCGTATGCAGAAAGGCGTAGAGATCCTTTACGTCGTCGAGTGTCATTCCGGTATAGCTCGCGTAGGGAAAGACTGGATAATAATGCTGCCCTTCCGGCGACACGCCTGCAATCAGCGCGTTGGCCAGGTCGACCACCGACCACGAGCCTATGCCGGCTTGGCGGTCGGGCGAAATATTGGGAGTCCTGAACGTTCCGTAAGGCGAGGCTAAGGCGAGATCGCCCCCTAGTTTCAGGCGATCCGACTGGCCGGGAGAGGCATGGCACGACGCGCAACCGCCCGCGGCAAATACCAGCCGGCCGCGCTCAACATCGCCCGGAGTCAGCCTCGGATCTCCGGCAGCGAACGGCGGGTGGGGCCTTGTCACCAGCCAAGTCACCGAAGAGACTACCACGACGGCGGCAATGGTAATCGAAAATAGCCGGACAGTACCTTTCAGCATTTCGAACCAGCAGGTTGTTGAAAGATCCTTTCGAGCTGGCGGAGGCTCGACGATAGACGGGCCCCGTCCGCCGCGGCAAAAGTAAAGGTCTCGCGCAGAATAGAGCCTCCACCAAAGAGCCGGACCTGCGCGCCTCGACCGGCACCTTGTGCGCCCGCGCCTTGCGGTTCTGTCGGCTTCCGGTGGTGGCGAGACAGTCCCCGTTGCACAAGACCGATCTCATCCAGCTTGTCGTTCAGTACGTCGCGCCAACGCACCAACAGCCTTGTTTTCGCGCGTTGGATTTCCACAGCCTGCAGCTCAACCAAACGATCACCATCATCAGGACCGTTTTCTTGTGTCTCGTGTCCCGGCCTGCCGTTGGCGCCGGCCGAGATCTTCGCTCGTCTGTGCACGGCATTCTCCAATCAATGCCCAAGGGAAGGTTACTTTTCAACGCGAAACCACGTCGCCAAACAACGGACGACCGTGAATGTTCCGGCCGCCAGCAGCTTTAGGGCTTCGCAGCAGCAGGCATCCGTCGACGGCAATGGTCGCAATATCCAACTCGTCGAGGCTGCCAGTTGGCGTGCACCTCTTTGATCCGGCACGCCACCTTCCCCATTGGAACTTTTGCGGAAAGCTGGGGTTGGGGCGCCGTTGAGGATTGCTGAGGAGAAACCATTGTGAGAGCCCTTACCTGGCATGGCAAGCATGATATCCGTTGCGACAGCGTCCCGGATCCTCGCATTGAGGACGGGCGAGACGCCATCATCAAGGTTACCGCCTGCGCAATCTGCGGATCGGATCTGCATCTTTACGACGGCGTTATGCCGGAGATGCACAGCGGCGACGTCATGGGCCACGAGACCATGGGCGAGGTTGTAGAGGTCGGCAAGGACAATACCAAGCTCAAGGTTGGTGATCGCGTCGTCGTCCCCTTTACCATCTCCTGCGGCGAATGTTTCTTTTGCAAGCGCGGCTTCTATTCGGGGTGCGAACGCTCCAACCCTGATCGCGCGAAAGTCGCCAAATTATGGGGCAATTCACCGGCCGGCCTTTTCGGCTATTCACATCTGCTCGGCGGTTATGCCGGCGGGCAGGCGGAATATCTGCGAGTGCCCTATGCCGACGTCGGACCGATCAAGGTGCCTGACGGGCTTTCCGACGAGCAAGTGCTCTTCCTGTCGGATATTTTCCCGACCGGCTACATGGCCGCGGAGTTTTGCAACATCCAGCCGGGCGATACGATCGCGATCTGGGGCTGCGGACCGGTCGGCCAGATGGCCATTCGTTCGGCTTTCCTGCTCGGTGCCGCGCGGGTGATTGCCATCGATGCCGTGCCTGAGCGCATGGCGCTCGCGAAAGCGGCCGGCGCCATACCGCTCGATTTCATGGACAAGGATATCTACGACCAGATCATGGATTTGACCGACGGTCGTGGCGCCGACGCCTGCATCGATGCCGTCGGGACCGAAGCAGAGGCGGCTGCCAGCTGGGATTCGCGCCTCGACCGCATCAAGGTCGCGATGTTCATGGGAACCGACCGTCCGCACGTGTTGCGCCAGGCCATCCATTGCTGCCGCAATTTCGGCACGGTCTCGATCGTCGGAGTTTATGGTGGTTTCCTGGACAAGATCCCAATGGGCTCGGCGATAAATCGCGGCCTGACCTTCAAGATGGCCCAGACGCCGGTCCAGCATTACCTGCCGATACTGCTGGAGCGCATTCAAACGGGGGAAATCGATCCCTCCTTCGTCATCACCCATCGCGGTACGCTCGAAGACGGTCCGGCTCTCTACAAGACCTTTCGAGATAAGCAGGACGGATGCATCAAGGTCGTTTTGAAACCGTAAGGAGACGCGTCATGGCGCACAGTCAATCGGGCAAAGGCCTCGCCGTCATCACCGGCGCATTCAACATGAACGCCGAGACGATAATGTTCGAGCCGAGTGATTGGGTTCCGAACAATCAGCGTCTTCCTGTAGTGGTTTACAGGGGGCTTTTTGCCGACGGTGAAGCAACTGATTTTAAAAGTCGCTTCGCAGCCAACGGTTGGACAGGCATCTGGACAAACGGTGTATTCGATTATCAGCACTACCATTCCGGCGCCCATGAGGTGCTTGGAATTTCAGTTGGTACCGCCACCCTGCTGATCGGCGGTCCCGGCGGTCAAGCACTAAAGGTCGCGGCGGGAGACTGTCTGGTGCTTCCAGCCGGAACGGGGCACCAAAATCTCGGGTGCACTTCGGACTTCCAGGTGGTCGGCGCTTATCCTAAGGGACAGCAAGCCGACATTCAGACCTCGGCTGCTTCAAGCGAAATGCTGGTGAAAATCTCGTCCGTACCTATACCCCACAGCGATCCCGTTCAGGGCCTGTCGGGATTTCTCATCGAGAAATGGCGGTAGTCCTCCAGCCGCCGCTCGATCCCCGCTCGGATGCATTTGACCAAAGTTCGTTTCGACGCCTTATCTGCCTTGAAGCTCCCTAAAGGCCAGAACCATGGACGTCAGGCAGACAATCGACGCGGCGCTTTCATGCGGGCGTTTTCTCGTCAGCCATTCTACGGGAAGTCGGGACCAGAGCGAGGGCGCTGGGTGCACAGCGGGCTTTATATGCTCTCGTTCAAAACGCAAAACGGTGGACCGTTAACGACCGAAGGACGTTGAAGCGCAGCCCTCATCTGCTCGGGCTATGCGGCAGGGTAAGCCGGAGCTCTTACGCGAAGCGGATCGCTGTTCTCGCGCGCGCCTTTGCGGCAACTTCCTCTCGATCACGAGGAGGTTGGGAGGTCTCAAGCGAACTGAGCAGCTCGTGGGCGCACTTGGCGATTGAGATAACCGCCTGGTCAAACGCCGCCTCATTGCGTTTCGACGGCTTAGTGGTTCCGCTCAACTTGCGCACGAATTGAAGCGCCGCGTCATGAATCTCCACGTGCGTCGCTGGCGGATCGAAATTGAAGAGAGGCTTGATATTTCTGCACATGACTTGCTCCCGGTTCGTCTCCTCTCTCCTGCGGAGAGAAGGGAACTTCACATAAGGTAGTCGCGGGAGCGTGATTTACAAACGTTTCGACACGGCCCATCCGCATCGGGGCGGTCGGAAACACGGTCCTCTCGTCCTTCCGAGCGATAAATCCCGCGACACTTTGATGTCGCTCTCTTGACGGAGCATTTCTTCATAGCTGAGGTTGAGGCGCCATCGACGGCTGGCGAGGAGAAGCGTCGTGAAAGCGCCGACGGGCGCGACGCCATGATCCGGCGCCATCCCGCTCGATTTCATGGGCATGGCGATCGGCTGGCAGGGAAGACGAAGCCGACGACATCGCAGGGATCGGCTATGACGCGCGGGATAAGGAGAGAAAGCGACGGCGCCGCGGCGATCGGATCTCTACAGCCGCGTCCAGCGGTTAACTGCGCTCGACGAATTTGTTGAAACGGCTCGTCTTTCCGTCCTTGGTCTTGTCCTGGTAGAGAAAAGCCAGCTTGTTGTCGTCGAAGATCTTGAAGAATTCGTCCCAGCCGATCTCGTCGAACTCCTCTTCCTTTTCTCCGAAATCGATGCGCAACACGCCGCCGCCTTTACCGCCGGCGCGGATCACCGCCGGTTTACCGTCCCTTTTCTCCGCCCATTTCTGGATCACCTTGTGGTCCGTCGTCGTCTCGGAACTGCTCATTGAAACCTCCAATCTCTGTTTCGTAGTCGGCGGAAGATCGTCCGTGGCGAAGTCCTCAGAGCAGCGGCTGTCGTTGCTTCCAATTGCGATAGGGCGCGAGCAGTTCGCCTGGATAGCGCCGCTCGATCTCGCTTTCGGTCAAAGCAATCCGGGCAAGGATCTCTTCTGCCGCGTCGTCCCCGGCAGCGTCGCTGGCCTTTTCCAACTCGGTCATGGTCGCGAACACTTCGTCGTCGGTCATCGCCCCGAGGCGGGAAGAAAGGTCTTCGACGGGTTCGTTGATGAGTGGGTTCGTGGACACTGACGCCTCAGGTGAATGGTATTTTCTGTTTGCATATGCCTGTCGAACTTCGCTCTTCACACTAAGTTCCCAAATGGAGACCGGCAACGATCGGAATGACGAGGCTCTCCCCTTGTTTTCCACTGCCCGGCCCATAAGCCAAGCTACAACCGCCGACAATGGAACCGATCCATGGATATGACGGGCATCCGAGATCGCATGGTTGAGCATCAGCTGACGCGACGTGGCATTGGCGATCGAAGCGTCATCGAGGCGATGCGCACGGTGCCTCGCGAAAAATTCGTCGCTCTAGGCTTCGAGGAATTCGCCTATGAGGATGCGCCGCTGTCGATCGGCGAGGGCCAAACGATTTCGCAGCCGTTCATTGTGGCCCTGATGCTCGAAAAGGCCGATCTGAAAGCCGGCGACAAAGTGCTCGAGGTCGGAACGGGCTCCGGCTATGCTTCTGCTCTCATCAGCCTGATCGTCAAGCACGTCTATTCCATTGAGCGCCATGAGCGGTTGGCGCTTCGGGCCCGGGAACGGTTCGAAACGCTCGGATATCATAACATCGACGTCCGAATTGGCGACGGCAGCAAGGGCTGGGCAAACGCAGCTCCGTTCGATGCCATTATCGTCTCTGCGGCGGCACCTGAGGTTCCTCCCGCGTTGAAGGAGCAGCTGGACGTCGGGGGGCGGCTTATCATCCCGGTCGGCCATGGCGATACGCAGCGCCTGATACGCGTTACCCGCACCGGAGCTACTACGTTCGAGGAAGAAGATCTCGGGGGAGTGGTCTTCGTTCCCTTGATCGGCGAAGCCGCCTGGACTGCTGCACATTCGATGTACACAGAGGCCGCCCCGTCGCGGGGAACCGTTGCGTCCGGCCCGAGTTCTCTGCCAAACACCGACGGAGAGGTCATGGAAAAAGCGCAAAATTTGCCTGCCCTGCCAGAAGGCGTGCTCGATCATGACGGGTTCCAGAGAAAGTTCTGGGCAGTGCAACGTCTGTCCTGGATCATGTTCACGCTACTTCTGGCCACCTGCTTGCTGGGTCTCCTTGGAAGAGGCGGTCCGTTTTCGCGGCAAACTGTCTTGTTTCCCGAAGGCGCCGTGGACTTTCCCCTCATCTCCCGATGGAATGCTCCCGAAAATCTGACAGTGAACTTTGCGCCTTCGCCCGAGGACCGGGTCTTCACAATCGATGCCGCCTTTCTTCAAACCTTTTCGGTTCAAGGCATCGATCCGCCTCAGAAGGCGACCTTCGCCCGGGAGGGGCGGATAGGCTACGTATTCCACAGCGATCCGGCAAGGGCGACGCAGATCGTGTTTCGTCTGCAGACGCAGCTCCCCGGCCTTTGCCGCACCACCATCGGCATCGGCGGTGAGACCCGCGCGCAATCCACTTTCATTTTTCCATGAGGGCGTCGCCGTGGATGCAGTTTTACGCGGACTGGCAATCTATTTCACGCTTCTCCTGATCATCCGTCTCTCGGGAAGGCGGACGTTGGCCCAGATGACGCCTTTCGACCTGGTCATCGTGCTGGTGATCTCCGAAACCACGCAGCAGGCAATGCTTGGCGACGACTTCTCTCTGACCAACGCCGTCATTCTGATCCTGACGCTGTTTACGACCGACATCGGCCTCTCCTATGTGAAGCGGTGGTGGCCTCGCGCAGCTCATATCATCGATGGCGTTCCGACCGTCCTGGTGACGGATGGCGTCTACGACGAAGGCGCGCTCAAAGGAGCCCGCCTGCAGAAGGAAGATGTCATGCAAGCGGCTCGAAGCCAGGAGGGCATCGAGAGCGTGACGGAGATAAAATTTGCCATCGTCGAAGTGAGCGGCAACATCAGCATCATCAAGAAGCAGAAATCCGGCTGACAAAAAGGGGAACTCTCAGCCTGTCCTGGAGTTAGCGGACGATCAACCCAGGAGATCCCCATGAAACGCCTTGTTATCGCCTCGCTCGCCCTCTCGCTTGCCGTCCCGGCCTTCGCCCAATCCGCGGCCGAAAAGACCGGTGTCAATTCCCTGATGGGCGTCCCGCCGAAAACCGAGGATTTCGTCAAGGAAGCAGCCACCAGCGATATGTTCGAAATCGCCTCCAGCAAGCTCGCTGTCGAGCGCGGCGACGATGCGACCAAGGCCTTTGCCCAGCAGATGGTCACCGACCATCAGAAGACCAGCGAGGAGTTGAAGGCACTGGTCTCCGGCGGCAAGGTCAAAGCGACCCTTCCGGGGGCCATGACGTCGGCTCAGCAGAGCATGCTCGACAAGCTGAACGGCCTGCAGGGAGCCGATTTTAACAAGCAATATCATTCCGACCAGGAATCCGCCCATGAAGACGCCGTCGATCTCTTCAAGCGCTACGGCGACGAAGGGGACGATCCCCAGCTGAAGGCATGGGCAGCAAGCACCCGGCCCGCACTGGAACATCATCTTCAGATGGCCAAGGATCTCAACAAATAGAACGACAGCGCCTCGGTTTCGAAGCCGCGATGCCGAGGTAGCAGGGCCCGGCATCGCGTTCCGAACTCAGTGTCGGTATCTCTTGTCGCCGGGAAACCGTCCGATCCAAACTCGGTTCGAACGCGAACGAAAGCAGCGACATGGCTTTCTTGATCGAGATCCTACTCCCGCTAACGGACGACGCCCATAGTCGGTTCGATGCGGTCCGCAGCGAGCTGACCGACAAGTTCGGAGGCGCGACCCTTTTTACCAACGCCCCGGCGGAGGGCCTTTGGAACGATGGCGGCGCCATCGAGGAAGACCGTATCGTTGTCGTCGAAGTGATGGCGGACGATATCGACCGCGAATGGTGGAGATCCTATCGAAAGGCGTTGCAGATCCGTTTTAAGCAAGACGAGATCGTCGTCAGGTCAACGGCTATCGACCGGCTGTGACGTCTGTGGCGGCTCCTCGGCCACTGTTGCATCCCATGGTTTGAGTTTCAGCGCGATCCGTGAGGTCGCGCGCATAGCTCCTCGGGAAGCGGTCAGAAGGAAAGGTCGAGTGCCCTGCCTTCGAACAGACGGTCACGGGAGCCTTCGAGATGCGCCTTCATCAGCCTTTGCGCATCGTCAGCCTGGCCATCGGCGATCGCCTTGTAGATGGCGTTATGCTCTTCATAGACCTGTTCCAGCCCCTGCCGTGGGCCAAGCAGGGAAAGGCCATGGAGATGCATACCGACGGCGATATGGGCTTTCAGCGCATCGATCGAGGCCGTGTAATAATGATTGTTGGCAGCCTCCGTGACCGCGCGGTGAAAGATGAAATCGGCATCCGTGCGGTGAAGCTGATGGCTGGTCGCCTCGCGCAGATCGGCAAGCGCGCTGGCGATCTTCTGGATCGCCTGCTCATTGCGGCGCTTGGCTGCAAAATAGGCGGCGGCCGGCTCGATGGTCAGGCGGAATTCGTAGCAGCGCTGAATGTCGGCAATGGTCTTAACAGGCGAATAGGCCAGCTGTGTCGTTGGCGACCCATGCGCACTGACGAAGGTGCCGGCACCTTGGCGGGCATAGACCATGCCCTGATCGCGCAGGCGCGCCAGCGCGTCGCGGACGATCGGCCTCGAAACACCCAGCATCGAAGCAAGCTCATGTTCGCCGGGAAGGCGTGAATCCGGCGGATAGTTGCCGCCGCGGATACGCTCGAGCAGTTGGTCGAAGACGCGGTCGACCAGCTTGACGGCCTTGCCGCGTTCGGGCTTGCCCGGCGGGCCGGCTTCCGCGTTCAAAGATTCGCCATTCACTTCAACCACGTCATTCTCCCCGGCGGTATCTTATGCCGCCTGATTCCGAAGAACCAGTTTTAACAAACTATCCGGGTTCCCGAAGCCCCCCGACTTGACGGCGCACCGAAAATGCCGTCCGCCTTCGGCCGCAACGTCGAACCATGGAATGCCGGCCTCGATCTCGCCCTTTGGCGTGAGCACCCTCACCCCCAATGCACGGAAAACCGCAAGCGCGGTATCACCGCCGCCGACCATCAGCATATCGGGCCTGGTATCGTCGATCACCCTTTTGACGCCCGCGGCAAAATCAACGGCGACGAGCGCCGCATCGGCTGCCATGTCGCCGCTGCAGCGCAACAGCACCGGCAGCGCCAGGCCCTCTCCGCATTCGATCTCGCCCATCGGCGCATCCACCACCATACGTAAGGCGCCCGAGGCTTCGAGCCGGTTCATCTGGGCTGAGGTGATCGGATCGCGCGAGCCGAAGGCAAACAGCGTGCGCCGGGTTGGCGTAAATTCAGTTACCGTCCGCCCCCCTGTTTCACCGAGCCGACGGGCGAATGCAGCACCAAGGCCGCGCGCACCGACCCCAAGCGTCGTCCGCCAGACATGACCCTCGACGATTTGATCGAGATCGGTATCGTCTTCGGCATCCGCGACGGCAACATTGTCCACGCCCGTGAAAAGATCGGCGATCGGCAACGGCCTGTCGACACCGCGGCCGACGACGCAGCCGCGGTAGGTCAGGCGCTCCTGATCGGGAATGGCAGGCGCGACAAGAATGTTCTTCAGGCCGAGCGCACCTGCCAGTGCCAGGCTTTCCGCAGCGACATTGCCCTTCAGCCGGGAGTCGATCTTCTTCATGACGATGGCGGGCTTCGCGCCGCCAAGCATTTCCACAGCCAGTCGAATCCTTTCGGCAGCCTCGCGCTCGTTCAGCGCGCGCGAAGCGGTGTTGACGACGACGACATCGCAGCCGGTGGCGATCGCATCCCGCGTCGCCTCGACACTAACGGCGACCGCAACCGAAAGGCCGGCCGTGACGAATGGCGTGCCGGTATCGAGCGCACCCGTCAGGTCATCGGCGATGATCGCGGCCTTCAGCGTCATGCGATCTGCTCCGTATTCACGGCGTGGCAGGCGACAAGATGGCCGGGTTTGGCCGTTTTCCACTCCGGGATGACCTTGCTGCAGACATCCATGGCGATCGGGCAGCGCGTGTGGAAACGGCAGCCCGACGGTGGGTTCAGGGGGCTCGGCACGTCGCCCTGCAGGATCTGCCGCTGCCGGGTGCGCTCATGCTCCGGATCGGTCTCCGGAACGGCCGACAGAAGCGCCCTGGTATAGGGATGCAGCGGATTGTCGAAGAGTTCCTCACGGCTGGCAAGTTCGGCGAGCCGCCCGAGATACATGACGCCGACGCGGGTGCTGATGTGTCGCACCACCGCCAGATCATGAGCGATGAAGAGATAGGTCAGCCCGTATTTTTCCTGCAGATCGAGGAGCAGGTTGATGATCTGCGCCTGAATCGACACGTCGAGCGCCGAGATCGCCTCGTCGCAGACGATGAATTTCGGCTGGCAGGCGAGTGCGCGGGCAATAACGACGCGCTGGCGCTGGCCGCCGGAAAGCTCATGCGGGTAACGCTGGGCAAAGCGGGTCGACAAGCCGACATCGGTCAGCAGCGCGGCCACCCGGTCCTTGAGTTCAGTTTTTGCGCAGAGCTTGTGGAAGAGGATCGGCTCGCCGATCGCCTCGCCCACCGTCATGCGCGGATTGAGCGTCGAATAGGGATCCTGGAAGACGATCTGCAGGTCGCGGCGGAACGGCCGCATCTGCTTTTCGTCGAGCGTGGCCAGATCCTGGCCCTTGTAGACGACCTTGCCGCTGGTCGCCTTGTAGAGATTGAGGATGGTGAAGCCGGTCGTCGATTTGCCGCAGCCGGATTCGCCGACGAGGCTCAGCGTCTCGCCTTCCATGATATCGAGGTTGACATTGTCGAGCGCATAGACGGTCGCCGAGCGCTCACCGAAGGCGCCGAGCTTGACGTGGAAATGCTTGACCAGGTTTTCGATCTTGAGCAGCGGTTGAGCACCCATCATGCCGCCTCCTGCATTCTCTGGACGACGAAACAGGCGGCGCGGTGATTGCTGCTGCCGCTCAAAGGTTCAAGCTGCGGCACGTTCTCGTGACAGATCGCTTCAACCAATGGGCAGCGTGGTGCAAACGGGCAGCCCTTCGGCCGGCGGCCGGGCTCCGGCGGCGTGCCGCCGATCGAGCTCAGCCGGCTTGCCGGCGGATCTGATAGTTTCGGGATCGAGGAGAGCAGACCGCGTGTATAGGGATGGCTCGGACGGGCATAGAGATCATCGACCGGCGCGTCTTCGACGACCATACCGGCATAGAGAACGGCGACGCGATCGACGAGGCCGGCGATCAACGCCAGGTCGTGGGTGATCCAGACGACCGACATGCCGAGCTTGGTTCTGAGATGCTTCACCAGATCGACGATCTGGGCCTGGATGGTGACGTCGAGCGCCGTCGTCGGCTCATCGGCGATCAGCAGTTTCGGATTGCAGGCAAGACCGATGGCGATCATCACCCGCTGGCGCATGCCGCCTGATAGTTCGTGCGGAAAGGCCTGCAGCCGCTCTTCCGGGCCTGGAATGCCGACGAGGCGCAGAAGCTCGACAGCGCGGGCGCGCGCTTCTGCCTTTTTCATCCCGCGGTGATAGATCAGCGGCTCGCAGATCTGGGCGCCGACCCGCATGACGGGATTGAGCGAGGTCATCGGATCCTGGAAGACGAAGCCGATATCGCCGCCGCGCACCTTGCGCAGTTCGGCATTCGACATCGTCTGCAGGTCGCGACCATTGAAGGTTGCCGTTCCCTTGGTGACCTTGATCTTGTTCGGCAGCAGCCGCATCAGGCTCAGCATGGTGAGGCTTTTGCCGCAGCCGGATTCGCCGACGATACCCAGCGTCTCGCCCCTGTCGACATGGAGATCGATGCCGTCGACGACGACGGCGGGGCCGTTGCGGCCGTCGATCTCGACGGTGAGGCCCCTGACATCGAGCAGGCGTTCGGTGTTTTGCGTGTCGATCATTTGTTGCCCCGCGGATTGAGCGCGTCGTTGAGGCCGTCGCCGAGGAAGCTGAAGGCAACCGAGGCAAGGCCGAGCACCGCCGCCGGAGCGGCGAGAAGATGCGGATAATGCTGCCAGACGCGAAGGCCGTCCGAAATCATGTTGCCCCAGCTCGGTGTCGGCGGATTGACGCCGACGCCCAGAAAGCTGAAGGCGCTTTCCAGCACCATCGCCGTGCCGAGACCGGCGCTGACCGAGACGATCAGCGGCCCGAGCGCATTCGGCACGACATACCGCTTGATGATGACCCAGTTCGACAGGCCGAGCGCCTGTGCCGCGGTGATATAGGGCCGGCTGCGGATCGACAGCACCTGGGCGCGCACCAGGCGGGCATAGGGCGGCCAGGAGATCAGCGCCATCGATCCGAAGACGAGGATGAAATCCACCCATATCGTCTGTCGGTAGAAGGGATTGAGGGTCTCGAGGTAACGCGCCTCCATCCATCGGGTGATCGGCGTTTTCAGCGATGCATTGATGACGACGACGAGCAGAAGGTTCGGAACCGACATCGTCACGTCGGTCAGCCACATGATGATGCGGTCGAAGGGATTGCCGAAGAAGCCGGCCACGGCACCGAGCGTGAGGCCGATCAGCACCGCGAAGAAGGTGACGATGACGGCGACGAGAAAGGCGGTCCGCGTGCCGAAGACCACGCGGCTGAAGACATCGCGGCCAAGGTCGTCGGTTCCGAAGAGATGGCTCATCGACGGCAGCGCGTTGCGGGCGTTGAGATCCTGGCTCAGATAGTCGTAAGGCGTCAGGTAAGGCCCGAAGATTGCCGTGAAGGCGAGGATCAGCACGACGACGAGCCCGAAGATGGCGAGCTTGTTGCGCTTCAACCGATACCAGGCATCACGCCACAGGCTGACCGGCTGTTCCTCGATGGTTTCAGGGGTGGAAAGAGGAATTGCGGACATGGTCAGCGGCTCCGTCTTGCATCATTGGCGCGCGGATCGAGCAGCGGATAAAGCACGTCGACCAAAAGGTTCGACACCATCACCAGGAACGACCCGATCAGCGTAATCGCCAGAATGACCGGATAATCGGAATTGATCAGCGCCTGCACCGTCAGGCGGCCGAGGCCAGGCAGGCCGAAAACCAGTTCGACGAAGATCGCGCCATTGACGATGGTGATCATGATCAGACCGAGCTGGGTCACGACAGGCGTCAGCACCGGCCTCAGGATATGGCGGAGCGCCACGATGATCTCGGGCACGCCCTTGGCGCGTGCGGTCCGCACGAAATCCTCCGATAGCACCTCGATGACGGCCGCACGGGTCTGGCGCACGATCAGCGCGATCGGCTGGAAGGAAAGCACGAGCAGCGGCAGCAGGATCCGCACATCGAAAATGCCGCCCCAGCCATAGGGTACGCTTGCGCCCGGTAGCAGTACGATCAGGCCGACCATCAGCAAGGGACCTGCAACATAGGCCGGGATCGCCCAGAGGAAAAGCGCCGACCCCAGAATGGCGTAGTCGAGCCGGGAATTCTGGTTCAGCGCGGCGATCATGCCGAGCGGGATCGCGACGACGGTCGTCAGGATGATGGAACAGAGGGCGAGCTGAAAGGAGACGGGGGCAGCGGCCGAGACCATCGCCCAGACGGCGCGGCCCGAGGTCAGCGAATTGCCGAACCGGCCGTGCAGCAGGTTCCAGATGTAAAGACCGAACTGCTCGATGAAGGGTCTGTTGAGGCCGGCGCTTTCGCGGATGGCTTCGATGCGCTGCGGATTATAGGCGACATCGCCCGGCGCGCGCAGGAAAATGAGTTTTATCGGATCGCCGGCGCCATAGAAGGCCAGCGCATAGACGGCCAGCATCACCACAAGGACGGACGGAATCCAGATGACAAACCGGGTTAGCACGTAGCGCAGCATGGCCACCTCTCACCTGTTGTTCGATGCGGTCCGCCTCTCTCAGAAGCCCGGCAGATCGCATCTCTTCTTCTTGAAACTTGCGCGAAGGCCTTGCAGCCTCCGCGCGCTTATTGGCAATTGGAACGACCTTCCCCGGATCAACCGATGGAAATGTTCCAGGGCTCGACGACCTGCCAGTCGAGGTTCTTGTCCAGGCCCTTGACCTCCTTGGTGGCCCAGCGCGACATCGCCTGAGAATACCACGGGATGAACGCCCAATCGTCGCGGAACGCCTTCTGGGCTTGCTGGGCGAGAGCAACGCGCTGCGGATCATCCGCAGCTTTGGTCGTCGCTTCGGCAAGGGCGCTGTCGACCTTGTCGTTCTTGTATCCGCCGAGCTTGTTTTGAGCGTTCGACGAGGTCGAGGCGATGGAGCCCGCGAGATAGGACACGGCATCAGGAACACGGGTGCCGACGTCGTCGCGGAAGATCTGGACGGAATTCTGATCCGGACCGGCATAGGCGTCCTGCTGCGGCTTCATGTCGACGGCTGTTATGCCGAGATTCTGGCGCCACTGCTCGGCGATGAACTGGGCGGCGGCCTGAATGGCCGGTCCCGAGATACCGACGAACAGGATCTTCGGCAGGCGCTCAGGCCCCCCATAGGTGGATTCAGAAAGCAGCTTCTTGGCGGCCGCCGGATCAAAGGGATATGGCTCGAAACCGGAATTTTCGGCACCTGGAACTGCGTTGAGGATCTGGTCGGCCTTCTTGTGCGGCCCATCCGGATAGGACGCCTTGAACAGGCCGTCGCGGTCGACCGCCATGATCAGTGCCTGGCGAACCTTCGGATCGTCCATCGGCGCGCGGGAGATATTGAACCAGAAATGCTGGCTGGTCGGGATCAGCGGGCCGGCCGAGAATTCCGGACCGAGATCCTGGATGATCGTCGAGGTGATCAGCTCGGTGTGAGCGTTGAACTCGCCGGATTTGATCAGGGACGTCGCCGTCACATTGTCCTCGATCGAGGTGATGTCGATGCGCGCAAGCTTCGGCTTGGGCCCGAAGAATTTTTCATTCGGCTCGAAAGAGAGCTTGCCGGCATCGATATCGATGCTCGCCAGCTTGAACGGACCGGAGAAGACCGGCTTGTTCTCAGGCTTGTACCAGTCGACGATCTCCTCGCCGTCGCTGCCGCGCGACTGCGCCGCCTTGGTGATCGGCGCGATGTGGTTTGCAAGGCGCATGAAGAAGATCGGATCGGCGGCGGCAAGCGTCACGACCACCGTCCCCTCGTCGGGTGCTGCGACACCGGTCAACTCATTGCCGGAACCCGCGGCGATTTCGGCATAACCCTTGACCTTGCTCAGCACCTGGTCGGCGCGCTGGTTCTTGGTGTTCGGCATCGAGGAGACTTCCCACGATCCCTTGACGTCGGCCGAGGTGATCTTACTGCCGTCTGAGAAAACCGCCTTGGGATCGATCTTGAATGTCCAGACGGTATTGTCGGCCGATTCCCAGCTGGTGAAGACGTAGGGCTTGATATTGCCTTCGCTATCGAAATACATCGGTGAGGCCCACCAGATCGAATTCCAGCGGAATGTCCTGCCGCCGCCGCGCAGCGGTGACCAGTCCTGGTCGAAGGCCGGATGTGCGACTTTCAGGACCTGGCCCTCATCAGCCATCACGATGCGGGCATTCATCCCGAATACGGTCAGGCCGACGCCGGCCGCAAGACCGAGCTTCAGCGCATTGCGGCGCGATAAATTGGTTTTCTCAGATTGATCAAAAGACATGGCATTCCTCCCACGGTGAATTCGGCAGCGCTCTCCCCGCACCTGCCAGGCGCAGCACAATCCGTTCCTTATGGTTCCCTCGTTATTGTAAATATGTCAACAAAAAATCACTGTTTTAGTTCGAACAAAATTTCGTCGCAAAAATAATCAAATAATATCAACTAGTTAAATTTCCACCTTCGCGTCACAGCATTTTGTCTTCTTGACAAAAGACCTGCAATGGAAGTTCTTGGCACTTCATAGCGGCAGACGGATGAGAATTCATGCGCAGCGGGGCGGTTCAAACATGGATCGGCAGACCGACGCGCCGAGGAGGGCGGAATGAGCCAACATAGGATCACAGGCGTTTTCAGCGCGGCCGCAACGCCGCTGACGGCGGACAATACGCCTGATTTCGTCCTTTTCACCGACCATTGCCGGCAGTTGCTGGCCGAGGGATGCCATGGCGTGGCGCTGCTCGGCACGACGGGCGAGGCCAATTCCTTCTCCGGCACTGAGCGCCGCGCCATTCTGGAAGCGGCTGTGAGGGCCGGCATTCCCGCCGACAGGCTTCTGCCGGGCACCGGCGTCGTCGCCATTCCGGAGACCGTGGAACTGACCCGGCACGCGCTGTCGCTCGGTGTCACCAAGGTGGTTATGCTGCCGCCCTTCTATTACAAGGGCGTCTCCGACGACGGCCTCTTTGCCGCCTATTCGCAAGTGCTGGAAAAGGTCGCCGACACTCGCCTGAAGGTGATCCTCTATCATATCCCGCAGGTCTCGGGCGTTCCACTGTCCATCCCGCTGATCGGCCGGCTGATTGCAGCCTTTCCGGAAACGGTGGTCGGCATCAAGGAATCGGCCGGCGATTTCAACAACATGCAGGCAATCATCGCCGCCTATCCCGGCTTTTCGGTGCTGGCCGGCGCCGACCCGCTGCTGCTGCCGCTGATGAAGGCCGGCGGCGCTGGCTGCATCACCGCCACTTCCAATCTGGTGGCGGATTCGCTGCGCACAGTTTACGACCATGTCCATGATGAGGCGCGCGCTGGCGATGTCGAGGCGGCACAGGCGCGTATCAACGCCTATCGCACGCTTTCCAACTCCTACGTCCAGATCCCGACCATCAAGGCAATGGTCGGATTGAAGACCGGCAACCCCGCCTGGAAGCGCACGCGCGCACCGCTGATGCCGCTCGGCGAGGCGGATTACGCCGCACTTGCCGAAAGCTATGCCAAGCTGCCTTGAGGAGATCGCCCATGAGTTTTACCGGCCTGCCTTCGGAAGTCGTGCCCGCCATGATGACTGGGCTTATCACCCCTCGCCCAGCCATGAATGGCCGGGCCGATGCCTATCTGCCCTCACCCTGCATCCAGAACCATGCGGCAAATCTCGCCTTTCTGCCCGACGGCACGCTCAGCTGCGTCTGGTTCGGCGGCACGATGGAGGGCATGGGCGACATTTCGATTTACATGTCGCGGTTGGCCCCCGGCGCCGAGCGCTGGTCCGAACCAGACAAGATGAGCGACGACCCGCAGAAATCAGAGCAGAACCCGTTGATTTTCAACGCTCCTGACGGAAAGATTTGGCTGCTCTATACCTCGCAGACCTCAGGCAATCAGGACGGTTCCGTTGTCAAATGCCGCACATCAGACGATGGCGGCAAAAGCTTCGGGCCGGTCAGCGTCCTCTGCGACAGCCCCGGCACCTTCGTTCGCCAACCGCTCGTCGTCAACGGCAAGGGCGACTGGCTGTTACCGGTCTTCCGCTGCGTCGGTCGCAACGGCCAGCGCTGGAGCGGCGACGCCGATACGGCAGCGGTGCTGATCTCGCGGGACGGCGGCGCGAGCTGGCGGATGCACGATATTCCAGACAGCATCGGCGCCGTACACATGAACATCCTGCCGCTCGGAGGCGACAAAATGGTCGCCTTCTACCGCAATCGTTTCGCCGAGAGCATTCTTTCCAGCCGATCGTCCGATAGCGGCGAAACGTGGAGCGCGCCCGAGCCGACCGAACTGCCGAACAACAACTCCTCGATCCAGGCCACGATCCTGAATGATGGAGCGATTGCAATGGTTTATAACCACTCGAATGCAAGCACATCGGATGCGAGGCGCCAGTCTCTCTATGACGAAATCGAGGGCGGCGAGACCAAAGAATTCACTGTTGTCGCCGCCGATATCGGCCGCAAGGCGGTCTGGGGGGTTCCGCGGGCGCCGCTGAGCCTGGCGATCTCGAGGGATGGCGGCAGGAGCTTTCCGCATCGCGTGGATCTCGATACCGGCGACGGCTTCTGCCTCAGCAACAACTCGAAGGATTCGCTGAACCGCGAATTCTCCTATCCCTCGATCATAGAGGGCGACGACGGCACACTCCATATCGCCTACACCTATTACCGGCGCGCCATCAAATATGTGCGGCTTGCCCCGCAATCACTGTCGTAAGAGCGCCGCCGGTGGAAAAACCTGCGTCCGATCGCGCGCGAAAGGACGTCGGCCGGAAGGGCATTGGTCGTCGTTGCGAGAGGATTTGACAACAGCCCGGCCGTTCGTCGCCGGCGCAGCGATGACACTATACTCCGTGTTCGGAATGCCGATTTACATCGTTGAATTTATCATATTTATTTGAATTTCAACGGGATATTGGAACGTGGCACCGCTTTGAAAGCGTATTCGGCGGACATGTTGGGCTCTAAAAATTTCGCTGTCCTGGAATGCTGGCTTGACATTGATCTTACAACTTTACATTAAAGAGAGACGATATCGCCGCAAGGTCTTGCAGGGAGGACTGGTTCATGGCCAGCTTGGATTCGCCAATTACGATCGTCCGGCCGCATCTAATTGAATTCGGCATCGGCACGGCGGGAAAGCTCGGTAAATGGGCTGCAGACCAAGGCTATCGGCGCACGCTTGTCATCTCCGATGCTTTCAACGCATCGCGCATCGATGTGCTGGAACTCACGGGCGAAGTCACCGTCTTTTCTGAAGTGACGCCGGAGCCGGATACCGCCAACCTCGAAAAAGTCCTGGCGGCGGCCAATGGCGCCAACGCCGAACTGATCGTCGGCTTCGGCGGCGGCAGCGCCATGGATCTGGCAAAACTTGCCGCAGTTCTTGCCGGCTCGGCGCAGACCCTGCATGACGTTGTCGGCCCGAACAAGGTGCATGGGCCGCGCAAGGTGGCGCTCGCCCAGGTGCCGACGACCTCGGGCACCGGCAGCGAGGCCGGCATCCGCGCGCTCGTCACCGATCCCAAGACGATGGCGAAGCTTGCCGTCGAAAGTCTGCACATGCTGGCCGACATCGCTGTCATCGATCCGGCCCTGACCTTCACCGTGCCGGCCCGCACCACAGCTGCCACCGGCATCGACGCGATGGCTCATTGCGTCGAGGCCTTCACCAACCGCAAGGCCCATCCGATGGTCGATATCTATGCGATCGAGGGAACGCGGCTGGTCGGCAAATATCTCGCCCGCGCCGTCAAAGACGGCAACGATGCGGAGGCACGCGCTGGCCTGTCGCTCGCATCGCTTTACGGCGGCTTCTGCCTCGGCCCGGTCAATACCGCCGGCGGCCATGCGCTTGCCTATCCCCTCGGCACGCGCTGGCATGTGGCACATGGTGCTGCGAATGCGCTGATCTTCCCGCATGTGCTCGCCTTCAACGCGCCGTCGGCCCCGGAAAAGACGAAAGCAGTGATGCAAGCGCTTGGGCGTCAGACTTCGGAGGAAACAGCATCCGTCTTCGATGCGGCTTACGCTTTCTGCGCCGCCCTCGGGATCGAGATGAAGCTTTCCGGGCTCGGTGTGCCGGAAAGCGATCTCGACGCCATGGCCGACGACGCCTTTGCCATTCGCCGTCTGCTCGATAACAATCCGCGCGATCTCACGCGCGCCGACATTCGCTCGATCTACACAGCTGCGTTCTAGAAGGGATTTTGATGATGGACAGGAATGCGAAAGTCGCGGTGACGCTCGGCGATCCCTCCGGCGTCGGCCCCGAAGTGATCGTCAAGGCCCTGGCGGCCCTTCCGAGCGAAGAGCGCCGCGATTTCGTCATCGTCGGCAATGTCGAAGCGCTGGAGCGCGCCGATCGCGTCTGCGGCACCGGCCTGAAATTCGCGCCTGCCGATGCCGGCGGCGATGACAGGATTGCCGTCGACGAAGTTCTGCTCGGCGCCGCTCTGCCGGAGATCGGCAAGGTCAGCCCCGTCGCCGGCGACGCCTCGGTGCGCTATATCACCCGTGCCGTCGATCTTGCCATGTCGGGTGAAGCCGATGTGATCGTCACCGCGCCGATCAACAAGGAGGCGATGAACCTTGCCGGCCATCACCATGACGGCCACACCGGGCTTCTCGCCCATCTCACCGGTTCGAAGAGTTCCTTCATGCTGCTTGCCTCCGAGCGGCTGAACACTATCCATGTGTCGACCCACATCTCCCTGAAAGGTGCAATCGAACGCGCCAAGACCGAACGGGTGCTGGCCACCATCGAAGCCGGCCACAGGCATTTCCTGCGCCTTGGCAAAAAGGCTCGCATCGCCGTTGCCGGACTCAATCCGCATTGCGGCGAAAATGGCCTGTTCGGCACCGAGGACACGGAATTCCTGGTACCCGCCGTGGAGCAGGCGCAGGCAAAGGGCATCGACGTCGTCGGACCGATCTCGGCCGATACGGTTTTCGCCCGCGCCTATAACGGCGCCTTCGATCTGGTTATCGCCCAGTATCATGACCAGGGCCATATCCCCATCAAGCTCGTCGCCTTCGAGACGGCGGTCAACGTCTCGCTCGGCCTGCCGATCGACCGCGTCTCTGTCGATCACGGCACCGCCTTCGACATCGCCGGCACGGGAAAGGCGAACCACGTCAACATGTTGTCGGCCATCGCCTATGCCCGGCTGATGGCGCGCTCGCCGCGGCGGGATGTCAGTGAGCTGGGCGGGTCCGGACAGCGATAATTTTGTCTACGAAACGAGCAGTTACATAAGCGAAACAGACGACTGCGCTCAGAAGCACGAAGAAAGCGAGAGGGCCATTCACCCCGATCGACCCGGCAACCGGCTTGAATACACCGATCACACCTCGGTGCAAGATGTAGACGGGGTAGGAGATATACCCGACCCACGTCGCCAACGCCTCTAATTTGGCAGGCATTTCCAAAAAGAGGCCAAGCATCACAATGAGCGGCGCCAAGGCCATCGCGAACATCAAATCATAGTAAGGCCGCAGCACGGACGGAACCGGCGCCGCGATGCAGATCATCAGAAGCAGGCATGGCACCAAGGCGATCCAACCCTTTCTCCAGGCCGGCATGCCACCGAATAAACGGCTGATCACAACCCCTGCCGTAAATGAAAACATCACCCTTGGCAGTCCCCCGACCGCGGAAGGCCACTCCCAGCCAATATTCAACAGACCGTAGTGAAGACCGACACAAACCAATAGCGCAGCTGAGACCAAGGCAACGAGGCAAAGGGCGCGGATGGAGAGCCGAAACAGCCACAATGCGAAGAGTATGTTCACCAACAGTTCCCAGAACATCGACCACGCTGGGCCGTTGATTGGAAACATCCCCTGCATCGAGTTGGCTTGAAGGAAATACATCGGGCTGGGCAGAAAAGCCCCATTAGCAACTGTCGACACCAGCAGGTCAATGACACTTTGACCTCGCAGCCCCCAGCTTGTCAGCAGAATGATCTGGACGAGACCAACCAAAATTCCGATCAGATAGAGCGGATAAAGACGCTTGATTCGTGCCGTCATGAACGACTGGAATGGCAGACCGCGCGAAAGCCTTTTTCCGTAAATGTCGGCGATAATAAACCCGCTGAGAACGAAGAAAAAGTCGACTGCGAGATAGGCTGACGGGGCGTATCTCTCTTGGAAATGTGTAGCGACAACACAAATGGCGGCAAAGCCGCGCATCGCATCGAGCGAATAGTAGCGGCTACGGTCGGAAATCGAGACTCCCGCGTTGTCGATTGCCGATGGCGCATAATCGCGGTCGAGACTGGTCATCTATCGATCATCCTATGACACTTTATCTGAGGGGCGTGCGCAGCGGTCGGCTTGAACCGCTGCACAGGTCGCTGCGCAGGAGCGCCCGATATCACGATTGCTGGGCGATAGTGTCTACAATTGCGTCCTTATTTTTCTTGCGCTGCCGTACCTGCTTTATGCTGCCGATCAAGACGTTCAAACGAGCCCTGCAAAGGGCAAATATCAGGCAGCAATACGCCATCCCGCCCGCAACGATTTCCACGGCCAACCGTGGATAAGGCGACCAATGAACGAGCGGTTCGTGCAGGAGCAAAACGACAGCAACCATTCCCGCACATGCCAGACTTGGCCGAAGGAATTGCATCAGATAGGCCCCGACGCTCAACTCTATATGCCGCGAAACCTTCCAGCTGGTGATCGGCCAAAACAACAGAACTTCGATCATAATGGCGAAAACAATGGTTGTGACGCCGTAAGGATAAAGAACTGCGATGGTCACGAGCGTGAGCAGATTGCGTGCCACCTGGTAGTAAAACCACCAATCCATCTCCCCTTGGCTCTTTATCAAGGATGCCTGCACGTAGCCGATCCCAGCCATCAACCCTATGACGCAGTAGAAACGAACTGGCCAAACGGCCTCGATCCAATGCGCGCCGAAAATGGTGGTGATCGCATCACCGGCGACTGCGGCAAGGCCAATGAATACCGGATACGAAACCAGAGAGCAGCCAAACGTGGCCATCAGGAATGCTTCTCGAACTTTCTTCGGATCGCTTCGCAAGGAGGAAAGCAAGACGTGCGTGACAGATGTTAAGCCCCCCGCAATAACGTTATTGATCATATCGAACAAGCGCTTCGAAAAGTTATAGATACCGAGTGCCGATGGGCTCAAGAGCACGCCGATGATCAGGTTGTCCAAGCTCATGGTCTGTAAAAACCGAGTGCCAGAAGCGAAAAAGCCATAGTGAAGAAGGTCGTTCAGGCTTTCTCTCTTTAAGTGAAGGCCGGGCGACCAGCCAGCACCCCAGAATGCAGCGCCGCAGGATGCCGCTGTGGCCGCGATCTGTGCAATCGCGAGCGCCCACAAGCCGAAGCCCGCCAGAACCAATACAAGGCAAATGCAAGCAGAAGTGATCGTGGCTATCACGGTACGGACCGCCACCAGGTGGAATGACATCTTTCTATTGACAATCGCATTCGGAACGACGGCCGTGAAATCGAAGAAGACCTTCAGCCCCATGATGTAGATAAGGGAGGTGACTTCCTTATGCCCCACGTATGCCGCGATTGGCGAGGCGGCGATACACAGCACTCCATAGATCAAAAACGAGAAGGCAAGGGAAAGTGCGAAGATGGTATCGAGGTGGCTACGCCTTATTTCGGCTCTCTGTATGATTGCTTCACCAAATGCAGTCGGTCCAAAACTACCTGCAAATGACACGATACTGAATGCCAGGGCGACAAGACCGAAATCCTGAGGCTGGAGAACGCGGGACGTCACCACGAAAACTGCGAAGGTGAGGACCGTCGGGATGAGCGTACTCATCGCCGACCAAAAGGCACCCGTTACGGCTGCGGCCGATCGGTTCTTATTGACATGGCTGAATAGAATATCATCGTCTCGTGCAACCGACAAAACTGAACTCCTACGGACAATCAAACGATAGAGGGATGAGGGACGAGGTCTGGGGCAGGAAGACCGGGACGCAGATCGATCGGTCTGCTAGACTTGTACCAAGCGCCGTTCATCTCATACGGAAGGCGGGACATGGCCGCCAAAAGCTCATTGGCATTTGTCGCTTGCTCCACCAGGAGAGCGTCGCTACTCCAGCTGCTGATGAAGTCGTGCAGCTTGCTTCCGCTTCTCGCAACCGCGACATGCGGTTTATTGAGCAAAAGACAAAGAATATGACCATGTAAACGGTTGGTGATTATCCGTTGCGCGCCGGACAGCATCTTCACGCCATAATCGACATACCGAGCAGCGACATCCTCGTGATGCTGGGCAACCATCTCGGGACGGCTAAAGCCGCGCCGCATGGCTGCCTTGACGACACTCGACTTGTGCAGGTGCGACAAATTATCCGGACCGTTGATCCAATTGGTAAGGGGTCCCTCAACGATCGCTCGGGCTTCAGCGATATCAACGTCGTCCTCTCCGGAGGGCTGCATGACGTATAATACCCGGAGAGGATCAGCTTCGAACGGTTTAAGCAGCTCGATCCCGAATGCCGTATCCGGCCCCGCCTCGACATCGCAATCGAAGTTCGCTTTTGCCAGTTCGAAACTCCGCTCATCGCGGGTCATGAAGAAAAATTTGCGATGCCTACCAATCGTACGCTTCGCGTACTCCATCAGTGCGTCGTTCGCGAAATCGATTGTTTGAGGCATCTGAATGATGGTTCGATCCGGATATTTGCACGCCAAACGGTAACGAATATCATCTCTGCCGATCCGTGCATCTCCGAAGTCCGCCCACCCGCAAATGAAGATTGGAGCGTCGCCGGGAGCGGCTTTTATTTGGTTAATACTTTCAAGAGAGCTACCGGTAAGCACCGGTAGACGCCCCGTTACCTCCCACAATACCTTTGCCAATCCCAACCAACTTGCATGATGGCCAGGATCTTTGTTTGATGGAAAATCCATTATAATGTAGGGCTGTCCCCTACTAATAAATTTCCTTACCGATCTAATCAACTTTTCTTGTTGTCGCCGTAGTACAACTTCACCGAGATGATGCATATATTCTACTTGTCTTTTAAAAAATGAACAGGATCTACATCTCCAAGTTCGACAAGTCAATTGCACTGCACTGCGTCATAGATACGCACCACCTTATCTTAGCAAATGATGATGAGGTTCGGACGCTGCCGGCTCCGGCTCAGCAACGACCCGTCCAGACAGCTTCAAAGAAATCATCGGATAGCCGCTCGCCGAGACCGGTTCCGGGCCGATGCGGCAACCTCGGCCTAAACGGCCGAGCCCATCACAGGCCGAACAGGCGGCGATCCCAGAAGACCGGCTGGGGGAGGCTGACCGTGATCGATGAGAATTCCGGGTGGGCCGGATTGATCAGCACGTTACGGTCGACGCGGGCGACGACGCTTGGCACCAGCAGGATGGCGCTGCGCTTCTCCTGGCACCACTTTTCGCCGAAAGCCTTGCTGACCCCAGCCGGCATGCCGTCCCAGCCTGAGAGCGCCGGCTCTGACAAGACCTCGTAGCTGAGCCCGCGCGGTATGGTGATCGTGACGTAATGCTGGTTGGGCGGCAGGCTGCCGCTGCCGTGGACGAGCTTTTCGAGCAGCGCAGTCGAATAGTGCTCGCTCGTATAGATGATCGGGCTGCCCTACGTATTCCACCGCCCCGGCGCGATGGTCGAGCCGGTGGCATCGAAGATCGGGTAGGTTCCGGCGGGATCACCGAAACGGACGGATATCAGCGTGCAGTCGAGAAGCTGTGCGCTCACGCAGCGCTGCCGTATTTCAGGCTTCCAAGGATATCAAGCACGAGCTCGCCGCCGATCTCGCTCTGGATGACGACATCGATCGGCCGCCTGTCCTCCAGCATCGCATGCGGACGAAACAGGAAATCACGCGCCTCGGCCTCGGCCTGCCAGACATCGAGCGCCAGGCCCCAGACGCGCGCGAGACGGGCGAGCCTTACGCCCTCGTCGGAAGAGAGCCGATGCTTGGCCTTGCGCCGCTCATAGGTGGCCTTGGGAACGAGCCGGTATTTGAACTGGGCGTCGCTCGGCGCCAGAAGCAGCGCCATGCGGTCAAGCGCCTTGACCGGCAGTCCCGCCTCAATGCTGGAGAGCAGCCCGAAGGCCGAGCGCGACGCCGGCTCCGTGGAGGGTAGCCCCAGAACGTCGGCAACGGCAGCAAATCCCATCATGACAATGGCCCCAATCACTTGAGGTTATATTTGGTCTCAAGTGGGCCGGCGATCAAGAGCATCCTTTGCTTGCTTGCCGAGGGAGGCGGATTACAAGCATGGCGTCGAGATCGGCAACATCGTCAATCCGCTCGGAACCTGCATCGACGTCGGCTTCTGCACCGAACGTCTCGACCTGGTCGCCAACGGCACCCCAGACGACGAGCTAGAATCATAGAGATGTGTTGACCGCATTGAACGCTTTTCAGCTTGGCCCCAGCTGCAGCCGACGGAAAACCCTTTCGATCTGGGCCACACCCGCAAAAAAAATGATGCCGGAGAAAGAGGCAAGTACGACCGCGGCAAAAAGCCTTTCGGCCTGATAATTGAATGTCGACTGGATGATGACAGCGCCCAGCCCCTGGTTCGAGCCGATCCACTCCCCGACGATCGCGCCGATCACACAGGTGGTTGCGGAAATGCGCAGCGACGCAAAGAGCAATGGGGCCGACCGTGGAGCGCGCAGGCGCCAGAACGTCTCCCAGCCGCTCGCCGAAAGCACATGCATCAGGTCGAGCTCGCTCGCAGTCGCCAGATTGAGGCCCCGGGCGGTATTCACCAAGGTTGGGAAGAAGCAGATGAGAGCAGCGATGATGACTTTCGGAAGCATGCCGAGGCCGAAGATGAGGATAATGATCGGCGCGAGCGCAAGCACCGGAATCGTATTGAACAGCAGGACAACGGGGAAATAGGCGGCTTGGAACCGCGGATTATAGACGAAGGCAACCGCCAGGATCACAGCGAGACTATTGCCCAACAGGAAACCGAGGCCCGCCTCGCCCCATGTCGGAATGGCGTTCGACAGCAGGAAGCGCCATTCGCTTGCAAGCGTACGCAGGATCGCCAGCGGCGTCGGGACGATATAGCTGGGAATACCCAGCGCCGGCACGAGCCATTGCCAGGCAAGGAGCAGCGAAAGGGCGCCAATAACAGGAAGGCCGAGGGCCTCGGCAAGGGACAGCGGACGATGCCTCATGCAGCCGAACTCCCCTGCTGGAGCAATTGGCGTAGATGGGCTGCGGTCTCCTGGACATCCAGGCTCTCGCGCCGACAGAGCCCGCGCTCGTCTTTCAGCGGCGTAAGGTCGATGAGCGCCTGGACGCGGCCCGGATTGGCCGCCAGGACCAGCACGCGTCCGCCGAGATAGATCGCCTCGACAACACTATGGGTGACGAACAGGATGGTCGTGCCGGTGCGGCGCCAGACCTCCAGAAGCTCGTCGTTCAGTCGCTCGCGGGTTATCTCGTCGAGCGCACCGAAGGGCTCGTCCATGAGCAGGATATCCGGCTCGCATTGAAGCGCCCGCGCTATGGCGACGCGCTGGCGCTGGCCCCCTGACAGTTGATGCGGATACCGGTCGGCCAGATGCGACAGGCCGACCAGCTCGATCCAATGGTCGGGCCGCGCATCCACCGATCGCGAGACATTCTTCTTCCCCACCTGCAGCGGCAGCTCGACATTCTCCCTCACGGTCCGCCAGGGCAACAGCGTTGCGTCCTGAAAGACGAAGGCGACTTCGCGCCGCCGGCGCGCCTCCGACGCTGTCCCGCCGAGCACCGACAGCTGCCCGTCAAGCGGCGGGAGAAGATCCGCCACCGCACGCAGGAAGGTCGACTTGCCGCAGCCGGAAGGACCCAGAATGGTCAGAAATTCGCCCCTGCCGACGCTGATGTCGACGCCGGACAGAATGCGGGTCGTCTCGGCGGCGCCGGCATAGCCGATAGCCAGATCCTTGGTTTCGATAGCCACTGCTTCGGGCAAATCCGCTCTCTCACGCAATCTTCGGACGGTCGTCTGCCGTCATGTCCAGGATCCTGGTCGTATAGCAGTCCTCCAGCTTCGGCGCGCCGCTCTTGAACTGGCCGATCTTGTCGTAGACCGAAATCTGCTCGGCAAGAGCGGCCGGATCGAAGCTGCCCCAGCCATCCTTACCGGTCGCTGCGTCGAAGCTCAGCGACAATATCCGCGGTACTGTCTTCAGCTCCACGGCAAGGTCGAGCTGCGGATACGCCTCCACCATCAATTTGACCGCCTCTTCAGGATGTTCATGCGTCCAGGCCCAGCCCTTGGCGACGGCACGCAGCACCTTTGCCAGCGTCTCCGCATGGCCGCTCACCGCATCGTCGGTGGCAAAATAGACGTTCGCGTAGGAGGGCAGGCCTGTATCCTTCATCATCAGATCGATGCGGTCGGGGCCGATGATGGAAAGGGCCTGCGTGTTGGTGATCCATCCGGTCACCGCATCGACCTGGCCGGTCATCAGCGGCGTCATGTCGAAGCCGATATTGGCGATGGTTAGGCTCGAGGGATCGATATTGTTCTTCAGCAGGATAGCATCAAGCACGTAACGGGCCGTCGGCTTGCCGATGCGCTTGCCGACCATATCCTTGACAGTGCGGATCGGCGCCTTGGGCAGTGAATAAAAGGCGAAAGGCGCCATGCGGAAACCGCAGGCGAAGATCTTGATCGGCACGCCTGATGACCGGGCAAGAAGAAGCTGTGCCGAATCGGAGAATTGGCCGAGCTGCGCATCACCCGTAATCACGGGCGGCACCGTTGCCGAATTGGGACCGCCAGGAGAAAACTCGACGTCGAGCCCCTCGGCCTCGAACAGACCTTGCTTGACTGCGACGATATCGCCGATCTGTCCGTTGCTCATCAGCCAATCGTATTTGATGACGACCTTGGATGCGGCGGCGTTCGAATGACGAGGCACAAACACGCTGATCCCCGCCGACGCAGCAGCAAGGGCAAAGGCTCCCTTCAGGACAGCGCGCCTATCGACCACGATTTTCTTGTCATCCCGGTTCATTTGCTTGCCTTCCCGTTGTTGAATTGTTGGACGGCTGGCCGGGCCGCTTACGCTCGCTGTTGCGGGTCGATGTCGCCGATCGGGCCGCCTGCGGACCACGCATAAATTTCCCAGAGATTGTCATCGGGATCGGCGAAATAGCAGCATCTTGCGTTCCAGACATAGTCCTGTGGTGGCGCCTGGAAGAGCACGCCCGCGGCCTTCAGCTCCGCATAAGCAGCATCGACCTGCTCCGGCGAGGCGAGCTCGATGGCCGCGCAAGCCTTATGCACGCCTGGGGGCGCGCGACAGCCCGAGACGCCGGTAAACTCGGCAATATGCTCGATCTGCCAGAGTGCCAGCGTCACACCCGCTCCTTTGAAATCGGCAAAGCCGGGAGCCCGGCGGCGTGGTTTGAAGCCAAGCCGTTCGACATAGAAGTCCGACGCCCGGTCGATGTCCTCGACCAAAAAGCAGATGTCGGTAATCGGATTGGCTTGGGCAAAAGCGGTCATATAGGCCTCCTGATGGAAGAAGCCTCGCAGACCGCAGCCTCAAGAGATTTCAAATTCGTGCGGTTGTCTTTCGAAAAATTGCTGATTTGCGATCGGCCGCCGCCGGCTCAAAGACGGACCGATCGTCGGTATTCCTTCGGTGTCGCCCCTATCAGACGGCGGAAGACGCTGGAGAAATGCGCCTGGCTCGAAAAGCCTGTGGCGTAAGCGATGTTTGCGAGCGTTTCCTTGCCATCTGCGAGGTAAAGTCGCGCCCGCTCTATCCTGCGTTCCAGGACGAAGCGATGCGGAGCCATCCCTGCCGCCCGTTTGAATTCCCGGCTGAAGTGAAAGGGGCTCATATGGGCCACCCCGGCCAGTTCCTCGACACTAAGATCGGATTTGCCAAGCAGGCTCTCGATGTAGTCGATCACACGCCGGAGATTGTCTGACGTCAGAGGACGATCGCCGGCTTCAGGTTTGGCGCCCAGAAGCTTTACAACGCAACAGGCGAGTGCCATCCCCAGGTGCTGCATCAAAAGCGGGTCGTCGCGCTCGGTCTTGCCGGCGACAAATGCAAGGGAGAGCGCGACCTGCAGTGTTGTCGAATCAGCCGTGGCGCTGAGTGCATCATTATCCCAATGCTCGGGATCAAAGCGAGAGCCGCCAATGCTGCTGTAGAGCGCAGGTGACTGGAAGATCGAGATATAATCCGCCGCATCACCATCGACTTCAAGAACCGTGGCGGCGGGTTGAAATCCCAGGGTGAACGGCGGCCGCTCAACTTTGCGGAATGCCCCGCTTCCAAGCCGATAGGCATATTTGCCATGCGCCGTTCGATTGATCGAAATTCTATGAAGGGAGCCCCTCGAAACCATTTGCCCCGCGGCGCTGCGATAGCTCTCGACGATCATGTCGCGCTGAACGAAGGCCTTGTAGCCTCCAAGGGATGGCCGGCTTATTGAGAAAATCGTCGGGTCGATATCGGGCATTGTTTCACTCTCCCTGGCAGGCGAGAGGCAAGTTGCGCGCCAAGTGGAAGCCAAGCTTCGCGTTCGATATCAACGTCGCAGCATAAAGCCAGATCGTGCCCATCTAAATCGTGATTTCACGCCCGCTGTCGCGCCACACTGCACCGCGGTTTAGCGGGAATTTATCCTCGGCAAATTTGGCCGCGTGCGCAAGAATTATGCACTGCATCCTTCTTCTTGATCAGTGGCGGTAGACATATCCGATAGATCGTCGGGGCATCCGAAATCGGTCCCAGTCGCGGCAAACCGCGGCCAGGGATGAGCTTTCGTTCCGTCCACTCTTTTCCCAGGAGATCGTTCTTTTGGAAATTCGTTCCTATTCATCCGCCTTAATCCATTTAATCTATAGACATAATTAATTGGAGAGAACGATGAGTATCGAAACGTCTGGAAACGGTCTTGGAAGACGAGATCTGCTGAAACTGTCCGCCGCGGCCGGGGTCGCCGTCGCCGGTGCATCGCTCGTCGGGCTGAAGCCGGTTTTTGCAGCCGGCGACGAGCAGTCGCTGAAGGGCAAACGCATCGCCATCAGCGCGACCGGCACAGATCACTTCTTCGACCTGCAGGCCTATAACGCCCAGATCGAAGAGGTAAAGCGCCTCGGGGGCGAGCCAATCGCCGTCGATGCCGGACGCAACGACGGTAAGCTGGTTTCGCAGCTGCAGACGCTGATCGCCCAGAAGCCGGATGCGATCGTTCAGATCCTCGGCACGCTCAGCGTTATCGACCCCTGGCTGAAGAAGGCGCGCGATGCCGGGATCCCGGTTCTGACCGTCGATGTCGGCTCGACCAACTCGATCAACAACACCACCTCCGACAATTGGGGTATCGGCAAGGATCTGGCGCTGCAGCTCGTTTCCGATATCGGCGGCGAAGGCAATATCGTTGTCTTCAACGGCTTCTACGGCGTGACCCCTTGCGCGATCCGCTACGATCAGCTGGTCAATGTCGTCAAATATTTCCCGAAGGTGAAAATCCTCCAGCCGGAATTGCGCGACGTGATCCCGAACACGGTGCAGGACGCCTTCACGCAGATCACGGCAATCCTCAACAAATATCCGGAAAAGGGTTCGATCAAGGCGATCTGGTCGGCCTGGGATATTCCGCAGCTTGGCGCGACCCAGGCACTGGCCGCTGCCGGTCGGACCGAGATCCGTACCTACGGCGTCGACGGCAGCCCTGAGGTCCTGCAGCTTATCGCCGATCCGAATTCGCCTGCCGGCGCCGACGTCGCGCAACAGCCGGCGGAAATCGGCCGCACTGCCATCCGCAACGTCGCCAAGCTGCTCGCCGGCCAGACGCTACCGCGCGAAACCTATGTGCCGGCTCTGCTCGCCAACAAGACCAATGTCGGCGAAGTCAGCAAGAAACTCGGTATCGGCTGACAAGACTTACGAACGATCCGGTCGTGACTGGATCGTTCGCAATCTATCCACCCGGAGAGATCGACATGACGGCCATTTCGTTAACGCAGCCGGTGACGGCAGCCGACATCATCCGCTTCGAAGGCATCGTCAAGCACTTCGGCGGCGCGCAAGCGCTGGCCGGTGCGTCGCTGATCGTCAGGCGCGGAACCATCCACGGACTTGTCGGCCAGAATGGCGCCGGCAAGTCGACGCTGATCAAGCTGCTGGCCGGCCTTCACCGGCCGGATGGCGGCCGGATCGAGATCGAAGGACAGGCATTCGACCGGTTGACGCCGCATCTCGCCGAAGAGCTCGGCATCCACTTCATTCACCAGGACCGGTTGCTGGTGTCGACCTTCACCGTCGGCGAAGCTCTGTTTCTCGGCCGGGAACCCAGCATTGCGGGCACGCCGTTTCTCGACCGGCGTCTGATGCAGCGCCGCGCCTCTGCCATTCTCAACGACTATTTCGGCATCCGATTGCCGAACGCCGCCCTGATCGGCGAATTGTCGACTGCCGAAAAGCAGATCGTCCAGATCACCCGTGCGCTCCTCAATCAGCCCAAGGTGCTCGTCTTCGACGAACCGACGGCTGCACTGGTGCGCCGCGAGGCCGATATCCTCTTCCGGCTGATCCGTCGCCTGCGCGACGAAGGCGTCACCATCATCTATATCTCGCATTATCTCAACGAAATCGAAGAGCTCTGCGACCACGTCACCGTTCTGCGCAACGGACAGGACGTTGGCTCCGTGCCGATCGGCGAGACCTCTGCCGCAGCGATTGCCCGGCTGATGGTCGAACGCGGCATCAAGGACATGTTTCCGAAGCCTGAAGTCACCCCGGGCGAAGAAATCCTGAAGGTCGAGCAGCTGTCGGCGCCGGGAAAATACAGCCACATCAGTTTCACGCTCCGCCGCGGCGAGGTGCTCGGACTCACCGGCCTGCTCGGCTCCGGCGCCAAGGAGCTGGTGCGCACCCTCTTCGGTCTGGAGACACCAGCGTCCGGCCGCATCGAGATCAACGGCAAACCTGTCCGTTTTGCCAATCCGAGGCAGGCTGCCGGCCACGAGATCGCGCTGGTGCCGGAAGATCGACGTCGCCACGGCGTCGCACTCGACCTCAGCGTTGGAGAAAATACCAGCCTTTCCAGCCTTGGCCGCTTCACGCGGTTCGGCTTTCTCGATCGCAAACGCGAGCGGCGCGAGGTCGATGCCCTGATCACCCGGCTTCAGGTGAAAACCAACGGACGCGACGCTTTGCTGCGCACGCTTTCAGGCGGCAACCAGCAGAAGGTGGCCATCGCCAAATGGCTGAGCCGCCATTCGGAGGTCTATCTCCTCGACGAGCCGACGGTCGGCGTCGATATCGGCTCCAAGGTCGAGATCTATACGCTGATCGGCGAACTCGCGGCGCGCGGCGCCGGCGTCATCGTGCTGTCTTCGGATCTGCCCGAACTCGTCGGCATCACCGATCGCATCCTGGTGCTCTTCCGCGGGCGCGTGGTGCGGGAATTCATCTCGTCGGAGACCACTGCGGATGCCGTGCTGGCTCAATCGACGGGATCATCGGAGAGACAACGCCATGTCGGCTGAAGTGGAATTTGCGCCTTCCGGCTTTTCAGCCGCAGAACCGCCTCACCGCCCGGCCGGCAATATTGGCGCGACGGCATTGCGTTTCGGATCGCTGGTCACCTTTGCCGTCATCCTCATCATCTTCTCGCTGACCGCACCCTATTTCCTCAGCATCGGCAATATCGGCAATGTGCTCGGTCAATCCGCCATCTCGGGCGTGTTGGCCATCGGGCTGACGGTCGTGCTGATTGCCGGCGGCTCCAATGTCGTCACCGGTGGTATCGATCTGTCGGTGGCCGCCAATATGGGCCTCAGCGCCGCCGTCTATGCGAGCGTGATGCAACTCGGCTATGGCGATGTGACAGCAATTGCAGCGGCGATCCTGACCGGCACACTGATCGGCACGGTCAATGCCATTGCCGTCGTCTATGCCGGCATCGTGCCGCTGCTCGCCACGCTCGCCGTGATGAATATCGTCGCTGGCCTTGAATTGGTGCTGACCGGAAATACCGTCCTGCCCGCCTCCACGCCCTTCCTCTCCTTGCTTTCGGCCTCGGACGCTTTCGGCATTCCTGTTCTCGCCTATGTGCTCCTGGGTTTCACGGCGATCACAGCAGCGGTCGTCCAGCACACCCCGCTCGGCCTGCGCCTTTATGCCGTCGGTGAGTTTCCGGACGCGGCGCGAGCGGCCGGTCTGCCGCTTCGCCGCCTGCTCGCCGGCGCCTTCGTCGCCAGCGGCGTCACCGGTGGCATCGCCGGTATCCTCTCCGTTTCCTATCTGAGCGGCAGCACGACCGGCTCCGGCGAGATGCTGTTGCCCGTCGTCGTGACCGCCCTGCTCGGCTCGGTCTTTTCGCGCCGGCTGGTTCCGACGGTCCCCGGGACGCTGCTGTCAGCTCTGCTGGTCGGCTTCCTCATCAACGGTTTCCAGCTGCTGAACATTTCGAGCACGCTGGTCAGCGGTGTCCAGGGCGTGCTTATTCTGATCGTGGTCTCCGCGACCACGCTGTTGCGCCGACAGGAGGCCTGATCATGTCGCTCCAGACCCCGAGCCCCGCATCCATCGGCTTGCCGCGTCTTATCGCCGGCGGCCTGGTGCGCTATGGGCTGATCCTGGCTTTGGTCGCGGTCTTTGCCGCCTTTTCCGTGGCAACGCCGACCTTCATGACGCCTGCGAACCTGCAAAGCATCCTGGTCAATAATTTCACGCTGCTTGCCATCGTGTCTATCGCCATGACCTTTGCCGTCGCATCGGGTGGCATCGATCTCTCGGTGGGAACCGCGATGGATTTTGCCAGTTTCGCCTTCGTCTCGCTGGTGCTTGCCGGCCAGCCGGTGGCGATCGCCGCACTCGCGGGGCTGGCGGCCGGGGCGTTCGTCGGCGCCTTCAACGCGCTTTTGATTTCCGGGATCGGCGTGTCGCCATTCCTCGCCACGCTCGGCACGCTGTTCATCGGCCGCAGCGTCCAGCAATTGCTGACCAATGGCGGCAATCCGGTCTATCTTCCGCCGAACGGCGTGCCGGAAGCCTTCCGTTTTCTCGGCCACGGCGCCATCGCCGGCTTTCCGGTGCCGCTTGCCGTTGCTACTGTCGTCATCACCGCCGCCGCGGTCGTTTTTGCCCGCACCCGGTTCGGCCGCGTCATTCTGTCGATCGGCATCCAGCCGGGCGTCGTGCGCTATTCCGGCATTGCCGCACCAGCCCATGTCGCCGTGACCTTCATTCTGGTCGGGTTGATCGCGGCAATCGCCGGCCTGATCCTGACTGCGACGGTCACCACCTACATCCCCTCCTCGGGCAATGCCTTTCTGCTGAACGCCATCGGCGCCACCTTCATCGGCACGACGCTCAGCCCACTCGGGCGGCCGAACGTCGGCGGGACCGTTCTCGGCGCGCTGCTGCTCAGCATCGTCGCCAACGGGCTGCTGCTCACCGATCTGAACTTCTACTGGCAGCAGGTCGGCACGGGAACACTGATCTTCGCCGTGCTCGCGCTGAGCTTCCTCAACAGGAAGGCCGCCGGCAGCGCATAAGAGGAAGCCGTAGCGAGGATACGTGTCAGCCCACTGAGGCGTCGGAAATCATTCGCGAGACGGCATTCTTCCAGCCGATGATTTTCGCCTGGCGCTCGGTCTCCTCCATCGAGGGACTGAAGCGGCGGTCGCAGGCCCAGGCTTTGGCGAAATCCTGCTTGCCGGGCCAGATGCCGGCTTTCGAGCCGGCAAGCCAGGCGGCTCCCAGCGCCGTCGTCTCGCGGATCGCCGAGCGGTCGACGGGATTTCCGGTCATGTCGGCCAGGCACTGCATCGTCCAGTCAGAAGCCGCCATACCGCCATCGACGCGCAGCACGGTTTCCAGCTGGTTGACGCCCCAGTCCTTCTTCATCGCCACCAGCAGGTCGAGCGTCTGATAGGCGACGGATTCGAGCACGGCGCGGGCAAATTCCGCCGGCCCGCTGTTTCTAGTCAGGCCGAAGATCGCGCCGCGTGCAGCCGGATCCCAATAGGGCGCGCCAAGGCCGGTGAAGGCCGGGACGATATAGACCTGCTGTTCGGGATCGGCCTTGGCCGCAAGCACCCCAGCCTGCGACGCCTGATCGATGATGCCGAGGCCGTCGCGCAGCCATTGCACTGCGGCACCGGCGATAAAGATCGAACCCTCGAGCGCATAGGTCGTCTCGCCGTCGAGGCGGCAGGCAATGGTCGTCAGCATCCGGTTGGAGGAGGAAACACGGTCCTTGCCAGTGTTCAAGAGGGCGAAGCAGCCGGTGCCATAAGTGGATTTCATCATGCCGGGATCGAAGCAGGCATTGCCGACGGCGGCCGCCTGCTGGTCACCGGCAACGCCGAGGATCGGAAGCTCGGCACCCAGCAGAGCCTTGTCAACGCGGCCGAAATCGTCGGCGCATTCCTTGACCTCCGGAAGCATGGCAGAAGGAATGCCAAGAATGCCGAGAAGCTCTTCGTCCCAGGCGCCGTCATCGATGTTGTAGAGCAGCGTTCGCGAAGCATTGGTCGCATCGGTGGCATGCACGCGACCATCCGTCAGCCTGTAGATCAGCCAGCTGTCGATCGTGCCGAAGCAGACCTCGCCCGCCTCTGCCTTCTCCCGCAGGCCTCCTACATTGTCGAGCAGCCAGCGCAGCTTGGTTCCGGAGAAGTAGGGATCGAGCAGCAGGCCGGTCTTGGCGCTGAACAGCTTCTCATATCCGTCGGCCTTCAGACTCTCGCACATTTCGGCCGTGCGCCTATCCTGCCAGACGATCGCGCGGTGAAGCGGCGTTCCTGAGCTGCGGTCCCAGACGACAGCTGTTTCGCGCTGATTGGTGATGCCGATCGCGGCAATGTCGGCGGCATCAAGACCGGCGTCAGTGATCGCCTTGCGCGCAGTGTCGACAACCGACTGCCAGATTTCGGCGGCGTCATGTTCAACCCATCCGGGCTGCGGATAATATTGGGTGATCTCCGTCTGCGCCGAGCCGGCCATTTTCATGTCACCATCGAAAATGATCGCGCGCGACGACGTCGTGCCCTGGTCGATTGAAAGAATATAGCCGCTCATATCCGTCTCCGGCTCGCACGAAATCGCTCAGCCTGCAGTTGGTCGGCAGGACTCGGACGTTTCATGAGAGAAAGATTGTGGGTGCCACCGGCTGGATGCCGGTGGCTAGATGTGGTGGCCGGAAGTCTCGTTGCCTCCGGCCAAGGTCCGCCTTACTTCGACTGCCAGCTCTTGACGAGTTCGTCGTAGTTGACCGTGACCGGCTTTTCCTTCTCGTTCTCGATCTTCAGCTGCGGCGCAAGATTGCCCTTTGCAACAGCATCCTTGTTCCAGTAGTCGAGATCATGCTCTTCGGCGAGTTTCGGTCCGATATCGCCCTGGACGCCCGATTTCTCGATGCGACCCATGACCTTCTCCTGCTCGCCGCAAAGAGAATCCATGGCTTCCTGCGGCGTCTTGGCGCCGGCAGCGGCGTCACCGATAGCCTGCCACCAAAGCTGAGCCAGCTTCGGATAATCGGGAACGTTGGTGCCGGTTGGCGACCACTGAACACGAGCCGGCGAACGATAGAACTCGATCAGACCGCCGAGCTTCGGAGCGCGCTCCGTAAAGCTCTTGTCGCGAATGGTGGATTCGCGGATGAAGGTAAGACCGAGCTGGCTCTTCTTCACGTCGACCGTCTTGGAAGTCACGAACTGTGCATAGAGCCAGGCGGCTTTCGCGCGATCCGTCGGCGTCGATTTCATCAGCGTCCAGGAACCGACGTCCTGATAACCGAGCTTCATGCCGTCTTTCCAGTAAACGCCATGCGGGCTCGGCGCCATGCGCCATTTCGGCGTCCCGTCTTCATTCATGACAGGCAGGCCAGGCTTGACCATGTCTGCGGTAAATGCGGTGTACCAGAAGATTTGCTGCGCGACGTTACCCTGTGCCGGCACCGGACCGGATTCCGAGAAGGTCATGCCCTGAGCTTCCGGCGGAGCATAGGCCTTCAACCAATCGAGATACTTCTGGATCGAGTAGACGGACGCTGGGCCGTTGGTGTCACCACCACGGGCAACGCATGATCCGACCGGGCGCGACTTCTCGTCGACCTTGATGCCCCATTCATCGACCGGAAGACCGTTCGGCAGGCCCTTGTCGCCGTTGCCGGCCATCGACAACCAGGCATCGGTGAAGCGCCAGCCGAGCGACGGGTCCTTCTTGCCGTAGTCCATATGGCCGAAGACCTTCTTGCCGTTCACATCGCGGCCGGTAAAGAATTCGGCAATGTCCTCATAGGCCGACCAGTTGACCGGAACGCCGAGATCGTAGCCGTATTTTGCCTTGAAATCGGCCTTGTTCTTCTCGTCGTTGAACCAGTCGTAGCGGAACCAGTAGAGGTTGGCGAACTGCTGGTCGGGAAGTTGATAAAGCTTCTTGTCCGGTGCCGTGGTAAACTTGGTGCCAATGAAGTCGTCGATATCGAGGCCGGGGTTGGTAACGTCCTTGCCTTCGCCGGCCATCCAGTCGGTCAGGTTGCGCACCTGCTGATAACGCCAATGCGTACCGATCAAGTCGGAGTCGTTGACCCAGCCGTCATAAAGGTTCTGACCGGTCTGCATCTGGGTCTGGATCTTCTCGACAACGTCACCTTCCTGAATGACGTCGTGCGTGACCTTGATCCCGGTGATTGCCGTAAAGGCCGGAGCCAGCACCTGGGACTCGTACTGGTGAGTGGTCAAGGTTTCAGAAACAACCTTGATGTCCATCCCCTGGAGGGGCTTTGCAGCATCGATGAACCACTGCATTTCCTTTTCCTGGTCAGCGCGAGAGAGCGTCGACACGTCGCCGATCTCTTTATCCAGGAACGTCTTTGCCTCGTCCATGCCGGCATAGGCCGACCCGGTCATGGCCAGCAGTACCGCTGCTGTCGTCGTCAATAAATGCCTTCGCATGATATCCTCCCAGGGTTTGCGATTGCAGTCTTCACGTATCAGGCGGCCAGAAACCCCCGGCCATCTGCATCAGTTTGCTCACACGTAACGGAATACGCCGACGGCGTAGACAACGGAGAGAGCAAGAGCCCACCAGAGGCTTGATCCAACGAGACCGAGCCAGGCAAGATGGATAAAGGCGCTGCCGAGCAGCGAAAGGAAAAGCCGGTCCCCGCGCGTCGTCTCGAAGCGCAGGATTCCGATCCGCGGATTGCCGCCCGGCACGGCATACTCCCATGCCCCCATACCAATCAGCAGCAATACGATGACGATGAAGAAAGCAGCCGTCGGCCACGTCCACGCCATCCATGAAAAATCGGGAAGCGAAAAGCTCATCAAACCCTCCCCAGGGCGAAGCCCTTGGCGATGTAATTACGCACAAACCAGATCACCAGCGCCCCCGGGATCAAGGTCAGAACACCTGCGGCGGCCAGCAGACCCCAATCCATGCCGGATGCAGAGACGGTACGGGTCATGGTGGCAGCGATCGGCTTCGCGTCTGTCGTCGTCAGCGTTCGTGCGATCAGCAGCTCGACCCAGGAGAACATGAAGCAGAAGAAGCAGGCGACACCTATGCCGCTCGCAATCAGCGGCGTGAATATCTTCAGGAAAAACCGCGGGAACGAGTAGCCATCGATATAGGCCGTCTCGTCGATTTCCTTCGGCACCCCGGACATGAAGCCTTCAAGGATCCAGACCGCCAGCGGCACGTTGAACAAGCAGTGGGCAAGCGCCACCGCGATATGCGTGTCGATCAGTCCAAAGGCCGAGTAGAGCTGGAAGAACGGCAGGGCAAAAACTGCCGGCGGCGCCATCCGGTTCGTCAGCAACCAGAAGAACAGGTGCTTGTCGCCGAGGAACCGATACCGGGAGAAGGCATAGGCCGCCGGCAGCGCCGCTGCCACCGAGATCACCATGTTCATGACGACATAGGTGATGGAATTGATATAGCCGGAATACCACGCCTTCTCCGTGAAGATCGTCACGTAATTAGCGATTGTCGGGTTATGAGGATAAAGCGTCAGAGAATTGACGATTTCCGCGTTGGTCTTGAAGCTCATGTTGACGAGCCAATAGATCGGCAGCAGGAGCACGATGATATAGATCGTCGGAACCAGCCACCACCACCGCGATTCCTCGCCGCGCCGGCGCATCAGACGGCTGACTTCATCGGAGGAGAGACCGCTTGCGACACTGGTAACGCCTGAGATCTTTCGGCTCGCTGTCGTTTCGTTGGAGGCGCTCATTTCAATTCTCCGCGTCGTGGCTTGTCATGACGGTGTAGAACACCCACGAAAGCAGCAGGATGATCAGGAAATAAATCAGCGACATGGCAGCGGCCGGACCGAGGTCGAACTGTCCGAGCGCGGTCTTGACCAGATCGATCGACAGGAAAGTGGTCGAGTTGCCCGGACCGCCGCCCGTGACGACAAACGGTTCGGTGTAGATCATGAAACTATCCATGAAACGCAGCAGCACGGCGATCAGAAGAACACGCTTCATCTTCGGCAGCTGGATATAGCGGAACACCGCCCAACGGGACGCACCGTCGATCTTGGCTGCCTGATAAAAAGCATCCGGAATGGAAACGAGGCCGGCATAGCAGAGCAAGACGACCAGGCTCGTCCAGTGCCAGACATCCATGATGATGATCGTGACCCAGGCGTCGAGCGGATCCTGCACATAGTTGTAATCGAAGCCGATGGCATTGATATAATAGCCGAACAACCCAATGTCGTTGCGGCCGAACACCTGCCAGATCGTGCCGACAACGTTCCACGGGATCAGCAGTGGCAGTGCCATCAGAACCAGGCACACCGGCACGCCGATGCCTGATTTCGGCATGTTGAGCGCAATGAAGATACCGAGCGGAATCTCAAGAGCGAGAATGATCAACGAAAAAATCAGGTTTCGCTGCAGGGCGGCCCAGAACCGGTCGGAATGCAGGATTTCGGTAAACCAATCCGTTCCGTTCCAGAAGAACTGGTTGTTTCCGAAAGTGTCCTGGACGGAATAATTCACGACCGTCATCAAGGGAATGACAGCTGAGAACGCCACCAGCACGAGGACCGGCAGAACCAGAAACCAGGCTTTGTTGTTCCAGGTTTTTTCCATGATCAAGCCTCCCGTCCGGCGCGCCAAGAGTCTGCATAAATGCTGATCGCCGATGGCTCAAAGGTCACCCTGGGATCAGCCGGAATCTCCCCGTCTTCAGGGATGACGATCGCGATCGGCTGGCCGGCAAACTGGGCGCGGACGATCCTCTGCCGGCCGATATCTTCCACCTTGCTGACCGTCACAGGCATGCCCTCGCGGCCGACCCTGATAAACTCGGGCCGGATTCCAAGCTCTACCTTGGCCGCCTGCGAAGTCTTTGGCGCATAGTCGAGCGACAGCGCGTGATCACCGACCCGAACCGTGCTGCCTTCTACCTTTGCCGGCATGAAATTCATGCCCGGCGAACCGATGAAGTAGCCGACGAAGGTATGGCTCGGACGCTCGAAGAGTTCGGCCGGCGTGCCGATCTGCACGATCTCGCCATCGTACATCACCACCACCTTGTCGGCGAAGGTCAGCGCCTCCGTCTGGTCATGTGTGACATAGACCATCGTAAAACCGAACTGCTTGTGCAGCCGCTTCAGCTGCGATCGCAGCACCCATTTCATATGCGGATCGATAACAGTGAGCGGCTCATCGAAGAGAATCGCGTTCACATCCGAGCGCACCAGGCCGCGGCCGAGCGAAATCTTCTGCTTTTGGTCCGCCGTCAAACCGCGGGCGCGCCGCTTCGCCCAGTCTGCAAGATCAATCATCTCCAATATTTCGCGGACACGACGATCAACATCCGCCTCCGCGACCCCGCGGTTGCGCAAGGGGAAAGCCAGATTGTCATAGACGGTCATCGTGTCGTAGATGACCGGAAACTGGAATACCTGCGCAATATTTCGCTGCTGTGTTGGCAGGTTCGTGACATCCTGTCCATCAAACAGGATACGCCCTTCGGACGGCTGAATAAGGCCGGAAATGATATTAAGCAGCGAGGTCTTTCCGCAGCCCGAAGGTCCAAGCAGCGCATAGGCGCCGCCATCGTTCCACTCGTGATGCACTTCCTTGAGAGCGTAGTCCTTCTCGCTCTTCGGGTTCGGCCCATAGGCGTGTCGAATATGATCGAGGGTGATACGTGCCATGATCTTCTCCTAGCCCCTCTGCCTGGCAGTGGTGATCGCCTGGCCGTCCGCGCCGAATGCCATCAGATGGCGCGTATCGATGAAAACGGAGATGTCCGTGTCCGGGTCGATATTGTGAATGCCGTGCGCAAGCATGACCCAGCGGGTGTCGGCAAATTGCAGATGCACGAAACTTTCCGACCCGGTGATCTCCGAAATCTGGGTCCGTGCTGTCAGCCGCGCCGAATCATCCGTCTGGGCGGTGGGTGCAAGATGATGCGGGTGAAAAGCGATCGTTGCCGGCCCGTCCGGCACGTTCTGAAGATGCGGCGGCACGGCAAAAATCACAGCGCCGTCGCGCAGGAATTTGCCTGCCGATTTGACCAGATCAATAAAATTCAACGGCGGATCGGCGAAGGTTTTCGCCGTCGTCAGATCGATTGGATTGCGGTAGACCTCGATCGTCGGGCCGAACTGTGTGATCCGGCCCTCGTTGAGCGCAGCCGTATTGCCGCCTAGCAACAAGGCTTCGGAGGGTTCCGTCGTGGCATAGACGAAGATCGCGCCGGACTGGGCGAAGATGCGCGGCAATTCCTGCCGCAGTTCCTCGCGCAGCTTGTAGTCGAGATTGGCGAGCGGCTCGTCCATCAGCACAAGGCTGGCATTCTTGACAAGGGCGCGCGCCAACGCGGTGCGCTGCTGCTGACCGCCGGACAGATTGAGCGGCGTGCGATCGAGATAGGGCGTCAGCTTCAAAAGCTCTGCCGCCTTGCGCACGTCACGGTCGATCGTTGCGGCATCCTTGCCGGAGATGCGCATTGGCGACGCGATGTTCTCATAAACGGTCAGCGCCGGATAGTTGATGAATTGCTGGTAGACCATGGCGACGTTGCGCTTCTGCACCGGCATGCCGGTGACATCGGCGCCGTCGAAATGCACCGAGCCGCCTGTGGGACGATCGAGGCCGGCCATCAGCCGCATCAGCGATGTCTTGCCAGACAGCGTCGGCCCGAGCAGCACGTTCAGCGTGCCGCGCTCGAGAACCAGATCGGTCGGATAGATATGATAGTCCGCGCCCACCATCTTGGCGGCGTTTCGCAGTTCCAGCATTCCGATTCCCGTGCCTCCACGCAGCGGGGACCACACGTCGCCTTATCCGGCCATTGCCGGTATGGCAGCCATGTACTCCTCCAGTGACTGAGCCTGCTCCTTGGAAAGGCGCAGACCATCCTTTGTTCTCCTCCACAGCACGTCTTCGCCGTGCCGGGCCCATTCATGTTCGACGAGGTATTTGACTTCGGCCTCGTAGAGATCGCCGCCGAACAGCCGTCCAAGGTCCTCGGCCCCGCTGGCGTCGCCCAGCAGCATCTCGGCCTTGGTGCCGTAGCGGCGCACCAGTCGGCGAGCATGCGAATCCGTCAGGAACGGATAACGCCGTTTCAGCCTGGCGACCTCGGCCTCGTAACCCTTGACTGGAAAATCGCCGCCCGGCAGATGGCTATTTGCCGTCCACGGGGCGCCCTTGACGCCGATTGCGGCACCGATCTTTTCCAGCGCATGTTCGGAAAGCCGGCGATAGGTGGTGAGCTTGCCGCCGAACACGTTGAGCAGCGGCGCAGCACTCCCCTCGCCTTCCAGCTTCAGCACGTAATCGCGCGTTGCCTCCTGCGCCTTCGAGGCGCCGTCGTCATAAAGCGGCCTGACGGCCGAATAGGTCCAGACGATATCCTCAGGTCTGACCGGCTCCTTGAAATATTCCGACGCCGCATTGCAGAGATAGACGGTCTCCTCCTCGGAGATCCGGACATCCTTGGGATCGGCGGTGTAATCGCGGTCGGTGGTGCCGATCAGCGTGAAGTCGCCCTCATAGGGGATGGCGAAGATGATGCGGTTGTCGGGATTCTGGAAGAAATAGGCACGCGGATCGTCGAACTTCTTCTTGACGATGATGTGGCTGCCCTGGACGAGGCGGACATGATGGGCTTCGTTCTGGCCGAAGGCGGAACGGATGACATGATCGACCCAGGGACCGGCGGCATTGACCAGCATCCTTGCCTGATGGCTGTCGTTATGGCCGGTGACCGTATCGGTCGTCTCGATCTGCCACAGGCCATTCTCGCGCCTTGCCGACACCACTTTGGTGCGGGGCATGATCGTCGCCCCCTTGTCGGCGGCGTCGCGGGCGTTCAGCACCACCATGCGGGCATCGTCGACCCAGCCGTCGGAATATTCGAAAGCTTTGGCAAACAGCGCCTTCAGCGGCTTGCCGGCCGGATCGCGGCGCATGTCGAGCACCGATGTCGCCGGCAGCAGCTTGCGGCCGCCGAGATGGTCGTAGAGAAACAGGCCGAGGCGGATCAGCCAGGCCGGGCGGATACCGCCCTTGTGGTAGGGCAGCACGAAGCGCAGCGGCCAGATGATGTGCGGCGCCATCGCCCAGAGGATCTCGCGCTCCATCAGCGATTCACGCACCAGGCGGAACTCGTAATGCTCGAGATAACGCAGGCCGCCATGGATCAGCTTGGTGGCGCCCGACGAGGTGCCGGAGGCAAAATCGTTCATCTCCGCCAGCGCCACGGAATAACCGCGGCCGACGGCATCGCGCGCAATGCCGCAGCCGTTGATGCCGCCTCCGATGACGAATATGTCGTGAATCTCCCGGCCCATTACCCCTCCGAGCCCAATGCCGATTTCGCATCGCACAAAACTTGCGCAATTGCGAAAGTAACAGCAGTTAAAACGAAAGAGATACGAATGTCAAACGAATGTTTGCCGCGGCTTGGCGACCTAGTGTGATCTTGCGTTCGTTTCGATCAGCTTCACATTATTTTCGAGGCAGAGATTGCGGATCGACGGCGCCGGACAGTGATCGGTGATGAAGGTATGAACCTGCGAAAGCTGGCCAATCCTGACCGGTGCTGTGCGCTCGAACTTGGTCGAATCGGCAACGAGAATGACATGCCGGGCATTGGCGATGATCGCCTGGGCGACCTTGACCTCACGAAAATCATAGTCGAGCAGCGCGCCGTCCATATCGATCGCCGACGCGCCGATCACGGCGTAATCGACCTTGAACTGGCGGATGAAATCGACGGCCGCCTCGCCGACAATGCCGCCGTCCGAGCCGCGCACGACCCCGCCGGCGATCACCACCTCGATCGCCGGCAGCAAGCGCAACCTATTGGCGACGTTGATGTTATTGGTGATGACCATCAACTCGTGATGATTGGCGAGCGCCTCGCCCACCGCCTCGGTCGTCGTCCCGATATTGATGAAAAGCGAGGCGCCGCTCGGGATCAGTTCGACCGCAGCCATGCCGATCGCCTGTTTCTCGGAAGCGGCGATCTGACGGCGCGCCTCGTATTTGACGTTTTCGGTGCCGCTCGGGAATGTGGCGCCGCCATGGATGCGTGTCAGCACCTGCGCATCGCAGAGATCGTTCAAGTCCTTGCGGATCGTCTGCGGCGTCACCGAAAAGCGGGAAGCGAGCTCCTCGACCAGGACCCTGCCGCTCGATTTCGCTATTGCGACGATTTCCGTTTGCCGGTCGGTCAAGAACATGAGCACGCACCTTTCGATCTACTTTCGTTTTAAAGAAAGTGAACGCCTGCGCAATGCCTATCTGTCACCTGCTCTCGGCATTTCAGCGGAACTCGCCCTTTTTGTCATGCAAAACTCATCACTTTAAACCTTGCGTCACGGACAACCTGGGGTAGCCAAGCCACGACGATATGCGGCTTTGCGATCAACGCAAGGATCGACGCCACCGGACGTATCCGCTCCGACGGGCCGCCAAGGAAGGTGACGGATATAATCAGGCGGACGAAGGACGCCGCTGTCGTGCGGCGTCCCATCCTTTACGCAGCTCTTGGACGATTAATTCCGCGGGCGGCCTCAACCATAATCCGCAAGCTGTCTGGCTCTTTCACTCCTTGGCGATAGAGCTGCACGAGAATGGCGGCGATGCGCTCGCCCTCCTCGGACGTCGGCTCCACTCCTGCTTCTGACGCGACGATGTCGAAAACACTCTGGCAGACACGCAGGTCGGCAGCGCCGAAGTAATCTGACTTATCGAAATCGGGGGCTTTCATCGTTTTTCCGCGGGCGACGCCATAGGATTCGCCCGCGTCCTCCATCGATCGACGCTTACGCGATCTGCTTCTCACCTTCGATCTGCAGGGGCACCTGTGTCGGCGCGCCATGGCCAATCGCGATCTTGCGTGGCTTCATCGCCTCCGGAATCTCGCGCTTCAGCTCGATGTGCAGCAGTCCGTTCTTCAGAGAAGCGTTTTCCACGCTCACATGGTCCGCAAGCTCAAAACGGCGCTCGAAGCCGCGCGTGGCGATGCCGCGGTGCAGGTATTCCACTTTGACGTCGTCGGCCTTGCCGCCCTTGACGAGAAGCACGTTTCGTTCCTGCGCGATGTCGAGGTCGCCATCCTCGAAGCCGGCGACCGCCATGACAATGCGGTACTCGTTGTCGCCAACCTTGATGATGTCGTAGGGCGGCCAGGCGTCGGCGGCCTGCAGGCGCTGCGGATTGTTGAGCAGCGAAAAAACACGGTCGAAGCCGATGCTGGACCGGTAGAGCGGTGCGAAGTCAAACTCGGTTCTCATGACCAAAACCTCCTAGAAGCGAGATGGAAAGGAACGCGGCGGAAACCTGCGTCCCCGGCTTTCGGCCCCCTTCTGGGCTGCCGACGGCATCGATTTGGTTTTCCGCATTTTCGGTTTCAAGATTGCCATTAGAAAATTTTCGATTTCGCGCTTTGTACGAACCGGACATCTCGTGAAGTCGGACGAACAATCTCTACGGGCATCGCCACGAAGGATTTCGGCAGACACGAAAATCGCGATATCGGATAGCCTGGAAGCTCGGGCGGCTGTCGCAGCTTTTAGGGAAGGACCCGATCGCGCACCTGCCCGAGAAGGTGGTCTGGCGAGAGCACGCTGGGGGATGTCGACCAACAAACACTCCCTTCTGGCAGCGTTCGCGGCCCCATCGGAAGCCTGGCAGGGCAGGTCGAGCCCCTGGCAGGACTAGATCGCCGGCAATCGCAGCGACCGCTCGCCGCCCGAGCGGCCATTATGATTTGGCGCATATCTCGCTTTGCGTCTTCCAACCAGACAGCATGCGCAAAAAGCGCCTCACGTCTGTGCTTGGCCGAGGAGCGCTAAGCAAACATATTGGGACCGATCTCCTCGCTAACTTCTATGATCACATCCGCAGGGACATTGTTCCTCCGGGCCGCGGCGAGAATGGCCTGCGTACTGGGCGCCTCGTAAAGGCAGTAAGTCTTTTTTCTGTCCGCGCTGAGGAACGAAAAAATCCACTTCACTCCTTCCTGATCGTTGATCAGGTTGATTTCCTCGACCCCCTCTTTCGATAGATCGAGTTGTTCTGCAAAGTTTCTTTCAATGATGTAGCGTGGCATGACGAGACCTTCCTCCCACCAAAGCAGCGAACTGTTGGTCTTAGTGCATCGTTGGCTTCAGTCGCTGTTGCAGCCGGACCATTCCCAGCTCGGCTGCGGTTGACCGGGCATCCTCGGATAGCAACATTGCTCTCTTTATCGCGGCCCGGCTACCTATTTTCATTAGCAAGTCTGCATAATCTGCCTGTGTGTGCGCGAGCCACGGCCGCGAGCCGATCGCCGCGTTCATTTCGAGCGCATGCTCAAAGTGCTCCGACGCTTTGTCGAATTCACCCAGCGCCGCTGCCAACACGCCCAGATAGCGGCTGGCCGCGCCGAAGCAAACGGTTGCCATACCGATCGTGACGGTCATCTCCTTGTAGTCGAGCATAAGCTTATAGAGGGTTTTGGCAGCGTCCGCGTCGCCGAGACCGGCGGCGACTTCTGTCAGGAACGAGAGGGACGCACTCCGCTTTCCGTCAAGCGGAAGGGCGAAGCGCGTGCGGGCAAGTTCGCTCAACCTTCGTTGGGCCGCATCCCGGTAGCCCAGGTCAAAGGCAACCAACGCAAAACCTGGCAGCCAGGTGCTTTCCTCCGGGTGTTCCTCAATCAACAGTTTCATGACCGGTGCGACCTCCGAGAGGCGGCTCTGCTCCCGTCGGATCGCGAACATCTGCATGCCGTAAACGCCCTCGGGCGCAGCGCCAAGGGTCTGCATGCCGAGCTTCAGCGCTTCTTCAGCAAGCTCTTCCGCAGCCGCGAACCTTCCATCGAGTATGGCCATCATCGCTCTTGCGATGCGAGCGTAGAACTGGACGTTGAGATGCTGCCGTTTGGTGCCAAGTTCGTCCAGCGCGTCAACCGCCCGATCGGCGCGAGCGCGATCCCCGAGCTCCGTGGAGACATAGGCGTCGACTGAAAGCGCTCGGCTTTGCACATCGTCGTCGTCGATCTCACCCGCGAGGCGTCTTATTTCATCTATGCGAGCGATCCGGTCGTTTCTCTCGCTAACGGACTTGACGGGTGCCGGCGTCAGGAATGGCAGTGCGGAAAGCTCCACGAGCGCAGTCTTGTCGCCAACTCGTCGGGCCAGTTCGATACCTTCACCATGGCACTTTGCGGCGTTCTTGCTGTCGCTCAGGTAGGTGTATGCCCGTGCAAGGCGGCTGAGAAGCTGACACCGTGAACTCTTATCCGCTGGTTCGACCATCTCGAGGGCTTCCTCAAGAAGCGGCACCGTTTCGGCAAGCGAATTCGAGGAGAGGAATTTGGAGCCGTCAAGACCAATCACCGCGCGCACAAAGGCTTGCGTGTCGGCCGCTTTGCGTGCCAATGGGGCGGCCAGCCTGTATTTCGCCAACGAATCCGTCATGCGACCCGCAGCGAATAGAGCGTCGCCGAGTTTCAGGATGGCGGTGAGCAGGTCCCTTTGCCGCTCAGGTCCTTCAGGCAACTGCTCTGCGATTGCCAAGGCATTCTGGAAATGGTCGACCGCCTCGTAGTTGGCTGATTGTGCGAGGGCGCGTTCTCCCGCCTTCATCCAGTAGGGGAGCGCGAGCTCGATCCGTTGCGCTTTCCCGTAGTGCTGGGCGATGAGCTCGGGCTGCGTGGCAGCGACATCGTCATACTGTTCGGCGAGCACCCTGGCGATCTTCTCGTGGAAATGGCGCCGGCGCCGCTTGAGGAGCGATTGGTAGGCCGCATCCTGAATGAGCGCATGTCGAAAAACGAGAGCATCGTGCAAGACGCCGCCTTCGACGACGATCTGGCTGGACTCGAGCTGGTACAGTGCCTTTTCGAGCGCCCGGTCGTCGACGCCTGTGATCTTGGAAAGAAGGCCCCGATCGAATTCCCTGCCTATGACGGCGGCAATTTGCGCGATTTCCTTGGCGGTCGTCGCCAAATGATCGAGACGTGTCATCAGCGAGCCTTGCAGGCTGTCCGGGATCTCTGCGTTAAGCGACGACGGTTTTCCGCTCTCCACGACCGAACGGGTCAACTCCTCGACGAACAGCGGCACTCCGTCCGTTCGCTCTGCAATCCTTTCGGCGAGCTGTTCGGGAATGTCGGAAGCCATGGATTTGATCAGCTCGCGCATCTGTTGTCTGGTCAGGCGCCCGACGGATAGCGTCGTCGCCTGCGCCAGGCCGCTTGCCCAGGCCGCGGTCCATTCCGGTCGATGGGTGACAACGACAAGGGCGGCGGCGCCGTGAAGCCGGCTCACGAGTTCTCTCAGCACTTCGCTGGTGGACGGGTCCATCCAGTGCGCATCCTCGAAAACCATGAGCACCGGTGCGATCCTCGCCGCACGCAGCAAACGGTTCACCAATGTGCGGACGAGAAGTTCCTTGCGCTGGTGGGCTGACAGATCCGGCGGCCTAAACTCGTCGCCGACGTCGAGCGACAGCAGCTCGGCATAGATCGCTCCAACTTCGGAGGGATTTTCGCCGTAGCGGCGAACCAGGGTGAGAAACTTTTCGACGCGCGTGTTCCGGTCATCAGCCGGCGAAAACGACGCGACACGGCTCAGTCGCTCGACGATCGGGTAAAAGGCCGATGTCACGTGATAGGGCGAACACTGCAATCGAATGAGTTCATGCTGTGTCTCTTGCAACTGCTCTTCGAAAGCCTCGACAAGGCGCGATTTCCCGATACCAGCCTCCCCCGACAGGAAGACCGCCTGGCCTTGCCCGGCCTTCGCCAACTCCCACCGGTCGAGCAGCATGCCGATCTCACTGACGCGGCCAACAAATTTCGAAAGCCCGCTCGCATGCGCGGCTTCGAAACGGCTATCCACCTCTCGCTGACCGAGAACTTCGAACAGCGCAATGGGCGAAGTGAAGCCTTTGAGCTCCCGCGTGCCAAGGCTATTGATTTCGAACGACTGCCCGGCGAGGCGTCGGGTGCTGTCGGAGACCACGATCTGACCTGGGGCGGCCGCCGCCTGCAGGCGTGCGGCCAGGTTTGGAGTGTCTCCGGCGATCGATGCACGTTCCTTCGCGCTGCCGTCGGTGTCGCCAACGACCACGCGCCCGGATGCGATGCCGATGCGAGCCTTCAATTGCTGCGCGTTGGGCGACTGCAGGGCGTCGACGGCGGCCATCGCCTCGAGGCCGGCCCGGATTGAACGCTCGGCATGATCCTCGTAGGCCATCGGCCATCCGAAATAGGCAAGCACGCCATCTCCGAGATATTTGGCGACGTAGCCCCCGAAGCGCGTGACGGCGCCGGCGACGCTCTCCTGATAGCGGCGGGTCAACTCGTGCATGTCTTCCGGGTCTAACTGCGCTGACAGCGCTGTCGACCCGACCAGGTCGCAGAACAGCACGCTAAGCAATCGCCGGTCAACCGCAGCTTCGGATACAGCAGTGGCCGAGGCAGGAGGCTGTTCGTCGGAACCTTGATGCGCAAGCCGGTCTATGGCAGCCAGAATAATCTTCCGATGCCCAAGCGAGACGCCGAGTTCCTGGAGGTCGGATTCGGCAAGATGAGGCAGCGCTCTCAGATCGACGTCATTCTCGATGAAGGCGTCGGCGTACTTGCCGAGACCGAGTTGACCTAGCCAATTCTCAATCGTCTGCATCGACGTTGATCCCGCTCCACCGTTCTCAAAAATACCACGAACGCCGGCATCGTACCACGCTGTGCGCAGGAGCTGTTCGTTTTGACGGGTATCGAGGAGGTCTAAACGCCGTGATCGTTGACCGGGCCGCGTCTTGATCCCATTTATGTGCGAATGGCGAAAAACAAGAAGACTGAAACTCCTGCGCTTGTGGAAACGTGGACGCTACCGCCCGCGGCCACTCTAGGCTCTTCGGTGCGCGCCAAGGGAATCCTCTTGGAAATCCGTGCGCGCCTCCCGTCGTCCCTGCGAAAATCGCTCGACATCAGCGGGAGGGTTTTCACGCTGACAATGCCTGAAAGCATGAGGAATGAGTTTCGTCATGCCTCGGCGGTAATTGCGAAATCGCTCGAAGGCATCGAAAGCCTGCCGGTCATCCCGCGCGAAATCGAGGACATCCTCACGATCTCAACGACCGAGAGACGCCGCTGGCTGGAGGACGGCCGCCTGCCCAGCGCCGGGACGCGAACGGTAAAGCTTCGCGGCCGCGCCAGGCAGATCACCTTCCATGTCTTCGAACCACGGATGGTCGAGGACCTGCTCGACCGGGGCGCTGTCGAAGAGTGGCGTGAGAAGGACACCGCGGCCGCCACGGAGAATAGGCGGAGGGCGGCCTACAAGGCAAAGCTGACGCGTTCACTGAAGAAGGACCGTAAGACGACTGCGGCATCGCCAGACCTCGCCGAAGAAGCCTCCGCGAAGCTACGGGGTTGGGAAGAGTTTGGGCGGGACGGGCTGCTCCGCTAGGTCTGGGCGAGACCTGATACCGTCCCGCGGCGAATTTGCGTCTATCGCTTCCGCATCACGTTGACGACGAGCACGCCGAGGATCGCCATAACGCCGCCGACAGCACCGAGCACCGTCGGCGTTTCGCCCAGCCAGACGAATCCGATCAGCGTTGCGACCGGCGGGACGCCATAGAGGAAATTCGAAGCGCGGGCGGCCGACAGCCGCTTCAATGCGATCGCCCAGGTGAGATAGCCGATCGCCGTCGGGAAGATGACGAGATAGGCGACACCCCAGTTCACTTCAGCCGGTGCGGCGGCCAGCGCCAGGATCGTCGCGGGAACGGCCGGAAACAGCGGCACGGAACCGATCAGCAGGATCCAGGCGGTGACGGCCAGTGCGGGCAGCCGCCCGAGCAGCGGCTTCTGCAGCACGCTGGCGATCGCCGAGCAGAGCGCTGCACCAAGGATCATCACGGCGTTCGGATCGAGCTTGAAGCCGTCATCCGAGGCAACCGCGATCAGCGCCACGCCGCCGAAGGAAACCGCAGTGCCCGCCCAGCCCCAGCGACCGAAGCGCTCGCCGAGCGCGAACGTCGCGATGAGAGCGGTGAAGACCGGCATGGTGTTGATGATGAAGCTCGCCGGCCCCGCCGCAACAGTCTGCTCGCCGGTGTTTAGCAGAACCGCATAGGCGGCGATGAAGAGCACGGCGGCAATGGAAAGGCGGACGAAATCGCGTTTTTCCGGCATCGGCCGGTAGATGGCGAGATAGATCAGCGCAATGGCGCCGGCTGCCACATAACGCGCCGTCGCTAGTTCGATCGGCGTCAGCGGTCCGAGACAGATGCGGATCACCACGAAGGAGGACGCCCAGAAGAGGATGGTGACGACGATCGCCGCAAAGGCCACCAGGTCGAACTTGCCTTGCTCTTTCGCCGAAATCGGTGCGCTTGCAGCCATGCTCATTTTCGCCTCCATATGTGCCTGCGCCAATGGATAGGCCTTCGATGCGTGCTTGAAAAGCATCGCAATCGATGATCAAATGTGCCTATGGTTCACAGCTCACCGGTTCTGCCGCCCCTAGACACGCTCGAGACCTTTGCCCGCGCCGCCCGGCTCGGCTCGTTTTCTGCCGCGGCCGAGGAAAGCGGCATCACCCATGGCGCGGTGTCGCGGCAGGTGTCGCGCCTCGAGCGCTGGATGGGTGTGCGCCTGTTTGCCCGCGAGCCCCGCGGCGTTCGCCTGACGCCGGAGGGCATGCGGTTTTTCGCGCGGGCGGAGGAAGCGCTTGCCCTGCTCGGCAATAGCGGCGAGCGCTGGCTGCCTCGTCGCAACAAGGCGGTGGTGCGTCTTTCGGTAACGCCCTCCGTCGCCTCGTTGTGGCTGTTTCAACGTCTGCCGAAGCTCGAAGGGAACGAGTTGCATGTCGAACTGACGCTCGAACACCGGCTGGCGGATTTCGGCGAAGGCACGGACCTTGCCATCCGCTGCGGCAAGGGGCCGTGGGCCGGCGTGCGCGCCCTGCCGCTCTGGCAGGAGAAGTCGTTTCCGATCGCCGCCCCGGTGTTGGCGGAACGGCTCGGCCAGCGTTCCGACGCTCTTTCGCTGCTCGATCTGCCGATCCTCCACGATTCGAATATCGAAGGCTGGCGCCGCTGGCTTTCCCGCGAGGGCGTCGACTATATTCCGCGTGGCCAGGACCGGCGCTTCGAGGACTATAATCTGGTGATCGATGCCTGCGCGCAAGGGCTCGGCATTGCGCTCGCCCGGCCGCCGTTATCGGATGCAGCGTTGGCGACCGGGCGCGTTGTTGCCGTGTCGGAGCGCACACTCGACTATCATGTGGCCTTTCATCTGATCCGGCCGGACGATGCGCTGAGAAGCCCGGCCATCGAATTTGCCGGCCGCTTCCTGCGCGAGGCCGGCCATGACGAGGCGACGATTGCCGCCTTTACGGCGCCCGGCCGCGCGAAAGCGTAAGCCACATGCGGGGCGGCATTCGCTGCTCGCTACTCGGTTGGAAACTGCAGGCGCATTTCCTTCGCCAATTCGAAACCGACGGTCCGATAGACTGGTTCGCCGGCATCCGAGGCATGGAGGACAGCGGTGGTGCAGCCGATCGATTTCAGATAGTCGGCCGCCTTGCTGGTCAGCGCCTGCGCGATGCCGCGCCGGCGGAAGGCGTCCGCAACATAGACGGACCAGATGTAACCGTGCAGCCGCTGTTCTTCCCGGATGATTTCGGGAAACGGCGATTGGTGCAGCTGGCAGGATACGGAACCGGCGATTTCACCCTCGACGACGGCAAGGAACGTGGCCAGGCGGCGCTCTGCGCGGCCGCTTCTGATGAAAGACAATATCCGCGTGGCCGCATCCGGCCGGTAGTGCTCCGGTGGCGTGCCGTAGCTGTCCCAGATCTTCAAATAGTGCCCCACCAGGACTTCGTCCTCGCCGGGCGTTGCCATGCGAATATCCATCATCTCAATCCGGCTTGGAGCAGCCAAAAACGCTCGGCGTTTTGCGTAAGACAAACAGATAGAGCATTTCGATGACTTGAATAAAGCAAAATGCTCTCGGTATGAAAGGTGAGAAATCGAACCTCGGAGGAGGTGACGCCCCCGCCGCGGCGCGGCAGGGAGCGTCAAAAGATAGATCAATTCGCTGACGTCAGCGTCATCGATGCGCTGCCGGCGGCAACATTGAGGCCGAGCTGGCCGGTCAGGCTGACCGTCTGCAGATGAATCGAGCCCGAGGTACCGCCGACCAAAAGATTGGCGCCGACGCCGGCGCCCAGTGTCGCTTCGGCGGTGGCGCCGACATAAAGGCCGGCGAGCGATCCGCGATGATAACCGGCCGTCGGCGCAAACACGGCCCAGATCAGCCGGCTGCGCGTGGTGAAACCGAGATCGATGCCGAGTTTTCTCACTTCGCCGGTATAACGATCCGTGAGCTCGTTGCCGACGGTCGACTGGAAGATGCAATCGGCCTCCTTGGAGGAACCGAGCACATAACCCGTGCCGCCGCCGATATCGCAGGTGAGGTAACCGATCTTCACGCCGTTGCGCAGGTCCGGTTCTTCATAGGTCCTGGTGACCGGGTCGGCGGCGTTGACCGCCGCCGCGCCGATGAGGCTCAACGATACCGCGGCAAACGCCGTCGCAAAAGTCTTATTCATAAGTGTCTCCTTCTCAAATCGTGACGGGAGCAAAATACCCGGCTACTCGCCACCAGATTCGGCTACAGATAACCGGCGGAACCGCAAAACGATCCGGAACCGGCATCCTTTTCGCATCGCCTGTCGAAGTGCCATGGGAGGGCACAAGCGACAAACATGCCTACGGTTCAGCCCCATTGGGACATTTCGAAGGCACTAATTCACGTCATCCGGTTATTTCATGATGTTGTCAGGAATGGTTGCCGGAAAGGCACGCTTGCGATGGGCCTCGTCTTTCCGACCAGATTGCGAGCGCCCTGTTGCCCATTGCGATCGATGGCCGCGCAGGTTGCCATCCGGTGTCTATAGCTGTACTATTTGGAAATATTCTCCCTGCTAGACTGTAACGGCGGGAGAAATGGCATGACTGCTTTGCACTGCCACAGAATGTCCGGTTGCTTTCCGGAATTCTCCTTCTGTTCGAACAGAAATAAAGTCTGAATTCCAGAGATATAATCAGGCGATATTTTCGCAGGGACCGAACAATCGTACACCCACCGATCTCTATTGCAGATGGCGGGTATATTTATCGGGAGGGAAACATGCGCATACGCACGACAAACATCATGCTGGCGGGATGCCTTGCCGTCTCCGGCTGCCAGTCCGGACCGACATCACAGGCGGTCTCGGATCACAATTCCGAATTCGGCTGCATTGCGGGAACCGTCGGCGGCGCGATTGTCGGCGGCCTGATCGGCAGTACGATCGGGGCTGGAACCGGGCAGGTGCTTGCGATCGGCGCCGGCATAGGCGGCGGCGGTTTCGTCGGCAATCGTCTGGCTTGCCGATAATTGGGGCCGATAATGGGGGAAGGATATCAAGCGATGAAAACCCTGGCTTTCGCGACGACACTCATCCTGTGCCAATGCCTTGGGGCAGCAGCACAACAACAGCAGCCCGGATCGATGTATCAGGGCCAGATGGACCGACTCGACGGCAATGCCAGCAAGACGGTCGATCGCTCCGAATACGAAACCTTCATGGGCACGGCGTTCGGAAGCCTCGACAAGAACAAGGACGGCAGCCTGCAGTCCGATGAGACGGTTCAGATCCTGACAGTCGAGCAATTCACTTTGACCGACACCAACCACAATGGCGGCATCAGCCGAAGCGAATTCATGCAGCGGGTCATGGCGGATTTCGCCACAGCCGACCATGACCGTAACGGAAACCTCCAGTGAGAACGGCGGCAAAACGGATGCGGCAATAAAGAAAAACCCGGCGATGTGTTCGCCGGGTTTTTATACTTATTCTATTCGCACTATACTCTGCGCATAAAGCGCATAACGAGCGATACGACGAACAGCACCAGGAAAATGAAGAACAGAACCTGGGCAATAGAAGCTGAAGCCCCTGCTATACCGCCAAATCCGAGGACGCCGGCTATCAAGGCCACAACGAGAAACACCAGAGCGTAATAAAGCATCGCAATCTCCTTTTACGTTGCTGCGGAGATAACGGAGGTCGCCCCATTTGGTTCCCTGTCCCTCTCAGGGCCGGCGCATGCAACGTCGCATCGGCCCGGTTCAGCCAAAATGGAAGGCGCCGCTGACCATCCGGTCACCTTCGTTCGGCTCGGGAGGCTCGGCGGCCTCGAGATAGGCCTTGAGCGGCCCGGTCAGGACGAACCAGATGCTTGCCCCCAGCATGAAACAGGCCCCCGCCGGATCGTCGATGCGGGCGATGAAGGGAAGGCAGGCAGAGCAAAACAGGACGATGATCCGCACCGACCACTCCGCCTCACGTTTGGCGATGGCGCGGGCTCTCAACGACTTGTATTCCCGGGCGCCGTAGCCGCCTCCGCTCGCCCTCATCACCGAAAGCAGTTTTCGCGCGGAGGGCAGCGCCAGCATGACCAGCGCGGCAACACCGAGGGCAAAAGGTTTGCCGGCCAGGACCTGTCCGCTCGCGATCAGGAGAAACGAGAGCACGACGAGATTCCAAGTCGGCTCCAGCAGCTCCGGCGGTTGCCGCGTGCGAAGATGCCAGCTCCGCAGCAAGCCCGCCGCGCCGTGCAGTAGCGGCTGATCGATATAGCGATTGATCCAGTCCATGCTGATGCGCCCGTCCCCGATTGCATGAAGAGGGCTCCGAACACCACGGAATTTGGTCATCATCGTGGCAATAGCCGCCGAATTCGCTCTTCACGTGAAGGAAGCGGCTTGCCAAGGTCTTCGATGCAACATTTAGCGCAGTTCCTGTGCGACCTCCCAGACGTGGCCGGACGGATCCGCAAAGGCCGCCGTGCGGCGGCCCCATGCACGATCGATCGGCCCGTTGAGCAGCGTCACGCCAAGCCTGCGCAGCTCGGCGCAGACCGCATCGACATCGTCGACCTTGACCGTCAGCAGCACGCGACTGCCCGAGCCGAATGCCGCCACCGGCGAGGGCTCGACCAGCTGCGGCGCTTCGGTCCCCCGGAGCAAATTGACCATCGTTCCCGAAAATTTCAGCACCGAGCAGACGTCGTCCTTATAGACGACATCGGCGGCAAAGACCTTTTGGTAAAACGCCCTGGCCTCGTCGATGTCGTCGACGAACAGAGTGATGACTTCGATCCTATCCAGCAGCATGACCATTTCTCCTCCGCTGCTCCGACTGTCCAACCGATATCGTTGGCCGGCTCATTGCTGGTCGCTTCGGCGCCGAGGGTTTCGACATGCCGCATAAAAATAATGTCAGCTCCTGAGACCGGGCGCCTCGTGCCCGGTGCGCGCCACATATTCGGTATAGCCGCCGCCATACTGATGGATGCCCTCCGGCGTCAGCTCCAGCACCCGGTTGGAAAGTGCGGCGAGGAAATGCCGGTCATGCGAGACGAACAGCATGGTGCCCTCGTATTGCGCCAGGGCCTTGATCAACATCTCCTTCGTGTCGAGGTCGAGATGGTTCGTCGGCTCGTCGAGCACCAAGAGGTTCGGCGGGTCGAACAGCATCATCGCCATGACCAGGCGCGCCTTCTCGCCGCCCGAAAGCACGCGGCACCGCTTCTCGACATCGTCGCCGGAAAAGCCGAAACATCCGGCGAGCGCCCGCAAAGGCCCCTGCCCCGCTTGCGGAAACCGGTCTTCCAGCGATTGGAATACGGTGTGCTCGCCGTCGAGAATATCCATGGCATGCTGGGCGAAATAACCCATCTTGACGCTGGCGCCGAGAGCGACGCTGCCTTTATCAGGCTCGGCGGTACCCGTCACCAGCTTCAGCAGTGTCGACTTGCCGGCGCCGTTGATACCCATGATGCACCAGCGTTCCCGCCGCCGCACCATGAAATCCAGCCCCTCATAGATGCTTCGGCTGCCATATTTCTTGTGCACGTTCTTCAGGCTGACCACATCCTCGCCGGAGCGCGGCGTCGGCTGGAATTCGAAGGCGACCGACTGCCGGCGCTTGGGCGGCTCCACCCGGTCGATCTTCTCCAGTTTCTTCACGCGGCTCTGCACCTGCGAGGCATGCGAGGCGCGCGCCTTGAACCGCTCGATGAATTTGATTTCCTTGGCGAGCATCGCCTGCTGGCGCTCGAACTGGGCCTGCTGCTGCTTTTCGTTCTGCGCCCGCTGCTGCTCGTAGAATTCGTAATCGCCCGAATAGGTCGTCAACGTGCCGCCGTCGATCTCGATGATCTTGGTGATGATGCGGTTCATGAACTCGCGGTCGTGCGAGGTCATCAGCAGCGCGCCTTCGTAGCCTTTCAGGAATTCCTCCAGCCAGATCAGACTTTCGAGATCCAGATGGTTGCTCGGTTCGTCGAGCAGCATGACGTCGGGTCGCGCCAATAGAATGCGGGCGAGCGCCACGCGCATCTTCCAGCCGCCCGACAGCGCCCCGACATCGCCGTCCATCATCTCCTGGCTGAAGCTCAGGCCCGCGAGCACTTCGCGGGCGCGTCCTTCGAGCGCATAACCGTCCAGCTCCTCATAACGCGCCTGCACCTCGCCATAACGCTCGATGATCTTGTCCATGTCGTCGGCCTGCTCGGGATCGGCCATGGCCGCCTCGAGCTCGCGCAAATCGCCGGCAACGACGCTGACCGGGCCGGCGCCATTCATCACCTCGGCAACCGCACTGTGACCCGCCATCTCGCCGACATCCTGGTTGAAGTAGCCGATGGTAACGCCCTTCTCGCAGGAGACCTGCCCCTCATCGGGCTGCTCCTCGCCGTTGATCATCCGGAAGATCGTTGTCTTGCCGGCGCCGTTCGGGCCGACGAGACCGATCTTCTCGCCTCTGTTGAGCGCTGCAGACGCCTCGATGAAGAGGATCCGGTGACTGAGCTGTTTGCTGATGTTCTCGATACGAATCATGATGTGCGCTGGGCCTAGGGGGAAAGTTTTCGGCGCCCTTATGCCATGCATGGAAATGCCGGGATAGGCCCGTTTCAAAGCCTCTCGATCTGTCGAGCCGGATTGGCTAAGATTGTCGCCTCCGCCGAAGGGAATTCGTGCCAATGAGCGTTCGTCCGCCGCAATCCTTCAGACAATCGCAGCAGGATAGAAACGGCTTCAACGTCCTCGAATACGAGTTGATGGCGGAACGCGCCGACTCGCTCGGCCGTCACGGGCTGAAGGTGGAGGCGGCGATTGCCAACCTGAAAGCCTGGACTGCGGAGCGCCAGAGTGCCGAAGACCGCGAGATGCTTCTCAATGCAGCCTCCGACGCCGTCTGGGCGTTCTTCATCCAGCGCGAAATCTGCGGGCTGCGCAACAATCGCGATGCCATTCAGCGCTATGGCATCCCGAAAGAGGTGATCGCAAGATTGGGTGCGATCAGGAAATAGCGTCCGACCGACACATGGTCGCCGTCACCACTGCCTTCCACCTATTGGTGGAAATCCCCGGTGCGGGAAGGTATGGCTTGGTAGCGAACCAGCGCGAAAGGGAATTGCGATGCCAACCTTAATCCGGATCGGCAATCAGAATCTCACCGTCGACGTCTCTCCCCTCGGCGCCGAGATGCAGGCGCTCACATCAAGCGACGGACGCTCCTGGTTATGGACAGGCGACGCCGCCTTCTGGACCGGGCGCTCGCCAATCCTGTTTCCAATCGTGGGCAAGGCCCCGGACGACAGGATCACGATCGACGGCACCGTCTACCCGATGGCGCAGCATGGTTTTGCCCGCCGGAGCGAGTTTAGGCTTGCAGCATCCACGGAAACGATGTGCCGGCACGAATTGGTCGCCTCGGAGGCAACCCGGGCGGTGTATCCGTTCGACTTTCAGCTGACTTTGGAGCATGCGGTCGAGGGACGCGCCTTGACGGTGACAGCAGAGGTTGCCAACCGCGACCAAAAGGCGATGCCGTTCGGGCTCGGCTTCCATCCGGCCTTCGTCTGGCCGCTGCCCGGTGCTGCCGGGCGCGCCCATACCGTCACGCTCGACAATGAAGCCGAACCGAGGCTCGTACGGCTGGAGGGTGGCCTTATCAATCCTGCAACGCTGCCCTCCCCGTTCAATGCCGGTCGGCTGGTACTGGATCACGCAATGTTCGACCAGGATGCGATGATCTTCCCGCAAGGCGCAGGCGAAGGGTTGCGCTACGGCGCCGAAGGTGGGCCGAGCTTGCGGTTTGGCTTCAAAAACCTGCCCAATCTCGCCTTGTGGACCAAGCCGGGCGCGCCCTTCATCTGCGTCGAGCCTTGGCATGGAACGGCTACAGAGGCCGGAGGTTCGAGCGAGCTGTCGAAACGTCCCTCCACCACCATCCTGGCGCCGGGTGGCGTGGCAAGCTTCGCCTTTACCGTCGAGATTCCGCAATAGCCTTCACAAAAAGAGCTCTCCTTCGCGGCGAAGGAGGGCTTTTCTCTGTCATGCTTCTTCTGTTGCGCTTACCCGGAATCTTAGCAGGGGCCGACCTTAGTGGGCGCCGGCGCCGCCACCCGCGCGTGGCTTCTGGGCAAAGAGCAGAGCAATGGCAGCAATGGCAAGCACAGTCCCGATAACGGCGAAGGTATCGCTGAAGCCCATGCTGAGGGCCTGGCGTTTGACGATCTGCCCAAGCGCCACGACAGCTTTCTGAGCTGCGACCGCGTGGTCGGAGACGCCGTGAGACATGAAGTAGCCCGTCACCTGGTCGAGACGGTTGCGGACTTCGTCACGGCCGAGTGTCACCGACTGGCCGATGATGTTGGAGTGGAACTGCTCGCGTTTGGTCAGCACCGTGCCGAGCGTTGCCGTTCCGACCGCGCCGCCGAGATTGCGCAGCATGTTGGTCAGGCCCGAGGCGGCGGCCGCGTCAGTGGCTGCGATGCCGGCGGTGGTGATGGCGGTGATCGGCGTCAGCACCAGCGCCTGGCCGATGGCGCGGACGATATTCGGGATCCAGAACTGGTCGCCGGCGGTATCGGCCGAAAGCATCACGTTCATGAAGCAGCTGATCGCGAAGATCGAGATGCCGAGGAAGCCGATGTAACGGGCATCGAAGCGCTTCATCATCATCGGCACGAGCGGGATGAGCAACAACTGCGGCAGGCCGGTCCAGGCCAGCACATTGCCGATCTGCTCGGCATTGTAGCGCTGCACCTGCCCGAGATATTGCGGCAGGATATAGACGCTGCCGAAGAGAGCGACGCCGACCAGCACGTTGACGGCAACCCCAATGCCGAAATTACGCTGCTTCAACAGGCTGAGCTTGACCAGCGGCTTCTTGACGGTCAGCTCGATCCAGATGAAGGCAGCGAGGAAGACGAAGGCAAGGATGCTGAGCTTGACGATGAAGGGCGAGGAGAACCAGTCCTCCTTGTTGCCTTCTTCCAACACCGTCTGCAGCGCCGAAAGCCCGATCGCCATGGTGATGATCCCGGCCCAGTCGCCTTCCTTCAGAAGGTGAAGCTGCATCGGCTGCTTGTCCAGTGTCAGGGCGAGGGCGGCCGCCATCATCAGGCTCGGAATAGTGTTGATGAAGAAGATCGTCTGCCAGCCGTAATTTTCTGTCAGGTAGCCGCCGATCGTTGGGCCGATGGCCGGAGCAAAGGTGACCGAAAGCGCGAAGATCGCAAGGCCGAGCGGCTGTTGGCCCTTCGGCAGCTTAGTCAGCACCATGGTGAAGGCCATCGGGATCAGCACGCCGCCGGCAAAGCCCTGCAGGCCGCGCAGAACGATCATCGTACCCAAGTCATGGGCGAAGGCACAAGCCATCGAGAAGATCGGGAATAGGATTGCGTTGACGAGGATATAGCGGCGGAACGAGAAAACGTTGCTGAAATACGCCGTCAGCGGAATGACGACAATCTCGCCGATCAAGTAGGAGGTGGAGATCCATGCGCCGTTATCGACGCCCGTTCCGATGCCGCCCTCGATGTCGAGGAGGGAGGCATTGGTGATCTGGATGTTGAGGATTGCCATGAAGGCGCCGATCATGCCGGCGAGAACGGCGATCCATTCCCTGGTGCTGGCGCGCGGCTGCGACGTGGCTGAGGCTGTTGCTGCGATGGTGGACATGACACGAACTCCTTGTCCCCGGCCTAGCTGCGGTCGTTCTTGGTATCGATACTCGGCTGGACGGACATGCCCGGGCGCAGGTCGCCACTGAGCGCAGCGTCGCCATCGAGCACTATTTTGACCGGGATGCGCTGGACGACCTTGGTGAAGTTGCCAGTGGCGTTGTCAGGCGGCAGCAGGGCGAATTCCTGGCCGCTTGCCGGAGCGAGACTGTCGACACGGCCGTGATAGGTACGGCCTGGGAAGGTATCAACCTCGATCTCCACCGGTTGGCCGGCGCGGACGTCGGTGAGCTGCGTTTCCTTGTAGTTGGCGATCACATAGACCGCGCTCGTCGGCACGACCGACATCAGCTGGGTACCGGCCTGGACATACTGGCCGACCCGTAGCGTGCGGTTGCCGACGGTGCCGTCAACGGGTGCTGTGATCGTTGCATAGGAGAGGCTCAGCTCGGCCTGATGCTGGACGGCCTGGCTGCGGGCAAGCGCAGCCTTCGCCTGGGCAAGCTCGGCGTTCAGAAGATCGACCTGCTTGACGGCGGCGTCGAGCGAAGCGCTGTCGCGAACGATGGTGGCCTGAGCTGCGGCGATGGCGGAAGCTGCCTGCTGCGCCGTCTGCACCGGGGCATAACCGCTGGTCGCAAGATTGGCGTAACGCTTGTTGTTCTGTTCGGCAAAGGTCTCGTTGGCCTTGTCGACTTCGACGGTGGCGCGGGCAGCGGCAATTGTCGACTGCTGAATGTCGAGCGACGCCTGCTTTGCATTGAGCGTCGCCTCAGCTGCTGCGACATCGGCCTTGGCCTGATCGAGGGCGGCGCGGAAATCGCGGTCGTCGATGCGAGCAAGCGCCTGACCGGCCTTCACCGCCTCGTTGTCCATGACGAGGACTTCGGCGAGATAGCCCGAAACCTTCGGTGCGACAGTCGTGTTGTCGGCCTTCACATAGGCATCGTCGGTCGAGATGTGGAAGCGCCCGACCGTCCAATAGTCATGGCCATAATAGGCGCCTGCGGCGATCAGGGTGACAGCGGCTGCGCCCAACAGCAATCCGCGACCACGGCGCTTTCGAGCGGGCGGCTCCGAAACGACGGCAGCCTCAGCAATGCGGGGTGTGTTGCCGGCGTCAAGGGTTGTCGGCGCGGCTTCCGCTGTGGTTTCTGTGGCAGGTGCGTTGTTGTTCAGAGCCTGCAGCGTTTTGATGGACATTGTCTCTCTCCTGGGAGTGGTCGCTGTCGCTATCGGCCGCGGCCTTTGAATTCGGGTGGAATGCACTTTAGGAAACTTGATATTTTCCAAAATATGTATTAGAAAATGGATGTCAACCGGAATTTGGAAAATTATCATGGTCCAAAATCACGAAATCGAGAAGAGGCCGCGAGGCCGACCGCAAGTCCGCTGCGACGAGGATACGAGAGGCGTGATTATCGAGGCGGCCAACAGCCAATTTCACGAGAATGGCTATGCGGCGGCAAGCATTGCCGCCATCGCCCAGGAGGCGGGCGTCTCGACCAAGACGCTCTACCGCCTGTTTCCGACCAAAGCGGATCTCTTTTCGGAGATGATCACGGAGCGGACCGGGCGCTTTCTCATGGCGCTTGACCCAAGCACACTCGCCGTCACGGATCTCAGGCAGGGGGTGGAGCGCATGCTGATGGCCTATGGCATGCTGACGCTCTCGCTGGACACGATTACCATGACCCGGCTCGTCATCAGCGAGTCCGACCGTTTTCCCGAGATCGCCAATAGCTTCTATGAGAAGGCCATCGTCAGGACCAACACGCTGATGGAGGACTGGCTCCGCAAACAGATCGACCGCGGGCTGATAACACTTGACGATCCGCACGCCGCCTGCGGCATGCTGCGCGGCATGATGATCATGGAGCCGCAGCGCGCGGCGATGCTGCGCCAGGAGCAGCCGCCGAAGATCGATGCGATCGCAGCGCGGGCGAAGATGTGCGCCGATCTATTTTTGAAGGGCTGCGCGCTCTGAAGTGCTGCTCGAGCTCCAGAGCGCGATAATATCTGCCGACGAGCGGCCCCGGGACGCCTTCAGTTCGGCGGGGCACCCAGCGCATGCAGGATGCCGCGGAGTTCAGCAAGGCCGCGCATGCGGCCGATGGCAGGGTAACCCGGCGTGACTGTTTTATCGAGATCGTCGAGCATGCGGTGACCATGGTCCGAGCGGAAGACGATTGTGTCTTGCGCGCTGCGGCGGCGGTCTTCCGCAACCAGTTCCCGGAGAACCGCGACCATGTCGACGTCGCCTTCGAGATGCGCGCTTTCATGGAACGTCCGGCCGTCGCCCTCGCGCGTCGTGGCGCGCAAATGGGCGAAGTGGATGCGCGAGGCAAAGCGCCGGGCGATCGCTGGCAGGTCGTTCTCGGCGCGCACGCCGAGACTGCCGGTGCAGTAACACATGCCATTCGCTGCCGACGGCACCGCGTCGAAGAGAGCGGCATAATCATCGGCGGTCGAGGCGATGCGGGGAAGGCCGAACAGCGAACGCGGCGGATCGTCGGGATGCAGCGTCAGCTTGACGCCGCGCGCTTCGGCCGCCGGCGTCACCGCCTCCAGGAATTCGATCAGATGCCGGCGCAGCTTTGCGGCGTCGATTCCGCCATAGGCGACCAGCTTTTCCCGGAAGGCCGGAATGGTCAGAGGCTCGGTGGTCGAACCCGGCAGAGCCGACGTAATGATCCGGGTGATCTCGGCAATCTCCTCCTCCGACATCGCCTCGAAGACGATACGCGCCCGTTCGCGGTCTTCCGCGGAATAGTGCTGTGCCGCATCCGGCCGTTCCAGAATGAAGAGATCGAAGGCTGCGAAACGCTCATGATCGAAGCGCATGGCCGTGGCGCCCGTCGGCGTCACGAAATCGAGTTCGGTGCGGGTCCAGTCGACGACAGGCATGAAATTATAGCAGACGATCGGAATGCCGCAGGCGGCGACCGCTTCGAGGCTGGCGATCCACGCCTCGATTTCGGCCTTCGCCTCCCCGCCCTTGCGCTTGACGGCATCGGGGATCGGAATGCTTTCGACCACCGACCAGACGAGCGGCGAACGATCGCCCGGCGTCGTCTCGATCAGCGACTGGCGCTCGCGCACTTCCTTTTCCGTCCAGGCCCTGCCGATCGGCACTTGGTGCAGCGAAGAGACGATATTGGTTGCGCCCGTCTGACGAACCTCATCCAGCGTCACCGGCGCTTCCGGTCCGAACCATCTCCAACCTTGCCGCATGCTTGTTCCTTCCCTCGCTTGTCGTTTCGTGTTCGGTCCTGCCGTCAGCAGAAATAGTCGGGGTAGCGCGAGCGCAGCTCGTCGACATCGGGAATGACGGCGCTCAGGTGATGGACCATCGCATCACGTGCAGCCGTCGCATCATGGGCGGCCAGCGCATCGCGGATAGTCATATGTTCGTGCACTACATTGTCCATCCGCGCCAGCACCGGCAGCGTCAGCCGCCGCGCCCGGTCGATCTGCACCTTGACCGTCTTCAGGATCACCCAGATGCCGGGATAACCTGATATCTGGGCGATCGCTTCGTGAAAGGCCTCGTCCTCTTCATGGAAGCTCGAGCTATCCCCAGTCGCAGCATGGGACCGCTGCCGGGCGATGATGGCATCCAGGCGGGCAATATCGGCGGCGGTGGCGGTCAGAGCCGCAGTCTCGACCGTCGTGCCTTCGAGCGCCTTGCGAATGACGACCGCCTCGGGGATTGCCGAAACCGGCACCCGCGACACGACAGTGCCCGACTGCGGATAAATATCGACCAGCCCGCCTTCGGAAAGCCTGAGCAGTGCCTCACGCACCGGTGTGCGGCTGACGCCGAAATCCTCAGCGATGCGTTTTTCCTGCAGCGGCATGCCAGGCGGCATCCGCAGGGAGACGATATTGGCATGCAGGCGCTCATAAATGGCGCCGGCCGTGGTGACCCGGCGCAGCCTGCCGCCGATGTCTTGCGACGGGATGATCAAAACTTCGGTTTCTGACGCCTGCGGCATAACAATAAGGACGGTTGAGACTGTTTGGCATACTAGTATACCAGTCATCTTACCTTGCCAACCCATGCCGAGTTGATGGGTGTCCATCCGTCAAGACGGTCTTTTTGGAACTTAGATCGGCCGAGTGGGTTGAAATCCGCAAGGAGACGCTCATGAAAAACCCAGTACGACGCAAGACAAGCGAAAAGGCAGACGGCGCCCAGCCAGAATTTCCATCTGCCGCGGAGGCGCGCGAACGGAAGAAAGCTCGGCCCGCCGCAAACAAATTCGCCGGGCAGAACGGCGGATCGCCCGCAGCCCCCCGCGAGGAGGAGATCCGGAAAAAGGCCTATTCCCTCTGGGAAAAGGAAGGCAGGCCAGAAGGCCAGCACCGGCATCACTGGACCCTGGCTGAGCACGAACTCGATAAGCAGGGCGAGATCGGCAATCCGCCAAATCTCGCTGCCCTGCGAGAGGCCGCGCGCGAACATACCGATGCATTCCTCGTCAAAACGGATCTCGAAGATGCTGATCAACGCGAAGCCTCCCCCGGCACGCGCGAGCAGAGTTGAACCACCGATTTCAGGAAGGGACCAGACATGGCCGACAAACAAAACTTGAACGCCGGATTCACCGGAACGCCGGCTGAGCAGCCCGAGGGTTTGACCAAAGCCGCGAAGTCGGCCGCCGATGGGGTGAGGCGTGAGGCCTACGCGGTCGTCACCGGCGTCAGGGATCACCCGCAAACCGCAAGCGCCTTGTTGCTCGGCACCGGCATTCTGGCATTCGGCCTGGGCTATCTGCTCGGTCGATCTTCGACCGAAAATATGGCACGCCGATATTGGCGGTAGCGGTAACTCTTTAGCGGCAGCGAGGTTCTATGAGCTGGTCGTAGGGTGGCGACCGCGCATCATGTCTGTCAATGCTTTGCAGCCTGCCCTGCAATCCCTTGGGCGGGCGGTCGCGCTCAACGGTTTTACGCGAACATATATGCCGACCAAACCTTCGACCAACTGCACCTCAGACGTGTCTATTGCTGAAGCTGGCCTTTATGTCGGATTCCGACATTTCATAGAACCGCCTCCGCCCATAAATCCTGTTGCTGGAATGCCACGAGGCTTAAAGCCATAGATTGCACGCAATCCCCGGCTTGACAGGCGTGATCACGATCCTTAGCGAAACGGCATCGGCATGGTCAGGATCGGCAAGTGAAATACCTCGGACAACTGAAGATAGCATTGCTCTATCCCGAAAGTGGGGCGGCAAGCGCACTCGATCGGAACAACCGCATTGCGGTCTTTCTCTTTGCCATCCTTCCCGGACTTTCCCCGAACTTCAACTCGTTCATCCTCCTCGGATCGATGGTGTGGGGCCTCTACTGTCTGGCGACGGGCAGCCTGGCCCTGAACCTGTCGAAATCCGACCGGCTGGTTGCCATTGGCATGTCGATCTACCCGCTGGTGATGATCGCGAGCATATTCGTCAATCCGCCCTACTCCGAAGAACTGGACTGGATATTCCGGCTGCTGCCGTTCTTTGCGGTCTGGCTGGTTCTACCGAGGATGCGCCAGTCTCCCGATGGCCGCCTTGTGCCACTGTTTATCCTCGGCGCAGGTATCGGCATGATCGTTACCTTTCTTTTCAGTCTGCTGCAGATCATGTTCCTGATGGAGAGGGCAGAGGCCGGGACTTCGAACGCCGCACTGCTGGGCGTCATAGGCGTTCTTTTCGGCGGCATCGCTCTTCTCAACGTTCAATCACCCAAGAGTGTCGAGCAGAGAATTGCCATACTGGGATATGCCGCCGGTCTGGGCTGCGTGCTGCTTTCGGGAACACGCTCGGCCTGGCTGGTCATTCCCGTTCATATCGTCATCTTCCTCTGGTATTTTCGCAAACACAGCTTCCATCTGAGTTTACGCAGCCTTGCCATCACCGGCTCTTTGCTGTTTGCGGGACTTATCGCCCTCGGCAGCGGCCAAATCCTTCATCGCATCGAGGCGTTGCAGGAAAATATGGCATCGCTCGAACGCAGCGACGGCGAAGTCACGTCGCTGAGTGCCCGGTACGCTCTGTACAAGGGTGCAATATCGGCGATCAGCAAGGACCCGTTGACGGGGTATGGCCCGCAAAACCGGATGGCTTCGGTATTGGCAGAGCTGCCCGAAAACATAAGGCCGCAACTAACCTATTCGCATGTTCACAACGGTTTTCTGACTGCGGGGATCGATGCCGGCATTTTCGGCATTGCAGCGCTGTCGCTGATGCTCGCGACGCCGGTGATCGGCGCCTGGAGAAAGGAAGCCGGGCCGGGCCGGGATCTGGCCATTGCGCTCGCTCTTCTGCTCGTCAGCAGCTACGTCATCACCGGCAGCTTTGGTATCATGTTCAATCAGAAGGCCCTGGATCCGATCTTCGCCTATCTGGTCGCCCTTATTTGCGTGGATCGCGGCAGCACAGGCTTTGCGCCCGTCGTCCAAATTTGATGCCAGTCACCCGGAAGTGCGCAGCGGTTCCGGGATGACGACTTGCATAAAAAACTAAAGCGCGTTGCATGAATCAAGTTTGACGCAGACGCGATTTGACGTCTGCGGCTGCGGTATTGGTTTCGGCTCCGGTGAAAGCCAGATCCGAGACCTCACCCGTCGACGAATAGCCCGAAACAAGCTCGGCCAATGTCGCACGTGCAGCGACCATATCGTTTCGATCCAATGCCGCGTTGAGCGAGTTGAGCTTTTTCAAAAGCTCCGGCCAGAACAGGAAATCCTCACGCGCCTTCATAATCCGGGGATGTTCGGTTGTTTCCGGATTATCCCCGATCAGCAGTTCTTCATAGAGCTTCTCGCCGGGCCTGAGACCGGTAACCGAAAGCTCGATATCCCCGTCTGGATTATCCTCGTCAAGGACGGCCAATCCGGACAGCTCCACCATTTTGCGGGCGAGATCGGCAATGCGAACGGGTTCTCCCATATCGAGCAGGAAAACATCGCCACCCTCCCCCATCGCCCCTGCCTGGATGACCAACTGCGAGGCTTCCGAAATGGTCATGAAATAGCGGGTGATCTCGCGATGTGTCAGCGTAACGGGGCCACCTTCCTTGATCTGCTGCCTGAAAAGCGGCACGACGGATCCGGAGGAGCCGAGCACGTTTCCGAAGCGGACCATGGAAAAATTCGTTCGCATTCTGTCGGTCGTCGATTCTGCTGCGAGCGCCTGCAGAACCATCTCCGCCAGCCTCTTGCTGGCGCCCATCACATTTGTCGGACGCACCGCCTTGTCCGTACTGATCAGCACGAAATTCGAGACACCGTATTTATACGCTGCGCGAGCCGCAACAAGCGTACCCATGACGTTGTTCTTGATGCCCTCCACGGCATTATGTTCGACAAGCGGCACATGTTTGTAGGCGGCGGCATGATAGATCGTCTGCGGTCGCCAGCTCTGGATGATATGCTCCATGCGATCCTGATCGCGGACGGAACAGAGGATCGGAACGATCTGCAGATCTTCATGCTCGTAGAGTTCGGCCAGCTTCCGCAATTCCGCATCGATATTATAAAGCGCAAACTCGTTCTGATCGAGCAGGATCAGGCTGGAAGGTGCGTTTCGCAGAATCTGGCGGCATAACTCGCCGCCGATCGAGCCACCGGCGCCGGTGACCATCACCACCTTGTTGCGCATCGCCTTGTCGAGCAATTCCTGGCGCGGCGCGACCGCTTCCCTCCCCAGCAGATCTTCGATCTCCAGCTCACGAATGTCGGAAACAGTGACACGTCCCTGGGCAAGTGCCGTCAGATCCGGCAATGTGCGAACATTCACCCTGGCTTTGCGGATATGCTCCAGGATTTCGTTGCGCCGCTGGCGGGATGCCGATGGAAGAGCAAGAAGCACATTGTGCACGCCAAGCGTTTCGGCAAGCACCGGGAGATCCGCGGGGTCATAAATCGGCAAGCCACCCATGACGCCGCCCTTGAGGCGCGGATCATCATCCAGATAGCCGACGACGTTGAGCTCGGCACTGTTCGTCAGGGCAGCCGCCAGTTGCCGCCCGGCCTTGCCCGCCCCATAGATCAGGACCTTCGCGAGCATATTCTTGTGAAGGATACGCTGATAGGCATCTCCGAGCCAATAGCGGATACCCAGCCGCGACAGCCCGATCCCGATCAACAGAAGGAAAGGCTGGAGAATGCCGACGGTTCTCGGAACTCCCGGGACGCTGAGAGCCGTGAAGATCGTCATGAAGGCGAAGCCGTAGATCGCAATCGCCTTCAGGACCGTAATGAAAGCGGCCAGATTGGCATAACGGAAGATCGCCCGATACATGCCCATGACGATGAAGATGGGAAGCGCCATGCACAGCGAAACGAAAACCGGCAGCCACTGCACGCCGGTCAGCACCGTCCATTCATTCAGCCGGAAGCAATAGGCCAGCCAGATCGTCAGAACACAAAAGCTGGAATCCACCAGCAAAGCCAGAGCGCGTTTGGCGACCCGTGGCATCGCCAGCAAAGGAGCGACGAGCGCCTGCAGCGGCACTAACAACCATCGTGAGCGTGGTGCCTCGGAGGCAGAATTTTCAGGCATTGCTTACCAGCGTCTCGCAGATCAACAGACAACCAACCTTCTTGTCGCTTTCCGCAACGAGCGCAACTGAAATAATCGGAAATCAATGCCTTCCGCACCGCTTATCTATCAGAAGTAGGTAGCTTAATGCCGTATTCCCTTGCGGCGGATTACCTTGCCTGCGGTCAGAAACAGGATGCGCATGTCGAAGCCGAATGAACGCCGCTCGAGATATTCGACGTCGAATTTCACCTTCTCCGGAATCGGCAACTCGTCGCGGCCGTTGATCTGCGCCCACCCGGTCAATCCGGGCAGGAGCTTGTCGACACCGTGGGCTGTTCGCAACTCGATCAGATCATCCTGATTGTAGAGCGCCGGCCGTGGGCCGACAAAACTCATCCTGCCCCTCAGAATGCACCAAAGTTGCGGCAGTTCGTCGAGGCTCGATTTACGCAGAAACGAGCCGATGGGTGTCAAAAACCGATCCGGATTTTCGAGCAGATGGGTGGCCACCGTTGGCGTATCGACCCGCATGCTGCGGAATTTCGGCATCAGGAAGATCCGATTGAAACGGCCGACACGTTTTGACCAATAGAGGATTGGTCCCGGCGAGGTAAGGCGAACACAAAGAGCAACGATAAGGATCGGAACGAGCAGGATCACCGACGCAATCAAAGCCAGGAAAAAATCCACTCCCCGTTTCAAACCCATGTTAAGCTGCTCTTCCTTGCTCACCGACGGTTACCGCTCTTTGCCCTATCGCCTTGCCGTATCGTCAAAAAACGTTTCGCGTCAACTGCGAGACATCGGGATTCCTTGTCGGCGACTGGGTCGAGATTGATCGTTCGCTTTAGCTTTAGGATCTCCGCAGTCACCTAACTCCGTGAAATGAAAGCAAAAAGCTCCCAATTCGAAGTTATCGCGGCTTTCATTTCCGTCACGGTTTATTAAACATAATGGCTGCACCGGACAGGTGAAGCGAACCTTTAGCCTGTCTTCCCTCTGATCGGCGACGCGCAAGGGCCATCAACATCGGACCGATGGCAAATTCTCCTCTCTCGCCGCGGCGTGTCAGATCGCTCAGACAACCGCCGGCCGAGTTGATATGCCCTGCCCTCTCCAGGACCAGGCCATCACGGTGGCGGCATTTTCAGGTCCCATGATCTCGCAGGAGGCCGACGGCCTCACTCCGAGCATCGAACGAACGGCGACCGCCGCCGCCATCAGATCGCGCCACGTGCCGACCGTCCCATGAGGGCCATAGGCTCCGATCTCAGGGCAGGCCTGCAGCACCAGCACCAGCACCAGCGGAAAGAATGGCCCAACGTTGGCAGCGGAGATAACGCGTGCCCCGGAGACATGCTCGTTCTGGCCTTGATCTTTCTGTATTTGGGCTATCGCTTCGGCCCGACCTTCCGATCGAACATCCGACGTCGCAAGATGCAGTATGGATTTGAATTCTATATGTGCCGCTCAGAATGTTGGGCATTGCCGCATTTCCAACTGAATGACGATCTCCTCGCGCAGCAGCTCCAACTCGTCGAGGGTGGCGGCGACCTGTTTGGCCGACTGCGACCGTGGCAGGTGCTCGACAGCGTTGCGAAAATGCAGGTGAATCGTACTCCAATCGCCGGCAGCCCCCCTCCATCGCCATCAAATTCGGTGCCTCTTGGCTATGATTCGAGGAAATGTGATTCTCCGGGTGTCTAGATCAAAGAGGTTCCGCAACGGCTACGTTCGGGGGCCTTCTCTTGTGCTTATTGATCTCCGTCTTTCGTCAAATCCTGTGTCTTCTCGAACGCCTCGTAAAGATGATCCAGGTTGCTGGCGATATAGGCTCCAAAGGCAGACGCCCTTTCCGCCTTCAGCGCGATGGTGAATTGTTTCCCGTCATCCTTGATCTTCGCCTTGACCGCGCCGTCCTTGCGCTGCCAGACGTGAGCCGCAGGCTGACGCGTCGCTGTTGATGACGTCGGTTGTTGCCTCCTGCTGATGAAGGCAACCAGCATATCGAAGCGGGCATCCGGCTCCGCTGTCTCGAATTCCGCCGACCTGCTGAACTCGATCGCCCGCGCTGAGATGTTTTCGGTCTCGAACTTTACCGACAGATCGTGCCAGCGGTCACGGCCGGTCGTCTTTGCCGCGCCGATCGCAGCCAGGACTTCCGCTGGGATCCGCCTGGTGACGGACAGCATTTTGGAAACTGTCGTCTTGTCGGCGCTGAGCGCCGACATGATCGTTTCCCTATCGAAACCCAATGTGTCGAGCTTGTCGGCAAACATCGTCCTCTCGATGAACGAGAGATCGGCGCGCGCTGAGTTCTCCTGACCCTGGGCGATGACATGGTCGCGATCGTCAAGTTTCTTGACGATGGCGCGGACAGGTCGGCCGAGTTCCTTGGCGGCCCGGGCGCGACGGTGGCCGAAGGCGATCTGATATCGACCGTCCTTGTCAGGATGCGGGCGGACGAGGATCGGCGAATCCTGACCACGCAGGCGGATAGCCTCGACCAATTCGCGAAACTGTTCGTCGGCATGGGCCAACCGGTCCGTCACGAACGAATCTTCGATCAGGGCAGGGTCGAGATCAATCACCGTCTCGCCGGTCGCCAGCTTCTCCTCGATCGCTTTGGCCGCGTCCGCCTTGGCAGCCAGCGCATCGATACTGCGCGTGACGGCGCCGAGCGCGCCGATGCCCTTATAGGTGATTTGGTGTTTCTCGTCCCTCTGAAGCGGCTCGTCCTCATTGTTTACCGCAGTAAACTTCTTGGAATCGTCCATCAGGCCCGAGAGGAGATTCTTACGTGCCATCAGTCGGCCCTCGCCCCTGTTTACCGCAGTAAACTTTGTCGGTCATTTCCGCCCCCAGGCTTTGTGAATGAGATCGACGATCTCATTGTTGACGGCATCCATTGCCTCCATGGCGCGATCATAGGTCGCGCGGGTAAACTGCCTCCGCTCCACCTCGTAAAGCGTCTGGTTGGTCATCGCCGCGTCCGAGATCGCGACGCTGCGCAACATCGGATTGGTCAGCACATGGTTCTTGAACATCGAACGCATGAAGGCGACCATCTGCGTCTGCGGCCCGTCCTGCGGATCGTAGCGGGTCACGAGATAACGCAGCCAGTCGAGGTTCATGTTGCCGCCGGCTCCTTTCAGCGTATTCAGGACTTCGCCGAGCATCTGCAGGAATTGGCACATCGACATGACATCGAGCATCTGGGGATGCACGGTGATCAGAACCGCCGTTGCGCCGCAAATGGCGCTCATCGTCAAAAAGCCGAGCTGGGGAGGGCAGTCGATGATGACGACGTCGTAATCGTCGGCGACCGAAGACAGCGCCTCGTCCAACCGCGCGAAGAAGACGCGCCCGTAGTCGCCCGCCTTGCCCTGAGCAAGCACGCGCGGCGTATCATGCTCGAATTCCATCAACTCGAGATTGCCAGGCACCAGATGCAGGTTCGGGAAATTCGTCGGCCGGATGATATCCCTCAGCGGCCGCCGCTGATCGTCATAGCGAATGGCGGCGTAGAGCGTCTCATTCTCGCTGACGTCGAACTCCGGCTGAAAACCGTGGATGGCGGAAAGCGACGCCTGTGGGTCGAGGTCGACGGCAAGCACACGGTGACCGGTCAGGGCAAGGTGCTGGGCAAGATGCGCAGCACTCGTGGTCTTGCCACTGCCACCCTTGAAATTGACGACGGCAACGACCTGGAGATGTTCGCTGCCTTGGCGGTGACGCATATAATGCGTTCCGGCGCGGGCATTGTGCTCCAGGAAGCTGCGCATCTCTTCCATCTGCTCGGCCGTATAAGACCGGCGGCCCGACGGTGTGACCTGGGGAAGGGCGCCTTTGCCTTCCAGCGACAGATTGCGAAGGTAGCCGCTGGTTACGCCGAGAAAACGCGCCACTTCGGCCAGCTGAAATTCCCTGAGCCCCTTCAGCGCGCGCGGCGGAAACATTTCGAGCCGATGCTGCTTCAGCTTGTCGGATAGCTCTTGGGCCTGACCAATGATCAGTTGGTCGACATCGGAAATTGCTTTTTCTATCTGCGGCGCCATATTCATGGAAATCTCGAAAATGCGATTTAAAAGCCCTGCGAGCTTTGAAAGCGCATTTAGCGACGATTCTGGAGGAGTGGCAAGGCAAATAGGGTTAACAAGACCCTACCGCTGGGTTGTCCATTTTTTTCAAAGGCTTGGACGCGGGTCCACTGGCGCTCCCGCGTAGCAGCCGCGTATTTACGGGCCGAATCGCCCGCCGCTCAGTGCCGTGTGCCGAGCAGATTACCGTCCTGGCCGCTTTCGTGGGAAAGGGTGACGCCGCTTCTGTCGAGGTCCTGGAGCAGGGCGCCAAGCGCAAGGTCGAGGCAATAGGCGGAGAATTCGGCGTTCAGGTCTTTGGCATTCTCTCGGGCATAGGCAACCAATCGGGCGAGCGATACCAGCTCCTTGAGCTCTTCGTCACTTTTCGGGGTGATCGTTGCTTCGGCTGCATCGTGCATCTGAGAATTCTCCGGCTTCCCTTGCCGGCGCATGCCGACAGAGCAAAGACAGCTTAATCCTCTTGAACGAAAAACGCGCGTGACACAGGCGTGACAGGATTTGCCGGCTTATACTTGTCGGTGCCGGACTTCAGAAGCCAGCCCTGCGTAACGCCTCCCGATACTGTTCCTTCTGCCATTGTTCCTTGAAGGGGACGACGGAAAGCCATTTGTCGACATCGAAATCCGGATAGATCTCACGCACCTTGCGCATATAGAGACGCGCGTTTTTCATATCGCCGAGCATGGCCCAGCAGGCAGCCGAAAGCCGGTCGGCCGGTGTGCGGTCGTCCATTAGGGCGATCTGCTCGAGCGCCTCGGCATAATGGCCGAGGGCGAAATTCGCGCCGGCCGCCGTCCATAGATAGTCGGTCGGGCTCAGCGGATTGAGTGAGATGGCCCGCTCGATCTTGGCCAAGGCATCGGCAGGGCGCGACGCATGGACGAGCGTATCGGCATAACTCGCAATGCCGTCGGCATAATGCGGGCTGAGCTCTTCCGCGAGCTTCAACGCCAGGACGCTTTCATCAAGGTCCCCGAGATAAAGTTTGGCAACGCCGAGCTCACGAAAGCCGGCCGCAAAAGACGGATCGGCGGCGATCGCCCGGTTCGCATAGTCCTCCGCAAGCCCGAGCAACTCGCTGTCGCCACGTGCCGTCAGCAGCCACTCGACGAGAAACGTGCGCGACAATCCGCTGAGCGCAGGGGCAAAATGTGCGCTGTGTTGAAGCGCCTCGCGGAAAGCCTTTCGGGACCGGCGTACATCGGGGAGGGCAAGCCGCTTCACATCCCGCAGACCGAGAAGGTAGCTGTGATAGGCGGCCGAATTGCCCTCGAAGGAATCGCGCATGGTTTCATGCCGGCGGACCTGCCCGGCAAGCTCTCTGGCGATCTGCCGGGCGATTTCGCGCCGGTGGGTTATCAGTTCGTATTTCTCGAGGCTGAAACGCTCGGCCCAGATGACTTCATCGCTGCCGGCATAAATGAGCTGGACAAAGAGCGCAGGGCTGCCGGCACGATCGGTCAGCCTCGTGTCGAGAACATAGGAAATCGAATGGCGCAGTATCAGCTCAGCCTTGTCGGCATTGTGTGCGATGCGAGCGGCCGTATGGGGCGCCACCACCGAAACCGTATTCAGTGTGCAAAGGCCGATGGTCACGTCCTCGATCAGCGCCTCGGAGAGCATCGGCACGGCGCCGACCGCACCGGTCCCACCCGGCGGCAGCAGCACCAGACGGGGCAGGGGACCGGGAACGCGAACGCCGCCGTCGCTGAGCGGCATCGCAACGCTCTGCGGTGGTTGACCACCGGCGAAGATTTTGCGGACCTCTCGCAGCGCCTGCACGTCAAGGCCGATATCGAATTCGCTTTCCAGCTCGTGCTTGCTCCTTTCGAAAAGCCGGCGCGCCTTCTCCAGCTCTCCTTCGGACTCATAGGCATCGAGAAGGATACGACGAATGTTCTCGTCATCCGGTGCCTCGCGGAAAATCCTAAGCGCCGCCTCCTTGATCAGGCTGACATCCTCTCGCGACTGGGCCATTGGCAGCGCCGTCTTCAGCGCATCCACCAGGACGGCCATGTGCCTGTCGCGCTGGCCGGCGATCCATTGCCGCGTATTAACGCTCTGGTCGGCGAGCCCAGCCAGGAAATCCTGTCGAAGGAGGGCAACCAGCCGCTGCAGCCTGTCAACTGCGCCTTCGCCTTCGGGGTTGGTGAGTTCGAAGAGATCACCGGAAAATGCATCTGGCCTGACCCGCACACCGGTCGCCGTGAAGGCCAGAAGCTCGGTACCGAGTTCGATTTGACGCGCCTGAATGCGCGATATGGTCTTTCGCAGGTTGGCCATGATGTCGGAGTTGTCATGGCTGTCCCACAAGAAGCGCGCCAGCGCCGGCCGCGGATATTCGCTACCAGTCCCGTCTCGCAGATCGCGGTCCAGCAGATAACAAATGGCCAGCAGGCCCTTTTCCGGGAACGCCGCTGGTTTACCGGCCGGGTCGATCAGCCGCAACTCACCAAATGACTCGAGCCTGAGCTTCATGCGGATATTGCCTGCCGACTGCCTGACTATTCTCCAAGCGGAAGTGTACTGTCCGCTACCGGAGTGCCCAATGTTACACCGCGGCTTTCCGCCTGCGCCATCGCATTCACCAGTGCGATGATCGTTCCTCGGATATTCCGGTCGGCGATCTTCAGAAAGGCGCGATTGAGCACCAATCCCTCTTTCGTTCGCAGAAATTGGGCGACCGGATCCGTATTTGCGGGCAGATCCAGCCCTTGCAGCGTCAACGGCTCGGAATTTTCCTGTTCAAAGAAGAAGCTCGGCGACGTGTGAAGCACCTCGGCGATTCGCTGCAGACGGCTCGCGCCGATGCGGTTGATGCCCTTCTCGTATTTCTGAACCTGCTGAAAGGTCACGCCGATTTGCTCGGCAAGCCGTTCCTGGCTCATCCCGAGCAGCTGCCGGCGCATTCGTATGCGCGATCCGACATAGCCGTCTATTGCATTCGGTGTCTTGACATTCATCGCGTGTTTTCAGCCTCGATCGTATTTTCAATCGTTCAAGCTGTAGTATCCCCCGCGTTGTTTTTCCATGCTTTGTTTTCATATAGCTTATTCGATATGCGATGATCGCGATCGACTGTAATATGAAAGCCCGAAAAGACCATGCAGAAATCCATCGGCAAAAGCGCAAATCGAACAAAAGCCGTACCGATCCTGATGAAACTGGGCTGTAATTGCCTCCCGGCTTACGCTAGATGCACTTAAGCGACCGTCGCTTGATCCTCTTTCCCAGCCCCGATCGCCCGAAATCCATCGAACAAAGCGACGCGGCACGGCAACCAACCGGGCCGTCGAGGAGAAATGTCCATGGCAACCGTTGCCGAGAGCGCGCCCCGTTTCGAAAAAACAACGATGTCTATCCTGGTGGCAGTCAGCTTCTGCCACATGCTGAATGATATCATGCAGTCGCTGCTCGCCTCGCTCTATCCGCTGTTCAAGGCGAATTACGATCTCGATTTCGTGCAGATCGGCCTGCTTACAATGACGTTCCAGGTCACGGCGTCTCTTCTGCAGCCGCTGGTCGGCATCGTCACCGACCGTTGGCCGATGCCCTATTCACTGCCGGTCGGAATGGCGAGCACCTTTTGCGGCCTCATCCTGCTCGGCAATGCCGGCAGTTTCGCACTGCTACTCGTCGCCGCCAGCCTGATCGGCTTCGGTTCGGCGGTCTTTCATCCGGAATCCTCGCGCGTCGCCCGGCTTGCCTCCGGCGGTCGCCACGGTTTCGCACAGTCCTTCTTCCAGGTCGGCGGCAATGCCGGCCAGGCGATCGGTCCGCTGCTCGCGGCTTTTATCGTGCTGCCGCTCGGCCAGCACAGCGTCTCCTGGTTTGCCGCCATCGCCATGCTCGGCATGGTCGTGCTGAGCTGGGTCGGAAACTGGTATATTGGCCATCGTCGTCAGAACGCCAGCAAGCCGGCGGTGAGCCGGGCTCTGCCGCTGCCGCAGAACAGGGTCGTCTGGGCGCTCGCCATCCTCGTGCTGCTGACGGCGACGAAGAACGTCTACATGGCGAGCGTGTCGAGCTACTTCACCTTCTATGTCATCGACAAGTTTGCGCTCAGCGTCCAGCAGGCACAGCTGATGCTCTTCCTGTTCCTCGGCTCGGTCGCCGTCGGCACGTTCCTGGGCGGACCGATCGGCGATCGCTTCGGCGCCCGTTTCGTCATCTGGTTCTCGATCCTCGGCGTCATTCCTTTCGCGCTGATGCTGCCCTATGCAAACCTTTTCTGGACGGGCGTGCTCAGCGTCGCCATCGGCCTGATTTTCGCTTCGGCCTTCTCGGCAATCGTCGTCTTCGCACAGGAACTGGTGCCCGGACGCGTCGGGCTGATTGCCGGCGTCTTCTTCGGTTTTGCCTTCGGGGCAGGGGGGCTGGGTGCGGCGCTGCTCGGCAGTTTCGCCGACACCCATGGCATCGACTTTGTCTATCGCATCTGCTCCTACCTGCCGCTTCTCGGCCTGCTGACGATCTTCCTGCCGCGCATCCCGAAGCCAAAACCGGCCTGAAGCGATATCGCGCTTCGACAACGCATCGGGCCCGCAATATCCCATATTCCGGGCTTGACGGATGGTGCGGTCTCTCAAGTGGCGATCGCCTGCAGATGAGAATGTATTTTTCTCCTCATCATGGTGAAGAGGGATCAGCATTTCTTTAATCCACTATTTTTATAGATAATATCTATCCAATAATCGGTCGAATGATTTTGGAAGGAAATGGCATGTCTGCTTACAAACTGGTCGGCCTTGCGGGTAGCTTCAACCGTCCCTCGAAGACCTTCACGCTGGTCGAAAACATCGCCGGCCTGGCCGGCGAGAAATACGGCTTCGACAACACCCTCTACGATCTGACCGATGTCGGCCCTTCGCTTGGCCAGGCGCTGCGCCGTGACGATCTCGACAGTCGCGCCATGGAAGTCATCGACGATATCATCCATGCCGACCTGCTGGTCATCGGCGCGCCGACCTATAAGGGCAGCTATCCCGGCCTGTTCAAACATCTGATCGATCTGATCGACCCGCATGAACTGCGCGCCAAGCCGATCATCATCACCGCAACAGGTGGCGGCGACCGGCATGCGCTGATGGTGGAGCACCAGCTGCGCCCGCTCTTCGGCTTCTTCATGTCTCACACGCTGCCGACGGCGGTCTACGCATCCGATCGCGACTTCACCGACTATCGCGTCTCATCCGAACCGCTTTCCAAGCGGATCGGGGAGGTCATCGGCGAGCTCGCAGCCTTCTTTCCGATCAGCAATCAGGCGCTTATCGCGGCCGAATGAAGCGGGCAGGAAATGGCTTGAAACGGCGCCCCGGAGGCGCCGTTTTCGTTTTTTAGATAATGCTTGCGGGCGGGTGTAATCCACAATTTTTATGGAAATTTATCCTGCCGATATCGACAGGGGGGCAAGAGTTTTTCCGACCCCTCCCACACATCAGACGTTCGTGCTTCGCTCCTGATGCGTGCATTTGCCATGATCAGCCGGCTCGGGGCGATTGGCCTCATTCAGTCAGACGGGATACAAAATGACCAAGAAAAAAAATCTTCACGACTTCCAGCTTTCGCGCCGTGCGGCCCTTGCCGCCGTCGCCGTTTCCGCTGCTGCGCTCTTTGCTTTTGCAGCGCCCGCTCCTTCCTTCGCCGAGGACAAGTCGATCAAGGTCGGCATTATGGCCGGCGAGGAGGAGGACATCTGGCGCGTGGTCACCAGCGAGGCGGCCAAGAAGGGCCTCAAGATCGAGACCGTTATTTTCAACGACTACACACAGCCGAATGAAGCGCTGGAGCGCGGCGAGGTTGACGCCAACGCCTTCCAGCACCAACCCTATCTCGATAACCAGATCAAGCAGCACGGCTATCACATCACTCGCGTCGGCTATACCGGCGTCTGGCCGATCGGCCTCTACACCAAGAAGTACAAGTCAGTTGCCGAAATCCCGGAAGGTGCTGTCATCGGCGTTCCCAATGATCCCTCGAACGAAGGACGGGCGCTACGCGTTCTCCAGAGTGAAGGCCTGATCAAACTGAAGGAAGGCACCGGCATTCTCGCAACCGTCGCCGATGTCACCGACAATCCGAAGAAGATCGAGATCAAGGAACTCGACGCCGGCATCGTCGGCCGTTCGATCGACGATCTGGATGCCGGTGTCGTCAACACCGACTGGGCCCTGAAGAGCGGCCTTTCTCCGGCCGAACGCATTGCCCAGGAGCCGATCACTGATAATCCATACCGCAACTTCATTGCCGTCAAGGACGACAATAAAGACGCCGACTGGGTCAAGACACTCGTGTCTTCCTATCAGAACGACACCGTCAAGGCCGAATTTGACAAGGTCTACAAGGGGACAGGTCTCAGCGCCTATTGATCCGAAATCGGGCCGGGGTTAAGGCCTGCCGAGAGGCGGTCCGGGCGTTCCCTGCCCGGGCCGCCTTCAATATTTGTCAGGAAAAGCACATGAATTCCTTTGTTTCCGCGACAGCGATCGAGGCACAGCCGCAAGCGGCAGTGACCGAAGTAGTGAGGCTGACCGACGTGAAGCGGCGTTTCGGAACCACGCCAGCCCTCGACGGTGTTTCGCTGACGGTGAAAAGAGGCGAGATCCTGGGGATCATCGGCCGCAGCGGCGCCGGGAAGTCGACGCTTATCCGCTGCCTGAACGGCCTGGAGCGCGCCGACAGCGGCGAGATCCTGATTGAAGGCCGCGATATCACGGCGCTTGCCGAGCAGGAATTGCAGCCGCTGCGTCGTCGCATCGGCATGATCTTCCAGCATTTCAACCTGTTGTCCGCCAAAACCGTGGAGGAGAATGTCGCGCTGCCGCTGAAGATTGAGGGCGTCGGCAGGAGAGAGCGCTTGCAGCGGGCGCATGAGCTGCTCGATCTCGTCGGCCTTGCCGACAAGGCGAAAGCCTATCCATCATCGCTCTCCGGCGGCCAGAAACAGCGCGTCGGTATTGCCCGCGCACTCGCGGCACGCCCGGCGCTGCTTTTGTCCGACGAGGCAACATCGGCGCTCGACCCGGAAACGACGCGGTCGATCCTGGCGCTGCTCAAGGACATCAACCGTAAGCTCGGGCTGACCATTCTGCTGATCACCCATGAGATGGAAGTTGTGCGCGGTATTGCCGACCGCGTCGCAGTCATCGACGCCGGGCGGATCGTCGAAGAGGGGCAAGTCTGGTCGGTCTTTGCCGAGCCACAAGCCGCCATCACCAGGAGCCTGCTCGGCGGCATCCGCCCGCAGCTTCCCGACCACATCGCCGGTAGGCTTTCGGCGAAGGCGGGCAGCGAGGCGATCCTCAGCGTCGATCTCGCCGGGCCGCAAGCCCAAGGCGCGCTGTTTGCCGAACTTTCGGCGGCGCTGCCGCATTCCTTCCGCCTCGTCCATGGCGGCATCGACCACATCCAGAACCAGCCGGTGGCGCGGTTCTTCGTCGCCGTTCCCACGCGCGACCCCGCGCTTGCCGGAAAGGTCGAACAATTTCTGATGGCCCGATCCGCCCGGGTGGAGGTGCTTGGTTATGACACCGATCATGCTTGAACTGCTGATACGCTCCCTCTGGGAGACGATCCTGATGACCGTCGCCTCAGGCGTGATCTCGCTCGTTGCCGGCCTACCCCTCGGTCTTGCCCTTGTCGTCACGGCACGCGGAGGCATTGCTGAAAACCTTTGGATCAACCGCGGGCTCGGCGCCGTGATCAACGGCTTCCGGTCGGTGCCTTTTATCATCCTGCTGGTGGCACTGATCCCCTTGACGCGGCTGATCGTCGGCACGGCGCTGGGCACCTGGGCGGCCATTGTGCCGCTCGCCATCGCGGCGACACCCTATTACGCCCGCATCGCCGAAGTGTCGCTGCGCGAGGTCGACCGCGGGCTGATCGATGCCGTGCGCGCCATGGGCGGCAACCGCTGGACGATCATCCGCGAAGTGCTGGTGCCCGAAGCGCTGCCCGGCATCGTCGCCGGTTTCACCGTGACGCTGGTGACCTTGATCGGCGCTTCGGCGATGGCGGGTGCCATCGGCGCCGGCGGCCTCGGCGATCTGGCCATCCGCTACGGCTATCAGCGCTTCGAAACCGATGTGATGATCACGGTGGTGGTCGTCCTTATCGTCCTCGTCTGCGGCATCCAATGGATTGGCGATCGACTGGTTGCCAAGCTGGACCATAAATAAGTTAGCGCCGGAATCTGGCGGCGGGATGAGCGGCGGGCAATCTGCCGTTCCCGCCGCCGAAGAGTTTTTGCCGCAATGGTCCCTCAGAATAGTCCGCTTTGAAGACGCCAAGCTCCTGCAGCACCGGCACCACCAGTTCGACGAAATCCCGCAGGCTCTCCGGTGCCACTGTCCGTGCCAGGTTGAAGCCGTCGATATCGCCTTCGGCGATCCATGTCTGTAGGCGATCGGCGATCTGCTCCGGCGCGCCAACCATCGGCTTAATCCGACTGCCAAGCACCATCTGGTCGACGATCTCTCGCTTCGTCACTGGCTTTGCCGCCTGCTTGGTGATTGCAGCAAGCGCCGATTGATTGGCGTTGGTCGAGCTCTGGTCGACAACGTCATCCAGCTGGTATTTCGCCAGGTCGATGCCGATCGAGGCAGAGTAGTGCGCAAGCGAGGCTTCGACGCTCGCATGTCGGCGATAGTCCTCCAATCTGTCCTGCGCTTGCCTCTCCGTCCGCCCGACGACAACGGTGATCAGATTCACGATCTTCAAGGCCGCTCCGCCACGGCCGAATGCCTCCGCCTTCGCCCGGAGCGCATGGACGGTCGGCCGGGCCGCCCCGGGGTTCGGGCTGGCGATAAAGACACATTCGGCGTGGCGGGCTGCAAAATCCTGCCCGCGGGCCGAAGCGCCGGCCTGGAAGAGCAGGGGCGTGCGCTGGGGCGAGGGTTCGGCAAGATGGATACCCTCCATCCGGTAATATTTGCCGTCGTGACTGACGGCACGCACCTTCGATGGAGCGGCATAAATGCCGCCCGACTTGTCGCGCAGCACCGCATCGTCGCCCCAGCTGCCCTCCCAGAGCTTGTAGACGATCTCAAGATATTCCTCGGCAGCATCGTAACGCGCATCATGCTCCGGCAGCGTGTCGAAACCCATGCTGCGGGCAGCGCTATCGAGATAGCCCGTGACGATGTTCCAGCCGATCCGCCCCTTGGTCAGGTGGTCGAGCGTCGACATGCGCCGCGCCAGCAAAAAGGGCGGCTCGTAGGTAGTATTGACAGTGACGCCGAAACCCAGATTTTTCGTAACATAGGCCATCGCCGAAATCGGGATCAGCGGATCGTTGACCGGGATTTGCGCCGCCGTCTCGATTACCGGCGCCGGGCTCCCCTTGTAGACGTCATAAACGCCGACGATATCGGCGAGAAAGATGCCGTCCAGCTTGCCTTGCTCGGCGGTCCTGGCGAACTCCGTCCAGTAGTCGAGATCGGTATACTCGACCGACCGGTCGCGCGGATGCGTCCACAGGCCGTGGTTGATATGCCCGACGCAGTTCATGTCGAAGGCATAGATCTGCATTGTCTTCATGAGACGAATCCTGGGCCTGGAATAAAAATCAAGGATTGGTATCGCACGGCGATCCCGTGAAATGGTAGGGTGCGGGCGAAATAAGCCGGAGGAAAGGCATGACGAAAAAGACGCTGTCGGATTGGGCGGAGCTGGCGCAAAAGGAATTGCGCGCCGCGCCGGAAACGCTGAACTGGCAAACGCCGGAAGGCATCGCCGTCAAGCCACTCTATACGGCCGAGGATCTCGAGGGTGCGGACCACCTCGGCTCGCTTCCCGGTTTTTCGCCCTTTACCCGCGGCCCGCGCGCGACGATGTATGCCGGTCGGCCCTGGACGATCCGCCAATATGCCGGCTTCTCGACGGCGGAAGCGTCGAACGCGTTCTACCGGAAGAACCTCGCCGCCGGCCAGAAGGGCCTGTCGGTCGCTTTCGATCTTGCCACCCATCGCGGTTATGACAGCGACCATCCGCGGGTCGAAGGCGATGTCGGCAAGGCCGGTGTCGCCATCGACAGTGTTGAGGACATGAAGATCCTGTTCGACGGCATTCCGCTTGCCGACATGTCGGTGTCGATGACCATGAACGGTGCCGTCATCCCGATCCTCGCCTCCTTCATCGTTGCCGGCGAAGAGCAAGGCGTTTCGAAGGCCGATCTGTCCGGGACCATCCAGAACGACATCCTCAAGGAGTTTATGGTCCGCAACACCTATATCTACCCCCCGGAATCCTCGATGCGGATCGTCGCCGACATCATCGAATATACCGCAAAGGAGATGCCGAAATTCAACTCGATCTCGATTTCCGGCTACCACATGCAGGAAGCCGGCGCGACGTTGGTGCAGGAACTCGCCTTCACCCTGGCTGACGGCCGGGAATATGTCAGAGCGGCGATCGCCAAGGGTCTCAACGTCGATGATTTCGCCGGAAGGCTGTCCTTCTTTTTCGCCATCGGCATGAACTTCTTCATGGAGGCCGCCAAGCTGCGCGCCGCCCGGCTGCTCTGGACGAAGATCATGGAGGAGTTCCAGCCGAAAAAGGCCTCGTCACTGATGCTACGCACCCATTGCCAGACCTCCGGCGTCTCGCTGCAGGAGCAGGATCCCTATAACAACATCATCCGCACCGCTTTCGAGGCGATGTCGGCCGTACTCGGCGGCACGCAGTCGCTGCACACCAATTCCTTCGACGAGGCGATCGCGCTGCCAACGGAATTTTCAGCCCGCATCGCCCGCAATACGCAGCTGATCCTGAGCCACGAAACCGGTGTCACCAGGGTGGTCGATCCGTTGGCCGGTTCCTATTACGTCGAGAGCCTGACGAAGGAGCTTGCCGACAAGGCATGGGCGCTGATCGAGGAGGTGGAGGCATTGGGCGGCATGACCAAGGCCGTCAATGACGGCCTGCCGAAACGGCTGATCGAGGAGGCCGCCGCCCGCCGCCAGGCAGCCGTCGACAAGGGCGAGGAGGTCATCGTCGGCGTCAACCGCTACAGGCTCGACAACGAACAGCCGATCGACATTCTGGAGATCGACAACAGCGCAGTGCGCACCGCGCAGATCAAACGCATCGAGGAAACGAAGCGCCGCCGCGACGGCAACGCCGTGCGCGAAACACTGGCCGCCTTGACGCTGACCGCACGCAGCGGCCGCGGCAACCTGCTCGAAGCCGCCATCGAAGCGGCGCGGGCCCGCGCCACCGTCGGCGAGATATCGGACGCCATGCGCGAGGCCTTCGGCGATCACACGGCCACGCCTGAGGTCATCACCGGCGTCTATGGCGAGGCCTATGACGACGAGCCGGAGCTCGCCGTGCTCAAGTCGCGCATGACGGAGGTGACGGAAGCAATGGGACACCGGCCGAAGATCATGGTCGCCAAGCTCGGTCAGGACGGACACGACCGCGGCGCCAAGGTGATCGCCTCGGCCTTCGGCGATATCGGCTTCGATGTGCTCGCCGGCCCGCTGTTCCAGACACCCGAAGAGGCGGTCGCGTTGGCGCTCGATGAAAAGGTCAATGTCGTCGGCGTCTCGTCGCTGGCGGCAGGGCACAGGACACTGCTGCCGCAGCTGATCAACAGGCTGAGGGAAAAGGGCGGTGACGACATCATCGTCGTCTGCGGCGGCGTCATCCCGCGGCAGGACTATGAATTCCTGCACGAACATGGCGTTGCAGCCGTGTTCGGTCCGGGCACCAATGTCCTCGAAGCGGCAAACTCCGTCCTCGACCTGCTGCAGGGCAGGCGGCGAAATCAATAGCTCATTACAGTTGCGCAATTCCGCACGCAAAAACCGCTGCACACTTTTGCTGGAATTGCTTAGAGCAACCCACGCTTTGCAAGGTTGCTCATCAGCGCCGAAATGCCGAAGGTCCAGGGCGGGCATTCGGTGGAAAGGCGTACCGTGTTGACGAGCGTGCCGAGGCCGGCCGAGGAAATCTCGACGACATCGCCGATCTTATGGGTGAAACCCTGCTTCGCCGCGTCGCGATCCTGTGTCGGCGCAAACAGCGTGCCGAGAAAGAGCATGAAACCATCGGGATACTGATGATGCGCACCGACCGTCTGTTTGACGAGATCGGTCGGGTCGCGGCTGATCTGCGACATCGAGCTCTTGCCGTGCAACACGAAACCATCCTGGCCTGACACCTTCAGGTCGAGTTCGGCCTTGCGCACATCCTCCAGGCTGTAACCGGCATCGAACAGGCGGATGAAGGGGCCGATCGAGCAGGAGGCGTTGTTGTCTTTGGCCTTGCCGAGCAGCAGCGCCGAGCGGCCTTCGACGTCGCGCAGGTTGACGTCATTGCCGAGCGTCGCCCCCTGGATCTCGCCGCGGCTGTTGACCGAAAGCACGATTTCGGGCTCGGGATTGTTCCAGGTCGAAATCGGGTGCAGGCCGACATCCGCACCCCAGCCGACCGAGGACAGCACCGGCGCCTTGGTGAAAACTTCAGCGTCGGGGCCAATGCCGACTTCGAGATATTGCGACCACATGCCCTCGTCGATCAGCGCCTGCTTGACCTTGGCTGCTTCGGGCGAACCGGCCTTGAGATTGGTCAGGCTGCCGCCGATCAGCGTGCTGACGCGCTCGCGGATCGAGGCGGCGCGCTCCGGATTGCCGGCGGCCTTCTCCTCGATGACGCGCTCGATCATCGATTGCGCGAAAGTGACGCCGCAGGCCTTGACCGCCTGCAGGTCGACAGGCGCCAGCAGATAGGGGTGAGCCTCATCCGGCGCTCCGGTGCTGTTGGCGGCCACTTCCTCCAGTGAGCCGATCGCCTTGCCTTTGGCAGCACGGACAAAATCGGCGGCATCCTGTCGCTCGAGCAGGGCGCTCAGCGTCGGCGTCTCGCGCGAGGTGATGTCGAGCAGCAGGCCGTCCCGCAATGTCACGACACTCGGCCCGGCAACCTCGGGATTCCAGACGCGGCCGACAAAAAGACCACCCGAAGCGGCGGCATCGAGAAGAGAACGAGACATGGCGATCTTCCATCACAGCGAGCCGGGAGCGCTCTTTGAAATCTTTCAGGGTCGTTGCCGCCCTCCAGCCCGGCGGCGGCTGAAATCGATCACATTCATCGAGGTCGGGCAAGGGAGGCTTGGGAAAAAGACTTTCGCCCGATCGGATCGACTGCGGGCTTCTGGCCAAATTTCGAATCGCCGAAAGCACGCAAAATAACTATTTAGATACAAAATAATCGTTATATTTCATATATTTAATTCTTAGCATGGGCCATTTCATCGCTGATCTTGCCTTGACAGACGCCAGCTTTCGTTATCTGTTTTGCCCGACATGCGGATGCCGGCGCCAGCCGGCGCTCAGAAAATCCCGGGAGGATATTGCAGCGATGTTGAGATTTGCCGTCGTCGGAATCGACCATGGGCATACGTTCGATCACGTGAAGGGCTTGCTGGCATCAGGCGGCGAGTTTGTCGGTTACTGCCCCAAAACTTCAGTGCCGGCATTGCGCGAGGCCTTCGAGAAGACCTATCCCGATGCGCCGCAGATCGACCGGGAAAAGCTGTTCGACGATCCGTCGATCGATGTCATCTGCATTGCCGCCATCCCGCGCGACCGCGCCGGGCTTGCCATCCGCGCGATGAAAGCAGGCAAGGACGTGATGACCGACAAGCCCGGCGTAACGACCTTCGCCCAGCTCGAAGAAGTCAAGCGTACGGTCGCCGAGACCGGCAAGATCTTCTCGATCTGCTTTTCCGAACGCCATTGCGTGCGCTCTGCCGTCAAAGCCGGCAAGCTCGTCGCCGACGGCGCGATCGGCAAGGTGATCCAGACGCTCGGCGTCGGTCCGCACCGGCTGCAGCTGCCCACCCGGCCGGACTGGTTCTTCGACCCCGAAGCCTTCGGCGGCATCATCGTCGATATCGCCTCGCATCAGGTCGACCAGTTCCTGTTCTATACCGGCTCGACCTCAGGCGAGGTGGTTGCCAGCTCGATCGGCAATTTCGGCATGCCCGACAAGCCGGCCTTCCAGGATTTCGGCGAGGTGCTGCTGCGCTCAGACAAGGCGGCAGGTTATATCCGCGTCGACTGGTTCACGCCGGAGGCGCTGCCGACCTGGGGTGATGGGCGCCTGACCATCCTCGGCACCGAGGGTTATATTGAGCTGCGCAAATATATCGATATTGCCGGCCGCCCGGGCAAGGATCACCTCTTCCTCGTCAACGGCAAGGAAATGACCCATATCGACTGCAGCGACGAAAAACTCGATTATTTCGATGCGTTCACCGCCGATGTCGGCAACCGCACGCAGACGGCGATGACGCAGGATCACGTTTTCGAAGTCTGCCGCCTTTCGCTCGAAGCCCAGGCGAAAGCCGCCCAGATCGGCGCTCGCTGAGGAGGATATCATGACCAGGAAATTGCGCGTCGGGGTCATCGGCGCAGGCATTGCCGCGCGGCATCTGGCCGGCTTCGGCTGGAACAAGGATCTCTTCGAGGTGCCCGTGCTCTGCTCGCTCGATGAGGAGCGCGGCAAGGCGCTGTGTGAGGAATACGGCATCGGCGAATACACGCAGGATACGGATTCGCTGTTTGCCCGAGACGATCTCGACATCATCGACATTTCGACGCCGCCGAGCTCGCATTTCGAGCTCTGCCGCAAGGGGATCGAATCCGGCAAACACGTGATCTGCGAGAAGCCGCTCTTCGGCTCCATCGCCGAGGTCGACGAGATGGGCCGCATCCTCGCCCGTTTCCCCGGCCGGAAGCTGATGCCGATTTTCCAGTATCGCTACGGCTCCGGCCTGCAGAAGCTGAAGCTGCTGATCGAAACCGGCCTTGCCGGCAAGCCGTTTCTGACGACGATCGAGACCCATTGGTGGCGCGGCCCGGATTATTATGCCGTGCCGTGGCGCGGCAAATGGGCGACCGAACTCGGCGGCGGCCTTCTCGGCCATGCGATCCACGCCCATGACATGCTGAACTATGTGCATGGCCCCTGCGCCGAGGTGTTTTCCTATGGCGCGACGCTGGTCAATCCGATTGAGGTCGAGGATACGGCCGCCCTTTCGGTGAAGATGCAGAACGGCTCGCTGGCGACGCTGTCGATGACGCTCGGCTCGCGCAAGGAAATCTCGCGGCTGCGCTTCTGCTTCAGCGATCTCGTCGCCGAAAGCATCCTCGAGCCCTATACAATGGGCCGCGATCCCTGGGTCTTTACCGCTGGAACAGAGGAGCACCAGGCGAAAATCGACACAGCACTCGCCGCCTATGTGCCCGGCGAGGACGGTTACACCCGTCAATTCGAGCTCTTCCATCAAGCGATCATTGAAGACACGGAGCCGCCGGTGACGCTGCAGGATGCCCGCAATTCGCTGGAGTTGGTGACATCAGCCTACTTCTCGCAGCGCACCGGCCAGCCGACGCCGATGCCGATCGCTGCCGATCATCCGCTCTATCGCTCCTGGCTTCCGGAAGATGAACGGCGCGCGGCTGCCGGTTGAGCAGGGGACGGACACTCCATGCTGAAGTCCTTCGAGCATGTCGGCATGACGGTCAGCGATATGGCCCGCACGGTCGATTTCTACTGCGGCCTGCTCGGCCTCAAGCTGCATCTGCGCAAGGTCATGGCTGACGGCGGAGAGATCGCCTTTCTCGATGCCGGCGGCGGCATGCTCGAAATCGTCGCACCTGCGGGTGGTGCGGCACGGGCGGTCGATGTGCCGGAGGGTACGGCTGGCCTGCGCCATCTGACCTTCCTGTTCGAAAGTGTCGATGAGGCCTTCGCCCGGTTGGAAAAGGCCGGCATCGAGATCAAGGAGCGGCCGCGCCTGGCAGTCAATGCCGAGGTGCTGCACAAGGTCGCCTTCCTGCGCGATCCCGACGGCATTCAGATCGAACTCGCCGAGAAACGGTAGGCGAAGGATCCAGAGCTAATTCCGGAAGGCGCCGGCGGGGATCGTCGTCACCAGCCGGATATCGCGGCGGAAGTCCGATGGCGACATGCCGGCGATGTGACGGAAGGACTTGTTGAAGGCGCTGATCGAGCCGAAGCCGCTGTCCATCGCCACCTGCAGCACATTGGCGCCTTCGCTCATCAGCATCGCCTGGGCGCGCGACAGCCTGAGCAGCGTCACATATTTGCTGAGCGTCATGCCGGTCGATCGCTTGAACAGATTCATCGCATATTTCGGATGCAGGTCGGCGGCGCGGGCGATATCGACCGAATCGATGTCGTGCAGAAAATTGGCGGCGATGAAATCGCACATGCGCGCGACGCTGCGTGAGGAATTCGGGTGTGGCTGATCGCCTTCCAGGCTGACGGCCGTCTTCGACGTCGTCATCGAATAGGGTTCGAGTGCGATGCGCTCGATGCGCAGCAGCAACTCGTCGACCGCGTGCTGGGCCTTGGCGGCATCGCCAGACTTGGAATAGCGAGACCAGCGGGCGAAGTTCTCGTTGTCGGCGGCATCGGTTGCCGAGGTCAGCAGCGTCTCGCCCTTCATCAGCCGGCTGGAAATGCTGATCGGCAGACGCAGCCGGAAGAAATAGATGAGCGGCAGATGGGCACCGGCATAGAGCGAATCATCCGAGGATTCATCCATCTGATGCGGCTGCCCACCCCAGAACAGGCACATTTCGCCGGCGTTCAGCCGGAATTCGTGGTCACTCATCCGATAATGAACCGTGCCACGCATGACGTAGTTGACCTCGACCTGGGCATGCCAGTGCGGCATGGCCATGACGAGCGGATGGGCATGAAACATCTGCAGCGCCGTCGGCGAACCCTCGATGCTGCTTGCGCCGGGCTGATAGATTGCACTCGTGCCGACCTTACTTTCCGCCAAATCCATGTTCCCTTTTTAGGAGACACCCGCTCCTTTGCAGATAGTCTAACCGCGTTCGTGAAAGATCGGCAATTGAAAAGGGAGGATTTTCAATGCGCTTCAAACTTCTCGCTGCGACCGCAGCTATCGCACTGCTCGCTACCGGCTCTGCATTCGCTGAACCGGCCAATCTGACCATCTGGAGCTGGAATGTCGCCGCATCGGCATTGAAGTCCACGCTTCCAGGCTTCAACAAACAGTTTCCCGATATCAAGGTCACCGTCGAGGACCTTGGAAACAGCCAGGTGTTCGACAAGACGCTCGCTGCCTGCGCTGCCGGCGGCGACGGCCTGCCTGATATTGTCAGCATTGAGAATTTCGAGGCTGAAATCTTCTGGAGCCGTTTCCCGGATTGCTTCGCCAATCTGAAGGAGCTCGGCTACACGGCCGATATCCAGGCGAAGTTCCCCGACTTCAAGCGCACCGAACTTGAGGTCGGCGATGTCGCTTATGCCATGCCCTGGGATTCCGGTCCGGTCGCCGTCTTCTACCGCCGCGACATGTACGAAAAGGCCGGCGTCGATCCGAGCACGATCAGCACCTGGGACGATTTCATCGCCGCCGGCAAGAAGATTTCTGCTGCCAATCCCGGCGTCGTCATGGCGCAGGCCGATTTCAACGGCGACAGCGAATGGTTCCGCATGATCGCCAATGAACAGGGCTGCGGCTATTTCTCGACCGATGGCCAGAACATCACCATCAACCAGCCGGCCTGCGTCGCTTCGCTGCAAAAGGTGAAGGAGATGAAAGACGCGGGCACGCTGACTGCGGCCAACTGGGACGAGAAGATCCAGGCCAATACCGCTGGCAAAGCGGCAAGCCAGCTCTATGGCGGCTGGTATGAAGGCACCGTGCGCTCGACCTCGCCTGATCTCAAGGGCAAGTGGGGCGTCTACAGAATGCCGAGCCTGACGGCCGATGGCCCGCATGCCGCCAATCTCGGCGGTTCGTCGCTCGCCATTTCGGCGACCTCGGCAAACAAGGACGCGGCCTGGAAATTCGTCAACTACGCCCTTGGTACGAACGAGGGTCAGGTCACCATGCTGAAGGAATTCGGCTTGGTCCCGTCGCTGCTTTCTGCCGAGAAGGATCCCTTCGTCAGCGAGCCGCAGCCCTATTGGGGCGGCCAGAAGGTCTGGGCCGATATCCTGGCGACGCTGCCGAAGATCGTACCGAGCCGCGGCACCGCCTTCCAGAGCGATGCTGAAGGCATCTTCAAGGCAACGCAGGCGAAATTCTTCGCCGGCGGCTATCCCGATGCGAAGACGGCCCTCGACGATGCCGCCAAGCAGATCGCTTCGGCAACCGGTCTTCCGGTCGCGCAATGAATGACGATGCCGGGCGCTTCAGGCGCCCGGCTTTCTGCCTGCCTTCGGGCGGGCGGGTCATTCATTCGTTTTATGTGGAGGAGGCTCGATGCCATTCAGAACCCGGAGCGCCTATGCGTTCCTCGCCCCCTATCTGCTGGTTTTTGCCACCTTCTGGGTCTGGCCGATCATCGATTCATTCCTGATTTCCTTTCAAAACACCCGCATCAATCCGTGGAAATACAGTTTCCAGGCCAATTGGGGCCGGCTCTTCTACGACCCCGCCTTCTATAACGCTCTCTACAACACGCTGATCATCCTGGTGATCCAGGTTCCCGTGATGATCGCGCTGGCGACCGTCATGGCCGTGCTGCTCAATTCGCCGCTCTTGAAAGCGCGCCCGCTTTTCCGTTTCGCCTTCTTTGCCCCCGTCGTTGTCGGCGAGGTCGCCTATGCCGCTGTGTTCCGGCTGATGTTCAGCCTCGATTTCGGCATCATCAACAAGATGATCGCAGCGGTCGGCTTCAGCCCGGTATCCTGGTTCGACAACGCCAATGCCGCTATGGCCGTGATCATCCTCGCCGTCACATGGCGCTGGGCCGGCTATAATGCCATCATCATCCTCGCCGGCCTGCAGTCTATTCCGGACGATGTCTACGAGGCAGCGACGCTCGACCGGGTGAGCAAGGTGCAGCAGTTCTTCCACATCACCCTTCCGCTCTTAAAACCGATCATCCTCTTCTGTGTGGTGCTCTCGGTGATCGGCACCATGCAGCTCTTTACCGAGCCGTTCCTCATCACCAATCGCGGTGGTCCGGGCGGCGGTACGGAGACACTTGGCCTCTTCCTCTATCGCCAGGGTTTCACCTCGCTGAACTTCGGCTATGCCTCGGCGATCGCCTATACGATGGCTGCTCTCGCGGTGGTGATCTCCCTCTTCAATCTCTGGATCGGGAGGGACCCGAAATGAGATCCAAGTCGCAATCCCTTCTCATCCGTCAGATCGCGCTGCACGCTGCGCTGGCGCCGCTGGCGCTGATCTGGCTGTTTCCGCTCTGGATGATGTTCGTCTTCTCGACAATGCCTGACAACGGCATCTTCAGCCCCGACATCGTGCTCTGGCCATCGACCAACTTCGTCGCGAATTTCAAGAACCTGCAGGCCGATACCGACTTCATCGGCGCTATGGTGATCTCCATCGGCGTCGCGATGATCTACACCGTGCTCTCGGTGATGCTGACCTCGATGGCGGGGTGGGCGCTGGCGCGTTATCGTTTCGTTGGCCGCTCCATCGTCATCGCCATCATTCTCGGCACGATCACGCTGCCTTTCTCGGTGGTCGTCATCCCGCAATTCATCATGGTGGCACGCGAATTCAAGCTGGCGAACACCTGGGTGGCATTGATCGTGCCGCCGCTCTTTAATTCCCTCGGCGTCCTGTTCATGCGGCAGTCCTTTTCGATGATGCCGGGTGAACTCTTCGATGCGGCACGCGTCGAAGGCGTCAAGGAATGGCAGATCTTCCTGCGCATCGCCCTGCCGTTGGCGCGACCGACGATGGCCGCATTGGCGATCATCCTCTTTCTCGTCTCGTGGAACAATTACCTCTGGCCGCTGCTCATCAATTCCAGACCGGGAATGATGACGGCGCCGGTGGCATTGGGAACGCTGATCGGCCTCACCAAGGTTTCCTGGGGCGGCATCATGGCCGGGGCGGTGCTGCTGACGGCGCCGATCCTCGTCGTCTTCGTGGCTCTCCAGCGCCATTTCATCGCCGGCATCGCGGCCGGCGCAATCAAGTAATCGGAATCGGGGAGCTGCATGGCAGAGCTTTCACTCAGCAATATCGTCAAGCGCTTCGGCGGCTTTGAGATCATCCATGGCGCCAATCTGGAGGTGAAGGACGGCGAATTCGTCGTCTTCGTCGGTCCCTCCGGCTGTGGAAAATCCACGCTGCTGCGCATGATCGCGGGTCTCGAGGATATTACCTCCGGCGAGCTTCAGATCGGCGGCAGGGTCGTCAACGACGTCGAGCCGGCCGATCGCGGCATCGCCATGGTCTTCCAGTCCTATGCGCTCTATCCGCACCTCACCGTTGAGGAAAACCTGAGTTTCGGTCTGCGGATGAACGGCAATCCGAAGGCCGATACCGAGCGGCGCGTGCGCCATGTCGCCGAGATCCTGCAGATCACCGAGCTGATGAAGCGGAGGCCGAAGCAGCTTTCCGGCGGTCAGCGCCAGCGCGTCGCAATCGGCCGCGCAATCGTCCGCGAACCCGAGGTTTTCCTGTTCGACGAGCCCTTGTCGAACCTCGATGCCGAACTGCGCGTGCAGATGCGCGTCGAAATATCCAGGCTGCACAAGCAGCTCGGTACGACGATGATCTACGTCACCCACGACCAGACGGAAGCGATGACACTTGCCGACCGGATCGTCGTGCTGCGCGCCGGCAATATCGAGCAGATCGGCGCGCCGCTCGACCTTTACGACGACCCCGCCAACCAGTTTGTCGCCGGTTTCGTCGGCTCCCCGAAGATGAATTTCCTCAAAGCCGTCGTGGTCGAGAGCCAGCCGGGCAGGGTGGTGATCGCGTTGGAAAGCGAAGCCGATACGCGCCTGCCGCTGCCCCTCAGCGAACCCATCGAAGCCGGCACGAAGGTGACGCTCGGCATCCGTCCCGAGCATTTCGTCGATGCCGGCATGGGCGATGCCGATCTCACCGTCGCAATCGACGTTGCCGAGCATCTCGGCAATACCAGCTACATCTACGCCGCCATCGGCAACGAACAGCTGATCATCGAGCGCCCGGAATCGCGCACCGCCGGCAACCGCGAGACACTGACCGTCGGTCTTCCCGCAAGCCACACATTCCTTTTCGACGGCGCCGGCAAACGGCTTCGCTAAACCGCAATCCCAAGGCAGAAAGACGAAAGAGGTTTCCATGACTTCCGATCACCCGATCCGCTGGGGCATCATCGGCCCCGGCACCATCGCTCGCACCTTCGCAGACGGCGTCGCCCATTCCAGAACCGGCAAACTGGTGGCGATCGCCACCCGCAATCCTTCCAAGCCGGGACTTGCCGAAAATTTCCCCGGCGCCCGCATCGTCAATGGCTACGAGGCGCTGCTTTCCGACCCCGAAGTTGATGCGGTCTATATCTCCGTCCCCCACACCGGCCATGCCGAATGGGCGATCAAGGCCGCGCGCGCCGGCAAGCATATTCTCGTCGAGAAGCCAATCGCACTTTCGGCCTATGATGCCGAAGCCGTTTATTACGAAGCGAAGAAAGCTGGCGTCTTTGCCGGCGAGGCCTTCATGTACCGCGTGCATCCGCAGACGGAAAAGCTGGTCGAACTGATCAGGAGCGGCGTCATTGGCACCGTCCGCATCATCCGCTCGAGCTTCGGCTTCAATATGGGCAGCTACAGGCCGGAACATCGGCTGTTCGCCAATGATACCGCCGGCGGCGGTATTCTAGATGTCGGCGGCTACCCGGTCTCGATGGCAAGGCTGATTGCCGGCGCCACGGAAGGTAAGGCCTTCCTCGAGCCGGAGAAAGTTTCGGGCGTCGCCCATCTCGGCGAGAGCGGCGTCGACGAATGGGCGTCGGCCGTGCTCAAATTCCCGAACGAGATCATCGCCGAAGTCTCCTGCTCGATCATGGCGCAGCAGGACAATGTGCTGCGCATCATCGGCTCCGAGGGCCGCATCGAGGTCGCCGACTTCTGGTTCGCCTCCGGCCACAAGGGCGGCACCGGCAAGATCGAGATCTTCAAGAGCGGCAGCCGAGAAACCGTCGAGGTCAAGGAAGATCGCTGGCTCTACTCCTTCGAGGCCGATGCGGCAGGCGATGCGATCCGCGCCGGCAGAAACGAGTTCAGCGCTCCCGGCATGAGCTGGGCGGATTCGATCGGAAACCTGCGCGTGCTCGACCAGTGGCGGGCCTCTGTCGGCCTCGAATACGGCGTCGAGAAAGCCGCAAAGCGCACGGCCAACATATCAGGCGGCACGGTTGCTCGCGGCAACAGCATTCCCCAGCGCCAGATTCCCGGCATCTCCAAGCCGGCCTCGGTCGTCACGCTCGGCTTCGAGTTCTTCCCGAACTTCGCCGCCGCCTCGCTGACGCTCGACGCTTTCTATGAGGCTGGCGGCAATGCCTTCGATACGGCCTATGTCTATGGCGCCGGCAAGACGGAGGCGATCTTCGGCGACTGGCACACCAGCCGCAAGGTGCCGCGCGAGGAGATCGTGCTGATTGGCAAGGGCGCGCATTCACCGCTCTGCTATCCCGATATGATCGCCAAGCAGCTCGACCAATCGCTCGCCCGGCTGAAGACCGACTATGTCGACATCTATTTCATGCATCGCGACAATACCGACGTTCCCGTCGGCGAGTTCGTCGATGCCATGGATGCCGAGGTCAAGCGCGGGCGCATCCGCGGCATCTTCGGTGGCTCGAACTGGACGCGGGCACGTTTCGACGAGGCAATCGCCTATGCGGAAAAGACCGGCAAGGCGCCGCCGGCGGCGCTCTCCAATAACTTCTCGCTTGCCGAGATGCTCGATCCGATCTGGGCCGGCTGTGTCGCCGCCTCCGATGACGACTGGAAAAAGTGGCTGAACGAGAAGCAGATCCCGAACTTTGCCTGGTCGAGCCAAGGCCGCGGCTTCTTCACCGATCGCGCCGGCCGCGACAAGCGGGATGATGAGGAGATCGTGCGGGTCTGGTATTCCGAGCGTAACTTCGGACGCCGCGACCGCGCCATCGAGCTTGCCAACAAGCTCGGCCGCAATCCGATCCATATCGCGCTTGCCTATGTGATCGCCCAGCCTTTCCCGGTCATTCCGCTGATCGGACCGCGCACCGTCGCCGAACTGGAAGACAGTCTTTCGGCGCTCGACTTTAAGCTGACGCCAGATCAAGTAAAGTGGCTGGAAGGCTGAGACAACAAGGAAGGGCGCGGTCTGAAACCGCGCCCTTTCCATATCTAATTGCGCGTTTCGGACGCCTTGTTTCCGGCGGCGTCGTCCATCAGCTCATACCACATGGCGTTGAGGACGGCGAAGGCGGCTGCCAGCGGCAGGCCGAGGATCCATGCGAAATACCACATCGTTTTGTCTCCCTCAGAGCAATTCCAGGAAAAGTGCGAAGCGGTTTTCCGTCCGGAATTGCGTAAAATTAAAGGTTGGATCGGTTGTTGACCCGCTCTAGTAGGCGTGGCTGTTTTTGTCGGTGACGGATTTCTCGTCGACCTTGCCCCACAGAACCTTGTAGACCCAGGCCGTGTAGGCAAAGATGATCGGCAGGAATATCGCCGACACAACCAGCATGATGAACAGCGTCATGTGGCTGGAAGATGCATCCCAGACCGTCAGGCTCGATCGCGCATCGAGCGAGGAGGGCAAGATGAACGGGAACATCGAGAGGCCGACCGTCGAGATGATGCCCGATATCGCGACCTTGCTGAAAAGCAGCGTCATGATCTCGCGCCTTGCCCGCATGGCAAAGAAGGCCAAGGCCGCGCCGGCAAAACCGAGGACCGGTGCGATGATCATCCACGGATGCGTGGTGTAATTGACAAGCCATGCGCCCTTTTCGAGCACCGCGGTCTTCAGCAGCGGATTGGACGGCCCGATCGGGCTGATATCGCTGGTGATGCGGTAGCCGTCGACGCCGATCCACAGGAAGAGCCCGCCAAGCGCAAAAAGCACGATGGCGGCAAGGGCGGCGATGCTGCCATAGCTTCTGGCCCGCTCCGCAACCGGACCGCTCGCCTTCAGCACCAGCCAGGCCGCGCCGTGCATCGTCAGCATGGCGAGGGAAAGCAGCCCGCAAAGCAGCGCATAAGGGTTGAGCAGACCGAAGAACGAGCCTTCGTAGAAAATCCGCATATCGTCGGCAAAGCGGAAGGGCACGCCTTGCAGCACGTTGCCGACGGCGACGCCGAAGATCAGCGATGGCACGAAGCCACCGATGAAAAGCGCCCAGTCCCAGCCGTTGCGCCAAGTGGCGCTTTCCCGCTTCGACCGGTATTTGAAGCCGACCGGGCGCAGGATGAGCGCAAAGAGGATCGCAAACATCGCCAGATAGAAGCCCGAGAAGGAGACCGCATAAAGCGGCGGCCAGGCGGCGAAGATGGCACCGCCGCCAAGGATCAACCAGACCTGGTTGCCTTCCCAGGTGGCGCCGACGGTGTTGATCACCACGCGTCGTTCGGTGTCGGTCCTGGCGACGAAAGGCAGAAGCGTGCCGACGCCGAGGTCGAAGCCGCCGGTGGTCGCAAAGGCGATCAGTATCACGCCGAGCAGCAGCCACCAGATGACGCGCAGGGTTTCATAATCGATGAGTTCGTGAAGGATCATGGCAGGTCACTCCGCCGCCGGGACGAGGGTTTCGGAAATCAGGACGGCTTCCGGCTCGTCGTCCGGCTCCGGCCCCTGTTTGATCGCCTTGATCATCAGGCTCATTTCGATGACGATCAGCACCGTATAGAGTGCGGCAAAACCGATGATCGTCAGCAGCACGGTGCCGGCCCCGAGGCTGGAGACGGCCGCCGCCGTCGGCAGAACGCCTTCGATCACCCAAGGCTGGCGGCCGAACTCGGCAACGACCCAGCCAAGCTCGATCGCGACAAAGGGCAGGGGGATCGCCAGCACGGCAATCCGCAGCAGCAGCGGATATTTTTCGAGATGGCGGCGGGCCGACAGCCAGAAAAAAGTTGCGGTCAACAGGATGAAGAAGATGCCGAGGCCGACCATGATGCGGAAGGACCAGAAGAGCGTCGGCACATGCGGGATCGTATCGCGCGCAGCCTGGACGATCTGCGCGTCGGTCGCCTGACGCGGATCGTCGACATAGCGCTTCAGAAGAAGGGCATAACCGAGATCATGGCCGAGATCCTCGAAGGAGGAGCGCACTTCCTGTGCCACCTGATCCTGCGCGGGTGCGGCACGGATCTGCATCAACGCATCGTAAGCCTTGATGCCGTCGCGGATGCGGGTCTCGGCCTGCTGTTCGAGCTTGTCGATGCCGGGGATCTCCGTTGTCAGCGAGCGTGTGCCGATCAGCCCCATGACCCAGGGGATATGGACGGCGAAATGCGTCTCGCGCGCGTCCTGATCAGGGAAGCCGAAGGCAGTGAAGGCGGCCGGAGCCGGTTCCGTCTTCCACATGCCCTCGATCGCCGCGAGCTTCATCTTCTGGTTCTCGGTCGCGAGGTAACCGCTCTCGTCGCCAAGGACGACGACGGAGAGCGCCGAGGCAAGGCCGAAGGAGGCGGCCACCGTCATCGACCGTTTGGCAAGCTCGATATGCCGGCCCTTCAGCACATACCAGGCCGAGACGCCGAGCACGAAGATCGAGGCGCAGACATAACCCGCCGACACCGTATGGACGAACTTCGCCTGGGCGACAGGGTTGAAGACCACGTCGAAGAAGCTTGTTATCTCCATGCGCAACGTCTGCGGATTGAGCGCCGATCCCACGGGGTTCTGCATCCAGCCATTGGCGATGAGGATCCAGAGTGCGGAAAAATTCGAGCCGAGCGCCACCGCCCAGGTGGCGACCAGATGCCCGACCTTCGACAGCTTGTCCCAGCCGAAGAAGAACAGGCCGACGAAGGTCGCCTCGAGGAAGAAAGCCATCAGGCCTTCGATCGCCAGAGGCGCCCCGAAGATGTCACCGACATAATAGCTGTAATAACTCCAGTTCATGCCGAACTGGAATTCCATGACGATGCCGGTGGCGACGCCGATCACGAAATTGATGCCGAACAGCGTGCCCCAGAATTTCGTCATCTGCCGCCAGATCTGGCGGCCGGTCATGACATAGACGGTTTCCATGATCGCCAAGAGCACGGACAGGCCGAGCGTCAGCGGTACGAACAGGAAGTGGTAAAGCGCCGTCAGCGCAAATTGGAAGCGCGATAGCGCGACGATATCTAGTTCCATAGTCTTTCTCCCACGGTCCCAGGGGGTACGGAGCGTTCCTCAGCGCCGGCCGGCGCGTGAGGGCATGCGGGTCTCGCTCAATCCGGCCGAAGCCGGTCGAGCGCCTTTTCGAACGCCGCCTCTCCGCGGCGTGAAATCTCTGAAATACGGCCGCCTTCGATGACGGCGATGCGGTCTGCGATCGCGGCCTCGCGGCGGATATGGGTGGCGATCACCAGCGAGCGGCCTGTCGCCATCGCCGCGAGACGACAGAGCACGTCGCGGGCGTTGGCGCCGTCGAGGCCTTCTGTGGGCTCGTCGAGCAACCAGAGCGGCGTGTCGCGCAGGAAGAGACGGGCAAGCGCCAGCCGGCGCGACTGGCCGCCGGAAAGGCCGAGGCCTCCTTCGCCGAGCGGCGTATCGATCCCCCGCGGCATGGCCTCGACATCAGCCAGCAGGCCGGCGGCGGCGAGCACGTCGCGAAGGCGGGCTTCGCCGGTATCCGGGTTGGCAAGAAGGAGGTTGCCGCGCAGGCTATCCTCGAAGAGTTCTGTCCGCTGCGTCAGCAGTGTCGCCGTTACCGCGGCAACGCTTCCCGTGCTTGCCGGCAATTCGCCGGAAAGCAGAGCGAGCAGGCTCGACTTCCCGGCGCCGCTGCTGCCGATGACGGCCAGGCGTTCGCCCTGCTGCAGCGCGAGGTCGATGCCCTGGAGCACCGGAACGGCGGAATTCTCATGGAAGGCCGACACGTCGGGCAGTGAAAAAGCATATCCCGGCGGCGGCGCCACCAACGGCTCGGTTACATCTGCGACGGCAAGCCGCGGCGCGATGCGCCTTGCCGCAAGCAGCGTCCTGCCAAGTTCCAGTGCACCGCGGCGTAGCGCCGCAAACGGTTCGACCGCCGCGAAGGCGACGAGCAGCCCGAGTGCGGCGACGGGAGCGGTAATCATCTCCGATTCCGCCAGAGCTGCGACAGCGAGCAGCGATACGGTCAACAGAAGGGTCGAGACGAGGCCGAAGCCGAATGTCAGGCCGGTTTCCACACGGTTCAGCCGATCGTCGGCATGGGCGGCGTAGCCATCGGCCGCAGCGATCGCCTCTTTCTGCGCGGCCAGCCGGCCGGCCATCAGCAAATCGGTCTGGCCGGCAACGAGATCGATCGTCCGCGACCGCAGCGCCTCGATGCCATGGGCGCGCCGGCGGGCATGTTTGCGCGCCGCATGGCCGGCGATCACAGGCAACCCCAGCCCGGTGCCAGCGAGAAACAGGCCGAAGCCCAGGCCGAACAAGGGATGCATCAGCCCCAGCGCCACGCTTGCAGCCAGGGCTGCCCCCACGGCGACCGCGGCCGGCACGAGAATGCGGAGATAGAGAGAATCGAGCGCATCGATATCGGCCGTCAGTCGGAACAGCAGCTTTGCCGGCCGATGCGACAGCGCGCGCGCAGCACCCGGTTCGGCGAAGCCGCGAAACAGCCTTTCGCGCAGAGCGGCAAGTACACCGAGCGTTGCATCATGGGTCGCAAGCCTTTCGCCGTAGCGCGCCACTGTGCGGACGATGGCGAGCAGTCGGATGCCGGCTGAAGGCGCAAAGACGTCGAAGGTGATGGCGGCTGCGGCCGAAAGACCGGCAAGCGAAGTGGCGGTGATAAACCAGCCGGAAAGGCCGAGCAGGGCTATGCCCGCCATAACAGTCATTGCCGAAAGAACTGCGCCGAGCAGCAGTGCGCGCCGGCGCTCGGCAAGGAAGAGATGCAGGATCGGCTTGAGGTCCGCAGCAAATCTACTCATTCGGCCGCCTCCCTCATCATGATGTCGGCGTCGATGCGGACGATGCGATGCATGCGCGCGGCAAGCACCGGATCGTGGGTCGCAACGATCAAAGTGCGGCCCTTGGCGAGCGAAAGCAGGCTCTCGGTCACTTCGGCGGCGGTGGCGGCGTCGAGATGGGCGGTCGGCTCGTCGGCCAGGATGATTTTGAGATGCGGATTGCAGGCCGCACGCGCAATCGCCAGCCGCAGCGCCTCGCCGCCGGAAAGCCCAATGCCGCCTTCGCCGAGTGGCCGATTGCCATAGGCCTCGGCAAGCTTGCCGAGTCTCGCGACACCAAGCGCATCCGTGACATCGTCACGTGCAATGCCCGGTCTGCCGAGTGAAATATTGCCTGCGATGGTGCCGGCAAATATGTGCGGCTGCTGGCCGATCCACGCCATGGCCCCGCGCACCACCGCGGCGCTGTCATCCGCAAGCTCGACGCCGCCGATGACGATGTGCCCACCGGTGCAGGGCGCCAGCCCCGATATCAGCGAAAGAAGCGTCGATTTGCCGGAGCCACTGGCGCCGAGAAGCGCCAGATGTTCGCCTGCAGCGATCTCGAGGTTGAAACCGTCGAGGATCAGCGGTTCGTCCACGCCATAACGGAAGGCGAGATTTTCAAGACGAATGTCAGGCGCCTCGGTTTCGGTGAGAGCGCAAGGTTCGGCCGATCCCCGGATCGGCAAATCGCCTGTAGCTATAGCGTCCAGCGCTTTCAGCGCCGCTTCGCCGGCCACCCGATCGTGCCAGACGGCCGAGAGTTCGCGCAACGGCTCGAAGAAGGCCGGCGCGAGCAGCAGGATGAACAGTCCCTGGGTTAGGTCGAGCCGGCCTGTCCAGGTGCCGAAGCGGATTTCGCCAAGCAGGCTGAAGCCGACATAAACGGCAATCATCGCAACGCCCAGCGCTGCGAAAAGCTCGAGCACGGCCGAGGAGAGAAAGGCGATCTTCAACACCGCCATGGTCCGCAGGCGCAGCGATTCCGCCTCGCGGCGGAGCCGCAGCGCGGTCGCATCAACCGCATCGAGCGCACGGATCGTCGCCAGTCCGCGCAGCCGATCGAGCAGGAAACCGTTGAGCCCACCGGTTGCAACGAGTTGTTTTTCGCTGGCCGCCTGCGCACGCCAGCCGATCAGCGCCATGAAGATGGGGATCAGCGGCGCCGCAAACAGCAAAACTAGGGCGGCGATCCAGGAGACCGGAAGGATGAAGGCAAGGATGACGAGCGGCACCAGGCTCGCCTTCATGCGCGCCGGCTGGAAACGGGCGAGATAGGGGACGATCAGTTCGGCCTGCTCCCCAATCACGCTTGCGGCCTTGCCGGAAACCGGCCGGCCGCGATCAATCGGCGACGATAGGGAAAGCACGGCGATAGCAATGTGCCGCCTGCGGCTGAGCTCGGCGCGCGCAGCATGAAAGGCGAGGCGGCCGCCAGCCGCGTCGAAACAGCTTTTTGCAATTCCGAGGAGAAGGATGCCGAATGCCGGCCAGAGCACATCATATAATCCGCCGCCATCGGCGATGCGGCCAACGGAAACGGCCAGCAACCCCGCCTGCGGAATCCATAAGGCGGCGGCCAGTGCCTGCAGCATCGCCGCTTTGCGAAGCCGGCTTTTTGCCGTGTCACCACGCGACGAAACCGCATCGCCATCCAGCGGCTGAGCCTCTGATCTGTCCTTCGCGTCGAAGAAAGCCGTGCCCATGGCGCTAACTCTTGTTCGCAGGATTCGGCCGGCGGCTGCGGCCGAGCGAAACGACCCGGTCCTTGGCCTCCAGAAGCTTCGTCACTTTCGCGCCCAGCGAGAGTAGCGTTGCAAGCCTTTCCGTTTCAAGTTGTTTAACGTCCTCATACCAATGCGTCAGCTGCTCGATCAGCGTGTGCATTTCGCTCATGCGCGCCTGCGCATGCCGTTCGGCGTCGCTGGCCGGTCGCTGCATCAGAATCTCACGCAGAACCGACAGCGTCGGATCGACTTCACGTTTCTTTCGTTCCTCGGCGAGCGTCCGCAAGATGAGCCAGACATCATCGGGTGTGGTGAAGAAATCGCGGCGATCGTCCGGCTTGTGTTTCAGAATGACGAGATTCCAGGCCTGCAATTCGCGCAGGCTCATCGACACATTGGAACGCGAAATGCCGAGCGCATCGGCGATCTCTTCGGCGCAGATCGGCGCGGGCGAAACGTAGAGCAGGGCATAGATCTGGCCGACGGTGCGGTTGATTCCCCAGCGGGAGCCCATTTCGCCGAAATGGAGAACGAAGGACTGGACGAGAGGCGGCAGGTTCATAGTCTTTTCCGTTGCGTCTGTTATTTCAGTAATTTCTGAAATCACTATATCGACCTTCGCGCCCCGCCGACAATCGGCAAGGCGGCCCTGCGTCAATTTGGATGTCCGTTCGTTGATCGTGCCTCGGATATAACAGGAAGCGACGCGGCCGGATTTGACTTGGATCAATTCCGCAGCACTTTGCGGACGTGGAAACGCCCGGCCATGCGCTACGCATGCCGGGCGTTCTGATTTGACTGCAATAACTAACGGCGTTTACGCGCGCCGCCGCCGATCGAGGCGGCTTAGATCAAGCCGGCCAGAATGCCGACGCCTGATATGGCGGCGATGCCGCCTGCGACGCGCGTCACGAAGACGCCCCGACGTTCACCGGCCTGGCCGATGGCGTAACCAAGCGCGAGGCCGGCGGCATGCAGCAGTGCGGTCGGGATCATGAAACCGGCAGCATAGGCGGCACCTGCAACGTTTTCCGGCATTTCGGCGCCATGCGCATGACCGTGGAAGATTGCAAAGAGGCCGACAAGGCCGAGCGCTGCAGCGAGCGGCGCCTTGACATCAAGCGCAACGATGGCGCCGAGCACGACAACGGAAAGCGCGATGCCCAGTTCAACGAAGGGAACATTGATACCGGCAGCGCCGAGGGCGCCACCGAGCGCCATGATGAGAACGAAGGTCGTCGGCACCAGCCAGGTGGCGCGGCCGCCGAGCTGGAATGCAAAAACGCCGACCATCACCATGGCGAGGACATGATCGAGGCCCGACATCGGATGGGCAAAGCCATGGCTGAAACCGGCAGCCTCCCCGATCGCAGGATGGGCGGAGGCAACGGCTGGAAGCGCTGCGCCAGCCAAAGCAAGCAGGCCGCTCTTGAGTGCTGATTTCATTGCTCATTCCCCTCGTGAGTTTCGAGTATCCTGCGGCCGCTGAACAAAGGTATGGTTCAGGCGCGAGCATCAAGCTAATTCAAAGCGTTTGCGCCGTCAACGCTGCGTTCGCCAAATGCCAAGCCAATTCAATTGCTTATCTGATAGGCAGATGCCACTTTCGAAAGCGGCGCCACACCGAGAGGCGGGTCCTTTCACATTCCACTTTCCGTGATCTGGAAAGGCTCCCGCACAGAGGCTATCAATCGTCCGACGGAGACGGCGCAAACTGCCGCGATGGAGGAGATACCGATGACAAACACCGAACGGCCGCTGGCGATCAGCGCGCCCGAGCCACGCACGCTCGATCTGATCTTCAGCGAAAAGGCGCGCGCCGAACTGCATGCAAAATACGAAATCGTCGAAGCCGATCCGGACAATATCGCCGGCCTTGGTGACGAGATTCTCGGCAAGACGCGCTACATCATCGGCCAACCGCCGCTTTCATCCGAAACGCTGTCAAAAATGCCGGCCTTGCGCTCGATCCTCAACGTCGAAAGCAATCTTCTCAACAACATGCCCTATGACGTGCTCTTCGAGCGCGGCATTCATGTCGTCACCACGGGCCAGGTCTTTGCCGAACCGGTCGCCGAAATCGGTCTCGGCTTCGCCTTGGCGCTTGCGCGCGGCATCGTCGATGCGGACGTCGCGTTCCGCGAGGGCGCCGAACTCTGGGGCGGGGAGGGCAATGCAAGCGCGCGGCTGATTGCCGGCTCGGAGATCGGCATCGTCGGCTTCGGCGATCTCGGCAAGGCACTGCGCCGGCTGCTCTCCGGCTTCAGGGCCCGCATCAGGGTATTCGATCCCTGGCTGCCCCGCTCGATCCTCGAGGAAAACGGCGTTGAGCCCGCAAGCCTGGAGGAGGTCCTGACGAAGAGCGACTTCGTCTTCGTCGTCGCAGCCGTCACCAGCGAAAATAAAGGATTCCTCGGCACCGAGGCCTTCGCCAGCATGCGCCGGGGCGCGGCCTTCATCCTGCTCAGCCGCGCTGACGTCGTCGATTTCGAAGCGCTGATGGCGGCCGTCTCGTCAGGCCACATCGTCGCGGCGAGCGACGTCTACCCGCAAGAGCCGCTGCCGCCCGATCACCCGGTGCGGAGCCTGAAAGGCTTCATCCGTTCGGCACACCGCGCCGGCGCGCTCGACAGTGCCTTCAAGAAGATGGGCGACATGGTGCTCGAAGACATGGACCTGGTGGATCGCGGCCTGCCGCCGATGCGCTGCAAGCGAGCCGAACGCGAGACGGTGTCGCGCATGCGCTCCAAACCGGTCGCGGTAAATTAAATCAGTCGCCCAAAACTGCTGAGCGGTTTCGGGCGACATAAAACCAAGGCTCGGCTTACATAGCATCGTGCGATGCGCGGGAGCTTTAAGCGGCGCGCTGCCCTGTGCCCTGGATCGCCGCGAGCTTCCAGTCGGCGCCCGGCTTGCGCACGAAGGTCCATACCTCGGTGCTTTCGCTCGGACGGTGGTCGTCGCCGGAAACGACGCGGCCACTATCGCGTTCGACCATGGCATCGATCGAGCTATAACGCATGGCGAGCGTCGCATATTCTTGACCGTCTTCGCGCCAGGCCTCGGCAATATCGCCCTGCAGCAGCTTGACGTCGGAGACGCGGTTGCGTACGCCGTTGGTGGCGTTTTCGCCAAGTTCCTCGGCAAGATAGGACATCGCTTCGGGTGTCGTCAGCCGGCGCAAAGTGCCATAATCCTCGGCGCCGTAAGCGGTCTGCACGCTGGTCAGCAATTTCTCGAACTGGTCGAGATCTGCCTGCGCCAGCCCGATCTCGTCGGTCGGGCGGTTGCCGCCAGGCTGCCCGCCGAAGCCGGAACCGATCGCGGGGATCCGGAAGGACGAATTATTCGCGGGCGACATGCCAAAGGACTGGGCGCCAGAGGATTGGCCGCCATTGGATTGGCCGAATGGCCGGCTTTGGCCACCCGCGCCGTAGGAAGGCTGACGACGGTTGGCGAAATAACGCATGGCGAGCATGATGGCGCCGCCGATCAGCGCGATCTGCAGCAGCATGCCGAGGAAGCCGAAGCCGCCGCCGAAACCGTGACCAAGCAGCATGCCGAGGAGACCGCCGGCAATCAGGCCGCCGATCATCGAACGCCCGAAGCCCCCGAAGAGACCGGGGCGCTGGGTGCCGAAGGGCTGCTGCGCGGTAGCGGGTGCCGTCGTCTGCGGACGCGGGGTCATCGACCGTTCGATCGGCGCGACGGGTGCAGGCGCCGTGCGGGTGACGGGCGGAGCCTGAAAGGTGCGCGTGCCGCGGCTCCCGAAACCGAAGCTGCCGGCGCGGCGCGCCTCGGCACTATCGAGGGAAGCAAAAATGGTAGCGCTCGTCAGTGCGGCAATAGCCGCGATCTTGGCAAAACGCGAAACGGCACTCGGCATTCCTGATCTCCTGTCATGCGCAATCATGGCATGTTGGGATAGGATATAGGTACTCTTTCCGGGGTTTGAAGTTTTTTCGCCGCCTTACTGGCAGACGTCGACCCAGCTGGCACCGGTCAGCGCCGCCAGTCGCCCGGTTTCGATGCGCACGGCCGAATTCGTCGAGCCGGCGGCGGGCACGACTTCGTCGAAGCGTTTGAGCGAGATATCGCAATAGATCGGCAGTGGCGAAGGCAGGCCGAAGGGGCAGACGCCGCCGACCGGATGGCTGGTGACCGCTACCACCTCTTCGGCATCGAGCATGCGCCCTTTGGCGCCGAACGTATCCTTGAACTTGCGATTGTCGAGCCGTGCCATGCCGCTGGCAACGACCAGCATCATCTGCTCGCCGACACGCAGACAGATCGTCTTGGCGATCTGGGCGGGCTCGACGCCGTGGGCTTCGGCCGCAAGCGCCACCGTCGAGGAGCTCTCGGCGGTTTCGATGATTTCGATATCGGGTGCATGCGCACGGAGGAAGGCGCGGACGGATTCAAGGCTCATTGCGCGATGCTAGCGCATCGGCCCGCAAATCGGAACCGGTTTTTGGAAAGCACGATGCGAGGTGGAAAGTATTGCAGCGTCTCAAAAGACGCGCCGCACGCATGAGGAATCGCGCAATTTCAAGCGTAAAACATGCCCGCCGAAAACCGCCGCTTGCAAGTCGTCAGGACATCGTCATAATAATTTTGCACACGTGCTCAATTTTGTCATTCGGCCGTTACATCGACCCCCTAGAGCGGACATGTCACGTTTTCGTGGGTTTTCGAAGCGGCCGTCAACACCAGTGATGACCCGTCAAAGAGGCCTCACACTGCTCTTCTGGGGAGATGAAGAAAATGACTATTTTGCCGACATTGAAATCCCTCGCCATCGCTGCCGCCATCCTGGCCTCGAGCTCTGCAATTGCGCTTGCCAAGGATGTTCATATCAGCGTCTGGGCCGGCGGCACCGGCCCCAACGACGTCTATCGCCTCGACGCCATCGAGATCGCAGCCCAGCAGTTGCAGCGCCAGGCCGCGCTGAAGGGTGAAGATCTGAAGATCACCGTCGAGAAGAAGCCCTATTCCGCCTGGGAGGACTTCAAGCAGGCGCTGACCCTTGCGGCGGAAGCCAAGACCGCCCCGAACATCGTCGTCAGCGGCCATGAAGACATCGCGCCCTGGTCGCAGGCCGGCCTCATCGTTCCGATCGAGGATTACGTCGATCTCGACTCCTGGCCGCTCAATGGCATTTACGAAAACCTGCTGAAGATCGCCTCCTACAATGGCACCGTCTACGGCATTCCGCAGGATGCCGAATCCCGGCCGATGTTCTTCTGGAAGCCGTATATGAAGGCGATCGGCTATAGCGACGCCGATCTGGATGCGCTGCCGCAGAACGTTCAGGACGGCAAGTACACCATGAAGAACCTGCTCGAAGACGCCAAGAAGATGCAGGACAAAGGCCTCGTCCAGCCCGGCTACGGCTTCTATCCGCGCACCAGCAACGGCCCTGACTACTGGCAGTTCTATACCAGCTTCGGCGGCACGATGGAGGAAAACGGCAAGCTCGTCTTCGACAAGGCGGCGATGACCCGTACCTATCAGTTCTTCGCCGATGCCGTTAAGGCGGGCGTCACCAAGAAGAACCACATCGGCATGCCGGGCGACCAGTGGTGGAAGGAAGTCGCGACCGGCAAGGCCGGCATCTGGGACGGGGGCACCTGGCACTATGCCCGCCTCGTCAACCAGGAAGGCCTCAAGGACTTCTTCGGCAACGTGATCTTCACGCTGATCCCGGCCGGCGAAGGCGGCAAGGCCAACACGCTGACCCACCCGCTCGTCTACCTCCTGACCGCAGGTCACGACAAGGAAGACACCGAGATCGCCGCCCAGCTGGTCACCATTGCCTCCGAGCCGCGCATCAACGCGCTGCATGCGGTCAAATCAGCCCATCTCGGCATTTCCGAGGCGGAATCGGAAGTCGATTTCTACTCGGCCGACCGCTGGACCCGCGAAGCCACCGAACGCCTGCTGCCGCATGCCAATGCGATGCCGAACAATTCCGATTTCGGCAAATATTGGAACATCATGTGGAAGAACCTTGAGGCATCCTGGACCGGCGCCAAGACCGTCGACGCCGCGGTCGGTGATGCCGAGAGCGAGCTGAGGAGCACGCTCGGCGACAAGATCGTCATCCGCTGAAGCATTCCTCCGGGCGGTGGCAATCCCGCCGCCCGGACGGTTCCGCGAGGAGGCCTTCCATGAAATCGTCCAGAACGCTCGGGCTGCTGATGATCGCGCCTGCGGCGGTCATGATCGTCCTGTTCTTCCTGATGCCGGTGGTTCTGACGGCGGTCTTCTCGATGACCAATATGACGACGGCGACCGGAATATCAGGCGGCGTCTACCAGATCGCGCCCAACTCCCTGATCGCGCTGAAATCAGCGATGCCCGACCTCGCTGCCGAGATGGCCGAACCGCGCTACACGATCGACGAGGCGGGTCTCACGGCCGTCGAGGGCCTCGGGATGGCGCCGGGGATTGCCGCCGAATTGCGCGCCAAACATCTGGGCGAGGTCTTCCCGGCACGCCGCGACCTCGAGCGCATGCTCAAGGATCTCACTGAGCGACCTTCGACGCGCGAGGTCAAGCAGATCTCCGAACAGTTCAACCGCTCCGCCCTCAACACCCGCTTCGACAGCAAGCCACAGCTATTTTCGGCGCTGGACAGTCTGGGGTTCAAGCTGACGCCGGAGCAGAAGGAAACCGTCGCCAAGACCACCTACACCGGCTGGACCTGGACGACCGAGAATTTCTCGCGCATCGCCACCTCGCCCGATATGGCGCGCGTGCTTTTCAACACTGCGCTCTACGTCGCGCTGGTGCTGATGCTTTTCAACGTCGGTTATGCCCTGCTGCTGGCGATCTGGACACATTACATGCCGCCGACGCCGGCTTCGATCTTCCGCGGCATCTGGCTCCTGCCGCGCATCACGCCCGTCGTCATTTACGTCATGCTGTGGAAATGGCTTGCCTGGGATACCGGCTTCATCTCCGTCCTGATGGGCAAGTTCGGCTATCCGCCGAAGAACTACCTGCTCGACACCGCCTACCATGCCTGGTTCTTCGTCGTGTTGATCAACGGTTTCATCGGCGCCTCGATGGGCATGCTGGTCTTCTCCTCGGCGATGAAGGCCATTCCGAAAAGCCAGTTCTATGCGAGCGAGGTCGACGGTGCGTCGCGCTGGCAGCAGATCCGCTATATCATCCTGCCGCAGATGCGCTGGCCGATCCTCTTCGTCACCTGCTATCAGACGCTATCGCTGCTCGCCTCCTTCAATGAAATCCTGCTCGCCACCAATGGCGGGCCGGGCAACGCGACCGAGGTCTGGGCGCTCTCGGCCTATCATACCGCACTCAGGAACTATGCCGGCAATCTCGAATATGGGCTGGGTGCCGCCATGGCACTGGTACTCGTCGTCATCGGCGTGGTGCTGTCGCTGCTTTATCTGCGCGTTTTCAACTACGGCACGCTTGTCGCCAAGCCCCTGATCGAGGATTGACCATGGCCGATCGCTCTCAGCCCTCGGCAAATTACCGCAGCTGGCCTGTCCTGACGGCGCTCACCATCGTCAGCCTGCCGCTGCTCTTGATGTATGTCTATCTCTTCCTCGACACCGTGACGGTGAAGCAGCCGGACGCCTTGCTGCCCTCCGGCTTGACGCTCAATCACTGGCGTTTCCTGTGGGAGACGACGGCCGGGAAGGCGAACATCTGGCAGGTTACGGTCAATACGCTACTGTTTTCGACCTGCACCACCAGCCTTGTGCTCATCATCTCGTCGATGGCCGGTTATGTTCTGTCGCGGCTGAACGTGCCGGCGCGCGGCTTCTTTCTTGCCGGCGTCATGGTGCTGCACGCCTTCCCGTCGGTGACGCTGATCATCGCCATCTTCATCGTGCTGCAAATGATCGGTCTCTACAATTCGCTGATCGGCGTCATCCTGGTGAAGGCGGCGATCGACCTGCCGCTCGGCATCTGGCTGATGAAGGGCTTCTATGACACCGTGCCCTGGGAAATCGAAATGGCCGGCGTCGTCGACGGCGCCTCGCGGTTCCGCGTCTGGCGCAGCCTGGTGCTGCCGCAGGTCAAGCCCGGCATCATGGCGCTCGGCCTGTTCTCTTTCCTCTCCGGCTGGGGCGAGTTCATCCTGCCGCAGGTGCTGGCGCCGGGCAATCAGGTGCAGGTGCTGTCGGTCTATCTCGCCGCCTTCCTCGCCGACGACAACAATTACGATTTTAACATGTTCAAGGCAGTCGGCCTCTTCTACCTCATCCCGGTGCTGATCGCTTACGCGCTCTTCAACAAATATCTCATGAATATCTATGGCGGCGGGAGCAAAGGCTGATGCGCATCCTCCTCGACAATTTCTCGAAGAGCTTCGGCTCCACCAAAGTCATCGAGAATATGCGGCTCGAAGTCGGCGACGGCGAGATGCTGGCGCTGCTCGGCCCTTCCGGCTGCGGCAAATCGACCACGCTTTTTTCGGTCTGCGGCATTCATCGGCCGACCAGCGGGCGCATTCTCTTTGGCGACCGCGACGTCACGGATCTGCCGAGCCAGGCCCGCAATGTCGGGGTCGTCTTCCAGTCCTATGCGCTCTACCCGCACATGACGGTTGCCGAAAACATCGGCTTCCCACTGAAGGTGAAGGGTGTGAATGCCGCCGAAATCAGCAAGGAGGTCGACCAGATCGCGGCCCTCGTCCATATTGGCAACCTGATGGGCCGCCGCCCGGCAGAGCTTTCCGGCGGTCAGCAACAGCGTGTGGCGCTGGCGCGCGCGCTGATCCGCAAGCCCGACGTGCTGCTGCTCGACGAACCGCTCGCCAATCTCGACGCCAAGCTGCGCCTCGAAATGCGCTCGGAAATCCGCCGCCTGCAGCGCGAGACCGGCATCACCGCCATCCTCGTCACCCATGACCAGGTGGAGGCGATGAGCATGTGCGACCGCATTGCCATCATGAAGGAAGGCGAGATCGTCCAGATCGCCACGCCGGCGGAAATGTACAATGATCCGAAGACCGCATTCGTCGCCGGCTTCCTCGGCAACCCGCCGATCACCTTCCTGCGCGGCATCGTCGACAAGGGCGCCTTCGCGATCCCGGAAAGCGAAATCCGCGTGCCGTTGCCGGGATCCGTTGGCGCCGCCGAGGGCACGAAGCTGATGCTTGGCGTCCGGCCGGAGCATTTTACCCCTGCGGGCGATACACCGGTGTCCGGCAAGGTCACCTTCGCCGAAACGCAAGGGCGAGAAAACCTTTACGATGTACGTCTTGCCGGCGGGCCCCTGCTGCGCTCGATCCAGCCGGTGCGCAACGATATCCATGTCGGCGACGATGTCCGCTGGGCAATCGACAGCCGCGGCGTGTTCGTCTTCGACGAGAACGGAAGGAGGCTCTGATGACCCGCGATTTCCAGGCATTCTTCGCGCGATACAGCTGGCCCGCGGCTAAGGGCAGGCTGCCCTTCTGCATCGGCCATCGCGGCGCCAGCGGCCACGAGCGCGAAAACACGATCACCGCCTTCCGCCGCGCTGCCGAACTTGGCGCCGAGATGTGGGAGCTCGACACGCAGCTGACCCGCGACGGCGTCGTCGTCGTCTCGCATGACGATCATCTCGAGCGGGTCTTCGGCATCGACCGGCGCATTTCGGAGATGACGGCGGCCGAACTCGCCGCCCTCGACGGCGTCGACGTGCCGAGTTTTTCAGAGGTCGCCGCCCTCGGGCGGGCGACCGGAACCGGTCTCTATGTCGAACTCAAGGCGCCCGGCACCGGCGTGGCCTGCTGGCGCCATCTTGCCGAGATGAACCAGCGTTTCGCCTGTTTCGGCTCCTTCGATACGGCACAGGTGCGTGAACTCCGCGACGCAGGCTGCGACTTCCCGCTTTCGGTGCTGATCCGGGTCGGCCACGATCCGCATGCGCTGGGTGACGAGGCCGGCGCCGATATATTGCATCTCTGCTGGGAGAGGGCGGGCGAGCGACCGCAGGATCTGGTGACCGAAACACTGATGCACCGCGCCTTCGAGGCGGACCGCGAGATCGTGCTCTGGCATGAGGAGCGGCGGAGCATTCTCGATGACATCATGAAACTTCCGGTTCTCGGTATCTGCACGGATCTTCCCGATCTGATGCGGTCCTCGACAGAGAGGGAAAAAGCAGTTGGCAGACAGGGATAAGGGACCGCGCAAGGCAACCTCCTTCGACGTGGCGCGTGTGGCCGGCGTCTCACGCGCTGCCGTGTCGCGCGCCTTCACGCCGGATGCCAGCGTCTCGCCGAAGACGCGCGAGAAGGTGTTTGAGGCTGCCAAGGAACTCGGCTACCGGGTGAACTATCTTGCCAGAAGCCTGACCAACAAACGCTCCGATCTGGTCGGGGTCGTTGCCGCCGGTCTCGACAATCCGTTCCGGACGCTGCAGATCGACAATCTGGCAAGAGTGCTGATCGCCCGCAATTTCCGCCCGATCCTGCTGCCGACGTCGCAGGAGGCGGATACCTCGACGGTCATCGGCCAGCTACTGCATTACGCCGTTTCAGGCGTCATCGTCACCTCGGACGCGCCGCCGACCGAGATCTGCGAGCAATGTGCGGCCGAAGGCGTGCCGATCGTGCTGATCAACAAGGGCGACGACATCCCCTTCGTCGACCGCATCATCTCCGACGACCGCATGGCCGGCCATCTCGCCGCCGCCCACCTGATCGACCGCGGCGCGCGGAAGCTCGCCGTGATGGCCGCACCTGCCATATCCTATACGGCGCGGCGGCGCAGCGAGGCGTTCCTGGCACGCTGCAAGCAGCTTGAGGTCGAGGCGCAGATGCTGCAGGTCAGGATCAATGATTACCGGAGCGGCTATGATGCGGCGGCCGACCTTGCCGCATCCGGCATCGACGGCTTGTTCTGCGCCAACGACTACATGGCCTGCGGTGTTGTCGACCGCGTCATGCAGGGCCGCAGCCGCGGTGATGCGCCGCCGCTCTCCATCATCGGCCACGACGACATCCCGCAGGCGAGCTGGACCGCCTACGACCTCACGACCATCCGCCAACCCTGCGACCTCCAAGCCGAACAGACGGTCGACCTGCTGATGAGCCGGATGGCGGAACCGGACCTGACCGCGCGCGTCGAATCCACGCCGGTGACGCTGATAAGAAGAAGGACTGCCTGATGAATTCCGCTTTCGATGCCGCCGCCATCCGTACACGGGCGGAGGTCGCAATCGCCGTCGCCCTCGAGGCCGGACGGGAAGCGGCCCGGTTTCGGCGCGACTCCAGTCCCGGCACGCTGGCCGTCGAGAACAAGGGATTGCAGGATTTCGTCACCATCGCCGACAGGAAGGCCGAACAGGCGATCCGCGACGGGCTGCTCTTACGCTTTCCGGACGATATGTTCATGGGCGAAGAAAGTGGCGGGCGATCGGGCGAGGGCGGCACCTGGGTCGTCGATCCGATCGACGGCACGACGAACTATATCAGGGGCTTCCGGCACTGGGCCGTCTCGATCGCCTTCGTCGCCGGCGGCAAGGTCGAAGTCGGTGTGGTCTACGATGCCAGCGAGGATAAGGTCTTTCACGCCGTCCGCGGCGGCGGCGCCTTCAAGGACGGAATTCCAGTGCATGCGGCGGCGACCGCCGATCCGGCCAATGCGCTTGTCATTCTCGGCCACTCCCGCAAGACCAGCTTCGACGACCACCTCGCTCTCTCCAAGCGGCTTCACGAACGCGGCATGGATTATCGCCGCACAGGCGCGGCGGCGATCGACCTCGTTCGCGTCGCCGAAGGTGCTGCCGATCTCTATTACGAACGCCATCTCAATGCCTGGGACATGCTCGCCGGCGCACTGATCGCCGAAGAGGCCGGCGCTACGGTGGCGATGCCGGATGTCGACAGGCTGCTTAAGGATGGTGGGCCCGTCATTGCCCATTCGCCGGGGCTCGCGGGCGAATTCGCATTCATCCTCGATATCGAGGGGCTGACGCCCGCTGCTTAATCCGTCATACGCCGGCGCCACGCGCGCTCGGTTGCCGGTGCCTCGTCAGTGGTGATCTGATCAGGCTTCAGCGCCATCAGCGCTGAGAAATTCAGCCATTCCTCTTCGCTGAAACCGGCCTCTGGATCCTTGAGCGTAAAGGTCCAGGCATCGACACGTTTGCCTTCGTCCTGGCAGAGCCCGATCAGGTCGAGACCTTCCCTGGCGGCATCAAGGATCAGCTGCCAGTGAAGATAGATCGTGTCCGGTTCGGTTGGCCCTCGCAGGTCGGCGCGCAATTCCATTTCAACAGCCTTCCAGCTGCCCGCCTGCCTGATATCGTAGAGCTTATCGGTCGGATCGATGCCGCGCAGGAGATGCGGAAGCTTTTCCTTGACCGCGACGATGAGATCGAGACTGCCGGCGCTGACGATCACCGAGGCGGCGATATCATGGAAATGCGCGGCAAGATGCTCGATGCCCCTCACGTCGATCGCCTCATAATCGTCCTTCATGTCGAACTGCAGCAATGCGGCCGGATGGGTCGATTGCATCATGGCGGCGAGATCCTCACTGAGGATCAGCGGCCGGTCGCCCTCTTTCATCCGGATATCGCGGAGGTCGCCGATGTTCTTTTCTGTGATTGGTCCATGCCCGGTCGTTTCACCTTCGAGGTCGTCATCGTGCAGCACCACGAAACCGCCATCGGCGCGCACCCGCAGATCGAGTTCCATCGAAGCGCCCGCAGCAAAACCCTCCGCCATCACCTCGGCCGAGAACAGCGGATCGGCAAACCGTTTGCGCAGCCGGTGCCATTTCAGACGGGTGCGATGTCCCGCATGCGAAATCTCCAGGCCCTGCGCATCCAGCAATCTCGTCATATGCACCAAGTCTCCGTGATGCCACTTTCCTGCCTTGGCCGCCCGTGATTATCAAGACCGAATATGGCTTTCAACGGCTGTAGACCGCCGATATCGCTTCGGCAGCAGCGGCGATATCGCAGGGATGGCCGGCCTGCCTGAGGGCCGCGCCATAGGCCACGACATTCGAGAGCACCGTCTGGAATGAGGCGCGAGGGCCGGTATGGTTCAGCCGCACGAGGCGGGCCGGCGCGGTTCCCACGCCTTCGGTCAACTCCACGCCCAGCCGCCCCGCGGCTGCGATCAGCGCATCGGGCGTCAACGCCTCCGGCACCGGCACCGCCGTCACCAGGTTCGACGCCTTTGCTGCGGGCACCCAGGCTGCGGCGCCGAGTGCGGTTAGCCCCGCTTGTGTCGCCGATGCCGCCAGCGCATGGCGGGCGACGACGTTCTCCATGCCTTCGGCCTTGATGCGGTCGAGTGCGGCTTCCAGTGCGAAGAATTCCAGCGGTGCCGGCGTTCCCGGCAGGCTGCGCCGGCCACCGTCGACCCATGACTTCAGATCGGCCAGCGACAAGATCGAATCGCGCGGTGCGCCGTCGTGCAGGATCAGATCCCAGGCTCGGCCGCTCACCGAGAGCGCGGAAACACCGGCCGGACCGCCGAGCGCTTTCTGCGGGCCGATCACCGCGATGTCGATGCCGAGTTCGTCGACATCGACCTCATGTCCGCCGACGGAGGCAACGGCATCGACGACCGTGACGATGCCGCGGGCGCGGGCAAGCGCCAGGATCTCGGGCAGGGGGTTGAGAATACCGCTCGCCGATTCCGCGTGAACCAGAGCGAGAACATCGACCCCGGGAGCCGCGTCGAGCGCCCGGGCGACGGCCTCGATCTCGACCGGCAGGCCCGGTTCGGCGACGACATCCGCGACCTCAGCACCACTCCGCCGCAGCCATCGCCCGAACCAGCCGCCATAAGGGCTGGTGACGATGTTGAGAGCGGAAAGGCCGGGCCGCGCGAGGCTGGCCGCCACCGCCTCCAGCGCCACCACCGCCTCGGCCTGCACCAGCAATATGTCGTCGCGACTGTGCAATATGGCGCCGATTCTGTCGGCAAGGACAGCGTAGCGCTCCGCGGGATAAGAGGACACGCCGACCAGGGGATTCCAACCAGGTTCGAACATGGGTACCTCCTTCAGGACGGATCGGTCACGAGACGGGGGACGGCTGCAACAAGGGCACGGCCGGCCTCTGATTGTGGCGCGGCAACAAGTGACGCTGCCGGGCCGGTCTCGACAATCCGCCCGCCATCTATGACGGCGACACGGTGGGAGACGGCGCGGACCACGGCAAGATCGTGGGAAATGAACAGACAGGCAATGCCTTGTTGCTTCTGCAGGTCGACCAGAAGTTCGAGGATCCTGCCGCGCACGGTGACGTCGAGCGCCGAGACCGCCTCGTCGAGAACCAGCAGCGACGGCCGTGTGGCAATCGCCCGGGCAATCGCCACACGCTGGCGCTGGCCGCCGGAAAGCGAACGCACCGGCCGCCCGGCATAATCGACAGGCAGGCCGACACGTTCGAGAAGCATCGCGATCTCGCCGGCGCGCCGGTCTTGCGAAACGACGCCGTGGATGCGCAGCGGATCATCGAGCACCGAACCGACATTCGCCAGCGGGTTGAAGGCGGCCAGCGGATCCTGGAACACCATTTGCATGCGCGCCCGTTTGCGGCGCAGAGCTGCGGCGTTCAGCGTTAGCCAATCCTCTCCCTCGAAACGGATTGCGCCGGCATCACAGGAGAGAAGCCGCAGCAGGATGCGTGACAGGGTCGATTTCCCGCTGCCGGAGGCACCGACCAGACCGAGCGTTTCCCCGGCTGCGATCGTCAGCGAAACATTGTCGAGAGCGGCGACCCGGCGGCCCGCCGAAGTAAACCCTTTCGAGATGTTCTCGATGGAAAGCAGCGTAGGCTTCATGACGTCACCTCTGCGATCAGCGGCGGTGTCGAAAGGTCGCGATGGCTGGCGATGAGAGCTGAAGTATAGCCGCTTTGGGGCGCCGAAAGCACCGAACGAACTGGGCCTGCCTCGACAAGCCTCGCCTCGCGGAAGACGGCGATGCGGTCGACGAAGCCGGAGGCGAGCGCGATGTCGTGGGTGATGAAGAGCAGCGTCATGCCATCCTCGCGCACCAGCCCATCGAGCAGGCGGACGATCTCGGCCTGGACGACGACGTCGAGGGCGCTGGTCGCCTCGTCGGCAATCAGCAGCGCAGGCCTTGCGGCAATGGCCGCCGCGATCGCCACGCGCTGGCGCTGGCCGCCGGAAAGTTGGTGCGGAAAGGCCCGCATCGTCTGGTCAGGCTGCGGTATCCGCACGCGTTCGAGCAATTCCTCGGCCCTGATATAGGCCTGTCTCCAGCTGAGACCGAGATGGCGCCTGGCGCCCTCAGCAATCTGCTCGCCGATCGTCAGGACGGGATTGAGGCTGGAGCCGGGATCCTGGAAGACGAAGCCGAAATCGCGGCCCGGCCGGGGCGGATGGCCGAGGGCGGGCCAGAGCATCTCGCCGCCGACTTTCGTTCCCTCAGGCAACAGGCCGGCGAGCGCCCGGGCGAGCGTACTCTTGCCGGAGCCGCTTTCGCCGATGATCGCCAACCTTTCGCCGGCGGCAATGTCGAGATCGATACGATCAAGCGCCGTCCCATTGTCCCTGCCACGCCCATAGGTGACCGAAAGCTGCCGGAGGCTGCAGAAGATGCCGCTCATGCCGCCCTCACGCCGTTATCACCAAGCGCCTTGCCGAGACCTTCGCTGAAGAGATGGACGCCGAGCACGGTTATGGCGAGCGCTGTACCCGGTATGACGGAGAGATAGGAGGCCGAACGCAGCACGCTGCGTCCTTCGGCGATCATCGACCCCCAGGTGGCGATGTTGGGATTGCCGAGGCCAAGAAAGGAAAGCGCCGCCTCCGTGAGGATCGCGCCGGCGACGATAGTGGCCGAAAGCGCCAGCACCGGCGGCAGCGCATTCGGCAGGATTTCCCGGAAAGCGATCTCCACGGGATGCATGCCGATCACCCGTGCCGCGGCGACGTAATCCTGTTCGCGGATCGCAAGCACCTGCGCCCGCGTCAGTCGCGCCGGATCGGCCCAGGTGCCGAGCGCGATGGCAAGCACGACGACAGGCGTCGAGACGCCGATGGTGCTGACGAAGGCGAGGGCAAGCAGGAAGCCAGGTACGATCTGGAAGGCGTCAACCACGCGCATCAACGCCTCGTCGACTAACCCACCGGCAAAACCGGCCGCCATGCCGACACAGACGCCGAGGATCATCGCCGCAAAGGCCGCCGCGATGCCGACGGCAAGCGACGTGCGCGCACCGTAAATCAGGCCGGCAAGCACGTCGCGACCCAAGCGATCCGTGCCGAGCGGAAAGGCCGGATCGGTGAATGGCGGCAGCAGCGCCCGGCCGGCAATCCGCAGCGGATCGCCCGGCAAAATGATGGGAGCAAAAAGCCCGGCTAAAAGCAGAATGACAAGGATCGCGAGCCCGATCATGCCTTCCCACGTGCTGAGGAGGCCCCGGAGACGGCTCATGCGCCGCCCTCCGAAGCGCCGATGCGTGGGTCGAGCGCGGCATAGACAAGATCGACGAGGAAGTTGACCGCAATGACGAGGACGGCGCTGGTGAGGATAATGCCCATCAGCAGCGGCGCGTCGCGGCCGTTGACCGCTTCCTGCGCCAGCCGCCCAAAACCCGGGATCGCAAAGACGCTCTCGATCACCACGCTGCCGCCGAGCATGGCAGCCGATTGCAGCCCGAGCATGGTGACGAGCGGCAGCAGCGCATTGCGGGCGACATGGCGCAGCACAATCCGGCTGCGCGACAGGCCTTTGGCGCGGGCGAAGAGCACGAAATCGAGTTTCCAGGCCTCGGCCATGCCGGCGCGCATCACCCGTAGGAACAGAGCGAGATAAATCAGGGCAAGCGCGCCGACCGGCAGCACCAGATGATCTGATATGTCGAGGACGCGGAAAAATCCTGTCTTGCCCGACGCGATCGTCTCGATGCCGGCGATCGGAAACCAGCGCAGCTTGACCGAAAAGGCGATGCTCAGAACCAGGCCGAGCCAGAAGCTCGGAATGGCGTAAACAACAAGCGAACCGATCGACAGCAGCCGGTCCCGCAGGCTGCCTGGCCGTGCACCGGCAAGGATGCCGAGCGCCGAGCCGAGGCCGAAAGAGAGTGCCGTCGCGCTGCCCATAAACAGCAGCGTATTGGGCAGACGCTCGGCGATCAGCGCGCCGACCGGCCGGCCAAAGGCGACCGACCAGCCGAGATCGAGCCGCGCCAGCGAGGAAAGATAGAGCCAGAGCCGCGCCAGCACGGATCGATCGAGACCGTAGCTCTCGCGCAGCGACTGCCTGAGGGCTGCATCGCCGCCGCCGATCGAGCCGAGATAGGCGTCGACGGCATCGCCGGAGGCGGTTTCAAGCAGGAAAAAGGTGAAGATCACCACAATCAGCAGCACCGGAATGCTGCTGATCGCCCTACGCCTCAGGAGGATGATTGCACGTTTCACGCCGGACAGGGCCTCTGGAAGAGAATTGCCGCCGATCCTATCACGACTGCAGCGCGGTATCGCCCCAGTTCGAGACGGCCCAGCGCGGGTTGTTCGAGACGTTGAGGACCGTATCGCGGGCGACGGTAATGAAGCCCCATTCCGCGACGTTGATCAGCGGCAGATCGGCGACGACGAGCTGCTGGAACTTGCGGTAGAGATCGGTGCGCGCCGTCGTGTCGACGGTCTCGGAGGCCTGCAGGATGATCTTGTCGAGCTCCGGATTGACGTAGCCGCCCTGGTTGGAGAAGGGCACACCATCCGGTGTGCCGGATCGAACGAGAATGGTGGTGGAGATCGCCGGATCGCCGCGGAATACCGGCGGACCGACGGCAAGGTCGAAGTCGTGGTCGGTATAAACAGCCTTCTGGTGGGCGGCCGCATCGGCATTGACGATCTCCGCATCGATGCCGATCACCGCAAGCGCCTGGCGGAGGTAATCGCCGAACTGGCGGGTCTCGTTGAAATAGGGCGCGGGGCGAAGCTTCAGCTTGAAGCGGTTGCCGTCCGGGCCTTTGATGTAGCCGGCCTTATCGAGAATATCGTTGGCGGCGGCGGGGTTAAAGTCATAGGCCGCAACATCGGATGTATAGAACTCCTGCGAATTCTTCGGCACCGGTCCGGTCGAGGCGGTGGCGTAACCAAGGAAGATCGTGTTGACCACGAATTTCTTGTCGATCGCCTGCGCGATCGCCTGCCGGACCCTGAGGTCGGAGAGCTCCTTGCGGCGATGATTGATCTCGACGACGAGCTGATAGGTCAAGGCCTCGTAACCCTTCGAAATCACCTTGATGCCATCGACCTTGGAGATGCGGTCGAGATCGGCAAGCGGAACTGCCGAGAAAGCGGCAAGCTGGATTTCGTCGGCTTCGAGTGCGGCACCCGCCGACGCGCGGTCGGGCAGCACGCGAAAGACGATCTCATCGAGCTTCGGCTGTTCCTTGTCCCAGTAAGTCTCATTGCGCGCCAGCCGGTAATATTCGCCGGGTTTGTATTCGGCGAAGGTGAAGGGGCCGGTACCGATGAGCGTGTTGTTGGCCGGATTGGTGGCGATATCGCTGCCGTCGAAGATGTGTTTGGCGACGACGCTGGTCACGACCGGCAGCGCATTACGGATCAGCTGGAACGGCGTCGGCTTGGAGAAGCGGAAGACGGCGGTGTAATCGTCAGGGGTATCAACGGCTTCGAGATTGGCGAAAACCAGGCGGCCGAGATTCTGTAGCGGTTTCCAGATATGGAGCGCGGAAAAAGCGACATCAACCGAGGTAAACGGCTTGCCGTCGTGCCAGGTCACGCCGTCGCGCAGCTTGAAGGTGACGGAGAGGCCATCGGCCGAGCCCTCCCAGGAGGTGGCGAGACGCGGCACAAGCCCGTCCTTGCCCTCGAATGAGGCTTCCGCCAGAGGCTCGATCACCTTGCTGGCGATGAAGAAGACGCCGTTTGAAGCGACGATGGCAGGATTGAGGTTCTTCGGCTCGGAATCTGCCGCGACGATCAGCCTCCCGCCCTTCGGTGCATCCTGTGCCAGCACCTGCCGGGCGAGCGCCGTCGAGGCAAGCAGCAGGGCCGTGCTCTTCATCAGCGTGCGCCGCGAGATAGATGGTACGGTCATGACCCCTCCTGGTCGGTGAAATGCCAAGCGCCCGTATTCAGAACGAACCGGCGAATGTCATAGAAACTAAATTCGAATGGTGGGCTGGGCGAGATGTTTTTTTGTCACCCAGCCATTATTCACTCAGCCATTGGCCGCGAAACGTGCGGGCTCCTTAAAGAGATCGCGATAGGTCGCACCCGGATGCGGAGCAACGAGCCGCGGTCCGTGACCCCCAAGCTTTTCCCGCAGCGTTCCCTTTGTATAGTCGGTTTTGTAGACGCCGCGCTTCTGCAGTTCCGGCACCAACAGATCGACGGCATCCTCGAAACTTTCGGGCGTCACGGCATAAGCGAGGTTGAAGCCGTCGACGTCGGTATCCTCGACCCATTCCTGCATCAGATCGGCAACAGTCTGCGGCGAGCCGACGAAAACGGGGCCGAAGCCGCCGACCCCGACCCAGTCGGCCATTTCGCGCACCGTCCATTCCTTGGTGGGATCGATTGTCGTGAAGGTCTCGACCGCTGATTGCACCGCATTGGTATGGCGGTGGCGCAGCACCTCGTCCGGCTCAAACTGGCCAAAATCGATGCCGGTCCAGCCGGAAATCAGCGTCAGCGCACCTTCGAAGGAGGCGTATTTGCGGTATTCGTTGAATTTCTGCTGCGCCTCGGCATCCGTCTCGCCGAGAACGACGGTCTGCAGATTGAAGGCGAGTATTTCGCGTGGGTTGCGGCCGACGCGTTCGGCCGCCTCGCGGACATTGGCGACATAGCGCTTCAACACGGGTTTCGACGGCGACGCCACGAAGATGCATTCGGCATGGGCGCCGGCGAAATCCTTGCCGCGGCTGGAGGCGCCGGCTTGGTAGAGCACGGGCGTACGCTGTGGCGAAGGCTCGCTTAGGTGAATGCCGGGCACGTTGAAGTGCTTGCCGGAATGGCCGATCGGGTGGACCTTGTCAGGGTGGGTGAAAATGCCGGTCTCGCGGTCGCGGACAACCGCACCGTCCTCCCAGCTTCCCTCCCAGAGCTTGTAGCAGACCTCCAGATATTCCTCGGCGAGGTCGTAGCGATCGTCATGCTTTGTCTGCGCGGGCTGGCCGATATTGAGCGCGCCGCTATTGAGATAGGAGGTGACGATATTCCAGCCGACGCGCCCCTTGGTCAGGTGGTCGAGCGTCGAGATCCGGCGGGCAAATGTGTAGGGATGCTCGAAGGAGAGCGAGGCCGTCAGGCCGAAGCCGAGGTGCTCGGTCGCATATGCCATGGTCGGGATGAGCTGCAGCGGATCGTTGACCGGCACCTGCGCTGAATGGCGAAGGGCCGCATCGACATTGCCGTTCAGCACATCGTAGACGCCGAGCACGTCGGCGATGAACAGCCCGTCGAACTTGCCGCGCTCCAGGGTCTTTGCCAGATGCACCCAGTAATCGAGGTCCTTGTAGGTCCAGGACTTGTCGCGCGGATGCCGCCAGAGCCCCGGCGACTGGTGTCCGACGCAATTCATGTCGAAGGCGTTCAGCCTGATTTGGCGGGTCATGTCTTTCTTCCTTGGGATTAGGGATTGCTGCGGCCGAGGCCATAGGTCAGCGCCAAGGCCCCGACGAGCACGGCGCCCTTGACGAAATCCTGGGTGTAATAAGGGGCGTTCAGCATGGTGAGGCCGTTCAGCAGAACGCCGACGAAGACGGCGCCGGCAATGGTGCCGAGTACGTTCGGACGCCTGAGGTTGAAGACGGCAAAGCCGATCAGCGCGGCGGCAACTGAATCCATCAGCAGCGAGCCGCCAGAGGAAATGTCGCCACGCCCGACGCGGGCGGCAATGACGATGCCGCCGATAGACGCCAGCGTGCCCGACAGGACATAGGCAAGAGTCTTCAGCCTGACTGTCGAAGCTCCGGCGAGCCGGGTGGCGACCTCGTTGCCGCCTGTCGCAAACAGCAGCCGGCCGATGCGGGTACGTTCGGTGAGCACGAAGAGCACGACGGCGACCGTCACCATCAGCACCACGGAAACCGGCAGGGTGCCGAAGATGCTGTAACGGCCGATCAGCAGAAAGGCCGGGTCGTAGGCGCCGGTCGCCTTCGAGCCGTCAGGCAGAGTGAGGCCTGATGAAATCGACCGACCGGCTGTGGGTATCAGTTGCAGGCCGGAAAGCAAAAACATCATCGCCAGCGTCGCCAGCAGATCCGGCACCTTCAGGCGCACGATCAGAAAGGCGTTGACGAGACCGACCAGCGCGCCGAAGGCGAGCACCAGCGGCACCGTCGCATAGGCGTCGAGCCCCCAGACGATCATCGCATAACTGGCAGCCATCACGCTCGATGCGGCGACGGCACCGATCGACAGGTCGAACCCTCCGACGGCAAGCGTGACTGTGACGCCGGCGCCGAGAATCGCCACGACCGACACCGCCTGCAGGATGCTCATCAGATTGGCGATATTGATGAAGGCGGGCTCGGCGATGGTGAAGCCGACCGCGAGAGTGGCAAGCAGGATGAACACCGCGCCGGCCCGCAGAAACGCACCAAGGGCGGCAAGGTAGCCGCTAGCGGCTTGCGGTGCTGCCTTCGGCCGGGCGCTTGCCTGCGGCAGAGTGTCGTCGTCGATCGTCGTCATGCGGATATTCCCTGGATGGCGAAAGGAGCGGCAATTCCGCCTGCCGCCGGTCTCAAAACGTGATGGTCGATGACGAGGATGCGGTCTGCCACCTCGTAGGCCTCCTCCGGATCGGAGGTCGCAATCAACGTCGCCCGGTCGGTGCGGGCACGGATTGCTACGATAATGTCGCGGCGGGCGCCGACATCGACGCCCTGGAAGGGTTCGTCCAGCAGCAATAACCGGCTCGGTTCCGCCTCCCAGCGGGCGATCACCGCCTTCTGCTGGTTGCCGCCGGAGAGCGACCAGACCGAGGCGAGCGGGCCTGCGGCCTTGATGCCGAAACGAGCGATTGCCTGCTCGGCCTCGCGTCGTTCGCGGCCGCCAACAAGAAAACCGCGCGGATACCATTTGGAAAGATGCGGCAGGCTGATCGTCGCCGATAGCGAATGGCCGGGCCATGCCGGCGGCATCAGCGAGGAGCGATGGCGGTCCTCTGCTGCCATGGCGACACCTGCTGCAATCGCGTCGGCCGCGCTTTTCGGCTGGTATGGCCGACCGTCGAGGAACATCGCACCATGGCTCAATGCCGTCACGCCGAAGATCGCGTGGAGCAACCAGCTTTTGCCGGCGCCGAGCACGCCGGTCACCGCCACCACCTCGCCTTCATGCAGCGACAGATCGAAAGGATCACCGGTCGGCAGCAGCCTGATGTCGCGCATCTCGAAAATCGCCGGGCCGGTTGCCGACCGCGCATCCGGCCGCGCCGCATCCAGCCTGCGGCCGATCATCGCCTCGATGGCACTCGAAAAATCGATCGGCCGCGAGAAAGTGCCAACGACGCGGCCGCCGCGCATGACGAGCGCGCGGTCGGCGATCACTTCGAGATCGGCGGTACGATGCGAGATATAGAGGATTGCCAAGCCCCGCTTGCGTAGCCCCAACAGAATATCGAAAAGCCGGCGGCTTTCCTCTCCGGAAAGGCTCGCTGTCGGCTCGTCGAGAATGAGGAGATCGGCCCGGTTGGCAAGCGCACGGGCGATCGCCACCAACTGCCGGTCGGCACTGGCGAGTTCGCCGAAATCGCGGTCGAGCGGCAGCATGAAGCCGGCGGCATCGAGTATCGACTGCGCCTCCCGGCGGATGCCCGCGCGCGAGACGAAAAAGGGAGTGCTGCGATCAGCGAAACGGTTGAGAAGCAGGGCGTCGGCAACGGTCAAACCGGCCGCACCAATCAGATCCGTCGACTGATGCACGGTGACGACACCGGCCTTTGCCGCTTCGGCCGGGCCGCGCGGCGCAAAGGGACGACCACCGAGACTGACCGTGCCGCCATCGGCCGGAAGCACGCCGGAAAGGATTTTTACCAGCGTCGATTTGCCCGCGCCGTTTGCACCCATCAGCGCCACGATCTCACCGCGCTCGATCGAAAGATCAGCACCGGCAAGCGCGTGCGTCGACCCGAAACTGCGGGTGATATTTTCAATGTGAATAAGCGGCATCGACAAGGGTCCGGGACTGCATTTCGTATCGGGAGTGTGCCCTGTCCGGGCGGCCGAACTCCAGGTACGCCTTTCCCTGGCGAACTGTCCTCGGGAAACAAAGAATCTCCCGCAGCCGGTAAAATCGGATCATTTACTCTACTAAAAACATAGAGATTATATCTAAATGATCCGATGCGTCGCGAGGGCTGCCGAACCTGTCAGACGACGCTTTCGTTTGCTAGAAGGAACGCGACGATGAAATCCCTCGCACGGCTCGCACTGTCTGCCGCCGTCATTCCGTTCATTTTCATTCAAGGCGCACAGGCCGGCGGCCTGTCCGGTGCTCCCGCTCCCTTCGACAAGGGTGGTGTCAAGGTGGCGCTGATCAGCTATATCTCGGCCGGTGATTTTTTCCAGGCCTACCAGGCGGGCGCTGGGGCCCAGGCCAAGGCGCTGGATATCGACCTGCGCATTTTCCCGGGACGGCAGGATGCCGCCGAGCAGCGCGAACAGATCTTGCAGGCGATCAATCTCGGGGTCTCCGGCATCGTCATCGACCACGGACTACCGGAATCGCTTGGCGACGTCGTGCAACAGGCGATCGACAAGGGCATCAAGGTCGTGGCCTTCGACGTCAACCTCAACAACCCCAAGATCCCGCAGGTGGAGCAAAGCGACCACGAGCTTGCATCGCTGGCGCTCGAGCAGGTGGTGAAGGACAACGGCAAAAGCTTCAACGCCGGTTACGTCTATGTCGCGGGCTTTGCGCCGCTCGACCGCCGCAACGAGGTCTGGGAGAAGTTCAAGTCGGACAATTCAGGTGTGGCCGAAAAAGCCCGCTTCGGCAATGTCAGCGACACAACGGCGACGTCGACCGCCGACCAGGCAAAGGCTGCGCTCACCGCCAATCCCGATATCTCGGTGGTCTTTGCCCCCTATGACGAATTCGCCCGCGGCGTGAAGCTCGCCGCCAACGATCTCGGCGTCGCCAAAAAGCTCAAGATTTATTCGGCTGACGTTTCGACAGCCGACATTCAGGAAATCACCGAGGAAGGCAGCCCCTGGGTCGCGACCGTCGCCACCAATCCGGCTGTCGTCGGCGCCGTCTCCATCCGCGCTGCCGCCCTCGAAATCGCCGGCCAGACGGTTCCCCATCAGATTACCGTGAAGCCGACGCTCCTGACGCAGGAGAGCCTGCGCGCGGCCGGCGTCAAGACAATCGAAGAACTGGCCGAAAAGGTCCCCGCCTTCAGCACCAGCGATGCGGTGACCGCCGGCTGGATCCCCGACAAGCTGTTTTGAGGCCTTTCACCTCGATCCGGCGGGAGCGTGCAGCTCGCGCCGGATCATTATTTGAAGAATTGGAGTTCCGCCCATGAGCCAGTCCAATGTCGTCTTTGCGGTGAGCCGCAATCCGACGCGAGAAGATCTGTTTGCCCGTGCCGAGGAGATCTCGGCCGACCTTTCCCAGCGCGCAGCCGAACTCGACCGTAACGGCCGCCCACCACTTGCCGAGATCGTCAAGCTGAAGAATGCCGGGTTGCTCAACGCGCTGCATCCCACAGAGATCGGCGGCGGCGGCCTCGATTGGGTCGACGGACTGAGGCTGGTGCGCATTCTCGCCCGCGGCGAGAGCTCGATCGGCCAGCTGCTCGGCTACCACTATGTCAACAGCCAGTACATCTACTGGGCACTCGACGGCGCCCGCGCCCATCCGCTGGGCAGCGAGACGGTGGAGAAGAGCCTCTATTGGGGCGCAGCCGTCAATCCGCGCGATCCTGGGCTGGTGCTCACCCGCCGCGGCAACGGCTATGTGCTGAACGGCCGCAAGTCCTTCTCCACGGCAGCGCGGGTCTCCGACTACATCAATGCCAATGCGACGCTAGACGACAAGATCGCCGGCTTCGCCGTGCCCACCAATCGCCCTGGCTACGTCGCCAATGACGACTGGGACAATATCGGGCAGCGCCTGTCCGACAGCGGCAGCGTCGAATTCCACGACTTCCCCGTCTACGAGGAGGATTTCGTTGGTGCGCCCGCAGCTCCCGATGTCGCGCCGCCGGTGCTGTCGACCTTCAACACCCCGTTCATTCAGCTGGTCTTCGTCAATTTTTATCTCGGCACCGCCGAAGGCGCGCTGCGGGCGGCCGTCGACTATGTCAGAACCACGACCCGGCCGTGGATCACATCAGGCGTCGAGCGGGCCGCCGACGACCCCTATATCCTCGAGCGGGTCGGCGAATTTACCGCAGCGCTGAAGGCCTCGGCAGCTCTTGCCGACAGCGCGGCATCCGCCGTGCAGGCGGGCCTCGCCCGAGGCCGAGATGTGACGGCGCGCGAGCGCGGAGAGGCAGCGGCCGAAGCCTATACCGCCAAGGTCCACGCCACTCATGTTTCACTCGATATCACCTCGCGCGTCTTTGAACTGACGGGCGCGCGCTCGACGGCGGACAAATACCGCTTCGACCGGTTCTGGCGCAATGTCCGCACCCACACGCTGCACGATCCGGTGTTCTACAAGGCGAGGGAAGTTGGTGAATTCGTGCTGAACGGCAGGATACCGGAGGTCAGCCTCTACAGCTGAGGCGAGCGCTTCCGTATCGAAAGCAAACCCCGCTGCCGGCGCCGGCAGCGGGATTTTGGAATAAGCCGAAAACTCAGAGCGCGCCGTTCTTCGGCGGCGTCACGCCGTTCAGATGATAGTTGCCGACGACGTGGTATTTCCAGCGCACCGGGTCGTGCAGCGTATGAGTGCGGGCATTGCGCCAGTGGCGGTCGAGATTGTGGCCGATCTGCACCGACGAGGTTCCGGCGAGCTCGAAGAGCGTATTCGAAGCTTCGAGCGCCACCTCAGTTGTCAGCACCTTGGCGGCGGCGACCGCCAGCGTCGCCTCGACCACCTTGTGCTCCGTCGTCTCGACCTGCGCGGCATCCACCTTGTGGCCGGCGCGCTCGACGAGGGCCGTTGCGGCTTCGAGCCGGATGGCAATCTGCCCGACCTTGGCGATCGTCAGCGGATCGTCGGAGGCGCGATCGACGCCGCTATCCATCCAGGGACGCGATTTCGTCCTGACAAACTCAAGCGTTTCGGCAAAGGCCGCCCTGGCGATGCCGAGATCGACACCGGCATGGATGATCTGGCCGACCGAGCCGATCGTCGTCGGCCGCTCGAAGCCCTTGTGATGGAAGACCACGGAATCGGCGGTGACATAGACATTGTCGAGAATCGTCGTGCCGCTGCCAGTGGTTCGCTGGCCGAAACCGTCCCAGTCGTCGACGATCTCGACGCCTTCGGTGCCCTTCGGCACGAAGGCCATGGTCAGCCGCTCCTCCGCATCGAGCGCAAAGACGGTGATCCAATCGGCGAAGAGCACGCCTGTGGAATAGAATTTGCGGCCGTTGATCCGGTAACCCGGGCCGTCGCGCGTGATGCGCGTGTTGTAATGGCCGACCGTCTTCGTACCGCGCTCGGAAAGCGCGTTGCCGAAGCGGTCGCCGGCAAGCACCCGACCGAAGAAATAGCGCTGCTGCTCCTCGTTGCCGTCGGTTCTGAGCGCCTCGAGAATATAGAAATGGTTCTGCGGGATCTGGCCGATCGAACCGTCCGCCTCCGCCAGGATCGCGGTGATCTCGGCAAGCACGGCGTTGGACACGTCGAGCCCGCCATATTGCGCCGGCACGGTGATCGCCAGAAGTCCGGACTGCGCCAGAAGATCGAGTTCGGCAAAGGGCAGGAGCCGGTCGGCGTCGCGCTCGGCGGCGCGCGCGGCAAATTGCGCCGCCAGCCTCCGGGCGATTGCGATCGCTTCTTCGTCGCTGCCGATACGGGCGGCCACGGGCCGGATCTGATCTGCTTGCCTCAGCACGGTATTCATCGGTATCTCCAATTCTGCCGAACCTATCGGTGAAAGAAATCGAGCGCCGCGATAAGGATACAAATTCTATAGATCTGGTAGAAAATAAAAAATGTTTGCTTACCAGCTTCCGACCGCCCGCGATTAGGAGAATTCGCTTTGGCACGAGCAGATCAGCGCGCATTCTTTAGGGCAGCGCTTGCTGCTGGCGGGCATCTTCGGGCGTCCAGCATCGGCCTGGCGCTCTTGCCGTTTAGCCTTTTCGACCTTCGGCATGTGGGCCAGGCAATGATCTTTGCAGCCTGGCTCCAGGGCATGTCGCGCTGTCTCAGGTGAAATTAGTTATCGACCGCCGAATCTGTATCCGCTGTCGACCTCTCAGTGGCGCTCGTGTGCGAGAAACTGCCGAAATCGTTCGGACTTCGGCTGCGTAAAAGCTCGGCCGGCGCGCCGGTTTCTTCGATAACACCCTTGTGGAGAAACACCACCTTGTTGGAAACGTCGCGCGCAAATGCCATCTCGTGGGTCACGATCAGCATTGTGCGGCCTTCTTCGGCAAGCGAGCGCATCACCTTGAGCACTTCGCCGACGAGTTCGGGATCGAGGGCCGAGGTCGGCTCGTCGAACAGCATTACTTTCGGGCGTTGCGCGAGCGCGCGAGCGATTGCGGCGCGCTGCTGCTGCCCTCCGGACAGGTGCACGGGATAGAAGTTTCGCTTGTCGGCGATACCGACCCGTTCAAGCAGGGCTTCGGCCTCCGCAATACATTCCGCACGGTTACGTTTTTGGACGTGCACCGGTGCTTCGATCAGGTTTTCCAGGATCGTCATATGGGACCAAAGATTGAAACTCTGAAACACCATGCCGATGTGTTCGCGGATCCGATCGACCTGCCTGCGGTCGGCAGGCACGGTTCTGTGCCCTGATCGTTTCAGACCATATACCTCACCGCCGATACGGATTTCCCCGCTGTCGGGAACTTCGAGCATATTGAGGCATCTCAGCATCGTCGATTTGCCCGATCCGGACGAACCGAGAATGGAAACCACATCGCCCTCGTGCGCTTCGAACGAAACGCCTTTCAAGACTTCCAGCGGGCCAAAGCATTTCCGAAGATCTTTGACTGAAACGGCAGCGTTTTTGTCTTTGTTGTCGCCAGCCGAAAATGTTCCCCTGTCAGACATGCATACTCCCATCTAAGATTGCAGCCGCATGCGCATGTGCGGCGAAAGCCAAAATTCGACCAGCAAGAGCATGCGCGTAACGATGAAATTGATTGCGAGGTAGATCGCCCCCGCGACGATGAAGATCTCGAAGGCGCGGAAGCTGTCGGCGATCAACTTTCCGGCCAGGCCGGTCACTTCCATGATCGTGATGACGGACGCCAGCGCCGTGGCTTTGAGCATCAGGATGATCTCGTTGCCATAGGCCGGCAGCGCATGTCTGATGGCGATCGGAAGGATGATCCGTCTGAACAGAAGAACGCCCGACATCCCGCAGGCGCGTGCCGCCTCGATCTCCTGGCTGGAAACGGCCCTCAGGCCCCCACGAAAAATTTCGCTGCAATAGGCGGCCGTGTTCAGTGTAAGCGCCAGCACCGCGCACCAATAGGGCTCGCGAAAGAACCACCAGAGCCCGAGGTCCTGCAATCCGTGCCGGAACTGGCCGAGGCCATAATAGATCAGGAACATCTGGACGAGCAGAGGCGACCCTCTGAAGACGAAGACGTAGGCACTGGTTACGGCTCGTCCCGTTGCACCGCCGGTTGCTGCCAGCAGCGAGATCGCAAGCGCCAACATGCTTCCTGCCAGGATGGAGGTGACCGCAAGCTCGAGGGTCAGCGGCACACCGGTGAGAAGCGTGAGAAACGTATCCCACATGAAGCCGATATCCGTCATAGCGCTCTCCTCACGCCCTGGGTCGTTCGAGCTTCCATTCGTCTGAACACAATCGAGGAGAACCAGGTTACGACGAGGTAGAGAACGACCGCTGACAGGTAGAACTCGAAGGGCCGGCGAGTGGAACCTGCAGCGATCTGCGACTGGCGCAGCAGTTCGACGAGGCCCGTGACGGAGATCAATGCCGACTCCTTCAGCACGAGTTGCCAGGTGTTTCCAAGCCCGGGAATAGCGTAGCGAAGGACGAGCGGGGCGACGATACGCCTGAATTTGGGCCAAGGCCGCATACCGACGGCGCTGGCAGCTTCGATTTCGCCGCGCGCAACCGATCTATAGGCTCCGCGAAATACTTCGGCCTGATAGGCCGCCGAAACCACGCCAAGCGCCAGCGTACCGGTGAAAAAGGCCGGCATTCCGATAAAACCCTGATACCCGAAAAGGCCACCGACAGTCCCGAGGAACGCACTGCCGCCGAAATAGAAAAGATAGATGACCAGAAGGTCGGGTACGCCGCGAAGGACGGTAGTGTAGCAGTCGGCAAGCCAGCGTAGGCCCATGTGGCGGGACAACTGCATGAAGGTGACGACCGAGCCGATCACCGTTCCCGCCAGAAAGCCGCAGACGGATACACCGATCGTCATGGCCGCCGCGGTCAGAAGCAGCCACCCCCAACCGGTCGGTCCGAAACCGATGAGAGTCAGGTAACTACCGATAAATGCCATGCGTGGACCTCTTGATGACTGATCATGGTTGCTTCACTCGGCAGCGCGCCGGTGCGCCCAAATGCGCTGAAGCTTCGACATGTTCTTGAGCGAGCTTTGCACATGCGCCCGAGCTGCGATCGCGGCCGCCTCCTTGTCGCGTGCACAGATGGCGTCGGCAATTGCCCGATGCTCGTCGAGGTCCGTGTGTTCCAGATCAACCCAAAGCACTTCGAGCCAAAGCGCCAGGCGAAGCTGCTGGTAAATTTGATCCGTCGCCCTCACGAGGGCCTCGTTTCGGGTCGATTCGACGATCACGCGATGGATGTGCAGTCCGAGATCGAGATTGCGCGCAGCGTCCGACGGCGCTTCGTTGGTCGTCTCCTTGAGTTCCACCATCTGGACGATGACGCCGCGAAGCCGATCAAGGTCTTCCTCGGTCGCCATCTCGCAGGCGAGCTGCGCCGCGCAGACATCGAGCGCTTCGCGAACGACCAGGAGATTGCAGAATTTGGTGACATCGAGATCGGTCACCGTGTAACCGAAATTCCGCTGCCCGACGACAAGCCCTTCTTCTTCGAGCTTCATCAGCGCCTCACGCAGCGGCGTTCGGCTGACGCCGAAGCGTTTGGCTAGCGTAACTTCAGAAAGGCGCTCCGAAGGACGAAGTTGGCCGCTGAGGATCAGATCCTTCAATTGCGCATAGGTGCTCTCGCGCAATGATCCTCGCTGTTCCGTTTTGGTCGGTGCCAATCAATTCCCCTTCCGTCTCTGGTTCACCGGGTTCCGGCGAACCACACCATAACGTTTTTCCTCTTGCCCAATCAAGAAGAATACGATTATGTATACAATGTTGGCGACAACAAGCAATAGCTCTTTGCCTGCTTTTGATCGCGGCCTGATGGGCGAAACACATGGAGGTCGAATGTCGGAGATTCTCAGTCTGGACGAATTGCGGAAGCGCTATTCGAATGCGTCGGGCGATGAAATGTTCGATGCGGAGTTTCGAAAAGTCGCCGAACTGGTCTTCGGTGACGGCGATAGCCGTCAGGCGCCTTACTGCGGCGTTCCGACATTGTTGAAGGCCGCGTATCGTCCCGATGCTGCACCCAATTTCACGGATATGGACATTGCGCTTTTCGGAATTCCCATGGATCTCGGGGTGACGAACCGATCGGGTGCGCGGTTCGGGCCGAGAGCCGTGCGCAATGTCGATCGGGTTGGTCCCTACAATCATGTTCTGCGAGCCGTCCCGACTGCAACTGCGCGCGTTGCCGACGTAGGCGATGTCCCATTCAAAAGCCGTTTTGATCTCACTGCATCCCACCAGGATATCGAACGATTTGTCCACCACCTGATAGGAGCTGGAGTCGTGCCCTTGGCGGTCGGCGGCGACCATTCGGTCAGCCTTCCCATTCTCAGGGCGGTCGGCAGGCATCGGCCGGTGGGGATGATCCACATCGATGCACATTGCGATACGGGCGGTTCGTTTGAGGGCTGCAAATTCCATCATGGCGGGCCGTTCCGCCAGGCGGTTCTCGACGGTGTGCTTGACCCCAGGCGGACGATCCAGATCGGAATTCGAGGAAATTCCGAATATCTCTGGGAATTCTCCTATGCATCCGGCATGACCGTCATCCATGCGGAGGAAGTCGCCGATCTCGGCATCAAAGGCGTGATCGCAAAAGCGAGAGAAATAGCCGGATTAGGCCCGACCTACGTCAGCTTCGATGTCGATTCTCTTGATCCTGCATTTGCGCCCGGCACCGGAACGCCGGAGGTCGGTGGGCTGACATCCGCCCAGGCGCTTGGAATTCTGCGCGGTCTTGCAGGTTTGAACATCGTCGGCGGCGACGTCGTCGAGATCGCTCCGCAATACGACCCTACCTCGAACACGGCGCAAATTGCCGCTCATGTCTTATTCGAGCTCCTCTGCCTTGCGGCCGAGGCAATCAAGGTTCGCGCGTCCTGGTAAATCGCGGACGCGCGGAGTCTGCAACAGCCTTGCCTTGGGAAAAGGGCAGGGTGCAACAAAAAGGGGAATGCCAATATGCAACTATCAAAACTTTTGCTGACGTCCGCTTTGCTTGGCGTGCTGTCGGCTGGCGTTGCCGTCGCTGAGACAAAACCGACGGAGATCACCATTGCAACCGAGGGCGCATACGAGCCCTGGAATTTCACCGGCCCCGACGGCAAGCTCGCAGGCTTCGAGATCGACCTTGCCAACGACCTCTGCGCTCGTATGAAGATCAAGTGCACCATCGTCGCCCAGGATTGGGACGGGCTGATTCCATCGCTCAGCGCAAAGAAGTTCGACGCTATCATGGCGTCGATGATCGTTACCGAGAAGCGCCTTGCCGTCATCTCGTTCAGCAAGCCCTATGCGTCGACGGCGGCCGCCTTCATGGTCGATAAAACCGGCCCTCTCGCAGATCTGCCGGGAACGGGAACGACGGTCGACCTCGCCGGCGACAAGGCGAAAGTCGAGCAGGAATTGCAGCCGCTTCGCGACGCCCTGAAGGGCAAGGCCGTGGGCGCTCAGGTGTCGACGGCAAACACAGCCTTTCTCGATACCTATTTCAAGGGCGTCATCGATCCCAGGGAATACAAGACCGTCGAACAACATGACCTCGACCTTCAGGCCGGTCGTATCGACGCCGTCGTTGCCCAGAAGACGTCACTGAATGCAACGCTCGGCAAGGAAGACTTCAAAGACTACAAGATCGCCGGACCGACCTTCAAAGGCGGGGTCTTCGGACAGGGCATCGCGGCGGGCCTTCGCAAGGACGATACCGTCCTGAAGTCGATGTTCGATGCGGCGATCGAAGCTGCCGAAGCGGACGGCACGATCAACAAACTCGCACAGAAGTGGATGAAGACGACGCTTGATTGATCAAGCGGCAGCGCTCATTTCGGCAGCGATTGGAAGCCGGCGCACCGAGAGGTCGCGCCGGCTGACCGGCCCAGCGTCGCCATCGAAACACACCCATCATTTGGAGAACCACTGTGACCATCCTTCTCAACTCCCTCGAATCCCGCGACGCCGCCTTCATTCTTCATCCCTACACCAACGCTTCGCAGCATTTGAAGGATGGCCCGCTGGTGATTGCCAAGGGGGAGGGGATCCACATCATCGACAGCGACGGCAATAAATATATCGAGGGGCTTGGCGGGCTGTTTTGTGCCTCGCTGGGCTTCAGCGAACAGAGGCTGGTAGATGCGGCAACCCGCCAGATGAAGGAATTGCCCTTCTATCACAGCTTCGGCGGCAAGACGCATGAGACCGCGGTCGAGCTTGCCGACCGCCTCATCCAGCTTTCACCGGTGCCAATGTCGAAAGTGTTCTTTGCCAATTCGGGTTCCGAGGCCAACGACACGGCCATGAAGCTTGTCTGGTATTATCACAATGCCATCGGAAAGCCGGAAAAGAAGAAAATCATCTCGCGGATGCGAGCCTACCACGGCGTGACGATTGCTTCGGCCAGCCTGACGGGACTTCCGAACAACCATCGCGATTTCGATCTTCCCATCGACCGGGTGCTGCATACGGACTGCCCGGAATTCTATCGCTACGGTCGCCCGGGCGAAACGGAAGAAGAGTTTGCGACGCGCTGTGCCGATTCGCTCGAACAGATGATCCTCGCCGAGGGGCCTGAAACCATCGGTGCATTCTTCGCCGAGCCATTGATGGCATCAGGTGGCTGCATCGTCCCGCCGCCGACCTATTACGAGAAGATCCAGGCAATCCTCAAAAAGTACGACGTGCTGCTGATCGCCGATGAGGTCATCTGCGGCTTCGGCAGGCTCGGCACCATGTTCGGCTCCGAAAGCTTCGGGCTTCAGCCGGATATGATCGTCATGGCAAAGCAGCTTTCGGCCGCCTATCAGCCGATTTCCGCGCTGATGATCAACGAGAAGGTCCATTCCGCGGTCGTTGCCGAGAGCGAGAAAATCGGGACATTCGGACATGGTTTCACCTATAGCGGCCATCCGGTCGCGACCGCAGTCGCCTTGGAAACCCTGAAAATCTATGAGGAGCGCGACATTGTCGGTCATGTCAGGGATGTCGCCCCGGTATTCCAGCGACGCTTGAAGGAACTTGGCGACCATCCGCTCGTTGGGAACGCCCGCGGCCGCGGCCTCATCGGGACCCTCGAACTGGTTCGCAACAAGGAAACCAAAGAGCCCTTCAAGCCAACGGACGGCATTGCCATTCACGCAGGCAAGCAGGCCCAGGTCCACGGCGTCATCACACGCGCCCTTGGCGACAACTACTCGCTCTGCCCGCCGCTTATTATTACCGAAGCACAGATCAACGAATTGTTCGACCGCTCCACCCGTGCGTTGGATGACACTTACACATGGGCCAGGGCGACCGGGCTCTACTGAGCGAAGGAATCGACGACATGCGAAATTTCGAAATGCCGGGAAGATCAATAGCTGTCGGCCGCAATGGAATGGCAGCAACATCGCATCCTGTGGCGACTTTGACTGCGATCGATATCCTCAAAGCCGGCGGCAAGGCGATCGACGCTGCGGTGGGGGCCTGTGCCGTGCAATGCGTGGTCGAGGCCGGATCCACCGGCATCGGCGGTGATTGTTTTGCGCTGCTCGCATCCAATGGCAATGATGATATCGTTGCCTATAACGGCTCCGGACGCACGCCGGCTGCGGCGCATTTCGAGTGGTATCAGGACAAGGGGATCACCTCGATCGAGCGATCGTCGCCGCATGCGGTGACCGTTCCCGGTGCGGTGGATGCATGGGCGCGTCTGGTCGCCGATCACGGAAGGATGCCGCTTTCCGAAATTCTCGCCCCCGCAATAGCGTTGGCGCGCGACGGCTACGGGATCACGCCGCGAGTTGCCGCCGACATCTCCAATCAACGCGAATTGTTGCTACGCGATCCTTCGACGCGCCGCATTTTCCTGGCCGATGACCAGGTCCCCTCTGTCGGATCGGTTCAACGACAGTCGGAATTGGCCCAAACGCTGGAGACGATAGCAGCCCTGGGGCGTGACGGCTTCTATCGCGGCCCGGTGGCGGAAGACATGGTGGCGCGGCTGAATTCGCTTGGCGGGCTCCATACGCTTGAGGATTTTGCATCTGCCGCCGGCGAATATGTGAAGCCGGTCAGCGCGATCTATCGAGGCTGGACGGTGCACGAATGCCCGCCGAACGGGCAGGGCATCATCGCTCTGATGATCCTGAAGATACTTGAGCGTTTTGAACGCAAGGGCGATCCGCTCGGCGCCGATAATCTGCACGTCGAAATCGAAGCAACCCGACTGGCCTATGCAGCCCGCGATCGGTGGATAGCCGACACCGCGGTATCGGATGTTCCGGTCGAATTCCTGTTGTCCGATGAACTCGCCGATAGTCTTGCCGCCAAGATCGACATGAATGAGGTTGCCGACGCCACGGCGGCTCTCGACGGTGCCGAGCATGCGGACACGGTCTATATTTCGGTTGTCGACAAGGATCGAAATGTTGCGAGCTTCATCAATTCGATCTTCCATTCCTACGGAAGCGGTTTGATGGCGCCAAACTCAGGCGTGTTGTTCCACAACCGTGGGCAGAGCTTCAGTGTGAAACCGGGCCATCCGAACGCGATAGGGCCGCGCAAGAGGCCCATGCACACGATCATCCCGGGATTGGTGACACGCCACGGGAAAGCTGTCCTGTCGTTCGGCGTCATGGGCGGGCACTATCAGGCAACGGGCCATGCCCACTTCCTCTCCAAGCTGTTCGATTTCGGTCTGGATATCCAGAGCGCCATGGACCTACCTCGGCTTTTTCCACTCCCAGGCACGGCGACGGTCGAGGCAGAAGGACTCCTTCGCTCCTCCATCGGTCGCAATCTCGAAGCGCGCGGTTTCAAGGTTGTCGCTCCGAATTGGGCGATTGGCGGTGCCCAGGCGATCTGGATTGACGATCAAAACCACACGCTGCTGGGAGCTTCCGATCATCGAAAAGACGGTTGTGCGCTTGGCTACTGACAGCAATGGAGAGTGACATGTCGGGATATCCGGATACCCAACTTTACATCAATGGCCTGTGGCGGGACGGCTCGAACGATCACCTCACCATCGTCAATCCCGCTTCGGGCGAGGTCATCGGCCGCGTCTCGAACGCGAGCAGCAGTGATCTCGACGAAGCGCTTGCGGCGGCGGCTGCCGGCTTTGAACAGTGGCGGCATGTAAGTGCCTTCGAGCGGTCAAAGCTCATGCGCCGAGCTGCCGAGATCCTTCGCGACCGTTCGGCGGCGATCTCGATAATGATGACGCTGGAGCAGGGCAAGCCGCTGGCAGAGTCCAAAGCGGAAACGGCGGGGGCCGCCGACATTATCGATTGGTTTGCCGAAGAGGCTCGCCGTAGCTACGGCCGCCTCATCCCCCCGAGAGCGACCAATGTCAGACAAATGGTTGTCAAGGAGCCTGTCGGTCCGGCGGCCGCCTTCAGTCCCTGGAATTTCCCATTGAATCAGGCGGTGCGGAAAGTCTCGGCAGCCCTTGCAGCTGGCTGCTCAATGATATTGAAAGGGCCGGAGGAGACGCCGGCAAGCTGCGCCGAACTTGTTCGCGCCTTCGCCGACGCCGGGCTGCCAGCGGGCGTCCTCAATCTGGTTTTCGGAATTCCGGCCGATATTTCAAATCACCTCATCCCGCATCCCGTCATCCGCAAAATCTCCTTTACGGGATCGACCCCGGTTGGGAAGCATTTGGCTTCGCTCGCTGGCGCCCACATGAAGCGCGTCACGATGGAACTCGGCGGCCATGCGCCGGCACTCGTTTTCGATGATGCCGATATCGATCTTGCGGTCAGACTATTGGCTGGTGCGAAGTTTCGAAATGCCGGGCAAGTCTGCGTGGCTCCCACGCGGTTCCTCATCCAGGAACGCGTTTTTGAAAAATTCCTCGACGGCTTCATCAAGGCGGCCGAGGCAGTGAATGTCGGCGATGGATTGAGCGACGGCACGACAATGGGACCGTTGGCCAACGCGCGAAGGGTCGAAGCGATGGAAGCGCTGACCGCTGACGCGGTGATGCGCGGCGCGAGGATTGCAACCGGCGGCAAACGGATCTGCAATCTCGGCAACTTCTTCCAGCCAACGGTTCTGACCGACGTTCCACAAGACGCGCGCGTGATGAACGAAGAACCCTTCGGTCCGATGGCGATCGTCAGCGCATTTTCGGATTACGGTTCTGCCATTGCCGAAGCCAACCGCCTGCCATACGGGCTGGCGGCTTATGCTTACACGACTTCCGCGAAGACGAGCGCCGACCTTGCCCGCGACATCGAAAGCGGCATGCTTTCTATCAACCACCACGGACTGGCGCTCCCCGAGCTGCCATTCGGCGGCATCAAAGATTCCGGTTACGGCTCGGAGGGCGGGGCCGAGGCGATGGAAAGTTACTTCAATACAAAGCTAGTGACCGAAGCGACATAATCCGATTTTGCGCGCAGAGGGCCCGGAGAAAACATCAAGAGACGTACCTAAAATAGGTGGAAGGGTACAATGTCAGCGTCAAAAAAAAATCCTAAAACAGGTGTGCTCGGCGCCGAACTGGAAACTGCTTCTGTCCCGGTGCCGTGTGACAAAGCGCAACAAATTGCGTGCGACCATTATGGCCTTTCTGGTCGCGCAACATGGCTGTGGGGCGAGAAGGACAGTAATTTTCGCCTGATGCTCGAGGATGGCACGGCCTATCTTTTAAAAATTCTCAATCCTGCAGAGGATCCTCTTGTTACCTCCATGCACAGCTTAGCGCTCTTACATGTGGAGGAAGTGGATCCGGGAATTCCGACCCAGCGTATCATTCACACACGTGACGGTGCCGCGGATTTTCGCTTTGTGGCGGACGACGGCAGCGAACGCGGCGTACGTATGGTCACGTTCGCGCCGGGCGTTGCTCAACGGATTGCGCCACAGTCTCCTTTGCAGCGCCGGCGGGTTGGGGCAATGCTCGGGCGTTTGCAAAAAGCCTTGAAGAGCTTTTCACATGAGGCCGCATCGCATCGCATCACCTGGGATTTGAAACATGCGGTAGGGATGCGTGAGGTTCTGCCGACATTTTCTGATGTCCATCAGCGAACACGCCTCGAAAATGCGATCAGCGAGTTCGAGGAGGCGATCGTGCCTATCATGAACACGCTGGATGCCCAAGTCATCCACAACGACTTCAACATGGAAAACATCCTTGTCGATACGACAATGCCGGATACGATCACCGGCATCATTGATTTTGGCGACATGGTGCACGCTCCGACGCTTTTCGACGTGGGTGTCGCTGCTGCCTATCAGATCGGGGATGAATCTGATCCGATAGGAGCGATGTGCGATCTTATCGGGGGATATCGCATCGAATGTGCCCTGTCCGATGCCGAAATCCTCCTCATCTACAAGGCAGCGGTCATGCGGTTGGTGATGCGGCTTTGTATTCCGAGATGGCGCGCAGGGCTGTTCCCCCAGCACGCTCAGCGCCTGACTGCGCAAACTGCGAGCGTTTGGGCGCAGTTGGCACGCCTTGACGCAATTCCAAGAACCGTCGCTATCGAAAGACTGCGCCAAGCCAATCGGTGATCAAAAGCATGAAGAAAAACGTTTCCCACAAACCGAGCGCACCAATGGTCAACGGGTTCGACTCGGCACGGCTCGGCAGCCTGCCGGAACGAGAGCGCAAGATGATCGAGCGCCGACAGATGTTACTCGGATCGTCGTATCGGCTCTTCTATGAAAATCCAGTCCATATCACCAAGGCCAAGGGCGTATGGTTATGTGGACCGGACGGAGAAGCCTATCTCGACGCCTATAATAACGTGCCGTCGGTCGGTCATTGCCACCCGCACGTTGTGGAGGCAATAAGTTACCAGGCATCGCAACTCAATACTCATACACGCTATCTGAACGAGCAAATCCTCTCCTACTCAGAAAGGCTTTTGGCGACATTTCCGGCCGAACTCGACCGTGTCATGTACACCTGCACTGGAAGCGAGGCGGTCGATCTAGCCCTCCGGTTGGCCCGCCATTATACAGGTGGTACCGGTATCATCATTACGGAGAACGCCTATCATGGCGTTACGGCCTCGGCGGCGGAAATCTCGCCGTTGCTTGGGGACAGCGTACCCCTTGGTCAGCATGTTCTGACAGTGCCGGCGCCCGACACTTATCGCGCCAATGATCGCGATGTCGGCGCGGCATTGGCAGACGACGTCACTAAAGCGATCGGCCACATGCGCCGCCGGGGTATCACGCCAGCCGCCTTTATCGCCGATAGCATCTTTTCTTCGGATGGCGTTTTTGCCGATCCGCCCGGTTTCCTCAAACCCGTCGTGGATGTCCTGAAAAAAGCTGGCGTGCTTTATATCGCTGACGAGGTGCAGCCCGGCTTCGGGCGAATAGGCACAAACATGTGGGGTTTTGCGCGTCACGAAGTCGTCCCGGACATTGCAGTGACCGGCAAGCCGATGGGTAACGGAATGCCAATCGCAGCGGCCATTATGAAGTCGGACATCCAGGAGAGTTTCGGCCGAGGTATACGTTACTTCAACACATTTGGGGCCAACAACGTTTCTTTGGCTGCTGCCTCGGCTGTACTTGACGTTATCGAGAACGAAAATCTTATGCAAAATGCGCGCAAGACAGGGGACTACCTGCGCGCAGGAATGAAGAGCCTGAAAGAGACCTTCGCTTCGATTGGAGATGTACGAGGGAGCGGTTTGTTTCTCGGATTGGAGTTTGTACGCAATCAAAACAGCCGCGAGCCAGATAGCGCCCTCGCGCTGAAAGTTGTTAGCGAGCTTCGTGATCGGCGTGTGTTGATAAGTGCCTCAGGACTGAATGGCAATGTTCTCAAAATTCGGCCGCCGCTCCCCTTCTCTCGCGAAAATGCTGACATGCTGCTCAACGCATTGCAGGATGCCCTTGTCGAAATAGAACGCGAGGGCTGAGGATGGCGGCTCTGCTGCAAAAATATTGAGACCGGTAACTTCTCTGGGGTCATGCGGCGGATGTTCCTTTGTGTCGAGATTTCACCCAACTTTCGTTTCGTCATGACTTGCTTGAAGCCGATATCGCAAGTTCGTCAACGGCATCTTTCGGGGCGCAAGCCGGTTGGTCAGACCACGCCCACACCTGAAACGCATCGCTTTCACCCGGCGTCAACTCAAGCGGCCAGACGATGTTGCGGCCCTCATCAGGATAGAACTCCTGATAGGCCAGCATGTTAGCGAGAAGCATCCGGCCGAGAGTGGCGCCGAGGTCATAGAGCGACATGCGAAAGCAGCTGAGTGAGGGCTGCAGGAATCGTGCACGCGGAGCGTCGCGGAAGCCGATCACCGCGATGTCGCGGCCAGGTATCACACCCGATTCCATCAGCCGGCGGTAGAGGCCGATTGCCATCAATTCGTAGATCAGGATCACTGCCGTCGGCCGCTCTTCCAGCAGCAGCAATTCATGCGCCGCCTGATAGCCGCCCTGTTCGCTCGACTTGACACGAATGACGAGCGAAGGGTCGAAAGTGATATCGTGCCGCTCGAGCGCGCGGCGATAACTTTCGAGAAAGACATAGCCGAGATTGACCTCGCTCGACGGCGCGGTGATGGCGATCCGAAGGTGACCGCGCGCGACCAGGCGTGCGACAGCACGGTCGGCGACACCTTCGAAATCGAGATCGATCCAGGGGAAATTGCCTGGGGAAAGGCTGCGGCCGACCGCAATGAAGGGGATTTTTGCCCGCGACAAAAGATCGATGCGCCGGTCTAAACGCTGCGTATTGGAGATGATCATCGCATCGACGATACGGCGAGCGACGATCCGTTTCAGATATTCGTGCGGATCCTCATCGCTCGGGCAGGGCAGCATGACCAGATCGAGCTTGTGGCGGGCAAACACACTTTGCAAGCCGCTGGTGACGCCGATGAAGAAGTTGTCGGCATTTTCGACCGCCTCCGTGCTGGATTCGATCATTAGCCCGATGACTTTCGTCTCTCCCTGCCTGAGACTCCGTCCCGACTGGTTGGCGACGTAGCCCAGTTCCTCGGCTGCGGCCAGAACGCGCCGGCGGGTTTCCTCGTTGACATCGGGCTTGCCGTTTAGCGCCCGGGAGACCGTGCCGATTGAAATATCCAGGTGTTCGGCAAGCTGGCGAATCCCCTTCATCGGCTGCGTTTTCCCTCCCATCAGCAATTTCGCATTTGGCGTCTCTTGACATCGCAAAATGTTTCCGCCAACATTCGTAAACGTTTACGGAGTGCGTGTCACGAGGAGAGTTGACACCATTCCCCGGAGGAAATCGTGAAATTCAGTGCCATTCTGTGCGGGTGCGGAGCTATGTCCAAAGGTTGGTTGCGAGCCATCGCTTCCAACCCTCAACTGGCTGATGCCATCACCGTCGTCGGCCTCGTCGACCTGAACCGGGAGACGGCGGAAAAGCTCGCCGCCGAGTTCGGTCTTGAAGGCGCCGTCATCGGCTCGGATCTGTCCGAGGTCATCGCCGCCACCAGGGCCGATCTGGTCTTCGACATCGTCATTCCGGCGGCCCGTTACGACGTCGTTTCGACGGCGCTGAAAGCCGGCTGCCATGTGCTCAGCGAAAAGCCGATGGCCGCCTCGCTTGCTGAGGGCGCGGCGCTGATCGATCTTGCCACCGAGACCGGCCGCATCCACGCCGTCATCCAGAACCGACGCTTCATCTCGGGCGTCAGGCGCCTGCGCCGCTTCGTCGACAGCGGCGCGATCGGCGAACTCACCGGCATCCATTGCGACTTTTTCCTGGCGCCGCATTTCGGCGGCTTCCGCGAAGGGATGGACAACGTTCTGCTTCTCGACATGGCGATCCACACCTTCGATGCGGCCCGCTACGTAGCCGACCGGAAGCCACTCGCCGTCTATTGCGTCGAGCGCAATCCGAAGGGCTCCTGGTACAGGCACGGGGCCTCGGCCAATGCAATCTTCGAATTTTCCGACGATGTCGTCTTTACCTATCGCGGCTCCTGGTGCGCCGAAGGCGAGCGCACCAGCTGGGAAAGCCAGTGGCGGCTTGTCGGCTCGAAGGGCATGCTCACCTGGGACGGCGAAGAGAATTTCAAGGCGGCCGTCGGCGGCGAGGAGCCCGGTCTTTTGCGCGGCTCCGCTGTCGTAGACGTTCCCGGCCCGGAACATGACGAGCAGACCCATGGGCACGCCAGCGTCATTGCCGATTTTATCGAAGCGATCCGCACCGGCAAACAGCCGGAAACGGTCAATTCCGACAATATCAGAAGCCTTGCCATGGTCTTCGGCGCGATCGAAAGCGCCAAGACCGGCCGGCGCATCGAAATTTCAGCATAGGATGACGTGACGTGAGCAACCCCGCAAAATCCATTCGCATCGGCACCATGGTCAGTGGCAACAACGGCGATGCAGCAACCCGCATCGGCGAGATCGCCGGCATGGGCTTCGAAAGCTTCGAACCCTTCTTCTGGCAGACGACCAAGGGCCAGAACCTTGCCGAACTCGGCAAGCGCTGCCTCGATGCGATCGGCGACCGCGACATCACCATCTCGACGCTCGGCATGTTCGGCAATCCGCTGGAAGAGAACGCAATCGACCTGGAGACGCTGCAGGGATGGAAGGATTGCATCGACAACGCCCATCATTTCGGCGCCACCTGCGTTGCCGGCTTCACCGGCCGCATCCGAGGCAAGCCGCTGACCGACAGCCTGCCGCGCTACAAGCAAATCTGGAGCGAGCTTGCCAAACGCGCTGCCGACAAGGGCATTAAGATCGCCTTCGAGAATTGCGCCATGGACGGCAACTGGGCAAGCGGCGACTGGAACATCGCCCACAATCCCGATGCCTGGGAACTGATCTTCAACGAGACGCCTGACGAGAATATCGGCCTGGAGTGGGAACCCTGCCATCAGATGGTTTATCTGATCGACCCTTTACCGCAGATCCGCAAATGGGCGCACAAATTCTTCCACGTTCACGGCAAGGACGCGACCATCCGCTGGGAGGTCATTAAGGAACACGGCATCTTCGGCAAGGAGAAGTTCGTCTTCATGCGCACGCCGGGCTTCGGGGACAGCAACTGGACCGACATCATTTCCGAACTGCGCCTCGCCGGCTGGTCCGGCTCGATCGACATCGAAGGTTGGCACGACCCGGTCTATCGCGATGCGCTCGAAATGACTGGTCAGGTTCACGGGCTCAACTATTTGAAGAAATGCCGGGGCGGAGATTTCGTTGTTGATCCCTGATCGACCGCCTAGGGTAGGGCGCCGCCGGGCTGGGAGGCCCGACTGCGCCATGACTGACTAACTTGGTCTTTTCGCGGCGCAGCCGCTTTTTTGGGAGGAAAGCATGAAAAGAATTGCAAGACTGGCGCTAGCGCTCGGCACGGCGATGCTGATGACATCGACCGTCCATGCCGAACAGAAGACATTCAAGATCTGGTGGTTCGAGGAGCCGACCACGGCTCAGGGCATTGTCTGGAAGAAAGCGCTCGAAGAGTTCCAGACGAAACATCCGGATATCACCGTCAGCTTCGAGCAGAAGACCTTTCAGCAGTTGCAGGCCTCAGGCGGCATGATCCTCAATTCCGATCAGGCCCCCGACGTGCTCGAGTACAACAAGGGCAATGCGACCGCCGGCTTGGTTGCAAGCCAGGGATTGCTGACCAATCTGGATGACTATGTGAAGAAGGAAGGCTGGGACAAGATCCTTAACGAAGGCGATTTTGTCCTAAGCCGTTATGACGAAAAGGGCATCTATGGCTCCGGCCCTGTTTGGGGCGTCTCAGTCTTCGGCGAATATGTTTCGTGCTTCTACAACATTGACATGTTCGAAAAGGCAGGCCTCAAGCCGCCGACGACGCTCGAAGAGTGGGTCGCTGGCATGGAAGCCTTCAAGCAGAAGGGTCTCACGCCTCTCGCGCTCGGCGCCATCGACACCAGTGGCCAGCACTTGCTTGCCTCTCTCGCCTATACCAAGGCCGATGACGCCTGGGTCCAGAATTATCAGGGTTTGAAGGCCCCCCTCGACGGCGCGCCCTATCTCTATGCGGCGCAGACATTGGTCGACTGGGTCGGCAAGGGCTACATCAACAAGGACTCCACGGGCATGAAGGACCCGGACGCGGCTCTGCTCTTTACCTCCGGCAAGGCGCCGATGTACGTCTCTGGCACGTGGAATCTCGGCACGTTCGCGTCGACCATCAAGGACTTCAAGTGGGGCCAGTTCGTCATTCCGACGCCGAAATATTCGGTCGGCTCGACTGGCAATCTCTGGGTCGTTCCCAAGGGTAGCAAGAATCCGGATCTCGCCGCAGAGTGGATCAGCCTGACCTTGTCGCCGAAGTACCAAGCTGAACTCGGCAATGCCGGCGGCGTGCCGATTGCCGCTGATCTTTCCGCCATCACCAACCCCATCGGCAAGAACGCCGCAGCGGTTTTCAAGCAGATCTCTGACAAAAGCGGCCTCGGCTTCTATCCTGACTGGCCGGTCCCCGGCTACTACGACGTGCTCAATCAGAAAGACACCGGTCTCTTCCAGGGCAGTCTGACTGCCGAACAATTCGTCGAACAGATCAAGCAGGTTTACGACGACGCGCAGGAAAATCAGTAGCGCGACCCTGAATGCTGGGCTGCGCCTCTGGCGCAGCCCCTTATGGGAGGCTGAAGGAAGAATGATATGGCCATATCCAGCCAGCGATGGAGCGACGGTTCACCAAGCTATAGCCTTTACCTCATCCCGGGGGCGATCGGCTTCATTCTAATCGTGCTCATACCGCAGCTTGCTAATCTCGGGCTGAGCTTCACGGCATGGAAAGGCGTTGGCACGCCGCGACCGGTCGGTCTGCAGAACTATTCTCGCCTGCTTACGGACGACCAATTCTGGGGATCGATGTATCACACGCTGCTGTTCATCGTCTCGATGACCGTGATACCGGTGTGCATCGGCCTGGTGCTGGCCGCTCTGCTGTTCGACTACGTCAGGGACCAGTTCGGGGAATGGGTCTCGAGCTTCTTCAGGGCCGGTTTTTACTTGCCGCAGATTCTGCCCGTAACGGTCGCGGGCGTCCTCTGGGGTTGGATTCTCAATCCCGTCGGTGTCATCAACATCACGCTAAAGTCCATCGGCCTTGATAATCTGGCCCAGAACTGGATCGGCGATGCGACATACGCGCTTGCCGCCGTCTCGCTCGTCATAGTCTGGATACAGGTCGGCTATTGTCTGGTGGTTTTCATGGCTGGTCTTTCGCGCATCGACCCTTCTCTCTACGAGGCTGCCGAGCTCGATGGGGCAAACTGGTGGAGCCGGCTGGTGACGATCACCATTCCACTTCTGGCGCCGGAGATTTTCGTCGTTGTGCTGACCACGCTGATCGCCGCGCTTAAAGTGTTTGCGCCAATCTTTGTCATCACCGCGGGCGGCCCCGACAATTCCACCCTGGTGCCATCCTATCTGACTTACTACCACTTCTTCACAACGCAACGCGTCGGCTATGCTGCAGCCATCGCGGTCGTGCAAACAACTCTGACGATCGGTTTGGCTGTGATTTTTCTACGCTTCCAGAGCCAACAGGAGGCGAAGGAATAGTTCATGGCTTACTCAGTTCTCAGCGATGGTACGACCAAGACAAGGGCGACGGCGGCAGCCGATCGCGCGCGACGCGATCCGATGCGGTGGGTGGTGCTGGCCATCCTTATTCTACTCCTCGCCTTGACGCTCTTTCCGTTTTTCCTTGCTCTGCTCAACGCCGTCAAGGCGAGCGCCGAATACGCAGTCGGCGGACCGCTTTCAATTCCTCGGTCGATCGATCTCACGGCGATCGAGAAATTCTGGACGGTGTCTGATTTCAGTCGCAAGCTGCTCAACAGCCTAGTGATCAGTCTCGGTGTGTCGGTGTTGGGGGTACTGATAAGCCTGTTCAACGCCTATGCGATCGGGGTCGGCAAGGTGCCGGGTTCACGCGTGATTTTGGTGGTCTTTCTTCTCGGCATCATGGTGCCGCAGGAGTCCATCATCTACCCGCTTTACTACATGGCGAAAGCGAGCGGCCTCTACGATACGCAGCTTTCCGTGATCATCATTTTCGCGGTCCTGCAAAGCGCCTTCGGGACTTACCTGCTCTCGACCGTGCTGAGTACCTTTCCCAAGGAAATCCTCGAAGCGGCGGAGATGGATGGCTCGACCCACTGGAAAACGCTGTGGTTCGTCGTCGTCCCGATGCTGAGGCCGACGCTCATGGTCCTGGGAACCTTCTTTTTCATCTGGACTTGGAACGAATTCTTGATCCCGCTCGTCATGCTGGTGTCCAACAACAACCAGACAGTCTCGGTCGCCATGGGCCTGACCCGCGGTCAGAACATGTCGGACCCGGTGCTGCAGGCCTCGGCGGCTTTCCTGGGTATAATACCGACCGTGATCTTCTTCTTGATCTTCCAGCGCACGCTAACGCGCGGCATCGCCGCCGGAGCAGTCAAATGACCATGTCTTTCACGCTTAGCTATCTCATCGGTCCCGGCTGGGGACCAGCAAGGTTTTCGGTATGAGCCAGGACATCCAAATCGAACTCTTGGGCATCGAGAAGCACTACGGCGCCTTTCACGCGCTTAAGAACGTCAACCTTTCAATTCCCAAGGGCACGTTCGTGGCGCTGGTCGGTCCGTCCGGATGCGGCAAGTCCACGTTGCTCCGTTCGCTTGCCGGGCTGGAAAAAATTACCGGCGGCACGCTGAAGATTGCCGGCAAGGTGATGAACGACGTGCCGCCGCGGTCGCGCGATATCGCCATGGTTTTTCAAAGTTACGCCCTCTATCCGCATATGACGGTGGAACAGAACCTGACCTATTCGCTAAAAATGCACGGCGTCCCTAAAGCTGAGGCAAAACAGAAAGCCGAGGAAGTCGCTGTCATCACCGGTCTTTCCCGGCTGCTCGACCGTTATCCGCGCCAGCTTTCCGGAGGCCAGCGCCAGCGCGTCGCCATGGGCCGCGCCATTATCCGCAACCCCCAGGCCTTCCTGTTCGACGAGCCGCTTTCCAACCTTGATGCCGCGCTGCGGGTCTCGATGCGCAAGGAAATCCGGTCCTTGCACGACCGGCTGGGCGCCACCTTCGTCTACGTTACCCATGATCAGGTCGAAGCGATGACCATGGCCGACCATGTGGTGGTGATGCGCGATGGCATCATCGAACAACAGGGCGCGCCGCTCGAACTCTACGACCGGCCAGCCAACCGGTTCGTTGCCGGTTTCATCGGTTCGCCGGCAATGAATTTCATTCCCGCGATCGCCGCGGAAGACGGCAAGAGCCTGATCCTGGATTTCGGGGCGGTGAAGCAGAAGCTTCCAATATCGCGCGCCTTAGAGCCCGGGCGCAAGCTCGTTGCCGGCATCCGGCCGGAGCATATCAGCGTCGTCGCACCTGGAGAGGGCAGTTTCGACGTGCTGATCGCCTTCGTCGAATCGACCGGCTCGTCGACCTTCATTGTCGCGGAGACCCAGCCGGAGCTGACCATCGTCGAGACCCGCCGCGACAGGGTCAAGGCGGGAGACATGATCGGAGTTTCGGTCGATCCGGACCAGATCCATCTCTTCGACGCGTCGACGGACCACGTCATATAAAGGCACCCAAGCAGTCTGTCCGCTTGCATTGTCACAAATCGAACCGGTTGACGCCTTCGAGCCAAATCTCAAAAAAGCACCATCGGCGGCAGGCTGCGTGACAAGCTCGAGCCAACGATCGCCTGAGGGCCGTCGGTCGAGCCTCGATCGGCTAAGAAAACCATAGCCCGTATATTCATCGCTGTTGACAAACGCCCGCAATCGATATTGTCTTGTAAAGCGCTTTACTAAACCGCTTTACAATAGGTCCAGTCGATGGCCAGGGGAACGACACCAAGCTTGAAGGACGTTGCGGCGGCGGCCGGTGTGTCGGTTACCACCGTCTCCCGTTTCGTCAACGGCAGCCTTGATCTTCCCTTTCAGACCAAGAAACGCATCGAGGATGCGATCAAGACGCTGAACTACCGGCCAAACCCGCATGCGCGCCGCTTAAGCCGGGGGCGCTCGGACACAATCGGCCTCGTCGTTCCCGATATCGCCAACCCGTTCTTCGCGACCCTCGTCGCCGCCGTGGAGCAATCGGCCGATGAAAAGAAGCTCGCCGTCTCATTGCATGCCACCCTCAACCGGCCGGGACGCGAGATCGAATATCTGCAGCTGATCGAACGCAATCACGTCGACGGCCTGATCTTCGTCACCAACCATCCTGATGACGGCGCGCTTGCCGCACTCATTAACGGCACCGGCAAGGTCATCATCGTCGATGAGGACATTCCCGATTCGAAGGCGCCGAAGCTGTTCTGCGACAATGAACAGGGTGGTTATCTCGCTGGGGAGCACCTGGCCGCGCAGGGCCACAGCCATGTCCTGTTCATCGGCGGCGACGAGCGTATGATCAGCGCTCGCAGGCGTTATGATGGCCTGCTGAAGGCGCTCAGGGAACGGCATGGTGGCGGGGCCCGAGCCGACCGCTATGCCGGCGAATATACGATCGAATACGGCCGTTCCGCTGCGCTCGACTACCTCTCAGGCGATCGAAAAGCGACCGCGATCTTCGCCAGCTCCGACGAGATCGCCATCGGGCTGGTCGAGGTCTTCAGAAGCCAAGGCGTCTCGATCCCCGATGACATCTCGGTCATCGGCTTCGACGATGTCGGTCCGCTTCATCTTTTTGCGCCGCCGCTAACGGCCATCCGCCAGCCGGTGCGCCAGATCGGGCGGCGGTCGCTGGAGCTGCTTCTGGAAACCAATTGGTACGAGTGGAAGCCATCCGCGTCTGAGGAACTGGTGCCTGTCGAAATCGTGGTGCGGAACTCCGTTGCGCCGCCTGCGAAATAACAATCCGCAACGTCAAAAAACCAAAAGAGGATGAGAACATGACACTGAATTTGACAAGACGGACGATAATCGCAGCCGCCGGCTTCACGGCATTGACCTTCATTGGCCTGTCCGGCGCTCAGGCGGAGGAAAAGAAGACCGTCGCACTGGTGCAAATCAACCAGCAGGCGCTTTTCTTCAACCAGATGAATGAGGGCGCCCAGAAGGCGGCCGACGCCGCCGGCGTCAAGCTGGTGATCTTCAATGCCAACAACGAAACGACCGCGCAGAACAGCGCCATCGAAACCTACGTCCAGGAAAAGGTCTCCGGCCTGGCCGTCGTGGCGATCGACGTCAACGGCATCATGCCGGCGGTCAAACAGGCGGCCGATGCCGGTATTCCTGTAGTCGCCATCGATGCCATCCTGCCGGAAGGCCCGCAGAAGGCGCAGATCGGCGTGGACAATGCCGCGGCCGGCGCCGACATGGGCAAATACTTTCTCGACTACGTCAAGGCGAACATGGGCGGTAAGGCCAAGCTCGGCGTCGTCGGCGCGCTGAACTCCTTCATCCAGAACATCCGCCAGGACGGCTTCGAGAAGACGCTCAAGGGCGTCGACGGCATCGAGACGGCCGGCGTCGTCGACGGCCAGAACATCCAGGACAACGCCCTTGCGGCGGCTGAAAACCTGATAACCGCCAATCCCGATCTGACCGCGATCTACGCCACCGGCGAACCGGCCTTGATGGGCGCGATCGCCGCCGTCCAGAGCCAGGGCAAGCAGGACAAGATCAAGGTGTTCGGTTGGGATCTGACTGCCGAAGCCATTGCCGGCATCGATGCCGGCTTCGTCGTCGCCGTCGTCCAGCAGGATCCAGCTGCCATGGGCGCTGCCGCCGTCGACGCGCTCGTTAAGGCCTCGGCTGGCGAGGCCGTCACCAAGACGATCTCGGTGCCGATCACCATCGTCACCAAGGAGAATGTCGAGCCGTACCGGGCCGTCTTCAAATGATCGGCAACGGACAGCATGATATCGCTGTCGCCCGTTCCGGAGGGGTTGCGCCCTCCGGAACAGGAACACCCGGCAGCACCCGATCCGATCCGCGTATCTCGCTGCGCGGTATCCGCAAGTCCTTCGGGTCGCACCAGGCCCTGCGCGGCGTCGATCTAGACATCTTCCCCGGCGAGTGCCTGGGCCTCGTCGGCGACAACGCCGCCGGAAAATCGACCCTGACGAAAATCATCTCGGGAACCTACATTCCCGATGGCGGAACGATCACCATGGAAGGCGAGGAGGTCCGTTTCTCCGGCCCTGCGGATGCTCGCGGCAGGAACATTGAAATGGTGTTCCAGGATCTCAGCCTCTGCGACCATATCGATGTCGTCGGCAATCTCTTCCTCGGCCGCGAGCTCAGCCGCGGGCCGTTTCTCGACACGAGGACGATGCTGTCCGAAGCCCGCAAGATGCTGGATTCGCTTGAGATACGCATCCCGAGGCTGACCGGCAAGGTCGCCCAGCTCTCCGGCGGGCAGCGCCAGGCGATCGCGATCGCACGCGCCGCCTCCTTCAAGCCGAAGGTGCTGATCATGGACGAGCCGACATCGGCGCTCGCGGTAGCCGAGGTCGAAGCGGTTCTCGCATTGATCAACCGCGTCAAGGCAAACGGGGTTTCAGTGATCCTCATTACTCACCGGCTTCAGGACCTATTCAGGGTCTGCGACCGCATTGCGGTGATGTACGAGGGCACGAAAGTGGCCGAGCGGCAGATCGGCAGCACCAACCTCGAGGATCTGGTCCATCTGATCGTCGGCGAAGGAGCCAGGCAATGACGGCTTACACGGAACGCGGCCACGGCTCTCGCGCCGCCGATTTCCTCGGCGAACATGCGCAGGTCCTGTCGATCGCCATCTTCTTCCTGGCCTGCATGATCTTCTTCTCGGTCGGCAGCGAGACCTTCTTCACGCTCGGCAATATCCTGAACATTGTCCGCCAGGCTGCCCCGATCCTGATCGTCGCCATCGCCATGACCTTCGTCATCATCACCGGCGGCATCGATTTGTCGGTCGGCTCGCAGGTCGCGCTCGTCAATGCCGTCGCGGCGATCGTCATGGCGATGGGGATTCCGTGGCCGTCCGTCGTTATCGGCATGATCGTGCTCGGCGCCTTCATGGGGCTGGTCCAGGGCTGGTTCGTTGCCTATCAAGGCATTCCGGCCTTCATCGTGACGCTCGCCGGCTTGTCGATCCTGCGCGGTCTGGCGCTCTACCTGACCCAGGGCTATTCCATCCCGATCAAGGATGCGCCCGGTTTCTTCGCGCTCGGCCGGGGCGAAATCCTGAGCTTCCCAATCCCGGCGATCATCGCCCTCGTCATCGCCGTTCTCGGCTATGTCGTCATCATCGCGACGAAATACGGCAGGCAGGTCGTGGCGGTCGGCTCCAACATGGAAGCGGCGCGGCGTGTCGGCATGCCGGCCAAATGGATCATCGCCTCGGTCTACATCATCTCCGGCATCGCCTGCGCGGTCGCTGGCCTGCTGATCGCCGCCAGACTCGGCTCCGGCTCGTCCAATGCCGCCGTTGGTTTCGAGTTGCAGGTGATCGCGGCGGTGGTGCTCGGCGGAACATCGTTGATGGGCGGGCGAGGCACTATCCTCGGCACCGTACTCGGCACGCTGACCATCGCCGTCATCGGCAATGGCCTGATCCTGATGCACATATCGCCCTTCTTCACCCAGATCGTCACCGGCGCCATCATTCTCGTCGCCATCTGGCTGAACACGCGCATCTTCACGGCCAATTTCCGTTTCGGGCTGAGCAGGAAAGGATGAGCCGATGAGCGAACCGACAGCAGAGCGCCTGTCCGAGGCGCATGTCCGCTCTGGCAGGGTGATGACTGTGACCGGCCCCGTTTCGGCGGATGCGCTCGGCGTTACGCTGATGCACGAGCATATCCTCAATGACTGCCGTTGCTGGTGGCATGCGCCGAAGACGCCGGAGCGGCAATATCTGGCAGAAAGCTTCGTCTGCATGGAGATCCTCGGCGAACTTCGACAGGATCCCTTCGTCAACAAGCACAATATCACGCTCGACGACGAACATCTGGCGATCTGCGAACTCAAGGATTTCGCCACGGCGGGCGGCCGCACGGTGGTGGAGCCGACCTGCAAGGGCATCGGCCGCGATCCGCTGGCGCTCCAGCGCATCTCGAAAGCATCCGGTCTCAACATCGTGATGGGGGCGGGCTATTACCTCAGCTCCTCACATCCGGAAAGCGTCGCCGCAATGAGCGTCGATGACATCGCCGGGGAAATCGTCCGCGAGGCAAGGGAAGGCGTTGACGGTACCGGCGTCAGGATCGGCCTGATCGGCGAGATCGGCGTCTCCTCGGATTTCACCGCCGAGGAGGAGAAGTCGCTGCGCGGTGCTGCACGGGCGCAGGTGCTGACCGGGCTTCCCCTGATGGTGCATCTGCCGGGCTGGTTCCGTCTTGGCCACCGCGTGCTCGACGTGGTGGCCGAAGAGGGGGCGGATCTCCGCCACACCGTCCTTTGCCACATGAATCCGTCGCATGACGACATTGCCTATCAGAGCGAGCTTGCCGAGCGTGGCGCCTTCATCGAATACGACATGATTGGCATGGATTTCTTCTATGCCGATCAGCAGGTGCAGTGCCCGAGCGACGAGGAGGCCGCGCGCGCGATCGTGCGCCTGATCGAGGCCGGCTATCTCGACCGGATTCTTCTGTCGCACGACGTCTTTTTGAAGATGATGCTGACGCATTACGGCGGCAACGGCTACGCCTATATCATTCGCCACTTCCTTCCCCGTCTTCAGCGGCACGGCCTCGACAGGACGGCTCTCGACGAGATGATGCGCAGCAATCCGCGCCGCGTCTTTCATGCCGGAGCCTAGCTCCATCCATTCAATCGATCACAGGTAAACGCAGACCATGACAAAAAAAATCCTCCTTGTCGGCGAGAGCTGGGTCAGCTCCGCCACGCATTACAAAGGCTTCGATCAGTTCGGCAGCGTCACCTTCCATCTCGGCGCCGAACCGCTGGTCAAGGCGCTCGCTGGCAGCGCCTTCGAGCTCACCTATATGCCGGCGCATGAGGCAGTAGAGAAATTCCCCTTCGAGATGGCGGGGCTCGACGCCTATGACGCCATCATTCTCTCCGATATCGGCGCCAACTCGCTGCTGTTGCCGCCGGATGTATGGCTGCATTCGCGCACGGTGCCGAACCGCCTGAAGCTTCTGAAGGTGTGGGTGGAGAAGGGCGGCGGCCTCCTGATGGTCGGGGGATATTTCTCCTTCCAGGGCATCGACGGCAAGGCGCGTTGGCGGCGCACTCCGGTCGAAGACACGCTGCCCGTCACGTGCCTTCCTTATGATGACCGCATCGAAATTCCCGAGGGAACTGTTGCCGAGGTGGTGAAGCCGGAGCATCCGACGATGAAGGACCTCGAAGGTGCCTGGCCGATGCTTCTCGGCGTCAACGAGGTCGAGCCACGAAACCGCGCGGATGTCGAGGTTGTCGCGCGCTTGCCGGAGGATCAGGGCGGCCATCCGCTGCTGGTCGTCGGCAGGCACGGTGCCGGCCGCACGGCGGCCTGGACATCGGACATCGGCCCGCACTGGCTCTCGCCTGCTTTCTGCGAATGGGAAGGCTACGGCCGGCTCTGGAAAAACATCCTCGGTTGGCTCACCGAAAAGCAGGCATGATTCTACCTCGCGGCAGGAATTGGAAAGGGAATGACATGCAGGAAATTTCGGACAGGCCGTCCAACGCCATTAGGGACATTTTCGGCAGGGACAGGGTTCTGATCGGCATGATCCATTGCCCGGCCTTTCCAGGCGCGCCGCGTTACAGGGGTGCGGCAATGGATGCGATCTACGATGCGTGCATGCGTGACGCCGAAGCCTGCGTGGAAGGCGGCCTGCATGGGCTGATCATCGAAAACCACGGCGACGTACCATTCTCGAAGCCCGAAGATATCGGCCCGGAAACGACAGGTTTCATGTCTGTCGTCTCCGACCGGATCGCGCGCGTGGCCGGCGTTCCGCTCGGCATCAACGTGCTGGCCAATGCGCCGATTCCAGCCTTCGCCATTGCCATGGCAGGTGGGGCCAAATTCATCCGCGTCAATCAATGGGCCAATGCCTATGTCGCCAACGAAGGCTTCATGGAGGGCAGGGCGGCTGAAGCCATGCGATACCGCTCGTTGCTGAGAGCCGAGCACATCAAGGTCTTCGCCGACAGCCACGTCAAACATGGAAGCCACGCCATCGTCGCCGACCGCTCGATCCAGGAACTGACGCGCGATCTCGCCTTCTTCGATGCCGATGGCGTCATCGCCACCGGCCAGCGGACCGGCAATTCGGCAACGATGGAGGAGATCGAGGAAATCGGCGCGGCCACACATCTGCCGCTGCTCGTTGGCTCCGGCGTCAACAAGGACAATATCGTCGATATTCTCAGCCGTACCAATGGCGTCATCGTCGCGTCCTCGCTGAAACATGGCGGCGTCTGGTGGAACCCTGTCGATATCGAGCGCGTGCGCGCCTTCCGCGCCGCAGCCGAACCGGGTCTGAAGGGCTGAGCATGGCGACGGAAAGCCTTTCGGCCCGCATCCTACGCGAAAACGACGCCGTCCTTGGAGCGATGCTCAGCCACCGCTTCGTCGAGGACGTCCAAAACGATAGGCTGACAAAGGCGGCCTTCGAGCGTTATCTCGTCTTTGAGGGCGCTTTTGTCGACAGCGCCATCTCGATCTTCGCCTATGCGGCGGCGACCGCCAAGACGATGGCGCAGAAACGCTGGCTGATCGCAGTTCTCGACACACTTGCAAACGAACAGATCGCCTATTTCGAACGCACCTTCGCCAGCCGCGGAATCGATCCCTCGTCGTTCGATACCGGAATTCCTAGGGTCGAGGCATTCCGCGCCGGCATGCTGGAGATCGCCCGGCGGGGCGGTTTCCTCGATATTGTGGCAGCGATGTTTGCAGCCGAGTGGATGTATTGGACATGGTCGAAAGAAGCAGCCAGCCGCCCGATCAGCGATCCGCTGCTGAAGGAATGGGTCGACCTGCATGTCGAGCCGGGCTTCGCCGCCCAGGCGCAATGGTTGAAAAATGAACTCGACGTTGCAGGAGAAATGCTGGAAGAGGATGAAAAGGCGCGATTGAGCGCGATCTTCGGCCAGGCGTTGCACCTTGAGATCGATTTTCACGATGCGCCTTACCTTTAGCGTCAGCCTTGCGAAAGTGGATGCATGCGCGCCTACATAGTCGGCAACATCGCCATTGACGAAACCATCGCTGTTTCCGACCTTCCCGTGATCGGTGCCTCCATCCTCGGCAATCCCGGTGGCAGCGATCTCGGCGGCAAGGGCACGAACCAGGCGGTCGTCATGGCCCGTTGCGGCGTGCCGACAACGCTGGTGGCGCCTGTCGGCAGGGATGTGAGAGCCGATGCGATCCGCCGCTGCCTCGCGGAGGAACCGCTTCAGAGCGAACTGATCGAGATAGAAGATGCATCAAGCGACGTCTCGATCATCTTCCGGCTGCCGCGCGGCGAAAACGCCATCGTCACGACGACGGAATCGGCGCAAAGCCTGTGCCTGTCCCAAGTTAGGCGAATTCTGTCGACGGCCGGTCCCGGCGATCTCATGATGCTGCAGGGCAATCTGTCCGACCGGACGACCCGCGACATCCTCGAGCATGCAAGAGCGATCGGCATGGTCACTGCCTTCAATCCCTCGCCGGTGCGCTCCTATTTCTCCGATCTCTGGGCGCTGATCGACATTGCCTTTCTCAACAAAGGTGAGGCGCAGACCCTGACGGGAACGACAGGCAGGGACGCCGCTGAATATCTCCTGAGCCGGGGCCTGCGCGAGGTCGTCCTGACCCTCGGCGGCGACGGCGCGATGCTTGTGAACCAGCGCGATAGCATTGAAGTGCCCGCCCGCGCCTGCCATGTGGTCGATACAACAGGTGCAGGCGATACGTTTATGGCCGTCGCTCTGGCATCCTGCGCGCTACGCGGGCAGCGCTTGGACAGGCCAGCTATCGAACACGCCGCGGCCGCCGCCGCCATCACCGTCTCCCGACACGGGACGACAAAGGCGTTTCCGACCATTTTAGAGCTTGAAGCGATTCTGAAATAGCCTGTATGGCGTCGATCGTCAGATCATTGTTGCCGAGGCTGAAGCAGCTTCACAAAATCATCATCAGCGTCTGCCAAGGGATTGGCTCGACACGATTCGCCCGCCACACTGCAGCATCCGGATTTTCTTCATGGCATCCTCCCCGATATCAGCGCGTCTTTCCCCGACTGTGTCGTCCCGCCTCGTCGTGCTTGCCGAGACCGTATTGAAGGCGGGCGAAACCGCCCGCCGCTCGCTGCGCCGGCGAACGTCTCAGGAAATGCTCGCCAAAGCGCCGCGCGACTATCAGACCGAGATCGATGTCGCCGTCGAGCGGATCATCGTCGATGAAATGACCAAGGCCTTCCCGGATTATGCCATCCAGGGCGAGGAAGCCGTCGGCAACCGCACCGCGGGACCGGACACGCCGATCATCTACATCGACCCGATCGACGGCACCACCAACTATGCCTGGGGCCTCCCGCATTTCGGCATGACGATCGCGATCGGCGAAGGCGGCAGGCTTGTCGCCGGCGTCGTCTATGACGCCATGCAGGACGAGTTGTTCAGCGCCGAGCTCGGCGGCGGCGCCTATCTCAACGGCGAACGCATCCGCTGCGCCGATGTCGGCGACATCGAGAACGTGCTGGTCGGCGCCGGTCTGCCGATCCCCGGCCAGGTCAAGGCGGTTGCGGAAGAAACCTATTTCGATGCCATCAAACGCCTGATGGCCAATACGGCGGGCGTGCGCCGCCTCGGCTCGGCGGCGTTGTCGATCGCCTATGTCGCCTGCGGCCGGCTGGACGGATTTTTCGAGGACGGGCTGTCGATCCATGATTTCGGCGCCTCGGCGCTGATGGTCGAAGAGGCGGGCGGCATCGTTACCCGTTTCTCCGGCGCCGAAGTCGAGGGGAAGGGCGATATTCTCGCCGCCAGCAAGGCACTGCATCCCTGGCTGCAGCAAGGTTTCCGGACCAAGGCGTGAGCCGGCGCGTTCCAAGCGGTTACACCCGCAGGAGCGGTTCGCTTTCAGCATCGGCTTTTGCCGGCATCGACTGATGGACGAGTTGATTGTCGCGGAAGACGAAGAAGCCGGCGAAGCTCGGCTCGACCTTCATCCCGGCCCGGCTCCGGTCGTCCGGCGCCACCATCGCCTTCAGGCGGGTGCCGTCGACAAGATCGATATCGACCGTCTTGTGGGTGCCGAAGTCGACGATGCGATGGACTGTCGCCGCATCCGCCCGGTCCGAGGGACGGATCGTCAGCGCTTCCGGGCGGGTTGCCAGCGTCACCGGCCCATCTTTGACGGGAACGGCAAGCGGGAAGAGCGGATGTTCGCAGACGCCGCTCCTGACGTGGCTCTGGACGAAATTCATCGAACCGATGAAGCCGGCGACGAAAGCCGTCTGCGGCTGCCGGTAGATCAGACTCGGCGGGGCGATCTGTTCGGTGCGCCCATCGCGCATGACGACGATGCGGTCGGCGAGCGCCAGGGCCTCGTCCTGGCCGTGGGTGACGAAGAGCGTGGTGATGCCGAGGCGCTGCTGGATATCGCGCACTTCCTCCCGCAGCCTTTCGCGTAAGTGCTGGTCGAGGCTGGCGAAGGGCTCGTCGAGCAGCAGGATCTTCGGCTCGAGCACCAGCGAGCGGGCGAGTGCGACGCGCTGCTGCTGACCGCCGGACAGCTGCGTCGTCATCCGGCGGCCGTAATCGGCAAGGCCGACCAGCGCCAATGCGCTCTCGACACGCTCACGGATTTCCGCTTTCGGCAGCCGGCGGAGCTTGAGGCCGAAGGCGATATTGTTGAAGACGTCCATATGCGTCCAGAGCGCGTGGCTCTGGAAAACCATGCCGGTCGGGCGACGCTCGGGCGGCAGGCTCGTCACATCTTTCGCATCGATGCGGATCGTCCCGCCGCTCGGGCACTCGAAACCGCCGATCATCCGCAACAGCGTCGACTTCCCGGAGCCGGACGGGCCGAGCAGGCAGACGAGTTCGCCGTCGCCGACTTCGAGCGAGAAGTCACGAACGGCAAAGCTGGTTCCGAACAGCTTCGAAACGCCTTCGATCGCCAGATGTGCCATCCTCAAACCCTTTTCTGAAATGACGCGCGGCGCGTCATGCGCCAAAACCTCTGGCAAAGGCGCCGGTGCCGACCACGCGGCGCGCAAACATCAGCGCGATGAAGGACGGCACCCACAGCATGACGGAGAGCACGGCGCCGTATTGCACGACGATCTGATTGTTGATGAAGCTGATCATCAGCACCGGCATAGTGCGGATCTCCGGCGCGCCGATCAGCCAGGCGCCTTCGGTTTCGTAGAAAGTGCCGACGAAGGTCAGGAGCAGCGCTGCCGATATCGTCGGCGCGGCCTGCGGCAGGGTGATCGACCAGAAGACCCGCAGCGGCGCAGCACCCGCGTCACGCGCCGCCTCTTCCATGCGCCGGTCGACATTCTGGAAGGCCGCGACCGGGATCCAGATCATCAGCATCAGCGTTCCGACGAGCTGAATCAGCACGACGCCCCAGAAGGTGCTGATCAGGCCGAGCTGCAGAAAGATGCCGGCAATGGCGACGAGCAGGCCGAATTTCGGAAAGGCATGCGATGCGAGAAACGAGAGGAACAGGATGTTCCTGCCGGGAAAGCGCAGGCGCGAAAAGGCGTAAGCCGCGGGAAGGCAGATGATGGCGGACAGAATGGTCACCGTCGCCGTCAGCCGCAGGCTGAGGAACAGAGCGTCCCAGACATCCTTGCGCGCCAGCGTCTGGCCCCAGAAGCGCAGGCCGAACTGCTGCGGGATCACCGAGGGATAACGCCAGACCTCGGTGAAGGCCCATGTGCCGACGACGATCAGCGGCAGCGCGATGAACAGCGTCAGCAGGCATGCGAAAAGCAGGCCGGTCCAGTCGAAGCGTAGCGCGATGGCGGATTTGCCGACACTCATGGCCGGGCCTCGCGGTTGCGGGCGATCGACCTGATATAAAAGATGCCGAAGACCAGGCAGAAGCCGAATGTGATGACCGCCTGCGTCATGGCATCAAGCGGGTCGTTCATGTCGGCGAAGGTGCGCTGCATGAACGGCCCCATCATCTCGGGCGACGCCGGGCCGAGCACATAGGGAAGGGTGAAGGCCGAGAAGATGCCGAGCACGGCGAAGGAAGCGGTGACCAGCAGGGAGTTGCCCATGCGCGGCAGGATGATCGAGATGAAGACCCGAAGCGGTCTTGCCCCGACATCACGGGCAGCCTCGATGGCGCTGTTCGAAACCGAGGAGAGCCCGGCCGTCAGCATCAGCACCGTCAGCGGAAGGTTGTCCCAGACGAGGCCGATGACCGGTCCCCAGGGCGTCAGATAGGGTGTGCGCAGCTTCGGCAGACCGACGGAGTTCAGCAGCAGGTCGACGGTGCCGTTCGGCCCGATGGTCCTGATCAGCGCGTAGGCGAGAATGATCGACGGCACGAACATCGGAAAGATGGCGAGGCCCTGCACGTAAGCCGCAAGGCGCCCCTGCGAAAAGCGGAGATAAAGCGCGATCGGAAGGCCGATTGCCAAAAGCAGGATGCCGCAGACGGCGGTGGTCCAGAGCGTCAGCCACAGATTGTCGACGCTGTAGCCATCGGTGAAGAAGAACCGATAGGAGGCGAGCGAGAATTCCGTCGCGCCGTCAGGTCCGCGAACGAAGATCGTGCCGACAACCGCCGAAAAGATCGGAAAGACGATCAGCCATGCGAGCAGGAAGACCGGCAGGGCAACGAGGAGGAGCCCGATCGAGCTCCCCCTGTCGATGGAGTGGTGACGGCGCGGTGCCGCCAGCGCGGTATCGGCGGACATCAGGTGCGGCTGATGCTCGGCGCGACATTGCGGTACCAGCCGTCATTGATCGCCTTTTCCCAATCGCCGCTCGGGAAGGTCGGGATGGTCGACGGAATGACGTCGGCATATTTCTTGCGGAGGTCGTCGGAGATGTGATCCCAGGAGATCGCAGGGAAGCCGCCGATCTCAGTGATGATCGCTTCCTGCATTTCCTTGGTCAGCATGAATGCGGCAAGCTTCAGCGCCGCGTCCTTGTTGGCGCCGTTGGAGAAGACGGTAATGCTGGAGAACCCGCCGCAAAGAGCGAGGTCGCCGAGCTGCACCAGGCCTGTCGTCTCGGGCAGCACGCCCTGGGCGATCGCCTGCAGCACCTGGTCCGACCAGACCGGCACCATGGTGACGACGCCTTGGGCGAGCAGCTGGATCGACTGGGTATTGCCCGCGGTATAGGCGCCCTTGTCGTAGAGCGAGGGGGCGAGGTCGTTGAGGATCTTCCAGGCCGGCGTCAGCGCATCGGTGGCGGAGTCAGCGGTGAAATTGTCGACCTTGAACTTCTTCGGATCGCGGCCGTTGACCTCGTGAATCGCCCGGCGGACGAAGTTGCCGCCCGAGCCGCCCTTGTCAGGGCGGTTGTAGATGAACTGGCCCGGATTGGCCTTGATCCAGGTGGTGAGTTGATCCCAGCTCTTCGGCGCATCCTTCGGGTCGAGCTTGGTCGTGTCGTAGGCGAGCAGCACCTGCGAGCCGCGATAGGGAAGGGAGTAGGGGGTATCGAGGGCAAGCGGGTTGATGTGGTCGTAGCCTTCGATGTTTTCGGCGGAGAATTTGACCCAGAGGCCGGCATCGATGGCGCCGGAGGGCAGGCGCGGATCGAACTGCTCGAAAAGGTCGGCCTGGGGATCGGTCTTCGTCTTCAGTGCAGCGAGCGCACGATCGGCAATGGCGCGCAGGCCGTTATTGTCGCCGGCATCGGTCACCTTCAGGGTAGCACCCGGATGCGCCTTTTCGAAGGCGGGGCGGATGATGTTGGTCCAGAGATCGACGATATTGGCATCCGAACCGCTGTAGAGGTCGATCGTGCCGACTGCCGCCGATGCGAAACGCGGAAGAGCCAGCAGACCGCCCGCAGCCGACGATGTGATCAGAAATTCACGCCTATTCATAAGCCATCTCCATCAGGTGTCGAGGCCGCGCCTCCGCAGGATTGTCCAAGGCCTTGCTAGCGCCGGCGCGTAACATCGACATGACAGGATCTGAGGTATCGCAGGGAAATTGCACAGCTGTGCTTATTTACGCCCGTATGGAAATCGGCAGCACGAGACACTATCTCTGCGGAAAAAGGAGATATCCAATGACCGAAGAACGTGCAGTGCTCGCCGGTGGTTGCTTCTGGGGCATGCAGGACCTCATCCGAAGATACAAGGGCGTGATTTCGACCCGCGTCGGCTATACCGGCGGCGATGTGGCCAATGCTACCTATCGCAACCACGGAACCCACGCCGAGGCGATCGAGATCGTCTTCGATCCGGCAAGGATCAGCTATCGGGAAATCCTCGAATTCTTCTTCCAGATCCACGACCCGAGCACGCGCAATCGCCAGGGCAACGACGTCGGCACGAGCTATCGCTCGGCGATCTTCTATACCAGCCCCGAGCAGGAACGCGTCGCCAGGGATACGATCGCCGATGTCGACGCTTCGGGCCTGTGGCCCGGCAAAGTCGTCACCGAGGTCGTGCCGGTTGGCGATTTCTGGGAGGCCGAGCCCGAGCACCAGGACTATCTGGAGCGGATTCCGAACGGCTATACCTGCCACTTCGTCCGGCCCGGCTGGAAACTGCCGGTTCGCCAGAAGATCGCCTGAAGCCACGCGTGCCGGCGCCACAGCCGGCATGTGATGCAGGCAATCAGGCTCCCATCGCCGCACGGCTGGTTTCCAGAAGTGCGGCGACAAGGTTAGCGCGCGGCGAAGCGCATGCCGCGACGATGCCGACCGTGCGTACGGCAGAGGCACGGGGAAGGGGCAGCTTGACGATATCGAGCCCGGCCGGCCACGGCGGCGCCCAATCCGGCACGATCGAGATCCCAAGACCGCGATTGACCATCACCGCGATCGCCTCCAGTGCGTCGAGCTCATAACGCTCGACCGGACGGATGCCGATCTGGCGCAGATATTCGTCGGCGATGTGGCCGCCCCACTGGTTGCGGTCGTAGCGGATGAATGGCATCGTCTTTAGGAGCTCGAGCGGATCCGCGCCCTCGCAGTCTCGCGGCGCGATCAGCACCAAAGGTTCCCGGCGCAGCGTGTTGAAGGTCAGCGTCTTCTGCATTGGAAATCGCGGTTCGATGACGAAGGCTGCATCGAGCATGCCGTTCAGAACCTCGGTATAGAGATCCATCGAAGCGCCCGGTTTGATGAAGATCTCGATCAGCGGATACTCCTCGGCGAGGCGGTGGAGAATGTCGGGAACGATGCCGGTCAGCGCCGTGTTGATCGCGCCGATCCGCATCTCGCCCGAAATTGTCACGGTGCCGGCCATCGCCTTCAGGTCGCGTGTATCGCGCACCAGATCCCTGCAGCGTTCGAGAATGGCAAAACCCGCCTCCGTTGGTCGCATGACGCGGCCGGAGCGCATGAGCAGCCGCACCCCGAGCTCGGCCTCCAGGGCGCGGATGCGCTGGGCGACTGCGGCCGGCGTGAGGTTCAGCCGCTGGGCCGCCTCCGCCAGCGAGTGCCGCTCGGCGACCACGATGAAGGTTTCGAGAAAACGTGTGTCCATCGATAGTTTTTCTATCTCTTGAACCAAGCAAAAGCGATATTTTATTTACAGTCCGATGCTCCGAAAGATGGCACGACCATGTGAGGGAGACGAGCGGAATGGATTTCGGCCTGAAGGACAAAACCGCCCTGGTGCTCGGCGCCGGCGGCGGACTGGGCAGCGCAATTGCCGCCGAGCTTGCGCGCGAAGGCGCCAGAATTGCCGCGGCGGATATCGACCTCTCCGCTGCCGAAAAGACCGTGGCCGCGATCACATCGGAAGGCGGCAGGGCGCTGGCGCTGCAATGGGATCTTTCCGACCTCGGCTCGATCGAGACGCATGTCGCTGCGATCGAGCGCCAGTTCGGACCGGTCGACATCCTCGTCAACAATACAGGCGGCCCGCCGCCGACCACCGTCTCCGGCCAGGCCCCCGCGGTCTGGAGCCAGCATTTCCAGAGCATGGTGCTCTCGGTCATATCAATCACCGATCGCGTGCTGCCTGAGATGCGGGCGCGCAAATGGGGCCGCATCGTCACCTCGACGTCATCGGGCGTGGTCGCGCCGATCCCCAATCTCGGCATTTCGAACGCGTTGCGCCTGTCGCTTGTGGGCTGGTCGAAAACGCTGGCGCGCGAGGTCGGGCGCGACGGGATCACCGTCAACATCGTCCTGCCGGGCCGCATTGCCACCGGCCGCATCACCTTCCTCGACGAACAGAAGGCCAAGCGTGAAAACCGCTCCATCGATGACGTCGTCGCCGAAAGCACCAGCAGCATCCCGCTCGGCCGTTATGGCCGGCCGGAGGAATATGGCAATGTCGTCACCTTCCTGGCGAGCGAAGCTGCCTCCTATCTCACCGGCTCGGTGATCCGCGTCGATGGCGGCATGATCCAGAGCATCTGACAAAAACAACCGGATTGGACCCAAGAACCGATGGCCCTTACTTCTGAAGCGATAGCAACCCTCAAGACCGTCTCGACAGCGACACTGACGACTGTTCTCCTGAAGAAGGGGCTGCGGAATGTCTGGATCCGCGGCGCCGTTCCCTTAAAGCCCGGCCAGCCGCGCATCGTCGGCCCGGCCTTCACGCTGCGCTTCGTGCCGGCGCGCGAAGATCTGGCGACGCCGGCATCCTGGGCTTCGCCGATCTCGACGCGCGCCGCGATCGAGGCGATGCCGGAAGGCTGCGTCGCCGTCGTCGACGCGATGGGCGTGACCGATGCCGGCATCTTCGGCGACATCCTCTGCGCCCGCATGCAGAAGCGGGGCGTCGCCGCCCTCATCACCGACGGCGTCGTGCGCGACCTTGCCGGCGTGCTCGGCACCAACCTGCCGGTCTGGTGCCGCGGGGTTTCCGCGCCGCCCTCGGTGGCCGGCCTCACCTTCGTCGCCTGGCAGCAGCCGATCGGCTGCGGCGGCGTGGCGGTCTTTCCCGACGACATCATCGTCGTCGACCAGGACGGCGCCGTGCTGATCCCAGCCGATCTGCTCGACGCGGTGCTTGCGGAAGCACCGGAACAAGAGCGCATGGAAGCCTGGATCATGACCAGGATCGAGGACGGCGTGCCGCTGCCCGGCCTCTACCCGATGAACGCCGAAACCAAGGCGCTCTACGAGGCCTCGAAGAAATAGGCTCCAGGTCAAAGCGGATTGAAGAGGGTCGCGGCTTGCGGCCCTTTTGTTTTAATAGTGAGGTGCGTAGTCCAGGCCGCCGTCGATCCGTGCCGGGCGCCCGTCCAGGAAAAGTTCGCCGATGCGCGGCGCCGAGCGGGCGATGACCTTGCCGCGGCGGATGACCGCCAGCCGGTTCGGCTTCAGCCGCAGCGCTTCCAGCGTGTCGCGCGCCTGGAGAATGATGAGGTCGGCGTTGCATCCCTTTTCCAGGCCGTAGCCTGAAAGCCCCATCGTCGTCGCCGAATTGACGGTCAGCGCGTCGAAGATCCTCTTCTTGTCGTCGATGCCGGCCATTTGGGCGACATGGATTGCCATGTGGCCGACCTCCAGCATGTCGCCCGATCCCATCGAATACCACGGGTCCATGACGCAATCGTGCCCGAAGGAAACGTTGAGCCCTGCATCCATCAATTCCCTGACGCGGGTCATGCCGCGACGTTTCGGATAGGTGTCGTGCCGGCCCTGCAGCATGATGTTGATCAGCGGATTGGGGATGACGTTGATCTTAGCCTCCGCCATCAGCGGGATGAGTTTGGAGACATAATAATTGTCCATCGAATGCATCGAGGTCAGATGCGAGCCTGCGACGCGTCCCTGAAGGCCGAAGCGGATGGTTTCCGCAGCCAACGTCTCGATGTGGCGCGAGAGCGGATCGTCGGTTTCGTCGCAATGCATGTCGACCGGCAGGCCGCGATCGGCGGCGATGCGGCAGAGCGCCTCGACGGAGGCCGTACCCTCGCCCATCGTCCGTTCAAAATGCGGAATGCCGCCGACGATATCGACACCCATGTCGAGGGCGCGGTTGAGTGCGTCGATGGCGCCCGGCGAGCGGTAATAACCGTCCTGGGGGAAGGCGACCAGCTGCAGGTCGATATAGGGCGCGACCTTCTCGCGAACCTCGATCATCGCCTCGACCGTCACCAGCCTGGGATCGCTGGTATCGACATGGCTGCGAATGAAAAGCAGGCCTTGCGTGACCGCCAGGTCGCAATAGCGAAGGGCGCGATCGACCAGTTCCTCTTTCGTTACGATCGGCCGCAACTCTCCCCAGAGTGTTATGCCCTCGAGCAGCGTGCCGGAGACGTTCATGCGTGGCAGGCCGAGGGACAGTGTGGCGTCCATGTGGAAATGCGGATCGACGAAAGGCGGGCTGACCAGCCGGCCCGTCGCGTCGATTTCTTCCCCCGCCTGCGCCTGGAGATTGCATTCAAGAGCAATGATCTTGCCGCTCTGAATGCCGATATCGATGTTGTTTCGGCCATCGGCGAGATTTGCATGTCTGACAATCAGATCGAACATCGGAGCCTCTTGGACAGGGTTTGTTTTAGCGCTCGCCGCGGCGATAGGGTTGCATCAGCGCCTGCGGAACGCGGGCCCGGCGGGCCATGACGGCAAGGGCCGCGATGGAAAGGATATAGGGCGTCATCAGAAAGAGCTGGTAAGGCACGAGCCCGCTCAGCGCGGTCTGCAGCCGAAGCTGAAAGGCATCGAAGAAGGCGAAGAGAAGGGCGCCGAAAAGCGCGCGGCCCGGACGCCAGGAGGCGAACACGACGAGCGCGATGCAGATCCAGCCGCGCCCTTGCACCATGGTCGGGAAGAAGCTGTTGAACGCAGACAATGTCAGGAAGGCGCCGCCCATTCCCATCAGCGCGCTGCCTGCGATGACCGCCCCATAGCGCACCTTCATCGGATTGACGCCCTGGGCTTCCGCCGCATGCGGGTTTTCGCCGGTCATGCGGATGGCAAGTCCGACGGGCGTACGGAAGATGATGTAGGCCATCAGCAGGGCGATGAGGATCGCAAGATAGGTCGGCGCCGTCTGGGTGAAAAAGGCCGGCCCGATGAAAGGTAGGGTCGAGAGACCGGGGATGGCGATCGGCTGGAACGGCACGATGGTGGGCGGGGTATTGGCAAGCGGCACGATCAGCCGGAAAAGATAATAACTGAAGCTCGAGGCAAACAGCGTGACGCCGAGGCCGGCGACATGCTGGGAGAGGCCGAGCGTCACCGTCAGCCCCGCATGCAGCAGGCCGAAGACGCCGCCAGCTATCGCCGCAATCAGCAGGCCGGTCCAGAGATCGGCGCCATGATAGACCGAAAGCCAGCCGATCATCGCGCCGAAGGTCATGATGCCTTCGATGCCGAGATTGAGCACGCCGGCCCGTTCGCACAACAAGGCGCCGAGTGTGCCGAAAATCAGCGGCGTGGCGATCCGCAGGATTGCCGCCCAGAGCCCTGATGAAGCAATGATGTCGAACAGCTGCATCATCGCCGGATCCTGTATTGGGTGAAGAACAACGCGATCAACATCGTCAGCAGCGACAGCGCCACCGTGACGTCGGCGATATAGGTCGGGATGCCGAGGCCCCGGCTCATGCCGTCCGCGCCCACGAACATGGTCGCCGTGAAAATGGCGGCGAAGACGACGCCGAGCGGATTGAGGTTGGCGAGCATGGCGACGACGATACCGGAATAGCCGAAACCGGGCGACAGGTCGGTCGTCACATAACCCTTGACGCCCATCACCTCGATCGCTCCTGCAAGCCCCGCAAGACCGCCCGAGAGACAGGCGACTTTCACCAGCGTGCTGCCGAGCGGAACGCCTGCGAAGACCGCACCGGCGGGATTGAGGCCTGCGGCGCGGGACTGCATGCCGAACACGGTGCGGGACTGGATGAAATGGACGACGATAGCCAATGCGATCGCGATCGCCAAGCCGATATGCAAGCGCGAGCGGGCGATCAGCTTCGGCAGCATGGCGTGATCGCTGACCGATTGCGACTGCGGCCAGCCGAAGGCGAGCGGATCCTTGAGAACGCCATCGATCAGCATCGAGACGAAGAGCACGGCGATGAAGTTCAGGAGCAGGCTGGTAACCACCTCATCGACCGAGAAACGCAGCCTTAGCCAGAGCGGGATCAGGATCAGCACCATGCCGGCAATGGCGCCGACCAGCAGCAGCAGCGGAATGAGAATGGGGGCGGGAAGATTGCCCAGCAGTTTCGAGCTCGCCGCAGCAACGGCGATCGCGCCGAAATAGAACTGGCCCTCCGCACCGATATTCCAGAGCCGCGCCCGGAAGGCGACGGCGGCAGCAAGCCCCGTCAGCATCAGCGGCGTTGCCCGCGTCAAGGTTTCGGTCGCCGACAGCCGCGAGCCGAAGGCACCGGTCAGGATGCGCCAATAGGCATCGAGGACAGGCGCTCCGGCGATTGATATCAGGATGCCCGAGAGAGCGAGCGCTGCGAGGACCGCGACGACAGGCGTGACGATCAGCAGGTACAGCGGACGGTGCTCACGGCGCTCAAATCGCATGGCCTGCCTCGCGATTTTCTTGCCATTCGCCGGCCATCATCAGTCCCAGCCTGCGGGCATCGGCGCTATCAGCCTCGACGGGCGGGGACAGGCGGCCCCCAACGATTGCCTGTATGCGATCGGCAAGCGCAATCACCTCGTCGAGGTCTTCCGAGATCAGCAGCACGGCGGTCCCCTGCCGGCGCGCTTCGAGCAGGCGGGCGTGGACGGCGGCCACGGCCCCTTCGTCGAGACCACGCGCGGGCTGTGCCGCGATCAGGATGCGCGGCCGCCGATGCAGGTTGCGGCCGAGAATGAGCTTTTGCATGTTGCCGCCGGAGAGCAGCCGGGTTCTGATGGCTGGTCCGCCGCCGCGGACATCGAATCCATCGATGATCTCCCTGGCGAAGGCCATGCCGGCATGGCGGTTGACGAGGCCGCGGCGCGAAAAGGCCGGTGATGCGACCCGCTCCAGCACGGCGTTTTCCCAGACCGCCATTTCGCCGATCACACCCTCCTCGTTCCGGTCCTCGGGAATACGGCCGATGCCGGCTTCGACGACATCAATGACACGGAGATTGCCGACGGCTTGCCCGAACAGCAGAAGGTCGCCGGCGCTCCGGGCCAGCATACCGGAAAGAAGATGCGACAATGTTGCCTGGCCGTTGCCGGAAACGCCGATGATGCCGAGGATCTCGCCTTGATGCAGCCGGAAGCTGATCGATCTCAGCCGATCGATGCCGCCGGTGCGCACCGTTACACCGGCCGCTTCAAGGGCGACGGCCCCGGGTGTCGACGGCTCGCGCACGGGCCGCGTTACGCGGCGCCCGACCATCAGTTCGGCGAGTTCCGCCTTGCTGGTTTCCGAGGCCTTGCGTTCGGCGACCATCTTGCCACCGCGTAAGACCACGATGCGGTCGGCCGCCGCCATGACCTCGTCGAGCTTGTGCGAAATGAAGATCAACGACAGGCCCTGACGGGCCATTTCCTTCAGCGTCGTGAACAGCCGTTCGGCCTCGATGTTGGTCAGCACTGCGGTCGGCTCGTCGAGGATCAGGATGCGGGCGTCGTTATAGAGCGCCTTGAGGATCTCGACACGCTGCTGCTCGCCGACCGACAGGTCGCCAAGGCGGGCATCCGGATCGACCGTGAGGCCGAAGCGTCTGGATATTGCCAGGAGCTTCTTCCGCGCCGCTGACGTTCCCGAGCGCCAGGACCACAGTCTTTCCGTGCCGGTCATGACATTTTCGAGAACGGTAAGATTGGGCGCGAGCGAGAAATGCTGATGCACCATGCCGACGCCGGCGCGGATCGCCGCACGCGGCTTGCCAGGCGGCACCTCGGTGCCTTCGATCAGAATTCGGCCGGCATCCGGCATGTAATGGCCGAAAAGGATGCTCATCAACGTGGTCTTGCCGGCGCCGTTCTCACCGAGCAGCGCCACGACCTCACCTCTGGCGAGGGTCATGGAAATATCGTCATTGGCGAGATTGGCGCCAAAGCGTTTACTGACGCTGAGGATCTCCAGCACCGGTCCGGTCATGACGGCAGTCCAGCGACGGGAAAGCGGTGCTGCCACCGCCCTTCGGCCTCCAGGCGTGCGGCAATCGACAGGAGACCGGGCTCGTGACCCATCGGCGCCATGATCTGCACCGGCAGCGGCATGGCGTGCTCATCCTGTCCGAAAGGCAGTGTCAAAGCAGGAAAACCCGAAATATTGGCGAGGCAGGCAAGCGGCGCAAATGCCGTCATTCGCTCGAGATGCAGATCCGTATCGACATGATCGGACGGAAAGGAGCCGATCGCAACAGGCGCGGACGAAAGCATCGGCATTAGAATGCAATCGACCCTGTCGAACAACGTCCAGAGCCTATGGCTCACCATAACGGCCTCGTTCAGCGTGTGCCAGAGCGATGTGGCCGGAAGCGCCCGCCCACGGGCGGCGAAGGCCCGCGTCAGGGGCTCGGCCCTGTTTTCCTCACCCGCCGCCGTGAAGAGCGCGGCGAGGTTGACGCTGACGATATCGGCAAAGGCGCGGCTGCTGGCAGCGACACTCGATTCGAACTCGACCCAACTCAGCGGAACGATATCGTGTCCGTCGCCCTCGAGCGTGCGAGCCGCAGCCTCGATGGCTGCGAGCCGGCCATCCTCAGTCGGATAGACGGCCCCTGTCTCGGTCAGCAGGCCGATCCGAAAACGGCCGTTGCCCAGATCGACGGGGGAAGGGTCCGCAAAGGGTCCCCTTGAACTGCCTCTCAGCCTTTCGAAAATCAGCGCCGCATCCCGCACCGAGCGGCAGACTGCGAGTTCGCTTGCAATGCCGGCGAGGTGGTTGCCGAACGATGGCCCGCCGGGAATGGCGCCCCGCGTCGGCTTCATTCCGATAAGGCCGCAACAGGCGGCAGGCACACGGATCGAGCCTCCGGCATCAGTGGCATGAGCAATTGCGACGATCCCGGCGGCGACCGCTGCCGCCGCCCCGCCGGAGGAGCCGCCCGCAGTGCGTGCCGGATCGAGTGGGTTTCGACAGAGAGGCCCGATCGCCGGTTCACTGGCGAGCGACAGACCGAATTCCGGGCTCGTCGTCAGGCCGAACAGGCAAAAGCCGGCGTCGCGGAAACGGGCAGCCAGATCGGAGTCCGCTGCGCCGCCTTTTCTCTCGAACAGACGGGAACCGGCGGTCACCGGCAGGCCGGCGAAGGGGCCACCGAGATCCTTCGCCAAAGTCGGCACCCCGCCAAACGACCGGGCGGCGAAACGTTCGGGCTCGCTCCGCCGCTCCCGGTCGCAGGCGTGTGCCGAGGCGAGGCCCATGGCGATGTCGAGATAAGCGATCGCGCCGAGCGGCTCCTGCCGCGCAGCTGCGTCGAGCGAAGCCTGCATTGCCTCCGCAGCGCTCAGGCTGCCATGCCTGATTGCCGCCGCCAGGTCCGTTGCGTCACCTTGCATGAGCCGAATTACTTCGGTTCGTCCATCATCTTCGGAACTTCGAAGGTGCCGGCCTTGATCTCCGCCCGCTTGGCTTCCATCGCAGCCTCGGCCTCGGCGGGCGCCACGCCCTTGACGAAGACGATATCGCTGCCGCCTTCCTTCATCAGGCCGTAAGACGTGTAGTTCCTGCCGACCGGCTTTCCGGCAGCGACATCGGCGATGGCAGCGTCGAGGATTGGGCGGAAATACCACATGGCGTTGGCAAACACCGTATCGGGGTAACGCGGTGTATAGTCGATCAGCGAGCCGACCGACTTGATGCCGCGTTCCTTGGCAGCATCGGCAGTGCCGATGCGCTCGCCGAACAGAATGTCGGCTCCGGCATCGATCTGGGCAAGACCGGCTTCGCGGGCCTTCGGCGGATCGAAGAAGGTACCGATGAACGAGACGAGGTGCTTTGCGTCCGGATTGACGGCCTTGACGCCGGCCGCGAACGCGTTGATCAGCATGTTGACCTCGGGGATTGGGATGGCGCCGACCGAACCGACGATGTTCGACTTGGTCATCTTGCCCGCCAGCATGCCGGCAAGATAGGCGCCGTCATGGTTCCAGGTGCCGAAGACGCCGAAATTGTCACCAGCCTGCTCGCCGCTCGAACCCAGCACGAAGGCGGTATCGGGATAGTCGGCCGCGACCTGTCGGGCCTCTTTCTCCACCGCATAGGCCTCACCGATGATCAACTTGTTGCCCTGTTCGGCATATTCACGCATGGCGCGCGGATAATCGGTGCCGGACACACCTTCGGAGAAGACATATTCGATGACGCCTTCCTTGGCGGCGTCCTGCAGGGCCTTGTGCAGACAGGAGTTCCAGGCATTTTCGACCGGTGATGCATGAATGCCGGCAACTTTCAGCGGCGCGGCCGCCCTCACCAATGGGGCAAAGCCGCTGACGCCAAGCGCAATGCCCGACGCGATCACTGCCCGGCGTGAAATCAGGATGTCTTTGGTCATTGATTGTTCCCCTTTTTTACCATTTGGTTCAAAAATCATAGTAGCGCCTAAAAATGTGTCAAGCATCGATCGGGCTTAAAAATCAGGCCGTTCGGCGGCAATGCGCTATCGTCCTCAGCCGATTTTTCGGAGCGTCGTCGGGCTCGCGGCTTGGCTGGAATGACGCGGCATGGAAGGCTTGCGCGGCTGATGCCGCCGTGCTTTTTCAAGCGGTCAAGACTGCTGTTCCAGGTGAGGGCCGTTGGCGGCGGCAGGAAGAGACCTTGGGCCGAATTTACAGCGCGATGGTGCTTGGCGCGACGACATTGGCAGGATATGCAGGAAGCGTTGGGCTGGGGAAATGAAAAATGGGGGAAGAAGGGGACGCCTCGCGGCGACCGATCGCGAGCCGGTCGTCGTCCTGGGCGATCGGCATGAGCGCATGGCTGGCGCGCAACGGCGTCACGCCGAACGGCATTTCGCTGCTGTCGATCCTGTTTGCCGGCATCGGCGCGACGCTCATCTTCTTCACGGCCCATCCGATCGCCATGGTCTGCGCGGCGATCTCGGTGCAGTTTCGGCTCGTCTGCAATCTGCTTGACGGGATGGTCGCGATCGAAGGCGGCAAGAAAACCAAGAGCGGCCCGATCTACAACGAATTCCCCGACCGGATCGCCGACAGCCTGCTGCTTGTTGCGGCCGGTTATGCCTGCGGCTTTCCCTCACTCGGCTGGCTGTCCGCACTACTCGCCGCACTCACTGCTTACATCAGAGTCTTCGGCGGAGCGGTCGGTCTTCCCCAGGATTTCAGCGGCATCATGGCCAAACAACGCCGCATGGCGGTGCTGACGGCTGGTCTCGTTGCCCAGAGCATCGAGACGCCGATATCCGGCGGTCGCTGGTCACTGCTTGGCGCTTGCGCGATCATCGCGGCAGGAAGCCTGGTCACCTGCATCACGCGGACGACAAGGCTTACCCGTTCCCTGGAGAGACTATGATCGCAATCATCCGTCGCCTTCTCGTGCTCTTCGTCCGCATCATGGTCGGCGCCCGAAGCGAGTGGCGGGGCTGCACGCCCGACACGCGCCGCCGGATCTATTTCGCCAATCACAACAGCCATGTCGATACCGTCGCCGTCATGGCCGCCCTGCCGTATCAGGTGCGGCGGCTGACCCATCCGGTTGCGGCGCGCGACTATTGGGGAACCAACGCCTTTCGCCGTTTCATCGCGGAGAAAGGCCTGCGCGCCGTCCTGATAGACCGCAAGCCTCTGCCCGACAGCAACCCGCTGGAACCGCTCGAACGCCTGCTCGAAGAGGGGCGCTCGATCCTGATTTTTCCTGAGGGGACGAGAAGCGCCAGCGATGAGATCGCCCCGTTCCGCAGCGGCATCTATCGCCTTGCCTGCCGTTTCCCCGATGTCGATCTGGTGCCGATCCATCTCGATAACCTGCAGCGCATCCTGCCGAAGGGCAGCATGCTGATCGTACCGATCACCTGCACGGCGCGTTTCGGCAAGCCGCTGCGCGTCGAACCGGGCGAAGACAAGGGAGCATTCCTGGCCCGCGCTCGTGCCGCGGTCATCGAGCTTGCGAATGGAGAGCGCATCGCATGAACAGCTTTTTCTCCATCGTGCTTGCCGCGATCCTCGGCCTGCTGGCCGTCTCCTCGGCAATCGGCTTCATCCTGCAGCGGCGTGCGGTGGAACCCGGCTCCGTCGCCACCGTCCACAACCTCAACGACCGCATTCGTTCCTGGTGGATCATGGTCGCGGTGTTCGGGGGCGCGATCCTGCTCGGCGATAACGCGGTGGTCATCCTGTTCGCATTCCTGTCCTTCATGGCGCTTCGCGAATTCTGGACGCTAACGCCATCGCGGCGCGGTGATCACCTGGCGCTGTTCCTGTCCTTTTTCGTGGTCCTGCCGGTGCATTATGTGCTGCTTGGAACGCAGTGGTACGGGCTCTTTGCGATCTTCATCCCGGTCTATGCCTTCCTGATCCTGCCTGCGGTGGCGACCTTGACGGGCGACGTCAACGAATTCCTGGCGCGCAGCGCCAGGGTGCAATGGGGATTGATGCTGACGGTCTATTCGATCAGCCACGCCCCCGCGCTCCTCATGCTGCAGACCGGTACGCCGTCGGCGCTTCTTCTCGTCTATCTGGTCATCGTCGTGCAGCTCAGCGACGTCTTCCAGTATGTCTGGGGGAAACTGCTCGGAAAGCACCGTTTCTCGCCGAACATCAGCCCATCGAAAACGCTCGAAGGCCTGTTCGGCGGCGGCGCCACAGCCATCCTCGTCGGGACGCTGCTCCATCGTCTGACGCCGTTCTCACCGCTGCAGGCCGCGGCCATCAGCACTGTTATTGTCGTCGCCGGCTTTTTCGGCGGTTTCGTGCTCTCGGCGATCAAGCGAGATCTCAACGCCAAGGACTGGGGCTATGTGATCGAGGGCCATGGCGGCGTGCTCGATCGCCTGGACTCCATCACCTTCGCAGCGCCGCTGTTCTTCCACATCGTCCGCTACTGGTTCACGACTTGATGCAAATATCCGAAGGCAGGCAAATGAACGTCTAAAACCGGTCGATGTCCTCGAGGCTTTCGAACAGCCGTTGCTGAATATCCCGCTCCTGCCGGCTGATGGCGGCCATCAGCTGGCCCATCGTTCCCCGCAGATCGTGAAGCTGGTCCACCAGGTCCATGACGATGTCGACGCCAGCGTCGTTGACACCCATGTTGTCCATCAGATCCAGAATGAGCCGAGCGCGAGCGACATCGGCGTCGCGAAACTGTCGCCTTTCGCCCGACGTCTCCGGGATCAGCCAGCCCTGTTCGATCCAGAAATCGAGCTGGACGACATCGATTTTCAAGTAAAGACGAAATTCGAGATCATCCATGATCAGGTCTCCATGTTCTTCCTCGGATCGTATGGATTTGCCGTCGCCCATTCCTTCACCAGGGACGTCAGCCGTTCGTCGGGGTTGTCGGGTAGCACGATCTTCAGCGAGATATAGATGTCGCCGTGCCCGCCGCCGCGCTTGACAACCCCCTTCCCTTTGAGACGCAGGACCTTGCCCGTATTGGAGTGCGGAGGCAGTGTCAGGTTGACGGGTCCCGACGGTGTCGGCACGCGAACCTTGCCTCCGAGCACCGCCTCGCCCAGCGAGATCGGCAGCTCCAGGCGGATGTCGTCGCCGTCACGGGTAAAGAAGCGGTGGGGCGTCACTCGGATTTCGATCAAGGCATCGCCCGGCGGTCCGCCTCCAATGCCCGGTTCCCCCTTGCCGCGCAGCCGCAAGGTCTGGCCGTCGCGGGTTCCGGGCGGGATCTGCACATCGAGCTGCGGCCCGTCCGGCAGCTTGATCTCCGTCCTGGTGCCGTTGACGGCGTCGAGAAAATCGACCTCCATGGAGAAACGCCGGTCCTGGCCCTGGCTGCGCATCCTGCCGCCGCCGGCGCGGCGCGAAAAGAAACTGGCAAAGGAATTGTCGGCATCGCCGAAATCGGCAAAGCCGGAACTGTTGTGATAGGGACTATCGGCACCGCTCGCCGAGGCATAGTCACGGTAGTAGCTGCGCTGCGCCCGCTCGGTCCCCGTCATGTCGATCTCGCCGCGGTCGAAGCGGCCGCGCTTTTCCTCATCGCCCAAGATCTCGTAGGCGGTCGAAATTTCCTTGAACCGTTCCTCGGCTTTCTTGTCGCCGGGGTTAAGGTCGGGGTGAAGTTTCTTGGCAAGTTTACGGAAGGCGCTTTGAATATCCTTTGGCGACGCATCCCGCTTCACGCCCAGAAGCTCATAGGGATCCTGGCTCATGCAAATCTCCGGTCAAGGCAGTCAGTACTGCCGGTTGGCTTGGGAAAGATATAGGTTCTCAGGCAGCCGCCGGGGAGGGGCGATGGCGGAAGGTTAGAGCAGCGTCGTATCTTCCGCTGGAAATGCTACGCCTTTATCGGCGTGATCGAGTCGCCGGTCGATGAGTACAGAGCATCCGGCATGACGCACGACCTTCTCGACGATCGAGGAGAAGACGTAGTCGGTGATATCGCTCACATGCGATGACAGCAGGATGAGATCGGCCGAGGTCTCCCTGGCGACCGAGACGAGCACGGAGGCGGCAACGCCGATGCGGACCTCGATCCTCGCGGGAATCCCGAGCTCCTTGCAGAGCGCTGCCAGTTTCTTTTCGGCGTCAACGATGGCGGTCGTTTCGAACACCTCGGGGAGCTCCGTCAAATGATGGCGCGGGATATTCTCGATGCCGTGCAGGACGACGATGTTTCCGCCGTCGTTCACCAGCGCTGCAGCCCGGCGCAGAAGACGGATTGCCGTTTGGCGGGAACCCATGCCGATGCCGCAGATGATCGTCTGATACATTGAATTCAATATCCCCGAATGCGAAAGGTCGTACCGATGATACCGGCGTCGCATGGCCCTGCTTTGACCGATATCAAGCAGAAAAGCTGCGACATCGCAACGTCGGCGCATGCGGGCAGCGGCCACCCGCGCCAGGATGAGACCCCAGGCGGATCGCCGCAGTTGACGGCATGGCCATCGGCAATAGCTTTAACGGCATGTCTTCAACTATCGAGGTTCACATGCCGGATATTGCAATCATCGGAGCGGGCGCGATGGGGAGCGCTGTCGCCAAACGGCTGATCGTGCATGGCGCCACGGTGCTGACCTATCTCGAAGGCCGCAGCAAGGAGACGATCGCGCGGGCTAAGGCAGCCGGCATGGTGCCGGTCGGCCGCCCGGATCTGGCGAAGGCAGCGCTTATCCTGTCGATCGTTCCGCCGGCGGAAGCGATCGGGGTTGCCGAACTCGTCGCGGAGATATCGTCGGGGATGCATGCGCCGCCGCCGTTCATCGATCTCAACGCCATTGCGCCGAAAACCATGCAGGCATTGGCGGCACGGTTCGAAGGCAGTGCTGTGGAAGTGTTGGATGGTGCCATCATCGGCGGGCCGCCGGTTCCGGGCAAATCAGGTCCGACCCTCTATATCAGCGGCGATAGCGCGGAGCGAAGCGCACTGCTTGAGAATTACGGCCTGAAAATCCGCAGGCTCGATGGGCCGCTCGGCGCGGCGTCGGCGCTGAAGATGTGTTATGCCGGCATCAACAAGGGATTTACCGGCCTCGGCGCCGCGATGCTGCTCGCGGCATCCCGCTCCGGTGCTGCTGAAAGCCTGAAGGCCGAACTCGCCGAAAGCCTTCCCGACGTCGACCGCAAGCTGTCGAAATCCATTCCCGACATGTATCCGAAAGCCTATCGCTGGGTCGCCGAAATGCAGGAGATCGCCGACTTCCTCGGAGAGGATGATCCGGCGGCGGTGATATTCCGCGGCATGGCGGATGTCTTCTCCGGGCTGGCCGACGACGTCGATGGCAGCCGCGCACTCGTCGGGCAGTTGGACGAGATCCTCGCGCGTCCCGACATCGATCGCTGACGGCAATAAGTCAGGCAATCCCCGCAACAGCCTTACAGCTGTTGGGCTACGTCCATTCTTTGATGAAGGATACGCACGATTATGATCTGCCCCGCATCATTGCTTTTGAAATACAAAAAATGAGTGCCAACGGAGACTTTTCTGTACCCTTGCCGAATATCTGAGGGGCGGCTCATCCGTCTTCCCTCCGCCAGTTCGTGACAGGCGTCTCTTATGTCCTGAATGTAACGCTCTGCCTGATCGACACTCCAATTCGACGCCGTGTAGTCCCAAATCTTGTCAATGTCGGCTTGTGCGGCAGGAGAAAATATGATGCCGATCATTTCGCCTCGAACGCCGCACGTTTGCGAGCATTGAACGCATCGAAATCAAAGGGCATGGCAGGGCCGGATTTCTCGCCTTCAATCAAGGCGTCCTGTAATGCCTTCACTTTGGCTTCGTGTTCTTCGAGTAAGCGAAGGGCCGCCCGGACAACGTCGCTGGCTGAACCATAGCGGCCAGCTTGAACCTGCGTATCTATGAAGCTGGTGAAATGGTCGCCGAGCGATATGGATGTATTTCTAGCCATCTGAATCTCCTTTAAGCCCAGTATACCAATTTTTGGTACATAACAAAAATCCCAGCTTAACAGCAAAAACCTAATACCAAGCCAGCGCTCTGACGATTGTGTGAAGCCGATCCGACACCTCTGACAAACCGCATCCCCTCTGCTATGTCAGGAAAAATGCGGCGGCCAAACTGGCGTCGCGATCTATCCGACCAATGCCAGGAGTTTGAAAGATGAGCGGTTCTTCCGAGTATGTACCCCCGAAGGTTTGGACCTGGAACAAGGCAAATGGCGGCGAGTTCGCCAGCATCAACCGTCCGATAGCAGGCCCGACGCATGACAAGGAACTTCCGATCGGCCGTCACCCGCTGCAGCTTTATTCGCTCGGCACACCGAACGGCCAGAAGGTCACCATCATGCTCGAGGAATTGCTGGCGCTTGGCCACAGCGGTGCGGAGTACGACGCCTGGCTGATCAGGATCGGCGATGGCGACCAATTCGGAAGCGGCTTCGTCGAGGTTAATCCCAACTCGAAGATCCCGGCGCTGATGGACCGCAGCGGTCCGAAGCCGATCCGCGTCTTTGAGTCCGGCGCCATCCTCACCTATCTCGCCGAAAAGTTCGGCGCCTTCCTGCCGACCGAGGCAGCCGAGCGCGCCGAATGCCTTTCATGGCTGTTCTGGCAGATGGGAAGCGCACCCTATCTCGGCGGCGGCTTCGGCCATTTCTACGCCTATGCGCCGACGAAGATCGAATATGCGATCGACCGCTTCGCCATGGAGGTGAAGCGTCAGCTCGACGTACTCGATCGCCGCCTCGCCGAAAGCGAATATCTGGCAGGCAGCCAATACACGATCGCCGATATCGCGGTCTGGCCCTGGTATGGCGGCCTGGTGAAGGGCTGGAGCTACGGCGCGGCCGAATTCCTGCAGGTCGAGGACTATAAGAACGTGCTCCGCTGGGCCGACACCATCCACCGCCGGCCAGCCGTGCAGCGCGGCCGAATGGTCAACCGCCTCTCCGGCGAGCCGTCGAGCCAGTTGCATGAACGGCACGACGCCAGCGACTTCGAAACCAGAACGCAGGACAAGCTGGCGGCTGCCGAGTAAGCAAGCCGCATCAGCTTCTTGTTGCAGCAACGAAGAGGCTCCGCCGCCTTTACGGCGACGGAGCCTGACGAGCTGCCCGAACTCAGTTCTTGACGGTGTCTTCCAGGAAGAACCGGCCGAGCGGGTTCTGGTAGAAGTTCTCGATATTCTTGCGCGAGACGTTGATATAGGGGCTGTAATAGAGGTCGATCCAGTTGACGTCGTCCTTGGCCATCTTCTGCAGATCGACATACATTTCTTCGCGTTTCTTCGGGTCGAGCTCGAGGCGCGCTTTGGCGACCAGTTCCTTGACCGCCTCATTCTTGTAGTTGGTCGAATAGTTGTTGTTGGAATCGTGACCGAGCACGAAGGTGGTTTTCTGGTCCGGATCGAGAATATCGTTGGTCCAGTAGTTGACCGAGATGTCGTAATCGCCGGCAACGGTCATGTCCCATTCCTGGCTCGGATCGACCTTCTGCAGATTGGCCGTAATGCCGGCCTTCTGCAACTGCTGCTGAACCAGCACGGCCGTCTGTTCATCGACTTCGTCGCCGGCACGGACCAAGTAATTCAGCGTCAGGTCGGAGGCACCGGCGGCCGCCAGCAGCTCCTTTGCCTTCGCCGGATCGTAAGGCCGCTGCAGATTGTCGGCGTAATAGTAGAGCGCGCCCTTCGGGATATATGAATTGGCGACCGTGCCCTGGCCGAAGGTGACAGTATCGACGATCGCCTTCTTGTCGATCGCCAGATCCAGCGCCTGGCGGACTTCCTTCTTGCCGAGCGCCCCATGCGCATGATTGATCAGCAGATGATCCTCGCGAGTCGAAGCATCGATATCGACGTTGAGGTTCGGGTCCTTCTTCAGCTCCCCGACGCGAGAGAAAGGCACGAAGATCGCCGTATCCAGTTCGCCCGCCTGGACGTTCAGCATGCGGGTATTGTCGTCCGGCACCGAGATCCATTCGACGCCGTCGAGCTTGACGCGGTCAGCCTGCCAGAAATTGGGGTTCTTCTTCAGAATGACCCGGTCGCCGCGCCGCCATTCCTCGACAGTGAAGGCGCCCGATGCGATCGGCTTCTCGCCATAGGCGTCGGCGCCGAGCGATTCCATGCCCTTCTTGGAGATGACGGAAGCATTCGGCAGCGCCAGCGTCGACAGGAACGGCGCCGACGGATTCTTGAGCTTGATCGTCAGCGTATGCGCATCGGTCGCAACCGCCGTGTCGATCACCTTGTAGGAATCGCTCCAGAGCGAGGCAGCATCATCGCGGATGCGCAGCAGGCTGTAGGCGGCGTCTTCCGCCGTCAGCGGCGAACCGTCGGAGAATTTCGCATCGCGGATCTTGAAGGTGTAGGTCAGCCCGTCATCCGAGGCGGTCCAGCTTTCGGCAAGGCCCGGTTCCAGCTTCGTACCTGTCTTGTCGACGCGGATCAGCACGTCGTAGACGTTTGAAAACACCCAGTTGTCGATATTCTGGGCGGTCTTGATCGGATCGAATGTCGTTGAATCCTCGCGGCGGCCGATGGTGAGAACGCCGGCGGCCTCGGCATAGCTTGCGCTGAGCGTCAGGCCGGCGAGGAAGGCTGCGAGCCCGATTGATTTCCACCTGTTTGTCATGAATTGGTTCCCTTCGTTGTTATGGCATGCGTCTGATGGGTTGGATCGGTATCGATGGCCGATCATCCCTGCCGCCGGCGCCTTGCAGCAACGGCTTGTCAGGATCGATATCGGGAATGGCGGCGATCAGCGCCGCCGTATAGGCGTGCTTGGGCCGGGCGAAGACCTCTTCGGAACGGCCTTGCTCGACGATCTCGCCGCGATACATCACAACGACGCGTTCGCAGAGATTGCGGACGATCGCCAGATCGTGGGCGATGAAGATCAGCGTCAGGTTCATCTTCGCCGTGAGGTCGCGGAAGAGTTCGATGATCTGCGCCTGAATGGTGACGTCGAGGGCGGCAACGCATTCGTCGGCGATGATCAACTTCGGGTCGACGGCGAGAGCCCGGGCGATGCCGGCGCGCTGGCACTGGCCACCGCTCATGCTGCGCGGTTTGCGGCCGGCGAATTCGCGTTCGAGGCCGACGAGATCAAGCAGCGTGTCGATCCGCGCCGGGATATCGGCCTTCGCCACCTTGCCCTGCACCTTCAGCACCTCGGCCAGCATCTGCCCGATCGTCAGCCGCGGATTGAGCGCGTTGTAAGGATCCTGGAACACCATCGCCGCCTCGCGCCTGAGCTTTGCGAGACCGGCGCTTTTCTGCTGGGCCAGATCGACGCCGTCGAAGCTGACGTGACCGGAGGAAAGCCGGGTGAGGCCGAGCATGGCGCGGGCAAGCGTGCTCTTGCCGCTGCCGGATTCGCCGACGATGCCGACCGTCTCACCCGGCATGATCTGGAGGCTGACGCCGGAAACGGCGCTGACCGTCGTGGCGCCGCCCTTGAACAGGCTGCCACCGGCCTTGAAGCGCACGTGGAGATCGTCGATTTCGAGCAATGGTCTCGCCGGCCGGCTGGCCGCGGCAATGTCCAGCAGCAGCGCGGGCGTCTCGGCGGGCAGGGAAGGGTGGCTGTTGATCAGGTCGATCGTATAGGGATGCTGCGGCCGCGCCAGGATCGTCCGCTTCGGCCCCTCTTCGATGAGCTTGCCGCCACGCAGAACGGCGATGCGGTCGCAGGTCTGGGCGACGATGCCGAGATCATGGGTGATCAGAATGATCGACAGCCCGCGCCGGTCGCGAATGTCGATCAACAGCCGAAGAATCTGTGCCTGGATGGTCACGTCGAGCGCCGTTGTCGGCTCGTCGGCGATCAGGATCTTCGGGTTGCAGGAGAGCGCCACGCCGATCATCGCCCGCTGCCGCATGCCGCCGGAAAATTCGTGTGGATAGCTGTCATACTGGCGCACGGGATCGGGAAAACCGACCTGTGCGAGGATTTCCGTCGCGGCGGTGCGGGCCTCGCGGGCGCCGAGGCCCTGATGATAGCGGATGCCCTCGGCGATCTGGTTGCCGATCCGCATCACCGGGTCGAGATGGCTGGTCGGGTTCTGGAAGATCATGCCGATCTCGCCACCACGCACCTTCAGCATCTCGCCATCGTCGACCTGCATGAGGTCGCGCCCTTCGAGCAGCGCCGAGCCGCGGTCGATCGTCAATCGCGAAGAGGGCAGCAGCCGCACCAGGGAGCGGCAGAACAGGCTCTTGCCCGAGCCGCTCTCGCCGACGAGACCGAGGATCTCCCCCTTGCCGAGATCGAGCGAAACCGCATCGAGCAGCGTGCGCCGGCCGGAACCGGTATCGGCGCTGACTGTGAGATCACGGACGGACAGCACGGAGCCGCTCATTCATGCACCCCCAGTAATTCGCCGAGCGCGTCGCCCAGCATGCTGAAGCCGAAAGCGAGGCAGACGATGGAGAGGCCGGGAAACAGCGTGATCCACCAGGCAGTGGTGATGAAGCTCTGTCCTTCCGCAACCATGACGCCCCATTCGGCGATCGGCGGCTGGACGCCGAGGCCGAGATAGCTGACGGCCGCACCGCTGAGCAGCACCAGCGTCGCATCCGACATCGAAAAGACGATCGAACCGGCGATCGCGTTCGGCAGCAGGTGGCGGAACATGATGCGGGAGCGGCTGAAGCCGAGGCTGACGGCGGCAATGGCGTAGTCGCTGCTTTTCAGCACCAGCATCTGCGCCCGGATCAACCGCGCGTAGGACACCCAGCCGACCAGCGCCATGGCGATGTAGAAGCTGCCGAGGCCGGGGCCGAGGATTGCGATGATCGACAGCATTAGCACGAGGAAGGGGAAGGCGAGAATGATGTCGACGAGGCGCATGAACAGCGCGTCGACGATACCGCCGAAGAAACCGGCAATGGTGCCGACCGTCGTTCCGATCAGGAAGGGGAAGATGACGCCGATCAGGGCCATCTGCAGGTCGAGGCGCGCGCCCCAGATGACGCGCGAGAGCATATCGCGGCCGAAATTGTCGGTGCCGAACGGATGCAGCAGGGAAGGCGCCTGCAGGCGCACCTCGGCGTCCTGCATGATCGGATCGTAGGGCGCGATAACAGGCGCGGCGATCGCCAGCAGGACGAAGAACAGCAGCAGGCCGGCACCGACGGCAAGCATCCACCGCCGGTCAAAGAACCGGCGCCATCCGGGAGATGCAGGAGCAATCGCCTCGATACTCATAGCGTCACCCTCGGGTCGACGGTGACGGTGACGATGTCGGCGATGAAATTGATGAGCACGGTGGCGCAGGCAAAGACCATGGCGACGCCCTGGACCACCATATAGTCGCGTGAAAAGATCGCCCTGACGAGGAGCTGGCCCATGCCGGGCAGCGCAAAGACGCTCTCGACCACCACCGTACCGCCGATCAGCCAGCCAATATTGACGGCAAGCAGATTGATCGTCGGCACCAGCGAATTCGGCAACACATGCCGCCAGAAAACGATGCCCTCAGGCATGCCGCGCGCGCGCGCCGCCGTCGCGACATCCGATTTCAGCTGCTCGATCATCGCCGCCCGCAGGCTGCGGGTCAGCACGGTCGAGAGCGACAGCGCCACCGTCAGGCTCGGCAGCACCAGATGCGAAAACTTATCGCCGAGCGTGGCGCCGTAGCCGGAAACCGGGAGAACACCGAGTTCGACGCTGAAGAGAATGATCAACATCAACCCCAGCCAGAAAGGCGGGAAACCGATGCCAAAGGTCGAGACGATGCGCACCGCATGATCGGGCGCCCGGCCGGCATTGCGTGCGGCGATCGCCGACATCGGCACCGCGATCAGCACCGACAGCACGACGCTGGAGACGACGAGCGCAAGCGTCGGCTCGATGCGGGTGACGATCAGCTTCAGCACGTCGATCTTGTAGAGGATCGACTTGCCCATCTCGCCGTTGGCGAGGTTCTTGAGGAAATAGACATATTGCAGCCACATCGGCTGATCGAGACCGTATTGGGCACGGATGCTGGCAATCGCTGCCGGCGTGGCGCGCGTGCCGAGGATGTTGCGCGCCGGATCGCCGGGGATCAACCGGACCAGAATGAAGGTGATGACGCTGATCCCGAAAATGACCGGCAGGAACTGCAGCGGTCGCGTCAGAACGAATTTATAGCGATGCATGACGGCGATCGCCCCTCTGTCTTCGTCGGCTTCGGTCCGCTTGCTCTTGCATCAGTCTGCCTCGTGCCGGGCGAGAAAATCGAGAAGTGCCGGATAATAATCCTGCGGGTTCTCATAGAACGGCATGTGGCTGGCATTGGCAAACACCTTGAGCTGGGCATTCGGCAGCGCCAGCTTCATCCTGAGCGCGCAGGCCGGTGTCAGCTCGTCATGCTCTCCCGTGGTGATCAGCACCGGCAGCGTCAGCCGCGGCAGGTCGGGGATGCGGTTCCAGTCCTTGAGATTGCCGATATAGAGAAACTCGTTCGGCCCCTGCATCGTCGCATAGGGCGCCATGTTCCAATCGTCGAGCGAGCGGCGCACCGGCGCCGGCCATTCCGGCAGGCGGCAGACATGGCGGTAGTTGAGGATGGTGACGGCAGCGAGATATTCCGGGTGTTCGTAGGTGCCCTGCGCCTCGTGCTTCTGCATCATCGAGACGGTTTCGGCACCGAGCGCGGCGCGCAGCCGCTCCAGTTCCGAGATCAGATGCGGCATGTCGGCGACGGTATCCTCGAGGATCAGCGTCTTCAGCTTCTCAGGATAGGTCAGCGCATATTCGATCGCCAGCCATCCGCCCCACGAGTGACCGAGCATGTGGACCTTGCCGAGCCCCAGCGCCTTGCGCACCGTCTCCGTCTCCTCGACATAACGGCCGATCGTCCAGAGCGAGAGATCGTCCGGCCGGTCGGAGGCTCCGGTACCGAGCTGGTCGAAAGCGACGACGCGATAACCCTTGTCGACGAGGCAGGAATGCGCCTCGCGCAGGTAATCGCAGGGCAGGCCTGGTCCGCCGTTCAGGCAGAAAACCGTCTCGCCGCCGGTCCCGAAACTGTAGGCAACGACGCGATAGCCATCGACATCGATCTCGAATCGCGCGTCCGGCTGTATTTCACGCCACATTGATTGCTCCGGCAGAAAATTTCGCTTGCTCAATATTTGGGCATGGCTAAATTTTTACCTTAAATCGCATTCTGTGCCAGCTATAAGAAGTGATAGGGTGGGCGTCGTGCCGAACCCGGGAGCCGCCCATGCTTGACGATATCGGAACGATCAGACGGCAGTTTACAGCGCATGAAACGTTGGACGGCCGCATCGACCATGCCTTCGAGGCGATGAAGCAGATCGGCTTCGAGGCGCTGATCTACGACTATACGCCGGTGCCCTACGATCTCGACGGCGCGATCATGATCCCATCGCTGCTGAAGCTCAGGAACATTTCCGACGACATGCACGATTACTGGTTCGATCGCGGTTATTTCCGCATCGATCCGGTCCAGCAGGTGGCGCTGCGCACCTCCGCGCCGTTCTTCTGGAACTATGACACCGACGCCGACACGCTGATCAACCGTTTCATGAATGACGACACGGCGCCGGTGACGCGCTATTTGAGCGAACGCGACATGTCGACAGGCGTCACCGTCCCGGTTCATATGCCGCGCGGCGACTATGCGACGGTCACCGGCATCCGCTTCGGCCGGAACGACGATTTCGAACGGCATGCGTTGCGTTATATCGCCGACTTCAACCTGCTCGCCCATGTCTTCCACGAGACCGCCTATTCGCTTTTCGATGCGCGGGCACGCAGCGTCGGCACGGTTCGCCTGACCGAGCGCGAACGCGAGTGCCTGCGCCATTCGGCGGAAGGTTATTCCGCCAAGGAGATTTCCCGCATCATCGGCCGTTCGGTGCCGACCGTCGTCATGCATCTGAACGCCGCGGCAAAGAAACTCGGCGCCCGCAACCGCACTCAGGCCGTGGTGCGCGCCACCCATTACCGCCTGCTCGAAGACCGGCCGGCCCAGAACTGGCCACCCTATAACTTGTGATAGCTGCCGTCACCGCTGCCGCCGCGTTATGGTTTTCGAGATGCCAAATGATGGAGACGCCGGTGGCCGAAATCGTGACGAATGAAGCCTATTTGCCCTTTCGCGACTATCGCACCTGGTATCGCATCACCGGTTCGCTGGAAGGTGACAAACTGCCGCTCGTCGTCGCCCATGGCGGGCCCGGCTGCACCCATGACTATGTCGATTCCTTCAAGGATATCGCCGCCCTCGACGGCCGCCCCGTCATTCACTACGACCAGCTCGGCAACGGAAATTCCACCCGGCTTCCGGAAAAAGGCCCGGATTTCTGGACGGTCGGCCTGTTTCTCGAGGAGCTGGACGCGTTGCTTGCCCATCTCGGCATCCAGGATCGTTATGCCTACCTCGGCCAATCCTGGGGCGGCATGCTCGGGGCCGAACATGCGGTGCGCCGGCCACAGGGCCTGAAGGCGCTTGTCATCGCCAACTCGCCGGCCAACATGCATACCTGGGTTTCGGAGGCGAACCGGCTCAGGCAGGAGCTGCCGAAAGAGGTGCAGGACACGCTGCTGAAGCACGAGCTGGCGGGAAGCCTGACCGACCCGGACTATATCGCCGCCTCGCGCGTCTTTTACGACCGCCATGTCTGCCGCGTCGTGCCGTGGCCGCCCGAAGTGGCGCGGACCTTCGCCATCATGGACGAGGACAACACCGTCTATCGCAACATGAACGGTCCGACCGAATTTCACGTCATCGGCACGATGAAGGACTGGACGATCGAGAACAGGCTCGACCGGATCGAAGCCCCGACGCTGCTGATCTCGGGAAAATACGACGAGGCGACACCGCTGGTCGTACGGCCCTACCTCGAACGTGTCCCCGGCTGCGAATGGGTGCTCTTCGAAAATTCCAGCCATATGCCGCATGTCGAGGAAAAGCAGCTTTGCCTGGCGACCGTTTCCGATTTCCTCTCACGGCATGATTGAGAACTATCGACGAACCAGCCATTTCTTGGCGACGCGGCAAGCCATCGTATAGGCGGGATCAAAGACGTTTCCGACGTCGTAACGCACGACCTGGCCGAGCAGATGGCTGGCCGCCGTCCTGTCCAGGCCGTAATCCGACGCCAGCCAGGTCAACATTTCGCTGGTGGCATGCTGGAGCGCCTGATCAAGGGGCCGGGCGTTGCCGATGGTAAAGATGTCTTCTGCGGTTTCCCCGCGCGGCCAGATCAGTCCGGCCTTCTTTTCCACCGTCAGCCGCACCGTGACCTCGAACGTCGTCTCGACGCCGGTTCCGACGATCTCCCCATCCCCCTGCACGGCATGGCAATCTCCCAGAAAGAACAAGGCGCCGGGGGCCGCAACCGGAAAGCGGATCGTCGTCCCAGGACCGAAAAGCCGATAATCCATGTTGCCGCCATATTCGCCGCTGGTCGCGGTCGATATCGCCTGGCCGAGGCTGGGCGCCACGCCGAAACAGCCGATCATCGGGGAGAGAGGCAGAACGAGATTTTCAAGTCCGGCAACCGGCTCCGAAAGCCGGGCAGTCAAGCTCTCACGGTCGATGACCCAGACGGCGATATCGCGCGGCGGCAGGTCACGAACCGTTTCGGGATCGACTACGTTGGCGGCGACGACGCTGCGGGTAAAACCCGTGTTCCTGGTCGGGATCATCCCGATGATCTCGACCTTCAAGGCATCTCCGGGTTCGGCGCCCTCCACGAAGATTGGCCCGTTCATCGGATTGGGCCCGGATGTCTGCTTGACGCCGTCCTTGTCGTACCCGATGGCATCAAGCGTCTCGGTGACCACGGTGTCGCCGTCGGCAATGCGGAGGGCCGGCGGAAGAGAGCCGATGACATTGTGAAAGCTCGTCGGAATGAAGCGGTGCGTGGTCATGAGATACGGCTCTCGTTTTGCTTGTTTTGGTGAACGGGTTAGGCGGCCAGTCAGGGCAGTTGGTGGATGGTCACGTCCGGAACGACGTCCCGTGCGATCTCGCAGAGATGCCAGTGATGCGTGAGGTAGATGACCTGTCCTACCTTTGCCATGTCGCCGAGCAGGCGGAAAACCTCTTCCGAGCGAGGATTGTCGAAGCTCTCCATAATGTCGTCGGCGACGAAGGGCACGGGCCGGCGAAGCGCTGCGAATTCCTCATAGCCTGCTAGCCGAAGCGCGAGATAGAGCTGGAACTGCGTGCCCGTCGACATCGCGTCTGCAAGTTTCGAGCCGCCATCACGTGATACTCCGATCAGTATTTCCCTGTCCCGGTCGGATTGGGTCGTCAGGCCGGAATAATTGCCGCCGGTAATCAGGCGGAAGGCTTCCGATGCGCGGTTCATCATCGAGCTACGATGTTTTTCGCGATAGATATGCAACGCCTGCTCCGCCGCAAGGGTGCCGGCACGGAGCGTTAGATGCCGCACGGCCAGCTCCTCGATGTCGAGGAAGATGGTTCGGCGCTTGGCCTCGATCCGCGCCACCGCGTCGTCCCCGCCGACGCCCTCGAGCTTCTGCCGCGCCAGCGACACGTCGGAATAAAGGAGCTTCGCCCGCTCGGTGAGATCCTCGACCCGCGCGCCGAGCTCAATTGCATCGCGCTCGACGGCGTCGGCGTCGACATCGGCAAGGCGCCGTTCGGCTTCGGAAAAACTCGTCGCGCGCAATGCGTCGGTGATCTGGCCGCGCAAGGTGGCGGCCCGCGCCTCCAGCCGGTCCCGATCCCGGGCCTGGTTCAGGAATGCGTCGACTGAGGCAAGCGAGTCCGTGCCGAAATAACTGGTCAATTCGTTCCTGCGGGCATTGTGAACGGCCAGTTCTTCCTCCAGCGCCCGTTGTTTCTCCAGGTGTTTTTCGAGATCCGCCTGGCGGTCTCCCCGAAGTTGCGCCGCATGCCGCGCTGCCTCGTGGCGTTCGACAAGCGCATTGGCGGAGGCGAGAGTATCCGCTGCCAACTCGCTGATGCCGCAGTCTGCGAGAAGACCGGCAATATCGTCGCGGAATTGCTCCTGGTCGCATTCCATCGCGGCAACGCGGCTTGCGAGGTCATCCCGTTCCTTGAGGATGGCGGGCAGCGTGCCGAGCGCATTCAGCATGGCGCGGACGGCCGTCATCGAGCCGGCCTTGTCGGCAAACCAGCTTCGCGACAGCGCCTCCGCCCATTCCCGGTCCCAGGCCGCTATAGTGGTTTCCGCCTCCTGCCGGTCGCGCTCCCGTTCCCTGAGATCGTGGTTGAGATCCCCGATGGCTTTCTCATGCGCCTGCCGCGCCGCCCGCTCGGCCTTGCCGGCGGCAAGCATATCATTTGCAGTCTGCATCAGCTCGGCGACCGGCAGATGGTCTGCGTCACCAAGACCGGCATCCGCAAGACTGGCTGCAAGCGTCGCGGCATGCCCGTCGAGTTCGCCGCGAAGCGCGTCCACCGTCTCTTCGGCCCGCTGCAGATCGCCCCAGGCGGCCAGCGCCGCGGCCCGCTTGGTGCTCCAGGTCTCGAGTGCCACAAGGCGCGCTGATGCTTCGGCGTCATATTGGGTGGTGCCGGGAAGCAGACTCCGGATGCGTTCGGCAAGCGCATCATGTTCGGCGCGCGCCTCGGCGAGCAGTTCCCTTTGCCGTTCGATCGCTGCTGCCGTTGCCGCTTCCGTCTGGCGGAGCTGGCGCAGTTCCGCCAGCTCCTGCGCCCGCGACAGCCGGCCGGCGGATACCATGTCGTCCTGCCGCATCCGCTCCTCGAACGCCCGGGCGGTGGCGGCATTCAGACTGGTGAGATGGACCTGCCAGGCGACATCACGTTCATCGCGCAGCCTCACGGCCTCGGCATCGTCTATCGAACCACCGGCGATGAAGGCCGCGATCCGGGCGTTGGTCAGGGCCTGTTCAGTGCCGAGATCACGAAGCCGCGCCTCGTGATCCCCAATCCGCTTGTCGACAGCAGTTGCCTGACAACGCCAGGTCTCGATCTGTCGAGGCTCCGCGGCGCTCGTGCGTTGCAGGGCCACGGCGTCGCCGGTCCAGGGTGCAAGCTGTGCAAACTGGTTCACCTGTATTCGCTGCGCCTGGACAAGTGTCCGCTCTTCCATGGTGAGCCGTATTGCGAGATCGGACCCGGTCAGCCGGCTCCACGCCGCCTCGATACGAGCAAGCCGCGCGGGATCGAGGACCCCAACTCCGTTATGCGAGCCTTCTTCCCTAACCAGCCTTTCGAGATTCTCCCGTGCCCGCACCAGTTCGCGGCCCGCGGCGGCCAGCTTCGCCTCGACGCCGGAGCGTCGTTCGATGAGATCGCGGATAGTGCCGATCAGCGAGGTGGGCAGCAGCAGCGCCTCGGGCGTCGCATGGCCCGGCTGTTCGAGATCGGACAGAAGCCGAACCAGCACAGCTTCCTGTTCCGCCAGCGCCAGTCGGCGCTTCGGCAGGTCGCTTTCAGCCGCGAGGTGGCGCGCACGGCCCTGATCCAGCATGTCCATATACGCGGCGACCGTCAGCGCCTTTTCGTCGATCGCGATCGCCTCGATCTCGTCCGCGAGCTGGCGTTGCGTGCGGTCAGCGGTTTCGAGAAGCGCCTGCAGCCGCGTCTCATCGCGGGATAGCTGCGGCAGCAGCGCGAACCATTCGGATGGAGGCCGCGGCAGATCGCCCATACCGGCTGTATCCGCGTCCAGCCGCCGGAGCTCCAACGCCGCGGGCAGGGCACCGAGAAGGCGCGTCAGCTCCTGATGCCGGATCTTGGCCTCGGCCAGTTCCCGCGTGGTCGCGGTGTAGGCGGCCTCGGCGTGCTCGTGGGTCGATTTCAGGGCCGAGTAGGTGGAGGCAAGCGTGTCGATGGCATTGCGCTCGGCCTTCAGCGCTTCGAGCGAGCGTTTGAGTTCGGCGAGCTTCGTGCTCGACGACCGTTTTTTGTAGATCACATTGGCTTCGTCGGCGGCCGTCACCAGCGAACGGCTGAGGCCGGCAAGGCCCGAGCTTGCCGAGAACAGCAACTCGCCGAGCTCGCCCTTGCTTTGTATGATGGCGTTTCCGCCTTCCTTGAGCGACTGGTCGTCGAGTGAGAACATGGTGCGATAGGCCTCGCGACCGATGCCGCCGAGCACGCCGGCGACAAGCGCCTCGTTCACAGCCTGCCCCCGATCGTCGACGAGGCTGCTGGTCCGGAGCTTGAGCCGCGCCAACTCGTATTCCGTGCCATCGAATTCCAGCCGCGCGCCGACCTTCATCGTGTTGTAGGGATGCAGGAAATTGTAGGTACTGCGCTCCCCTATGCCGTAGAGGAGATCGAGATAGGCGGCAAAGGTGGTCGACTTGCCTGCTTCGTTCAGACCGTAGACGATGTGTAGGTCCGGCGAACCCTGACGAGCCGCGCCGAAATCAATCGAGTGGTCTGTGAACTTACCGTAGCGGGTGAGGTCGAGGCGTCGCAGTCGCATCAGCTTTCTACCCGGTCCGCGGCCTTCATCCGGGCGGCGATGTCCTCGGCGCCGTTGGCGAGGAGGTTGTCGATGAAGCGTTCGAAGCCCGCTTCATCATGCCCGGCGAATGCTCGGCTCTCGGCCGGCAGGTCGGCGAGCAGATCTCGAACCACCTCTCTGATATCGTCGCGAAATCCGCTGCGGCCAATCACCTCGTCCCGCATCAGCGCAGCCAGCCCGACGACGGGATCGGCAGCGGAGGCGTCTGCAAGTGTCAGGGGCGCCTCGAAGGCGAGCTCCAGCTTCTCGATCCAGGTCCGGCCGATCAGATCGCCGCGCTGCTCGGCCTCCGCCTGCATGAGGTCGACATCGCGGCGAAGCTGCCAGGAAAGCTGCGTGCGGCCGGAAAGCTTGAGGCGGGCGACGAGATGCGGCGAGGCCGTGCGGTCGCGCTGTGCCGTCAGTGCCACTTCGACCGCCATCGCCGCGTCACGCCAATCATCGACACCGGTGAGGTCGACATCGACGCGCTCGAACTGCGCGACGCTCGTGCGCCGCTCCTCGACCGTCACAGTCCGGTCGTCCGCCACGGTCACCAGCGATACGGTCTTGACGCCCGACTCGTTAATGTCGCGGCCCTGCGGCATGCCCGGCATGATGATCGTCGCCGCGCCGGGATGATGGCTGCGCTGGTGGAGATGACCGAGCGCCCAGTAGTCGAACCCCGAGGCGTGAAGGTCGAGCACGTTGCAGGGCGCATAGACGTCATGGCCCGCCGATCCGGCGAGGCTGGTGTGCATGATGCCAATGTTGACCGCACCCGCCACCGGCGGCTTGAATTTCGGCAGAAGGGGGTCCGGCGCGTGCGGCTTGGCGAAGCTCATGCCGTGGATCGCAACCGACAGGCTACCCTTCGTGGCCTCCACGATCTCGGCATGGCCGCCGAAGATCTTCACCGTATCGGGCATCACCAGTTCCCTGGCGATCTTCGACATCGCATCGTGATTGCCGCGGATCTTGAAGACGTAAATCCCCGCTCGGTGCAGCCGTTCCAGCTGGCTTGCCAGGAAGCGCGCCGTCTTCATCGACGTCTGCTCGCCGTCATAGAGATCGCCGGCGATGACGAGCGCATCGACCCGTTCCTCAAGGCACAGGTCGACGATCGCCACCAGCGCCTGCCGGCTGGCATCACTCACGAGATCGGCCAGATCGGCGTTGCGAAGCGCCAGCGACCGCAGGGGAGAGTCGAGATGGAGATCGGCGGTGTGGATGAAACGATAAGCCATGAATGCCGAACGCGTTGCGATAGGATGATGAGCGGGGCCGTCGGACAGATAACAGCGCAGTCGCTGTCACCTAGCCGTAGGCATCAGAATATGGAGCACCCGCCCAAGGGGCGCGAGCGAAATGGGCCCGGCAAACCGACCCATCCACAGTCAATATTGCTCTACCAGCGGCGGCACCGCAGCCGATGCATCCTACTGCTGCGCTTACCGAGGATGCCTGACATCTTCCCGCAACCGAACTTGAAGGTTTGATGCGGCTTGAAACTCATTGTATTTGTCGTGTCGACAAGAGGAGTTTTTATGCCTGACATCGACCCTGGCTCTTTTCCCGAACGCAAGCGCGGTTCGGGCGTGAAAATGGTCTACGACCTGCTGCGCGATGAGATACTCGACCTGAAACTCGCCCCCGGCAGCCCGATCGACGAGGTGCAATTGGCGGAGCGGTTCAAGATGTCGCGGACGCCGATCCGCGAAGCGCTGGTCCGCCTGGCTGGTGACGGGCTGATAGAAACGCTGCCGAACCGCTCGACCATGGTGTCGAACATCGATTTTCTCAATCTCAGCACATTCTTCGACGCACTCGTTCTCATGTATCGGGTAACGACGCGGTTGGCGGCACAGAACCATCGTCTCGAGGACCTGCCCTCTATCCGTCGTTTCCACGAGGACTATTCGGCGGCAATCGAAGCCCGCGACACGCTGGCGATGATTGCGACCAACGCCGCCTTCCACGCCGCCATCGCCGAGGCCGGGCGCAATCCTTATTTCACCGGGCTTTTTCGCCGGCTGCTCGATGAAGGCCGTCGGATCCTCCGCCTTTATTACCAGTCCTACGACGAACATTTTCCCCAGCAGTTCGTCGATGAACATGCCGAGATTATTGCCGCGATCGAGGCGCGGGATGTCGAGGAGGCCGATCGGCTGGGCAAGGTGCACGCCGAACAGATTGTCGCCCAGGTGCAGAAGCTTTTCAGTCGCAACGGCAAGCTCGACATAGCGCTATAAGGGGCCTTGTATTTTTCTTGTCGACAAATAGAACACAAGATGCTATCCCGACCATCGAACGGATCGGCGGCCTTTGTCGGTCGACCGTCCCACCCGAACCGCGGAGGAGATCGACATGAAGGCCACAATTTTTTCCGGCGTCATTCCTGCTTTGATGACGCCCTGCAAGGACGACCGCACGCCTGATTTCGACGCGCTGGTTCGCAAGGGAAAGGAGCTGATCGAAAAGGGCATGTCCGCCGTCGTCTATTGCGGCTCGATGGGTGACTGGCCGCTGCTGACCGACGAACAGCGCATGCAGGGCGTTGAGCGTCTGGTAAAGGCCGGCATTCCGGTGATCGTCGGCACGGGCGCCGTCAATACCGCTTCGGCTGTTGCGCATGCTGCGCACGCCCAGAAGGTGGGCGCCCAGGGCCTGATGGTGATACCGCGCGTCCTGTCGCGCGGCACGGTCGTCGCCGCCCAGAAGAACCACTTCAAGGCGATCCTTTCGGCCGCTCCGAACCTGCCGGCCGTCATCTACAACAGCCCCTATTACGGCTTTGCCACCCGCGCCGAGCTGTTCTTCGCGTTGCGCCAGGACCACAAGAACCTCGTCGGCTTCAAGGAATTCGGCGGTGCGGCCGACATGCGCTACGCGGCCGAAAACATCACCAGCCGCGACGATGACGTCTCGCTGATGATCGGCGTCGATACCTGCGTCTTCCACGGCTTCGTCAACTGCGGCGCCGTCGGCGCGATCACCGGCATCGGCTGCGTGCTGCCGAAGGAAGTCATCCACATGTGCAACCTCGCCCAGGCTGCGGCCGCCGGTGACCCGGATGCCCGCCAGCGCGCGCTGGAACTGGAATCGGCGCTTGCCGTGCTCTCCTCCTTCGACGAAGGCCCAGACCTCGTCCTTTACTTCAAGCATATGATGGTGCTGAAGGGCGACACGGAATACACGCTGCATTTCAACGAGACGGACGTGCTCTCCGAAAGCCAGGGCGGTTATGTCGAAGCTCAGCTGAAGCTGTTCGACACCTGGTACGCCGAGTGGAGCAAGCTGCCGGGCGCCGTGCAGAAGTACAAGGGATAATTCGCGATCCCCTCAAACAGAAGGCCCTCCTCGCGGAGGGCCTTTTCTTTTGTAAACCAGTGAAAGAGAAGAGGTCTCAGGAGACCGCTTCGAGACCTTTTTCGAAAAGCCGGTCAAGCAGCTCCAACTCGGCGGCCGTCAGCGGGACGCCTTCCGTCTCGGATTTCTGGCGGGCGGCGAAGCGGCGCTGCGAAGGAAGGCGGGCACCGCTCCCGACGATCGCCTCGAAAAGCAGCTCGGCGCGGGCGAAGGGATCCCCAGGCCGGCCGGCGGCGAAAGCTTGCGGCGACATGGCGATGATGAGTTCACCATGGAAAGGGGCGAGTGTCGTCGTGCCGAGATAGTCGAGCACTTCAGGGCTGGTGAAATCACCAATCATGATGCCGGCGAGAAGCTCGATCATCGTGCCGATGGCCGATCCCTTGTGCCCACCGAAGGGCAGCATGGCGCCGGCAAGGGCGGCTGCCGGATCGGTCGTCGGATTGCCGTCGGCATCGATCGCCCAGCCCTCGGGAAGCTGCTTGCCGGCGCGGCGGTGCAGCTCGATTTCTCCGCGGGCGGCAACCGAGGTCGCAAAATCGAATACGTATGGCGACATGTCCTTGCGCGGCCAGCCGAAGGCGAAAGGGTTGGTGCCGAGCAGCGGTTTGTTGCCGCCGGCGGGCGCGACGGTCGCATAACTGGGGCACATAACGAGACCGGCAAGACCCTCCCTGGTCACCGCCTCTACTTCCGGCCAGAGCGCAGAGAAATGGCTGCAATCATTGATGACGAGGGCGGCAATGCCGAGCCTGCGTGTGCGTTCGGCCAGCGCCGGCACGCCGAGTTCGAAGGCCGCATTGGCAAAGCCCCCCTTGGCATTGACCTTGACGATGGCGGACCCTTCGTTGAGGTCCAGTTCCGGCACCACGTCCGGCTTCACCTTGCCTGATTTGACGGTGCGCAGCGCGCCCTCGATGCGGTAGATCCCATGCGATTTGCAGGCGTCGCGCTCACCGGCGACGATCACGCGGGCAAGCGCCCCGGCCTGCACGGCATTGAGGCCGGCCTTGCGGAAGATGGCTTCGACCCGCCCATGCAGGTCGGCAATCGTCAAGGTCGTTTTCGTCATGCTGCGTTTCTCCTCGCCGCGATTTTGTTGTAGATTACCAGGTCTATCGACATTGCAGATGATGCAAGAGCCAAGCCCGAACCCACAAATATTTATGGCGAACCAATCTCTCCGTCTTGCCGAAGAATGCATAAACGACGTCTAGGAAGGCGGATATGGGCAAACCCAACTTATCCCGCTTGGACTGACGAGTTCTTCCTGCTGAGAAGGGCTGCGCGAATCTGTTCGTTCTTGCTCAGCGGGGGAGGGGGAGCGGGAGCCGGCGCCTCGGCCTTGCCCGCATTCCGCTTAAGGCTCAGAAAGCGTTTTTGCGCGACCAGCCGATCTTCTGGGGACAGTGGTTCCACCGGTTCGCCGTCCAGGTCATGACGCATGGAATCGGACTGGGCGCTGGCGAAATAATATCGCCGGCAATGGACATAGGCAGCCGTCGCGCGCCTCAGTGTCGTCACGCCGGAATCGGGCTTCAGGAGCGGGCGCAGCTCGTTGAAGAGGCCAACGGCAAAGGGGAGGATCGGATCTCCCGGCTTGGCGGGCAGCACGCCGACCGGCCGGATCAACAGCATGTTGATCGCGTTTGCCTTCTCCACGTCGAGGTCGGCTGCCGCAATCGGCCCGCGGCTGATCTTCCAGGGTTTGTCCATGCATCCTCCATAGCGACCGACTGTGATGGTATATTGACGGACAGGGCCAATATCCGTGCAGTTCGCACATTGCCACTCCTGCCGCAAGACGCCATTTCCGCGCAGATATAGGCTGCCTTATCGGCCTGCCATTCCATCTAATCGTTTTTATCGCCGAATGTGCGCCGAATGTGCATTGACCTCCAGCATCGATTACACTTCTTATCCGCGCCCAAGATGAGTGACCGGCCGCGGGGAGGATATATGCGGGTTTTCTCGAGCATTGACGAGCTGCGCCACACGCTCGATGCGCTGAAGCGCCAGGGGCGCACCGTCGGCCTGGTGCCGACGATGGGCTATCTCCATCCCGGTCATATGCAGCTCGTATCGCGCGCCCGGGCCGAGAACGATCTCGTCGTCGTCTCGATTTTCGTCAATCCGCTGCAGTTCGGCCCGGGCGAAGACCTCAGCAAATATCCGCGCGATCTCGAACGTGATTCAGCCATGCTCAAGCAGGCCGGGGTCAATTTCCTTTTCGCGCCCGATGTCGAAGACATGTATCCGCGCCCGATGCAGACCGTCGTCGATGTTCCCGATCTCGGCCGCGAGCTCGAAGGCGCAGTCAGGCCCGGGCATTTCGCCGGCGTCGCCACCGTCGTCTGCAAGCTCCTCAACATCGTGCAGCCGCAGACCGCCTATTTCGGCCAGAAGGACTATCAGCAGGTCGTCATCATCAAGCGAATGGTGGAAGATCTCGCCGTGCCGGTGCGGGTGATCTCGGTGCCGACGGTCAGGGACGGTGACGGCCTCGCCTTGTCGTCGCGCAACGTCTATCTCAGTCCCGAGGAGCGGCGCGCCGCGGTGATCGTCCCGCAGACCCTCGACGAGGCCGAGCGCCTGATTGCCAATGGCCTGACGGATCCCAGGGAATTGGAAGCAAAGCTCACCGGATTTCTCGGTCGCGAGCCGCTGGCAGAGCCCGAAGTCGTCGCCGTCAGAGACGCTTTGACGCTTGAGCCGGTGAGCTCGATCGAAGAGCCTGTCCTCGTGGCGCTCTTCGTTCGGTTCGGCACGACGCGGCTCCTCGACAATCGAGTCGTCCGCAGCAACCGGCTTGCCGGGCTTATCGGTGGGAAGGGCCAGCCGGGAAAGAGCCAGCAGGAAAGGGGAGTGACGAAATGAGCGCCACCGGATTTCAAAAGCGCCTGACGCCGACCCGCATCTCAGCCATGAAAGGCGGCAAACCGATCGTCTGCCTGACCGCCTATACGACGCCGATGGCGCGCCTCCTCGATGAACATTGCGACCTTCTGCTGGTCGGGGATTCGCTCGGCATGGTGCTCTACGGCATGGAAACGACCATTGGCGTCACGCTCGACATGATGATTGCCCACGGCAAGGCGGTGATGCGCGGCGTCGCCAAAGCCTGCGTCGTCGTCGACATGCCGTTTGGCAGTTATCAGGAATCGAAAGAGGTCGCCTTCCGCAATGCGGTGCGCATCCTCCAGGAGACCGGCTGCGATGCCGTCAAGCTGGAAGGTGGCGAGGAGATGGCCGAAACCATCGCCTTCCTGACGAAGCGGGGAATCCCGGTGATGGGGCATATCGGCCTGATGCCGCAGCAGGTCCAAACCGCAGGCGGCTATCGCTCCGTTGGGCATAGCGAACACGAGACGTCGAAGATCCGGCGTGACGCGCACGCCATCGGCGGCTCGGGTGCCTTTGCCGTCGTCGTCGAGGGCACGGTGGAACCGCTCGCCCGGGAGGTGACGTCAGCCATTCACATACCCTCCATCGGGATCGGCGCCTCTTCAGCCTGCGATGGTCAGGTTCTGGTTTCCGATGATATTCTCGGGCTCTTCAACGATTTCACCCCGCGTTTCGTCAAGCGCTACGACGAACTCGGCAAGAGGATCACGGCGGCGGCCGCCGCCTACGCCGGCGAAGTCCGGTCACGGCAGTTTCCAGCAGCGGAGCATACGTTCAAGCGGCGATCCTGAAGCAGGACGACATCAGCGCCATTACCGTTCGAGCTGTCGTTCGTGCATGAAATCGGCCGACCGGCGCACCGCCTCGGAAACCTGCAGCAACTGTTTGGCCATGGGTGTCGAATTGCGCCAGATCATGCCAATTGTCCGAGACGGCTGCGGAGAGTGGAAGCGCGAGATCGCAACATGCGCCGAACGCGTTTCCAGAGGGACGGCCATCTCCGGAATCAAGGTGATGCCGATGCCGGCGCTGACCATCTGGACCAAGGTGGAGAGCGAGCTGCCTTCCATCACTTCCCGCGGGCGGGCCGGTCCGATCTTGCAGAACGACAGCGCCTGATCGCGGAAGCAGTGACCTTCTTCCAGCAGCAGCAACCGCATTTCGCGCAGCGCCTCGCGCTCGGGTACCGGCTTGCCCTCGTCTTCGGGCCGCCGCACTAGCACGAACTCCTCCCTGAAGAGTTCGAGCTCGGTCAGCGATGGCTCCGATACGGGCAGTGCGACGATTGCGGTATCCAGCTGGCCTTGCGCCAGCTCCTGAACCAGCTTTGCCGTCTGCGTCTCGCGCACCTCGATCTGAATTCCGGCGAAGCTTTTGTTGAGATCGTTTATAATCGCCGGCAGCAGATAGGGCGCGATCGTCGGGATGATGCCGATGCGCAGGCGCGTGAGGAAGGAATCGCGGGAGGCACGGGCAAATTCCCCCAGCTCGTCCACCGCCCGCAGGATGTCTCGGACCCTCAGAGCGAAGCTCTGGCCGAAGGGGGTGAGCTTCACCTCGCGCGCGCTGCGCTCAAAGAGCCCGCTGCCCAATTCCTGCTCGAGTTCTTTGATCTGCATGGAGAGCGCCGGCTGGGAGATGGCGCAGGCATCGGCGGCACGGCGAAAGCGGCCATCCCTTGCCAAGGCTTCAAAATAACGTAGCTGTTTCAAGGTAAGGTTTTTCATAACCTCAGCTTATCGCAGCGATCAGTAAATCCAACTTAAAATTATTACATGCTTCCGATATGAAGGCTGCAGGGGAGAGAGTGGGGCGCCAGCTCGGCTCATCTTTTGACAGGCAGAAGACCAAGCAATGAAGGAGACGATCATGGACAACCCCACTGACAGCGCAGGCAAATGTCCTGTCGCACATGGCAATACGCCACGCGCCCGAGCCAACCGCGACTGGTGGCCGGACCAGCTGAACCTGCAGATTCTTCATCACAATTCCGGCCGCGCCGATCCGCTCGGCCAGGCCTTCGATTATGCCGAGGAGTTCAAGAAGCTCGATCTTGACGCGCTGAAGCAGGATCTTCACGCGCTGATGACGGATTCGCAGGATTGGTGGCCGGCCGATTTCGGTCACTACGGCGGCCTGTTCATCCGCATGGCCTGGCATAGCGCCGGCACATACCGCATCACCGACGGCCGCGGCGGCGCCGGTCAGGGCCAGCAGCGTTTTGCGCCGCTGAACAGCTGGCCTGACAATGCCAACCTCGACAAGGCCCGCCGCCTGCTGTGGCCGATCAAGCAGAAATACGGCAACCGCATCTCCTGGGCCGACCTCCTGATCCTCACCGGCAACGTTGCGCTCGAATCCATGGGCTTCAAGACCTTCGGCTTCGCCGGCGGCCGCGCCGACGTCTGGGAGCCGGAAGAACTCTACTGGGGCCCTGAAGGCACCTGGCTCGGCGACGAGCGCTATAGCGGCGAACGCCAGCTGGCAGAACCGCTCGGCGCCGTGCAGATGGGCCTTATCTACGTCAATCCGGAAGGTCCGGGCGGCAATGCCGATCCGATCGCCTCCGCCCGTGACATCCGCGAAACCTTCGCCCGCATGGCGATGAACGACGAAGAGACCGTGGCGCTGATCGCCGGCGGCCACACCTTCGGCAAGACGCACGGCGCCGGCGACCCCTCCCTGATCGGCGCCGAGCCAGAAGGCGGCGCGATCGAGGACCAGGGCCTCGGCTGGAAGAGCTCGTTCGGCACCGGCGTCGGCAAGGATGCGATCACCGCCGGCCTCGAAGTCACCTGGTCGCAGACGCCGACCAAGTGGAGCAACTACTTCTTCGAAAACCTTTTCGCTTTCGAATGGGAACTGACGACGAGCCCGGCCGGTGCCAAGCAGTGGCAAGCCAAGAACGCCGAAGCCTCCATTCCGGATGCTTATGATGCCGGCAAGAAGCATCTGCCGACCATGCTGACCAGCGACCTGGCCCTGCGTTTCGACCCGGTCTACGAGAAAATCTCGCGCCGCTTCCTCGAAAATCCCGATCAGTTCGCCGACGCCTTCGCTCGCGCCTGGTTCAAGCTGACCCACCGCGACATGGGCCCGAAGGTGCGCTACCTCGGCCCGGAAGTGCCGGCAGAAGACCTGATCTGGCAGGACGTGATCCCAGCCGTCGACCATCCCCTCGTCGACGACAAGGACATTGCGGACATCAAGGCAAAGGTTCTTGCCACCGGCCTCACCGTGCAGGAACTGGTTTCGACCGCCTGGGCCTCGGCCTCGACCTTCCGCGGCTCCGATAAACGCGGCGGCGCCAACGGCGCGCGCATCCGCCTGGCTCCGCAGAAGGATTGGGACGCCAATCAGCCCGCCCAGCTCGCCAAGGTGCTTGGCGTTCTCGAAGGCATCCAGAAGGACTTCAACGCCGCCCAGACCGGCGGCAAGAAGATCTCGCTCGCCGACCTGATCGTGCTTGCAGGTGCAGCCGGCGTCGAGAAGGCGGCAGCGGCCGGCGGCCAGTCCGTCAGCGTGCCGTTTACGCCGGGCCGTGCGGATGCTTCCGAAGCCCAGACCGACGCGCATTCCTTCGCCGCGCTCGAGCCGCGCATCGACGGGTTCCGCAACTATGTGAACGGCAAGCGCCTGCAGTTCATGAAGCCGGAAGAAGCCCTCGTCGACCGCGCCCAGCTGCTGACGCTAACCGGTCCCGAAATGACCGTTCTGGTCGGCGGCCTGCGCGTGCTGAAGGCCGGCCAGCCGGAGCATGGCGTCTTCACCTCGCGTCCCGAGACGCTGACGAACGACTTCTTCGTCAACCTGCTCGACATGGCTACCCAGTGGGTTCCTGCTGCCGGCAAGGACGGCGTCTATGAAGGCCGCGACCGCAAGACGGGCGCTGCCAAATGGACCGGCACGCGCGTCGACCTGATCTTCGGCTCGCACTCGCAGCTGCGCGCCTTTGCCGAAGTCTACGGCCAGGCCGACGCCAAGGAGAAGTTCGTCAGGGACTTCGTCGCCGCCTGGAACAAGGTCATGAACGCCGACCGCTTCGACCTCGTCTGATCGGCAGCAATTTTGGCCCGGGCGCAGTTTCAGCTGCGCCCGGGCTTTTTCTTTTTAGGTGCCTTCGAATGGGAAGGGTGCCCAGAGCTTGGGCGGCATCCTACGGCGCGACCATTACCGGCGTGCCTGTGGCACCCCCCTCTGCCCTGCCGGGCATCTCCCCCACAAGGGTGGAGATTGGCCGGGCGCGATGGCTTCCCCAAACAACTACCGCGTATTTATTTCGATGCGGCAGAGAGGGACGGATGATCCAACCGCTTGCCGATCTCCCCACCTGTGGGGGAGATGTCCGGCAGGACAGAGGGGTATCACACGGCACGCCCTATCCGTCGCCATCCTAAGGTGCGCAACCGCAGGGGCATGACGGTCAACAGCGCATCCACCTCGCCTTTCAGGGCCTCTCCTGATCCCCGGGTTGCTCTCGCCCTTGCGCCATGAAATCGTCACTGAGGCCGCGTTCGAGAGCGATCCGCAATGACGCCCACCGCCTGCCATGATAGGTCCGAGGCCTGAGAATGACGGCATCGCCCTCCCGCGTCACCTCCACCTGGTCCACGTCAAAGCGAAAGTCCTTTGGCAGCCGGACGGCCTGCGAATTGCCGGATTGAAACACACGCGCATATCGCGGCATAGAAAGCCCTCCGCAGCCTCTGTATATGTTTCTATATATACGCGACTGGCGGCGCGCGTAAGAAGCCGTCTTCGCGCTCCCACTAACGAGGCAGAATCCCGAAAGGCGAGAGCGTCAGCAGATCGGGATCATCCGTCGCCGTCGCTTTCGCTACCTCGGCATGGCTCATGCTGTAGCCGTAGGTAAGGACGCGAACGCCGTCGATCATGAAGAATTGCGCCTGATCCAGGCCGGGCCGCAGGGTGCCCGTCACGGTGACGGTCTCGTACATTCTTCCGAGGTGCAGGGGTTTTTCCGGAACGACACGAACCAGCTGGTTGGGCGGCGGGGAAGGGGTGTGGCTGCAGGCCCCGGCCCAAGGCACCAGCTGGGCGGAACGCTTGGCTTCAGCAACCGGCCGGACGGTGGGGCTAGCTTCCATGTCGATCTGCCGCGCGCGCCTGCGGCGATAGAAGAGCGCGGCCTTGCCGTCGAAAGCTCGCCGTGAGACATCGTCTTTGATTTGGCCGCACCGGTTGATATGAACTTAGCACCGTTTTCGACGTAGTTTGGCCATGACAGATTCCACCGATACCGTGCGAGCCTCGACAATCCTGATCGTCGATGACGAGCCCGCCAATGTTTCGCTGCTGGAGCGCATTCTCAAGCGCGAGGGCTTCAACGCGCTGATCAGCACCACCGAGCCGCGCGAGGCCTTGCGGCTTTTCCGCGAGCATTCGATCGATCTCGTTCTCCTCGACCTGATGATGCCCGATCTCGACGGTTTCGCCTTGCTGGAGACCTTCGCACGGCTCATTCCCGAAAACAGCTACCTGCCGATCCTGGTTCTCACAGCCGATGCGACCTTGCCGACGCGCAGGCGCGCGCTGTCGCTCGGCGCCAAAGATTTCCTGACGAAGCCCTTCGATGCGATCGAGGCCGTCCTGCGCATCTTCAACCTGCTCGAAACCCGCATCCTGACGCTGGCGCTTGCCAAACACGGGCTGGCGGCGCCGAAATCGGAACGTCCCCGCATCGATTGATCGCAGTGTTTGCCCGATCAGGCGAGCAGCACCTTGCCACCCGCCCGGAAGGGAAGGGCGGAGCGCAGGGCATCACCGACCCTTTCCAGGGGAAAGACCTCCCGCACCTCGGTCGCGATCACCTTCGAAGCGATCTGCGCGGCCACTCCAAAATAGGCGTGCTGGACTTCGCCCACGGCTTCGGAGTGAACCCATTCCCGAAGGTGAAAGTAGGAAAAGAAAATATCGGGATGGGAGGCCCAGAAGGAATTGGGGATGCTTTGCCCCGAGAGCAGGCCGTAATGCACGAAATGCCCGCCGGGTTTGAGCGCATCGGCGAGGATGGAGGCGCGCCCGCCGCCGACGCAGTCGAGCACCGCGTCGAGCCCATGCCGGCCGGCAAGCCCGGCGGCCAGGTCACCGTCCGCTTTGTCGACGATGACGGCTTCGAGCCGGCCGCGCAGGCGCTGAAGGGATTGCTCGCTGCGGACGATCGCGATCGGCGCAACGCCGCCGGCATTGGCCAGGCCGATCAATATCGATCCGATCGACGAGGCAGCGGCATTGATGGCGATGCGCATGCCCGGCTTCAGGCCGATCTTCTTGTGCAGCATCAGCCAGGCCGTCATCGGGTTGACATAGCTCGTCGTCGCTTCGAAGTCGGAGAGTGTGTCCGGAACCCGAAGGCACCAGCTGGGATCGGTATCCTTGACTTCCTGCCATCCGCCGGCGCTGCGCACCGGCAGTACGCGCGTCCCCGGGGAAAGGCCATGAACCTCTTCTCCGCACGCCTCGACCACGCCAAAAGCTTCGAAGCCGGGGATGAAGGGCAGGGTCGTGCGGCCGGCATAGGCGCCCGATATGGTGATGATGTCGGATGGATTGATCGACCGTGCGAGCAGGCGCACCCGGACCTGATCGCGGCGCAGCACCGGCAACGCGGCCCGCTCGATCTCGACAACCTCCTCGGCCGGCCCGAATTTTCTCACGACCGCCTGATATTGCATTGCATCCCCCAGACAACAGCGGTTAGAACAGCCCACCAATTTTCGGTGACCGCATGAGTGTTGACGACAGGCCTTTAGCATCCTTCCGGGTCTCGATGCGAGACATCGATATCTATGGTCATGTCCATAACTCGGTTTACCTCGACTATTGCGAGGATGCGGTCGTCGAGTTCCTGCGGCACCGGCAAATTCTCAGCCACTTCCGCCACACCTCCTCCGGCGTTGCCTATCACGTGAAGAAGGCGGAGATCACTTTTCACAACCCCATCGACGTCGACGATATCGTCGAGGCCAAGGTGACCGTCGAGAAAATCGGGCGCACGAGCCTCTCCTTTGCGATCGAACTGTTTCGCCAGCGCGACGGTGCCCATTGCGCCTCGGCAGGGTTCGTCTGGGTCTGCGTCGGCCTTGCCGACAGTCGCCCGACGCCAATTCCCGACGCCACAAAGACCGCTTTAGGCTGACGGCCGATCTTCAAACCAGCGGGTCTCCATGCCGATCCATAAGCAGCTTCTTCGACATGCAACGGAAAGGCCGGATAAGCCGGCCCTGCTGATCGATGGCCGTTCCCGGAGCTATGGCGAACTCAATGGGCGCGCCAAGGCGCTTTACCGCTTTCTCCGGCAACTGCCGGGCTCGAACCGCCGCAGGCTCGATCTGCCCGGCGTCGACAAACTTGCGGCCCTCAGTCTCGGCAACCATATCGGCTTTGCCGAATATTTTCTCGCCGCCACCGCCTCGCCGAATGCCTGCGCGGTGATCGACCCGATGATGCCGCCGGAACGGATCGAGCGCATCATCGAGCGCCTGGCCCCTGACGTGCTTGTCGTCGACGACGATGCGAGCCCAAGCGCCGCGATCGGCCGCAGGCTCGGCGTTCCCGTCATCACCGCCGGAGCGGAGCCCTTCGATCTCACCGAGACGGAAGGCGACCTGCCTGATGATGCCGAGGGCATCTTCCTGATCGGCTTTACCTCAGGCACCACCGCCGAGCCGAAAGCCTATTATCGCTCGCGCGAGCAGTGGCGCCGGAGCCTCGATCGCGGCCGTGCAGTTTTCGAACTCGAAGACGCCCCGTCCACCATGTGCCCGGGCGCCCTGGCGCATGGGCTGGCGCTTTACGCCCTGGTCGAAGCTCTGGATGCGGGCGGCACCTTCCATTCGGTGAGAAAATGGGATCCGGCTGCCGTCGCCCGCATTCTCTCCGCCGAAGAGATCGAACGGCTGGTTGCCGTGCCGACGCACATCGCCGGCATATCAAGGGCCTCAGCCGCCGAACCGGCGCTGACTGCCCTGCGCGACGTCCTGACTGCCGGCGCCAAGTTGGACGTGAACGGCGTCGAATCCATGCGCCGCCTTTTTCCGAATGCCCGCATCCGCGAATATTACGGCGCATCCGAGATCGGCTTCATGACCGTCTCGACGCTGGTCGGCGGCGCGCGCGATTTTCCGATCGATCGGGTGGGGCAGGCCTATCCCGGCGTCGAGATTTCCATTCGCGATCCTGACGGAAACGACGTCGGGACCGATGTGCCTGGCACCATTTTCGTCAGGAGCGATCTGATCGCCGACGGTTATCTCTGGGGCGACGACGGCCAGGCGTTCCGGGTCAGCGAGGCAGGTGCGACAGTCGGAGATCTCGGCGAACTCGACGAAAACGGCATGCTGCGGGTGATCGGCCGGGCAGGCGGTATGATGATATCGGGCGGCAACAACGTCTATCCCGCCGAAGTCGAGAGTGCCTTGAAGGCCTGCCCCGGCGTCGAGGACGCCGTCGTCTTCGGGCTGCCGGATGCGTATTATGGCCAGCGGATCGTGGCGGTCGTCTCGGGAGACGCGTCAGACACAAAAATGCTGGCCGACCATTGCGCCCGGCAGCTCGCCAGGTTCAAGATCCCCAGGCAATTCTACCATATCGCCTCCTGGCCGATGACGAGCAGCGGCAAGATTTCCAGGGGGCAGGTGGAAGCGGCGGTCATTTCGGGAGACGGTCTTGTCCTACGCCTATCAGCCTGACGAGGATTGGCAGCCGGTCGTGGTTGCCGCTTACCGCACCCCGATCGGCCGGGCCTTCGGATCGCTTTCGACGGTTGCAGCCGAAGACCTGCTTGCGCCGATCATCCGCCGGATCGTCGCCGAAACGGGCATTGCGCCCGAAGCCATAGACGACGTCATGGTCGGCAATGCCGCCGGCGGCGGCGGCAATATCGGGCGGCTGGCGGCCCTTGCCGCCGGCTTGCCGATGGCGGTTCCCGGTGTCGCCATCGACCGGCAATGCGGTTCCGGCCTGGAAGCGATCATCATGGCTGCCCGCCTGATCCAGGCGAAAGCCGGCGCGTGTTTCCTTGCCGGCGGCGTCGAGAGCGTCAGCACCGCGCCATGGCGCGTCGAACAGCCGAAAGCCAATGGGGCGCTGCCGCGCTTTTATGGCCGCGCCCGGTTTTCCCCTGAAACGGTGGGCGATCCCGATATGGGCATTGCCGCCGAAAACGTCGCCCGTCAATTCGGCATCACACGCCAGAGACAGGACGAGTTGGCGCTCCGCAGCCACCGGCTCGCCGTCGCGGCCGCCGAGACGGGCCTGTTTCGACCCGAGATCGTCGAAATCGCCACCGGCCACGGACTGGTCGAGCGGGACGAATGCCCGCGCCCTACGACATCGATTGAAGCATTGGCAAATCTCCGGCCCGTCTTCCTGGCCGACGGTTCGGTCACGGCAGGCAATGCCTGTCCTGTCAATGACGGCGCCTGCCTGGTGCTCGTCATCAGCCGCGGCATGGCCAGAAGCCTCGGCATCGAAAAAGGCCTCGCCTTCATCGACAGCGCCGCCGCCGGTGTCGATCCCAACCTGCTCGGCATCGGCCCGGTGGCTTCGACCAGGAAGCTCATGCAGCGTCAACCCGGGCTCTCGCTTTTCAGCCTCGATGCCATCGAGTTCAACGAGGCTTTCGCCGCCCAGGTCCTGGCCTCGCTCGATCAGCTGGATATCTCAGCCGATGCAGTCAACAGCGAGGGCGGCGCCATCGCGCTCGGCCATCCGTTCGGGGCATCAGGCGCAATTCTCGTTACCCGGCTATATAGTCAACTGGTCCGCGGCGACAGCTGGTCACCCGCCGCGACCGGCCTCGCCATGATCGGCACAGGCGGCGGCATCGGATTGACGGCGCTGTTCGAGGCCGTTCACCTTTCTTGAAAAGACGGCCCGCCTTCGCTTTCACTGCGCTCGGACCCGAAAGCCGCCCTCACCCTAACCTGACCAGGATCGAGCTACGGGCCTCGACCCGTCCTTCGGACCCCCGTAAAAACGGGGGGAGCGGACGTGCCACACGCAACGTCGAGATGGAGGAAGCCGGCGCAGCGGCCCCTTTACGGGAAGAAGTGCCGGCAGGCTGATTGGGGGGCTGGCCAGCGGTCCCCTCGGCCGGCATGTGCGAAGAAGCAGCAGCTTGCCGTAAGGGTCGGTTCGGCCGATTCCGGATGACGCAAAATCCCCTCCATTCCGCAAGACGCTTCGATCGCAGGGCGAGCCGCCCTACTGCTTTGGCATAGGACGACAGCGACCGAGGGAGAATGGTTCAGGCTCACGATCCGGCGCATTCTGCTGTCCATCGGCTGCGGCAGGCCGCGCGGAAAATCCCGCGTGGGCCTCCCCATACCGATGAAATCGCTTGCCTCGCCGAGGCAAGCGATTTCGGCAGCCACCTCAGGTCAACAGAGGAAATCCTCGTAAAGGACAAGGAGACTACCCATGAAGATCGTCATTATCGGCGGCACCGGCCTGATCGGCTCGAAGACCGTGGAGAGATTGCGCAACAAGGGACACGATGTGCTGGCGGCATCGCCGAATTCCGGCGTCGACACGATCACCGGTAAGGGCCTGACGGAGGCGCTTACAGGCGCTGAGGTGGTGCTCGATCTCGCCAACTCGCCCTCCTTCGAGGACAAGGCGGTGCTGGAATTCTTCCAGACCTCGGGCCGCAATCTGCTCAAGGCAGCGACTGCGGCCGGCGTCAAGCATCACATCGCGCTGTCGATCGTCGGCATGGAGCGGCTGCAGGGCAGCGGCTATATGCGCGCCAAGATGGCCCAGGAAGAGCTGATCAAGGCTTCTGGCATCCCCTATACCATCGTGCATTCCACACAGTTTCACGAATTCATTGCCGGCATCGCGCAGTCAGGCACCGTCGGCCAGACCGTGCGTCTTTCGCCGGCCTATGTGCAGCCAATCGCCTCCGATGACGTCGCCGACGTTATGGCCGAGGTGGCGATCGCCGCACCCGTGAACGGCACGATCGAGATCGGCGGGCCGGAGAAAATCCGCCTCACCGACATCGTCACGCGCCTCCTGAAAGCGACGAACGATCCGCGCCAGGTGATCGCCGATCCCCACGCCCGCTATTTCGGCGTCGAGCTTGAGGATAACTCGCTGGTAACGGGGCCGCAGGCGCGGCTCGGCCGGATCCGCTTCGACGATTGGCTGAGCCGGCAGCCGCCGCAGAAAAAGAGCGCCTAGAGCAATTCCAGGAAAAGTGCGAAGCGGTTTTCCGTCCGGAATTGCGTAAAAACAAAAGCTTAAAGCGGTTCTGCGCTTCCGTGAAACCTGAACCGCGCTAGCGGCGAGACCACGTCCCATCAACACAGGAGACCAGATATGCTCAGAAAAATGATCTCGGCGGCCGCGCTCGGCATTGTCCTTGCCGCCGGCACTCAGGCTCAGGCTGCAGGCGGCGACGCCAAGGTTCGCGTCGTTTTCGACCAGAAGCTTCCCAATGTTCCCGGCAAGAGCATGCGGGCGGTGCTCGTCGAATATGGGCCCGGCGGCTCGTCGCCCGGCCATACGCACCCGGCCTCGGCTTTCATCTACGCCACCGTTCTCGAAGGGGCGATCACCAGCAAGGTCAATGACGGGCCGGAGAAGGTCTATAAGGCCGGCGAAAGCTTTCCCGAATTTCCGGGCGACCATCATGCCGTCAGCAAGAATGCCAGCAAGACAAAGCCGGCTCGCCTGCTTGCGGTCTTCGTGCTGAATACCGACGAGACGGAACTGACGACCGACGACAAGTGACGTTACCCACGATGCCCGGCGCCGCCGGGCATCGATTTCCCCGCCGTGTCAGGCCGCCTGCAGCGCCATTTCCAGGTCGGCGATCAGATCGTCCGGATGTTCGATGCCGATCGACAGACGGATCGTCGATTCCAGCACGCCGATGCGCTGGCGGACATCGGCGGGCACGCCGGAATGTGTCATGGCGGCCGGGTGGCTCGCCAGCGATTCCGTACCTCCCAGGCTGACCGCCAGTTTGAACACCTGCAGCGCATTCAGGAATTTGAACGAGGCCGGCTGGCCGCCGCGGATGTCGAAGGAGAAGGTGGAGCCGGCGCCGGTGCATTGCGCGGCAAAGGTCCGGCCGGCCGGCGAGTCCGGATCGTGATAAGGCAGGTAGTGAACCTTCTCGACCTTCGGATGATCGCGCAGAAAATCGGCGACGGCCCGCGCATTGCTGTTTGCCCGCTCCATGCGCAGCTGCAGCGTTTCCAGCGAGCGGCCGAGCATCCAGCAGGAATGCGGATCGAGCTGCGTGCCGATCGCCCCGCGCAGCGCCTTGACCTGCTTGACGATGGCCTTGCGGCCGAGAACGGCGCCGGCGATCAGGTCGGAATGGCCGCCGACATATTTCGTCAGCGAATAGAGCGAGATATCGGCGCCGTGTTCGATCGGCCGCTGGAAGACCGGGCCGAGCAGGGTATTGTCGCAGACGACGATCGGCGTATGCCCCTGCTTTGCGCCGATCGCGTCGGCTATGCGCCGGATCATCGCAACATCGACCAGGCCGTTGGTCGGATTGGCGGGCGTCTCGATCAGGATGACGGAAACGCGGCCCTTGGCCATCGCCTCTTCCGCCGCCTTCTGCACCGAGTCTTCGCTGACGCCGTCGCCAAAGCCGATGGCGGCGACGCCAAGGTTCAGGAAGGTCTTGGCCAGCAATGTTTCCGTTCCCCCGTAAAGTGGCTGCGAATGCAGCACCGCATCGCCCGGCCTGACGAAGGCCAGCAGGGTGGTGGCGATCGCCGCCATGCCGGATGAGAAAAGCACGCCGCTTTCCGTCCGCTCATAGACGGCCAGCCTGTCCTCGACGATCTCGCTGTTGGGGTGGTTGAAGCGTGAATAGACGAGACCCGCGCCTTTCCCCGCCGGCGGTTCGCGGCGGCCCGAAACGTAGTCGAAAAAGTCGCGGCCATCCTCGGCCGAATTGAACACGAAGGTGGAGGTGAGGAATACCGGCGGTTTGACCGCCCCTTCCGAGAGTTCGGGATCGTAGCCGTAATTCAGCATCTGCGTTTCGGGATGCAGTGCATGATTGCCGATATGCGTTTTGGAAGGATGCGGGGCCGTCATGATCGTCTCCTCTGTCGGGATTGCCCAAGGGATAAACTACATCAAAACTGCATCAGAGGAGCAGTCATCGATGATGCTCCTCAATGATCAGTTGACGGCCTCGCCCAAAGTGTCTGCGACATAGGCGCCGCGCGCACCCATCGGCAGCGGCGTGCCGGTCGTCGTGTCCCTGGCGGTCTGATGTTCCAGTTCCGCGTTCAGTTCTGCGCCGATGACGAGAATGACGACGGAAAGCCAGATCCAGATGAGGAAGCCGATCAGCGCACCGAGCGTGCCGTAGGTCGCGTTATAATTGGCGAAATGATCGAGATAGAAAGAGAAGGCAAGCGACATCGCCGCCCAGGCGACCGTCGTCAGAGCAGCACCCCACGTCATCCACCGCAGCTTGGCAGGCTCTCGGCTCGGGCCGAAGCGGTAGACGGAGGTCACCGCCACCGCGACGACCAGCAGAAGCAGCGGCCACCGCAGAAGAAGGGCCATGTGCTCCTTGAACTGATCGAGCCAGAGATACGAGAGGACAACCGGCATGACGCCCACAAGCGCCACCATGACCACCATCAGAAGCATGGCGCTGAAGGTGAAGCAGAGGCCGACGAGGTTCAACCGAATGAGGCCGCGCTTTTCGTTCTCCTCATAGGCCACATTCATTGCATCGAAGATCGCCAGCGTGCCGCTATGCGTGCTCCATAGCGCAATGCCGAGACCGACGAAGAAGGTGATGCCGAGCGCACTGTCGCGCTTGCTGACAAGTTCCTTGATCTGATCGGCCAGAAGGTCGAAGGCCCCCGGCGGCAATAGACCGGCCAGTTCGCGAAGATGCTCGGATATGGTGATCGGATCGGCGATCAGCCCATAGAGAGAGACCAGAGCGGCCATGGCGGGAAACAGCGCCAGCAGCAGGTAAAAGGTCACACCCGCGGCAATGAGTGTCACCCGGTCGTTCAGGACTTCGTGGTAAAGCCGCCAGAACACATCACGAAGCCCGCTGAGCGGAATAGCCTCGGGCACGGCGGCGCTGCGACCATGATCGTCAATTGCGCGGGGTTCGGCGGGCGGGGCCAGCGCATCGCCCTGCCTTGACTGCATCAGCACAAATGCCCCGATCGCCGCTGCCATCATCGCAGCGGCGATGGACAATCTCTTGAGCGGGAGCGCATCTGCCATTACCCTATCCTCCGATTTGCTGCGTGGATAACGCCGGGTGCCGCAAAAGGATGCAAGCCGTTGCTTTGTCGCGGAGATTCGAAGCGCAGGGGAGGGGAGGCCGCGGCCATTGAGGGCTGCAGAGCGGAAACCTGGACCGATTACTCAGATCATAATCGTTTGATTTTATTTGATAACTATCCAAATACGGAAACAAAACAGGACTTTGGTTTCATCACTGCAGCTTAGGGAATATCTGGACACGACCGCCGGCTCGGCGACTTTGTCGGGCCCCAGCGGCAAATTCGGGCTTCGCGCGATGGGCAAAACGCGATTTTGCCCCGAATTTCGTCTACCGCCCTAGCTCGGACGTTGGCCATCAAGCACGAAACGATGCCCCCGTATCAATAGCGCCGCGGGAGATAGCCCACAAGAGGCGCTCGCGCAGTCCACGGCAAACATCGCCCTCAGCGCATCGAAGATAACTTCCAGCTCCACCAGCGCTTCATGCCCCTAGGAACCTCGAAGAACCAGGCGAGTGCCCCGACGCCCAACGAATGGCCAGCGTTGCGGCGTGTCCTTCGAGGACCGGCCTGGGGCTGCGTACAAGGATTAGGTTCTCTTGGAAGCTGTCCGTTGGCGTGACGGGTGGCGCCGGACGAGGCCGAAATCGCCGCAGCTAATGATGAGTGCTGGCGAATTCTGCGTGGCGTTGTCCGCGGACAACCACTGACAATCCAGGATTCTCGGCCCACCCCTTGTATGTCTGGTCCCCGCCTGCCTTAAGCACGGCTCAAGCTGCGGCGCACCCTCTCCTCCTCCGTCATTCCTTTGCTTGTCACAGGAATCCAGCCGGCTTGCGTCTGCAAGCCGAAAGGACTCTGGAACAAGAGAGCGGATCCAGTGACGTGGCTACAGCAATGCGGCGACTAGACGGCAAGGCGGCTGCGAATCCTCCGCCGCGTGCACACGCGGCCACTGGATTCCTGTGACGAGCACAGGAATGACGGAGAGTAAGGCTGTGCCTCGGTTCCGATTCAAGGCTTACCCACCTATCAGAACTTCACCTTAGGCGGCGCGGACAACGATCAGGCCCGCGTCATTCTCCACTCCGCCAGAGCGATGCGGCCGGCACAGATCCCCCATTTCGACGACGGCCGCATCGCGCTCGCTGCCCTCTTCACTCGACGCCGCCAGCTCGTCGACATGGCGGCTGCGTCGCAAGCCGTGGCAGCGCTGACCGGCAAGACGCTCGCCGCCCTCATGGCGCAGATCGCCCGCGTCGATGCCGCCATCGCGCTCGCCAGCGAGGCCGAGCCCGACATGGCCGCACGCCGCGACCTTCTGCTGACGATCCCGGACATCGGCGAGGTCGGCGCCGCCGTGCTGATCGCCGAACTGCCCGAACTCGCGCCATCGACGACAAGAAACTCGCAGCCCTCGTCGGCGTCGCCCCTATCGCCCACGACAGCGACACCTGGCGCGGCCGGCGCCATATCGCTGGCGGCCGCGCCACCGTCCGATGCGCCCTCCACACGGCAACGCTCGCGGCCATCCACTGCAGCCCGGCCATCAAAGCCTTCCACAAACGGCTGCGCGATGCTGGCAATCCGCCCAAGGTCGCCCTCGTCGCCGCCATGCGAAAATTCATCATCATGATCAACACCATTCTCAAAAGACGAACGCCATGGAACAGCCCCAACAACACGGTTGGTGAGGCGCCCTACAGGCGCGCCTGGAAGTGCGAGGCCGGAGCACCGACGACGAAGAATACAACAGGCGGCGTTGGGGCGTGTCCTTCAAGCTTCCGCCCTGTGCACCTCACCAGGATGATGACTGATCGTTGTCCGCGCCGCCTAAGCTTCAGCCCTCATAGGTGGGGCAAGCCTTGAATTGGAAACCAGGCACAACCTCACCCTCCGTCATTCCTGTGCTCGTCACAGGAATCCAGCAGCCGCGTGTGCACGCGGCGGAAGATTTGGAGCCGTCTCGCCGACTAGTAGGTGCGTTGCTGTAGCCACGTCACTAGACCCACTCTTGTTGCTCAAGAGTTCCTTCGGCCTGCAGACGCAAGCCGGCTGGATTCCTGTGACAAGCACAGGAATGACGGAGGAGAGGTTATGCCGCGCGCTAACGGCCAGCGACGACGTGCAAAGAGTAGGCAGAGAGAACGGAATTGCTAGCAGTTGTCCGCGGACAACAGGCAACCATTCCAGAGCCGCAGCCGAAGTTGTCCGCGGACAACGCCACGCACAATCCGCCAGCGCCCATCAGAAGCAGCGGCTATTTCGATCCTCCTCCGGCGTCACCGTCACGCCGCCCAGCAGCCAAGCTTGAATTCGCCGCATCGCAGCACTACCTCATGGCGGACCGAAGCGCTTAACCCCTCCGAGCCGCTTCGGTCCGACGGACAGCATTCCTCCCCCCAAGGCTGTCGGTCACTATCGAAGCCCGGCGCTCCACTCCCGCGCCGGGCTTTCGTTATTTGGCGACCCCTGCCGTTTCCATACCCGTCGATCCGCTCCTCGAATAAATCCGAGGTCTGCGGAGCCAGCCCAACAAAGTGCCTGCATCGTCTATCGCGACGCGGCCGTCGCGTTGCCGCCGGCAGAGGAACCGATTGTCGCCGTCATCCCATGCGCAGGTTGCGAGCGACGCACCAGAAATGCAGCCGATCGAGTCGCTGGTCACTGATCTTCACTTCGGGTTTGGCCGCCTGTTCCGAGAGAACACCTCAGATGCCGCCGCCAGGTCGCGCCAGGGGGGAGGCATTAGTGAGCCTGCGTCAAGCTTCGATAGACCGACCCTCGCCGAATGAAGGCTTCAGGCCTCGTCGTAGCAGAGCGCCCATTGGTCGCCGATATACCAGCAGCGTCCTATCCGCGGCTCCGTCTTCCAGAGCAGGCTTTTGATGAACTCGATGCCGCCGCGCTTGAAGGCGGTCGTCAGCTTCTCCACCTCTTGCTCGTCGGTCGTCAATCCGCCATTGGCGCAGACGAAATAGGCATTGCCGATCCAACGCGCCGCATATCCGGTCGCGCCGCGATCGATACGAAGCGCGGCGCCATGGGACGCATGACGACCGCCATTCGCCGGCCGGCCCTGGCGCGGCACGCCGAGTGGCAACACCAGGCGCCCTCCAGGTCGCAGCCTTTCGATCCAGGGCGCCGCAGGACGCCCGACGGCGAAATTCACGTAGATCGCATCCACCTCCTGCTGCGGCCATTGATTGCCGTCGGCGGTGATGACGCTGACATTGGCCCGATCGGCAAGTGCCGCCTGCGCGTGGCCGGCCAGATCGGGATCCATCTCGACGGCATGGACGTGGCCGGTGGCGCCCACCAACTCCGCGAGAATGGCGCTATAATAACCGGTGCCGGCACCGATATGAGCGATGTGATCGCCGATCTGGACGTCCAGCTCCGCCAGGAGGCGGGCGTGCAGCGACGGACTGCCATTGTTGACGCCCTTGTCGGGCTGCAAGGCGAACAGCGCATCCTGATAGGCCAGAACCACGTCCGAGGAAAGCAACGGGCGATATCCGCCACCTAGATTGGCGATCTGCCATGGCGGCGGACCGAGGAATTTTTCACGAGGGACAGCGGCAAAGGCAGCCTCGATGCGCGGGTTCGTCGTTGCCGCGGTTGCCACCACCTGATGGGCGTAAGCGCGGCGGATCAAGGCAAGTTCCTCGGCGGTGAACAAGGCATCGGGCATGACTAATCTCCGGTTATGGCTTCGATCCCTCCCGCCTCCTGGGTCTTTTGGGTCTGCGGATCCGCCAATCGGACCGATCACGATCAATGGGCGTGGCGAGACTCTCAAACCGTCGGGACTTGTGGCGGAAGTTAAATACGATTTCGCTTCCCTTGCAAAAAACTACGTTGCTTCGTCATAGGCTTAATATGCCGGGCTAGAAGACTCGAATCCGTCACCGCATATCACTGACCGCGACCAGGCAGCACGCGCCCTGCCGCATCAAAATCCTCGGGTAATGCCATCGGCTCCTCAGGCGTGAGGCGCCGTGTGATCCCCGGCGCCTACGCGGAAACGCTTCTTGATCCTGTCGACCGGCGTCCCATCCTGTAGTGGCACCTGGACCAGCCTGTCATAGGTCTCAAAGCCCATCTTCGCGTAGTAGCCAAGTCCGCTGACATTGTCGGCGCGGATGGTTGCATTGATGAATTCGAGCCCGAGCTCTTTCGCTGCGTCCCTTGTCGCGGGAAAAAGCGCGCTGCCGACGCCTGGGGTCTTCGAGTTCACTCGGGCGAAGGTGGCGATGTCGGCGACCCCTTTTGGCGGATCGCCGTATACGCTCAGCGATTGAAAGCCGACCAGCGATTGATTGTGCTCTGCAACATGGCAGACAAGAGGAAACTCGCCATCGATAAACCAGTCGGCGAACTCGGCGGCCGAAAGTGGGGTCTCCAGTGCTGTGGTTCCGCCGGCTCGGATGATCTCGTTCAGCAAAGCACTCAATTCCTCGGCATCGGAGCGTGCGGCTTTTCGAACGTGCATGTCTTGGCTACCTCATCGTCGGCCGACAACCTATCGGCGAGATTTGGAGATTACAAGTCGCCATGCTCGCAGCGATGCCTGTAGCCAAACTTTGCGGAAGGGCTCAGCATTGCCGTCCTTGTCAGCCAGACCCGGTGTAGATCATTGAGCTAACCATTATGGTGCTGGTGAATGAATTTCGCCATCGCCGGGGTGATGGCAGCCGAGGCGGCGCCGGGCGAGCTTCAGCCCGGCGATGAAATGCCGTCCGAACGGGTGCTGATGGAGCGCTTCGGCGTCGGCCGGCCGACCATCCGCGAGGCCATGCAGTCGCTGGCCAACAAAGGTCTCGTCAGCATTTCGGACGGCGAACGGCGAAGGTCCTGAGGCTGACGGCAAAGTCGATCTTCCGCCAGGTCGACCTCACCGCCAAGATCATGCCGTCGCAATCGGCCGATTCACTCGAGCATCTGAAAAGCGCCCGCATCTTCTTCGAGCGCGGCATGGCCCGCGAGCGACCTCAGGGACATCATCGAGCGCCAGCGCTTGTCGCTCGGTCGGGCCGAAGAGTTCATCGATGCCGATATGGAGTTCCACACCCGCATCGCCCAGATCTCAGGCAACCCGATTTACGTCGCCGTCAGCGAAGCCATGCTGGCTTGGCTGAAGGAATATCATACCGAGATGCTGATCTGGACCGGCAAGGAAAAGTTCACGCTCGCCGAACACGACGAAATCGTCGACCGCCCCGAAGCCAATGACGTCGACGGCTCGGAAATGGCGCTCCTCAAACACCTCGAACGATCGCGCGCGCTTTACGCAAAATAAGCTCAACGCTGTATGTGCGCATTTATAAGCATCCGCGGAACAATGCTGTGCCGGCGAGGTTGTGGATAGGCCAAGCACGCAAAGTTCCCAAGGAGGACATCCAGATGCGTATGAAACTCGTAGCAGCTTCGCTTTTCGCCCTCGGCATGGCCACGTCGGCTTTCGCCCAGTCCAATCCGGCTCCGGCCGGCGCCACGATCGACAAGAACCAGGCCGATCAGGGTGGCGGCGCAACGACCGACACGAAGGCCAAGAAGCCGATGGCGATGGATAGCACCACGACTGGCTCCACGACCGGCGGCGCAATGAAGATGGACAAGACCAAGTGCCCCGACCCGGTCAACAACTCCGCGAAGCTCCAGACGCAGGGCGGCACGAGCAACGCCACGCCAATGGATGAGGCCTGCGCAGCCCACAACAATTGATAGCGTCTCCGCACAAAGAACCCCGCTTCGGCGGGGTTTTTTGTGGGCCGGTCAAGCGACAGCATACGCGCATCCGTCCCTTCGGCAGATTTCAGGCTTGACTCGACGGAACGCGATTGGTATCGGATTGGGTAATCGATAACCCAAGCGAACCCATGACTGCTTCACTCAACGACATAGCCGCCCGCGCGGGCGTTTCCGTCAAGACGGTGTCAGGTGCGCTGCATGGCGGCTCGGCCCGCATGTCGGATGAAACCCGGCTGCGGATCAAGGAGATCGCCGAGGAGCTTGGCTACGTCACCAATTTCGCCGCCCGCAGCATGCGGCAGGGCTGGATGCCACTGGTCGGTCTGGTCGCGGATGACCTGATCACCTCGCCTTTCGCAACGGAGATCATCCGGGGGCTCGACGGCGCCGTGCGCGCTGCCGACATGGCTGTCTTCGCGATGACGCTAGGGGGCCATCGGAGCCTTGCATCGATCCTCGACGAGATGCGCCAGTTTCGCCCTCGCGCGATTGCTTACGCGGCCATGTATCATAAGAAAGTCGACCTGCCGCCCGAATTTGCCGCGGCGGTGGGAGTGATGATCAACTGCCGAGATACCAGCGATCGCGTCACCTCCCTGGTGCCCGACGAAACGGGAGCGGGGGTCGAGATTACCAACTACCTGCTCGATGCCGGCCGACGCAATGTCGCCTTCATCAATCTGCCGGGACTGCTCGCCGGCGAACTGCGCGAACAGGGCTTTCGGCAGGCACTTGATCATGCGGGCGTCGACGGGGCAGGGGCCATCGTATTGCCCGCGGTCAGCAAAGCGATTTACAGCGATCGCGCCCCTAGTCTCGTCCATGCGCATGTGCATGATCTGATGAATGGCCCCCGGCGCCCCGATGCTATCCTGTGCGGCAATGACCGTGTGGCGATGGAGGTCTACGCCGCGTTGCGCCGGACTGGTGCAACCATTCCCGACGACGTCGCTGTTGCGAGTTTCGACAACCAGGTCGAGATCGCCTCGCGTCTCGACCCGCCGCTGACCACCATGGCGTTGCCGCACCGCGCCATGGGCCGTCAGGCCGCGCAAATCCTGCTTGCCGAAGACCGGCTTCCGGTCGGGGTGCAGAAACTACCGTTCCAGCTGGTGGAGCGGGCATCCGTATAAATTGAGAGAGGCCCATTCAATTGAGGAGGAATTCCAATGGGTAATCGTTTACTTTGGTCGCTTATCCTGTCTTCGGCCCTATCTGCCCCATGGGCTGATGCAGCCGAGAAGACCACAATCCAGGTCATGCATCAGGGCGATCCCGGCTTTGTCGCCGCCTATGGCAAGGTCGCCGAACGGTTCGAGGCGGCCAATCCCGATGTCGACGTGCAGTTCATCTACGCGCCGCACGATGCCTATAACGAGAAGTTCAGCGCCGCCGTGATGGCCAAGCAACTACCCGATGTCATGGAACTCGATGCGCCGTTCCTCGCCAATTACGTCTGGTCGGGCTATCTTCAGCCGATCAAGCCGCTGATCGACAAAGACCTCCTCGACGACATGACGGCGTCTAACATCGCCCAGGGCACATACCCGATCGACAAGGACCTTTATGCAATCGGCCTGACCGACTCGTCGGTGGTTCTTTACGGCAACAAGAAATATCTCGAAGCGATCGGCGCCCGCATCCCGAAATCCGTCGACGATGCCTGGACCCGGGAGGAGTTCGAAACCTATCTCGAGAAGCTGTCGAAGCTCGACGGCGTAAAGTGGCCGATCGACACCTTCCGCGGCTACGGCATCAAGACGGAGTGGATCACCTATGCCTATAGTCCGATCCTGCAATCGGCCGGCTGCGATCTGATCGATCGCAAGGCCTGGAAATCCGAGGGCACGCTCGACAGCGACTCCTGCGTCGATGCTCTCACCATGATGCAGAAATGGGTCAAGAACGGCTGGGTCGTCCCGCAGTCGGCCGGAACCAACCAGTTCTTCGCCGAAGGCAATCCCGCAGCGCTGGCCCTCGGCGGCCACTGGGTCTATGCCGAGGCCGCCGCGACCATGAAGGACAACATCGTCGTGCTGCCGCTTCCGAAGTTCGGCGCCAGGGCCGCGAGCCCCAATGGCACCTGGATCTGGGCGATGACCAAGACGTCGAAACATCCCGATATCGCGGCCAAATTCATCAGCTTCCTGCTGAAGGACAAGGAGTATCGGGCTTATGTCGCGAGCCAGTCGGGATATCCCGGCCTGAAGAGTTTCGCGGCCGAATCTCCGCTCTATGCAAATGGCGGCCCGATGGCGATCGCCTTCGAACAGGCGTCGAAGACGGCCGTCTCGCGCCCGCCGCATCCAGCCTATCCGACAATCACCTCGGCCTTCATGCAGGCCGTCGACGAGGCTTTCAACGGTGGCGATCCCAAGGAGGCGCTGACGTCAGCCGCCAAGAAGATCGATGAGGATATCGAGGACAATGACGGATATCCGCCGTTCGGCGACGAGCAATAAGCGCATCGCTGCCGACAGGTCGAACCCCTGCGATGTCTCCGGCAGACATCGCAGGGCGGGACCGGCATCCGCGCTTGGAAAGGAGGAACTGCATGGTCATGCAACAATCGACATCTTCGACATCCGTCCGAAAGGCTCCGGCGCGCCGGCATGACAAGGGGCGGCTGATGCAGGAAGCGGCCATGCTCGCGCCGGCCGTGATCCTGTTGACCCTCTTTCTCATCCTGCCGTTTCTCTTGTCCTTCTGGACGGCGATGACCAACCAGCCTCTGGTGCCGCGGCCGACGCCCGTCCGCTTCGTTTGGTTTAACAATTTCATTCGCATCTTCCAGGACGATCTTTTCTGGACCGCCCTTTGGAACGTCTCGCGCTTCACCTTCTGGATCATTCCGGCGCAGTGCGGCCTGGCTTTCGCAACAGCGCTCCTGCTGCATCAGAAGCTGCCGTTCCGCAATCTGCTGCGCGGCATGTTCTTCCTGCCGGCGATCACCTCGATGGTCGTGGTCTGCGTCATCTGGGGCACCCTGTTCCAGTATCCGACGGGACCGTTCAACCAGATCCTCGGCTTTCTCTCCGGCGGAGCGATCCAGCCGATCGATTGGCTCGGCGATCCGCAATGGGCGATGTTCTCGCTCGTCCTGCTCTCGGCCTGGCAGGCCTACGGTTTTCAGATGATCGTCTACCTCGCCGGCCTTCAGGGCATTCCGGACGAACTATACGATGCCGCCAAGATCGACGGTGCAAACGCTTTCCGCCGCTTCTGGCATGTGACCATGCCCGGCCTGCGGCCGACCCATGTCTTCGTGCTGGTGATCACGACCATCCAGGCGTTCAAGCTCTATACCCAGCTCGCCATCCTCACGCAGGGCGGCCCGAAGAGCAGCACCGAAACGGTGGTGCACTACATGGTCCGTTCCGGCTTCGAAGAGCAGAAGATGGGCTATGCCTCCGCCGTTTCGGTCATCCTGTTCGTGATCGTTCTCGTCATCGCGCTGATCCAGCGCCAGCTCCTGAGGCGTTTCGATGTCTGATATCGCACTCTCGATCCCGCAGGCCCGCACGGCGCGGCCCCGTTCCGCCGCAACGGTTCTCCGCATCATCCAGACGATATGCATTTTCATCATCGCATTGGTGATCGTCTCTCCATTGCTGCTCCTGGTCGTGGCAAGCCTCAAGGATGACCGGTTCCAGATTCTGGCCGATATGGGCAGCTTCCGGGCCTTCTGGGTGTCGAACCCGACGCTTTCCAACTATGCCGAGGTCGGCCACCTCTCAGGCGAACTCGCCTTCGGACGCTACCTCATCAACTCGCTGATCATCCTGGTCACAACGGTTTGTTCCGGCCTGATTGTGAATTCGATGGCCGCGTTTGTCCTGGCCTGGGGATCGTTCAAGGGCCGTGCCGTCATCCTGTCGATCGTAATCGCGCTCTATGTGATCCCGCAGGAAAGCATCATCATGCCGCTGGTGATCATGGTTTCCCGGGCGGGAATAACCGACACCTTCGCGGTGCAGATCGTGCCCTGGGTCGCCAGCCCCCTCTATATCTTCCTGTTCTACCAGTTCTTCGCGCAGCTGCCGAAAGAATTGCTGGAGGCGGCCGAGATCGATGGCGCATCCTTTTTCCGGGTCTATCGCTCCATCTTCCTGCCGCTCAGCCTGCCCGCGCTCGCCACCGTGTCGATCCTCATGGGTATCGAGACCTGGAACCAGTATCTCTGGCCGATCCTCGTCACGCAGACCGATTATGCCCGGCCGATCGCGGTGGCCATCGCCACCTTCTTCGGACAGGACAGCATCTACTGGGATCGTGCGATGGCAGCCTCCGTTTTGATGATGATCCCGATCCTGGGACTCTACCTCGCATTCCAGCGCTGGTTCGTGAGTTCCTTTATCGGCTCTGCCGTGAAAGGTTGAATTGATGACAAGCCAAGCGATTTCTCCGTCCGATGAAGGCGGGCTGGAGACGATCAGCGCCGTCCTGCCCGAGGGGTCGACGATCCATGCCTGGATCAAGGCGTCGCACGGCGCCGCGGGAAGGCTGACGGCACATGTCGACGGCGACCCAGCCGGTGCTGTCGAAACTTCTAATCCGCATGAATTCGAATTTCGGTTGCTGACGCTGGAAAAAGGCGGAGAGGCTGCCTTCTCCTACGATCCCGTTACGACCGAAATATCGGTCCTTTATGCCTTTCTCCCGCCCCGCGTTCTCGAGGAAGGCATCCGGCTGCTTTATGTCCGCCCTTCCAATGCTACCCCCGAAGTTCCGGGCGGTTATCACTTCCGCCCACCTTTCGGCTGGATGAACGATCCCAACGGGTTCGGGCGTTTCGGCGGCAAGCTGCACCTCTTCTACCAGCATTATCCCCATAGCCTTCGCTGGAACAACATGCATTGGGGTCATGCAGTCTCGGACGATTATCTTCGCTGGACGCATCTCCCGATCTTTCTTCCGCCTTCGGATGAACTCGCCGCGCGGGCCGATGGACGCGGCGGGGCATTTTCCGGCTCGGCGATCGCGCTCGATGATACCGGAATTCGCATCTTTTTCACCGAGCATATGAAGGACCGGGAACCGGAGGAGCAGGTTCAGTTCACGGCCACCAGCCGCGATCTTGTCAATGTCGAGCCGGCAAGCCTGATCCTGCCGGCGCGTCCCGAAGGGCTCGGCCTGACGACCGACTTCCGCGACCCTTACGTCTTTTCAGGCCCTGACGGCAAATGGAAGATGTTGCTGGGCACGCGGGACCGCGAGGGTGGAGTCATCCTGCTCTACGAAACGGATGACCCGATTGCAGCGACGGGATGGACGTTCCTCGGCATACTTCACCGCGAAAACCGCTTCGGGATGACGGCGGCGGAGTGCCCCTGCATGGTGCCGCTCGACGGTCCGGCAGCTGACCCGGCGACGCGCTGGGCCCTGATCTTCGGTCTTCTCACAAGCCGCGACCCGGCAACCGGCCGGCGCAACATGACGCTTGCGACAGTCGGACGTTTCGATGGCCAAAAGTTCTCCGTAGAATTTGAACAGGAACTGGATTTCGGCACGGATGCCTACGCGTTCCAGGCCTTCGTCGACGATACCGGCCCGGTCGGCATCGCATGGCTTGCGAACTGGACGGATATTTCCAGAGAGATCGACATGCCGACGGCGATGACCCTGCCGCGCCGGCTGGCATTGCAAAGCGGGGCACTGATCACCCCGCCGGTCGCCGCTGCGGAAAGCCTGCGGCGGCACCGACTGGATGTCGGAGGCCTTCTGGAAGGCCAAGCTGTCTCTCTCGCCAACGGCTCCGTCGAAATCCTGCTGACGCTGAAGGAAGCCGGCAACGCGTTCCGTTTGGAATTCGAACATTCCGAAGCAACTGTTGCGGTTCAGTTGGACGATGATGGGCTGAGCATTCCCTTTTCGGTGGCGAATGCCAAGACATCCCCCCGCTATATCGCCGCCGGCGCACGCCCCTCGACCATCCGGATATTCCTCGATGCGGGCTCGATCGAAGTCTTCGCCGACGATGGCCGCTGGACGGGAACCAAGCGGCTGCCCGGCTTCAAGGGCGTAAGCTCGGTGCGACTGACCGCGCCCGAGGGCAATATGCTCGCCGCCGAAATCTGGCAGCTCGGTCTTTAATTTCTGGAGGATGAAACGACATGGCATCGGTGACGATAGACAAAGCCCGCAAGCATTATGGTGCCGTTCCGGTGATCCACGGCGTCTCCGTCGATATCGAGGACGGCGAATTCGTCACGCTCGTCGGCCCCTCGGGCTGCGGCAAGTCTACGCTGCTCAGAATGCTCGCAGGGCTGGAGGAGATCAGCGACGGCGAAATCCGCATTGGCGGCCGGGTCATGAACGACGTGGCGCCGGAGGAGCGGGATATCGCCATGGTCTTCCAGAGCTACGCGCTCTATCCGCACATGACCGTTGCGGAGAATATGGGCTTCGCTCTGAAGCTCCAGGGGCGGAACAAGTCGACGATCGAAAAGCAGGTGAGGGAGGCGGCCGACATCCTGGCGCTCGGACCTCTCCTCGACAGATTGCCCAAACAGCTGTCGGGCGGCCAGCGCCAGCGCGTCGCCATGGGCCGCGCAATCGTCCGTCACCCGCAGGTCTTTCTCTTCGACGAGCCGCTCTCGAATCTCGACGCCAAGCTGCGTGTAACGATGCGGGCGGAAATCAAGGAGCTTCATCAGCGGCTGAAGACCACCACCGTCTATGTCACCCATGATCAGATCGAAGCCATGACCATGGCCGACAAAATCGTCGTGATGCGCAGCGGCCGCGTCGAGCAGATCGGCAAGCCGCTCGAGCTCTTCGACCGGCCGGCAAACACCTTCGTCGCCTCTTTCATCGGCTCGCCCGCCATGAACCTGTTCGAAGGCAAGGTCAGCGGCGGCAGCTTCGTTTTGGACGGAACCAACCTGCCTCTGCCGCCCGGTCAGCAAAAGGCGGACGCCGTCACCTATGGCATCCGCCCCGAGCATATGGTGATCCGCGAGGACGGCGTGCCGGCTACCATCGTCGTTGTCGAGCCGACCGGATCGGAAACCCACATCAACGCCAGGCTCGGGAACGCTGATATCAGCCTGCTTCTGCGGGAACGGGTCGAATTGGAACCGGGACAACAAATCTCGATCGCCCCTGACCTGTCGAAGGTGCATTTGTTTGGAACAGGCGGCAACCGCCTAAATTAAGATCGATGCCCTATGAATCGATGCCCTATGATCGCCTTGAGTGGCGTGCCGATTGTGAGTGTCGCAGAGGTCCCTCGCAAAATGCCCGACTTTTGCGAGGGACGTCTTCCACACAGATTGTTCTGGACGATTAAAGTGGGTGGTTTCGCGGGGAGTTGTGCAGCAACAGGCTCTCAAATTACGCTGGAGACTTGAGGTCCCTCACGCCATTTATGGATGGACCTTCTGAAAATCCGGGGTTTCCGATGTCTCGATCGACAGATTGGGGCCGAGCGCGTCCAGGAAACTCGCGGCATGGAAGATGGCAGCCGGTGGCTTTGCCCCGGTATCGCGGATGTCACCGGACAGGATACGCTGGACCGCTTCGCAAATGATCGGCGCGGTAACGGCATAGATGTCCTGCCCCTGGGCGAGACTCCGGCGGCGCAGGTTGCCTTGCGTGACGATCACCTCAACGGCGAAGCGCTGCGCCGAACGTCCGGTTTCATCGATGGCTTGGGGCGGGGGCGTCGATGGATCCCGAACATCCCGTAGGGCTATCGCGCTGAGAAAGCTGTGCAGCTCCTTGGTCCTGACATGGCGGGCGATCAGCGGCACTTCTGAAAATGGGAGCTCGACGAATGTCTGCCGGCCGAACGGGGCCGGCAAAACGGAAACTTTCTCGGCCGGCGGCTGGTGCACGGGCCCAAGCTGGCCGCCGCTGACCGCCAGGCGCTTTGCGGTGTTCTTTTCCCCGGTCACGCGCGTGCCTTTCGTGGGCAGCCAACTGTCGAGCGCAATTCGGATTTCGACAGTGTCGGCGTGTTGCCATTCGTCCATCAGGGCAGCCACCAGCAGGTCGGCCAGTCCGCCGTAAAATCCCATGGCCGGGATGACGGCTACGCCGGCTTTCCGAGCCGCAGCCTCGTGCCGCTCGAACGTCGCCTGTACGCTTGGCTGTTCGGCCGTTACGTCGAGATAATGGATGCCGGCCCGCAACGCCGCACGCACGACCGCGTCGGCCGTGTCCATGAACGGGCCGGCGCAGTTGATGACCGCTGCCGCACCAGTGAGTGCCCGGTCCAGCGCCGCGTCATCCTCTATCGCTGCTTCCCGGCATTCGACGCCGCGTTCCGCAAAGCCCGCCTCCGCCAAACGTTCGGCACTCCGTCCGATCGCAATCGGCTTCAGCCCGCGCCGCAACAGTTCAGCGACGACAAAACGGCCGGTATGGCCATTCACGCCAAGCACCGCCACGGACGCGGGTGGTGTTCTGATAGTGTCGGCTTGTTGGGTGGTGGTCATTGCTCTCTCCATCGATACAGACCTGTCTGTACTCAATAAAACATACAGGTCTGTAGCGTGTCAACCAACTTTCTGCTAGGATGACTGAATTGGAGATACACAAATGACGAAAAGCACAGCGAACGCACCCGCGCCGGCCGTGAACGAGGTGCGGGACAGAATTCTCGAGACGGCGTCGGAGCTCTTCTACCGGCGCGGCGTGCGTGCCGTCGGCGTCGATCTGGTGGTTGAAAAATCCGGCGTCGCCAAAACCAGCCTTTACCGGCATTTCGGCACAAAGGACGATTTGATCGCGGCCTTCCTGAAGCGCGAGGACCTGGACTTCTGGAGCACCTGGGACCAGGTAACCGAACAGCACGCGGACGACGCCGGGGCCGAACTCGACGCCCATTTCGAGTGGATCGGCGAGCGGGTCGGGCGGGATAATTACCGTGGCTGCCCGCAGATCAACACGGCTGCCGAGTTTCCCGAAGCCGGTCACCCCGCCCGCAAAGTCGCCGAAGCCCACATGCGCGAAATGCGGCGGCGTCTGCAGATCATCGCCGGGAGACTGGCGGTTGCAGCGCCCGACCGGCTTGCCGGCCAACTCGCGGTGCTGATCAACGGCGCCTTTGTCAGCATGCAGGTCTTCGAACCCGGCGAAGCAACGGGTTTGCTCCGCGATGCCGCTCACGCCCTGATCGCCGCCAGCCGCAATTGATTCACTTGAGGCACAGTTCCCAGAGTTGGGAAATGGATCAATGGAACTGGCCACGCATCGGGATCGAGAGTTTCCGACATTCGTCGATTTGTGCTCAGCCAAAATTTGTACCGCAATATTTCCTGTCGGCGCTTTTGCGAGCACAAGGCTTTCGCAACAACGGGCCGCGGGTTCGGATCCCTTCAAGGCGATCAAGCGAGGTCAACTTTGTCAAAGACGCGACGAACTCTCGCGTGAGCCGGGCTACAAGGTGCGCGTTCGCCCGAATGACCGCAACAACAGATTAAGAGAGACGGCAACCTTGTCGATGTCGCGAATATCCCGCGAATATTGACCGGTGTAGAGTTTGACAATCATGCTGTCGCGAGCAGCGCCGCTGAGTTCGAAATACAGATGCAGGTAATAGGCTTGCTTGTCGCCGCTGCGACTTACGCTCCTTCCTCGCTGAGTGACCTGTCCGAGCTCCGCTTTGAACGGGGCGAAGCCGGGGAGTTTCAGCATGACCGATTTGGATTGAAATCGGGCCATGGTGGGGACTGCAACGACGGCCTTGTCCAGTGCCAGGCTGACGATTTGGCCGGAGACATCGTCGACGACGGCGGGCTCATCGAGCTTGAACGCATGAAACAGGCGCCGGGGTTTCTCAAAGCAGATGAGCGACGCGATGAGCAGGACGACGATATTGATACCTGACCACCAGGCCGCGACCGGCGAAAACTGGCCTTGTACATGCGACGTTTCCGGTACGACGTTGACCAGCAGACCAAGGACGGTGATCGTGACTACGCTTGCGATCCAGGTAAAGCTGTAGCGGTCGAACTGGTTCGACTCATTGCCGCTGCCCTTTGGCGTCACCCTGAACGCCTTGCCGAATGGCCTCACCAGGCTGGAGACCACGGTCGGCAACATGCGGAATGTCGCAAAGGTCCCGACGGCGCTGGAAATCACAGGCAAATAGCGGGTCGGCGTGATCCACAGCATCAGTAGAAAATACGCCGCCAGCAACGGCACCTGATGAGAGACATAATCGGCTATATCAGTGAAATAGAGCGGGAGCAGGCCGAACCAAAGATAGACGATGGGGACGAGCAATATCGTGAAGCGGACCAGGTACTGCACCAGCCATGATGCCGGCAGGAACATGATCCGTTGAAAGAGCGTCAATCCCGGGCCGCGCAGCGGGCCATTATACAGGTAAAGGGTTTGAATACCCCCCTGACACCACCGTTCACGCTGCACAAAATATCCGGTCAGGTTTTCGGCGGCCAGTCCCATCGATAGCCGCTCGTTCAGATAGCGCGTCTTGTAGCCTTTGTTGAGCATCGAAAGAGTTGTCAGCAGGTCTTCTGTGATCGACTCCGTCGGAAACCCGCCGATCGCGTCGACGGCCTTGCGGCGGGCAATCGAGCATGACCCGCAGCAGAAACTGACGTCCCAGGCATCCCGGCTGGGCGCGATCTCGTCGAAGAACAAGCGCTGCTCGTCCGGCCAGATATTCTCCAGGCCAAGGTTTGATTGCACCGGATCGACATTGAAGAAATGTTGAGGCGTCTGGACGATGCCGATGCTGTCATCGCCAAAGAAGGGCAGCGTCCGGCGAAGGAAATGTCGATAGGGAACAAAATCGGCGTCGAAGATCGCAATAAACTCGCCCGAGCTGACTTTCAGCCCATTGTTCATATTGCCTGCTTTGGCATGGCTGTTGTCGCCGCGCGTGACGTGGATGACGTTCTTTTCCTCGCAATAGGCCTTCAGCCAATCTCGGCGTTGATCGTCAAGCACATACACATTCAATTTGTCGGCAGGATAATCCAGCGCGCGGGCGCCGATGATGGTTCGCTCGAGCACGTCGAGCGGCTCATTATAGGTGGGAATGAAAACATCGACAGTCGGCAGCTCACGCTGCTCCCGCGCAAAGAAAACGCGCGCCAGCCTGTCCGCTTCTGCGCTGCGGTCGACGTAGCGGCTCATCAATACCAGAAAAAGGATGACTTCGACGCACGCCAGAATCTCGACGATGAAGAGGATCCAGACCCAGTAGAAACTCGCACCGCCGTCGGGATAGGGAAGCACTGTCTCGGTCAAACGCCAGAACATGTATCGCAGTGCGACTGCTGCGACAAACGCGCAGGTCACCGCCCGTGTCCAGGTGTGAAGGCGCGACCAATTGAACGGCCCCAGGAAGAAGAAGGCCAAAACGACAAAGGTCGGAACCAGCGCTACAAGATACTGAACCACAGGCTTTTGACCCAGTTGGATACGTTGATGCCGTGTTTGGAAAACCGTACCTGCACTGTACGTCCGACCTGGCAGGAGTTCGCAAAGTCGTCGTTCATGAAGGATGGATCGAGGCGAACCCGAATGCGGGCATTGCGTTGTGTCGACGGCGGCAAACTGGCGGCAAAGGAATCGGCCTCGACCGAAGCCGAACTGCCTCTGACGGCCACGACCGTACCTTGGAAGACATCGCTGCGGCCGAACAAGCGCACCTGAGCGACGAGTCCTGGATAAATCTCGTCATAGTTGACCTCAGGGACCAGGATATCCACGAACAGCTCTCGACAGTCGAGAAGGCGCATCAGTTCGTCGTTCAGCACGACGTTGGAACCGTTGACGATACTCCTGGTCCAAACAACGCCGTCGAACGGCGCCATTGCAGTTGCGGATTCAAGGCTGCTGACGCGGCCTGCCTCTTTGACCAGCTGCTTTTGAACTTCGGTCGCTCGTGTCTCGTTTTCCGCGATGCGCGAGTTCAAGTCATTGATGCGAACGACCACCTCGTCTTCACGCTGTCGCGAATAAGGCACGTCATTCTGTCCGTCGCCGAAAACAAAGATACCCTGGCGGACCGCATTGAGCCTTTGTTGCAATTGATCGACAGTCAGATTGCTGATTTCGACCTCGCCGCCGGTCGCAGCGCCGGCAGCACGCGCGGCCTCAACCAGCTTCTGCGTCAGAATGCCTTTTGACTCGAGCTGCATCCGGCGGCTCAGGTCGACCTGGGCGACCAGATCCTGCGCTTGCGACACTTCGACTTTTTTCCGCAGGATTTCGACTTCGCTTTCGAGATTGGCAATGGTGGTCTGCCTGTAGACTTCCAATCTGGCAGACAATTCCTCGCGAAGCGTGGAGAGCTCCTCCCGTTCTTTTTTCAGCGCCGCGACGCGGTCGAGCGCCGTATTGCGATCCGCCTCGAGCGAAGCGAGGATTGCGTGGTTGACGCGGGTATTTCTGATTTGAGCCAGCGATTGTCCCGCTTTGACCGGGCTGCCGACCTTGAGGGGGTCTTCCGCAATCGTGCCGTCAATCGGCGCATTAACGACGGCAAACCGCGCATTGACCGTGCCATCAAGGCTCGTAAAGCCGGTGATCGTCGGCAATGAGATGACAGTCACGAGTGCCAGCAGCAGCAAGCCGACAACGATGCGCGTGATGCGGTGGTTCCAGATCATGTTGGCATCCGACGATATCGCTTCTGCAGCCATCCGTCCCTATCGAGCCGGCACAAACGGATGCAACTCATTCTGGTAATTTAGCGCATCGAAAATTAGTAGACAAGTGATGGTCGTAAAGCTGAGGCAGAAACAAAGTTCGGATGTGGAGGAACCGCCGCGGACGGGAGGCTTGGCATCGTATCGATGCGGCGCAGGGAATATGGTCAAGCCATCTCCGGCGCGGCGCCTGAGGTGATGGGTGATGGGTGATGGGGGTGATGATGGCGTGGGAAATCACTGCGCCGCGCCCGACAGTGCTGCCATCTCATTCAGTCAGAAATGGCATAATTCCACGCGATCTTTTTTCTAGAGCGGTTCAGGTTTTCACGGAAGCGCCGAACCGCTCTAACTTTGTTTTTTCGCAATCCCGGACGGAAAACCGCTTCGCACTTTTCCTGGAATTGCTCTAATGCGGTCGAAGCCTTTTGGTCGCGATCAGCATGACGAGATCTTCGGAGGCATCTGCGAGCTCCAATGCCAGTTCCGCAGCCGTCCATCCACGTTTCTGCAAACTGACGAGCATTTCCACCATCGCGACTTCGACCTCTCGTCTGCAGATCGAAATCGGCTTCAATTCGTTATGTTTCTCATCACATGCGGTGGTCATCGTAGCCTCCGTTCTGCCATAGCAATGGGCAGCGTCAATTCGCCAATGGGTGGATATGGTAAGGGTTGCGTGCAAGCCTCGGCCTTATTACGCATCGACACAGGCGGCCTTAGCCTGCGCGCAACCCCTTCGCGTCCTTATTTGCCGATGTCCGGCCTCAGGAGCGTCTCGCATGAAGTTGAGCAGAGGAAACCCGCCGAATTCCTGTCGTAAGCCGACGCTCGCACAAAGCGCGCACGAATATTGCTCCGATAGTTCACGACCTATCCTCCTCTGCTTGCATATTTTGTTGTGATTATTGTCGTTTCACGTTGAGAGTGCTTTGAAACTGCCTGGCACTGGCAAGTGAGTATTTGGGCTTTCCGAACGTCCTTCGGGGAACTAACCCGTGCTCATTTAGATACAGGAACAGGACGCTATTGTCGTTATCGCCGCATCCCGAAAATTATCGGTCCGTCCATTTCTGCTCGTAATGGAATATGATAAGTAACTTATGCACGTAAGGCTTCAGTCGATTCGGTGTTATCGGATGGCTCGCGGACGTTTCAGCCGCGAAGTCGGTTTTTTGCTGTCAACAGCCCGGATCGGCTTATGCGCTGGGGGAATTGGATGGTTACGGAGTCTGGAGATGACCCCGCTGCTGGACGGGAATGGCCGGCCCACCTGGAGCGGCGGCGCTGGCCGCGCGAACCGTCCACGCAGAAAGAACACCGGGTGGACGTTCCGCCTGCATTGGTGCCCTTGCGATTTTCGACGCGAGACCTGCCGCCGAAAGAACAATTCCAGTCCTGGCGATCACACATGGCGCCGCTTATGGATGTCCATCTGCCGGACGGACAATCAGAGGACGACGGTTTTCTCGCAGAACAGACCGGCTGGCATCTCGGCGATATCCTCATCGTCCAGCAGCGCGCGCAGGCATGCAGCTATATCCGCGATCAGGCCATGCTGCGATCGAGCCCAATCGATCACTGGAACGTTGGCGTATTTCGCAGCGGCCGGGCCTGGACCGAGGCCAATCGCCATGTAACGGAGACCGGCCCGGGGGAGATATTTTTCAGGTCTCTAGGTTCTCCGTACCGTGGGCGGATGACCGATTCAGCCGCGGTGCTCGTCTTCCTGCCCTATGAACTGTTGACCCGTGATGCGGGTCTTCTGCAAAACGCCCACAACATCGCCCTCTCAGGCAGCCTCGCCGAATTGCTCGTCAGCTATATCGACGGCCTGGAAGCGAACCTGGGCAATTTGACGGTGGAGGAGGCGCCGCGGATCATACGGACGATCAGCGATATGGTCGTTGCATGCGCTGCATCGTCGGCAAGTTTGGATCGCGGTCAGGAACAGACCACTATGGGGCTCATGGAGCGGGCGCATCGCTATATTCACCTCAATCTTCATTCAGACAGCCTGACGCCTGATGTCATCTGCCGTGCGCTGGGCATCTCGCGAACCCGGCTCTACCAATTGTTTGAAACGAGCGGGGGCGTCTTCAACTACATTCGCAAACGTCGATTGCTGCAGGCATATGCGGATCTTACCAAGCCGACCGACAACAGGCCGATCTCGGAGATTGCCGAGGCCGCTGGCTTCGACGTTGCAGCCAATTTCACGCGCGCGTTCAGCCATGAATTCGGGCTCAGCCCGCGTGAAGTCAGAAAGACCATAGCAATTGAGCGCCCCGCCATCCCCGCAACACGTTCCATGCGGCGTTTTGGGACAACGATCGGCGATTGGCTAACAACGCTCGCACGTTGATGCGGTGGGCTAAGCTTTCTTCAACTCAGTCTGAGATCCACCCCAGGATACACTTCGGTCAGATGATGCATCGCCTTGCAAGGCAGGCGAGGCGGAACTCAAGGCATTCTTGAAGGTGAGTCCAGCCCCAGGAACCAGGCCCGAGGACATGCTGGAGTCATCTGCGCGAGACCCCGCCCGGTATTGGAACGATCGGGCAGCTTGATCATTTCAGCCGGTTCCCATGAACTCCGAGGCGGTCTCTCGGTAGCCGACCGGCGAGGGCGACTCGAGGTGTCGCGAGTCTCGGATTTAGTGGTCCGGCGTAAGGCGGTGAACCAGGGATCGTAGACGCGGCGCTCTTCGACGGAAGGGACGAGATGGAGAACGAGCCGCGATGATAGCAGTTTCTCCGTGGCGCATATCGATTAGTAAGACAGCTAGCCTTTTGAGGAATGCTTGGTGTCGCAATCGCAAACACTCAATGCCGGTTACGTATGCCGCACGAGGGAAAGGGCTCCATCTCCATCGATCTTGCCGGTGTTGAGTTACGCCTTCTGTTGGAGCGCGTCACCGATCACACCTTGCCGCGCGACCTCTCAGGCAAGATACCGATTGACGAACTCGGATTGCAGGATGGGCACGAACATCCGCTTTTCCTGACGGCAAGGCAGCGCGATCATTCCCGTGTCTGGACGTCGCCGATGTTCGTGACAGTCCGGTAGCTGAGACACACTGGTCAACTTGGGTGCGCCCCGCAAATACCAAGGCGATATAGCTAGCATCTTGTGACCTACCTTCTCGGCCGTTATACTGTTTTTGAAAAACAGTATAACACCGAGTCGGGTTTTGAAGTCCATCGACCTCATGTATCAGACGATGCTCGCCGAGCTAGGTCAGCGCTCGCTCGACGCCGCTTGGACGGCCGATTTCTCTCCGGAAGGTCGGTTCACCCCGGCGAAGATTAAAGGGCGCAAATATTGGTACTTCGACATCCCGGATGGACATGGTGGTACGAAGCGTCGTTATGTCGGTTCTGCTGATGATCCGGATATCACGCAGCGCGTAGCTAATCATAAGCGGGACAAGGACGATCTACGCGCTCGCAGACGCTTGGTAAATACCCTGACCCGCGAAGGCGGGATGATCGCCCCTGACGCCATGTCTGGCGACGTCGTCGAGGCACTTGCCGATGGCGGTCTTTTTCGGCTACGGGGTGTTCTGATCGGCACGGTTGCCTTTCAGTGCTATTCAGGACTTCTGGGCGTCCGCCTTCCCATGGCTGCTATCCTGACGGGGGATGCGGACATCGCCCAGGACTATGCCATCAGTCGAGAGGTTGAAGACAGTCTGCCTCCGATCATTGAGCTGCTGCAGGGCGTCGACGCCAGCTTCCGGCCAGTTCCACATCGATCGGGATCCGCGGCCTCGTCGGCGTTTCAGAATGCCGACGGCTACAGGGTTGAATTCCTGACGTCGAACCGTGGTTCGGATGACTACATTGACCAGCCGGCGAAGATGCCCGCCCTTGGTGGTGCCAGCGCCGATCCACTACGCTTTCTCGACTTCCTCATAAGGGAACCCGTCAGGACAATGCTGCTTCACCGAAGCGGTGTCCCAGTCGTCGTCCCTGATCCATCGCGGTATGCGGTCCACAAGCTCATAGTCGCCAGCCGCCGACACACCGACGGGCAGGAGTCCGCGAAGCGAGAGAAGGATGTTCGTCAAGCTGCGCTGCTCTTTGAAGCCTTGCAGCAGACAAGGCGATCTGCCGACTTGGCGCTCGTCTACAAGGAAGCATGGGAGCGCGGACCTGCGTGGCAAGAAGGTATTCGAACCGGGGCGGGAATGCTGCCGGCTCAAGATGCCGAGCGGTTCAACACGGTCCTGATCGAGGGGGCAAAGAAAAACCGTGAAGACATCGAGCTCCCGTTTGAGGAATAGGTATTCTGCTATTCGAAGAGTTGATTTAATTTATAAATGTGAAGACAAATATGGTGCCTGGAGTTCGAGTCCGCGCAAGACCACGCATCCGCTCCCGCGTCCCGCGCTGAAACTTGCTGCGATCTCAACGACAGGTTTGCGCCAATGCGGGACATTGCGGCCGGCGCGAAGCGCCCTAGTCTGCGATGTGCAAAAGTCCGGAAAACAAGTGCGACTTTAATCGTGAGTTTTGCTGCTGCCCCATAGCTAGATTAGGTTAGCCTTGGTGGGATCCATTGGGTATTTTTCTGGAGATGAAGCATGTTCACTCACGTCATGATTGGAAGCAACGATTTGGAGCGAGCCAGAAGCTTCTACGACGCCACATTCGCTGCATTGGGGGGGCAATCTCGGCGAGATGGATGCGCGAGGCAGGCTGATCTATGCCCACGACGGCGGTCGGCTGATGATTACCCAACCGATCGACGGCAAACCTGCAACCGCGGCTAACGGCGGGACTATCGGTATAGCCGTCGCGAGCCGCGACCATGTTCTCGCGTGGCATGCCGCCGGTACAGCGCATGGCGGCACGGCAATCGAGAGCCCGCCCGCAGAGCGTCCGAACGGGTCATTTGTCGCATACCTTCGCGATCCTGACGGAAATAAATTGACCGCGCGGTCTCAGCCGACGAGATGAAACAGCGTCATTCAGTGCTTGGTGGCCATAGTGATCGATGCTCAAGCGGCAAATAGGCTTGGGAATGTCTGCTTCGGGCGGACCTCGTCATGGCGGCATCGGGCTCCTAGCGGTCATCGAGCCACCGGTCGCCGTTGCTGCAAAAGCGGACACGACGCGGTGAAAACATGTCGCGCGTTTCTCGAATCGACCTCGAACGGCCGCGAAGGGCCCGAATGCGGCTTTAGGCCGAGGTCTCTTTCGCGCCCCCAAGCTTGACCTTTGCAGGCTCTCCAGCGAGTTCCGAACGCAAACGTTGCCGCAGACTGGCGCAGTTGAGCAGTATCCCGACGTCCTCGGGTGGTCGACTTGAGCTTCAGGGCTTCACAAACCGATATGCGAAGCGATCGGTCTCGCCCTTGATTAAGGGATCAAAGACCTTGATCGCGTGTGGATCGTTCCTGTTCGCGAGCAGGGTGCTTTCCCCATCCAGTACGAAGCCGGCATCCTCTACCTCCTCGCGCACGGAGGCAGGGTCGATGCGATGCAGTGACTGGGCATCACCTGTGCCGGCTCCGGCGGCGGCGGCGTGATCGACGATGACGTAGAATCCACCGGGCTTCAGCCGCTCGTAGACAGCTCGATTGAAGTCGGCCGCCGTCGCGCCCTTGGCCCGCATCAGCGCGGTGTGGAGATCGTGGTAGAACAGGTGCAGCCACAGGACATCAGCTGGCTGAGTGACGTCCGGCATTGCCACGAGGTCCGCTGAGACGGCTTCGACGTTTTCCAGGCCTGGCTCTTGCGCGAGCGTTCGCATGAGGCCGACCGGATCGTTCTTGAAGTGCGCGACTTCGGCCGGCACGAAGCTGGTGACTTGACCTTCGGGTCCGACGATGTCGGAGAACAGGCGCGTCCAGTCGCCGTCGCCTGGGTAAACGTCGATGACGGTGGCACCCGCATCAATGCGTGCGAACCGGATTAACTCGGATAGTTTGGATTGGTCGTACATCGGATCTCCTTTACGGTTGGGTATTTGACGAGCGCGCGGCACGCGAGACGGCGATCCGCGGCTCATTCACCTTCGGCGAAAGCTGATGGTTGCAGAAGACTTGCGCTACGTGGGCCCGGAAGCGTCCATCTGCGAGGCCCGGGCCAGCGCTTGCGTGTCGACATATTCCCGGATGCTGGCCAGTCTGCCGTCCCGGACCGTGATGGAAAAGATCCAGTCGTCCTCGAACGGCTTGTTCGTGATTTTGACCTTCCCGCTGGCGAAGCCGACGACGAGAACCCGGTCTCCTTGTGCGACAAACTCCCGGGGCTCCGTGGAGGTTTCCATCGACCTGGATGCCGTCTCCAGCAAATCTGCCAGCCCCGCGTGCCCCCGGTAGGTGCCGGCCAGCGGCCAGTCCTTGCCCGGAATGATCCACTCGAAATCTTCCGCGACCAGCGCCAGCAGAGCCTCCTTGTCGCCCCGGCCGATCGCAGTGAAGAAGTCCTTCACGGTCTGGATGTTTTTTTCAATACTCATGGGAACGTCTCCATCCGTACATCGTGGTCCTGTCGGCGGGGCTGTCGTTTTATCCGTCGAACTTGACCAGATTCTTGAAGATCAGATGACCCCAGCTCTTTCCGCGCGCCTGGACCAGCAGGCCGCCCTCCGACAGCCCGCCAAGCTTGATCGGCGCGAAGCCGAGATTTTCCGCGAGCGCGCCAATCTCGTCTGCGGCAGCGTCGTCGTCGCTCGCCAGGAACACAACTCGCCTGCCGCCATGCGCGGCTGGATCTTGGGCAAGGGAGGCGGCGATCAAATGGTTGAAGCCCTTGACCAGCCTTGCGCCAGAAAAGGCTTGCGCGACGGCCTTGGAAGAAGGCTGTTCTCCCAGCTCCTCAGGGGGCACGCCGTAGGCATTGGTCACATCGATGATGATCTTGCCATCCCAGTTGGAGAGCGCCCTTGCGACATCCGGGTGCGCCTCGAAGCGGACAGCCAAAAAGATGACGTCCGCCTTGACGGCCTCCGCCAGGGTTTTGGCTATGACCTTGGGCCCGATCGCGGCCGCATCAGCTGCAAAGCTTTCCGGGTCCCGCCTGGTTGCGACAGATACTTCGATGCCCTTGCGGGAAAACGCTTTGGCCAAAGCTCGGCCGATATTGCCTAAGCCAATAATTGCATAGCTCATAATGCTTCTCCGATCCTGTGTTGGCGCCGGTTCAGACCTGCGCCCAACCACCATCGACGGCGAGATCTATACCGGTGACGTAGGAGCTTTCATCGGAGGCAAGGAACGTGAGTGCAGCTGCGATTTCCTCTGGCTTGCCCCTGCGGCCCATTGGGATCTGTGACGCAAACTGGGCGACCGCCTCCTCGGCTTGCTCAGCGGTGAGGCCGGTCGTTGTCGCCAAGGCGGGAGTCTCGATCGCGCCGGGGCTCATCGTGTTGACGCGGATATTGCGATCCTTCAGCTCCTGGGTCCAGGACCGCGAGAAGCTGCGAACAGCCGCCTTGCTTGCTGCGTAGGCGCTGAACGCTGGCAGCCCCATCACATTCGAGACCGACGAGTTCAGAATGATCGAACCGCCGTCCTTGAAGAGAGGAAGGGCCTTCTGCACCGTAAAGAACAGACCCTTCACGTTCACATCGAAGGTCTGGTCAAAATGGGCCTCAGTCGCTGCCGCGAGCGGCGCGACCGTGCCTGCACCCGCGTTTGCGAAGAGAATGTCGATGTGACCATGTTTCTCCTTCACGGTGGCATAGAGCCGGTCCAGGTCTTCCAGGCGCGAGACGTCGCCCACTACTGTTGTCACGTTTTTCCCGATAAGGGCCGCGGCCTCTTGTAAGACTTTCTCGCGTCGCCCAATGATCACGACCTGCGCACTTTCTTCCACGAAACGCTTGGCTGTGGCCAAGCCAATCCCGCTGCTTCCGCCCGTGATGACGGCGATTTTACCTTCGAGTGGTTTCATAATATTTTGTCCTTCGTTGTGTGTGAGCTAGGCACGGAGCCGTGCCGGGGTCAGAGTTGGGCCAGGCCGCCATCGACGGCGACTTCGCTGGCGGTCATGAAGCTGCTGTCGTCCGACGCGAGGAAGGCGGCAGCCGCCGCGATCTCCGCCGGATCTGCCATGCGCTGGAGCGGAGTCATCGCGCCGTAGGCCTTCTGGCCGTCCTCTCCGAGCGCTTCCTTTGCAAGTTCTGTCGCCGTCGCGCCGGGCGACAGCACGTTGACCCGGATGCCTGTGCCCTTCAGGTCCTCCGCCCAGGTGCGCGCGAGATTGCGCACTGCCGCCTTGCTGGCGCTGTAGGCGGTGAAACCGGCGGCACCCGTGGTGCCGGCGCTCGATCCGGTGAGGATGATCGAACCGCCTGGACCCATCAGCGGCAACGCCTTCTGGACTGTGAAGATCGTGCCCTTCACATTGGTGTCGAAAGTATCTTGGATATGCTTAGCGGTGATCTGGCCGAGAGGAAGCGGGCTCCCGGCCCCGGCATTGGCGAAGATGACGTCAAGCGTTCCGCGCTCGGCATTCACCGCCGCGTAGAGCCGATCAAGGTCGTCCTCATCTGAGACCGAGCCCTTCACCGCGCGGGCGTTGGGGCCGAGCTCGGCCACAGCCGCATCGAGTGCTTGCTGCCGACGGCCGTAGATGAAGACGAAGGCACCCTCCTCGATGAAGCGCCTTGCAGCGGCGAGGCCGATACCGGTGGCGCCGCCCGTGATCACGGCGGTCTTTCCATTCAGTCTGGTCATGTCATGCATTCCTTGTGTCGCGTCTCGGGTCATCGCTTTGCGGAGACACCCTCCGATAGCCTCGATATGGGTTCGCCGGCGCCAGGCGGTGAGTGCGCAATCGCGCGTATCCGTGGTGCGAAAACGATCCACCTACGTGATTGAACGCAGCGACGATCGCGCGCGATCCATGGTAGCCTGGTCTTCGGAAGCCGCCCCATGCGGCGCGGGAATGGACCATGATCGACTGGGATGACGTTCGCTACTTTCTTGCCGCCGCGCGTGGCGGCTCAGTGCGGGCTGCCGCTAAACGTCTGGCCGTGAACCACGCGACCGTGCTGCGGCGCATTGCCCAGCTCGAGGATCGCCTCGGGGCGCAGATGTTCGAAAAGCTACCTTCGGGCTACCGCCTGACGGCCGCGGGCGAGGAGGTTCTGGAGTTCGCGAACCAGATGGAAGCCTCGTCGCACCAACTGGAGACGCGCGTCCTCGGGCGCGATCAGAGCGTACGCGGGCTTCTGCGGGTGACGCTGCCCCCGTTCCTTGCGACACACCTGCTCATGCCGGATATCGCCGATTTTGCCCGTCTGCATCCGGACATCGAGATGGAGATCGTATCGACCGGCGAGGTCGTGAATCTGACCAACCGGGAGGCGGATGTGGCGATCCGGATGGTCTCCAATCGCAAGACCCTGCCGCTCAATCTTCATGGCCTGAAAGGTCCGGATCTGCTTGCGGGTGTTTATATGTCCCGCGATAGACTGGCGGCGTGGCGTGCGGGTGCGCCGGATCCAATCCGGCCCATCGTCATCGGCGGTCAGGCTCTTCCGGACTGGGTCGACCAAGGGGAGGTTCGCGCTACAGGGGTTCCGTTCAGGACGCCGGACGCCGATGCGCAGATCGATGCGGCAAGGCAAGGGATAGGCATGACCAAACTGCCCTGTTTCGTCGGAGATGCCGATCACCTGCTGGCGAAAGTCCCGGGCATCGATTTGAAATCACCTGCGACGATCTGGCTTCTCACGCAGGGGGAGACACGCAAGACGAAGCGCGTGCGGCTTTTCACAGAGTTCATTTCCTACCGGCTCGCCGCGTATGCTCCGCTCCTCGCCGGGCGGTCCATAGACGCGGCTGAACGTCCCGTGCCAACGCCACAAATGGGCTAGAGAAATTGCTGTTGGATTGGCTTCTCAAGGGGACAGGCTGCGGAGCGGCCGCTCTGCGTGAAATCGAAGCGCATTGCGGAGGGAGGATCGAAATAGCAACAACAGGATCATTGGTTCGATTCCCTCCAACAGCACGAAACGGCGGGGCCACGTCGGACTCGTACCGAGTGCTGCGAGTCTTTCTCGCAACACCTGAGCGGGAACTTTGATCTTGCACGGATTTGGTTGGATTAGAGCGTTTCAGTTGCGGTATCCGTAGGACTGCAAAGCGATTTGCATGAGCGGGACAGCGAGAGAAGCACGTCCACATCTCCTAAAGCAGGACCTTGATGAACGCGGATATGATAGCCGCCTGGGCGGTGGAAAACGGATTCCTTGCGATCGATTCCAGGAATTATCGTCGCCATGACAATGAAGGCGTGATCACGATCGAGATAAAGAGGATGTCATTTCTCCTCATCGATGAGAGGCAAGGATTGCGACCGCGCCTCATATCGCGGTTGTTCAAAGACATACCCCTTACGAGCGGAAGCGGCCGCTTTCAGGTTCCTCTTCTTGACCGCTAATACGATCACTGAATCCTGACGCGGTGATCCCGCCGAGCCAATTCATCAAGGCGGGGGATCGTGGCCCGCGCCGATGAGGCCCTGCTCAAACGCTCAAAACTTTCAATATTTCTTCTTGCGAACGATCTTGTTGCCACGGGGCCCGCTTAAGACCGGTGTTCGGTCGCGATTTTCTCGAAGGAGAGCCCGCCAACGTTCCAAGCGATCGGGGACCAGGGCACCGCTTGAGACAGCGGCCTGAACCGCGCACCCGGGTTCGTGGGCATGTGTACAATCGCGAAACCGGCAAAGCGGCGCCAGTTCGGCTATTTCCGCAAAGAGAGTGTCTATACCGTTGGTGACATCACTTAGGTAGAGCGTTCTTATTCCCGGGGTATCTATGACCCAGCCGCCGCCTGAAATAGCATGCAGCGATCGCGCCGTAGTAGTGTGTCGACCCTGCGCGTCGTATTCGCGGATAGTCCCGGTTTTCTGCTTTGTGTCAGATTCAGGCCCAGTCATGGTGTTTACCAGTGTCGATTTTCCGACACCGGAGGATCCCACCAGCGCAACCGTCTGGCCAACACCGCACCAGGGCCTCAACAGGGCAACGGCGTCCGCGGAGCGCCCGTTCACGGCGATGACAGGCAAGTCACGCTGCAGAGTCTCGGCTTGCGCCTGGAACACGCCAGCATCGTCGGCGGTGTCAGCCTTCGTCAGTACGATCACCGGGTTGCTACCGGCTTGGTTGGCCATGATCAGGTAGCGTTCCAGCCGAGCAAGATTGAAATCTGCGTTGCACGAGGTCACAATGAGTAGGGAATCGACGTTGGCGGCAAGAAGTTGATGGCCACGTCCGCCTTCCGAGCGTCGTTGAAAGACGCTTTTTCGCTCGAGACGGCCGACAAGCATGTCGGTAAGCGGATCCACAAGAACCCAGTCGCCCACCGCGTAGTCAGCACTGTTGGAGTTGGCTGGAAGCGTCAGTCCGACGGGCCCCGTGACATCGATCGCCTCGATGCGCGCCCGGTGAACTGATGCGATCCGTCTGGGGACGAGGTGTGCTTCGCCGGTTTGGACCTGATCCGCGAAGAATTCAGACCACCCTAGCAGTTTCAGCGATGAAGAAAGGTTGGAACTGGTCAATTTTCGTTCCGCATTCGGTTAGGCTGCCATAAAGGATTTTAGATCATTTTCCAGGGCTTCTCGCCTACCTGCGTGGATGATCGCGTTTTGGCAACGAGGTTGCGTAAGCCGCAGCCTCGCCGGAATAGGGGAAATCATCTCCGAGCTGACAATCGCCGTTGTAGACCTTGAAGACCGGCCCATCAACTTCAACAATCTTATAACCGTTCACGTATTCAATCTTCGGTGTTTTCCAACCCATCAAGCTCTCCAGTCTGGTCCGAGATTTCTGTACTCTGAAAATGATGCCCGACAGTTCATGCTCAGCGGCCAGTGATCTATCGGGTGTTTAGCCATGGGACTAGCATGCCGGCTGCGGGCAGAGCTAGAGCCCTTTGGGGTTACGGCTATTCCAGCCGTCCTCGGCAAGACCAATCTTTTCCGCTGTGGAGGCGATCCGAAAAGGTGCCCGAGGCGGACTTGTCGTGTCCATCATTGTGCTCCAAGTGCGTTGAACCGAGCACGTAATTCTGCATTCTCTTCTTCCAGTTGCGTCAACCGGTCACGCAAGAGTGTTACCGCCGTCTCGATTTCCGGTTCGGTGTAGCAAGGCGTGATATGCTGCGGGCAATTCCAATCGAAGGCCTCCAGTCTGAGCCGCAAAATCCGCTCCGCCTTTGCTCGATAGCTGGCGTCGAAAACTATGTCCCGATTGAGCGTCTCGCTTCTCGTCGCGCTCGCCGCAGAACTCAAGCTCTCACCAAATCGCACTGCGCGACGCCTTAGCGTCCGGTACTTTTGTGGAAAAGGTCCGGGAGGATTTCATCGGCGGCGTTCGAAGCGGCGTCAATGGTACGCCGACGTTCTTCATCAACGGGGCGCGGCACGACGGCCCCTACGGCGGCGGCGCACTTTTATCGGCGATTAATGAGGCAATCCTCGCCGCCGCTTGAGCGATGCTCGTCGGCTGAGGACGGCGGTCGTCGATGCCTTATCGCTCTAATTGGCATCGCAATCAGATGCCCATCGCAAGGAACCATTCACATGATGTTAGCTGCCAGATTGTCCCAGCAGACTGTCACCTGACCACCGGTGCCGGGCGCCGAATTCATTCTGCTTCCTCTCCCAGTATGGTCACAGGCCGATCCCATTGGATGAGGACGACACAACCGGTGTCGCTCCAGACCGAGTGTTCGGTGCCAGATGCGTTGACCACATAACTGCCGCGGCCGTAGTCGCCCGTTTCGTCGGATTGAACGCCATCAAGGACGAGAATGGTCTCCAGCCCCTCATGCCGATGGCGGGGGACGCCGGCGCCGGCTTCGTATTTCAAGAGCGCGACGCCCGGCTGATCGCCCTCAAACGGTCGGATCCAGTGGATCGTCACCTGATCGCGGAAGGGGCCGAACTCCAGATCCCTCCAGCCACCCGAGGTCAGCAGTTCACGGGTGGTTTCAGGCATGGGCGATGCTTTCCAGGATGTCGTCGACATGGGCCGTCCAGCCGACGATCGCCCCCTGGGCGCGGATCATGGCGATTGCTGCGGCCTTGAACTCCGGAAAATAGCTTTCCGTCGCCTCCTCGGCGAGCAGGCATTCGTAACCGCGGTCGTTGGCCTCACGCATGGTTGTCTGCACGCAGACCTCGGTCGTGACGCCGGCAAAGACGAGCTGCGTGATGCCTTTCTGCTGCAGGATCGCATCGAGCTCGGTCGCGTAGAAGCCGCCCTTGCCGGGTTTTTCTATGACCGTTTCGCCTTTGATCGGAGCAAGCTCCGGCAAAATCCCGGTGCCGGGCTCGCCGGAGATGAGGATACGGCCCATGGGGCCTTTGTCGCCGATGCGAAGCGCGGGATTGCCACGGTTGCGTTTCGCCGACGGCAGATCCGAAAGATCGGGCCTGTGGCATTCCATCGTGTGGATGACCGGCAGCCCGGCATAACGGAAGCCCTGGATGAGCCGTTTGACGTCAGGCACAATCCGGGTGATTCGGCTGACGTCGTTGCCGAGACTGGCGCCAAAGCCGCCGGGCTCGGCAAAATCACGCTGCATGTCGATGACGATAAGCGCGAGCTGATCGTGCTTCACCGCAAAGGCGAAGGGTTCGGCTTTGATCTTCACCATCAGTGATGCCCTGCCATATGCGCGCCGATCACGCCGATATCGGCCGACCGTGCCGGTGTCTCGTAAACCAGCTTGCCTTCGGAAATGACGATGATCCGGTCGGACATTTCGAGCAACTCGTCCAGGTCCTCCGACAGCAGCAGCACGGCGGTGCCGGCATTGCGGGCGCGCATGATGCGGGCGCGAATTTCGGCGACGGCGGAGAAATCAAGGCCGAAGCAGGGATTGGAGACGATCAGCAGATCGACTTCTCCCGTCAGTTCACGGGCGAGCACGGCGCGCTGGACGTTGCCGCCTGATAGCGCCGCTATCGGCGAGGACGAAGACGCGGTCTTCACCTTGAAATCGGAGATCAGCGAGGTGGCGCTCTTCTTCATCCGGCCTTTGTTGAGCCAGATCGCATCCTTGCCATCCTCCTTCAGGTCGAAGGTGCGGAAGGCGAGATTCTCGCTGACGGTCATGCGCGGGGCGCAGGCATTCTGCAGCGGTTCCTCCGGAATGAAGCGGACATTGTTCCGGCGCGTTTCCGGCCGCGTGGCGCCATAGGCTTCGCCGTTCACGCTCACCATGCCCGTGACGGCGGGGCGCTGGCCGGCGAGGATTTCGGTCAGTTCCTTCTGGCCGTTTCCCGAAATGCCGGCAATGCCGACGATCTCGCCGGAGCGGACCGTCAGATTGTCGATCTCGATGGTCTTGAGGCCGGATCGATCCGGCGCCTTGACGCGCTCGACCTTCAGCACCGGTTTGGCCGTATCGCCGACCGCTACGCGGGTGTCGAGTTCGGCAAGCTTGACGTCGCCGATCATCATGGCTGCCATATCCGATGTCGAGAGGTCGCCGACCCTGCCGGACCCGACAAGCTTGCCGCGGCGCAGGATCGACACTGCGTCGGCGAATTTCGTCACCTCGTGAAATTTATGGCTGATCATTAGCACCGTCAGTTCGCCGCGTTCGGTCATGGCGCGAACCAGGCCGAGCATTTCATCGGCCTCGGCAGGCGTGAGCACCGACGTCGGCTCGTCGAGCACGAGGAAGCTGCGGCCGAGGTAGAGCTGTTTGACGATCTCCAGCTTCTGCTTTTCGCCGGCGGCAAGCTCGCTCACCGGCCGGTCGAGCGGAATCTGAAAGGGCATACGCTCCATGAAGGCCGCGAGGTCCTTGCGCTCCTTTGCCCAGTTGATGATGGCGGGCACTTCGGTGCGGCTGATGACAAGGTTTTCGGCGCCGGTCAGCGAAGGCACAAGGGTGAAATGCTGATAGACCATGCCGAGGCCATAGGTCGCCGCATCCTTCGGCGAGGCGACGGCGACTTCGCGGCCGTCGACCGAGAGCGAGCCAAAGGTCTGGTGATAGAAGCCCATGATGCATTTGACGAGGGTCGACTTGCCGGCGCCATTTTCGCCGAGAAGCGCATGGAAGGTGCCGGCCGGAATGTTGATCGAGACGTGGTCGAGCGCGGTGAAGCTGCCGAAACGCATGGTCATATCGAGCGTCTCGATGCCGACGGCCTTGCCAGCTTGCGGGAGAGGCGTATCGCGGACGGTGCTCACTTCATTGCTCCTTTTCGACGATGATGGCGACAGGACCGCCGCCGGGCGGCCCCTGGTGTTCGGCGCCGCCGGACACATAGAGATCGGTAATGCCGAAGATGCCCGCGAGAACGCCGCCGACGAAGGCACGGGCATGGCGGGTGCCGGCGATATCGGAGTCGTCGAGCATCGTGTGACGCCGGCCGCCGACCCTGCCGGACGGGTCCGGCTCGGCCTTGGCGAGAACCGCCGCCAGCCGGCTGTTTTCCGGCAGGCGTTCGCGGGCTTTCGTGACGGAGAGCGCGTCGATCGCATCCCGCATGACGGCGTGGTCGATCGACAACGGACCGGACCATTTTGCGCTCATGCCGAGGACGATGATCTCGTGATCGGTGAGTTCGACGCCGGCTGATGTCGAGGCGCAGCGGGAAAAGAGATCGAAACGTGTGCAGATGTCGGCATCGCCGATCGATGCCGCATCGACCTCGCCGAGTGCTACGGCGACGCCGAGAGCCGAAGCACCGCGCGAGAGGCCCATGGATTTCAGCGTGTCGCGGGTTGCGACCGTCCTGCCTGCGCCCTCGGCCTCGGCAATCCGGCGCGAGGTGAGCAGCGGGCACTTGATCTGCACGAAATGGACATCGGCGGGATCATCGATGCCGGCATCCTTCATCGCGGACCTCACGCCTTCGGCAACGAGCAGGATCTGTTCCCGCCGCCCGAGATGTTCAAAGGGCAGCGCGGGGGTACGCGACACACCAATGGCCAGCGCCCGTTCGCCCGGGACCTCTACGGTTTCACGCGCAAAAACCGTCCAATGCGGCGAGAGCGCACCTTCGGTGCCGCCGGACATGACGATCGAGACACCGTCGACGCCATGCCTGCCGAACAATGTCTCGAAGCTGCGCGTGGCATATCCGCGAGTAAAATCATTGACGCAGCCGTTGCCTTCCGTCTTGCCGAGAACGGCGACGACATTGTTGGCCGGAAGGCCGCCGGCAAAGAGCGCCTCGACGCCGGCGACGTCATCGGGGCCGTCGGCCGGCACGCGAAAGACATGGGCACGCAATGACGGCATCAGGGCAGCGCCTCGACCAGGGCCGCGGAATTGGAGACCGAGCCGAATACCCCGCCCTGCATCTTGACCATCTTGATGGCGGCGAGGTGATTGCCATAGTCGGTGGCGCCGCAGCAATCCTCGAGCAGCAGGCATTCGAAGCCGCGGTCGTTCGCCTCGCGCATGGTGGTGGAGACGCAGACATCGGTGGTGATACCGGTCAGGATGATGTTTTCGATGCGCTTCTGGCTGAGGATCAATTCCAGATCGGTGGCGCAGAAGGAGCCCTTGCCCGGTTTGTCGATGATCACCTCGCCCTCGATCGGGTAGAGCTCCGGGATGATGTCCCAGCCGGGCTCGCCACGGGTCAGGATGCGGCCGCAGGGACCGGGATCGCCGATGCCGGCGCCGATGCGCTGCGAGCGCCAGCGCTTGTTGGCCGGCAGGTCGGCGAGATCGGGGCGATGGCCTTCGCGCGTGTGGATGATGTGATAGCCCTTGGCGCGCATCATGGTCAGTACCTTCTTGATCGGCTCGATCGGCGCCTGGACCAGCGACAGGTCGTAGCCCATGTGATCGACATAGCCGCCCTTGCCGCAGAAATCCGTCTGCATGTCGATGATGATCAGCGCTGTATTCTCCGGCCTCAGATCGCCGTTATAGGGCCAGGGATAGGGGTCGGCGTTGATATAGTGCCCTTTGGTCTCGACCATCGCGTCCATCCTGTCTCTCCTATTCGCCAGCAAGTTTGAATGTCTCGCCATAGCGGCGCACCGGCCTGTCGAAGCCGCAGGACGTGCCGTCCGTCACCTTGACCTCGTCTTCCCAGGGCAGGCGATATCGCCCGGCGACGAGGTCGTGCATGTAGGTGTAGGGCGCGTCGCCGGCGCCGCCGGAAACGGCGACGTAGCCGCGATGGCCAAACTGATAGATGTTGTTCTCGACGCCCCATCCGCGGCGCGCCTCGCGCGCGAGGTCGGGTCGAACCTCGGCGGTAATGATCTCGTTGATGCGGCCCGATGTGCCATGGGCGATGATCGTGCCGTCGAAGTTGCAGATCATGCCTTCGCCCATGCTGTCGAAAGTGCCGTCCGTGCCGCACATGCAGACGCTGGCGGTGACCATAAGATTGCAGAAGGCGTTCGACTGGTTGGTGAACTTCCAGCTCTCGCGGATCGGCGCGGTATAACCGGCGGTGCGGATCATGATTTCGGCACCCTTATAGGCGCACTCGCGCGCCATCTCGGGGAACATGCCGTCATGGCAGATGATCAGCGCCAGCTTGGCGCCCTTCGGACCATCGATAACAGGGATGCCGAGATTACCGGGCTCCCAGGGCTCGACCGGCACCCAGGGGTGCATCTTGCGGTAATAGAGCTTCAACTCGCCGGTATCGTCGATGACGATGCCGGAATTATAGGGCATGCCGCCGGGATTGAGCTCCATGATCGAGAAGCAGCCCCAGATGCGGTTGTCGCGGCAGGCCTTCTTGAAGGCCGCGACCTCCGGGCCGTCGAGCGTGCACATGATTTCGGGATTGATGTCCATCGACAGGCCGTGCAGGGCATATTCCGGGAAGACAACCAGATCCATGCCCGGCTGGTTGCGCCGCGCTTTGCCGACCAGATCGACGATCACCTGGGTCTGCCTGTTGAGATCAGCTTTGGTGACGGTATTCGGCAATTGCAGCTGGACGAGGCCGATGCCGACACCATGCTCCGATTTGTTCAATCCGCCGAGGCCGTTCATGGCGTCTTTCCTTATTTATTTCGTCAGCGACAGCGCGCCCGGCGCGCCTGACAGCGAGCGGGTGGGCGAGGAGGTGGCGATCATGATCACGAGGGTGAGCACGTAAGGTGCGGCGTAGAAGAGGTAATAACCTTGGGTGACGCCGACCGATTGCAGTGCAGGACCAAGCGCACCGGCGCCGCCGAAAAGCAGGGCGGCGAGGAAGCAGCCGATCGGGTTCCAGCGAGCGAAGATGACGAGCGCCACGGCCATCAAGCCCTGGCCGGAGGAGATGCCCTCATTCCAGGAGCCGGGATAGTAGAGCGACAGATAAGCGCCGCCGATCGCCGCCAGCGAACCACCGACGGCGGTTGCGAGAAGGCGGACGAGATCCGGATCGATGCCCATGGCGCGCGCCGCATCGGTGCTGTCGCCGACAACGCGCAGGATCAGGCCGATGCGGGTGTTCTTGAAGGCCCAGCGAAGCACGAAGGCAAGCACCGCGCCGATCACGAAGAGCACGTTGATGTTCAGGGCCGCCTGGATCTGCGGCATATCAGACCAGAAGCCGAGCGGGATCGCCGGCAGATGCGGTGCGGCCGGCTGGATGAAGGACTTCCCGAGAAAGAAGGCAAGGCCGAGGCCGAACTGCATCATGGCGATGCCGATGGCGATGTCGTTGACCTTCGGCCATTTGCAGATCCAGCCGTGGACAAGGCCGAAGACCGCGCCCGTCGCCATGGCGGCAAGGACCCCAAGCCAGGGCGAATTGCTCATCACGGCGACCGCATAGGCTGTCATGGCGCCGAAGACCAATGTGCCTTCGAGGCCGAGATTGATGCGCCCGGAGCGCTCGGTGATCGTCTCGCCGAGGCTGACGAAGATAAAGGGTGTCGAAACGCGGATGGCGCCTGCAAGGATGGCGAGGGGCACGCCCCAGAGGCCGATACCTGTCTCTTCCATCAGAGGCTCCTTTTCCAGAGGTCGGGATTGAAGATCTTGAAGCGCCCGTAGAAGGTCTCGCAGAAGAGGATGACGATGAAGAGCGCGCCCTGAAGCACCAGCACCGTTGCATCCGGCAGACCCATGCGGCGCTGGATGAGGCCACCCGAGGCATCGATACCGCCGAGCAGGATCGCGACCGGGATGATCGCCAGCGGATTGTGCCTGGCGAGGAAGGCGACGAGGATGCCGGTATAACCATAACCTGCCGCGAGCGAGGCATTGGCGCTGCCCTGGACGGCTGCGACCTCGACCATGCCGGCAAGCCCGGCGAAGCTGCCGGCAATCGCCGTAAAGCCAGCGATCAAGCGACCGACGGGCAGGCCCTGGATTTGGGCGGCGCGGACATTGCCGCCGGCGATGCGGGCGGCGAAGCCAAAACTCGTCACCTCGATCAGGATCCAGGAGAGGATGCAGGCAACGATGCCGATGACGAGGCCCCAATGCACGTCCATGCCGGGAATGTTGCCGAGCATGTATTCCGGCGGCAGTGGTTTGGTCGACGGTTTGTTGAGGCTTGCGGGATCGCGCAGCAGCCCCTCGACGAACTGGTTCATTAGCGCAATGGCGATATAGGCAAGCAGCAACGAGGAGATGGTTTCGTTGACGCCGCGGTAATGGCGCAGGAAACCGGCAAGGCCGATCCAGATGCCGCCGATCACCATGGCGGCGATGCCCATCAGCATGAGCGCCACGAGCGGCGGAAGCGTGCCGACGATCGGCAAGGCGATCGCCGCCGCCGCAACGCCGCCCAGCACGACCGCTCCTTCCCCGCCGATGATGACGAGGCCGAGACGGGCGGGCAGGGCGACGCAGAGCGCCGTCAGGAGAAGGGGTGCGGCGCGGCTTAAACTGTTCTGGACGGAAAACCAGCTGCCGAAGCCGCCGGTATACATCAGCTGGAAGAGGGTGGCCGGCGACTTGCCAACCGCCAGGATGAAAAGGGAGAAGAGCGCCAGACCAATCAGGATGGCCGCAAGGCCGATGACAACAGGTTCGGCTCGCCGCGCGATCCATTCGAGAACCGGGCGCAACGAAAAAGCCTTTTCTGAAGCAATTGATATTGCGGGATCATTGGCCTCGACGGTCATGGCGCTTCTCCCTTTCCGGTTCAGGCCGTGGATCCGACGACGCCCTCGACCAGATAATCCATGCTTTCGAGCTCGATCGCACCTTCAGGATAGCTCTTGTCGGCGGTGACGACGGTGTTGCCCTTGTTGTCCTTCAGCGGTCCCTTGAACACCGAGAAGCCGCCCTTCATCATGTCCGCGTGGGTGGCTTCGAAGACCTTGCGCCCCTCCTCGGAAACGCCGGGGCCGAGCGCGCTCATTTTCACGAAGCCGTCCTTTAGGCCGCCGCGGACGAAGTTTCCGAGCTTTTCGCCGGCCTGCGCCTTCTTGACGAAGTCGCTGTAGACATTGCCCCAGGCCCATTCCGCGCCGGTCAGGTATTTCTCGGGCGCAAGCGGGCTCTGGTTGGCGTGGTAGCCGCAGACGAAGGCGCCACGGCCGGCGGCCGTCTCGACCACGACCTTGGGGCTATCGACGTGGCAGGTAATGACGTCGGCCCCCTGATCGGCCAAGGCGTTGGTGGCTTCGGCTTCCTTGACGGCGAGCGACCACTCGCCGGTGAAAATCACCTGGCAGGTGATGGCAGGATCGACCGAGCGGGCACCGAGCAGGAAGGCGTTGATATTCTGCAGCACCTGGGGAATCGGCTTGGCGGCAACGAAGCCGATCTTCTTGGTCTTCGTCGCATGGCCGGCGGCAATGCCGTTCAGATACTGGCCCTGATTGATGTAGCCAAAGTAGGATCCCGTATTGGCGGGATGCTTGCCTTCCTGCCAGAGGCCGCCGCAATGGCGGAACTGGATGTCAGGATATTTGGCGGCCATGGCGAGCATGTGGGGGTCGAAATAACCGAAGGAGGTCGGAAAGACCAACGTCGCCCCGTCGAGATTGATCATCGATTCCATCGTCTTCTGAACGTCCACCGTCTCTGGAACGTTCTCTTCTTCGACGACGGTAATGCCGGGCAACGCCTTGACGGCGGCAGCGCCCTCGGCATGCGCCTGGTTATAGCCATAGTCATCCTTGGGGCCGACATAGATGAAGCCAACGGTGAGAGCGGTCTGCGCAAATGCGGGCGAGGAAAGGAGACCGGGCGCCGTGCCGACGAGAGTGGCGGCGGCGGAAGCCTGGAGGAATTGGCGTCGATTCATAGAAAGGAGTCTGGTCATCGGAATGCTCCCCTGACGGCATTCTTGCCGTTTTCAATTGGTTACGGAAAAGTGTATGCAATGGTCATGCCAAATTTTATTCTATTGAATTTATGAAAGAAATCTTCGGGCACGCCAGCCGGGACGGAGAAGTGCATGCAATTTAATCTTCGGATTAGATCAAAAAATATGCAGCGCCTATAATTTTACCGAATATTTGCTTTGTGAGCTAAAGGGGCCGCGTGATTGAATAGTGAAAAATGCGAGTCTTTCAGCAAAATCAAAGATATATACTGAGGTTTGACTTTGTCTGCTCGAGCAGGCATGTGTATGCAATCGCAACAATGCAGAACCATTCCTTGAAGCAAGTCAGACGCAGAGAAATCATCAGGGCAGGGACGACCGTCGAGCAGATGGTGCGGGCGATCGCCGATATGATCGTCACCGGGCAGATGTTGCCTGGCGAGAAGCTTGATGAAGTCTCGCTGGCTGCCCGTTTCGAAGTATCGCGCACACCGGTGCGCGAGGCGCTCCGTGAACTCGGAGCGATGGGACTCGTCGACCGGGAGCCGAACCGCAGTGCTGTTGTCACCAATGTGAGCGAGACCTATCTGCATTCGATGTTCGAAGCGATGGCGGAACTCGAAGCGATCTGCGCCAGGCTCTCGGCTGAGCGAATGACTGTGGATGAGCGGCGCACGATGGAGCTGGAGCACAAGGCATCGATGAAGCTCGTCCATGCCGGCGCGCAAGAGGAGTATTCGGCGCACAACACGGAATTTCACACCCGCCTTTATCGCGGCGCGCATAATGATCATATCTTCGAGATGGTGACGCAGACGCGGGCACGGCTTGCCCCATTTCGACGGGCGCAATTTCGGCTGCCCGGCCGCTTGGCAAAGTCCTACGAGGAGCACGGCCAGATCGTGATCGCGATCATGCGAGCGAACGGTAGCGCTGCCGCGCGGGCAGCCTATTCCCATGTGGGGATGGTCAGCGATGCGAGCGCGGTGTTTGCAACAACCGGCGAGGCTAGCGCGCGAAGTACCTAGTCATGCGCGCGCGCTCCGTGACAACGAAAGCCACGGCGGCCACAACCACCCCGGCTGCCCTTTGCATCTACTCCGCAGCCTCAATGAAACGGTGGCGTTCGTAAAGGAACTTCAACACGGCTTCGCGGCATTTCAGATATGTCCAGTCGGAGGCGAGTTCGATGCGATGGCGAGGACGGGACATGGTCACATCGAGGACTTCGCCGATGCGGGCGGCCGGGCCGTTGGTCATCATCACGATCCGATCGGACAGCAGCACCGCCTCATCGACATCATGGGTGATCATCACCATCGTGTTGCCAAGCCGGGCATGGATCTCCATCACCGCGTCCTGAAGATGGGCGCGGGTCAGCGCATCGAGCGCGCCGAAGGGCTCGTCGAGCAGCAAGATCTTCGGCTCCATCGAAAGCGCGCGGGCAATGCCGACGCGCTGTTTCATACCCCCGGAAATTTCCGAAGGCCGCTTATCGCTCGCATGCGCCATCTGTACGAGATCGAGATTGGCCATGACCCACTCATGCCGCTCGGCCTTGGTCTTTGTTCTACCGAAGACCTTGGAGACGGCGAGATTGACGTTCTCGTAGACCGTCAGCCAGGGCAGCAGCGAGTGGTTCTGGAAGACGACCGCGCGTTCCGGACCCGGTTCGTTGACCTCGCGGTCCTCAAGCAGCACGGCGCCTGCGGAAACCGGGGTCAGGCCGGCAATCAGATTAAGCAGGGTGGATTTGCCACAGCCCGAATGGCCGATGATCGAGACGAATTCGCCCGCGGAAATCGTCAGGTTGATGTCCTTCAGGACTTCGGCGCGCACGCCGCTGCTATCGAAATGTTTGTCGATATGATCGAGCTTGAGATAGGCATTCATCGGGACGTTCCTTAATTGGCGGTGGCGCCGCGAGTGATAAGTTTGCCGAGTGCTGCCACCAACTTATCGAGGGCAAAGCCGACGATGCCGATATAGGCGAGCGCTACGATGATGTCCGGCAGGCGCGACGAGTTCCACGCGTCCCAGATGAAGAAGCCAATGCCGACGCCGCCGGTCAGCATTTCGGCTGCGACGATGGCGAGCCAGGATAGGCCGACGCCGATCCTGAGCCCCGTGAAGATGTAAGGCGCTGCAGAAGGCAGCATGATCTTCCAGAAAAACTCGAACTGATTGAGCCGCAGTACCTCGGCAACGTTGCGATAGTCCTGTGGGATATTGCGTACGCCGACGGCAGTGTTGATAATCACCGGCCAGATCGAGGTGATGAAGATGACAAAGATCGCCGAGGGGTTGGAATCCTGGAAGGCTGCGAGCGATAGCGGCAACCAGGCGAGCGGCGGAACCGTACGCAGCACCTGGAAGATCGGATCGAGACCGCGCATTGCCCAAACCGATTGGCCGATAATCGCCCCGATGATAACCCCGGTGACGGCGGCAAGGCCAAAGCCATAGAGCACGCGTTGCAGCGAAACGAGCACGCGCCAGCCAAGCCCGATATCCTGGGAGCCGTTGTTGAAGAACGGATAGGCGATCAGGTCGTAGCTATCCTGCCAGACCCGATGCGGCGAGGGCAAAGACGCATCCGGCGATGAACAGAGCACCTGCCAGACGAGCAGGATGAGTGCCATTACGACGGCTGGCGGAACGACGTTGCGAAACGCGGCGATTGCCGCACGACGAAAATCGATCCGTGATCCGTGCTTGGCGGAAAACGGCAGAACCTTTGCCGCCGGCTTGGCAGCGGCGGCAGTGGAGAGATTTTCTTTGTTTGCCAGGGCGGGCATCGACGTGCTCCTCACGGGAATGAAAGGCCGGCCCGCCGCTGGCGCGCCGGAGGCGAGATCACGAGACGGCCTTGATCGAAAGGCTGTCGAGATAGGCGGAGGGATTTTCGGGATCGAAAACCTTGCCGTCGAAGAAGGTCTCCTTGCCACGGGAGGACGATGCGGGGATGTCGGCTGCAGCAACACCGAGATCCTTGGCGGCCTCGCGCCAGATGTCCTCGCGGTTCACCTGGTTGACCAGCGCCTTGGTGTCGGTCGTCGCCGGCAGATTTCCCCAGCGGATATTTTCCGTCATGAACCAGGTGTCGTGGCTCTTGAACGGGTAGGAGGCACCGTCTTTCCAGAACTTCATGTAGAGGTCGGTGGCCTTGGCTTCGCGTCCGTTGCCATAATTGATGTCGCCCTTGAGGCGGCCGAGCACGTCCTTGGTCGGAACGTTGAACCATTGGCGCTTGCCGAGGATATCGGCCATCTCCGCTTTGTTATCCATGCTGTCGCACCACTGCTGAGCCTCCATGACAGCCATCAGCAGGGCCTTGGCAGCAATGGGATTCTTTTCGATCCACTCGGCGCGGAGCCCGAGCGCCTTTTCGGGATGACCCTTCCAGAGCTCGCCGGTGGTCGCCGCGGTGAAGCCGATGCCTTGGTTGACGAGCTGCTCGTTCCACGGCTCGCCCACACAGAAGACGTCCATGTTGCCAACCTTCATATTGGCAACCATCTGCGGCGGCGGCACGACGATGGTCGAAACGTCCTTGTTCGGGTCGATGCCACCGGCAGCGAGCCAGTAACGGATCCAGAGATCGTGGGTGCCGCCCGGGAAGGTCATGGCGGCCTTGATCTCCTTGCCTTCCGCCTTCTTTTTCTCGAAGGCGGCTTTCAGCTTGGAGGCATCGAGCTGCACGCCGGTCTCGGCATATTCCTTGGAGACGGAAATGCCCTGGCTGTCGAGGTTAAGCCGGGCGAGGATCGCCATCGGCACCGGCTTGTTGTTCTGTGTCACCTTGCCGGTATGCATGAGATAGGGGAGTGGCGAAAGAATATGGGCACCGTCGATACCATTGGCGGCACCGCCCAGCACCAGATTGTCGCGGGTCGCGCCCCAGGATGCCTGTTTGGCGACGTCCGTTTCCGGAAGGCCATGTTTGTCGAAAAAACCCTTTTCCTTAGCGATGATCAGCGGCGCGGAATCCGTCAGAGCGATAAAGCCGAGCTTGAGGCCTTTCACTTCAGGGCCCGCACCGGCTGCAAAAGCGCCGGACGGAAAGGCAGTCTTGACGGCGCCGATGAGGGCAGCCGTTGCGGTCGTCTTGAGCATGCTGCGGCGGGTTATGCCGATGGTGGAATTCTTCGTCATGTGCAGGTTCCCTCTGCTGGCCGAATTTGGACACAAAAAAACGCCGCCGGAATGCGTCCTCGGGAATGGAAGTATCCCGGATGGCAATCCTTGCGACGTCGGTGTCTTGTGTAAGCGCTTATGCCGCGCCTATCTGCAGCGGTCGTCGTTGACCGATGCAGACAGGAGGCTTGCAATCCGCGTGCCAAATTTCCAAAAGTCGAATAACCTCATGAACAGAAAGGAGAAATACTGGAAATTTTGAACTGCCCGTTTATTGGGCAGCGACAAAATATGCTAACCATTTATGCGTCTGTGGTTGCGCCTGGGTTTTAAACAGCGTTATATTTATGCACCGCACAAAGTTGCAACGTCGGAGAAGCTTGATTGGTTGGGAGTCGAAAAACCGCTATCAACCCATCCCCGCTCTCGTTTTCCCGCGTCGTGTTCGGCTTGAAGCAGGAGATCCGATGAAGAAGGTTTTCAATCCGCCCTCGGTCCGCCGTCCGTTCGGACATTATAATCATGGGTTACTTGTGCCGCCGGGCGCTTCGCTGCTCGTCACCTCAGGTCAACTCGGCATTGGTCTCGACGACGAGGTTCCGGAGGATATCGGCAAGCAGGCTGAGCTATGTTTCGAAGCGATCAATGCCATTCTTTCCGATGCGGAGATGAGTTTTGCGGACGTCATCCGCATTTCCGGGTTCGTGACGAATAGGGAGGACTTCCCGGCCTATATGGCGGTGCGCGATCGCTATACGCTCGACCCGAAACCCGTCTCGACCTTGATCATCGTCGGCGGGTTCACCCGACCGAATTTCCTCGTCGAAGTCGAGGTCACGGCCGCCAAACTGTTCTGATTTCCGCTGGCGCGATGCGCTTCAGAACCGTTCCATCGACCTCTCCACCTGCGCCAGAAACCTTGCCCGCGTTTCAGGCGTACAGTTGTTCATATCGTAATGAGCAAGAAAGGTGACGGGCCGCAGCGGGTTGATCTGTGCTCTCAGCACACGTTTGACGATCTTCTTCGGCGGGTTGCCGGCGGCAAAGGCGCGGAACGGCGTTGCGCCGTAGGTCAGCACGGCGGCAAGCTTGCTGATGTGGCGCAGCCGCGATTCCACCTTGCCGTCGACAAGTTCGAAGGAGACGCCGGGAAGCCAGACGCGGTCGAAATAACCTTTCAGTATCGCCGGGAAACCGAAATTCCAGATCGGGGTGACCAACACCAGCCCTTCGGCCTGCTTCAGCCGCTCGACATAGGGCTTCACCAGTTCGGTATTGCCGGGATAGTCGTGATAGGCGAGCCGGTCATGGCGGGACAACACGGGATCAAAGTTCTCGGCATAGAGGTCACAGCCATCCACTTCGTGCCCGGCCTGTTGAAGGCTTTCCAGCGTTTGTTTGTAAAGCGCCTTGCCGTAGCTCTCCTCGACCGGATGCGAATGCAGCACCAGAACCCTCATGAGGCTTCCATGACGCTCGCAAGGCCGGGGAAGAGATAGTTCTTGCCGGCATTGAAATCGAAGTCTGGGTTTTCCCAGGCGATCATCTTGCCGGGGTTGAGCAGCCCCTTCGGGTCGGTCTCGTGCTTGAAGGCGAGCTGCACCTTGTCGGTGCGCTTCATCCCGCCTTCCTCCAGTGTGTAACGGTGCGGGTTGAAGATCGGGCAGCCGTGGTCCTGATGGATCTTGATGATCTCCTCGAGACGCTCCTCGGTGGTATAGCGCACCAGCGGCAGGCCGGAGCATTGGATCTGCCCGTCGAACTTGATGAATTCGAGATGGCCCGGCACCTCGTCGCCGAATATCTCCACCATCTTGGCGACTTTTGCGACGTGATCCGGCCCCGGATACTGTACCTGCAGATAGGTGAAGCCAGGATCGACTTTCAGCGCGCGCAGCGTCGTATGATTCCAGGCAAGCTCATAGGCATGCGGAATGCCCTTCATGCTCTCGACCGTGTCTGAGCGGAAGATCACCTCGCCCTTATGGGCGGAGGTGAAGGCGAGGAAGGCATCCATCGAATGCGGGGCGATCATCAGCACCGCCACCGACTGTCCCTTGCGGATATAGGGCTTGTGACGGGTGAAATAGTCGTGCGGGATGGGGGCGGCGATCGGTGCGATCTCCTTGACGAGAATGCCGTTGCACTTGGCGAGCGCATCGCAAAAGCGCACGCAGGTCATGAAGTCGTCATAACCAACGAGCACGTCGACCCAGTCATAGGCGGGCGCCAGCGGCATTTCGATCTCGGTGATGATGCCGTTGGTGCCGTAGGCGTGGCTGACCTTCTGCAGGTCCCAGCCTGTGAGATCGAGCACGCGCGGCTCGGCCTCCATGGTGACGACGCGCAGGCGCAGGATATTGCCGAGATCGCGCAGTCCGCCCCAGGTGATCGAACCGACGCCGCCGGAGCCGCCGGCGATGAAGCCGCCGACGGTCGCCATTTGCGCCGTCGAGGGGTGAAACCGCAACTCCTGGCCGGAATGCGCCTTGGTTTGCTTGTCGAGCTGGGCAATGACGATGCCCGGCTCGCAGATCACCCGGCCAGGATGGATTTCCTTGATCTTGTCCATGGCGGCAAGGTTCAGCACTATGCCGCCGGAAAGCGGCATGGCCTGGCCGTAATTGCCGGTGCCGCCGCCGCGCGGGGTGACCGGCACGCCGTGCGCGAAGGCAACCTTCAGCGTCCGGATCACCTCTTCCTCGTTTTTCGGCGTGACGACGAGATCGGCCGTCACATTGTCGAGCTGCGCTTTCAGGATCGGCGAATACCAGTAGAAATCGCGGCTCTTTTGGCGCACGAGCGCCGGATTGTCTTCGATGGCGATGCCTTCGAGTTCTTGTCTGATCGTCTGATAATCCGGCATGTCAGGCTCCAACGGTGCTGTCGAGTTCACGATAGTCCGGCAGGCTGCGGTCGATCACCTTGCCGCGGCGAAGCACGACGCGGTCGGACTGCGGACGGGAAAGAAATTCGCTCCAGCGCCTGGCGCTGAAGAGCACGAGATCGGCCGCAGCGCCAACGGCAATGCGCCCCATATCCGGCCGGCCGAGAATATCGGCGGGCGAGGTGGTGACGACGCGCGCGGCCCTATCGAGGGGATGATCGAGATGCAGGATGCGCACCGCCTCGCGGAACACCTCGACCGGGTCGAGATCGCCATAGGCATAGAAGGGATCGCGCGTGTTATCAGAGGCAACAGCGGTGGCAACGCCGGCCGCGGCCAGTTCCTTGAACAGGGTGACACCGCGCCAGCGCGGTGTTCGGCCAGGATAGCGGTCCTGCAGATACATGTTGCACATCGGCAGCGAGACGATCGAGAGCCCGGCTTCTGCGACGAGCTCGACGGTGCGTTTTGCCGTCGCCTCGTCCTGGCGGGCGAGCGAGCAGCAATGGCCTGATGTGACCCTGCCGTCGAAGCGGTTGCGCAGCACGGCCCGCGCGATCGCCTTCAGTGTCTCGGCGGCAGGATCGTCGGTTTCGTCAACATGCAGGTCGACGTCGAGCCCGTTGTCGGCCGCCGCTCTGAACAGCGTGTCGAGCTGGCTATCGAGATCGGGGCTCATCCGGGTGACGCCGCCGATCAGCCCGCCCTTGTCTCGGACCACGCTGACGAGATCGGCGAAATAGGCCGTGTCCACCATGTCTTCCGTCGGGAAGAGCGCCACTGCCTGCAGCGCGATCCTGTCCTTCCAGACCTCGCGCAGGTCGGCGAAGACCTCGAAGGAAATGCGGTGTTGCGGCGCCAGCGAATCGAGATGGGTGCGGATCAGGCTGGTGCCGTGCGCATAGGCCGAGCGCAACGAGAATTCCATGCGCTTCCTGACATCGGCGGCCGACCAATGCGCTTCGCGGTCGGTGCGCACCGCCTCCAGCGCGCCCATGAAGGTGCCGTCCATATTGGCGTTGCGCGGCCAGATATGGCCCTTGTCGAGATGGGTATGCATATCGGCGAAGCAGGGCCAGACCATGCCGTCCTTCAGATCGGATCTGGCAAATTCCACCGGCGCTTCGCCCGGCGGCAGCACGGCGGAAACGATGCCGTCGGTGATGACGATATCGGCTTTGACCAGCCCTTCGACAGCGGGCGCGTCATAGCCTGCGACGGCAACGGCCGGCAGCGTTGCGTTGCTCAGCACGAAGCGGCCGGCGTTCGGCGGCGAGATGAAGGAATAAGTCATCAGTTTTCCCGTTTCAGGCTGCTCTCGTGCCAACGGTGCAGGGCGAGCCAGGAAATAAAGGAGGTGACGGCAAAGATTGCGACGCCGAGCAGGGAGAGCATCAAGAGCGCCGCAAAGAGCCGCGGAATGTTCAGCCGGTACTGCGCTTCGAGGAGCCGGAAAGCCAGACCGGAGCCGGCGCCGGCCGAACCCGCTGCAAATTCCGCGACGACGGCGGCAATCAGCGCAAGGCCGCCGCCGATCCGCAGCCCGGTCATGAAATAGGGCTGGGCCGCGGGCAGCTTGAGAAAAAGCAGCGTCTGCCAGCGGGAGGCGCCGTAGAGTTCGAAAAGGTTGATGAGGTTGTGGTCGACGCTCTTCAGCCCCTGGACCATATTCGAAAGGATCGGAAAAAAAGCGACGAGGAAGGCGCAAATCAGCAGCGCCACCTGCGTCGACGGCGCATAGATCAGGATCAGCGGCGAGATCGCCACGATCGGCGTCACCTGCAGGATGACGGCAAGCGGATAGAAGGCGAGTTCGATCCAGCGCGACTGCACGAGGAAGATCGCAAAACCGACGCCGCCGACAAGCGCCAGCATCAGCGACAGGAAGGTGATCTTGGTGGTGACCCAGAGGGCAGGGGCAAGCGTGCCCCAATCGGTCACGAAGGCGCTGGCGACGGCCGCCGGCCCGGGCAGGATATAGGGCGGCACGCCGGATAGTTTCACATAGGCGTACCAGACCAGGATCAGCAGGGCGATGACCAAGAAAGGGATGGAAATGCGCAGGGCCAGATCGCGGCGCGCTGCGCTGGCAGTGCCTTGAAGGGGTGGCGGCTGTGCATTGGTTTCGTCGCTCATTAATGGTCTCCCGCCGAGTTGATCGCCCCGATCAGCGAATACGAGACGGTCTCGCAGGCCTTCCGGTATTCTTCCGAGCTGCGGTAATGCGCGTCGCGTTCGAGGCTGGTGGTCAGCGGAACGTCGGCATGCACGCGGCCCGGCCTTGCCTTCATCACGACGATGCGGCTCGAGAGATAGGCGGACTCGAAGACTGAATGGGTGACGAAGATCACCGTGATGCCGGTTGTCTTCCAGAGCCGCAGCACGTCGTCGTTCAATTTCTGCCGGCTGATCTCGTCGAGTGCCGCGAAGGGCTCGTCCATCAGCAGCAGCTTCGGTTTCGTCACCAGCGCGCGGGCAATCGAGACGCGCATCTTCATGCCGCCGGACAGTTCGCGCGGATAGGCCCTGGCGAAATCCTGAAGGCCGACGGTCGTCAGGACTTCCATGATTTGGTCACGCGCCGCTGCTTTGGAAACGCGCCTGAGCCTCAGCGGCAGGTGGACATTGTCGAAGACGTTTTTCCACGGCATCAGCGTCGGCTCCTGGAAGACGAAGCCGATATCGCCTTCCGGCAGGCCGCTGGAATTGATGCGTGAACTCGGCCAGTCGATCGCGCCGGACGTGACGTCACCGAGACCGGCAATGATGCGTAGCGCCGTCGACTTGCCGCAGCCGGAAGGGCCGAGCAGGCTGACGAACTCGCCGCTTTCGACGGTGAGCGACATATTCGAAAGCGCCACCGTTCCGCTGGAAAAGACCTTCGAGACCTCGCGCATGACGACCAGCGGTCGCTTGCGTGTCTCTTGCGGGGATAGGGCCTGGGCTTCTGCTAAGGGCATTGCCTGTCTCGTTCACCAGGGGAGGATGCGATCCGCCGCATCTGCGGCGGACCTCGGAGGCGTCTGGCCTACTTCTTCAGCGCAACGCCGGTGTTCTTGCAGACGAATTTCGTCGTGAACGCCTTGGTGTAATCCGTCTCCGGCTTGAACACCTTGATACCAACCATTTCGGTGAAGAACGCCTTGTAATGCGCATCGGTGATGCAGCCGATGCCCTTGTCGAGGCTGTCGCCCGATTCGATGATGCCGTATTCCTTCATCTTGGCGATGGAGTAGGCGATCTGGCCATCGGTCATCTCGGGATTGTCCTTCTTGATCAGCGCGTTCGCCTTGCTGTTGTCACCGTAGAGATAGTTGTACCAACCCTCGATCGAGGCATCGACGAAGCGCTGGACGACGTCGGGCTTGCTGTCGATCATCGCCTGCGTGGTGGTGATCATCGTCGAATAGGGGGAATAGCCGTTATCGGCGAGCAGGAAGACTTTCGGCTCGAAGCCGGCCTGCTTCTGGATCTCGTAGGGCTCGGAGGTGAGGTAGCCTTGCTGCGCCGACCCCTTGTCGGCGAGGAACGGCGCCGGGCTGAAATTATAGGGCTTGTACTGCTCGTCCTTGAAGCCCTTGAAGTTTGCCTTCATCCACTCGAAATAGGTGAGATAGCCGTCCTTGCCGAGAAACAGCGTCTTGAGCTTGGCGAGATCTTCGAATTCGTCGATGCCGGCATCGGGGTGGGCGATCAGCACCTGCGGGTCCTTCTGGAAGATCGCCGCGACGTCGACCAGCGGAATGCCCTGTTCGACGGCTGCGATTTCGCCCTGCGGCCCACCCATGTAGAAATCGATTTTTCCGGAGATCAGCAGCGCGCTGTTGGCGGCGTTGGGGCCGCCCTGGACGATGGTAACGTCGAGGCCGTGTTTGGCATAGGTGCCGTCGGCGACCGCCTGGTAGAAGCCGCCATGCTCGGCCTGCGCCAGCCAGTTCGTGCCATAGCTTACCTTGTCTGCCGCCTGCGCCGAGACGGCAGCGCCAAGGCCGATACCAAGGCTGACGACTGCGGAAAAGACCGTATTCTTTTGTGCAATGCGCATGATCAGCGTTCCCCTTCTGAGTTCGCGACGCCTGTGGCAACGTCGGATTTTCTTCATAGGACCGATTGCTTTGCTCTTTGAAAAGCATCAAATTTCGTGCGCAATGATGCCTTTTCGGCATCTCAAGCGAAGCCTGTGCCTAATTTGTGCTTTGTGCTGTATTTTTATGCAAAGAGGTCGCGATGCTGCATTCCAGAAAGCTTCTCTACATCAATGAGATCGCCCGCGCCGGCTCGATCCGCAAGGCGGCGGCGCGGCTGAATGTGGCGTCTTCGGCGATCAACCGCCAGATTTTGGCGCTGGAGGAGGAAATCGGCGCGCCGCTCTTCGAGCGCCTGCCGCGCGGCCTGCGCCTGACGGCGGCGGGTGAACTCTGCATCGAGCATATTCGCGAGGTGCTGAAGAATTACGAGCGGCTGGAGGGCCGCATTCGCAGCCTCAAGACGCAACAGGCCGGCAAGATCCGCCTGGTGACGACGGTGGGCCTGGCCGCCGGTCCGCTACCTGAGATCATCGCCCGGTTCCAGTCGGAGCATCCGCGCGTCTTCATGCAGCTGCGCAATGATGCGGGGACGATGACGGTCAATCCGGTGCTGTCGGGCGAGGTGGATATCGGCTTGGGTTTCAATATTCCGGCAACGCCTGGCATCCGCACGCTCGGCAATTTCGACATCCCGATCGGCGTTGTGCTGCCTCCCGGCCACCCGCTGATTGCTTCGGGTCCGATCAACCTGGCCGATATCGTCCAGGAGCGCCTGGTATTGGCGCAGCAAGGCACCAGCCTGCGCGACGTGATCAATCTGGCGATGGCGCGCCTCGACGTGCACATCGAGCCTGTGCTGGAAACCAATGCAGCGGAGATGCTAAAGAAGCTGGTTAAAGCGGGGGCCGGGGTGACGATGCTGAACCCGCTCGACGTGATCACCGAATGCCGGCAGGGCGAGCTGGTCTTCCGGCCGATCGCCGAGCCGCATGCGCGCCACCAGACGATGAAGCTTTTCGCCCGCGCGCGCACCCCGCTCGATTCCGCCACCAGCCTGTTCGTCGAGTATCTCCTGGCGGAGTTGGCCGGCCTGGTGCAGGAACTGCAGGCAAAGGGGCATATCGCGATGGAAAAGTCCGTCGCGGTCTGAGCCCTTTTGCGGACTGGCCTATTTCGAATAAAGATTGGAAAGCGGATAGCGTTTCAGGTCGTGGAGCAGCTCGACGAAACCCTTGACCTGGTGGCGGCAGATCGCTTCACCCTTTTCGACAGTCCCGAGCGAAGCGTTGCCGACGACGCCGTTCGCATTGAGGTCATGGGCGATCCAGGCGAGCGAATGAGGGGGCAGCGGCTGAATGTATTTTGATTGTTCACGCATCCATTCCGCCTTGGACGTGAAGTTCTCCGCCTTGTCCATCCGCACCAGGTCTGGGCGAAAATAGAGCATCAGCGACGTTTCCACCTCGCCGCCATGGATGCCGTATTTCATCTCATGCTCGCCGATCATGCCTTCGGGATGGCCGAAGCGGCCCCATTGCGTCGACACGACCGCCATCTGGTAACGCACACGCAGCTCACGCGCCACGATGCTCATGATATCGACATTGCCGCCATGCGAATTGACGATCACCATCTTGCGGATGCCGGCTTCGGCAACCTTGGCGCCGATCGCGGTCCAGACCGGAATGAGCAGCTCCGCGGAGAGGGACAGCGTGCCGGGCCCGTAGATATGTTCGTTGGCCTTGCCAATCTCCTGTGTCGGCAGGACCAGAAAATCGAGGTCGACCGGCTTCTGCTTTCGCAACTCGGCCAGCATGCCGTTGGCGATCGCCACGTCGGTGGCGATCGGTAGGTGCGGGCCGTGCTGTTCCGTCGAGGCGATCGGCAGGATGGCGATGGTGGTGTCGGGCGAGAGTCCGGCGAAGTCGGAGCTATTCAGTTCGTTCCAGTAGAATGGCATTGCCATCGCTGCGCCTCGCGTTGCTCATCACGCAGGAGTAGGGAAAATTATTGCGCGCGAAAAGCATCAATTTGCGCCCATACCGATGCCTTTTAGCGTCTGGTAAAGCAGCTGTCGTCCGCTCAAGGCGCGGCTCATCGAAAGCGCAGCAGACACGCCGGTTATCGCGAGTGCTTCCCCGCCCATATCGCGCCGGACCTGGCAATCAGCCCCCTGAGAATGAGCTGCATTGTCATTGGCAAAAGTTTCTGCATCCCATCTCCCTTCAGGCTATCGGACTGCTGGCGCTGATATAGTTGCGCCAGCCACCGAACTCGGTGATCTCTCGCCCACCGGCGACGGCATGACCCTCGCAAAGAAATCCCGTAAGGCAACTCCCATCGTTCAGGGTGATCTTACCCACGCCAAGCGGCGCCGGAATGTTCTGAACGAAACTTGCGAATGCCGTCGGTGGGAGCGCCCAGACTTCGATTTCCACGCCATTGCCCGTAAAGCCCGGATCGCGAACCAACCCCGGTTTGGGCGGGACGGTGCCATGGAGGGCAAAAAGCCGATAGCTGCCATCCGTCCGAGCTGTTTTCAACCTATATCCGCCCGCGCGCGTCAGCTCGTGGTTCAGCGGCATATCCGTCAGATGCGCGCCGACAACCACGATCGGCATGAAGTCATCGGCGGGAGGTTTAACGCGGCTTGCCTCCGGCAAGGCGACCTTGCGGTCCTTACCCATGCCGGCATTCGCCGCCCGGTGCATGGCATCGGCGAAGGGGGCAAGCGCGTCATCGGTGAAGGCGGGACCGATCAGGGTCACGCCGGCCGGGAGATGACCGTTGGCGTCGAAGCCGATCGGAACGGCGATCGCCGCGCAATCGAGCAGATTGACGAAATTGGTGTAGCGGCCGAAATGACCGTTTTTCACAATCGGATCCGCCATCATTTCTTCGACCGTGTAGGTGGTCGGCGAGGTGGGCAGCATCAGGATATCGACCTTTTCCCATTCCTTCCCGGTCTTTTGACGCAGCGCTTCGAGCTTGTACCGGCCTTCGAAAGCGGCGACCGCGTCATAGGCTTTCGCGCCCTCGATGATGATGCGAACCGTCGGGTCGAAGTCGGCGGCATTGGTGGCAAGGAAATCCTTCACCGCCGCCAGCCGTTCGGCGACCCAGGGGCCGTTGTAGAGCAGCTCTGCCGCCTGCCGGAACGGCGCGTAGTCGAAGGGAACGATCGTGGCGCCGAGTGCGCGCGCTCTTTCGATCGCGGCGTCATAGAGAGCCTCGACGTGGCTGTTGCCGAAGAATTCCCGTTCTGCTCCGTCGAGCACACCGATCCGCAAACCTGAGACGGGCAGGCAGGAGGCAACCGCCTTGCGCGAAAACGGATCGGCGGCATCGTAGCCCTCCATCACCTTGCGGATCGCGACGCCGTCACCCACCGTTGCAGCAAAGACGGTGACGACATCAACGCTGCGGCATGCAGGCACGACGCCGACATTCGGCACCAGTCCCGGTGTCGGCTTGATGCCGACGAGATTGTTGAAGGCAGCCGGTACGCGTCCGGAGCCCGCCGTGTCTGTGCCGAGCGCGAAGCTTGCCAGGCCCGAGGCGACGGCAACCGCCGAGCCGGAACTCGAGCCGCCCGACACATAGTTCCTGTCGAAGACCGAGCGCGGCGCGCCATGAGGCGAGCGCGTGCCGTTGAGGCCGGTCGCAAACTGATCGAGGTTGGTCTTCCCGATCACGATCGCGCCTGCAGCCCGCAGTCTTGCAACGACGGTTGCGTCACTCTCGGGATCATAGGCGAAAGCGGGGCACGCGGCCGTGCTCGGCAGCCCCTCCACATCGATATTGTCCTTGACGGCGAAAGGAATGCCCCAGAGCGGCAGGCTGTTCGGCTCAGGTGCCCGCTCCATCAGCGCGCGTGCTTCGGCCCGCAGTGCTTCATCAGGCGTCGGCGTGATGAAGATTGCAGGATCCTCCGAGGCTGCGCGACGGACAATGATGGTCTCGACAAGGTCGAGCGGGGTTTGGCCGGTAGAATAGGCTGCGCGAAGGCTGGTGAGATCAAGAATGGTCGGCAGCATGGTTCAGCATTCCTCCAGAACAACAATGATATCGCCCGCTTTGACATTGCGTCCGGGGCCGGCGCGCAGGTCGCGGACGCGGCCAGCCGCATGTGCGGTGACGTTGATTTCCATCTTCATGGATTCGATAATGGCAAGCGTGTCGCCGGCTGCAACCGGTGCCCCCGGCTCCACCAGCAGTTTCCAGATATTGCCGGGCACGGCGCTGGCAACACCGAAGCAGCCTTCCGGGATATCTCCATCCGGACTTTCGCCCGTGCCCTCGTCGGTAATGAAACTATCGAGACCAGCCTCCTTCCAGCGCTGGCGTTCGGCCTCGAAGGCCGCCTGTTGTCTTGCCTTGAAGGCCCGGATCGAGGCCGAATTAGCCTGTAACTCTCTCTCATAGGCGGCATAAGAGAATTCCGCCTCCTCGATCCGGACGGGATAGCCGCCATGGGGGAAGGCACTGCGGGCTTCCGCCAGTTCCTGGTGGCTGACCGGGAAGAAGCGGATCTGATCGAAGAAATCGAGCAGCCACGGTTTGTCCTTGGCGAAGACCGGCGTCTGCCGCCATGTATTCCATACCTGAATAGTGCGGCCGAAGAGCTGGTAGCCCCCAGGGCCTTCCATGCCGTAGATACACATATAGGCCCCACCGATGCCGACGGCATTTTCAGGCGTCCACGTGCGGGCCGGATTGTACTTCGTCGTTACCAACCGATGGCGCGGATCGACCGGCGTCGCGACCGGTGCGCCGAGATAGACGTCGCCGAGGCCGAGCACGAGGTAGCTCGCATCGAAGACGACGTCCCGCACGGCCTGCTCGTCTGCCAGCCCGTTGATGCGGCGGATGAACTCGATGTTGTCAGGGCACCAGGGCGCGTTCGGCCGCACGAGTTCCTGATATTTGCGCATGGCAAGTTCCGCATCGGGATCGTTCCAGGAAAGCGGCAGGTGCACGATGCGGCTCGGTACCTTGACTTCCTGGGCTGCCGGCAGGTTCGCCTCGATTTCGGCCAGCAGGCCGAGCAGGCGGTTGCGGGTCAAGGCCGTGCCATCGTAGTGAATCTGCAGCGAGCGGATGCCAGGGGTGAGATCGATCACGCCGGGCAGACGCGCCTGCGAGACGGCCTGCATCAAAAGATGCACCCGCAGCCGCAGAGCGATATCGAGCGTCATCGGCCCGTATTCGACCAGCAGATTGTCATCGCCCTGCCGGCGGTAGACGACCGAGACAGGGCCGTCATCGCGCTTGCCGACAATCGGCGACCCCGCTTCTTCCTTCCCCCGATGCACGACCGGGCCGGCCACCGGATCTTCGGGCCGCGCGACGGGACGGAAGCGAATGCGATCACCCGGCTTGAACTGGCCCATCTTCCACTGCTCGTCGCGGGCAATCACCGCTGGGCAGACAAAGCCCCCGAGGCTCGGCCCGTCCGGTCCGAGGATGATCGGCATGTCGCCGGTAAAGTCGATCGCGCCGATCGCATAAGCGTTGTCATGCAGGTTGGAGGGATGAAGACCGGCCTCGCCCCCATCACTTCGCGCCCATTTCGGTGCCGGACCGATGAGACGAACGCCGGTGCGCGCGCTGTTGAAATGCACCTCGTAGTCCGTCGAAAACAGGGCCTCGATATCGCCGTCCTGGAAAAAATCTGGCGCGCCATGCGGACCGTAGACGACGCCGACCTCCCATTCACGCGTCAGTTTCGGCGGCTCTGTCGCCGGCTTCGCCGGTTCTGCGGCGGCATGACGGGCAAGATGCAGCACATGGCCGGTCTTCAGCGTGCCGGTGGCATTGCCGCCGAATTGGCCGAGCCCGAAGGTGGCGCGCGAGCCGAGCACGACGGGGGCGGCAAAACCGCCCGCCACGGCGAGGTAAGCCCGCTGCCCTGGCCCGTCGATGCTACCGATCGACAGGGTCTGGCCGGCGCGGATGGTGACGGGCTCACCGTGAGGCAGCTTCACGCCGTCGGCGCTCATCGCCATGCTGGCGCCGGCAAGCGCAACCACTGTGTCGGTATGGAATTTAAGCAGCGGTCCGGAGACCGTCAGCTCCAGTGCCGCGACCATGTCGCCGTTGCCGACGAGACGGTTGGCATGACGGAACGAGCGCTCGTCCATCGGACCGCTCGGCGGCACGCCGACATGCCAGAGGCCAAGCCTGCCCGGCAATTCCTGAATGCTCGACTGCGCGCCCGGGGCGATCACCTCGATAACGTCCGGCACGAAGGAAAAGTCCCGCAGCGCGGTCGTCGCCACCTTACCGCTGGCAAGAAGTTCGGAGCTGGCGATGGCGCGCAAATAATCGAGATTGGTCTCGATGCCCGATATCAATGTGCCGGAGAGTGCTGCCTTCAGCTTCTCGATTGCCGCCGGACGATCCTCCGCGGAAACGATCAGCTTGGCGAGCATCGGATCGTAGAAAGGCGTTACCTCCGTGCCGGTCTCGATCCAGCCGTCGAGACGGACATCTTCAGGGAAGACAACCTCCGTCAGCAGGCCGGCGCTCGGACGGAAGTCGGCATGCGGCATCTCGGCATAGACGCGCACTTCGATCGCCGCCCCTTTCGGCTGCAGCGCCTCAGTGCCCGAAAGCACGTCCTCGCCGGCGGCCTGGCGGATCATCCACTCGACCAGATCGATCCCGAACACCGCTTCGGTGACGGGATGTTCGACCTGCAGGCGTGTGTTCACCTCGAGGAAGTAGAATTCCTCACGTACGGGATCATAGATGAATTCGACGGTGCCGGCGGATTCGTAGGAGACCGCCGAGCCGAGGTCGACGGCCGCCTTGTGCAGGCGGGCGCGGATTGCGGCTGAAAGACCGGGGGCGGGGGTCTCCTCGACCACCTTCTGGTTCCGCCGCTGCAGTGAGCAGTCGCGCTCGCCGAGCGCGATGACCTTGCCTTTGCCATTGCCAAAGATCTGCACCTCGACATGCCTTGCATCGGCGACAAAACGCTCGATATAAACACGCGCATCGCCGAAGCTTGCCCGCGCGGTGCGCTGCACGCTTTCGAAGCACGCCTTCAGGCCTTCGGCATCGACGCATAGCTGCATGCCGATGCCGCCGCCGCCGGCCGTGCTTTTCAGCATCACGGGATAGCCGATCGTTTCGGCCGCAGCGAGTGCTTCCTCGGCGCTCGACAGCAGGCTCGTGCCGGGCAGCAAAGGCACGCCGCTCGCGTTGGCAAGCTCGCGCGCCGTATGCTTCAGGCCGAAGGCAGATAGGTGCTCAGGCCGCGGCCCGATGAAGGCGATGCCTTCGGCGGCAAGCCGCTCGGCAAAGCCGATATTTTCAGACAGGAAGCCGTAGCCCGGATGTACTGCCTCGGCCCCTGTTGCCCTGCAGGCGGCAATGACCGCATCAACATTGAGATAGCTTTCATTGGCGGGCGCCGGGCCGAGCCGCACCGCTTCATCCGCCATCATCGCAGGTCTCGCGAAACGGTCGGCATCGGAATAGACGGCGATCGAGGAAATGCCCATGCTCTTCAGGGTCTTGATGACCCGGATGGCGATTTCGCCCCGGTTGGCGATCAGGACTTTCTTGAACATGCTCAGTCCTCGCCATCCCAAATCAACACCCGGATCGGCGTCGGATCAAAACCGTTGCACGGGTTGTTGATCTGCGGGCAATTAGAGATGACGCAGAGCACGTCCATCTCGGCGACGAGCTCGACATAGTCGCCCGGCGCGGAGATGCCGTCGACGATGGTCATTTCGCCATTCGGCTTGATCGGAACATTCATGAAGAAGTTGATGTTCGGCACGATGTCGCGTTTGCCCATGCCGTGCTTGCTGATCTCGAGGACGAAGTTGTCGCGGCAGGCATGCAGGTATTTCGTGCCATGGCCGAAACGCACCGTGTTGCTCTCGCAGGAGCAGGCGCCGGCGGAGGTGTCATGGCGGCCGCAGCTGTTGGCCGTCATGGTCAGCATGACATTGCCTTCGTTCGACATGATCTTCGTGCCAATGCCGATATAGGCGGCACCCTGCATGCGCATCGTATCCTGATTGGAATAGCGCTCGGAAAAACCGTCGGCACGGTAGAAGAGCGTGTCGATCGCCTGCTGGCCAAGACTGTCTTCGATGCGGATCGTCTGGCCCTTGCGCACGATACCGGACCACGGGGCTTCGGCCGCGATGAAATGGTCCTGCACGGCATTTTGCAGGTTACGGGCAGGGGAGGTCTGGATGAAATCGGACATCGTCTTTTCCTCAGGCCTGCATCAGGGCGTTGTTCTCGAAACCGCGCACGGCTTCGGCCGTTGCCGTACGGCAAAGATCATCGGCAGCCGCACTTGCCGCCTTGTAACGGGTGATGGCGACAGGCTTCGGCTGATATGTGGGATCCGGGTCGAGCGGATGCGGGCAAGTGGAAAAGCCGACCAGCATGTCCATCTCGGCGCGCAATTCGACATAGTCGCCGCTGTTGGAGCGCTTGCTCTGCCAGCCGAAACCTCCGCTCTCGGCCAGGCGGACGGGCGCGAAAAAATTGAGGATGCCGGGAATATCGCGCCTGTCGAGGCCGAGCTTGACGGCGACGAGGATCAGGTTATCGCGCGTATTGCGGGTTTTCTCGCCGGGATATTTCGCGGCATTCGAGGCGGCCGTCGAGCCGCCCATCAGGCAGTCATGGGCGCCAGAACTGTCCTCAATCATCGAGAACATGACGCGGCCCATATCGGAAAAGATAACCCGCCCCTTGCCGAGTGCCGTCGTCCACTGGACCTTGGCAGTATCGACGAGATTGATCCGCTCGCTGGTATCGCCGGCATTCCAGGCAACGAGGGCCACGGTGGAATTTCCCTCGCCCTGGTCGATGCGGATCGCTTCGCCACGCAGAAGCTTCATTGCCCAGTACCAGCCGCCGGCAATGGTCTCCTGATGAATGACGGCAGCGGCATCGATGGCCGGTGCCGGCAGCGGGCTTGGGCCGGGAAGCGCCTTGGGCGCAAATTCCAGACCCTTCTTCTGGTGCTCCTCATAGCGCGCGCGATTGGCGGCGATCTCTTCTGGCGAGCGTCTCACATGCATCATAGCTTCTCTCCTGACGGTGCCAGGTCGTCCCGGCTGTGCCCCAGGGAAGCGACCGGGCCGTCCCGGTCGGGGCTGAAAATCGATGGCTGGCCGGCAAGGCGTGGCGGCCAGATGGCAATATCCTTGGTGATGGTGGCGCCGTAGCGCTCCTTTTCTTCAGGCCGGTCGCGCCGGCGTTCGAAGGCGACGACGCGATTGGCCAGCGTGAACGCCTCGCGCATGTCATGCGTGACCATGACGACGGTCATCTGCGTTTCATGCCAGAGCCGCTTCATCAGCGTGTGGATCTCGGCGCGGATACCTGGATCGAGCGCACCGAAGGGTTCATCGAGCAACAGCACCTTCGGCTTCATGATGAGCGCCTGGGCGAGCGCCAGGCGTTGCTGCATGCCGCCGGAAAGCTGGGCCGGATATTTGTCCTCCGAACCATCGAGCCCGACCTCGGCAATCAGCTGCCGCGCTTCCTCGATGGCGGTCCGGCGTGCGGCGCCGAAAAGCTTGGCCTTGTAGCGCGCAGCGGTAAATTCCTTGCCGAGCAGCACATTGCCAAGCACCGTCAGGTGCTGAAAGACGGAATAACGCTGGAAGACGACGCCGCGATCCGATCCCGGCTCCGGCGGCAGCGGCTCGCCGTCGAGCAGGATCTTGCCCTTCGTCGGCTGCTCCTGGCCGAGCAGCATGCGCAAGAAGGTGCTCTTGCCGCAACCGGAGGGGCCGACAAGGGCGATGAAAGCACGCGAGGCGACAGTCAGGGACACGTTCTCGAGCACGATCTGGTCGCCATATTCCTTCCAGACCATTTCTATCTTCAACTCGCTCATGCCTGCTTCTCCAGCTCCGACCAGGGGAAGACGGCGATGCGCAGGCGATCGAGGAGGGTGTTCATGACGACGGCAAGCAGGGTGATCCAGATGACATAAGGAAAGATGATATCCATCGAAAGATAACGGCGGACGAGGAAGATGCGGTAGCCGAGGCCGGAATCCGACGAGATCGCTTCGGCCGCGATCAGGAACAGCCAAGCCGGGCCGAGTTGCAGTCTGAGGCAGGTGATCAGCCGTGGCAGGATCTGCGGCAGCACGACACGCAGGCCGATCTGCCAGGAGGAGCCGCCAAGCGTCTCAGCCTTGACGATCTGTTCGCGCGGCAATTCCAGCGCCTTCAGCGCGAGATCACGGATCATCGCCGGCGCAACACCGATGACGATGAGAGCGATCTTCGATGTTTCTCCGAGCCCCATGACGATGAAGAGGATCGGCAGCAGCGCCAAGGGTGGCACCATGGAAATGACGGCGACGAAAGGAGCAAGCAGCGCCCTGAGATATGGCAGCATGCCGATCAGCATGCCGATGATGAGTGCCATCGCTGTCGAGATGCCGAGGCCGGAGAGCAGGCGGATAAGGCTTGCGCCCGTGTCCGACCAGAGCAGAAACTCACCGGTACGCGGGTCGGCGACGAAGGCCAGTCGGTTGATCGCATCGGCAAAGCCGGCAAGGCTCGGCAGAAGCTTATCATTGGCGTTTTCCGCCAGCCGCGCGGCCGAGCCGAAGGCATAGGCAAGGGCGAGCAGCACGAAGGGCAGCATCATCAAGGCGAGCTGGGCGCCTCGGCTCGGCCTCGTGTTGATCCAGCGCATGGGAATTGCTCCGCTGATGAAGGGGAGGGAGCGCGGGCAGACCGCGCCTCCGTTGCGATCAGAGCGAACCGTCGGCGGCTGCCTTCATATAGGCCTCGGTGAAGCGTAGCTTCACATTGCCGGAGTCGCCCAGCACCTTGCCATCCGGCATTTCGATGCCGATGACATCAGCTGACGGCGCGCCATTGCCGAGCAGTCCCTTTTCGAAAAGGAAGTTGCGCACCAGATCCATGGTCTTCGGCAGGCTGGGCGAAGCGGTAAAGGCAACGGCATCACCCGGCTTGTCGAAGAGCTTGGTGGCGGCAAGCTGGGCTTCGAAGCCGGCGAGATCCGTGCCTGAAGCCGAGCCCATAGCCTCACGGGCCGCCTTGCCCTCTGCGGTGTCTGCCCGCAGCAGTGCGGCCGTCTCATACCAGATGCCGGCAAGCGCCTTGCCGAAGTTAGGGTTGTCCTTCAGTACGCCGCTATTGGCGACCATCAGGTCAATGATTTCGCCCGGCACCTGCGAACTATCGAAAACCTTCTTGGCCGAGGGATCTTCGAGAATGGTGGAAACCAGCGGGTTCCAGGTGACGACAGCGGTGACGTCGGGCGTCTTGTAGGCTGCGACCATGTCGGCGTCGGACGTGTTTACCACCTTCACGTCGCGTTCTGTCAGCTTGGCGCTTTCGAGCGCACGGGCGAGCAGATAATGCGAGACGGAGAATTCGACGAGATTGACGTTCTGACCCTTGATATCGGCAAGGCTCGCCTTGTCCTTCAGGATCACGGCGTCGTTGCCGTTCGAGAAGTCGCCGACGATCACGGCAGTCGTATCGACGCCGCCGGCGGCCGGGATCGACAACCCGTCCATATTGGTCAGCGTGACGGCATCGAAGGCGCCGGCCGTGTACTGGTTCATCGATTCCACGTAGTCGTTGAACTGCGTGACATCGATCTTGATACCGTATTTGTCAGCCCACTTCTTGACGATGCCGTGATCGGCAGCATAGCCCCAGGGCATCCAGCCGACATAGATAGACCAAGCCACCTTGAATTCGGTCTTCGTCTCCGCCTTCGCGACGGAAGCGAGCCCGAGCATCAGCGATACCGCCAGCGCTGTGGTGGAAGCAATTTTCGAAAAAGTCTGCATTGAAATTCCCCTTCTGCTTTTCTTCAAAAGGGATCGGCAAAGACCATCGTGCCACCAATCCCTTGGCTTACGAGGTCTCCCGGGCTTTTTTCCCGCCGTGCACCCGACGGGATTTCTCCCCCGCCGGTGGTGGCTCTCGGACCAGCCGCACTTCTTAAAAGCGCCGGAACCCTAGCCACCAACTCGGCACATTACCTGCAAGAGGTGTGCCAGCTGATTAAGGTGTTGATTTTTCTCGTCTCAATTCCTTGGGTGGTTTGGTATTGTGTACACTTGCAGCATTTTGCTCAATATTTGAGCGATGACCCGGGAGCGCGCCCGCTGGGAAGCAGTTCGGTGTGCGAGAAACAATAGGCGCTATCCAAGTAGCAACTGCACAGCACGAGGAGGCCTGTCGTTGGATGCGGTCGTGGGTTCCCAGGAGCCCGGATTCGTCAGTTTGCTGATCGTCGTTACGTCGATGCATAACTTCGGTTTCGCTTAACTTCCAATCAGGTAGCCCCCGTTGCGGATCAGCTCAGTCAGTTCCGATGAACAATCAGGGAAAGTTTAAGCAGCGCCTGCGAGGCCTCTCGCCTATCTCATGCCACAATCTGGCAAGCCGCCTACTTTAAATCAGCGGCCATGCTGATTCAAACGGTCACGCATTAACTTTCAATTGGTCATCACCATAGTTTCAAACAGTTATAAGGAATGAAGCTGTGGCGCTGTATCCAAGGCTGGTTGAGCAACGCGTTGCCGATGCCATGTCAGACACGCGAGTCGTTTTGATTTTTTGCCGGATGCTCCGCGACTCTGTCACAGCTCGCCTCGAGTTCTAGTTCTCCGCCTTTAGAGCATGCTTGACGCGGAGGATTGTGATCGCAACCGTGCCCACGACCACTGGAACCGCAACAAGCATGATCATGGGATCGAAATGGAACCCTGCGTGGTCCGCTGTCTCGTATATAAACTTCAACAAGCTCAGCAGATAGTAGCTGATCGCGATGATCGAAAACCCTTCGACCGCGCGCTGGATCTTGACCTGCGTCGCAGCTCGATCAGCCATTGCCTGGATTTGTGTAGCGTTCTGGAACTCAATCTCGACCTGAATTCGGGTTTGTAGCAGGTCGAGCAGATGCATCGTAGCTCTCGATAGGTGTTCGAGCCTCAACGCAGTTGCCTCGCAGGTACGAACCGCAGGTTTGAATCGCCGCTCTACGAAGGTACCGAAACGTTGGAAGCCGGGGACGTGGCTTTCCCGTAAAAGGACGATCCTCTCCTCAACGATTTTCGCGTAGGCAGCGGTTGCTCCGAACCTGTTTCTGGTCTCAGCAGTGGCCGAGATGATATGCGATGAAAGTACCGTGATCTCGTCAAGCAGCTGCTTATGCTGATGTGCAGGAGTACTCAAGTTGCGATTGGTCAGCTGAACAAGTTCCGCATCATATCCACCGAGAAGCGGCGCAAGGCGTCGCGCCTCGGGCAATCCGAGCAGCGCCATTGATCTGTAGGTTTCAATCTCAAAGATACGACGTACCATGCGCCCCAGGCGGTGTGCGTTCAGGTCATTGTTGAAGAGGATGATCCTGCTTGAATTATCTCCTCGAACGCGAAAGTCGGAGCAAACCTGCGCCGCGCCCCCGCCAATCGAGGAAGCGGCGGTATCACCGAAATCCAGGGTTTTCAAAACCGACCCCAGCTCGTCAGGAGGGTTCCCGAGGACAAGGATACTGACGTGGCAAACAAGGCGAGGGGCGTTCAATCCTGCAAGCTGTGCAAAATCACTTTCTGCGAGATCAGGTTCGGGCCAACGATCTGGCTCTGAGTGCAGTTTCCGCAGGCGTGTGATCGTCACGAATTCAGTATGCCGTTCGACCCTGACCGAAATCTCGCCATCGACTTCCAGGCTATCGTGGAAGTCCTTGATTGCCCGATCTAATGGCATGAAAGCCACGTGCTCGACGATCGCCGGACCGGTGAAATAAATGGACGGCCGAGCGTGCAGCTCGGAGTTGAAGTCTGCTGTTTGCGATCCGCCCGTCGCTGGATTGGAGACGTATTGTGTGGAAGCAGATGCCGTCACCGAAACTGCTTCTTCTCCCGGATTAGAACTCAAATCTATCCTCCCCATCCCACTGACACAACAACTGATGAAGCTATATGAACCGAACGTGATTAACTTGAAAGCCCAGCTGATCGCTCGCCGAACGATGTGGAACTGTACCCAGCGAATCGGTTCCCTTCTCATCGTTGCCGCTATGGCCGGAATCACGAGGAATAGCGGACGTGAGAGGGCCCTCCTAGCTTCATTAACCTCACTATTGCACATCGTCTGCCGGAGAAGCCTAACCGCGTTCGTGAAACGTTAACCCGCGTCTTAAGGAACCATTCAAGCGACGTAAATTGTCAACCTCGCGTCTTTCCGGGCATCTTCCGCAGGCAGCTCGGATGGCCGCAACGTTATGACGCGAGGTGAAATTATGCTGACCGAACGCGAGAACCAGTTCTACATTGGTGGGAAATGGCAGGAAGCGGTGGATGGAACCCGCATGCCGGTCGTGAATCCCGCCTCGGAGGAGGTGGTTGGGCATATTTCTGCGGGCGATGCGAATGATGCCGATCTCGCGGTTTCAGCAGCCCGCCAAGCCTTCCCCACCTTCTCTCAGGCTTCAGTGTCCGAGAGGCTCGCTCTGCTCGGCAGGATGCATTCTCTCCTGAAGGAAAGAGCGGAGGCATTCGCAGAAGCTCTCGTTTTGGAAATGGGGGCAGCGATTAGCTTCGCGCGGGCTTCTCAGGTTCCGTTTGCCGCCGAGCACATTCGTGTTCAGATGGAGATCCTCGAGAAATACCGGTTCGTGACGGTTGAGGGAAGCACTGCAACCGCCAAGGAGGCGCTCGGGGTTTGCGCGCTGATCACACCCTGGAACTGGCCACTTTACCAGATCACCGCCAAGGTCGCTCCCGCAATCGCTGCAGGCTGCACCGTCGTCCTCAAGCCCAGTGAACTGTCACCTTATAGCGCTCTGCTTTTTGCCCAGCTGATGCACGATGCCGGCACTCCGCCGGGCGTATTCAATTTGGTCAACGGCACTGGCGAGCAGGTTGGCGCAGCGCTCGCCAGCCATCCGGACGTTGACATGATCTCGATCACCGGTTCCACCCGCGCAGGGGTACTCGTCGCGCAGGCAGCTGCGCCGACGGTGAAGCGGGTGGTTCAGGAACTCGGCGGCAAGTCGCCGAACATTTTGCTCGACGATGCCGATTTCAGCGAGGCAGTAGCGAAGGGCGTGCTTGCCGGCATGCGCAATGTCGGCCAGTCGTGCAGCGCCCCGACGCGCATGCTTGTGCCCGCACATCGGCTCGGCGAAGTCGAGGAATTGGCTAGCGCCACTGCGCGTGCCATCCGCGTTGGCGCGCCGCTTGATCCGGCGACGGATATGGGGCCGATCGCCAATCGTGGTCAGTTCGAGCGGGTGCAGATCATGATCCAGGCCGGTATCGACGACGGCGCCAAGCTGTTGTGCGGCGGGCTGGGCCGGCCGGCTGGCCTTGATAGCGGCTTTTTCACACGGCCGACGATCTTTTCCGAGGTGACGTCCGACATGCGCATTGCTCGTGAGGAAATCTTCGGGCCCGTCCTCTCGATCATGCCGTACAAGGACGAGGAAGACGCAATCGCGATTGCTAACGACACCGTCTATGGATTGGGCGCTCATGTCCAGTCTTCAGATCCGGAGCGGGCGCGGCGGGTCGCCAAGTGCATTCGTGCCGGCCAGGTTCATATCAACTATCCGGCTTGGGACGGAGCGGCCGCCTTCGGTGGCTACAAGCGCTCGGGCAACGGCCGCGAATATGGCGTTTGCGGCCTCGAAGAGTATCTCGAGACGAAGTCCATTCTCGGTTATTGACCAAGCGACTCGGCGCGATCGCCTCGCCAGGGCAGTGGCTTCAGCGACTGACGAAGCATTGTGAGGAAAGCGGCAGTCCGCGCGCTTCGACCGTGCCGCGATCCGAGGATGGCGACGATATCGGCCGACGGGAGCTTCCAGTTGGGAAGTACCTGCCTCAGACGTCCCTCGGCGAGGTCTTCAGCAACGGCCCATTCGGAACGCATCATGATGCCCTGACCAGCCAGCGCCCAATCCCGAATGACAGCACCATCATTGCTCGACATGATCGGATTAACGCGCACTGTCGCGCTTTCCTGCCGTGATCCCTTGAACCGCCAGAGCGTTACATCCTCCTCGTTCTCTCGAACGACAAGACACCGATGTCGAGGAAGATCGGCGGGCGCAGAGATGGGCGGAGCCGAGGCGAGGTATTTTGGACTCGCGCAGAGAATTCGATGGTTCGGCGCAAGTGTCGTCACCACTTGGTCGAGATGCGCGGATGCCCCGATGTGAACAACGACCTCGTAGCTATCGACGATTAAAGCCGAGGGATGATCGGACAGCTGCAGGGTGGCGGTCGCGCCGCCATGTTCTCGAGCAAACGCTTCCACGACCGGGGCCACGTAGATCCTTCCAAAACCGTGAGGTGCTGCGACCCTGAGGTGCCCGCGAACTGCACCCTTGCGATCAGCCAAGGCTTCGGCAAGCGAGTCTATGGCATCGCTGACGATGACGCTGTGAGAAGCGACCAATGAGCCCTCTTCGGTAAGACGCAGGTGGCGTCCGGAGCGGTCGATCAGCCGCACCCCGACCTTCTCTTCAAGCGCGCGCAGGCGCTGGGTCACCGCGGGAGGGGTGACGTTCAGCTTTCTCGCGCTTTCCGCGAGAGATTTCGAGCCTGTGAGGACCGAAAAGAAGGCAAGATCGTCAGACGTGAGCATTAACCGTCACCTGAAGTCATCATTCACGACACATTAATTGCCATCTTTAGGGTTCGGCGACAAGGTGGGCTTCAAGTCGGAGGTCGCGTTATGACGTGGCCACATCGACAGACCCAGTTTCCGGTCGCCATGACCAAGGGCAGGAAGCTGGCTCGCCTAGTATCGACTAACGCGCCCGCCATCGGAGACGGCGCGGAAATCGGCATGTATGTCCGACCGCGGCGCTGTCGCCTATCAGCTGGTTCGCGGTGGCGCGGACACGTAGAGTCGTCGATAATGGAGAACCTGCGATGGATGTTAAGGACATATTGGAGCAGCTGGTCGGCTTTCCGTCCGTCGTCGGGACTCCAAACGGCGACATCGTCACATGGGTGAAGGGCTATCTCGAAAGTCATGCTGCCACCGTGGCTGTCCTGCCGGGGCCGGAAGGGGATAGGGCAAACCTGTTCGCCACTATCGGCCCGAAGGATGAGCCCGGCTACATTCTTTCCGGGCATATGGACGTCGTTTCGGCCTCCGAAAGGACCTGGACGTCGGATCCCTTCCGCCTGCGGGCTGAGGGAGATCGGCTTTTCGGCAGGGGCGCCTCCGATATGAAGGGGTTTCTTGCCGCCGCGCTTGCCGGACTTCCCGCTATAGCAAAAATGCCGTTGAGGCGCCCGATCCACTTCGCCTTCTCGTATGACGAGGAAGCTGGTTGCCGCGGCGTACCGCATATGTTGCAGCAGATCGGGAACCTGTGCGCTCCTCCTTTGGGAGCGATCATCGGTGAACCAAGCAATATGGTGGCGATCCGCGGTCACAAGGGAAAGGCCGCCGCCCGCATCGAGATCCATGGCATGACCGGTCATTCGTCGCGCCCTGATAAGGGCCTGAACGCCATTCACGCCATGACTGCAGTGATGAGTGCAACGCTGAAGACCGTTGCTGCTCTGCCAGACAGCGCCTTAGATCAGAACTTCGAGCCGCCGTATTCTACGCTGCAGATCGGAACGATCGCGGGCGGACGCAGCGTCAACATCATCCCGGATCTCTGCATTATGGAATTGGAAGCCCGCGCGGTACCCGGCGTATCGCCAACGGTGCTTCTGGAACCTATAAAGGCTACCGCCGAGGCCTTGGAGAAAGACGGTTTCCGCGTTACGTGGGAAACCAGCAGCACCTATCCGGCGCTTTCGCTTGATGCGGATGCGCCGCTCGCTCGGCTGATGGAGGAACTAACCGCAGCGCAGACCTTGGCTGCCGTCAGCTATGGCACTGAGGCCGGACTCTACCAGGCGGCCGGCATCGACGCGATCATCTGCGGTCCCGGGGACATCTCGCGCGCCCACCGCGCCGACGAGTTCATCCGCCTCGACGAACTCGCTGCATGCGAAGCAATGATCGTGCGGCTTGCCAAAACGCTACAACACTGAGGGGGCTTCATGGTTTTCTGGTTTAACTCGGATCGAGAAAGAGGCCGTGTCTTCGCCGAGGCTTTTGCACGCGAACTGCCCGATCTGCCCTTCGTGATGGATATTTCAGAGCGCGACCCGGACGAAATCCGATACATCCTCACTTGGACTGCGCCGTCCGATCTTCATCGCTTCAGGAACTTGGAGGTTGTCTTCTCGATCGGCGCCGGTGTCGACCAATTCAAGCCAGAAACGCTTCCGCCAAACGTCATGCTCGTCCGCATGGTCGAGGATGGTATCGTGCGGATGATGCAAGAATATGTGACGCTCGCCGTCCTCGCCCTTCACCGCAAGTTGAAGGCCTATATTGGACAGCAGGAAGACTCCACCTGGCTCCCGCTTCCTGTGCGGCAAGCTGCCCAGCAGCGGATCGGTATCCTCGGGCTTGGCATGCTCGCCCAGGCCGTCATTGAGCGGCTGAAGCCCTTCGGCTTTCCGCTTGCGGCCTGGAGCCGCTCGGAACGACAAGTGGATGGTGTTGATTGCTATAATGGCCCGGACGGGCTCACGCCGTTCCTGGCGAGCACCGACATCCTGATCTGTCTCCTGCCGCTGACCCAAGAGACGCAAGGACTGCTCGACGCCGCGGTCTTCGCGACACTTCCAGCAGGCGCAGCGCTCATCCACGTGGGGCGCGGCGCGCAACTCGATCATGACGCGCTCATTGCGGCTCTCGACCAGGGACATCTGTCGGGTGCGGTTATCGACGTCACCGAACCTGAGCCCTTGCCCCCCGAGCATCGTTTCTGGCGGCATCCAAAGATCATCCTGACGCCGCACATCGCAAGCGTCACCCAACCAGAGACGGCGGCTTGCGCCGTCATCGACAACATCAAACGCCATCGCGGCGGTCTCGACCCAATCGGGCTCGTCGATCGCGATCGCGGTTATTGAAGCTGCAACCAGGAGAGCAAGGAGAAAACATGTCCCTCCTCAAGACCATCGTACCCGACAGCAAGGCAACACCGCGTGAGTCCAAGCCCGGACCGGAACGCCTGATATCCGGCGATCCCTCGTTCAAGACTTGGGCCCAGGACGTTGCGCGTGATGAAATGATTCACACCGGGGTCTGGGAAGCGACACCGGGCCTGACGCGTTCCGTCAAGGGAGAGACATTCGAATTCTGCCACATCCTTGAAGGTCTCGTGGAAATCACCCCCGACGGCGGTGAAACGGTTACCTACAAAGCAGGCGATAGTTTCGTGATGAAACCCGGATTCATCGGCACCTGGCGCACCGTGGAAACGGTCCGGAAGATCTACGTCACCGTCAACTAACCAGCTCCGCCGCCTTCGGTACGTGAGTGCAGCGACCGATCGGCCTGGACAACAATGATCCACAAAGCGGCGGAGAAGCGGTACTTCTCCGCCGTGGTGAGGGCGATGACGCGAACCCCGGAGCCAAAGACTTAGCCTTTGCCATTTGATCCGCAAGGAGAAGTCCGCTTGGCGGTGTTAAGCCGGAGCCCACTTAGGAACGTCTTCATTCGAAGCGCGACCTGTGGATAATAGCTCGGATGAGCTGCCCGCTGGAATGATCATAATCCATTCTCATAGAGCGGGGTGATGGCGCGATATCACGGATACTCGTCAAGGAGCAGCTTGCTCCGTCGATCAAGTTCGGACCCCCGGGCTACTGTTGGGCGGACACTTGATTGCATTTAACCGGTGACACCCGATTATTTTCGAATTACCGAAGAGAGGGCGAACGCAGTCAGTGTATCGCGCACGCCGGGCATCTCGGCAATCGACTGCCAAATCTGTCGGATGCGGTCAGCCTCGGTGGACTCGACCCTCACGAGGAGATCGAAATCACCGGTCATAACGTCGCAAGCAACGACTTCTGGGATCTTCCGCAGCGCCTGAAGGACTTCTCCGCCCCGCATGCGATCGTGACGATAGACGAAAATCAATGCGGTCGTGACGTTTTGGCTATTCCCTCCATTCCCGGTGAGGATTGTATATCCCTTGATGAAGCCTTCTCGTTCGAGGCGTTCGATTCGCACCCGCACGGCGTTACGAGAAAGGTTCACCTTCGCCGACAAATCCGCGTGCGAGATACGGGCATTAGCCTTCAATTCGATAAGTATTTGTTCGTCAGTTCGATCGAGAAGATATTTCATGGATATTCGCCGGGACGCTTAACCTAGAATGTCGGGGGTTACCGACCGGTAAGCTAACACGGCGATTTCCGGTAGTAATGTTCTTTCCTTCTTGCTCGCAAATCGCTTTGATGTCGAAGCCATTATGAATCCTGGCAGTGCCTTCTTTTCCGCATCAGTCAGGCCGCGGACTCCCTGATAACCCTGCAGTAGCGCTCGCGCACGCTCTTTGTTCAGCTCTCCGCTGATATCGCCCGCCAAACCGACGAGCGCATCAGCAAGCTCCGACACGAGCGCGGCCTCGTGCCGAAGCCTGAAGTTGATGACTCCGCTGACTTCCTCTCCGAGGAAAAAGACGTTCTCCTGGACCAATGCGCCGTGAATTGCGCCAGCGGGAAGATCCGTCGATTTGCACTTCGCTTTTCGTTCCAGGACGGTGTGTATTTCAGCTATCACGCGGCCCAGGCTGAGGCATTTTGCTGGGCTTGCAAATGTGGATGAGGCGCCGGGTACGAAGCCCACGATGGCAACCAATCGACCTGCGGCCCGAGACGTGGCGTGGCCGTCGACAGTGCGCAACGGCTTGGGGCAGGGGACGCCACGTCGATAAAGCGCCTCCATGGTTTCGAAGGCCCTTTCCAGATCTGAAGGTTGGGCTCCGTTCTCGAAAAGTGTAACGATGAATTCACCCTCCCCGGTGCGAAACAGGTAGGTCGTCTCGGTGTCGCCGTCCGCGATCCCAATCACTGAAAGAAGCGAGGTAAAGCCGTAAGCTGCGGTTATGAGTTGGCGATCGTCGTCAGAAAGCTCGGTAAAAACAGCCATTTCCTACCCTTATGCGGCCGATGAACCCAATCAGAAATTTGCGAAGGCAGCGCTACCTTCAAAGAGCTCTTCAACTTGACTGGAGGCCAAGATCCCTTCCTCTTCCACGACCTGTCGCAGCCCCCGCTTTTCGGCAAGCGCCTTCTTGGAAAGATGCGCTGCCTTGCTGTATCCGATAAGCATTGCCAACGGCGTCGCGAGGACGAGAGACCGATCGAGGAGGTCCCTGCACCGGTCGACATCAACTTCAATGCCATCGACGCATCGCTGCTGAAAAATTTCCATCCCACGCGTCAACATCCGCATCGACTGAAGGATGTTGAGGATGATCACCGGCTCCATCGCATTGAGTTGCAACTGCCCCGCGCTTGCCGCCAGCGTGACAGTGAGATCATTTCCGATAACCTGGAATCCGATCTGGTTCATCATTTCTGGAATGACGGCATTCACTTTACCGGGCATGATTGAGGATCCGGCTTGCACAGGCGGGAGTCGGATCTCACCAAGGCCACCCCTCGGACCACTGCTCAAGAGCCGCAAATCATTGCAGACTTTGGTCAGCTTCACAGCAATTCGCTTGAGAATACTGGAGAATGATACGAAGCCGCCAGTGTCGGATGTAGCTTCAATCAAGTTTCGAGCGGGAATTACCTGAATACCGGAAATCTGCGTGAGGTGGGCGCAAGCCGCGTCCCGAAAGCCGCGGGGGACGTTAATTGAGGTTCCGATTGCAGATCCGCCGAGGTTAACTTCCTTCAACAACCTGGCAGCGGACTGCACTTGATTAATGTCTTCGTCGATCAGTTCGGCGAAAGCATCAAACTCTTGCCCGGCTGTCATTGGGACGGCATCTTGCAATTGAGTGCGGCCGACTTTCAGCGCAGTCGCATACTCACGCGCTTTCGCACGGAAGGCATCGCGCAGCCCGACCTGGGACGCTATCAACCCCTCGCAAGCGCGAAGAATGGTCAGACGGAGTGCGGTCGGGTAGACATCGTTTGTCGATTGGCAAAGGTTCACGTCATCATTGGGATGAAGCTTGTCGTAGTCGCCCACCGGCGCCCCGAGCTTTAGCAGAGCCAGGTTAGCGATAACCTCGTTGACGTTCATGTTGGTGGACGTCCCCGCCCCACCCTGCATCATATCGACCGGGAAGTTCTCATCAACGCACTTCAACTCGATCAGATCATCGCAAGCCTGAGAGATCGCCGACGCTTTTTCCGCAGACAGAAGCCCAAGGTCAGCGTTCGCGCACGCGGCCGCTTTCTTGACCATAGCCATGGATTGAACGAGTTCGGGGAAGTCTTTGAGGCGAAAGCCTGAAACGTTGAAATTGAGCTCAGCTCGACGCGTATGGACGCCGTATAGAACATCACCAGGGATGGGAAGGGGGCCGATCAAATCGGCCTCTATGCGTTCAGTTCTCATTTTCCGCCCCCTAATCCAGGATTCCAGCGTGGCGCATCGCCTGAGCGATGGCTTCCTTAACAGCTGGGCTCACCTCGACGAGCGGAAGGCGCAGGTCGCCGCGGATCTTCGAAAGTTGCGCCAACGCGAACTTCACGCCAGCCGGGCTGGTCTCGAGGAACAGCGCACGGTGTAGGGGCATCAGTCGATCTTGAAGAGCCAGTGCCGCCGCGAAATCACCCCCCAGACATGCCCGTTGGAAATCTGCACAGAGCCGGGGGGCGACATTCGCGGTCACCGAGATGCAGCCGTGGCCGCCGTGGGCCATGTAGCCCAGCGCCGTGCCATCTTCGCCAGTGAGAAGATTGAACTCCTTGCCGCAGGCCATCCGCTCCAGTGACGGGCGCAAGAGATTGCCTGTCGCGTCCTTGACGCCCTTGACGTTCGGACAATCTTTAAAAATGCGGGCAAGCGTTTCGACTTGAACATCGATCACACTCCGACCCGGAATGTTGTAGACGATTATCGGAATCGAAGCTTCAGCGTCGATGGCCTTAAAGTGCCGATAGATCCCCTCTTGCGTGGGCTTATTGTAGTACGGTGAGACGATTAGCAAACCGTCCGCGCCGGCCTCCTGGGCGGGCCGCACGAAGCTGATTGCTTCCTCGGTGCTGTTGGAGCCGGCGCCGGCAATGACCGGAACGCGACCATTCGCAGCTTCGATCGCGATCTCCACGACTTGTTTGTGTTCGGCATGACTGAGCGTCGGGCTTTCCCCCGTTGTCCCGCAGGGGACAAGCCCTGACGTGCCCTCGGCGATCTGCCATTCGATAAGGCTGCAAAGCGCAGCCTCGTCGACCTTCCCATCGGCAAATGGCGTCACAAGCGCGGTGATAGATCCTTTGAACATCATAACCTCCGAAAGTAGCATTGGGCGGCGGCGCCGATTAACGCTGCAGGCGCGTGATGCAGACGACCTTCGGCTGAGTCATGTCCTCATAGGCAAAACGAACGCCTTCGCGTCCCATGCTGCCGTACTTGAACCCGCCAAACGGCATCGCGTCGAACCGATAGTCCGAGGATTGATTGATCATGACACCCCCGGCATCGATCCGTTTGGCAGCATCCAAGGCCTCAGTGAGATCGTTGGTAAAGATCCCCGCATGAAGGCTATATTCCGGGTTGTTCGCCAGCTCTATGGCCTCATCTAGGCTGCCAAAGGGCTGCAATATGACTACCGGTGCGAAGACCTCGTCGTTCAACACGTCGCAGGCCGCCGGCACGTTTTCCAAGACGGTCGGGGGATAGAGGGTGCCCGAGGGCTTGTGACCGCAAAGCAGCGTCGCACCAGCAGCGATCGCGCGCTCCACCATGGCGGCGGCGCGGGTCACCGCGTGTTCGGAGATCATCGGGCCCATGTCAGTATCAGGGTCCATCGGGTCGCCGGTTTTCAACTTGGCGGACTGCGCCAAGAATTCGGTCTTGAACCGTTCGTAGATCGGACGCTGGACCAGAATCCGCTGCGTTCCGATGCAGTTCTGGCCAGCCGCCCAGAACGAACCTGAAACGCAATCTTCCACGGCGGCGTCGACATCGCTGTTTTCCGTCACGATGACCGGTGCATTGCCGCCGAGATCCATCGCGAGCTTCTTGATGCCCGCAGATTTTGCGATGGCCTCGCCGGTGGCAAAGCCGCCTGTGAAGGAGATCATACGGACGTCTTTTGCCGAAACGAGCGCTTTGCCCAGGTCGGCGCCGCCGACAGCGACCGTGACGACCTCGTCCGGCAAACCGCTTTCGATCAACACCTCTACCAGCTTGATGGCCGATAGTGGCGTAAGCTCCGACGGCTTCAGAAGTACCGCATTGGCGCCGGCAATGGCGGGGCCAAGCTTGTGCGCCACGAGATTGAGCGGGTCATTATGAGGCGTGATGGCCGTGATGATGCCCAGTGGCTCCCGGGTGTACCAGCCTTGACGAGACTCGGATCCGGCATAGGCATCAAAGGGGATGACTTCGCCAGCATTCCGCTTGGCCTCTTCCGCAGAGAGTTTCAGCGTGTTGACGCAACGTGTCGCTTCCTTGCGGGCCTGGGTGATTGTCTTCCCCGCTTCCCGCACGATCAGGAGCGCGAATTCCTCCTTGCGTTCCTCGACCGCAGCTGCGGCCTTTTCAAGAATTGCAGAGCGCTGGTGGCGGGGGAGCGACCGCGCGATCTGCGCGCCGCGTCTGGCGCGTTTCAGCAACAGGTCCACAGCATTGGCATCGGTCTCGCGGACGGCTCCGATAAGGCTGCCGTCGAAAGGGTTACAGACAATGATCTCGTCGGAAGAGCTGGTTTTCAAGGCTAAACCGGGCATCACGCGGCCTCCTTCGCGAGTTTGGGCGAGTGGGCATTGTGGATAGCCACGATGTCGGACAGCAGAGCGTAGGCGGTTTCGATCCGGCCGGCGCCCGGGCCGGTGACGGTGACCGAGCCGAGCAGTTCCGTGTTCAGGGAAACGGCATTGGTAGCGCCGTTGACGCCGGCGAGCGGATGCCCGAGGGGAAGCTGTTTGGGCGCGACGCTGCCGGTTATCGTCCCGTCGGCATTGCGAACTGCAGATCCGATCAATTTCCAACGGCTTTCAGCCTTGACCGCTGCCTGAATGTCTGAAGGAGACAGCTTGGAGATGCCATTGCAGGAGATGTCCTCCGGCTTAAGGTTTGCCCCCAGTAGCTCGTTTGCCAAGATCACTACCTTCAGACGAACGTCGAAACCTTCGACGTCGGCGGTCGGATCTGCTTCGGCATAGCCGAGCGACTGTGCTTCCGCGACGGCGCTGGCGAAGTCCAGACCGTTTTCCATGCGGCCGAGCACGAAGTTCGATGTACCATTGAGGATTCCTTCGAACCCTTTCACCTCTGCGCCGGCAAGGGTCTTCTCGGCCATGCGTATGACCGGCGTACCGCTCATGACGGAGCCCTCATACTCGAAATGGACGCCGTTCGCCTTTGCAACAGCCTTCAGTTCCTGAGCGGCGATTGCGACGGGCCCCTTGTTCGTGGTGACGACGTGCTTGCCGGACGTGAGGGCCCAGCGGCAGTGAGAAACGGCGGGCTCGCCATCCCCCGGGTTCGTAAATGTCGCTTCCACGATGATGTCGGCAGGCGCGGTCTTGATGATAGCCTCGTTGTCAGCTTCCGCGCTGCCGCCAGATAGCCCGCCGAAGCCGCCCTTGGCGAATTTTGCTTCCACGAGGGTCTTGGCATCCAGGCCGTTCGGCGAAACAACGGAACCCAGATAGAGATCGCTAACGGCCACGATGTTCAGGCGGAAATCGAGATCCCGTTCCCACAGCGGGTTCCTCGACGCGATGAGCTCGGCCAAAGCGCGGTTGACGCCACCAAATCCGATTAGAGCAATATTATAGATTTTCATGTGGGTTCCTCCGGTGAAGCGATTTGTGCGCATATCATTGGATACGGATCGCTCAGTCGGAACGGTACAAACAGACCAATCTACCGTGCATTTTGCTCATGACACTGACTGTTTGCCGCGTGCCCGTCCGTCCGGCTTGAGCATCGGACATAATGAACCGGATGAGGAAAAGCTCACCTGCTCAGTGCAGTCCGTCGAAGTGCCAATCGACTTTCAGCGAGGACGACGCGTCTGAGCCGACGCTGTGGCAATCTCAGGAAAAGTGATCAAAGTCGATCGGAACTGAAAAGCCCGTTTTGACACGGTCCATGACCACCATCGTCTTGAAGCCTTTTATATCGGGAGTTTCGTAGAAGAACTTGCGGGTAAAGACTTCGTAATCCTCCATGCTTTGAGCAGTGACAATCAGGACGAAGTCCGCGTCTCCCGTTACATAGTAGCCGTTCATAACTTCCGGTGTCTGGCGGATCGATTGCTTGAACCGGTCGACGATGTCGGCCCTTTCCCGCTCGAGCGTGACCAACACAAGCATTGCGATCGGCCGGCCGACGGATTTAGGCTTCACAACCGCAACCTCCGCCTCAATCACACCCGCCTGACGCAGTCGCTTGAGACGGCGCTGCACCGCGGTGGCCGAAAGACCAACCAGCGCGCCGAGTTCCTCGCTGCTGTGACGCCGCTCGGATCAGTGCTGGTCGGGGATGTAAAGTTGATCGGGCGGGCACGCCGTTGGCGCAAGATGCTCAGCGGGGGCATGCGGCAGGCGGGAATAGTTGCGGCGGCCGGGCTGCATGCCCTCGACCACCATGTCCAACGTCTGGCCGAGGATCATGCCAATGCCAAGGCTCTTGCCGACGGATTCGCGGAAATCACAGGACTGACAGCTAAGCCGCCGCAGTCCAACATGGTGTTCGTTGAGCTCGCGCCCGAGCTGGCGACCCGGTTATCCGAGGCGCTGCGTCAGCGCGGGATTGCGGCGAGTTTCTGGCCAGGTGGGCGAATGCGCTGGGTCACCCATCTCGACGTCGATCGTGTCGCCGTTGACGAGGCAATCGCAGCGGTGCGCGAGGTCACCGAAAGACGGGGATGAAGACCCCCGGCGGGTGGAGCAGGGCAATATGCGCGCGCTCGTTCCAGGCTGCTTCGTCCTACGAAAGAAGCAGGCCTCTTCTGAAATCAAAAACGATCCGGGACGGGGACGGGTCCTGCGCAGTGGACCTCCGCTTGCCCCCCGGATCTGCGTCATGGCGTTTGAAACAATTATCAAACTGAAGCCGAGAAGTGGCTCATCATGTGGCGTACGAGCGCGTCCAAAAGGCCGCGTGACGATCGTTTGCGTCGACCGAGAGGCTGCTTTAGCAGGCGTTCTCCCTTTAGCCAGATTCGAGACATCAGGCGTTTCGCTGTTTTTGTTGATCGCAACGCCGCGATTTCAGCAGATCGAAAATTATCCGCGACCAATTTGATCTATATTGACACCAATCGTCAAACCAATTCTATATTGATCGCACAACGATCCTAATTGGTAGCGAATGGTGCTGAACGTGAAAACAACTCCGACACTTGAAACCACCCGTGTTACCGCTTCGCAGACGGCTGCTGTGGTATGCGAAGCTCCAACCCAACTTTTCATCGGCGGTGAATGGGTCTCGGCAAAAGGCGGCCGGACCTTTGACGTCAGCGATCCCTCGACTGCAGATGCAATCGCTACGGTTTGTGACGGCGACATACAGGATGCCCTGGCGGCCGTCGATGCGGCAGAAAAGGCAGCTGCTGCCTGGAAAGCAACGTCGCCGCGCCGCCGCTCGGATGTTCTGATGAAGTGTTTTCACCTTCTTCTCGAACAAGCAGAGTGGCTGGCACAGCTGATCACGACGGAAAATGGCAAGGCGCTTCCCGACGCGAGATCGGAAGTCGCCTACGCGGCCGAGTTCTTCCGTTGGTATGCAGAGGAAGCTGTAAGGGCTTCCGGGGAATTTGGATCAGCACCTTCCGGCGCAAACCGGATCATCGTGAGCCATGAGCCTATTGGTATCGCTGTATTGGTAACGCCTTGGAACTTCCCGGCGGCAATGGCGACGCGAAAAATTGCTCCCGCGTTGGCTGCGGGTTGCACCTGCATACTGAAACCCGCAGCCGAGACGCCTCTGACGGCGCTGGCGATCGGTGAACTTATGCGGCAGGCAGGTGTTCCCGCTGGAGTGGTCAACATCGTTACCACCAAGAAAGCAGGACCTGTGGTCAGCGCAATGCTGCATGACAAGCGGGTACGGAAGCTGTCGTTCACCGGCTCGACAGGGGTTGGCAGGATCCTGCTGCGCGAGGCCGCGGACCAGGTCGTCAGCTGTTCAATGGAACTGGGTGGCAATGCGCCGTTCATTGTATTCGATGATGCCGATCTGGAGATGGCTGTCGCCGGCGCAATGGTCGCCAAGATGCGTAATGGCGGTGAGGCCTGCACGGCTGCGAACCGCTTCTACGTCCAAAAAAGTATTTCGGCCGACTTCACGCGGCGCTTCGCGGAGGAGATGGCGGCGCTCAATGTCGGACCAGGTCTGGCGCCGGATACGCAGCTTGGCCCGCTGATCACTGGGGCCGCGGTGGCCAAGGTGGAGCGGTTGGTAGACGACGCGATCGCCAAGGGAGCCCGTCTGGTTACCGGTGGTAGCAGACTGAGCGGCGAGGGTTTCTATTATCTGCCAACCGTTTTGGCCGATATCTCTCCCGACGCCGAGATACTTCGCGAAGAAATCTTCGGTCCGGTCGCGCCAATCATCGTGTTTGATACTGAAGACGAGGTCGTCGAGTTGGCCAATGATAGCGAATACGGACTGGTATCCTATGTCTTTAGCCGGGATCTCAAGCGCGCGCTCGCAGTCGCGGGCAGGCTGGAAAGCGGCATGGTCGGAATTAACCGCGGTGTCGTCTCCGACGCGGCCGCACCGTTCGGCGGCATGAAACAGAGCGGCCTCGGACGCGAAGGCAGCCATCACGGCATGCTCGAATACCTCGAAACGAAATACATCGCCGCCACTTGGTAGCTGCGCTGCGATCGTAGCGTTGTTCCGCGATAGCATCTCGTGGCGACGGCGGATCGATTTGAATCATCCGGAGATGACGCGGATGGCTCCAGCCAGAATAGGAGAGATAAATGTCCCTGCTGAAAACCATCGACCCGAATCCATCGTTCGAGCCGAAGCATAAAACTGCCGAGCCGGACCGCCTTATTGCGGGCAGCCCCGCTTTCAAGACGTGGCTGCAGGACACCGCCAAGGACGGCAAAGTCAATACCGGCGTATTCGAGGCGACGCCTGGCGAAACGCACTCCATCAAGGGCGAAACGTTTGAATTTTGCCATCTCGTGCATGGTGTGATCGAATTGACCGAGAAGGGTAAGGAGCCGGTCGTTTATCGCGCGGGCGACAGCTTCGTGATGAAGCCCGGCTATGTCGGGGTCTGGAAGACAATCGAGACGGTGCGGAAAATCTTCGTCACCGTCACCTGATCATTCGTGCAATGCCGTTAGGTGCATTGCTCTTGAATTTCAGACCGGGAACCGGACCGATCGGGCAGGCAAGCCCTTCGATAACCTCCATCCCGAAATTGGATAGGCGGTTTATCCGCAAATGATGCCGTCTGCCAAACCTGATGCGCTTGCTGCTGATGCCCCTACATAGGCTGGCGGGTCGCTGCTTCAATACGTCACCTGAGGATCGGAAAAAACCACCGTTGATTTTTCCAAGGTGAACTTAAAGACCAGAGAAATGGATCAGCCGATGCAAACGGAAACGTCCACTCTCGCGCCTTTCGAGGCTCACCATCTGGATGGTGCTCTGGCGCTGTCGCGTGCAGCGGGCTGGGCGCACAGGAGAGAAGACTGGGAAATGATATGGTCTCTGAGCGAGGGATACGTTGCCCTTGCGGGCGACCGGGTTGTGGGTACCGCGCTGATGACTCCCTTCGGCGACACCTGCTCAGCCATCAACATGATTATTGTCGACGAAAGCCAGCGGGGCCGGGGACTGGGAAGAAAATTGACCACCGCCGTATTGGAACTCGCCGGTGATCGGGAATGCCGTCTGACGGCGACGAATGACGGCCTGCCGCTTTACGAAAAGCTGGGGTTCGTCGCAACGCATCAAAACCTCCGCTATCAGGGTATTGCCGGGCGGGTCGATGCTCCTGAAAATGTTGAGTGGATCGGGCCCGATGCGCTGCCGGCAATCAAAGCGCTCGACCGTGTGGCGTTCGGCGCCGACCGCGACGCGCTACACCACGTCCTGGCGAAGGAGGGGAGGTTCGCTGCCATCCGCAACGGTGACCGTATCGTCGCATTCGCAGCGATACGGCTGTTCGGCAAGGGCGAAGTCGTCGGGCCGGTCGTTGCGGAGAGCCTCGAACAGGCGAGGGATTTGCTGACCTTCATTCTCTCCGGCAAGGAAGGTTGTTTCGTACGGATTGACATTCCTGAAAAGAGCGACCTCCCGTCCCTTCTCGAAGAGTGGGGGCTCCCTCGTGATGGTGGGGTCGTTGCGATGGTTCGGGGTGCTGCAGGCCAATCTAAAACGCCGGCCGTTCAAACTTTCTGCCTGGCGAGCCAAGCTATTGGCTGACGTGAAGGTCTGAAGTGCGAGGCAATTTCGCGCTGAACACATCTGAGTGTCTCTGGGCGAGATAGTCGGGTTATCAACGAACCCTCCAGAAGAGGCTTTCATGGAGATGATTTCATTGGCTTTGTCGTAGCCGCCTTTAAGTCGATTTCCCTACGAGGCGACGGGGACCTAACCCAGATTTCGGGTTGTTCCCGATCACGGAGGCCCTGTAAGCCTCTTCCACGGCGCAGATGGCTTCGTACCGATCAGCCGCCTTGCCTCATCCTTCTTAGGCAGCAGTGTTTTCCTGAATGACTTCTCTCATGGCTCCACAGAAGCATCGGCCCAGCGTGCACAGCAATCACCATAGTGGCGAACGGGAGAATAGTGGTTGCATTCGCTCCGGCCTGCAGGAGGTTGTTCTGTTCGCATTGAAGCTTTGGCCGAAAGGTTCGGCCGGCGAGTTCAGGCATCCGCGTATAGGCTCCGTCACGTTCGGCACAAGATGCGGCACAGGCGGCAAAGCTTGGGGGGAACGCATGGTGCATGTCCGTAGGTCGGGAGGAACTGCCGTCTTGTGCGGGTTACCTTGATCCTCGAAGACATAGGCCGGAACTGTTCATGACCAATCAAGCGATCCTTTTCGAGAAGATGACACCAAAGCATCTGGACAGTGCATTGGAACTGTCCCGCCAGGTCCAATGGCCGCATCGGCGCGAGGATTGGGAAATGGTTCAATCAATCAGCCTGGGAATCGCCGCACGCCAAGAGGATCGCCTCGTCGCGACCATCATGATGACGCCCTATGGCGAGGACGCGGCCACCATCAATATGGTCATCGTCGATGCCGCAATGCGCGGCCGCGGCCTCGGCCGGAAGATGTTGGAAAAGGCGCTTGCCGAAGCGGGAGCCCGGACCTGCTATCTTGTGGCGACGCAGGAAGGGCTTCCGCTCTACGAGAAGGTGGGTTTCGCTGCGACCGGCGAGACGGTGCAGCACCAGGGCGAGCCGTTGCAGGTTGATGCGCCGGCCCATGTGAAATGGATCGAGAGCGGTGATTATGCCCGCGTGGTGGCGCTGGATCGCGCGGCAAGCGGCCATAACCGTTCGGCACTGATGGAGATTCTGCTCGAGCGGGCGAGGTTTGCTGTCATTCCCGACAATGGCGAGATCCAGGCCTTCGCGGCAATCCGGTCGTTCGGCCATGGGCTTGTCATCGGACCGGTGGTAGCGAGGAACGATTCCGAAGCCAAGACCCTGATCGACTTCCTGCTCGCCCATCACCAGGGCAGGTTTGTTCGTATCGACTCGGATGTCTCCACGAATCTTTCAGGATGGCTCACCGAGCGCGGCCTCAACAACGTCGGCCGTGGGATTAGGATGCGACGCCCCGGACCAGACCGCAAACAAAGCGAGCCCACGCATCACTGCACCTACGCGTTGGTCAGTCAGGCACTCGGTTGATCCTGTGGGGAAAAGGGAATCGCGTGTCAAACCCGAGGGTGCAATCTGATACCTCCGCCCGCCCCGCCACTGGGGGTCCCCAGCCTCAGGCAGCACCAAATTGCCAAAAGCGGGACGGCCAGAGGAGGAGGAAAGATGCCGCTGTCCCCCACAGTATAGGCGAGCGCTACGAGCGCTGGCCGGATCTCGGTCGCGACTTTGGCGTTCCCCACTCTGCTATGTTGTCATTGGCTACAGTATCCCTTCTCCAGCACGGCACTCCTTGTCGCAACATCCCCGCTTCCGCCGCTTTGAAACGGCGTGTGCATCTATTCTGGAGCCCGCCGGTTCGTCGCGTCTGATCAATCTACCAGCACGAGATGCCGGCTGCTCATCAAAGCCCGACGGGCGCCACACCGCCCGCACCGCCTTCTTCAATGCAGTTACTGCTGGAACAGGCTTGCCAGCGGCAAATGCCCTTTGATCAGGGGCGATTTCAGCACAACGAAGCTAAAGTACTTGTCAATGCCGATTTCCGAATCGATGAGCTGCTCCATGAGCGTCTGGTACTCTCCGATTCCAGCGGTGACGAATTTTACGAGATAATCGTAGCCTCCCGAAACCAGATGACACTCGATGACCTGATCGACCTTCTCGATAGCAGTAAGAAATCTCGCGAAGTCGAATTGACGGTGGCTCTTGAGCGTGATTTCGGTGAACACCGTCAACGTCTGGCCCAGTTTTCCTATATTGACCCGGGCGGAATAGCCCTCGATATAGCATTCCGCCTGCAGCTTTTGCACTCGCCGCAGGCAAGGACCTGGCGAGAGATTGACCATTTCCGAAAGCTCGACATTCGTCATTCGGCCATTCGTCTGCAATGCGTTCAGTATCCTGACGTCAATCCGATCAAGTTTCATTGGCTAACTCCCGCTGATGAGAATGGCGCGGATGTTGGTGACGTTGGTGAGAGTCGAGCGGTGACCACGAGATCCCCGTTGACCTGAAGCCCGAGCTGTCGAATTCCGCAGGGAGCACCGGTCAGCGTTGATCGAGCAATTTGATCTGGAGATCTTCCCAGTGCTCCTGGAACGCGTCCCGCGCCGTATCGTAGTGGCGGCTTCTCAAGCTGTTGATGAGCCGCTCGTGTTCTTCCGCCATTTCTTCGGCAGTGGCGTAGAAATCCTGCCGCTGTGCGAGGAGGAGTTCGATCTCGCCCTCGAGGTCCGAATAGGTCCGCTTCAGCCGAGCGCTACCGCTGGCGGCGATGATCGCGCGGTGGAAGTCGCGGTCCGCAGCAACCAGCAGGGATCTGTCGGAGGATAGAGTCGACCTGTGCATAACGTCGACCGCTTCTAGCGCCTGAGATGGGATGACGCCGGTCAGCACGATCAAACGAATGGCCTCGCCCTCAATGGCGCCGCGGACGCGCGTGATATCGACAATATCGTCCGGCCCGAATTCGGGCACCACAAAGCCTCGGTTCGGTATCTGACGCAGCAGGCCCTGGGTGACGAGTACCTGGGCTGCTGTACGGAATGTGTGCCGCGAGGTCGAATGCTCTTCACACATCTTCACGTCGCGGAGGAACTCGCCCGGTCGGAAATCTCCCGACAAGATGCGCCGTCGCAAGGCGTGGGTCAGGATTTCCACCGCGCTAGCGGGCAAGGGCTCGACCTGCATCTCTAGATCTTCGGCGTGATTCTTGGCGGGCAGCGGCGGCATGGCTTCGGCTTTTTCGTGATTATGCTCGTATACCTACGCCACATGCGGCGGCGTAGGGCAAGAGAGATGATATTGCGCTTCCTGGCCGCATGGTGGCGGGTCCTAGATCTGCACTGACCGAAGCGCCTCATCGACGCCCTCGAGCAGACGCGCCGCGTTGGCCGATGTGAAGATGAGCGGGGGCCTGATCTTCAGGATATGCGCGTCCGCTCCCGTCGCGGAAATGAGGATGCGCCGGTCGCGCAAGGCATTGACGGCTGCAAGCGCACGGTCCATGTCCGGCGTTTTGCGGTCTCTGTCCTTGACGAGTTCGACCGCGAAATAGAGGCCGGCCCCACGAACATCGCCGACAAATTCATATTTCTTCTGTAGGTCCCGGAGGCCGTCGAGGATTTCGCCGCCGACCTTGACGGCGTTGTCTAACAGGCCGTCTTCGAGGATCGTGTCGAGCACGGCCCTTGCCGCGGCGATAGCAACGGAGTTGCCGCCAAACGTGTTGAAGTAGCGCATGCTGGATCCGAATTCGGCGACGAGTTCGGGCCGCAGCACTACGCCGGCAACGGGATAGCCGTTGCCCATGGGTTTGCCCATGGTTACGATATCCGGATCGACCTTGTGACGGCGGTGACCCCAAAGGTGGGTGCCGGTCCGCCCGAATCCGGATTGCACCTCATCGGCAATGAACAGGCCGCCCGCCTTGCGCACCACTTCCGCCACCGGCGCCAATACGTCCGTGGGATCAACGTAAAGACCATCGGAAGAGAAGACGGAATCGGCGATGAAGGCCGCTAGGCCGCCGCCATGCCGCTCCATGTCGGCAATCTGCCGCGCGACATCCTCCGCCATCTGCCGGCCGATTTCCTCGACGGGCAGGCGATAGGAATCCGGCGCCGCGACCGTGCGAAGATAGGGATCCAGAGCCGACTTCTTGCCGAGCGACGGCGAGATTGCCGCCACCGCGCCGCTGTTGCCGTGATAGGCTTCGGCCGTGACGATGACGCCGGTCTTGCGTGTGTGGTAACGCGCGATACGCAAGGCGAGATCGTTGGCTTCCGAGCCCGTGCATGTGAACATCGCGCATCCGGTCCGGCCGAGTTCGCCACCGAACGTACTGATCAGGGCTTCGGCATAGTCCAGCAGCGGCTCCTGCATGTAACGCGTGTGGGTACAGAGTACCTCGAGCTGCTTCTGGATCGCCTCGACGACGCGCGGATGAGAGTGACCCAGCGATACCACGTTGTTGTAGGCATCGAGATATTCGTTGCCGTGCTTGTCATAGAGGAAGACGCCCTTGGCACGGGCGATCTCAACCGGCGACTTGTAGAAGAGCCGATAAGCGGGCCCGAGCAGCCTTTGCCGCCTGGCGACATGCGCCAGATCTTCACTTGTGAGATGAGACGTGTCCTGAGGGTTGAAGCCATTTGGCATGTCGCCACGGAAGCCCTTGGGCAGGGTAGTCGTATGTTTGGACATTGCGGTTCCTATCGTGTCAGAAGATCGGAAATCTGTGCGATCGAAATCGAGTGGAACCACTCGAGGTGGGCCCAGCCGGCTTCGGTGTTGCGCAGGATATAGCGGCTATTCTCGGGGAAGATCTCGGCGCGCCAGCACGTCAGCAACGCACGAACCGCAAGACGGCCCATCGACAGGAAGGGGATGAGCCGAAGCTCCTCGTCCGTCAGTTCGGCATGGCGGAGATAACCGCGCAGAACGTCACGCGGTTCGTCGAACAGGTCACGCCGGTTCCCATGGTCGAAGGTTTTTGGCATTTGGTTCATCAACGCCGTGGAGACGTCGACGGCGATAGCGGTTCGGACCGCATCGCCGAAGTCGATGACGCCGGTCAGGAACTGCGGGCTAGCGTGATCGACGACCAGGTTCGACGTATTGAAGTCGTTGTGGAGTACTTGCCGCCGGCACAGATCAAGCTTCGGCTTGACTTCGGCAAACCGCTCGAGCGCGCGGACGGTCCAAGCCCGCTTGCCGCCCCCAGGGATGAAGCTCAACAGATCGGTGAGGTCGAGCAGATTGGTGACGTCCCACGCCACCGCCCGGCCGTCTGCGGGATGCGAGAAATCGGCCATGGAATGACGCAGCTTTGCCAGGATTTCGCCGATCCGTTCGCGCTGTGGAGCTGTGCAAGATGTCCGATCGAGCGGGGTGCCGGCAAGGAAGGTAATGAGCCGCACCACTCGCCGCTCGCCGGCACTCGTAGTGACGATGGGCAAATCCGCCCCGTCGACGTCGCGAAGTGTGCGGGGGATGGGCAGATCAGGGGCCCGCTGCTCGAGATGACGCATCAGCGCAACTTGGAAATCGAGCTCCTCGATCCGCTCAGAAGGATGAGCGATCTTCAGCACAAATTTCCCCTGGGCCGCGCAGTCGAGGAGGAACGTGTCGTCCTTTTCTGTTTCAAAGCGCGTTGCCGAGCCGCGCGTGCCGTATAGCCGCTCGGCGATTTCTTCGGCTTCCGCAGTGCCCACGGGATGGCACGCCTCGGAAAGCTCAGGGACGCGGGCTGGCCCGCACTGATGCTTGTGACCCATCTTCAAACTCATTCAAATCCTGCCTCGGAATGGGCAGTTCGATGACCTCAGTATCTCATACTTCCATTTTTGTACAACAATTTATTTCGTTTACGGAGATGACCGAGCTTTTCCGCCGGATGACGAAAAGGCAAGATCCTCTGGTCGTTCTAGACAAAATCAAAAATAAATAGAATATTTTCAATGGCATGTCAGACGCGTAGTTGCCGATTGAGTGGCGACGCATATAAGTCACCAGAGAATTGCATGACGATAGATCCAGCAAATTGTTGGACAATATGTTGCCATCGTCACAAAGTTATGTCAGTGTGCTCTCACTGGTCAAAATGCAGCAAAGAAGTTGGAGTGATCCGCTTGGGTGGATTGGGCCGGCATCAAAAAAGCAGAGGAAATGACCAGTCGGATTCGCAAAGATACCTGCGCCGCTGCCGCATTATCGGAACCGCGACCTCTTTAGACAGGCGGCATGCCGCTACGATGATCCTGGATAGGCACACCGTGCCATGAAAAATTGGAAGGAATATACGCGATGACTCAATTTCGACCGAAGTACGTGACCTTCGACTGCTACGGCACGCTCACGAATTTCGATATGGCCGGCGCTGCGCGACGCGTCTACGGCGAGCGGCTCTCCCCCGAAGCGATGGCCGCCTTCGTCGAGGCTTTCAGGGGCTATCGCCTTGACGAGGTGGTAGGGCCATGGAAACCTTTCCTCGAAGTGGTGCACAATTCGATCGAACGCAGTTGCAAACGCATCGGCATCCCGTTCAAACCCGAAGACGCGCAGCGCATCTATGACGAGGTGCCAACCTGGGGTCCGCACCCGGACGTCCCGGCTGGCCTGTCCAGGGTGGCCAAGGAAATTCCGCTGGTCATCCTGTCGAACTCCATGAACAGCCTGATCATGTCGAACGTGGAAAAACTGGGCGCGCCCATCCACATGGTAATCACGGCAGAAGAAGTCGGGGCATATAAACCTCTGATGAAGGGTTTCGAATACATGCTCGACAAGCTCGGCTGCGGACCGGAAGACATTACTCATGTGTCCTCATCCTTCCGCTACGACCTGATGACTGCCTATGACCTGGGCATCAAGAGCAAGGTCTGGGTCAACCGCGGCCATGAGCCGGCCAACCCGTTTTACGAATATACCGAGATCAAGGACATCGGCGGGCTAGCCGCCGCCGTTGGCCTGGAGCCAGTGCTCAAGCGCGCCTGAAAAGCCAGGGCTCAGGGGCTGTCACGACGTGGAGACCGGGGCGCTCCGTTCGCCCCTTCTCTTTTCGTTCCAAGGAAGCAAGCATGGCTTTGCGGGGTTCCTTTGGCACGCGTGACCTGCTGGGGTCAAAAGACGGTGTGATCCGAGCTTGACGAACGGCACGTCGGACTTGCGACAGCCTTCCACGTTTGATCGGTGAGTTCGAAATTGCACGGTCGGCTGGTCTTTCTTCTGAACACACAATTCGACCCCGCCCGGCCTGTGCTGACGCGGGGATGTCGTCTCACGCGCGATGGCATCTTCAGACCGGTCGATCGCACGCGATCACCCGTGATCGCGTGTACGCTGGATCTCCCATTGCTGTAATCACAGATTCTTGCGCAGGCATCCGAAGCGGCTGCACCACACTTTGACCATTCACTCGCTCGCGAAGCCGGCTATGCCCTTGATCTCGGTAAACTCGTGCAGTCCGAACTTCCCGTATTCCCGACCGTTGCCGGATTGCTTGTAGCCGCCGAAAGGGGCGGCACTGTCCCAGGCGGAGCTGTTGAGGCGAACGCTGCCGGCGCGCAGCCTGCCTGCGAGAGCTCGTGCTTCCTTTGGATCGCCCTGAATGTAGGCAGCCAGGCCGTAGGGCGTATCGTTGGCGATCGCGATCGCTTCATCCTCGCTGTCATAACCGATAATCGACAGCACCGGGCCGAAGATTTCCGCCCGCGCGATCGTCATCTGGTTGGTGACGCGGGCAAACACCGTCGGGCGCACGTAATAGCCCGAATTGAGATGCGAAGGGCGACCAGGGCCGCCGGCGACGAGCTCCGCTCCTTCCGCGATGCCGCGTCCGATCAACGCCTGGATCTTGTCGAACTGGGCGGCGCTTGCGACTGGTCCGAGGTCGGTGCGCGGATCCGAGGGGGAGCCGACGACGAGCGCAGCCGCTTCCCGCGCGGCGATTGAGCTTGCTTCGTCCATTCGCTCCGCAGGCACCAGCATTCGTGTTGGCGCAGTACAGGTTTGGCCGGAATTTCCGAAGCACCGGCGTACGCCGGCAGCGACCGCGGATGAGAAGTCGGCGCTGCGCAGAACGATGTTCGGCGACTTGCCGCCGAGCTCCTGATGCACTCGCTTGACGGTTGGTGCCGCCGCCTGCGCCACGGCAATGCCGGCGCGGGTCGACCCCGGGTGGCTGGCCAGCGCCGTTCCGACCGTAGGTCCGTCGCCGTGAACGAGGTTGAAGACGCCTTTCGGCACGCCGGCTTCATCCATGATCTCGGCGAAGATCACCGCGTTGAACGGAGCGATCTCCGATGGCTTCAATACCATGGTGCATCCCGTGGCGAGCGCCGGAGCGACCTTGCAGGCGATCTGGTTGATCGGCCAGTTCCATGGCGTGATCATTGCGACGACCCCGATCGGCTCGTGGATGATGCAGGTGGTCCCCTGCATGTATTCGAAGGCAAAGGTCTCGAAGGCTTTGATCGTCTGTTCGAAATGGGTAGCGCCGATGCCGGCCTGCTCGGCCCGGGCCATGGCGAGCGGCGCGCCCATTTCCCGCGAGATGATGTCGCCGAGCTCGTGATTGCGGCGCTTCAGGATCGTTACAATGCGCCTCAGCAGTTCGACGCGCTCTTCCTTGGATGTCTGAGAGAAGCCGCGACCGCCCTTTCAGCGTCGGGGGCACTGCCGAGTGCGATCGTACCCATCGGCTCTTCGGTGGAGGGATCGATGACCTCAAGTGTTTTCGACGCGGACGGCTCAACCCATTCACCGCTGATATAGAAGCTGTGGGCGTGTTTCATCGGTGGCTCCCTGAATGGCTATGATCTCTCCTCCCTGCCGAATGAAATCCCGATCCGCCTGCGGTCGGAACTGTTTGCATTTGTGAGAGAGGATATGAGAATCGCAGACGTCGAACGGCGTCAGGGTGGTGTACTGACCGAAGCTGAGACCGAATCACGGCGCCAAATTGTAAATCTCGGCAAGGTCGCTCAGATCCCAGTTCCCGCCGGACAAGACCGCACACACTTTCTCATCTGGCTTGACGTCTATGCTGCCTGCCAACAGGGCCCCTATTCCGATGGAGGCGGCTGGTTCCGCGATCAGTTTCGCATCCTTGGCGAGGGCACGCATTCCGGCAATGATGTGTTCGTCTTCAACAAGAACAATCTCGTCGACATATTTTTCGATAATCGGGTACGGATTTTGACCCGGAACGCTTAACCTCAAACCATCCGCGATGGTGTTCTTTAACGGAAGCGATGTGCGCTCCTTGTTTCTCCGGCTGTGAAAATACTTCGGTGTCAAGGCAGGCTCCGCCCCGATAACGCGAACCGATGGCTTCGTTTCCTTTATGGCGGTAGCGATTCCGGAGATTAGTCCTCCGCCGCCCACGGGAACGATGACCGTGTTTACGTCGTGCAGGTCTTCGAGGATCTCACACCCGATCGTTCCCTGACCAGCCATTACGACGGGGTCCTCGAAGCCGTGGATGACCGCATAATTTTTTCCTTCAGCGATCTCGTAGACTTTTCTCCATCTAGCAGCATTGTCACCATCAAAAAGAATGACTTCAGCGCCAAGGGCTTCTGTATTGGCGATCTTGATTTTTGGTGTGGTGACCGGCAGCACCAATATCACCCTTACGCCGAGCATCTTGGCTGCGTAAGCAAGCGCCTGGGCGTGGTTCCCCGACGAGGTCGCGATGAACCCGTTTGCGATCTCTTCTCGGGAGAGCGACAGAGCCTTGTTCAGGGCGCCGCGGATCTTGAATGCGCCGGTAATCTGGAGGGTTTCCGGCTTGAGGTAGAGCTGACAACCAGCCGCTTTCTCGATTTTGTCTGCACGCAATAGCGGCGTATGTCTGACGTGCGGCTTTAGCCGTTGCTGAGCTTCACGGATGTCCTGAATGGTGGGATAGTTGCGCATGGTCATCACTCAAAAAATTGAAAGAAAGTGCCGACATTGTTCGCAATGGCGTTGCGATAAATTTTGCTGGCGGTCGTATTGTCTTGTATGGCCATCCCCGTGGAGTCGAAAATCGTGATTTCGTCATCACTTTCCCGTCCCGGCTTCCTCCCCAACAATACCTCGCCGATCTCGCCGTGGATGTCGTCCATGGCAATGATGTTTTTATCCAGCGGGTGCCAGGTCTCGCCCTTTTCCGTGCATTGTGAAAGCGCGTCGACGACGATCTTGGCGTTTCGGAAAAGCTCCGGATCCAGCTCCTGTTTGCCGCGCTGATCCGTGCCGATTGCAACGATGTGCGTACCGGGTTTTACCCACTTCGCTTCCACAAGCGACCCTTTCCCTCGGGTCGTAGTGATCAAGATGTCGGCCCGCGCGACCGCCTCCTTCTTCGAGCTTGCGACGGTGACGGGAATGCCGAATTCGCGCTCGATGTCCTCCTTATATTTGGAGCTTGTTTCGGAGGTGCTGTCCCAGGCGTGGATCTCTTCGATCTTCATGATCTTGTTGATCGCCCGAATTTGCATTCTCGCCTGATTGCCTGTGCCGATCGACGCGATCGTGCGCGCGTTCTTTCTCGCCAGTGCCTTGACGGAGACGGCTCCCGCCGCCCCGGTTCTGAGGCCAGTGATCAAGCTTCCATCCATGATACAAATCAACGCACAGCTCCTGGCATCAAACAGGAGGATGGTTCCCATGCTATTCGGCACGCCATGTTCTGCCGGATTGTTGGTGAACCCTCCGGAATGTGCTTTCATAGAGATGATTTCAGCGGCTTTATGATAGCCAAGCTTGAAGTCGATCTCTCCACGCAACGAGGGGAGATGAATCCCGATATAATCGGGCTGTTCCACTTGGTCGCTGCTGAAGGCCTTATAAGCCTCTTCGACCGCGCCGATGACTTCCGTCATGCCGATAAGCCGTCCGACGTCATTCTTGTTGAGCAGCAGCGTTTTCATGCGTGACCTCTCTATTTCAATTCAGTCGGATGCATCGGCGCATCACGAGCTGGCTTGCACTGATCATATTAGGCCCGCTGTGAGTCTATGGGCCGTATTCGTCGGGCTCCAAGCAGATTGTTTCGTGTTGCATCGCGATTTTGGCAGGGAGTACCGGCAGCGCCTTTCGGAGCTTGGGCGGCATGTTGGAACTATCCAATGCTGACATCGGCGAAGGATTGGGAGTTGATCCAGTCGATCTTACTCGCTGTCGCGTACGATGCCGAATAACGAGTTTTCCATCCTTTCTGCGACGTGAAATCGACGCAAGCCCCCATAGTCCGCAAGTTGCGCTTCCGTTTTCGGCATGGCGCGCTGACCGGCAGTATCTGTCTAGGCGCGCCCGGCCTGCCGACCGCGGATCGCTGTGATCCAGCACTCACAAGAGTAAATCATGTTTCCCTCCAGCATTTTGTGCTGATCTTCCGCAATCTCCGGGCAATTCAGATGCGGGCTGCGGCCTATGATTGGTCATGACTTAAACAACTCCCCGCAAAGCAAGGACGAAGCGCATGACCACTTTCCGCCCGAAATACATCACCTTCGACTGCCATGGCACGCTGATCAACTTTCAGATGGCGGACGCGGCACGCGATCTTTACGGCGAGCGCATGAGTGAGCAGAAAATGCTGCAGTTCATCGCCGACTTCTCTGCGTACCGACTCGATGAAGTCATGGCCGACTGGAAGCCCTATGCGGAGGTGGTCCATAACGCATTGGTGAGGACCTGCAAACGCAACGGCATCCAGTTCAAGGACGAAGACGCGCAGATGGTTTACGAACGCGTCCCCACCTGGGGGCCGCATCCCGACGTTCCGGCCGGTCTTGCCAAGGTGGCCAAGGAAATTCCGCTGGTCATCCTGTCAAACGCGATGAACTCGCAGATCATGTCCAACGTCGAGAGGCTCGGCGCGCCTTTCTACGCTGTCTACACCGCCGAACAGGCTCAGGCTTACAAGCCGCACTTCCGGGCCTTCGAATACATGCTCGATATGCTTGGCTGCGGCCCGGAGGACATACTTCATTGCTCCTCATCGTTCCGTTACGATCTGATGTCCGCACATGACCTCGGGATCAAAAACAAGGTCTGGGTCAATCGCGGTCACGAGCCGGCCAATCCCTATTACGGCTACACCGAGATCGCCGGCATCTCGGAACTGCCCGGCGTTGTCGGGCTTTAAGGAAGCCCGACACATCTGAAAATCTCTCTTCACCGGCCCGACAGCGAACTTGGGTTGACCGGAGGGTAGGGGGCCGAGGGCATTGCAGTGCCGCCGTATTCGGCGGCGCGATCATGGATCCAGGCACGGGCGAGGTAACTTCAAAAGCCGGGGCCCGGACATTCGTGCTGAAGGCGGGGGACAGTGGTTCCAGCGCCTCCAGTAGCAATCGCCAGCCTCAAGGGAGGTTGGCCGCAGCGGACTGGATGCCATCCCGACGATCATTTTCGGATGAGCATGCAGTCCGGCTCTAAACAGTGCGAGGGTCTCAATCGTGAGTGCTTGTAACGATGCGGTTCCAGACGACGGTGCGGGGCATCTCGGCGGCAACCAGTCGGTGGGCGAGCCTTTCACCGAAGCATATTTCAGGGCGGCGGCCGCTGTTATGGCGACTAAGCCGAGCCCCGCCGAGGCGCGGGCGTCCAGTGAGCTGCTATTGCGCCACTACGGTCTGACGGGAACGGTCAAGGTTCTGTCCTCGGAAGTGGAGTGTACCGCGGAGGTCACGCTGTCGAGCGGCGATCGGTTGATCCTCAAAACGTCAGCGCGGCCGGAAGGACGAGACAGTTTCCGCTTCCAGGTTGCGGCCCTTGCAGGGCTGGAAGGCGCCTCCGGTTTCGCAGCCCCTCATCTGGTGCGTACCGGCGGCGGTACGCCGATGTTCGAAGAGGAGGAGATTTGCGGCTATCTGCAGACTCGACTTTCGGGGGTGCCTCTGCACCAGGCGAACGCAACTCCTGATGTCCTTTACCGGGTCGGCCAGGCGCTTGGCAGGCTCAGTTTGGCGCTCGGGGCGCTGAAGCTGCCCGCCATCCACCGCCCGGTACTTTGGCATGTCGGATGCTGGCCGAGGCTAATGGAACTGGAGGAGCATCTGCCTTCACGACCTATGGCAGAATCCGTACGTCTTGCCATGAGCAACTATGTCGAGCTTATCGCGCCGCAACTGCGCGAGGTAGCATGGCAGGTCACGCACAATGACCCCAGTCCTTTCAACACGCTCCTGACCGGTCGGGATATCGCGTTCATCGATTTCGGCGACGGCTGCTGGGGTCCTCGGATTCAGGATCTCGTGGTTGCTGCAAGCCACTTGGTAACCGACCCATCTTCGGCTCTCGGCGGCTCAGAAAATCTCATCGCCGGGTATGCTTCGGTGACTCCGCTTACTACGCTTGAGATAAAACTGCTGGTCGGATTGATAAAGGCGCGCCAAAGCGCCCTCGTCCTCATCAACTACTGGCGAGCCCAGCTGTTTCCGGCCGAGGCAGCATATATCAAGAAAAACGTGGCCAGGGCAGAACGCGGGCTTTCTATCCTATCGGCGTTAAGCCTGGGGGAGGCCGAGACTGTTGTGCGTCGCGCAGGACTTTAGGCCGGCGTTTTGGACGCACTCAAACGTCGCATCACTCGCTCGGCAATCACTCCGGTAAATCGCGACCTTCGTCGCGGATGAAAACCTAAGCAGGATCAAAGCTATGTCCACCGATCTCATGCCCAACCGCTTTACCCCCGGGGGAGCCGCAATTCCCGCCCGAGAATCTGAGCTGATCGCCCGGCGCGACAGCGTGCTGGGAGCCTCCTACAGGCTTCAATACCGCCGGCCGGTTCATTTCGTCCGGGGCGAGGGCATGTGGCTCTTCGATCCGGATGGCCGTCCCTATCTGGATTTTTATAACAACGTGCCCTCTCTCGGCCATTGTCACCCCGAGATCAACGCTGCCATGGCAGAACAAGCCGGCCGAATTAGCGCAAACACGCGCTATCTGGAACCGAGGCTGGTCGACTATGCCGAACGGCTCGTGGCCACTTTTCCCGAGGAACTGAACCGAGTTGTCTTTACTTGCACGGGTAGCGAATCGAACGATCTGGCGCTCAGGATTGCCCGGCTTACCAGCGGCAGCGAGGGCGTGATTGTTTCTTCCCATGCCTATCACGGCACCAGTTCGGCCACGGCAATGGTTTCGCCCAATCTGGGCGATGCCGTCAAGCTTAGCCCTGCCGTGCGCATGGTGTCGCTGCACGGGCCCTCAGGCATAGCTGAGCGGCAGGCTGCGGCATTCTTTGAAGAGCAGGTTCGTGCCGCAATCGTCGATTTGAACCGGCGTGGGATTGGCGTCGCGGCCCTCCTCGTCGACACGATTTTCTCCAGCGACGGCGTCTGGGTTGACCCTCCCGGCTTCATAGCCGGTGGAGTCAAAGCCGTGCGGGAGGCGGGTGGCCTCGTGATTGCTGATGAAGTTCAGCCAGGATTTGGACGGACGGGCACACATATGTGGGGATTTGAGCGTCACGAAGTTGTGCCTGACCTCGTCACTCTCGGTAAGCCTATGGGCAATGGATTTCCGATCGGCGCCGTCGTTGGCCGCAAGGCACCGATGGATCGCTTTGGCGCAACTGCCCGATACTCGAACACCTTCGGCGGCAATACCGTCGGAATCGCGGCCGCCGACGCCGTCCTGACCATTTTGCACAGAGATCGCATCCCCGAGCATGCGCATGCCATGGGTGAACGCCTGAAAATGGGCTTGGAGCATCTAGCCAAGCTGCATGACGGTATCCGCGGCATTCGAAATGCAGGTCTGTTCTTCGGCATCGACATCGGGCTGGATGGAACGGGGGAGGCCAGCCGGCGTGCCATGGCATTGGAGATTGTAAACCTGATGCGTGACGATGGTGTTCTTATCAGCACGACTGGCGCCAACGAGGATACGCTGAAAGTTCGGCCCCCACTGATTTGCCAGGCGGAGCATGTGGATCGGTTCCTCGAAGCCATGGAATGCGCGCTCAGGAAAGCCGTCCCGTAGGTGTAGTCGGCTGCCTCGGCAGCCGAAGAGACTCGCGCCTTTTTCATCAGCGAAAGCTAAGTCCATGAAACTCGATCGGATCGACATCAAGATCCTGCACGTCTTGCAGCAGAATGGCCGAATGACAAATGTGGAGCTGGCGGAGGTGGTCAACCTATCGCCGAGCCCCTGCCTCATGCGCCTCAAGAAGCTGCAGTCGGAGGGCTACATCGAGGGCTATACGGCGCAGATCAATGTCGCCAAGTTGGGGCAGGCACTAACCGTCTTCACCGAGGTGACACTGAAGAACCACCGGCAGACCGATTTTGCACGCTTCCTCGCTGCCATAGAAAAAATCGAGCAACTCATCGAGTGCCATGTGATCTCGGGCGGCTACGACTATCTCTTGAAATTCGTAACCACCGGGATCGGCGAATATCAGGAGATCCTGGAGCGGCTGATCGAGTTGGACGTCGGTATCGACAAGTATTTCAGCTTCGTCGTGCTGAAATCGCCGATCCGCAAGATGCATATGCCGCTAACGAAGCTATTTCAGCCATAGGCTCTGATTCAATCCTCGCCCCTTCTCCGACGGGCGATCCGATCTCTAGAGAGAAGGCGCACCGCCATGAAATTCTTGTCCTACTGGCACGACGCTGCCCCGTCTTTTGCCGGGGCCGCGGAGGGGCTAGTCGATGGCCACCACGACATCGCAGTCGTCGGTGGCGGGTTCACCGGTCTCGCTGCCGCCCGCCAGCTCGCAAAGGCGGGCGCCAAAGTCGTCGTGCTGGAGGCGGAGACGGTGGGCTCGGGCGCCTCCGGCCGCAATGGTGGTCACTTGAACAATGGGCTTGCGCATAGCTATCTGGCGGCAAAGGCTGAGCTCGGCAAGGAGCGGGCGATCTCGCTTTACCAGGCGCTCGATGACTCGATCGACACGATCGAGCGTTTGATCGGAGAGGAGGGGATCGAGTGCAGCTTCCGTCGCTCCGGTAAGCTGAAGCTCGCCTCGAAACCACAGCACTTCCAGGCGATCGCCCGCAACTTCGAAGCCGTGCACGCCGAGGTCGATCCCGACACGGCATTGCTGAGCGCAGACGAACTGAAGCAGGAAATCGGCTCGCCGTTTTTCGGCGCGATGCTCTCGAAGAAGAGCGCGATGATGGATATGGGCCGCTATGTCGTCGGCCTCGCCGAGGCAGCCAGGCGTCACGGCGCGACAATCTTCGAGAATGCGGCCGTCACCGAACATCGCCTGGTGGGCTCCCGCCATCATCTGAAGACGGGCCGCGGCAGCGTCACCGCCGATGCGGTGCTTGTTGCCACAGGCGCCTATACGCCTGCGACCTTCGGTTATTTCCGGCGCCGGATCATTGCGGTAGGCAGCTTCATCATTGCCACGCGGCCGCTGACAGAAGCGGAGATCGCGGCGACGATGCCCGGCAACCGCACCTGCGTCACGTCTAAGAATATCGGCAACTATTTCCGGCTCTCGCCCGACAACAGGCTGATCTTCGGCGGCCGTGCCCGCTTCTCGGCAACCTCCGACCATCGCTCGGACGCTAAAGTCGGAGCGATCCTGAAGGCAAGCCTCGCAGAGATCTTCCCGCAGCTCGCCAATGTCGAGATCGATTATTGCTGGGGGGGCCTCGTCGACATAACCAAGGACCGGTTCCCGCGCGCAGGCTGTCATGACGGCGTCTGGTACGCGATGGGCTATTCTGGCCATGGCGCCCAGCTTTCGACCCATCTGGGAATGGTGATCGCCGACACGATCCTCGGCCGGCCGGACCGAAACCCGATGAAGGGGCTCGAATGGCCGGCCGTCCCGGGGCACTTCGGAACGCCTTGGTTCCTGCCGCTGGTCGGCATGTATTACAAGATGCTGGACAGCGTCGGTTAGGAACTTCTTGTCGGAAATACCGGGCCTTCCAGCACGATCAGAGCGCGCCTACCTCGACTCTGGAGCCGTCAAAGAAGCGCGACAGGCGGAAGGGCGTGGGATCAACGCAAGGCTTATCGTTAGCAACCAGGTCAGCGGCTAGGCGACCGATGCCAGGGCCGATGCCGAAGCCATGGCCGGAGCCGCCAGCGGCCAAATAGAGGCCTTTCACATGATCGCACGCCGAAATGACCGGTACCGCGTCCGGTGTGCAATCTACATAAGCGCCCCAACTATCGGCGATCTCGATGCCCTTAAGCGCCGGGAACTGCTCGGTGACGCCCTTTAGAATAGCCGCGATCGTCCGGCGGCTCGGTCTTGGGTCGAGAACACGGATCCGCTCGAAAGGCGAAAGCGCATCCTTGTTCCACCTGGCCAGCGCTTCCGGTCCATGGAACATGGATCTGCCCATGCCGATCTGGACCGCTTTCAGTCGCTTCAGAAACATCGGCATGAACCAGCGCGCGTAGCGGACGCCTTGTGGCGTTATATCCAGCGTCGCTCTGCCGCTGACGGCAAGCGTGTAACTGCCATCCAACCTTCGGGTCAGCGAGCACTCCGGCGTATAGATCGCTTCGCCGAGATTGGTCGTGGGTCGCGTACGAATTGCGGTCTGGCGCACGCTTGCCTGCGGGAATTGAACGCCGTACTGGCGGCAGAACAAGGATGTCCACGCACCGCCGGCGTTCAGAACGGCCTGCGACCTGATAATCCCTTTTTCCGTGATCACCCCGGCAACCGCACCGTTGACGATATCAAGGCCTCGTGCGGCACATTCCTGGTGGATCGTTGCTCCGAATTTGCGGGCGCCGTTCGCGATTGTTGGCGCGGCAATGGCCGGCTCGCCTTTGCCATCATCGATCGAATGGACCCCGCCCAGCCACCGGCGGCCGTGCGCCGGGATTTTGTCATGCGCTTCCCGGGCGCTTAACATCTTCGTATTGACGTTGAATTGCCGGGCAACATCAAGCCATTGCTCCCATTCCGCCAGCTGCTGGGGATTATCTGTCGCATAGAACAGACCGCATCGGCGGAAGCCGACGTCGTCGTCGATTTTGGCGGCGATCTGGTCCCACAGCTGCATGGAGATTCCCGAGAGCGGCAGCTCGCGCGCATCCCGGTTCTGTCGGCGGCACCAACCCCAGTTTCGGCTGGACTGCTCACCGCCGACATAGCCCTTTTCCACCAAAGCAACGGAGAGCCCCCGCTCTGCGAGTGAAAACGCCGCCGACGCGCCGACAATGCCGCCGCCGATGACGACGACGTCCGCCTTAGCGGGAAGCTCTTGATCGCTCTGTATGGGCTTGAGGAGTGGTGACATCGAGCCTGACCTGAATTGATTAGTCGGAATTGTTTTCCGCCCGTTGGGCCGAAGGATTTTTTTCGAGTACGGCGATCGCGTCGACTTCAACGAGATAACCGTAGTGGAGTTCGGGCACCGGAACGACGGTTCGCGCCGGACGCGCATCCCCTAGCCGTCCTGCATAGACTTGGTTGAAGCGGGGCCAATTGCTCACGCCGACGATATAGGCCGTTACCCTGACGAGATCGGCTGGGGTTCCGCCTGCGGCTTTCAGAACCGCCAGCATGTTGTCGATGGCCTGGCCCGCCTGCGACTCGAAACTGTCGTCAGCAAGCGGCTCACCAGCCGGCCGGATAGGGAGCTGCCCGGAAATATAGAGATGCTGACCCGCCAGCTTTGCCTGCACATAGTGACCTGCAGGGCTGGGCGCGCGACTGGTATTTACGGTTATGAAGTTGGACATCACCAGCCTCCGAAGCGTTGCCAGCGAGCCTCGACGGCATGCGAGCGACCGCGGACCACATGATAGGCTTCGTGCTGAGCAGCGGTCGCACATGCATGGTTTGGCAGGATCCGCACCCGGTCTCCGACCGCCAGATCAGGCAGGCGCGCGTCCGACCCGGGCCTCACGGCGATAATTCCATGCTCCTGGTTCGCATCGGCAACGATGATGTCACGATAGGCATTGCCGTCGATGTCACAGACGAGCCCATAGCCCTGATCGACGGTTTGCTTGCTGGTGCCACGGTCCCGCGACAGCGACATCCACCCGCCATCGGTTATGATCCAGCCCTTCTCGCGCTGGTGTCCGATAACTGTCGCGAGCACGCTGAGGGCGATGTCGTCGACCTGGCAAATTCCGATCCCTGCCATCACCAGATCGAAGAACACGAACACGCCGGCGCGGACTTCGGTCACCCCCGTTAGATCCTTCGCATGATGGGCCGTTGGCGTCGAACCGACGCTGACGACTGGGCACGCCAGGCTCGCACTGCGAAGAAGCTGCGCAGCTTCCACAACGGCCAATCGCTCCGCTTCCGCATAGCGCTGCTGCGCCTCGACGCCCCCACCCTTGTAGCTGTCGCCGGCATGGGTCAAAACACCACGCAGCTCGGCACCGGCCGCCAAGATCTGGCCGATCTCCAGCAACTCCGTGTGATTAGCAGGCACAACACCCGAACGGTGGCCATCGCAATCGATCTCGATCAAGGCTGGGATCCGCATTGCGGCGTTTCGGGATGCCTCGGCAACCGCCTGCGCCTGCTCGACGGTATCCAGTACCACCACGAGATCGATGCCCATGGCGCGCAGTTCGACGACACGTGCGAGCTTTGCCGGGGCGATGCCGACCGCATAGATCATGTCGCGAACACCATTGGCCGCAAACTGCTCGGCTTCCTTCAGCGTAGAGACCGTCGCCGGCCCCTCGGGGGCACTCATGACCCGCCGCGCCGCGTCAATCGACTTCGCGGTCTTCAGATGCGGTCGTAGCGACACGCCCAGGCCATCCAGCCGTTTCCTGAGCCGCGTGATATTCCGGTCCATCCGGTCGGCGTCCAAAACGAGACAGGGCGTTTCCAGCGTCGCAAGAGTGGTCGTTGCTGCCAAGCGAGTGGAGGGGTTGAACGTCGTTAGATCCATCTGTCTGGTCTCCAATTCGAAATTCACCTTGTCTCTAAATCGTAAAGTTAGCAATTAATGTCCGGTGAAGGTTAGATTCAGTTTGAGCTTAATGCTGACAGCGCAATATCACCCACATCAGCCTGAATCCGCTCGAGCACGTCGATCTCCTTCTCGATCTCCAATCGCAAATCGGAACTGCCGGAAAACGCGCCGTTGAAAGCTGCTGTTCCGATGGTAAACCCTGCCGCGCCGGATCGCACGACGGCCGCCATCCTTTGAACGCTGTCGATCGATCCGGCAACCACCACAGGCTTGTCAACGGACCCGCACACGCGCGTCATCAACTCTTCAACATCGCCATCGAAGCGATAAGCAAGCAGATCAAGACCGCTCACGCCGTCGATCGCCGTCAATTGACGGGCACTCTCCACGATCGTCTCGATCGTTCCTTCGAGCTTGCTTGGATGACCGACGATCTTGCCGGGGAAGGGGTAGTAGCCGATGTTCCTGTTTTCTATAAGCGGCAAAACGACGTGCGGTCGGGTTCCACCCATCAAGATGTCAACGCCAAGGTCGACCGCGGCCTGCGCGGATCGTCGCTCGCTCTCCTCATCGAGGCTGACTACTTCGAGGTAAAGCGTGGCACCCGCCGTCTTGATTGCTGAAGCAAGGCTCAATAGTTTATCGAAGGGCAGGCCAATATCCTTGAACCCCACATGACAGATGCCGGCGGCAAGCACGTCCTTGAGGCGCTCAGCCGCATCGGCCACGGTGCGGTCCTGGTTAGTCAGCATGAATATGAAGTCCGGAGAAGTCTGGGGCATCGAAAGCGCTCCTAGATTGCGTTGAGACGCAGTGCCTGATCGAATGCGTAGCGAAGAGAGGAATGGTCGGCCGTACCGTGGCCCGCGATGTCGAATGCGGTTCCGTGATCGACGCTGGTACGGATGAAGGGCAAGCCGATGGTGACGTTGACGCCGTTGTCGATGCCGAGATACTTGACCGGAATGAGGCCCTGGTCGTGATACTGCGCGACGACAATATCGAACTCACCCTTGCGGGCCCGCATGAAAATCGTATCTCCGGGCCAGGGGCCCGAAGCGTTTATTCCATGCTCCTGAGCTCGGCCGATCGCCGGCGCGATAATGTCGAGATCTTCGCGTCCGAACATGCCGTTTTCACCGGCATGGGGATTGAGGCCGGCGACGGCAATGCGGGGCGAAGCAATGCCATAAGCTTTGCCCGCCCGGTGCGCCAATTCGATCGTTCTGAGCACGGAATCCTGCGTCACGAGGTCGATCGCGTCGCGCAACGAGACGTGGATCGTGACCAGGATCACACGCAGCTCGTCGTTTGCCAGCATCATCGCGAACTTGTCGGTTCCCGACCGTTCTGCAAGAATTTCAGTGTGGCCGGGATAATTGAGCCCGCCCTTTTTCATCGCTTCCTTGTTGATCGGGGCGGTAACGATTGCTCCGATGTTGCCTGCCAGCGCTTCGTCGATCGCTCTCACGACATAATTGTAGCTGGCGCGCCCGGCGCGAGCGTCCACCCGACCGATCGGCAAATCGTCCGGCAGATCCGAGACGTTGAGAACGGCTATGAGTTTCGCGTCTGGGACCGCGTCATCGACCGACGCGATGGGCTGCACCTGGAGAGGAAGACCGAGGGCACGGACGGTGCGTTCCATCACCTTGGCGTCACCGATCACCACCGCTTGCTCCGGCAGTCCGTCCGCGAAAACGCGTGCGATGATTTCCGGACCGATCCCACAGGGATCGCCCATCGTTATTCCAACAGGCTTCTTCATTTCTTATCTCCTAGCCAGAGGCCCCGAAGCAGATCGGCTGATCTCAGAAGGATATTGGACGAGCCAAAGCCGCCCGCCTTTGTGATGATGTGAAGGGGGTACGATCCCGTCGTGCGGCCGACCGGAATCCCGGGCTCGATCTCGCCGAGAAGATCCACAGAACCGATCCCAAGTTCGGTCAAGACGGATTCGGCGGTGTCCCCACCAGTCAGGAAAAGTCCGGTTACCGGGCAACGCTCCATAACCGCGCGGACAGCCTGGCCAAGTGCGATTGCGATGCACCGAGGATCGGCAGACGTGCCTCCGTCAGACGTGGTCAGAATAACATCTCCGCTGGATCCGGATTGGTTATATTGCGCAACGGCGCTTTCTGCCGCGAGAACGGGAGAGCGAGACGCCTCCTCGGCGTCGACGATGATCTGCCGGACGTTGCCGGGGCTCATCAGCCTCAGGCATTGCTCACGGCTCAGAGGGTTGACGCTACCGATGACAAAGAGATTGAGAGACCCCGCGGCAGTCGGTGATGCGGTCACATCGGCGTGGCCGACATGATCCGCCAGCGCGATCGCTAGACCCGGAGATCCGCACCAAAGGATGGATTTCGGATCCGCCGCCGATTTCACCAGTCGGGCCAGGTCGTCCTGCATTGTTGCATCGGCGATCAACACTTTCCTGTCATCGGCGCCAACTTCGCCAGACTTCAATGCTCGAACTTCGGCAAGCCCAAGATGACGGATTTCCGCCTCCGAGATATCCCGAAACAGAGCGCGAAGACGCGAGTCCGTTATGGGGTGGAGCGGGTCCTTTGCAAACTCGGTTTCCTCCAACGGCACACCACGAAGAAGCTGGCGCCCTCCTTCAGTGGTTCGTCCACCTGCGGGGAAAGCAGGAGCGAGGATGGCAATATCCCGACCGGAAGCCCCGAGTGCGGCAATTACTTCGGCCGCAACGTGGCCGCGAATGGTGGAATCCACCGTATTGTAAAGAATATCTGCGGAGGCCAGGCTTTTTGCCGCCTGCGTCGCCCGATCGACAGCGTCCTCAACGGATGCGGCGCGACTTGCCTTGTTGACAGAGATGATCGCGACGTTTTCAGGCGTCGATCGCCGGTAGTCGGTAAAGACAAGGCATCTGTGCCCCATGCTCACGAATGGCCCGGCGCCATCCGTGGCACTCGTCAAATCATCGGCTAGGATTCCTACCTTCAAAATCGCCGTCCTGTCGGTTTGAAATGTTACGACGAGGATATTAGCGCTATTGCTTTTGCCGAAAAAACGATCAATTCTGACAGAAACCTGTCACTTTACCTCACAGATATGGCCGCACGATTTCCTTCTTTATCCGCACTGAGAGCATTTGAATCGGCAGCACGCCATTTGAATTTCGGACGTGCGGGCGATGAATTGTATGTCACGCACAGTGCCGTCAGCAAACAAATCCGCTTGCTTGAGGAAGATCTGGGCGTGACCCTCTTTGAACGAAGAAACCGGGCCGTTTTCCTGACCGACGCGGGGCGGCGCCTGCTTGTTACGATGAGCGAGGTGTTCCGCCAGATCAGCGATTGTTGCGACCAAATAAAAGGGGGTGGCTCGGCGCCTCTGGTGCTTTCATGTGAACCGACATTCACGCAGCGCTGGCTGATCCCGCGTCTTCCGCAATTTAACGCGCTTCATCCGGACATTGAGGTTCATGTGTTGGCCGCTGGTGGCCCTGTGAGCTTCGAGAGGAGCCATATTGATCTGGCGCTCAGGAGAAGCGACTTTAGCTGGTCGCCGGAATTGTTTATGGAAACGGTGGTAGAAGAACGTGTCGGCCCCGTATGCGCGCCACGCCTGTTGGCTTCAGGCAGCGATATTCTCTCCTTGCCTCGCATCCATTCGGCCACACGTCGAGATGCGTGGACGCGGTTCGTCTCGGACAACGAGATCGCAGATCCAAATCCGCCCGGCAGCCAGGTATTCGAACATTTCTATCTGAGCATCGAGGCTGCAATCGCTGGGTTAGGTGCTGCGATCGGTCCAGAGCCATTGGTAGCCGATGCTGTGGGAAGCGGGCAACTTGTGGCGCCGCGGGGATTCTCCGGCAATGGCTACAGCTACATCCTGTTGAGCCGTCTTCCCTTCGAAGGCGATGCCAGAAAACGAAATTTCCTCTCCTGGCTTCGACGGCAGTTTGGTCCCTGAAGCGCCTAGCCTTGGTCAGCACCTTGGGGCTGGTGCTCCGCTAGTGAGACAATGGGCTAGTGGAGGACATGACGGACATCGCAGCCGAAACCGCGGCATTAGGTAGCAAAAACCACGAGACCTGAAACGGCACCCCGACTACCCGGTTCCGGTGAAAACGCAGCCTCGAATGAGTGTAGCGTACGAGTTGAAGCAGAAGCGAGCGGCCTTGATTGACAGGCTGCAGCAGCTTGAAAGGGAGCGGGTCGACATTCAGGAATTGGTGAGAGCGCTGGAGCGCGTGATCCTGAGCTATGAGCCAGACTTCCAGGCATCGTCACAGCCTGGGTCAGGTCGGGGTGATCGGCCTCGTAAGGCAAAGCCGTCGTCGTCCCAGGTAAAGGCGGCCATGAATGGCATAAACAAGCGCCAAGCCGTCTTGGAGGTCCTGCGCGAAGCAGGAGAACCGATCTCGGTGGCCGCGCTCCAGCTCTCGCGCGAGATCGGCGTCCAACAGCCAACACCGAAGCGTGGGGGCGGAGGGCAATGGCGGCAATAGCGATGGCGTTGAAGGTCATGTTCAGGCTCCAAGTCGACGGCAGGCACAGCGGATCGGCGGACAAAAACGACCGCGGAAAGATCAGAGCTGTATTCGTATCATCCTGAACCTGACCCAGGTCTTACACGGTCTTTCCGCAAGAGGCGATCAGAGGAGGTCTAAATGGTTAATTGCCGAAGGTCGACAGCCGGGTCTCAAAGGGAATAGGCTTGCCCTGCTGCCTGAGGAAAAATCGACAATCTGGAGAAGGTTTGGAGAGCCCGTAGCGCCCAGAACTTGACAAAGGGATCGCCACTAAGGTAATCACAGTTAAGGTAATCACGATTAAGGTAATTATATTTACAAGAAGGCAGCATATGCAGTTTCTCGGGCGCGAACGTGAACTCAAGCTGGTGCGGACCGAATTGGATTCCCAACGACCTTCCCTCATCATCGTATTTGGCCGACGGCGGATCGGCAAATCGCGGTTCCTTCGGGAGGCTGCCAAGAATCGCCCGGAAATCTACTTTCAGGCGACCCGCGTCTCATCACTTTTGAACCTGGAGCAGTTCAAATCGGATGTCGGAAAGGCAATCGGATCAAAGCCACAGCTCGAAGCGCTGTCAAGCTGGGAGGGGGTACTGCACTATGTTGCCGAGCGTGCCGGCGAGCATCCTGGATTGATCGTCACGATCGACGAATTTCCCTATCTGCTTGATAACGAGCCAGCACTGCCATCGATCGTGCAGAAATTCTGGGATTCCGGCGCGCTTGCAGATGGGGCGATGAAACTGATCCTTTGCGGCTCTGCCATTTCTCAAATGGAAGACCTGTTGGCGGAGCGGAACCCGCTTTACGGGCGAAAAACCCTGTCGCTCAACATGAAGGCCTTGCCCCTTGTCGATGTCGCCAAGTTTTTCCCGGAGTACACGGCCGACGACATTATCAGAACCTATGCTATTTTCGGCGGCATTCCCTACTATCTTCAGCTTTGCGACGCTCAGGAACCGCTCCGCAACAACGTCATCAAACTCTTGCTCGAAGAGACAGGCACGCTGATCGATGAACCGAACACGCTGCTGCAGACCGAACTCAGAGAGCCGTCCTTTTACTCAAGCGTGGTTGCGGCTGTATCTGACGGTTGCAACACTAAGTCAGAGATCGCAAACCGACTGGGTGTCAAAGCAGACGGTATTGGACCGTACCTGGCAAAACTGCTCGCGCTTGATTTGATCGATAATTCGAAATCGCTGGATGCCGACGAAAAGGGCCGAAACCGCCGCTATCGCGTTGCAGACAGCCTGATGTCGTTCTGGCATCGTTTCGTGCGACCAAACCTGAGCGCGATCAGCAGCGGGTTTGGCGAGGAGGTTTACGACCGCGTCGTGGAGCCTCGGTTCTCCGAATATATGGGGATTGCGTTCGAACCGATCGCCCTTCAATTTGCAAGGCTTCATCTGCAGGAGGTCCTTGCGGTTCCGACGCAGGAGGTTGGCCAGATTTGGGGTCACGCCGATTTCGACATAGATGTCGCGGGGCGATTGTTGGATGGTGCATTTTTCTATGGCGAATGCAAATGGCGATCGCGCGTGATCGACCTTGGCCACGTCCGATTGTTGCGTGAGCGATCCGAGAAAACGACTTACGGGGAAGGAGCGACGGGCAAGCACTACCTGTTTTTCAGTAGAAGTGGTTTTTCAAGCGATGTCGAGAGTTTGACGAAAGAAGACGAGCGGCTGCATCTGATAACCCCAGAAACACTGGTAAAACCGCGTCGGTAGAGGCGACAAAGTGGGCGCATTGCCACTCCTAACGCGCCGCCTGACGCATGTGGCACTTGCTCCATAACGCCGGTAATTTCTGTAGTAATTCAGATGCCTAAGCTGCTTTTGGTGGTCTTTGCTACCTAATGCCGCGAAACCGTCGCAGTGGACAATGCGACAAACGATTCGATACCAATTGGTCGGGCGAAATTCAGATGCTGGGGCCTAGTATGTTGGCTCTGGCTTCAATGATGTGGTCGTACATATTTCGCTCAGCCTCTCTGCTATCACGATCTTTGATTGCGTCGAGAATTGCCTGATGGCTCACGATATACGCCGTCATGCGCTCAGAGGTTAGCGACTGTTCTTTCATCTTCCCCCAAAGGTTTCCCGCCCGTACTGCATGAATACCTTCATAGAGAGAGGCAAGAAGACCGTTACGCGCTGCCTGGACGACGATGCGATGAAAGACGGCGTCCCATTTCTCGAACTCGCCCATAGATTCCGACGCGCTGCCTCGAGCGATTGATTTCTGCATTTCTTCGACTTCCTGCCTGGTCGCGCGCAACGCCGCCAACGCAGCGATCTTGGGTTCTATGATCAGCCGAGCCTCAAAGACTTCCGCCGGATAGGTGCGCAATGTATCTCCTTCGTAGGTTGCCGGCCGGCGAAGGGCACTCGAGCTCACGCCGCTACCGGCGATAAAAGTGCCTCTGCCGACGTGCCTGATAAGGCGGCCTTCCTTCTCCAACGAACTGAGCATCCTTCTGAGAGCGGTACGCGGCAGCCCGAGTTTCAGCGCCAGGTCACGCTCGGGGGGCAGGCGATCGCCTGGTTCCAGACCTTCCGCCTCAATGAAGTCTTTCAACACCACGCTCATATGACCTCCAATAAATATTTTGCGAAACCAATTTGATCTATATTGACACCAATGGCAAGACCAATCTTATATTAATCGCAGAACCAACGCCGATTGGTTGCGAATGGTGCTTAGAGCTTGTGACAGGCTGTGCACTGCTCGAAGAGACTATGCGGCAGCGTGCATAGATCGGCGACAAAATTTCAAACGAGAAGCTGCGTAGACAAGGGAGATGGAGCGATGGCCGTTACGACTGAGGCTGTTACAGCAGGCGACGCACCGCTTTCGGTGCGTGCCCTGACAGTCGACCTGCCGAAAGGCATGGAGCGGGCTCATGCCGTCGAAAACGTCTCTTTCGACCTCAAGCGTGGTCAGATTCTTTGCATTATCGGCGAGTCCGGCTCGGGCAAGTCGGTTACGGCAAACACCATCATGGGTCTCTTGCCCAAGATTATTCCGGTCTCGTCGGGTGCGATCAATCTCGATGGAACGAGCATCGTCGGCGCGCCGGCAAAAAAGCTGCGCCAGCTGCGCGGCCGCGTCGTGTCCATGATCTTTCAGGATCCGCTTTCGGCGCTCAACCCGCTGATGACGGTCGGCGAACAGGTTACTGAAGTCATGGTGGCCCATGGAGTGGGCACCAAGGCCTTGCGGCGTGACCGCGCCCTTGAATTGCTAACCGAAGTGGGCCTTCCCGATCCGGAACTGATGTACCATCAATATCCGTTCCGGCTTTCCGGTGGTCAGCGCCAGCGCGTCATGATCGCGATGGCGCTGGCCCTTGAGCCGACCGTTCTGATCGCGGACGAACCAACGACAGCCCTCGACGTAACCACGCAGGCCCAGATCCTGAAGCTTATCCGTGACATTCAGCAGCGCAAGGACATGAGCGTCATGTTCATCACCCACGACTTCGGTGTCGTGGCGGAAATTGCCGACAGCGTCGTGGTTATGGAGAAAGGGCGGATTGTCGAGCAGGGCACCGCCGATCAGGTTCTCAACTCCCCCAGCCACCCCTACACCAAGCGCCTGATCGCGGCCGTTCCCCGCCTCACGGGAGAAGACAGAAAGCTCAAGGCGCAGACGAACGACGAGACGATCCTCACTGTCAATGGATTGTGCAAGACCTACCGTAGCGGCAGCGCCCTGTTCGGCAGCCAGCGTGTCGTGCCTGCGGTGCAGGATGCCTCATTCACCCTGGCTGCGGGCCGCACTCTTGGCATTGTCGGCGAAAGTGGCTCCGGAAAATCGTCGTTGGGGCGGCTCCTGATCAAACTTCAGGACAGCGACAGCGGTCAGATCCTGTTTGAGGGCAGGGACATCGTCCAGCTCTCGGAATCCGAGTTCCGGCCGCTCCGCCCTCGAATTCAGATGATCTTTCAGGATCCCTTTGCCTCGCTCAATCCGCGCGCCACTATCGGTCAAATACTGACCGTCGGGCCCGTCGCACATGGTATGCCCTACACCCAGGCGCGCGAAGAGGCCCGGGCGTTGCTTTCCCATGTCGGTCTCGATGCCGGCGCCTTCGGCCGCTATCCGCACGAATTCTCGGGTGGTCAGCGACAGCGCATCGGCATCGCCCGGGCTCTGATGTTCAAGCCCAAGTTGCTGATTGCCGACGAAGCAGTCTCCGCGCTTGACGTGTCGATCCAGGCCCAGATCCTCAAGCTGCTTGATCAAATCCAGCGCGAGACGGGCGTATCAATGGTCTTCATCACCCATGACCTTCGTGTCGCCAGTCAGATCTGCGACGAAATTGCAGTGATGCAGAAGGGCCGGGTCGTCGAGCGCGGCCCGCCGTCTCAGATCTTCCTGAAACCGCAATCGGCCTACACGCGTGAACTTGTGGCTGCAATTCCGGGAGAACGACGGAGAGACAGATGAAAAGGTCAATGAGCTCCTGGCAGTAGCTTCCTAATGAGCAAAAGAGAGGGAATAAAATGACAAAAGAACCTACGACCAAAACGAACTATTCTCGGCGCGACGCACTGCGCCTGATGGCAGCAGGCGGTATTGCATGCTTCGCTGCCCCCAACCTGATCGGCAAGCCTGACATTGCCTGGGCAGCGGACAAGAAACCTGCCGGTCGCGTCGTGGTAGGGCTTTCGCAGGAGCCGACCGTCTTCAATCCGCTCATGGCACATATCGAAACGGACGATGCGGTCCACTTCTCGCTCTTCGACGCCCTCTTTCGCATAGATCCGGGCGGCGTGCTCCAGCCCAATCTTGCGCTAGAAGTGCCCACGCAGAAGAACGGTGGCATCTCGGGAGATGGCCTGAACTGGCGTGTTCGCCTGCGTGATGATGTTCGCTGGCATGACGGCAAGCCGTTTACGGCTGAGGACGTGAAGTTCACGCTTGAACTGATCACCAATCCGAAATTCCGAGCCTGGCGCACAGGCGGCCATTCGCTGGTGCGCGACCTCACGGTGGTTTCGCCAACTGAAATCACCTGGCGGATGGAGCAGGTCTTCGCTCCTTATCTCTCGTTTCTCACCGAGACCTTCATAGTACCAAAGCACCTTTTCGAGAATGAGGCCGATCCGAATGCAGCAGCCTTCAATCAGGCACCCGTTGGCACCGGTGCCTTCAAGTGGACCCAGCGTGTTGCCGGCGACCATCTCGAACTGGCAGCGAACCCCGATTATTTTGGGGACGGCCCTTATGTCGAACAAGTCATCTTCAAATACATTCCGGACCAGACGGTGCTCTACACCCAATTCAAGAGCGGCGACATCGACCTTACAGACCAGGCGTACATCACACCAGACCACTACGATGAAGCCAGCAAGTTGCCTGCCCGTGTGGTGAGCCTGGTGCCCGGTGCCTCCGTCGAATCGCTCTATCTCAATCTTGAGCGGCCGCAGTTCAAGGAACTTGCGGTGCGCCAGGCACTCTATGCCGCAATGGACAGAAAGGCGATCATCGACGCCCTTTATTTCGGCGTGGTGACAACGACGGAAACTTTCATGCCGAAGGAGTCGTATTATTTCAATCCGAACCTTCCGGCGCAGGAATTCAATCTCGACGCCGCACGCAAGCTCCTCGACGACGCCGGCTGGGTACCGGGATCGGATGGGATCCGTGAGAAGAATGGAGTGAAGCTGGCGTTCAACAATTCGACGACATCGGGCAATAATCTCCGCGAGCAGGTGCAGCAGTTCCTGCAGCAGACATTCGCGGAAATCGGCGTCCAGATGACCATCTCGAATTTGCCGGCCGCAGTCATGTTCGGCGAATTCTGGTTGAAGTCACAGTTCGATACGGCAATCTCGGGCGTTACGCATCTCATCGCCGCGGACCCCGACGCCACCAACCGTCTTGCGAGCAGCGCGATCGCCGCGAAGGGTGGAAAGGGATCGAACGTCGGCCAGTATTCCAATCCGGAAGTGGATGCGCTGCTCAAGAAGGGTGCCCAGACCTTCGATCCGGAAGCACGTCGTGAAATCTATTTCCGTATTCAGGAAATCGTGCGTCAGGACCTTCCCTTCCTTCCGCTGTTTGCCGCCACCTATGTGGTTGGCACGAAGGAAGGTCTTGAAGGTTGGCAACCGAACACAAACACGCGCACGGCATCATGGCATGCTGCCGGTTGGCACTGGAAGAGCTGAGTTAACCTAACGTCGCCGCCGCGCGTCGTGGCGGCGGCCTCTCTATTGACGCTATCACAGGGAGAGCTGAATGCGTAGCTTCCTACTAAACCGGTTCGCTCAGAGCCTAGTACTGCTCCTGATCGTTTCCGTCATTGGCTTCGTGGTGCTCAACCTGATTCCCGGCGGCCCTCTGGCACAATTTGGGCTCGATGCGAGCATGACGCAGGATGACTTGAACCGATTGGCGGAACAGTTGGGCCTGAACCGTCCATTGTGGATGCAGTATCTGGATTGGGCCTGGCGCCTTTTGAAAGGAGACTGGGGCCACTCCTTCCGCGACGGGGCGCCAGTTCTCGAGGTGATTGGACGGCACCTTATCGCAACTCTGTTGCTGATGGGATCGTCCACGGTTATCGCGATCGCCATCGGAACGTGGATCGGTGTTCGCGGCGCCATAAAGCGTTATTCGATCTTCGACTATATGGCGACGGTTGGTGCGATGGTGGCCCTTTCGATCCCGACTTTCTGGTTCGGCCTGATCGGCATCTACGTCTTCTCGCTCAGACTTGGCTGGCTCCCAGCCGGCAACATGTACACGATCGGCGACGAGTCCTTTCTGAACTATCTCCACCATCTTATTCTGCCCAGCGTCGTGCTCGCCCTGGTGCATGTGGCCATCTGGAGCCGCTACATGCGAACGGCTACTCTCGACGTTATCAATCAAGAGTTCGTCAAGACAGCGCGCGCCAAAGGACTGAGTGAACGCCGGATCCTGTTCAAACATGTCATCGGCAATGCGCTTCTGCCGATGATCACACTCCTTGGGATGCAGCTTCCCAGCGTCCTGACGGGTGCTTTGGTCACCGAGACGGTGTTCACCTGGCCGGGGATGGGGCGCCTGTTCCTCGACAGCCTGGGCTACAGCGACTACCCGGTGGTGATGGGATTGCTCATGTTCTCAGCGATCCTTGTCGTGGTGAGCAACCTGGCCGCCGACATCGTTGTCGCCATCATCGATCCACGTATTCGTCTGAGTTAAGCGCCATGAACGCTCATCAGGAGTCAGCCATCATGACTGCCATTACCGCAAATTCACCCCGGGAACGCTGGTGGAACAGCCGAACCGCGCGCCGTTTCGTAAAGCACCATCTGGCCCTCATCGGCATGGTGATGATCGTCATCCTGACGCTGGCATGTGTGTTGGGACCCCACCTGTTGCGGTACGATTCGCTTTATATCGATCTGCGCGCCCGCTTCGCTCCGCCGTTTACCGGCCAGCACTATCTGGGCACCGACCCGCTGGGGCGAGACCTGGCTGCCCGGTTGTTCATGGCGGGCCGCATTTCGCTCCTGGTCGGCTTCTCGGCGATGCTGTTGTCGACGTTGATCGGAACCGTTGTCGGTGTGGTGGCGGGATATAGGGGTGGCCTGATCGGCACGGTGCTGATGCGTGCCGTGGATGGTTTCCTTTCCTTCCCGTCCATCTTCCTCGTGCTTGCTCTTGCCGCTGCGCTGAAGCCAAGCCCGATCATGATTACGGTCGTCATCGCTGCTACCAGTTGGATGGAAGTTGCCCGCATCGTCGAGGCCGAGGTCCGCTCCCTGCGCGAGCGTGAATTCGTACTGGCAGGCCGCATGCTGGGACTGAGCGCAACGCATATCATGTTCCGCGAGATCCTTCCCAATGCCATAGGTCCGATCATCGTCGCTGCCACCCTGACTGTCGCCCGGGCGATCCTGATGGAAGCTTATATCAGCTTCCTCGGCTATGGAATTCAGCCGCCGTTGCCCAGTTGGGGCAATATGCTGAACGGCGCACAGCAATATCTTGGGACGGCACCGTGGCTCGCGATCATTCCCGGCGCCGCCATAACGATCGCCGTAACCAGCTTCAACTTCATCGGCGACGGACTACGCGATGCGTTCGATGTTCGCGGCGACCACAGCTAAGAGAACCATCATCTCGGGCGGCGCCAAAAGGCGATGACGTTCGCGGAAGGCTGGCGGAACAGAGTCGACCTCATCGCCGCGCCAAGGGTCGGAAGCGTTGCGCTCGCGCCCACCAATAATTGAGCTTTATCGTTCCTGTCGGAGATGACTGGAGCACGATGCCAGAGGAATAGCGACTATGCCGGTCCAGATTCAGAAAGTAAGTGATAGTTCCGCGTTTCCAACCGAGGTCGACGTCGTCGTCATCGGGGCGGGGATCGTTGGTACCTGCACGGCCTATGAGCTCGCCCGTAAAGGGGTATCCGTTGCTCTGCTCGAAAAAGGTATCGTCGGTGGCGAGCAATCGAGCCGCAACTGGGGATGGGTCCGCCAGCAGAACCGCGATCTCTATGAACTTGCGCTCGCCATGTACAGTCTTCGGCGCTGGGAGGAATTGGGCGCGGAAATAGGCCGGGATCTTGGTTTTCGTCGAAGTGGGATCCTTTATTGCACCAAGAACGAAGCGGATGTTGCCCGTTGGGAAACGTGGGGCCAGGCTGCACGCGCTCAAGGCTTTCACAGCCAGATCCTCAGTGCTTCCGAGGCCAATGAACGAGCTTCTGGCGGCACGTCCTCCTGGGTCGGCGGAGTTTGGTCTCCGACCGATGGGCGAGCAGAGCCCAGCCTTGCCGTACCTGCCATCGCTGAGGCCGCGAAGGAAAACGGCGTATCACTCCATCAAAACTGCGCCGTTCGGGGTCTTGATATTGCCAACGGCCGGGTCACGGGCGTGTGGACCGAGCGAGGGCTCGTGAAAGCCAGCACCGTTGTTTGCGCCGGCGGAGCATGGGCTTCCCGCTTTTCTCATCGATATGGGGTAGAGCTGCCCGTCGCGAACATCGCCGGAACCGCAATTAAGACAACTCCCGCGCCCGAAATCATTCAAGCAGGATGCCTCTCGGCGTCAAACTTCGTGTTGCGGCGTCGGACAGACGGCGCCTACACGATTGCCGTGCCGGGACGTGGTACGCTCGACATCACTCCGCGGGGAATGCGATACGCGTTCAAATTCTACCAGATGTACCGCAGCAAGATCGGCAAGAAGCTGAAGTACCGCCTGAACGGCAGCTTCTGGAATGGGCCCGATGCTTCCAGTAGCTGGGAGAACGATGAAATCTCGCCGTTTGAAAAGAACCGCATTCTGGATCCTGCGCCCGACGGGGAACTCGTGAAGCTCGCATTGAAGAACCTTGAAAGCGAATACCCAGCGCTCAAGGGAATTGGCGTCGAGCGCGCATGGGGAGGGCTCATCGATACTTCGCCAGATCTCGTCCCCGTTATTTCAAAAGTAGAACAACTGCCTGGTTACGTGATAGCGGCGGGGTTCAGCGGACACGGCTTTGCCATCGGACCGGGGGCAGGCCGGTTGGTCAGCGAGATCGTGATGAACGAGACCCCGATCACGGACATCTCACCCTACAGGCTGAGCCGGTTCAGCGACGGGTCTGCAATCAGACGACCGGAAATGATGTAGCGATCGACGTTGGTTGCAGTCCAAGGTGCTGCTGTCGGTGTGCACAAACGGGCATCAGATCGGCAATGGGTCGGGATATCAATCAGACAGAACCGGCTTCAAGATTCTCGTCGAGCGGGATCAGTTTCAGGAGCTAATCATAGGGAGCTTAACAGTGGTCCTCGAGCGCTACACCGTGCCACGCCTCATCCGGGAACGAGCATTTATAGACCCGGAAAAGTACCTGAAATGGTACGAGGAAAGCGTCGAGAACCCGGACAAGTTCTGGGGCAAACACGGCAAGCGGATCGACTGGTTCAAGCCCTATAGCAAGGTCAAGAATACGTCCTTTACCGGCAAGGTTTCGATCAAGTGGTTCGAAGACGGCCAGACCAACGTCTCCTACAATTGCATCGACCGCCATCTGAAGACGAATGGCGACCAGGTGGCGATCATCTGGGAAGGCGACAATCCCTATATCGACAAGAAGGTCACCTATAACGAGCTCTATGAGCATGTCTGCCGGACGGCGAATGTGCTGAAGAAACACGGCGTCAAGAAGGGCGATCGCGTCACCATCTACATGCCGATGATCCCGGAAGCGGCTTACGCGATGCTTGCCTGCGCCCGCATCGGTGCGGTGCATTCGGTGGTGTTCGGCGGTTTCTCGCCCGAGGCCCTGGCCGGACGCATCGTCGACTGCGAATCCACCTTCGTCATCACCTGTGACGAAGGTCTGCGCGGCGGCAAGCCGGTGCCGCTGAAGGATAATACCGATACGGCGATCCATATCGCCGCCCGCCAGCATGTTCATGTCAGCAAGGTGCTGGTGGTGCGCCGCACCGGCGGCAAGACCGGCTGGGCCCCGGGCCGCGACCTCTGGTATCACCAGGAACTTGCCACGGTGAAGGCGGAATGCCCGCCGGTGAAGATGAAGGCGGAAGATCCGCTGTTCATTCTCTATACCTCAGGCTCGACCGGCAAGCCGAAGGGCGTGCTGCACACAACCGGCGGTTATCTCGTCTATGCGGCGATGACGCATGAATATGTCTTCGACTATCATGACGGCGACGTCTACTGGTGCACCGCCGATGTCGGCTGGGTCACCGGCCACTCCTATATCGTCTATGGGCCGCTCGCCAACTGCGCGACGACGCTGATGTTCGAGGGCGTGCCGAATTTCCCCGACCAGGGCCGTTTCTGGGAAGTTATCGACAAGCACAAGGTCAATATCTTCTATACCGCGCCGACGGCGATCCGCTCGCTGATGGGTGCCGGCGACGACTTCGTCACCCGCTCCTCGCGCTCCTCGCTGCGCCTGCTCGGTACCGTCGGCGAGCCGATCAACCCGGAAGCCTGGGAATGGTATTACAATGTCGTCGGCGACAAGCGCTGCCCGGTCATCGATACCTGGTGGCAGACGGAAACCGGCGGCCACATGATCACGCCGCTGCCCGGCGCCATCGATCTGAAACCCGGCTCGGCGACGGTGCCGTTCTTCGGCATCAAACCTGAGCTGGTCGATAATGAGGGCAAGGTGCTGGAAGGGGCGGCCGACGGCAATCTCTGCATCACCGACAGCTGGCCCGGCCAGATGCGCACGGTCTATGGCGACCACGATCGCTTCATCCAGACCTATTTCTCCACCTACAAGGGGAAATATTTCACCGGCGACGGCTGCCGGCGCGATGCGGATGGCTATTACTGGATCACCGGGCGTGTCGACGATGTGTTGAACGTCTCTGGCCATCGGCTGGGCACCGCAGAGGTCGAATCGGCACTTGTCTCACACCACCTGGTTTCGGAAGCCGCGGTTGTTGGTTATCCGCATCCGATCAAGGGCCAAGGCATTTATTGCTATGTGACGCTGATGGCCGGTCACGAAGGAACGGATACGCTTCGCCAGGAACTGGTGAAACACGTGCGTGCCGAAATCGGCCCAATCGCCGCACCCGACAAGATCCAGTTCGCGCCCGGCCTGCCGAAGACCCGCTCCGGCAAGATCATGCGCCGTATTCTCCGCAAGATCGCCGAAGACGATTTCGGCGCTCTCGGCGATACCTCGACGCTCGCCGATCCGGCCGTCGTCGACGATCTGATCGCCAACCGGCAGAATTCGACAGGTGGCTGCGCGTAGTGGCGATGGAAGTGGAACGCTCTCCGTCGGTTGGATCCACTACATCGCTTTTAATGTTCCATAATGTTGATTATGCCACATTTGCAACTTACAATTGTATTATTGCACTTACTCAACGCCGCACTTTACTCTCCCCGTCTGACTGGCGCCAGGGAGTGACGATCTAATCCTGATTGGCGGCCACCGGCAAACTACCTTCGGAATGACGGGTTTCGGTATGCCGGGCGGCAGCGACGACGCGGCGTTTTGCGCGGATGGCGTGCCATTGCTGGTCGATCAGGACGCCGATCAAGATCACGCCGCCCATGACGGCGAAATTCAGCGACGACGGGATACCAAGCAGGTTGACGAGATTCTGCAGCTCCTGGAGCAGAACCGTGCCGAGCACGACGCCGACGATCGAGCCCTCACCGCCGCGGAGCGAAAAGCCGCCGAGGACGGCGGCGGCAATCGCGTAGAGTTCGTAGAACTGGCCGTGGCTCGCCGGCGAGATTGAGCGCGTATACATGGCGAAATAAATCGCCGAAAGCGCCGTCAGCAGCCCGCAGATGACATAGGCCGACATCACCATGCGGCCGGTACGGATACCGGAATAGCGGGCGGCTTCCTCATTCTTGCCGATCGCATAGAGATAACGCCCGAAGACGGAGCGATGCAGCATGATCCACATGACCACGGCGATGATGACGAGCGCAATGAAGGTGTTCGGAACGCCGTAGAACCGTCCGGCGGTCAGGAATTCGAGGTCCGGGAAATTTTGACCAAAGGCAAAGCCCGCCGTCCCGTCAGCAGTGTAGAAGCGCGCTGCCCCACGATAAATCAAAAGGCCGCAGAGGGTGACGACGAAGGGCTGCAGGTTGAGGCGGGTGATCAGCCAGCCGTGGACGGCGCCGATGACCGCGCCAAGCGCGAGAATAAGCGGCAGCGCCAGCATCCATGACATATCCTGAACCGCGATGAAATCGACGAACAGCACGCCGAGAAGCGCGACCAGCGAACCTACGGAAAGCTCGATACCGCCGGTAATGATGACAAAGGCCTGGCCGATCGACAGGATGCCGAACAGACCGATCAGATTGGCGGTGTTGGCCAGGTTGATCGGCAGCAGGAAGCGCGGATTGATGATCGCGACGACGATGCCGACGACGACGATCAAAAGCAGCAGTCCGAGATCTTTTTTGACCATTCGAGATCCATTCCCCGATACTTATAGATTGGCCGCGGCCGCTATTTTACCCTTTTACCGACCGCAAGCAAAAGCACGCTTTCCTGGCTGAATTCGTCCTCTTCCAAAATGCCGGCGATCTGGCCCTCGTGCATCACGGCGATGCGGTCGGAGACGCCGATCACCTCTTCCATGTCGCTTGAGATCATCAAGATCGCGACCCCGGCATCGGCAAGGGCTCGCATCAGGCCGTATATCTCGTTCTTAGCGCCGATATCGATGCCGCGCGTCGGCTCGTCGAAGATCATCACCCTCGGGCTCATCGACAGCCATTTGGCAAGCACCACCTTCTGCTGGTTGCCGCCGGACAGAGTGCCGGTTCGCGTCGAAACCGAGGGCGCCTTGATCGCGAGGCGAACCCGCTGCTTTTCGGCCGCCGCCGTCTCCCGTTCGGCAGAAAGCATGAATCGGCTGGAAAGCTTGGGAAGATCAGCAAGGGTGATGTTCTGGGCGATCGGGAAATCGAGAAGAATGCCGTTGCGCTTGCGATCCTCCGGCACCAGGAAAATGCCGCGAGCGACGGCGTCGCGGGCGGAACGGACGGAAATTTCCTTCCCATCCTGCAGGATGCTTCCACCGTAGCTTCGGTCGATGCCGAAGAATACCCTTGCAAGCTCGGTGCGGCCCGATCCGACGAGGCCAGCAAGCCCCATGATTTCTCCATAGCGGATTTCCAGATCGACGGGACGGCCGGGATAGGCCTCGGTGCGCACGCCGCTTGCCTTCAGCGCAACCGAGCCGGGCGAGCGCTGCGGTTTTGCGGTCCGGGCCGCAAGCACCCGGCCGATCATCAGCTTGACCATCTGGTCGTGGCCGATGTCGTGCCTGGCCAGCGTGCCGACAAGTGTGCCGTCGCGCAGCACCACAACCCGGTCTGCGACACGCTCAACCTCGTGGAGGCGATGCGAGATGAAAATGACACTGATGCCATCCGCTTTCAGCGACTTAATAATGCTCAGGAGCCGTTCGGTCTCAGCCAGCGGCAGGCTGGAAGTCGGTTCGTCGAAAATGACGAGCCTGGCGTTGATGGAGAGCGCCTTGGCGATTTCCACCATTTGCTGCTCGGCAAGGGAAAGCGACGCCACCGGCGTGTCGGCCGAAAAATGGGCCCCTACGCGCTTCAGGAGCGGCTTGACCATGTCTCGCAACCGATCGCGGTCGACGAGTTTGAAAGGACCCGCCTTCAGCGGTTCGCGGCCGAGGAAGATATTGGCCGCGACGTCGAGATTGTCGAAGAGATTGAGCTCCTGATGCACAAAGGCGATGCCGGATGAGATGCTCGATTCAACCGTGAGAGAACGAAGCTCCGCACCGTCAAGCAGGATCGTGCCTCGGTCGGGGGCGATAACGCCGCCGAGAATCTTCATCAGTGTCGATTTTCCAGCACCGTTCTCGCCGACGAGGCCAATGACCTCCCCCGGCAGGATGTCGATCGACAGGCCCTCGAGCGCAACCACGCCCGGATAGGTCTTGCCGACGCCGGAAAGCGACAGGAACGGCGTTGCAGGCGCGTCCGGTGACGGAATATCGGAGCTATGGTTCATCGCCTGTCCATGGCTGCTGCTGCGGTATCGGCATGAAACGCGTCTTTCGCGGCAGCGGCAAGCGCCGCCGCCGCGAAGGACGGTTATTTTCCGGCCATGGCCTTCAGGCTGGCGGCATATTTATCAACGTCATCCTTGCCGATGATCACCGTCGGAATGATGATCAAGCCGTTGCTGGGAACGCCTGATTTGTCGCCTTTGAGGTAGGCGGCCATCAGCTTCATGCCCTGATATGCCCACTCGAACGGCTGCTGCACGACGGTCGCCGCGATCGTGCCTTCCTTGACGCCGCCGAGCGTGATCGGGTCGTCGTCGAAGCCGACGACGGTGATCTGGCCGAGTTTGCCGGCGTCGCGCAGCGCTTCATAGATGCGCGGCGTATTGTAGGAATAGAAGCCGACCATGCAGGTGACGTCGGGGCTGGCCACCAGCGCATCCTCGACGTTCTTCTTTGCGCGCGTCTGGTCGATATCGTCGCCGCGCACATCCGTCAGCTCGATCTTCGTGCCCTTCAGTCCGTCCTTCATGCCCTGGATGCGTTCCTTGGCATTGTCGGCGCCGAGCAGACCGACGAAGCCGATGCACTTGCCGCCATCCGGCATCGCCTTCTTGGCGATTTCGGCGGCCTGCATGCCGGCATCGACATTGGATGAGCCGATATAGGCGACGCGGTTGGTCTGCGGCGCGTCACTATCGGTGGTGAAGAGAGCGGTCTGCGAGCCGATCTTGTTCAAGCCGTCCGTCTGGGTTTTGGGATCGACTGCGGAGACCATGACGCCCTTGACGCCGGCACTGACCAGGTCTTCCATCAGGCGTTGCTGAACGGCGACCGATGCCTGCTCAGGATATTTCAGCTCCATCTGGTAGTCCGGCATCTCGGCCTGTGCCTTCTTTACGCCGGCCTCAGCGGCCTTCCAGAAGTCGGACGCTCCGTTGACGACGAATGCAAGTGTCGGCTTGTCGGCGGCATGCGATACCGCAGCCGGCGCCGCGCTCAGCATCAAACCGGCGAAGAACAGGGCTGCATGGCGTTTCAGCTGTTTCATAATACACCTCCCGAGGGGCCGCAGGCATGGGCCCGTTTTCGACTTACGGCCGGCCGGATGCGCCCCCTCCCAGGGCCGTCGCAAGGCGACGAGTGGCATTGGTTCCGATCGCTCCGTGACGGTATAGAAGAATTTTAATTAGTAAATAGTATTATCAATTCAGATCAAAACATTTCATCGTGAACGAACCAGAATGCAATTTTGTACTGGCAATGGCCCAGTAACTTGCGGGATTGCAGCAGTTGATGCAATTGCCAGCGCTTTCAGATAGATGCTAATAGTAATTACCAAAACGGCAAACCCAGGCGAGACAGTTCCCGCGGATGCGACGACCCAAGGCCCAAAAGAGCAATGAGCCCGCCGTGGACAAGCCTGCCCGCGTGACGATGATGGATATCGCCGCGGCGGCTGGCTGCTCGCAGGCAGCCGTCTCCTTCGTTCTCAACGACACGCCCGGCACCCGTATCTCGCAGCAGACCCGCGACCGCGTCTGGGAGGCAGCGCGCGCGCTCGGCTATACCGGGACGACTTATACGTCGAAGGCCTCCTCTTATTCAGGACTGGACAATGTGATCGGCTTTGCGGTGGATCAACTCGCCACCAGCCCTGAAGCGATCGTTGCGATCGAGGGCGCGCGGCAAGCCTCGTGGAATGCCGGCAATGTCCTTTTGGTCGCCCAGACGCTCAGTGATCCCGTCATGGAACCGAAAGCCATCAAGGCGTTGACGAGCGGCGGCATATCGGCGCTGATCTATATGACGATCTATACCCGCCAGGTGGAGCTTCCTTCCTATGTCAGCAAGCTCAACATCCCGACGGTCCTGCTGAATTGTTATACGGCGGACCATGCTTTTCCGGCCGTCGTGCCGAGCGAGATCGCGGGAGGGCAAAGCTCTACCCGGCATCTGATCACACACGGACACCATCGCATCGCGACGATCACCGGCGAAATCTGGATGCAGGCCGCGCAGGACCGGCTGACGGGATATCGCCGCGCGCTGGCGACCGCCGACATACCCTTCGATCCGGAATTGGTCATTGAAGGCGACTGGTCGGCCGGTGCCGGCTATGCCGCCACGATGAAACTGCTTGCCCTGAAAGAGCCGCCGACCGCGATTTTCTGCCAGAACGACCGCACCGCCATCGGCTGCTACGAAGCGCTTAAGGATGCAGGGCTCCGCATTCCCCAGGACATGTCGGTGGTGGGTTATGACGACGAAGAAATTTCACGGCATCTCGTCCCCCCGCTGACCACGTCGGTCCTTCCACATCTTGCCATGGGGCAATGGGCGATCGAACATCTCAACCCGGAAACGATGCCCGGCAAGCGTTATCCAATTGCCAAGCTCGAATGCTCGCTCGTCAAGCGTCATTCCGTCGCCGCGCCGCGGGCCGAGGCGCGGCAGATGCTCGATGATTTAAATACCACGCCATAGGCGCCGGACCGAAGGCCGGCGGCGCTGGCTAGGGTAGATCAGCGAAGGTCCCCTCACCTGTCGGTCGTTCCCCCGACGGCGAAGGCGATGCTGACCGCACGGTTCACAGCCGCCGAAAGAACGGACATGTGAGTCTGGCCGGCATAAAGCTCGAATTCCGTACGCAATCCGTCGGCGGTGCTGTTCAGTCGCCCCGCCATCTCCTGCGCCAGGAGGATGGTCCGCTCCGTCTTCCTCTTCTCCAGGCGTATGGCGGCGTCGTCGTTCCGATACTGAAAGGGCGCCAGCTCGTCGCCTTCGTATTCTCCGGCGGACAAATGCAGGAAAGCCGCATTTCCCGGTATCAGTTGACGTTGCGCCTCATTGTTGAGGATTTCGCTGTTCTCCCAATAGATGGTTGGGCTGGCCGCAATCCAATTGGCAAACAGACCCGGACGTTCGAACAGGGCATAGAGCGTAAAGAGGCCACCGAAGGAATGCCCGAAAAGCGATCGGCGCAGCGGATCCAGGGTCACCATCTCCGCAATCCGCGGTATAAGCTCGCTCTCGATGAAATCCACCAGTTTACCGGTCCCTCCGATGACAACCGGGGGACCGCCCTCAACGAAGGGTGGATAGGATTTGACCGGCGGAGGACCGAGGTCCCAGGATCGGCGGAGCGCATCATAAGGCTCGTCGGAGGGGTAACCGATCGCAGCGATCACCCCCCAACCGACATTCGTCCCGGTGGGATAAGGCGCCTGTGTCACCAGGCTGGCAACCGCGAAGGGAAAAGTGGCGTTGCCGTCGGTCATCACGAGAAGCGGCCACCCTTCCGCCGGCGGTTTCTCCGCCGGAATGGACAGGAATATGCGATAGGGCTCGCCGCCTGCCGCCGGCGCCAGATCGAAAAAGCACGTTCCGGGCATTGAATAGACGCTGACGGGATTAGTCATGAGAACGTTTTCTGATGTTTGCATAAGAGGATTGGTGAGAGTTGATGTGCCGCTCTTAATCGACGATGACGTGCGGCACGAAACGCGACAGGTTGGCGGTTATGCGCGAGCGGTCTTCGCGAACGGCAAGGCCGCAGGCGCGATCGCCGACAACCCAGCTGCCGAGCACGGCGAAGCCGCCGTCGCTTTCGAAAAGCGGGGCATAGGCCTGAACGACGAAGCCTTCCTCGCCGTAATCGCCGGGCGCGGACATCAATTCCCGGCCATCCCGGAATATCGTGACGTTCTCGCCTTCTCGCGACAGCAGCGGTTTGCGCACATAGTCGCTCAAGGCTGAGGCCGCCGGGTCGTCGACAAAATAGCTGGGCAGCAGGTTGGGGTGATTGGGGTAGCGCTTCCAGAGCAGAGGCAGGAGCCCCTTGTTGGAAAGCACGGCCTTCCAGGCGGGCTCGATGAAAACATCGCCGGAGCGCGCAAGCTCGCGGGCGAACGGCTCGCGCAGCATGAATTCCCAAGGATATAGCTTGAAGCAACGGTCGATCACCCGATCCTGGAGGTCGGTGTAACGGCCCTGCGCGTCGATGCCGATCTCACGTATGTCCAGAAGCTCAACGCGATGGCCGGCCTGCACGGCACAGTCCATCAGATAAACTGTCGTGCCGCGATCCTCTTCATTGTCGGTCATCACAGCGAAGTGGAAGATCGGCCCTTTGGGAAATTGCTCGAACGCCTCGACCAGGCTTTCCTGCAAGGAATTGTACTGATCCGCGTCATCGGGCAAGACCCCCAACGCTACCTGGTCGGTCAGCCAGTTGAATTGGAAATAGGCCGTCTCGAACACCGAAGTCGGGGTATCGGCGTTGTATTCGAGCAATTTGGCGGGGCCATTGCCGTCATAGGCAAGATCGAACCGGCCGTAGAGGTGCCGGTCGCCGCGCTGCCAGGAGCGCTGCACGACGTCGCGCAGATCTTCCGGAATGGCCAGCCTGTCGAGCGCCTCTTCGCTTTTGACGATATCACCGACCATATCCATGCACATGTCGTGCAATTCCTGGCTCGGTTCTTCGATCTGCGTCTCGATCTCATCGAGCGTGAAAGTATAGGCGGCATCATCGAGCCAGTAGGGCTCGCCGTACATGACGTGAAAGCCGAAGCCGACGGCGCGCGCCTTGTCACGCCAGTCGGGACGGGCCGGAAGGGTGATGCGTTTCATGTCAGCCGCCGAAACTGAACGACGAACGGCCACCAAAGCCTTGACGGGCGACGGTGCGGGTATTGACGTTGACCGGCTTGACAGTCTGGCGCGAGGGCGCAGTCACACTGTCGTTGCCCGTGCCGCCTGAGCGAACCGTCGTTGTCACAGTCTGCCCCGAACGATTGCGATAAATCGGCGTCGAACCGTAATAGTAGCCACTGTCCACTTGGCGCTGGCGATAAACATTGTAGTCGCCGATGTTGTTCAGTGCCGAGGACAGCATGTAGCCCGCCAGGAACGGCATGAAGAAGCTGCCGCTTCCACCGGTATTGTTGGGGACTGTATTGGCCGGCTGCTCCGTGCAATGGCCCGAGCCGTATTCGGCCTCGCAGGCGGCCATGCCGTTGAAACGCGGCGCGGTGGCGAGATGAGCCCGCATGGCGTCCTGATAGCTGGCCTGGCAGACCTGCCGGTCCATGCCGGATGCCACGCATTGGTCGACGGAGGTGAACATGACCTCCGAAGGCGTCTGGTCGCCACAACCGGATAGCGCTAGGGTCGAGGCAGCGATCGTGCCAATGGCCAGGAAAGGACGTCTGTGCCCGCTCTTACGTCTGCGCATCGTTCCCCTCCCCTCAATAAGTCATGCAGGCGGCATTGAGAATACCGATGACCAGTGCGATGCCGCCGCCCCATATGCCTGCGGCGATATTGTCGGCAGTGATCTTCTCATGCAGGTCCGTCATGGTGAAATTCGCGATGTAGTAAGCAAGGATCTGCGCCAGGATGCCAATCACCGCCCATATGATGTAATCGATGATGCTGACCGAATTGGCTGCGGCCGAAGCCAGAGGCAGGCTGAAACCGACAAGCGCTCCGAGGAATGCGGTAACGGCGGAAAGATTGCCGGCGCGAATGAGCTGGACCTCGGCTTGCGGCGTGAGCCATGTGTAAATCACCGAAAAAACGGTAAAGGCGCCAAGACCGACGGCGAAATAACCAAGGAAGGCAGGCAGACCCGCCACGTAATCGAGCATTGAAAAACTCCTCCGTCAAAAATTGATAGGGTGTCAGACGCGACGAACATCGGCTGGCGCAAGCCCATAGCCGATCAGAAATTCCACCGAGCTACCCGCCTGCCTCTGTCCGAGATCGAGGTCGCGCTCGACATTGATCAGAAGCATTTCACGCGTCGAACCAAGCGGGCGATAATACAACATGCAGGTCTGGTGAATGGAGCGCTGCTCTTCACCATCGTCGACCTTTTCGACAAACTCCACCAGTTGGGCGCGCTCCGGGCCTTCACCCCAGAAGCGGCTATAGAGGATACCGTCGGCATCGTAGGATGGCTGGCCGATCAGGCCGTCCGGGCCGGTCCAACGGTTCCATTCGCTTTGCCCGGCAGGCACGACGCTGTCCCAAGGCTGATAAAAGCTGATGTCGTCGACGGCATCACCCGGCTGGCCCGACGTCGACATCACCTGAATCATCCGGTGGTCTTCATCGTAGTAACGCGACAGAACCGTCGCGGCATCGAGCGAAACCTGACCGTAGCCGGCAATGATGAAGGGGCCGCTCAGCGGCAGCGGCATGGCCGGCTCGCCGCCCAAGGCCTCGGCTTCGAGGGAGAGGAAATCGATCTCCAGGGCCCCGCCGATGGCGGCGCTCAAGGGACCAAGTTCTCTGGGTAAAGGGCTTTCGTTCTTGTCTCTGCCGAACCAGCCGATCATGATGCGTCTCCCATTCGAGCCCAAGCGATGGCAGCGGGATCTAGCCGCATTCCGCTTATGTAGTAAAGGGTTTCGCCGCCCCGCATCAGCACCTCGTCCCGGCAATTCAGGTCGGTGATGCCCTGGCTCAGTAAGCCCACCAGCGTGACATTGTGCTCACGCTTGAGGCTCAAAAACACGTCTCCATAGAGCAGAGGCCGTTGCAAAGACGGGACCGGCAGCGAAAAGGCCGTGTCGGTCGAGGCGGCCGACAGCAGCCGTGCGGCGACCTCCGAAGAGCCCGGATCCCGGGCTGCACGCGACAGCAGCTCCTCGGCGAGTGAGCCCACCGCCTCGACGCGCGGCCGGAGTTGCTTGACCATCTGAGCTGTGCGGTCGTCGGCGAAATAAGCCACGATATGGGCGTTGGGCGCATTGCCCTCGGCAATCAGCACTGCGGCCAGCGTCTCGTCGTCATTTGCGCCGCGCGCGATGATTGCGCGCGCCTGTGCCACTCCGGCCCTCACCAGAGCGTCGGCATCGGAAAGCCGCTCGGTTCTGATATAGTCGGCGTAATCGCTGGCGGGATTTTCCGCCAGATCCTTGGCAACGAGAACGCTCATCGGTTCGTGAGCCTCTCGTTCGGCATGCAGCAGCCGCAGCGTCTGGTGCGTCTGTCCCTCTTGCCAGCCCAGGACGATGACATGGCCGGTGCGTTCACTGTAGTCACCCAATCCGCGCATGCGGTTCCTCCAGATCGTGCCGATCGTTGTCAACAATTTGCCAAGAACAGCGGTGAAGATGGCAATACCGCCGGGAAGAACGACGAGGACGGCAATGATCCGCCCAGGTCCCGATTTTGGGGAAAGATCGCCATAGCCGACAGTCGTTGCTGTCACCATATAGTAGTAAAGAAAATCGATCGGGTTGCCGACGAGATCGCCTTCGCCGGCCAGCATAAAGAGCAGGTAAGAGGCGGCCAGATGGATCACGAGAAGAATAAAAAGGGCGGACCAGGCCAATTCGCTGAGCGAGAGATATACGCGCCGCAGTAATGAAGCGATAAATGGCACGCGATTCGCCCCCGTTCCCAGTGCCTACCCTAGCGAAATTTATTTAGCGCGCCACCCCTTTAAGTGGCATATCGAATACCCAGATATTTTTTCGAAATTCTAACTGATGGAGGACTTTTTGGAGACCTGGAACCTCACCACCTTAACGCGCTTGTTCGCCGCCGATCCGGAGGCACTCGGCGATGTGGATGTCGCCGTACCCGAACAGGGCGACGTCCTATGCGTCACTCTCAAGGAAAAAGGCGATCTCGACGTCTTCGTCGCAGTGAGCGGGGAGCGTGATATCCTTGTCAGCGCTGTTCTGGTGCCGTGCAAGGACATACCCAATCGCGAAGCCTTCGAACGCATGGTGCTCAAGACGCACAAGTTCGTACCGCTCTCCAGCTTCGGCATCACCACGATCGACGGTGAGGAATGGTATGAATTGTTCGGATCGCTGTCAGCACGCTCGTCCGCCGACACGGTCGTCGAAGAGGTGGCAATTCTGGCTGCCAATGCCGTCGATGCGGCACATATGATTGAAGAATGGAAAAGCGGGGAGATTGCAGCGTGAGCACCTGGGGAAAGATTTTCACCGCCATTCGCGGCGGCATCAACGAGGCAGCGGAAGCTGCCGCCGACAACCAGTCCATGCGCATTCTTGACCAGGAAATCCGCGACGCTGAGCAGTCGCTGCGCCGGGCGCGATCCGATCTGGCCGGCATCATGGCCTCAAATAAGAGCGTTATGCGCCGGCTTGACGAAAACCGCGCAAAGGAGACCAAGGATACCGACAGCGCCCGCGCTGCGATCTCGGCGGGCCGCACCGATCTCGCTCAGGGTCTGGCTCAACGCATCGCCACCAGCCGTGCCGAAGTGCAGCGCGACCAGGAAGAGCTCGATCGGCTGCTGCCGCGCCAGCAACAGATGCTGCGGACGATCCAGGACACCGAAGCACGCATTGCCCAGATGAAGCGTGAAGTGGAGAACGTCAAAGCCAACGAGTCGCTGCTGCGCGCGCAGTCGGCGATTGCCCATAACCAGTCGGGCATCAATACCCGCCTTGGCAGCGCCGTCGAAAGTCTCGAACGCATCAAGAAACGCCAGGAAATCACTGCCGGCCGCATTGAAGCCGGTGCTGAACTGGCCGCACTGGAAAACGGCGGCGATCTCGATCGTCAGCTGCGCGAAGCCGGTATTGGCGGCTCGAGCCATTCGGCCGACGATATTCTCGCCCAACTGATGCTGCCTAGACAGTCGGCCGAGCCCGTTTTGCTGCCGGCGCCCACCGGCACCAAAAGCTGACAATCCTCGGGGAGCGGCAGCCCTGGCTGCCGCTCCCGCCACGCCTGCGGATTGGAGCGCCCGGTTTGCAACCGGACGTCTCAATGTCAAATATTGACATTGACTAATGGATACGGAACAATTCATTCAGAAATTTGAAGGAGGGCGCGGCGTGACCAGCAGCCTGCATGTCAGCTTGCCCGATGAGATGCGCGCCTTTGTCGATATGCGCGCCAACGGGAAGAGCCAATATACGACGCCAAGTGAATACGTGCGCGCCCTTATTCGCGAAGATATGGCACGCGAAGAAGACCGCCGCTATGCCATCCGCTCGCTGCTGCGGGCGGAAGACGAATTCCGGGGTGGAGAGATGTTACCCCTTTCTGCGCTGGACGCCGTCGATGCCGAATTGGATAAAGAACTGCGCTAGTGGCTCCCCGCATTCTCATCCTACCGACTGCGCTTGATAATTATCGTCTGGCCGTCCGCGAAACAGCGCGGAGATGGTCCACCGCACAGGCAAAGGCGTACGGCCGCCTGCTGCGGGCGGGATTTGAAAGCATCCCCGAAGCCTACGCCCGCGTGAGGACAACGAGCGACGAGCGCGTCGGGAATTCGCTCTTCCGATTGCACAAAATCGAGCACCATTACGCCGTCTACATTGTCGCTGACGATGCAACCTTCGTCATTGCCGCAGTCTTGCACGAGCGGATGGACGTTCCTGCACAGCTGCGGGCAATCGAACGATTGACCGACAGAGAGTATGAAGCGCTGATGGGACATCCTCGCTCGAAGACTTGAGGACGGTCGACCATGAGGAGTCCACCGGACACAATAGGCCGGCATTCGCGGGCCTTTTTCCTCGTCTTCCTCCGCACGAGTAAAACGGCGCTCGCGCGCCATCTCGACGATGCCGGCCGGCATAAGCGAGAGCATGTCGTCGCTTCTTAACTGACGCCGAGAAACTGTTTCAGCTCTGCCGTCTGCGGGTTGGTGAAGACGTCCTCCGGCCGGCCGATTTCGTGGACGCGGCCCTGATGCATGAAGACGACGCGGCTGCAGACGTCGCGGGCGAACTTCATTTCGTGGGTGACCATCAGCAACGTCATTCCCTCGGCGGCGAGCCCGCGCACGACGGCCAGAACTTCGGCGACCAGCTCCGGATCGAGCGCCGAGGTGATCTCGTCGCAAAGAAGTGCTGCCGGCTGCATGGCAAGCGCACGGGCGATGGCGACGCGCTGCTGCTGGCCGCCCGAGAGCTCATCCGGATAAGCGTCGAACTTGTGGCCGAGCCCCACCCGCTCCAGCATTGTGCGGGCGATGGCCTCGGCCTCGGCCTTCGGGGTCTTCTTGACCACGGTCTGCGACAGCATGACGTTGCCGCCGGCCGTCAGGTGCGGAAAGAGGTTGAACTGTTGAAAGATCATGCCGACCTTGAGGCGCAGGGCTTTCAGATGCACCTCGTCATCGAGGAGCTGCGCGCCTGCGACGGAGATCGAACCGTCGGTAATGGTCTCCAGGCCATTGATGCAGCGAAGCAGGGTCGACTTGCCCGAACCGCTCCTGCCGATAATGGCGATGACTTCACCCGCCTCCACATCGAGATTGATACCTTTCAGCACCTCTGTGGTTCCGAAGCTCTTGCGGACTTCAGTGATTGCGATGAGCGACATTGAGCTTCCTTTCCAGGATCTGGCTGCTTTTCGACAAAGGCCAGCAAAGGACGAAGTAGATGAGGGCGACGAGCCCGTAGACGGTGAAGGGCTGGAAGGTGGCATTGGTGACCACGGTGCCGGCTTTCGACAGTTCGACGAAGCCGATGATCGAGGTCAGCGCCGTACCCTTGACGATTTGAACGGAGAAACCGACCGTGGGTGGTATGGCGACCCTCAGCGCCTGTGGGAGGATGACGTAACGCATCTGCTGCAACCGTGCCATGCCGAGGCTGGCGGAGGCTTCCCATTGACCCCTCGCAACCGCTTCGACGCAGCCGCGCCAGATTTCGGCGAGAAAGGCGGCACTCCACAGGGTGAGCGCCAATCCCGCCGCAAGCCAGGCCGGGACGTCGATTCCAAAAAGGCCGAGACCGAAAAAGGCGATGAACAGTTGCATCAGCAGCGGCGTGCCCTGGAAGAGCTCGATATAATATTTCGCAAGCACGCTGAATGCCTTGCGCTTGCTGATACGCAGGAACAGCAATCCCAGTCCGACCGCGCCGCCGCCGATGAACGAGACGAGCGAGAGCAGGATGGTCCAGCGGGTGGCGAGCAGCAGGTTACGCAGAATGTCCCAGAGTGTGAACTCGATCATCGCGCCGTTCTCCTCGGGAAAATGAACCCGCCGACCACCCCGAGCAGCTGCCGGAGCAGGATTGCCAGCACGAGATAGATTGATGTCGAGACGATGTAGGCCTCGAAGGCGCGGAAGGTTCGCGATTGTATGAAGTTCGCGGCGAAGGTCAGATCCTCGGCGGCGATCTGCGACACGACCGATGAGCCGAGCATAACGATGACGACTTGCGACGATAGCGCCGGCCAGATGCGCTGCAAGGACGGCACGAGCACGACATGGCGGAAGGTTTCGAAGCGTGTCATGGCGAGGCTTTGGCCTGCCTCGAACTGGCCTTTCGGGGTCGCCTGGATGCCCGCGCGGATAATCTCGCAGCTATAGGCACCGAGGTTGATGACCATCGCGAGGTTGGCGGCCGTCAGCTCAGGCAGCTGGAGGCCAAGCGACGGCAGACCGAAAAAGATGAAAAACAGCTGGATCAGGAACGGCGTGTTGCGGATCAGTTCGACATAGGTCGCAATGACAGGCTTCAGCCAGACGGGCCCGAGCGCGCGCACCCAGGCGCAGAAGATGCCGAGCGAAATGCCGAGCACTCCGCCAATGGCGATAAGTTCCAGGGTGACCAGTATACCCTTGATGATCTCAGGGTAATATTGAAGCAGCCAGCCGAATTCGAAATGATAGCTCACGGATTTGTCCCCTCTTGCGGTGACGGTGCGTCGTCATCCCGCGGGCGGGCGCGGGATGACGTCCGTAGGACGGGGTTCCTCAGAGATCCGACGGGAGGTCGGCGCCGAGCCACTTCTGCGATATGGCGTTCAACGCGCCATCGGCCTTGGCGGCAGCGAGGATGCCGTTGACCTTCTCCAGAAGAGCCGGCTGCTCCTTGTTGAGACCGATATAGCAGGGCGAATTCTTGATCAGGAATTTGAGCTCGGGGCGTTTGGGGGGATTTTTGGCGAGGATCGCGGCGGCCACGACGTTGCCTGTCGCGATGATGTCGACCTGGCCCGATAGAAACGACGAGATGGTGCCGTTATTGTCCTCGTAGCGCTTGATCGTCGCGTCGGCCGGCGCGATCTTCGTCAGTTCCAGATCTTCCACGGCGCCGCGTGTGACGCCGATGCTCTTGCCCGCGAGATCCTCAGCCTTGGCGATCGAAAGGTCGGCCGGCGCGAAAACGCCGTTGAAGAAGGGTGCGTAGGGGGCAGAGAAATCGATCACCTTTTCGCGCTCCGCATTCTTGCCGAGGCTGGATATCACCAGATCGACCTTATTCGTCTGCAGATAGGGGACGCGGTTGGCACTGGTAACCGGGACGAGCTCGACCTTGACGCCCAGCTTTTCGGCAATGAGATTGGCGACGTCGATATCGTAGCCCATCGGCGCCATATCGGTGCCGACGCTGCCGAATGGCGGGAAATCCTGCGGCACGGCGACGCGCAGCGTACCGCGCGCGGTGATGTCGGCGAGAGCATCGGCATGAGACGCGGAGCCGAAGCCGATAGTTGCCGCCAGGGTCGCAAGTGCGAAGAAGACTCGTCTTGTCAGCATACGTTAATGACTCCTTTGAAGTTGTGGTTTGTGAGGCCTGGGAGGTGAGGACACGGTCTTGGGAGGAAGTGACAGGGAACTGCGCAATTCCGAAAGCGGGTCTGGCCGCGTCGTGAGGTCGAGACCCATTTCGACCTCGTCGAGATGCTCGACAGAGAGCTCCGCAGCTCTGACGAAATCGCCCGCTTGCATGGCCTGGAAGATGCGGCAATGCCCGTCATGAGACTGTGCCGCATGAAATTCGGACTGATAGAGCATCGAAATGAGGATCGTCCTCGCGGTCAGGTCGCGAAGGATATCGATGATGACGGCGTTTCCGCTCAATTCCGCGATACGGATGTGAAAATCGCCCATTAAATAAGTCAGACGCTGACGGTCGCCCGCCGCCATCGCGCTTTTTTCCTCGTTCAAGTGGGCGTCGAGAGCTTTCTGCCCCTCGTCTGTTAGGACCCGCATGCTGCGCAGCAGTCCGGCCTCGATGACGCGCCGCGCCTCATAAACCGCAATCGCCTCTTCAGCGGATGGCTCGACAACAAACCAGCCCCGCCTCGGACTGACATGTACGATACCGCGTGTTTCCAGGCGCATCATGGCTTCACGAACGCGGGTCCGAGACACGCCGAAGAGCGATGCCAGCTGGTTTTCGCTGAGACGGGTAGCCGGCCGGATCTTGGCTGAAAGAATCCCGGAGACGATCGTTTCCTCGATGGTCTTCTGCGTGATCTCGGATGGCTGGCTATCTTGCATACAAGACAGCGAAGCAAGGCCCATGCCAAAACTCTGCGTCCAGAATTTCCAAGAGGTTTCGCATCCCTTGCCTGGAATTTGCGCAGCGGCAATGCAGGCTGAGCATAAATTAAGCGAGTTCCCGCAATTGCTTGCAAAGCCGGATCAGCATCGACCGCTGAAGCACTTTGCTGAGGTTGCCGAGCGATTCACTGCAGTCTCGACGAGGATCGCTCGACGCACTTGGGCTCATCAGTTGAAACTCGAGGTTTTGAGGAATTCTGCGAGCCGCTCCGTCTTCGGCCGCACGAACATTTCCTTCGGATCTCCCTCCTCGCAGATAACCCCCTGGTTCATGAAGATGACCCGCGAGGAAACCTCGTAGGCGAAACGCATCTCATGGGTGACGAGCAGCATGGTCATGCCGTCGGCGGCAAGCCCCTTGATGACCTGCAGCACTTCGCCCACCAGTTCGGGATCGAGTGCGGAGGTCACCTCGTCGAACAGCATCAGCCTCGGCGACATTGCGATGGCGCGGGCAATGGCGACGCGCTGCTGCTGACCGCCGGAAAGCTGACCGGGATAATGGTTGGTGCGGGCGGCGAGGCCGACTCTATCGAGCCATTTTTCCGCGATGATGCGGGCGTCGGGCTTCGTCATTTTCTTAACCTTGACGAGGCCGAGCATGACGTTTTCGGCGGCACTCATATGTGGGAAGAGATTGAATTGCTGAAACGCCATGCCGGTCAGCGCGCGCTGGCGGGCGATCTCTTTTTCGCTCTTGCGCCGCCGCGTTGCGCCGTCGACGCGGTAGCCGATCTCCTCGCCATCGAGGCTGATCGTGCCGCCCTGGAATTCTTCCAGCATGTTGACGCAGCGCAGCAAGGTGGTCTTTCCGGAGCCGGACGAGCCGATGATGGAAATGACCTCGCCCTCCCCCACGGCGCAATCCACGCCTTTGAGGACTTCGTGGATGCCGTAAGTCTTGCGCAGACCCTTGATGTCGAGAATGGTTTTGGCCATCGGGGGAACTCCTCAGGACGGCAGGGCGGTCTTGCGCTCGACATATTTGCCGAAGTGCTCGATGCCATAATTGACGATGAAATAGAGGCCGCCGGCCAGGAAATAGAACTGGAGGCTCATGAAGTTTCGGGAGATGATCTCCTGCGTGCGCAGGAGAAGCTCCGCAACGCCGATGACGGAGAGCAGCGTTGAGGCCTTCACCATCTCGGCCGCGGTATTGACCCAGGCCGGCAGGCACTGGCGCATGGCCTGTGGCCACAGCACCGAGGTGAAGGTCTGGGTGAAGGTCAGGCCGATCGCCTTGGCGGCTTCGGTCTGCCCCTTCGGAATCGCCTGAAGCGCGCCGCGCACGATTTCGCCGACATGGGAGGAACAGAAGATCGCAAGGGCGAGCACGCCGGCGGAGAACGGCCCGAGATCGAGCCCGACGGCGGCGGAGACATAATAGCTTGCCAGCACCAGCACCAGCACTGGCGTGCCGCGGATGATATCGGTATAGGCGCGGACGATGAGCCGCAAAACAATGCCGCCATAGACGAGCGCCAGACCGACGAAAACGCCGAGGACGGATCCTGCGAGGATGGCCAGCAGAGAGATCGACACGGTTACGCCGACACCGTTGATGATGACGTAACGGGCGATCCAGAGTTGTTCGAGAAAGGTGTGGGACATCGGGTCTATCTCGGCAGGGCCAGACGGCGCTCGACGAAGCGCATCACGGCGGCAATGAGGAAACAGGTCACGACATAGAGGGCCGAGGTGACCATCCAGGTTTCGATGACGCGAAAGCTCTCGACATTGATCTTGCGCGCAGCAAACGTCAGTTCCGGCACGGCGATGGCAGCGGCGAGCGAGGTGTCCTTGAAGAGCGAGATGATCGTTGACGACAGCGATGGCAAGACGTTGCGCAGCATCAGCGGTGCGATGATGGAACTGCGAATCTGCATCCCCGTCAGACCGATGGCAAGGCCGGCTTCCGTCAGCCCTTTCGGGATGGACAACAGGCCGGCGCGGAACACCTCGGCCAGATAGGCGCCGGAATAGAGGGAGAGAACGAGCACGAAGCTCTTTATCTTGTCGAGGCGCAAACCCATCTGCGGCAACGCAAAAAAGGCGAAGAGCACCAGGACGAGAATTGGCAGGTTGCGGATGACAGTGACATAGACCCTCGCCGGCACGACCGCGAAGCGGTTTTTGGAGGTCAGCGCGAAGGCCACGACGAGGCCGATCACAGCCCCGATCAGGATCGAGATCACTGCAAGGCCGAGGCTGAGAGCAAGCCCGCTCAACAGAAAATCGAAATTGCGCCAGACGGCAGCAAAATTCAGCGTGTAACCCATGCGGGCCGCCCTTTCAGACTAACGCACCGTGCACGATGCGCAGATTTAAAATGTTGCAGCGTGCTTCGTGCGTGCCAAAAAGACGCGACGCTGCAGCGGAGCGGGAGAACAATCCCGCTCCGCGTGGCCATTACTTGAACTCGACCGGAAAGCCGATCTGCGGCGGTGTCAGATCCTTGCCGAACCAGGTCTTGAAGGACTTGGCGTAGAAATCGAATTCGACGCCGGTCATGGCTTCATGCAGGGCGGTGTTGACGAAATTCAGCCAGTCCTGATCGCCGCGTTTGACGGCGCAGGCATAGGTCTGCGGGTTCCAGCCGTAGCCGGCGTCTTTGTAGCGGCCGGGATTCTGCGTCATGTACCAAGCGAGCGACGACTGATCGGTGGCGACGGCATCGGCACGTCCCGACTCCAGCGCCTGGTAGATCAGGTCGACGGAATCATACTGGTCGACGGTCGCCTCCGGCAAGGCCGCATGCACCATGGCCTCAGCATAGACGTTCTGGAGAACCGAGATAGTGACGGAGGAGCCGGCGGCCTTGAGCGCGGCGTAGTCGCCATATTTTCCGTCCGCCTTGAGCATCAAGCCGACACCCTCGCGATAGTAAGGAATGGTGAAGGCGACCTGCTGGGCACGTTCGCCGGTTACGGTCATGAACTGGCAGGTAATGTCGACCTTGTCGGTGGTAATGTTCGGGATGCGGGCGTCGGAAGACTGGTTCACATACTCGATCTTCTCAGGATCGCCGAACAGTGCCTTGGCGATAATATGGCCCATGTCGACGTCGAAGCCCTGAAGCTTGTCGTCGGCGCTCTTGAAGTGCCAGGGCGCGTTGGTGCTGCCCGTGCCGAGGACGAGATGGCCGCGGGCCAGCACTTCATCGAGCTTGCTGCCGTCGGCCAGCACAGGCGTGGATAACAGGGCGGCGGCGATCAGCGACATCACGCCGGTGCGAAAGGAAATGGTCATGGCGTTCCCCTTATGATGGCTCCCATTATTCCAGTATAATGGACGTATGTCTGTTTTACTGGAATAATGTATCAAGTGCCATCGACGATGAATTGTCAATGGGTCATGCTGAAAAAACGCACAGGGGCGCACGTGGCGATTTTTTTTGGCAGTGCAGCATTTTCCTCTTGCCGCAAGGCTAATTGCCCGGCTGCGCTCCGACAGTTCGGCGGGGATGGAAACGCGCAATTGGCGATAGAATATAGACAACCCTTGAAACCTTCATCAGAGCCATGTATATGCATGTGTATATGCACAGGAGGCTGTTGTGCCGCATCGTCAAGGCCAAGGACTTGTCCCTCCGCGCGAGGCCAAACTTTTCCGAAACAACAAGAGCCAGGCCGTCCGCATCCCGGCTGACTTTGAGCTACCCGGCGATCGAGTGATGATCCACCGGGATGGCGATCGGCTCATCATCGAGCCGGTGCGCCGCAAGAATCTGCTGGATATTCTGGCTGGTTTAGACGTGCTTGGTCCTGAAGATCAGTTCCCCGATGTCGACGAGACCTTGCTTCCCGCGAAGGAAATCGACCTGTGAGCAGGCTTTATATGCTGGACACCAATATCGTGTCCGAACTTGCTCGAAACCCGAAGGGCAGCGTCGCCCGACGAATCGGCGAGGTTGGGCCGGATGCAATCTGTGTCAGTATCATCACGGCGTCCGAGTTGCGCTACGGCTGCGCCAAGAAGGGATCACCGAAACTTCTGGCACAAATCGAGGCGATACTCGGCAGCGTACCGGTGCTCGCGCTGGACGTGCCCGCCGATACCGAATACGGCGGCATCCGGGCTGAACTGGAGGCCATTGGTAAACCTATCGGTCCGAATGACATGTTGATCGCCGCCCATGCCTCTGCCCTCGGAGCTGTTCTGGTGACGGCCAATATGGGGGAATTCACGCGTGTCCGTGCTTTGCACGTCGAGAACTGGTTGAGTTGACTGCGATAGATCTGTCCATCGTCCTGACGCATCCGTTTTACGCGTGGTGATGCTCAGCCGGCCATGCTCTCCGAGATCTCGGTAGCGCAGCGGCGCAGACGGCAGCCCCTGCCCTGCCATGGGTGATGATGCAGTTCGGTCAGGTCACTCAGCCGGTCTTCAGTTGCGCCATCGCAAGCAGCGTGTCGGCGCTGATGCTCGCTGAGCCGGTCAGGATCGAAAGTGCTGTCGACGTGGTGCCCGTGCCGTTGGCGATATCATACATGGCGGTGAAGCGTTTGATCAGATCGTCGACTTTGTCGGGATCTGCCAGATCCTTGATCTCGATGAAGTTGTCGACCATCTCGGCTTGCTTGTCGACGTCCATGTTCGAGACATAGCTGGTTGAAGGTCGTAGTAAAGAACTCGAAGAGCGCGCTGTCGCCCAGAATGTCGTAGGCGCTCGATATTTCCGGCGCCTTGCGCTGGAAGTAGAGCGCGAGGCGCACGCCGGTGTTGCTGTCGCCCTGGTCGTCTTCGAGCGTCAGCCTGACATAGGAGTCGATGGTTTCCAGCACGTCGCCGCGCTGCTGCACAGTCTCTGTGGGGTCGGCGGAAATATTGCCGTCCTGGTCGAAATTAAACGCGCCGACGAGTTCGGCGAAGCGACTGTCGTCCAGCTTGTTGACGTAACTGTCTTCGTCGTCGAGATCGGAAGAAAACATCTTCTCCAATTGCTCCGACGTGACATCGTCCGGGTCGAGCCCCTTCGCCTGGAGCGCCAGGGACACCAGGCGATCATCGGCCAGAAATTCGCTCGCGGTCGTGATCGTCGCCATCTGCTTGCGGAAATAGGTGATCTCATCATCCGCCGCGTCGGTCGCCTCGGTCAGTTCGTCCCCGTCGAGGTAGCGGATCTTGTTCTGCTTATAATAGGCGGCATAGTCGTCAACGACGGATTCCGACATGGCTTGCAAGGGAACGGTGACGTCGCCATCGCTGTCGAAGTTGAAGGCTTTGAGAAAGGCGACGAACCGGTGTCGTCCCGGCTGTTGACATGGACTTTTGTGGCCTGAGACGCCACGATCGAGAGGCTGGCGTTCAGATTTCGCGCGACTGCGAGATAGCTTACATAGGTGGAAACCAACGTCTGTCCCTTTTTCATAGGCGCGCCAGCGCGCGCGAAAGCCTGCCGGCAGCCACGGTGAAAACTCGATCTTTGCTGGGATGTCGTCGCCGGTCATGGCGATGCGCGGCCATATTCATGTGGCCGAATCAATATAAAAGAACTCTACAGTTCTATAATTCATCCAAAATGGAAATTGGAAGACAAAAGCCGAAGGATCGCTTTTCGGGTTTACGAGGCCCCGACGCCGGAGGCGAAGATCGCGATGCAGCGCCGAAGATGGGCGAGCAGTTCGGCCCGCTCGGGCCAAGCCTGGGCGCGCCCTTCCGGCGGGCCCATACCTCCGAAGATCATGTCCATCAGCATCCGGGCTCCGCTCGCCGGATCGTCAAGCCTCAACTTGCCTTCCGCCCGGCGATCGCTCAACCAGTCGGCAAGGTGTTGACGGCTGGCAAGCATGCCTTCGCGCTGCAGAATATCGATAAGCTCCGGAAACTGCGACGCTTCGCGAAAGACAAGCTGCAGAAAACCGGCGCGATCCGCATCCTTCTCCTCATCCATGTCGATCATGAAGATATGTTCGAGACTCTGGGTGATCGGAAGGTCTTCCGCGGGCCTCGGCAGGTCGAGCATCAGACGCCGATGCGCGCCGACCACGGCGGCAAACAGCTCTTCCTTGCTCTGAAACAGCTTGTAGAGCGTCTGCTTCGAAACGCCTGCCTCGGTGGCGACCACGGCGGTGGTGCTCCCGGCGTAACCGTATTTTACAAAAACACGGCGGGCGATTTCGACGATATGCGTCCGCTTGTCCTCATCGCTGGAGACTTTCGGCCGGCCTCGCTTGCGCGGCTCATCTGCGGGCTCACCATCCATGGCAATCTAAACCGCTTTACCGAAACGCACGCCGACGACCCTGAAAAGCGAACTGCGATTTCTGAGGCATGATTTTTTCGGTTGTGGCATTAGCAATTTCGATTTAGAGAACTCATAAGTTCTGTAATGCGTTGCATCCCCACCCTCACGATGGAGAGCGCTTATGGCGACCATTTCCGCCGCAACATCAATTTTTTCCTATTCCTAGCAAGAGCTCGACATCCGCATCCGAGGACATCCTATCCTGTAATACGGTTTCGGCAAAAAAATCAACCACAAGCCAGCAGACCGGCAAATACTCGACCGACAGCGCCGAGAAACTCATGTCCCATCTAAGAGCGGCCTCTTCGGTCAGGCCAAAAATCCGGTCCGCGAAGCGCCGCAGCCAGTCGGACAGTCCCCCCTCGAGGCGTTCGGCTCGTTGATCAGGCCGGATCGTCTGCCGAAAGTGATCTCGGCAATCGTCACAGTCGTCAGAGTCAATTCAGCATCATGGCGAACGAGCCATGCGAACACCGCTTCATCGGACGATTTCCTCAAAGTTTCCGTAACAATGTTGGTCTCGAGAAAAATCAAAGCTCGATGCCATCGTTCATCTGCCGGCCTTCCTTGAGGACGGCTTCAAGGTCGATATCCGTCCCGCTTTGCTGCGAAAGCCTTGTGTAGAAGGATGATGCCGGCTCACGACCGTCTTCGCGTACCTCATAGAATTCGAGCGCCCGTTCGACAACGTCGGCTATCGAGCGGTTTTCACGGCGGGCAAGCCGGTGAGCAAGATCACGCGCCCTCGCGCTTCGTACGGAAAGCTGAGGTTCAGCCATGTTAATCTCTCCTTGGCAAGAGATACGGCGCTTTCCCGGTAAGCCATCAATGCGGCAGGTGATGGCTTGGCACCAAAAATAGTTTCGACAATTCATCATCCACCCAATTTTGGACGCCTGCCGCCGCCCCGGACAGGCCAGTCAACCTCTGACACCCAGAAGAATTAACCATATTTCAGCGTTCACGCGAAATAATGCAGTACGTAGATCAGGCATCTCGACGCGCAGAGGCCACAAGTTATTTGGAGACGACCTTGGCTTTTACTATTGCCCGTAGTTTGGTGGCATTTGGTGTCGCCGTTTCAGCAGGCCTTTTCATGTCGATCGGGTTGCAGCAATCGGCCCTCGAACGGCTGAAAGTCAACGGCCCGGTTTACGAGCAGGTCGTCTATGGCAAGGATCTGATCGCCGATATCCTGCCGCCGCCGCTGTTTGTCGTCGAGTCCTACATGCTCTCCTTCGAGGCGAGCAAATTTCCCGAACTCACCGCCACCAATCTCGCCAAGATCGCCAATCTCAAAGCCGCTTACGACGACCGCCGCGCTTATTGGAAAACCACCCGGCTGCCGCAGTCTTTGAAGGACGAGCTTGAAAACGATGTCCTCGCCAAGGGCGATACATTCTGGGACGTGATGAACCGTGAGATCATCCCGGCGCTGAATGCCAGGGATGAAGACAAGGCGCACGGGGCGATCGAGCAGTTGCGTGTCGCCTTTCATTCGCACCAGGACGCGGTCGAGAAACTCGTTGCAAATTCCGATGCCTTCCTGAAGGGCGAGGAGCGCAATGCCGCCTCGGAAATCGTCACCTGGACGATCTATGCCGGTGCGGCGGGCTTCGGATCCTTCGGGCTCCTGCTGGTCGGGCTGTATCTCCTGCGCCGCCGGGCCATCGTCCCGCTCGACGGCATGAAGGCCTATATGGGCAACCTCGCCGATGGCGATTTCTCCACAGACGTTCCCTATGCCGACCGTTCCGACGAAATCGGGGCCATGTCCAAGGCCGTGGCGGTCTTTCGCCGCAACGCGCTCGAGCGGCAGGATGCGCAGAAGCGCGAGACGGCGGGTCGCGATGCGGAATTTGAACGCGAACGCAGCCAGATGGCCGAAAAGGCCGCCGAGGAGCAGGTCCGCGAAACGGTGATCGCCCAGCTGACCCACGGCTTGGACCAGCTATCGCACGGCAATCTCGATTGCCGGATCGCCACACCCTTTGCCGCCGCTTACGAGACTTTGCGCGCCAAGTTCAACGACAGCATGGACGCACTTTGCGCCTCGATGGCCGAGATCGCCCAAACCTCCAAACAAGTGGATAGCGCCTCGGCCGACATTACGGGTGCAACCGAGAGCCTCGCATCGCGTACGGAGCAGCAAGCCGCGATGCTCGAAGAGGCCACAACCGCGCTCGGCGAGATGAATGCCAAGGCGAAAGACGCCTCCGATCATGCCGGCAAGGCGACCGGCATGATGGCCGAGACCCGCAAGAGCGCCGAACATTCGGCAGCCGTCGTCCGCGAAGCGATCGCCGCCATGGAAAGGATCGAAGGCTCGTCCTCGCAGATCGGCGACATCGTCAACGTCATCGATGAAATCGCCTTCCAGACCAATCTTCTGGCGCTCAATGCCGGGGTTGAAGCGGCCCGCGCAGGCGAAGCGGGCAAGGGCTTTGCCGTCGTGGCGCAGGAGGTGCGCGAACTCGCCATGCGCTCGGCCAACGCCGCCAAGGAGATCAGGGCTCTGATTTCCACATCCTCGTCTCAAGTCTCCACCGGGGTGGAGCTCGTCAACCGCACCGGCAAGGCGCTTCAGGAAATCGAAGGTCAGGTCGAGCAGGTTGCCGGGCTGATCGCCCGGATTGTTTCTGTGTCCTCCGAGCAGGCGGTCGCGATCCGAGAGATCAATGCCTCGGTCAATGCTCTCGACCAGGTGACGCAACACAACGCGACGATGGCCGTCGAGACCGCTTCGGCCTGCCGCGCGCTCGGCGCCCAAACGCAGACACTGGAGGGCGTCGTCAAGCGCTTTCAGATCGACGCGGCAGCCAGCATGTCAAGGCCGCGTCAAGCCGCCTGACGCTCCGCTCGGGCTATTCCGTTCACCTCATTCATCGACGATTGCGACGACGGCAACGCAATCGCCTGGTTTGACCAGCCCCGGGAAATGCCGGGCGCAGAGAATGCCGGCCATGCCGGCACGGATCTCGCGCGGCGCCTCCCCGGTTCGTCCGGTTGGATGGATGAGGGCGATGACGGCATCCTCACTGGCGGCTTCACCGAGATCGATGAGAGGCTCGATGAGGCCGCCCTCCTCCGCAAAGGAGAAACAGCGGCCGTCCGGCATGTCGAGCCACGTGGTCGGACCGATATCGGCGGCGCCCGCAACGATTCCGGCACGGCGCAGCACATTCATGGTGCCGCGCTTGGCAATCGCAGCACTCTTGGCCGTAGCCGTCCCGCCGCCGCCGAGTTCCGTGGTGATGAAGACCTTGCCCATCTCTTCGGCCGCCGTGTCGTACATGCCGACCGCATCGATCTCCAGCATCTTCATCGAATAGGGCGCGGCAAAGGCCGTCACGAGCTCGAAAGCCTGCGCTTCCTGTTGTTTGTTCTGAAGAATGTGGGCTGCGCAGAACGGCAGGAAATCGAGCGTCTTGCCGCCGGAATGAAAGTCGAGGACGATATCGGCCATCGGCAGCAGCACACGCTGGAAATAGTCGGCGATCTTCTCGGTCACCGTCCCATCCGGCCGGCCCGGGAAGCTGCGGTTCATATTGCCCCGGTCGATCGGCGACGTCCTGGTTCCCGCCAGGAACGCCGGATAATTCATCGCCGGCACGATGATGACCCTGCCGCTGACCTCCTGGGCCTTCAGGGTGCGGGCGAGATCGAAAAGCGCGATCGGCCCTTCATACTCGTCGCCGTGATTGCCGCCGGTCAGAAGCGCCGTCGGCCCCTTGCCGTTGCTGACGACCGTGATCGGGATCATCACCGATCCCCAGGCGGAATCGTCTCGGCTATAAGGCAGCCGGAGGAAACCGTGCTGGACGCCCTCGGCGGCGAAATCCACCGTCGCGCTGATCGGCGACGGGCGCAAGGCAATCTCGTTCATGACAGCCTCAATCCTTGACCATTAGTTTGCGCGGCACATTCGCGAAACATTCGACGCCGCTCTCGGTGATGAGAATGCTTTCGGTCGTCTCGAAACCCATATCCTCAAGCCAGAGGCCGGTCATGAAATGGAAGGTCATGCCGGGCTTCAATTCCGTCCGGTCGCCGGGGCGCAGGCTCATGGTGCGCTCGCCCCAGTCCGGCGGATAGGACAGGCCGATCGGGTAGCCCGTGCGGTTGTCCTTGACGATGCCGTATTTCTTCAAGACGCCGAAGAAGGCGTTGGCGATGTCCTCGCAGGTGTTGCCGGGCTTTGCGACCGCAAGGCCTGCTTCCATACCCTCCAGCGTTGCCTTTTCGGCATCGAGAAAGGCCTGCGTCGGTTTGCCGAGGAAGACGGTGCGCGACAGCGGCAGATGGTAACGATTGTAGCAGCCGGCGATCTCGAAGAAGGTGCCCTCACCCTTCTTCATCGGCCGGTCGTCCCAGGTCAGATGCGGGGCCGACGCCTCGACGCCCGACGGCAACAGCGGCACGATCGCCGGGTAGTCGCCGCCGATGCCGTCGACGCCGCGGGTGCCGGCATCGTAGATTTCGGCGACCAGATCGCATTTGCGCATGCCGACTTCGATCTTGTCGAAGATGCGGGCGTGCATCGCCTCGACGATGCGGGCGGCGTTGCGCATGTATTTGATTTCGGTCTCGCTCTTGACGGCGCGCTGCCAGTTGACGAGCGCGGTGGCGTCGACGAAACGGGCATTCGGCAAATGCTTCTGCAGCGCGGCAAAGGCGGCGGCCGAGAACCAGTAATTGTCCATTTCGACGCCGATCGTCAGCTTGCCGAAGCCGCGCTCGGTCAGGATGCCGGAGAGATAATCCATCGGATGGCGTTCGGTCGATTGCACGTAGTGATCGGGATAGCCGACGATATTGTCGTGCTTCAAATAGGCGGTGAACTTGGCGCCATTGGCATCCTGGCCGCGGCCGAACCAGATCGGCTCGCCGGACGGCGGCACGATCACCGCCTGGTGGACGTAGAAGGACCAGCCGTCATAGCCGGTCAACCAGGCCATGTTCGAGGGGTCGCTGACGATCAAAAGCTCGACACCCTTCGCCTCCATGGCACGGCGTGTCTTTTCCAGCCGCGCGGCATATTCGCCGAGCGAGAATTTGAGATTGGGCTGGGTCATGTCTCTTCCCTTCTTGTCCGGCGCAGTACCGGTCAGCTTTCGAATGTGGTTCCGGCCGTCGCCGCACCGGCCCGCGCAAAGGCGAGCGTGGCGATGGCAGTATCCTGGATGCCGGTTCCCGTGAGGTCCGCGATGGTGATCTGGTCTTTGCTTGTCCGCCCCTGCGTCTTGCCGGCAACGATCTGGCCGAGCTCGGCGAAATCGGCATCGCCCGCGACCAATCCGGCCTCGATCGCGTGATGCAGCTCGCCGAGGCGGCGCGTCTGCTTCAGGCTGTCAGCGACATAGAGGCCGGCGGCGGCAATCGCGGCCGGATCGATCTCGTTCTTGTGTTCCGCATCCGAGCCCATCGCCGTCAGATGCTGGCCGGCTTCGAGCCACCCGGCCTCGACGATCGGTTTTTCCGAGGGCGTGGTGGTCACGATGATATCGGCGCCGGAAACTGCACGTCTCGGGTCCGATGTCGCGGTGACGGAAAACCCGAGCTTTTCCGTCAGGTCCGCGGCGGCGGCTTCAGCCTTTGCGCTATCGCGCGCCCATATCCTCGCTTCACGGATCGGCCGCACCAGCGTCAGCGCTTCGAGCTGCAGCCCCGCCTGCATGCCGGCTCCAAAGATCGCGGCGACGGTGGAATTCTCGCGCGACAAATGTTTCGCCGCCACCGCGCCTGCCGCTGCGGTGCGCACATCGGTGAGGTAACCATTGTCCAGCAGCAGCGCCTGCACCAGCCCGGTCCGGCTCGACAGCAGCACCATCATGCCGTTGGTGCTCGGCAGGCCGAGCTTGGGATTGTCGAAGAAACCGGGACTGATCTTGATCGCGAAACCTTCGACGCCGGGGATATAGGCGGTCTTCACATCGACCTCGCCGCGATGCTCGGGAATATCGAGCCGCAGGATCGGCGGCATGGCGACCGCCTTGGTCGCCAGCGCTGCGAAAGCCTGCTCGATGCAGGAGACGGCGTCACGATCGAGCCCGACGACCTTTCGCAATTCCGCTTCGGTCAGAATGATCATCCGGTTCATCGCCCACCCTCCGCAAACAGCATCTCGCCATTGATCACGCGCCGGTGCTGCTCCATGTCGACATTCCGTCCGGACAGGATCGCAACGACGGGGCCATCGGCCCTGACCTTTCCGGCAAGAAGGGCTGCGATGCCAACGGCTGCCGCTCCCTCGACGATCTCGCGTTCGGCGGCATAGGCATGGCGCATGCCGGCCGCGATTTCCGCCTCCGAAAGCAAGATGACGTCGTCGAGCAGATCGCGGCACATGGCAAAGGTCACGCGATTATCGAGGCCGATGCCGCCGCCGAGCGAGTCGGCAAGGCTCGGCAATTCCTCGACCTGCACCGGCTCTCCGGCATCGAGGCTCGCTTTCATCGCCGCACCCCGCTCCATCGTCAGGCCGATCACCTTGGTCTTCGGATTGACGCCCTTGATCGCGGCAGCGACGCCCGCCGCAAGGCCGCCGCCCGAAAGCGGCACCAGCACTGTCGACACCTCCTGCAATGCCTCGATGATTTCGAGCCCGAGCGTGCCCTGCCCCGCCACGACGGCGGGATGGTCGAAGGGCGGGACCATCACCAGCCCCTCCTCGCGCACCAGCCGGTCAACCTCCTGCTGCGCCTCGTCCTGCGAGCGCCCGATAATGCGGACATCGGCGCCGAGGCGGCGGATCTCCGAAACCTTATTCTCAGGCACCAGCCGCGACATGCAGATCGCCGCGACCGAACCTTCCGCCTTTGCCGCATAGGCAAGCGCCCGGCCGTGATTTCCAGTCGAGGCCGCGACGACGCCGCGCGCCCGTTCCGCCTGCGACAATGACAGCACCGCATTGGTCGCCCCGCGCAGCTTGAAGCTGCCGGTCGACTGCTGGTGTTCGAGCTTGAGATGGACGGGCACGCCGGCGATTTCACCGAGCGAAACCGACTGCGCCATTGCAGTCACGCGCACCCGGCCAGTTATCCGGCGCGCCGCAGCGCGGATATCTTCCAGCGAAACCGGCAATCTGCTCGTCATCATCTCAGCCCTCCGGATAGGGTATGGTCATCAACCGCCCGAGTTCGGGCCGCGGCCGATCATTGCCGCAGAGCCTCAGGCAAGCCCAGGCGGTGGCGAGATTACTTGTAACCACTGGCCTGCCGATCTCGGCTTCGATCCCGGCCGCGACCTGTGCCGCGCGCACCGCCGTGCAGGAGATGAACAGTGCATCGGATTGCGGCGCCATCGCCTGGCGCGAGAAGGCAGTAATTTCGTCGGGTGCAATCCGCGCCATCTCGCGGTCGTCAGAGAGACCCAGACAGGTGAAGCGGTCGATCGTAAAGCCGAGACCGGCAAAATAATCGGCCATCGGCCGGCTGGTCTCGATCGTATAGGGCGTCAGTACCGAAATCCGTCTGGCGCCGAGCGCCTGCAGCCCCTTCACCGCCGCCGCCGTCGGCGTCACTACCGGAGCGCCGGGTTTGGCAGCATGGAGCGCCGCTTCGATGTTGCGGTCGCCGATGACGACCGAGGCCGAGGTGCAGGAATACATGACCGCATCCAGCGCCTCGTCCGGGAGGATCAAGGCTGCACCCGCCGTCAGCGACGGCTGCATCTTCAAAAGGTTTTCGGGGGTAACGGGATTGGCGTAGTGGATGCGGCTGACATAGACGCCGATATCGTCGCTGGCGACCATACGCTGAAAATCGACCTCGGTCGTATGGTCGGTGGCGAGGATCACCAGACCAACGCGTTTTTTGAGCGGCCGGTCCTCCAGTCGCGGCGCCCGGCCGGCGGGGATGATCTCGATCTTTGCGGTCATGGTCAGTCATCCATCCTGGCGTAACGTTCCTCGAGCCAGCGCAAGCCCACGACCGAGATCAGACTGATAACGAGAAAGAAGACCCCGACCAGCGTCATCGGCTCGATATAGCGATAGTTGCTGTTGGCGATGCTTTTGGCCTGGTTCATCAGTTCGAGCACGGTGATCGCCGAAAGCAGCGGCGTCTCCTTGAACATGGCGATGAAATAATTGGCGAGCGCCGGGATCATCGGCGGGATCGCCTGCGGCAGGATCACGTGGATCCAGGCTTGGCGCGTCGTCAGATTGGTGGCCTTGGCCGCCTCCCATTGTCCGCGCGGCACATTCTCGATACCGGCACGATAGACCTCGGCGGTATAGGTCGCATAGTGAATGCCCATGCCGATGACGCCTGCCACCAGCGGCGCCAGCCGGATGCCGATATCCGGCAGCACGTAAAAGATGAAGTAGAGCTGCACCAAAAGCGGCGTACCGCGGATGAACTCGGAGACGAAAGCGACGGTCCTGGAAACGGCGGCGACCGGCGACCGCCGCGCAATGGCGAGGCCAAGGCCGACGACCATGGCGACGGCAGCGCCGAGGATGGTCGCGAGAATGGTGATCTTGAACCCTTCGAGAAGGGTCGGCATGATCTGCCAGACGAAGTCCCAATCCCATTCCATATGATCAGGTCCTTATGCCGTCGACGCCGCGTGCCATGCGCCGCTCCAGTCGGCGCATGGCCGCGGAAATCGCCAAGGCCATGAGAAAATAGAGGATGAGGATTGTCGCGAAGGGCACCAGCGTATTGCCGGTCTGCGCCCGCACGACCTGCGCTTGAAAGGTCATATCCGTCAGTGAGATCAGCGACACGACGGCCGTGCCCTTCAGGAGTTCGATCGCATTGTTGCAGAAGGTCGGCAGCATCAGCGGCAGCGCCTGCGGCAGGATGATGTGGCGCATGCGCTGATAGCGCGACAGGTTGAGCGCGATGCAGGCTTCCGACTGTTCCCGACCGACCGACTTGACGGCGCCGCGCACCACCTCCGCGCCATAGGCGCCGACATTCAGACCGAGCGCCAGCACGCCCGCCTGCAGCGGCGTCAGCGTCAATCCCGCGAAGGGCAACACGAAATACACCCAGAAGAGCTGCACGAAGATCGAAGTGCCACGGAAGAACTCGATATAGGTGGTCGCCAGAGCCCGGATGGCGAAGAAGCGCGACAGGCGGCCGAGACCAGCGACGAACGCCATGACCAGCGCCAGCGCCGAGCCCATGACCGTCAGTTCGAGCGTCACCAGGGCGCCCTCAAGGATCAGTGTCAGATAGCCGGACCATACCGACATCGGCAACTCGCTTCTCTGGAGATCGTTCGGCGACAAACCGGCCATGCCACGGCATGACCGGCCGGCTACCTGTGCTTACTTCGCCGCGGCGCAGAGCTTTTCGCGGCTCGTCGACATCGCAGCCTTGGCCGAGAAGCCGTAAGGTTCGATGATCTTGGCGAATTCGCCCGATTCCTTCAGCTTCTTCAGCTCGACGTCGAAGGCGTCGCGCAGCGCGACGTCCTGCTTGCGGAAGGCGGCGCCATCGCAATAGACCGGCGCATTGACCACGGGGGCGACGGTTTCGAGGTTCGGATCGTTCGCCTTGGCCATCAGGTCGTGGATCGACAGAACCGGCAGCGAATAGACGTCGATGCGGCCGTCCTGCAGCATCTTGATGCCGCTCTGGCCATCCGGAACGACGATGACGCGGTCGCGCGGCACGCCGGCCTCAAGCGCCAGCTTCTCCTCGGTGCCGCCGCCCGGCGCGCCGATCTTGGCATCCGGATTGTCGGCGATGTCCTTGTAGCTCGTGAGCTTCAGCGGGTTACCCTTCTTGAGCGCGAAAGCTTCGGCGTCGCAGAGGATCGGTTCGGAATAGGCGACGGCATTGCAACGCTCGGGCTTCATGAACAGGCCGGCGGTGATCGCGTCATGGCGGCCGGCCTGCAGGCCGGGGATCATCGCGCCGTATTCGGAGATAGACGCGACCACTTCCTTGACGCCCAGCTTTTCGAAGATCGCGCGCGCCACGTCGGGGGCGGCGCCCGAAACCTTGCCATCGGCGCCGACGGCCGTGAACGGCGGCTCGTTGGCGATGGCGATACGGGCAAAGCCCTGTTCCTTCAGCTGTTCGAGCTTGTCATCGGCAGCCGATGCCGGGCCGGTGGCGGCCATCAGCAGCACCGACAGGCTGGCGGCGGTCAAAAGATATCCTGCTTTCATCGTTCCCAACTCCTCTGATTTTCCTTTGAGTTTGTTCTTGCGGGCAATGTCTGAGGTCAGACGCGGTGCCCCGCCGCAATGATCTTGCGCAGGAAGGTCTGCGTCCTCTCCTGCGTCGGATTGCGAAAGATGTCGGCCGGCTTGCCTTCCTCGACGATCTTGCCGCGATCGAAGAACAGCACACGGTCGGCGAAATCATGGGCGAAGCCCATCTCGTGGGTAACGAGAAGCATGGTCATGTCGGTCTCGGAGGCAAGCCGCCGCATGACGTTCAGCACCTCTTCGACGAGTTCCGGGTCGAGCGCCGAGGTCACCTCGTCAAACAGCATGATCTTCGGCGACAGCGCCAGTGCCCGGGCGATGGCGACACGCTGCTTCTGCCCGCCGGACAGTTGTGCCGGGACGCTCTTGGCCTTGTCGGCCAAGCCGACCATCTCCAGAAGCTCCATCGCCCGCTTTTCGGCCTCGGGCCGCTTGATGCCCTTGGTCAGCATCGGCGCCAGCGTCACATTGTCGAGCACGCATTTATGCGGGAACAGGTTGAAGTGCTGAAAGACCATGCCGATCTTTTCGCGCATGCGGTGCAGATGCCGTTCATCGGCCGGCACCAGGCCGCTGCTACCAGGCATGTGATAGAGTTGGTCGCCGTCGACCTCGATATGGCCGCCGCTGATCGTCTCCAGTGTCATCAGAATGCGCAGGATCGTCGTCTTGCCGGAGCCGGACGGCCCGATCAGCGCCAGCTTCTCGCCCGGCATGACATTCATCGACAGGCCGTCGAGCACGGTCAGCGGACCGTATCTCTTGACGATGTTGTCGATGCGGATGATGGGCGAAGGCATTCATGTCTCTCCCTGTTGAGACAAGCAATGCCCTAACGATGACGGCGCATCGAAATCATGTCAATTCGTAAAATAATATCATGACAATTATTCTAAGCCTGCCCAAACACAGGGCACTGGCATCAAATTGCAAGCAGCAATTCCTCAGGATTTCCCTGCGCCAGGGAGGCGACGATCCCGAGCCCGGTCCGCAACTCGCTTTCCGTCGTCGACCCAAGCGAAATGCGCACCGCCGGCGTCCAGCCCTGATCGCCGGTGCGGAAGGATTTGCCGGGAGCGATCGCCACACCGTGCAGCCGCGCCTGCGACACGAAACCGTCCTCGGTATGATTGCCGGAGAGCGGCAGCCATACGTGCAGGCTTTGCGGGTGGGATCGGTAGGTGAGCCCGGCCAGCATCTCCGCCGCGATCGCATGCCGGCTTAAAAGGGCGCGGCGCTGCCAGTTGACCAGTTCCATCGCCGTGCCGTCGCTGACCCAGCGGGTGGCAATCTCGGCCATCGCCGGCGTTGCCATCCAGTTGGAGACCAGATGCCGGTTGGCGACGGCGGCGACATAGCGGTCGGGCGCCGTGAGATAGCCGATCCGCAAGCCGGGAACGGTGATCTTGGTGAAGCTGGTGACGTAGAGCGTGCGCTCAGGCGCGAATGCCGCCATCGGCGGCGCGCGGTCCTCGACCATTGGGCCGAGAATATCGTTTTCAATGATGGCTATGTCGTGTTTGGCGGCCACCGTGGCAAGCGCCTGCCGGCGTTTCGCGCTCATCAGCGCCGCCATCGGATTGATCACCGAGGGCTGCAGGAAGATGGCCCGGATCGGCCCCGTCCGGCAGGCCTCATCCAGCGCCTCGGGGATCATGCCTTCCTCGTCGATGGCGATCCCCTCGAGATGCAGGCCGAGATAGGTGGAGAGCGGCACCAGCGTATGGTGGCTGATCGCTTCGGTCGCCACCGTCGAGCCGGGCGGCGCAACGCTCATCAGCGCCACCGTCATGCCCGATGTCGCACCGTTGGTGACGCTGACGTTCAGCGGCGATACCTCCAGCCCGCAGCGCGCCAGCCATTCGGTGGCAACAGTGCGGTGGCGCGGAAATATCATGTTCGGCCGGAACGAAAGCGCCGAACTGGAGGGCAGGTTTTCCGAAAGCCAGCCGAAGGCCTGGCGCAGCCTGTCGAGATGGATCTGCTCGCAGACCGGCTTCAGGATCGAAAGATCGATCAGCTCTCCCAGCCGTTCCGGCAGATAGGGTGGCTCCGGCTCGCGCGGCCGCGTCTGCACGAAGCTGCCGCGACCGATCTCGCCGGAGATCAGCCCCCGGCGGCTGAGTTCCTCATAGGCGCGGCTCACCGTCTGCACGGAAAGATGCAGATCATCAGCCAGCTTGCGATGCGGCGGCAATTGCGCGCCGTCGGAAAGCTTGCCGTCGGTAATCGCGCTGGCAATCTGCTCGGCGAGCGAGAGGTAGGCCGGCCGGCGAAGTTGCGAGGGATCGGGACGCCACTTTGTCATGATTTTAACACTGCTCAAAATCAGTTCAATTGACAATGCCATAATACGCTTCCATTGTCGTTTCGCAGCGTTTGAAATGATTTCTTTCTAAAGAAAGCCCTATGAAGCTCGACGCCATCGACCTGCGTATTCTCGACGCCGTCCAGCGCGACGGCCGCATTACCAAGCTGGCGCTGGCCGAAAAGGCCGGCCTGTCGCCGACGCCGTGCTGGATGCGGCTGCGCAAGCTCGAAAAGGCTGGGATCATCATTGGCTACCACGCACGCGTCGCGCCGCGGCGCATTGCGCCGGTCGCCAGCGTGATGATGGAAGTGACGCTTGCCAACCATCGCCAGGCGGATTTCGAGCGCTTCGAGCGCGCCGTCACCGCCATTCCCGAGATCGTCGCCTGCTGGTCGGTCGGCGGCGGCCTCGATTACATCCTGAAGATCATCGCCGCCGATATCGACGCCTATCAGCGGCTGGTCGACGGACTTCTCGACCGCGAACTCGGCATCGACCGCTACTTCACCTACATCGTCACCAAGGTGGTGAAGGAGGAAACGGTGCTTCCGGTTTCGTCCTTCGTCGCCGACGGCGAGGAACACACGGCGCCGTAGACAATCTCTCTACGAGTGCGCCGCCCTTTAGACCATCTCTCTCTTTCCGCATCCGCCAACAGACAATCTCTCGTCCGTTTCCGTGGAAGACTTGGCTCATCCGCAACGAGGAGATTGGACATGACCGCCGTTTTTGCCCGCCCCGCCTTTCATGACGCGCTGTCGCAGCTTGCCGACCGTCACCTCCTGCGCGATCTCGCCTATGTCGGCGGCCGCTGGATCGCCGGCGCGGCGGGAAAGAGCTTCGGGGTCACGGATCCGGCCTCTTCAGCGACGCTGGCCTGGGTCGCGAGCCTCGGCGCGGAAGAAACGGAAACCGCGATCGACGCGGCGTCGGAGGCCTTCTCCGCCTGGCGCGCCATGCTGCCGCAGCACCGGGCAGCGATCCTGCGCAAATGGCATGAGCTGATGCTCGCCGCCAGGGAGGATCTCGCACTGATCATGACGCTCGAACAGGGCAAACCGCAGGCGGAATCGCGCGGCGAGATCGATTACGCCGCCTCCTTCATCGAATGGTACGCCGAGGAAGGCAAACGGCTGAATGCCGAGAGCGTCACCAGCCATCTGCCCGGCGCGGAAATGCTCGTGCGGCGGGAGGCGCTCGGCGTCGTCGGCGTGGTTACGCCCTGGAATTTCCCCTCTGCCATGCTCACCCGAAAGGCCGCCGCCGCGCTTGCGGCAGGCTGCACGGTCGTCGCCCATCCCTCTTCCGAGACGCCGCTTTCCGCCCTTGCCCTTGCCGAACTCGGCGAAAGGGCCGGCATTCCCGCCGGCGTCTTCAACATCGTCACCGGCCATGCCGCAACGATCGTCGGACGGATGTGCAGCGATAGCCGCCTGCGCGCCATGAGCTTCACCGGTTCCACCGAGGTGGGCCGCTTGATCGCCGCCCAATGCGCGCCGACCATGAAGCGGCTGGTCATGGAACTCGGTGGCCACGCGCCGCTGATCATCTTCGACGACACCGAGGTCGAAAAGGCGGTCGAGATCGCCGTCAACGCCAAGTTTGCCACCTCAGGCCAGGATTGCCTCGCCGCCAACCGCATCTTCGTCCAGCGGCGGATCGCCGATGCTTTTGCCAAGGCTTTTGCCGCCCGCATCGCCGAGCTCAAGGTCGGGACGGGCTTCGAGGATGGCGTCGACATCGGGCCGCTGATGCATGAACGCGCCGTCGCCAAGGTCGAGGAACATGTTTCCGACGCACTGGCGCGCGGCGCGCGGCTCGTCACCGGCGGCAAGCGCCACAAGGCCGGCCGGCTCTTCTATGAGCCGACGCTGCTGACGGACGTGGCTGAAGATGCGCTGATCATGCGCGAGGAGACCTTCGGACCAGTTGCGGCTGTTGCCAGCTTCGACACCGAAGAAGAGGTAATCGCCCGCGCCAACGATAGCGAATACGGCCTCGTCGCCTATGTCGTCACCGAAAACGGCGCCCGGCAGATGCGCCTCGGCCGCGCGCTGGAATACGGCATGGTGGCGGTCAACCGCGTCAAGATTACCGGCGGCCCAATTCCCTTCGGCGGCTGGAAACAGTCAGGCCTCGGCCGCGAGGGTTCGCGCCATGGGCTCGAGGCCTTCACCGAGCTCAAATATCTCTGCATCGACACAGCCGCCTGACCCCATTCAAGTCAGCCCATTTCAAGAAAGAGGATAGGACATGCTCGACAGAAGCAACGAACTCACCGCCTGGGACCGCGATCACTTCTTCCATCCCTCGACCCATATGGGCATGCATGCCCGCGGCGATACTCCGACCCGCGTCATCGCCGGCGGCGAAGGCGTCTACATTACCGACACGACAGGCCGCAAAAGCCTCGACGCCTTTGCCGGCCTCTATTGCGTCAATGTCGGATACGGCCGCCAGAAGATCGCCGAGGCGATCGCCGAGCAAGCAAAGAACCTCGCCTATTACCATGCTTATGTCGGCCACGGCACCGAGGCCTCGATTACGCTTTCGAAGATGATCATCGACCGTGCGCCTGATGGTATGTCGAGGGTCTATTTCGGGCTTTCCGGCTCTGATGCCAACGAGACCAACATCAAGCTGATCTGGTATTACAACAATATCCTCGGCCGTCCGGAGAAGAAGAAGATCATTTCGCGCTGGCGCGGTTATCACGGCTCCGGCGTCATGACCGGCAGCTTGACCGGTCTTGCGCTCTTCCACAACGCCTTCGACCTGCCGCGCGCGCCGGTGCTGCATACCGAAGCACCCTATTATTTCCGCCGGCCCGACCGCTCCATGGACGAGGAGCAGTTCTCGCAATATTGCGCCGACAGGCTGGAGGAGATGATCCTCGCCGAAGGCCCGGAAACGGTTGCCGCCTTCATTGGCGAACCCATCCTCGGCACCGGCGGCATCGTACCGCCGCCGAAGGACTACTGGCAGAAAATCCAGGCCGTGCTCGACAAATATGACATCCTGCTCGTTGCCGACGAAGTCGTCACCGGCTTCGGCCGTCTCGGCACGATGTTCGGCTCGGATCACTACGGCATGAAGCCGGACCTGATCACCATCGCCAAGGGCCTGACCTCGGCCTATGCTCCGCTTTCCGGCTCGATCGTCTCCGACAAAATGTGGCAAGTGCTTGTGCAGGGCTCCGACCAGATGGGGGCGATCGGCCACGGCTGGACCTATTCTGCCCATCCGATCTGCGCTGCCGCGGGTATTGCCAATCTCGAACTGATCGACGAACTCGGCATCGTCGAGAATGCCGGCGCGACCGGCGGCTATTTCCGCTCAGAATTGGCAAAAGCGGTCGGCAGCCACCGAAACGTCGGCGAAGTCCGCGGTGACGGGCTGATGGCGGCAATCGAATTTGTCGAGGATAGGGACGACCGCAAATTCTTCGATCCCGGCCGCAAGATCGGGCCGCAGGTGGCATCCGCCCTTCTCGAACGCGGCGTCATCGGCCGTGCCATGCCGCAGGGGGATATCCTCGGCTTCGCCCCGCCGCTCTGCCTGACGCGCGAAGAGGCCGACATCGTCGTCAAGGCGGCGTCAGCGACGATCGAAACCGTCTTCAACGGCATCTGAGGGAGAAGAGCGGCATGACGATCCCGGAAAAGATGGCGGCCGTATTGCTCACCGGTCACGGCGGATTGGACAAGCTCGTCTACCGCAGCGACGTGACGGTGCCGGCGCCCGCAGACGGCGAAGTGCTGATCCGCGTCACCGCCTGCGGCATGAACAATACCGATGTGTGGGTGCGCGAGGGCGCCTATGGCACCGAGGACGACCCGGCCGCCGTCTCCAGCTGGCGCCGGCAGGGCAATACGCTGACCTTCCCTCGCATTCAGGGCACCGATACGGTTGGCCATATCGTCGCCGTCGGTGCCGGGGTCGACCCGGCGCGGATCGGCGAGCGTATCATGGTCGACTTCTCGATCTATAATCGCGACGACGACAGCCTCGCCGACATCGACTACATGGGCCACGGGCGGGATGGCGGCTATGCCGAATATATGGCGCTGCCGGCCGAAAATGCCCATGTCGTCGCAACCGATCTGACCGACGTCGAGCTCGCCACCTTCTGCTGCGCCTATCTGACCGGCGAGCGCATGCTGGAACGGGCGCGGCTTGTCGCCGGCGAACGCGTCCTCGTCACCGGCGCCTCGGGCGGCGTCGGCTCGGCGATCATCCAGCTCGCGCGTGCCCGCGGCGCCATCCCGATTGCTGTCACGGGTCCGGGCAAGGAGGCGGCGATGCTCGAGATCGGCGCCGAAGCGGTCGTCACCCGTGGCAAGGGCGATCTGGTCGAAGCCGTCCATTCGGCAAGCCGTGGCCAGCCGATCGATGTCGTCGCCGATCTGGTCGGCGGCCCGCTGTTCAACGACCTCCTGAAAATCCTGCGCCCGGAAGGCCGCTACACCACGGCCGGCGCCATCGCCGGCCCGGTGGTTCAACTCGATCTCAGGACCATGTATCTGAAGCAGCTGGAATTGCACGGATCGAGCCAGGGAAGCCGCGCCGATTTCCGCCGGCTTATCGGCTATATCGAAAACCGGAAGATCCGGCCTCTCGTCGGCGGCGTCTATCCGCTGTCGGAATTCCACCGTGCCCAGACGGATTTCATGGCGAAGAATTTCGTCGGCAAATTGGTCGTGGTTCCCGACAAGAAATAAGCGGGGTCTCCGATCACGCCTCAGCGAACCTTATCGGTTTTGCGGCGTTTCACGGCCATGGACACGGGCAAAACGACATACCTCACCCCTGCCGAACTCGGGCGAATTCGGCGCGCTGTCGGCATAGCCCGTCTGATGGATACGGCGGTTCGATTGCCCTTCATCGGCGTGCGGATCGGTGCGGACTCGGTCCTTGGCCTCATCCCGGCCGTCGGCGATATTGCCGGATCGCTGATCGGTCTTTTCATCATCGATGAGGCAAGGCGGCTTGGCCTTCCCACCCACAAGCTCGCCCGCATGGCCGCCAATCTCGGCGTCGACGCCGCCTGCGGCACGGTTCCACTGATCGGCGATCTCTTCGACGTCTATTTCAAGTCTCACCGCCGCAACGTCGGCATCATCCTCGACCATTTCGGCGTTAACGAAGACGAGCTTAATCGCCGATTTTGACGAAGCCGATTCCCCCGGGACCGGATCACCTCGGAGCGACCTTCCCTGCCAGAAACGCCAGAGCCGCGGCGCCGACGAGGCCCGAGCTCTGATCCAATGCCGCCAGCATCACCCTGACGTCCTTGAATGCCGGCATTGCCCATTGCCTGATGTAGGCCTGAATGCCCGGTTGCAGCCGATCGAACTCGTGGGAGAGCCCTCCTCCCATGACGATGATATCGGGACTGAAGATATGGATCAGGCTGGTGAAGCCGCGGCCGAGAATCTCGGCTTCCTCGTCGACCAGTTGATTTGCCAGACGATCGCCATTTCTGGCCGCCGCGAAAACGCTGCGGCTGTCGATGGCGCCGCCATCGCTGCCTATCGTCGTCCCGCGGCTTTCCATCGCCCTCAATTGGGCGCGCCGCGCAAAAGCCGGTCCGGAGCCGTAGGCCTCGAAACAGCCCCTGTTGCCGCAAGGGCAAAGGTCGCCGTTCGGCACGACCGACATGTGACCGACATGGGCTGCCATGCCCTTGCGGCCGCGCAGCACGTGACCGTCCGAGATAACGCCGCCGCCGATACCGGTGCTCACCGTGACGTAGACGAGGTTATCAAGTCCCTTGCCGATACCAAACTGCCACTCGCCGATCGCCGCGGCAATCGCATCGTTCTCGAGATCGACCGGAAAGGAAAACCGCTTCTGCAACTCCGCCTTCAGCGGAAAATCGACGAAGCCCGGAAGGGTCGGGATATCAGTTGCGACACCGGCGACGGTGTCGAGCGGGCCTGGGGCGGATACGCCGACGCCCACTACCGAAGCAGGATTCGATGCTGCAAGCAATCGATCGACGAGGCCGCAAATCTGGGAGAGCACCCGGTCGGGGCCGGCCAGCGCATCCGTTGGTTCGGCGAATCGCGTCAGGATCCTGCCCTGCTCGTCGACAAGGGCTGCGCGCACCTGCGTTCCGCCGAGGTCTATACCAATGGCAACCTGCTGCATATGAAGACCAAGAGTTAGAGGGCCCGGATCCACGCCATCCGCTCGTCGAGCGACGGTGCATTGAAAGCCAGGGAACCGAGAACGACCGTTTCCGCACCCGATTGGCGCAGCAGAGGCACAGTGTGCTCGCGAATGCCGCCGTCGGCCGCAAGCACAATCCGATGAGCCGCACCGCAGCCGGCGATGATCCGCTTTGCCTGTTGAAGCCGGGCGCCGGCCTTTTCGTCGAGGCCCTGGCCTTTCACGCCGATCGCCGTGCCAAGCAGCGTCACAAACCGCAGCCGGGACGCGTATTTCGCGATCCGCTCGACGGGGGTATCGAGCTTGAGGACCATGCCGGCCGCCAGGCCGCGGCGATCGAGAAGATCGAGAGCCTGGTCGGCGACGCTTTCGTTTTCGACATGAAGACTGATCAGGTCGCTGCCGGCATCGGCAAACTGCTCGATCTGCGACAGGATGATGCTGTCGGCAACCATCAAGTGAACATGGATCGGACGCGTGGAAACCTTGCGCACGCCGGCCACAAGATCGGGGAAAAACAAAATTGCCGGCGCGAAATGACCATCGGCAACATCGATGTGTAGGATGTCGACGCAAGGATCGACACGCCCGAGATCATCCGCGAGATGCATGAGATCGGCCGACCAGACGGAGAATTCGGCGATCAGTCGATCCCTGGGAAGATCGGCGACCCAGGTCTTGGAGGGGGTAGGCATTGTCTCAAAGCTCCTTCAGAAAATTGCCGACAGCAAGCCGAAAGTCGGCGACATATTGCGGACGGCTCTCAGCTTTCGGCGTGATCTGCACGAAACGCGCGCCGGCAATCCGTTCGGCGAGAGCACGCGCGTGGCCAAGAGGATGAATGCTGTCCCGATCATGGCCGATGACGAGCGTCGGCAGGGTAAGATTGCAAATGTCCGCGTCGGTCACGCCAGGGCCGTCGTTGGAAATCCTGGTCAGCAGTTCGGCGGTCACGCCCAACGGCGTGCGGGAGAAAAACCCGGCAAGCGAGGCCAGATTGTCCGGCGCCTCGGCGGCGAGCCGCCGCCCTACCGGTCCGGCGAGGAATGCCTGCCCTGCCTCAATCGCCGGCAGAGTTTTCAGAAGCCGCCCGACCTCGGCATTGGGCGCCATGTTTTCCGGCGCCGATGCACTCAGCCAAGCCGGTCTTGCCACGATCAGCGCCTTGACGAGATCGGGGCGCTTGACGGCGAGACGCAAGGCGATCGCGGCCCCCATCGAGATACCGCCGATCACAACCGGCGCTGCAAGGTTCTTCTCGTTATAAGCGGCAATATCATCGCAGAAGGTCGAAATCGACAGTTGCTCGAGGTTGCCGACCCCGGAACGGCCGTGGCCGCGGGCTTCGACCGTAATGCGGCGAAAACCGGTTTCGAGCGGAAAGACTTCGTCGGTCTGCGCCGCGTCTCCGCAGAGGCCATGCTGGAATATTGCCGACGCACCCTCGCCCGCCATATCGACGTTGAGAATGGTTCCGTCGCTGGTTTCGAACGGTTGAGCCCGTCTCATCGGACTGCCCCCGCCGGTTTGCCGTCGAGGGCATGTTTCAGGAAAGCCGCCGCACCGGCCGCTTCTGCCGCCGAAAGTCCGTGGGTGACGAGACTGCCGGAAAAGCCAATGGATTTGAGGCGGCCGAGATAATGCGCGTAGTCGAGCACGCCCTTGCCGGCGGTCGCGAAACTGCCGTCGGGATTGCGGTCTTTTGCATGCGCCATGACGATCCGATCGGCCAGAAGATCGATCGCGGCAGACACGATGCTGCGCTGTTCATCCCGCGTCGCAACCTCGAAAAGGTTGGCCGGATCGAGCACGATCCTGATACGCGGGCTCTGCAGTGCGGTGATCAGCCGATAGGCTTTCTCAGCCGAGTTGACGACATTGGCAAGCTCGGGCTCGATGCCGAGATCCACATTGTAGCGCTCGGCGAGCTCGACGGCTGCGCCCATGGCGTCGAGGAGATCACGCCAGGCTTCCGGCGTGTCATTGTCGGCATGCGCCTTCCACTGGTCAATGGGGTCGCGTGTGCCGGTGCAGAGCGTGATCAGGCCTGTCGACATGCCGGCGCAGCGCTCCGCCAGCGTCGCCAAATTGCGAAGGCTGGCCGCGCGAACGGAAGGATCGGGATGGATCATGTTGAACGTGCCGGAAACGGCGACGATCTCGACGCCGCTACTGCGCGCCGCCTCAGTGACCGCCCGCGCCTGGGCTTCCGTTATCGTCTCCGGCATCGGCTGCAAACCCGAGCAGGCCATATTGTATTGCGCACAGGTGAACCCGGCCTGGGCAACCGAATTGAGAACGGTCGCGGGTTCCGTTCCCTCGAAGGTCTTTGCGAAAATGCCGAGCTTCATCACACGCCACCCGTGACGTCAGCCAGTGCAACCGCCTTGCCGCTTTCGACGGACCGCGCGATGGCGACCATGGCCCGCACGGAGGCCAAGCCATCTTCGATGTCGGCCCCTTCCATGACCGCGCCATCCAGAACGGTGCGGGCAAAGCCTTCGACCTGGCGGCGGTAGAAATGGCCGTCCGCACCGAGTACGCGATGGGTGGCGCCGTCGGCTTCCCGGAAAATGTCGACCTCGCTGGTCTTGTAGTACCACGGGTTATAGGTCTTGCCCAAAATGCTGCCGTTCCTGCCGTAGATCTGGAAGCCCTCGTGCCAGTCCATACGCACCTGGACGGTGAGATCGAGATGGCCGATCGTGCCGGAGGCAAATTCCACGTCGACGAACCAGCACCAGATACCGGCGCGCTCGGACAGACGAGCGGCGACGGAAACGATGTCGCCGGCAAGATAACGTGCCGTGTCGATCAGGTGGCAGCCATGCGCAAGCATGTAGTAGCGGCGCAGATCGGCTTTCGGATTGGTGGACGGTTTGCGCGCATTGGCACTGGTGACGATCAGGGGCTGGACCGCATCGGTCATCGGATAACGGTGCGTGCTGTCGCAATACCATGCTTTCAGAGCAACCATCTCGCCCATTTCATCGCGAATGAAGGATTTGGCCGACTGCAGCCCGGCGTCGAAACGCTTCATATGCCCGACTTGAAACACCCTACCCGACCTGTCGACTTCAGCCTTCAGTTCAAGGCATTCCTCAATGGTGACTCCGACAGGTTTCTCACACAGGACATGTTTCCCGGCCTGCAGCGCGCGAATGGACGCCGGCACATGAAAGGCATCGGCGGTCGCGATGACCACGGCATCGAGGTCGGGATCAGCCAGCATCTTGTCGTAGTCATCATAGGTCTTGCCGGCCCCATGGGTGATTGCCATGCGTTCGCGCAGGTCCGCGGCGACATCGCAAATCGCATAGAGATCGGCATTCGCCGCCTTGGTGCAGCTCTCGAAGTGCGCGGCCTGCGCAATCTGGCCTGCTCCGAGTACGCCGATGCGGAGGCGCCGTTCCTGTTTTGCTGGCATCGATAAGCCCTCTGGGTCGAATATTGAAACATGAACGCTGATTTTGGCGTCGAATGGAGTCGAGACATCAAACGCCGAAGACCTATTCCGGCCGGCCGAGCGACCATCAGCCCCGCCCGGCCCTCTCTCGTCAGTTCAAAGCCATGTGCGTTTGCGGGTGGAAAAAGTGCAGTTTCGCCGGGTCGATTGCCAGATTGATCGTTTGGCCCGTCTCGACGGCGCTGACGGCTTCGAACCTCGCGACGGCGTTGGCGGCCCCGCTCAGGTCTTCGACGGCATCGGGATCGCCCGAGTCGATCCGGACGGCGTCGATCTTTAAATGTACGATCAACTCGGAGCCAAGCTCCTCGATCGACTTCACGACAACCGGGATCGTTGGATAGGAGGCTCCGGACGGCAACCGGCTGTCGTAGAGGTCCTCCGGCCTGACCCCAAAGATCAGGGCCTTACCCTCGAAGGCGGAAAGACCGGGAGCGCGCTCGAAGGCGCCTTCGAACAAGGGGATGGAGAAACCCGGCAGATGGATCCGCCCGCGCTCCAGACGCCCTTCGAAAAGGTTCATAGACGGCGAGCCGATAAAGCCCGCGACGAACGCGTTGACCGGGCGGTGATACAGAGCCTTGGGTGTATCCACCTGCTGGAGCACGCCGCCCTTCAGCACGGCGACGCGATCGCCCATCGTCAGCGCTTCGGTCTGGTCGTGCGTCACGTAGATCGTCGTCACGCCCAATTGTCTCTGCAGGCTTGCGATCTCCGCCCGCATCTGGACACGCAGCTTCGCATCGAGGTTCGAGAGCGGTTCGTCCATGAGGAATGCCGCGGGCTCGCGAACCATGGCGCGGCCCATCGCAACACGCTGGCGCTGGCCGCCGGAAAGCTGGGCGGGCTTGTTACCTAGCAAGGTTTCCAGCTGCAGGATCTTGGCGATTTCATGCACGCGCTTGGCGCGCTCGGCCTTGCTCTTTCCCGCCAGCTTCATCGAAAAGGCGATGTTGTCGAATACGGTCATGTGCGGATAAAGCGCGTAGCTCTGAAAGACCATGGCGATGTCCCGGTCCTTGGGCGCGAGATCTTCGACATCCTGGCCGCCGATGCTCAAGGTTCCGCTGCTGATTTCCTCGAGCCCGGCAATCATCCGCAGGGCGGTCGATTTTCCGCATCCGGATGGACCGACCAGAATGAGAAACTCGCCATCGCGGATCGTCAGGCTCAGATCCTTGATGGCATGGTAGCTGTTTCCATAGGTCTTGCAGATCTTGTCGAGTACAACCACAGCCACGTCTCGTCCTCCCTTATCAGTCCGGACCACACTTTCAGACGGCGCTCCCCGCGTCTCCGATCCTTCGACAAGAAGGCTCAGGCCTGAAGTTGAAAGTCAACAAAAGAATCAAAATAAATCCGCAACAAGCCGTCGGCATATTTTTATCATCTATTTGAAATAGATACGTTTTATGCGGAAAATTGCGGAACAATATTTTTTAACGCGCGTAATTTTATGGTGGCGCAGCAGTTGAAGGATCTTTCGACGTCTTTCCATTGCGGACCTGCCGCGTGGGGCCGCCGGATCGATCGAGGATGCCGACAGATCTTTCAGCGCAATGGTCAACAGGCCGGGATCGGGAGCGGCACGGGTGCATTTTCCGCCGCCATCCATGCCAGGCACGTCCGGTTATCCGGCAGACCCATGCGCCCGCCCCGTGCCGTCACGGAAATGGCGGCCGCCGCCGTGGCATAGGCGACGCAATCAAGCGGGCTCTTTCCCTCGGCAAGCGCAAGAGCGTATGCGCCGTGAAAACAATCGCCGGCGCCGGTCGTGTCGACTGCCTGAACTTTATAGGCCGGCAAATGCCAGCGGATGGCGTCGTCCTTCTGGCGCAGGTAGGTCCCGCATTCGCCATCGGTCAGGACAACCGCGGACCGATCTCCCGACCAGAGCTTCTCCAGAATGGTCGCTGGATCGCCTTCACCGGTGTATTCCCTGGCAAAGGCGAGCGGCAGCACCAGATGGTCGGCGAAGGCGAGGATCCGATCCGTCGCCGGACCGACCGTCCATTCGATATCAGCAATCACGGCAAGGCCAAGCACGCGCGCCCGCGCCACGACCCTTTCCGAATGCGTGGCATAACCATCTATCAGCAGGACCGGAGCCCGCATCAAGACCTCGTCGGGCAGCCCATCCGACGTGCCGTGCAGCACATCGTCGTCATAGGCTATGAACCGGTCGCCGTCAGGGCCGACCATGATTACGGAACGGATCGGCGCCGCATCGGCGTGGCGGGGCGCCAGCGATATGTCGACACCGTCACGCTCGAGCTCGGCACCGGCCAGATCGGTCGCAGGGTCATCGCCGAGCCAGCCGATGAAACTGGCGCGCCCGCCGAGCCGGGCGACGGCAACAAGAGCCGTCGCCACGTTGCCGCCGTGGTCCATGGCGCGCTTCGTCACCTTCCCCTTGCCGGCCGAAAGCGCCCGATCGACATAGATGATGTCATCGATTGCCAGGGCGCCGAAGCCCAGAACCTGGAGCGGGCGCGCCACGTCTCAAGCACCGGCAGCCGCCAGCGCATCCTCCGGCGCCATCCCCTTATGAATGACGAACTTGAAGGCGCGCGCGGCCATGGTGGTATCGCCGTGACCCCAGAGGTTGCGGCCGACAACGGCACCCTTGGCACCGGCACGCAATGCTTCCGAGGTCTGGACGAGTGCTTCAAGGAGCGTATCGGTCTTCGGGCCGCCGGCGATCACGACCGGAATTGGGCAGGTCGCCACGGTCTCCCGGAACGATTGGAAATCGCCGGTGTAGCCGACCTTGATCACGTCGACGCCGGCCTCGAAGCCGATGCGCACCGCATAAGCAATCTCATCCGGGGTAAACACGATCTTGCCGCCGTCGGAGAAATCGCGGGGATAGACATGGGCGACGACCGGCATCTCGAAGCGGGCGGCCGCGTTGACCGTATCCGTGAGCCAACGGATGTACTCTCCTTCGGTGGCGCCGCGCACGGGAATGGCAACAGCCAGAGCGTCCGCACCATAACGCACCGCGTCTTCCGGGGTCGCAATGAGCTGGCGAATCCGGTCGTCGGCGGTGAAGCACCCACCCTGAATGACGAGGGCTGCTTTCCCGGCGTAATCCGACCAGAGGTGGCGCGCCGCGCCAGGCTGAATGCTGATGTAGTCGGGGCCTCCCGCCATCACCCGTCGCAGCGCACCCGGCAGGTCGGCAAGTCCACCCTCCCTGACATTGCCATAACCGACAAAATGATCGACCGCGCCTCCAAACAAATGACCCGATGGGTTCGAGAACAGGCGTGCGAGGCGGATTTTGGTTCCGAGACCCATGTCGATGCTTCCTTTGTGATGGCTGGCTTTGCGATTGCCGGCGCCGTTGTTGAAAAGCTAACTCGAAAACAAACAAATACTCAATATTTCGAATTCTTTCGTTTCCACTTGAAGAGCGAATTTTTGACGTGCATTTCGCCCATTCAGAGGCTATTTTTTCAGATGCAAGCCGCCGGATGATGCGGAGTGCTTTCGTTTTTCAAAAGCCGCGCCATTGCGATGGGCCGCGACGGTCGGGATCACACATGCTTGCAGAACAGCGGCGGCAGCAGATCATGCTGGAACTTCAACGGGTCGGTCAGGCCCGCACTCGGCAGCTCGCGGAATTCTTCGAGGTCTCGGAAGTGACGATCCGCTCCGACCTCGAAATCATGGATGCGAAGAAGCAGTTGATCAAAACGCATGGCGGGGCAATCGCCTTGCCGTCCGACTCACCGGCGGCAGCCTTCCAGGAGCGCATGCAGCGCAATTTCGATGCGAAGCGGCGCATTGCCCAGATGGCGGCGCGGCAGATCATCGACAACCAGTCGATTGTATTCGACAGCGGTTCGACACTGCTGCAGGTGGCCATGCAGATGCCCCCGGTCAACAATGTCGTGGTTGCGACGACGGCGATGAACATCGCCCAGCATCTGATGTACCGACCGGGACTGGACGTGCACATGATCGGCGGCCGGGTGTTTCCGAGCACCGTCAGCACGATCGTATCGGACTCCGACAAGGCGGTCGGCGGCCTCGTCGCCCACCAGGCCTTTGTCAGCGCTCACGCGATCGATCAGGCTTTCGACGTCGTCGATGTTTCCGAGGACATTGCGCGGACCAAACGCAACCTGGTTCGCATGGCCCGGCGCGTCGTGCTCGTGGCGGATTCGAGCAAGTTCGACATCGGCGCCTCCTCCAAAGCCTTCTCGCTGTCGCGCGTCGATCTGATCATCACCGACAGCAACATGCCGCACAGCATTCGCCACCGACTGGACAAGCTCGGCGTGGAGGTGCGCTACGCGTGACCTGCAGTCGACCTCTCCACTTCAAAACAGAGCCGGCAGAGCTACTGGCGCGCCTCAAAGGCTTTGGCCGGTGCCGGGGGACCGCGGTCGGCTAAAACCCCAGCCGGCGAAGCGTCTCGCGGTTGACGCGAACGGCTGTGGCAGGATCGGATCCGGCGTGATCCGATTCTTCCTCCACCACAATCCAACCGTTGAACTGCGGCGCCTCCCGAACGGCCGAAATCACGGAAGGCACATTGCAGACACCTTCGCCGAGCATCGCCCAGATCCCGTCGGCGTCGACATCTTTCAGATGCACGTAGCGGATGCGGTCCCGGTAGGTCGCCAGCGTGTCGTCCATCTCCTGACGGCCACGCAGGATATGACCGGTATCCGGCACCCAACCGACCCATGGATCCAGCAGAGCAAACAGGCGGTCATAGTCGTTGCGGGTGAAGAGCAGCGTGTTGTGGTGCGAGGAAGGGTGGACGGCTACAGCGACGCCGGCCGAGCGTCCGATCTCGGCCGCCCGATTATAGCACTCCGCCGCAATGGCGAATTTCTCGTCACGCGGGCCATCCGAAACGGCGGTGGCCGAGCCCATCGACACCATCGCGCCAGGAAAATTCGCCACGAAATCCACCCATCGCCGCGCCGTCTCCAGATCGGAGGCAGTTTTTTCCGCCACCGTGAATCCGCTGTCCGAGCCGAAGGCAAAGGAAACCAGCGTCAAACCGGCATCCGCGAGCGTCCGGGCAAAGTCGGCAGGCTTCAGCGCGTAGTGACCGATCATCGTGTCGGTGATTTCGAGACCGGCATATCCGCCATCGGCGATGGCGTGCACCAGATCATCCGGTCCGCCGCTCCACCCCTTGCCCAGCATTTCCCAGGTGAATGTCTGGCAGCCAATCTTCAGCGCAGCATTGTTCATAACTTGGTCCTGACCTATTCGTTGGTGACAGCCGATATCGAAGCCGGAACCGGCGCGAGGCCACATTGCGGGCGTCTGCCGCCCACCTGCCGAAAACATCCTTCAAGGACGCGGTCGCGACCCTGAGCGGAGAGTTCGTCATCGGCTATTGCGACGCCTCCCAACGTCTTGTCATTTCGTAAGTGAAAATGTTAGCGTGCGTCAATATAATTTATTCCTCGCGCGTCCAACGTAACAAATCCCCAACTCTCCGAGCACGGAACGGCAAGGTCAGGTTCTTAGATGGCACAGGCCAATGATATGAAACTGAGGATCGGCGTTGTCGGATGCGGCAGCATTTCGCTCGCCTATATGCGCAACGCGCCACTGTTTCGCGGCGTCGAAATTACCGCCTGTGCGGATATCAACGTGGACGCCGCCAAACGCCGCGCAGCCGAATTCAACCTACGGGCGGCCGATGTCGATGATCTCATTGACGACAAGAACATCGACCTGATCCTCAACCTGACGATTCCGGCTGCGCATTTCGATGTCTCCATGCGGGCGCTGTCGGCGGGCAAACATGTCTTCACCGAGAAGCCGCTCGGCGTCACGGCCGCGGAAGGCCGCCGGTTGGTGAACGCGGCCACCGAAAAGGGTCTCATGCTCGGTTCGGCGCCCGACACGTTCCTGGGGGCGGCCGGACGTCATGCCCGGCGGCAGATGGAGGCAGGCGCCATCGGCAAGCCGGTAACGGGAACAGCCTTCATGATGGGGCGGGGCATGGAGCACTGGCACCCGGACCCCAGCTTCTACTACCAGGCCGGCGCCGGGCCGGTCATGGACATGGGCCCCTATTATCTGACGATGATGGTCAATCTGATGGGGCCGATCCGCCGCGTGCAGGCCGTCGCCACAAGCGGGCAGGAAGAGCGGCTCATTACCGCTGAGGGCCCGAAGCAGGGCACCACATTCAAGGTCGGCACGCCGACCAGCGTGCTTTCGCTGCTGGAATTTGAATGCGGCGCCACAGTCACCTTCGCCACCTCCTGGGACGTATTCCGCCACTCCAACCAGCCGATTGAGCTGCACGGCACCGAAGGTTCGCTGCGCCTGCCCGACCCGGACAATTTCGGCGGCCGCGTCGCCCTGTCCACCCGCGGCGCGCCCTGGCAGGAAACCGATACATCAGGCGATCTCTTCGGAGCCGTCAACTGGCCGGTCGCAGCGCCGGACCGCGCCAACTACCGCATGCTTGGTCTTGCCGATCTCGCACGCGCCATCATCGAGGGCCGCGCGCCGCGCGCTTCGGGCGAGCTCGCGCTGCATGTGCTCGAGGTCATGGAAGCCATCCTTCGCGCTGGTGAATCCGGTGCCGGCCAGACCATCGCGGGGACCGTCGCCCAGCCAAGGGAATTGCGGGAAGACGAGGCAAGGAGCTTGCTGGCATGACACAACTGGATGAATCGGCAAGACTTGCACTTGCATGGCCGGGCGATCCGCAAGAGCCTGTGGAAAGCTGCACGCCGGCGCTGGCACGGCAGCAATATCTCGACAGTTTCGCAGACATCCAGTGGCCGCTCGAAGACGTGGCGGAGACACTGGAAAGGCATGCCGGCGCAACCAGGTTGAAGATATGGCGCGGCCGTAGCGCGCCGCGCCAGGGAGCGCCCGCCCTGCTTTATCTCCATGGCGGCGGATTTGTGATCGGCGCACCGGAAACCCATGAGGACATCTGCCGGAGCCTCGCCAATATGGCCGGCGCCGTCGTGGTTTCGCCCGACTATCGCCTCGCCCCGGAACATCCCTTTCCGGCAGCGATCGAAGACTGCGCAGCAACGCTCGTCTGGATGACGGATCAGGCCGATGCGCTCGGCATCGATCCGGCGCGGATTGTCGTCGCCGGCGATAGCGCCGGCGGAAATCTCGCCGCCGTCATCGCTCTTCTCTCGCGCGACGGACAGGTGCCGGCCCTCATCGGCCAGGTGCTGATCTATCCGGTGACCGACCAGTTGCAGACAACCGACAGCTACTTGCGTTACGCAGAGGGTTTCGGCCTGACGGCCGCGGCGATGAGATGGTTCCGCGACCATTATCTGCCGGAGCCCGCAAGCGGGCCCGACTGGCGCGCCTCGCCGCTGCGGGCGGAGTCGCTGGCCGGCGTGGCACCGGCGCTGGTGATCCTTGCCGGCCACGACGTGTTGTTCGAGGAAGGGGCCCTCTATGCCGAACGGCTCAGCTCGGAAGCCCAGGCGACAAGCCGGACATGGCCCGGTCAGATCCATGGCTTCGTCTCGAAGCAGCGGGCCATTCCGGAGGCGCAGGAGGCCCTCGAAGCCATTGCAACGGCATGGCGCGTCATGGACCCTGCGCTGGCGCGTTGAGCCTAACCCACGATGATCTCAGGCCGAGTCGCGCATCACCAAGGTCGCTTCCAGGATCACGCTGTTTGTCGAAGGGGTCGTACCCTCGTCCTCGCTTTCGATGTGAGCCAGCAAAAGCTCCACGGATTTCGCAGCGATCTCCGGCGCGTTCTGGGCCATCGTCGTCAGGGACGGACAGGTATATCGGCTCAGCGGGTGGTCGTCGTGCCCGGCGATGCGCACATCGCAGGCGCTGTTGCGGCCTATTTTCAGGCCGGACGCGAATGCAGCCGCCATCGCGCCAAAAGCGAACCGGTCGTTGGCGCAGAGCAGGGTCTTGCCCGGAAGGCCGCCGCGCGCAAGAATTCGCTGCATCTGCTCGTATCCGAGACGCTCGAACTCCCAGGAAGGCGGTGCGTCGCAATCGATGACCAGCGGGGAATGCCCTTCCCTTGCCATGGTCGCGCGGTAACTCGCCTGCCGCTCGCCAGCATTTTCCGTTAAATGCGGAATTTCCAGGAATATCGGTGGCTCACCAGACCGGCAAAGATACTGGACAATGGCGGCCATGCTTTGGGCGTTGTCGTTGCCGACATAAGGAAGATCGCCGCTGGCAGGATTGTCGAAGCAGACGACGGGAATTCCATCTTTTAATCTTTCCAGCGCGGAACGGCGCGAACCGGCCCCGAGCGGCGCCACGATCGCGCCCGCGACCTTCAGCGACAGCAAGGTCCGCACCGCCTCCGCCTCCAGTTCCGGCCGCGTGTGCGAGGAAATCTGGACGGGCCAGAATCCCTTGTCGCGCAGCTCGAGCTCGATCAGAGATACGACCTGCACATAAAAAGGATCCGACATGGTCGGGACCAGGATCCCGATATTCCTGGTCCGCTTGCGATTGAGATGCCGCGCAAAAAGATTCGGCTCGAAATTCGACTTCTTGAGAGCCGCCTCGATGCGTTTGCGGGTCACCTCCTTGATCTGCGAGGGATCATCAAAATATTTCGACAAGGTCGGACGCGATACGCCGGAGGCGGTCGCGAAGTCATCCATCGATTTATAACTCTTCTTGGCCATTCAGTTCCTTACCGGCAGGACGACGCGCTGGATCGAAATAAGACCGCACCAACGGCAACGCCGCCGACGCGCAATCACGCATTCGAGCAAGTTGTACAGGGCGATCTCGATATCTGGAATTGCTGAAAATCACCGGCAGGCGGGCTTGATCCGTCATTTTCGGTGCGGATCTCGGCTCCCTTTCGAAAAACGAAATATTCGCCTCCATCTGCCTTGTGCGCCATTCGCGCCGCGCTTGCGCAAAGGCCCTTGTTTCAAGCCCTACTTGGAAAATTTGCAGGGAAGACGTGGGGTGCGCGGCCTTTCGGTTCATTGGGCAAACTTTCATTTGTTTACGAAAGTAAAGAAAAAATGCATCACAAGCAACACAAATGCTGCGAAAAAATCTCAAAGAGAAACCCAAATATTATGGTTATTTATCAGCAATTTAGCTTGGATCGTGTTGCCTGCGGAGACGACTCCTTTTTTCCGATTCGCAGTTCTTCATTGACATACGGGTGCCTCACGGAACCTACTTTACCTACGGTCTTGAGGAGGATCGATAACTGAATCTATGGGAGGCACAGATGAATATCAGAAAGTTCGGCGTGACAATGCGGGCTGCCGTCGCTGTGTGGGCGCTATGCGCTACATCGGCGTTTGCCGACACCACCATCGAATTCATTCAATGGTGGGAACCGGAAATGCCCTCCGGTGCGCTCCGCGGCATCATGAACGATTTCGAAGCGGCAAATCCCGGTATCAAGGTGACCCTGGTCAGCGGTCCCTATGCCACGACGCGCGACCAGATCGTCGTCGGCGCCGCCTCCGGGACCCTCAGCGACGTCGTCGGCCTTGATGGCGCCTGGGTCAACGGGCTGGCCAAGCAGGGTGCAATCGCCTCCATGGACGAACTGATGGAGAAGGCGAAATACGACAAGAGCCAGATCACCGATATCGTCAAGGTCGACGGCAAGAGCGTGATGTTCCCGCTGGCATCCTTCGTCTACCCGGTCTTTGTCAACCTCGATATCGCCAAGGCATCGGGCGTCGACAAGCTGCCGACGACGCGCACCGAATTCGCCGAAGCCGCAAAAAAGATGACCGACGGCTCGAAGAACCAATATGGCTGGGTTTTGCCGCTATCGCTGCAGTCTCCGAGCGGAATCCAGAACGACGTGATGTCCTGGGTCTGGGCCTCCGGCTCCTCGATGCTGAAGGACGGCAAGCCTGACCTCGAAAATGACGCCGTCGTCGGCACGCTCGACTATCTCACTTCCCTCAACAAGGAAGGCGTTATTTCTCCCGGCATTTTTGCCAAGAAGGAACAGGACAAGGTCGAGGAATTCGTCAACGGCCGTGTCGGCATGATGGTCGATTCCCTCGCCCATGTGAACCTCATCCGCGAACGCAATCCGAAGCTCAAGTTCGACATCTCAGCCTTGCCGGCCACCGACGGCTACACCGGCAAACGCGGCATGCCCTATGCATCCTGGGGCATCGGCATCAGCGAGGGCAGCAAGCACAAGGAGGAAGCCTGGAAACTTGTGGAATATCTGATGAGCCCAGACGTCAACGGCCGCTTGGTGTCGATTGCCAACGCCTTCCCCGGCAACGTCCATGCCAAACCGGACTTCGTGGCATCGGACCCGATCTTCGCCGAAGCTTTCAAAATTTTCCAGAGCGGCTATCCTGCCAATGAATTCGTCGGCCTTCCTGTGGCCGAAGAGCTGATGCGCGACATGAATGTCGAAGTTCAGAAGATGTTCGACGGTGGCCAGTCGGCCAAGGACGCGGCTGCCAATACCGAGAAGGCTTGGCTCGCCAAGTTCTAAGCGCGTCGCCTTCACGAGATCACCGGTAGCGCGACCTGGCGCTGCCGGTGCAAGTCGTCAAAATCTCGGCAGAATGGGAAGTCACAGCTCATGAATCATTCCGCTCCGGCTCTGGTCGCTGCGCAAGCCAAAGCGCGAGGGAAAAGAAGACTTCGCTACAGCACCTTAAGGAAGCTGGTGCCGTATTTCTACGTGTCGCCGGCGACCCTGCTGCTGGTTCTGCTGATGCTGTTCCCCATGGTGATGGTCTTCAAATATTCATTGATGGACGGCGCCATCATGAAGAAGGACGGTGCGTTCGCGGGGGTGCAGAACTATCTGACCATCTTCGAAAATCCGATCTTCTGGCAGTCGGTGGTGCAGACGCTTTATTTCACGATCATGAGCGTCGTCTTCCATTTCATCATCGGCTTGGCCTTCGCGCTGCTCTTGAACACCAATCGCGTCGATCCGCTTATTCGCAGCATCCTGCGTGTGCTCTTCATCCTGCCCTGGCTGTTTACCGCCGTCATCATCGCCATCATTTGGCGTTTGCTGCTTGACCCGAACGGCGTCGTCAACAGCGTGCTGATGGCACTGCATATCATCAACTTCAAGGTCGAGTGGTTTTCCTCGACCCACACCGCCATTCACGCTTTGACCTTCGCAAATATCTGGGCGGGTTATCCGCTTTACATGGTCAGCCTGCTTGCCGGCCTCCAGGGCATTTCGAAGGAGCTTTACGAGGCAGCCGGCATCGACGGCGCCAACGAACTGGAAAAATTCTGGTACATCACCATTCCGCAACTGATGCCGATCATCATCAGCATCGCGCTGCTCGACTTCATCTGGACGATGCAGGTTTTTCCGCTCGTCTGGATGACGACGGGCGGCGGTCCGATCTATTCGACGGAAGTGCTTTCCACCTTCACCTACAAACTCGCCTTCTCCCAATATGAATTTTCTCTGGCTTCGGCGAGTGCAATGATCATCCTCATCATTTCGATGAGCGTCACCTACTTCTACATCAAACACCAGCAGCGCAGGTGAGCGGCATGGCAAAGCGATCCTTCAAGAGCTCGGCGCTGCCGACCATCCTGACCTATCTCGGGCTGGCGGTCGGCCTCATCTTTTCGACCTTCCCGATCGTCTGGATGTTCTTCAGCTCGCTGAAATCGAACACGGAAATCTTCGCTCTTCCGCCGCGGCTGTTGCCGCAGGATTTCACGGTGGCCGCCTATTTGACGATCTTCAACGATCCGGTGAAGGTGCGGTTCTTCATCAACAGCTACTTCGTCGCCGGCGTCGTCACTTGCCTTACCCTGGTCGTCGCCATCCTGACCGCCTACGGCTTCAGCCGCTATTCATTCCGCTTCAAGAACACCTTGAACATCTTCATCATCAGCACGCAGACCGTTCCGCCGATCACCCTTCTCATTCCCTATTTCGGCATGGTGGTCGCCTTCAAGATTTTCGATACGTATCTCGCGCTGATCCTCACCTACATGGTCTTCACACTGCCCTACGCCGTTCTGCTGATGACGGGCTACCTCAATACCTTGCCGAAGGAATTGGACGAGGCCGTCCTTGTCGATGGCGGTTCGAGCTGGACGGCGCTTTGGCGTGTCATTGTTCCCGTCTCCATCCCCGGGATCGTCGCCACCGCGGTCTACACGTTTCTGCTTGCGTGGAACGAATTCCTCTTCGCACTGACGCTGACAAAATCGATGGACCTCAGAACCGTTCCGATCGGCATCCAGCTGCTGATGGGCCAGCACGCTTTCGAATGGAATGAAATGATGGCAATGAGCGTGCTGGGTTCCCTTCCCCTCCTGGTGCTTTACCTGGTTGCTCAGCGCTATTTCCTGGCGGGCATGACCGCGGGTTCGGTCAAAAGCTGACGAATTTCATGGCGCGGGCGGATCGCTTGTTCGATCTGCCTGCCCGCAAGATTGTTCCCGACCGCTCCACCCTTCAAGGGCATTGCAAACCTCGGCTCTGCTGGGCGCGCCGATACGGCCGCCGAACACCTGGCATTTGAGCGCCGCCGCCATGGACGAGAGGCGCATCGTCTCGGCGATCGGCAGACCTTCTGCGATCGCCAGAGCGAAAGCACCATGGAAGATATCGCCTGCCGCAAGCGTATCGACGGCCGTCACCTTCGGAGCGGCAAGATGGAAGATTTCGCCGGTTGGCTCATCGAACCAGAAGGATCCGTTTTCGCCTGCAGTAACGCTGATGAAGGCATGCTCGAACTTTCGCTTGAGAAGACCGACGGCCATCGCCGGCTCCGCCGTTCCGGTAAGGCGCTCGGCGGCCGGCTGCGAGAACACGATGTGGCTGGCAGCCGGTGCCAGCATCTCGATGACGCCCTCGCCTGCAACGTCGCCATCGAGAATGGCCGGTTTGCCCGCTTCTCCGGCGGCCGACACCGTCCGCAGTGCAAGCCTCGGCCAGCGAACGTCGACCAGCACCGCATCGAAATCGGAAGCGTCCTGCTTTGTGACCGGCTTGACCATCTCGTGCAGGGCCGCATCGTAGAACGGCACAATCAAGCGCTCGCCTTGATCATCGACAAGGATCGTCGAGACAGCCGAGCGGGCACCTGCCACACGGACCATGCCGCTGGTATCTATGCCGCTATTGCCGAGGTCGGCAATGATGCGGTCGCCGGTGACATCGTCGCCGACCGCGCCCCAGAGGCTGGCATTGCCGCCCAGCCGGGCGATCGCAAAGGCCGCGCTTGACGCCATGCCTTCGGCGACCTGCAGCATATCGTAGGGCAGAATTTTGCCCTGACCGGCCGGTAACGAGCGCACCCGAAACAGCGTGTCCAGCACCGCCGCGCCGACACATAAAACGCTGCGCGGCGGGCCAGCCGGCGGGTCGAAGGCAGAAGAATTCGTCACGGCGGTCGTCTCACCTGCTCACTTGACGGCTCCGGCCGTCAGCCCCGCCACGATCTGCCGTTGCGCAAACACCGTCAATATCAGCACCGGCAAGGTGACGATCAACGCCGCCGCCGCAAGCGGGCCCCAGCTCACCTGTTCGAATGAGAGCATGTTGTAGACTGCAACCGGAAGCGTACGCGTCTCGCGGCTGGCGAGCACGATGCCGAAGACGAAGTTGTTCCAGGAGAAGATGACCGACAGGATGAAGGCGACGACAATGCCGGGCTTGGCGATCGGCAAGGCGACCAGGCGGAAAATCTGCCAGGGCGTCGCACCGTCGATGCTTGCAGCCTCTTCCAGCTCCATCGGCGTCGTCTCGAAATAGCCGATCATGATCCAGACGACGATCGGCACGGTGACGACGAGATGGATGATGATCTGCGGCATCAGCGTGCCGAGCAGGTTCAGCCACTGGAACAGCAGGAAGAGCGGGATCAAAAAGGAAAGGCCGGGCGTCATGCGCGCGATCATGATGACCATCGCCGACTTCTCCGCCTTCAGGCGTGCGATACCGTAGCCGGCAGGCACGCCGATCAAGAGCGCCAGAAGCGTCGCGGCACCCGTCACCAGCACCGAATTCCAGAGATAGAGAAAGAAGTTGTTCTCCTCAAAGACCTTCAGGTAGTTGGTCCAGGCGAAACGCTCCGGAATGAAGATCGGCGGATAGGCGCCGTTGTCGATCTCGTATTTCAACGACAGCGAGATCATCCAGAGGAAGAACAGGACGACCGGCGAGATCATCACAAGGGCAATAAACAGTAGTCCGATGCGATCGAGTGTCTTGCGCTTCATCAGCGTGCCTCCCCGTCGGACCAGTTGGCGCGCTGCCGGAGCATCAGAAGGACGAAGGAGAGCAGGACGATGAGCACGAAGAAGACCACCGCCATGGCCGAGCCGTAACCGATATCGTAGTAGGCGAAGGCAGTGTTATAGAGATAGATATTGATCGTTTCCGAGGCCGTGCCCGGGCCACCCTGGGTCATGGCATAGATGATGTCGAAACTCTTCACCGCATCGATGCTGCGGATAATCACGGCGATCATCAGGAATGGCGCGATCATCGGCAGCGTCAGATAGCGGAATTTCTGCCAGACATTGGCGCCATCGATTTCGGCACTTTCATAGGGTTCGCGCGGAACCGCCGCCAGGCCGCCGAGCACGATCAGCATGATCAGCGGCGTCCATTGCCAGGTCTCGACCAGCACCAGCGACGGGATGACGCTGCTCTGATTATAGATCCACTCCTGCGGGCCGATGCCGATGAAGGAAAGAAGATAATTGAGGACGCCGAGCTGCGGGTGGAACATCATGGTCCAGACGAGGGCGATGGCGACCGGTGTCGCCATCATCGGCATCACGAATATGCCGCGCAGAAGGCCGCGCAGCGGAAATTGCGTATCGAATATCAGCGCGGCGAGTGTCCCCAGAAACAGGGGAGCCACCACGGAGAGCGTCGTGTAAAGCACCGTATGCCACAGCGACTCCCAGAAGCGCATGTCGACGGCCAGGCGCGCATAATTGTCCAGCCCGGCGAAGACCTGGGACTGGCCGAGCGTCCAGCTGTTGACGCTCATCCAAAGCGTAAACACCCATGGAAAAACGATGACCGCCGCAATGACGATCAGCGCCGGGATCACAAAGGGCCAATAATTGGGAGCAACGCGACCCGCGTTGCTCCTTCCCTTCGAGGCGGCCTTGGCGGCGGCGGCCGTTTCGATGCTTGCCGAGGCCATCATCCCTCGCTTTTCGCCAGGACCGGTTCGAACTGGGCCGTTGCGGCCTTGAGTTCGGCTTCCGGATCGGCGCCGCCAATCATATTGGTGAGACCGACGCCATAGATGTCGCGGAACTCGGTAACCGGAATGATGACCGGCAGCGCGAGCTGCGAGATCTTGCCGGAACCGACGACGGCATCCAGCCATGCGCCCGGCATCTTGACGCCTTCGCGGACCTTCGCATCCTCCAGGACGGACTGGCGGAAAGGAACGCCGGCACCGGCCTGCAGCAGGCGGGCGCCCATGTCATGCGAAATCGCCCATTGGCAGAAGAGGTAGGCGGCTTCCTTCTTCTGGCTGGCCGCGACGACGCCAAGCCCGTCGCCGAAGGTTCCCGCAGCCTGTGCCTTCGGGCCTTTCGGCATGATGCCGTAACCCACCTGGCCGACGACGCGCGATTTTTCCGGGTTCTCGATCGGCGGCGCAAAGCCGACGCCGTCGAGCCACATGCCGATCTTGCCCTGCAGGAAGGCCGACTGAGCCTCGGCCCAGTTGAAGCCGGAGACGCCTGGAGGGGCGGTCTTGGTCATCAGCTTCTGGTAAAGCTTGGCGGCGTCGATCGCTTCCGGCGAAGTCGTGCGCAGCTTGCCATCAGGGCCGAGCGGGCTCGAACCGTAACCGAGCAACAGCGACGTCCAGACCGGCGTATTGGCGTTCTTGAGGCCGCGAGCGACGAAGCCGTAGGTGTTGGTCGACGGATCGGTGAGTGCTTCGGCCGCACTTGCCAGCTCTTCGAAGGTCGTCGGGTAGGAAAGCCCCTTCTTCTCGAACAGCGCCTTGTTCCAGTAGATGATCCAGTAATCGACCGAGAAGGGGAGAGAACGCAGAACGCCCTCGGCATCCTTGGCGAAGGCGAGGCCGGCTTCGGCGAAATCACCCTCGGTCAGGGATGGGTCGGTCAGCGCAGGATCCTTGAGGAAGCCGCCGATATCGGCAAGCCAGCCGCCCTTTTCGAACTGCCGCTTCTGCACGTGATAGCTCATGTGTACGACGTCGAAGCTCGGCTTGCCGGAGCTGAGCTCGATCGTCGTCTTCTGGCGCTGTTGTTGTTCGGGCGTCGCTTCGGCATTGACCTTGATGCCGGTGAGTTCCTCGAATTCGGGCAGGTACTTCAACAGTATTTCGCTGCGCGGGCTCTTGACCAGGTTGACTTCGAGCTTGGTGCCGGCGAAGCGCTTCCAGTCAACGGCAGCAAATGCCGAGCGTATGCCGAGCATGCCGCTGGCCCCAAAAGCCGCCGTACCTGCCAGAAAGCCGCGTCTCGTCGGATTCAAAAACGATGACATGTGATTCCTCCTCCTTTTGCCGGCGATCTCCTCACCGCCGGCTGTTTATTTCCGATTATATCCTGAGCGCACGATCTCTCGCGTGATTGATGTGTGCGACAAGGCTGTTGACGGCGTCCTCCGCCGATCGTCGTTCTATTGCCTCGAGCACCTTCAGATGCTCGCCCATGACAGGCCCGACGTGGCCCTCGATGCGAAACCGGTCCTGGCTGATCAGGCGCATCTTGATCGAGTTCACGCGGTAGGCATTCGAAATGATGGTATTTCCCAAAGCATCGATAAAGGCGTCGTGCATGCCCCAGTCGACAGCCTGCGCGTGCACTTCCAATTCGTGCGAACCATCGCCGCTTCGAATGGCGTCGGCAATATCCCGATGCTGCTTCAAAAGCCCGGCGATCGTCTCGTCGGACGCAGAGCGGGTGAAAAGCGCCACGGCTTCCTTCTCCAGGAACACGCGCAGCTGGAATGCCTCGCGGATGAGATTGAGATCGATGTGAGCGATCTGCAACCCCCGCTGCGGCACGGTCTTGATCAGCCCTTCAGCTTCAAGCCTGGGGATGAGTTCGCGGATGGCACCGAGCGTCAGTCCCGTCAACTCGACGAGGCGGCGCTGCGAAACGAACTGGCCGGGGCGCACGTCACGCGCAAGCAGGTGGCGCGTGAAACTCTCATACGCCTTTTCCCGCAGTGTCGGCTGCTCGTCTGTGCCGTCCATCGCCTCTCCCAGAAACATCCCTGACCTATGCCGCCTTCGAGCGGAAAAGAGAATCGAACGCAAGAGCGAGTTCCGCCTGCCCTTCAGCGGATATTGAAACGAGGGGTGGACGAACTGCAAGCCATATATCATCCGAGCTGAGGTGAGCGACCATGACCTTCACGGCAGCGGTCACCGGAAATTTCAGCAGTTCGGCCACGAAATCTTCGACGCGGGAATCGTCCTTGCCGTCCTCCGCCATCAGCTTGACTTCACGCGGTACGAAATTCGCCATGCCCGAGATTGCACCCTGGCCGCCAAGCCGCACGCCCTTGGCCAGGTGGCGTTCGTCCCCCACCAGGATGACAAGATCGCCATGCGCCTTCAATAGCGTTTCCGTAAAAGGCCAGTCGCCGGAAGAATCCTTGACGCCTCTGACGATATCGGGAAAGGCGGTCCGCAGCCGGCCAATCAGCGATACGGTCAGCGGAACCATTGTGACCGAGGGAATGTTGTAGACGATAATGTCTCGCGCCTTGTCGCCCAGGATGGCGAATACCGCCGAAAACCACTTGAAGAGCCCGTCGTCACTGACGTTCTTGAAGTAGGAAGGCGGCGCAAGCAGAATGTTGCGGACCCCCTTGGAAAGAGCAAGACCTGCCTGCGACGCCGCATCTTCGGCGGCGTCTACCAGCACGCCGACGACGATCTTCTCTGCTGCTATCCCAGCATCGAGCAAGCGAGCCAGGACTCGTTCCCGTTCCTGCGTTCCGATGGAGGAGCCCTCGCCCGTCGTTCCGAACAGGGTTACGCTCGAACATCCGGCAGCAAGGCTTCGCTTAGCCTGCGCGATCATGACTTCGATCGCGATATCGCCATTGATGTCGAACGGCGTGGCGAGAGCGACTGACAGCCCGAATTTCTGGGTCAATATGCTTCCTCCCAATTATTGGGATTAGACGTAGCAGACTGACATGTTAGTTGTAAAGGTATGATTGCATGCCGAAGTTTCCCACGTTTGTTTTTGCCCGGCCCCTCCACAATGTCCTTTTGCACCTTCGAAAAGGCTTGAAAGCACCTGCCCGGATTTAGTGTTGATTGGATCCCGCCGACAGCGCACAGCGAGTGGACTTATAAGGCGAGCAAATTCGATTCACGGTAAATCGTTCTGTTCGTAGATCCGGCTTGATCAACAGTCGGCGCGAAATTTAGCCCGAACATATATTCACGGAATTATGAGCAATTGCGACCAACGAAGCGGGTCTTGAGGCGTGAGTATGTGACATTCCTTGATAGGTATCTTGATGCGGGTGCTTCAGAAGGTATATGGGAATGGTGTATTTCTATAGGAGTGTGCGATGTCCTCTACAGTTTCGGCGAATGTCGATGGCAGAACGGCCGTTAAATTGAAGGCGGTGGCCTCGATGGAAAACAGGTCCGTATCGAATGCGGTGTCGAGCGCAATCACAGTATTCGTTGGGCTACCCAAGGGTGTCCGTGATTTCCTACTCGAGTTAAACGCACAGAACGACCAGGACACTATCAACAGGCTTGGCCGTGAAATGATGGCAGCGGCGGCGCGAGTTCGCCTTGAGAGAGCAACCACCGACCTAGCATCCGAGCACCGCTTCGGGGGGCCAGAAGAAGTGTCCAGCGAGATCGACATGTTGGAAGAAGCGACGGCCCTCGCCCGTGCCGCGGCACACCGGAAGTAATACATGGATCGTCCTGTTCGAGTGCTGCTCGATGTCAACGTCTGCTCCATGATCGACATCATGAAATATGGGCCAGATTCCCTCGATCCCTATCTTATTTTGGGCGGAGAAGAGCGCTTCGCCATGTCTGACGCAGAGGATGCAGGCGTGCTAGCTACAGCCTTTGGCGCCGAAGCCGACATTCTTGTTACGGACAATTTGAGGGATTTTGCAACCAAGGACGCTTCTGTCGTAGACACGCAAGTGGTGAACACTACTCATTCGGGCCAGCGAACCCTACAGGCTTTAAGATATGAGATCGGCAGTGCGGATCTCATTGTCGCGCACCCGTTCGATGTAATGCAATGGATCCGCTTGGGCTATGATTTTACGCCGGCCACCCTCTGGAACTCCATTCAACAGCCCGGCAATGAACCCGGCCTATGATTGCGGGCAGCATTCTTACTTTTGCAGTTCTGGTGGCACTTGCTACATAATTCCGTATATTTGATCAGTCGCAACTGTTGGTTATTCTCCTAGGAACCGTCTCTTCATGAACTGTTGGTAACGTTCTGGAGATGCGCCAATGGGACACTCCATTTGACCAATTCCCAGATGCGATCTGAAGATCCGGAACTGGAATATCAGCGCCGGCACGGGGGCTGCCGGCGCTCGTTCTTGCGGCGCTCGGCGTCGTCTCTTGAGACATCGGAACAAGCCCGCTCACGCCTTCCGGAAGTGACCTTGCCCCAAGTTTTATCCAGTTTTGAGTTCGCTCCAGCGGTTTTTGGTTGCTGTTGTTGGTTCGGTAGCGGCGGGTTGCGGTGCGGAGCCATTTCGGCTGCGCAGCACCGCATCACGTCGCGGGTTGAGTGTCTGAGCGAATTCGGCCGGTGTCAGCCAGCCAAGGCCTGAATGCGGGCGTTGATCGTTGTAATCGCTACGCCAGTTTGAAAGCGCAGACCGGGCGTGAGCAAGCGACGAGAACAGAGTTTCATTCAAGAACTCGTCTCGCAGCCGCCCGTTGAAGCTTTCGATGAAGGCGTTCTGGATAGGCTTGCCAGGCGCGATGTAATGCCAGTCAACCTTGGTCCGGTCCGCCCATTGCAGGATCGCGTTGCTGGTGAACTCGCTGCCGTTGTCGCTGACGATCATCCTCGGCTTGCCGCGCTCCTCGATGATCCGGTCAAGCTCCCGTGCGACGCGAAGACCGGAAAGCGATGTATCGGCGACGAGCGCCAGGCACTCCCTCGTGCAATCATCGACGACGGTCAGAATCCGCAACCTGCGCCCATCGGTGAACTGATCCGACACGAAGTCTAGCGACCAACGGTCATTGGCCATCATCGGCACCAGCATCGGCGCTCGCGTGCCTATCGCTCGCTTGCGACCGCCGCGCTTGCGCACCGTCAGCTTCTCTTCCCGATAGAGCCGGAAGAGCCTCTTGTGGTTCACGAGGTGACCATCCCGCCGGAGCAGCACATGAATGCGTCGATATCCAAAGCGGCGGCGTTCATGCGCCAATGCCTTCATTCGCTCGCGAAGCTCATGATCGTCGCTGCGGCTCGTTTCATAACGGATCGTCATCCGGCAAACGCCGATGGCTTTACACGCCCGCCGTTCACTCATCTGATGGTGGCTCATCAGATGAGTGACAGCGTTCCGCTGGCTGCGGGCGTCACCACTTCTTTCCCAAAAGGTCTTTCAAAGCAGCATTGTCAAGCATGGCATCCGCCAGGAGCCGCTTCAGCTTCGTGTTCTCGTCCTCCAGCGTCTTCAACCGCTTGGCTTCGGATACGTCCATGCCGCCGAACTTGGCTTTCCACTTATAGATACTGGCATCGCTGACGCCGTGCTTGCGGCAAAGCTCCGCGACCGGAGTGCCTGCCTCGTGCTCCTTCAGAATGCCGATAATCTGTTCGTCTGTGAAACGATTGCGCTTCATTCCCTGGTCCTCTCAATGGGCCAGAGCTTACTTCAAAATGGATTATTTCAACGGGGCAAGGTCACCTGACCGGTCGCCCCAAATGGGTGCTTGTCTTGGGCGTCGTCGGCGTCTCGCTCTTCCTCGGCGACGCAATCATTACTCCGGCGATCTCCGTCCTGTCGGCAGTCGAGGGTATCGAGATGGTAGCCCCGGCTGCCGGTCACAAGACAAATCGAAATCTGTATCGCCGTCAGTCAGATCACGGAACCGCCACCTCGCCGGAGCGTTTCTTGCTCATACCGGACCCTGTCAGCATCCCGCTGGCACTCCCAAACTGGAGGTAATCATGAAAACGCTGATCGTCTCCATGGGCTTGTTGGCTGCAACCGTCTTTTCGGCCTTTGCAGCGGAACCGGCCAAAATGGTTGATACAAAGATGGGTAAGATCCTTGCAAACGCCAAAGGTATGACACTCTATACGTTCGACAAGGACGCCATGGGCAAATCAAACTGCGACGAGGCCTGCTTGAAGAAATGGCCTGCCTTCCACGCCGCCGCCAAGGCCAAGGCCGAAGGTGAATGGTCACTAGTCAAGGCGGCCGACGGCAAGGAGATGTGGGCGTACGAAGGAAAGCCGCTTTACACCTTCGCTGGAGACAAGAAGCCTGGAGATATGACCGGCGATGGCGTCGGCGGTGTTTGGCATGTCGCCAAGTAGCCCGGCGCACTGGAGCCTTTCAGGACTGAATTGAAAGGCTCCAAACGGGGGATGAGGGCGATGATGTATCCGCGTGAGCGCCTCATCCCTGTCCGCATCGGTATTCCGAAACCGGAGTTAGCGCCCTGCTTTTCCGAACCGACAATTGCGCAATTAGCTAGTAACTGCCACCAAGTATTTGCCAGACCGCCGGGACCGCCTCGAACGGAAAGCCTTGCTCGCGCAGTTCCGAGCGGGAGTGAGCTTTGTGCGGTTACGCCGTCGGTTCTGCATGGGTTGCGAACGCATGTGCCACCCGGACGGCGATCTGTGCCGGAAGCGGTTCCCGTGCCTTCAAGATCATCCGTCGATGTAAGCTGAAAGCTCATCCGATGTGCCATTTGGAAATGCGGCTTTCAGATGGGCAAGGAACGCAGACACCCGCGCGCTGAGCAAGCGCCTTGAGGGATAGAGCGCCCACAGGCCGATCTCAGATGCTTGCACGTCGCCCCACTTCAAAAGCTTGCCCGAAGCAATGTCGTCACTGACGAGGGAGATGGGAAGTCGGGCTGCTCCGACGCCCATCCTCACGGCGTCGCGGACGTTCAACAGAGACGAGAGACCGAGTATGGGTTTGACATTGATGGAGGCTGCGCCGGCAGCCGTCGTTATTGTCCACGCATCCATCGCGCCCGGCGGGCCGCGCACGATTACTGGAACCGTGGCATCGTTCTTTGGAAATTCCAGTCTTGCAGGTGCAACCACAACCAAACGGTCTCGAAGGAAGACGCGGCCGACGAGGGTGTTGTCGGGATCGGGATTGACGCGGATCACCAGGTCATACCCTTCCTCGACCATGTCGACGACGCGATCCTCAGTGGTGACCTCCACCCTCACCTCTGGATACTTCAGAGCGAAGCTGGCGGCGAGCTTACCGATCGCCGTCTGTGAGAACAACAACGGCGCACTGACCCTTAGTCTGCCACGAGGTTTGTCGCCCCCTGCCGCGATTGCAGTCGTCGTCTCGTCGAGCTCCGTCAGAAGCGCTCCGGCACGCTCCTGGAGCGCCCGCCCCTCCTCCGTGAGCATAAGCATCCTAGCGCCACGCTCAACCAAGCGCATACCGAGGTTCGCTTCCAGGTCCGTAACACGTCGAGAAAGCGTCGCTTTCGGACGCCCCGTCGCACGCGCAGCTTTGCCGAAGCCGCCATGCCGGGCCACGAGAACGAAATCGGCGAGACCGAGAAGATCCATTGATGTTCCACCAGTGGGACGACGTGTCCAGATTATCTGCCTATTGGATCATTAGTGATCCATTCATATTCGGGTTGTCAACAACCAACGGAGAACTTCCATGACAATACTCGTAATCGGCGCAACTGGCCGCGTCGGCCGCCATGTCGTCGAACAGCTCGTTTCTCGAAACGCAAAGGTCCGGGTCCTAACCCGCGACGCCTCCAAGGCGAACTTTCCGATCGACGTTGAAGTTGTTCAGGGCGAGATCCTTGACCTCGCCTCCCTGCGTAACGCCTTCAAGGGCGTCCGCACTCTGTTCCTACTTAATGCGGTGACTGGCGATGAATTCACGCAGGCCATCATCACCCTCAACCTCGCCCGCGAAGCCGGCATCGAACGCGTCGTCTACCTGTCCGTCATCCATGCTGATCGCTTCGTCAACGTCCCGCATTTCGCGGTGAAGTCCGGTGCAGAGCAGATGCTGAAGCAGATGGACTTCAGCGCTACGATCCTGCGTCCGAGCTACTTCATCGACAACGAAGTCATGATCAAGGACGTCGTTCTTGATCATGGCGTCTATCCCATGCCCATCGGCGGCAAGGGCGTGGCGATGGTGGATGCCCGCGACATTGCGGAAGTGGCGGCGATCGAACTCGTCCGCCGCGACCAGGCGTCCGGCAAGCTTCCTGTGGAAACAATCAACCTGGTCGGTCCGGACACGTTGACCGGCGAAGGTGTCGCCGCGATCTGGACCGAAGTCCTCGGCCGTCCCATCGTCTACGGAGGCGATGATCCAAGCGGCTTCGAGCAGAATATGGCGACGTTCATGCCGACATGGACGGCCTATGAAATGCGCCTGATGGCCGAGCGCTACGTAAGCGACGGCATGATCCCGGAAGATGGCGATGTCGACCGCCTGGTCAAAATTCTGGGTCGACCATTGCATTCCTATCGTGAGACTGCTGCATCTCTGGCGACACGGAACTGAGCATCCTGGCCCAGACTGTAAGAGAGAAGACGAAGGGGAACCTTCGGTGGATGGAGGCCATTCCTCTCTCACCGAGGTTCTCTTTGAATGAAGATGGCGTATAGGGAGACCGACCGAACTCGACCGGATGTCTCCTCAGAAAACGATCACCGGACGCCCGCGCACCCCGCCGGCCGCCATCATCCGTTGAGCATCAGCGATCTTCTCCGGAGGAAATTCGCCAGCGACCCGGAGCGTGATCTCGCCGCTCTCCACCATCCGACGTAGGGTCTCGAGGAATTCTGTTCGTTCCAGGACCTCGCGAACCCAAACGGGTCTGATGTAGATTCCTCTCTGCGACGGCTCGTCTTTCCACCCGCGAACGGCAGGTAAACGCCGCCGTCCTTTATGGCAGGGAACGCTTTTTCGCCAAGGACTGCGGTATCGAGCAGGGCGTCCACTCCGTCTGGCGCATGCTTTCTCACAGCGGCGGCGAAGTCGCCACTCCGCTCGACGACGGTCGTCGCGCCGCACCCGTCAACGAGTTCGAGCTCCTCGGGTTTGGCGTCGGCGATCACATTGATACCTTGACGTCTTGCCGCGGCGATCGCGTAATGGGCAAGAAGGCCGGCGCCGCCCGACACTGCGAGCGTTTCCCCTTGCGGTATCGACGCCAGCTCCAGCGCCAACAGTGCGGTCATCCCATTCATCGGAAGGGTTGCTGCTTGAACCAGCGTTATGTTGCTGGGCTTGCGGACAGCGGACGCTTCAAGCACGACGACGAATTCAGCCTGGGCGCCACCTTCGGGACGGCGGGGATTCAACGCGGCCATGACTTCGTCCCCCACCTTGAGCCGAGTGACGTTCGGGCCGACGGCCTCTACGACGCCGGCTGCGTCCATTCCGGGGGTGATCGGCGCTTCGACGCCAGGCGCTCCCACCTCTCTGAGGAGGATGTCCGTGGGGCTGACGGCGGCGGCTTTGACGTGGATCCGGATTTCGCCCTCGCGCGGCGCTCGAACACTGCGCTCGACAATCTCGATCACGTCTTCGCCGCCATTCGTGCTATAGGTCACGGCCTTTGCAAGAATGGATCGCGTGATGCAAACTCCCCTTAGATGATCTCCGGCAGACCGATCTGGCTGACGTACTGTCTGACATGGGGACTTTGCTGACCAACGCAAGGCCCTGCCAGACTGCAGCTATTCCGCCGTCTCTATGGCCTTGAGCGGACACATTTGCAGCGGCGCCTTAAATTCCGAGGCAGACGACGTCGATCGACGCTTCCTCAAGCATGTGAGTAAGGCTCGAAGCGGCTGCTGACGCCGTTGACGTTACAGGTGCCGATCTTGAAGGCTGCTCTCATCGAGATCGCGCTCTTCCTCGATAGCGGACAAGCGGGCGTCGCAGGGTCTAGCTGCGGTGAGAAATTCCACCCGCATCCACCAGGAACTGGTCTTTTTCGGTTTGGGATGAACGATCTTCCTCAGCGGGGGCGGCAAGCACTCCCGCTCCTCAGAAAAAGGTCCGCTCTGGGTGGCAAGCGAGCCTCCCAAAGCCTACATTGAAAAGTAATACTTTTTGATTCGAGAGGATGTCGATCATGACCATCACCGGCAGCCTGCTGATCGCGGGCGCTGAAAAGCGCGGCTCCAAAGGGGAGTTCTTCGGCATCGAGGCGGCGACCGGCAAGCCCCTGCCGGTCTCGTTCGGCGGCGCTTCGGCGGCCGACGTCGAGGAAGCGGCCCGGATCGCATGGGAAGCTTTCGACGTCTACCGCGAAATCGACCTGGAACCGCGCGCGGCATTCCTCGAAGCAATAGCCGAGGAGATCGACGGCGTTGGCGACGAACTTTTCGTCCGGGCAATGGCGGAAACGGGCCTTCCTCGGGGACGGCTCGACGGCGAGCGCGCGCGAACCACTGGACAACTTCGGCTGTTCGCAAAGGAAGTCCGGGGCGGTCGGTTCCAGGAGCTGCGGTTCGACGCGGGCGATCCATTGCGCAAGCCGGTGCCGAAACCTGACCTTAGATTGCGCAATATCCCAGTCGGCCCCGTCGCCGTCTTCGGCGCCTCCAACTTCCCACTGGCCTTCTCAGTCGCCGGGGGCGATACCGCTTCCGCGCTAGCCGCCGGCTGCCCGGTCATCGTGAAAGCCCATTCCGCCCATCCGGGGACGTCTGAGATCGTCGGGCGCGCAGTTCAGAAGGCGGTCGCGAACGCAGGACTTCCTGCCGGAACGTTCGCGCTCCTCTTCGACACCGGCTTCGAAGTCGGCCAGGCCCTGGTGGCGGATCCTCGCATCCGGGCGGTCGGCTTCACCGGCTCCCGCCGCGGCGGCACCGCGCTGATGAAGATCGCCTCCGAACGCAAGCAGCCGATCCCAGTCTACGCCGAAATGTCGAGCATCAACCCGGTGATCCTTTTTCCCGCCGCACTAGCGTCGCGTGCGGAGGAGATCGCGTCATCCTTCGTCGGCTCGCTGGCTCTCGGCGCCGGACAGTTCTGCACGAACCCCGGCCTGATCCTGGCGGTCGACGACGAAGGACTGGACGCCTTCATCGCGAGGACGCGCGATCTGCTTCCCGACGTCGCCGCACAGACGATGCTGACCGGGTCGATCGCGAAGGCTTTCAGGGACGGCGTTGGTCGGCTCGAGAAGCATCCGGAAGTGAAGCTCGTCGCCAACGGGAAGCACGGCGGCGAATTCGAAGGAACCGCGGCCCTCTTCGAAACGACGGCCACTGCGTTCCTCGAACATCGCGAGCTGCAGGACGAGGTGTTCGGGGCGGCGGGTCTCGTGGTCCGATGCAAGGACGTCGCCGAACTTGAAAAGGTCCTAGACGGACTGGAAGGGCAGCTCACAGTCGCTCTGCACGTCGCGGCCGAGGACGAGGAGACGGCAAGACGTTTCGTTCCGAGGTTGGAGATGTTGGCAGGACGCCTTCTTCTGAATGGCTTCGGCACGGGCGTCGAAGTGTCGCCCGCCATGGTGCACGGCGGCCCCTACCCGGCGACCGCCGATGGCAGGTCGACCTCGGTCGGAACGCTGGCCATCTACCGGTTCCTTCGGCCGGTGTCGTATCAGGACTTCGGTGAAGCCCTTCTGCCGGCTGCGCTACGCCCCAAGTGACAGAGGTAAGCTTCGGTTGAGCTTTAGCTGGCAATCGCGCAAGCGGCCCAGATGCCCCGCGAGTTCACCGTTCCCGATGTGCTGGAGCTTCGACCTTTCGCGGCGTCGAAGCTGCCTTTCGGGACCTAGAAGCCCTTGTTCATCTGGACGTTGTCGAGAACGATGCCGCCGGTCCATGTCGCTTGGTGATGGCCTGTTTGCAGGGGGCGCACCATGCGGCATGTTCATTTATAACAATTCTGATATCCTCCGCGCTCGAACGGGAGTGAGCGTTATGTTTACCGCGAGTTTGGTTCCGGAAGCCTATTACTGGGCGCGTTCAGCAAAGCACTTCGACGGGAAGCTCACCGTTGTACAAGTCTCGACTGTCTTCGGAGAAGATCCCAATTATTGGTCCCTTGCACTGCTGGGCACCGACCAGCACGCAATGCCATGCGATTTCGAGATCATCGGACCATTGGTCCTCCCGGACGAGAACCCCATGCGGCAAAGCCGCCGAGTAGTATTATCGAACGCAACCGAGTTCCCTATTAGCAAGCCCGCGTGGTCGGATATTCGGCCCATGTCATCCTCGTCTGCGCGAGGATCGATTTTGACCGATCCACAACTTCTAAGCGATCAACCTGAGCGTTATTCCACACGACCCTTTTTGGGCTAATGGTGGTCGAACATAGCCGCGCCAAGCTCTGCGCTTGCGGCGATACTCGTCAGAATCGATATCCGACCGCGAGCATTCGCCAAGCGCCCGTTGGTGATTTGATCGAGGCGCTGCAGATCACCTGCGATGCCGCAAGCCTCGTCACTTTTCGCAAAGCTTTGCCAAGTTCTTCTCCAGACTTCGCCGGAGGGCGCCGGAGATTTCGGTCTCCAGCCCCATGACGATGTCGCCGAACCGGCCACCGGTCTTCACGATCTCAATGGAGGTCTCGGTCGCCTTGCAGGTCGCCAGGTCGATGTTCAGACGAACCTCAGCAGTCGCTGAAAACCCTCCTTCGACCAGCGCTTCGTCTGAGGTCTTGCAAGCAAGCGTGCCGCGGGCGCTCGCCTCCGCGGTGTCGCCATTAACCGACAATTGCAGGTTTTCGATCTTTACGGAATCGAGCTTGTCGACGCCTACCTCTACACTGATGCCGAAGCTCGATACCTTGGTCTTCAACGACCTGCATGGCTGCGCATCTCCGATGGCCCTCTCCAGCGCATTCGGTGCCTGTGCGTTGGCGAAGAAGCATGGCTGGAGGAGAAAGACTCCAGCCGTTAGCGCGCCTAAACACTTCCGCATCGCTCTCTCCAATCTGCCTGGGTTTTCACGCAGGTGCCTCTGAATCATAGGGCTGGATCGGTCTCCCGGAAAGGCAGTACCGCTCGCGGCCCCTTCAGTAGGCGGATCCCCGCGCCGAGCGAAGGGCAGCCATGCATTGGAGATCTGGGACTGACCACCATTTATCGATAAGCTCATCTTAGATGGATAGCATGATATCGAGGATCAAAAGAACCTTGACCGTCGGCCAACGCGCGGCCGCGGTCGAGCGAACGAATACAATCGCGCAGGAATCAGCCGCCGAGGAACGCCAGCGCCGCGAAGAGAAGACCGAGCGGCTGCGGCAGCTCGGGTTTGCATCTGTGGAAGCGACGCCGCAGAAGTGAACGCCGGCTGCCATCGAGGGATGGAACCCTCGTACAAGAATCAATTTCAAAAACTCGGAGAAGACGATGGATCACGTGTCGAGGAATATCGAGACCGCTGCGGCCCTGCAGGAAGACCGACTTGCCAAGGGCTACAGCCTCGAAGATCTGGCGATCACGACTGGCTTGACGGTCGACGAAATCAAGTCGGCCGAGCGCGGCGACAACGTGCCGACCCACAACATCGAGCGGATCGAGCACGCCCTGAAATAAAAACACGGCGCCTTTAGTCGAAAATTCCACACCGCGGAAACGGGCTGGGCACTATGGCGTCAGCAAGTGGGGCGACGTCGCCGTTGCCCGCGGGCCGAAGGCATCGACAAAGACTTCCAGCCTTGGGGCGGAGCCGACTTCGATTTCTTCGAGGAGCTCCACACTGTCATCGAACGTGAGCCGACCTCGATGCTCGACCTTTGAATTGCTGGGTCTCTTTGCCTCTGTCGGCATCGAGAAGGGCACGCCCTTCGCTCCGGATCAGCTGATGAAGAAGCTGCTGGTCGACGCGGTGGCTGCCGGCAACGCAACCGCCCGCGGCGACGGCGTCCAACTCTATCCGAATAGCGCCTGGAGCATGACCCTTCTTGGGCGGCAACTATCAGTGGCTCCGGGACGAAGCCAGAGGCGACCGCAATCTCGACGCCAGGACACTGTTTTTCTTTCAGGCGACGGTCAACACGCCCGCCATGGTGCAGCAAATGGTCGGCGCCGGTTCCCAGTACCCCAATGCCCCGACCGACCGGAACGGCGACTATTTGAATGGCGGAAAGACTTACAGGCTTCGCATTTCCCGCCAATGCGCCGGCCATGGACTTTTGGTCGTAGTGCTCCGCAGACGCGCTCGCAGCTCAAGACGAGCCAGACCTTCCCGAGCGAGAACAACAAACGCGGCAAGCTCATCGGGAATTCCGGCGGTGAGCGAAGGGCGTTGGCCCGGGGGACGAAGCTGCTCCGTTTTCGCAACCCGGCCATCTTCGCCACGGAGGGGCCACTTGCGTTGCGCCGCCATTCCGACGGCGCCGGCGTATGTCGCCTCGATCCCATTTCCGAGGCGGAGGAACTCCTTTCCGCGCGACCCGCAACGCAAGCGACGCGACATCGCCGGACATTGCCGTGTTCGCGAAGCCGACAGCAGATCATTTCGCGCACGTAAATCCCGCATCATCAACCGGCATGCCTTGCCGTCGACCCATTTACCCGCACCAGCGCCATCAGCATGGGGCCGATCGCAAACTCGCCTCTTTCGGTCCTTCGGGTGAGATCGCGGAGATAACCACCGGGCGAATTGATATGTCCGCCCCTTTCCAGGATACAAGCGATTACGGTCGCGGCATTTTCCGGTCCCATGCCGGCGCAGGCTTCCTCGTAGGCCGACGGACTGACGCCGAGCATCGAGCGCACGACGACGGCGGCCGCCATCAGGTCTCGCCAACTGCCGATCGCGCCGCCCGGCCCATAGTCGAGAATGGCAGGGCAGGCCTGGAGAACGAGGCCAAGCGGGAAGGATTTCAGGCCCGGGCCGGAGACCGGAGCGGCGGCACCCGATACCTTACCGACCATTCCAGCCGCCGGCTTGAGCGACCTCGGCTTTTGCTCACCCGGCGGTTCGGTAGTGCCCTCGTTGTTTGTCGCTGCCTTTTCGTCCTGCTTCGGTTCGAAGCTTGGTTCAAGTTCATAGTTGGAGTTGGGGTTTGAATTCTGTTTGTGACGCTCAACTTGACACTCATTGGCGTCTATTTTTTGTCTTTTGATGTGCTTTTCCAGCAGGTTGACTGCTTCGTCCCGCAAAAGGCCCATTTCGTCGAGCAATGAAGCCAGCTCCTCGACCCCCGCCACGCGCGGTATCCTGGCGACGATGGCGCGAAACATCATCGTCATCTGCTCCCAGTCGCCTGGAACCGCATCGTCGATCGCCGTTGAGATCAGCTTGGAGATATCACGACGGCAGAGTGTCAGGCGCTCCCTGGTCACTCTCAGCAGTTCTCGGTCGGCAATCACCTGAGCCGCCAGGCTTTCGATCTCTATCGCGCGTGCGAGCAGCGGCGCGATGCTGAACCCGAAGGCTTCGCCGATCGCCCCTGCCCTGTCGCGGCGGGCATAACGCTTTCCATTCGGGCTGTCCTTGCGCAGGATAAGACCCGCCTCTACCAGGACCGCCAGATGCCGTCGCAGCGTCGCGGGTGTCATTCCACGGGCACGAAGCGAAAGCTGCGCGTTTGAGGGAAAGACGATCAGGCCGTTTTCCTCGGAAATCTCGTCGTCGGGATAGAAGGTCAGCAGCGCGTCTAGCACCGTCAGTGCCCGATCGGTCACGCCGAGTGCCGGCCGGGCCTCGCAGATTGCCCGAAACAGCTTCCACTTGCTGCGTTTCATCCCCGGCTCGATGCTCTCGGCCAGCTGCTGGCTTGCCAGCATGCCAAGCGACATCGGCCGCCGCCCAAAGGGCGTCGTCACATATCCACTCTCCATTGCCTTCACCTTCGTTCAGGCAAAAGAAAACCGTCCACCAATTTGGTGCCTAAGACGCTTGACTGTGATTCGTGGAAATGCGATTCTCGATGTGCTTAAGATCTGAGAAGGGCTTCCACGACGGCGTCGTTGGGGGCCTTTTTCTTTTGCGCGCTACGCTCCTCTGTCCTTGTTGAACTCCTGGAACAGGCCCTGCAGCCTTTCCTGGACGAATTGATCGAATCCCGGTGCGGTCTTGCCGTCGAAAACGAACGTGGCGCCCGATGCTGTCTTCTTGATCGTCACTGGCAGGCCGCTGACCTGAGTTTTGGAAATCGCCGGCTTTGGCGCCGACGTCCGCTTGGTTGCCAGCACAAGTGCGCGGTGAAACCGCTCGTCGCTTGAGATTTTGCGCGCGTCGTCCGCGGACAACTCGGCGATGATCCTCTCGATGTCGGCGCCTTCAAGCCGCTCGCCTAGTTCCAGCCACCGCCGGCGGCCGATATCGGGCGCAGCGCCGATGGCGTTGACGAGATCAAGCGGAACCTGCCGTATGACGATCAGCATTCTCGACAGCGCCGCCTTATCGACGCCGAGCGACGCCATGATGACATCGCGGCCAAAGCTGCGTTCCTCGAGCCGTGACGCGAAAAGCGCGCGCTCGATATAGGAGAGATTGGTGCGGGCGCTGTTTTCCTGTCCCTGGCTGACGACCAACTGACCGTCGGTGAGATCGCGGACGACCGCGCGCACCCGGATGCCGATTTCTCTGGCTGCAGCCAGGCGACGATGGCCGTAAGCCACCTGGTAACGTCCCCTAGTATCGGGGTGCGGGCGCACAAGGATCGGAACCTGCTGTCCATGCTCGCGGATCTGTTCGACAAGCTGTGCGAGCTCGGCCGCATCGATCGCCAATCGGTCGCAGATGAAGGACGCGTCAATCAGGCCGGGATCGAGGTCGACGATGGTCTGGCCGGCGGCAAGCTGCCGTTCCAGTTCACTCGCCCGTTCCATTTTTTCGGTAATGTTGCCGAGCGTCTTGGTAATGCCGCCGACAGGTGCGGGACTGCGCTCCTGCGGCACGAATCCCGCGATCGGACGATTGTCGCGCGGCGCGACAGTTTCCACCCTGGCCGGACTCGGAGCAGAGATTTCGATGAGGTTCTTGCGCGCCATCGACTATTTCCTTCCCCAGGTGGAGCGAATATGCGCCTCGATCTCGCTGTTCACCAAGTTGAGGGACTCCAGCGCCCGATCATAGGTTCCGCGGGTGAATTGCGACCGCTCGACCTCGTAAAGTGTCTGCTTGGTGACGCCGGCATCGGCGACCGCCGTCGACTTCACCATGGCGTTGTGCAGCATTCGATTGCCGAAGATCGCCCGCATGAAGCCGGTCATCTGGCTCTGCGGCCCGTCGTTCGGCTCGAAACGTGTCACCAGGTAGCGCATCCAATCATAGCTGGTGCGCCCGCCGGCCTTCTCCACGACGGACATCAGTTCGCTGGTCATCGTCAGGAACTGCGACATCGACATGACGTCCAGCATCTGCGGGTGGACGGTAATCAGGACCGACGTTGCCGCGCAGAGCGCCGACATCGTCAGGAACCCCAGCTGCGGCGGGCAGTCGATGACGACGATGTCGTAGAGGCTTTCGATCTCGGTCAGGACCTCGCCGATACGGGCAAAGAACATCGTCTCTGCCCTCCCCGACGACATCGCCTTCGGCGTCTCGTGCTCGAACTCCATCAGCTCGAGATTTCCGGGAATGAGATGCAAATTGGGCGTGTAGGTGGCGCGCACGATATCGGCGATGGGGCACGGCTGCTCATAGCGGATCGCGCCGTAGATCGTTTCGCCCTCTCCAACGTCGAATTCCGGCTGATGGCCGAACAAGGCGGATAAGGAAGCCTGCGGGTCGAGGTCGACGGCAAGCACCCGGTAGCCCCTCAGCGCCATGAACTGGGCCAGATGCGCTGCGGTCGTGGTCTTGCCCGAGCCGCCTTTGAAATTCATGACGGAGACGATCTGAAGCTTTTCTCCCGGCCTGCGGGCCGGCACATATTTCGGCGTGCCGTTTCGCTCGTCGAGGACCCGGCGAATCCGATCCATATCCGCTGGGCTATAGAGCCTCCGTCCGTTTGCCAGCGGATCCGGCCCATGGCCATCGGCAGCCACCTGCCGGAGATAACCTTCGCCGATGCCGATGAAGGCTGCAGCTTCCGCCGGCGAGAATGTCCTGATGGTCTTTTGCGACAGCGGAGGGAAGATTTTTGCCTGATGCTGCTGAAGCTGATAGGACAACTCCTTCGCATCTGTTGCCAGAAGCGACGGCAGATGCTCTTGGTCGTCCTGAAGAGCAAGACTCGGCTGCATGATCTGTTTCCCAAATAACTGCGCAATTTTGAACGAAAGCGCTTCAGTTGCGCAGTTCCCATATGCCGCGATTCGTGACCGATTTACAAATGCTTAACCAAAGATGGGTCGAGGCGTGTGAGACGAGCGCGCAAATCTGGCAGTTTCCGGGACCAGTCGGCGGGTCATTCGCACCTTCCCAAGGTGCTCGTGAGCAAGGGCGACGCTCTCGTTATGCACATGACTTTATTGAATTTTTTGTGACGCCGCCGGCGGGACCAAAGGCTCTGTCTACCTATTGTCCGTCCTCTTTCAGATAGTTGCTTCCGTTGATCACCAGGAGCCCGTCGGAGCCTTTGTCCGGTTCGAATATGCTCATGCTTTCCGTCTTACCGCTCGCATCGGTCAGGTCGAGACGATAACCAGAAAGCGTATAGCGTCCGCTGGCGCCCGGCCGGTTGCCCGATGTGGTGACGCCCGATCGTGATCCGCCGATTTCGTTCGTCATCGCGGCGCCGGACCAGCCTGTGCGTTCGAACGTGCCGTTTCGATGAAGTGTCAGCGTATGGCTGGAAGCGACCGATCCCGATGAGGTCGCGCTCATGCCGCTCGAGGCAGAGGTGGAAACCCATTCGCCGTCGAGCGTCGCGCCATCCTCAAACGGCGGCACCGCATGATGGTCATCCTCGTCAATAACCAAGTCGTCGCCCCTTTTCGAAAATGGCTTCGTCTCGGTCTCCATCGTGCCATAGGCAGAGGTGACGCTGCGCATTTCGATCGACCCAGCCGACGAGAAGAAGCCGCCGCCGGTGAGCTTGTAAAGGCCGCAGTCGGTCGGGTTTTCCCTGCAGTGCTCGGCAATGCTCCGGCCGCCCTTCGGCAGTTCCGTGCTGAACAGGCCCTTCGGATCGAACATGGTGATCTCGCTATCGGAATAGAAATCCACGCCGCCGAAGACGTTCGGGCGGACACCCGTATCGAGATGGGTGAAGACGCCGTCGAGCCCGCCGTCGCCGCCTGCCGGCACGAGATCGAAATCCTTGTCGGAAGGATCAAGCTTGACCGAACGCACGAGCGCCTCGAAATCGGTTTCGGCACTTTGGCTTCTGTCGCCGTCGAGGTTCAAGAGCACAAGCTGCAGATAGGCTTGCCGCCTGTTGCCGGCGATGCCGACGACGATCTGATTGATGCTGACATTCTTCTGGTGGACGCAGCAGCGTTCCTCCACGCGGATGTCGTGACCATTTATCGTGATCCCGGAATGTTTGATCAGAATATCTTCCTTGGCCATGTCGGGCAGCGTCGCGACGAAAGTCTTCATGCCGGCCGGAAGGGAGTTGCGCGCAGCCGAAAGCGGCTTGGTGATCTGGATCAGGGCGCTCCCGCGCTTGTCGTCCTCGGTTTCCGGAAAATCCTTCTGCAGCATGAAGAGATTGCCGTTGCCGGCTTTCCGCCAGCCGGAAGCGGGATCAGGCAAGCTCACCGTCAGGCCGCCAATATCGGCGGGCGCTGCCAATGCCCGGGGGGAGGAGAGAAGGCAGAAAAGAACGACCAAAGCCAAGGCTGATTTAACCTGGCAAAGCCGATCGATATATGCGCTGCCCATACGCCCATCCCCTCTAGTTTCGACGACCGCCGACGGGATTTGGAGCCGCGCTCCACCATTTCAACCCTGAGCTTTCATGAAGATTTCTTGAACCTTCGTCACAGCTGATATCAGGGAGCGGGTGCCATCATTCATGAGGCAAGAGGTGGTGACAGCGGCCGACATCCCGCGTCAGCCGCGCAACTGTCTGACGGAGACTGACGTTGGTAGCAATGGAATTACCGTTCGCCTAGAAGTCGCGACAGCATCTTGGCGTTGTTGATGGCGTGAGCGTCTCTGTCATTGTTGAAGTAGGTCCAGACCGTTTTCGCTCCGCTGCTCTTTATCCGCTCGGCCCAGACCGTCAGCTCGGCTTCGCTGTAATCGTGACGGTACCATCGCGTGGTGCCATGGAAACGAATGTAAATATCGTCAGCGGTCTTCACCAACTCGTCTGGAAGACGCGGCCCGCTACATGAGCAGAAGATCGCGCCGGCAGCCTCGAACTGCTTGAACACCTCGTCGTTCCACCAAGTTTTGTGGCGGAATTCGACAACGTTCCGGCGCTGCGGATCGAGCTGGCGAAGGATGAGCTGCAGAGTGTCGGGCGAATAGCGGATACTCGGCGGCAGCTGGAAAAGGAAACACCCCATCCGCTTGTCGAGCATATCCGCGATATAACCGAAATCTCTGATCAGATCGTCGGTCTCTTCGAAACGCCTGATATGCGTGATTAACTCGCACACCTTGATCGTATAGACGAAATCGCCAGTCACCTGGCGAAGCCAGGTTTTCACCGTGGCAACTGTTGGCCATGAATAGAACGGCGCGTTCAGCTCGACCGTCTCGAACTCTCGCTCGTAAAACGAAAACCATTGCTTTCGAGGAAGATCGGCGGGGTAGAAGGAACCCTGCCAATGCCAGTAATACCAGCCCGAGCAACCGATGTGGACCCTCCCCTCGGCATGGCCGTCAGAGATCGCTACCCTTCGTTCCCCGGCGTCGACCCTGGCTTCGTGCATCTTGGCGGCACGCTCGACGTTGGCCTCGCGCTGCTTCTGCCGCCGCTCCGCCCGCCGCGCCTTCCGTTTCTCCCGATCATCTATCGACACTTCCGGCACGTCGCGGTCTCCGATCTCGCAGGCAGGCTTCAAACCACCGATGAACATCGGGCGTGCCGGCTGCAGCGTGAATCGGGGATAGAACTTCGATATAAATCATGTGTTCCGCAAAGACCTCGTCCGATGCCCAAACCGGCAATGCGAGAAGGCTGAGAAAAGCCGATTGAGGAGCGAAACGGCCGACAAATGCCGATCGACACGATCTAATCCGCCATCGATTGATATAGCCATTCGGAGAGCTTCTCGGACGCTATCCGCGCGCCAGCGCCCGGAAGCAGTGCGTCGCCGGTCAATTCGACCCCGAAATACGACGTGGACGGATCCGTTATCACCTGCCGCTGGTCTTCGTTTGCAGCGAGATAGATCCGTGCGACCTCGTCGACACCGAACTGTTCCGGGCCGCCGATTTCGACGACACCGCCCAAAGGCGTTGCGACGGTCAATTCGGCCAGGAAGGCGGCGACGTCCCCGGCTGAGACCGGCCTCATCAAGGCCGGCGGCAGTCGAAAGACATCGTCTTGCGCGCCGATATCGATCAATCCGCTGATGAACTCGTAAAACTGCGTAGAGCGGAGGATCGTATAGGGGCGATTTGACGCGCGGATAAGATTCTCCTGCACCATTTTCGCGCGAAAATAGTCGCTTTCCACCAGCAGCGGCGTGCCGACGACGGAGAGGGCGAGATAATGCCCGACGCCGGCTTCAGCGGCGGTGGCAAGCAAATTCTTCGTCGAAGCCTTGAAAAAATCCAATGCAGCGCTGTCACCAAATGATGCGGCGTTGGTCACATCAACGATGATATCGGTTTCCGCCACGGCCGCGTCGAGGCCCTTGCCGGTAGCGGTGTCGACGCCAACCGACAAGGAGGCGGCCGTGACCTCGTGGCCTGACCGGCGCAGGCGCTCCGAGAGTTGCGTCCCGATGAGACCGCTTGCTCCCACCACCGTAATTTTCATGTCAGCCATCCTTGCAATCTTTTGGGTCGACATTGACCGGAAAGCCAAAACCCTTCCATCATGCGTGAGGGTGAACATCTTAGCCGTAGGTATAGCCGAACAGACCCAAGGTTTAGAATAATCGACCGGGAACCGAACCGGCCCTCACTCCTCGTTCGCGCTGAATATCCGGCGTCGACGCAACACTACCTCTCCGCGCAATGTATGGATTTCCATGAGTTGCGGCTGTGAGGTGACGGGATTACGGTTCGAGCATGAGCTCGCCGGCCCCGACATCAAGAACAAGTGCTGCACCGAATGCTGACGATCCCCGCGTTTTGCCTGCCCGACAGGAGTGGTTGATGATGAGCGTTTGGTCGCACCGCCCCCGCGCCCTGTATCTGGGGCTCTTCATCGCCGCCTATGTGCTCGGCTGCGGCTTCGCCCAGTCGCTGGCAATCGTGCCGGGAACGGGCATTTCCATCTGGCCTCCGGGCGGACTTTTCATCGCCACGCTCATCCTCGCCCCCAGGCGCAGCTGGCTATGGTGGATATTGGGAGGCTGCCTGGCAGAGCTGCTCAGCAATGCCATCTGGTTCCACAGTCCGCTGCCTGCGGCCTTTCTGATCTATGTCGGCAATGCTCTTGAAGCGGTCGTCGCGGCATGGCTGGTCAATCGGGTCTTGAAGCGGCCGGCACAGCTGGAAACCTTGCAGGAAGTTCTTGCATTCGTCGTCCTGGGGGCCGGAGTTGCGCCCATCGTCAGCGCGACGGTGGGAAGTGCAACGCTCGCGTGGTTTGGAATACAATCGCAATCCTTCGTGACGGCCTGGCCCCTTTGGTGGATCGGTGATGCAACCGGCGTCCTGATCGTCGCGCCGCTGGCGCTCGCCGTCTTCCACAACTGGCGCGGCAAGACCCGGCTTTCGGTGGCACAATGGCTGGAAGCTGGCGTCCTTGGACTGATTTTCCTCGGTGTCGCGGCTCTTTCGCTGAGTGGCTACCTTCCCTTCGCCTACATCATCATGCCGCCTCTTCTCTGGGCCGCGGTCCGCTTCGAGTTCAAGGGCGCGGCCATATCGCTCGTTCTCCTTGCTCTGATCACCGCCGTCTTCACGGCAACCGGGACCAGCGAATTTGTCGGCGATCACGAATCCCAGAAACACAAGCAGATCATGCTGCAGCTTTTTCTGGCCATCTCGGCATTTTCGGCGTTGATCGTCGCCGCCATATCCAGGCAACACCAGCTGGCCGTCAGCACATTGCGGCAAAGCGTGGAGACATTGCGCGAGCGGGAGCAGGAGCTCTCGCAGCTCGTCGACTTGGTGCCGAGCCACGTCTGGCGCCTGACACCTGAGGGCGAACCGACCTTCTTCAACAGACGGATGGTCGATTTTCTCGGTCTCGATGTCGCGGATTCGGACAGGCCAGGCATGAGCCGGCTGCAATCAGTCGTCGAGGCCATCATTCATCCCGATGATGCGATGGGCTTCGGGGAAGCGCTCAACCATTGCCTCGCCACCGGCGAGAACTTCGCCATGCGGTATCGGCTGCGCCGCGCCGACGGCGCCTATCACTGGATGTCGAGCCGCGCCGAGCCGATGCGGGATCAGACGGGAAACATCGTCCAGTGGTACGGTCTTTGCCACGACATCGACGATCAGGTCCGTGCCGAAGAGGCGGTGCGCCTAAGCGAGCGAGCGCTGCAGCAGATGATCGACGCGGTCCCGGTTCGCGTCTGGAGCGTCGAGCCGACGAGCGGGTCGGTTTATTTCAACAAGCGCTATCAGGACCATTTCCGGGCCGTCATCGCCAATTTCGACGCGCTCGGCGAGCCGCGCATCGAAGAGCTGCTGCAGCAGCTGATCCATCCAGAAGACGCGCCTGACGTTCAGCGCACGCTGCAGAATTGTTTCGAAAGCGGCGGCGGCAGCGCGATGCGATTTCGCTGGCGCGAAAAGGACGGCGCCTACCGCTGGGCGGAATGCCGGGTGGAACCTCGGCGCGATGACGCCGGAACGGTCGTGCAATGGTACGGCGTTTCTCTCGACATCGACGAAGAGGTGCGCGCCTTGGAGGCATTGCGGGATCGCGAGCGCGAACTCTCTCAGCTCGTCGACATGGTCCCGGCGCAGATTAGACGCCTGACGCCGCAAGGCGAGCCGGTCTTCTTCAACAAGCGCCTGATTGATTTTTTCGGTCTCGACGTAGGGGATATGGACAAGCCGGGCATGAGCCGCCTCTCGTCGGTTATTCACACCCTCGTTCACCCCGACGATTCATCGAGACTCCTTGAGACGGTTCACCGTTCCCTCGTCAGCGGCGATCCCTTCTCGATAAAATACCGTATGCGCCGTGTCGATGGAGCCTACCGCTGGGTCGACGGCCGCGCCGAGCCGCTGCGGGATCAAAATGGCGCGATCGTCCAATGGTACGTGATATCGGTCGACATCGACGATGAGATGCGCGTGCAGGAAGCGCTGCGCGACCGGGAGCGGGAGCTTTCGCAACTCGTGAACATGGTTCCGAGCCTGCTCTGGCGGCTTGATCCGGAAGGCGCTCCGACCTTCTTCAACCAGCGTCTGATCGATTTTCTGGGTCTCAACATCGCTCATATGGAAAAGCCGGGCATGAGCCGACTGGCGGCGCTCATCGAAGCTGCCGTCCATCCAGACGATGCGGGGAGCCTTGCAGAAGCGCTCAACCATTCCTTCGCCACCGGCGAGCGCTTTTCAAAGCAGTATCGCCTGCGGCGCGCTGATGGCGTCTACCGCTGGGTCAAAGGCAGCGCCGAGCCGCTCAGGGACGAGAGCGGGCAAATCATCCAGTGGTACGGCCTCACCCATGACATCGACGACCAATTGCGTATTGAGGAGGAGTTGCGCGAGAGAGAACGCTCACTTTGGCAGATCGTCGAAACGCTGCCGGCAATGATCGATTGCGCGGCGCCCGATGGAGAACCGGTATACCGCAACCCTCAGCTCCGCGATTTCCTCGGATATAAGCTCGAAGAGCTTGATGGAACGGGGAAAACCCGGCTGGACGGCACACTCGATGCCGGCGTCCATCCCGACGACGTGGCGAGTGTCAAAGAGGATTATGCCCATTCGTTGCACACCGGCGAACCCTATGCGCGACGGCACCGTCTGCGCCGGTTCGATGGAGAATATCGTTGGGTCGAAACGCGCGCCGCGCCGATGCGCAATGCAGACGGCGTGATCGTCCAGTGGAATGTCATCTGCCTTGATATCGACGGAGAGGTTCGGGCGGAGGAAGATCTGCGTCAGGCACGGGAAGGCCTTGCGCGGGCGAGCCAGGTGGCGAGCCTCGCCGAACTCTCGGCCTCCATAGCCCATGAGGTGAATCAGCCGCTCGCAGCCGTCGTCGCCAACTCGCATGCTTGCCAGCGCTGGCTCATGGCCGAGCCCCCGAACATGGAGCGGGCGCAGAGGACGGTCGAACGCATTGTCCGCGACGCCAACTCGGCCGCAGACGTCGTCAGCCGCATCCGCGCCCTGTTCAAACAATCCGCAGACAGGCGGGCTTACACGACGCTCTCAAGCGTCATCGATGAAGCGCGCAACCTCATGGCCGACGAAGCGGCGCGGCGGCGCGCCAGGATGGATGTGGAGGTCGATGGAAACCTCCCGTTCATCGCCATCGATCGCATCCAGATCCAGCAGGTTCTGATCAATCTCGTCCGCAACGGGATCGAGGCGATGGACGCCGTCGCCGGTGACAGGGTGATCGGGATGCGCGTGCGCCATATGGGCAATGCGGTTCAGACCGAAATCAGCGATCGCGGCGGAGGTATCGAATTTCCCGAGAAGATGTTCGAGCCGTTCTTCACGACCAAGGAAAACGGCATGGGCATGGGTCTGGCGATCTGCCGCTCGATCGTCGAGCTGCACGGCGGACGTTTATGGGCAGAGAAGAACAATCCGCACGGAGCGACGTTGATCTTCACATTGCCCATTGAAACAAAGGCGGCGTCATGACGGCGGACGACCATATTGTCTTCATCGTCGATGACGATGAACGCATCCGCGAAGCGCTCGGCGAGCTGCTGGACGCGCACGGCATGCGCGCCATCGCCTTCGAATCGGCCGGCGACTACGTGAAAGCGGACAAGCCGGATCTACCCGCCTGCCTCATCCTCGATATCGAACTGCCCGACATCAACGGCCTCGACCTGCAGAGGCAAATCGCCGACGGGGATCACCCGCCGATCGTCTTCATTACCGGGCATGGCGACATCCCCTCCTCCGTGCGAGCGATCAAAAGCGGCGCCGTCGATTTCCTCACAAAACCGTTCAGTGACGCGGATCTCCTGGCGGCAATCCATGCGGCACTCGCCGAGGATCGGGAAAAGCGATCGGGACGCGCCGAGCTCGACATGCTCAGACGACATTATCTCGACCTGACGCCGCGCGAGCGCGAAGTGCTGCCGCTCGTTGTCAGCGGTCTTCTCAACAAGCAGGCGGCAGCCGAACTCGGGATCAGCGAAGTCACACTGCAGATCCATAGAAGAAACGTGATGCAGAAAATGGCGGCGGCGTCGCTCGCCGATCTCGTGCGGATCGCGGAGAAACTGGAAATACCGATTACCCACTCGCGCCGGGTGGGGGGGAATTGAACATGAACGAAACAAGACATGTCGTCGCAATTGTCGATGACGATCCAAGACTGCTTGAATCGATGGGCGACCTTCTGGAATCGGCGGGTTATGTGGCCCGCGGCTTCCCGTCGGCGGGCTCGCTGCTCGTCAGCGGGCTGTCGGACCTTGATGTGCTCATCACCGATATCGGAATGCCCGGCATCGACGGCTTCGAGCTTCGTGACCTGGTGAGAAAATCACGTCCCGAGTTGCCGGTGTTCCTGATCACGGGCCGCCACGAGATCGCGGATCAGGGCCGCGCCCAGGGAGGCGGAGGTTTCTTCCGCAAGCCCTTCGATGCCCAGGCCCTGCTGGCGGCTATCGCCAATGCTTTACACCACTCGAGAGATGGAGGGTAACATGAGAGTTGACCAGCCGTTGCTGCGGAGATCGGCGCCGTTATCACTGCAGGGCAGATATGAAGAAGATCAGCCGCTCGTCATTATCGTCGATGACGACGCATCGGTTCGCGAGGCGCTGTCGGAGCTTATCCTGTCGGCGGGTTTTCAATCGATCAGTTTTGCCTCGACCCGCGAATTGCTTGATGCCGATCTCTTGGAAAACCCCGGCTGTCTGATCCTCGATGTGCGTATGCCCGGAGCAAGCGGCCTTCACCTGCAGAGCCATCTGGCCGAAAACGGCATTTCCAAGCCGATCATTTTTCTGACCGGCCATGGCGATATCCCGATGACCGTCCAGGCGATGAAGGCCGGCGCGGTGGATTTTCTCACCAAGCCGGTGCGGGACCAGACGCTGCTCGACGCCATCACTGCGGCCATTGCGATGGATACCGAACGACGGGCCGAAGCCGCAATCGCCAAACGCAATGTCAAACGCCTGGAGACGCTGACGCAGCGCGAGCGCGAAGTTCTGCATGAAGTGGCGCGCGGACGCCTCAACAAACAAATCGCCTTCGACCTCGGCATCAGCGAAGTGACGGTCAAACTTCATCGCAGCAACGTCATGCACAAGATGGAGGCCGGTTCGATCGGCGAACTGATCCGGGCCTGGGAGACGCTGCCGGCGCAAATGCGGCAGGCCGGCTCGCGCTAATTTTCTTGCCGGGCCGCGTTCCAAGACCAAGAATGCCGGCCTCGAACATCAATTGCCTGTCCATTTGATGCGCGCCGTATCCAATTTGCGTTGAAAAAGACGGCGCGGCGCCGGCAATGGGTTTCGCCGTGACCCGCATGCGTTATCTCTAAATTAAAGCTCGGGGATATGACCTCATGCCCGGCTTGGATTTCATAAAGGAGATCACGCCTGAACAATCGATCGCCAGCCGCGCCTTCCCCTGAAACCAGCGCCTTCGACAGCGAAGCAAGCTTCTTGTCGGCCATGGGGAACGCCAAACGGCTTCACATTCTGCATCTGTTGACCGAGGGGGAAGTGTCGGTGACCGTGCTGGCCGATGAGGTGGGATTGAGCCAATCTTCGACTTCCCAGCATCTGGCAATTCTTCGAGAACAGGGGCTCGTGCAGACGCGAAGGGCTGCCCAGACGATCTTTTATTCCCTTCAATCCGGTGCGGCCAAGACGATGCTCGATACGCTCGCCGACATCTTCGGATCGCACCGTCGCTCCCCAGCAGAACACGTCCGGGCCGGGCACCAGACAAAATGACGAAGCGTTGCTTTTGACACCCGAGATTGAGCTTCAATTCTGCTGAGCATGATCTTCAGGCAATCCGGATCCGCGCTCTGCCGACATGAACGCGGTTTCGCGTGGGATGATGGCGGCTTCAGCGTAAGCGCCGAGCTGAGACCTGCAGCGGTTTACCGACATGCCCCCTCGGACGCGTCGATCCCCGATGGACCTTTGATGTACGTCTCCTAGACCGCGGTATGATTACGCCTTCGTTGCGAATGGAGATAATCAACCCATCAGCAACGAAACGGTGAGGAAGCGATCATGGACGTATATGAGGCAGTCACAAGCCGACGGTCGGTGCGCGGATTCAAAGACAGGCCTGTGTCGAAAGAGATACTCGAGCGGGTGCTGTCGGCCGCGGCCTGGTCGCCGTCAGGATCGAACATCCAGCCTTGGAACACCTACGTGATGATCGGCGCGGCGCTGGCCGAGCTCAAGACAACAGCCGTCGAGCGCGTGGCCCACGGTGACCCCTGGGACAAGAGGCAGTACGAGATGTATCCGCAGGCGCTGAAGTCCCCTTACGGGGAGCGCCGGTCCGCCTTCGGCAAGGAGCGCTACAGCGCGCTCGGCATTGCACGCGAAGACTGGGAGGCGCGCCAGCGGGCAGCGATCGCCAACTGGAACTGCTTCGGCGCGCCAGCCGCCCTGTTCTGCTACATCGATCGTGACCTCGGCCCACCCCAATGGGCCGACGTCGGCATGTATCTGCAGACCGTCATGCTGCTGCTCCGCGCCGAAGGACTGCACAGTTGCCCGCAGATGGCGTGGTCGCAGGTTCGCGAGACGGTCGCGGAGGCCCTGTCACCCCCGGACGGGCTCATCCTCTTCTGCGGAATGTCGATCGGCTACGAGGATCCTGTGGTAAGATTTGCCCGTACGGGCCGCGCGCCGCTCGCCGAGACGGTCACTTTCGTCGGCGACTAGCTAGCTTGCGCTCAAGGACGAGAGACCCCTTCCATGCTTCCTGCGCAGGATACGTCCTTTATCATGCGCGATACTGGAGAACGCCATGACCACGCATAAAGTAGGCTATCTCATCGGCAGCCTCGCAAAGGGCTCGATCAATCGCAAGCTCGCCAAAGCGTTGGTGCGGTTCGCCCCGCCGGAACTTGAGATGTCGGAGATATCGTTCAAGGACCTGCCGCTCTACAGCTACGACTATGACGCCGACTACCCTCCGGCCGGCAAGGCATTCAAGGCGGCGATCGCGGCCGTCGACGCCGTCCTGTTCGTCACGCCCGAATACAATCGATCCATACCCGGCGGGCTGAAAAACGCCATCGACTGGGCGAGCCGCCCCTACGGCACCAACTCGTTTACGCGTAAGCCGTCAGCGGTGATCGGCACGTCGCCGGGCGCGATCGGCACGGCAGTCGCCCAGCAGAATTTACGCAGCGTGCTTAGTTTCTGCAATTCTCCCCAGATGAATGCCCCGGAAGCCTACATCCAGTTCACACCTGGGCTGATCACCGATGACGGCGAGGTCACGAACGAAACCACCGCCGAATTCCTTCGCAAGTTCATGCAGGACTTCCATGTTTTCATCGCCAGAGTTCGCTCGGTGCTGCCGAAAGACGCCTAGACGGCACTGGGATCCGGCCGCTCCCATATTGCAGCGGCCAGTTCCCGGTTTTCGAGTCTTTAAGCGAAGGCGTAAGAGCCGTCCGGCCGCTTCGGCACGCGCCGCTGCCAGTGGATATAACCTTCCTCCTCCATCGCCTTCTCGTCCATTTCGACGCCCCAGCCGGGCCGATCCGGGCGCAGCTCGAGATAGCCGTCCTTCGGCAGGTAGGGATCGACGACGTAACGGGTTTCCCCTTCCCGCTTCTCGATATCGTTGCCGCCATAGACATAGGCTTGCCCCTTCGGCAGCCGGTATTCGAGGATGCGAAAATTCTGCGCCGCAGCCGAAAAATGAACGTTGACGGCCGTCGCAAGCGGACCCATCGGATTGTGCGGTGCGACGCCGACGAAGAAGGCCTCGGCAAGGGTGGCAATGCGGCGCATTTCGCTGATGCCGCCGACGACACAGATATCCGGCTGGATCAGGTCGGCGCCCTTGACCTGCAGCAGCCGCAGGAACTCGTTTCTGTTGTAGAGCGACTCGCCTGTTGCCAGCGTGCAGTTGAGGCCCTGTTTCAGGTCGCCCCAGGCCTCGATATTCTCGGGCCGCAGCGGCTCCTCGAAAAACAGCGGGTCGTAGGGGGCAAGCGCATTGCCGAGCTGACGCGCTGCGACCGGCTCGAAAATCTTGGCATGGGCGTCGAAAGCGATCTCGTATTCGTCGTTGACCGTTTCGCGCAGCGAACGGAAATAATCCGCCGAGGCTTTGACGACATTGCCCCAGCGGTTGGAATGCATGTCGATCCGCCAGGGGCTGAGCTTGAAGGCGGTGAACCCCCAACCCTCCTTCAGGCGATCGAATTCGTCGCGGGCCGCCGGCGCATCGGGAGCGGTATAGACCCCGGCATAGACCTTGATGCGGTCACGCACTTCGCCGCCGAGCAGCTTGTAGACCGGGACGTTCGCCGCCTTGGCCGCGAGATCCCACAGGCAATGGTCGAGCGCGGAGATTGCCGCAAGGCCGAGCGCGCCCGGCGGGAACCGGCTTTGCTGGATCAGCAGATTGACCAGATACTCGACGCGTGTCGGGTCCTGGCCTGATATAAATCCGTAGAGGTATTCGAGCAGCGGCGGCAGCGCCTTGTCGGGGCCGTGATTGTAGCACTCGCCCCAGCCCGTCAGCCCGTCATCGGTATCGAGCGCGACGATCACGCGCGGACGGTCCTTGTCGCGGGTCATGAAAACCCGCATGCGGTCGATCTTCATCATTCTGTCCTTCTAGCGATTGAAATAGCTGCGGCGCGCCACGCGCGTCTGCACGTAGACATGTTCGTTGCTGGTTCCGGGATTGTAGGCGCCGGCGGCCTGCGGCACCGAGACATTGCCGCTGCTCGGAAAGCGCGCGACGAAAGCCTCGTCGATATCGCAGCCAAGACCCGGGCCATCGGGGACGGCGATCAAGCCGTCAACCTGTTGCGGATGCGGCACGATCGTCTGGCAGCGGCCGTCCCAGTCGTCGTCGAGGCGCTCGAGGATGAGGCCGTTCGGGATGGCGGCCAGCAGATGCAAGGCCGCATATTCCGCCACCGGCCCGAGTGAACCCGAATGCGGCGCCATCTGGATATGATGGGCTTCGGCCATGGCGGCGATCTTCTTCATCTGGGTGATGCCGCCGGCCCGGCCGGTATCCGGCTGGATCACGTCGACCAGTTCCTTCTCGATCAGCTCGCGCTCGCCGAAAATGGTTGCCGAGCGCTCACCGGCCGCAAGCGGCATATGCGCTGCGTCGCGGATCCGCCGGTAGCCGTCAATATTCTCCGGCGCGATTGGATCTTCCACCCACATCAATTCATAGGGTTCGAGCGCCCGCACCAGCCGGCATGCATCGGCAGGCGTCAGCCATGGCGGCCCATGCAGATCGATGGCTATATCCATGTCGTCGCCGACGGCATCGCGAAGTGCTGCGACCTTGCGAACGGGATCTGCGACACCACCGCACTTGATCGCCTTTATGCCGCGTTCCTTAAGGGCAAGCGCGCGCTCCGGCGTATTCGCGTGCGAATAGATCGGGATCCGGTCGCGCACCTTACCGCCGAGCAGCATCCAGACCGGCACGCCGAGCGCCTTGCCCTTGATGTCCCAGAGCGCCATGTCGATGCCGGTCATCGCACCGCCCCCGACAGTCCCCAGCATGCCATGGCCCATCATGGCGATATGCATCTTCTGCCACAGCCGTTCGATATGGGCCGGATCTTCACCGATCAGCAGTGGCGCGAGATCATGGATCGCCGTCTCGACGACCCGGGGCCAGCCCGAGCATTCACCGATGCCGGTGATGCCCTCGTCGGTATCGATCTTCAGAAACAGCCAGTTTCTGGTGCCGCCGAACTGCTTGGAGGTGCCGGCACCCGAGAGTTGGTCGGCAGCCCAATTCTCGGGGTCAGGCTGACCGACATGCATGAGAAAGGTGCGGATTCCGGTAATTTTCATCTCTGAGAACTTCCATTCTTCAGATTATTTGGCTTCAGATTGTCTGGCTTCAGAATATCTGGCGCGACGTAGCGGAAACGCCTGGAATGATCGCGGTCGCGCGGATCGGGACGTGGGATCGCCGATATCAGCGCCTGCGTGTAGGCGTGCTCGGGGGTGCGGCAGACCTGTTCCGCCTCGCCGATTTCGACCAACTGGCCTTTGTACATGACGCCGACACGGTCGCACATGTAGCGGATGACGCCGATGTCGTGGCTGATGAAGATATAGGCGAGGCCGAGTTCGTCCTGCAGGCGCATGAGTAGGTCAAGCACCTGCGAGCGCACCGAGACGTCGAGCGCCGAGGTTGCCTCGTCGGCAACGATGACGCGCGGATTGAGCGTGATGGCGCGGGCAATGCCGATCCGCTGGCGCTGACCGCCGGAGAATGCGTGCGGGTAGCGTTCACGCGCCCTCGGATCGAGGCCCACCTGCTCCATGAGATGGCAAACCCGCTCGTCCAGCGCCCGCCCCTTGGCGACGCCGTTGACGAGCAGCGGCTCGCCGATGATCTGGGAGACGGTCATGCGTGGGTTGAGGGAGCCGAAAGGATCCTGGAACACCATTCGCAATTCCCGCCGTGCGGCGGCCAGCGTCTGACCTTTCGCCGTTGCCAGATCGATGATGTTGCCGTCGGCGCGGCGGTAAAGGATTTCGCCGGCAGTCGGATCAATCAGCCGCATGATCGAGCGGCCCATCGTCGTCTTGCCGGATCCGCTCTCGCCGACGATGCCGAGCGTTTCGCCCGGCAGAAGCGAAATGGAGACATCGTCGAGCGCTTTGACTTCACCGAAATCCATCGAGACATTGCGGAGTTCGAGGATCGGTGCTGCAGTCCTGTCGAGCGGCGCGCGCGCCAGACGGATTTCGGCCTTCTGCTCCAACTTCAGCACCGAGCCGATGAGCATGCGGGTATAATCGTCTTGCGGGGAATGAAAGATCTGCTCGACCGGTGCATATTCCTTGGCGACGCCGTTGTGCATCACCAGCACGTCGTCGGCGATCTGCGCCACGACGCCCATGTCATGGGTGATGAACAGAACGGCCATTCCGTTGGCCTTCTGCAGCCGGGCGATCAGGTCGAGAATCTCGGCCTGTGTCGTCACGTCGAGGGCCGTGGTCGGCTCGTCGGCGATCAGCAGCTGCGGTTTGCAGGCGAGCGCCATGGCGATCATCGCCCGCTGGCGCATGCCGCCGGAATATTGGAAGGCATATCGATCCAGGGCTTTCTCCGGTGAGGGAATTTCGACCTGCTTGAGCAGCGATATGGCTTCAGCCCGCGCCTCTGCCTTGCTCATCCTGGTGTGCAGGCGAAGCGCCTCGACGATCTGGTTGCCGACCGTGTGGATCGGCGACAGCGACGACATCGGCTCTTGGAAGATCATCGCGATGTCGCGGCCGCGGATCGCCCGGATCTGGCGCCCGCGCGGATTGAGGCTGGTCAGATTGGTCGAGCCGCCGTTCTGATCGTTCAATATGATCGATCCGGCCGCAATGCGGCCGGGCGCGTCGACGATCTGCAGGATCGAACGCGCCGTCACCGACTTGCCGGATCCGCTTTCTCCGACGACACAGAGCGTCTTGCCCGGTTCGATCGAGAAAGACAGATCGCTGACGGCGCGAAAGACGCCGGTGCGCAGAGGGAATTCGACGGTCAGGTTTTTCACCTGGAGCAACGGCCTGCCGGCAATGGGAACGATATCGGTCATGCCGGCCTCATTTGTTGTAGGGATCGGCTGCATCGCGCAGGCCGTCGCCGAGAAGGTTGAGCGCCATCACGGCAACCACGACGGCGCAGCCCGGCATGAAAAGCCAAGGTGCGGTGGCGATCGAGCGAATGTTCTGGGCCTCGCGCAGCAGCACGCCCCAGGAGATGGTCGGCGGCTGCAGCCCGAGCCCCAAGAAGGAGAGAGAGGTTTCGGCAAGGATCATCGCCGGCACCGCGAGCGTGATCGACGCGATGATGTGGCTGGCAAAGCTCGGCAGCATATGGCGAAAGATGATGCGTCCTTCGCGAACGCCGTCCAGCCTGGCGGCGGCGACGAATTCCTCGGTGCGCAGGGACAGGAAACGGCCGCGGACGACGCGGGCGAGCTGCGCCCAGCCGGTCAGCGACAGGATGATCGTAATCATCATATATTGCAGCGTCGCCGGCCAGTCCTGAGGCAGCGCCGCGGCCATGGCGAGCCAGATCGGGATCGTCGGCAGTGACAGCACGAAATCGATCACGCGCTGCATGAAGAAATCGATGCGGCCGCCGTAATATCCCGAGATGCCGCCAATCACGATGCCGAGCATCAACGACAGAAAGACGCCGACAAGGCCGATCGACAACGAAATCTGCGAACCCTGTATCGTTCGGCTGAAGACATCGCGTCCAAGCCGGTCGGCGCCGAAGAGAAGCAGCGGCGTCGTCTTGTCGGGCGAAGCGATCAGATGGATGTTGGTATTGAAGAGGCCAAACACCGAATATTCATAGCCACGTCCGAAGAACTGGACGTCGACACGCTTCGTCGTGTCTTCCTTGAAGATGGCGGCCAGCGTTTCCGGATCGCGGGTCAGCTTCATCGGATAATAATGCGGGCCGAAGGAGAAGCCGTTCTGCGTATCGATCAGGTGCAATCTCTGCGGCGGGTGAAAGGTCGCCCGCGCATTTTGCAGATACGGATCGTTGATGGCGAAGAAGCCGGGAACCAGGGCAACGATATACATCATCACGGTGACGACGAGCGCCACCATGGCCAGCCGGTGCCGGCGGAAAGCCCACCAGATGAGCTGCCATTGCGATGCGACCGCGGCGCGATCCGGCTGAATATTTGTAACGGCAATGTCAGCCATGGGAGGCTCCTATTCCAACCGGATGCGGGGATCGACCAGCGCAAGCAGGATATCGCTGATCAGAGAGCCTATCAGCGTCAGCGCGCAGATCAGCAGAACGAAGGCACCCGCCAGATACATGTCCTGGGCCATCAGCGCTTGCAGCAGCAGGGGGGCAGCCGTCGGCAGATTGAGGACGATGGCGACGACGACCGAGCCGGAGATGAGGTTGGGCAGCAGCCAGGCAATCGTCGAGATGAACGGATTAAGCGCGATCATCAACGGATATTTCATCAGCAGCCGGAATTCCGACAGCCCTTTTGCCCGTGCCGTGGTCACGTAAGGCTTCGGCAGTTCGTCGAGCATGTTCGCGCGCATGACGCGGATGAGGCTCGCCGTCGAAGAAACGGCAAGAATGATGACCGGAAGCCAGAGATGCGAGAAGAGATCGACCATCTTGGCGAAGCTCCAGGATGCGTTCTCGTATTCCGGCGAAAACAGCCCTCCGACATCCTGTCCGAATTCGACCGCCGCGACATACATCAGCACCAGCGCCAGCAGGAAGGACGGAACGGCAAGGCCGAAGAAGGTGAAGGCTGTGAAGAAATAGTCGCCGATCGAATATTTTCGCACGGCCGAATAGACGCCGATCGGCAGTGCGATCGCCCAGGTGGCGATCAATGTCGACAGAGCCAGAACGAGGGTCAGCGCCATGCGCTCCCAGATCAGGTCGGAGACGGGCTGCTGCCACTCGAAGGAAATACCGAAATCGCCACGCGAGAGGATGCCCCAGATCCATTTGAAATATTGGACGAGCATTGGATCACCGAGGCCGAAACGCTCGCGCAATTGCGCCGCGGTGTTCTGATCAACGATCTCGTTGGAGGCCGCCAGCGTCGCGATATAGGTGGTGACATAATCGCCCGGCGGCAGCTGGATCAGCACGAAAGCAAGGAAGCTGACGGCAAAAAGCGATGGAATCATCCACAGCAAGCGTTTGGCGATGAAGACCAGCATGAGGCGCCTCTTGCATTGAACACCGCCTTCCGGGCCTTGCCGGCTGTCAAGGCCGGCAAGGCATCTCGGAGGGCGAACTGAAGAAAGCGCCGTACCGTCGGGCACGGCGCCAGAGATCCAAATCAGCTCGTGAAGGTGAATTGCTGCGGCAGCGCCGGCCCCGGATTGGGCCAAGACCAGCTATCCGGTTGCTTTTCGGGAACATTGCGCAGGTTGTTGCGAATGATGCCGAAGCCGCCGACCGCAAGGCAAAGGCCGACAGTCTCGAATTCCTCCGCGGCGATATCGAAGATCTGCTTCATGACCGCACCGCGCTTGTCGAGATCAGCCGTCGAACGCGCTTCGTCGAAGAGCTTCATGCGCTTCTTCTGGCTTTCCGGGGGTTCTTCGCCGCGTGCACCGTTGGAGGTGTACCATAGCGTCCACGGAATGGCGTAGCGCGATCCCTGCGGATGGAAGGCGAAGAAATCGCGCGGGTCGAGCATCGGATCGAGACCGCCGGGGCCTGGCCACACCTGCGCATCATGGGCGTTGTCGTCGCCGCGGGTGTAATAGAGCGCCCGTTCGATTGTGTTGACCTTCATATCGATGCCGATCTGAGCCCAATGCGTCTTGACCAGTTCGAGCGCGTCGACAAGGTCGGGATAGAGCGTCGGAATGACGTCGATCGAGAAGAACACCTTCTGGCCGTCCGGCCGGAGGCGGAAACCGTCGCCGCCTTTCTTGTAGCCGGCCTGATCGAGCATGGCGCCTGCCTTGTCGGCGTCATATTCGGTGAATTGGCGCGCGTACTTCTCGTGGTACCAGGGATGGGTCGGACGGGGTCCGGCCTGGTAGGGCTCGCTCTGCCCGAAATAGACGATATCGATGAGCTCCGGGCGGTTGATGCCGATCGACAACGCCTGCCGGAACGATTTATCCGCAAACATCTTGCGCATGGCAGGATCTTTGTGGGTGATATTGAAGTAGATCTGGCACTGTTGCGAAGCCGAAGGCACGAGCGTCAGCAGTCGATAGTCGCCTTTCTGCATGTTCTGAGACAGCGTCGGCTTATTGGCGAGCACGCTGATGTGACGCTCCTGGATATCGATCTTACCGGAGATGACGTTCAGCATCAGCGATTCGACGTCCTGCGAGATGCCGAAATTGATCTCATCGATATAGGGAAGCTGATTGCCCTCGGTATCGACCTGCCAGAAATAAGGATTACGGGCCATGACGACACGCGTCGCACCGCCGGCATAGGGCTCCTTGACCACCCATGGATCGAGCGTCGGCTTGTCGACATTGCCCCACCGCGACGGGATCTCGATGTCACCGCAACGGCTGCGGAACAGCTCCGTCCAGCTGGTGACGCCGGCCTTCTTCGCATCGGCTTCGATATTGGGATTATATTTCGGCAGGAACTGGCTGCAATAATGCTTCGGAAAGAGCGTCGGATGCTGACCAAGCGGGGTGGCGAGGTTTTCCAGGTAAAGCGCGTTGGCCGCAGCAAAGGTGAACTTCACTGTATAGTCGTCGACCTTTTCGACGGTGACCGGCTTGCCGGCAACAGCAAGCTGGGCCGGTGTCGCGCTGTAGAGTTCGGTGTTCTTGACGCAGTCTTCGATCGCAAAAACGACGTCATCCGCCGTAAAGGGACGACCGTCGGACCAGCGTACGCCTTCGATGAGATGGAAGGTGAATTGCGTTGCGTCGTCGCTGACTTCCCAGCGTTCGGCAAGATTCGGCTCCACAGCGGTAAATTCGAGGTTCCAGCGCACCAGGCTCTGGTTGCCCACCATGCGCAGAATGCCGTTATGGTCGGATGAACCGCGAAGGCCGCGGCGCAGGGAACCGCCATAGGTGCCGACTTTCTCGAACGGCTTGACGACCATCGGCTTCTTCGGCAGGCGCTCGGCGAGCGGCGGCAGTTTTCCGTCTTTCACAAGCTGTGCAAGTGCCGGGGCTTCACCGCCTGCGGCAGCGGATACGCGACCGGCGACGGATAGCGCTGCTACACCGGCCATGCCGCCAAGCACGGCCCGGCGGGTAACGCCACGCGACAGTATTTCATTAGGCATCGAGTTCCTCCGTTTTTATGCCGGCGCAGCGTTTGGACCGGCGGATGCGGCGGGCTCCCGACCCGCCGCTCGCGCCCTCCTCGGCGCTAGGACCGAACCATAGACACGTTCCCAAATGATTACAAGAGTTGACAGATAATTACAAATTTTGTAGCGATGCAACAACGAGGCCGGGAGGGCCTTCCCAGAAAACAAGGCTAATGCGAATAAGACGCGACGATCTGTCAGAAGCTGTACGTTGCTCTGGCGAATATTAATTGGCGACAGCGAGCGCCCACAGCGTTCAGAGAAAAGGACGATCATGACATTCGCAGTCGACGCCGTTTCGAACAGAGCCGCAACGCGCTTCAGCGACATCATCTATGAGAAGATCGTTGGGATGATCGCCGACGGCAACTTTCCGGTGAACGAACGGCTGCCTTCGGAGACGAAGCTCGCTGCTGATTTCGGCGCATCGAGGCCCGTCGTGCGCGAAGCGCTCGAACGCTTGAGAGCCGATGGTCTGGTCGTTTCGCGCAAGGGGTCCGGCTCCTATGTCAGGCAGAGGCCGGATTCGTCGATGCTGAAAATGGTGCCGGTCGGATCGCTCGCCGATGTCCAACGGTTTTTCGAATTCCGCGCCGGTCTCGAAGCCGAGGCCGCGGAGCTTGCCGCGCGAAACTGGCAGGCGGAGGACAGGGACCGGATAACGGCGGCGCTTGTTGCGATCGAGCAATGCCTGCGCAACGGAGAGCTTGGCGCCGAGGAGGACCAGGCTCTGCATGATGCAATCGCCATGGCGACCGGTAACCAGTTCCACATCACCGTACGCGAATGGTTCAGGCCGCATTTCGCCATCGGGCATTCCGTGACGCGAAGCTTGAGCCTGAAACGGACGCTGGAACAGATCCGCAGCGTCCAGGACGAGCACGCGGTGATCGTTGAGGCGATCTTCGCACGGCGGGAAACCGAAGCGCACGATGCGATGAAGAAACACATACTGAATGCTCGCGCCCGCATGTTCCAGGGCGTTTGAGTAGGAATGGGAGGAAGACGATGAAACGGATCGCTGTGACGGGGGCTGCCGGACGTGTCGGAACGCTGCTGCGACCACTCCTTCGCGCTGATGTCGAACAGGTCAGCCTGATCGATCTGCAGGAGCCCGCCGGGCTTAGCGAAAACGAGACGTTCGTCAGGGCCGACCTGACAAAGCTCGACGAGGCAACGGCTGCGCTGAAGGATATCGACGGCGTCGTTCATCTCGCTGGCATCGCAAGCGGCATCGACATGAACGCCATCCTGCACGCAAATGTGCTTGGAACCTATAATCTCTACGAAGCGGCGCGGACAAACAGGGTCCAGCGGGTCGTCTATGCATCGAGCAACCATGCGACCGGTTTCTATCCTCGTGGCCAAATCATATCGCCGCTCGTTCCCATGCGCCCCGACAGCCCGTACGGGCTCTCCAAATGCTGGGGCGAACTGGTGGCGGGGCTTTACTACGACACGACGGGCATTCGCTCCCTTTCCATCCGCATCGGCAATGCCGGCACCTATCCCAACAGTGAGCGATCGGTTGCGATCTGGATCAGCCCGCGGGATCTGGCGCAGCTTGTGCGGATCGGGCTGTCCCATCCGCTGATTGCCGCGACAGTCGTCTATGGCGTTTCAGATACCGACGAGAAATGGTGGGACAATGATCTGGCGACGAGGCTCGGCTACCGGCCACAGGACCGGCCGCGCGACCACGCCCGCATCGAACAGGGGTCCGAAGGGCCGGTCGCGCTGGCGTTCCAGGGTGGTGGGTTCTGCGAGATCAATCACGACGGAACCGTCCGCATGCGTGACGCCGAAGGTTTGGCCAAGAGCCTGGAGGCGGCCGAATGACGGCGCCTAAAATCATCCGGCCGGATGTCCGTTCGGTGATCCAGCAGCCACTGACGGTCGGTGAATCACCGGTATGGGACGATGAGACCGGCACCCTATGGCTGGTCGATATTCTGGCACCGGCGCTTGTGCGGCTTTCGGCCACAGGACAGATCGATCGCTTCGACATGCCGGCCGCAATCGGCTGTCTCGGGCTTTGCCGCGATCACAGGATCGCCGTGGCGCTTCAGACGGGCGTCCATCTTTTCGATCCCCTCTCTGGTGATATCGAATTTCTGTGCGATCCGGTTGGGCGTGATTTCAACGGCCGCCTCAACGACGGCAAGGTCGGCCCCGACGGGCACTTCTGGATCGGCTCGATTAGCGAGGCCAAGCCGCAGACCGATGAGGCAGCACTTTACCGCGTGGGGGCAGATGGCAGCACGCGGACCGTTGCAACAGGACTGACGAGCTCCAACGGCCTTGCCTGGTCGCCGGACGGCCGGCGGATGTATCACTCCGACAGCCGTCAATGTTTCCTGCAGGCATTCGACTTTGAACCCGATACGGGTGATTTGGGCGACGGCCGCCGGCTTCGCAGCTTCACGGAAGAGGACGGGCGACCGGACGGAGCGGCGGTCGATCGTGACGGCTTTTACTGGAGCGCCGGCGTTTCGGCCGGTCGCCTCAACCGCATGTCGAGCGAAGGCGAAATCGTCGAGATCTACGTTCTGCCCGTCCCGGCACCGACGATGCCCTGTTTCGGAGGACCGGATCTCAGGACCCTCTTCATCACCAGCCTGTCGACGGACCGCACCGGACGTTTCGAAGCAGGCACGGTCATCGCCTTCGATGTGGATGCGGAGGGCTTGGCGCCCTTCCGCTTCGGATGACGATCATTTTGATGGAAGCTAACGGGGAAGAAAAATGAGCATCGCGATCATGCGAAAGGCGCTCACGGGCGTTTCGGGGGTTCCCGTCACGGCCTATGACGGTAATGGCGAAGTCGAACCGCAGACGACGGCGAAGGTCTATGCGCGAGTAGCGGCGGCGGGCATTCACAACATCGTCGCTGCCGGCAATACCGGGGAATTCTATGCGCTGACGCCACAGGAAATCCGCATCGTTCACGAGGCGGCGGTATCGGGCGTTAACGGCCGGGCGCCAGTGACGGCGGCGATCGGCCGGTCGCTGCGCGAGGCGATCGGCATGGCGAGGGATGCGGCGGCGATCGGCGCATCCGCCGTCATGTCGCACCAGCCCGTCGATCCTTTCGCAGCACCTTCGGCCCAGATCGATTATTTCTGCAATCTCGCCGATGCTTCCACCCTGCCGCTGATCGCCTACGTCAGAGCCGAGGGTTTCGGTGTCGACGATATCGTCCGTCTCGCCAACCACGGCAATATTGCAGGAATCAAATTTGCCACGACCGATCTGATGCTGCTGTCGCGCGCGATTCCCGCTGCCGATCCGGCCGGCGCGCTGTTCGTCTGCGGCCTGGCGGAAAGCTGGGCGTCGACATTCACCGCGGCCGGCGCGCGCGGTTTCACCTCCGGCCTCGTCAATGTCGCACCGCAACTGTCGCTTGCCGTTCACGCTGCGCTCGAAAAAGGCGATTTCGCCGCGGCGCGCGTAATCGTCAACAAGCTCGAACCCTTCGAGCGGATGCGGACGAAGTTCCGCAATGGCGCCAACGTCACTGTCGTCAAGGAGGCCGTCACCTATTCCGGCCTCGATGTCGGCCCGGTGCGAGTGCCGGGATTGCCGCTGCTCGACCGGCATGATCGCGAAGAACTTCATCGACTGCTTCAAGGCTGGGAGGCCGAGGGCAGCATTCAAGCTAATCCGGACCGGCGGCAGTCTGCCGAAGCAGCCGGCTGAGTTCGACATTATTTTTTGAAAACAACAGGATTGGGAGGTCTAGAGATGCTGAAACAGCTACTGACAACGATCGCAATTACCGGGGCACTGATGACGACGCAGCCTGCCTGGGCGGCATCGCCGCCCAATATGCTGGTGATCGGCACCAATCTCACCGGCATCCGGACGCTTGATCCGGCCCAGAACAATGCCCGCACGGTTTCGGAGGTGATCTCGAACCTCTACGACAACCTCGTGCAGCTGTCGCCGGACGATCTTAAAACGCTGAAGCCGATGCTTGCCACCGCATGGAGTGTCTCGGACGATGGCAAGATCATCACCCTGACCTTGCGCGACGACGCCGTCTTCCAGAGCGGCAACAAGGTGACCGCCGAGGATGCGGCCTGGTCGATCCAGCGCGTCATCAAGATGGGACAAGTCGGCTCCACCGACGTCGCACTCTGGGGCTACAAGCCTGACAACGTCGAAAAACTGGTTCGGGCAAAGGACGAACATACGCTCGAGATCGAGCTGCCGCAGACCGTGAACACCGACCTGGTGCTCTATTCGCTGGCCGGCTCGTCGATCGGCATCGTCGACAAGAAGACGGTACTGTCGCATGAAGCGAACGGTGATTTCGGCGGCGCCTGGCTTTCGGCCAATTCCGCTGGCAGCGGACCATTCAGCCTGGCGCAATGGCGGCCGAACGATGTAGCAATCTTCAATGCACAGCCGAAATATTGGGGCGGCAAGCCGGCCATGGCCCGCGTCGTTGCCCGCCACATCCCGGAATCCGGCAATCTCCGGCTGCAGCTCGAAGCCGGCGACGTCGATGTCGGCCAGTATGTGGCAAGCGGCGATCTCGATGCGCTGTCCACCAACAAGGATATGGTGATCGACAATGTCCCGGGTCTCGGCTTCTATTACATCGCCCTCAATCAGAAGGACCCGGATCTGCAGAAGCCGAAGGTTCGCGAGGCCTTCCAGCACGCATTCGACTGGAAGGCGATCTCCGGCAATATCATGCGCTATACCGGCTTTCCCTGGCAGTCGATGATCCCGCGCGGCATGATCGGCGCTCCCGATGAGGCTGCCGTCCGCTATGATTACGATCCCGCCAAGGCCAAGCAGCTGCTGGCGGAGGCCGGATATCCCAACGGCCTGAAGAAAGTCCTCAATCCCTCGGGGGCGCCAACCCTGCCCTTCGCCGAAGCGCTGCAGGCGAGCGCGCGGGCCGCCGGTTTCGATCTCGATCTGGTTCCGGGCGAATTCACCCCCGCTTTCCGCGAGCGCAAATTCGAAGTGCTGCTCGGCAATTCCGGCGCCCGCCTGCCCGATCCCTTCGCCGTCGCCACCCAATATGCCTTCAACCCCGACAATAGCGACGAGGCGCGCCTCGGCAGCTATTATCTTTGGCGCACGGGCATGAAGGTGGACGACCTCAACACACTCATCGATCAATCGATGAGGGAGCGCGACACGCAAAAGCGCACCGACATCTTCAAGAAGATGGACGGGATCTATGCCGGCATGGCTTCGCCGCTCGTCATCTTCTTCCAGCGAACCGACCCCTATGTCATGCGCGCAAACGTGAAGGGCTATCACGGGCACACGACATGGTCGACGCGCTGGCATGACGTGACCAAGGAGTAGAGCGCGTGGCGAGCGCCGATCTGACATCGAAGCAGGAGGTGAGCCGCCGCTCAACGGCGGGCGGGTTCACCGAGGCGGCCCCGCACCCGGCACTCAGCCTGCTGCGGCGCCTGGCGGGACGCCTAGTGGCTGTCGTCACGACGCTGCTTGGCCTGCTTTTCCTGACCTTCTCGATGGGCCGTCTGCTGCCTGCCGACCCGGTGCTTGCCATCACCGGGGCGGAGGTCAGCAAGGAGGTTTATGACCGGGTCTATAACGAGCTTGGGCTCGGGCAACCGATCTGGATGCAGTTTCTCTCCTATGTCGGAAAGATCGCCACAGGCAATCTCGGCACATCGGCGACCACGGGCCAGCCGATCCTCACCGATCTGATGACGATCTTTCCGGCGACGATCGAGCTTGCGATCATCGCCATGATCATCGGCGCCATGATCGGTATTCCCTTAGGCGTCACGGCTGCCGTCAGGCGCGGAACGATCATCGATCACATCGCCCGGATCGTGGCGCTTGCCGGCCACTCCATCCCGATCTTCTGGACCGGGCTGATGGCGCTCTTCGTTTTCTACGCCAAGCTGAAGCTGGTCGGCGCATCGGGCCGGGTCGACGTCTTCTACGAAGGCCTCGTCACGCCAATGACCGGCTTTCTGTTGATCGACGCGGCGATACAGCAGCAATGGGACGTATTCCACAACGCTCTCGGCCACATCATCCTGCCAGCTGCGATCCTCGGCTATTATTCCGTCGCCTATATCAGCCGCATGTCGCGAAGCTTCATGCTGGAACAGCTCAGCCAGGAATACATCATCACCGCACGGGCAAAGGGGCTCGGCACCCGCAAGGTCGTCTGGCGCCATGCCTTCCGGAACATTCGCGTGCAGCTGCTGACAATCCTCGCGCTGACCTTCGGCGGGCTGCTCGAGGGCGCGGTGCTGATCGAGACGGTCTTCGGCTGGCCAGGACTCGGCCAGTATCTCACCCGCGGGCTGCAGATGAACGACATGAACGTGGTGATGGGTTCGGTGCTGACGATCGGCGCCGTCTTCCTGACCATCAACATCGTGTCGGACTTCCTCTATCGCATTCTTGATCCGAGGACACGGTGACGCCATGACGATCTCTACCGAAGACGCAGACAGCGCCCACATCGGCGGCCTCCGCAAATGGCTGCTGGCGCCGGAGCCTCAGGGCTGGTTTCAGTCGACGACGCAGCAGATCCACCAGGGCTGGCTGAAATTCAGCCTGCACCCGCTTGGCCTTGCCGGCCTCGTCGTCATCGTGCTCTTGATCGTCGTGGCGACGGCAGCCCCTCTGCTCACCAGCTACGATCCGATCGTGCAGGATATGGCCGGGCGGCTTGCGCCCCCCTCGGCGGCTCATCTTCTCGGCACCGACAATTTCGGCCGCGATGTCTTTGCGCGGGTGATCTACGGCGCCCGCACGACGCTCTACATCATCATGCTCGTCACGATCATCGTTGCACCGCTCGGCCTGCTGATCGGCACGGTCTCTGGCTATTTCGGCGGCATCGTCGACGAAATTCTGATGCGCATCACTGATATTTTCCTCTCCTTCCCCGGCCTGGTGCTGGCGCTCGGTTTCGCCGCAGCCCTCGGCCCCGGCATCACCAATGCGATCATCGCCATTTCGCTGACGGCCTGGCCGCCGATCGCGCGGCTGGCGCGCGCCGAGACGCTCAGTCTGCGCAAGGTCGACTATATCGCCGCTGTGCGCCTGCAGGGCGCGACACCGATCGCGATCATCACCCGCCACATCCTGCCGATGTGCATTCCTTCGGTGATCGTCCGCGTCACGCTCAACATGTCCGGAATCATTATCACCGCCGCCGGCCTTGGCTTTCTCGGCCTCGGCGCCCAGCCGCCCTGGCCGGAATGGGGCTCGATGGCCGCCAGCGGCCGCGAGTTCATGCTCGACAGCCCCTGGGTGATTGCAGCACCCGGCATCGCCATCGCACTCGTCAGCCTCGCCTTCAATCTCGTCGGCGATGCGCTGCGCGACGTGCTCGACCCGAGAGGTTCGGAATGACAGAGCCCCTGATCGATATCCGCAACCTCGAAATCGCCTATGGCGGCGGCCACATGCGCGCGGTGCGCGGCGTGAGTTTTACGCTCGGACAGGAAAAGCTCGGCATCGTCGGCGAATCCGGGTCAGGAAAATCGACCGTCGGCCGCGCGATCATGAAGCTGCTGCCGCCAACCGCAAAGGTCAGCGCCGAACAGATGCGCTTTCGCGACGTCGACCTCATCAAAGCAAGCGAACGAAAGATGATGACGATCCGGGGACGGCGGATCGGGCTGATCCTGCAGGACCCGAAATATTCGCTCAATCCCGTCATGCGGATCGGCGAACAAATCGCCGAGACTTACCGCTTCCATCATCCCAAGGTTAGCGCCAAACAGATCTACGGCCAGGCGCTCGACATGCTCGAAGCCGTGCAGATCCGCGATCCCGAGCGTGTTGCCCGCCTTTATCCGCACGAAATATCGGGCGGGATGGGCCAGCGCGTCATGATCGCCATGATGCTGATCGCCGAACCCGAAGTGCTGATCGCCGACGAGCCGACCTCCGCGCTCGACGTGACGGTCAGGCTCGAAATCCTGGCGCTGCTCGACGAACTCGTTTCACGCCGCAATCTTGGCCTGATCTTCATCAGCCACGACCTCAATCTGATCCGCAATTTCTGCGATCGCGTCCTCATCATGTATGCCGGCCGCGTCGTGGAGGTGCTCGAGGCGCGCGATCTGGACAAGGCGAAACACCCTTATACGCAGGGGCTTTTGGCGTCCCTGCCGACGATCGAGAATCCTCCTGCCCGGCTGCCGATCCTGAAGCGGGATCCCGCCTGGCTTGACGACCTCGCAGCGGAGGTGCGGCGATGATCCGGATAGACAATCTCACCATTCGTTTCGGACACGGCCAGCGGCCCGTCGTCAGAGATGTAAACCTCACAGTCGAGAGGGGAACGGCGTTCGGCCTGGTCGGCGAATCCGGCTGCGGCAAGTCCACCGTTCTCAGAGCCCTCTCCGGCCTCAACGCAAATTATGATGGCAACATCGAACTCCAGGGCGAGACGCTGGACCGGCAGCGCAGCCGGCCGTTCTTCCGCCGGGTGCAGATGGTGTTCCAGGACCCTTATGGATCGCTCCACCCCCGCAAGACCATCCGCTCGCAGCTGAAGGAACCGCTGCGCAACCAGGGGCTTGATACCAATTCCGTCGACGTCAACGCGGTGCTCCGATCGGTCGGCCTCGATCCGGCGCTGAGCTATAGATTTCCGCATCAGCTTTCCGGCGGGCAGCGCCAGCGTGTGGCAATCGCCCGCGCCCTGATGCTGAACCCGGACGTGCTGCTTCTCGACGAACCGACATCGGCGCTCGACGTTTCCGTCCAGGCCGAGATCCTCAATCTGCTGCAGGATCTGCGCGCCGAGCGCGGCCTCACCTATCTCCTGGTCAGCCACGATCTCGCCGTCGTCTCCCACATGTGCAGCCGCGTCGCCATCATGGAAGCCGGCGAGATCGTCGAACAGGTCGAAATCGAGGCATTGCGTAGAGGCGCGGTCGAACATCCCTATTCGCAACGGTTGTTGCGCGCGAGCCGGATGTACGGAAGGGCGTAACATCGATCGGTACGCCCTGCTGCTGCTTCAGCTAGTCACCGCAAGTGGGCGTCAATAGCGGAAATGATCGCTTCCCAATCGTTGGGATGAATTTCGTGGCCGCCGCCTTCGAGCCGAACAAGCTTCGCGCCCTTCACCGTTCGTGCCAGCAGTTCGCCATGCTCAACCGGATAAATCGGATCCGCCGTTCCGTGTATGACAAGGAGGGGTGCCGCCAGTTCAGCCAATTTTCCTTTCAAGCTCTGGCCGCCCCTCAGCATGAAATGATTGGTGGCACTGACGAAGTTTTTCGCCCGTTTGACGTCCCGTTCGACAAAGGCGCGCGCCCGCCCTTCGTCATAGCGATGCGCCACCCCGGCGATCATTCGGGTGTCTTCGACAAGGAATTCGATCACCTGGGCATTGTCTGCCCAGTCGACTGTCTCGCCCGTCGCCGCATGCGCCATGTAGGCATCAGTGGTATGCGGCAGCGCGCTTGTATCAATACCCACCGGCGTGGTGGACATCAGCGTCAGCGTCCTGACGCGCTCGGGATGCGAGAGCGCTGCGATCTGGGCGATCGTGCCACCCAGCGACATTCCAATCAGATGGACGCCGGCAATGCCGTAGCCCTCGAGTACCCTGATGGCGTCCGCAGCCATGTCGTCCATTGTGTAAGGCGGTTCCCCCGGCTCGTAGATCGTTGAACGTCCGGTGTCTCGATTGTCATAGCGAATGACATAATATTTCTGAGCGGCGAGCTTTTGGCAGAACTCGTCCGGCCACCAGAGCATCGACGCCATCGCGCCCATGATCAACAGGATCGGCTCGTGCGCGGGGTTGCCAAATGCCTGTGCGGCGATCTCGACGTCGTCAAACTTGATAATGCGTTCACTCACTTGGGGCGTCCTTTATTTGTATTGGGCGAAGCGGCGACCTTTCTCGCAAACATCACTCGACGTCCGCATGTTCCCCATGATGCGGCTAAGGCAGGCGTGCCGCATCGGGCATTTTGCGTAGGACAGGCTGAAAACTTTCGGAAGCAACGGCCGGCGGCGGGCACCCGCAAACCTCCATGCCCAGTGCTTTCAGATCGACACATCGCACCTCTGCCGACGATCGTGACGCATGGGATGACTATGTCCCCATCTCTGCTAATCTCGAATTCCATGTTTCGGAGGACTTTGTGTCGACATCCCTCAGAAAGTCCCTATTTTCAGGCCGTGCAGCAGAACTAGATGCGATGGAATCCGCGTTCCGGGATGTCTCCGGCGGGCGCCAGCGTTCTATTCTTCTCGGGGCGGAAGCTGGCGGCGGAAAGAGCCGGCTGGTCGAGGAGTTTACCGGCCGGCTCTCCGGCCGTGCCCTGATCCTGAAAGGCGGCTGCATCGAGCAGCGGGAATCGGCATTGCCCTATGCGCCGGTCACCGCCGTGCTGCATGAACTGGTTCAGCTGCGCGGCGCGCCCTCGTCGCGGTCACTCGTCGGCGCCGAAGGTGCACGCGAGCTCGCATGGCTTCTTCCCGAATTCGGCGAGACCTCTGAAAGATTCGATCCGGGCATCGCAAGAGCGCGGCTGTTCGAAGCGCTGCGAAAATTGTTTGAGGAACTGGCACGGGAGATGCCGCTCGTCGTGGTCGTGGAGGACATTCACTGGGCCGACCAGGCCACTTGCGATCTGCTTCGTTTCCTCACGACGCGGCTGAAGAAAACTCGGCTGATGCTGATCGTCACCTACCGACCCGAGGAGACCAGCGGCAGCAACGCACTGCGGACGACCATCGCCGACCTCTCGCTTTCGGAGGGAGCCGAGGTGTTGAGGCTTCCCCGCCTGAAGCGCGCCGAGGTCGCCACGCAGCTCGAGGGGCTGCTTGGGCGTCCGCCAACAGCTGCTGTCATCAATGAGGTCCATGCGCGGTGTTGCGGGATCCCGCTTTTCACCGAGGCGCTTATTGATGCGAGCGGAAGCGTGCGTACAGATTTTCCCGGCTCGCTCAACGACTACCTGCTGAAAGCGGTCAGGGAGATGCCGGCGTCGACAGCCGGCCTGTTGAAGGTGATGGCGCTTGGCGGCCCGCATATCACGCACACGCTGCTTCGCAGTGTGGAGAACAAGTCCGACCTTGAAGTGGCCGAGTTGCTGCGGCCCGCAATTTTGGCCGGGATCCTTGTGCCCGATGGTGACGGATATGCGTTCCGCCATGCGCTGATCCACGAGGCGGTGCGCAGTGACCTGATCGCCGGCGAAAGAATGGCCATCCATCGTGCCTATGCTGGGGTGCTCGAACGCGGCCCGGTTCCAAGCTACCGGGTTTGGCATTCCGCAGCACTCGCCCGCCACTGGCACGGCGCCGGCCAAGCCGAATCTTGCCTGCGGTGGGCCTGGCAATCTGCCGCGGAAGCCGCTGCCACCTTCGCCTATGAAGACCAGATGGAGATGCTGAAGCTCGTGCTGGCAACCTGGCCCGAGGTCGACAACGCGGCCGATTTGACCGGCGCGGGTCACTGCAGGGTGCTGGAACTCGCCGCCGATGCCGCTTGCTGGGCGGCAGAGGCGGAACAGGGTCTGGCTTTTGTCGAACGCGCACTTGCCGAAGTGGATGCAGAACGCGATGGCGAACAACTGGCAGCGCTTCTTCTGCAGCGCGCGGTGATGCGTCAGCACACGCTTATCCCAGGCGAAATCGCCGACCTGGAGAGAGCGCTTGATCATTCGGTCGATCCCACAAGGCTGCGCGCGGACGGACTGGGGCAGTTTTCCCGCGCGCTGATATTGCGGGGAGAATTCGACCGCGCCAAGCGCTTGGGCGAGGAACTGAAGGAGCTGTCGGAGAGGCTCGATGACGAGGAATACCGCATCGAGGCGCTGATTGTCGCGGCGTCGGTAGACATGGCTTCGAACAGTTCGCGGGTCGATGCCCTCTGGAGCGTGGCTAGGCGCGCGGAAAAGGCTTCCATCGGCCGGGTCGAGGTGCTGGCCGGTGCAGCCCTGCTTCAAGCCCTGCTCGAGAAAGGCGACTACGCTCAAGTCATCGAAGTCGGACCGGCAATTTTTGCCCGGACCGTCGAGCTCGGCCAGGCCCGGTATATCGGGGCGATCGTGGGGTCACCTCTGTGCCGCGCCCTGCTCGCCGTCGGCCGCGTTTCCGAAGCCATAGAGACATGCGAACGGATGGCGGCGTTGGATCCGCTACCGCTGGGGCTGGTACATGTTTTCGAATGCCAGGCGGAGATTGCCCTGGTCTTGGGGGATTCGGATCGCGTTGCCGCAGCGGCAAGCTCCTTGCGCGCCCTGCCGCCCGGCCCTCAGGTTGCGAACCGTATGGCCGCCAATCTTCTGAGATTCGATATCGAAAGCCGCGCGCTGGCGGGCGACATGGATCAGTCTGCGATGCTGATAAGATCCGCCTCGACCCAACTCGACAAGGAAGGAGGCATCTCGTGGCCGCTGCTGGCCTCGGCCATGCGTGCTGCTGTCGATACGAACCAGAAAGATGCCGCTCGCCAACTCGCCGACCTTGCCGTTCGGACCCCGTGCCGCAACGTCGTTGAGGAAGCCGAGAGGCTGGGCATCTCGGCCGAGTTCTCGCGCACGGCGGTTTCCGACCTCGATGCCTGGGAAGCGGTTGCCCAAAGCTGGGCTGATTTGAGCCAGCCCTTTCGGCAGGCATATGCCCTTCTGCAGGCCGGGAGCGCTGCGGTGAATGCCGGCAAGCGCGCCAGGGGTGCTGACCATTTCGGGCGAGGTGCGGACCTTGCCCAGTCGATCGGCGCTCGCCTCCTGTGCAATCAGATCGAGACGCTGGCGGCAAAGACCCGCATTGATCTGCGCGGCGGGAAAGACGGCGGCGTGCCGAAGGCGCCGCTTGGCTTGACGGATCGGGAATTCGAGGTGCTCAGGCTTGTCGCCGCTGGACAAAGCAATCGTCAGATCGCCGATAATCTGTTCATCTCGTCGAAAACGGCAAGCGTTCATGTCTCCAACATTTTGAGCAAACTCGCCGTCCCCAGCCGCGGTGCTGCGGCCGCCATGGCGCACCGGCTCCGGATGGTTGATCCGGCGTAGAGGTGCGCTTCAGGAGATTGTCTAGGTAGACCCTGCTGATATTTGCTCACAGGCATCCCATTCTTTCGTGGCCTAGGCATTTTGCCTGATGTGCTTGCGCGGCCTTACGTCGAGCATGGTGATATGGCGCCCCGAGCAGAGGGCCCGGGATTTCATCATCGGAGGACAAAATGCACGTCTCTTCCACCGCCTTGGCCGATACCCAATGCACGATCGATTCCTATGAAGGCTGTGCCGATGACTATAGCCGCATCGTTGATCCCTTTCCCGCGCCGAGCCTGGAGGCAGCCTTGCGTCAGGTCGCCATCGCCGCCGGCAAAGGCGGCCGGGTCCTTGAGATCGGATCAGGGCCTGGGTGGGATGCGGATTTCCTCGAGACACAGGGTGTTTTGGTAAGGCGAACCGATGCGACGCGGCGGTTTCTCGAGCTGCAGGCGGCGCGCGGCAAGGAAGGCGAACTCCTTAATCTCATCACCGATAACCTCGGCGGCCCTTACGATGCGGTGATTGCCCTCTGCGTTCTCATCCACGTGCCTCGCGACCAGACCGCCCAAGTCCTCGAAAAGATCGCCGCCGCGCTGCGCCCGGGAGGCGTCTTCCTGGTGACGATGCGGGATGGAGACGGGGAGACGAGCGGCGCCTACCATATGACCTACTGGCGCCGCGATGACTTCGCGCTGTGCATCCAGGCGGCCGGTCTGGATCTTGAATGGGACGCATACCGCATGAGCCGCAACGACGAAGCGTGGCACACCTTCTACGCCCGACGACCAGGATGACGCCCCGAGGCTGCTAGCAGGCGTACTCGATCAAAACGTAGGCGCCGGCCGCGCCTGCTATTTCCAGCTCGTGTAATCGGCGGCGGTGCAACCAAACGGCGCACGATCCTGAGCAAACCGCTTCTTGAGCTGTTCGCATCCCCATTCGTTTAACGGCGCCGGCATGAGGTTGTTAATGTCCATGCCAGGCGATTGAAATTGCGTCGGCGAGCTCGTGACGTACCACAGCCAGAAGCCGACCACACCGACGGCGATCAGAAGCAACGTGCCGAAGAAAAGCTGCAGCCGCCTCCAGATCGATATCGTCCTTTTGGCTTCTTCGATCAACACCGGCGCGCTCTGATCGCCGTCTTGTTGATGCGCCAGGGGTGCAAGAGCCGCGGTGCGCTCGGCTTCGGTCAGCTCTACGCGCTGCAGACGATCGTCGAGAAGCACTGGCAGGGCTGTATTGCCGTGCCTGACGGCCAGTCCGATCGCTTTGCCGTTGGCTTCACCGACGATCAGAGGTTCCTGTCCGCTCTTCATCCGCGTGTAAGCCGATCGCCCCGTTTTGTCGCTGGCGATCTTGTCATTGTAAGTGATGGAAAGGACGCCGCGCCTGCGGTCGAATGCGCTGATCTCGACCGGGACGGGAATCAGCCTGGCCGGCCGGCGTAATTGCCCCTTGACCCGCCAAATGCGGATACCGAGAAAAATCATACCCAGGCTCATGCCGCCGAGGAGGACCACGAACAGAGTGAGCGTGATGATCCTGTTCCAGAGCATGTCGAGACCCAGGCTCATTGTCGCGAGTTCTGGATGATCGGCGGAAATCACAAGATCGGTTTCATAATCGCCGGTATGAAAATCGACGAACATGACCTCGACCTCGGTGTCGTAGTTTCGTCCACCATAGTTGTAGACAAGGCGTGCCTCGCAGTCGGTAAAGACCGCCTTGCGTGTCGTGCATTTCCCGTTTTGCACGTCGCCGTTTTCGAGCACCAAAGGGTTCTGGCTGATCTGGAAATCACGAATCACCCCTGGTGCTTCCGTGACGAATAGAAAGACAGCCAATGCCAGGATAATCGGCGTTGCCCAGAAGTAAGCGTTGGGCGTGGAGATGACGTTGCGCGCCAATGATAGCGGGCGGCTGGGGAGAACAAGCGAAAACAACGGCGTCGGACCCCTCATTTGATAGCGCAGCGCGCCGGTAAAGCTTCAGACAGCGGCCGAACGAGCGGAGTTGGCGTCATCCCGACCGGTTTGCACAATCCCATTGTGCGATTCCGATCTACAACCTGTTGCAGGCAATCGGCAATCCCTTTCTACACGCATGGGCGGCAATCCCGCGTTTGATTCTGTCGATAACGTGGGCGCCGCGAGATATCAATTTCAGCGATGCTTCCGGACGCGGCATCGAGGCGATCAAAAATGTCTGATCGTTAGGCGATCGGTTGTCGGAAGCCGGATTGACCCTCGACGAAACTGTTGCCTCCTTGCCTTTAAAGTTGCGTCAGCGCTATGAAGGTTGATAGAGGAGCGGTGGCGGTATAGTTTCGCTTTCGCAAATCGACGAATGACACAAGGAATAGTTATCTCATGCCGACAGGTACGGTTAAATTCTTCAATGACGACAAGGGCTTCGGCTTTATCACCCCAGAGGATGGCGGACAGGACGTGTTCGTGCACGTGTCTGCACTGCAGCGCGGCGGGTCGCTCCGCGAAGGCGACAAGGTCAGCTTCGACGTCGGCCAGGATCGCAAGACCGGAAAATCGAAGGCTGAGAACGTCTCAACCCTCTGATCCAAAGTCGAAGATTACCCAACCCGCGTGAGCGGGTTGGGCTCGTCGTCACGCCATAGGCCGCCACGACGGTTATCGAGGTCTGTGCGTGTCGTTTTCGGGTACCGGGGACGGCAGGATGCTCCACGCATCCACGTCAGACAGACGCCAAGCGCTATTACGCCTTTGATAGATATGCTCTCGACCGCCTCCTCGGCGATCATCACCGGCGAATTGGTGTTGCCGAAGACGATCGTCGGCATGATGAGGCATCGACGACCCGCAGCTTCGCCAGCCCATTCACTCGTAATCGCGAATCGACAACCGCCATCGTGTCGCTGCCCATCTTACAGGTGCGAGCATGCCGGCCCCGCCAAGAAGGCGACCGGTCGTTGCGAGCCTAAACTTGCATTCCGCCATGGCTGCGCAGTCGGCAGGCGCGAGCTAACGGAGGATGCCGGCTTCTTCCGCCGCAGCTTTGAATGCCAAAGCAGCCGCGGATGAATCCGCTCGCCCATCGACGGCGTCCGTGCAGATCCTCTTCGCGACGGCGAAGGATGCCGCTTTCTCGGGCGGCCAAGAGGTCATGAGATAGGCGAGCGCGTCCCTGCTGTTGCGGATACTCTTAAGGTGGTCCCCATCTCCAATGATGACCTCAACGGGCTGGTCCCAAAAATCGCGGCGCATCGACATCTCCTCAACTTTTTCGGCTATCCGCTCAACGTCATCTGCGCGCGCGCGTTCCAGCATCGGACTTTGGTCTGACGTGCCCCAGGAATCTCAGGGGGCCGAATGAACGATCTTCACCGCGATCAGGGTCACTCGTTGCTCATCGCAATCGCAGCACAGCGACGGTGCCGAACAGGGCTCGACACAGGTTTGTTGGAGCCAGCAGGCGGCCGTCAGACCAGGCCAGGCACGACGAACACCAGCCAGGCAATGATTGGTCCGATGATCGCGATCAGGGCGCTGTAGATCAGCAACTGTCGCAGCACCTGGTCTCGCTTGTCATCCGGCGCATTGGCGACGACAAGGGCGCCATTGGTGGAAAACGGACTGGTGTCGACGATCGTGGTCGAGATTGCGATCGCGGCGACCACGCCGACGGCGCTGATGTGTCCTTGCAACAGGAACGGAACGGCGAGAGGGATAATCGCGCCAAGCAGCGCGGTCGACGACGCAAAGGCCGAGACGATTGCACCCGTAAAGCAAAGCAGAAGCGCCACCAGCAGCGGCATGCCGAGACTGGATATACCGTGCGCCACATAGTCGACCGTCCCGGCTTTTTCCATCACGCCGACATAGGTGATGATGCCGGCGATCAACAGCACGGTCGACCAGCTGACCTTGTCGATCGCAGCCTTCTGAGCCTTCGGCGACAATAGTGCGAGAACGACGGCCACAGTCATTGCGACGAGGCCGACGTTGAACTTGAAAACCAGGGCGCCGATGCCGAGCGCCGTCAGGCCAATCAAGGTGGTAATTCTTTCATTGTTCAGGCGCAACGTCGTCGCGGTATCGGCCGCCGTACCGTAGGCGTGGTCCCTGATCGGTTTTGCGGGCGTGCCGCCATGGCCTCTGATCGACGCCGATACGCCCTCGGGATGCAGTTCGGGCAACGGGCCGATCGAAGCGGCGTCTTGCTTCATCACTTTGGCGCCACCAAAAAGGAAAAAAACCAGCACGGCGATCGCCAGGTTGAAGAAGAAGCTGGAGAGGAACAACGACGTCGGAGCGAAAGGCAGGCCGGCCTTCTCGACGATCTGGTTGGTGATGCCGCCGTAGATGCTGATCGGCGAAAAGCCGCCCGCCTGCGCTCCGTGAATCACCATCAGGCCCATCATGACAGGGTGAATGCGGTACTGCACTGCAAAGCTCAACGCGACGGGCGCAAGGATGGCGACCGCAGCCGGGCCAAGAGCGCCGAAACCGGTAATCACAGCGGCGACGAGGAACATCACCCAGGGAATCAAGGCAATCCGGCCGCGCACCAGGCGGACGGCACATTCGACGAGCCAGTCGATCGTGCCGTTGATCTGCGCTATGGCGAAAAGATAGGTGACGGCGACGAGCGTCAGGAACAGGTCGCTTGGAAAGCCGGCGAAAATGTCGCTGGTTTTCATCCCGATGATGATGGAGCCGAGTATGAAGGCTCCGGCAAATGCCAATGCGCCCATGTTGATTGGCTGGATCGTCGCAACGATAAACATGGCGACCAGCAGTCCTATGGATAGTAATTCAATACCCATGATTCCCCTCCCTCCGACGCCGCCGGCGCCGTAGCTGTTGTTTTCAAGATTGATGCAGGATGCGACGACCCCCCTCCCAGAGGGCGCGGTCGCCTTACGTCCTGGTATAAAGATCGGCGTATTGCTGCCGCAGGATGTTTTTCTGAACCTTACCCATGGTGTTGCGCGGCAAGTCCTCGGCGAAGATAACGCGCTTGGGTTGTTTGAAGCGGGCAAGACGGTCCTGGAGGGCGCTGACGATGGAATTTTCATCCAGGACGGCGCCGGGCTTGCGCACGACGACGGCGGTAACACCTTCTCCGAAATCGGGATGCGGCACGCCGATCACGGCGCTCTCGACCACACCTTCGATCTGGTCGATCTCGCTTTCGACCTCTTTCGGATAGATGTTGTAACCGCCCGAAATCACCAGATCCTTGCCGCGGCCGACGATGTGGACATAACCTTCCCGGTCGATCTTGCCGAGATCGCCGCTGATGAAGAAACCGTCGGCGGTGAATTCGGCCGCGGTCTTTTCCGGCATCCGCCAATAGCCCTTGAAGACGTTCGGCCCTTTGATCTCGATCATGCCGGTTTGTTCAGGCGGCAGCTCGAACCCCGTGGCGGGGTCGGTTACACGCACCGTCACATCAGGCAGCGGAAAGCCGACCGTTCCGGCAATCCGTTTGCCGTCATAGGGGTTCGAAGTGTTCATGTTGGTTTCCGTCATGCCGTAGCGCTCAAGGATCGCGTGACCGGTGCGCGCCTGAAACTCGCTATGTGTTTCGGCAAGCAGGGGAGCCGAACCGGAAATGAACAGGCGGATATTGGCGACCGCCTCTTTGTCGAGGCGCGGGCTTTGCAGAAGACGCACGTAGAAGGTCGGCACGCCCATCAGCATCGTTGCCCGCGGCATTAGTGAAACGACCTCGTCGGCGTCGAACTTCGACAACAGGAACATCGAGGCGCCGGCGAGCAGTGTGACGTTGGTGGCGACGAAAAGACCATGCGTGTGAAAGATCGGCAAGGCGTGGATCAGTCGATCGTCGGCCGTGACGCGCCAATAGTCTCGCAAGGTCAAGGCGTTCGACAGCAGGTTCCCATGCGTGAGCATCGCCCCCTTGGAGCGTCCCGTCGTTCCCGACGTATAGAGGATGGCCGCCAGATCATCGGCAGAGCGCGAGGCATCGACAAAGTCTGCCGGCTCATCGCGTGCGAGATCAAGCAACGAGCCGCTGCCGTCGGTGTCGAGCGTTTCGACGATCGCACCGTGCGATTTCGCGACCGTCTCCACGCCCTCTCGGGCAGCCGGCGCGACAACCACCAAACGCGGCTCGGCATCGCCAATAAAATAATCGAGTTCAGCTAGCGTATAGGCGGTGTTGAGCGGCAGGTAGACCGCGCCGCTGCGAAGACAGGCGAGATAGAGGATCAATGCCTCGGCGCTTTTCTCGACCTGCACCGCCACTCGATCGCCCGGGCGAATGCCGAGCGCGTCCATGGCGCTGGCGATGCGGCCGGAAAGAGGGAATGCGTCATTGTAGGTCCATGTGCGCGCGCTATCGCGGATGAACGGTGCGTCACCGGGCGCGGCGGCCCGCATGGCGTCGAAAAGATGGTTGCTCACTTTCGCCCTCCTCCAAGCGTTGAATTCACCATTTGTGCGAATGGCCGGGAGCCCTGTTGGCCATTGCCGCCGCGGCGGCTGTCGTCGTTCTGGTTGAGCAAGCCTTTGACGGCGGGCGAGGCAATCACTTCGCCGCGCTGCGCCAGAGCCTCGTGGTTGGCCACGATGTCGTCGAGCTTGTAGAGGTAATTGACCATCAGGCCGTGAGCCTGCTGCATCGCCTTGGGTGAGCGATCGCCCAGAAAATTCAGTCTTTCAAGTCGGGCGCCGTTGCCGAGATGGAAGCGGGCGACAGGATCGACGGGGCGGCCCTCCGGCGTCCGTTCGATCAGGAAGTAGCGTGCCGCAAGGGGGAGCAGCACCCGCTCCACTTCGGTTGCCATATCTTCGTTGTCCGGCCAGTTCGGATCGTCCAGCAGCATCAGCGTTTTGCGGGCCGCTTCCGGCAGCAACCGGTCGTCGGTCGAAGCGCGTGCTTTGGCAAGCCAACGGGTAAAGCCTGGAACGGGCGACAGGGTGACGAAATTCTTCAGGCCGGGCAGATCTTTGCGCAGGTCTTCCACGACCTGCTTGATCAGGAAGTTGCCGAACGAGATGCCGCGCAAGCCATCCTGGCAGTTGGAGATCGAATAGAAGACAGCCGTCGTCGCTTCGTCGGCATTGATCTGCTCCCTGCCCTCGTCGAGTACATCTACGATCGCGCTGGGCACGGATCGTGTGAGCGCCACCTCGACGAAGACGAGCGGCTCATCGGCGAGCCGGGGGTGGAAGAAGGCAAAGCATCGGCGGTCGGCCGGTGCCAAACGACGGCGCAACTCCTCCCAGCCGGAGATCTCGTGCACCGCCTCATATTTTATGATCTTTTCAAGAATGGAAGCCGGCGTCGACCAGTCGATCGGTCGCAGCGTCAGGAAGCCACGATTGAACCAGGAGCCGAACAGATGCGTGAAGTCGGCGTCAAGGGCGTGATAACCGGCGGAATGATCTTTCGAAGCAAGCAGTTGCTGACGCATCCGGACGAGCTTGGCAGTGCCGTTCGGTGCGTGATTTAATCGCCGCAGAAGCTCCTGCCGCCTTGGCTCGGCTGCCTGGTGGAGAGCAATGACCGCGGCGGAGCTTTTGTCCGTGCGGTAATTTTCAATCGTCTGGTCGAGCTTGGCGGTGTCGGCCCCGAACTTTTCATGAAGCATTTGGAGGAAAGCCCGCGCGCTGTCGCTGTCGAGCGCCTCCCAGCGATCGAGAATCTCGGCCGCAAGAGCCATCCCCGACGCTTCGCCCCGGCTCGATAGCAGCATTTCGCAGAGCGTCTGGAGATCGGCCTTGGCTGCGACCTGGGTGGCGCGAGAGCCGGAAAACAGAAGCTGGCGTCCGCGGTCCGTGATGCTTTGCAGCATATCGGTAAAGAAGGAAGCCTCGGACATGCCATTTCTCCTCTCTGCTGATGGACCTGCGTGCGCGCGCAGACGGCCGCTTCCCATCGCCGGGTTTCGCCGGCAGTATGTAAAGTGTCATTTTTTGCACACAAGGTCAACAATCGTGTATACAAGAATGGCGCTTATGTATGAAGGAAGCGAACGAATGTCCGAGAATGTCGGCCGATGGCTGCGGGATGAGATTGAAAACTCAATTCTTTCCAACGAGTTCTCGCCCGGTGAGCGGCTCGATGAGATGGTGCTCGCGACGCGGTTCGGAGTCTCCCGCACACCGGTGCGCGAGGCGCTGATGCAACTGGATGCGATCGGCCTCATCGAAATTCGGCCGCGCAGAGGCGCTGTTGTCATCGATCCGGGACCGCACCGCGTCTACGAGATGTTCGAGGTAATGGCCGAGCTGGAGGGCCTGGCCGGGTCGCTCGCCGCACGACGGCTGGACGAGGCCTCCCGGGTAGCGATTGCGGCGGCCCATGCCCGCTGCCAACAATCGGCCGGCGCCGGTGACAGCGATGCCTATTATTACGATAATGAGGAGTTTCATAAGGCTATCTACGCAGCCGGCCGAAGCGATTTCCTCGAGGAGCAATGCGTGCAATTGCATCGACGCCTGCGCCCCTACCGCCGCCTCCAGCTGCGCGTGCGAAACCGCCTGTCGACCTCGTTCTTAGAACATTCCGCCATCGTCGATGCTATTTTTGCCGGAGATGGAGATGAAGCCCGCCGTCTGCTCAGGACGCATGTCGGCATCCAGGGTGAAAGATTTAGCGATCTGGTCGCAAGCATGGCAAACAGATGAACTTTTGTTGAGCGACACGCCTCAAGGATTTGAGGGCAAGAGCTTTTGACTGACCATTGACATTGGCAGCGTTAAGGCCGAAGCCGCACTCGGCCGCGCAATGCGCGGCCGTTTTCGCGAGGATTCGAGAGATGAAGACCAAGGCGGCTGCAGCCCACGCCGGAAACCTGATCATGACAGGTGTCGCGCTGATGCTGCTCGGCGATCTGCTCTTTGCGCTGAACGATGCGATGGGCAAGTGGCTGGTCGCAAGCTTTGCCGTCGGGCAGGTGCTGGTGATCCGCTCGGTCGGCGCTTTCATCGTGCTCGGACCCATGATCGCAAGGCAAGGTCCGATGGCTCTGTTCCGCGTCGAGCAGAAGGGCCTCCAGTTCATACGCGTTTTCATGGCGACCTGCGATGTCGCCCTGTTCTACGCGGCCGTCGCCTATCTGCCGCTCGCCGACGTTATGACCTTCTATATGGCCGGGCCGATCTACATCGCGGCGCTCTCGCATTTCTTTCTTGGGGAAAAGATCGGCTGGCGCCGGTGGCTCGCCGTTCTGGTCGGCTTCGCGGGCGTCGTCATTGCGCTGCGTCCGTCTACGGCGATGCTGTCGCTTCCGTCGCTCTTCGGCCTTGCCGGCAGCCTTGCCTTCGCTCTGTCGCTGGTGATGAGCCGTTATCTGCGCTCGACCAGCGACACGACGCTGGTGACATGGCAGACGGTCGCCGCTCTTGCCACCGGCATCGTGCTCAGCATCGGCCATTGGCAGGCGGCAACGCTGATCGATTGGTCCGGCATGCTGCTGCTCGGCGTCGTCGCCACCTGCGCGCATCTGTTGATCACCCGTTCGCTGAAGCTCGCCCCGGCATCGCTGCTGGCGCCGCTGCAATATACGCTGCTGCTCTGGGCGATCGTGCTGGGCTACATCTTCTTCAACGATATTCCCGATATGCAGATTGTCGTCGGCGCTGCAATCATCGTCTTTGCCGGCCTCTTCATCTTCCACCGGAAGAACCTGAAAGAGACGGTTCCCGCCGAAGCGGTCCCGCCCGACGGCCATTGAAGGCCTGTAGGCAGCGTACCTTGCCGGCGTTTGTCCGATACGGACTGGACAAGCATCGTCACTTCAAGACAGATTGCTTGCCGCCCGTCATGGGAGCAAGGCCCTCTCGAGCGTCGACAATGTGTCTCCAGATCAGGACGCTTTTTCGGGCCTTCGGCACACGTCTGGAACATCGAAATCATCGATTGACCTTCAACAAGGATGGGAAGGCGTCATGAGTTTCAACGACAGCGGCAGCGCGCCAAGATCTGCGGGCCGCGCGCGGCCGCGAGGGGTTCGCATCATGTTTCGGCTTGCCAAGGCAGCCTTCGGCCTAGCGATGCTGCTGGCGACCATCTGGGCCTCCTTCGCACTGTTCTACCGTCTGCCGGCTTCCCCTGCGATAAGAGGGGGCGCCGCAGCAGGCCTCGCACTGCTTGGCGTTGTCGCCGTAATTTCGTTGATCTGGAGGCCGCGCCTCGTCGTTATCCTTTCTTTCGTCCTATGCTTTGCAGGCATCGTCGCGTGGTGGAGCTCGATCGAGCCTCCTGTCACGGCCAACTGGGCCGGAGACGTCGCAAGGCAGGTGACGGGAACGGTCGACGGCGACATCCTGACGCTGACCGACGTCAGAAATTTTGACTGGAATAACGATGGCAGTTTCGTGGAGAAATGGGAGCCGCGCGCCTACGATCTGAGCAAACTCAAGAGCCTTGACCTGTTCATGTCCTATTGGGCAGGGCCGGAGATGGCGCACATGATCCTGAGCTTCAGTTTTGACGACGACCAATACCTGGCATGGTCGATCGAGGTGCGGAGAACGGCTGGGGGTAAATTCTCTCCACTCGGTGACCTCTTCAAAAGCAATCCCCTGGTCATCATTGCGGCCGACGAAGGCGATGTCGTTCGTGTCCGGTCCAACATCCGCGGCGAGGACGTCCAGCTCTTTCGCATGCGTGTTCCGCCGGCCAATGCCGCAAGGCTTCTCCTGCAATATGTCAGCGATGCAAACGCGCTCGCCGAACACCCGCACTTCTACAACTCGCTCACCACCAACTGCACCACCACTGCCGCCAAAATGATGCGGGCCGTCGGCGCCACATTTCCATTCGATTGGCGGCTGATCGTGAACGGCTACCTTCCGCAATTCGCCTATGACCGGAATGCGCTCGACACGAAGCTGCCGTTCGAGGAGCTGAAGGCGGCGGCGCATATCGCCGCTCGGGCAAAAGGTGCCGACGGCTCCGAGGATTTTTCGAAAGCGATCCGCGAGGGTGTACCTTCACCGCTGGATTGAAGAGCTTTCGGTATCATCTAATTCTCACCCGGCGGCTCCCAGCCGAAGACGCTGCGACCGCCGAATTCGGCGGATTGGCGAAATTCGCCGGCGATGATTTCTTTGAGGTCGGGACCGGTGACGTAGCGTTCCATCTGCCGGGATTGGTCATCCAGGCGCTTGAGCGCCTGCAGTTCCTCCTCCCGACCAAGCTTGCCCTTCTGCACCGCCGATTTCATCACCCCGATCGTCTCGTCATAGACCTTGAGTGGCACCGGAAAAGGATGGCGGTCCTTGCCGCCATGGGCGATCGAGAAGCGTGCCGGATCGGAAAAGCGGCAGGGCGCGCCGTGGACGACTTCGGCCACCATGGCCAGCGCCTCCACCGTGCGGGCGCCGACACCGGGAACCAGCAGCAGCTCTTCGAAATCCGCCGGCCCGCGGTCGGCAGCGGCGGCAAGATTTCCATGCAGGCGCCGCATGTTGACATCGCTTTCGCGCACGTCGTGGTGGGCCGGCATGATCAGATGCGGCAGCATCGGCTGTGCGGCGGGTTCTGGCGCCGGCTGCTCGACACGCAGCAGCGCGGCAGCCTCGCGTATGATCCGGTCGGGGCCGAGCGTTGCCAGCAGGTCGAGCTGGCCACGCCGCGATCGCTCGGCGCGCCGGTCGGCCAGATTGACGATCGTACCCTGGCTCCTGCCCTCGATAGCCGCATGCGGCGAGTCGACAAAACTCTCCAGCCCTTCCGACAGCCAGTGATAGCGCCGGGCCTGCCGCCTGTCGCCGTTCATGCCTTGCTGCACCACCACCCAATGGCCGTCATCGGCGACGATGAAGCCGTGCAGATAAAGATCGAACCCATCTTGAAGGGCAGCGCTGTCGACCTTGGCGATGAGGCGGCTCGTCGTCGCCAGGCCTTCGCCGTCGAGGCCGACGCGCTCGCCGATCGAGACGAGCTCCTGCGGGGTCTTGCGTGAATGTGCGCCGCGGCCGCCGCAGACATGCAGGCCGAGCTCGCCGGCGCGCGGTTTCAGCCCGCGCTTCAACGCGCCGAGAACGCTTGTAGTAATGCCGGAGGAATGCCAGTCCATGCCCATGACCGCACCGAAGGACTGGAACCAGAAAGGGTGGGCAAGCCTGCGCAGGAATTCGTCGCGGCCGTAGTGGTGCACGATCGCTTCGGTGATCAGGGCTCCCAGCCGCGTCATCCGGTCGCCGAGCCAATGCGGCACACGTCCCCCATGAAGGGGAAGATCGGCGCTGCCTGCTCGTTGTGACATCTCGTTTCCTCACGCTTTCCATCACCGGGAAGATAGCCCGGCCGCCCCTTCCAGCGCCGCACGGAACCCAAAAATATTCCAGGCGTTTGTTTTCGCAGCTAGAAGCCGAGGCAATCATGACCGCAATCGAGACCGTCTTCAATCACCCGAGCCTAACCCAGGCAAAATCGCAACGGCCGGACGGCCACGAAAATCAGAATAACAGCGCTTTGCGCCTGGACGGCAACGCCGAGAAGGCGGCTTTCCTGATCAACGGCAACCGATATTTCACCGAAGTTTCGCGGACGCTGCGGCAGGCACGGCGCACGATCTGGATCATCGGCTGGGATTTCAATCCCGACATCCCCTTGGAACCGGATAAATCCGACGAGACTTTGGCAGACCTGTTGCATGGGCTCGCAGCGGCCAATCCCGAGCTCGAAATACGCATTCTCATCTGGGCGCTCGGGCCGGTCTATTCCGAAAAATCGCTGCAGGTGCTTCGCAAGAAGACCTTCCCGCGGAATGCCAGGATCGACCTGCGCTTCGATCTTCAAGGTCCCGTTCGCGGCTGCCACCATCAGAAACTCGTCTGCGTCGACGACGCCGTCGCCTTCATCGGCGGCATTGACCTGACCTCGCGGCGATGGGACACAAAGCGCCATCGTGCCAGAGACAGACTCCGGCGTGACCCCGAGGGCGTTTCCTACGATCCGCTGCATGACGTTCAAGCGATGGTCACGGGCGACGCCGCCCGGCTGATCGGCGATATCGCCAGGCGGCGCTGGGAGGCAGCCACCGGCGAAAAGCACCTGCCATTTGCCGAGCGAGCATCCTTTTCCTGGCCGGACGATCTCGCCGTTTCGCTGCGGGAAATCCCAGTGAGCTTCGTGCTGACGGAACCGTCAACGACCTTGCGCGCCGGCATCAGCGACGGGATCGCCTCGACATTGGACATTATCTCCCGAGCACGACGCCTGCTCTATATCGAGGCACAATATCTCGCTTCCTTCCGCGTCGCCGACGCTATTGCCGCGCGCCTACAGGAAGAAGCCGGCCCCGAGGTTGTGATCATCTGCACGCGCAGCTCTCACGGGCTGATCGAGAAGCTTGTCATGGGCGGCAATCGCGACCGCGTCATCCGCCTTCTCAAACGGGCCGATCGCGCGAACCGGCTGCGGGTCTATTTTCCCGTCGTGCCCGGGCCGACAGTGGCCGGACAGGCGGTGCCCGGACAGACTGTGCCGGCGACGGTAGACGAGGTCGAGGTGCTCATCCATTCGAAACTGATGATCGCCGACGATGAGCTGGTGCGCATCGGCTCCTCCAATCTCAACAATCGCTCCGAAGGTCTTGATTCGGAATGCGATATACTATTCGCGTCTGAAACAGACGAGCACCGCCGCGCGGTCGCCGAGCTGCGCAATCGCCTGCTGGCCGAATATCTCGGAACAGGTACCGAGACCTTTGCAGCGGCTTACGCGCAAAGCGGCTCGCTGATCCAAGGGATCGACGCGCTGAATGATGGCAGTCAAGGTCTGAGAGAATTCGCCGTCGAGCTTTCCGGCAGTATCTCCCCGGTCAGAGGCACCGGGATCTTCGACCCGGCCCGGCCTTTCTTGGCCCTACGCCGACTGGGCCTCGGCGCCCTCGTCCGCCTCCTCGTCCGTCCTGCGTGATCGTCGAAAGACGATCTCACTGATGAGGAGAAGCGTCGTGCCGAGCGCCAATGGAATGAAGAAATAGGCGCAGCGAAACGCGATCAGCGCGCCGATCGAGGCTTCCTGCGGAACAGCATAGGAAACGGTCGCCTCGAGCACGCCGAGCCCACCTGGAACATGGGTTGCGAGAATTGCCGAATTGGCCAACACGTACGCCGTCACCGACCTGAAGAAGGCGACGTCGCCGAAGGCCGAGAGCATCTGGTGCAGGCAGGCGGAAACGAGCATGAAGTTGATCGTCCCGATCGCGACCTGCGCGACGGCAATCGAAAATCGCGGCAACTGAAACGACCAGCGCCAAAGCCTCAACTTGCCGCGGATGAAAAACGTCAGCCCGAGATAGACGACCGGCACAATGAGCGCCAGAAAGCCGAAGATGCGCACACTGGCCCGATCAAGCCGCAGCAGGCGCCCGGCATCACTCGGATTGACGATCAAAGCAAGTCCGCCCAACGTCACCAGCCCGAGCCCGACGGTGACGCCGCAGAACAGGATGATCTTCGCCACGTCCTCGGTCGTCAGCCCCCAGCGCGAATAGAAACGGTAGCGGAAGGCACCGCTGCTTAGCCCGGCAAAACCGATATTGTGGCCGAGCGACAGGCTGATGAACGAAGCCAACGCAATTCTAGGATAAGGCAAGGATTTGCCGAGCGAACGGATCGCCAGCAGATCAAAACAGCCAAGACACAGATAGGATGCCGCAGCAAAGAGAAGCGCTGTACAGAAGCTTGAAAGCGGTATGCTGCGAACCGATTGGACGATCTGATCGAGGCTGTACTGTTCAAAGATGCGATAGAGAAGAAAGACCGCAAAACAGAGGGCGGCAACGAGCAGTCCATTCCAGATCATGCTTTTCAAGCTCATCGATTGTCCTCAGAAGTGCGAGCGCGGTAGGTCGATGATCTGGAACGATCAAACGAGTTTTGTGTTCCCCCGGGAACGAGATGGATGTCCCCAGGGACGAGTTTCAGCGGATCCCATGGCGGAAAAATCAATCAAACTCCTGACCTATAACGTCCACAGCTGCATCGGCAGCGATCGTAAGCTCGATCCCGGGCGCATCGCTTCGGTCATCGCCGAGGCGCAAGCCGACATCATCGCTCTTCAGGAGGTCGACGTGCTCAGGCGCAGGACCGGCGGCATCGACCAGGCCCATATGATTGCCTCGCTTCTCAAGATGCAGGCCCATTTTCATCCGGCGCTATCGGTTGCCGAGGAGCAGTATGGCGATGCGATCATCACCGCCTTGCCGACGGGCGCGGTCAAGGCCGGCCCGCTGCCCTCCATCGGCGAGCAGCGCGGCGCCCTTTCAGTCGAAATCCTGGTCGGCGACAGAAAACTGCTGGTCGTCAACACCCACCTCGGTCTTCGCGGCCGCGAGCGCATGCGGCAGATGACGACGCTATTGAATTCGGGCTGGCTGCACGGGACGGCGGACGAACCTCTTCCCACCATTCTTTGCGGCGACTTTAACGCCATTCCGTCGTCGGCGACTTACCGACTTGCCGCGCGATCGTTGAAGGACGCCCAGCTCGCAGGCAATGCGCGGCCGAGAGCAACCTTTCCCGCCCGCTACCCGCTGATGCGCCTCGACCACATCTTCGTCACTGGCGATCTCGTCGTTCATGGGGCGGTGGTGCTCGAAAACCGGTTGGCGCGGGTCGCCTCGGACCACCTACCGCTCGTTGCGGAAATCGGCTTTGCCTGATCGCCCCGTCGCTTGCGAACAGCTACCCTGCATGCGGTGGAAAACGACGTTGACCACCTCCGTCAGCCGGACCGATCAGATGACGGGGCAGAACGCGGCACGGCCGAGGAAACGGGCGCGGCGACGAGGAAACTTGCCGACGAAACGACGACGCTGCCCCCGCCGATCGACCAGTTCCAATTATGTCGCCTGCTCACAATGCGCGGCACGCGTCAGTGACGACTGTAGAGCGGCGGCGCCACCTCTTCATCCACAAGATCCGGGTAGAGCTGCCGCCTTACGCGGTCGAGTGCTTCGGCCTCTTTGCGGTTCCGTTCTAGGAGAACGGCGGTCACATCCTTATAGGGCGCGCCGTCCGACAAGGCGACGCGGACGGTTCCGCCCTGCGAGAGGAACTCGCAGAACGACCTTACCGAGCGAAGACGGGTGGTAATCTCGACATAGCGGTCGTCATGTCCAGGCATGTTCATCTCCCTTGCGGATATAAGATGTCACTAATACTTCGGCGAGAACATGGCGCCCGCTTCAAAACGATTGTAGACCTGATTGGCCGAACCGAATTAACGAACAAAGCACTTTGTCCGAGACCGCCGCGCCTCCGGCGTCATCTTCTGACGAACTTCCGATTCATGGCAGCAACGACCAAGGGCATCGCCGTCGTCGTCAAAGTCCCCAAAGGAAGCTGCCTGACGGCTTTGGTGGCCACGAATGTTACTGCCATTGCGCCTGCCAGCTTAAGCCAGGGCTGAGTGCCAAGCTGCGCATGAGCGCTGGCATCTGCCCACCGGAGGTTCTCCGCAACGACAGTCGCCGCCTGACGTTGGATCACATGAAGGCGAGCACGGAGGTTTTCGAGTTCTTCTCTTAGGTCTCGCAGACGGCCTTCCAGGGCAGGATCATCGGAGACCAGGAGGTCATCCTCGATGATGCCTTCAACAGGAACATGACCGCCGAGTGTCGTAAGATACGCCCGATAGTCGGCCTCGCTCGCGAAGCCCTCACGTCTGATGAGATCAGGATTGGCGTTCGCCTCTTCGAAGGCAGCCGGTGCGGTACCGGCATTGTCGCCCATATCCTTATTTGTGCCGATGTCCCCGAGTTCGTCCTTGAACATAATGCATCTCCAGTTATTCCCTGGCGATAGAACGCTCGACGGCTCAGAAGGATGCATCGGCCGCCGCCCTCCGTTCAAAACGGCGCCGGGTCGGACCTCCGCTCCCGCCAGGGCCGTCATCGTCGCGACGCGCCGAAACGCTCCGGCCGAAACTCCGCCAGCAACGGATGGCGGCGTCCGGTGCCGATCTCGTCCGCCAGCAATTCGCCGGCAATCAGGCCGAGGGTGGCGCCGCTATGACTGAAGGCGACGAAATAACCCGGAATGGACGGCAGTTCGCCGAAGACCGGTTCGCCGTCACCCGGAATGGGCTTCGGGCCGACCCGATAATCTTCGATCTCCAGCGTCGGATTGCCTTCGAGCACCTTCGAAGCCTCGCGCAGCAGCCTCTCCAGCGTCGATTGCCTGACTTCATAGCTGCCGTCGGGCTTCACGCCGACCTCCTCCTCGGACCAGGCGGAGTCGAGCGCGAAGCCGCCGGCGGGCGTCCGCCGGATGGCGACGCGAGGTGTGTTGAGCACGGCTTTCAGCGGATGACGGATCGGCTTGGTCCGGACGAGAAGAGCGACCGGCGTTGCATCGTCGATATGCAGGCCGGCTTCGGCGACGATTGCCGGGACGTCGCCGCCCGCAGCGAGAAGCACAGCATCCGCATCGCGGCGCTTGCCATCCGCCGTTATCACGCCACGGACCCGCCCGCCTTCGATATCAACCGTCGCGCGCTCGACATCCGTGACGATCTCACCACCGAGCGCCCGGAACTCTTCCGCGAGCATGGCGATCAAGGAAGGAAGATCGACCCAGCCCTCGCCAGGGTTGAAGATCGCGCCTTGCGGCGTCACGGCACTCGCATCGACGCCCGGCGTGACCGCGGCAATCTTTTCCGGAGCGACCCATTGCGCGTGATAGCCGAGATCGCGCTCATAGTCGAAGACCTCGGCGATCTCGTTGTCGGCATCGTCCGCATCCCATGTCAGGCCACCATCGAAGCGGAGCCACGGCGCATCGGGATGTCCAGCGGCCAGAGTGCGATAGCGATCCATGCCGGCCAAACGCAGCCGGTGGTAGGCATCGGAGCGTTTGCGCGCCGAGTTGAGCCAGGCGAGCGACCGGCCGGAGGCGCCGTTGGCCAGAGGGCCGTCATTGATCAGCAGGGTGCGAATTCCGAGCCGCGCCAGATGAACGGCCGTCGAGACGCCAAAGATTCCGCCACCGATGACGACGACCTTTGAGGGTTTGGTGGAAGCGTTCATGTCGATAACCTTGTTTCCTTGCTCTTGCTTGATCGAACGAAATTCGGCGCACCCGGCCTAAAGACGACCGGGGCTGCACTCTGCGTAGCCTCAGGCATTTCAGAGGACTTCCGCAAGGAAGCGCTTCAGCCGCTCGCTTTTGGGGTTGTCAAATATTTGCTCCGGGCAGCCGGCTTCGACGATGCGGCCCTCATCCATGAAGACGACCTGGTCGGCCGCCCTGCGCGCAAACCCCATCTCATGCGTCACCACTGCCATCGTCATGCCCTGGCGGCCGAGAGCCGCCATCAGGTCGAGAACGCCCTTTACCAGTTCGGGATCGAGCGCACTCGTCACTTCGTCGAACAGGATGACCTCCGGATCCATGGCGAGCGCACGCGCGATGGCGACACGCTGCTGCTGCCCGCCCGACAGACCTGCCGGGCGATGATCCCTGCGCTCTGCAAGACCGACCTCGGCCAAACGCGCCTCGGCGATGCGCCGCGCCTCCTGCTTCGGCAACTTCTTGATCTCCGTCAGTGAAAGCATGACGTTCTCAAGCGCGGTGTGATCGGGAAACAGGTTGAAGTGCTGGAACACCATCCCCACGCGCCGGCGCAACCGCTCCGCTTTCATGGCCAGAATGCTTTCGCCATCGAGCAGGATGTCGCCGCCTTTCGGTTCCACCAGCCTGTTTATGCCCCGCAGCAGCGTCGATTTTCCCGAGCCGGAGGGGCCAATGATACAGGTGACAGTACCGGCGGCGATGTCGAGATCGACACCCTTCAGCACGTCCAGATCGCCATAGGCCATGCTGAGGCCACGGATATTCAGAGCGCCGCCCTTGAAGCGCGGTTCCGTCTCCGCGACAGATTTGGTCGCGGGCTGCCGGCCGACAGCGGTTTGCAGCTCGCTCACCTCGACCAATCCGCTCGCAACACCCGAGCCGCGGCCTTGTTTTCCCAGGCGCAGTCTCGCGTCGACGTAGTTTACGAAGTGGGTGAGCGGCACTGTGATGACGAGATAGAAGACGCCGGCCAGCAACAAGGGCGACAGATTGCCGGTGACGACGGCTTGATCCTGACCGACGCGGAAGATCTCCCGCTCGGAGGCAAGCAATCCCAGGAAATAAACGAGGCTCGAATCCTTGACGTTTCCTATGAATTGATTGACCAGCGCCGGCAGAACGCGCCGGATGCCTTGCGGGATGACGATCAGGCGCATGCCCTGCCCGTAGCTCATGCTGAGCGCCCGGCAGGCTTCCATCTGACCGCGCTCGACGCTTTGGATGCCCGATCGGAAGATTTCGCCGATATAGGCGCCGGCGATCAGACTGAGCGCCAGGATGCCGAGCGGGAACGGCGACGGACCGAAGAACTCCCGCCCGATCCGGGCAAAACCCTGACCGATGATCAGGATCGTGACGATCGCCGGCAACCCGCGAAAGACATCGGTGTAGATGCGCGCCGGCAACCGCAGCCAGCGGGACTGCGAGATGCCCATCACAGCAAGAACCATGCCGATGACGACGCCGAGTACGGTCGAGGCGGCAGCCAGGATCAGGGTGTTCTTCAGGCCTACGCTAATCATGCTCGGCAGCACTTCCGCCATGGCGTCCCAATCCAGGAAGCTGCGGCGCAGATTTTCAAGCCAGTCCATCGATATCCCCATTAAACCCCGTGCCGGGCATGGCGCCGCGGAGGTCAGCCGGCCGCTAAGGGCGGCCGGCTTGCGGCCTCACTTCTTGGGAAGATACTGGTCCGGCATCGGCGAGCCTGGGAACCACTTTTCATAAAGGGTCTTCCAGGTGCCGTCCTGCATCGCATCGTGAAGGGCGCCGTTTAAAGCCGTGCGTAAGGCATCATTTCCCTTCCGGATCACAAAGCCCGCCGGCGCATCGAAGGACGGGATGTTTACCGCAATCTTCAACGCAGGATAACGCTCGCCATATTGTTTGGCGGCCTCGTAGTCGAGAAAATGCGCATCGACCGTTTGGTTGTTGAGGGCGGCCACGGCGGAATTGTTGTCGGGAAATTTTACGAGATCGGTTTCACCGAAATTCTTGGCCGCATAGATTTCCTGCAACGTCCCTTGCACGACGCCGAGACGCTTGCCCTTGAGGCCACCGGCATCCTTGATGCCGGCATCGGCGGTCAAGACCGAGAGATAACCGGCAAGATAGCCGTCGGAAAAGTCGACGGTCTTCTTGCGGGGTTCGGTGGTACCGATCGCCGCAACGGCAACGTCGAACCGTTCGTTTGCCACCGACGGCAACAGTGCCGAAAATTCCTGGCCGGTGAACGTCACCTTATCTTTGGGGAAACCAAGGCGGGAGACGACGTTGAGAAACAGCTCGATATCGAAACCCGTGAACTGGCCGTCTGCCGTCGCGAACGTATAAGGCTTGGCATCACCCATCGTGCCGACGCTGATCACACCGGGTTGGATGAGGTTATAGGGATTGTCGGCCGCGGCCGCGGAACCTGCCCCCAACGCAAGAAGGCACGTCAATACGCCGGCCCACAATCGAGCGAGGGTGGCCGCAAATTCAAAAAGCTTCATCTTCGTTCTCCGCTCTGAAAGGAAATGCTCTTATCGGCACGCCTTGCTGCCCTGCCCACCGCGTGGCCGCGGCGGGGCTTTGAGTACAAGATACCGGTCTCCCCTGTAAAGAGACCGGTCTCACAACATATTTGATATCTGTCAATTGACCGGTCGTCAACAACTCTTGTAGTCCTCAACGCATGGAAGATTCCGCCAATCAGAAACGGTCAGTCACGGTCGCCGACGTCGCGAAGGCCGCAAAAGTCTCAAAGGCGACGGCCGCCCGCGTGCTCGGCGGCTACGGCGTGGTCAGCGCCAAGATCACAGACCAGGTCATGGCCGCCGCAACTGCGCTCGAATACCGTCCAAACGAACTCGCCCGCAGCATGAGCACCGGACGGTCCGGCATCATCGGCGTGGTTGTCGGCGATATCGAGAACGCATTCTTCAGCTTGGCGGTGCGCGGCATCAGCGATGCGGCCCGCCTCGCGGGCTTCAACGTCATCATCGCCAATTCGGGGGAACAGCTTGATGCCGAAAGATCCGCCGTCGACCTTCTGATAGGCAAGCGCGTCGATGGCCTGATCGTCACGCCGGCACGCTGCGACCGCCTCGATCACCTGCAGCACGTCCGCCGCGCCGGCGTGCCACTGGTTCTGTTCGACCGGGCCATCCCGGAACTTGATGTCGACGCCGTGACGGGGGATGACCGTGACGCGGCGATCACCGCGACCCGGTACCTCATCGATCAAGGACATCGCCGCCTCGCCTATGTCTCCGCCATGGACGCCGAGGACGGCGGGCTCACCGATATCGGACGGATCTCAAATTCCGCCGTGCGCGAACGAGTTGAAGGCTTCGTGACCGTCCTGACCGAGGCGGGTTCGCCGAACCCTCTTCATTTTATCAGGCTCGGCGCCACGAACCAGCAGCAGACGGATGCGGTGATTAAACGCTTGCTCTCAGAGACATCGCCGCCGTCGGCGCTGATGGCATCCGACAGTCTGGTGGGTCTGCGCATTTTCAAGTCGCTGCAAACGCTGGGCCTGTCGATACCCCGGGATATCTCGATGATTTCTTTTCTGGACGCCGACTGGACCAGCGTCACCGTTCCACCGATCACAATCGTTGACCAGCGCGTCTATGAGCTTGGCAAACTCGCGGGAGAACGACTCGTTGCTCGGATCGAACGCATCCCTCTTGCCGTCGAACGGCTGCGCGTTACCACGCGCCTTGTCGTGCGCGGCTCCGTTGCAACGATCGACCGGTGAGAGCCGGGCTCAAGCCGCTCGCTCTAGCCTTTTGTTTTACGCAATTTCGCACGGGAAACCGCTTGGCACTTTCCCCTGAATTCCTCTAATCGTAGAGCTCGCCATGACCAATCTGCTCCTGCCTGGCAGATGCATCACTGATAACGGGGTCATCGGCCGGATCGGGATCTTTCTTGTTGGCGTCGCGTAGAAACTGTGCAGCTTCAAGCAGCGCCGCAGTTATCTCTTCGGTTGCCCATCCGGCTTCATTGGCGGCGGCAATCAATCTTTCCAAGGCGTCGCGCGCGGCATCGGTCGCCTCTTTGAAGCGTTGCACAGGCGCTTCGGTTTTCGGCGGTGGAAAGGTCATCGGCATTCCCTCCGTGGATCTGGCTGTTGGAGATGAACGCAGCCCGCGGGAAATGGATGCATGACCAGGCCGATTTAACACGCGGATGCCTTATCCGCGCACGGCAGTCGAAATTGGCTTTCCGCTCAGATGACCGTCTGCAACAGAAAAGGAGAGCGCTCGAGCGGACGCTGGGCAAGGATCCTCAGCATCGCCGGGCCCTGTATGCCAGTGGTCGTCGTAGTGCGGCCGTCGTGATAGACCACCGTCATGACGCGGCTGAGGCTATCGTACCTGATCTGGGCGATCGTGCGGGTGTGAACCGGAAAGATGAATTCGTGGGCCTGAGACTTTCGCCTGGAGCGCTTCGAGCTCATCGTGATGCCCCGGCAAAGCAATAGCAGTATCGGCCCGGCCGTCCCCGGCTCAGGACACGTGTGATAGTTGGCAACACATCCCTCATCGAGTATCTCCAATGCGCTCAAAAATCGACCAAGCGACCAAGCGGTCAGCTCCGGCGATCGAACCGGCGACCTGAGCTTGGCCTCACCCTACCGATGCCGATCAAGCACATATTGCTTCCATGGTCGCGTGACATCGGCGTGACATGCAGATCGCCGGCCGAAAACCTGTCCGGCACAGGTATTGCGAATCATGCCCCGGGGAAACGACAGCCCATCAGTGCAATGTTCCATGTATCCCATGGGCTTGGGCGGCCTGCGGCCAGCATTCGACGGTGCGTGCGAGCGACCGAATAGCTTCGCCGACGAAGAAGACCGCATCACCGAGCCGTTCGATCTCGTAATCGAGTTCGTATACCTCGACTTCATCAAGCCCCTCACTGTCCAACAGCCGCCTGCTGGCCTCGATCAGGCGCTCCGTGCGCCCGACTATATCAAGAGCGCGTCGTATGATGATGTCGAGCATGCAGCTGCCCCCGCTTGGATGAGCAAGTGTCGGGCATAATCGGGATGCTGACAATCCCGAAATCTTGTCAGATGCGCTCGCGGATAGTCTCGTAAAGATCCCTCAACTCGCGCAGCGCCGGTTGATGGCGACGGCGCGGCGGAGAGGCACTGCGTGCAGCGAAGGCGAATGCACCCACAGCAGCCGCAACGATGAGGAGAGTCGAGACCGGATAGAGCTTCACCGTCGCTTCCGTCTGACGCATTGCTTTTCGGGCACCTGCCTCTACCGATCGAGCGCCATCGAGGATCTGTTGCTGGAGGGCGTCGATTTGCTGTCGCAGCGTGTTCAACTCTTCCTGCAGGCCGTGATCAGGCTGTCGGGGAACGCCGACAGAGGCCGTGTTCGTATCGATGACGGCTTTCGGCACCGGCTCGCCAATCTTGGCGCCTTGGGTGTCGAGGGTCATCGTCTCAGTGCTCTTGCGTCGCGGCATGTTCAATTCTCCTTCCCTAACCTGTTCTAGTCGTCGTCGAACGAGAAGACCGGCCGGTAGTGACGCGCGGCGATCAGCAAGCTCCGGTCAGGCTGGATGATGTAAATTTCCTCGACCTGACGTCCCCATTGATCGGTGAAGCTGTGCGGGAAGGACGAACCCACGGGCGATTTCGTCAACTTCGTGCGAGGCTGACCATTATACGTGATGCTGCCGGGAATGGGGGCCAATCCCCCCGACGAGTAATAGCCCGCGCCGGTCGTACAGCCCGTCAGAATAACGGCAAAGACCAGCCCAAATCCCATGCTCCGGTTCATTGAAACCTCCAGCTGTCCCGTCCTTTGCGCGTCACTGACTTTATCGCCAATGTAACAAGGGAAGGCAGACATTGTTCCAGAATCGGCAGAAGGCGTGGGAACAAGTCGCTCGGAACGTCGTGACGCTCGACTTGTGGATCAAACGTGGGATCGGCATGGCTCGAGGCCGGCCTTTAGAGATGTCGTCAGACGGCGACACCAGGAATGGGCAAGCCCAGGATCGTGGCGTGTTCACGGAGTTTCTCCCAAGCCACCTCCCCGACAGGCACGCCTTCTTGCAACGCCAGACGACGCTTTCGTGCCGCGCTATCACCCGGCATGCGGACCGGGCCGTTGTTCCAGGACGCCGGCGGATTGCTGCGGCATGCGGAGGCGAGGAAATCGGACTGCGCCGTAAAAGCATCCAGCCCGGCGAAAAAGGCGGGGTCGATAACCTGCAGAAAAGCGCTCTGCGAAAACACACCATGCGACGCGTTTGCCCGCCCCTTGCCGGAAAGCCCCTGTCCCAGCAATTCGACGATCAGCCCGAGCCCAAAGCCCTTGTGTCCCTTCAGCTGGCCGCCAAGGGGCATCATCGTCCCGCCACGTTCCGTCACCTCGCGCGGATCATCGGTCGGCTCGCCTGCGGCGGTGAAAGCCCAAGCCTCGGGGAACTTCTTGCCTGCTTTCGCCAGGTTTTGCGTCATCGTCGTGGTGGTGATCGAAGCCGAGACGTCGATCAGGATCGGATCCGTGGATGTCGGGAAACCCGCCGCCATCGGGTTCGGCGTCAGGAGCGGCTTGGTGCCGCCATAGGGCGCGACGCGGCTTGCCGCGGGATGCGACACCGACAGCTGCACGATCAGTCCCTGCTCGGTAACCTGGCGCATGAAGGCTGACAGAGCGCAGGTATGGTGGCAGTTTCGGATTGCCGCAGTGACGACGCCATGATCGCGCACGCGTTCACAGGCTTGCTCGATCGCCTTGGTCAAAAGCCATGCGCCTGGCAAGGATTTGCCGTCCCAGACAAAGGCTGCGCCGCGGTCATTGACCACCTCGTAGCTGCCCGACTTCGCCAGCGAACCCTCCTCCAACGCTTCGACATACCAATTCAGCAGACTGACGCCATGCGTCTCGTGGCCGATCATGTCGCCTTCCACCAGGACGGCGGCCGTGGTTTCGGCCTTGTCGGGCTCCATCCCGGCGCGGGTCAAAATCTGCTCGGCGAATTGGGTGAGGGCAATGCGATCAATCAGAGGCATGGGCATCCGTCCGTCAGGGCGTGGAAAGCGCGGGCCACAGGAGGCCCGCGCTCAAGTCCGCAAGGTTACTTGAAGCGGATCTGCGACAGCTGCAGTTCGGAATTCGTTGCGATCGTCGGCTTGAAGTCGAGACGCGACGAAACGCGGGTGAAACCGACCATGTGGAACATCGGAATATCGGCGATGATCTCGGTGTTCACCTTGGCGAACAGCTCCTTCCAGAGTTTTGTGCGCTCGTCGCCGGTTGCCGAGGTCGCCTTTGCGATCAGGGCATCGACCGCGGGATCCCGAACCATGGAGTGAGAGCCGTCGCTCGCATATTTCACGAATGCGGTGAAGACGGGATCGCCGGTCGCATTGTCGTGTTGCGACTGGGTCAAAGTCGGACCGGAATCGGCGACGAAAGGGGCAACGAAATAGCCGTTCCACACGGAAACGTCGTACATGTCGAGCTTGACGTTCAAGCCGACGTCCTGAAGCATGGCCATCATCGCTTCCATGGCTTCGGTGGCGTTGGGATATTGCCCGTTGCGGCCGATGATGCGGATCTGCTGATCGACCGGAACACCGTCAGCTTTCGCCGCTTTGACCAATTCCTTTGCTTTTTCGGGATCGTAGGGCCAGGCCTGGATATCGGCATTGTAACCGATCGTGGTCGGCACGACGAGCTGTGTGGCGATCTTTGCCTGTTCGGGAAACAGGGTTCCGAGCATTGCCTGACGATCGATGGCGAGGTTCATCGCTTCGCGTACACGCCGGTCGTTGAGCGGCGCTGCGCGGGTATCGATGCGCAGCGATGTGGTCTCCGAATTTGGATAGGCGAAATCGGTTTCCTTGTTGGTGGCATCCTGTACCGATACGGCCGGAACGATATCGGCTTCGCCGGCATCGACCATGGCGGCCGCGACAGCACTGTCTGAGCGGAACAGGTAGGTCGCCTGCTCCACCTGCGGCTTCTCCCCCCAATAGTCCGGATTGTGCTTCAGCACGATCGACTGGCCGATCTCCCATTTGTCGAACGTATAGGGGCCGGTGCCGATCGGCTTGCGGGTGAACTCGTCTGCTGGCGTCGCTTCGGCCGGCTCCACGGCCATCACCGTCATCAGCAACGGAAGAATTGGCTGCGCCGGTTTAGTGGTAATGCGGATCGTGTTGGCATCCGGCGTCTCGAAACTGAATTCCGTGCCGCCGAAATATTTGCCGCCGGTCTCACAGCTGAGTTTCTTGTTCTTGTTGCGCTCGATCGTGAACTGGACATCCTTGGCAGTGAACGGCTTGCCGTCGTGCCATTTGACATTCGGGCGCAGCTTGAACTCCCAGGTGTCGTTGTCGATCTTAGACCATTCCGTCGCCAGACGGGGTTTGAGGCCACCCTTGACGTAGTCGAATTCCACCAACATCTCGTTGACGTTTTCAGAAATGACCCGGCCGACGTCCTGGCGCGCTGCCATGCAGGGCTCGACGACATCGACGGTTTCGGCAAGCACAACAGTGACGTTGCTCTTCGCATCTTCAGCGTGAGCCGAGCCTATGCTCAACCCGATCACCGCGGTTGAAAAGCAGGCTGCTACCAAATGAAGTTTCATTTCGTTCTCCTCCCATGCGCCCTCGGCGCTCCTTCCAGCAATTCGTCTTCTCTTTCGGTGGTCCGGCCCTCGCCTCCTCCTGCGAGGGCCAATCTAATGCATAAGCGCACTAATATACTAGTTGAGAAGTGCGATCAAGCGCGGCGCCCCAAGCGCGGGCCTTAAGACTGTCTGAACGCTCAATTTTTAGGCTGCCGAAGCGAGGCCGCAGATCATTTCGACCTTGTCACGGGTAAGGTCGGTCCGCGGCTCACGCCTTGGTCCTACCTCGCAGCCGGCGAATGATCTGGCGAAGTTTCGCCGCGGCGATCCATTGGGCACGGCCTCAGTTGCGCAGATCTTGGGGCAACAGGCCGGCGGGGAAATTCTGGTAGGCGACGGGGCGCAGAAACCTACGGATCGACATGGTCCCGACGCTGGTCGCACCGAAATTGGTCGAAGCCGGGTAAGGTCCGCCATGCACCATGGAATCGACAACCTCGACGCCGGTTGGGAAGCCATTGACCAGCAATCTGCCCGCCTTCCTTTCAAGGATCGGCAGCAGGTCGCGGGCAAGGCCAAGATCTGCGTCGTCCATATGGATCGTCGCGGTCAGCTGACCCTGGAAGCTCTCGGCAAGGCTGACCATCTCTCCCGGCGAGTTGACGCGCACCACCAGGCCGAGAGAACCGAACACCTCTTCGCTGAGCGAGTGATCGGCAAGCCAGGCCGAGCCATTGGTCTCGAACAGGTTCGGAACTGCATCCCGGCCCGTACTCTCTGTCGCAAGAACCGGCGCGACGGCATTGCTTGCCCGCATGCGGTCGACACCTTCGTGATAGGCGGTGGCGATGCCGTTGGTCAGCATCGTCTGCGGCGCCACCTTTTCGAGCGCCGACTTGGCGGCACCGATGAACCTGTCGGCCTCCGGCCCGTCGAGGACGACGGCAATACCGGGTTTGGTGCAGAACTGGCCGGCGCCAAGCGTGAGTGAGCCGGCCCAGCCCGAACCGATTGCCTCCGCCCGGGCAGCAGTGGCAGCCGGCAGCAGGAACATCGGATTGACGCTGCCGAGTTCACCGAAAAAGGGAATGGGCTCAGGGCGCTGGGCACAGAGGTCGAAGAGCGCACGGCCGCCGGCAAGCGATCCGGTAAAGCCGACGGCCTTGATGGCGGGATGCGTCACCAGAGCCGTTCCGACATCACGGCGCCCTCCCTGGATCAGGCTGAAGACGCCGGCCGGCATGCCGGTGCGTTCGATCGCAGCGGCGATCGCCTCGGCAATGATCTCACCTGTGCCGGGATGGGCTGAATGTCCCTTCACCACCACAGGGCAGCCGGCGGCAAGCGCGGCTGCCGTATCACCGCCGGCCGTCGAGAATGCCAGCGGAAAATTCGAGGCGCCGAAGACGGCGATCGGGCCGATCGGACGCTGCACCAGACGGATCTCGGGCCGCGGCGCCGGTTGCCGGTCGGCAAGTGCTGCATCGATACGCGCGTCGAGATGTTCGCCCTTGCGGATATGCTCGGCAAAAAGCTTGAGCTGGCCGGTGGTGCGGGCACGCTCGCCGTTGAGCCGACCTTCCGGAAGCCCGGTTTCCTCAGTTCCGATCAGGGTGACGGCCTCGCCGCGTCTGTCGATCTCCTCGGCGATTGTCTCGAGGAAGATGGCGCGCTCCTCACGTGTCTTTGCTGAATAGGCAGCGAATGCCGCTTCGGCGGCGCGGCAGGCGCGGTCGACCAGTTCCGTTGTACCAACGGCGAAGTCGTGTGCCTGCCCGTGCGCAGGCTCGGACCGAAATGTCGTCGTTCCGGCAATCCACTCGCCGGCGATGAAATGCCTGCCTGAAGGGGTCCAGCTCATTGTTATCCTCCTTGACGGAGCCTCGCTCCGTCCTTGTACGGTGATCGCGCAAGATGCGCCGCTTTAGCGGCCATTCACCTTCCGCCACGCGGCAAAGAGCGTCAAATTGCTTTCATCGGTGGCCGGGTAGAGGCCAATGATCGTATGTCCCTGCTTTACCCGTTCGGTGACGAAGTCCTCGTATGCGGTCATTTCGACGGCTTCATCGGCGATCTCGTCGGCGATCTCAGCCGGGATGACGATCACGCTGTCGTCGTCGCCGACCATGATATCGCCCGGGAAGACCGCCACATCCCCGCAACCAATCGGTACGTTGATGTCGATCGCCTCATGCAACGTGAGATTCGTCGGGCTGGAGGGACGATGGTGATAGGCGGGCATCTCGAGGCCGCCGATGGTCATGGCGTCGCGGAAGCCGCCGTCGGTGACGACGCCGGCCCCGCCCCGCATCATCAGTCGGGTAATCAGGATGTCGCCGGCGGAGGCTGCGCGCGGATCCTTGCGGCTGTCCATCACCAGTACATGGCCTTCGGGGCAGGTCTCGATGGCCAGCCGTTGCGGATGTTTGGGGTTGCGAAAGACGTTCATGGCGTTGCGGTCCTCGCGCGCCGGCATGTAACGCAGGGTGAAGGCCGGCCCGACCATATTGCGGCCTTTCGGCTGCACCGGTCGAACATCCTGGATCGTCTGGTTTCTCAGGCCGCGCTTGAACAGCGCTGAGCAGAGCGTCGCGACGGAGACACCCGTCAGCTTTTCACGGGTTGCGGGATTCATATTTCCTTCTCCTCGTTCAAATTCAAAGGCCGAAGCTGTGCTTTTCCACTGTCCAGTCACGGGCTTTGCCCGTCAGGCTGCAGCCGAGCCCCGGACGTGCGGGCACGATCATCCGGCCGTCCTTGATGTCGAGCTGCTCGTTGAACAGCGGCGCCAGCCAATCGAAATGCTCCACCCAGGGCTCGTGCGCATAGGCGGCCGCCAGGTGCAGATGGATTTCCATGGCGAAATGCGGCGCCAGGCGCATACGTTTGGCCTCGGCCTGCGTGCAGATGCGCAGAAAGGGCGTGATGCCGCCGACCCGGGGCGCATCCGGCTGAATGAAGTCGACCGCATCGGCGCGGATCAGGGCCATGTGCTCGTCGGCGCTTGCCAGCATCTCGCCGGTGGCGATCGGCGTGGCGAGTTCGCGCGCCAGCGCGGCATGGCCCTCGGCGTCATAGGCATCGAGCGGTTCTTCGATCCATTCAAGATTGAGCGGCTCGACCAGCCGGCCGAAGCGCAACGCCGTCGTGCGGTCCCATTGCTGGTTCGCATCGACCATAAGCGGTACACGGCCATCGATATGGCTGGTCACCGCATCCAGCCGGCGAAGGTCGATCATCGGATCCGGCTGCCCGACCTTGATCTTGATGCCGCCGATACCGGAGGCGATCGAGTGATCGATGGCATCACGGATTTCCTCAACGCTCGACGACAGGAAACCGCCTGAAGTGTTGTAGCAGGCGACGCTATCGCGATGGGCGCCCAGCAGTTTCGCAAGCGGCAGGCCGGCCCGTTTCGCCTTCAGGTCCCAGAGGCAGATGTCGATGGCGGCAATTGCCTGCGTCGCAATGCCGGAGCGGCCGACCGAGGCCCCTGCCCAGCAGAGCTTGTCCCATATCCGTGCTGTATCGTTGGGATCTTCGCCGATCAGGTTGTCGGCAATCTCGCAGGCATGTGCATAAAGGGCAGGCCCGCCTGCCCGCTTCGAGTAACTGAAGCCGAGGCCACTATGGCCAGCTTCGGAGACGATCTCGCAAAACAGAAACGCCACTTCCGTCAGCGGCTTCTGCCGGCCCGTCAAAACCTTGGCGTCGCTGATCGGCCGCGCCAGCGGCAGATAGGCGAGCGACAGCGTGACCGATCGGATGGCGTCCAGCTTGGCCGGGCCGGTAGCCAAGCCAGCCTTGGGTGGTTGTGCGGGGATCGTGCGTCTATTGGGATCAAACATCGTGGTTCCCTCAGTTGATAGCCGGCTCAGGCGTCTTGCCACCGAATTCCGTCGTCAGGAAGTCGAAGTCGCAGCCTTTGTCGGCCTGCTCGATATGGCTGGAGAACATGAAGCCATAACCGCGCTCATAATGCCGCGTCGGCGCCACCCAGGCGGTCCGCCGCGCCGCGATCTCCTCTTCGGAAACCAGCATATTGAGGCTGCGTGAGGGAATATCAAGCTCGACCATGTCCCCCGTTCTCAGCAATGCCAGCGGCCCGCCGATATAGGATTCCGGTGCGACATGCAGTACGCAGGCGCCGAAGCTGGTTCCGGACATGCGGGCATCCGAGATGCGCACCATGTCGCGCAGGCCGAGCTTCAGCAGCGCCTTCGGCATCGGGATCATGCCCCATTCCGGCATGCCGGGCCCGCCCTGGGGGCCGGCATTGCGGAGCACCAGCACGGTGTCCGGCGTCAGCGGATAATCCGGATCGTCGATAATCTTCTTCATCTCGGCATAGCTGTCGGCAACCAGCGCCGGACCGCGATGGCGATGGAATTTCGGGTCGCAAGCCGCCGGCTTGATGACCGCGCCATCGGGACACAGGTTTCCCTTCAGCACGGCCAGCGAGCCTTCGTGATAGACCGGGTTCGACAGTGGCCGGATGACGTCGTCATTGTAGATCTTCACCTGGTCGAGGCCGTCTATCAGAGGTTTTCCCGTGACGGTAATCGCGGTTGGATCGAGCTTGTTGCCGAGCTGCTTCATCAGCGCCCGCAAGCCACCGGCATAAAAGAAATCCTCCATCAGGTAGGTCGAACCAGACGGCCGGATGTTGGCCAGCACCGGTGTCGTGCGACCAATGCGATCGAGGTCATCGAGCTCCAGCGGCACGCCGGCGCGCCGCGCCATGGCGATCAGGTGAATGATCGCGTTGGTGGAACAGCCAGTCGCCATGGCGACGGTGACGGCATTTTGGACCGCGGCCTCCGTGATGATCCGGTCCGGCGTCAGGTCCTCCCACACCATATCGACGATCCGGCGGCCACAGGCTGCCGACATGCGCTGGTGGTTGGCGTCGGCTGCCGGAATCGAGGACGCGCCCGGCAGCGTCAATCCCATGGCCTCGGCGATCGCTGTCATCGTCGAGGCCGTGCCCATGGTCATGCAATGGCCATAGCTGCGGGCAATTCCGCCTTCGATGCCCTGCCACTCCTCCTTGGTGATCGTGCCGGCACGCCGCTCGTCCCAATATTTGAAACCATCGGTCCCGGAGCCCAGGGTCTTGCCGGCATAATTGCCGCGAAGCATCGGGCCGGCCGGAAGATAAACGAAGGGAATCCCCATGCTGACGGCGCCCATAACGAGACCCGGTGTCGTCTTGTCGCAGCCACCCATCAGCACGGCGCCGTCGACAGGATGGCTCCGCAACAGCTCCTCGGTCTCCATCGCCAGCATATTGCGATAGAGCATGGTGGTCGGCTTGACGAAGTTTTCGGAAAGAGAAAGCGCGGGCAGCTCCATGGGGAACCCGCCCGACTGAAGAATTCCGCGCTTCACCCATTCGGCACGCTCGCGGAAATGCATGTGGCAGGGCTGGGCATCGGACCAGGTATTGATGACGGCAATGATCGGCTTTCCCCGCCAATCCTCCGGCGCATAACCCATCTGCATGGTCCGCGACCGGTGACCGAACGAGCGCTGGTCATCCGGCAGCATCCATCGGGCCGACCGCAATTGCTCGTAAGTTTTCCTAGCAGTCACGGCTTTCTCCCATCTTTTTGAGCGCTCATCTCCGTACACTCCCTCAACTGATATTTTAGTTTCCCATATATATCAACGGCAACTTTGCATTCTTGTGCATTAGGTCGTGCAAAGCTATGAATGGAGTGAAAGGATTGCCTCACATGAATTCCCAGTTCGCTTCCACATTCGGCCTGACTGCACCCGGCTTTCCGGTCGCGGCCGGCAGCACGGTCCAGCGGGTCTATGATGATCTCAGAAAACGCATCATCACCATTCAGCTGCCGCCGGACACCACGCTGTCGCGCACCGAGCTGACCGAGACTTATGAAGTCAGCCAGACTCCCATTCGTGACGCGTTGCAGCTCCTCAAACAGGAAGGTCTGGTTCGCATTTATCCGCAGTCCCGCACTGTGGTCACCAGGATCGACGTCCTGCAAATTTACGAGGCGCATTTCCTTCGCGTCGCACTGGAATCGGAAGTCTGCCGCCGCCTCGCGACCGATCCGGACCCGGACCCGAGCGTCATCACCCGCGCCCGCTCGATCATCAAAATGCAGTCGGCAGTCGCCGACGATGTCGATCAGATTGCCATCTTCCAGGAGCTCGACGAGCTCTTTCACCAGACATTGTTCGCCGGCGCCAAACGCAGCAGCCTGCATCAGCTGGTTCGCGAGCGATCCGGCCATCTCGAGCGCATTCGTCGTCTGCATCTGCCCGAAAAGGGCAAGATCATGAGCATCCTCGATGGTCACCACGCCATCATCGACGCCATTGCCGCCCGTGACGAACAGGGTGCCGTCGATGCGATCCGTGAGCATCTCAGCCAGACCGTCGCAAAAGTCGAAGAGCTCCGTAAGGAGTTTCCCGATTACTTCGTCTGAACCGTCCGCGCCGGGGATTTGCGCCTGAATCAATTGACCGGCGTCAGCAACGGCCTGCCTGCGAAGAAGGCGGCAAGGTTGTCGACGGTCAATTGCGCCATCCTGTCGCGCGTTTCCTCGGTACCGCTGGCGTGATGGGGATAGAGCACGACGTTGTCGAGTGCTGCCAAGCGCGGATCGGGATTGGGTTCGTTCAGGTAGACATCGATGCCGGCCGAAGCGATCCGCTCTTCCTGCAAGGCCGCGATCAGGGCCGGCTCATCGACCACGGTGCCGCGGGCAATGTTGATGAAACTGCCCGCCGGTCCGAGCGCATTCAGCACCTCAGCCGAAATCAAGCCTTCGGTCGAGGGCCCGCCCGGCGTCGCCACGATCAGGATATCGGCCCAGTCGGCCAGTTTTACCGGGTCGGCGAAATAGGCAAACTCGTTATCGGCTTTTTTCGTCCGCCCATAATAGCCGACCGTCAACCCGACAGCCTCGCAGCGCCTGGCAATCGCCATGCCTATGCGGCCGAGGCCAACGATGCCGGCCCTTTTGCCCGAGGTCGACGTCGTCAGCGGCATCATGCCTTTCTTCCCCCAGTCGCCGGAACGCACATAACGATCGCCTTCCGGCAGGCGCCGGCGCGCCGCCAGCATCAAAAGCAGCGCCGTGTCGGCAACGTCGTCGCAAAGCACTTCGGAGGTGTTGGTGAGCTTGATGCCGCGCCGCGTCATCGCCTCGACATCCATCTGGTCGTAACCCGCCGAGGAACAGGCGGCCAGCTTCAGTGCCGGCAATTTCGCAAGCAGCACCTCGTCGATCGTCACATGGCCGTTGCAGACCAGCGCCGTGCAGATCGGGCCGGCTTTCTCAAGCAGAGCATCCCGTTGCTCTCCTTGTGCAAGATCCAGCCGGTGCAGCGTATAGATGTCCTCCAACATTGCCATCTGACGGGGCCGGAGCGGATAGGCGACGATGACATCGGGCTTCATGCGGGAACAAGTCCTTCCTGTTGGAGACGGGCGGCGCGGCGCGTGGCCTGAATCTCGGGATCGGGATCGAGGCTGGCGGCAAGCAGCGCCTGGGTGTAGGGGTGCGACGGCGCGTTGAAGATCTGGGCCACCGGCCCCTCCTCGACAATCTCGCCGGCCTTCATGACGATGACACGATCGGCGAAATCGCGAACCACCGGAAGGTCGTGTGCAATGAAGAGATAGGACAGGCCGAACTCGCGGCGCAGGCCTTCGAGCAAGGCAATCACCTGCGCCTGGATCGACACGTCGAGCGCCGAAACCGCCTCGTCGCAGATGATCAGTTTCGGCTCCATCGCCAGCGCGCGAGCAATCGCGATGCGCTGGCGCTGGCCGCCGGAAAATTGATGCGGATACCGGTCGGCCATCTCAGGCTTCAGGCCAACCTTGACCAGCAACTCGGCCACCCTCTCCTTCCATCTCGCTTTCGGCAGGATATCGGGGTGAATGACCCAGGCCTCGGAGATCAGCCGGAACACGCTCATCCGCGGATTCAGCGACTGCGTCGGGTCCTGAAAGACCATCTGCAAATCGCGACGCAGCCCGAATATTTCCCTCGGCGACATCGCCAGCAGATCGTTGCCGCGGTAGAGGACCTGGCCCTCCTGCGGATCGTCGAGGCGAACGATCGCCCGGGCAAGCGTCGACTTGCCGGAACCGCTCTCACCGACGACAGCAACGGTTTCGCCGGGCATGATGACGACGTCGACGCCTTTCAGCGCCTGGAATGCGCCGAAACTCTTCTTCAAGCCGATGGCGCGCAGCAGCGGTTCTCCCTGCCGGTCACGCTCCTGTGCCATCGCGCCCTTGCCGGGCGCGGCTGCAATCAGCTTCTTGGTATAGGGGTTCTGCGGGTTGCGATAGATTTCGCCCGCATTGCCCGTTTCGACGATACAGCCGGCATTCATCACCACGACCCGGTCGGCGATCTCGGCCACGACGCCGAGATCGTGGGTAATCAGCAGCAGGCCCATTCCGGTTTCCTGCTGCAATTCCTGCAGCAGTTCGAGCACCTGCGCCTGCACCGTAACATCGAGCGCAGTGGTGGGTTCATCTGCAATCAGGATATCGGGCTTACAGGCGATCGCCATGGCGATCATCAGGCGTTGCCGCTGCCCGCCGGAGAACTGGAACGGATATTTCCGCATTGCCGCCTGCGGATCGATGATGCCGACCCGCTGCAGGAGTTCAAGCGCCCTGGCACGGGCCTGCTCTGCGGACTGACCATGCGTGGTCATCATCTCGGTGATTTGCCAGCCGACCGTGTAGACCGGGTTCAGATGGGCCAGCGGGTCCTGAAAGATCATGGCGATCCTGGCGCCGTTGATCGAACGCCGCTCCTCGGGCGTCATTTCCAGCATGTCGCGCCCATTGAGCAGAATGGTGCCGCTGGTGATCTTGCCGGGTGGCATGTCGATCAGGTTCATGATCGCCGAGGCGGATACCGACTTGCCCGAACCGCTTTCCCCGAGGATCGCCAGCGTCTCGCCGCGATCGAGATGCCAGCTGACGTCTTGCACAGCCTTGACGGTGCCGCTGACCGTGTGGAACTCGACCGAGAGGTCGCGCACTTCCAGAAGATGTTCAGCCATTTTTCCTGCCCCTCATTTCAAGGCGCCAGCGTTGCGTCGGATCGAGCGCGATGCGCAGCCAGTTCGACAGAAGGTTGAGCGACAGCGTCGTCAGGATGATCGCGAGGCCCGGCCAGAAGGACAGCCACCAGGCATTGGTGAGATAGGGCCGCCCCTGGGCAACCATGAGACCCCAGGTGATCTCAGGCGCCTGAATGCCGATCCCAAGGAAGGACAGCGAGGATTCGGCCAGCATGACGAAGGCGAAATCAAGCGTCGCGATGGTCACCAGCGTCGGAAAGATCACCGGCAGGATGTGATGGAAGACGATACGCCAATAGGATGCTCCCATGACCTTCGCCGCCTGCACGAACATCCGCTCGCGCACCTCAAGCACCTCGGCACGGGTGGTGCGCAGATAGATGGGAATGCGGGTGATCGCCAGGACGAGGACGATATTGGTGACCGAGGGTTCGAGCATATAGAGCACGATCACCGCCAGAAGCAGCGACGGGAAGGACATGATGACGTCGCCGAGCCGCATGATCCATTGAGCGGCGGAAGAACGGCTGTAACCCGCCACCAGTCCGAGCCCCGTGCCGACGACAGATGATGCAAGCACCGCCGCCGCGGCAACCAGGATGGTGTTTTGCGCCGCCACGACGACGCGGGCAAGAAGCGGCCTGCCCAGCGCATCGGCTCCAAGGACGTAAAGCAATCCGCGGGTGATATCGAACGGCGGCGCGTTTCGGCCCCGCAGGTTCTGCTTGGTGGCGATGCTCTCCAGCAGAAACGGCCCAAACAGCGCGCAGAGAAGAACGATCAGGAGGAACAGCGCGGCGAAGAAGGCGAGCTTGTCCGCCCACAGCATGCTCAGCCAGCGGCCGATCGGGCCTGTCGGTTTTTTCTCGATGAGGATCTGCGTGTCGGTCATCGTCATCGCTCAATACCGGATACGCGGATCGAGCAGCGCATAGGCGATGTCGATCAGCAGGTTCATGATGAAGATCGCCAGTGCCGAGACCATGATGACGGCCAGCACGACGGCGAAATCGCGAAGCAGGATGGAATCGATCATCAGCTTGCCGATTCCCGGAAAACCAAACACCGTCTCGACGACAACGGCACCGTTCAGGATGGCGGCCGCCTGGTCGCCGATGACGGTGATCACCGGCAGCATGGCGTTGCGCAGCCCGTGAACGAAGATAATCGAGTTCGAACGGACACCCTTGGCGCGAGCCGTCTTCACGTAGGCGGAAGACAGGACGCTGATCATCGAACCGCGCACCACCTGCAGGATCAGGCCGAAGGGCCGGATGAACAGCACGCTGACCGGCAGCACCCAATGCCAGACAGTTCCCGTTCCCGATGTCGGCAGGACATGCAGTTTGACGGCGAAAATGACGATCGCCACGATGGCAAGCCAGAAATCAGGCGCCGCGGCGCCGATCAGCGAGAAGAAGGTGGCGAGACGGTCGAAAACGCCGCCGACGCGAAACGCTGCGAGCGAGCCAATGACGATCGCAGCGACGGTGACCAGCGCCATGGTGATGACAGCCAGCCAGAAGGTCCAGACGAAAGCCTCGAGGACGACATCCATGGCAGGACGGGCCTGCCGCAGCGACTGGCCGAAATTTCCCTGCGCGAGATCTGAGACATAACGGCCGAACTGAATGATCAACGGGTCGTTAAACCCGTTCATTTCACGGAATTGCTGGCGCATGTCCGTGGTTGCATCAATAGGAAGGTAGAGGTCGGTCGGATCGCCGGTCAGCCGGGACAGGAAGAAGACGATGACGATAAGCACCACGAGCGATACGCCGCTGGCGATCGCGCGTTTGCCGATGAAACTCTTCATGCCACTCCTCCCGAGTGAAACCCATAGGAACCGAAAGCCTGGTCATCGCTTGTCGCCCGCCAGGCGCCGCCGTCGACAGCAGCAACTGAAATATTAGTTCATCTAGAATTTTTGTGAACCCCCTTTCTTATCAACCGGCGGCTTTCGTCTCCACGCCATACCGCCGGTGCCGATGATCGTCGCGCCAATGATGACCGCCGCGCCGATCCACGTCTGGGGGGCAGGAACTTCCGAGAAAAACAAGAAGGCCATCAGCGCCACGACCGGCAGCCTGAGAAAGTCGAGCGGCGCCAGAACGCTTGCAGCCGCCATACCGAAGGCGCGTGTGATCAGCGTCATATTAAATGCGCCGAGTGCCCCCTGCATGGCGAGCAGCCCGAGTTGGCTACACGTCGGCAGTGACCAGACCGGCAGCATGACGATTAGGACAAGCGGCACCGTGGCGATCAGATTCCATGCAACCAGCCGGTCCGCGCTGTCCCTCAATGCCATCCGCCGCAGCATCAACTGGCTGGCCGCGGTCAAGACCGCTCCCACCAGCGCAAAAAGCAGCCATTGATCGAAACCGGACGGTCCGGGGCGAATGATGATCATGACGCCGATAAAGCCTGCGGCAATGCCGGCGACGCTGGCGGCGCCGACACGTTCCTTGAGCACGAGCCACGCACCGAGAACCAGGAACATCGGCATGGTGAAATTGATCGCCGTTGCATCGGCGAGTGGCGCATGCGCAAAGGCGACGAACAAAGCAACCAGTGAGGCGAGCTTCAGACCAGCACGCACGCCATGCAGGACCCGGTAGGGAGAGGCTCTCAGACCAACGCGAGACACGATCCACGGCGAGACGGCAAGAAGTCCGAAAAACGACCGGAAAAAGCCAATCATCAACGGATGCACCTCGCCGGCCAGCAAACGCACGATGATTGCGTCAAGACTGTTCAAAAAGGCTGCGGCCACCATCATTCCGACGGCAAGGCCTGTACGACCGGGCTGCATTGCGTTTCTCCTGATTGAACGAATGCAGGCCGGCCCATATCGTATGGTTCGATATAGCAAGTGCGGTGACCAACATCTCCCGACGGTGTTAGCCCGATCCCTCAGTCGCCGTCCATACTAAAATACAAATATATCAGTGGTGAGAGAATGCCGCTGGAGCTGCTCTTCGCGTGGGCTGAAGAGCGTCCAAATTCCGGCGAATGATTCCCGCCATCGCAATTTGGGTTGCAAGAATCGAGGGAATACACTCTACGTCTCAGAATGAGCCGCACAACGTCCCATGCTAGAGAAAATGCCGCCGTCCATCCTCGAGGGAATGCCGGCTATGTTTCTTCAGCCCGACGGTCCCGGCGGTGCCTAACCTCCTCACCGCCCAATTAGCTGCCAGATGTACCGCGACATCCCAGCCAGCTCTCAGGCCTGAGAGCCGGATGGGTAGGTCCGGAAATTTCCCAATCCCCATACTTACCCCCATAAGGACATTTCCATGAAGCATATGCGCAATCTCCGCCTGATGCTGGCAAGCACCGCTTTTCTCGCGCTCGCCGGCCCCTCCTTCGCGCTTGACGGCGCTGATATGATGAAAAAGCTCAATGCCGCCACCAGTGCCGGCGGCACGGTCATCACCTTCGAAAAGGCTGATGTCGATGGCGACACGGTAACGGCGACGGGCGTCCAGGTTGGATATGCGAACTTGCCCGGCGATACTTTGAAGATCGGCGAGCTCACCTTCGAGGGCGTCGAGGAAACCGAAGGCGGCGGCTACCACGCCAAAACCGTCTCTTTCCCGGATATCGACATGAGCCAGGCAGTAGGTCGGCTTTCCGTAAAGGACATCGAGATCGCCGGCCTGACGATTCCCGCCAATGCCACAGGCGACACGCTGAACGACATCCTCCTCTATGAAACCGTCAGCACCGGGCCGATCGCTGTCAACATCAAGGGCAAGGACGTGTTTGCCATCGAGGGCATCGAGTCGAACCTCGGGCGCCAGAATGGTGGCTTTACCTATGACGCCAATGTCGCCGGCGTGAAAGCCGACCTGTCGCAGGTCGAGGATGCGAGCGCGAAGGACGCCATCGAGAAACTCGGGCTGACCACGCTCGACGGGACGGTGACGATGAAGGGCAGCTGGGAAGTCGAAAGCGGCAAGATCGCTGTCGACGAATACGCTTTCGACTTCAAGAATATCGGCCGGCTGAATATCGCCGTCGACCTCTCCGGCTACACGCTGGCCTTCGTCAAGTCGTTGCAGGAGGCGGTCAAGACGGCCGAGGCCAATCCGAACAAGGAAGAGGCCAACCAGGCCGCCGGCCTTGCAATGTTGGGGCTGATGCAGCAGCTGACGTTCAACAGCGCCTCGATCCGCTTCGACGATGCCTCGATCACCAAGAAGGCGCTCGACTATGCCGGCGCGCAGCAGGGCATCACCGGCGAACAGCTGACGCAATCACTGAAAGGTCTTGTGCCGATGATGATGGCGCAGCTCAACCTGCCGGAGTTGCAAAATCAGGTATCGGCTGCCGTCAACACCTATCTCGACGGGCCGAAAAACATGACGATCAGCGCAGCACCAGAAAAGCCGGTTCCATTTCCGATGATCATCGGCGCGGCCATGGGTGCGCCGAACACCATTCCTTCGGTTCTCGGCGTCAAGGTGACGGCGAACGATTAAGCCGCCTATAGAGGTGAACTGCCAGAGGCGGGTTTTCCGACCTGCCTCTGGGGTCCTTTCCCGGGAAAGGCAAGCAACATCGAAGGTCGACGAAAAGCCGACCACGTTGATCCAGGTGAAGAGAACGATTTCCCTGGATTCGCTAAAACTCGTCGCTGCGACGCCTCACCGCGTGCTTCAGTGCCATCATATGTCTTCGTCGCTCCAGCACATAATCGGCATAGCCGACGCAGATGAACAGCAATGTCGGGCCGGCGTAGATGATGATCAGAGCCAATGCGATAGGGATGAATGCGGTCGTCATGATCGTGTTTCCATCATAGGGTGGGGCCGAAAGCGGCGAAAGCCGTAAGCCTTCATCTCGACATTCCCTGTCCTTATTTACCCAAAATTCGCCGGCTTCGTATTCGTTCCGTCCCCGATCGATTTCCATCCGCCCCGCAGGTCCCCATCGGAAGGCAACATTGAAGCGGGCGGCTCGCTCGACCGCAATTCACCGCGGCCTTTCCTCCCGCATTGCCGCCGTCACGCGTTTGAGCAGCGGGACCGACAGCAGATTCTCCAGCAGAACCGATAGCTTCGGCTTCCAGTTCGGATAGCTGTCGCTGGTGCCTGGAATATTGGTCGGTCTTTTCTCGTCGGTGAGATCGGCAAGCCGCACGGCGGTCAGAAGCGATGGGGTCCGGGCAATGAAACGGTAGGCGCTGACGGTCAAAAGTTTCAGCGTTTCTTGGCTTGCCCGCGCCGCCGTGAGCCGCGGCGGCACGTCGAGGCCGGCGGCCTTGAGTGCCGTTTTCAGGTGCCTCCGTTCGCGCTTGCGGTGTTCGAGATGTTCTTCGGTGAGATCGGGCGGTACGATACCGTGTTCACAACGATCCTGAATGTCGGCGCCGCGCCACCAGCCGGCAAGCGTCTGGTGGTCATGTGTCGAAATGCAGGTAAGCGCGAGGGCGGGATAGGCATCGGCCGGCTTGAAGCCCTTTTCGTTCTGTTCGTAGGAAAGGATCCGATAGGAGAGAATGCCGGCAGCCGCCAGATCCTCCTGCAATCCTTCCGGAATCATTCCGAGAGACTCCCCGATGACGAGGCATCGATGTTCGGCGGAGGTCTCCGCGAGGATCTGCAGCAGCCGATCCTCGGGATAGCGAACATAGGCGCCGCTGTCCGGCCTGTCGCCCAAAGGAACCAGGAAAAGACGGCGGATCGCTGGCGCGTGGTCGATGCGAATGGCGCCCGCGTAGCGCATCGCGGCGCTCACCATGCGCCGGTAAGGCGACATCTTTCCTCCGGCAATTTCGGACGGCAGATATCCGGCAAGATGCCAGTCCTGCCCGTGAACGGCGAATGGATCGGGAGGACTGCCGATCGTGGCCTGCGAGACATAGATATCCGGCTCGCTCCACGTCGCCGAGCCGTCGACCGCCTCCCCGACGGCAAGGTCGAGATAGAGCCCGATGCGCAGGCCGGCCCTGCGCGCCCGATCCGCGGCCTGCATCAGCTGGCGGTGGGCAAGCCATTGAAGCCACATGTGGAAGCGAACGTCATCTGAATGCTCGCGTTCGAAATCGCCGACAGCGGCACTGTCGAAGCGTTGGAACTCGGCCGGCCACCCTTGCCAGCCGGCGCCCGCCCCGCGCTCGACCATGGAAAAGGAAAGGCATTCGAACAGCGCATGCAGCCGCAGGCTGTCGCCGCCTTGCGCGACGAAGGCGTCAAAATCGGCGGCGTCGTCATCGACGGTCTTGTCACTGACGCGGCGCTGTCGCCATGCCGACCAGAGATCATGAAGGGCACCGAGCTTGGTTCGCGCGACGCCGATGTAATCAACGAGATCGGATTGGCGAAGGCGCTTCAATTCCCGTTCGAGTTCGGGACTGCCGGCAAAAGCCGGCACCTGGTCGACGGCGATATAGAGCGGGTTGAGATGCTGGCGGCTTGAGGGCTCATAGGGGCTGCAGCGATCAGGATCGGCGAGGAACGGCGCGTGAAGCGGGTTGAGGCCGATGAAATCGGCCCCCAGCGATCCCGCCAGATCGGCCATGTCAGCCAGATCCTTGAAATCTCCTATGCCCCAGTTGCGTGCCGACCGGAGTTCGTAAAGCTGCAGGCTTAGGCCCCAGACACGTGTGCCGGAAAGGAAATCCGGCAGAAATGACACGGGAATCTTCCTGCGATCCGGCTTCGCTTCCTGTCGCGGCCCGCCGGTCTGTTGATCCGCCGTCCCCGTCAGGCCAATATTCAATGCCGAGAGTATCTTGCGCTTGGTGGCGGCGGAAATCGGCACTTCCCGGTTCTCGGGGCTGGGCCGTGTCGGGCTGATGCCGTGGAAGCGGGCGAGCTTGTCGAGTTCAGCGGATTTCATTATTCGACCCTTCCCACCCCGTCACGCCTCGCTGATGCTCCAGATCACCGTCCAGGGCGCGAGATCGCCGCCACCGCTTCCGCCGAGACGAAAGATCGTCTCGGCGTCTTCCTGCTGCGAGGCCGGCGGCGCGGCCGCTTCGTTGCCGAGGTTGGTGCGCAGATGAAGATGCCGGCTTTCCGCAAGGGTCCAGTCCACCGCGATCGCGTTTCCCGCCGAGCGGTAGACGGCCCTTCCGGCGGCGGCTCCCTTCAGCAAAGGCACGATCCGGCGGTGCCGGAGGTCGAGAAGTGTCCTGTAGAAATCGAGGATCTCAGAGGAAGCAACTTTCGACCAGTCGAGTTTGGCGGCAGCAAAGGTCGACGGCGCCGTCGGGTCGAGAAGGTCGTCGGCGTCGAAGCCCGGCAGACGCGAAAGCTCCTCGCGACGGCCTTTCCTGACCTTCTCGTTCAGCTCCTCGTCGAAATCGCAGAAAAACGGGAAAGGCTCTGCAGCACCCCATTCCTCGCCCATGAACAGCATCGGGATCTCGGGCGCCAGCAAATAGATTGATATGACGGCTTTGACGGCATCGGCCGGGCTCGACACCATGACGCGGTCTCCCAACGCCCGGTTGCCGATCTGATCATGGTTCTGGATGAAGGAGATGAAAGCGGTCGGCGGCAGATGACCGCTCGGCTTGCCCCTATTTCCACCGCGATAAGGCATATGTTCTCCCTGGAACACAAAACCTTCCGCCAGCGCCCGGCCGAGCTTGCCGACATCGCCCGCATAATCGGCATAATAGCCGAAGGTTTCGCCGGTGGCAGTGATATGCAGCATATGGTGGATGTCGTCGTTCCACTGGGCGGTGAACAGCTTCGCCGCGCCTTTTTCATCGCGCTTCAGCAGATCGCTGTCATTCTCCTCGTTCTCGACGATCAGATGAATAAGCCGATCGCCGGCCGCAGCCCTGACGCGGCGGGCAAGCTCGTGAAGCAGATGCTCGTCGCTATCGTCCTTGATCGCGTGAACAGCATCGAAGCGGAAGCCGTCGAGCCTGAATTCGGTGATCCAGTAGGTGGCGTTCTCAATGACGAATTCGCGGATCATCTGCGATCCGTCGCCGTCATAGTTGATGCCGTGGCCCCATGGCGTCTTGTGATGGTCCGTAAAGAGCGGCGCATAGGAAGGGATAAAATTCCCGTCGGGCCCGAAGTGGTTGTAGACCACATCGAGGAATACCGAGATACCGCGCTGATGCGCTTCATCCACCAGCGCCATGAAATCCTCCGGCCGCCCGTAGCTGCTGTCGGGGGCATAGGGCAGCACGCCGTCATAACCCCAGCTGTAACGGCCGGGGAATTCGCTGACCGGCATGATCTGCAACGCCGTGACGCCCAGCTCCCGCAGATGATCGAGCCGCTCGATCGCAGCTTCGAAAGTGCCCTCCGGCGTGAAGCAGCCGATATGCATCTCGTAGACGACCATCTCCTCCCATGGCCGGCCGGTCCAGTCGCTAGCCTTCCAGCCATAGGAGGAAAGGTCGACCACTTCGCTCGGACCGTGCACGTCCTGCGGCTGGAACCGCGAGGCGGGATCGGGAATTTCAAGGCCGTCCGGCAGGACGAAGCGATAGCGCGTGCCGACATGGGCATTCGGAACTGCGCACCGATGCCAGCCACCGTCCGCCGCCTGCATCGACCGCGGATCGGCGCCCTCGATCTTCAACGATACGCTTTCATGCAGAGGAGCCCAGAGCCGAAACAGAATACCGTCTTCAGTGAATGCGGGGCCGAACGTCATATTGGTCAAGGGAAAGCCTTCGGTGAAGTGAGGATGGATTTGGGTAACTTTTGCGGGAGCAAAAAGTTTCGTTCGCAAGCGCTCGCGCGAAAGCAGCTACCCTCACCAAACAAAAGATTACTGGCTTATGAGAGGCCGCGTCAGTCGAGCCAGGTCGACGGCTCGCGCATTCCGTGAACGATCACGACAATTTCAGCGCCATAACTCGTGGGTTCATAGATGGCGATGTAACGTCCCTCGACAATCAGACGGGCAGCGGCGCTGATTTCCGGGCGGGCAGGCCCGATTTCGGGGTGTGCGGCAACCAGTTCGAACTTTTCAAAAAGTCTTTGCAGGAGCCTATCCGCTGCCGGTTCATTCTGAACGGCAATATTCCGCCAGATATCGCGCATCTGGCGTTGGGCACGCGGAGACAACCTATATCTAGCCACGGGCTGCGCGTTCTGCTTTCAGCTCCTGCAGGAAGCCCGCGGGATCAACCTCCTCGGGTTCGCCGCTGGCTTTGCCCTCAGCATATTCCCGCTTGAGTTTTTCCAGCTCAAGCGCGCGAATCTCCTCGCGCTGTTCCAGCAGCCGGAGGCTATCGCGCACGACCTCGCTGGCGCTGGCATAACGCCCGCTTTCGACAAGCTCGCGGACAAGTCCTTCATAGCGAGGACCAATGTTGTAGCTAGAGGGCATAGCGCGATACCTTTTCGTTGAAGCGATATTATCAGTTTTTGATAAACGCGACAAATAGAACTGGCCGCCGGCCGATGATTGCAAGACGTTTCGACTGTCACGCCGCCGCGACTTTGCCCGAGAGTGCCTTGTCCATGGCGGCCTGAAGCTGTTCCTGGGTGAACGGCTTCGTCATCCTGAGCATCCGGCCGAGCCCGTGGTCTTCGGAAAACTCGGCATAGCCCGAGGCAAGGATGATGGGCAGGCCGGGGAAGGCCGAGCGGAGGTGGCGTGCAAGCTCGGCGCCTGTCATGCCGGGCATCGCATGATCGGTGATGACGAGATCGCAATCCCGTCCGCCGGCCAGAAATTCCAAGGCCTGCGAGGCGGAAGAAGCCTCGCGCGGCAGGTGCCCGAGATCCTCCAGCATCGCCACGGTTCCGGTCCGAACAAGCGCATCGTCGTCGACGACGAGAATGGCGAGCGGCCGTGACACCGGGTTCAGGGCTTCCGTCGCGAGAGGCTCGACGGCCGGCTGCGTCTTGACAGAGGTCTCGGCCACGGGCAGCCAAAGGGATACGGTGGTGCCGCTGCCCCTCGCGCTCGATATCTGGATCGAGCCGCCGGATTGGGCCGCCAGGCCATGCACCATCGACAGGCCGAGACCGGTTCCCTTGCCGACCCCTTTGGTGGTGAAAAACGGTTCGGCGGCACGCGAAACCGTTGCCTCGTCCATGCCTTCGCCATCGTCCGACACCGATATCCTGATGTAGTTCCCACCCGCGAGACCGGCCGGCCGAGCCTCTTCGGCATGGGCCGCGGCAACCGTCACAGCGCCGCCGCTTTCCAATGCATCTCGCGCGTTGACGAACAGGTTGAGCAGCGCCAGTTCCAACTGGTTACTGTCCACCAGCAGCGGCGCCAGATCTGTCGGGATGCGCTTGCAGATTTCGATGCGCGGACCTACGGCCTTGGCAAGGAGATCCTCGACATTTTCGAAAAGCGTGAGGAAGTCGACCGCCTGCGGCTTGAGCTCCTGGCGGCGTGCGAAGGCAAGCAGGCGTTGTGTCAACGCTGTGCCACGCTCGGCCGCCTGGATCGCGTTTGTCACCAAGCGTTCGTTTCGCTCATCGCTCGGAAGCCGTTTCTTCAGAAGGTTGAGGCTGCCGAGAACCGCCATCAGTAGATTGTTGAAGTCATGGGCGACGCCGCCGGTCAAATGACCGATCGTATCAAGCTTCTGCGCCTCGAACAGTTGCGCCAGCGCCTCTTCGCGCTCGCGCGTCCTTTGATCGATCCGGTGCTCCAACTCCTCGTTGAGCTCCCGCAACTGGGCGGCCGAGGCCTCGAGCTCGGCGGTGCGCTGACGAACCCTCGCCTCCAGTTCGGCGTTCAGGCGTTCGAGTTCCCGCGTCTTCCTGTAGAGATCTGCAAAGACCCTGACCTTGGCTCTGAGCACCTCGGGCACGATCGGTACGGAGACGTAGTCGACCGCGCCAACGGCATAACCGCGCAACCGGTCGGGTTCGGCCAGCATCACGGCGGAAACGAAGATGATCGGCGTGTTCTGATACCGCGGGTGCTGCCGGATCATGCTGACGAGCTCGAAGCCGTCCTGTTCGGGCATGCAGACATCGACGAGGATTACGGCGATTTCGGTGCGCAACAGGTGCTCGAAGGCTTCACGGGCGGATTGCGCCTTGATGAGGTTTTCATCGAGTTCTTCGAGGATAACCTCATAACTCAGGAGCTTGGCGGGCTGGTCGTCGACGAGGAGGATGTTGACTGGGTTCATGGCCGGATCCTCAGCGGTGCAGCCACATGCGAAGCGCCGACAGAAGCTGTTCGGTATTGACCGGCTTCGCCAGGTAATCGGATGCGCCGGCTTCCAGGCATTTCTCCCGGTCGCCCTTCATCGCCTTGGCCGTCAGCGCCAGGATCGGTAGCCGCCGGAACCGTGGCTCCGACCGGATGACCTGCATGGTCTCGTAACCATCCATTCCGGGCATCATGATGTCCATCAGCACGATCGCCACCGAAGATTCGTTGTTGATGACGTCGATGGCTTCGCTGCCGGTCGTGGCCGTAAGCACCCTCATTCCCCGGCGCTCGAGCACGCTGCTCAGCGCAAAGATATTGCGGGCATCGTCGTCGACGAGCAGCACGGTCTCGCCGACGAGATCCTCGTCCGAGCTGTGCAATTCCCGAAGTGTCGCCTGTTTTGCCGCCGGCAGATCGGCGACGACCCGGTGCAGGAACAGAGCCGTCTCATCGAGAAGCCGCTCAGGAGACTCGACGCCCTTTACGACGACGCTTCGGGCCATGCTGTGCAGCGTCGCATCTTCCTCAGGGGAAAGCTCCCGGCCGGTGAAGACCACTACCGGCACCTCGCCGATCTCGGCGTCGTCGCGTATCTGCTCCAGGACCTCGAAGCCGGACATGTCCGGCAGCGAAAGGTCGAGCACCACGCAGTCCGGCGGATCCTGCCTGAGGGCCGCGAGCGCTTCCGATCCGGAGCCGACACTTGTGATGTCTATGTCGTCATGTCCGAGAAGCGCGGTGACGCTCATTCGCTCCGCCTCATTGTCTTCCACGAGCAGCAGATGCTTGCGGCGCGGCTGCGAATAGGCCTTCAAGCGCGACAGCGCCTTTCCGAGGCCCTCGGGCGTCGTCGGCTTGCTCATGAACGCGAAAGCGCCGCGGGTCAGCCCATGCTGGCGATCCTCGTCGAGGCTGATGATCTGCACCGGGATATGCCGCGTCTGCGGATTCTGCTTGAGCTGGCTGAGCACCGTCCAGCCGAGCATGTCGGGCAGGAAGATGTCGAGCGAGATCGCCGCCGGCCGGTAGTCCTGTGCAAGCGCCAGCGCATCGCTGCCACGCATCGCCACCAGCACCTTGAACCCGTTATCGCGGGCGAGATCGACAAGGACGCGGGCGTAATGCGCATCGTCCTCGACGACGAGCAGCACTGAATCGCCAGCCGCAATCTGGTGGCGATCGTCTTCCACATGTTCGATTGTCTTTTCGGCGCGGCGGCTTGCCGCCGCCTCGGCGAATTCCACGACATTTGCCGACGGAGCGGGCTTCGGCGCAATCGCGCCGGCACCGACATAGGTGAGCGGCAGATAGAGGACGAAGGTGCTGCCGACCCCAGGCGTGCTGCGCAGCTGGATCTCGCCGCCCAAAAGGTTTGCCAGCTCGCGGCTGATCGCCAGCCCGAGGCCGGTGCCGCCATATTTGCGGCTCGTCGAGGCATCCGCCTGCTGGAACGCCTCGAAAATGATGCGTTGCTTCTCAGGCGGGATACCGATGCCGGTGTCGACGACTTCGAAGGCAATGACCGAAGGCGCGTGCCGGAGCGACGGATGATCCGGCGACCAGCCACTGGTTGCCAAGGCGACGCGAAGCGTCACGCCGCCCTGCGCGGTGAATTTGAAGGCGTTCGACAGCAGGTTCTTGAGGATCTGCTGCAGCCGCTTGGAATCGGTAATGATGCTCTTCGTGACATCGCCGCCGACTTCGACCGCGAACGACAGGTTCCGGTTTTCAGCCTCGTGCCGGAACGGCCGGGCCATCATTTCGAGCAGGTTGCTGACGAAAATCTCCTCGGCATCGACCGAGACCGTTCCGGATTCGATCTTCGACAGGTCTAGGATATCGCTGATCAGGTTCAGGAGATCGGTTCCGGCGCCGTGGATTGTCTTGGCAAACTCGACCTGTTTGCCCGATAGGTTGCCGTCGGGGTTCTCGCCGAGCTGCTGGCCGAGAATAAGGATAGAATTCAAAGGCGTGCGTAGCTCGTGCGACATGTTGGCGAGGAATTCGGATTTATACTTCGATGTCAGCGCCAGTTCGGTCGCCTTTTCCTCCAGCGCGCGCCGGGCCTGCTCGATCTCCTGGTTCTTCGCCTCGACTTCGACGTTGCGTTCCTCCAGCTGCTGCGCCTTCTGCCCGAGCTGTTCGTTGGTCTGCTGCAACTCGCGCTGCTGCGTCTGCAGCTCTGCCGCGAGTTTCTGCGACTGCTTGAGCAGGCCTTCGGTCTGCATGGTCGCTTCGATAGAATTGAGGACGATGCCGATCGATGTTGTCAGTTGGTCGAGGAAGGAGAGCTGCAGCTCGGTGTAGTCGCCGGCGGAAGCTAGCTCGATAACCGCCTTGACCTGCCCCTCGAAATGCACCGGCAGCACGATGGCGCTTCTCGGTAAGGTGGTGAATACGCCGGAGCTAATCGGGACGACGTTGTCGGGAAGGTCGGTGACCAGAATCCGGCGGGCGTCGCTGGCGCACTGTCCGACAAGCCCCTGGCCGAATTCGAGCCGCGGCGGGTGCGCCGCCTCGACCCCGCGGGCATAGACGGAAAGCAGCGACAGGAAGGGCTGCTGTTCGTCGGCGTCCACCTGGTAGATTACCCCTTGATGGGCGCCGACCAGAGGCGCCAGCTCCGACAACAGCATCTTGCCGACCAGCGTCAGGTCGCGCTGTCCCTGCAGCATGTTGGTGAAGCGCGCCAGATTGGTTTTCAGCCAATCCTGCTCGGTATTGCGCTCCGTGGTGAGCCGCAGGTTGTCGATCATCGTGTTGATGTTGTCTTTGAGTTCGGCCACTTCGCCGCGCGCATCGACCTTGATCGAGCGTGTCAGGTCGCCCTTGGTGACGGCGGTCGCCACTTCGGCGATGGCGCGCACCTGCGTCGTCAGGTTCGCGGCAAGCAGATTGACGTTGCCGGTCAGATCCTTCCACGTCCCCGCCGTACCCGGGACATTCGCCTGGCCGCCGAGGCGGCCTTCCACGCCGACTTCGCGCGCCACCGTGGTCACCTGGTCGGCGAAGGTCGCAAGCGTATTGGTCATGTTGTTGATGGTTTCGGCGAGCGCCGCCACCTCGCCCTTGGAGGCGACGGTGAGGTTCTGCTTGAGGTCGCCGTTCGCCACCGCCGTCACGACCTTGACGATGCCGCGAACCTGCTCGGTCAGGTTGGCGGCCATAACGTTGACGGTATCGGTAAGGTCCTTCCATGTGCCGGCCACACCCGGCACCTGCGCCTGGCCGCCGAGCTTGCCTTCGGTCCCGACTTCGCGCGCCACACGCGTTACTTCACCGGCAAAGGCGTTGAGCTGGTCCACCATGGTGTTGATGGTGTTCTTCAGCTCGAGGATTTCCCCCTTCACGTCGACCGTGATCTTGCGCGACAGGTCACCGCGCGCCACGGCTGTGGTGACTTCGGCGATGTTTCGAACCTGGGTCGTCAGATTGGCGGCAAGCAGGTTGACGTTGTCGGTCAGGTCCTTCCAGGTGCCGGCGACGCCGGGAACCACTGCCTGGCCGCCGAGCCTGCCATCGGTGCCGACTTCGCGCGCCACACGCGTCACTTCGCCGGCAAAGGATCGCAGCTGATCGACCATGGTATTCAAGGTATCTTTGAGCAGCAGGATCTCGCCGCGCACGTCGACGGTGATCTTGCGCGACAGGTCGCCATTGGCGATCGCAGTCGCCACCTCGGCGATATTGCGCACCTGCGCCGTCAGGTTGCCGGCCATCGAGTTGACGCTGTCGGTCAGGTCCTTCCAGGTGCCGGCGACGCCGGAGACCTGCGCCTGGCCGCCGAGCTTGCCTTCGGTACCGACTTCGCGGGCAACGCGCGTCACTTCGCCGGCAAAGGCGTTCAACTGGTCGACCATCGTGTTGATGGTGTTTTTCAGTTCGAGGATTTCGCCCTTCACGTCGACGGTGATCTTGCGCGACAGGTCGCCGCGCGCCACCGCCGTCGTCACTTCGGCGATGTTTCTCACCTGGCCGGTCAGGTTGGAGGCCATGGAATTGACATTTTCGGTGAGGTCCTTCCAGGTGCCGGCGACACCCGGCACCTGCGCCTGGCCGCCGAGCTTGCCTTCAGTTCCTACCTCGCGCGCAACACGCGTGACTTCGGAGGCGAAGCGGTTCAGCTGGTCGACCATGGTGTTCAGCGTTTCCTTGAGCTCAAGGATTTCACCCGAGACCGACACCGTGATCTTCTTCGACAGGTCGCCATTGGCAATCGCTGTGGAGACCTCGGCGATGTTGCGCACCTGCGCCGTCAGATTGCCGGCCATGGAATTGACGCTGTCGGTCAAGTCCTTCCAGGTGCCGGCAACGCCGAGCACGTTCGCCTGCCCACCGAGCCGGCCTTCCGTGCCGACCTCGCGCGCAACACGTGTCACCTCGCCGGCAAAGCCGTTGAGCTGATCGACCATCGTGTTGATGGTCTCCTTCAGTTCAAGGATTTCGCCCGACACGGTCACTGTGATCTTCTTGGACAGGTCGCCCTGGGCGACGGCGGTTGCGACTTCGGCGATGTTACGCACCTGCCCCGTCAGGTTGGAGGCCATGGAATTGACGCTATCGGTCAGATCCTTCCAGGTGCCGGCGACGCCGCGCACATTGGCCTGACCGCCGAGCCGGCCTTCCGTGCCCACTTCGCGGGCGACACGCGTCACTTCCGAAGCAAAGGCGTTCAGCTGATCGACCATCGTATTGATGGTTTCCTTCAGCTCCAGGATTTCGCCCTTCACATCGACGGTGATCTTCTTCGACAGGTCGCCATTGGCAATCGCAGTCGAGACTTCGGCGATATTGCGGACTTGCGCCGTCAGATTGCCGCCCATCGAGTTGACGTTTTCGGTCAGATCCTTCCAGGTGCCGGCGACGCCGCGCACATTGGCTTGGCCGCCCAGCCGGCCCTCGGTTCCGACTTCGCGGGCGACACGGGTGACTTCCGAGGCAAAGGCGTTCAACTGATCGACCATCGTATTGATGGTTTCCTTCAGCTCGAGGATTTCTCCGGACACCGTCACCGTGATCTTCTTCGATAGGTCGCCATTGGCGATCGCGGTCGACACTTCGGCGATGTTGCGCACCTGCGCCGTGAGGTTCGAGGCCATGGAATTGACGTTGTCGGTCAAGTCTTTCCAGGTGCCGGCGACACCGGGCACCTGCGCCTGCCCACCGAGCCGGCCCTCAGTGCCGACTTCACGCGCCACGCGCGTCACCTCGCCGGCAAAGCCGTTGAGCTGGTCGACCATGGTGTTGATGGTTTCCTTCAACTCCAGGATTTCGCCCGAGACGTCGACGGTGATCTTTCTCGACAGGTCGCCGCGCGCCACGGCAGTGGTCACCTGGGCGATGTTGCGCACCTGAGCCGTCAGATTGCCGCACATGGCGTTGACGCTGTCGGTCAGGTCCTTCCAGGTGCCGGCCACCCCAGGCACCAATGCCTGACCGCCGAGCTTGCCTTCGGTGCCGACTTCGCGGGCCACACGCGTTACTTCCGAAGCGAAAGAACGCAGCTGGTCGACCATGGTGTTGATGGCTTCCTTCAGCTGCAGGATCTCGCCGCGCACGTCGACGGTGATCTTCTTGGAAAGGTCGCCATTGGCAACCGCGATCGTCACCTCAGCGATGTTGCGAACCTGCGCCGTCAGGTTCGACGCCATCGAGTTGACGCTTTCGGTCAAGTCTTTCCAGACGCCGGTCACTTCAGGAACCTGCGCCTGCCCCCCGAGTTTTCCGTCCGTGCCGACCTCGCGGGCAACACGCGTCACCTCAGAGGTGAAGACGCTCAGCTGCTTGATCATCGTATTGACGATATCGGCCGAGCGCAGGAATTCGCCTTTGAGCGCCCGACCGTCGACATCGAGCGGCACCGTCTGCAGGAGATCTCCCTTAGCGACCGCGGTGATCGTGCGTGTGACAGCTGTCGTCGGCCACAAGAGATCGTCGATCAGTCCGTTGATCGATCCTTCCATCTCAGACCAGGAACCATCCGAAAGGCCGAAGCGCACCCGCGTACTCGTCCGGCCGTCCCGGCCGACGACTTGGCCGACATGCTCGAGTTGCTGGGCCATGCGCTGATTGCCGGCGATGATATCGTTGAGAGCATCGGCGATCTTGCCGGTAACGCCGGTCAGGTCGGACCGCATCCGCACGGAAAAGTCACCGCGCCGGACCGCGACGAGGACCTCCAGCAGCGCGCTGGCATCGTCGAATGCCATCGCCTTCTGGTCATGGCCATTGAGGCTGTCTGCTTCGATGTTGTCGCGCGCGCGTTCACTGGTTTGGTTGCTCACGAAAATCCCCCTCTTCGACGATCGGTAATTTAGTGCTCAACGCAGAAAATGGTATGGGCCATTTCGCATGCAGCCTATCATGATTTGCCATACAGGAAATGAACCTAAAGCTGCATGAATCCAAACCGCCTCGGGACGGCGTTTTGGCAAGGTTTGCGGTTTTTTGCACCAGCGGGAACAGTTGCCCGCCGGCCGTCGTTTCCGTTCTGACAATGGAGAGCGACATGTCGAACGTCTCACGGACAGGCAAGGAAGAGATCAACAACGCGACCAGCCCGACCACCTTCGGAAGGTCGGTCGAAAGCCAGGCGCAAATGCAGGATGCGGCGACTGAGGCGTCGCCGGAAGCCGGTGGCGAAATGCTCAACATCTATCGATTGGAGCCGATTGCCGCCCCTAACGACCCGAGATGGGATAATGCCCCGGGACACGGCACCGTCGTGGTGGCCGCCAGAACGGCTGGTGATGCCAGGATCGTCGCCGCGTCGCGTGAGCTCGATTTCATGGAAGTGGATGCGGCGCCCGCCGAGGATGTCACGACGGCCAATGCCAGCGCCTTTCGCGACGACAAGCTATACACCGTCATCGAGATCGACCGGAACAGGCGTGATGTCGCACGCGGCATCCTTGACGGGACGGTCTCGGTCGATACGATCCGATCGGTCGAACCGGACTAGAGACCCCTCGTTTCCTAGGAGCTCCCATGAATACTGCCAATCTGCAGCTCAAGGGCCTGATCATGGCCATGACGTCGATATGCGACGCGATCGTCGAGAAGGAACTGCTCACCCGCCAGGAGCTCAATACCGCGCTCTCGAAAGCCCAACGGGCAATCGAAGAGGACGACGACCATGAGCTGTCTGGGGCCAACCGCGCCGCTATCCTGTTTCCCATCCGAGTGCTGCAGCTTGCCGACGAGGCAGCCGCGCGGGGCGAACGGCTGACCTTTTCGGACTATGCCAAGCGTGTGGGAAAGCAAAGCTGATTGTGTTCCAAGGTTTCAGCGCGTCCGGCAGAGCGGATCGGGATCAGCCGTCCTTCTTTCCATGCCGACCGTGAGCGACGGAGGGCACAGCGTGGGGCAGGTCGCTTTCCGGCCCCGTCGCGATCCCCGGTCGTGCACGGTCGATGCTGATACCGGCGCGGTCATCCACGATCATGCCATGAAGCGCGGCTGTATCACGAATAACGTCGAGCTGGTCGTGATAGGCATCGGTGCCCATCTACGGCGATCCCGGCGCATCTGGCGAAACTGGGCGGTTGACGTGCGCGGTTTCGGAATTGAGAGCGGCCACCACATCGCCGAGGAGAACCGCAACGCGGGATCTCTCGAGCAATCCGGGATTTTTCGAAGCCTGGTGATACCCGGCTTAGTAACATTTGGTTGGCTACGTATCATCGCACGCCATATAAAAACCTTGTCAACCAAGGAGCTACTCATGGCCCGCCACGCATCCAATCCTGTCATCGTGCAGCCTAATCCCGTCCAGGCCGCGTTTCTGCGACGCGCGATGTCGGCGCTGGAGCGCATCTCGGCGAACGTGTCGGCAAAGGATCTCGCCGATGCGCTTTCTGCACCGACCGACGCCGGATCATTGGCACATCTTCTCAGCCGGTCGGACATGGTGGGCACGGAGATCAACGATCTCGACCCCCTCGTTCCGGCGCTCGCCCGCAATGTCGCCCATCGCCAGGATCTAATAGAGCGGGCGGGCCGGGCGGCCTCGGCCGAGGACGCCGGACGCATCCTCGGCATCACCAGGCAGGCCGTCGACAAAAGACGGCGGGCCGGCACCCTGCTTGCCATGCGCGAGGGCAGCGACTGGCGCTATCCGCTCTGCCAGTTCGACCAGCGCGAGGTAATCGCCGGGATATCGGATGTCGTGCGCGGTTTTCCCGGCGCCGGCCCCTGGATCGCGCTGGATTTCCTGCTCGCGTCCGACACGGCTCTCGGCGATCGCACTGCCCTGCAGGCGCTGCGCGATGGCGATCGCGAGGCGGTGCTACGGCTGATCCGGATTGAAACCTCCGACGGCTTTGCCTGATTCCGGCGGCCGGAGGCAGAGGGCGTCGGGAGCCGCGCGCCGGCCCCGCCCGCCTGGCTCGCCGATTCACCATTGGCGATCGACCTTGTTCCGCCTGGGCTGATCCTCCATAGGATCCATCTAACACATCTCGACCCGCTCTTCTTCTGCCCCGGTCCTGGGGCTGCCGCCACTAACCGCTTCGACAGCACATCACTTCTGGCCGCTTGGCCTCTCTGCCCTGATCGGTCTTGCCGCAAACCGCCCGCGGCGGCTTACGGCCGCGCGAAGGTTCGGCTTTGGTTACTCCGACATTACGCGTTGCCCCTGTCGATCCGAGAGAAAGCGGCGAGAACGGTTCGCTCCGATTGCAGCAGATAAGCCTCGAGTGCTGCTGAAGCTTCGGCCGTCATCCCCGCCTCGAGCTTTTCGAGAATCGCCGCATTGAGGTCGACATAAGGGGCGTGCAACAAATCGGGATCGGCGAGCAGGCCGAAGCTGAGACGCAGTTCTGCGGAGATCTGGGCATAGAATGCGTTCAGCCGCTGACTGTCGGCGAGATCGACGATCGCCGCGTGAAAGACCATATTCTCGCTTCCGACGGTGCGCCAATCCTTCGCCAGGCGCGCGACTTTGGCATGTTCGACGGCTGAGCGCATACGCGTCACCGCCGGATGATTGGGATAGGCCTTGGCAATCGCCTGGCATTCGACCATGCGACGAACACGGTAGATATCGATGATCGAGGCCATGCTGGGCGTGGCGACAAAGACGCCGCGATTTGGCTCGTGCCGCAACAGCCCTTCCTTGGTCAACAGCCGGAAGGCTTCGCGCAGTGAATTGCGCGACACGTCGAGATCGGTGCTGAGCGTCGCCTCGGACAAGCGCTGGCCGGGCCTGAATTCGCCCGCAATCAGCTTACCGCGGATTTCCTCCGCCAGCCTCGGTGCCAGCGCCGATGTGTTATTCTGCTCAGCCATCACATTCCCTTGGGCATGGGCCCCTTTGCATAAGGCCCCTTGTGCATGCGTGGATGAATCATCCATCCCCTGCGCATCGATATAGCGGTTCGCCTCACATGGGAACCGTACGAGGAAAGGCATGATCGCGTAGATCACTGCGAAGTTTTAGATAGGGTCACGGCCGGCAGTCGGGCAGAGAAATGATCGATCGCGCGGCGGCATTCTTGTCGTTGAGACGCAAGGCCGGACGCGCGACGCCTTATATGGCTCGCAATAAGACCCTTGGCGCCTAAATAGCGTTCTATTCGCTCAACATTTGAGCACTTTAGTGGAACGATCAAATAAATATTGTTGAACAATCTTGACAGAATTGTGAAACGTGGCAACGTGACATGCGTCAACAAATCCACGTGGACCAACCCGAGGGAGTTCAGGGCGTCCGCAATAAGGAGAGGGTTCATGGAACAGCCAGCTATTGCATCCGTAGACACCACGTTGGCCAAGCCAGCGCAGATGTCGACCAAATCGCGCCGCGCGGCATTGACCGCCGCGATCTTCCTGATGGCCACGTCGGCCATCGGCCCAGGCTTCATCACTCAGACCGCAACATTCACCACCAAACTCGGCGCGGCCTTCGCCTTCGCCATCCTCGCCTCGATCCTGATCGACTTTGCCGTGCAGCTGAATATCTGGCGGATCGTGACGCTGACGAAGATGCGTGCCTCCGACCTCGCCAATGCGGCGATCCCTGGCTCCGGCTACCTGCTCGCCATTCTCGTCATCGTCGGCGGGCTGTTCTTCAACATCGGCAATATCGGCGGCACCGGCCTCGGTATCAATGCGATGATCGGGCTTGATCCAAAGGTTGGCGGTGCGATCAGCGCCATCCTGTCGATCGGCATCTTTCTGTCGAAGCGGGCCGGCATGGCGATCGATCGGTTCATAATCCTTGCCGGCGTCCTGATGATTGCGTTGACCGTTTACGTTGCCATCGTGTCGGGTCCGCCCGTCGGCGACGCGCTGTTCCAGACTTTCCTGCCCTCCACCATCGATTTCGCCACGATCACCACCATCGTCGGCGGCACGGTCGGCGGTTACATCACCTATTCCGGCGCCCATCGCCTGCTCGACAAGGGCACTGTCGGCATCGAGAACCTCGGTGCAGTCAACCGCGCAGCACTCACCGGCATCGCCGTGACCGGCATCATGCGTTACGTGCTCTTCCTCGCCGTTCTCGGCGTGGTCGCGAGCGGCGGCGTCATCGATGTCTCCGGCACGGGCGCGAACCCGGCCGCTCAGGCTTTCCAGGCTGCCGCTGGCAATATCGGCCTGCGCATCTTCGGCGTCATCCTCTGGGCCGCGGCCATCACCTCGGTCATCGGCGCTGCCTATACATCGGTTTCCTTCATCACGGTTTTCAAAAAGGACATCACCGAACGCGCCCGCAACATCGCGACGGTGATCTTCATCGCCATCTCGCTGTTCTTCTACGTTGTCATCACCACGCCCCCCGCCCAGATGCTGGTCTTCGTCGGCGGCTTGAACGGCCTCATCCTGCCGATTGGCCTGGCGATCTTCATCTATGCGGCCTGGGCTCGTTCCGACCTCATGGGCGGCTACCGCTATCCACGCTGGCTGCTGGCGCTTGGCGTGCTGGTTTGCGCGCTGACCTGGTACATGGGCTACAAGTCGGTCGGCCCGATCTTTGCTCTGCTCGCTGCCTAGAGCAGTATGAGGAAAAATGCGGGCGGCCTTCCGCCCGCATCTCGCTCCAATCTGCTGGAATCGGTCACTTCGATGTTTTTGAAGCGATCCGGCTCAGCAGCACGATCCAAGGAGATCTGACATGACTGCGATCGATCTGAACAGTGATCTCGGTGAAAGCTATGGCGCCTGGGGCATGGGCGACGATGCGGCGATGCTTGGCATCGTCTCCAGTGCCAATGTCGCCTGCGGTTTCCATGCCGGCGATGCGCTCGGTATTCTGAAAACCGTTCGGGCCGCTGCTGAAAAAGGGGTCGTAGTCGGGGCACATGTCTCCTATCCCGATCGCGTCGGCTTCGGCCGGCGCGACATGGACGTCACCAGCGCGGAACTGACGGCCGACGTCATCTACCAGATCGGCGCGCTGAAGGGCGTTACCGCCGCAGCCGGCGTCAGTGTCGGTTACGTCAAGCCGCATGGCGCGCTCTACAATCGTATCGCCCATGATCCGAAACAGGGACTGGCGGTGATCGACGGCATCAAGGCCATCGATCCCGATCTGGTGCTGATGGGGCTGGCGGGCGCACCCATTCTCGAACTCGCCCGTACATCCGGGCTTAAGACCATAGCCGAAGCCTTCGCCGATCGCGCTTATACGCCAGACGGTCAGCTCGTTTCGCGGCGCGAGCCGGGGGCGGTGCTGCACGATACTGAGGTGATTGCCCGCCGCATGCTGCAACTCGCCCATGAGGGTTCGCTCGAAGCGATCGACGGTTCGATCATCAAGATCGATGCGCAATCGATCTGTGTGCATGGCGACAGCCCCGGCGCCGTGGCGATTGCTCGGGCGATCCGCCAGGCTTTCGAGTCCGACGGGATCACCGTTCGATCGTTCCTAAAGGCCTGAACAAATATTGGGAGGACACCATGATTGCGATTGAAAATCTCGGCCATGTCGACGCTGGGCCGGCTCGCTCGGCCCGCCAACGCTATCGTGGCGGCAGCGTCGAGCCGACGTCCGGCGTTGCGCCCGGATTCACCCAGGCGAACATGATCGTGCTACCGCGCGATTGGGCCTTTGACTTCCTGCTTTACGCCCAGCGCAATCCGAAGGCCTGCCCGGTGCTCGACGTTTCCGACCCCGGCTCGCATACGACGCTTCTCGCTCCGGGCGCAGATCTGCGCACCGATCTGCCACTCTATCGCGTCTGGCGCGACGGCAAGCTTGACGAGGAAACGGCCGATGCGACTGCCGCCTGGGCAGAACATGCCGATCTCGTCAGCTTCCTGATCGGCTGCAGCTTCACCTTCGAAACGCCGATGGTCGAGGCCGGCATCGAGATCCGCCACATCACCGACGGGTCCAACGTGCCGATGTATCTGACCGACAAGGCTTGCCGCCCGGCTGGGCGGCTGCATGGGAACATGGTCGTGTCGATGCGACCGATCCAGGCCAGCCGTGTTGCAGACGCAGCAATGATCTCGGGACGTTTCCCGGCCGTGCATGGTGCGCCGGTTCACATCGGCGCGCCGGAAGAAATCGGCATCAGGGATCTGTCGGCGCCGGAATTCGGCGATCCGGTGCGCATCGAACCCGGCGAGGTTCCGGTCTTCTGGGCCTGCGGCGTAACTCCACAGGCGGCGGTCATGGCATCCGGCGTTCCCTTTGCCATTAGCCACGCACCGGGGCATATGTTCATCACCGACATCCCCGACACTGCCTATCACGCCTGAGGATCCGATGCGCTTCCTGCCCGTCAACCTGACGACCTTGCTGGTCGAACTCGCCGATCTGGACGAGACACTGGCGCTATTTGCTTCGCTCGACACCGATCCGGTCGAGGGCATAGAAGACATGGTGCCGGCTGCCCGCACGCTGATGATCCGCTTCCGGCCGGAAAGACTGACGGCCGAGAGGCTGGCTAGCGAGATCGCCATCCGCGACCTGTCCGCCCGCGCTGCGCCCTCCGACCGGCTCGTCGAGATCCCGGTCCACTACAATGGCGAGGACTTGGGCGATGTCGCCGCACTGACCGGCCTTTCGGTCGAAGAGGTCATCCGCCGCCACGTCGAAAGTACCTTCACCGTTGCTTTTTGCGGCTTTGCGCCGGGCTTCGGTTATCTCGTCGGCGGCGACCCCGCTCTTCAGGTGCCGCGCCGCCAGAGCCCACGCACCAGGATCCCGGCTGGCTCGGTCGCCCTTGCCGGCGCCTTTTCAGGCGTCTATCCGCAGGCGAGCCCCGGCGGCTGGCAGATTATCGGCACGACGCCGGAGAAGATGTGGGACCTGTTGCGCGATCCGCCGGCGCTGTTCCAGCCCGGTTACCGCGTGCGTTTCTTCGATCTGGAAAAGCGGTCAGTCCCGGCGTCGGACACGCGGATCAATGTTCCGGATGCTCCTCAGGCCGAGGTCGTCGCCGAGGCGGTGACGCTGAAGGTGTTGGCCGCACCCATGCCGGCACTGTTTCAGGATCTTGGACGCTTCGGCCAGACCGGCCAGGGCGTATCCTCTTCCGGCGCGCTCGACCGTGGCGCGCTGCGCGCCGCCAACCGGGTCGTCGGCAATGCCGCCGGCACGCCCTGCCTTGAAATCATTCTCGGCGGCTTTTCCTTCGAGACGTCGGGTCGTGCGGTGATGGCGCTCACCGGCGCGCCCTGTCCGATTTCAATCCGCGATGCCAGTGGGCGCACGATCACCGCCGAGACCTACCATCCGATCTCGTTGGAACCTGGCGATGTCGTGACGCTCGGCGAAGCGCCACGCGGAATGCGCAGCTATCTCGCCATCCGCGGCGGCTTCCAAGTGAAGCCGGTGCTCGGCAGCGCCTCGACCGACACGCTCGCTGTCGTCGGCCCGGATCCGGTTGTGAAAGGCGCCGTCCTGATGGTGGAAAACGAAACCGCGCGCCTGACCAGCGTGTCGCTCACAGAAGCGCCGGCCTTCGGCTTTCCGGCCTCCGGCGAGATCGTGACGCTCGACGTGATCATGGGTCCGCGCAGCGACTGGTTTACCGAGGCGGGCATCGCCAGCCTCTCCGGCCAACCCTGGCAGGTCACGCAGCAGTCCAACCGCGTCGGCATTCGCCTCTCCGGTGAAACTGCGCTCGAGCGCAGGGACAAGGCGGAACTGCCAAGCGAGGGAACGGCAACCGGCGCCATCCAGGTGCCGCATAGCGGCCAGCCGGTCCTATTCCTCGCCGACCATCCGCTGACCGGCGGTTATCCGGTCATCGCCACCGTTGCCGAATATCATCTCGATCTCGCCGGCCAGATCCCCATCAATGCCCAAATCCGTTTCCGGCCCGTGACGACGTTTGCGGATGTTCGGCGCGCAAGGGCCTGAGACCGCAGCCTGGCCACAAGAATAATGAGGAGCCATCCATGCAGAAAGTCCTTATCGCCAATCGCGGCGAGATCGCAGTGCGCATCATTCGGGCCTGTCGCGACCACGGCCTGCAATCGGTCGCAGTCTATGCCGATCCCGACATGGACGCACTCTTCGTCAAGCTGGCCGACGAAGCCTATGGGCTTTCCGGCAGCCGTCCGGCCGAGACCTATCTCGATATCGACAAGCTGATCGACGTCGCCCGGCGCTCCGGCGCCGATGCCGTCCATCCCGGTTACGGTTTCCTGTCGGAGCGAGCTGAATTCGCCCGGGCGGTGATTGATGCCGGCCTTGTCTGGATCGGCCCCGACCCGCACGTCATCGAAGCGCTCGGCGACAAGGTCGAGGCTCGTCGCATCGCCCTGAGTGTCGGCGCACCGTTGGTTGCCGGCAGCGACGGCCCGGTCGACACCGCCGCCGAAGTCATCGCCTTTGCTGAACAGCACGGCTTGCCCGTTGCCATCAAGGCGGCCCATGGCGGCGGCGGCCGTGGCCTCAAGGTTGCCTGGAAGATGGAGGAAGTGGCGGAACTCTACGAATCCGCCGTGCGCGAGGCCAAGGCCGCCTTCGGCCGCGGCGAATGTTTTCTCGAACGGTTCCTCGACCGTCCGCGTCACATCGAGGCACAGGTTCTGGCCGACAAGCATGGCAATGTCCTGGTGCTCGGCACCCGCGACTGCTCGCTGCAGCGGCGCAACCAGAAACTCGTCGAGGAGGCGCCGGCCCCGTTCCTGTCCGACGCCCAGCGCGAGTCGATCCACGCGGCAGCCCAGAAGATCTGCGCGGCGTCCGGCTATTCGGGCGCGGGCACGGTTGAGTTCCTGCTCAGCGTCGACGGCACAATCTCCTTCCTTGAGGTGAATACGCGTCTTCAGGTCGAGCATCCGGTGACCGAGGAGACGACCGGCATCGATCTCGTCATCGAGCAGTTTCGCATCGCCGACGGCCTGCCTCTGCGCCTAACCGAAACGCCGACCCCGCGTGGCCATTCTATCGAGTTCCGCATCAATGCCGAGGATCCCGGCCGCGGCTTCTTGCCGACGCCGGGCGCGATCACGATTTTCGACGCCCCTTCCGGCCCCGGCGTCCGTCTCGACACTGGCGTGGTTTCGGGTTCGACAGTGCCTGGCACATTCGATTCGCTGATGGCGAAGCTGATCGTCACCGGGACCACGCGCGAGGAGGCGTTGAAGCGCGCACGCCGCGCGCTCAAGGAATTCCGGATCGAGGGTGTTGCTACTGTCTTGCCCTTCCACCGCGCAGCAATCGAGACCGAGGATTTTATCGGCGCGAACGGGTTCAAGGTGCACACGCGCTGGATCGAAACCGATTTCGCCGCCGCTCTCGAGGCGGAATGCCGGCCAAAGCCACCTGTCGATTCGCATCTGATCCGCACCCATGTCGAGATTGACGGCAAGCGCCATGAGCTCGGTATTCCGGCAGCACTCCTGGCGGGCCTCGGCGCGATCGAGGGCCGGGGTGCCGGTCCGGCGGCGACGGTACCCGAGGACCTATCGAGCGTAACCGCGCCGATTTCCGGCACTTTGCAGGCCTTCAAGGTCGAGGATGGCGCGGACGTTGCCGCCGGCGACCTCATCGCCATCATGGAAGCAATGAAGATGGAAACCCAGGTCACGGCCCCACGGGCAGGCAAGATCAAGATCACGGCCGAACCGGGCGCCTATCTGCAAGCCGGTGCAGAAGTCGCCCGCTTCGAAGCCTCGGCGTAGATAGCTCGGTGGCGAAAAGCGAAATCGGAAGAATGACAGTCGCTAGCAGGGTGGAACTGCGCGAATGACGTGCGGTGCTGATCCCCGCCCGGTCATGACGCTGACTGACTTCATACCAGCAAAAGCGTTGTCGATTTTGGATAAGTTGATTTATTTGGTATTGTTTTCCGGCCGTTTCTGAGGCTATACGGCGGCCGCAGACACTTCACGCACCGGGATTTCTACGTGACCAGCCTCAAAACACTTCTGGCCGCTTGCGGCCTCTACGCCCTGATCGGCCTTGCCGCAACCCCGTCTCTGGCCGGCTCGACCACCTACCCGCTGACGCTCGAAAACTGCGGCGCTGAGGTGACCTTCAAGACGGCGCCCGCGCGGGCGATCGGCCTCGGCCAGAACAGCGCGGAAATCCTGCTGCTGCTCGGCCTTCAGGACAAGATCGTCGGCACCGCCTTCTGGCCGAGCAAGGTGCTGCCGCAGCTTGCCGAGGCCAATGCCAAGGTCAAGCTTCTGACCGTCGAGATGCCGACCTTCGAATCGATGCTCGCCGAAAATCCCGACTTCGTGGCGGTGGCATTGCCGAGCCTGGTCGGCCCGAACAGCAAGATCGCCAAGCGCGAGGATTTCGACAAGGTCGGTGTTTCAACCTATCTTTCGCCGAGCACCTGCCTCAGCACCAAGGACGTCAAAGATCAGTACGGCAGCCGCGGCGCGCTGTGGAACATGGATCTCCTCTACAAGGAGATCGACGAACTCTCTGAGATTTTCGACGTCGCCGATCGCGGCCAGGCGCTGATTGCCGATTTCAAGGCGCGTGAAGCCAGGCTCCGCGGGAGCGTTGCCAAGGGCGGCCAGAACCTGTCCTACGTCTTCTGGTTCTCCTCCCCCAGCCCGTCGGCCGATGCCTATGTCGGCGGCAAGAACAGCGCTTCCGGCTTCATCGCCGATCTGCTCGGCGGCCACAATGCGATATCAGCGGAAGCGGAATGGCCGACCGTCGGCTGGGAAGGCATCATCGCCGCCAATCCCGACGTCATCGTCGTCGCCAATCTCGACCGCAACCGCTGGGAGCTCGACAAGCCCGAGGCCAAGATCAACTTCCTGAACACCGATCCGGCCGTCAGCCAGACCCCGGCCGTCAAGAACAAGGCGCTCGTCGTCATGGACGGCCAGGCGATGAACCCGACGATCCGCACGATCTACGGCGCCGAGCAGGTGGCCGAGCAATTGAAGGCTCTCGGTCTCCTGAAGTGACCGACGCAGGCCGTCTCTTCCGGCAGTTGGGAGCAGTCATCGCACTGCTTCTGGTTTCCCTTTGCCTCATCGCGATCGCCATTGGCGTCAGCGTCGGGATCGGCGACCTGCCGATCCCGCTTGCGACCACATTTTCGGCCGTCACCAACCGGCTCGGATGGACCGCGGTCGAACTGAACCGCATCCACGAGACGGTCATCTGGGATTATCGGCTGAGCCGGGCGCTGGTCGCCGCCTTCTGCGGCGCGGGGCTGGCGCTGTCGGGCGCCATCATGCAGTCGCTGCTGCGCAACCCGCTTGCCGAACCCTATGTGCTCGGCATCTCAGCCGGTGCCTCTACCGGCGCCGTGGCGATCGTCATCCTGGGGCTCGGCGCGGGTGCCGTGTCTCTGTCATCAGGTGCATTCGCCGGTGCCTTTGCCGCCTTCTTCTTCGTGGCGCTGCTGTCGAACGGCACGCGCGGCGGCGCCGACCGTACCATTCTCGCCGGTGTCGCCGCATCGCAGCTCTTCAACGCCTCCACCTCCTATATCGTCACCACCTCGGCCAATGCGCAGCAAGCCCGCGACGTCATGTTCTGGCTGCTTGGCAGTTTCAGCGGTGTGCGCTGGCCGGAATTCGCGCTGGTCTCGATCGTCGTCGGCTTCGGCCTTGCCGCCTGTCTGTTCTATGCTCGCGTGCTCGATGCCTTCGCTTTCGGCGACGAGGCGGCATCCTCGCTCGGCGTCAATGTCGGCCGTGCGCGCATGGTGCTCTTCGCGTTGACCGCGATGATGACGGCGACGATCGTCAGCATGGTCGGCTCGATCGGTTTCGTCGGCCTTGTCGTGCCGCATGTCGCCCGCTTTGTCGTCGGGCCGCTGCATATCCGCCTGCTGCCGGCCTGCGCCATCGCAGGGGCGATCTTCATGGTGCTCGCCGACATTGCAGCACGCGCCCTCATTCCCGGCCAGATCCTGCCGATCGGCGTCGTCACGGCGCTCGTCGGCGTTCCCTTCTTCTCGATCATCCTCTACCGGTTCCAGCGCGCGTCATGAGCATCAAGGCCGACAACCTCATCTGGAAAATTGGCAGGAAGACCATTCTGGACGGCGTTTCCCTGGAGGCACAGCCGGGCCGGATGCTCGGCCTGCTCGGTCCCAACGGCTCCGGCAAGACCTCGCTGCTGCGGCTTCTCGCCGGCTTGAAACGGCCACACTCCGGCCGTGTCACCCTCGACCGAAACGATATCTGCAGCATCAGCCGCCGCTCGATCGCCCAGCGCATAGCCTTCGTCGAACAGCACGCGACGACCAATGCCAATCTGAAGGTCGTCGACGTCGTCAAGCTCGGCCGGTTCCCGCACCGCTCGATCTTTTCAGGCTGGACAAGAGCCGACGATGAGGTGGTCGAAGCGGCGCTCGCACGCGCCGGCATGGCGGAGAAGCGCGACGATCGCTGGCAGAACCTGTCGGGCGGCGAAAAGCAGCGCACCCATATCGCACGGGCGCTCGCCCAGTCGCCGCAGGAGCTGATCCTCGACGAACCCACCAACCATCTCGATATCCAGCACCAGATCGGCCTGATGCGCCTCGTCTCCGGCCTGCCGATTACCAGCATCGTTGCCATGCACGATCTCAACCATGCCGCCATGTTCTGCGATGAGCTTGTCATCATGCAGCAGGGCAGGATCGTCGCCTCGGGCGCGCCTGAGGATGTGCTGAGCGAGACCCTCCTGCGAGACGTCTTTTCCGTCGAAGCCCGCATCGAAGCCTCGCCCTATCATTCCCGCCCGCACATCCACTATCTCAAATGAGAGCGGCCGGAGCCGCTCTCACGTTACGATCTGCAGCGGCAAGGCTGTGGTCTTTTTGATCGTCTTCAGAACGATGCTCGACTTTACCGAGGCCAGATTGTCGGTGACCCGGATCATTCTTTCGAGAAACTGGCTGAGATGGTCGAGGTCACGCGTCATGACCTTCATCAGAAAGTCAGCGTCCCCCGTCTGCGAATAACACTCCAGGATCTCCGGCGCAGTCTCGATGAAGCGGTGGAGCCGCTCGTTTCCGCCTTCCGTATGCGCGCGCAGGCTGACGAGGGTATGAGCGACCACGGCAAAACCCAGTTTTGCAGGATTGAGGATGGCCACGACAGTCTGGATGTACTGTTCGTTGCGCAGTCTTTCCAAGCGGCGTGCGCATTGTGTCGCGGAGAGATTGACCTTCTGCGACAACTCACCCTGCGTCACCTCGCTGTTTTGCTGGAGTGCGGCAAGCAATTTGATATCGAACTGGTCGAGCATGGGCACCCCAGCAAAGGAGAATTTCAGCACAGTATAGCCAAATCACGCAGAATGTCTGCATTCACACGCCGAATTGGGCGGATAATCGCAGAAAATCGCCACAGGCGTTCAGTTAATCTCCAGCCATAGGGATAAAACGGAGGTGAACTTGTGTTCGAGAAACTGAATAACCGGCCAGCCGACAGCCTGCTTGCCCTCATCAAGGCCTTTCAGGCCGACGAGCACGCCGGAAAGATCGACCTCGGCGTCGGCGTTTATCGCGACGCCATGGGCCGAACGCCGGTGATGCGTGCCGTCAAGGCGGCCGAGCAGGTTCTACTCGAGACCCAGGACAGCAAGAAATATTTGGGCCCGGAAGGCGATCTGCAATTCGTGCGGCTGCTGCAGCCCATCATTTTCGGCAAATCGCCGAAGTTCAATCACCGTCTTGTCGGCATTCAGACACCGGGCGGAAGCGGCGCGCTACGTCTCGGCGCCGAACTCATCCAGACGGCAAATCCATCGGCAAAGGTTCTATTGGGGGCGCCGAGCTGGCCGAACCACGCGCCGATCTTTTCCTCGGCGCGCCTGGCCGTGAAGGACTACGCCTTCGTCGATCTGACGTTACAGCAGGTCAAATTCGACAGCGTCATCGACGCCTTGTCTTCCGCTGCGGAAGGCGATGTCGTGCTGCTTCACGGTTGCTGCCACAATCCGACCGGTATCGATTTCACCATGGAGCAGTGGCGCCAGATTACCGAACTCCTCGTTGCGCACAGGTTGGTGCCGTTCATCGATCTTGCCTATCAGGGGCTGGGCGACGGTCTCGAACCGGACGCCGCACCGACGCGCATGATCCTCGAAGCTGTCGATGAAGCGCTGATCGCCTATTCCTGTGACAAGAATTTCGGTCTCTACCGCGAGCGCGTCGGCGCGCTCTATATCATGACCCGCAATATCGACGATATCGGCAAGGCTGAAAGCAACATGGCAGCGCTCGCCCGCGTAAACTGGTCCATGCCGCCCGATCACGGCGCCGCGATCGTCAGGACCATTCTCGAGAGCCCGGAAATGTCGGCAATGTGGCGCGCCGAACTCGAAGAGATGTGCCAGCGCGTCAACGGCAACCGCGCCGCGCTCGCCGCCGCTGCCCCCGATCTGGCGTTCATTCGACAGCAGCGCGGCCTGTTCTCCAATCTCTCCATGTCGAAAGAAACGGCCGGAGCCCTCCGCGCCAAACATGGCATCTACATGGCCGATTCCGGCCGTATGAACCTTGCGGGCATGCAGCCGGCCGATGCCGACGCCATCGTCACCGCACTTCGCGCTGAAGGTTGCTTGAAATGAGCAAAAAAGAAACGACCGGCCAGGCGATGACCCGTTCGCTTGTCGGCCATGGGATCGACACGGTGTTCGGCATCCCAGGCGCCCACATGTATGATTTCAACGATGCCCTCCACGGCGCTCGCGACAAGGTTCGGTTCATTCACACCCGCCACGAACAGGGCGCCGGATATATGGCCTATGGCTATGCCAAATCCACCGGCCGGATCGGCGCCTATACCGTCGTCCCCGGTCCGGGCGTTCTCAATTCCGGTGCGGCTCTCTGCACCGCTTATGGTGCCAACGCGCCGGTGCTTTGCATTACCGGCAACATCATGTCCCACTTGATCGGCCAAGGCAGAGGACAGTTGCATGAACTCCCCGATCAACTTGCCACGATCCGCGGCATTACCAAGACGGCGGCGCGCATCAATCACCAATCCGAAGCCGGTCCTGTCATGGCCGAGGTCGTCAGCAAAATGCTTTCTGGCCGCCAGGGTCCGGGAGCGGTCGAAGCTCCCTGGGACGTATTTGGCCAATCCGGCCCCGAGGTCGATCTTCCCGTCGGTTCGAGAGCGCTCCATCCGGCCGTCAACCCCGATCAGATCGCTGCCGCAGCGGCACTGATATCGAGCGCCAGCAATCCGATGATCATGGTCGGCGGCGGCGCGGCGGATGCCGGGGCAGAGATCGCCGCTCTTGCGGAACTGCTGCAGTCGCCCGTCACCTCCCATCGTTCCGGCAAAGGCATCGTCGCCGACGACCACCCGAACTACCTGAACTTGGTCGCCGCCTATGAATATTGGAAGCACACCGACGTTTTGATCGGGATCGGCAGCCGGCTCGAATTGCAGTTCATGCGATGGAAATGGCTTCCCAATGATCTCAAGATCATTCGCATCGATATCGATCCGACCGAAATGGTCCGCCTTAAGCCTGGTGTTGGCATCGTCGCCGATGCCAAGGCCGGAACGCAGGCTCTGATCGATGCACTGACTGGTTCCCGGCACGAGGATCGCACCCGCGAATTCGCCGAGCTCAACAAAGAGGCTAGATCCCGGTTCTCAGAAGTGCAGCCGCAGCTTGCCTATCTCGATGCCATTCGCCAGGCTCTTCCAAGAGATGGCTTTTTCGTCGAGGAGGTCTGCCAGATGGGCTTTACCGCCCGTTTTGCCTTCCCCGTCTACGGCCCGCGCCAATATGTGACATGCGGCTATCAGGACAATCTCGGTTTTGGCTTCAACACGGCCTTGGGCGTAAAGGTCGCCAATCCCGACAAAGCCGTGATCTCGGTTTCGGGCGATGGCGGCTTCATGTTCGGCGTTCAGGAACTTGCCACTGCGGTCCAACACAAGATCAACGTCATCGCGATCGTCTTCGACAATTCGGCCTATGGCAACGTCCTGCGCGACCAGAAACAGGCGTATGAGGGCCGCTATCTCGGTTCGGATCTCACCAATCCGGACTTTGTCGCACTTGCCGAGAGTTTTGGCATTCGAGCATTCAAGGCGGCGAGCCCCGGAGAACTGAAAACCACGATCGAGAAAGCCCTGTCTCTGGACGAACCGGTTCTTATCGTGGTTCCGATCGAAAAGGGATCCGAGGCAAGTCCCTGGCCTTTCCTCCATCCGGCGCCGCACGCCGAATGATTCCTATCAAGGCGACGGTCCCTTGAGAAAGACCGTCGCCAGTGGCGGCAGGGTCAGCGACAGGGAGACGGGCCGGCCGTGGGCGGGGATGGGTTCGCTCGACAGCGCGCCGTTGACGAGGCCGGAGCCTCCATATTCGCGGGCATCCGTCGTGATCCGCTCGATCCACACACCGTCCTGCGGGACGCCGATCCTGTAGCCGTAACGCGGCACCGGCGTGAAATTCGAAACGACAAGGACGGATGACGTGCGGTCCTTGGCATAACGGAGCATGCCGAGAACGGAATTGACAGCATCGTCGGCAGCAGCCCATTCGAAGCCCTCGGGATGAAAGTCGCCGAACTGCAATGCCGGCTCGTCGCTATAAAGCGCGTTCAGATCCTTCACCAGCCGCTGAACGCCGACATGCTGAGGCCGGTCCAGCACATCCCAGCTTACCGAAGCATCGTGGTTCCACTCGCCCGGCTGGGCGATTTCACTGCCCATGAACAATAGCTTCTTGCCAGGATGTCCCCACATGAAGCCGAGATAGCTGCGCAGATTGGCAAATTTCTGCCACTCGTTACCCGGCATTTTCGTCAGCAGCGAGCCCTTTCCGTAGACGACTTCATCGTGGGAAATCGGCAGCATGAAGCGCTCGGAATAGGCATAGATCATGCCGAAGGTCATCGTGCCGTGGCTGTAGCTTCGGTAGATGGGATCCTTCTCGATATAACTAAGGCTGTCATGCATCCAGCCCATGTTCCATTTGATGTCGAAGCCGAGGCCGCCCTGCTCCGGCGGCTTCGTGACGCCAGGCCAGGCCGTTGATTCCTCGGCAATCGTCATCGCATGCGGGCAGCGCTCGTGAATGATGCTGTTCAGGTGCTTGAAGAACTCTACCGCCTCCAAGTTCTCACGTCCGCCATATTGGTTGGGAATCCATTCGCCCTCATTGCGGCTGTAGTCGCGGTAGAGCATCGAGGCGACGGCATCGACGCGCAAGCCGTCGACATGATAACGCTCGAGCCACTCGAGCGCACTGGCGATCAGGAAGCCCTTCACCTCGTTGCGGCCAAGATTGTAGATCAGCGTGTTCCAGTCACGGTGGAAGCCCTCGCGCGGATCCTCGTGTTCGTAGAGCGCACTGCCGTCAAAGCGGGCAAGCCCCCAGACGTCTGTCGGGAAGTGGGCCGGCACCCAGTCGAGGATAACGCCGAGCCCGGCGCCATGGCAGCGGTCGACGAAATAGGCGAAATCCTCAGGTGTTCCGTATCGGCCGGTCGGGGCAAACAAGCCCAGCGGCTGGTAGCCCCACGAGCCGCCGAACGGATGCTCCATGATCGGCAGCAGCTCGATATGGGTAAAGCCCATGTCACGGGCATAGGGAACGAGCCGCTGGCTGAGCTCGACCCAGTCGAGATGCATGTTGCCGTCCTGCCCCTCACGCAGCCAGGAGCCGACGTGCACCTCATAGACGGACATCGCGCCCTCCAGTCTCGCTTCCCGGGAGCGGCCCTTCATCCAGCCATCATCACTCCATCGAAACGGCGTCGACGATGCGACGATAGAGGCGGTGGACGGGGCCGCCTCGCTGGCTCTGGCGACCGGGTCGGCTTTCTGCGGCAGGCAGGTTCCCCCAGCGTCGACGATCTCGAACTTGTATCTTTCGCCGGGGGCGAGGCGCGGAATGAACAGCTCCCAGACGCCGGCCGACGGCCTCAGCCGCATCGGATTTCGCCGCCCGTCCCAGGCATTGAAATCGCCAACGACAGAGACGCGGCGCGCATTCGGCGCCCATACGGCGAAACGAACGCCCGCAACGCCGTCGATCGACATATCAACCGCACCAAGTGTCCGGCTGAGATCATAATGCGTGCCCTCCGAGATCAGATGCAGGTCGAGCTCGCCGAGCAGCAGGCCGAAACTATAGGGGTCTTCGGTGATCTGCACCGCATCCGGCCATGTGATCCGCAGCCGGTACCCCGCCATGGCGGCTGTCGCGACAGCAAACAGGCCGGAGGGATGAGCGATGCTGAAGGGTGCCACCACCCGACCACTCCCCGCCTCGATGAGGTCGACCGCTTCGGCGCCGGGCAGATAGACCCGCACGACCGTCATGCCGCCGCTCTCATGCGGGCCGAGGATCGAAAAAGGATCGCCGTGGCGTCCGTCGATCAGGGCCCAGAGGGCATCCTGTCCGATGCCCGAGAGAAGTTCCGAGCGCTCAACATTCATGCCGTGACCCCCGCCAGACGCGAGACGATTTCGGTGAGCCCTGACAGCGGAATCGGCAGCCATTTCGGCCGGTTGCGGGCTTCATAGGCGATCTCATAGGCGGCCTTTTCGAGAAGAAAGGCATCAAGAACCCTCCGTCGTTGATCGGGTGGCATGTCAAGCGCCTTCGATGCCGAAACGGCCTGCGAATAGGCATCGAGAAACGCCTCTTCCGCCTGGCGCCCGAAGCGTGCGATGGCCTCGCGTCGGACTTCGTTCTCGTGTTCGATGACGGCATCGTTATCCAGCTTGGCGGTGGCGACGAGATAACTCAGTGACCTCAAAAGCCCGGCGACATCGCGCAGCGGATTGGTCTTGGCACGGCGCTCAGCCAGGTTCTTCGCGGGCTCGCCCTCGAAATCGATGATGACGGCATCGCCCTCGCTGACAAGGATCTGGCCAAGATGGAAATCGCCATGCGTGCGCGTCATCAGCGTATGGCGGGCGCTTTCCGCGAGCGTCGCGGCGAGTTCGACCAGTTCAGCCTGGCGCTCCAGAAGCGGCGCGGCGAGCAGGTCGATCGCCGGATCGGCATTTTCCTCGCGTTCGGCAAGCTTCGACATGGCATAGGCGACTTCGCCGGCGACCGCCTTCTTTATCGCCTTGACCTCAGCGTCGCCGGCGACAACCGGGCTGAAAGCTTGGTCTTCTGTCTCCCCGGCGAGCACCACGTGCAGTTCGCCGAGCCTCATGCCGACCATTGCGACGAAGTTGATCAGCGGCTGGAAAACGTCGTCGCCCGGCTGCACGGCCGGGTCGTTCAGCACGAGTTCGTCTGCCCCGCGGCGCAAATTGTTCAGCATCCAGTTCCAAGCGTCGCCCTGATTGCGGATCGCGCCCTGGACGATGATCAATGTCGATCGGCGTCCGCTGGAGTCCGTGTGCGCGACCTCGCCGAGCAAGGGCGCCGTGTGATCATAGCCGGCGCGGGTGAGATAACGCGTCATCTCGACCTCCGGATGGATACCGGGAAAGATGTGCCTGATCAGCTTGATCATCGCGAGATCGCCGACGATCAGCGAACTGTTGGACTGCTCGGCCGAGAGCCAATGGACCGGAAGGTCGTCTGTGACGGCGAGACGGTCGAGCCGTTCCGTGCCGAGAAATTCAAGCGTGCCGGTGCGGCCGGTGATGCGCGAGCGGTCGCCAAGTCCGCGCAGGATGCCCCGCGCCATCGCCTCCACGGCAAATCCGTCCGTCAGGAAGCCGACGCGTCTGCCCTGACGAACCCGTCCAAGGGCAAGCTGCTGGGTCAGCACGGATGGTTGCGCATCGTCCCAGGCGACCGCCAGCGGCAGCTGATAGGATTCGCTATGGTTCGGCAGCACGGCCTCCAGTTCACCGAGAACGATCCCGTCGGCAAACGGGATCGGCGTTGTAGAGATCAGACGCGCCGACTGCAGCGGCTGGTCCTTCGCCCCGAACCACCGCCGCTTCGCGAGATAGGCAGGCAGAATTTCGGCGCTGAGGACGCGTGCAAGCTTGGGTTCATCGACAAGATCGAGCAGGCCGCGGCGGATGACCATCGTCATCAGATCGGGAAGCTGCTCCGGCGGCGCGGTGCGCCATGCCGGTGGATCGGCATCTGCCTCCAACTGGAACCAGAAGAAGCCGTAGGGCGGCAATGTCAGCAGATAGGTCAGCTGGCCGATCGGCGGAAAAGGCGACATGCCGGTCAGTTCGATCGGCACGCGGCCCTCGAAACTCGACAGATCGAGTTCCACCGCTTGGGGCAGTCGCGAGAGGTTTGCGACGCAAAGCAGGGTTTCCCCTTCATATTCCCGGAGATAGGCGAGGATCTTGCGGTTTTCGGGTGCGAGGAAGCGCAGCGAGCCACGGCCGAAGGCCGGATGCCTGCCGCGCAGCGCCAGCATCTTGCGCGTCCAGTTGAGCAGCGAATGCGCATCCGTGCTCTGCGCCTCGACGTTGACGGCCTCAAAACCGTAGAGGGGGTCGGCCACCGGCGGCAGGACGAGACGCGCCGGGTCTACCCTGGAAAAGCCGCCATTGCGGTCCGGAGACCATTGCATCGGCGTTCTCACCCCATCCCGATCGCCGAGATAGATATTGTCGCCCATGCCGATCTCGTCGCCGTAATAAATCACCGGCGTTCCCGGCATCGAGAGAAGCAGTGCGTTCATCAGCTCGATCCGCCGGCGGTCGCGCTCCATCAGCGGCGCCAGGCGCCGCCTGATGCCGAGATTGATGCGCGCGCGCTTGTCGGATGCATAGGTCTCCCAGAGATAGTCCCGCTCCGCGTCGGTCACCATTTCCAGCGTCAGTTCGTCATGATTGCGAAGGAAGATCGCCCATTGGCAGTTGTCGGGAATCTCCGGCGTCTGCCGCAGGATATCGGTGATCGGAAACCGGTCTTCCTTGGCGATCGCCATGTACATGCGCGGCATCAGCGGGAAGTGGAACGCCATGTGGCATTCGTCTCCCTCGCCGAAATATTCGCGCGTGTCCTCCGGCCATTGATTGGCCTCGGCCAGCAGCATCACGCCGGGATGGGTGGCGTCAAGGGCGGCACGGATGCGTTTGAGGATCGAGTGGGTTTCGGGCAGGTTCTCGTTGATCGTGCCCTCGCGCTCGACGAGATAGGGGATCGCGTCGAGCCGGAAACCGTCGATGCCGGTTTCCAGCCAGAAGCGCATCACCTTCAGCAGTTCCTCCATGACCAGCGGGCTGTCAAAATTCAGGTCGGGCTGGTGGGAATAGAAGCGATGCCAGTAATAGGCGCCGGCCACCGCATCCCATGTCCAGTTGGATTTTTCCGTATCGATGAAGATGATGCGCGTTTCCGGGAATTTCTGATCGCTATCCGACCAGACGTAGAAGTCGCGCTCCGGCGATCCCGCCGGCGCCTGCCGGGCGCGCTGGAACCAGGGATGCTGATCGGAGGTGTGGTTGATGACGAGCTCGATGATGACGCGGATATTGCGCTGATGGGCAGCGTCGACGAAAGCGCGGAAATCCTCCATCGTCCCGTAGTCGGGGCTGACATTGCCGTAGTCGGCGATATCGTAGCCGTCGTCGCGCCGCGGAGAGGGAAAGAAAGGCAGCAGCCAGATGGCGTTAACGCCAAGTGCTGCGATATGGTCGAGCTTGGCGTGCAGGCCGGCAAAGTCGCCGACCCCGTCGCCATTGGCGTCGTAGAACGACTTGATGTGCAGCTGGTAGATGATCGCATCCTTGTACCAGAGGAGCTGCTCGGTGCCATCGGGGTTAATCGTGTCCATTCATGCCTCCGCTGCTCGAACGCGCCAGATCGCAAAGGGCAGGATCTCAGGGTTCAGGCTGACATTCTGCCGTTTGCCGGTCCATTTGAAACGATGCCCGCCGACCAGATCCTCGGCATCCAGCGCACCGCCGTCGCCGAGCGACCAGTGCCAGAGCGGCAGTTCGACATCGCTTTGCTGGAAATTGTGGGGGTCGAGACTGATGGCGATCAGCAAGACATTGTCGCGGGCTTTGCTTGCCTTCTCGAAGAACAGGATATTGTCATTCCAGGCATTTAGTAGCGTCAGCCCGAGATGCGAATGCAGCGCGGTGTTCTCGTTCCTGATGCGGTTGAGCATCCTGATTTCGGCGACGATGTTGCCAGGCCGGTCGTAGTCCCAGGCGCGGATCTCGTATTTCTCACTGTCGGCATATTCCTTGCGCTTGGCGTCGGGGCGCCCCTCGCAAAGCTCGAAACCATTATAGACGCCCCACAATCCCGAAAGCGTGGCGGCCAGTGCCGCACGGATCAGGAAGGCCGGCCGCGGTGCGTTCTGCAGAAAATCCGGATTGATGTCATGGGTGTTGACGAAGAAGTGCGGGCGGAAGAAATCCTTCGCATCCGTCTCCGTCAGCTCGCGCATATATTGCTCGAGCTCCCATTTGGCGTTGCGCCAGGTGAAATAGGTGTAGGACTGGGAGAAGCCGATCTTCGCCAGCCGGTACATGACCTTCGGCTTGGTGAAGGCTTCCGACAGGAAAACCACATCGGGATGACGCGCCCTGATATCGCCGATCAGCCATTCCCAGAAGGGAAAGGGCTTGGTGTGCGGATTGTCGACGCGAAACAGCTTGACGCCCTGGTCGACCCAAAGCTGGACGATGTCTCTGAGCTCCACCCATAACGAGGGCACCGCGTCTTTTGTGTAGAAATCGACATTGACGATGTCCTCATATTTCTTCGGCGGGTTTTCGGCATATTTGATTGTGCCGTCAGGACGCCAGTCGAACCAGCCGGGATGTTCCTTCAGCCAGGGATGATCCGGTGACGCCTGGATGGCGAGGTCGAGGGCGATCTCCAGGCCATGCCGGCCTGCCGTCTCGACCAGACGCCGGAAATCCTCGAACTCGCCGAGCTCGGGATGGATGGCATCGTGGCCGCCCTCCTCGGAACCGATGGCGTAGGGGCTTCCGGGATCGTCAGGCCCGGCTTTCAGGCTGTTGTTGCGACCTTTCCGGTTGGTCGAACCGATCGGATGAATGGGTGGGAAATAGAGCACGTCGAAGCCCATGTCGCGGATGGCAGGCAACCTTGCGATGACGTCGTCGAATGTGCCATGCCGGTCCGGATCGCCGCTCTGCGAGCGCGGGAAGATCTGGTACCAGCTGGCAAAGGCGGCGGCCTTGCGCTCGGCATCGACGGCGCTTGCCGCCGAGCGAAGCCGGAACGGCCGCCTGTCGGCCTCGTTCATCAATTCCGATGTCCTGGGATCAAGCAGGATCGCGGTGCGCTCAGTGTCCGTCGCGCGTTCGAGCCGGTCGGCGAGAGTTTTCAATTCGGCGCCCAGCGCTGTGCTGGCCTGCGCTGCAGCCGAACGGACGAGGTTCAGCCCCTCCTGCAGCTCAAGCTTCAGGTCCAACCGGGCATCATTCTTCTTCGTGAGCTCGTAGCGAAAGATCGCAAACAGGTTCTTCCATGCCTCGACGGCAAACTCGTAACGGCCGGTGCGCTCCAGCAGGAATTCGGCGCGCCAGCGGTCGTTTTCGATCAGATGCATCTCCGTCTCGTTCCAGTCCGTCATGGCGTCAAGCGGCCGCCAGAGCAGGACGGCAGCAATCGGGTCGTGGCCGTCGGCGAATATGTCGGCCTCGACAGTGACGATATCGCCGACCACCCGCTTGACCGGAAAACGCCCATCATCGACGCGGGGCTCGATGTTTTCGATGGCAAGCCGCGGCGATGCCGTCGCCTGTCCGATCTCCAAGGCGGGTCTGGATGTGATCGGCGCCGGCGCCTTGCCTTCGATGACCCGCGTCTCCCCTGCCCGCAGACGCAGAGCCGCGCCATCGGCGGCAGTGGGAAGAAAACCGAAGGCCGCCTCGCGAAGTGCGGTCACCGGCGCGGGCGCGCTTCGCCGCAGGTCTCGGTTCAACAGGATGAAGCGCACATTGTCAGCGCTGCGCAGATCCTGCACCTCGGATTGCAGAACTGCCGAGACCGGGCCATTGGCATTGCGGATAAGCCGCAGCGATGAGGCATGCGTATGGTCGGTCCTGGCGATCTCGGTGTTCGCAAGGCGGATTTCGGAAGAAAGATCGAAAGCCAGGTCGTGACGCAGTCCCCGAAGGCCCGACCTGGTCCCATGCGTCGGATCGAGCGGCGTGGCCGCGCCATATTCGAAGCCCATTGGAACCATCAGGCCACCGCCGAGCGAAGCGGCAAGGCGCAAGGCTCTCACGGCTCGCCGCTCGAGGATTTCGCGGCTCTCGGTTCCGTGCGCGATACGCCGCGCGAATGGCGGTTCCGGAAACGCGACCTGCCATCCGAGCGGCTGCTGCACGCGATGCTCGTCGATGAACCATCTCTCGTCGAAATCCCACCAGGCCATCGACGAAAAACAGCCGTTGAAACCCGCCCCCTCGATCCCGCCCCTCACGGCAAAATCGGTGCCGGGTGTCCAAGCGAGGAATTGCGCCTCGGTCTTTTCGCGCACCGCCGAAATCAGTGATTTGAACAGCGCCGGTGCGGCACGATCGATCCCGAGCACCCGGTAGCCGGAGAGACCGAGACCGCTCAATCGCCGCAGCCGTTCGATCCATTCCGCCAACAGCTGCGATTGCCGTTCCGCCCCCATCTCCGTCAGCGGCTCCGCCGGGTCCAGTGGCGAGCGCCTCGGATCGACCGGACGAAAACCCGCCTGAGGATCCCGCGCCTTGCCGTCGAGCATCACGTCCATCATTAACGCAACGCCGCTCTTGCGCCCAGCCTCCGCCAGGCGCCCCACGCCATCCTCGACTGCGCTTCCGAGCTGCAGTTCAGGATCGAGACGGTCGAAATCCCGGGAGATAAAGATGCTGCCTTCCCCACCGCGATCGAAAAAAGGCGCCGTCAGCACATGATCGAAACCGATATCCGCCGCATGGTCGAAAACTTCGCGCCATGAATCGATGCCCTGGAGAAGGAGCGGATTGACAAAATAGATCCGGGGTGGGGCGCTCAACACACCCCCGTTCGCAGAAAATGACATCGGCCGCCGCCTCGAGTTGCTTTTCAGGCAAACTTCCTTCGGCGGTTGTTGTTCCACCGGCAGGGCCAATTCGTGGCTGTACGAAGTCATCAGCCGCATCGGCGCCGGATGACGGAGAGGCTTCATTCGAGCATCAAAGCCATGCGGTGACGCGATGTAATCTTGAGGATCAGTGCCGTATTTGAGTAGTCTTCCAACGTCCCGGGAAAGTGACTCATTTGGCTGTTGAAAGACATCTGTGCTTCGATTGATCCTCTTCATCGCGACTCTGTCGGCTTCCGTCTTATGCCTCGCCTCCTGGAGCATCGAGACGGATCGCTCCACTGAGAACCACCATGGCCTGTTCGAAATCCGCGAGAAAGCGAGGCGCTTTATCGCCCAGGAGAACGCCAAAGGGCGGCAGCAATGGGTCGTATTGGAACCCAACCCGAAGGTACTGGTTCCCCGATGCGCGGTCCCGCTGCAGACCCGATGGACGCCGAAGAGCCTCGGCCGCTCGAAACCGAGTGTGATGGTGATATGCGCAGCCGCCGAACCGAACGCCGTGATGAGCAGTTGGGATGTCGCTGTGCCGGTGCAGGAGAAATCGAATTGAGCGCCCGGTCGATACCCAATGACAAATTGTGTATTTTGCGGATTTTACACATTCAATCGGAGAAGGGACAATGGCCCAAATATTGAGAGTGCCGGCGACCACCTTCTCTCGCAGCTTCGCACGATATCAGGACGAGGCGCTGACTGGAAAGATTATTGAAGTCACAAGCCATGGGCGGGTCATCGGCGGGTATCTTTCTGCAAGCGAGCTTGAACACTATAAGAACCTGAAGCGTAGGGAGCGTGAAGTTCTCATCGTCGGAGAGCTGGACGAGGAGACGATTTCCGACATTGAAAACACTCAATACGGCGTTGCGCCGAAGTGAAGTTTCACAAACCCGCACCTGGCCGGGATCAGATTTCGTTTCTTTGGAAAGAGGTCTAACCCGAACAAGATTTGGTAATCTCGACGAGGTCGCTCCGATTGCAATGAGGCAGCCAAACGTGAATGTATCGGTAGAACTGTGCACCTATCCCGAACTTGACGATCGGATCGTGATCGTTCGGAAGGGGGACGAAGTCGATGCCGTGTTTGTCAGGACAGAGAGATTCAACGTCCTGATCGATACGCTTGCAACGCCGGAGCTATGCCGGACGGCGCTGGACCTGCTTGAAGAAAAGGCTGAAGCTCGCCCGCTGATCGTCATCAATTCGCATATGGATTGGGATCATTTCTGGGGAAATGCGGCCGTTGCCGGCCGCGCTCCGATTATCGCCCATGCCGCAGCACTCGACCGCTTGCGTGACCCCTCTGCGCAAAAAGTTCTGAAGGACAAGGCCAGCCAGGAATCTCGGTTTGGCAATGTCGAGCTCATTGGCCCCGATATCACTTTTACCGGCTCGATGGTTCTCAACGGCGGCGATCTGACGCTCGAGCTCATCCATACGCCCGGGCATACGCCCGACCATATCGCCATTTGGATTCCCGAACTTCGCATCTGCCTGGCCGTCGATGCGGTGGAATATCCTATCCCCGAAGTCTGGAGTAAAAATGCCGAAGACCTTCGTCTGATCCGTTCGTCGCTGGAGCGGATCCGTGATCTCGATGCGAGGCTGGTCATCCCGGCCCATGGCCAGACATCTTCGCCTTCGACGGTGACGGCGAACCTTGCCTATTTCGAATTCCTGGCCGAACGTGTCGATGGGTTGAGCGAAAGCCAGCTAGCGGATGGGCAGCTCAGCCGTTCAAGCGGCTTCCGACTTGACGACCTCGTCGCCATTCCTGCCGGGATGCCTGAGGATACAGTGGCGTTCTACCGGAACTGCCATGAGACCAATCTTGGCGCCACGGTTCAGGCTCATATCGAAAAACGGAAATCCGCATAAAGGGACGATCGGCGGGAGGAGATGACTTGAAACCGTTGCAGGGCGGGCGAACCGGGCAGATCTGGCGCGACGGCGACGCCGTCATCAGACCATCAGGCGCGTGGACGCCGACGGTGCATCGGTTTTTGCGCCATCTCAGGAGCCGAGGCTTTCTGGCGGCGCCGGAGCCCATCGGCATCGCTGGGGGAAATCAGGAGATCGTCAGCTACGTCGCCGGGCGCGTCTGCGAAGACTTGGGTGACCCGTTTGTCGGATCGGAGCGTATGCTGCTATCCGCGGCCAGGCTCCTGCGGGATTTTCATTCGGCATCTCAAGGGTTTCTGGCAACGGATAACGCGGTCCAGACATGGATGCTGCCGCAACAGGAACCGCCCGAAATCGTCTGCCATGGAGATTACGCGCCTTATAACGTCGCCACGGCAGAGCGTGAGGCTGTCGGGATCATCGATTTCGACACCGCGCATCCTGCTCCGCGACTCTGGGATCTGGCCTATGCGATTTACCGCTGGGCGCCGTTGTCCGATCCCTCCCATCTGGGCGTGTCATCAGGCCTCGATGAACAATTGCGGCGCGCAGAAATCTTCTGCGCGGCCTATGGGACAACGGCCATAGAGCGGCAACAGCTCCCGGAGATGATCTGCAGGCGGCTTCAGGCGCTCGTCAATTTCATGCAGGCAAAGGCCTCGGTCGGAGACGAGAACTTCATGGAGGACGTGGCTGCAGGAGACGCCCGGCTGTATCTCGGCGACATAGACTATATCAGTCAGCATCGAGACCAACTGCTGAAAGCGCTCCAATAATCAGAGCCACTTCCTCCGACGGAAGAAGCCGAACAGGCCAAGACACAAGACGCCAATGACGCCGAGCACGACGAAATAGCCATACTGGGTTTTCAATTCCGGCATGTCGCTGAAGTTCATCCCGTAAATGCCGGCGATCGCCGTGGGAACGGCGAGGATCGCCGCCCAGGCGGCGAGTTTGCGGGCAATCGCCGTCTGCTCCGTCTGGCCGATCATCACACTCGCCTCGAAGGCGAAGGCCAGCACTTCACGCAGGGCGTCGATATCTTCCTGAACGCGGCGTACGTGATCGGTCACATCGCGAAACAGCGATTGCAGCGTCGGATCCATGCCGGGAAGATCGATATGCTCATATCGCCGGCAGACGTCGACGAGCGGCACCACGGCATTGCGCAGCCGCAGAAGCTTGCGGCGTAAAAGATAGAGCCGCTCGATGTCCTCCTTTGCCAGCTGTTCGCGCAGCACCAGATCTTCGAGCTTCTCGACCTCCTCCTGCACGACCTCGATGACCGGCATGTAGTTGTCGACGATGAAATCGAGGATGGAATAGAGAATGTAATTCTCGCCGTGGGCCAGTGCGGCCGGCGTCGCCTCGCATCGCTGCCGCACCGCCAGATAGGAGGACGAATCCCCGTGGCGAACCGAGACGACGTACCCGCGACCGACGAATAAATGCGTTTCGCCGAAGACGATTTCGTCATCCCTCATATGGGCGGTTCGGGCGACGATAAACATTGCGTCCCCATAAATCTCCAGCTTCGGGCGCTGGTGGGGCTGCGCCGCGTCCTCGATCGCCAAAGCGTGGAGATTGAACTCGGCCTGAACCTGATGCAACAGCACTTCGTCCGGCTCGTGCAGGCCGATCCAGACGACGGCATTTTCGCGCCCGCGCCATTCACCGGCTTCCTCTATCTTGATGTCGCGGATGCGCTGCCCATGCTGGTAAACGGCGGCAGCCACGACACCCGGCCGTTGTTCGTGCCGTGGTAACGGCGAACCGCTGGCCTGCCGCGCGGAAACACTGTCCAGATCCTTCAACCGTTCCAAAACTGTCATCCTCCCATCCGCGCACGCGCCGCGTCCGGCCCAACGCCGGTCAGGCGTTGCTCCGATCATAATGCTATTTCGTAAAACATTCATCTGCCTCAGCGCGGCGGCTGAGCGGCCCCTGCCCGCCCGGCAAAACCCGAAACCGCCGACCGAAAGAATTTGCCTTCCGCTTGCCTACCCGCCGCGGCCTGACAGCCATGCGCGGATATCCTCCAGGGAGCGAATGAGTATTGAAGAATTACCGCGCGACGGTATGAAACCCCAGCTTTGCCAAAAGCGCTCGGCCTCTTCATCGATCGCCCGGACGATAATGGCGCGTCCGCCTACGATGTCGGCTCCCGCAATACAGCGAAGAAAAGCGTCCTTCACGAGCGCCGATCCGATGCCTTTGCCCTTGTAGCGGCTATCCACAGCCAATTGCCCAATCAAGAGACAGGGAATTGGATCGGGCGGGCGACCGGTTCTAATTCTGCGAGGCACGGCATTGGGCTCGATGACGCTCGGTGCGAGACCGTAGTAGCCGACAACTTTGTCATCGTCGCAAACGACAAAAGTGCGGGTAAATCCACGCTGTTGGTTCGAGCCTGCAAAGTTCTGCAGCCAGAAATCTAAAGATGGCTTGCCGCAAGTGAACCCCTCTAACTTATGACGTCCATCGAGAAGTTCGACATTCGACAGCGCCACCGGTCAGTTTTCCCATGGCGCTTTGCGCTGCAAGCGCTCTGCGACCTTCGGCGGCGGCGCGGAGGGCGTAGCCTCGATTGCCGCAACAAAGGCATCGAAGGCATCCGGAGACAGACGAATGACACTTTCATTCAGGATCGCCGTCTGCGCCTCATGTACAGCAGCACGCCGCATAAACTCCGTGCGGGACAGACCCTTGAGAGCTGCACCGCGATCAATGATTGCCAGATCATCATCGCGAAAACGCATTGAAACCGGTATTTCCTTCCGGGGAACAGCGTTTGCCATGGTTTTCCTCATGAGGCGTCAGGCAATTATATAAGCAAATGTAACGCAGAACGCAATACACCAGAGGTGCCATAACCTCACTGAAATGGCAGCCGCCATCACGTATCCGTGGAAATATCGTCCCAATCCTGATCCATGTAGCCGATCAGCCAGTTGAGGGCGTAGTGCCATTCGTAGACAACGCCCTTGTCCAAGCCGGCGGGCGGCTCTTCGCCTTTCAGTCTTGCGTTCACGGCCGCCCAATCATAGCGGTAGATCAGGTCGGCTGCGTCGAGCAGCTCTTTCTGCGGGCGCAGCCTGGCACGGCGCATCAGACCGTCAGTTCCCAATTCGCGAAGTGTTTTCGCGATGAAGGGGACATCGCAAATATGGTCGGGACGTTCGAGCTCCGGCGAAATCCCGAGCGCCCACAACATCACGTGCACGCCTTCGTAACGCCAGGCAAAGTTTGCGCGGTCCTGGTCAGAGGGATTGGGATCGTCCATGAACGCCTGCTCTTTCGAAGTGAAAAAACCTGCCGCGTCGAACTGCCGGATGAGAGCCTGCCCCATTTCGCGGTCGCCGGTCTCACCTTTCACGGCAACGATCGCAAGCGCGATCGTGCGCTGCACGACGGCCTTGGTATTTCGGCGGGTACTCTCGCTCTCGGGCTCGACGGTCGGCAGATGATCGATCGTCGGCACGCCTTCCAATCGAAGCTGAGCGATAGACCGGGCTTTACGCGCCCCTGCCTCATCGGCGGGTTGCGAGACGGCTGCCTGCACCGGAAGGATCAATGCAACAAGGGCAGAAAATAGGCGCTTCATCGGATATGGCTCCGCTTATCTCTGACGCATCGATAAACATTTCCAACGCTATCGGCACAGGTTTTGCGCAAAAGCGACGTCGGTTTCCGGAAGGGTGGTAAACGGCATTTTACGGATTGAGCAAATCGTTAAATTTTTTCCGATACAAAAGTCCCTAAGCCAGGCCGGTATGAGGCCGGACCGTTCGATCGAGGACTTTCAATGCTTCGCCCAAACATAAAATCAAGTTTGCTGTTGATTTTCAGTGGTATAGCCCTTCTTTTCGGTCTCGTCGCCTATCTCGCGGTCGACGGTCTTCGCAAGACGAACGGTTCCACCGAAGAGATTGCGAGTCATTGGCTGCCGAGCGTTCAGGCTTCGCAGGCGATCAATCTCGCCATGACGAATCTGCGCCTCGCCTATCGTGACCACATCATCGCTCAGTCGGAGGCGGAGAAGAAAACGCGGGAAGCGGCAATCGGAGTTGCCGAGGGTGCGATTCGCAAATCGGTGGACGCTTATCTTCCACTGGCGTCATCCGACCACGAGCGCGAGCTGATCAAAACAATCAAGGAAAGTGTTGAAGGCTACATCGCCAGCAGCTCGCAGCTGCTCGTTCTTTCCCGCGCCAACAAGACCGAGGACGCTGGGCAGTATCTCGGCGGAGGAATGCGCACCTATTCGGACAAGCTCAAGGAAACCACGGCTACTCTGGCCGAATTGGACGTCAGCGGCAGCAATCAGGCTGCCGACCTCAGCAAGGAGACGTTCGCTTCGATAAAATTCTACCTGCTTGCCGCAATCGGTTTTGCGGGATTGCTTGTCCTCGGTGCCGTCGCCTTCGTGCTGACGAGCATCGCCAATCCGATTACCGGCATCACCGCCTCGATGCGACGCCTCGCAGAAGGAGACACGGGTGCCGAGATCCCCTTTGCCGACCGCGCCGACGAGATCGGATCGATGGCGGGGGCCGTGGAGATCTTCCGGCAGGCTGCGATCACGAACAAGCAGATGACCATGGAAGCCGAGGAGAATCGCAACAGGGCGGAAGCCGATCGTATTGCCGCCCAGAGGCAGGCGGAAGCCGACGCATCGGAGCGGTTGCGCATCGCCACCTCGGGTCTTGCCGCCGGTTTGAAGCGGCTCGCTGCGGGCGACCTCGCCTTCCAGCTCAACGAGGCCTTCGCCCCCGACTTCGAGGCGCTGCGTCATGACTTCAATCAGTCCGTTGCCCAGCTTGGCGCGACACTCAGAGGGATTTCCGAAAGCATCGACACGATTGACCAGGGCACTCGGGAGATTTCCTCGGGCGCGGGCGATCTTTCCAAACGCACCGAGCAGCAGGCGGCCTCGCTCGAAGAGACGGCTGCCGCACTGGAGCAGATCACCGCGAACGTATCGAACTCGAGCAAGCGGACACAGGAAACGCGTGCGGTTGCCACCGAGGCAAATCACAGCGCCGGGATCTCCGCGGAAGTCGTTTCCCACGCCGAAGAGGCAATGGAACGCATCGAGACCTCGTCGCGACAGATTTCCAACATTATCAGCGTCATCGATGAAATCGCATTCCAGACCAATCTTCTCGCCCTCAATGCGGGCGTGGAAGCGGCGAGAGCCGGCGAAGCAGGCAAGGGTTTTGCCGTCGTAGCCCAAGAAGTGCGCGAACTTGCCCAGCGCTCGGCAAGCGCTGCCAAGGAAATCAAGGGCTTGATCCTGAACTCCTCGAAAGAGGTGGAAAGCGGCGTTAAGCTCGTGCGCGATACCGGCCAGGCCTTGGCGACGATCGGCAGCTTCATCACGCAGATCAATCAGCATATGGATGCGATCGCAACCTCCGCGAAAGAGCAGTCCGTCGGCTTGAGCGAAGTCAACGTTGCAGTCAACCAGATGGATCAGACGACGCAACAGAACGCGGCGATGGTGGAACAATCGACGGCCGCATCTGAATCGCTGGCTCAGGAAGCCCAGAAGCTTCGCGAGCTCGTCGGCCAGTTCAGGCTCGACGATGCGGCTTCCGGCCAGTCTTCAGCCCTTCGCTCGACGGCGAGAATGATGGCGCAACCAGCTGCCCGTGCCGCGATGCATGCGGTTGCCGCAAGGCGCTAAAACGGACGGCGGCTGGAAATCCGGCATGAAAAAAGCGCCCGGCAATGCCGGGCGCCTTTCATTTCGTCATGCCGCAAAGGCTGGATTGCGCCGGGCGCCCATTCTCAGCACGAAATAGATCGCCCCGCCGATTCCGACGCCGAAGAACCAGCCATAGGTGCCCCACCAATCCGGCAGGATGCTGGTGAAGGTCGGCAGGATCGAGGAGAACAGGGCGCCGACCACAAAGGCGATGAAGGCGTTGCCGTGCCAGCCGTTCTGGAAGCGGAACTCTCCATTCTCGTGGTAGAGCGCCTCGACGTTCAGCTGGCTCTTCCGGATGAGATAGTAGTCCACCATCATGATGCCGAAGATCGGCCCCATCGTCGACCCAATGAAGTTGACGAAATGCGCCGCACCCGTTTCCCAGGGAGCAAACGGATAAAGCACGAGGGCGATCAATGCGGCGATATATCCGCCGCGTTTGAAGTTGATCTGCCGCGGGAAGACATTGGCGAAGTCGAAGGCCGGTGAGACGAAATTCGCCACGACGTTGATGCCGAGCGTGGCGATCGCGAATGTCAGCGCCGCAAGCAGCGCCAGGAACCAGCTTTCGAATTTCGCCGATATCATTTCCGGATGCAGCAGCACCTCGCCGTATACGGTGAAGGCGGCCGTGGTCGTGACGCCTGCGACGAGGCAGAATGCCAGAAGGTTGATCGGCAAACCCCAGAGATTGCCCTTGCGCAGCGCCTTTTCGCTGGTTGCGTAACGCGAGAAATCGCAGAAGTTCAGATAGAGCGCCGCGAAATAGGTGATCCAGGTGGCTGCCACCGCGGCAAGCGCCGCAAATGAGCCGGGCTCGCCCGGCACGCCGGCGTCCTTGGTCTTTTCGATCAGCACGTCGCGCGGGATCTCGGAACCGAAGGAGAAGGTGCCCGACTTGACGACCAGATAGACGGCCAGGATCAGCATCATGATCCAGACGGCAGGACCGGCCCAATCCTGGAACTTGCGAACCGTTTCCATGCCGCGCTGGATGATGAGCAGTTGCAGCGCCCAGACGATGACGTAGCAGATGAGTTCGAGGGTGGAGTGGCCGAGCATATGACTGTTCTGATGGAAGGCGAGCAGGCTCTCGTTGCGGATCAGAAGAGCGACGATCGCACCGGATGCGGCGGCGGTCTGCGCACCGTACCAGAAACAGGCAACCACGGCCCGCACCAAAGCCGGAACGTTGGCGCCGAACGTGCCGAAGGAGGCACGTGCCAGAACCGGAAAGGGTACGCCGGTGCGCACGCCGGCATTGCCGACCAGGCTCATCAGAAGGAAGATCACCAGGGAGCCGATGCCGATGGCGATGACGAAGTTCACGAAGCTGCCGCAGAGCAGGAACAGGCTCGCCGCCAGATAATAGCCCCACAGGCTGTGAACATCAGATGTCCAAACGTTAAAGATACTGAATGCACCCCATTTGCGCTCCTCGGCTGGTGCAAGATCCTCGTTGTATAACGAGGGAGACGGATTTCGTATGCCCATGAATGCCCTCCCATATTCCCTGAGGCCGACTCGACCACAGACGAAAGTCTGCTCCTCATTTGGGCATCTGACAATTTAATAGTCACTTTGTACACAATGCGGAACTCGGATGTACAGACGGCCGATCTATTGCGAGCTAACGGCACGCCCGCCCAGCCGAAATGGACTCGCGATTGCGGCGCCGGCGGCATCGAAGACGAAGGCGCCGACATCACCGGCCGTCGCGCGCCGGCCGTTCTCGAAGGAGGCAAGCTGGGCGCCGAACTTGGCGAGCGAAGCATAACGGTCGTGGCCCAGCCCATCGGACGTCTGGATCGATGTAATGTCGATGACCCGAAGCCGTGCCTTCAGGGCGGTCTCCTCAATGACGGGATCGTCGATATCGAGCCGGCCGACGCGCGGCCGCTCCCCAGCGATGAAGCTCGAGGCCACCAGCGCCCGGTCATCCTTGGAAACGAGAAGGGAGATCGGAATCGGCATTGGACCGATGTCTTTCAGCTGGGACCGGAAGACATCGACGTCGATGTCCGGGGCGGCAAGCACCACAGCCAGTTTGCCGACGATGGCGTCACGATGCTGCAGCTTGAGCTCTCGCACCGCTTCCATCACCAGGAACCCGCCCATGCTGTGCCCGAACAGGATGATGCGCTTCACCTTGGTCGATGCCGAGAGCGATGTGACGAGGGAATCGAGTTCGCTGCGCGAGGCGAGCGCGGCGTCGCGGTCGGCGACATATCCGGCGACGGATGCTGCCGAAGGCCAGGAAAACAGGATCGGAGCACCCGGGATCTTCGCATCGGCGGCGATCTGGGCCGTGCGGTAAAGCGCCTCCTGGTAACTGTAGTTGTAGCCATGGACGAAGATGCCGACTGTCCCGTCCGGTTGCACGGAGGCGAGCGCCTGCTGCACGAAAGCATCCCTAGGCAATTGCTTGCGCTCAGTGACGGCAAACTGCCGTTCGGGATCCGGCCTCGCCTTGGGATAGGTGATCACAGTATCCTTCCTGCCGGGAGGAACCGAAAACGCGTATTGCTCATAGGTCAGCTTCTCGGCCCATGCACTGCCGAACCCGCCCCGCACGCGATCGGGGGTTCTGTTGGTCGCAACGAGCACGCTTACCCTGTCCGGAACCGCTTCGGAATGAAGTGGCTCGCTGAGATGAACAGGCGTCAAGACCTCAGGCGATGGCCTGGTGGCGCAGCCTGCAAGCATCGCCAGGCTTATCGCGACGATGATAGTCGGGACGGCCTTCGGCAGCCCCTGGGGATACTCTTTCGTCATCGATCCGCTCCCGTGGAGATCAATGGCATTTGGGCGCATGGCTCCGCCCGTCTCGCCATCCGGCATGTCTTTCCCGCCCTGGTGTGGGATGGCATCGCCTTCGCCATCCCACTCATTTCACCGCGGCCCGTGTTGCAGCGACCGCCGCGGCGGCCGTAGGCGATGGCCGTCGACCGTCTCATGCCTCTGCCGTGGCTTCGGCCCGAGCACCCTCCTCCCTTGGGATTCTGAACCACGCGACATAGAGCGCCGGCAGGAACAGCAGGGTAAGAGCGGTTCCGATGACGATGCCGCCCATCATGGCGTAGGCCATCGGCCCCCAGAAGATCTCGCGCGAGATCGGGATCAGGGCGAGGGTTGCTGCCGCCGCCGTCAGCATGATCGGCCGCATGCGGTGTTCGGTCGCTTCGATGACCGCCTGCCATGGCGGGACGCCCTCGGTGCGCAGATGCTCGATCTGCACCACGAGGATAACGGAGTTGCGGATCAGGATGCCGATCAGCGCCAGAATGCCGAGGATGGCGACGAAGCCCATGGGCGAATTGCTGAGCAAGAGCGCCGCGACCACGCCGATCAGGGCCGTCGGCGCAACCGCGAAGACCAGGAAGAGGCGGCTGAAGCTCTGCAGCTGGATCATCAGGATCGTCGCCATCGTAAACAGCATGAGCGGAGCCACGGCCGCAATCGGCCCTTGCGCCTCGGCGCTGGATTCGACGGCGCCACCTACTTCAACCTTGTAGCCCACCGGAAGGTTCTTCTGGAATTCCTCCACCTTCGGCTTCAGCTGCTCGACGATCGTCGCCGGCTGCGTCGAACCGATGACGGCCGCCTTGAGCGTGATGGTGGGTTGCCGGTCGCGACGCCAGATCGTCGGCTGCTCGAGCTCGTAGCGGAAATTCGCCACGGCCGAGAGCGGCACGACCTTGCCGTTGGAAGTGGAGAGCTGCAGGTTCTCAAGCGTCTGGACGGAATCGCGCTCGGATGCCCTGGCCCGGCCGATGACATTGACCAGGTAGATGTCGTCGCGGATCTGCGTCGCCGTGGAACCTTCGACGATGCCGTTGAGGGCGGTGGCAATATCCTCGGAGGAGACGCCGAGCTGGCGCGCCTTGTCCTGCAGCACATCGACCTTCACGACGCGGGAGGGCTCGTTCCAGTCGAGCACCATGTTCGACAGCAGCGGATGCGAACCGACGACACCTGCAAATTGCTGGGAGATGTCGCGCACCTTTTGGATGTCGGGGCCGGTGATCCGGTACTGGACCGGCTTGCCCACCGGCGGGCCGATGTCGAGAAGCTTCGCGAAGGCGTCGGTACCGGGGAAGGTCTTCGTCAGATAGTCCTGCAGCTCCGCCCGCACCTTGTCGCGCACATCAAGGCCTTTGGTGACAATGATAGTCTGGCCGAAGGTGACATCGGGTGTCTGCACGTCGAAGGACAGGATGAAGCGCGGCGCGCCCTGGCCGACATAGGTTGTCCAGTGATCGATATCCTTGTTGTCGGCCAGAATCTCCTTTTCGAATTTGGCCATCTGCCTGTTGGTCTCGGCAATCGAGCTATTGTGCGGCAGGTTCCAGTCGATAACGAGCTCGGTTCTGTCCGAGTTCGGGAAGAACTGCTGCTGCACCAGCCCCATGCCGCCGACCGAAAGGGCGAAGACGCCGACCGTCAGGATGATGGTGACCCAGCGCCAGCGCATGGCGAGCTTCAGCAGCCAGGAGAAGACGGCGGCGAAGCGGCCCTTCTTTTCATGATGCGACTTCATCGTCTTCGGCAGGATCGTGACGCCGAGAAGCGGCGTGAACAGCACGGCGACGATCCAGGACACCACAAGCGAAACCGCAATGACCACGAAAAGCGTAAAGGTGAATTCGCCGGCGGCGCTACTGTTGAGACCGACCGGAATGAAGCCCGCGACGGTCACCAGCGTTCCCGTCAGCATCGGAAAGGCCGTCGATGTATAGACGTAGGTGGCAGCTTTCCTCAGATCGTCGCCCGCCTCCAGGCGGGCCACCATCATTTCGACGGCGATCATGGCGTCGTCGACAAGCAGCCCAAGTGCAATGATGAGTGCGCCGAGCGAGATGCGCTGGAGCGAAATGCCGGAATATTCCATCACCACGAAAGTGATGGCGAGGACGAGAGGGATGGAGATCGCCACCACCATGCCGGCGCGCAGGCCGAGGCTGATGAAGCTGATGACGAGCACGATGACGATCGCTTCGAAAAGCGCGCGGGTAAAGCCGGAGACAGCTTCATCGACGACATGCGGCTGGTCGGAAACACGGTGGACATCCACGCCGATCGGAAGATCGGCGACGACCTGTTTCATCTGCGCGTCGAGCGCCTCGCCGAACTGCAGGAGATTGGCGCCCTGCTTCATGCCGATGGCAAGCCCGATCGCGGGCTCTCCGTTGAAGCGGAACAGCGCCGAGGGCGGATCGACGTAACCGCGCTTGATCGTAGCGACGTCGGTCAGCGGGAAGAAGCGGTCGTTAATGCGAAGGTTGATCGACCGCAGGCTTTCCTCGGAGGTGAACTGTCCGCTCACCCGCAAGGCAATACGCTCCGGCCCGGCATCGACGAAGCCGGATTGCGTCACGGCATTCTGCGCCTGCAGGGTCTGGATGACCGACTGCTGGTCGATGCCGAGGGCTGCGATCTGGCGCGTGGAGAATTCGAGATAGATTGCCTCGTCCTGGGCGCCGATCACATCGACCTTGCCGACATTCGGCACCGTCAGAACTTCAGATCGAGCATTTTCCACGAGATCGCGAAGCTGCCGCTGGGTCAGTCCATCGCTGGTGAAGGCATAGATATTGCCGAACACGTCGCCGAAGCGATCATTGAAGAAGGGACCGACGACACCGGTTGGAAAATCGCCCTGGATGTCGGCGATCATGTTGCGGATGCGCAGCCAGGTCGGCGCGACATCCTTAGCCTTCGTCGTCGGCAGCAGTTCGACGAAGACGGTCGTCTGGCCGGCAACGGTCTGGCTCTTGGTGTAATCGAGCGATTCCAGTTCCTGGAGCTTCTTCTCGATCCGGTCGGTCACCTGCCGCGTCACCTCATCGGCCGAAGCGCCGGGCCACTGCGCGGTAATCACCATCGTCTTGATGGTGAAATTCGGATCCTCCTCGCGGCCCAGGTTCAGGTAGGCGAAGGCGCCGGCGAGAATGAAGACGATCATGAAGTACCAGACGAGCGAACGGTGTTCGAGCGCCCAGTCGGAAAGATTGAAGGACTTCACTGGCTGATCTCCTGGTCGATCCTGATGGCCTGGCCATCTTCAAGTTTATGTACCCCTGCCACGACCACCCGCTCTCCGGCAGCCAGCCCTTGGATGACGCGGACGGTGCCGCCTTCGACGACGTCGCCGTCGATCTTCACAGGGCGCAACGCCACCTTCTTTCCTGCTACGTCGACGATCCAGACGCTGGCGCCGTCGCTGCCGGCAAGGATGGCCGAGGCAGGCAGCACGATCTCGGGATCGACGGCACTCGTTGCGGAGGCCGTGATGACCGCACCGAGCCTGAAGGCTTCCGGTGGATCGGCGAGCGCGATCTTGGTTCTGCTCGTGCGCGTGGCGGTTTCCGCCTCTGGCGCGATCTCGCGCACGACGCCCGTCGTGCGGATCGACGGTTCGAGCTGCAGCGTCACCTCGAAGGGCGCGCCGATTTTCAGTTTCTGGGCGGCGCCCTGCGGCACATCGACCACGGCGTCGCGTTTGTCCGGCCGCGCGATTGTGACGACAGTCTGGCCGGCCGAGACGACCTGTCCCACCTCGGCCGAGGTTGTCGTCACCACGCCGTCGAATTCCGCCTGAAGCTGCGCGTAGCCGAGCTGCTCTCTGGCCTTATCGAGATTGGCCTGCGCCTTGGCGACGGCGGCCGCGGCCGTCCGTCTCGCTTGTTCGGCCTCTTCTAGCGAGGCTTCCGTGCCCGAGCGCGATTCCACCAGCGCGCGCTGGCGCTGTTCCGTCGTCACGGCGTTTCGAAGCTGGGCGTCGCTGTTCTCGACGTCGGACTGAGCGCTGCGCACGGCAAGCTCCAGCGCCAGCGGATCGATGGCGGCAACGACGTCACCCTTCTTGACGACATCTCCGACATTGACGTTACGGGCGATCATCCGACCGAGGATCCGGAAGCCGAGCTCGGTTTCGATCGTCGGCTGGATCGTGCCGGTCAGGCCGAGGCTCGTCGCGGGCGTCTGCCTGACTGTCATCGACAGCACCGGACGGGGCGCTTCCTCCGTGCTCTCCTCCTGCTTGGTGCAGGAGGAGATCAGGGCCGTACCCACAATCAGTGCGATTATCTTGGGACGAATACTCACTTGGATGCTTCCTTGACATAAGACACGATTTCGCCGGGCCTGAGGAATTTAGTGCCGTCGGTCACCACGACGTCTCCTGCGGACACGCCAGACTTGACGATGAAGCTGCCGGTCTCGTAGCTGGCGACGTCGATCGCTCTCACTGAGACCTCAGAGGATGCGGGATCGACGATCCAGACGGCCGGCTTGCCGGCCTTGGAGGTCATGGCCGACCAGGGCAGCTGAATGACGTCCTGCGGGACGTAATTGAATTTTCCGACGACGGGAGCGCCGAGCGGAATGGGAGCGTCGCTCGATATTGCGACCTTGACCCTGATGGTGCCGGTGGAAGAATCGATCGTCGGCGAAATCTCGCGCACCTTCGCCGTGATCTTCTGCGAAGGGTCCGACAGCAGGGCCACGGTGCCGTCGCCGTCGATCGGGCGCAGAAAGGCGCTCTCGACCACTTCAAAGACGGCATCCCGGTCGCCGTCATGGGCAAGGGTGAAGACGACCTGGGCCGCCTGCGCCACCTGCCCGACCTCGGCATTACGGGCGGTGATGATGCCGTCGGCGTCCGCCTTCAGCTCCGTGTAAGAGAGGGTGTCCTGCGCGGTTTCAAAGAGCGCCTGCGCCGACTTCGTCGATGCCTGCGCCGTCAGAAGCGCCTCCTGCGCCTGGTCGAGCGCGGCACGCGTCGTCACCTGGGTTTTAAACAGGCTCTGCTGCCGGTCGAATGCAAGCTGCGCTTGGGTTTGCTGCGCCTCGGCGGACTGAAGATTGGCGGCAGCCACGTCCAGGTCGGCTTTCTGTTCTTCCGGATCGATGCGCGCCAGGACCTGCCCCGCCTTCACGGACTGCCCCACCTCCACCAGCCGCTCGACAATCTTGCCGCTGACACGGAAGGACAGGTCGGTCTGAATACGGGCCCGGACTTCTCCGGTGAGCGCGCCGCCCTTAGCCAGCGGCTCAGATTTGGCCTCGACGACGCCGACCTGCCGCGGGGTCGGCTCGATCGGCCCGCCCGAATCGCTGCATGATCCGAGACCGACGGCGCATACGATCGCGGTGGCGATCAGAATGGTTCTCATAGTTGACCTCTTGCTCTCAACGGCAGCTGCTATATAATTGACTGACGAATTAGTCAATGAAACTTTGCGTCGCAGGGACGACGGCGCGCGCAACAACGGGGGACATAGGAAATGGCAGCTCAAAAGAAGCTCACACGCGCGGAACAGAAGGCATTACGGCCCATCCAAATTCTGGATGCCGCCTTCGAGGAATTCGTCAAATGCGGTTTTGCCGGAACCCGTGTCGAAGATATCGCCGACAGGGTCGGTGTCACCAAGGGCACGGTCTACGTCTATTTCGACACCAAGGAAGAGCTCTTCGAAGCCATGATTAACCACTTCTCCGTACCGTTCCAGGAGTTGCTGGGGATCGCTGGCGGGTTGAGCGGCAAGGCTGCCGACAGGCTGATGTCCATTCTGAGCCTGCTTTACGAGCAAATCGCCGAGGACCGCACGACCCGCGAACTGGTTCGGCTGGTCATTGCGGAAGGCCAGCGGTTCCCCGACCTGATCGACCGCCACCATGATGAGTTCATCGCGCCGATCATCGCCAAGATCGACGGCCTTCTTCTGGAGGGAATGGCGTCGGGGGAGTTTCGCGAAATCCCGGTGGCATTCTCCGACATCGTTGTTGCCCCCATCCTGACGACGACGGTTCTGCGGCTGATATTCGACGACCGCCGGGTGCCCACCCCCAACAAGGAGGACTTCCTGCGGACCTATTTCGATCTGCTCTTCAACGGTCTGCTCACCAAGCCTCACTGATCGCCAATGGCTCCGAGCGCTCGCGATCACCTCTCGGTTGCGCAAGCGCTGTGACCGGATTTCGCCGAAAGCCGAAAAATAGGCCCCGGTACGAGTAGCTTTTCTGAAGTCTTTATGTGAAAACATCGAGTTAGCTTGCGCCTTCGAAGGCACGACCTCAATTCGCGACGGAATAAAGTGGAACGCAAAGTCAATCTCAAGGATGTCGCGCGCGACGCTGATGTATCGCTGAGCACGGCCTCGCACGCGCTGAACGGAACCGCGCCGCTGACGGTCGAAGTGCGCGAACGGGTGCTGAATTCGGCCAAGCGACTGGGTTATCTCGACCGCCGCAGGAAGAAGGCGACGATCGCGGCGCTTCGCGTCCTGGTTCTCGCCATTCCGGGCGATGCAGCGCCGGAGAGCGACCTCAACCTGGTAAGCTGGACGATCCTCAACGGTCTCAGGAAGGAGTGCGAGCGTCGCGGCATCCGGATCGTGCCTTTCGTCAGCACCGGCCGGCGCATCGACGGCGCTCAGGTCAGACAGATCGCGCTCTCCGAGCGCGCCGACGGTATCGTGGTCCTCAATGACGATCAGCCGGAACTGATCCGTAGCCTCTCCTCCCCTGATATGCCCGTCGTCATCGTCAACGGCGAGGATCCCGCCATGCTGGTCGATACGGTGACACCGGAAAACCGATTCGGGGCGCGGCTCGGCATCGAACACCTGCTGGCGCTCGGACATCGCCGCATCCTGCACCTGACCTGGAAGGGCCGCACGACGATCCAGCGCAGATTTGACGGCTTTTCCGATGCCTATTTCGCCGCCCAGCTTCCCGTGCCCCACGACATGATCGTGGAGGCCGAAGGTTATGAGCCTCGTCACGGAGAGGCTGCCATCAACGCGCTGCTCGATCGCGATTCCACGATGAAAGGCGCCACCGCCGTCTTCTGCGCCGCCGACAATCTGGCGCTCGGCTGCTTGAAGGCCTTGGCGGATCGCGACATAGGCGTGCCCGAAGCAATCTCGGTGCTGGGCTTTGACGATATCGTCCCCGGCGAATTCAGCCGTCCGCCGCTTTCAACCGTCAGCGTTCCCACCGACAAGCTCGGCGCTGCCGCCTTGGCGCTCATCGAACAGAGACTGATCGCCAATGACCCGCAGCGGCCGGCCCATCGCCTGGAACTTGGATGCCACCTCGTCCTGCGCGGCAGCATCGCGCCGCCGCGCTAAAACCCGCCGGAAGGTGGCAGAATCCCGAAAGGCTCTAACGCAAGCGCTCCGCACGCAGGCGTGTATCCCGCGGGCTTTCACCAAAAGTGCTGCGGTAGATTATCGAGAATCTGCCTGCATGTGCGAACCCCCATATCATGCAGATTTCGCGGACGGACCGCTGATTCGTTGGATCCCGCAATTGCTCCCGGGCCGCCTGCAGCCGGATCGTGCGCAGGTAACCCGCCGGCGAGGTTCCCCTGAAGGCTTTGAAGCCCGTCTGCAGCGCGCGAAGTGAAACGCCGACATCGTCGGCAACCATCGTCATGGTGAGAGGCTCAGCGATATTGGCGTGCATATAGTCGATGGCACGCCGGACATGCCAGGGCGCAACCAACGACACTTTCTTCCTTTCCAGATGGCCGGACAACCGGTGGTGGCCAAATCGGATTACGAGATGCGCGAGCGTTTCACTCATCGTCGCCATGGCGAGAGGGGAAGACAAAAGCGGACCACCGTCGCGCATGCCCTGCACGATCGTCTGCACCAGGTTGCCGATAAGTTGGCCCGACTGTGTCGCGAGATCCAGGATGGGTTCCAGGTCGAGCGATTCGCAAAGCGGCGCTTCCACCAGCGAAACGAGCATCCGCTTCACGACTTGCCAGTCCAGGAAGAGAGCGTCCGAGCGATGCGGGCCTTGGACGACGCGATCACCGGCCTCATGATTGTTGGCCATGAGCAGATGACCCGCTCCACTTTCAACCATCCTTTTTCCAATGGACAATCGAAACGATCCCGTCTGCGGCAGGTAAAACGCAAGATGTTGCGGAGTTTCGTCGAGCGTTCGGATTGTCCAGGAGCTCTGGTAGACCGAATGAATTAGCGTGAATGCTTCGGTCCTCCTCAAGTCCGCCGCCCAGGCAAAGGTCCGGTCACTACTTAACGGCTGTGCGCCAAAAGCCCCATATCCTGTCGAGAAGGCTTGAACCATCGATTCGAAGCTTCTGCCTTCATGTGTCGGCACAAAACCATAACCCTCAGGCTCAAGCACGCGGGCTGTATTTTCCGGTCTCAATGAAATCATGCAACTCGATTCCTATCCCAGCCACGCGAGACGTCATCTCGACTGGCCTGACCAATCTCGATGAGGTAAGCAGGAGCGCCAACCCATGGATGAATTTACTTGCATCTGATGGAAATAAAGCGTCCCCTCCTTCATCTTCACACCTACAGTGTAAATCAAAACGATCAGAAAATGAAGTACGGTCCTCTAAACCATGTCGACGCACATTTTTTGCGAGACGTACAACCGGCGCGGGTTGCCTCCCGCAACGAACGGGACCTCTTGCGGTTGATTTGGAAGTCTCCCGGGATCGAGCGCTCAGACCTTACCGAGCCGCTCGATCTCACGCAGCAATCCTTGCACAGGATCGTCGCCCGGCTTCATGAGCGAGGAATGATCGTCTTTTCGTATTCGGAAGGCCGGCGGCCCGGTCCGCCCAGCCCAAAGCTGACCCTTCGAAGCGAGTGGTGTCTGACACTTGGCATTTCCGTGAACGTCGGCTCGATCGGCCTTTGTCTCATGGGCTTCGGCGAGCCTTTGGAAAACATGGAAATCCCGCAAGCAGGCGACTCGCTGTCGGCGGAGCTGGAACGGATTGAAGCAGCGGTCGAGGACATTCTCGCCCGCCAGGGCGCCAAACGGCGCGACGTCCTCGGCGTCGGCCTGGCAGTCGCCGGCCACCGCATGCTGGACACGGCCTTCAACTGTCCTCTGCCGCTCGCTCATTGGTCGCTGATAGACTTGGCGCCTTTGCTTGGAGAGCAGCTTGGCCTGCCGGTCTGGGCAGACAATGTCGCCAGGACCGCTGCTTTGGCGGAAGCGATTTTCGGGGTTGGCCGGGATGTCGCGGACTTCGCCTATATTGCCCATCTTCATGGCTACGGCGGCGGCCTGGTTTCCGGAGGCATGCCGTTTCGCGGCAGTTTCGGCAACGCCGGCGAATTCTCCGTTCTGTTCGCGCGTCAGGACTATGACGACCGACCCGCACTCGGCCAATTGCTCGAATATCTTCGCAGCAAGGGGCGCTCGGACCTGACCCTCAAGGATCTGAAGAATGAAAAGCTGGTGGATTGGGATGGCGTCCGTGAATGGGTCGACCGCGTCATGCCGGCCCACAATCGCGCCATCAATGCGATCTGCGCGATATTCGACCCCGCCCTCATCGTCCTTGGCGGCGAGCTTCCGCATTCGCTTGCGAGAATGCTTATCGAACGAACCGAATTCAACAACCTGCCTCGGCACGGCGTATTGCGCGACGTTCCAAGCCTTGCCGTGGCAAAGATCATCGACGCCCCCGGCGCTATCGGCGCAGCCTTGATCCCGCTCTTCGAAACCGTTTTGTAATCTCTCACGGGCTGCGGCGCCTCGATGACCAAACGTCGAGCTTCCGAGCCATGAACAAAATTACGCTCAAAGCGCACCGCGCAAATCAAATTCTACGCGACACGCTTCAGCCAGGAGGGAGGGGTATCCGATCTTGGGAGTAGGTCTATTTCCCGCCTCGCCCCTCATTTCATCCCGGTTCCGGCGATGCCGGTGGTGATGTATTTCTGCAGGAACAGGAAGACGACGGTGACGGGCAGCAGGCTGAGGAAGGTCATCGCCAGGATATAGTGCCACTGCACCGAGAACTCTCCCTGGAAGGCGTTGAGGCCGACCTGCAGGGTGAAATTCACGCGGCTGTTGAGAACGATGAGCGGCCAGAGGAAGTCGTTCCAGCGCCAGAGCACGGAAAAGATCGCCAGCACCGCGAGAGCAGGCGCCGTCAGCGGCAGGATGATGCGCCAGAAGATGCAGAATTCGCTTGCCGCGTCGACGCGTGCCGCCTCTATGAGTTCGTCCGGGATGGTCAGCATATATTGTCGCAGCAGGAAGACGGCGGTCGGAGAGGCGATCGTCGGCAGGATGACGCCCCAGAGATTGTCGGCGAGCCCCACCCCGACGATGACGAGATAGGCAGGCACCATGACGACGGCGAGCGGGATCATCAGTGTCGAGATGATGATGACGAAAACCGTCGTGTCGCCACGAAACTTGTATTTCGACAGCGCAAAGGCCGCCAGGGCGTTGACAACAAGCGTCAGAAGCGTCGCAACCACAGTGACGAACACCGAATTCTTCAAAAAAGTCAGGAAGCTGAAGCGCGTGAGCGGATCGGTGTAATTCTCGGTCGCGACGGTCAGGTGCTGGACCGGCGTGATCCCTTTCACATCGACGCTGACGGGAGGTCCTGGACTTGCGGGATCGACCATCTGCGCCTTGAGGCCGATGCGCCTCACCATGGCCATCTCGCGTGGCTGCCCGTCGATAGTGACCTGCCAGAGGCTGAGCAGCTTGTCGAAGCCGGGCACGGTCTGCTCCACGGCGGCGCGCGGAAGCAGCGTCGGCGGAAAGCGGGTGATTTCGGCGGCCGGCTTCAACGAGGAGAGGCCGGCCCAGACGACGGGAATGAGCACTGCCAGTGTTCCGCCGATCAGCCAGACCCAAGACAATATATCGGTGATGTCGATGCGCCCCGCCCGGCGCGTGCGCGCGAGAAAGCGGATCGGGTTCATAGAGCTGTTCATCTCAGGACTCCATTCGCTTGCCGAGGCGCAACTGTATGAGGGTGAGAACCAGAAGCACCAATCCCATGAGAACCGAGGCGGCCGAGGCAAGGCCGAAGAGACGGAGATCGCTGCTGAAGGCCATCTGGTAGATATATTGGACGATGAAGCTGTTGGCCGTGCCGGGGCCGCCGCCATTCGTCAGAACCCAGGCCTCGTCGAAGATCTGCACGGATTTGATCATCAACAGGATGAAGACGACGAGCAGGTTCGGCGCAAGCAGGGGCAACGTGATCCTGAAAAGAGTCCGGCGCGGCGAAGCGGCATCGATCGAGGCTGCCTCGTAGAGTTCCTTCGGGATCGCCTGCAGACCGGCGAGCAGGATGAGCGTGTAGAAGCCCATATGGAACCAGACCGACACCACGACGACGAAGAAGCGCGACCAGCCGACATCGAGCAGGAAGATTTCCGGGGGTACGCCAATCATCTGGAAGAAGGCGTTCAGCAGCCCGTTGCGATCGAGGAACCATTTCCAGATCAGGCCGATAACGACGGGCGACAGCAGGACGGGATAGAAGAACATCGCCCGAAAGAAGCCGCGTGCAAAGATCGCCCGGTTGAGGATGAGCGCCGTGATCAGCGCCACCAGCAACGTGGCAGTCACGTTCAATGCGACGAACCAGAGCGTGTTCCAAACCGCCGTCCAGAACAGCGATTCCTGGCAGGTTCCCGGCTGCAGATAATTGCCGCAGGAAAGCAGGGCGCGGAAATTGTCGAAGCCGACGAAGGGCCGTTCCGAGACGAAAAGATTGGTGCCGCCGGTGAAGGCGTAGCCGACCGCAATCGCGATCGGAAGAAACGTGAAGATGGCGAACAGAATGAGGTTCGGCGCCAGAAACATCCAGGGCATGCGCTTGCGGCCGAAGATGCGCTCGACCGCATTCATCGGAGCCTCGACCACCCTCATCGCCGTTTCGCCCGCCTGGGAGAGCAATGCACCAGCAGCAGCCATGGTCAACGCCTCCCCTGTCCTGATCGACGGGCAAAAGCAAGTTCGCTTTTGGGATCGAACAGATGAACACGTGCGGGATCGGCATCGATGACGAGCCGGTCGCCCTGATGAGGCGCGAAATGGCCCGCCTCGTGGATGATGATCTGCTCGTCCTGTCCCTCGAGATTGCCGTAGACATAGGTCTCGGTGCCCAGGCCCTCGTGATACTGCACGACGAACGGCAGGCCCTGCCCGCTGGAGCGCGAGAAATGTGCGGGCCTTATGCCGGCGAGAACCTCCTGCCCCACGGCAATGCCGGAAGGATCGACATCGCTGGCGATCCTGCCGCCGTTGGCGACATCGATGGCGATGCCGCTTTCCGTGATGGCTGCGACCTTGCCCTTGATGATGTTCATGCGCGGCGAACCGAGGAAGCCGGCGACAAAGAGATTGCTTGGGTGATCGAAGAGTTCGAGCGGCGCGCCGACCTGCTCGACCCGTCCGGCGCGCAGCACGACGATCTTGTCGGCCATCGTCATCGCCTCGACCTGGTCGTGCGTGACATAGATCATCGTCGTCTTGATCTCGCGATGGAGCTTGGTGATCTCGGCCCGGGTCTGGACGCGCAACGCCGCGTCGAGATTGGAAAGCGGCTCGTCGAACAGAAAGATATCGGGTTCGCGCACGATCGCCCGGCCGATCGCTACGCGCTGGCGCTGGCCGCCGGAAAGCTGCTTCGGACGCCGGTCGAGATAGGGTTCGATCGCCAGCATCCGGGCCGCCTCAGCAATGCGCGCCTCGATCTCGGCGCGCTTGAACTTCAGATTTTCAAGGCCGAAAGCGAGGTTCTTGCGAACGCTCATATGCGGATAAAGCGCGTAGGACTGGAAGACCATGGCGATCTTGCGCTCGGCCGGCGAAAGGGCGCTGACGTCGCGGCTGCCGATGGCGATTCCGCCGGACGTCACCTCTTCAAGGCCGGCAATCACGCGCAGCAGGGTCGACTTGCCGCATCCCGACGGGCCGACGAAGACGACGAACTCGCCGTCCTTGATATCGAGTTCGACGTCATGCAGGACTTTGACGGAGCCATATGACTTGTTGACGGTGGAAAGTTTCAGTTCTGCCATGCCCCACTCCCATCAGGTGCCGCCGTTTCGAAGACGACGTCGATTGCGTTCCAGCCTTGCGGCAGCGGTGTCGGCCTCGTGATCCGCACCTCGTTCATCAAGATCCCGGCGACATCAGCCCCGTAGACGGCCGGCATTCCCCCTGGATAATCCTGCAGTCCTATCACCCGGCCGTCGGAGCCGCGGGTCCAGGCATTGGCACGACCACCGCCATTGGCCGTCGGCGCGAGGTCGGCATTCGTCGGGCGCAGGTCGTAGCTCCGCCCGGTGCCGAGTAGTCCGGGCTGTTGGTCGACGGCGATACGGGCCAGCGACACGTTCCGGATGCCCGACGGCGCAGCAGCAATGATGGTGATCGCCCCCTCCATACGGCCGGTCACATCTTCGACAATGAGGTTTTCGATGGCGCCCGCGGGGCGTTCGGCGACACGGTCGACGACATTGACGGTCAGCGCCTCCCCCGAGCCCCAGAAACCATCGAGTGTTTCGCGACACTCTACCGCAATCCGCGAAAACCTCACGTTCGAGATCCGGCCGCCGTCGCGGGAGAAGATGCCGAGTGCCCGGTTGGAGGATGAGACGCGGCAATCCTCGAACACAACATTGGTGACGTCGCCATGCGTTTCCGTGCCAATCTTCAGCGCACAGCTGAGGCTCTGAACGGAGCAGCGGCGAATAAGAATATTCTCGCACCGGCCAATGGCGACGCCCCGCGGACCGATGCTCGTCTTCAGGCATATGCCGTCATCGGCCGTCGATATCGTGCAATCCTCGATGACGGCGCCGCGGCATGCGTCGAGCACGATGCCGTCCGTATTGGGAAGACGTCGGTCGTTTTCGATGGTGACGTTGCGGACCGCGACATCGGTGCAGTCGACGAAATGCAGAGTCCACATCGGCGAGCGGCTGATATGCAGCGCGCTGATCTCGACCTCGTCGCAGCCCTCGAAGACAGCGACGCGGGGACGGAATTCGGCCGGGATGAAGGTTCCCACAGTCTCGTCGTCTCCCGTGATGAAGCGCTCGCAGCCGGCTTCGATGCGCCCTTCCCCGGTCAGGCTGATCCGCCGCGCATCTTTAGCGACGATCATGCCGCGATCCGACTTCTCGGCGATCACCGAAACCGTCGTATGCGCGTAAGCCGCATAATCGGGAACCGGACGCATGATCGCGCCGGCGGCAAGGTGCAGATCGACGCCGGAGCGCAGCCGAAGCCCCCGGCAGATGTGGGTGCCCGCCAGGAGCTCCAGACGTCCGCCGCCGGAAGCCGAAAGAGCGTCGATTGCCGCCTGCAGGCGATCGGTATTGTCGCCGTCGAGCGACTCGATCGAGACGAGGGAGGGAGCACTCATTGGCCGCGGCCACTCTCGATCAGGACTTCGGACAGAAGCAGCATGGTCAGCGCCTGGCCGTAAGGCGTCGGCAAGTTCGGGATGCGCCGGTAGAAATCGAGATCATGGCCCATCGGCGTGCCATCGGAAACGCCGTGCACGACGCCTTCGTCGTCGATCTGTGCCAGCACGGCCTTGAGCGCGCGGTCCGCATGAACCCTGTCGCTCTCGTCAAGAATGCCGGCGTCGATGGCCCGCAATATGCCATAGGCGATGCCTGCCGTCGCCGAGGTTTCCAGCGGCGAGGTCGGGTCGTCCAGTAGAGTGGTGAACATTCCGTCCGGCCGCTGATATGCCTTCAGCGAACGCACCTGGCTGACGAGGACGTTCGATAGGAAACGCCGGTCTTTTTCGCCGAGGGTGGGAACGAGATCGAAGAGTTCGGGTATGGCGACGGTGATCCAGGCATTGCCACGCGCCCAGAAGGCTTTGGCGAAATTGTGCCGGCCGTTGAAGGTCCAGCCGTGATACCAGAGGCCGCTGACCGGATCGGAGAGGTAGCGTGTGTGGATTACGAACTGGTAGACCGCTTCGTCGATCCAGTCGTTGCGCCTGCAAAGTACGCCGGCCTGGGCAAGGAAGAGGCAGGCCATGAACAGCGTATCGTCCCACAATTCGCCATCGTTGAGGCGTTCCTTGACGACGTGCTGAAAGCCACCCTCTTCGGTCTTCGGCAATTCCTTGACGAGCCATTCGGCCCAGTCCTCGACGAGAGCGCGAAAATCGGGACGGTCGACATGCTGGACGAGGATTGCCAGCGGCAGCATCGGCGCCGTGCTGTTGATCTGGCGCGGCGGCAGGCCGCGTTCGATCTGGGCGGCATACCAGGTGACCAGCTCCTGCAACGCCTTCTGATCATTGGTGGAGATCGCGCGTCTGAGGAAACCGTAAAGGCCAACACCGACTTCCCAATCCCATTCGTCGAACTGAATTCCGGAGGTGGCGCCTCCCGTCACGAGACCTTCCTTGATGCCCCTGAGCCGGCTGAAAGCCGTCGCCACGCGATCGATCGTCGTCTGGAGGGCGGCGTTGTCGACAGATGCTGTGTTCATGCTGGAGACCTATGTTTTAGGAGTAGAACGGCCCGTCAAGGCCGGCTTGGGACGCGGCGCTGTCGTGGGTGAGGATCGGGTGCGGCTGATCGTGGGTGAACGGCCGCGCTTTACCGGCGATCGAAAGACCGCCGGCATAGGAAAGCGCGATCGCCGGGCCGCCCGGCGGCGTCAGGGAAAGATCCCGAAGCGCAGGATCGAAGGACACCGTCGTCTGGCACAGGCGCTCGATGAAGGCCTTGAAAGTATCATCGTTGCCGCATCCAACGATGGCCGCCCAGCCGCAAAGCGATCCGTAGGAGCGCGCTTCGCGGCCGGCGGTCGGCCCGTCGGTGATCAGCTCCAGGCCGCTCGAGGCCCAAAGAGCGGCAAATCCCCGGCCCGACCGGGCAATCAGCCACTTGTCTTCGACGATCAGATCGTCGAGGCCGTCGCGACCGATATAAGCGTGCGTCCATGCATGCCGTGCATCGCCGGTGTCCTCGATCAAGAGGGCGACGTCGCGATGCTGGGCGACACGCGGCAGGATGCCGTTGCCGGCCCAATAGGATGGCCGCTGATTGCCCCAGGGGTCGTCTTCACCGGGATGGTTGACCCACAGCCTCGCCATCGGATTGCCGGCCAGCCTGATGTCGAGGACGTGCTGCTGATGCCCTTTCTGGCCGGTCTTGTGATCGACGACGGTCGAAAGCTGCGCGGTCTCGTTCTTGAAGAGCACGAGCTTTCCGCTCTCCAGCCCCTGGCTGTAGCGCGCCTCGACGCTTCTTCCCCGCGAAAGCGAAGCAAGCTCGGCGAGATCGGCCGGCGGCTCATAGTCGCCGGCGCAAAACATCGTCAGCGCCGCGACACCGTTGTTGAGCCAGCCGGTGCCGAAGGCAACCTGGGCGAAGGGCGCAAGCTCGGTCAGCGGGCCGGCGCGCAGTTCCTTGTCATAGGCGCGCCCCTGTGAGCCGGCCGGAACGCCGGCGAGCGTATGAAGGGCGATCATGCGGAAGATGAGATCGATCTGGCCGCGGGCGCGATCGGCGATCCCGCTCTCGGCCCAGCGCTCCAGCGCCAAGAGACCGATGAAATCGATCGGGTAATAGGCGGCCGAATTCCATTCCGCCAGACCATGGGCCTCGACGCTGTCGAACCAGCGCCCGAGGCGCTCGACGGCAAGCGCCGCCTGCTGCCGTCCCATCCGCCCCGAGGCCGAGAACACCGCGTCGGGCAGGAGAAGTCCCGCCAGCAGTTGGCTGGTATGGAAGCAGAGCACATGGTTCTCGCTCCAGAACCACATCGCATCGTTGCCCGGCTCGTCGACCCAGTAGCGATAGGAGAGAACGGAATGGCGGATGCGCTCGACCGTCGCCTTGGGTATCCGGTCGCCATAGGCGCCGAGCAGCCACAAGAGCGGCACCATGATGAAGTCCGAGCAATCCTCGCGCGCATCGATCGAGGCGAGCGTCGCATCGACGATGCGGTCGAAGCTCTCCTGGTCGTCGTAGCCGGTTTCCATCATCGCGATCAGGCGGCCGGCACGGTTGGCGCCGAAACGGGCGCTGTATTCCAGCGCCTGGCGCTTGCGGGCGGAAAGCGACGTCTCGGCCGGCAATGGCGAAAGGCTGCTCATGAAGGCGGCATCGATGACGCGGGCGACCGAACCCGGCCCGGTGCCGATCGTCATGTGAATGCCGTGATAACCGTCTGCGATACCGCAGACATCGTCGGCGATCAGACGGCTCTGACGGGCGCGCAGGATCAGTTTCGAATGGGCGAGAACGGGTCGCTCGTGGCCATGACCGACGACCTTGAGTTCCACCGGCAGGTCGCGCTCCGGCGCCGTGTCGAAGATGATCTCCAACGGCTGATTGACGAAGGCGTCGCGAGCCGGACGCACGCCGCGCGAAAGGGCTTCCAGCTCGCGCACCTCGTCCTGATCCAGCGATACCGGCAGCAGCACCAAGAGCGGCTCCTTGTCCCGCATTTCCAGCTCGAAGAACCAGGTCGTGTCGCGCTCGGCAAGATCTTCGGCATGGACAAGGATCTCATTGTCGCCGGCGTCGAGCGGCAGCGCTATCTCGGTTGCGCTCTCGACGTTGCGCTTGAAGGGCTCAAAGCGCACCGCCTCTTGCCCGTTGACCCAGATGCGGACACCGCCGCAGGTCTTGAGCGCGAGATTGAGCGTGCGCGGGGCTTCCGTCCTGAACGTGCCCTTCAGCCATCGCCTGACATGTGTGGGCACATGCCAGAAGCTGGTAAACTCGACGCGGCGGTTCGAACCGGGGAGATAGAGGCTTTCTGTCGGCCAGGACGTATCCGGCGCCAGCGTCCGCCCGACCATGGTGGACCAGAAGGCCTTGCGGCACGGCAGGTCGCCGACGTCGACGAAACCATTGATGAAGCGGTAGTTTACACGATCTTCGGCCAGGGCCGGCTCGCCGGGAAAATAGCTGGCGATGAGACCGGAAACGGCCCATGCCGTTATCGTCTGCCCCTCGGCCACGCTGTATGCCGGGGCCATGTCGCCCGGCTGCTTGATGCTTTCCGTTTTCACAGATCGCCTCCTCCGCAATACAATGAAAATATTTTCATTAGGCCCTTTGGGTGCGTGATTTTTAAAATTGCTCAAAAACATCGCTATATGCTTAGAAAATAGCTTGACGGGACGAATGTCAAGTATATGAAATTCACTTATCGATGGCTGATGCCGCGATTGATGAAAATGTTTTCATGGGAGGATGAAATGAAAACGTATCTTTCAGGGGCTTTCGCACTGGCGCTGGCCACCGTTTCCTTTGCGTGGTCCAGCGTGGCCATGGCGGAAACCCAGACGATCACTTTTCTCTTTACCGACGACGACCAGGCTTATGTCGAGCGGATGGAAGCGCTGAGCAAAGAATTCGAGACGGCGCATCCCGACATCAAGGTCAATTTCGTCTCGTCCGGCTATGATGCCGTCGCCAAGCAGCTGCCAGTGCAACTTGCCATCGGCGAAGGTCCAGATATCGCCAAGATCACCGACTGGCAGCTGGCGCCCTATTACCTCGACATGCGCCCGCTGATGAAAGATCCGGATGGCTTCGCCAAGCTGCACGGCGACAGCCTCAACACGCTTCGTTTCCCCGGCGTCAACGATCCGAACTCGATCAACGGCTATGTCGCGTCGCAGACCTTCAACCTGCCCTTCGTCAACAAGACGCTGTTCGAACAGGCCAAAGAACCGCTTCCCAAGCCGACCGCCACACTGAAGGATATCGTCGAAGCCTCGGCGCGAGTCGCCAAGGCGACCGGCGCCCAGATCCCCTTCACGATGGACCGCTCGGGCCATCGCTTCTCGGGTGCTGCCTTCTCCTATGGCTCGAAATACGTCAAGGACGGCAAGTTCGCCTTCCCCGATGATGCCGCCAAGCACTACATCACCGATCTCTATAACTGGACGAAGGACGGCTCTTTCCCGAAGGAAATGTGGGGGGCTGCCGGCGGAACCCAGTACAAGAACATGGGTGACGAGTTCGTCAACGGCAATGTCGTGACCTATCTCGCCGGCAACTGGATGGTCAATCCGTTCCAGAAGAAGATCGGCGATGCATTCGACTGGACGGCAATCAGCGCGCCCTGCGGCGACGCCGGTTGCTACGCGATGCCTGGCGGCACCGCAATCGTCGGCTTCAAGCGCACCAAGTACCCGCAAGCCGTCGCCTCATTCATCGAGTTCCTCGGCTCTGAAAAGGTCCAGCGTGAAATCGCCGAAAACTACGTTATCCTGACTGGCGCCGACATCAAGGACCCGCAGTACAAGCTCGAGAGCAAGAACGCCAAGGACGCCATGGCCGTCTTCCTCGCTGCCCGCAGCAGCGCACCGAAAGCCGCCCGCGACCTGGAACGCCTGAAGGGCTCTTCTGCCATCTATCAGCTCATCGTCCAGCGCATGAGCCAGCTGATCGTCGGCGAGCTTTCCCTCGATGACACCTTCAAGGCAATGAGCGCTGACGTCGACAAGGTCAACGTCGCGCTCGCCGCCAACAAATAACCGGCCGCGCCTGTCTCCCAACAGATTGCGCGCTGCATCAGCCACGGTCTCGCAACAGGCCGTGGCTGATGGTTTTTTGCCCTTGCTCATCGCCGTCCACGACAGTTGGATCGGTTTCAAATCGTCGATGAGCTGAACCACGCTACTTCCCCTGCAAGGGATGGCGCTCCGTTTTCTTCGCCGTCATTCCGGTTGGGCTGATCGCAGTAGCCGGAGCGCGGCTTTTCATTCCGGAAAACGCGGATAGCGAGACACGTCGTTCGACTTGCCGGTTCAAGTGCTGGGCATCGCGTCGCGCACCGCCATTCCTCGCTTGGCAAGCACTCTGATGCCAGGCCTGGCGGCAAGAACAATGCGGTCTAGCATCCGATAGCGAAGGCGTCGTGACACGAGGCTCGGGAGAGGCTATAGGCGTTGTCAGCCTGGGCAAGCCCCCTAAGGCGCCAAGTCAAATCATAAGCGCCGGCACCCGGTCATTCCGCCGGGGACCGAGCGACCGTCTACCGTATAGAGGTGCATCTCCATGCCGATGGGTTCCGAGCATCCGCTGCGCAGGGAGCTTCACAACGAATTGCATGCCCGCCCGTCGCTGTATTTCGATGGTGACACCGATGTCTGGCATGTCGCGATCGTCGGCGAGAACGCCCCTCCCCCGCTTCCGAGTGATCTTCCGGGACTGGACGAGATAACGACCACGGGCCAGGGCAATCATGGCATCGGCCGCCTTGGCGACGGCCGGCTGAAATGGGAGGCGCATACCGAATTCCTGACCCTGACCTTCGTCGTTCCCGCTTCGTCCGAACCCGGGAGCAATCCGCCGGAAGCCTTTCGGGCCTGTTACCGGCAGATCGAAGGAAAGGTCATGGCGGCTGTCCGCGTGCTGGTGCGCGACGAGAAGGATGGGCAGCGTCTCGAAAAACCAAAGCTCGACTATGTCGCCTCTGAGGTCGGCGGCGGCGATGCGGAAGTGCACTCGAACTTTCGTCTGACCGACAGCGGTTTCGTCGAATTCCTGTTCTTCAACCGCAACCTCAACGCCTATCGCACCGGCCGCATGGTCCGGCGTTTCCTGGAGATCGAAACCTACCGGATGATGGCGCTGCTGGCTTTGCCGATGGCGCGCGAGACCGTCTCCAAGCTTTCCGCCTTCGACGGGCGCCTCGATCTGCTGATCGCGCATATGCAGAGCGCCGTCAAAGTCGACAAGGCGCTGCTGTCCGAGGTGACCAGGCTCTCGTCGGATGTCCTCAACTTCTCTGCGCTCGCCCGCCACCGCTTCGGCGCAACGAAAGCCTATGCCGACATTGTGGCCAGCCGATTATCCGAGCTCAGAGAAGAACGGGCCGAGGGAAGGCAAAGACTGGGCACCTTCATCGACCGGCGCTTCCAGCCGGCTGTCCGCTCCGTCTATGCGGCGGAGCGGCGTCTCGACGAGCTCGCCGAACGTGTCAGCCTGGCCGGAGACCTTCTCAGAACCACCGTGCAGGTTCAGCTTGAGGATCAGAACGCCTCGCTGCTGACCTCGATGGAAGAGCGGGCGCGTGTCCAGGTGCATATCCAGCAGGCGGTCGAAGGTTTCTCGGTCATCGCCATTACCTACTATACCATTGGCCTGGCGAAGATCTGCCTGGAAAGCATTTCCGCGCTGGGCGTCGATCCGCATGTGACAAAACTCGCCGTTCTCGGCGCCATCCCGCTTGTGCTTTTCGCCGTCTGGACCGCCGTCCGTCATGTGCGCAGGAGCATCGCCGGTGCGCCCCACGGCCCCGCATCCGGAAGCCACTGATGCGCGCTCACCGCCGCCCTTTTGGGGCGGCGGCGGTGTTCTCTTCGCGGCGTCAAAGCGCGTCGCGATCTTTCGGATTACCGCTGCAAACTATTGCGCGACATGCTTCAGCAGACATCACGAAGCCATCGCATAATGGCGACGTTCCGATGCCCGGCCGCTGCTTGTCCTGAACCGCAACAGCAGTTGCGCAAGGTTTTCGGTTTCCTGCGTCAGGCTTTGCGCGGCCGCCGTGGTTTCTTCGACCATCGCGGCGTTCTGCTGGGTTACCTTGTCCATCTGGTCGCCAGCGGCCGAGACCTCGCGCAGGCTTGTCGCCTGTTCGCGGGCGGCAACGGCGATCTCGGCGACGGTCGCATTCATCGCGGTGACCTGCTCGACGATCTGTTCGAGCGAGAGGCCGGATTCGCCGACCAGCTGGACCCCGGTCTTGACCTGCGCCGAGGAGGTGGAAATCAGTTGCTTGATCTCCCTAGCCGCATTGGCGGAACGTTGCGCGAGCTCGCGGACTTCCTGAGCGACAACCGCAAAGCCCTTGCCTGCCTCACCGGCGCGCGCCGCTTCAACGCCGGCATTCAGCGCCAGCAGGTTGGTCTGGAAGGCGATCTCGTCGATGACGCTGATGATGTTGCCGATCTTCGACGACGAGTTTTGAATTTCCGTCATCGCGTCGATGGCACGGGCGACGATTTCGCCGCCCTTTTCAGCATTGGTGCGGGCCGTCGCCACCACGGCCTGGGCGCGGCCTGCGCCCTCCGCCGTCCCGTTGACGCCGCGGGTCACGTCGCCGAGTGCTGCGACCGTTTCTTCCAGGGACGCCGCCTGCTGCTCGGTGCGGCGGGCGAGATCGTTGGAGGCGGTGGAGATTTCCGACAGACCGGAGCGGATGGTGGCGACTGCGCGAATGACGGAGTCGACCGCTTCCTCGAGGCTTGCGACCGAGTTGTTAAAGTGATCACGAATCCTGACATAGCGATGGTCGACTTCGCCGACCCGGACAGTGAGGTCGCCCTTGGAAAGCGCGTCGAGGCCCACGGAAATCTGGCGGAAGGCATGCTCCATCACCTGGGCGTCGGAGAGCCGCTCGGCTTCCTGGCGCAGCCGTTCTTCTTCGGCGGCGAGACGAGCGCGTTCGGCATTGGCTTCGGCGATCAGCTTGGCGCGTCCCGTTTCCTGGAAAACCTTCAGCGAACGAGCCATGGCTCCGAGTTCGTGGCGGTGCTCGACGCCGGTTATCACGATCTTTTCCTCGCCACGGGCAAGCTGCTCCATCGACTGCGCCATCTTGCGCACCGCCGAGGAAATCAACCGGCCGACGAAATAGGAAAGCACGAGGCCGATGACGATCAACAGACCGCTGATAACAAGCGTCGCGCTGGTCGCCGAGGCGACCGTTGCTTCCACCGAACCGTCCAGGTTCTTCTGCGCGCCGGTGACGCCGGCCTGCAGATCCTTGAACTCGCCTGATATTTTCGGTGCCAGCACATTGAGCTGCGTCTGGCGGATACTGCCGCTCGCCTGCAAGACATCCTTCATGTCGCCCAGACGGGCGGTATAGTTCTGCATAAGCTGGCCGGCACCCATCAGGCGCTTCTTCTGCAACTCGTTCTTGGCAGCCTTGGCAGCGGCATCATTGAGCGAGACTGCTTCGGCGAGTGCTGCCTGGGCCGTATCGTAGGCCGCAAAATCGTCGGAATGCACGAAGCGCTCAGAAAAATAGAGGCTGCGGTTCAAGGCTTCGAGCGTTGCCGCCGTCATGTGCAGCAGCGGCACATCGTTCTGGCGCCAGGCGCTGCGCATGACGTCGTTGAGTGCAATGCTGGTCCATGGCCCGAATTCGGTGACCTTGGAGATCAGCGCATCACGCCTGGCCTGCAGCGAGACGATCTGTTCGAAGGCCTTGCCATATCCGGCAATGTCCTGGCGGATCGTCGCAAGGCCGGATTGCAGGTCCTTGTTGTCGGCAAAACGCGGGTCGTCCGCCTCGAACGCCTTCACGCCGGCGCGAAAGCTGTCGACAACGGCCTGCGCCGGCGTCGAGCGGAAGGCTTCGGCCGACATCTGGATCTCGTGCAGCTGGTCGCTGTAGTCCGATATGGCGAGGCTCTGCCCGGCCGTGGCGCGATAGGATGCGAAGATCGAGGCGAGGCCGTTCATGCCCGAGATCGCGCTGACGGTGAGCAGGCTCATCAACAGAATCAACGGCACGAAGCCGGAGGTGATCTGCGCGCGAATGCCGAATTTATTCCAGAAATGCAACATCATAGGCCTCTTTACTCACTGGCTCTTCGGCAGGTATTGGGCAATATTCTCAGGTGTGACGAGTTCGAAAGGAACGTTGTTTTCGCGCGGCACCTTCTCCTTGCTGACCAGCTTGACGGCAGCGTCGATTGCGGCCGCTCCCTGGCCGACAGCGCTCTGGAGAATGGTCACGTCGAGATCGCCGGCCACCATCGCGGCGAGTGCATCGTCGGTCGCGTCGACGCCGGCGACGACGACGTCCTTCATCGGGATATTGGCCTTCTTCATGGCGCGGATCGCCCCGAGCGCCATTTCGTCATTGTTGGCGATGACTGCGTCGAACTTGACGCCGGCGGCGATCCATTCCTGCATCTGCTGGTCGGCATAATCGCTGGACCAATAGGCCGCCTGCCGTTCGACGATTTCAAGGCCCTTGCAGTCCGGCGTGGCGATGACGTCTGAAATGTCCTGGGTGCGGGTGCGGGCGGCCGCATGAAAGGTTTCCCCCATCAGCACGACGATGCGGCCCTTGCCCTTGAGGAGCGCGCAGACCTGCTTCGTCTCCAGTGTGCCGGAATCTTTCTCATTGGAGGCAACCACGACCTGATTGTCGGGCAGGTCCGCAAGGTTGGAAGGAACATTGTTGATATAAACCAGCGGAATGCCCGCATCTGCCGCCATCTTGGTCATCTGCGGCCCAAGATCGCCGTCGGAGACCGCAAGAATAATGGCGTCGACCTTGTCGGCGATAAGCTTCTGGACCTGTTTCTTCTGAAGCTCGTTATCGCCCTTGGCGTTCTCGGTGACTAGCTTGAGGCCCGAAATCGTCTGCCCGTGCGAGATGACGCCGTTCAGCAGCGCCGTCCTGAATTTATCGAGATCGGACATCGAAACCCCGATCGTCTGCGCGTTGGCAGCGGAGATCGATATCGCCAGGGCGATGGAAGCAAGCGTGGCCGTTTTCATGAATTCCTCTGGGCAATTCGGATGGAACTGCGTTATTTCAGATCTTGGTTAAATTTTACTTTTCGCCCGGAAGCAAAAGTTAAGCGCGCGGGATGATCTTGCGGCGGCAGAAGCGCGTTCTTCGGCCGCACTCGGCCTGACTTAATGGACATCGCGTCAGATGATGCAATGCGTCTAAGCCTTTTGGTTTAATGGGCGTTAGCGTCCGCCGAAGCCGGAGCCGACGGAGATGCCCTTGTACATTACCCTCTGCAGCACGATGGCCAGGATGACACCGGGCACCATGGAGATCGTCGCACCCGCCATGATGTAGTTCCAGGCGGTGCCCTGCTGTGTCTGGAACAGGGTAAGCCCGAGCGGCAGTGTGGCTTTTTCGACGCCGCTGGTGGCGATCAGCGGCCACAGGAAGCTCTTCCACTGGGCGATGAAGGTGAAGAGCGACAACAGTCCGATCGCCGGCATGGCGAGCGGCACGATCACCGTTACCAGAATGCGCAGGCGCGAAGCGCCGTCCATCATTGCCGCCTCGTCAAGATCCTTGGGAATGCCAAGAATGAACTGCCGCAGCAGAAATGTGCCGAAGGAGCTAAATGCGACCGGCAGGATCATGCCGTGATAGGTGTTGATCCAGCCGAGCTTGCTGACGACGAGGAAAAGCGGGATGACCAACATCACCTGCGGGATCATCAGTGTGCTGAGATAGGTCAGCAGCAGGCCTTCCCGGCCGGGAAACCGCAGCCGGGCAAAGGCGTAGGCGGAGAGACACGATACCACAATTACGATTGCGGTGACGCCGCAGGCGACCACCAAGGAGTTGAACAGGAAGGTTCCGAACGGCAATGAAACGAAGGCGTCGACGAATGTTCCCCATTCATATTCCTCGGGGAAGATGCGGACCGGAACGGCCATCACTTCGGCATTCGAGCGCACCGCGTTCGATACCATCCAGAAAAAGGGAAAGAGGAAAAGCAGCGCGATCAGCGAAAGTCCCGCATAACTGGCGAAAGTGCCGAGGCGCCGCAAGAGGCGGTGCCGATCCGCGGAAACGGAATGCGGGTGACGGGTCGGGTCAATCGTCATAATGCACCCATTTGCGCTGCATGTGGAATTGCAGGATGGTGAGCGCCATAATCATGACGAACATCACCCAGGCGAGAGCCGAGGCATAACCCATCTGGAAATTGGTGAAACCCTTCTGGTAGATGGCAAAACCGAGCGTCGCCGTTGCCGAGCCCGGGCCGCCGCGTGTCATCGCAAAGATCTCGTCGAAGACCTGTAGCGAGGTGATCGCCGTCATCACGGTGGCAAAGAAAATAGTCGGCGAAATCAGCGGCAGGCGGATGCGCCAGAAGCGCTGCCAGACGTTGGCGCCGTCGATCGTCGCCGCCTCGAGATAGTGCTTCGGCACCAGGTCGAGTGCGGCGTTGAACATCACGACGTTATAGCCGACATTCGCCCAGAGAGTGACCAGGATGACCGCCTGCATGGCCCAGGTCGAGCTCAGCAGGAAATTCGGCAGGCCGAGGCCGAGCGAGCGGATGACGCTGTCGGCCAGTCCGTCCGGCGTGAGTATCAGCAGCCACACCACCGAGGCGGCAATTGTCGGCGTGAAGGTCGGCAGGAAGAAGATCACCCGGAAGATCGCCTTGCCGCGCTTCAGGCTCGATATCCACACGGCAAGCGTCAGCGAAACGATGATATTCACAGCCAGATACTCGACGGCGAAGAACAGCGTGTTGCCCAGGATGGTGTAGAAGGCCGGATCGACGGTAAAGAGCTTGATGTAATTCTGGAAGCCGACAAAGGACGGCGTCGAGATCAACTGCCAGTTGGTGAAGCTCAGCGCGAGCGACGCCACAATCGGCAGGGCCATGAAAATCATGAAGCCGAGGAAGCTCGGCAGCAGGAACAGCATGGCCGTCTGCGTCTCTGGCTTGAAAAAGCGCCGTGGCTGTCTGGGCTGCAACGGAATTTCAGCGACGGCGCTTTGCGACATGTCATCCTCCATGCGCGGCAGTTCCTGCCGCGACGAGAGCTGGCCCACCCCTCGGAAACCGAAATCGATTTAGGGGTGTGGGCGGCGCTCTATTGTTGCGCGAGGCTCTGGATCGACTCCATCGTCTGCTTGGCGTCGGCGCTGCCGCCGAAGGCCGGCGGGAAATACTGGTTGAACAGGTTTTCCACCGCCGCCCAGTTATTGGTAATCACGTAGGGTACGGAATGCGCCAGCGAGTAGTCGATGGCCTCGCCGCCATTGGTGATGTCCTTGGCCGCCACCTTGTACCAGGAGGATTGCGCCGCCGTGCGCGCCGGCAAGGCGCGACCGCCTTCGGCAAGATAGGCCAGCGCTTCGGGGCTGGTCAGCACCTGAATGGCTTTCCAGGCCGCATCCTTGTTCTTGCTTGTCGTGGAAATACCGAAACCGGAGCCTGCTGTGACAGCCGAGAGTTCGCCTTCGGCGCGCGGCAGGGTGGTGAGGCCGATCTTAAACTTCGTCTGGCCCTTCATGCCGATGATCGACCAGGGACCGTCGATATACATGGCGATGTTGCCCGAATTGAACCGGCCCTGGACGACATCACCGGGATCCGCGCCGCCCGAGGGAACCAGCGGCGCGATCTTATCCTTGGCGGCAAAGCCGATCAGCCTGTCGGCGGCGGCAACTGCGCTCGCACTGGTCAAGTCAAGCTCGCCGGCGTCGTTGACGTATTTATCACCCCAGGCCGCGGCCAGCACCGAATAGTTGGTCGGAGTCATGCCGAATCCGTATTTGCCGTCCTTCGTCAGCTTCTTGGCGGCGTCCGTGAATTCGGCAAGTGTCCAGCCCGGCTTCGGCAGCGGAATGCCGGCGGCTTCGAGGGCATCCCGGTTATAATAGATGACCCATGGACCGACGTCGTAAGGCAGGCCGTAAAGCTGCTTGTCGACGGACATGCCGCCGATGATCGAGGGGGTGAAGGCGCCGACGTCGAACTTGTCGGCCGCGATCCGGTCATTCAGAGGCTCGAGCAACGAATAGAAATTCGGCATGCGCAGCGACTGCATGGACACGATGTCGGCGAGCTGTCCCGATGCTGCCAGCACCGGCAGCCTCGTCCAGTAGTCGACCCACCCCGTCGTCGTGAGCGTCACCTTAATGTCGGGGTACTTGGCGGTCACCATGTCGGCCAGATGCTGCCAGCTCTTGGTGTCGGCTTCGGAGCCGGTCCACATCTGCCAGGTCAGGTTGACCTGCTCGGCCGATGCGGCTGTGGCAAAAAGACTGCCGCCGATTGTGGCGAGCAAAAGCGCTTTCTTCAGAACCTTCATGGGTTTCTCCTCCCTCCATGACGCAATGAACACGCGAGTGCGACCGAGTTCACGCCTTGAGGACGATCTCGATCACCGGGACGGTAACATCAGGTCGCCGGACCGGCAGTTCGAGCGTGATCATGCCTTCCGGCACCATCACGCCGATATTGGAATCCACGTCCTTCGTCTGGCTGAGCCAGCGCACTTCGCTGGCGTCATGCAGGAATTGCGCATAGGCGATCCTGTCGGCAAGGCCTTGGATATGGATGTGGCGGTAAGGCCAGTTGTAGACATGCAGGTAGAGGCGGTTGCCGCGCTGGGTGTAGCGGCAACCGGCCGGCGCCGGTAACTCGGACGGTCCGGCTCCATAGATGGAGCGGTCGTTGACGGCCATCCAGTTCTGGTAGACCTCAAGCGCATCGATGGCGCGTGCGTCGAAAGTGCCGCGGCCTGTCGGGCCGACATTCATCAAGAGGTTGCCGCCGAGCGCGACGGAATCGATCAGCAACTGGATGATCTGTTCCGGGCTCTTCCAGCTATCCTCGTCACGGTGATAGCCCCAGGAGCCACTGAAGGTGTGGCAAGCCTCCCAGAGCACGCCCTGGCTGGCGATGGCAGGCGCCACGCGCGGCGTATATTGCTCCGGCGTCGTCACGTCGGGCAGCTTGCCCGGCGGCAGATCGAGGCGATTATTGACGATGATTTCGGGCTGCAGCTCGCGCACCAGCTCAATTAGTCGCTCGCTTTCCCAGTCAGCGCGCCCCTTGCCGGGCAGGCCGCGATATTCGCGCCCGGGATAGCTGAAATCGAACCAGATGATGTCGACGCGGCCGAATCCGGTCAAAAGCTCGCGCACCTGTTCGCGCATATAGGCGGCGTATTTCGCGATATTGCGGCCGGCATTCAGCGCCTCGGCCTCCGGGTGATTACGCAAGGGATGGTGAACGTCGATCGGGAAATCCGGATGGTGCCAGTCGAGCAGTGAATAATAAAAGCCGATCTTCAGCCCCTCGGCGCGGAAGGCTTCGACCAGAGGCGTCAGCAGATCCCTGCCACAGGGCGTGCTCGGCGCCTTATAGTCGGTCACCTTGCTGTCCCAAAGGCAGAAACCTTCGTGATGCTTGGTCGTCACCACGACATATTTCATGCCAGCGAGACGCGCACGGCGAGCCCATTCCTTGGGGTCGTATAGATCGGGATCGAAATTGTCGAAATAGCGCTGGTAATGCTCATCGGTCAGCTCTTCGCGGTTCTTCAACCACTCATGCCGTGCTCCAAGCGCATAAAGGCCCCAATGGATGAACATGCCCAAGCGGTCATGACTGAACCAGGCGTGCTTACTCGTCCCCGATGCCGGATTTTCCAGCTGGCGTTCCGAACCCGTCACAGGTTTCTCCTCCCTGTTCTCCGGCCCACATCATGTCGAACCGGTTCGGTGATTGAACATCTTCCTTGATCCAGCGCCTGTCAAGTTGAAATTCTCAATTCGCAAATTCTCGGGAACCACCCAGAAATTAGGCATTTTGCCACGTTCTGTTGCAACGGCGAATAAAATCTGACAAAAGAAGGCTCTAGAACCGGTTCGATAAAGATGACGACCATAAGAGATGTCGCGCGCCTGGCGGGGGTTTCGATCTCAACCGTCTCGCTCGCGCTCAACAGCCCCAAGCGGGTCGGCGCCGAGACGCTAGACCGCATCCAGCAGGCGATAAATTCGACGGGCTACCGCATCGATCCGGTGGCCCAGACGCTGGCGCGCGGCCGCAGCTCGCTGATCGGTTTCGTGTCTGCCAATCTCGGCAACATGTTCTTCGGCGACATCCGTCGGGAGATCGAGCATCAGGCGCTCGACCACGGCTATTTCGTGCTGATCGCCGACTCCTCCGGCAGGGCCGATCTCGAACGGGCGCTGCTAGAGCGGATGGAGGCGCAGAAGATTGCCGGTATCGCGCTGGCGACAAACGGTCATGGCGAGGAATACGCAACCTTCCTGCGGGATTTCAAGACGCCGATCGTCATGTTCGACCAGAAGGTGGAAGGTGCGGAACGTGATTTTGTCGGCTCCGATAATCCGCTGACCACCACCATCCTGACGGAACATCTGCTGCAGCTCGGCCACCGGCGCATCGGCTTCATCTCCGGCCCCTCCGGCCTGCACACCGCCGATGAGCGCCTGAAGGGCTTTACGGACACGATGGCCGGCGCCGGCGTCGACATCGATCCGTCGCTGGTGGTCGAGGGCGGCTATACCAGGGCCGGCGGCCATGCACAGGCGATGCGCCTCCTGACCCGCCGCGACCGGCCGACCGCCATCATTGGCGCCAACAATATGACGGGTCTGGCTGCACTACAGGTGATGCAGGAAATGGGCTTCCGCTGCCCTGATGACGTGTCGCTGGCGATGGTCGACGACGTGCCGTGGAGCAACGTCATCACGCCCCGCATCACCATGGTCGTGCAGGATGCGAACAAGCTCGGCGAACTGGCGGCACAACGCCTGCTGGCGAGAATAGCAAGCCCCGAGAGCGCCGCCGCCCCGCCCCAGGATTTTATCCTGACGCCGAGATTCGTGCGCGGGGAGTCGACCAGGCGGCTCTGAGCGCGGCTGAACTGCGTCACCGAGGTAAAGAGCGGCCCATCGTGATCGAGGCTGTCGGCCCAGGCTTGGACGGCCCGGTAATCGAGAGTATTGCCGTCGTTCACGTCGGCCAGCGCCTCGACCGTCAAACGTCGGCGCTTCTGCGCAAGGGGCAGCGAAACATGCGCGGTCGGCGCCCTGGCTTCCATAGAAAACCTCCTCATCATTCTTCCGATCATAACGATAAACTCTACTGTTATTCAACTACAGCGGCCCGGCGGGCAGTAACAGGCAATGGACAAGTAACTTCGATCCATTGAAAGTCGGAGCAATTTGTCATACATGTGTGATGAATCGAGATTCGGTGCCGCCGGTATGGGCGGTGTTAGGATCAAAGCCGATGCGGGGGTCGAGGCGTTATGCAGGTGAAGGATCGCGGCAGAGGCTCCGGGTCGCTGGTCGCACAGGTCGGCGAAAGTCTTCGGCAAGCCATCTTGAGCGGCCAGTATTCAGTCGGCGACAAGCTTCCGAGCGAACATGAACTGACCGAAACGCATAGCGTCAGCCGAACCGTGGTGCGCGAGGCCGTGGCAGCTCTTCGTTCCGATGGCCTGGTCGAGGTGCGCCAGGGCGCGGGGATTTTCGTCATCGGCGCCGACCCAGCGCTGTCCGGCCGGAAGGTCGACAAGGCCCGCGTCGCCTCCGATCTGGAAGTGCTCGAAATCCGCACACCTGTCGAAATCGAGGCGGCGGGACTTGCCGCCTTGCGCCGCTCGCCGGCACAGGAGGAAGCGATCTTCGAATGCCACCGGAAAATCCTGCAATGCATCGAGACTGATCAATCGATCCGCGAAGCGGATCTCGAGCTTCATGTCGCGATCGCCGAGGCGACGAACAACCCGCTGTTCAAGCACTTCCTGGAATCGCAAGGCTCGGCGATCATCCCGCAATCGAGGCTCGTCCCGGAAACGAGGACGGCCGAGCAGACCGCTTACCGAAAGCTGATCCACAGGGAACACGAAACGATCGTCATGGCCATCTCGGACAGGGACGATCAGGCTGCACGCAGCGCCATGCGCGACCATCTGGTCGGCAGCCAGGCGAGATACCGGAACCTGCTGAAGGATCTGCGAAGCTTTACCGGCTGAGGCAGTCGAGAAGCGCTGCCAACGCTATAAGTTTTCAGAAATCGCGAGCCAACCCACCTGCGAACACGAGCGTCAGCGAGCGGTTTTCCCGGCTGGCTCGCGTAGGCGACGTTATGGCAAAGGACTTGCATAGAACGTATCGGCGTGATGCTTGAACGGGATTGGACAGGTTGTTTTACCCGTCTGCGGCTGAAAGCTAATTGAAAGCTTGGACGTCTTAGGAAGAGGCAGCATCGTGGAGGAGACACGGTCAAGGTGGCGAGACGACGATGCAGCACACCACTAGGAGGAGATACCAATGCGTTCTTCACGCAGCCTTTTTCACACCGTCGCATTTTCCGCGCTTTTCGCTGCAGCATCATTTGCTGCGAGCGCCGCTAACGCAGCCGACAAGATTACCATCATGGTCGGCGGCTATGAGAAGCAGATCTATCTGCCCGCCAAGCTCGCCGAATCCCTCGGTTACTTCAAGGACGAGGGCCTTGATGTCGAGCTGCTGAACGAAGCTGCCGGCGTCGATGCCGAAAACCAGCTGCTGGCCGGCGCCGTTCAGGGTGTCGTCGGCTTCTACGATCACTGTGTAGACCTGCAGGCCAAGGGCAAGTTCGTCGAATCCATCGTCCAGTTCAGCCAGGCGCCGGGCGAAGTCGAGATGGTCTCGAGCAAACACCCCGAGATCAAGTCGCCGGCCGACTTCAAGGGCAAGACCCTCGGCGTTACTGGTCTCGGTTCGTCCACGAACTTCCTGACCCTCTTCATGGCCTCGAAGGCCGGTCTGAAGCCCGGCGACGTCGTCACCGTTCCGGTCGGCGCCGGCGGCACTTTCATCGCCGCCATGCAGCAGGATCAGATCCAAGCCGGCATGACGACCGAGCCGACGATCTCGCGCTTGGTCAAAACAGGCGAGGCGAGCGTGCTCGTCGATATGCGTACGGTCGAGTCGACCCGCCAGGCGCTCGGCGGCACCTACCCGGCCGCCTCGCTCTACATGGAAGCCTCCTGGGTCGACGCCCACAAGGAGGAGGCGCAGAAGCTCGCCAACGCCTTCGTCAAGACGTTGAAGTATATCAACACGCATTCTGCCGCCGAGATCGCGGACAAGATGCCGAAGGATTTCTACGTCGGCGACAAGGACGGCTACATCAAGGCTCTCGACGCGGGCAAGGGCATGTTCACGCCCGATGGCGTCATGCCCGAAGACGGCCCGAAGACCGTGCTTGCCGTGCTCTCGGAGTTCTCCAAGAACGTCAAAGGCAAGCAGATCGACCTCTCCAAGACCTACACGACTGAGTTCGTCAAGAACGTCAAGTAAGTCAGTCGCGCCGCTCCCGGCTCCCAAGCGGGAGCGGCCACCGTTCGATCATGGGCATTGCGTGCGCGCCCTCAAAGCACGCCTCAGGTACACCATGCAACAGGACACCAAGCAGATCCCGGCGATCGAGCTGATCAATGTCAGCCGCCGCTTTGTCTCGCCGACCGGCAAATCCCTGACTGCGCTTCGCGATTTCAACATGACGGTCGCCCGCGGCGAGTTCGTCGCCGTTGTCGGTCCCACCGGCTGCGGCAAGTCGACGACGCTCAACCTTGTGACGGGGCTCGCACGGCCGAGCGCGGGCGAAGTCCGGCTGATGGGCGGGCCGATCACCGGCATCGACCCGCGTGTCGGCTTCGCATTCCAGACCGACGCGCTGTTTCCCTGGAAGAACGTGATCGACAACGTCATGGCCGGTCCACTGTTCCGCGGCAAGTCCCGCACCGAGGCGGAAAAGTTGGCGCGCGACTGGCTGGCCCGCGTCGGCCTGTCGAAGTTTCTGCATCACTATCCCCATCAGCTTTCGGGCGGCATGCGCAAGCGCGTTTCACTGGCGCAGACCTTCATCAACGAGCCTGAGATCCTGCTGATGGACGAGCCCTTTTCGGCGCTCGACGTGCAGACCCGCACGGTCATGCACGAGGAACTGCTGAAGCTGTGGGCCGAGCGCAAGGCCTCGGTGGTGTTCGTCACCCACGATCTCGAAGAGGCCGTGGCCCTTGCCGACAAGGTCTATGTGCTGACCGCCGGCCCTGCGACGGTCAAGTCGGTCTACCCGATCGATCTTCCCCGCCCCCGGGTGGTGTCGGAAATCCGCTACGAGCAGAGCTTTATCGACTACTGCAAGACGATCTGGGAAGACCTGCGCGAAGAGGTCCAGACCAGCTACCGCCGCGCAAGCGAAGCGGCCTGACGGGAGGATATCATGGCAGACACCACTTTCGAGGCCGCTTCGGCCACGCTGTTTCGTCCGGGCACATCAGATGCCGAGATCGAAGCCTCCGCACTGAAGGCGATACGCCGGCGCAACACACTCGTGCGCTTCTGGCAGATCGCCATCCTGGTCTTCGTCATCGGCATGTGGGAGCTCTCCTCCAACATGCAGTGGATCGACCCGTTCTTCTATTCAAGCCCGAGCGGCGTTATCGAGCGGCTCTATGAATGGGCGACCGAGGGCACCACCGAAGGGTCGCTCTGGTATAATCTCTGGGTGACGATGGAAGAGGCGCTGATCGGCTTCTTCGCAGGCTCGATCACCGGCGTCTTCGTCGGCATCGGCCTTGGCCGCAACCGCTTCTTGTCGGATATCTTTTCCGTCTACATCAAGGCGATCAACTCGATCCCCCGCGTGGTCCTTGCCCCGATCTTCATCATGATCATGGGTCTCGGCCTGCCGTCCAAGGTCGCCCTCGCCTTCATCATGGTGTTCTTCGTCGTCTTTGCCAACGCCTTCCAGGGCGTGCGCGAAGCCGACCGCAACATGATCGCCAATGCCCGCATCCTCGGCGCCTCCGACTGGCAGGTGACCCGCACGGTGGTTATCCCCTCGGCGATGAGCTGGATCTTCGCCAGCCTGCACGTCTCTTTCGGCTTTGCGATCATCGGCGCGATCGTCGGCGAATTCGTCGGCGCCCGCTTCGGCATCGGCCAGCTGATCTCGATTGCGAAGGGCACGTTCGACGCAGCCGGCATGTTCGCGGCAATCCTCCTCGTGATGGTCGTCACGCTTATCGCCGAATACATCATGACGCTGATCGAGAACCGCCTGGCGAAGTGGCGGCCGCAGCAGCACCTCGATACACAGTAATCAGATCGATCTTCCTCCCAAGGCAGATCGAAGCGAAGGCCGGGCGCGACGTCCGGCCTTCTTCATCTCATTGCACGTCAGGCATGGGCAAGCGGAAGCCACACGGTAACCACGAGACCGCCGCCGTTCGCATCTTCAAGCGAGACCGAACCTCCGGCGCCTTCCGCGACCTCCCGAACGATCGCAAGACCCAAGCCGCTTCCCTCGGCTTCGGTTCCCATGATCCGGTAGAACCGTTCGAAAACCTGTTCGCGCTCCCCTTCGGGAATACCCGGCCCGTTATCCTCGACGGTGATGACGGCCCTGCCGTCGGCCTGCCCGACTGCGACGGTCACCCGGCCATCGGCGCGGGTATAGCGGATGGCGTTGTCTATGAGGTTGACCAGCATCTCGCGCAGCATCGTTCCGTCGCCCTCGACAAAAACGGGTCGGGACACTTCCAGCCCGAGATCGATATTGCGCCTCAGCGCCTCCTCGGCATGCGCTTCCAAAATCTCGCGGGCAGCCTTGCTGAGGTCGGTCGCATCGCTGCGAGGACGCCGGCTTCCGGGTTCGGCCCGCGACAAGGTCAGGAGCTGGCTGGCGAGACGCGAAATCTGCCGCGTGCTGGTTCGAAGGGCGGAAAGCGCCTCGTCGCGGCGAACCGCATCACCTTCGCGGGCCGCCACGCTTGCCTGCGTCGAAATCAGCGCGAGCGGCGTTCGAAGCTGATGGGCGGCATTCGATACGAACCGTCGCTGCGCGGCCATCTGGTTCTGGACACGCTCCATGTAATCGTTGAGCGCATGAACGAGCGGCTGCAATTCGCTCTGCACCATCTCGGGCGGCAGCGGATCGAGACGGTTGCGGCCGCGCTGGCGCACGGCGTCCCGCAGTCTGAGAGCCGGCGCCAGGCCGCGTTGAAGCCCGAGGATGGTCACCAGGCTTGCGACGAAGACAAGCATGAACTGCTTCGAAAAATCCGAAAGCCACAGCTGCCTTCGCATGGCGTACTGGCTGTTATGGGTCACGGCGACTGTCACCGAGATAGTGCCGTCGTCAGGAAGGCCGACGACGGGATGGTCGAGCATCAGGACGCGCACGGCGGCGCCATGGAATACGCGGTCCTCCCCTGCGCGCTGGACGGTCGGCAAGGGCAAGTCGGGAAAGCCGCTCACCAGACTGCCCCAGGCGGTGATCACCTGGTAGGAAACCCGGTCGCCGAAGCCTGTATCGAACATCTCCAGCGCAGCCGGCGGCACGTCCAACTGAACATTGCCGCCCTCGTCGACGCGGACTGCCTCGGCGATGACGCGGGCCGAAGCCAGAAGCGTTCGGTCCGTCACCAGCTTTGCCGTCGCATCCGCCGTCCAGAAGCTGTCGTAAAGATTGAAGCCGATGGCGCCGAGCAGGGTCAGCAGCACCCAGCAGAGCAGTTGTACTCTTAGGCTCCGGCTGAGCCGCGCGATTGTCGCGCCGGCCTTTGTGACAACGCTATTCGACATGTCTAAGGAGATAACCGAGCCCGCGCAACGTCGCAATCTGAACCGAACTGTTCTCGAGCTTCTTTCGCAGCCTGTGGACATAGATTTCGATGGCGCTCGGATCCGCCTCGTCGTCGAAACCGAACACGCTTTCGGAAAGGGCGGCCTTCGAGACCGTGTTACCCAGCTTCATGACGAGCTGTTCAAGGACAGCATATTCTCGCGGCGTCAGCTGCAGCAGCTCGTCCGCGACGAAAAACTGCCGTGTCCCGCCGGAAAAACGCAGGTTGCCGACGGTGATCTCTGAGGATGCACGATCCTGTCCGCGTCGCACCACAGCGCGGATTCTCGCTTCGAGCTCGGCAATTTCGAAGGGCTTGGCGAGATAGTCGTCGGCGCCGCTGTCGAGCCCGGCCACACGGCCGTCCAGGCTTGCATTCGCGGTCAGGATAATCACCGGAAGCTTGTTTCCGGACTGCCTCAGCCGCTTCAAAAGCGTCAAGCCGTCAAGCTTGGGCAGCGCAAGGTCGAGGATCATTGCCGAATACTCGGCGACCTTGAGCATATGCTCGGCGTCCTCGCCGTCATGGGCGATATCGATAGCATATTGCGCCTGTCGCAGGGCTTTGCCCAGCCAGGCCGCCAGATCCTTGTTGTCCTCCACCACAAGCAGTCTCATCCATCCCCCTTAGCACGGGCTGACGGTCTGGCGGAAGCGTCACAGGGGGCGACCGATGAGCACCCGCCTAGCGCGCTCGGCCTCGGCTTCGACGGCGATGGCTGCGACGTCTCGGCCTCCGGTAGCCATCGCCTCCGTCCCCCAGATTTCGATCTGCGTCAGCGCCGGAAAGGGCGAGCTGTCTTCCGCCTTGATCAGGCCGTGCAGCTCTACCCACTCGACGATACATGGCTCTATCGAAAAGCTCTGGGCGGCGCCTGATTTCACCAGCGGAAAAGCGGAGGTCCTGCCATTCGAAAAGGTGACGCTTGCCTTTTCCCACCAGGAATCATGCGGAAAATCCGCCCGGAGATAAAAGACGATCTCATCGATCCGGACCGGCCGGCCGAATTCCACCGTCAGCGCGGCTTGAGGATCGCGATTGATGCCCCAGCTCGTATAGGGCCAGAAGCCGTGATTGTCGTTGGCCTTTTCACCATCGATGGCGTTGCGCGCCGCGAAAGCCGCCTCGCCGCGGGTTTCCACATTGGCCCGCACATGCGGAAAGAGCGTGCGGTTGGCATGATCGTCCCAAGGGTTCAGAGCGAGATTGCGCCTTTGAGCGATCTCCCCGGGCCGAGCACATCTTGCTGAAAGCCGGTGGATATCGCCCTTGAAGGCGTTCGGCGAATAGGACTTTCGCCTGTCGCTGAAGGGCACGGCAAGCGAGTAGGCACCTTCCCTCATGTAGGCGAGGGCGGGATGGACCGCGTTGTCCAGCGCGAGGAAGACATGCCCCGGCTCGGAAGCCTCAACGATGACGCAGTCACCCTCGCTATAGCTCTGTCGATAGACCAGAAACGTCTCGTCCTGCCCTGTCGAGTTCGCCAGCAAGAACCCATCGGCATCCACGATCTTCAGCGTCAATTCCATGCTCGCTCTCCTCAGACGATCCGCAACGAAAGGCGCTTGCCGACAAGCGGCACGCGCAGACGGAAGAGTTTTTCGGGCCAGGCCGATCTCAGCCTAGTGTCATCTACCTCGATCTCGTCGATTTCGATTTTCCCGGCGCCATCGACGACGATGCTGCCGAGATCGGCGAGATCGATCCCCTCGGGTGTTATGGTCGGCGCGACGCACGTCATTAGCGACAAAACCGCCGGTCTGTCTCCGTCGAGGGTATCGACGATCTCGACATGGCGACCCCGTTGCAGGGAGACAGCGCGCCTGTAGCTGCGCACGTTCGCTTCCGGGGGATAGGCGCTCGCTATATCGAGAGAGATGCGCGCCTCGCTGTCGCCAAATTCGACTTCGACATCGCGTGCGCCGTAGGCTTCGCCGGCGGACTGCATGACGCCTTCGAAGGTGGGTAGGTTGTGATAGGCCGATTGCATCGTCCATATCTCGTAGCGCCGCGGCGAAAAGGTCTTGGCCGTATAGGTTTCGACGCCGACGTCGATCAGGAAGGGACGGCCGTTCTTGTAGAGCGTGACGCTGCCGACATCGTTGTGATTGTGGCCCTCGCCGTTGTTGCCGGCCTTGACCGCGAGGGAAAACTGCCCATCGCGGGCGATGAACAGGCCGATGCCGGGATAAAAGATATCCCGCCCGGATGCCGGCCGCAGTTCCGCGGCAGGGATCATATGACCGGCCAGCAGCTCCTGCACGCGGTACCAGAGGTTCCATTCGCCGGGCAGATGCGGGGTCTCGGCAGTCGCCCGGTCGGCTGCGGCGAACGCCGCCAGCATCTCGGAACCAACAGCCTTGCCGAACAGGTATTCCCGTGCGCTGCAAGGCTCGACCACCGCGGAGGAATCCGCAAAGTTGAAATAATGGCGGCCGGCGACATGCATGTTGGCGATGTATTCGGCCATATTGCGGATCTTCGGCTGCTGCCAGATCCCGTCGAACAGGCCGGGCGCCACGCTATCGAGTACGGTCAGTGCGCCGTTCAGGCAGAGTGCGGCATGGCGATAATAGACCACGCCCTCCTCGCAGGCCCCGTCTTCGGCATAATCCTTGAGGAAAGCATCGAGACTGCCGAGCGCTTTTTCGACGACGGCGCGGCGCGTCGGCTGATCCGTCTTCAGCGAGAAGGCCGTCAACAGGATGTTCTGGGTTATCCAGGCCGTCCAGTTGTTCATCCGCTCTTTACCATTGCCCATCCACCAGAAATGCCGGCCGAGATAGGGCGTCAGGATGCGGGCTTCGATCTCGCGTTTCACACGCGCCGCAACCTCCGGGCTGATGCCGTCGACCGCGTCGCCAAGGAGAGCGACGATCGTCGCCAGAAGGGCCGCCGTTTCGGCGGCGAAGAGATCGACAACCGGCTGCGAAGTATCGGGAAGCGGCAAACGCGGGCCGCCGCGCCCGTAGGCATTATGCGCAGGAAGCTGCCAGCCGCTCTCCTCGGCAATCAGGAAGATGCCGTCGACAATCCCAGGCAGGAACCGCCCAGCCGCTTCGACGAGTTCGCCCAACACCAGATCATTGAGCATCCGCCGGCGCGTGAAATATAGCGCCTCGAAGCGCGAGCGGTTGCCGGTCTGCGTGTACTCCCGGTAATCGGCGGCGGTGATGAGAGGCCAGGCGCGCGCAAAAGTGGCTTCGGCATCGCGCACGACCACATCCCGCACCGCCTGCGGCACCGCATTCCATCTCTCGCGATCGAAGTAGGTAGATCCCGGCGTGAAATCGCTGAGGACGTCCGGCAACTCCCCTGAAATCTCGCTGAACATGTCCCTCCCCGCATTGGAAAATGCCTCGACGGCGCATCGACCTGATGCTCACCTATCATATGTTTCTGGCGTTCGCCATAAAATTTGTATGATCTATTCAGAACTTGTTTGACCAATAACGGAGATGTGCTATGTCCGTTGGCAGGAGGTAGAACAGGCGGCGCCCACCCGCCCAAACGGCTCTGGGTTTAAGCTAGAGAATCCCGACGGCCGCCAGCCGCAGAATGCCCGCCCAGGAGGAAGCATCGGTGTCCATATCGAATTCGGTCATCGCTAGGGATAGCGCTCCGGCAGTTTCACGCCGGAAGATCACCGTCCTGTCCAAGCGCCAGCGCAAGATCCGCAATGCGCTTGTCGCCTATTCGTTCATCGCGCCGAATTTCCTCGGTTTCGCGGTCTTCACGCTCGGCCCGATCCTGTTCGCCTTCGCACTTGCCTTCATGCATTGGGACGGCTCGAATGCGATCACATTCGCTGGCCTCGACAATTTCTGGCGGCTCTTCGACGACAAGGCCTTCATCGCGGCGTTCTGGAACACGGTCATCTATACGGTCGCCTCGGTGCCGGCGACGCTGCTTTGCGCACTCGGCCTCGCCGTTCTTCTCAACCAGAAGATCCTGGGACGGAATTTCTTCCGCACGGCGATGTTCTTTCCCTATGTCGCCTCGCTGGTGGCCGTCGCCGTCGTCTGGAACATGATCTTCAATCCCGAGATGGGACCGGTGAACATGATCCTCTACACGTTCGGTCTCGACCCCAAAAACATGCCGGGATGGGCGGCCGATCGCCACTGGGCGATGGTCACGGTGATCCTCTTCGGCATCTGGAAGAACATGGGTTATTACATGGTCATCTATCTGGCCGGCCTGCAGGGGATCAATGCGGAACTCTATGAGGCGGCCGATCTCGACGGCGCCAATTCCTGGCAGAAATTCATCCATGTCACCGTGCCGCAGCTCGGGCCGACGACCTTCTTCGTGACCGTCATGCTGACGATCCAATCCTTCAAGGTGTTCGATCAGATCTTCATGATCACCCAGGGCGGCCCCGGCACTTCGACGCTGGTCCTCGTCTATCACATCTATAACGAGGCCTTCATTTCCTGGGATCTCGGCTATTCCAGCATGGTTTCGCTGGTGCTGTTCTTCCTCGTGCTCGCCGTCACGGTCTTCCAGTTCCGCCGCCAGAGGGAGGACGAGGCATGAGGATCGCCGGACGCAAAGTGACGACCGGGACGATCGCGATTTATGCCATCGTCATCGCCGTCACGCTCATCATGCTGATGCCATTCGCCTGGATGCTCTCGGCATCGCTGAAGCTCAGCCGCGACGTCTTCGCCTTTCCGATCGAGTGGATACCGGCCGAGCCGCAATGGCAGAACTACGTGGATATCTGGACGAAGATCCCGCTCGCCCTCTTCATCTACAATACGTCGAAACTGACGATCATCGTCACGCTGCTGCAGCTTCTGACCTCCAGCTTTGCCGCCTACGCCTTCGCGAAGCTGAATTTCCCTTACAAAAATACGCTGTTCCTCGGCTATATCGCCACCATCGCCATGCCCTGGCAGGTTTATATGGTGCCGCAGTTCCTGCTGATGCGCGAATTCGGCCTGAACAACACGCATCTGGCACTGATCTGCCTGCAGGCCTTCACCGCCTTCGGCGTCTTCCTGATGCGGCAGTTCTACATGTCGATCCCGACCGAGCTTTGCGAGGCGGCCCGCATCGACGGCATGAACGAGTATCAGATCTGGGCGCGCATCATGCTGCCGCTGTCGAAGCCCGCGCTCTCGACACTGACGATCTTCACCTTCGTCACCACCTGGAACGATTTTCTCGGGCCGATGATCTATCTCACCAAGACCGAGCTGAAGACCGTGCAGATCGGCCTGCGCATGTTCATCTCGCAATATTCGGCCGAATACGGGCTGATCATGGCGGCTTCCGTCGTCGCGCTCATTCCGGTCCTCATCGTCTTCCTTGTTCTGCAGCGCTTCTTCGTCGAGGGCATCGCCTCGACCGGATTGAAGGGTTAAGCCATGAACGCCGTTTCCTCCGTTGCCCCCCAGCCGATTACCGACGAGGAAGTGAACACCGCGCTCGATATTGCCGTCGAGCAGGTCAGGCGCAATCTGCCTGAGTTCACCCATGCCTCGCAAAACCATTCGAGCGTCAAGAATTTCTATCCCCCCGTGGCGAACGACCAGTGGACCGCGGGCTTCTGGCCGGGCGAGCTGTGGCTCGCATTCGAACACAGCGGCGACGCGGCTTTCCGGGAGGCGGCACAGATCCAGGTGCAATCGTTCCTGCATCGGATCGTCAATCGCATCGAAACCGATCATCACGATATGGGGTTTCTCTATTCGCCCTCCTGCATCGCCGCCTGGAAGCTCGTTGGCGACGAGGATGGCCGCAGAGCCGCTATCCTGGCCGCCGACCAGTTGATCGAGCGTTTCCAGCCGATCGGCCAGTTCATCCAGGCCTGGGGCCGCAAGGGCAAGGCGGAAGAATACCGCTACATCATCGATTGCCTGCTGAACCTGCCGCTGCTCTACTGGGCAAGCCGTGAGACCGGCGATCCGAAATACCGTGAAATCGCGCTTATCCACGCCCGCACGACGCTTGCCAACTCGGTGCGGCCGGATGATTCCACCTATCACACCTTCTACATGGACCCGGTGACCGGCGCTCCGGTGCGCGGCGCCACCAAACAGGGCTACAGGGACGACAGCGCCTGGGCGCGTGGACAGGCCTGGGCAATCTCCGGCATGGCGCTCTCCTATCGTTACGAGCGGATCGAGGAATATCGCCAGACCTTCGAGCGGCTGCTTGCCTTCTATCTCAACCGGCTGCCGGCCGACATGGTGCCCTATTGGGATCTGGTCTTTTCCGACGGCGACGGCGAGCCGCGCGACAGTTCGTCGGCGTCGATCACCGCCTGCGGCCTGCTTGAAATGGCCGAACTCGTCGAAGTCGAACAAGCTGAGCGTTACCGCACGCTGGCGCGCCGCATGATCAAGAGCCTGGCCGACCACTATGCGGTCAAGGATCCCACTGTTTCCAACGGTCTGGTGCTGCATGCCACCTATTCGAAGAAATCGCCGTTCAACACCTGCCGCGGCGAGGGCGTCGATGAATGCGTCTCCTGGGGAGACTATTATTACATGGAAGCTTTGACGCGCCTTTCGCGTCGCTGGTCTTCCTATTGGTGACCTCAGGAGAACCCGATGGCCAGCATTTCGCTTAAAGAGCTGAACAAATCCTACGGCGCGCTCACCGTCGTCCACGATATCGACCTTGAGATCGCCGATAAGGAATTCATCATCCTGGTCGGCCCCTCCGGCTGCGGAAAATCGACGACGCTCAGGATGATTGCCGGTCTCGAGGAAATCTCCGGCGGCGAGCTCAAGATCGGCGGCGATGTCATGAACGATGTCCCCTCCAAGGATCGGGATATCGCCATGGTCTTCCAGAACTATGCGCTCTATCCGCATATGACCGTCTACAAGAACATGGCCTTCGGCCTGCAGCTCAGAAAGGTGTCGCGTGACTTCATCGATGCCCAGGTGCAGGATGCTGCCAAGATCCTCGACATCACCCATCTCTTGAACCGCAAGCCGAAGGCGCTTTCGGGCGGCCAGCGCCAGCGCGTCGCGCTCGGCCGTGCCATGGTTCGCAATCCGGCCGTCTTCCTTCTCGACGAGCCGCTTTCCAATCTCGATGCCAAGCTGCGCGGCACGATGCGCAGCGAAATCACCAAGCTGCATAAGCGCCTCAACGCCACCTTCATCTACGTCACCCATGACCAGGTGGAGGCCATGACCATGGCGGACCGGATCGTCGTCATGAAGGACGGCCACATCCAGCAGGTCGATACGCCGCAGAACCTCTACGACCGCCCCGTCAACATGTTCGTCGCCGGCTTCATCGGCGCGCCGCAGATGAACATGCTGCCATCGACCATTCACCGCCGCGGCGACGGCTACGTCGCCGTCTTCGACGGCCGGGAGCTGCCGCTGCCCGATCATTTCGACAAGAGCAGGATCGCACCCTATGAGGGGCGCGAACTGGTGCTCGGCATCCGTCCGGAGAATTTCCACGAACTGCCGCCGGCCGACATCCCACCCGAGAACCTGGCGCCGCTGAAGGCGGTGGTAGAGCTTGCCGAACCGATGGGCTCGGAAGTGCATCTGAACATGGTGGCCGGCGGGCGCAATCTCATCGCCCGTGTGTCGCCGCGCTTCCGGCCCGATATCGGCGAGGAAGCGACGCTCACCGCCGACATGAGCAATGCGCAGTTGTTCGACAAGGAAACGGAACGCTCGATTCTATACTGAGCGCCTGGGGAAACGACCATGCAGTGGTTGCGGGACATGTGGACGAAGGAGGGGCCGGGCATCGCAAAGGATGCGCCTGCAAAGACCGGCCTTGCCCTGTTTACCGAGATCCTCGTCCGCGAATGGTGGGAGATGGTCAAGCTCAACATCCTGTTCATCCTGGCTTCGCTCTTCGTCGTGACGTTGCCGGCAGCACTCGTCGCCATGGCCCGCGTCTCCGTGGAATTGGTGGAAGATCGCAACACCTATCTGCTGCGCGATTTCACGGAAGGCTTTCTCCGCTATTTCTGGCGCGCCACTGCTTGGGGCCTGGCGCTGGCGGGAGCGCTCGCCATCTGTATCCAGGCGATCCTGACCTATGCCGCCGGCGCGCGGGACAATTTGATGTTCGCCGCACCACTGACGATCGCCCTTGTCGCCACCGCTTTCGTCGCCGTGCTCGCCTGCCACCTCGTCGTTCTAATGATGATGCGCGACCTGCCGGCACTGCGGCTCCTCCGCCTGGCTGCGCTCGCATCGCTTGCCCGCCCGCTCCCGGCGCTTGCTGCACTTGCCTTCAACGCCGGGCTGTGGCTGGCGCACATTCTCTTCTATCCGGTGTCGGCGTTCATGCCGGCAACCTTCAATTTTTCACTCGGAATGTTCGCCGTCGCATTCGGCGTCCATCGGGCAGCGGTCATGGTTCTGGACCTGCCGCCGCACCGTAAACCGCATGCACGAAGCGCTTCATAAAATAACTGATCCAGGGAAGGAGAACAGGAATGTATCTGGATAAATTCGGGAGGACGGTGAAACTTGCCGTGGCGGGTTTCACGCTGGCAGCAACGACGGCCGGCGCAGCACTTGCCCAAGACGCCGTGACGCTCAAATGGGCTTTGTGGGACTGGGACAAAACAGCCTATTACAAGCCGCTGATCGAGGCCTATCAGGCCAAGCATCCGAACGTGAAGTTCGAGCCGATGGACCTCGGCTCGCAGGACTATCAGCAGATGATTTCGACACAGCTGACCGGCGGCTCGAAAGACATCGACATCGTCACCGTCAAGGACGTGCCGGGCTATACCAATCTGGTGCGCGCCGGCAATATCGCCGATCTGAGCGGCTTTGTGAAGGATCAGAAGATCGACCCGGCGCCCTATGGCGGCCTGATCGAGGAACTGACCATCGACGGCAAGATCTATTCCCTGCCGTTCCGCTCCGACTTCTGGATCGTCTATTACAACAAGGACATCTTCGATAAATCAGGCGTCCCCTACCCCACCAATGACATGACCTGGGCGCAATTCGACGCAACCGCCGAGAAGCTCACGGGCGGCATGGGTACCAACAAGACCTATGGCGCGCTGCTGCATACCTGGCGGTCGACCGTCCAGCTGCCCGGCATCCTCGATGGAAAACACACGCTCGTCGATGGCGACTATGCCTTCCTCAAGCCTTGGTACGAGCGGGCGCTCACCCTGCAGAAGGATGGCGCCATTCCCTCCTATGCCTTCCTGAAAACGTCGAACACGCATTATTCGGCGCTGTTCTTCAATGGCACGATCGGGATGCTGCCGATGGGCACCTGGTTCGTCGGCACTCAGATCGCCAAGGTGAAATCGGGTGAATCGAAGAGCAAGAACTGGGGCATCGTGAAATTCCCGCATCCGGACGGCGTTGCAGCCGGCACGACGGCTGCGCAGATCTCGGGCCTCGCCGTCAACGCCAATTCCGAGCACAAAGATGCTGCCCTCGACTTCATCAAGTTCGTCACCGGTCCGGAGGGCGCTGCCGTCATCGCATCGACCGGCACCTTCCCGGCGCTCAAGACGGCTGATGTCAGCGCAAAGATCGCGGCAACACCCGGCTTCCCTGCAGACGCGGCCAGCAAGGAGGCGCTGACACCGTCGAAGGCCTATCTGGAAATGGCGGTCAATCCGAACGCCGCCAAGATCGAGGTCGTGCTCAACCGCGTCCATGACGCGATGATGACCGACAACACCTCAATCGACGACGGATTGAAGGAAATGACCGAAGGCGTGAATGCCATCAAGTAAGCCTCACAAGATGCCGGTGGCCGCGGACCAGCATCTGGCCCGCGGCCAATCTGTTTTGAGAAATTTCGAGCTGACGATGATCTATGATCCCGCAAGGGCCAATCCGCTTTTCGGCAATCCCCTGAAGACACGCGACGACCTCGCCAAGGCTGTCATCGACCTCTTCGAGCCACTGCTGCCATATTTTTCCGAAGGCGGCGCCCGCGTGCGCCTTGGTGCCACCGGCGCGATCTTCGACAGGGCGGCTGCGGACCTGGAGGGATTTGCGCGACCGCTCTGGGGCATCGTTCCGCTTGCCGCCGGCGGGGGCCATTTCCCGCATTGGGATCTCTACCGGCGCGGGCTCGCAAATGGCACCAATCCCACTCATCCCGAATATTGGGGCGATCTCGCCGACCGCAACCAGCGGCTCGTCGAGCTTGCCGCCGTCGGCTTCGCGCTGGCGCTGGTGCCTGAACACATCTGGGAGCCTTTGAGCGATAGCGACAGGAAGACGGTCGCCACCTATCTTGTCGCGGCGCGGGACCTGGAATTTATCGACAACAACTGGAAATTCTTCCGCGTCCTTATCGATCTCGGGCTGGAGCGCGTGGGTGTGGCGTTCGACCACAGGAAAACCCTCGCCTATCTCGATGAGTTGGAAGCTTTCGATCTCGGCGAAGGCTGGTATCGCGATGGGCCGGTGCGGCGGGTCGACCATTACATTCCCTTCGCCATGCATTTCTACGGCCTGATCCATACCGTGCTGGCGCACGGCGATGAGGCACGCAAGGACCGCTTCCGCAACCGCGCCCGGATCTTCGCCAGGGATATCCGCCATTGGTTCGGTCCCGATGGCGCTGCCCTTGCCTTCGGCCGCAGCCAGACCTACCGCTTTGCGGCCGGCGGCTTTTGGGGCGCGCTTGCCTTTGCCGGCGTCGAGGCGCTGCCCTGGCCTGAGATCAAGGGCTATTACATGCGTCATATCCGCTGGTGGTCGCCGATGCCGATTGCCGAGCGCGACGGCATTCTCTCCATCGGCTACTGCTATCCGAACCTCTTGATGAGCGAGAGCTACAATTCGCCCGGATCGCCCTATTGGGCGCTGAAATTCTTCCTGCCGCTCGCTCTTTCAGAGGATCATCCCTTCTGGGCCGCGGAGGAAGCGCCGCAGCCGGAATTCCCGGAGCCGGTTGCCTTGAAACCGGCGGGTATGGTCGCCATGCACACACCGGGAAATGTCGTCGTGCTCTCCTCCGGCCAGCAGCACGACAAGATGCGCGGCGCCAACGAGAAATATTCGAAATTCGTCTACTCCACCCGCTACGCCTTCAACATCGAAGCCGACGACCGGAATTTTACCGCCGCAAGCTTCGACGGCATGCTCGGCCTCTCCGACGACGGCAGCCACTTCCGCATGCGCGAAATCCTCGAAGAGGCGCTGATAGCAGGCGACCAGCTCTATTCGCGCTGGCGCCCCTGGAACGATGTCGTCATCGAAACCTGGCTGCTTCCCGCCAATCCCTGGCACATCCGCATCCACCGCATCGCCACGCCGCGCGCCCTCAGCACCATCGAGGGCGGCTTTGCGATCGCACGCGCCGATTTCAATGCCGATCGATCCGAACAGGGCGAGGGCCGGGCCGTCTGGTACGGACAGGCGGATGTCAGCGCGATCATCGACTTATCGCCCAATCCGAGAACCGGCCATGCGATGAGCCCGATCCCGAACGTCAACCTCATCCACGCCAAGACCCTGCTGCCGCAGCTGCGCGGCGAAATCGGCCCAGGAACCACGGTGCTCGTCACCGCGGCGATGGCTCTGCCCAGCCGCGAGAACTGGCCAGAGGCGCTCGCCAATCCGCCGGCTTGCCCGGAGCTTCAGCAGGTCGAGCGGCATTTCCGTGACAGAGGCGTGCGTGTGCCAGCCTTTGCTCTCTGATGGAGCTGACCAAGCCGCAGATAAAGCACGGCCTTGTTTCAATGCGGTGCATATAGGCCTTCAGATCAAATGGTCGGCGCTCGATCATTCCAGAACCTCTGCCATCTCATGCGCGGCGCGCGCATCCGATTGTAAGATCGATGCATCAACCGATATCGAGAGGTCAATTCGACCCTCAAAGGCCATGGCCGGAAAATGAAGAGCGGCCAAACCGGCAGAACATCATAATATTTTTGGATTACTTAAAATAACTATATTTATTTCTTCCGAACGCAGACCATCATAACTCATTCAATGCCAATATTATTGACTGAGATCCAGCTGAACATGGTGATATACTCCGCTTTCATTTGAAGATCATGAGAGGAGGAGAATGCAATGCCGACCATAATGATCTGTCACGATGTCAAAGACCCGAAACACTGGCTCGCCTCACCTGTTCGCAAGCAGGTATTGGAGCCCGTTGGCGTCACGAATATTCGCACCTTTACAGACCCTCAAACGTCCAACCGTGTTGGTTTGGTCATGGACGTGGCAGACATGGAAAAGTTGATGGCCTTCATGCAGACCAAGGCCGCGGCTGATGCCATGGCGACTGACGGCGTCTTGCCCGAGACCATGAGGTTCCTGGTTCAATCGTAATACACATTTCGACCAGACTCGGAAATGCAACGCGGGAGGATAACATGACGACGTTATTCGTGAGGCACGAGGTCTCCGACTATACCAGCTGGCGCAAGATATATGATGCGTTTCATCAAGTGCAAAAGGCCAATGGAGTTACGGCGGAAGCCGTCTACCGGGCTACCGACAATCCGAACGACATTACTGTTACACACGAATTTGCCACGCTGGAAGCGGCTCAAGCCTTCAGCAAGCTGGAAGAGCTGAAGGCGGCAATGAGCAAGGGAGGCGTGCTCGGCACTCCGACCGTCTGGTTTGCCAATAAAACATGAAATAGGCCAACGCCCCCGGTGGTGCGTTCGACGCGCCGGTCGCCATTACCAGCCAACGAGGTGCTAGCGGCCGTTGCCGATGTCGCGCAGGAGATCCAGGCCGCGCTGGTATTTTTCCGTGTTCTTGCCGGCTTGTTCGGCCTGACGGAGATTATCTTCGAGGTCGGCCTGTTTGACCGGTAGGGCCAGCGGGTTTGATGCCGCACGTCTGACAAAGTCGTCGTCGGCCTCGTCGGTCCGCCGTGTCAAAGCATCCACCGCGGAGATAATCGCCGGAGGAAAGCCTTCCTCCCTCAGCCTGTCGAGCGTCCACCCGTTTCCCTTCTCGGCAACGTCATGAAGGTATGCCACCGTTCGTGTCTCGTCGCCGGAAACGAGAAGTGCGACCCGCTGGCAGTGCTCGAAGTACGGCCGGTCGGTCTGATCAGCCTGCCCTTCATGTGCGTCCAGAGCGATCTGGATGGCGTGGTCAAGATGCTGCATAAGATTACGGCCCTTCGGTCGTCCTGATCTTCCGCTGGGACGGTTTTTCGCCTGTCGTTATCTCGATATCAGGCACAGCCTTCGCGCCCTGGCGAAGACTTTCTGCCGGTCGCCGATCGAGATCATCGCTCTCGCCGGCGGCTTGAAGCAGTGCCGCATCATCCCTGTCGTCTTCATCGAGCAGGTCCTGCAGCGTCTCGTGCTCATCCTCGCCTGCCAGTTCATCGCAGGCTTGCAGCCAATGGCGCTGGTCCGCGCCATCCGGACGGCCCTCAGCCTCCCAGATTTCGTAGGCACGGCGACGGATCTGCTCGTGCTTGTCTATAGCCATGATCACCTCCAAGCAGATTTGAATGAGCCGGTCAGGGCGTATTGATGGTTGGAAGAAAATCCTCCACCAGTTTACGCTTATCCTTTGAAAGCGTCTCCACCCGTTCCTTCCAGAACCGTTCGGCTTCCGGCGGATCCTCTTCCCATTGGCGGACACTGGTAATGTTGTCGTCAATTTTGGACCGGCGGCGGCCGCCGAGGCTGAGATATTCCTTCGCAAGCTTCAGGCTTGGGGTTTCGGTGTCGCTGCCGTCGCCGATGACCGCGCTGACGTTGCGGCGGGCATTCTCAAATGTCCTTAGACGATCCTTCTCGGTCTGCTGCGTGTCGGCGGAGCGTGCGTCGTCAGTGCCGCTATCGGGCACAGTGGATTTGGACGTCATACCGGTCCTCCCTTCATTCATGCAAAAGATGTTGCTATCCGATAACCCTCGCCGATAGCGAGAGTTCCAACCTGTCGCAATGATTTGAGCGGAGCACCGCTTTAGGCGAGGATCGAGCCGAGCACTGGCCGGCGATCCCAGCCATCAATGAACGGCCATACTCATCATCCGATAGGGGTGCACGGCTTCGAACTGCGAGACCATCGCCGTTGCCTGCAGCAACACCCGCTCGGCATTCTCAAGATCGTCACGGGCGAGTTCGTCGGCGTTGAAACGAAGCGCTTCCGCCAAGTTGTTGGAAAGTTCTGCAAAATGCATATCGCCTTCGACAAGGGCCTCACGTGCCGTGTCTTCCAGCGTTCGAGCGATATCGACGAAGATTTCCTCGCGTTCCTCAATGCTAAGATCTTTGATTATACTGGTCATCTCTTCCATGTCGCGCACTCCAAAAGACGTGGGCCAAAAGACTTGGGGCCAAAAACTTGGGGTTGAAGACGTAAGGTGGTTACCGAGTTCATCCCGTCGTCTTTATTTCGAACGCGGGAGCCGATCTTCGGTTCCCTGGAGGGGCGAGACTGTGACGCCTCAGTGTCGACATCGCTCGCCGCGCGATCGACACGCCCGCACGCCGGATCGGAAGGCTCAGACGTCGTCAGGTCGCAGGAGCGACTGCTCCTCCCCGGCGCGCGCTGGCCTTCGTCAACTCAGCAGGAATTCGAGCTCCTTACGCCGTCCATCGCGACAGCGGCGGGTGCCGCGAATTGACAAGGATGTGATCTTCGGCACATTCCTGGGGGAATGATTCCACGCCTCCGGCCCAACGCTTCAATCTCCCTTCCCCCCGCGGATTTCTTCCAGCGGCTCGTCGAGGCAGGATTCGGCGGCGACATCGAAAGCGGCGCGGCAAGCCGAACCGTGTTTTCGACCGACAACTCCATCTACCAGGTCGAGCCGGCCGGCATCCTCTTCCCGAGGGGCATTGAAGACCTGCAGGTCGTGGCGGCCGTGCTGTCGGAACCGGCATTTCGTCATCTAACCGTGGCGCCCCGCGGCGGCGGCACCGGCACGAACGGCCAATCCCTGACATCCGGCGTCGTGGTGGACTGTTCGCGGCATATGACGTCCCTCCTCGAGATCGACCCCGTCCGACGGGTCGCGCGCGTCCAGGCGGGTGTCGTCAAGGATCAGCTGAACAGGGCGCTGAAGCCCTACGGTCTCTTTTTCGCGCCCGAACTCTCGACCTCCAATCGCGCCACCATCGGCGGCATGATTTCCACCGACGCCTGCGGCCAGGGTTCCTGCCTTTACGGCAAGACCAGCAACCACGTGCTCGGATTGCGCATCGTGCTTATGGACGGCTCCGACTTTTGGTCGCGCTCGCTCGACGCTGAGGCGCTCGAAGAGATCGCTGCTCGAGAGGATCGCATCGGCGAGATCCACAGGACGGTCGATCGGATCGCCCGGGAAAAACATCAGCGGATCGCCGAGGTCTTCCCGAAGCTCAACCGCTACATGACCGGCTACGACCTCGCCCATATAAGGCGCGGCGACGGACGCTTCGACCTCAACGCCGTTCTCTGCGGTTCGGAGGGAACGCTTGCAATGATCGCCGAAGCCGAAGTCAACCTTCTGCCGATCCCCGCTTATGCGGCGCTGATCAACATCCGCTACGGCGACTTCAACACCGCCCTGGAGGATGCCCGCAACCTTGTGGCGTTGAACGTCGCCTCGGTGGAAACGGTCGATGAGAAAGTTCTCGGCCTTGCCAGAGCCGATATCGTCTGGACCGGCATTGCCCGCTTCTTTCCGGACGATGCAGCTGGAACGACCAACGGCATCAATATCGCCGAAGTGCTCGCCGATGATGAAGAGGAACTCGAACGCAAACTCGCGGATGTGACCACCGCCCTCGACACGGGTGCGAATCCACGCCATGCCGGCTACACGATCGCCCGGGGCCACGCGGACGTCGAGGCGATCTGGTCGATGCGCAAGCGAGCGGTCGGCCTGCTCGGAAATGTGGAGGGGCCGGTCAGGCCCGTCGCCTTCGTCGAGGATACGGCCGTGCCGCCGGAAAACCTTGCAGCCTATATCAGTGAATTCCGCGCGCTTCTCGATAATGCCGGCCTTTCCTACGGCATGTTCGGCCATGTCGATGCCGGCGTCCTGCATGTGCGGCCGGCGCTCGACCTCACCCGCGACGACCATATCGGGCTGGTTCGCGAGGTCAGTGACGCCGTCGTGGCGCTTACCCGCAAATATGGAGGCGTGCTCTGGGGAGAGCATGGCAAGGGCGTACGTTCAGAATATGTGCCGGAATTTTTCGGCGATCTTTATCCCAGCCTGCAGGAGATCAAGCGGGCTTTCGATCCGGAAAACCGGCTCAATCCGGGCAAGATTGCCACCCCTGCCACTGAGGCACTGACCAAGATCGACGATGTTCCGCTGCGGGGAGCGACCGACCGCATTATCGGCAACGAGATCCGCTCCGCCTTCGACAACGCCGCCTATTGCAACGGCAACGGCGCCTGTTTCGATTTCGACGAAACGAGCCCGATGTGCCCCTCCTACAAGGCGACACGCGATCGGCGTTTTTCGCCCAAGGGCCGCGCCGCGCTGATGCGGGAATGGCTGAGGCTGCTTGCCGAGAAAGGCGTCGATCCCCGCCAGGAGGCGACGCGCCTGCGGCGAAGCGTCCCGCTCGCAAGCCTCGCGCGGCGCGCCTTCAACTCGCTCAACCCAGCAAACCGGGACGACTTTTCCCACGAGGTGCGCGCCGCGATGGACACGTGTCTGGCCTGCAAGGCCTGCGCGGGACAATGTCCGGTGAAGGTTAGCGTGCCCGCCTTCCGCTCGAAATTCCTCGAACTCTACTACGGACGCTACCTCCGTCCGCTGAAGGATCCGCTGGTCGCGGCGATCGAAATCACCCTGCCGCTGGTCCGGCGCATCCGGCCGGCCTACAACCTGGTCGTCGGCACGCCGGCCGGCCGGGCGATGATGCGCATTGCCGGGCTGACCTCCCTGCCGCGGCTGCCGCAAATCTCGCTCGCGAAGGAAGCCGCCCGCCTCGGCGTGCCGCTTGCGACGCCGCAAATAATCGAAGCCCTGTCGCCGGGTGAACGGCAGCGCAGCGTCGTCTTAGTCGCCGACGCTTTTACCGCCTATTTCGACCCGGATGTCGCGCTTGCCGCCATCGGGCTCGCCAGGAAAATCGGGCTCACGCCCTTCCTTGCGGCATCCCACACCAATGGCAAAGCCCTGCATGTTCATGGCTATCTCGGACGCTTCGAGGCAGCGGCCAAGCGGACAGCGCGCTATCTCGAGCGACTGGATTCGACAAGCGTGGCGCTCGTCGGGCTCGATCCGTCGATGACACTCGCCTTTCGCAGCGAATATAAGGGCATATCGAAGGCGACCGTCCTCCTCCCTCAGGAATGGCTCACCACCAACCTCGATCGGCTCGCCGCCTCGCCTTCAACGGCTGAAGGCAAAAGCTACCGCTTGATGGCCCATTGCACCGAGCGCACCAACGCGCCTGCCTCCGTCGCGCAGTGGCAAAAAGTGTTCGAGAGCCTCGGCGTCGATCTTCAGGCAGCGCAAACCGGCTGTTGCGGCATGGCCGGCACTTTCGGCCACGAGGCCCGCAACCGGCCGATCTCCGAACGCCTCTATGCGATGAGCTGGAAGCCCGAGCTTGATGCGGCCGGGGAAGCCGATATCCTGATGGCAACCGGATATTCCTGCCGCTCGCAGGTCAAGGAAATCGACGGCAAACGCATTCCGCATCCGCTTCAGATCATCGACCGGATAATGTCTGGAAGCTCCGACATCTCGCAATAGCTGGGCGCTCTTGCCTCGGAGGAACGGAACGGCTTCAGCAAGCAGCGCCTGACGAGACTTTCATGACGATGATGTCAGCCCGGGCGCCGTCAGGATGGTTTCCCCCGAAGCACGGTCATCTGTTCGTGCTGTACCTCATTCGCATCGTTCAGCACCGCGCGCCAAAGCCTGTTGCCGAGCCGAAGCGATACCCGCTTGGTGCCCTCGTGTTCAGCAGTGCCGATTTCCACGGTGCTGACGAGGGAGCCATGTCGCATGTGACGACGGAGATCGGCCAGCGACAATCCGAACCGTTCCGCGAGTTCGGCTGAGTCCAGAATAAAATCCCCGTTCGGATCGCGCTCGATCAACATTGGCTCATTCTCCCCTCTGCGTGACGACCCACGACCACCGCTCAGGCCACGGCCGAGATTGGGGTGCTCTCATTCGGCAGCAGCCGCGCCACTGCGCTCAGAAGATCGGTCTGCGAGATCAGGCCGAGGATCCGGTGGTCGTCATCGATAATAATGACGGCATGTGTGCGCCCATCCGTCAGAACGGGCAGCAGCGACAGGGCCGGGTCCGAAGGCCTAGCCACCGCTGGCTTTGAAATTGCGCCAGCAATCGTATCAATGCTCATCGACAATTCCCGCAAGCCGACGCTGCCGATCAGACGGCCCTCCGGGTCCTTTACCGGCAGCGTGCGGATATTGTGCTTCAAAAGCAGGTGCCGTGCGGCATCCGGTTCTGCAGCTTCGCTGACGGCGATCACGTCGCGCGACATGATATCGGCACAGCTGATCTTGCCGTTAGAGCGGATCGTCGCCTGCAGCTCGACCTGCTGCAGCAGCCGGCCGAGATCGGCGCGATCGATGTCGAAGGTTTCGTCGAGCGCTGCGAGGGCGGCATCGACATCCTCCTCGCGGAAACCCACCCGCACGGCAGACGGCAGGTCGATCGTTTGATGGGTGTTCTCCGCGGGTTTGGGAACCACATGCGGATAGTTCCGCCGGGAAAGCTTATGGAACAGCAGGCCGAGGCCGACGAGAATGCAGGAGTTCAGGGCGACCGGCACGAAGGGAAAGAGGAAACCCCAGCCGGCGACGACAGGGCCGCCGAGCACGGCGGTCAGCGCTGCGGCGCCTCCCGGCGGATGCAGGCAGCGCGTGAAAGACATGGCGCCGATGGCAAGCGACACTCCGACGCCGGTCGCGATGATCGGATCGCGGATGAAATAGGCGGCAATGATACCCATCAGGGCGGAAATCGTATTGCCGCCGATGATCGACCACGGTTGCGCAAGCGGGCTGGCCGGCACCGCGAAAAGAAGCACCGCGGATGCCCCCATCGGCGCGACGATCAGGGGAAGATGCGGCCCCTGCCCGAACAGATAACCGCTGATGACGCCGGTAAGACCGATGGCCACCAAAGCGCCGAGACATGCGATCAACCGCTCGCGTAAGGTCGCACCCGCCAAAATCGGTGAAAACAGACGGAAGCGACGGAAGCGGCTCGGTCCCACCTTCGGGGAAACGGGATACTGCATGACAAGACCAATTTTGAGCGAGGATTATCTGGCGGACTGAAGGAAGATCTGAGAGCTAGTTTGTTGCCAGCCTGATATCTCTGCCTTTTGTCGCGCTCAGGACTTCGTGGAATGCATTGAATGCGCTGGGGCGATCATTCTTGCGATAGACCAGCAGCGTCTCGACAGGCCCGAGCTGGTGGGTCTGGACGGATGTCGGCCATGGCATGAGGTCGAGAACGGATCTCGGCATGATGCCGGCGGCGTTGCCGGCCGCAACGCTCGCCAGGATCGCATGGTAGGAGCCATGCTCGCTCGTCGGCAGGGCCCTCGATTTGCGCGCCCAGTGTTCGGCAATCCTGCGATAGGTGCAGCCGGGTTCCAAAGCGGCAAGCGCCCCGACACGGAGGTCGGCGGCGGATTTGATCGCCGGATGCCCGGAGGGCAGCACGATCAACAGGTCTTCGACAAAGACCGGCTCCATCTCCAGCGCCTTGAGCTCAGCATCGAACCCGACGTCCTCCTCGCGCATCGCCTTGGGCGGACGGGCAACCAGCGCACAATCCAGCGCATCGCTGACGACGGCGCAGGCGAGATCGCGGGATGCACCCATCGTCAGCTGAAGCGACACATCAGGCCACATCCGGTTGAATTGGGTCAGCGCCGCCGGCAGCCTGCTGGCGGCCGTGCTTTCCATCGTGCCGACGCGCAATGTTCCCGACGGAGCAAGAGGTCGCACGGCCTGGCGCGCTTCGAGCGCAAGCGCCATCAGCCGGTTGGCGTAGGCAAGGAACGTCTCACCCTCCCGCGTCAACGTCATCTTCTTGCCGTCACGGCTGAAGAGGGAAACGCCGAGATCCTCCTCCAACTGCTGGATGCGTGTCGTCACATTTGACGGCACCCGCCCGACGGCCTTGGCAGCCTTGGTCACGCTGCGATCGCTGACAACAGCGAGAAATATTTCGATCGACGAAAGGTCCAAAAAAGATCTCGTTTCCGGAATTAACGGGGAAGATAATTCTCTATATAAAAATCATTGTCGCAGCTCAAGTCGTATCACGATATAATCGTACGGCTGAAGCGAAGCCGTGAACGGCTGCCGAAAAAAGGATCGAGACGCCGCGTAAATAGCCATACAAGCCCGGACATCCCATCTGCCGGGCGCCATTTCGAGGCTTGCAGCTGGCACGGGGTTTGCATGTGCAATTCCATCTGCAGATCGATCGGCGCCGACCCCATGTTGCATATTGTCTTGACCTGTCTTCTTCTCAGCATCGCTTCCGGCCTGAGCATGCGGCGCTTTCTTCTGCCCTATTTCCCGGGCGGCGATCTCGCCGAGAAGTCTGCGCCCGTGACGATCGTCGCAAGCGCCGTCTTCCTGGCGACGCTCGCCTTCACCGTCTCCGATCAGGACCTCTGGGCGAAATCCGCCATCCTGCTGCTCGGCCTGTTCCTGGCGACCATGTTCGATGATGCCAGACCCAGACTGACGATCGCCTTGTCCGCCATCAGCCTGGCGGCCTATCTCGGCGTGCGTTCGATCAACTGAGCCCTATCGAACGCAAGCTATTTGGCCGTTCCGAAGCCTCTGTCGAGGTGCTGCATCCAGAGCCGAAAATCATTCGTGAGCAGCGCCACATCATACAGCCACTCCGCCCGCAAAAGCTCCCAGCGGCCTGCTTCTCCACTATCAAGCAAGGCATGAACCCTCTGCCTGAGATTTTCAAACGCCTCATCAGCGGGATAAGGCGCAGGGCGGTGCAATGCGGGATACAATCGGCTTGACATGAAGCTCACTCCTCAATAGTCGACACCGAAATATATCGTATTACGATATAATTTCAATAGATGCCAGCAAGGACTTTTAGCGGCCGACACAACGCCCCTAAACCGCTTGCAAGCCCCAAACGCTCCACGATATTACCCAAGAAAATTTTCACGCCACGCGGGAAAAACAATCTCTATTGAAGAATGATATTTCATTGTTATTCTCCAATGCGGAAACTCATCCAATGAGCGATGGCCATGGAGAGCAGACAGGCAGGCAAGATCTGGTCCGAATGGTATGCCTGGCATCCGGTCTTGCCGATCGATGACACCGTGTTTTGGCTCGAGACCGTATACCGGCGGAAATCCTCCGACGGCTTCTGGCAATACCGCTCGTTCCGGCCCGAATCCGAACGCGCACAGGCTCTGGTCTCCACGCCCATCTATCCCGGCGCTTGACCCCGCAGCGATGCGAAGATCCCGCTCAATCGATTCCGTCGATCCCGCGCCCTTCCTCGCCGAATTCAAACTTCGCCTGCCTGCGCATTTCTTTCGCCAGGTAGCAATGCGCCCTGCCGACAACGGATCGTTCGATAGAATTCACTGGTGATGCCGGCGCGAACACAACAATCGACCAAATCCCGACCGCTTTCGGCAAATAAAGCCTGACCGGCCCTCTACAGTCATGGCCGTACGGCGCAACACGCAGCCCGGTATCAGCACGGATCCCGACTGCGAAGCCTATCCGGCCAACCCGCGGTGCAAGAATGTGCTGATCAGCGTTGAGAGGACCTGCCATGAAGACCTACAAGATTGCCCTTCTGCCGGGAGACGGCATCGGCCGCGATGTAACTGAGGCAGCCAAGTCCGTGCTCGAAAAGGCGGGTGCGCGAAACGGATTTTCGCTGGCGACAACAAGCTATCCCTGGTCCTGCGACTACTATCTGGAGAACGGCAGCATGATGCCCGACAATGGCATCGAAACGCTGCGCTCCTTCGATGCCATTCTGCTCGGCGCCGTCGGATGGCCTCGGAAAGTGCCCGATTCCGTGTCTCTGCATGGACTTCTGCTGCCGATCCGCAAGGCTTTCGTGCAATATGCCAATATCCGCCCGCACCGGCTGCTGCCGGGTGTGCAAGGACCGCTGCGGTCGGAGAATTTCGACATCCTCTGCATTCGTGAAAATACCGAGGGCGAATATTCCGGCGCCGGCGGCCGCATCCACCAGGGAACCGACAGCGAGGTGGCTGTCGAGACCTCGATCTTCACCCGCAAGGGGGTCGAGCGCATCCTGCGTTTCGGCTTCGAACAAGCACGGGCGCGGCGCGGCAAGCTTGCCTCGGTGACGAAGTCGAACGCGCAGAAATACTCGATGGTGTTCTGGGACGAGATCACCCAGCAGCTTTCCACGGAATACCCCGATGTCGAGGTGACCAGCTACCATATCGACGCCATGGCTGCCCGGATGGTCATGGCGCCGGAGAGCCTCGACGTGGTCGTCGCCTCCAACCTGTTCGGCGACATCCTGACCGATCTCGGCGCCGCCATCCAGGGCGGGCTCGGCTTTGCGGCCTCCGCCAATATCAATCCTGATCGCTCGGCGCCGTCCATGTTCGAGCCCGTCCACGGCTCGGCGCCGGATATCGCCCATCTCGGCATTGCCAACCCGATCGCCGCCATCTGGTCGGGCGCAATGATGCTGGAGCACCTGGGGGAACCGGCTGCCGCCGGAAAGGTGATGGCCGCAATCGAGGCAACGACGGCACGCGGCATCGGCTCAATTCCTGGCAAGGACAAGACAGACGCGATCACCTCGTCAGTGCTTTCGGCGCTCGACTAAAGCCTGGACCGCCAAGCGACAGTTTCAATCATCGTCGTGATGGTGATGCGATGGAAGGTCGAGGCCGAACGTGTTGACGAGATCGGCCACCTGTCCCGGGCTGAGGTAACGGGGATTGAGGTTGCGCAGCAGCAGATAGAGTTTTGCCGTTTCCTCCAGCTCCTCGGTGGCAAAGACCGCCGCCTCCAGGGTGTCGCCGGCGACAACAGGTCCGTGGTTGGCCAGAAGCACCGATGAATACTTGCCTGCCAGCCCGCGGATGGCGTCGGCCACCGCCGGGTCGCCGGGACGATAATACGGCACCAGTGCGGTTTCGCCGGCGCGCATGAGATAATAGGGCGTCATCGGAGGCAGGGCAGCGCGGGGATCGATCTCCGGCAGCATGGTCAGCGCCACCGCGTGAGTGGAATGAAGATGGACGATGGCGCGGGCGCTGCCGCGTGTGTCGTAGAGGGCGGTATGCAGCGGAATTTCCTTGGTCGGCTTGTCGCCGGACAACAGCCGACCTTCGGCATCGAGCCTGGAGATCTGCGCCGGATCGAGAAACCCGAGCGAGGCATTGGTCGGCGTCACCAGCCAGCCGCCATCATCGAGCCGTAACGATATGTTGCCCGACGAACCGGGCGTCAGCCCGCGCTCGAACAGCGAGCGGCCGTATCGGCAGATTTCTTCACGCTGGCGCGCGTCGGACATGACATTTCCTCCAAAATTACGCGGTTGCGCCTTCGATGAGCTCGAAACCGAGATCGACGGCCTGGGGCGGCGCGTTGGCGACGACCATCTGCGCGGCGATTTGCCCGGTCGCCACGCGCGGCGTTCGGATGGTTGACAAGGGCTGCGGCATTGCCCGGCCGATATCGAGGCCATTATAGCCGAAAATAGCGAGCTTCGAGGGGATAGCGATCCCCTCAGCCAGACAGTGGAAATAGCCGCCCAGCGCCATATCGTCGTTGGAGAAATAAACCGCATCGAGATCCGGCGTCCGGGCAAGTAGCCGCTCCAGCCCCAGCCTGCCGTTTTCCACGGACGACGCGCCGGCGAGAATTTCACGGGCCACGAGGGGCGCGCCACCAACTTCCAGCGTTTCGCAAAAGCTTGAAAACCGCTTGCCGGCGCGGGTATCACGGTTGAGATCGTGGCCGACATAGCCGATGCGGCGATAGCCCCGCTTGAGCAGGAAGGCGGCGCTCTCCCGCCCGGCCGCCCGGTTCGAGAAGCCGACCGCGATATCGAGCGCATCTCCGTCCAGATCAAGCAGTTCCACGACCCGGCACCCGCTGGCGCGCAGCATCTTCACTGTCCCGTCCGTATGTTCGTATCCGGCCAGCATGACCGCCGCCGGCCGCCAGGCGAGCATCGCGGCGGCGAGCACTTCCTCCTTGCCCGGATCATAATCGGTGACGGAGAACACCGCCTGGTAGCGGTTTTCCTCCAGAACGGCGCTGGCTCCGCGCAGCACATCGGGGAAGACGATGTTGGAGAGCGACGGAATGACGAAGGCAACGAGACGCGACCCGGTGGAGGCCAGCGTTCCCGCGATCCGGTTCGGCACATAGCCCAATCGCTCGACGGCAGCCATCACTCGCTCCCGCGTCTTGCCGGAAAACGAGCCGTGATTGCGCAGCACGCGCGATACCGTGCTCTCGCCGACGCCGGCCGCTTCCGCGACCTCGGCAAGCGTTACCGTCACCTGCTGTTTGAGTTCCATGGTCACGTTGGAAAATCCAGCTTTCAAGTGGCTGCTCGTTCTGTCCGTTCGCCTACCTGCTGCCACTATTTTCACTGCTCTGACCAAGAAGCAATGTTTTTTTGGCAGCGCTACCAACTTGCCATTGGCAGCGCTGCCAAAATAGATTAAAGAATATGGCAGCGCTGCCACAAAGCGGGTATGGCCCCCTCGCAGCGGTGCGGACCTTTCCTCGCAAGACGGAGCACATCCTCATGGCATCATTTGCAGAAAACTCGGGCTCCGCCATTGTCTCGGCCGTCATCGGCCTTGGCTCCATGGGGCTTGGAATGGCTCGGTCGATGAAGCGCGCCGGTATCGACGTCATCGGATATGACATCACGCCGGCGGCTGTCGACCGCTTCATCGCCGATGGTGGACGTGGCGCGGCAACCCCCGCCGATGCGGCGAAGGAAGCCGATATTGTCGTTTCCGTCGTCGTCAACGGCGCGCAGACCGAAGCCGTGCTGTTCGGACCCGATGGCGTCGCCCACAAGATGAAGCCCGGCGCCGTGTTCATCTCGTCGGCAACCATGGACCCCGCCGTTGCACGCGACCTGGCACAAAGGGTGGAGGCTCTCGGCCTGCATTATCTCGACGCGCCGATTTCGGGCGGCGCCGCCAAGGCGGCGCGTGGCGAACTGACGATCATGGCGTCCGGCTCCAGCCAGGCCTTCGACAGGGCGCGCCCGGGTCTCGACGCCATGGCCGGCAAGGTCTACGAACTCGGGGACGCGGCCGGAACCGGCGCTGCCTTCAAAATGATCAACCAGCTTCTCGCCGGCGTGCATATCGCGGCCGCCTGCGAGGCGATAACCTTTGCCGCCAAGCAGGGCCTCGATCTCGACAAGGTGTTCGAGGTGATCACGGCTTCGGCTGGCAATTCGTGGATGTTCGAAAACCGCGTGCCGCATGTGCTGGCCGGAGACTACACGCCGCTCAGCAGCATCGAGATTTTCGTCAAGGATCTCGGCATCGTCCAGGACATGGCCCGCTCCGAGCGGTATCCGGTGCCCCTCGCAGCGGCGGCGCTGCAAATGTATCTGGCCGCCGCCGGCGCCGGCATGGGCCGTGATGATGATTCCTCGCTCGCCCGGCTCTACGCAAAACTTTCCGGCGCTGAATTGCCGGGTTCCGGCAAAGAACCGCAGAAGCTGTAAAAAGGAAACGCCAAAATGCCGGTTTTCGCCGCCAACCTGACGATGATGTTCAACGAATGGGCGTTCCTCGATCGCTTCGACGCCGCAGCCGATGCCGGCTTTTCTGCCGTCGAATATCTCTTTCCCTACGAAGCGGCACCCGAGGCGATCGCCGAACGGCTGACCCGCAACAATCTGCAGCAGGCCTTGTTCAACCTGCCGCCGGGCGACTGGGCGGCAGGTGAGCGCGGCATCGCGGCTCTTCCCGGACGCTTCGATGCGCTGAAAGCGGATGTCGAGAAGGCACTGGACTATGCGGCGGCGACGGGCGTCAGGCGATTGCACCTGATGGCAGGCATTGCCAACCGTCACGACGAAGACGCCTCCTCCCGTTACCGGCGCTCGGTCACTTATACGGCCGAGCGGCTTGCGGAAAAGGGCCTCGATCTTCTGCTCGAGCCGATCAACGGGCGGAACATGCCGGGATATTTCCTCAATGATTTCGGCGCCGCCGAAAAACTGATTGCCGAATCCGGCCTGGCGAACCTGAAGCTCCAGTTCGATATCTATCACCGGCAGATCATCCATGGCGACGTCGTCATGGCATTGCGGCGCCTGCTGCCGATCACCGGCCATATCCAGATTGCCAGTGTGCCGTCACGCAATGAGCCGGACGGCGAGGAGCTGAACTATCCCTATCTGTTCGGCGAAATCGATCGCCTGGGTTACGACGGTTTCATCGGCTGCGAATATATCCCGCGCGGCCAGACACTGGACGGCCTTGGCTGGTTCAAACCTTTTGCACGGAGCTAGATGATGGCTATTTTGCTCGGATCAATCGCCGACGACTATACGGGCGCCTCAGACCTCGCCAACACGCTGACGAAGAACGGTCTGCGCACGGTGCAGACGGTCGGCATCCCCAACCCGGGGCTCACGCTGCCGGATGTCGACGCCGTGGTCGTTTCCCTGAAGATCCGCTCCGTCCCGGCTTCGGAGGCCGTCACGGCCGCCACCAGCGCCGAGCGATGGCTGCGCCAGAGCGGCGCGGGCCATGTGCTCTACAAGATCTGCTCGACCTTCGATTCCACCGATGCCGGCAATATCGGACCGGTCACCGAGGCATTGCGCGATGCCGCCGGCGGCGGCGTCGTGCTAGTAACGCCAGCCTTCCCGGAAACGGGTCGGACCGTCTATCTCGGTCACCTCTTTGTCGGCGGACAGCCGTTGAACGAAAGCCCGCTCAAGGACCACCCCCTCAATCCGATGCACGACGCCAATCTGGTGCGGGTTCTCGCCAGGCAATCGAATGGCGCTATAGGGCTGATCGATCTCACGGCCATCGCCGCCGGACCCGCCACCGTCAAGGCGAGGCTCGAGGCACTGCGGGCGGCAGGCATCACCGCTGCCATCGCCGACGCGATTTTCGAGCGGGATCTTGAAACGCTCGGCGCGGTCGCACTCGAAACTCCGGTGTCCACCGGCGCCTCCGGGCTCGGCCTCGGCCTTGCCCGCGCGCTCGTCCACTCCGGTCGGGTATCGTCCGACGGAGCTGCGCCGGCGGTTATCCGGCCGGTGGGCGGGTTTTCCGCGGTCATCGCCGGCAGTTGTTCCGCAGCAACGCTACGCCAGCTCGACGCCGCCGAGCGTTCGATGTCCGTCCTGCGTCTCGACCCAGAAAAACTGCTTGCCGGTCCGGACGAGATCGCCGCGGCGATTTCCTGGGCGGGAGACCGCATCGCCGCCGGCCCAGTCGTGGTCGCCGCCAGCGCCGCGCCCGAAACCGTGGCCCGTCTGCAATCCCTTTATGGACGGGAGGCAGCCGGCCATGCGATCGAGACCGCAACGTCGATCATCGCCGCCGAACTGGTGGAAAAAGGCGTGCGGCGGCTCGTGGTCGCAGGCGGAGAAACCTCGGGGGCGGCGGTCGACAAGCTTGCCATTCCGGCATTTCTGATCGGACCGGAGATTGCGCCCGGCGTGCCGGTCCTGCGCACAGTCGGCAATGCCCAGGGCGACATGCTTCTGGCGTTGAAGTCAGGAAACTTCGGAGGCGAGGATTTCTTTGCGGCAGCGCTGGCGATGATGAACTGACGTGTTCAGCATCGCCAGGTGCCGGCTTGGGTACCGATGGTCGGGAAGCCTCTCGGCCATTCTGAAATATCCAAGGATAGCCTGAAGCCGATCAGTTCATCTCGATCGACTATCGCCGCTCATCGGCGATTGGCGCGGGCCGCTCGCCGTGCCGCTTCCGCGTCCCCTTCAACCGGCGTCAGAAGCCGCCGCGCCGCAAGCAGCCTCCGAAACCCCGAAACTTTACGAAAACGGCGTCGGGGCCGGTGCGCGGCATATTCGATTGGGCCTGCAATTACCGCGTTATCCCCTCGCATCCCCGGCGTTCATGGGAGCCCTGTCGCCCGCCGCACCGAAACGGCGAGCGTCGTTCGGGAAGGCGCTTCACGCCGACAGAGGCTCCGGCGGACCAGGATGCGAGCGGGCGAAGCAAGCCCCGAGAATATCGCGAAACGGCCAGATTCAGTATTTTGTGCCGCCATATCGCGCCTTTCAGGAGAATCCGGCGCAAGGCCGGTGACACACTACAATCAGTGAACGGCTCGTGTCCCGGCAGATGCGGGGCCTTCCACACAAGAGCGGGGCAAAAGATCCCGCCATAGGGAACAGAATATTCTTCTTTGAGAAACCGCGCTCCCGCCAGAGCCGAACACTGGGGAATTCACGTGAGCAAGAGCCTTCCGGAATTCAAATACATGACATTCGACGTCGTCGGTACGCTCATAGACTTCGAGGGCGGCCTGAAGGCCTGTTTTGCCGAGATCGCGGCCGAGACGGGACGCACGGTTGACGGCGAGCAGGCGCTCAGCCTCTACCGCGCAGCCCGCTACTCCGAGGATGCCGATCTTTTTCCCGACGACCTCGTGCGCGTCTACCTGGCGATCGCGCCGGAACTCGGCCTGCCCGCCGATCAAAAATATGGCGAACGGCTGCGGGACTCGGCGAAGAGCTGGAAGGGCTTTTCGGACAGCGCCGCAGCGTTGGCCAAACTTGCGAAGGATTACCGCCTCGTTGCGATGACCAATGCCCGCCGCTGGGCATTCGATTTGTTCGAGAAGGAACTCGGCAATCCCTTTTATGCCGCCTTCACGGCCGACGATACAGGCACTGAAAAACCCGATCCCGCATTCTTCGAGAAGGTCTTCGCCTACATTGCCGCAGAAGGTCATTCGAAGGACGACATCCTGCATGTCGCCCAGAGCCAGTACCACGATATCGGAATTTCCAGGCAACTGGGGCTCGCCAATTGCTGGATCGAGCGGCGCCATGCCCAAAAGGGTTACGGCGGCACGATCGAGCCGGCCGAGTTCACCGAACCCGATTACCATTTTACGTCCATGGCTGGCCTCGCCGATGCGGTGGCCGCCGCCCGCGCCTGACTTAACCGGATCGGGCCCCGCCCGCAGCAGGGCAGCCCGCCACACAAGAAAAGGGGAATGAGATGAACGACAAGATCACCAACTGGACCAGGTCCGACGACACCATGATCGAGACGGCCATCCGTCGCGGCGCGACCCGCCGCGAGTTGCTGCATATGATGCTGGCGGGCGGCGTCGCCATGTCCGCCGGCGGGTTCGTTCTTGGCCGCGCCGGAAAGGCGCTTGCCGCCTCACCCGTTGCGGGCGGCGCGCTCAAGGCAGCCGGCTGGTCGTCCTCCACGGCAGATACGCTCGACCCCGCCAAGGCGTCGCTCTCCACCGACTACGTCCGGTGCTGCTCCTTCTATAACCGTCTTACCATCCTCGACCAGAGCGGCAAGCCGCAGATGGAGCTTGCCGATGCGATCGAGTCCAAGGATGCGAAAACCTGGACGGTGAAGCTGAAAAGCGGCGTCACCTTCCACGACGGCAAGCCGCTGACCGCCGACGACGTGGTGTTCTCTCTGAAGCGCCATCTCGACCCCGCCGTCGGCTCGAAGGTCGCCAAGATCGCCGCCCAGATGACCGGCTTCAAGGCGGTCGACAAACAGACCGTCGAGATCACCCTCGCCGATGCAAACGCGGACTTGCCGACCATCCTGGCTCTGCACCACTTCATGATCGTTGCCGACGGCACGACCGACTTTTCAAAGGCGAATGGCACCGGCGCTTTCGTCAAGGAGGTCTTCGAGCCCGGCGTACGCTCGGTCGGGATCAAGAACAAGAACTACTGGAAATCCGGCCCGAACGTCGATTCTTTCGAGTATTTCGCCATCAGCGACGACAATGCCCGCGTCAACGCGCTGCTTTCGGGCGATATCCATCTTGCCGCCACGATCAATCCGCGTTCCATGCGCCTTGTCGAGACACAAGGCGACGCGTTCACATTGTCGAAGTCGACCTCCGGCAGCTATACAAACCTCAACATGCGGCTGGATATGGCGCCCGGCAACAAGCGGGACTTTATCGAGGGCATGAAATATCTCGTCAATCGCGAACAGATCGTCAAGTCGGCGCTGCGCGGTCTCGGCGAGGTCGGCAACGACCAACCCATTTCACCGGCGAACTTCTATCATGACGCCGGCCTGAAAGCGCGGGAATTCGATCCCGATAAGGCGAAGTTCCACTTCGATAAGGCGGGCGTCCTCGGCCAATCCATTCCGATCATCGCTTCCGATGCGGCGAACTCGTCGATCGACATGGCCATGATCATCCAGGCTGCCGGCGCTGAAATCGGCATGAAGCTCGATGTTCAGCGCGTGCCGTCCGATGGATACTGGGACAACTACTGGCTCAAGGCGCCGATTCACTTTGGCAATATCAACCCACGGCCAACCCCTGATATCCTGTTTTCCCTGCTCTACGCCTCGGATGCCCCGTGGAACGAAAGCCACTACAAGTCGGAGAAGTTCGACAAGATGCTGATCGAGGCTCGCGGTTCGCTCGACCAGGAGAAGCGTAAGGCGATGTACAACGAGATGCAGGCTATGGTCGCCCAGGAAGCCGGCACCATCATTCCAGCCTATATATCGAATGTCGATGCCACCACGGCAAAGCTCAAGGGTTTGCAACCCAGCCCGCTTGGCGGCCAGATGGGATACGCCTTTGCCGAATATGTCTGGCTCGAAGCCTGATAAAGCCCGGGGGCCGCGGCCGCAGCCGCGCCCCCGGTTCCTCCATTTGTGTTGGTAAAACTCAATTCGAACGCCAAAAGGGAGCCGCGCGTGAACAACCAGGTCCTATCCCTTGTGCTGAGCAGATTGCTCATCGCCCTGATCACCCTGGTGATCGTCTCCTTCGCCGTGTTCTTCGCGACAACGCTTTTGCCGGGAGACACGGCGACGATCCTGCTTGGCCAGGCGGCGACGCCAGAAGCCGTCGAAGGTCTCCGCAAGGCCATGCATCTCGACGAGCCGGCGTTGTTTCGTTTCCTGCGCTGGTCTGTCGGACTGCTGCAGGGCGACCTTGGCACGTCCTATGCCAACCAGATGCCGATCGTCGACCTCATTGCCGGCCGCTTCGTCAACACGCTGAAACTCGCCGGCGTCACCGCGCTGTTCTCCGTGCCGATTGCACTGACGCTCGGGATCACCGCGGCGATGCTGCGCGGCACGCTCTACGACCGGATCGTCACGGTGATCACCATCGGCGTCATCTCTGTGCCGGAGTTCATGGTCGCAACCTCGGCTGCGCTGATCTTCGCGGTCTATCTGAAATGGCTGCCGGCGCTGTCTTTCGCCAACGAGGTCCACAGTCTCAGCGATTTGCTCCGCGTCTATGCGATGCCGGTCATCACCCTCACCTTCGTCGTCTCGGCTCAGATGATCCGCATGACGCGCGCGGCTGTTATCGAGACGCTGAACACGCCCTATGTCGAAATGGCCTTGCTCAAGGGAGCCTCCCGGCCGCGCATCGTCTTTCGCCATGCGCTGCCCAATGCGCTCGGCCCGATCGTCAATGCCGTTGCACTTTCACTGTCCTACCTGCTTGGAGGGGTCATCATCGTCGAGACCATCTTCAACTATCCTGGTATCGCCAAGCTGATGCTGGATGCCGTCGCCACGCGCGACCTGCCGCTGATCCAGAGCTGCGCGATGATCTTCTGCCTAGGCTATCTGCTGCTGATCACCATCGCCGACATTATCGCCATCCTTTCCAATCCGAGGCTCCGATGACCATGACCAGTTCCGTAACCACGTCCGGCCGTCCGTCCGGAACACGGTTTGGCTATCGCTTCAACATCGTCGGAGCGATCGGCCTTATCGTCATCCTTTCGTGGGCGCTCATCGCGATCATCGCGCCACTGATCATCCCCTACCCTGTCGGCGAGATCGTCGATCTCGACTATTTCGGCCCGATGAGCCGGGAACTGTGGTTCGGCTCCGATTATCTCGGCCGCGACATGCTCTCGCGGATTCTGATGGGCGCGCGGTACACGGTCGGCATCTCGCTGGCGGCGGTGACGATCGCCTGCTTCAGCGGCGTCGTGCTCGGCATGATCGCAGCGGTCGCCGGCGGCTGGCTGGACACGATCCTCAGCCGCTTCCTCGACGCCCTCAATTCCATCCCGAGCAAGCTGTTCGGCCTGGTGATTGTCGCCGCAGTCGGCTCTTCGGTCCCGGTTCTGGTCTTGACGCTGTCGGTGATCTACATCCCCGGCGCCTACCGCTTCGCTCGGGCGCTCGCCGTCAACATCAATGCGATGGATTTCATCACGGTCGCGCGCATCCGCGGCGAAAATACCCTCTATCTCATCCGCTCGGAAATCCTGCCCAACATCGTCGGGCCGGTGCTCGCGGACCTTGGAATCCGCTTTGTCTTCATCGTTCTGCTCCTTTCCGGGCTTTCCTTCCTCGGCCTCGGCGTTCAGCCGCCCTATGCCGACTGGGGTGCGCTGGTGCGCGAGAATATCGGCGGGCTGCCGTTCGGCGCACCGGCGGTGATGTTTCCCTCGCTTGCCATCGCCAGCCTTACGATCAGCGTCAATCTGCTGATAGACAACCTGCCGCAGAAAATCCGCGACCGGAGCGTGTCATGAGCAATTTCATTGAAATCCGTGACCTGAAGGTCGAGGCCACCACCGATTCCGGCCGGCGCGTCGAGATCATCAAGGGTGTCAGCCTCGACATTGCCGAGGGCGAGATCGTCGCGCTGATCGGCGAGAGCGGCTCCGGCAAGACAACCATTGCCCTGACCCTGATGGGCCATACCCGTCCGGGCTGCCGCATCTCCGGCGGCAGTGTTTCGGTCGGCGGCAAGGATATGGTCACGCTCAGCGAGAAGCAGCGCGCCAAGGTGCGCGGCACCGAAGTCGCCTATGTCCCGCAATCTGCTGCCGCCGCCTTCAACCCGGCCAAAACGATCATGGATCAGGTGATCGAAGTCACCCGTATTCATCAGCTGATGTCGCCAGAGGATGCGCGTGCCCGGGCAGTGGAGCTCTTCCGGGCGCTGTCCCTGCCGGAGCCCGAGACGATCGGCAGCCGTTATCCGCACCAGGTTTCCGGAGGCCAGCTGCAGCGCCTGGCGGCGGCCATGGCGCTGATCGGCGACCCGACCCTCGTCATCTTCGACGAGCCGACGACGGCGCTCGACGTGACGACCCAGATCGAAGTGCTGCGCGCGTTCAAGTCGGTCATGAAGAAGGGCGGCATAGCGGGCGTCTATGTCTCGCACGACCTTGCTGTCGTCGCGCAGATCGCTGACCGCATTGTCGTGCTGAAAGGCGGGGAAACCCAGGAAACCGGGACCACCAATGAAATCCTCAACAACGCCAAGCATCCCTATACCAGAGAGCTTCTTGCAGCCTTTGAGCCGAAATCACGCGGCATAGCAGGCGCTATAGAAAACGCGACGGCCCCTCTCCTGAAGATCGAAGATCTCGTCGCGGGCTATGGACAGCGCCAGGCCGACGGCCTCCCCCTCGTCCGGGCGGTCGAACACGTGAGCCTGAAGGTGGAAAAAGGGCGTAACCTCGGCATCATCGGCGAATCCGGGTGCGGCAAGTCAACGCTCGCCCGCACCATCGCCGGCATCCTGCCGGCCGCAATCGGCAAAATCGTCTTCGACGGCACGGAACTCAGCCGCAGCGCTCGCGAGCGCTCGCGCGATCAGTTGCGCGAGATGCAGATCGTCTTCCAATATGCCGATACCGCTCTCAACCCGGCAAAATCGGTTGAGGACATCCTTGCCAGGCCCCTGGTTTTTTACCACCGCATGGATCGTCAGGCGCGAAAAACCCGGATCGATCAGCTGCTCGACATGGTTCGCCTGCCCCGCAGCCTGCGCCATCGCCGGCCGGGAGAGCTCTCAGGCGGGCAGAAACAGCGTGTCAACTTCGCCCGGGCGCTCGCCGCCGATCCGAAACTGATCCTCTGCGACGAGATTACCTCGGCTCTCGACACGGTGGTTGCCGCCGCGGTCATCGACCTGCTCAAGGAGTTGCAGCGCGAACTCGGCCTCTCCTACATCTTCATCAGCCACGACCTCTCAGTCGTGGAGGCGATCTGCGACGAGATCGTCGTGATGTATGGAGGCCGCAAGGTCGAGGAAATCACCCCCTCGACGGTGAAGGCGCCGACGCATCCCTATTCGCAGTTGCTCTTCTCCTCGGTGCCGACGCTCGATCCGGCCTGGCTCGACGGTCTCCAGCAGGATCCTGAACTGGTGCGAGCCTATTGCCGGCAATGAGGGTCGGCGTGGCGATCACTTTGTCCGGCAACGTTCCGCCTTGCGAGGCAGGGGGAAGCACGAATGGCTGCCGACCTCCTCGCAAGGCACAATCTTCTGCCGCCACCAGCTGATCTGCGGCAAAAGCGCCGCGCCAGGTCCGCTAGACTACCCCCTGAAACGGAGACCCTGACATGCCCGCACCGCTCGATCGCGTCGACACCACGCCAGAGCTGCCCACTGCCGCCGATGCGGTGGTGATCGGCGGCGGCATCGTCGGCGTTTTCGCAGCCTATTATCTGGCCCGGCGCGGATTGAAGGTGGCTCTTGTCGAGAAAGGCCTTATCGGCGCGGAACAATCGAGCCGCAACTGGGGCTGGTGCCGGCAGCAGAACCGCGACGCCCGCGAACTGCCGATGTCGACGAAGAGCCTCGATCTGTGGGAGCGCTTCGCCGCGGAGACCGGGGAGGATACCGGTTTTCGCCGCTGCGGCCTCTTCTATCTCAGCAATAGCGACGAAGAACTGGCCGGCTGGGCACGCTGGCGGGATTTCGCGCGTTCGGTCGGCGTCACGACGTATATGCTGAGCGGCGCAGAGGCCACCGAACGCGGGCGCGCCACCGGCGCCTCGTGGAAGGGCGGAGTGTTTTCGCCGACCGACGGCACCGCCGATCCGTCACGCGCCGCACCGGCCGTCGCGCGGGCGATCCTGAAGCTCGGCGGCACGGTGCATCAATCCTGCGCGGCCCGCGGCATCGACATCGAAGGCGGCAGGCTCGCCGGCGTCGTCACCGAGCACGGTACGATCAGGACAAAAATTGCCATCATGGCCGGCGGCGCCTGGGCCTCCTCCTTCTGCCGCCAGCTCGGCATTCGATTTCCGCAGGCATCGATCCGTTCGTCGATCCTTGCCGTTTCGCCCGGAGCAAGCGGCCTGCCGGACGCACTCCACACATCTGCGGTCTCCGCTACACGTCGCAGCGATGGTGGCTATACGCTGGCAATCAGCGGTCGCGGCCGCGTCGATCCGACGCCGCAGCAGTTGCGCTTCGCCCGCCAGTTCCTGCCGATGTTTGCCCGGCGCTGGCGGAGCTTAGCGCCCGGCGGTCTGGAGGGATTTCGATCCGGCCATGAATCGCTGGCCCGCTGGCGTCTAGACCGGCCGACCCCAATGGAGCGCATGCGCATCCTCGACCCGACCGTCGATAAGGCCACCATTGCCCTAACCCATGCGAGGGCACTCGAGCTTCTGCCCGCCTTGAAGAAAACCAGCATCGCCGCGGCTTGGGCGGGCTATATCGACAGCACTCCGGACGGCGTGCCGGGGATTGGCGAGATCGCCACTCTCCCAGGTTTTATCCTTGCTGCGGGCTTCAGCGGCCACGGCTTCGGCATCGGACCGGGCGCCGGTCATTTGATTGCCGATATCGCCACAGGCGATGAGCCGATTGTCGATCCACGGCCCTATCACCCAGACCGCTTCGGCAAATCCGCCTGGGGCAAGGTGGCCGACTTTTGATTTCGGCGCGGCCGGAGGAACATTTCATGAAAAACGCCCGCAAATTCTATATCGGCGGTGAGTGGGTCGATCCCGAAAGGCTGAGAGAGCTTGAGGTGATCGATCCATCGACCGAGCAATCCATCGGAACGATAGCGATCGGCGATACCGCCGATGTAGAGCGGGCGATCAAAGCCGCCCGGGCGGCCTTTACGACTTTTTCACAGACGACGAAGGCGGAGCGCAGGGCGCTGCTCGAGCGAATTCTGATGATCCTGAAGCGCCGCCAGCGGGAGATCGGCGACATCATCTCCCGCGAAATGGGAGCCCCGCGCGCCATGGCACGGGCGGAACAGGCGGGACTGGGGGCGGCGCATTTCGAAGAGACAATCCGGGCGTTCGATGCATTCGACTTCGAATATATGCAGGGCTCGACTCGGATCATTCACGAACCGATCGGCGTCGTGAGCATGATCACGCCATGGAACTGGCCGATCAACCAGATTGCCTGCAAGGTGGCTCCGGCGCTGGCGACAGGCTGCACGATGGTGCTCAAACCGTCGGAGATCGCGCCCTTCAACGCTCTCCTCTTTGCTGAGATCATGCATGAGGCGGGTGTTCCGAAAGGGGTCTTCAACCTCGTTCAGGGCGACGGACCGACAGTCGGCGCGGCGCTCGCCGGCCATTCCGATGTCGATATGGTGTCTTTTACCGGGTCGACGCAGGCCGGGATCGCCGTCGCCCAGGCTGCGGCGCCGACGGTCAAGCGGGTGCATCAGGAACTCGGCGGAAAGTCGCCGAACATCCTATTGCGAAGCGCCGATCTGGGTGCGGCGGTCGCAGCCGGCCTGCGCCGGTGCTTCGCCAATTCCGGGCAATCGTGCAATGCGCCGACCCGGATGCTGGTGCCGGCCGAGCGCATGGATGAAGCGAGCGCCATTGCGGCGACGGCGGCGGCATCGCTGACGGTCGGGCCGCCTGACGACCCGGGCACTGATCTGGGTCCGGTGGCGAGCGCTGCCCAGTTCGCCAAGATCCAGGCGCTGATTGAGAAAGGCATTGCCGAGGGCGCCGAGTTGGTGGCCGGCGGTCGCGGGCGCCCGTCGCATCTGAACGCCGGCTATTACGTGCGTCCGACAGTATTTGCGTGCGTGAAGAATTCGATGACCATCGCACGGGAGGAGATTTTTGGTCCCGTACTGTCGATCATCGGCTACGACACCGAGGACGATGCTATGGCGATTGCCAACGACACACCTTACGGTCTTGCCGCCTATATCCAAGGCGATCCGCAGGAGGCGCGGACGCTCGCCCGTCGGCTTCGCACCGGCATCGTGCGCCTCAATCAATCTGCATGGGATGGCGCGGCTCCCTTCGGCGGCTACAAGCAGTCCGGCAACGGCCGCGAATACGGGAAGTTCGGATTGCAGGAATTCACCGAGATCAAGGGCATTGTCGGGCACGCCGATTAAGGCATGTCCTAACGCGCCTGTCGCCTCAAAAAGCCGGAAACAGCACTTGTTCCAGAGGCCACGGACATCCGCGGGCTGCTGGCATGCGATGCCCTGCGGTCGTGCTGGGGGATGGGCTCGCCATCACGAGCGGCGTTGTTCACCTCGTCGATCCCCTTATACCGCGTGGTCGTGGCAGTCGCGATGACCTGCACCACCCGTTGATCGAGGTGAGGTGCGCCATGACTGAGGAAATTGCCTGGCCGTTCTCCCTACCAACCTGAGCACCGCGACTTGATCTCGCGCGCAGCCCGACGCAGCACTGCGCGAACTCGCGCCCCTCCTGCGCGACAATATTCGATGCAAAATACGGAGAATCCGCTGCAACCAGTGCATTCTGCCGTGCCCCCTCCCCGATACTGCCAGCTATCATTCACGTCGAGGCCGCCATGTCCCCTTTGATCCACACCATCAGCAGCGATGAAACTCTACCCAAATCATCAGATGTCGTCGTGATCGGTGGCGGGATTGTTGGCGCCAGCGCAGCCTATTTCTTGGCACGTCGCGGCCTCTCAGTGACGCTTATCGAAAAGGGTTATGTCGGCTGCGAACAGTCGAGCCGGAACTGGGGCTGGTGCCGTCAACAGAACCGGGATGAGCGTGAGCTACCGCTTGCCAATCTGGCGCTGCGGCTATGGGAAGAGCTGACCACAGAGATCGGGCATGACCTTGGCTTTCGCCGTTGCGGGCTCCTTTATGCCACTGCTGATCCCAAGCAGCTCGCTGAATGGGACCGTTGGCGCGAGGTTGCCCGACGGTTTGACGTCAATACGCGAATGCTTACCGCCAGCGAGGCCGCTGCCGCCGTTCCAGCGGCCGGCGGCCGCAAATGGCTGGGCGGCGTCCACGCGGCCGACGACGGCAAGGCCGAGCCCTGGCTCGCCGCTCCTCGGATAGCCGAGGGGGCGCGCAAACATGGCGCGACCATTCATCAGAACTGCGCGGCGCGCGGCCTGGATATCACCAATGGTCAAGTGAGCGGCGTCGTCACCGAGAAGGGCCTTATCCGCACCAGCCGGGTACTATGTGCCGCCGGTGCCTGGGCTTCTGCTTTTCTGCGCATGCATGCGGTTTCCCTGCCGCAGGCCAGTGTCCGTCAGACCGCACTGCGGACCGGCCCTGCACCGGATTTTGGCGGAGCAATCTATACGTCCGACTGTGCCCTGACGCGCCGGACCGATGGCAGCTACACGATAGCCGTCAGCGGCAGGGCGACGCTCGAGCTCACGCCGCAGAGCATTCGCTATGCTCGCCCGTTTCTGCCGATGTTCATCAAACGGCGGAAGGCCGTCGAGATCGGCATAGGCCGCTCGTTTTTCCAAGGTCCGGAAGCACTCGGTCGCTGGCATCTTGACAGGCCGACCCCCTTCGAACGCATTCGCGTACTCGATCCTGCTCCGGACATTCGGACGACGGCAACCATAATGGCGCGGATAAAAGCCCTGCTGCCCGCCGTCGCCGATGCCGGCGTCGTGTCTGCTTGGGGCGGATATGTCGACTCCACCCCGGATGCCATACCCGCGATTTCTCCGGTGGGCAGCATCGACGGCGTGTTCGTCGCCGCAGGTTGTTCCGGACACGGCTTCGGCGCCGGCCCTGGCATAGGCCATCTGGCAGCGGATTTGGTCGCCGGCGACAGGGCAATCGTCGATCCGACCCCATTCCGCCTGTCGCGCTTCGCGGACAAATCGAAAATTGAAGTTGGCGCGATCTGATGCGATGTAGCCGAGCGGCGTTGGATGATCCGCGATGTTCCTAGCTGCCGCGGATCCTTCAAATCACGGATCACGATGTCGGCCGATTCCCCCGCAACTCGATGGAAATCACATGTCGATTCAATCTACGAGCGCTTCCGCCAGAAAGCTGGCGTTCATCCATACAGTTTCAGGCCTTGTTTCCGAATTCGGGGCCCTCGCTACAGAACATTTGCCCGACTGGAAGCCGTTCGCGATCCTCGACGAGAGCCTACTGAGAAGCACCATTGAGCGCGGATCGCTATCCCATCTGACGAAACGAAGGCTCGCTACCTACGTATGGTCGGCAGTCGACGCCGGGGCAGATGCGATTGTCGTCACATGCTCAACGCTTGGACCGGCGGTCGATGCAATTGCACCGCTTTGCCCTGTGCCGCTGTTCCGTATTGACGAAGGCATGGCCAAAGCCGCTGTCGAGCATGGTAACCGCATCGGCGTCCTGGCGACATTATCCACGACACTGGTGCCGACGGTGGATCTGCTGAAGCGCCAGGCATGCGAGGCGGGCAAAAATGTAGTGATCGACGAGGTGCTTGTTCAGGGAGCGTTTCAATTCCTCCCCGACGGGAACGTCGAAGCGCATGACGCGCAAATCCGCCAAGCGCTTGAAGAGCTGTCGCAGAAGGTCGATGTGATCGTTTTTGCGCAGGCTTCGATGGCTCGTGCAGTAAAGGGCATGGACCACAGTCTTCCAGTTCTAACAAGCCCGGTCCTTGGGATCGAAAACGTGAAACGGCGTTTGGGGCAGCGAAAGGACCAGGTGCGGTCGAGGGCAACATGACACCTCGACCGGTCAGGGTCGACGACGCTTGATCACCATTGGGAAGCTCTCCGAACGAACCCCGTCAGGAGCCCACGGCCATCCGCAGGATGCTGGCAGGCGAAGTCCTGCGGCCGTCGGCAGTTTGAAAGTGGGAAATTCTTTCGTTCAATAGTTCCACCTGCTGCCGAAGCCGGTGAATTTCCGCGGTGTTTTCCTCCACCATGGCGGCATTGTGCTGGGTGATGTGCTCGACGTCGCGAACGGCGTTGTTCACCTCGTCGATGCCCTTGTACTGCGTTGTCGTGGCGGACGAGATGACCTGCACCAGCCCGTTGATCGAGGTGAAGTGCTCCATGATCGCCGAAAGCGCCTCACCGGTCTCCTCGACGAGCTTGACGCCCGTGCCGACCTGCGATGCGCTGTTGGAGATCAGCTCCTTGATCTCGCGGGCAGCCTTGGCGCAACGCTGGGCAAGCTCGCGAACCTCCTGAGCAACCACGGCAAAACCTCTGCCGGCCTCCCCTGCGCGCGCCGCTTCCACGCCCGCATTGAGGGCAAGAAGATTGGTCTGGAAGGCGATCTCGTCGATCACACCGATGATGCTGCTGACCTTTTCGGACGATCGGTTGATGGCGCCCATGGCGTCGACGGCCTTGGCGACGACGGCTGCGGAATGCTCGGCCTGGCGGTGCGCTTCGGCGACCGAACGCGACGTCTGGTTCGCATTTTCGGCCGTCGTCCGCACGCTGGCTGTGAGTTCGCCGAGCACGCGCGAACTGTCTTCGAGAGCCGCAGCCTGCTGCTCCGTTCGGCGAGCCAGGTCGTCGGCCGCGCCCGAAAGATTGGTGCTGCCCTCGGCGATCTCGTAGGTCGTGTTGCGAACCTCGGCGAGCGTCAGGCGCAACGCGTCGATGGCGTGATTGTAGGTGCGTGCCATCGCGACATAATCTGCCGCCAGATCCTCGCTCATCTCTGCAGCGAGATTGCCGCTGGCGAGCTTGCCGAGCATGTCGGACAGCGCGTTCAAAGCCTCGCTCTGTTCCGCCTCGATGCGCGCCTGCTCGGCCGCGCGGCGGGCCTGCTCCCGTTCGTCCCGCGCCCTGTTTGTTTCGGCAAGCTCTTCCAGCCTGGTCTTCTCCAGCGCCTGGTCGCGGAAGACGGTCACCGATCGGATCATGTCGCCGATCTCGTCGCCGCGCTTGCCGTCGCCGATGGATATGTTCAGATCGCCGTCGGCAAGTCTCATCATCGTCTGGGTGATCCGCTTCAGCGGTGCGCGCAGGGTTTCGATCAGCATGAGACCGCCGATGATCGCAAGCACCGTGCCCGCAATCATTGCCGCAAGCGACATCGTCGCCGAACGCTGGCTGATTTCCTTGCCGCTCTCCTGCGCCGTGCTGACGAACTGTTCGAGCGTGTGGCTTGCGTCGGCCACAAGTGCGGTCGCCGCCTCCTTGTCCGCGCGCCACTGGTCGGCGATCGATATCAGAAGCGAACTGTCCTTTTCGATCGAGGCCAGCGACGGCTCGATCTTCTTGGCAAGATCCTGCAAGGCGGCGTTTTTTCCGCTCAAGGGTACGAGCTGGCCAGCGCTTTCGCGCAGCGCCTTGAGATCCGCGAGAACGGCATCCCGCGCCTCGGCGTCGACCCGCCTGTTCAATTCGCTTAAGTGCAGGCGCAGATCGTCAATCGATTTGAACGCGGTATTGACGATCGCCACCATCGAGCGAAACGTTGATATGCTTGCATCCATGCCGACGAAACGCTCGATCGCAGTATCCGCATTCCCTGAGGCAAGCTTCCCAAACTTCTCCTCGAAGCCCTGCAGGTCCTGGTCGACAGGCGCGTAGCCGTCGAGCGTCAGGTTGGCGCTGTCCTTCGCCATCGCGGCGAGCTTGTCCAATACCGGCTTCAGCGCGGCAATCTGGGTCTGGGCCTTGTCGGAGGCGAGTGCGGCGCTCCCGCCGACCTCCTTGACGAGCGGCGGCAGGAGACTGCCGAGAGCGCCGGCGATATCGGCGGGGGCAGTTGCCTGCGCCGTTGCCTTGCGCAACTTTGCAACGCGCTGCGCGAGATTCTTGTAGACGGAGGCATCGAGGAGCAACGCCCGGACGAAGGCCTCTTTTCCGTTCGCCTGATCCTGGAGAACGTCGAGCTGCTTGCGGGCGGTCTGGCTTTCCTTGAACAACTGGGTCACGGCATCGTCGATTGCCTGTTCGGTATTGGCGCGCTCCTGCGACACAGCCCAAAGCGTATCGGCGCCGCTCTGCATCTTAGCCCCGAGTTCGCGCACCACGGCGATCTGCTGTTTTTGGGCGGGATCGATCAGCATCGCGTCGAGCGTTGCGGCACCTTTCTCCTGATCGGAGATGCTGGCAACCAGCCGATCGCGCGTGGTAGCCGCCGGAAGATCGGTAAAGGCCGTCAGCGAAGAGCGCAGTTGCTGGAAACTGGAAAGGGCGTCGATCGTCTGCCGCGTCAGTGTCATCTGGCCTTTGAGCGTACCGGCGGTGAAATAGCCGAAAAGCCCGATGCCGGCGATGAGGACGATCAGCGGCACCACGAAAAAGAGCACCTTCGTCACGATCCGCATACGCTGCAGCAGTCGATCAATCAACGCCATAAGAACCCCGCCCCCCAGGAATGGTCACGCCTGATGGCGCGACGATAGCTGCAACTGCTAAAAAAATGGTCAATGGTGTCGAGTTCATTCAGAGCCATCGGAACCGTGACCGAGACACCGCATTTTCTGGATTCTCAGGTCTGCTGACAAAGGTCGCTATTTACTCAGCATCACGCCCGGCCTTGTACCGAGGATCTGCCGCCTTGTCGGTCGGTCGCAAATGCTCGAGACAAGCCCGAGCATGACGAAAAGAAGTTGGCAGCCTGGGTCATTGGCCCGGAGGGATCGTATCTTTGGCCTCGGCCTATCAATTAGCCGATCGCCATGAGGCTCGCATTGCCGCCGGCAGCCGCGGTGTTGATCGATGTCGACACCTCCTCCAGCAGCCAGTTCAGGCAATAGGCCTCGGGATCGCTCGCCAATTCTTCGCTCGTCGCGGCCTGGACCAGGAGAAGCGGACCCGGCAGAGCAGCAATCTTTCGATTGACGATCAGGACCCTGTCGCGATCCCCTTCGACCAGTGCGCCCGAGAATGGCCCGTCCTTTTCCCAATCCGACGTCCAGGAAACCCGGCTGGCAACAGCCGCCGGGAGATCCGCCAGGACTGATTTCGGCAGGGAGCCGGCGTCGACAACGACGTGGTTGCCCGTCGACAGTGCTGCGGCGATCTGGCGATAGAGCCCACTTTCGGTCTGCGGCACGGCAAGAATGCGGCCGCGGGGATGGAGCGCGTAGAGATTGAGTTCTCCGACGGGACCAACCAGTTCCCGTTCGAGCCCAAGCGCCGAACGGCTCGCATATCCGCGCGCCGCTTCCCCTTCGCCCGGCAAGCCCTTCTTGTCGAGCCAGACGATATAGTCGCGAAGGGCAAGATCGGTATGAACGGAATCCTGCTGCGGTGGCACCGGTGCGCGCTGCACCAGCCGGCCGATATAGAGCGGACCGCCGGCCTTCGGGCCGGTGCCCGACAGGCCGCGGCCACCGAAAGGCTGCACGCCGACGACGGCGCCGATGATGTTACGGTTGACGTAGAGGTTGCCGGCCTTGATGCGGCTCGTCACATGCGCGATCGTTTCGTCAAGCCGGGTGTGAAGCCCGAAGGTGAGGCCGTAGCCCGATGCGTTGATATCGTCGATCAGGCGATCGAGCCCGTTTCGCTTGAAGCGGACGACATGCAGGACCGGGCCGAAGATCTCCCGCGTCAGATCAGACAGGGCCTTGATCTCGATGATCGTCGGCGGGACGAAGGTGCCGGCTGTCGCAGTTTCGGGCAGCGGCAGTTGATCGACCTTGCGGCCCATACCGCGCATCTGCTCGATATGCTGGTCGATCTCCGCCTTGGCGCCGTCGTTGATGACGGGGCCGACATCGATGCTCAGCCGGTCGGTGCGGCCGATCGTCAGCTCGCGGAAGGCGCCCTTCAGCATGTTGAGGGTCCGGTCGGCGACATCGTCCTGCAGGCAGAGAACGCGGAGCGCCGAGCATCGCTGGCCGGCGCTGTCGAAAGCCGAGGCAATGACGTCGGCCACCACTTGTTCGGCCAAAGCCGAGGAGTCGACGATCATGCCGTTCTGGCCGCCGGTTTCGGCAATCAGCGGGATCGGCTTGCCGGTCGAAGACAGCCGTTCGGCGAGCTGCGCCTGGATCATCCGGGCAACTTCGGTCGAGCCGGTAAACATCACGCCGGCCGTTTCCGCGGCGCCCACCATGCCGGCGCCGAGGCGGCCGCTGCCAGGCACGAACTGCAGGGCGCCCACAGGCACGCCCGCCTCGTGGAGGATCTTGACACTCTCCGAGGCGATGATCGGCGTCACGCCGGCAGGCTTGGCAAGCACAGGATTGCCGGCCACGAGTGCTGCAGCAACCTGCCCGGTGAAGATCGCCAGCGGGAAATTCCACGGGCTGATGCAGACGATCGGGCCGAGCGGCGCATGCGACGGCCCGAGGGTCTTGCGCGCCTGTTCGGCGTAATAACGCAGGAAGTCGATTGCCTCACGCACCTCGCCGACGGCATTGGCGGCGGATTTGCCGGCCTCGCGCATGATGATGCCCATCAACGTCTTGATGCGGGCCTGCATGATGTCGCCCGCCCGCTCCAGGCAAGCCGCGCGCTCGGCCGGCGGTACGGCCGCCCATTGTGGCGCATATTCGGCCGCCATTGCAACGACGCGGGCGGCGTCCTCGACCTTCAGCTCGGTGACCGTGCCGACGACATCGCGGTGATCGGCGGGATTGAGGACGTCCCGTGTCACCCCATCCGTGGAGCCATCGGCAAGGATGGGAAGCGCATGCCACGGGTTGGCAGCTGAAGCGGCGAGCACCTGCGCCAGATCGGAGAGGGTCGCCTCGTTTGAGAGATCGAGACCATCGGAATTGGCGCGGGCGCTGCCATAAAGCGCCTTCGGCGCGGCGATCTGCGCGTGCGGGGCGCCGACCACCGGCATGGCGGCGACCGTTTCGGCGGGATCGGCGATCAGCGCCTCGACCGAGACGTTCGGATCGGAGATGCGGTGCACGAAGGAGGAATTGGCGCCGTTTTCCAGGAGACGCCGCACCAGATAGGCAAGCAGCGTCTCATGTGTCCCCACAGGCGCATAGATGCGGCAGGGCCGGTCAAGCTTTTCCTTGCCGACGACTTCGTCATAGAGCGGTTCGCCCATGCCGTGCAGGCACTGGAACTCGTATTTGCCGACGGCGAAATCGGGGCCGGCGAGATGATAGATCGTCGCCAGCGTCTGCGCGTTGTGGCTGGCAAACTGCGGGAAGACGGCATCGGGGGCGGCAAGCAGCTTGCGGGCGCAGGCGATGTAGGCGACGTCGGTATAGATCTTGCGGGTATAGACCGGATAGTCGTCGAGACCGTCGAGCTGGGCGCGTTTGATCTCCGCATCCCAATAGGCGCCCTTGACCAGACGCAGCATGATCCGGCGCCCGGACCGACGGGCGAGATCGATGATATAATCGAGCACGAAGGGGCAGCGCTTGCCATAGGCCTGGACGACGAAGCCCAGCCCGTTCCAGCCGGCGAGATCCGGGGCAAAGCAGAGTTCCTCGAGCAGATCGAGCGAAAGCTCCAGCCGGTCGGCCTCTTCAGCGTCGATGTTGAGGCCGATGTCATAAGACTTTGCGAGCGCGGCCAGCGCCTTGACCTTCGGCAGCAGCTCGCCGATCACCCGGCCGGCCTGTGCCCTCACATAGCGGGGATGCAGGGCCGAAAGCTTGATCGAAATGCCAGGGCCGTCATAGATGCCGCGTCCGTTCGACGCCTTGCCGATGGCATGGATCGCCTTCTCATAGTCCTTGAAATAACGTTCAGCGTCGGCGGCGGTCGTCGCGGCCTCGCCCAGCATGTCGTAGGAATAGCGGAAGCCGCGCGCTTCGAGCGGCCGGGCGCGTTTCAGCGCCTCTTCGATGGTTTCGCCGGTGACGAATTGCTCGCCCATCATGCGCATCGCCATATCGACGCCGCGGCGAATGACCGGCTCGCCGGCGCGCGCGATCAGCCGTGTCAGCGCCGCCGACAGGCTGCGGTCGTTGACCGTCGACGTCAGCTTGCCGGTGACAACGAGACCCCAGGTGGCGGCGTTGACAAACATGGATTTGCCGCCGCCGATATGCGAGGTCCAGTTTCCCTCGGAGATCTTGTCGCGGATCAGCGCATCGCGGGTATCGGTATCGGGAATGCGCAGCAGCGCTTCGGCAAGGCACATGAGCGCCACGCCCTCCTGGCTGGAGAGCGAATATTCCTGCACCAGCCCCTCGACGCCGGTGCCCTTGTGCTTGGCGCGCAGCGCCTCGATCAGCGTGCGGGCCGTGCTGCGAATGTCATAGCGCTTCGCCTCGGAGACGCGTGCGGCAGCCACGAGCGGCGGCAGGCATTCGGTTTCCGGACGGCGATAGGCCGCCGTGATCGCCTGGCGAAGCTCGGATTGCGGCCGGATCGGCGGGGCAAAGCCGGCGAACGGCGCCCTATCGGCGGGATCATTGGAGGATGCGGGGTCGATCGCTGCGTTCAACATGGGAGTTCCTGATCAATCAATGTTTCGTCTAACGGATAAATGGAACACCGGGCTCATCGTCCCAGTGCGCATCATCGATAAAAGCGGGGCCGGAATATTCCGTCTCGCGAAGCGGGCGCGCATCCGGCTTGTCGCGCTTCAGGGTGAATGCCGCTGCAACCGCTCTGATCGCCACCGGCCGGTAGTGAACGAGCAGGTCGGGTTTCTGATCGTCATCCGATTTTTTCTCGTGCATCCATGATCCCCATTGGTGCGGCGTCGATACCGATTTCGGCAATGCGCCAGGCGCTCACGCCTTCCTCCCGCTATCGACGCATAATCTATCATAGCCGTAAATTGCGATCTCACTTGATTTTAGCGCTTTTCAAGCTGTATGAACTTAATAAGCGATCACTGAGAGTTCAGATGGCCACAGAAATCGACGTCTTTAGTGAATTAGACCAGTTCGACAGGAAGATTCTCGCGGCGCTCGCCGAGGACGGCAGGCTGTCGATCACCGATCTCGCGGCGCGCGTGGGGCTTTCGAAGACACCCTGCCAGATCCGCTTCAAGCGGCTGATCAGCGACGGATACATCGAAGGCTTCAAGGCCGTGCTCAATCCTGCGAAAATGCAGCTCGACCATATCGCTTTCGTCGAGGTGAAGCTCTCCGACACCCGTGAGGCTGCGCTGAAAAGCTTCAACGACGCCATCAAGAAGATCAAGGAAGTCGAAGAGTGCCACATGATCGCCGGCCGGTTCGACTATCTCCTGAAGATTCGCACCCGCGATATCGGCCGCTATCGCCGCGTTCTCGGCGAGCGCATCTCGACACTGCCGCACGTTGCCAACACGTCGACGAACGTCGCGATGGAGACGATCAAGGAAGGCTGGGACAAGTTCGGTTCGAGCCTTTCGTGATTATATGACCCTGGCGGATACAACTACTTTCTCGCATGAAGCCCCGACCTGCGTTTGGGCCTACCTATGCCGGTAGCGAAAGGCTTCGACAAATGCAGAGAAAGCCGGCGATGGATGGCGCCGGCTGGGGTAATAGAGGCGATAGCCTTGAAAGGTCGGAGCCCAGTCCGCCAGCACTTCCTGCAACTGGCCGCTGTCGAGGTATGGCCGGACGAGATCCTTCGGCGCATAGGCGAGGCCGATGCCGTCAAGGGCGGCATTGATCGCCGGTCCTATATGGCTCATCGTCAGCTGGCCCTCGACCCGGACACTAAAGTCGCGACCGTCCCTTTCGAACTCCCAGGCGTAGAGCCCGCCCGAAGTCGGAAGCCGAAGGTTGACGCAATTGTGGTCCGTCAGGTCTTGCGGGGTCGAAGGCGCGGCGCGGCGCGCAAGATACTGCGGTGATCCGACGACGGCATAGGTGACGTCGGGGCCGATGCGAACAGCCACCATGTCGCGGGCAATCGCTTCTCCAAGCCGGACGCCGGCGTCGAACTGGCGTTCGACGATATTTGTGAATCCATTGTCGACGAAGAGTTCCACGGCAATCTCAGGGTAATCGCTCAGAAATGCCGGCAGTCGCGGACGGAACACCAGGTCGACGGCGTCGTCGGGACAGACGATCCGGACTTCCCCTGAGGGCCTGCCACGCAGTGCGCTGATTGCACTGATTCCGGCGGCAATGCTCTCGAAATGCGGTTGAATGCTTTCCACGAGGCGCGCGCCAGCCGCCGTCGGGGCGACATCGCGTGTCGTCCGCGACAGAAGACGGACGCCGAGCCGCTCTTCAAGCGCGCCGATCGTGTGGCTGAGCGCCGATCGCGTCACACCCAGCTTCGATGCGGCGCGCGTGAAACTCCGTTCCCGAGCCACTTCCAGGAAAGCCCGCATTTCGGTGAACTCGTCCCGCCGCATTGTTGAATCTCCTTCATCACGACATTCAGATTATAGCTCCTAGTCGCGCAAAACCAGCGCGGTTATTTATCTCCGCAACGGACAGGAGAGCATGGATGACCATTGAGCTGACATTGGATGAGGCGCCGACGATTGAAGGCGCAGCAACCCCGTGGGCGGCGGTGACCTGTCTCTCGCTTCTTACCTTTCTTCTCGTGGGGCTGGAGTTCCTGCCTGTCAGCCTTCTGATCCCGATCGCTGCGGAGCTCTCGGTGTCTGAGGGCCAGGCCGGGATGGCGATCACCGTGTCGGGCGTCTTTGCGGTTGTCACCAGCCTTTTCGGCAATGCTTTCCTGGCGAAGATCGACCGGAAGACTGTCGTCCTGCTCTATACGGTGGTTCTGGTTGCTTCGAGCCTGGCGGTTGCCCTTGCGCCGAACTTCCTCGTCTTTCTCGTCGGACGGGCTCTGGTCGGCATGTCGATCGGCGGCTTCTGGTCGCTGTCGACGGCTATTCTGTCACGCCTGGCCTCCAGCCATGACCTGCCCAAGGCTATCGCCCTGCTGCAGGGCGGCACCGCATTCGCGCTCGTCCTTGCCGCACCGCTCGGCAGCTTCCTCGGCGGGCTGATCGGATGGCGCGGTGCCTTCCTGGTCACCGTGCCGATCGGAATGGCCGCACTCGCCTGGCAACTGGTCGTCCTGCCGAGGATGCCGGCAACTGCCATCGTCTCGGCGGCCAACATCCTCGGGCTGCTGCGAAATCGCACATTCGCGGTTGGAATGGCGGCGACCGGTCTCGCCTTCATCGGCCAGAACGCACTCTCCATTTACCTTCGTCCGTTCCTCGAGGTCGTCACGGGATTGGGATTGAATACCCTGTCCATGGTGCTTCTCGGCCTTGGCGTCGGCGGCCTGGCAGGAACCTCCGTTATCGGCTTCCTCGCCCGGCGGCACCTCCTGCTCTTTCTCGTCGGATTGCCGGCTGCTCTGGCGATCCTTGCCTTGCTGCTGATCGCTCTCAGCCCGATTGCGGCGATTACCGTATCTCTGCTCGTCCTGTGGGGATTTTTCTCCACCCCTATTCCGGTCGCCTGGAACACCTGGATGGCCGCGATCGTCCCCGGCGAGCTGGAAGCGGCAGGTGGACTGCAAGTGGCGCTGATCCAACTCGCCATTGCTGGCGGCGCTTTCGCCGGCGGCGTATTGTTCGACACCACGGGATGGTGGAGCACCTTCCTTCTGGCCGCCTGCCTTCTCACCGGTTCGGCTGCCCTTGCCGCCCTAGCCGGCCGTCGTGCCTGAACCTTCCGAAGCCTCAAACCAGGAGATCGTCATGTCTGAAGGAATCACAAACAAAGTCGTCGTCATCACCGGGGCAAGCAGCGGACTTGGCGAAGCCACCGCACGTCACCTCGCCGAGCGCGGCGCCTCGGTCGTCCTCGGGGCGCGCCGCAGCGATCGCATCACCGCACTGGCTGCGGAACTGACCGGCAAAGGCTATAGGGCCAAGGCCGTCCAGACCGATGTAACGGATCGATATCAGGTCAAGAACCTCGTCGACGCGGCGGTCGATGCGTACGGTCGTATCGATGTGATGCTGAACAATGCGGGCCTGATGCCGCTCGCGCCGCTCGAACGGCTCAAAGTCGACGAATGGGATCGCATGATCGACGTGAATATAAAGGGCGTGCTCTACGGCATCGCGGCAGCGCTTCCCCATATGAAGACGCAGAAGTCTGGGCACATCATCAACGTGTCCTCGGTCTACGGCCATGTGGTCGATCCAGGTGCTGCCGTCTATTGCGCCACGAAGTTCGCCGTCCGCGCCCTCTCGGAAGGGCTGCGAGGGGAAGTGAAGCCGTATAATATTCGCACGACGATCATTTCACCCGGCGCGGTCAGCACCGAGCTCCTCGAACATATCAGCGAAAAGGACATTCAGGCGGGCACGAAGGAGTTCGTCAGCCAGATCGCCATCGGCGCCGACACCTTCGCCCGAACGGTCGCCTTCGCGGTGAACGAGCCCGACAATGTCGATATCAACGAAATCCTGTTCCGGCCTACGGCTCAGCCCGTCTGACCTGAGCGCGTTCTGGTTATCATCGTCGGCAGTCTTGCTTTCGACCGGATCACGCTGTCTGATGCCGGGCGCCAAACGACCGCTGAAGGCAGACGAATATTCGGCAGCCGAATCCGCGAATGAGGAGCAGGATGGATCACGCCAATCGTCCGCAAACATCGGCGAGCGAAGATGGGGAAGCGCGCAGGCTTCAATATCTTCCGTGGGAACGCATTGCATCCGACCTCGATCATCCCTCGCACCTCGCCCGCAAGGCGGAGCTTCGGCGGGCGTGCGGGGCTGAATTGGCCGAGACATCCTATATTGCCGAGGGTGCCGCGATCTTCACCGAAAGCCTGGCGATGGGCGAGCGGTCCTGGATCGCCGGGCACGCGCTCGTTCGAGGTGACGTGATCCTCGGCGACGACTGCAGCATCAATCCCTATGCCTGCGTGTCCGGCAAGGTGACATGCGGCAATGGGGTACGGATTGCCTCGCACGCATCGATTGTCGGCTTCAATCACGGCTTCGACGATCCTGATCGACCTATACACCGCCAGGGAGTCATCAGCCTCGGCATCGTGATCGGTGACGATGTCTGGATCGGCGCAAATTGCGTAATCCTTGATGGCGTCACGATCGGAAATGGTGCGGTGATCGCCGCCGGGGCCGTGGTCACGCAGGACATTCCCGCTTTGTCGATTGCCGGCGGCGTTCCGGCAAGGGTGCTTCGAAGCCGGGGCTCGGCGGCGAAGAAATCCGGCTCTGCAGACGTCGAAGATCAACTGGTCAGGCTTGGCCAGAAAGCCAAAGAGCAATGGCCGGATATTCTCGCACGCTGGAAAACGTCGGAATCCTATGAATCGCTGGAGGCGGACGGCGTCAGGAGACCGGCGATCCGGCATCTATGCGATGCAATCGAGATCGCCGCCGGTTTCGGCCACTTGCCGGCGGGCCTCGTTCCGTCGGAGACCGTCGCGCTTCTCCAAGGGCTTCAGGATCGCGAGACCGGCCTTTTCCCGGAAGAGCATTCCCGTGTGAATGACCGGGCGTTGAGGGAAGATCCGAAGGCACTCTACAACATCCTTTCGGTCGGCTATGCACTTGAGCTGCTTGGCTCTGGGCCACGACACCCCATCCAGGCGGTACAGCTCGGCGCTGACGAGCTGGAGCAATGGCTGAGCGCCTTGCCCTGGTCGAGCCGGGCATGGCACGCCGGCAGCGTGGTCGATGCCATCGGCACCGCCATGTACTTCAATGCCAGGCATTTCGGCATCAGAGGTCCCCGCCAGGCGCTCTTCGAGTGGCTGGGCCGCAATGCCAATACCGTCTCCGGCCTATGGGGCGAGCCGACGGCGCTGGAAGGATGGCTGCAGCCGGTGAACGGCTTTTATCGCCTGACGCGCGGCACCTACGCGCAATTCGGCCTTCCGCTTCCCCACCCGCAGGCTTCGCTCGAAACGGTTCACCTCAATTATCGCAATCACAAGGGTTTTGTTGGCGCGCAATACAATGCGTGTAACCTGCTCGATACGATCCATCCGCTGCTGCTGATTGCCCGGCAAACCGATTACAGGCGAGCCGATGGCGAGGTGATCGCCCGCAATCTCATCTCAAGAGCCTTGGGTCGATGGCGGGATGGCGAGGGCTTTCCATTCGCCGACGGCGGTGAACCGAGCCTGCAGGGAACGGAAATGTGGCTTTCCGTCGTTCATCTGGCCGCGGATTTTCTGGGTCTGTCGGATCGGTTCACCTTCGTCCCGCAAGGTGTGCACCGGACGGCAACGTCCGGGCTCGGCTTATGATCAACCGTGCAGCGATGCGGTCAGCCAGGCGGCGGCGAGGTCGCGGGCATTACTGCGCTTGGCTTTGACAGGCACTATCACGTTATAGCGATCTTCCGCGGCAAGCTCGCTTTCTTCGGCGCGCACCAGGGTTCCGTCATCGAGAAAAGTGCCGATCAGCATGCGCCATCCCAAGGCAATGCCCTGCCCGGCGCGTGCGGCGGCGATGGTCTCGGTATAATGGCTGAACCGAAGCGACGGCTTGACCTCGATATTGGCGCCGGTGAACGAAACCCATTGCGACCAGCTATACCAGGAACGATCGACAACATCCGTTTCGATGAATTCGTCCGCCGAGCCGAGCGGACCATCTCCTCGACGCCGGAGATAGTCGGGAGAGCAGACGGGGGAAATGACATCGCCGCGCGAGGCGATGACCGTTCCATCGCTGAAGGGAGGCAGGCCGTAGCGAATCGCCACGTCGACCTCCCCGCCGTCCAGCGCAATCGGGCTGTCCTGGGATATCACCCGCACCAGAATGCCAGGATTGGCGCGGCGGAATTCAGCCAGCCGCGGCAGCAACCAGAAGGAAGAGAATGCAACGGTTGCGCCGATCGTCACCACGTCCTGACTGCGCGACTGAAGCGCTTCCACACTCTCGGCGATATCGGCGAAACTCTTCGCCAGTGTCGCGCCAAGGCTGATGCACGCCGCCGTCGGCTCGATCGCGCGATGCTTGCGCACGAATAAGGCCAGGCCGAACTCCTCCTCCAGCAACGCGATCTGCCGGCTGACCGCGGCTTGGGTGACCCCGAGTTCGCTTGCTGCCAGGGTGAAGCTTTTCCTGCGCAGCACCGCCTCCAGGGTCACCAATGCGGTCAGCGACGGAAGCCGTCTTCGAAATTGCATCTCGGCCTCTTCACATGAGAAAAACTTATGCGAGCGTGATTTTTTATGCCGTTGAAAGCCCAGCACTGCAAGCGCAATCTAGGGAAACTCTCACATAAGAGGTTCTGATGCTAAACAGGCTCCCATCTTCCATTTCAGCACTGCTCGACTCCCGCTCTGAAGGTCATTCGCTTCCGGCCGGCCTCTATGTCAGAGAAGACGTTTTCGAAGCTGATATCGACGTCTTCTTCCACAAGCACTGGATTTGTGTCGGCCTCGACTGTGATGTCCCCGAACCCGGCGACGCCACGGTGATCGATATCGGCAAGACGAGCCTGATCCTGCTGCGCGACGACGACGGTGAAATTCGGGTGCTGCACAATGTCTGCCGCCATCGCGGCTCCCGTCTTCTCAACCCCGGCAACACGATCGTTTCGAAGCTCGTCTGTCCCTATCACACCTGGACCTATGAGCTGACGGGCGAGCTCAGCTACGCGCCCCATATGGGCAAGGATTTCGACAAGGACTGCCATGGTCTCAAGCCGGTTACCTTCAAATCGATCGGCGGCCTGATCTACGTCTGCCTCTCCGACAATCCGCCCGAGGACATTGCCGGCCTCGAACAGGCGATGGTCGAGCGCCTCGCGCCCTACGATATCCGCAATACCAAGATCGCGCACCAGACCGATGTCATCGAGGACGGCAACTGGAAGCTGACGATGGAGAACAATCGCGAGTGCTATCACTGCTCCGCCAACCATCCGGAACTCTGCGTCTCCTTCGTCGATCTCGACTTCGGTTTCGACCCTGAGACGCTGAGCCCGGAGGATCGCGAACAGGCCGAAGAGCATTTCAGGATGTATGAAGAGCGGACCAAGGCATGGGAAGCCGACGGCTTTCCCTCGGCTGCCGTCGAACAGCTCGCCGACTGCGCCACCAACTTCCGCACGCAGCGGCTGATCATCGCAGGCGCCGGCGAATCCCAGACCCACGACGCCACCGCCGCATCGTCTAAACTTCTCGGACAAATGACCCGCAAGGATCTCGGCGACACCCATCTCTGGGGTCATAACAGCTGGAACCACTTCATGGGCGACCATGCGGTGGTCGCAACCGTCATCCCGCTCTCGGCGGGCAAGACGCTGGTCCGTACCAAGTGGCTGGTCCACAAGGACGCCGTCGAAGGGGTCGACTACGATCTCGACAAGCTGACGGATGTCTGGGTCGCAACGACGGATCAGGACGCCGATCTCGTCGCCCGCTCTCACGCCGGCGCAACGGATCCCGCCTATCAGCCGGGCCCCTATTCCCGCTTCTCCGAGACGAACCTCGACAAGTTCGCTACCTGGTACATCGACCGGATGCGCGCTCATGGGTATTGATCTCACATCCATGCGTCTAGGTCAGAGCGCGCAGCAGGTCTGGGATCCGGAGACGGACGAGACCCTCGTCTGTCTCGACGTCCATCAGGAGACGCATGACGTGAAAAGCTTCACGTTCGCGTCGCCCGAAGGCAAGCATTTCCACTTCGATGCCGGCCAGTATTTTCTGTTCGACTTCCCGACGGGTTCGGATGGCGAGGCACGATGCTACAGCATCTCGTCGTCGCCCCATCGAAGCAACGCCTTTACGGTGACGGTCAAGCGCGTGCCCGGCGGCAGGATATCAAACTGGCTCCATGACCACATGGCGCCAGGCATGACCGTCAAGGGTCAGGGACCGCTTGGTCATTTCGTCCGGCCCAACGGCAAGAAGATCAAGCTTCTGCTACTCTCCGGAGGTTCGGGCATCACGCCCGTCATGTCGATCACGCGGGATCTGGCAGACCGCTACGAAGCGTCGGACATCGTCTTCCTGCACGCGGCGAGAACGCCTGCCGATCTGATCTTTCGCCATGACCTTTCGGGGCTCGCAGCGAGGATGAAGGGACTGCGTCTCCAGTTTCTTCCCGAGACGGTCGCCGGCGAATTATCATGGCCAGGGCTGACCGGCCGGATCTCGCCGGAATTCCTCAAGCTTGCCGTTCCCGACATCGCCGAACGCGTCGTCATGTGCTGCGGTCCCGCCCCGTTCATGGCGGCGGCGCGATCGATAACGGCTGCTCTCGGCGTCCCGGCAGAAAATTATATCGAAGAGAGCTTCGACGCCGCGGTCATCGACGAGCCAGGCCTCGAAGTCGAAGCACGGCCGACGACGAGGGCTTTCCAGGTCGAATTCTCGAAACAGAATAAGACGTTGGAAGTCCCGTCGGACCAGACCGTGCTTTCAGCGGCAAAGAAGGGCAGCGTCCGCCTGCCCTCCTCGTGCTCGAACGGGGTCTGTGGAACCTGCAAGTCGAAGCTTGTCTCCGGCTCGGTGGAGATGAACCATAATGGCGGTATCCGGCAACGCGAGATCGACGCCGGCTTTTTCCTGCCCTGCTGCTCGAAGCCGCTCAGCGATCTCGTCATCGAACGCTGAGCGACACCGCAATACTCACCGACAACAGGGATCATGCCGATGTTGCGAGACGAAAACGATTCCGTCGAGCTGACCGGCTCGGCCGTCTTCAAGGACGAGCGCAAGCAGGCCTACCTCAATCCCGATGGAGCGGACCGGCCTCTCATCAGTCCGGTGCCCCCCGCGACGCTTGACCAGGCGCGTCGCTACCGGCTGGAGCGGCTGCGCATGAAGATGCGCGAATGGGATTGCGGCGCCCTGCTGCTCTATGATCCCGTCAACATCCGCTATGCCTTCGACTCCTCGAATATGAGCATCTGGACGATGCATAATCCCTCACGTTATGCATTGATCCTGGCCGACGGCCCGGCGATCATTTTCGAATTCGAAGGCGCCGAACACGTCAATGACGGGCTGTCCGGCATCGACGAAATCCGGCCATCGAAATCCTGGATCTTCTTCACCGCGGGCAACCTCGTGGAACCCCGCCTGAAGGCCTGGGCGGACGAGATCTCCGACATCGTGAAGGGGAATGCCGCCAACAGACGCATCGCCGTCGACAGGCTCGAGCCTTCAGGCGCGTTCGAACTTACCGAACGCGGATTTACCCTTCTCGACGGCCAGGAGCTGGCCGAACGGGCGCGATCGATCAAGAGCCCCGAGGAAATCGAGCTGATGCGCTGGACGATCCGCATCTGCGAAGCCGGCATGGCGCGGATGTACGAGGTATCGGAGCCAGGCCGCACCGAGCGGGAGATCTGGGCCGAGCTGCACTTCGAAAATGCGCGTAGCGGCGGCGAGTGGCTGGAAACCAAACTGCTGACCGCGGGCACCAGAACCAATCCCTGGTATCAGGAATGTTCGGACTACGTGATCGAGCGCGGCGAGATGATCTCCTTCGACACCGATATGATCGGCCCCTACGGCTATTGCGCCGACCTCTCGCGCTCGTGGACGTGTGGACATGTGGCGATGAATTCCAAGCAGAAGGAGCTTTACGCGGCAGCCAGGGACCAGATCGAACATAATCTGTCAGTCATCAGGCCCGGCATGACGTTTCGGGAGTTCAACGAACTGTCGTGGCAAATCCCGGAGAAATATCAGCCTTATCGCTACACCCTGGCCCTGCACGGCACCGGCATGGCCGACGAATGGCCGGGGGTGCCGCTGCACCCGGATTTCGATGCCGATTTCAGCGGCATCATCGAGGAGAACATGGTGCTCAACGTCGAAAGCCTGATCGCCGAGGCCGGGTCCGAGAGCATCAAACTGGAAACCCAGGCCCTGATCACGGCCGAGGGCGCGGAGCGGCTGGACAGCTTCCCGTGGGAAGACATCTGAAGCCTGCTCAGTGCGCTCTTGAAGCCGCCGCGCGATGCTGCGACGGGGTCTGCCCGAAGGTCCGCTTGAAAGTTCGCGTGAACTGCGAGGCATTTTCGAAGCCGACGTCAAGCGCGATCTCGATCAGCGGCGCCTTCGACTGGACCAGGATCGATTTTGCCCGCTCCATGCGGACCCGATTATAGGCCTTGGCAGGAGACATTCCCGTCTTGTCGATGAAAATTCTCTCCAACTGCCGCCGTGACAGGCCAACCATCGCGGCAAGCTTCTGGATCGATATGCTGCCGTCGACGAACTGTTCCATCGTAATCATCGCCGCCTTGACGCGGGCGTCGTCATAATCGTCATACAGCGGACGGCGGGGCTGTATGTCCGCCGGCGCCCGGGCCTTTTCGATCTGAAGCACCTCAAGCGCATTTCGCTCGGCATCCCGGCTGATATATTTCCTGACCAGCAACGCCGCCATGTCGGCCGCGCTGCTGCCGCCGGCGCAGGATCCGCGCTGGCGATCGAGATTGAAGAGCCGGTCGGACCGAACGCCGAGGTCGGGAAACCGCTCGCGAAACTCCTTGTAATGCAGCCAGCTCACGCAGGACTCGTGCCGCTTCATCAGGTCCGCGGCCGCAAGAATGAACGACCCGGTGCAGACGCCGATCAACGGCACCTTCTTGGCATCCGCCTGCTTGAGAAAGGTGATGGTCTGCTGGTCGACGGGGTTTTCCACCGTCAGAAGCCCACCAACGACGACGATGTAGTCGAATTTCAACGGATCGACGAAATCGGAGGTCGGAGCAACCTGGACGCCGCAGCTCGAGGTGATCAGATGCCGCGTGCTGCCGATCACCTGCCAGTCGGCAAGCACCCTTCCGGACCGATCCTGCTCATCACTGGCAAGCCGCAGCGTGTCGATGAAGAGTGCGAAGGCCGACAGCGTAAACGACCGCGACAGCACGAACCCCACCTTGAGCCGGGCACCGGATTTCGCGGCGCCGTCTCCCTGCCGATGCTGCTCCGGTCGCATAGTCATCTCCTTGCCGCCTCTGCTCACAAGCCGCGATCATCGAATCTGAAAACCGTGCGCGAGCGGATCACGGTCGTCAACAAAATGGTTTTGTGGCCGACGACATGCGCCCAGCCTTCGATAATGCCGGCTTAAGGTCGTGTACCTGCGTCTGCGTCAACGCGGCCTGTGAAGGTTGTGTGTTGAGCCAATCGACGGCCAGCACCAGGAAGGAAGGCGCCAGGCGAAAATGAAAGGCTTACGGATTCACGAGTTCCTCCATGTTCCAGCCGAGCGAGACTCTGGTTATCCGGTCAAGCATCAGTACCATGATGCCGATCGCTCCACCGATCGGCGTGGCGATGTCGAGTGTCCTAATTGCGCCGTAGATGTCTCCCCAATGCCTGCCAAGATGCTCGGCAGCGCAAAGCCAAGCCAAATCTTGAGACGGCATGGTCCCGAGCGTCTCTTCGATGAGCTCTTTGGCGGTGCGGATATCGAGGGGATAAGGCGGATGCGGGCGGCATCGCTACGATCAGCCCTCGCCTATCCAAAGCCTAAGCATGGCGACCGCAGCAGCGGGTGGACGTATGGCGGACACGTTGGATCAAATCGAGGCCAGTCCACTAAGCCGATCAAGGTCGTCAATAGACAGTAGGAGATAACAACCGGGACGCCGATCGCCAAGGCGATCCCGGGTCGCTACTACCAAAACCACGGCGCGATATCCCGATATCCGAACAGCGGCTTTGTCGGGGAGCGCAGAGATCGGCGCTCCCCGTGCGTTTACGAGGCGAGCACGCCGCTCTTCTTGGCGGTCCAGGTTGCGATGTAGTCCATCAAGCCGGGTGACAGGCAATCATAGGGCTCGAGGCCCGATGCCTTCAGCTGCGCTCTGACCGCGTCCATCTTCGAAGGATCGAAGCCGCTTTCGATGATCGACGACACGAAGGCCGCAAAACCGGGCTTCGCCCAGCCGCCTTCCTGGAAGCGCTCCGGATGGACGAACGACAATCCCTGGAACGCATGTTCGCGCTCGACGGGCCCATACATGTGCACGCCGCATTCCTTGCAGGCGTGCCGCTGAATCAAGGCAGCCGCATCGACGACGGCGAGCTTGTCGCCGTTCTCGAGGACTTCGACGCTCTCGGTCGGCGCAACTGCCACGACCGAAAAGGCGGCCCCCTCGGGCTTCCAGCATTTGGTGCAGCCGCAGGCGTGGTTATGGGCGATATCGCCCTTGATCCTCACCTTGACGGGATTGCTCGTGCATTTGCACACCAGCGTCCCGCCGGCAAAGGCGGCGTCAGTTGCTCGAAAGCCTGAATCCAATGCCGGATGAATGGCTATGCTCATTGCTTCTCTCCTTCCCTCCCTGGCCGTTTGCGTTATGCCCGGCCGAGCTCTGCAATCAACTCCCCAACCTCTGCGCGTGCCAGCGCAGATGGTCCTCCATGAATGTCGAAATGAAAAAGTAGGAGTGGCCGTAGCCTTCCTGCATGCGAAGCTGCAGGGGAATGCCCGCCGCCTCGCAGGCTTGCCTGAGCTCGTCGGGTCGTAAGCCGTCCTCCAGGAAGCTGTCGGCCGTCCCCTGATCGACGAACAGTTCCGGGAACCGATGCCCGTCTTCGATCAGCGAGCAGGAATCATAGGCCCGCCAGGTCGCCTCGTCGGCTCCGAGATATTTACGCAATGCCGGTTTCGACCAGCCGGAGACCGAGGGATGGCTGATCGGCGCGAACGCCGAGCAGCTCCGGAAGCGGTCGGAATTCTTCAGCGCGATGGTGATCGCGCCATGTCCGCCCATCGAGTGGCCGAAAATTCCCTGGCGGCCCATATCGACGGGAAATTCCGCGGCAAGCAGGCGCGGCAACTCGTCGGTGATGTAGCTGTACATGCGATAATTCGCCGAAAACGGCGGCTCGGTGGCATCGAGGTAAAAACCGGCGCCCTTTCCGAATTGCCAATTGTCGGGTTCATCCGGCACGTGGTCGCCGCGAGGGCTGGTGTCCGGGCAGACGACGATCAGTCCGAGCTCGGCGGCAAGCCGCCGATATTCGCCTTTGTCCATGACATTGGCATGCGTGCAGGTCAGGCCGGACAGGTACCACAGCACTGGGCAATTGCCCTTATCTGCCTGCGGCGGCACGAATACCGCAAAGGTCATGTCGCAGTCGCAGGCCTCCGAGCGATGGACATAAACCCCTTGAGTGCCGCCGTAAGACTTGTCGATCGAGATGGTTTTCATGGCTTAGTACACCACCACGCCGCGGATGCTTTCGCCCTTGTGCATCATGTCGAAGCCCTTGTTGATGTCGTCGAGCGGCATCGTATGGGTGATCATCGGATCGATCTGGATCTTGCCCTGCATGTACCAGTCGACGATCTTCGGCACGTCGGTACGGCCGCGCGCGCCGCCGAAGGCGGTGCCCATCCAGTTGCGGCCGGTGACCAGCTGGAACGGACGCGTCGAGATCTCCTGGCCGGCGCCGGCAACGCCGATGATGATCGACTTGCCCCAGCCGCGGTGGGAGGATTCCAGCGCCTGGCGCATCACCTTGGTGTTGCCGGTGCAGTCGAAGGTGTAGTCGGCGCCGCCGATCAGGTCGCCTTTACGCTTGGTCATATTGACGAGATGGGGCACGATGTCGTCGCCGACCTCCTTCGGATTGACGAAATGCGTCATGCCGAACTTCTCGCCCCATTCCTTGCGGTCATTATTGATGTCGACCCCGATGATCATGTCGGCGCCGGCCAGCCGCAGGCCCTGCAGCACGTTGAGGCCGATGCCGCCGAGACCGAAGACGATCGCGGTCGAACCGATCTCGACCTTGGCGGTGTTGATCACCGCGCCGATGCCGGTGGTGACGCCGCAGCCGATATAGCAGATCTTGTCGAAGGGCGCGTCGGGATTGACCTTGGCAAGGGCAATCTCCGGCAGCACGGTGAAATTGGCGAAGGTCGAGCAGCCCATATAGTGATGGATCTTGTCCTTGCCGATCGAGAATCGCGAGGTGCCGTCCGGCATCACACCCTGGCCCTGGGTCGAGCGGATCGCCGTGCAGAGATTGGTCTTGCGGGAAAGGCAGGAATAACATTCGCGGCATTCCGGCGTGTAGAGCGGAATGACGTGGTCGCCCTTCTTGACCGAGGTGACGCCGGGACCGACATCGACGACGATGCCGGCACCCTCATGGCCGAGGATCGCCGGGAACAGGCCTTCCGGATCGGCGCCGGACAGGGTGAAATCGTCGGTGTGGCAGATGCCGGTCGCCTTGACCTCGACCAGCACTTCACCGGCCCGCGGGCCTTCCAGCTGCACGGTCATCACTTCGAGCGGTTTTCCGGCCTGAACGGCTACGGCGGCGCGAACGTCCATTTTGATATCCTTCCTTAAATTCAATTCTGACTGCTATATATTCGGACAGACTGGGCCCCTCCACCGGCCCTCGCCGATCGCCGCGAAGACCAACCTCGTCACGTCTCCGGCTCAACCTGGCACCAGACCGCGAGAAGCGGCTTTGCCGTGCATCTTATCGCGAATGATTGCCCCGCATCGTTCGCGAAGACTGTGCCAGTCGCGGCAGAAAACCACTGCGAATTGCCAAGGCAGATTTCTGCGGGCGAAAGCAGAATGAAGGCCCGAGGCTGCGTCTGAACATGATCGGGAAAACGGGTATAGCGGTCCATATAGATCACGCCGACCCTGAGATCGGCGCGCTCCTCCATGCCGCCGGGACCGACCACAACAGCATGAGAATGCGTGTTGCCGAAATTCAGGCTTGCAAACGGGCCTGAGCGGCCGCGTCGCCAGAGCAGGCTGTCGGCAAGACTTCTGAATTGGCTGGCAATCGCCTCATATTTCCGTCCTGATTTGGCAAGATGGCCAATGGCGTCATCGAGCCCCTCGGGTGCACCGGCAAGAGGCCCACTCTCCAGCGGGCGCACCTTGCCTGTTTTGAGCAGCCTCTGCAGAACCTTGCCCGCGACGAAACTGGCGACGGCAGGGGCGTCGGCCGACAACATCAGGCCGCCGACGTCGTTGAGGAATTCCTGCAGCGGCCGAGGACGCCTTTCCCTGCCGATGTCGTGCAGTCTGATATAGGCCGGCTTTTCCTCATCGTTCAGAAGAAGGTCGGCCCCACGTTTGATTGGACGTCCCACCGCGCGCGCCACGTTCAGTCCCCTCGCTTAGAGCGCCTTTTCCAATTCCGGCAGGGCCTCGAACAGATCGGCGACCAGGCCGTAATCGGCAACCTGGAAGATCGGCGCCTCCTCGTCCTTGTTGATGGCGACGATCACCTTGCTGTCCTTCATGCCGGCCAGATGCTGGATGGCCCCGGAGATGCCGCAGGCGATATAGAGATCGGGCGCCACCACCTTGCCGGTCTGACCGACTTGCCAATCGTTCGGCGCATAACCGGCATCGACGGCGGCGCGGGATGCGCCGACGGCGGCTCCGAGCTTGTCGGCAAGCGGCAGGATGACTTCCTTGAACTTCTCGGCCGAGCCGAGTGCCCGGCCGCCGGACAGGATGATCTTCGCCGAGGTCAGCTCCGGACGGTCGGAGGCCGACAGCGCATCGCCGACGAAACGCGACAGACCCGGGTCGGAGACCGCCGGGATCGCCTCGACGCTGGCCGAGCCGCTTGTCGGTGCCGAGGCAAAGGAGGCGGTGCGCACGGTGATCACTCGTCTGGCATCGCTTGCCTGCACCGTCTGAATGGCATTGCCGGCATAGATCGGGCGCTTGAAGGTATCGGCGGAAATCACTTCGATGATCTCCGAGACCTGGGCGACATCGAGGAGCGCCGCCACCCGCGGCAGCACGTTCTTGCCGACCGAGGTGGCGGCCGAGAGGATGGCGTCATAGCTGCCTGCCAGCGAGACGATCAGGTCGGCCAGCGGTTCGGCCAGATTGTTGGCAAGTTCGTCGCTTTCGGCAAGCAGCACCTTGGAGACGCCGGAGAGTTTGGCAGCCGCATCGGCCGCAGCCTTGGCGCCCTTGCCGGCGACGAGCACATGCACGTCGCCGCCGATCTGGGAAGCGGCCGTCAGCGCCTTGGCGGTCTGATCGGAAAGGCTGACATTGTCGTGGTCGGCCAGAAGAAGAATGGTCATGATGGTGTTCTCTCTTTCCTGCCTTAAAGCACGCCGGCTTCGTTCTTCAGCTTGTCGACAAGTTCGGCGACCGACTTGACCTTGACGCCGGCCTTGCGGCCGGACGGCTCCTCGGTCTTCAGCACCTTCAGCCGCGGCGTCGTATCGACACCGAAATCGGCAGGCGACTTCTTGTCGAGCGGCTTCTTCTTCGCCTTCATGATATTCGGCAGCGAGGCATAACGCGGTTCGTTCAGCCTGAGGTCCGAGGTGACCACCGCCGGCAGCTTGATCTCGATCGTCTGCAGGCCGCCATCGACCTCACGGGTGACCTGCGCCTTGCCGTCACCGATCTCGATCTTCGAGGCGAAGGTCGCCTGGGCATAGCCCAAGAGAGCCGCCAGCATCTGGCCGGTCTGGTTGCTGTCGTCGTCGATCGCCTGTTTGCCGACGATAACAAGGCCCGGCTGTTCGGCATCGGCGACACCCCTGAGGATCTTGGCGACGGCGAGCGGCTCGACCGCATCGTCGGTCTCGACCAGGATCGCCCGGTCGGCGCCCATCGCAAGCGCGGTTCTCAGCGTCTCCTCGGCCTTGGCAGGGCCGATCGAGACCACCACCACTTCCTCGGCCTTACCGGCTTCCTTCAGCCGCAGCGCCTCTTCCACCGAGATCTCGTCGAACGGGTTCATCGACATCTTCACATTGGCAAGCTCGACACCGGAACCGTCCGGCTTCACCCGGATCTTCACGTTGTAGTCGACAACCCGTTTGACGGGCACGAGAATCTTCATTTGCAAAACCCCTTTATTTCTAGACTGCCGGCCGTCAGTGCGGCCGTTCGGCAAGCAGCGCCCAGAAGGCGAAGAGCGGTGTATCCACCGACCTCATGGCATGTTTGATCCCGGGGATATTGTAGAATGATCCGCCGATACCAGGCGAAAACCAGTCTCCCTCCCCCTGCTGAAACTCCCCCTCGGAAAGCACGAGATAAACTTCCTCCGGCGCGTGGTCGTGATCGGGATAGCGCACGTGCGGCGCCAGCAATGTCACACCCAGCCAAAGGTCGCTCCGCTCCTCCAATCCTCCTGGGCCGATGAGCATGGCATTGGCATGCCCATCGACGAAATTGTCGCCGGCGGTGTGGTCATACTTGGTGCGTCGGCGCCATTCAAGCATCGGCTCGATGCCTTTGAACGCCTCGATCAATCGCACCAGCAAAGGATCATAGGAGGGATCAACCGCAAGCGCCACATCAAGCTGAGCGCAGACGGGCAACCGGCTTCCCTCCCCCGCACGCGCGACCCCCGGCTGCTCCAGCGCCGCAAAAAATTGACGGATCGACCGCCGGGCCTCCGGGGCCTTCGCGAACCGATCAAAAGCCAGAGACGCGGCATCCACGAAAGACTGGAGGCTTTGTTCACGTAAACTCATATCACCCCCCCGAAATGACCGGCCGACGAGCGGTCGCTGCTGCGATCATATATCCTTGGCGATGCGCAGACCGTCATAAATGGCGGCATGCGTATTGCGCGCAGCGACAGCATCGCCGATCCTAAACAGCTGGAACCTGCCCTCGGGATTGCGCATGATGGACTGCGGCTCTCCCGAAAGAAGCTGGTCGTGCGACATCTCGCCGAGATTGCTCGAGCTGGGCTTCAGCTCGAAATAGAGTTCGTCGAGCGGGATGGTCCCGTGATTGACGACGATCTGGTCGAAGCTGCTCTGTTTGGCAATCCCACCGTAATCGCTGCCGACATGGGCGACGAGCTGGTTGCCGCTCTTCTCGACCGCCTCCAGGCGATAGGTAACCGTGAAGGTCACGTCATGCTTCTGGAGAGAGCGCATATAGGGCACCAGGTTCATCGCCATGACCTCGGGCGCAAAGGACCGGTCCGGCGTCATGATCTCAACCTTGGCGCCCGCCTTGGCAAGAAACTCCGCCGCCTGAAGACCGGCATGGTCGCCGGCATCGTCGAAGATCAGCACGTTGGTGCCAGGCTTCACATCACCGGAGATGATGTCCCAGGAGGAGACCACCAGCTCGTTGCCGCGAGAGAGAACCTCGGTATGCGGCAAGCCGCCGGTCGCGATGATGACGACGTCGGGGCGCTCGGCTTCGATCGTGTCGGCTTCCGCCCATGTGTTGAAGTGGAAGGTGACGTCGTATTTCTCGCACTGGCTCATGCGCCAGTCGATAATGCTGATCATTTCCCTGCGGCGCTCGCTCTGGGCAGTGAGCCGGACCTGTCCGCCGGCATTGTTCGCCGCTTCGAAGACGACGACCTGATGGCCGCGCTCTCCGGCGACGCGCGCCGCTTCCAGACCGGCCGGGCCGGCGCCGACGATGACGACCTTTTTCCTGGCCTCGGCCTTCGCTACGATATGCGGCATGGTCAGTTCGCGGCCGGTCGCGGCATTATGGATGCAATAGGCGGCTCCGCCCTGATAGATGCGATCGAGACAATAATTGGCGCCGACGCAGGGACGGATATCCTCTTCCCGCTTTTCGATGATCTTGCGGACGATGTGCGGGTCGGTCATGTGGGCGCGGGTCATGCCGACCATGTCGACCTTGCCGGCCGCGATCGCGTGGCGGGCGGTGGCGACATCGGGAATCTTCGCCGCATGGAAGGTCGGGAAGTTGGTCGCGGCGCGGATCTCGCCGGCGAAGTCGAGATGCGGCGAATTCGCCATCCCCTGGATCGGGATCACGTCGGTGAGACCCGCATCGGTATCGATGTGGCCGCGGATCACGTTCAGGTAATCGATGAGGCCGCTTTCCTTCAGGCGCTTGGAAATTTCGATGCCTTCGGCCTTGCCGGTACCGCCGGGAAGACATTCATCGGCGGTATAGCGCAGGCCGAGAATGAAATCGTCGCCCACTCTTTTGCGGATCGCCTTGAACACGTCGAAACAGAAACGCAGGCGGTTATCGAGCGAGCCGCCATAGGGGCCGTCGAGTTCGTTGGTGAGCGGAGATACGAACTGGTCGATCAGGTGGCCGTAAGCCTCCAACTCGACGCCGTCCATGCCGCCCGCCTTCATGCGTTCGGCCGCGTCGGCGAAATCCTTGATGATGCGCTCGATATCCCAATCTTCCAACTTCTTCGGGAAGGCGCGGTGCGAAGCCTCGCGATGATGCGAGGGGGCGACGACCGGCAGCCAGTCGCCCTTGTCCCAGCGCGTGCGCCGGCCAAGATGGGTCAGCTGGATCATGATTGCCGCACCCTCTTCGTGTACGGCGTCAGTCATCTCCCTGATCCACGGAACGATCTCGTCCTTATAGGCAAGCAGATTGTTGAAAACAGGCGGACTATCCTTGGAAACGGCCGCCGAGCCCGCCGTCATCGTCACAGCCACCCCGCCCTTTGCGCGCTCCACCGTATAGGCGCGATACTTCTCCTTCGGCATGCCGTCTTCCGGATAGGCCGGCTCATGAGACGTCACGATGATACGGTTGCGCAACTTCAAATGCTTGAGCTGATAGGGCTGCAGAAGGGGATCATTCGACATGGGCCGTGGTTCCGGATTAAAACATCGAGGGGAACGCTAAGCGCAATGTACATATGTGTCAACGATGAAAACAGTAAAGTCGTCACATTCGACACTGATGTACATTTTCCTTGTGCGCGGCTTCATAATTTGATAGGAGATAGTGCATGGATCAGGCTTTGAACGACACCGGCTGGCGCGGATCGCAGGAGGGATGGCTGGAAGCAGCTTACCACTCCCTGCTGGAATCCGGCGTGGATTCGGTGAAAATTCTGCCGCTGGCGAAGAAGCTCAATCTCTCGCGCACCAGCTTCTACTGGTTCTTCAAGGATCGGGAGGAGCTGCTGAGCGCGCTCGTGGCGCTATGGCGCGACAAAAACACCGGCAATATCGTCAAGCGGTCGGAAGCCTATGCGGAATCCCTGGCCGAAGCGATGCTCAACGTCTTCGATTGCTGGCTCGACAACGATCTGTTCGACGCAAAATTCGAGTTTGCCGTGCGCAGCTGGGCGCTGCAATCCGACGAGCTTCTCGCAGAGGTCCAGCAGGCCGATCAGATCCGGCTGGAGTCGCTGAAACGCATGTTCATGCGGTTCGGGTTACCAGAAACGACATCGGATGTCAGAGCGCGGACAACTTACCTCGTTCAGATCGGATATATCTCCATGCAATCGAGGGAGGAACTTGCCGTTCGCATGAAACGGATTCCGGAATATATCGCGATCTACACGGGCGAAGTGCCGCAGCAGAGGGAGCTTGATCGCTTCTTCTCCCGGCATAGCTATCGGCCCGGTTAAAAGGAGGCCCGGATGAGCGTTTCCTTGAGGATCGGCATAATTGGCGGCGGCGGCTGGCTGGGCGGAGCAATCGCCGGCTCGATTGTCGACGCCCGCCTGGTCGAGCCCCAGAATCTCTCACTCTCCTATCGCAGCCAACAGCCGGATCGCTTGCCGAATTCTTTCTGGACTTCCGACAATCAGGCGCTTGCCGACCGCTCGGACGTGATCGTTCTCTCCGTCCGGCCCGATGACTGGCGCGCCCTTGACGTCGATGCCGGCGGCAAACTGGTCATATCGGTCATGGCCGGCATCGGTCTCGCCGCCCTTTCGCAACGCTATAAGACCGGCCGTGTCGTCCGTGCCCTACCGAATGCTGGTGCCGAAGTTGCTAAGTCCTATACGCCCTGGATTGCTGCGGACGAGATCACGGAAGGCGACCGCGCCGTCGTCCGCGCCATTTTCGAGGCGTGCGGATCGCAAGACGAGGTCGCCAGAGAAAGCGACATCGATTACCTCACAGGCCTTTCCGGTTCCGGACCGGCGTTCCCGGCGCTGCTTGCGGCCGCCATGATGGGCGACGCCGTCGCCCGCGGCCTGCCAGCCGAGATTGCGCGCCGCGCCGTCAATACGGTGATATCAGGCGCCGGCCGCCTTTTGGAGCGCCGTGACGAGAGCCCGGATAACGTCGTACAAACCTTTCTTGACTATCGCGGCACCACAGCGGCAGCTATCGAAGGCATGCGCGCTGCGGGGTTCGACGCTTCGGTCGCCAAGGGATTGTCGGCAGCATTTCAAAAATCGGTGAGTATGGGAAAGCTTTCCTGACGACCGTTGGGGCGGGCACTGCGGCACCCCGTTCGGCAAGACAAGCCGCTAAACAGAGGGAACGAGAATGAAGAAATTACTTGCATCGACGTGTTTGACGTTCGGCCTGATCGGCGGCGCGTCATTCGCCAGCGCCGCCGAATGCGGCAGCGTGACCATCGCCAGCATGAACTGGCAGAGCGCCGAAGTTCTCTCCAACCTAGACAAGTTCATCCTGAACGAAGGCTATGGCTGCAGTGCTGACATCACCGTCGGCGACACCGTCCCGACGATCACCTCCATGGCCGAAAAGGGCCAGCCGGATATCGCGCCGGAAGCCTGGATCGACCTGTTGCCCGACGTCGTCAAGAAGGGCACGGATGAAGGCCGCATCGTCCAGGTCGGCTCGCCGCTGCCGGACGGTGGTGTGCAGGGCTGGTGGATTCCCAAATATCTCGCTGATGCCCATCCGGATATCAAGACGATCGGCGACGTGCTGAAGCACCCGGAACTCTTCCCCGATCCGGAAGATGCGAAGAAGGGCGCCATCTACAACGGCCCGCAGGGCTGGGGCGGCACCGTGGTAACCTCGCAGCTCTATAAGGCTTTTGACGCCGAGAAGGCGGGCTTCACCCTCGTTGATACCGGCTCCGCCGCCGGTCTCGACGGTTCGATCGCCAAGGCTTACGAGCGCAAGGAAGGCTGGGCCGGCTACTACTGGGCGCCGACCGCGCTGCTCGGCAAGTATCAGATGGTTAAGCTCGAAGCCGGCGTGCCGAACGACGCTGCCGAATGGAAGCGCTGCAACACCGTTGCCGACTGCCCCGACCCGAAGCCGAATGCATGGCCGGTCGATCACGTCGTCACACTGGTTGCCAAACCTTTCGCGGAAAAGGTCGGACCTGATGTCATGGACTACCTGAAGAAGCGCTCCTGGAGCAATGACACGGTCAACAAGCTGATGGCCTGGATGACCGACAACCAGGCGACCGGCGAAGACGGCGCCAAGCACTTCCTGAAAGAAAACAAGGACCTCTGGACCAAGTGGGTCTCGCCTGAGGCAGCCACGAAAATCGAAGCTGCTCTCTAAAGCCAAATGGCGGTGCGCGAAAAGTGCACCGCCTCTCGCTGCCGATAAAATGAAAAAGACTGCCACGGCTCTTTAAAGATAAGGGGAACAGAATGGAATGGTTTTATAAATTCCCGCATATGGATGACGACGCGCTTCGCAATCTGAAGAAGGCGATCGATGACGGTTTTCGCACGTTTACCCGCAGCTACGGCGACGCGATCGAAAGCCTCTTCACGCCGCTGCAGCATTTCCTCATCGCCGCCGACCGCTTCATGACGCAGACGCCGTGGCCAATCATCACCCTCATCATCCTAGTCATCGCATGGTTTGCGAGCCGCAACCTGAAGATTGTTCTCGGCTGTCTCGTGACGCTGCTGCTGATCGGCTATTTCGACATGTGGGACGATACGATGCGGACGGTCTCGATGATCTTCGTCTGCACCGTGCTCTCCATCGCCATCGGTATTCCGATGGGAATATTCATGGCACGCTCCGACCGGCTGCAGCGCATCATCAATCCGATCCTTGACGTCATGCAGACGATGCCGAGCTTCGTCTATCTCATCCCTGTCGTCATGCTGCTCGGCATTGGCAAGGTGCCGGGACTGATCGCCGTCGTCATCTACGCCATTCCGCCGATGATCCGTCTTACCGATCTCGGCATTCGACTTGTCGACAAGGACGTGCTGGAAGCGGCCGACGCTTTCGGAACGTCGAGTGCGCAGAAGCTGTTCAAGGTACAGCTGCCGCTGGCACTGCCGACCATCATGGCCGGCATCAACCAGACCATCATGATGGCGCTCGCCATGGTGGTCGTCGCCTCGATGATCGGCGTCCAGGGACTAGGACAGCCGGTGCTGAAGGCGATTGCCAACCAGTACTTCACCCTAGGTATTTTCAACGGCCTCGCCATCGTCGGCATCGCCATCATCTTCGACCGGGTCAGCCAGGCGTATGGCAAGAGGCTCCAGAAGCATCGGGAGATCGTCCATGGCTGATCAACGTTTCGGCGGCATCAAGATCCGCCATCTCTACAAGATCTTCGGTCCCAACCCGGCCGCGCATGTCGACGCGGTCCAGAAGGGATTATCGAAGACCGAGCTCAACGCAAGGTACGGTCACGTGCTCGGCCTCAAGGATATCAATGTCGAGATACCCTCCGGCCGGATCCAGGTGATCATGGGTCTTTCGGGGTCGGGCAAGTCGACGCTCATCCGCCACATCAACCGTCTTATAGACCCGACGGCCGGCGAGGTGCTCGTCGACGGCGTTGATGTCGTGAAGATGAATGAGACGGAATTGCGAACTTTTCGCCGGCACCAGACCGCAATGGTGTTTCAGAAGTTCGCGCTTCTGCCGCACCGGAACGTTCTCGACAACACCATCTTCGGCCTTGAAGTCCAGGGCATGGAGCGCCCGAAAGCCATCGACGTCGCGATGCGCTGGCTGGAGCGTGTCGGGCTCAAGGGCTTCGAGCAGAAATATCCCAACCAGCTCTCCGGCGGCATGCAGCAGCGTGTCGGCCTTGCGCGCGCCCTTTCCAACGATGCGCCGGTCCTTTTGATGGACGAAGCCTATTCGGCGCTCGACCCTTTGATCCGCATGGATATGCAGACGGTCCTTCTCAACATTCAGAAGGAGATCAAGAAAACCATCGTCTTCATCACCCACGATCTTGATGAAGCCCTTCGCCTGGGCGACCAGATTGTGATCCTGCGCGACGGCGAAGTCATCCAGCAGGGCACCAGCCAGGACATCGTCCTGCGGCCAGCCGACGACTACATCGCCAACTTCGTCAAGGAGGTTAATCGCGGCCGGGTCATTCAAGTCGAAGCCGTGATGACGCCGCTGCACTCAGGTGCGGCGCCGGTTGGACTGGCGATAGTGGCGGGAACGACCGTCGAAGAAGCCGTCCGCATGCTGTCATCGGCGCCAGAGGGCGACGCCAGGGTGGTTTCGCCTTCCGGGGAAACCTTAGGGCTCGTCACCTTCCGCCAGCTCGCAAGTGCGATGGTGAACTCACACGAGGTTGCTCCGGAGCGCGACAGCGCCCTGTCGGTCGCCCTCTGAAGCTCCGAATGCGGCCGTCTTTCCGTTTCGCTGGCGACACCGATATCTCGCATGTTGCCATTTCGGGAAATGGGAAGCCGGCCGCCGCCGGACCGTGAAGATGCTTGAGGTCAAATGGCTTCTTCAGACCTGCCCGATTACAACACTGTCTGGGTGAGGAATTGCGCCCGCAGCGTGTCGATGTCATAGAGATCGGAGACCGCGCCGCGCCAAGCGCCTATGCCTTCTGTGAGGCCACGCGAGCGGCCTTGGAGCTGTGACGCCGGAGCGCTCCCGCTGCTTCCTGAGCAAGCTCTTCCAAGTGGCAAATGAGACATTCACGGTCGTCATCCGCTTTGCGCAAGCCGCGGCGCGAACATGCCTCCAGCCAGCGTTAACCTATACATTTTGCGCAAAACCAGTCCAGACTGCGTCGCGAAAAGCCGCTTGACCGACTTTATCGGGGGCCGACAATTGCTCGATGGCCACGGTGCAATAAGATGGTTTTCGACCAAGGCCATGATGGTTGCGGTCCTCAAGCCCAACCCCGTTCATCCATCACCCCCAAACGGATGGAAGGGATCGTACATACGCACCCCATCCCGTGCGTATGCGTGCATGCCTGTCTGCCTGCCGAAGGCTATAAGCGGTCCACTATAGAACCTTCGGCAGGCGACTGCGCAGATCGCGAAGTGGGGCGTTCTCCATAACTCCAGCCTCTCGGCAAGACCGCCGCGTTTGAGCCTTTCGTGGCCTCACGGATACACCCCTTAAATTTGCCCTTCTGCGTAATCGTTTCATCACCGACAGCCGGCGGCCCGAAGACTTGCCTATTATTCCGAGTTCTGCCAGTTCCTGCCGTCGGGCTAAGAAACTGATCGGATGGAAGATGTCGACAATGCATTCAACGGGTTGGTTTTTTGACGCCTGCCACGTCCGAATTCGGCCTTTATCGGCTTGAGCAAATCGCTGATCCCGCTGCCGATACCGCGCGGAGATCCTCCTGCCCCGCTGAAGTGTGCTGCACTCCACGCCCCGATCGGCTAGGATATTGCCAAGTCTCGCCCATCCGCATCAATCCATCGGCAGCGATCGCGCCTCTCGCGGGGATGTGCGGGCAGTTGAGAAGAGCAGAGCAACGCAGCCACACTGAACAAGGGGAGCAGCATGTCCGAAACTAGCCATGCGCCATTCTCGTTTCGGTTTCGCGGTTCTTCGTTCGACAACATGGTCGAAACGCTCGGCGGCGCCTTCGGCGCATTCGATGCCGCGCCTGTCGGACGCGCCCAGGACTTCCACTGGGGGTTGGATTTTTCCGCCAGTGACAGCGCTGTCCTGCTGACCGGATATCACGAGGCGGAGTTTCAGTTCAATATCGAGCCAACCGTCGATACGGCGGAGTATCTGTCGATCGTCGTGCCGCGCAGCGGCGGCATGGGGGTGGCATATGGATCCCGCGTCGCCGAGGCGGGAGAAGGAAAACTGCTTCTTTATAATAATTTCGAACCAGACAGCGTCATCATGTACGGCCAGTCGAATGTCATCGACGAATTGCTGATCAACTGGTCGGTGATCCTGCAGACGATCGGCCAGACGTTCGAAATACCGTTCAGCGGCTCTCTCGATCTGCTGCCCGAGTTGGATCTGTCGACGCCGGTCGGCCGGACGATCGGCAATTTGACCGAAACGATCGCCATCGGCATGCGCGACGACGGCCCCTTGCTGCAGTCGCCGATCGCCATGGCGCATATGACGCAGGCGCTGGCCGATCTTGTCGTGCGCATGGTGCCTAACCGACTGTCGCATTTCCTCGACAAGGGGCCTGCCCTCATCGCTCCCCGCCATGTGCGCAAGGCGATCGAATTCATGCAGGCCAATATCGACCAGCCGATCACCATGCCGAAGGTCGCCGAAGCGGCCGGCGTCTCCAGCCGGGCGCTCGAAACCGGCTTCCGTGCCTTCAGGGGCACCTCTCCCGCCGTCTATCTGCTGACACTTCGTCTGCGCGCGGCGCGCCAGGACTTGCTCGATCCGGAGAGCACCGAAACCATGAAGACGATCTGTCTCAAATGGGGCTTCTTCCACTTCGGCCGGTTTTCCGCGGTCTATAAATCGACCTATGGGGAATATCCTTCCGACACCAGGAAGCGCGTCGGCCGTCGATAAAGCATATTGTCAGGAAGTGTGCGGGGGGTCCGGGACAATGCATAAAAACAAGGAGCGAAAGCCCTCGCTTACGGCGACGTAGACGGCGGCAACATATAGTGCACTCTCATCGTCCGCGGATCCCGCTTGACGATCTCAAGCACGTCTTGGCTCTCCGCCAGCGCATTGAGTTCACGCAGTACGAGGGAATGGGCGATCCCCAGCTTGCGCGCAAAGACGCGGCTGTCGCGCGCGATCCCGAGTTCGGCGGCAACGAGGAGACCGGCCTGGATGGATGTCAGCCTGATATCGCCCTCTTGCGCTGAAGCGACGAGGGCGAGAAACCGATCGACGTCGGCCGGCTCTTCACTCACGAGGCGTTTCGCCCGCGGAAGGACACCATGATCGACTTCGAGGTCGGCGTATCGCTTTCCTTGCCGGCGCTGCCGAGCGGCACCAGCACGTTCAGCTCGGGATAATAACCGGCGATGCTGCCCCGCGGAATGTCATAGGGCACCAGGCGGAAATCCTCAGCGATGCGCTCGATGCCATCATCATGCTCGCCGATCACGTCGACCCGGTCACCGGCCTCGGCATTCATCGCCTTCAGGTCGGCGGGATGAATGAAAATGACCTGCCGTTCTCCGTAGACGCCACGATATCGGTCATCGAGACCGTAGACCGTCGTATTGTATTGATCATGCGACCGGAAAGTCTGCAGGGCAAAACGATGCCCCTCACCCTTTCGCGCACGCTGATGCACCGTCTCCTCGGGAAGCGCCTCGGAGGAGAATGAGGCCTTGCCCGCCGGCGTATCCCACTCGCGATGGGCCGCCGCATTGCGCAGGTGGAAACCGCGCGGCTTGCGCAGGCGCTGATTGTAGTTTTCGAAGCCCGGAATGGTCGCCTCGATATGATCGCGGATAAGGTCGTAATCCTCGGCGAGCTCCGCCCAGTCGACCACGGCGGAACCGACCGTCGCTTCCGCAATGCCGGCAATGATGGCGACTTCCGACAGCAGGTGCGGCGAGGCCGGACGATTGATGCCGGCGGAGCCGTGCACCATGCTCATCGAATCCTCAACGCTGATGAGCTGGGACTTGCCGGCTTCGTTGAGGTCCATCTCGGTGCGTCCGAGGCAGGGCAGGATGAAGGCCGCCTCGCCCGGCATGAGATGCGAATGGTTGGGTTTGGTCGCGATGTGCACCGTCAGCTTCAGCTGCCGAAGCGCCTTTTCAACCAGGGCGCTGTCGGGCGTGGCGCGCGCGAAATTGCCGCCAAGCCCGATGAAGGCTTCGGCCGAGCCGTCGAGCATCGCGCCGATCGCGGCAAGGACATTGTGGCCATGTTCGCGGGGAACGGTGAAACGGAAGTGTTTCTCCAGCGCATCGAGGAAATCGTCCGCCGGCTTTTCGTTGATGCCGACGGTGCGGTCGCCCTGCACGTTGGAATGGCCGCGCACCGGGCAAAGACCGGCGCCCGGCTTGCCGATATTGCCGCGCAGGAACATGAAATTGGCGATCTCGCGGATCGTCGCGACCGAATGAAGATGCTGGGTGACACCCATCGCCCAGGTGCAGATGACGCGTTCGGCGTTGATATAGACATCGGCTGCCCGTTCGATCTCTTCCCGGCTCAGTCCCGATTGGTCCTCGATCTCAGCCCAGCTCGTCGCCTCGACCGCTACCTGATACGCCTGAAAATCCACGCAGTGTTCGGTGAGAAATGCATGGTCGAGAACGGAGGGAAGACCGGCGGCGACCGCTTTGTCTTCCGCGGCGAGCACAGCCTTCGCCATCCCCCGAACCGCGGCCATGTCGCCGCCGAGATCCGGCTGCAGGTATAGGCTGGCGATCTCGGTCGAACCGCCCCGCAGCATCTCGATCTTGTCCTGCGGATCGGAAAAACGCTCCAGGCCGCGCTCGCGGATGGGGTTGAAGACGACGACACGCGCGCCGCGGATCGCCGCCCGGCGCAGGTCGCCGAGCATTCGCGGATGGTTGGTGCCCGGGTTCTGCCCGATGACGAAGATCGCGTCCGCCTCTTCGAAATCCTCCAGCAGCACCGTGCCCTTGCCGACGCCGACGGCTTGGTGCATGGCGATGCCGCTTGCTTCGTGGCACATGTTGGAGCAATCGGGAAAATTGTTGGTGCCGTAGACGCGCACGAACAGCTGGTACAGGAAGGCGGCTTCGTTGCTGGCCCGGCCCGAGGTGTAGAATTCCGCCCGGTTGGGGGTATCGAGGCCCTTCAGGATGCTGCCGATCTCGGCAAAGGCATCCTCCCACGAAACCGGCAGATAACGGTCGCTCGCCGCATCATAGCGCATCGGATGCGTGAGGCGGCCGTTGAGTTCCAGTTCATAATCTGACCGCCGGCGAAGCTCAGACACCGTATTGTCAGCGAAGAAGGCCGGCGTTGCCCGCTTTTCCGTCGCCTCCCAGGCGACCGCCTTGACGCCGTTTTCGCAAAACTCGAACGACGATCCGTGTTCCGGATCGCCCCAGGCGCAGCCCGGGCAATCGAACCCATCGGGCTGGTTCGCTTTCAGCATGGTGCGTGCGCCTGAAATGGGCATGCCGCTTTGCAGCAATTGCTTGCCGCAGCTCTTTAGAGCGCCCCAACCGCCGGCTGCCGCCGATTTTTTGCCGATGAATTTTGTATCCATGCGCCTCTGTATTGTCGAAGCGCTAGAAACATCAAGGCCACAGAAATGATGGTTCGATAGAAAAAATCTATCGAAGCAGGATCCGGTTAACCGGCTTCCTTCACGGCATGCCGTTCGCCATTGGGCGAATGGGCCAGAATGCGGTTGCGGCCCTGGGTCTTAGCCTCATAGAGCGCGGCGTCGGCTTCGGTCAGAAGACGGTTCGGGTTGGTTCGAAGAACGGCTCCGGTCGCGCAGGAGATGCCGATGCTCGCCGTCACCCGGGCGAATTCGCTGCCGGAATGAGCGATATTCTCCTGGGCCAGGCGACGGGCGAATTGCTCGGCGACGATCATTGCGCCTTTGGCGCTGGTGTCGGGGAGGAACACCACGAATTCCTCACCGCCGTAACGGGCGACGATGTCTGCCGGCCGGCTGACCGATTGGCGCAGGCACTTGCTGACGTCACGCAGGCATTGGTCTCCGGCGGGATGACCATAAGTGTCGTTATAGGCCTTGAAGCGGTCGATATCGACCATCAGCAGGCTGAACGGCGTGTTCTTTCTGGCGCTGCCTGCGGTCTCGCGGGCGAAAGCTTCGTCGAAGGCGCGGCGGTTGACCATGCCGGTGAGGCCATCGGTTTCGGCAAGGCTCTTCAACTGCTCCGCCGACAGCCTGAGCGCGATTTCCGCCTGTTTCGTCGCCGTGATGTCGGAGACGACGGCCATGGCCGTGCCATCCTCGGCAAGCCTTGTCCGGATGCTGCGCCAGTCGCCGTTATGAAGCTGAACCTCTTCGTCCTTGTTGCTGTGCAGCGAGGCACTGGCGGCCTTGATCCACCCGTCCACATCCTCGGGGATACCGGGCCGCTCGCCGGTTTCGGCGACGCGGCGCAGGATGTCGCTAATATGGGCCCCGACCACACGGGCCTCTCCGGAGAGCGGGAAGGCATTGCGATACTGCTCATTGCAAAAGAGGATAAAACCATTGCGGTCGTACATGGCGATGCCATCGGACATGCCGGCCATCGCATGCGAAAGTAGGTTCTTGCTTTCACGCAATTCCCGCTCCAGGGCGGTGCGCTCGGTAACATCGCGCGTTACCCCGGCAAGGCCGATCACCCGCCCCTGCTTGTCACGCAGCGGCACCTTGGAAGCGAGCAGGAATCTGCCTTCGATATACTCGGTGGAATCGATCAGCGGCGCTCCGGTGTCCATGACCTGCTGCTCGAGATAATATAATTCCTCGGCGAGCGGCCGCGACATCAGATTGAAATCCGATAATCCGGTCATCTCCGCCGTCGTCCTGAAACGGAAGAGACGGGTCATGTTTTCATTGACGGTGATGAACCGGCTGTTTCGGTCCTTCACATAGAGATAATCGGGCGACTGCGAAAATGCGGTCACCAATATGCTTCGCTCCAGCTCCCATTGCTGCGTCTTCAGCAGAACGAAACCGCCGAGAACAGTCGCGAGGCAATTCAGTGCGATCAGGGGAAAACCGACGCCGGCCAGCACATGGGCATTCACCAAGGTGGGAAGCACGGCCATCGACAGGACCAATGCAGCGCCAAGGGCAAGGCTGAGCAGCGCAACGTCCTTAAGCCCTGGTGATCTCTTGCGGGTCCAGAAATGACCGGCCAAACCGATGCCGACCGCGACGGCCATTGTGATGATACCGTCGACCATCGCTGTGCCGCCGACGGCAAAACGAAAGGCCATCGCCAGCGCCGCGGCAAAAGCCGCCGCGATCGGCCCCCCGAACATGCCGGCCAATGCAAGCGGCGAAAAACGCAGGTCGATATAGATGCCGGGATGGAATTCAATGGCCAGCAATATGGATCCGATGGAGGCGCCGCCGGCTATGATTCCGAAAGCAATTTTTTCCTGCCTGAAGGACCGGCGCTGAAACTCGATCGAAAAAAGCGCCCAGAGCGAAATTGCCAGGCACACGAAAGAAAGGTTGCCACCGAATTGCGTCCAATTGCCATTCACCGCGCTGGATCCACCTTCCATTTCATGTAACGAACTCACCATAGGCGAAACTGGTTTGAGCTTGGTTAAACGGCTGCATTTTCCGATCTCATGGGGCGGCATGGAGTATCGACCAGCCAAGGTCTGGCACGCCGGCCATAATGCATGCTCAACAAACGCCCTGCTCTTCGTCCGGACATGGTTGCGACGGCGCAATATTGCGCTATTCGGATAGGCCTGCGCAATCGGACCATTATTGCGCGACCAAAAGGCTCACAGATGCCGATGGTTGCAGCGCGTTCCGCTGCCCCAGGCCAATGCCGGCATGGCCCGCCGGGCCTGCGTTACTTGCAGATCGCCCCGGCCAGAAAGCCGCGCATCGCCTCGCCAAAGGGCGGCCGCATCATATATTCCGCCTCCACCATCTTGCTCTGGCGATAGACGGCGCGCGGATGCGAGAAGGTGAGGAAACCGAACTTGCCGTGATAGGCGCCCATGCCGGAGTGGCCGACGCCGCCGAAAGGCAGGCCTTCGGCCGTGACGTGGCTCATGCAGTCGTTGACCGTCACCCCGCCGGACGTCGTATTGTCGAGAACGCGGCGCTCCTCTTCGCCATCCTGGCTGAAATAATAGAGAGCGAGCGGCCGCGGCCGGGCGTTGATGCGATCGATGACGTCGGCGATATCGCGATAGGCAAGAACCGGCAGCACCGGCCCGAAGATTTCCTCCTGCAGCGCACGCATATCTTCGGTGGGATCGAGGATCAGGATCGGCGGCATGCGATGGGTCGGTTGCTGCGAAAAACTCTCTCCCGCCGGATTGATCTCGACGATACGGGCGCCCTTGGCCCTGGCGTCGTCGACCAGGCCCTGGACGCGGGCATGATGGCGGCCATTGACGATCGAAGTGTAATCCGGATTTTCCTTCAGCGTCGGATACATTGCGGCGACCGCCGCCACCGCATGTTCGGCAAAGGCTTCGACGCTTTCCGCCGGCACGTAGACATGATCCGGCGCCAGGCAGATCTGGCCGGCGTTCAGCGTCTTGACCGTCATGACGCGCCGCGCCGCATCTGCCAGATCGGCCGAGCGGCCGACGATAACAGGCGACTTGCCGCCGAGCTCGAGCGTCAGCGGCGTCAGGTTTTCCGCCGCCGCGCGCATGACGTGATGGGCGACCGCGGTGCCGCCGGTGAAGATCAGGTGGTCGAAAGCAAGTGATGTGAAGGCCGTGCCAGTGGCCGGTCCGCCCTGCACAACCGCGATCTCCGCTTCGTCGAAGGCGCGAGCGATGAGTTCCGCCATCAGCGCTGATGAAGCCGGTGTCACCTCCGACGGTTTGATCATGGCCCGATTGCCGGCGGCGAGAATGCCGGCAAGCGGCGCAAGGGCGAGCTGATAGGGGAAATTCCAGGGGCTGAGGATTCCGACAACGCCTTTCGGCTGATAGACCACTTTGGCGACCGCATCGGGGAACCGTGCCTCGTGTTCTTCCGGCTTCAGCCATTCGGCGAGATGGGCCTTGGCATATTTGAGCGAACCGACGCAGGTGAAGACGTCGAGAAGCAGGCTCGCCTCGACACTGCGGCTGCCGAAATCCTCCGAGAGCGCCGCGGCAATCGCGTCCTTGTTGTCGACGAGAAGGGCGATGACGCGGTCGATGCGATCGATGCGGGTTTCAATGCTTGGCGGCCCTTCCGTAAGGAAAGACATTCTTTGCCGGCTAAGCAGAGCCTTCATGGCATCGGCGCTGGTATCGGTGGCGGTGATCGGGGTGACGGTGTTCATTGTTTCCTCCCTTGAACGGTGTCAGGCGGCCGGCTGGCGCACGACCGGTTTCAGCACGATGCCTTTTTCCGAATCCTCCACCGCCCGGTTGATGTCGGCGAAATCGTAGAAGGTAACGAGCCTGTCGAAGGGAAAGCGGCCCTGTCTGTGAAGGTCGATCAGCAGAGGGATCAGCACATCGGGATTGGAATCGCCCTCGACGATGCCGCGCACCCGGCGTCCGCCAGACAGGATATGGGTGAGGTCGAGCGTCAGCGTCGCCCCGTGAGGCGAAGCGCCGACGATGCCGCAGGTGCCGCGCGGCGCGAGCACCCGTACGCATTGATCGATCACGGCAGGCACGCCGGAGGCATCGATCGCATAATCGACGCCGGCGACGGTCAGCGCCATGATCGCGACAACCGCGTCGCCCGACTTGCCGTTGACGATATCGGTCGCGCCGAGTTCGGCGGCAAGCGCCAGCCGCGTCTCGTTGATGTCGACGGCGATGATTTTGGAGGCGCCGACGATCCTTGCCGCCATGACGGCGGCAAGACCGACCGAACCCATGCCGAAGACCGCGATCATCTTTCCCGGTTCAACCTTGAGCGCATTCATCACAGCACCCGCGCCGGTCTGGATGCCGCAGGCGAGCGGCCCGAGCAGCGTGAGATCGGCATCGCTCGGCACTTTCACGATATTGCGCTCATGGCAGAGCGCGTGGCTGGCGAAAGAGGACTGTCCGAAAATATTGCCGTGAACGCGTTCCCCTCGATAGGAGAGCCCGCTCGAACCATCTGCGCGCGCACCGAAGAAATTGCGCGGGAAGAATTCGTGGCAATAGGTCTCCTCGTGATCGTTGCAGCTCGGGCAATGACCGCAGGAATTGAAGGTCATGACCACGTGATCGCCAGGCTTCACCTTGGCAACGCCCGGCCCGACGCGCTCGACGATACCAGCACCTTCATGGCCGAGCACCACCGGCTGCGGCACCGGCAGGTGCTGGTCGCGCATGACGATATCGGTGTGGCAAACCCCGGTGGCAACGACGCGCACCAGGATTTCCCCCTCGCGCGGCTCCTCCAGATCCAGACTTTCCAGCGAAAGCGGCATATGCGGCGCACGCGCCACTGCGGCATGGATTTTCATTGTTTTCCTCCTCCCGATGATCAGCCCTCAAACGGCCCGGCGTGCCGGGCCATACCTTCAACTGCCGCGCTTGTAGGCGCCGAGCCCCGGCTGATAGGTCTTGTCGTCGAGGAACTGTTTCAGCCCCTCGTCGCGCCCCTTGGTTTTGTCGAGAAACAGCATCTGTTCTAGCTTGGCGTAGATGTAATCGTCGGCGAGATCCCATGGCAGGTTGCGCACGCGCTTGTAGGTGTCCTTGGCGGCCTTCAGCGTCACCGGGTTCTTTTCGAGCAGGCTCGCGCAGATCTTGCGGACGCGGGTTTCGAGATCGGCGAGCGGCACGGCCTCGTTGACGAGACCCATTTCCGCCGCCTTGCGCCCGCCGAACAGTTCACCGGTCATGATGTAGTAGAGGGCATCGCGATGGCGCATCACCTCGGCGACCGCGCGGGTGACATTGCCGCCCGGCAGGATTCCCCAGTTGATCTCGGAGAGGCCGAAATTCGCCTCCTCGGCGGCGATTGCAAGATCGCAGGAAACCAGCGGCGTGAAGGCGCCGCCGAAGCACCAGCCGTTGACCATGGCGATCGTCGGCTTTTCGAAATACATCAGCCGGCTCCACCAGTTGCCGGACTGGCGCCGCGCCTTCAGGGTGGCATCGCGCGGCTTGCCGTCATTGTCGCGAAAATATTCCTTGAGATCCATGCCGGCCGACCAGGATTGCCCGGCACCGCGCAGGACGAGCACACCGCAGCGCGCGTCACCCTCGAGTTCGTCGAGCACCTCGAGCATCCGGGCATTGAGAGCCGGGTTCATCGCATTGCGCTTTTCAGGACGGTTGAGGGTCACGAAGGCGATGCCGTTGTCGAAGTCGACAAGAACCGCCGATTGGTTTTCAGTCTCGTTCTTTTCAGTCATGGGGTCACTCCATTGGTTTCGGCATGAATGCCGGGGCCGCTTGATCAGGCCTTTTGTTGAAAGGTTTCTTCGGAATGCAGCTGGCGCAGAACATGTTTCTGCACCTTTCCGGAGGCTGTGCGGGGAATGGTTTCGACGAAGAAGATGCGCGCCGGGCGCTTGAAGGCGGCAAGCCTTGCGGCGCAATGGCCAGCGATCGCCTCGCCCGTTGCCGCAGCACCCGGCCGCAGCACGACATAGGCGATTCCGCATTCGCCCCACCTGGCATCGGGAATTCCGACGACTGCGACGTCGAGAATATCGGGATGACTTGCGAGCGCGGCTTCGACCTCGGCGGGATAAACATTCTCGCCGCCACTGATATACATGTCCTTCAGCCGGTCGACGATGCGATAGAAACCGTTGGCTTCGCGCCTTCCGAGATCGCCGGTGCGATACCAGCCGTCGGTGAAGGCGGCGGCGGTTTCAAGCGGCTTGTTCCAGTAGCCCGGCGTCACCGCCGGCCCGCGCAGCCAGAGTTCGCCGATCCCGCCTTCTCCGACGTCACGGCCCTCTTCGTCGACGATGCGGATGTCGAGCAGGGGCGCCGGGAGACCGACGCTGCCGGGATTGTCCTGCACTGCGCGCCGGTCGATCGGCACGTGCAGCACTGTTCCTGCCTCGCTCATGCCGTAACCGTTGACCAGCGCGACGCCATCGGCGAGATAGCTTTCGATCAGCACCTGCGTCAGCGGAGCACCGCCGACAAAAAGCGCGTGCAGGCCGGAAAGAGCCGCGGCGCTATAGGCGGGGTCGCTGCGCAAGGCGAGTGCGATCTGCGGCACCGCGAAATAATGGCTGATGGCGCGCTGCCGGTCTGCAAGGGCTGCGAGCGTTCGCGCTGGGGTGAAGCGGTCGGAGACGACAAGCGTGCCGCCCAGCATCAATGTGGTGCGCGCCACCGCAATCAGGCCGATGGTGTGGAAGAACGGCAGGTCGCACAGAGCGACGGTTTCAGGCCCGATCTCCCCGACAAAGGAAAAATTGATGGCGGCGAAGAGGGCGTTGCGGCGGGTGATGACGACGCCCTTCGGCTGTCCCGTTGTGCCCGAGGTGTAGAGAAGCACGCAAGGTCCATCTGCATCGGCCGGCAACGGAGCAGCCGGAAGGCTCGCTTCGATCCGCGCAGCGAGGCCGGCCGGACCATCGGCCGTCGAGATCGCCGCCATATTGGGATGGGCGTCCGCAAGGCTCGCCACATCAGCCGAAAACTCCTCGTCGTGGACCAGGAGCGCCGGGGCACAATCGGCAAGGATCGGCCGAAGCTCGGCGGCGTTGAGGCGCCAGTTGAGCGGCACGTAGATGGCGCCGGCACGCTGGCAGGCAAAGGCCAGCACGATCGCATCCATCGAGTTGCGCGCCAGCATGGCGACCCGCGCTCCGTCCCGCCGCGCCCCCAACATATCGCTCAGGAGGCCGGCGCAACGGGCGATCCGGGCATCGAGCTCGGCGTAGGTGAGTTGGCGGCCGGTGGCGATCTCGAACAGCGCCAGACGATCCGGCGCGAGGCGGGCGCGGTAAAGGATCGGATCATCCGTCACCAGCCCGCAATCCGCCGGCGAAGCCATCCCGGAAAAGGATTGTGCCATATTCTCCTCCCATGCCCACCGCTCCCACAGCAGGCATCAAATTTGTATGTAACACATACTAATATCTTTTCCCGGATATGCAAGAGCCGTTTACGGCGATCCGATCATTCGAACGGGCGCGGGAAATATTGCCACCGCCGATATTGACTAACCCGCTGATTTTGATGGTTATGGCGCCTGAGCGAGGCGAGACGAACGATGACCAGGAAAGCACCCCAGGACGATTTGGAGGACGAGGAGGCCGCCGCAACGCCGCCGCTCGACATCGGCCGGCTCGGCGATCTCCTCGGCTTTCATCTGCGCATGGCGCATGTCGCTATCTATCGCGACTTCGCCGAAACCATGGAGGAGCTGGCGCTGACGCAGAAGCAGCTCGCGGTGATGGAACTCGCCGCCGGCAATCCTGGCGCATCGCAGATCGACCTTGCCAACACGCTCGGCACCGACCGGGCGACGATGATGGCCCTCGTCAACCGGCTGGCAGCCCGCAACCTGATCGAGCGCCGGCCTTCAGCCGCAGACCGCCGGCGCCAGGAACTGCATCTGACGGAGGCCGGACGCGCGATGCTCGCGCAAGCGCGCGAACTGATCGACAGGCACGAACAGCGTTTCATCGATCTGTTTTCGCCCGACGAAATGGATGGCCTGCTGGTCGCACTGAAGCGGATATATAAGGCGAAGTGAAACCCGCCTTCGCTCCGGCCCGAAGCGGCCGAGATATCGTCGGCGCTCAATATGGACAATCAGGTAGTCGGGAAGCGGGCAGCATCCATAGATTTCTATTCGGAAATTCCCGTGTTATGATCCCGGCCCTGGCGTCGTCCGCCGTGGGTTATGCGCACGGAGACTTGTTATGAGCGAACTGGACGTGCTTTTTGCCTCCCTGAGACAGGCGGCTGACCCGCAGACGGTCGAGTGCATCGAAAATGTCGTCCTGCATGGCTCGGATCGCGATCTCAATCGCATCAATGTGCTCGCCTTCGCCGATGCGCATCATCTCGATCAGGAAAAAACCATCGCAGCGTTTCTGCATGCAGCCCGCATAGGCGCGTTCGAGATGACCTGGAATGTGCTTTGCCCGGGATGCGGCGGCGTCCTCGACAGCGGTGCGACCCTGAAAACCGTCGACCAGGACACCTATCATTGCGCGCTCTGCGCGGCCGGATACCAGCCGACCCTCGACGAGATGGTCGAGGTGACGTTCACGGTCAGTCCGAGAGTGCGCAGGATCGCCGCCCACGATCCCGATCGGTTGCCGCCGCTCGAATATTACCGCCAGATCTTCTTCAGCTCCGGAGTCGACCTGCCTGACGATCTCGAAGCGCGGTTTAAACGCATCCAGCTGGAGATGATCGAGCTGGATCCGGGCGAAAAGGCTTTTGTCTCGCTGCAATTGCCGGCGCAATTTGTCATCATCTTCGATGCGGTGACGCACGCGGCGCAATTCATCGACGTGCAGGGTGAGCCCACCGACGAACGTCAAACCCTCTCGATGGTCATTCGTCACGGGCATGCGCTGAACGAAACGCTAACCCTGCGTCCGGGCTCGCTGCGGCTCACGCTCGAAAACCACACCGATCGCAGAGTGGTGCCGAACGTCTGTGTCGCCGGAGACGAACTGCACGACATACTGGGCCGCAGACGCGCCTTCCTGACGGCCAAGCGCCTGCTGACGAACCAGAGCTTCCGCGACATCTATCGGACAGACACGCTCGACGTCGACCAGCGCCTCAAGATCACCAGCCTGACGTTCCTCTTCACCGACTTGAGGGGCTCGACCGCGCTTTACGAGCGCGTCGGAGATCTCGCTGCCTTCGATCTGGTGCGGGCGCATTTCAGGGTTCTTCACGAGATCGTCGCCACAGAGGCCGGAGCCGTCGTCAAGACCATAGGCGATGCCGTGATGGCGACCTTTCCGAGCCCGGACCGCGCGGTGGCGGCCGCGCTCAAGATGCGCGAAGCGATGCTTCGGCTGAATGCCGAACATGGCAGCGACGATCTTCTCCTGAAGATCGGCATCCATGAGGGACCATGCCTCGCAGTCAACCTGAACGACCGGCAGGACTATTTCGGCCAGACCGTCAACATCGCCTCCCGCGTCCAGGGCCTTGCCGATCCCAATGTGATCATGACGACGGAGGCGATCGTTGGGGATGCCCAGGTTTCGGACATCCTGCGTGACAGCGGCATCACCTCCGCCTCCCGGATGGCGGAACTTCAAGGCATCGGGAGAGAGGTCAGAATCTTCGCCCTCTCGTGACCGTCTGCTCGTCAACGTCAAGCCAGCCTTCGCGGTTTCTGCTAAGGGGCCGAAGCGAACTTTTTCGTTGTCGAAGGATAGACTGCTTTGCGCACTCCTTCCGGCCAGAAAGGCCGGTGGAATCACTTCCCTATTCGCCCAGGCTGGAAACCAATTCGTCGAGCTGCTCCAACTGCTCCGGCAATGCGGCCGCCGAACCCTGCAGTGCTTCCTCTAGCGCCTCCTTGGATGGATAGACTTCGCGGAAAGTCAGTAGGGTCCTCCCGCCTTGGTCCTCGAAGGTCACGGTCGTGATCGCGCCCTCTTCGCCCTCGTCGTTGGTCCAGACGATGCGCTCGTTCGGCACCACCTCGAGATATTTGCCATAGAAGGCCATGGTGTCGGAATCGACGGCGCCGAATTCCAGCCGATATTTGCCGCCGGTACGGACGTCCATATCGCATGATACGAGCGAAACGCCGGATACGGATTTTGGCACCCACCAGCGCTGGAACAGCTCGGGCTGGCTCCAAGCCTTGTAAACTGTGCTCGGCGGCGCATTGAATGTCCGGGTTACCACGAGTTCGCGATCCCCTCTGCGCTCGACTGACGTGCGGTTCTGCGGACCACCTGTTCTGTTAACTTGCTCAGTCATCGCTTCCCTCCTGTTTCATTTCACTGATGATTTCGTCCAATGCTTCGAAACGGGCCTCGAAGAGCTTGCGGTGCGCCTCGATCCACTCGGCCTCCGCCTCGAGGCCGCGTTTCCCAAGCCTGCAGGTTCTCACCCGTCCGACCTTCTGCGTGACGACGAGCCCCGCTCGCTCGAGAACCTGGACATGCTTCTTCATGCCGGTCAGCGTCATCTGGAACTTATCCGCGAGACTGGTGATCGACGCGTTCCCTTGCCCAAGCTGATCGATGATCCCGCGGCGGGTCGCATCGGACAGCGCCGCGAACGAGAGATCGAGGGGAGGACTTCCATACTGAACCATATAGTTCAGTGTATAACCTGCTCGCGCAGGAAGCGCAAGCGTCCGGAACTTTCCCTGCCGTGGATCGGTCATCCGAGGTCATGCGCCGCGGCGCCGGCAGCAAAAAATCGCCTAGCGCGGGCCGACAGCTGCATGATTTGTGACTCAAGATTGCGCAAGCTATTGCTTTGATGATGCCAGAGCTTAAGGCCAATCCGCATAGCCCGAAGACAGCATACTATTTCCCGACCCAGCCGACGCCCGGGCTATTTCGCGATAGCCGGCGGGGGAGAGGCCGGTCTTGCGCTTGAAGAAATGGCTGAAATAGGTCGGGTCGCGGAAGCCGAGGCTGTCGGAGATTTCCTGGATATTGCGGGCCGAGCGCTCCAGTCTTAGCTTGGCCTCCTGGACCACGCGCTCGTGCAGAAGTTGGATCGGCGAGCGGCCGAGCGTCCTTTGGCAGATCGAATGCAGCCGGTCGGCAGTGACGCCCAATTCCGCGGCATAATCGCTGATCGGCCGGTGCCGGCGGAAGCCGGCCTCGACCAGCTGGCGATAGCGCTGCAGGATCGATCCGGTTTCGCCCTGCCCGCGCGGCTCGTTTCTCTCGCCGTCGGAACCGCGCCACAGCGTCATCAGGATCAGCCTGATATAGGCCGATGCGACCATCCAGGAGGAGCGGGAGGGATCACCGAGCTCCCGCACGAAGCCCGAAATCAGCGGGCTGATTTCGGCCACCAGCGCGGGATCCACTGCCTCGACCAGCTTGCGCTGTTCGGTGAAGATGCGCAGCGAATAGGATTCCACCTTGTCGCCGATCGCATCGACCATGATCTGCGTCGACACCCCGACCAAATGGGCCGCGGTTCCGGCTCCGATCGACAGGTCGCAGCGCGCCTGTGGCGGCAGGAAGGCAAGCAGCGGCCCCTGCAAGGGCCTATCTTCGCCATTGTCGAAATGAAGCTCGGCCGCCCCTTCGCCGAGCAGCAGGAAATGGTGGAAATCGGCATACAACCCTTTTTGGAAACGGATGCGCCGGTGCGACAGCGGCGGTGCGTGCCACTCGCCCCTGGCATAGTGATGAATGCCTCCGTCCGTCGCCAAGGCCTCTCCTCCGTTCGCCTGCCAAATATTGCGGCAATCACCGGATAATTACAATATTAACCCAGTAAATCGCATTCCATCCGAAATCGATCGGCGTAACCTTACCTTCATCAGCCTTTGGGAGGAGGCACTCCGACAGACGCAGGAACGCTCAGGCGGCCTTTGGGCCGTGGCGTCGGCTCGTTTTCTCCCATGGCAACAATGCAAACGCCGGTAAATGGCGAGTGGGTAAAACAGTGTTTTCGGCAAAACTGATGATCAACAACGAGGCGATGGATGCTTCCGAGGGGGCCACCTTCGAACGCATCGATCCGCTGACCGGCGATGTCGCAACGATCGCTTCGGCAGGATCCGTAGCCGACATGAGGCGGGCGGCCAATGCGGCCGCGGCGGCTTTTCCCGGCTGGTCGCAGACCGGCCCGGGCGAAAGGCGCAGACTGCTGAACGCCGCCGCCGATATTCTCGATATCAGGACCCCCGAACTCATCGCCGCCATGACCGGCGAAACCGGCGCCACGGCACAATGGGCAGCGATCAATTGCGGGCTCGGCGCAGATATTCTTCGCGAGGCGGCGGCGATGACCACGCAAATATCGGGCGAGCTCATTCCGTCAGGCATTCCTGGAAGCCTCGCCATGGCGGTGCGTCAGCCGGCCGGGGTCTGCGTCGGCATCGCCCCGTGGAATGCGCCGATTATTCTTGGCACCCGCGCAGTCGCCATGCCGCTTGCCTGCGGCAACACCGTCGTCCTCAAGGCCTCCGAACTCTGCCCGAAGACCCATGGCCTGATCGGCGACGTCCTGCGGGATGCCGGTTTCCCTCGCGGCGTCGTCAATGTCGTCTCCAATGCGCCGAGTGAAGCCGCTGCAGTCGTCGATGCGCTGATCGCCCATCCCGCCGTGCGCCGTATCAATTTCACCGGCTCCACCCGCGTCGGCAGGATCATCGCCGAAACGGCGGCAAGGCACCTGAAGCGCTGCCTGCTCGAGCTCGGCGGCAAGGCACCCTTCATCGTCCTTGCCGACGCCGATATCGACGAGGCGGTTGGTGCCGCCGCGTTCGGCGCCTTCATGAACCAGGGCCAGATCTGCATGTCCACCGAGCGGATCATCCTGATGGACGAGATCGCCGACGGCTTCGTCGGCAAATTCCGGACGAAGGCCGAAACCCTCGTAGCGGGCCACCCCGGCGACGGCAACACGCCGCTCGGCACGCTGATCAACGCCGAAGCCGTGCGCCGTGTCAGATCGCTGATCGATGATGCCTTCCAGAAGGGCGCGACCCTCGTCTGCGGCGGCGAAGCCCATGGCACGCTGATGGATGCGACGGTCATCGATCACGTCACGCCTGCCATGCGCATCTACCGCGAGGAGAGCTTCGGGCCGGTCGCGGCGATCATCCGGGTCGGCAGCGTCGACGAGGCGGTGACGGTTGCCAACGACAATGAATACGGGCTGTCGGCGGCGGTTTTCAGCGCCGATGTCAATGCGGCGATGGCCATCGCCATGCGGCTCGAATCCGGCATCTGCCACATCAATGAAGCCACGGTTTCCGACGAGCCGCAAATGCCGTTCGGCGGGGTCAAATCAAGCGGTTATGGCCGCTTCGGCGGCAAGGCCGCGATCGATGAATTCACCGAGCTCAGATGGGTCACCATGGCATCGGGAAAACGGCAATACCCGATCTGAATTCGGATCGGCCGAGAATAATGGGAACGGGCTGGGAGGCCCAAACGGAGGATTGATTTCATGAACGGCCTTTTCCGCAATGGAAAACTCAAGACGGCGTCTCTCACCCGCCGCTCTTTCATCGCATCGGCGGCCGCAGGCAGCGCGGCGCTGGCGCTTTCCGGCCGCACGGTTTTCGCCCAAGGTGGCGATACGTTGAAGGTCGGCTTCATCAGCCCGCGCACCGGCCCCCTAGGCGGCTTCGGCGAGACCGACGGCTACGTGCTCGATCTGGCGCGCAAGGCGCTGGCGAACGGCTTGCAGGCGGGCGGCAAGACCTGGAAGGTCGAGATCCTCGATCAGGACACCCAGTCCGACCCCTCGCGCGCCGGCCAGCTGGCCAAGGACCTGATCAACAACCAGGCGATCGACCTGATGCTCGCCGTCTCCACCCCCGAAACCATCAATCCGGTGGCCGACGCCTGTGAAGCGGCTGGCATCCCCTGCCTGTCGACCGTCATGCCCTGGGAAGCCTGGTATTTCGGCCGCGGCGCCAAGCCCGGCGCGCCTTCGCCGTTCAAGTGGACCTATCATTTCGGCTTCGGGGTCGAAGAGTTCCACAAGGCCTATGTCTCGCAGTGGAACCTGATCGAGACCAACAAGAAGGTCGGCGTCATGTATCCCAACGATGCCGACGGCAATGCGATCCGCACCCATCTGGCGCCCGCACTTGCCAAGGCGGGCTTCACCATCGTCGATCCCGGCGCCTATGAAACCGGAACCACCGACTTTACCGCGCAGATCGCCCTTTTCCGGCAGGAGGGCGTCGAGATCTTCAACTCTTTCCCGATCCCGCCCGACTTCGCCGCCTTCTGGCGTCAAGCGGCACAGCAGGGCCTCACCCAGCAGATCAAGATCTGCCAGGTGGCGAAGACCGGCCTGTTTCCTTCCGACATAGAGGCGCTCGGCGATCTTGGCTTGAACATCGGCAGCGCCGCTTACTGGCACAAGGCCTTCCCCTACAAATCCACGCTGACCGGCGTCTCCGGAACCGAACTCGCCGACGGTTATGAAGCCGCAAGCGGCAAGCAATGGACGCAGCAGCTCGGCGCCAGCCTTGCGCTCCTCGACGCCGGCTTCGATGTGTTGAAAGCCAGCACCGACGCCAAGAGCAAGGAGGCGGTGGCCAAGGCCTTGGCAACGCTGAAGACGACGACGATCGCCGGCAAGGTCGACTTCACCAGCGGTCCCGTCGCCAATGTCTCGCCCGGGCCGATCATCGGCACGCAATGGGTGAAGGCGGCGGAGGGCTCGAAATTCGCGCTCGACTACGTCGTCACCGAGAACGCCACGGATCCCAATGTCCCGGTCGGCGCCAAGCTTACCGCTTACAACGGATAACCAAAGTGCGGCAGGAAGCTCAAAATCGGCCGGGAGGAGCCTTTCTCTCGGCCAAAGGGATCCACAAGCAGTTCGGCGCCCTCGTCGTGCTGGAGAACCTCAATTTCTCCATGGGCGATGGCGAGGCGGTCGGTATCGTTGGGCCGAACGGTGCGGGCAAGTCGACGCTGCTCTCAGTGCTTGCCGGCGCCTTCCCGCCGAGTGCGGGAAGCATCACCTTCGACGGCGTCGATGTCACGAGCCGGACGGCGGCGGAACGCTGCCGGTCGGGGCTCGTCCGCACCCATCAGATTCCCAAACCCTTCAGCGGCATGACGACCTTCGAAAACGTCTTCGTCGCCGCATCGCATGGCAATGCGGCAAGCCGCGACGAGGCCTATGAGCGCGTGGTGGATTCGCTTTCGCTCTGCGGCATGCTCGGCGTCGCCAACCGCCAGGCCGACACACTCGGTCTTCTCGATCGCAAACGTCTGGAGCTTGCGCGTGCGCTTGCCACGCAGCCGAGGCTGCTGCTGCTCGACGAGATCGGCGGCGGCCTGACCGATGGCGAGGCGAGCGAACTGGTGGAAACCATCCTCGAATTGCGCCGTCGCGGCATCGGCATCGTCTGGATCGAGCATATCGTTCATATCCTGCTGCAGGTGGCGGAACGGCTGATCTGCATGGATGCCGGCAGGATCATCGCCGATGGCGAACCGAAAACGGTCATGAGCGACGCTGAAGTGGTCAAGGCCTATCTCGGAGGCACACCCGCATGAGCCTTCTCTCCATCCGCAACCTCGACGTTCGCCACGGCCTGCTGCAGGCGGTGCGCGGGGTCAGTTTCGATATCGCCAAGGGCGAGGTGCTGGCACTGGTCGGCGCCAACGGTGCGGGCAAGACGACGCTGCTGAGGTCGATCGCCGGAGCCCACCTTCCCTCCTCCGGCCAGATCCTTCTCAACGATGAAGATCTGGCTGCCATCCCGTCGCACAAACGGATCGCCAAGGGCATCGCTCTGGTGCCGGAAGGCCGGCGCCTGTTTTCGCAGATGACTGTCGAAGAGAACCTGCTTCTCGGAAAGAGCTGCGGCCGCAAGGGCGAGTGGAGCATCGATCGCGTGCTTGACGCCTTCCCCAACCTCAAACCCCGCCGTCACGCCAAAACCGGCCACCTCTCCGGCGGCGAGCAGCAGGCGACCGCGATCGGCCGGGCGCTGATGAGCAACCCGGATATTCTGCTGCTGGACGAGGTCTCGCTCGGGCTTTCGCCTTTGGTCGTCGACCGCGTCTACGCCCAGCTGCAGGCATTGCTGACCTCGGGAACGACAATCGTGCTCGTCGAGCAGGATCTTGCCCGCGCCATGGGTGTCGCAAGCCGGATCATCTGCATGCTGGAGGGACGCATCGTCCTCGACAGGCCGGCAGCCGCCGTCGCGCGCGCTGATGTCACCAACGCCTATTTCGGATTGCACCGGGCAGCCGGCGAAAGGAGCGTGTCATGATCAACACCCTGATCCAGGGTCTCCTGCTCGGCGGTTATTACGCCGTCATCGCCTGCGGCCTGTCCTTCATGTTTTCCGTCATGCGGATCATCAATCTCGCCCATGGCAGCCTGGCGGTCGCTGCCGCCTACGGCCTGTGGCTGCTCGCCGCCAAAGCCGGCATTCCGCCTTTCGCCGGCCTGCTGATCGTGCTGCCCGTCATGGCGTTGATCGGCTGGCTGCTGCAGCGCTTCATTCTCGAACGCAGCGCCCGCGGCGGCACACTGCTGCCGATTCTCACGACCTTCGGCCTGTCGATCGTCATCGACAACCTGCTGTTCGAACAGTTCGGCGCCGACACACGATCGCTGGCGCCCTTCATCGGCAACCTCTCCTATGCCTCCTGGCAACTGCCCGGCCACAACTTCGTCGGCAAGCTTGCGGTGATGATGATGGTGACGGCGATCCTCATTCTCGGCGGGCTGCAATTCTTCCTCAGCCGCTTTGCGCTCGGCCGCGCCATCCGCGCCACGTCCGAAGATCCGGACACGGCAGGGCTCGTCGGCATCGATGCGCGCCGCGTCAATGCCGTCGCGACCGCAATCACCATGGTGACGATCGGGATCGCCGGCGCCTTTCTCGGCATGCGGGCGACCTTCAGCCCCTATGCCGGCGGCCCGCAGCTTCTCTTTGCTTTCGAGACGGCTGTCATTGGCGGAGCGGGGTCGCTCTGGGGCACGCTTGCCGGCGGCATCGTTCTCGGCCTTGCTCAATCGCTCGGCGCGCAGCTGCATCCGCAAGGTTTCCTGATCGGCGGCCATGCGGTGTTCCTGCTGGTGCTTTTCGTCCGGCTATCTCGGTTCGGGATGCCTCAACTCGATAAGCTCGGCGCGTTCCTCAATTTTCGCGCCCGTCTTCGGAGCCCGACATGACATTCGTCTCCAACGGAATATCGATCGAGCGCTGGACGAAATCGTCGCGGATGGCGCTCACCTCCATGGCGGCGGTTCTCTCGCTGCTGATCTTCGCCCCCGCCGTACTCGGCGCCGGTGCGATCGACCGGATGACCGCCCTGTTCATCTATGTGATCCTGGCCGCCATGTGGAATGCACTCGCCGGCTTCGGCGGACTGGTATCGGTCGGCCAGCAGGTGTTCTTCGGCCTCGGCGCCTATTTCACCATACGACTGGCCGATGCGGGGCTCGATCCCTTCGTCTCGCTGTTTGCCGCAGCGGTCGTGACCGGCGTCTTGTCGATCCCGCTTTCGCTGTTCATGCTGCGGCTGAAGGGCGGCTCGTTCGCGATCGGCATGTGGGTCGTGGCCGAACTCGCCCATCTGCTCGTCAACCTCGACCGGCTCATCCAGGGGGAAACGGGGACCTCGCTAATTTCGCTCAATGTCTATGACAGCGGCACGCGGCGGGCGGCGATCTACTGGCTTGCGCTCGCCTCCATGGCGGCCCTGCTCGGCGCCCTCTTCGTGCTGATGCGCAGCCGCGCGGGTGCGGCCATGCAGGCGATCCGCGACAATGAGGAGGCGGCGACCTCGGTCGGCGTGCGGGTGATCGCCACCAAGCGGCTGCTCTTCGTGCTTGCCGCCTTCGGCATCGCCATCGCCGGCGGCCTGTGGCTGGCGACTGCGACGACTTTCCAGCCGAAGACCTATTTCAGCGTCCAGTGGACGGCCTACATGATCTTCATGGTGCTCGTCGGCGGGATCGGCAAGTTCGAGGGCGCGATCCTCGGCGCCATCCTGTTCTTCGTCATCGAGACCTTCTTCGGTGCAGCCGGCGTCTGGTACCTGATCGGCCTCGGCGCCACCGCCCTGATCTTCTCGCTCTACCTGCCGCGCGGCCTATGGGGCGAAATCGAGCGCCGCTTCGATTTCCAGCTTCTGCCCGTCGGCTACCGGCTGAAATTGCCCGGCCCGACCAAGATCAAATGGACAGAATGAGCCGGTTTTCCTGCCGGACTCTTTAGCGAAAGGTGACGTTCATGCTTTTTGGTAAAACAATCCTGGTGACCGGAGTGGCTTCCGGCATCGGCGCCCGGACGGCGGAATTGGCCGGCCAGATGGGCGCCGAGGTGATCGGCGTCGATGTGCGCGAACCGGCCAGCGGAAGTTCCGCCTTCATCAAGGGCGATCTATCGACACCATCGGGTGTCGCCGAGATCGTCGCGCAGTTGCCGGCGCGCCTCGACGCGCTCGCCAATGTCGCTGGCCTTTCCGGCAGTACCGGTGTCGTCTCGACGCTCGCCGTCAATTTCTACGGTCTTCGCGCCCTGTCGGAAGCCGTGGCACCCCGCCTGCGCGAAGGCGGCGCCATCGTCAACGTCGCCTCGATCGCCGGCTACGGCTGGCGCGCCAATATCGAACGGGCGAAATCGCTGACATCAATCGACGGCTTTCCGGATGTGGCGGCCGTTGTCGCCGAACACGGCCTCAAGGAAGAGGAGGGTTATCCGCTTTCCAAGGAGCTGCTGCTGCTCTGGACCATGCGCGCGGCTCACCTGCCATTGTTCAAAGCGCGCGGCATCCGCGTCAATGCGGTCAGCCCCGGGCCGGTGGAAACGCCGATCCTCAAACAGTTCCGCGCCGTGCTCGGCGATGCCAGGGTCGATAGCGACATTACCCGCGTCGGCCGCGCCGGCACCGCCGCCGATATCGCGCCCGCCGTGCTCTTCCTCTGCTCGGATGGCGGACGCTGGATCAACGGCGCCAATCTTGCCGCCGACGGCGGCCTCGAAGCATTGATCAATGCTGACGTCCTCGGCTTCTAGTCAATTCTCAAAGGAGATCCACGATGAATATTTCCCTGCTGATCAATGGCGCAGACCGACCGGCCTCCGACGGCCGGACCTATGACCGGATCGATCCCTTCACCGAAAAGCTCGCCAGCCGCGCTGCCGCGGCGAGCCTGGAGGATGCCGCAGCCGCCGTCGACGCCGCAGCCGCCGCCTTTACCGCCTGGTCGAAAACCGGCCCGGGGCAGCGCCGCGCGATCCTGATGAAGGCCGCCGACATCATGGATTCCAAAGTCGGCGAGTTCACCGGGCTAATGATCGAGGAAACCGGCGCCACGGCGCCCTGGGCCGGCTTCAACGTCATGCTCGCCGCCAATATCCTGCGCGAGGCCGGCGCCATGACGACGCAGATTTCAGGCGAAATCATCCCTTCCGACAAACCCGGCACGCTCGCCATGGGCGTTCGCCAGGCCGCCGGAGTCTGCCTGGCGATTGCCCCCTGGAACGCGCCCGTCATCCTCGCGACCCGCGCCATCGCCATGCCGATCGCCTGCGGCAACACCGTCATCCTCAAGGCATCCGAGCAATGCCCGGGCACGCATCGGCTGATCGCAACAGCGCTCACCGAAGCCGGCCTGCCGGCCGGCGTCCTCAACGTCATCACCAACGCACCGGAGGATGCGCCTGAAATCGTCGCCGCGCTGATCGCCCATCCCGCCGTCAAGCGCGTCAACTTCACCGGGTCGACGAAGGTCGGCAGGATCATCGCCGAGACCTGCGGCAAATATCTCAAGCCTGCCCTCCTCGAACTCGGCGGCAAGGCGCCGCTTGTCATTCTCGACGACGCCGATATCGACGGCGCCGTCAATGCCGCGATTTTTGGCGCCTTCATGCATCAGGGCCAGATCTGCATGTCGACCGAGCGGATCATCATAGACGAGACGATCGCCGATCAGTTTGTCGCCAGGCTGGCCGCCCGCGCCAGCCAGCTCCCGGCCGGCGATCCACGCGGCCACGTCGTTCTCGGCTCGCTGATCAGCCTCGATGCGGCGAAGAAGATGGAAGAGCTCATCGCCGATGCGACCGCCAAGGGCGCAAAACTTGTGGCCGGCGGCAAGCGCTCCGGCACCGTGGTCGAGGCGACGCTGCTCGATCACGTCACATCGGACATGCGCGTCTATGCAGAAGAATCCTTCGGCCCGGTCAAGCCGATCATTCGCGTCTCGGGCGAGGAGGAAGCGATCCGCATCGCCAATGACACCGAATACGGCCTGTCATCCGCCGTCTTCAGCCGCAACGTCCAGCGGGCGATGGCGGTTGCGGCGCGCATCGAATCCGGCATCTGCCACATCAATGGCCCGACCGTGCACGACGAAGCGCAAATGCCCTTCGGCGGCGTCAAGGGCAGCGGCTACGGCCGCTTCGGCGGCAAGGCGGCGATTGCTGAATTCACCGACCTTCGCTGGATCACCGTCGAGGATTCCGCCCAGCATTACCCCTTCTGACGACGAAACGCGTCAGCGCGCCACAACGGCCATTGCAGTTGTGGCGCGGTCCGGTGCTCAGGCCGAAAACCCATCCAGCGCATCGGCAAGCTTCAGCCATAGATCATGGGGAGGCGAAGGAATTGGCCGCGATTCTTCGTCGGAAACGCGGATTTCGAAAGCAGCGACGTTCCACCCAACGCCGGCCAGCATCCGGCGAAATTTCGTCGCCTTATCCTCAAACTGGTCTGAACCCCGTTCTCCCAGCACCGTGCGGATCGTCACCAGGGCGAGATTGAAGTTCTTCTGCAATTGTCCGAAGGCGCCGCGATGTTTGTCCCGCATGCCTTTATGGAGATCGCCGTGGGCGAGAGCGGCCATCGCGTCGTTGAAATCGGACAGATTATCGCCGATCGACATGATCAGCTCATTGAGGACGGCGGCCGAACGGGAAAGATCCGGATCGGCGTAGTCGGCTTTCATCCGCCGCGTCAGATCTCCACCCAGGACAGCCGTCGCCAATGCCGCGATCTCAGCGGAGAATCTGGCTTTCTGATCGTTGAGATCGGTTGGCGCTTCGACGCTGTCTAGATCGTCAGGAACTCGATCCCGATACGCCGCATTCCACCCCGAGCCGTTCGTTGTCTCGACCATGCACACCGGGCCTTAGCGCAATGCACCGCCACCGCAAGACCAGCGGCGGCTCACAAGTGCACAACCGCTATGGGCCATGTCGTATTCCCCGTACCCTTAGACCCTGTGCCGCTGCCCAACACACAGTGACAAGCGCGGTTGCATCCAAGGCGCCAACGCTTAAGAAAGTGCTTCGGTGCTGCCCCGGTCGGATTTTTTGCGCGCGAAACGGATAGCTCGACGTATTTTGATTATGCCGGGGCGGCCCGTTGTCGCCGCCGCAGCGACGCCCTCTCCGCGCGTCACACACGATTCGCCAAATCGAACGAGTGCACATCTCATCCGATCACGCGTACCGCCGTATATTGCCCCCGCTCCAACCACATCAAGCGGAACGTGCCCAACTGGGCCAGGATGGCAAAATGCTCCAGCGCCGCCACGCGTTTAATGTTCTCGACGTGCCGCATTGCGCTGTCCAGACCGACTGTTGCGAGTGCAGGGAAGTACCCATAACAATCTGTTCGTTCAAGACTGCCGTGCATGGCGCGGCAACGTTCAAACATAGGCTGATCCCGAGCGTCGAACTCCTCATAATCCTTGCTCTCATACGGCAAGAGCGAGCGAGCCAGAATATTGGGATCCGTGCTCCTTTGCCGATTTGCAAGGTGTGGCGGCAGGACCAATTGCGTTGGCGCCAGTTTACTGGATGAGAGACGCATATCGACAAGATCGATCTCGAAATGGTCATGTCGTTTCGACCAGCACACAAGCCGACCAAAAGCGGAGTGGCCAACTACAAAACAATCCTTATGGCTGAATTCTGGGTCGTTGCCGAAAACCAGCGCTAGAACGGGTGAGAACTCGGTGGGATCACAATATTGCAGTTTGCGATCGAAATAATCGCCAAACCCGAAGGTTCGTAAGAATTCCAGGAAACTATCGGGCAGGTGAAGGGAAAGCCGGGCATCTCGCTCCGCAGTCAGAGGAATGCGGCGCCGCGGAGAGCCGATGCGTTCAATTCTGTCTGAAAAATTCTTGTCCATTGCCATTCACGGTATCTCGATGCTAGTCGTCGCTAGTCGCGCCGAGCCCGAACATGCTCGATCCAGAAACCGTGACGTCAGCCGCTATCGCTATCTCGGCGACCCGATCCACGAGCAGCTAAATATAATCGGATGTGAACCAGCCGAGACCCTCGACGACACGGCCGCCATCGCCGATGCGGGCAAGCGCGTTGCCTTCGATAAAGACTATCGACGAGCCGCCGCTAATCGTGTCGGGCCCGGCGACTACGCAGGTGCATTTGTCGCCGACAACCGCAACAGGAACCCCTTCCACCGTCACCAGTGTCTGCGTTTCCGAGATCGGGCCGCCCACATGCGGCTTCGGCCCAGGTTCGACCATCGGACAAACATGGTTATGGCCCCTGAGCGAAACATTCGTCACCGGCTCACCTCGTTTCGCAAAGATTGCCTAGGATTGCTCTGCACGCAGCCTCGGTAGATCTGCCGTCGAGGGCGTGTTTGGAAATTCCTGACGGAACTTTCTGTCCACTGCGTCAAAAAGGGCATCGGCAGGCCATGGGACCGGTTTCGGAAGCTCCTTGAAGACCCCCATCTGGAACAGGTCGTGATTGAGATAGCCGGGGTTCTGCAAGCCCTCCCATTCGCGCATGCGCAGGATCATCAGCAGCAGGACGGGAAACGCCCAATAGGCGTCCGGCTCGATTTCGTAATGCTTCTCGCGCTTGTTGCGCTTGTCGCCGGTGGTCGTCATGTCGCTGCTCTGTGCCACGTGGTAGTCGGCCGCCTTGGCGAGGATGCGGTGGAAAGCAACCGCGTCCGGCTCCCGCCAGTGCTCGACAAGCTCGCTCCAGCCGCCATAACCGCCGGCATATTCGTCGTAAACCTTCTCGCGCCACTCGGTCATTGTCGCGGCCTCGTCCGCCTTCAGCCAGTCCGCGACGATATCCATCATCGCATAGCAAACCCGAAACTGGTAACGCCCTGCCCCAGGGCTCCGCCATGGAACTTGCCGCGTTGGATCGCATCCTTCTCCAGCTCCTGCAACGCAAGCCGGCCAAGCAACTCGCTCCAGAAGGGTCTGGAAACAACCGACGAGCAGCACCCTGTCGCAGCTGACGCAATGAATATCGAGCAAATGTCACAGGTCGGAGAAGCAAGAAAATCGAGGTGAGAGACCTTGTCGCGGCCGATTAACACTAAGGTCGCTTTAAAGGCTCATCGGCTTATAGAGCGATAGATCGGCACCCGCACTGCGAGGCGTGGATCGCCATATAATCGATCGGTCCCTCGGGTTACCCTGAGCATACTCGTGCCCGCTAGAAGGCGAAGTCCGGGCCTCGACGACGAACTCGAACAAGTAGATGCAGTTAGATGTAAAGACAACTTCGCTTTCATTTATGACCGGAGTTTCTCCAAGAGAGGTTGCCATATGCATTATGAAGGCAAGGGGGTCGTGCTGAAATACGAGCACACCCCTGTAGTTCAGGTGTTCCGTATTCACGTCCGCCAGTATTTCAGTCAGCCCAGATCGTTCATATTCAAGAACCAGCCCATTGTTACGACTGTCAGTAATGATGTCAGAGCTGGCAAATGTCGCCTGCGCACCAAGAGCACCCGAGATATTCTCATCGGCAAAGCCGAGCGACCGCAGGAAGGCGGTCGCCTCGTCATCAGGTATAGGAGCACTGTCTCGTGACACCGCCACCTCACCGTAGGCTGTGAGCTTGTTGACGGCGTCGCGTTCCATGCCGAACATTATCTCGCCTAAACCGAGTTTGGGTTTCAGTTCCCAGATAGGCGTATTGAAATTGCTCATCGAATAATCCCATGCGATTGGAGGCACCGAGCATACAGCATCATTTGAGCGATTGCGGAATCGCTCCTTCCGTTTCCACGGGGCAGGTATCCTGAAGATAGAAAACTCGACGCCTGCGAGCGGCAAGGCGCCGATAGTTTTCAATCCTTACTACCTCTTCAGAACTCAATTTCAGCGGCGCCGCATTTGGCAGCGGCATGTCATTCGCGCGCCGAATACTCATAGGCTTTTCACTCCAATCCGCGTCGGCAGAGTAGAGGATCTGGTCCGCAGGACCGAGAACACGAGACATGTTTGCGTAAGAAAGACTGGGCATGACCTGTGCCATGACATTGGCATCCGCATGACGAAACAAAACCCGTTCATCCCCACTATGTTGTGCGTGATCAACCTCTTGCGAAAGCGGGTTTTGCTCGTAGCTTTTGCCTCGATCGATCTGCGATGTCGCAGGAATGAGGATCATGTTGATCGTCCGAAGGTGCCGGTAGAGAACGTCGCCACCTTCACCGCACATCCAGAAAACAAGTGCTGGGCGATCGCGCACAATATCGATCAGACGATCCACCATTTGGGAAACCTTTGGGCGAGATCTACCTGTGTCGTCTTTGTCGACGCTATAGGAGTCACGATCGAGCCAGACAAGTTGCGGCGCCGTGAGGACGTGAGTCTGATGACCATCTCCGCGACCCAGATAAAGCGACTTGCACACGAAATCGGCGTCAAACAAAGCACGCGGTAAATCCTCGAATTGCGCGCCATCCAACACGGCGAAACAGGTTGCTGCGTCTCTAGAATTAATTGTTTCAGTTGCGCATTGTTAGCCATGTCTCACCGCTCGCAGATGTGGAGATTGCTGCGCAGCCTGCCTGAGACGGAGGCTCCCTCTCCTGGCCCGCGCCTCTCGAACTTGATTCTGATTATCTTTCGAGGTCGGCTAATCGAATGTCAGCCAAGGAACCCCTTGCACCAGCCGGCCTCCATGCTCGCAGGCATCGCCGAAGCGGGCAACCTTCTGGCCGCCGATCTTGGCAACCGACGACCCGCTTGTAATGCCGGCTGTCGTTGGAACGCCCGTGCATGTGCACTTGTCGCCCACCGTTGCGATTGGCACGCCGTCCACGCAGACGAAAGATTGGGATGCCGAAGACACCGGCCCTCCAACATGCGGCCGCGGACCGGGATCGACCATTGGGCAGACATGCATATGGCCCTTGAGCGTGACCGGACGGCCGACCATTCTGCAACTCCTCTTCTTTGTGCCAACTAACCGGCACCGAGACACAAGCCTTTGGCTTCTAACCTGCTCAAACAGGCGTCTGGCATCAGCTTCCGATCGCGCGTACCGGCTGCGGCGGGAAAGGAGCGTTGTCCATCAATTGCATCTCATGTGCCTGCGCCAAGATCGCCATATGCGGCAACGCTTCATAGACCGTCAGATTGGCCAAAGCCCTGTTCCCGCCGAGCGCAAGGATCGGTCTGAACCCGTAGATTTGCCCCACTCCGAGCTTGCCGAGTTTGGAACGTGCCCGCTTGAAAAGCTTTTTGGCGTTGGCGTCGTACTCGTCGAGAGTCGGATCGTCGATCAGCATCAACTGGCCGGTAACCGCAAGATTGGGGTCGTATCTTTTGCCGTTGACCAGCGCCGAACATGATACCTGCCCCTTCACCAGATCGATGGTCACGTCTTGATGAACTTCATTCCATGCGATGATCGTTCCGAACGCGCCGAAACCCAGAGCGTGGGTTTGCTCGGGACGGATATCGGTGTCCCCACCGAAGACGAGCTTCAAGATGCCGCTATATTGGCCAGGATCGCAGAATTGAAAGTAGCCGTCGAGAACGGCACCGATGCCATTCTGCTGCCAAAAGTCAATCATCGCCTCCGGGACCTTGCCGCGATAGTGTCCGAGATCGAGCGCCGCAGTCCCACTTTCTGGGGAGCCGAAGTCCTGGACGATAGAATCGAGCCTTGCCTGATAGTTGTTCACGCGACCTCCAATCAAAACAGATATACGCAGAAAATCCAGTGGCTGCGGACTATGACATTGGAACATTGCCGGGACCACCTTGTCCCTTACCTGAGCCGCCGCTGGAGTCCCCGGATTTCTTGCCCGATTTGGAAGATTTGCCATCCTCGCAGATTTTCAAGTCGGCATTGGTACGCTCGCCTTTTTCCTTGGCCTTTTGCGCATGCTCCTTGAGTTGCTGCAACCTTGTCTTGTCGGAATTGGGCCCTGTTTTGGACCACTGCGACCCGATCGACCGATTGGCAGACCTCGGACCCATGCCGCCGTTTTCCGTCGAGAGCCGTCCCGTACCGCCGGCGGACAAATCCGGCGTGTGAATGACATCCATCGTTTTGATATCATTCGCCGCCGCTTCCCTAGCAGCTTTCGCCGTCGTGCTAGGATCCTGCTTCACGATTTCTGCAGCTCTGTTCTTAATCCAGGCTTCCCGGGCGTTCGCCCGATCCACTGCATCCTTGGCACCTCGACCGAGGTCCTCATAAGTATCCATATTTTTAACAAGCGTATCCGGTGGAATCTCGTTGATAGCATCCTGCTGCTCTTTGAGCTGGCGCTTGAACTCCTCGATCTGCTCGGGCGTCGATCCCTCCGGCGGATTGAAGCAATCGATCTCGCCACAGTCCACGCAGGGTTTGGCGGCCTCCTGTTCTTTGGTCTCAGTCTCAGCAGCTTCGTTCGCGTCCTCCATATAGCTCGCAATGGCTTCCGCTGCAGCGCGGCCTGCAATGCCGCCGACCCTCGATCCGATCGCACGACCGATCCAGGCTCCAACCGGCCCACCAAAGACACCTCCGATAACTCCGCCTAAAGCGCCGCCCGCAATTTGACCACCGACCTGGCCTACGGTTCCTGCCACCGCTGAGGTCATGATGCCGCACCATTGAGGGCGTTGCCGAAACGTAGCGCGTCAACCGTGTGGCCGATCAGTTCCTTGACCCGGGCGTCCGGCGAGGCTCCCTTTTCTTGGATGAAGCTTCGCACGTCTGGAAGATCCGCCGCCTTGCCGTCCGACACGACCATTACATATGCCCAACGCGCACGTCCTCGCTCAGTCCGAATTCCAAGCTCATCGGCAGTTCTTTCGGAGGCCAGCGTGGCTCCCCATACGAAATCGTCATCCACGCCCGAAAAATGAGGCGGCGTGTTCTTCTTGAGGTAACGCGCAATCCGCAGCCGCGATGAATGCAGCATGGCGGCCTTCAACCTTTCCATCTGGTCCAGCCCCAGCCGAAGCGGACCGATGGCCGCATCCGGCATGTTGTCGGCCTTTCGAGCTCGCCGGACGCCCCCATAATCCGGACCATTGAAGACAATGCCATCTGCCGGCCCCAGAAAACGGGCGAACTGCGATCTTGTCAGGATCGGCAGCACCGCGCCGAGGACATTGGGATCCCAATGGCGGAAGAGAACGCGTTCATAGCGCTGTTTTTCCGCCCCACCCTGCTGTCTGTCCTCGCCGTCTTCACGCGGAATCATAACCTCGTTCAGCGTCCTGAGGTGGCGATAGAGCGCGTCCGGCCCTACAGGGCACGACCAATAGACTGCGCAATTGTGATGCGTATCAAGCCATTCGACATGCGACCGCATCGATGCCGACGAAACTTCGGCCATCCATGGTCCTGCACGACGAAAATCGAGGGGCACTCCCTCAAGAAACAGCGAACGGCAGGAAATTGCTTCGGCGGCCAATGCGGCCGGGAGATCGTCAAAGGCGCCGCCATCCAGCACGACGGTGACAGGTCCGTTCATCTCGTCGACAGTTTGTCTCAGGACTCGAGCGGATTCGGCGAGATCCGGCAGATCGATTATCGGGGTTGCTTCCATCATCACATCCTTACAAACGGGGTGGACGACTTCGACATCTGCCGCAGGCAAGACGGCTCCTGGCCGGGACCGCCTTTCTTGAAATTGATCTGATTACCTTCGATATCGATCTTCAATGCATAGAGGCGGATGCCGGTCTTGTTAATCTCGATGTACCCGCCGGGAGCGGACAGGAATATCTTGTCTTCCGCAAAGACTTCCCAGACCTTTGATTCTCCGCGATATTTTTCACCCGCTACAAGGCCGTAAAGCTTGCCGACATTGACGGTGATTTTTTCGCCGACGACCGTGCCTTGGGCTTTTCCGATATTGGTATTCTGTTCCTCGCCGATCGTGACGCTCTGCACCTTGCCGATCGTCAGGTTCTGCTGTTTGCCGACGTTGATCATCTCCGTCTGGCCGATATTCGTGACCTTGCTCACGCCAATCTGTTCAGCCTTCGCGACACCGACGCTGGTGGACTGAAAGGAGCCGACGATGGTATTCATGATGCCGGACAAAGGAAAGAGGCCCGAGGCCGCCTCGCCGACGCCCGTACCGGAGCCCGCCAACGCCGTGCCCGCATCCGCTCTGGGCGATGGTCCGGACACCACGCCTTCACGGCTTCCGAGGCCGCCTATGCCGAGGAAGCCGAGTGCTGATGAGGCGAGCGTGCCGGCGAAGGCCGCAAGACCAGGTCCGCCGCCACCGGCGATTTGCCCCGCCTGACCGAGAAGAGCAGCGGTCTGTCCCGCCATTCCCTGCACGCTCCCCATCAGCGCCATCGCCATCGGCCCCGTACCGCCGACGACGGTGTTCATCGAGCCGCCGACTTCGTGTTTCTGGTTGCCGCCCACTTCCACCGTGCGGTTGGCGCCGATGGCCGAGACTTCGTGCCGGTCGATGCGCTTGGTGCGGTCGTTCAGCACCCGTGTCGTCTGATCCTTCTGGGCATGGAAGAACATGTTCTCCTGGCCGGCCTCGTCTTCGAAGGTCATTTCGTTGAAGCCGGTGCCTTTATGGGTGTTCGAGCGCATGACCATGCGGGTCTTGTTGGCCGGCAGGTCGTAAGGGACCGTATTGGCAGGGTTCGGTACCACGCCGGTCACCAGGGGCCGGTCGGGATCGCCGTCGACGAAGGCGACCATCACCTCCATGCCGATGCGCGGAATGACCTGGGCGCCCCAGGTGCCGCCGCCCCAGACCTGGCTGACGCGTACCCAGCAGGTATCCGACCCGTCCTTCTTCGCCTTGCGATCCCACGGGAACCACAGCTTGATGCGGCCATATTGATCGGGATGGATCTCCTCGCCGGAAGGGCCGGCGACGATCGCTACCTGGGTGCCTTCGATGCGCGGCCGCTTGGTCTCGCGATGCGGCGTCATCGCCACGCGCGATGGCACCGCCTCGAAGGTGTTGGTGTATTCGGGCTCGTTGCTGTTGGTCTCGTAGGAACGGTCGACGACGATGTGCGCCGCCTTGACCACCACGTGCTCCTCATAGGCATGGTCGGGATGGGCGACTTCGTAGGGGGTGAAGCGGCGTCCCGCCTCCAATATGCGGGATGTCGAGCCGCCGAAGACCCGGTCGTGATCGGCCTCGGAGGCCTGCATCCTGAGTTTTTCCGCCCGCTCTGCCTCGGCGACGGAAGAGATCCGCGCCGGGTATTCGTAAAGCTCGCGCTTGGTCGCCTCAGGCATTTGCACCAACGACGGCGTCATGGTGCTGGGCACCATGCGCGGCGTCTCGAAATTCCAGTCGGCCCCTGCCCGCTGGCCGGGCACATAGGAATAGCGCCGGCTCCACTCGGTGATATGGTTGCGGTCGGCCGAGCCCTGCGCCAGGCGGACCTGGCCCTCGCCCTGCGCCGAGGGCGACGGGCCGAGCCAGGACCGGGCGCTATCGGCCACATGCAGCTTGTGTTTGCCGTCCTCGTGCGAGAACCAATAGAACAGGCCATCCTCCTCAAAGCGGCGGGTGAGGAAGGCAAGGTCGGTTTCGTTCCACTGCACCGAATAATGCTGCGGCGGCGGCGGCGTGATCACGCCTGACGTATCCGGCGCCGGGATGCCGTGCTCGGAAAACAGGGTCTCGACGATATCGACCGAGGTCTTGTCCATCCAAATGCGGCAGTCGGAACGGCGCGACAGGAGCCACATCTGCGGCCTGAGCACCATGGAATAGGAGCGGAGGCCGCGGGTAATCGGCGGCCCCTCGTTGAGTTCGGTCACCAGGCCGTTGAACGGCCGGCGCAAGCCGCCCTCGCCGTCGCCTTGCTGCACCTCGACGGAGACATCCATCAGCCGGCCGATCAACTCCTCCGGCTTGACGGACGGTTTCTTGGCGCGTGCCGAAAGCTTGATCTCGAAGAGCGAGGAAATACCTTCCTCGATCGTCACCCGCTCCGGCAGAAGCTGGTCCTCGCCGAGCGGCGAGACGATCTTCAGAATACGGTTCGCCTGGACGAAGTCCGCGGCGGACGACATATCGTTCATCGATCGGGACCTCTCAGCCTACGGCCGCGGCGGATGCTTCCGAGAAGCGCTTCAAAAAGCCATCGACAAGGGTGCGGCGATCAAAATAATGCAGCAGTTCCAATCGATTGTTGTTGCTGTTGAAATAAGCGGCGGCCATCGGCCGCTCCCCGGTCTTCTGGATGAAGGTGACCGCGGGATTGCCGTAGAGCAGACGGGTCGGGGCCGGATCCTCGCCGTAGATGGGAAGGAAATTCAGCGTCACGGAGGCCTTGTAATGCTCCAGCGCCTTGGCCGTGAAGATGTTCTTCTTGCCGAGATAGCGGTGCATGACCGTCGTGCGGCCGTTCGGACGGGTCGTCAATTGCGTCCCCGATTCGAAGAATTCCGAAAGCAGCTCACGCGCCCCCGGCGAGCCCTGCAGTTTGCGGCCTTTGAAATAGACGTCTTCGCCGATGGCGATCGTATAGACGCTGCGCATCACCTGAAGATGGCTGGTTCCGACCCCTTTGACGCCCTTGATCTTGATACTGGGCGCGACCATGCCGAAAACGCTTTCGTCGAACACTTCCTCGACGATGAGATGGTAGTTCGTCAGTTTCACATTATCGATGGCCAATCCGCCCATGGGAAAGACTTCCTTCAGCTCGCGACGAGGATGGAGAGAACGGGCGCCATCCGATTGGCGCCCGTTCCAGTCGGATATCAGGCGGCCTTGGTGGTCGCGAGATCGTAAGAGGCGATCATCGGCGACTGCGGCGAGTGCTTGTCGTCGTAAGGCGTGTACTTCACTTCCATCTTGGTGAAGTTCAGCTTGATCGTCTCAACCGGGCGGTCGCCGTTGGAATCGATCGAGTAGCTGGCGATCAGCGTGTTCTCTAGCGAATACTCGATATAGGTGTCGCCGGGATTGCCCGTCGTGACCAGATGGATGACGGAGCGCTTGCCGGTGCGGCCCGAGCAGGCCTCCTGGAAAAGCTTGGTCGACGAGGAGTCGCTGACCTTGGTGAGGATCACCTCCGAAACGGTCGGCTCGGAAGCTTCGCGGTTTGCCGCCGAACCGGCGGAGGTGTTCATGTTGCGGGCGACGTTCCAGTGGATGGCTTCGATATCCATCCACTTGCGATGCTGTTCGTGGGTAGCATCACCCTGGATACCATCGATCTGAAGATAAATCGGCATGCTTTCAGCTCTCCTGTTGGCGGTTGAGTGCCTCGTTGCGTCTAAGGCGTAGTTGCCTTTCTTCTTCCTGCTCCCCGAGTGCGCTTGCGGCTCGGGGTTACTTCATCCGACAACCGGTTTTTCCCCGGCGTGTCGAATTCCTGCGGGGCGGCCGCTTCGGCATCGAGGCCGAAGCGGTGGCCATCGTATCCGATGGCAATGCCCGCAATTTTCTTCCCGGCCGCGACGGCATCGAGGAAAAATGTCGAAAGATCGGGCAAGAGGTCGCGCGCGATCATCACCTCGATCGCGCGGGCGCCCGTCTCGCTGGTGCGTGCGCGCGAAATCAGCGCGTCGCGGGCTTCCGGCGACAGTGAAAGCGTCGTCCCGTAAGTGGCGGCAACCCGCTCGCGGATCCGGCCAATCTGAATATCGACGATGCCCGACAGCGTCTCGGTGCCCAGCGGCATGAAGGGCAGCGCCGTCGTGCGGCCGAGGAAGGCCGGCTTGAAATGCTTCTGCAGTTCCGGCAGCAGCAGCACTTCGAGTGCGTCCGGTTCGGGCATCGTCTCGGGATCGGCGGAAAGGGCTGAGATCATCTCCGAACCGGTATTGGCCGTCATGACGATGGTGGTGTTCTTGAAATCGATGTCCCGGCCTTCGCCGTCGCGCAGCGTTCCCTTGTCGAACACCTGATAGAAGATTTCCTGGACACCCGGATGCGCCTTGTCGATCTCATCGAGCAGCAGCACGCCGTAGGGCCTGCGCCGCACCGCTTCCGTCAGCACCCCGCCTTCGCCATAACCGACATAACCGGGGGGCGAGCCGAGCAGCATGGAAATCTTATGCTCCTCCTTGAACTCGGACATGTTGATGGTCGTCAGGTACCGGCTGCCGCCATAGAGCATGTCGGCGAGCGATAGCGCCGTTTCGGTCTTGCCGGTACCGGACATGCCGACCAGCAGGAAGACGGCCGGCGGCCGGCGCGGATCGGAAAGCCCGGCGCGGGCCGCCCGCATGGCCGCAGCGATCCGCTCGATCGCCGCGTCCTGGCCGAGCACCCGCTCCTTCAGCCTGATATCGAGCGTCTTGACCGTCTCGATCTGGTCGGCGAGCAGCTTGCCCAGGGGGATCCCGGTCCACCGGGCAACGACGGCAGCAACGATCTCCTTGTCGACAACGCGCGGCAACAGGGGTGTCTGCTCGGCCACGGCCGCCAGGCTCCGCTCCGTAGCGGCAAGTGCGGCGCGTGCGCTCTCAGCGGTCATGGCCTGCGATGGGAAAGGCGCCACATTCGTGCCGTCGCCTGAATTGTCGACCGGCGCCAGCGGCACGACGGCGTCGTCGGGCGAGAACAACTCCTCCAGCCGGTCGGCCTCCCGGACGAGCCGGTTTTCTTCGTCGAATTTCGACCGCACCGCCTCTATCTCGAAGACGATCTCCTGCTGCTTACGAGCGATCTCGCCAAGCCGAGCGCTCTTTTCCGGCGTCTCCGGTTCACGGGCGAGCCAGTTCGCCTCGGTTTCCAGAAGATCGCGCTCGTCGGTCAGCAGCTTCAGCGCTTCCGGCGTCGTCTGGCGCGCGAGAGCCACTGCGGCGGCGGCCGTGTCGATCAGGCTGATTGCCTTGTCGGGAAGCTGCCGGTCCGGCAGATATCGGGCCGAAAGCCGGACTGCTGCGACGATCGCCTCGTCGCGGATGCGGACCTTGTGATGGGTTTTCAGGCCTTCGGCGACGCCGCGCAGCATGCGGATCGCGGCTTCTTCGTCCGGCTCACGCACATGCACGGTCTGGAAGCGGCGGGTCAGGGCCGCGTCCTTTTCGATGAAGCGCTTGTATTCGCCCCAGGTCGTCGCCGCGATCGTCCTCAATTCGCCGCGCGCCAAAGCCGGCTTCAGGATATTGGCGGCATCGCCCTGCCCCGCCTGTCCGCCGGCGCCGATCAGCCCATGCGCCTCGTCGATGAACAGGATGATCGGTTGCGGCGAGGTCTTCACCGCATCGACCACGCCATGCAGCCGCCTTTCGAACTCGCCTTTGACGCCGGCACCTGCCTGCAGCAGGCTGAGATCCAAGAGCAGCAGCTTCACATCCTTCAGCCGGGCCGGCACGTTGCCGCCGGCAATCTCCAGCGCCAGCGCTTCGGCCACCGCGGTCTTGCCGACGCCGGCATCGCCGACGAGGATCGGGTTGTTCTGCCGCCGGCGCATCAGAATATCGATCAGCTGCCGCAGTTCGCGGTCGCGGCCGATGACCGGGTCGGTGCGACCCGCCCGGGCGTCCGCGGTCATGTCGCGGGTGTAGAGACGCAGGAATTCATTGTCCCCGGCCGGCGCGGCGGACACGGAAAGCGGTTCTGCCGGACCGGGCGCTGCCGTCTCCAGCAATCTGTCGAGCATGGCTCTGTCGAGGTTGCGCAGCGACGGGGCGATACCGCGGATAAGGGCACGCAATGCCGGATCGTTCAGCAGCGCCGCCAGCAGATCGGCGAGAAGCACGACATTGCGCCCGCATTGCAGCGATGCAACCAGAAAGGATTCCCGGCCAAGGGCAAGCAGGTTGGGCGAGAGCGCCAGCGAGGCGCCATCCTCCCGCGGGATGTCGGCGATGGCAGCGTCAATCTCCGTCCTCAGCGCCGCGGAGGAGACTTTGAGCTCTTCGAAAACGGCAGAAAACTCCGCAATATCAAGAAGCGAGCGCAGCCAGTGGGCGATGTCCACAACGGCGTGCTGATGCCGCACGGCAAGCGAAGCCGCTGTCTCAAGACCGACACGTAAATTGGGCTCAAGCGTTCTTATCAGACGATTGAGATCGATATGGGACATTCGCAAGTCCTGTTTTTACGTCGAAATTCAGCGCGCATTTGTGACGCAAAGAACAACTAGGGCGCTCATAAACCCTTGTCCAGAAGAAAAACGACTCTATTTTGAAAAATGAACATAACGAAAGTCGTCATAAATCCGTCATCATCCGGAGATGGTTGACAAGCCAATACAGGCCGCCCAAAATGCCCTCTCTCTGCAGTATGCTCTGATTTTTGAGGTATTTAACCGCGTGAACGTCCACGAAATAATAGATCCACTTGAGACAGATCGCCCGTGCGGAGAAAACGTGCGCGTTAATACTGTATCTCGTGAAATATACTATAGAATTAAGGACGCGAGAAACGCCGCACGTACAGCCGAACGTAGTATTTCCCCCGGTGATGTTATTGCGCTTGCACCCGCCTGGCATGATGTTAGCAATCTTGGATTGCAGATCCTTTCTTCCCGGAGCAAGGACATCGAAGTATTGGCCTGGCTTGCGGAGGCACAGCTGAGGCTGCGCGGCTTCTCTGGATTGCGCGATGTCTACGTTGCAACCGTGTCGCTTTTAGACCAGCATTTCGACGCCTTGCATTCGATCGGCGATGGCGATTTCGAGGAACGGTTCGCGCCCTTCGCAGGCCTCAACGGTGTCGGCGGCGAAGGAACGCTCATCCAGGCTATTCGTTTGACATCGTTGATCCCGGACGGGAAGTTCGCTCAATATTCGCTTTGGGATTTCCAGCTTTCGCAGCGGCCGAACGAAGCCGATCGGCGCGAGGAATTGCAGCAGGCGGCCATGGAGGCCGGTGTCGCTCAGATGTCAGCCTATCTCGGCGTGCTGACGGAGTGCATCGCCGCTTTCGACCGCATGGTCGCAATACTTGACCAACATTGCGGCGACCAGGCGCCGCCGAGTTCGAATACACGCAATGTTTTGCAAGAGGCCGCGTCTGCAATCCGGTTGCTCGCCGGGCTCGACGCTGCCGCGGCCGCGTCCGAAACGCCTGCGTCGCAGGGGCTGCAGCCATTGCCGGCAGGCAATGCCGACGAGCCGGAGGCCATTCGCACGCGACCAGCCGGCACTGAGGCGATTCGTTCGCGCGAAGAGGCCTTCGAACTTCTGATCGCCGTTGCGCGCTATTTTCGCCGCACCGAGCCCCATTCACCGATCTCCATGTCGATCGAGACGCTGGTGCGTCGCGGCCGCATGGATTTTTCCGAGCTTCTTGCCGAGCTCCTGCCCGAACAGCACACGCGCAATGCGGTGCTGACGGCAGCCGGCATTCAGCCCGTCACCGACAAGGGAGGCTAGCGGCGTTCGGCCGGGCTTTCCGGCCGAACGCCGAAGCACCTCAATTCGCAATCCGCCGATGAGAAGGAGAATCTCGATGGCAAGTGTGCATGAGAAACTGGAACGGGTTCGCAAGCCGCGGGTCCACATTAAATACGAAGTGGAAACCGAAGGCGCGATGGTGGTGAAGGAGCTGCCTTTCGTCGTCGGCGTGCTCGGCGATTTCTCCGGCAATCCCACCCAGCCGCTCAAGGCTTTCGGCGAGCGAAAGTTCGTCCAGATCGACCGCGACAACTTCGACGACGTCATGCGCCGCATGACGCCGGGCCTCACCCTGTCGGTCGAGAATACGCTTGAGAAAAACGGAACCGAGCTTCCGGTTTCGCTGAAATTCGAAAGCATGGCCGATTTCGAACCTGGCGCGGTCGTCGATCAGGTGCCGGCGCTGAAGGCCCTGCTCAACGCCCGCAACCAGCTGCGCGATCTGATGAGCAAGGCGGACCGCTCCGAAGAGCTCGAGCGCCTGCTCGAAGACATCCTGCAGAACAAGGCCGATCTCTCGCAGCTGGTGGCTGAGCTTGGCGGCGGCAAGGCCGAAGCGGCGAAGGACGCGTTGAACTGAGTGCCTGGGATCGCGGGGCGAACGCGGCCCGCGTGAAGTCCTGAAGAATCGTTGTCCGGCAGCGGCCCCTTTTGAAGGGAACCCCTCATCCCCAAAGGGTCGCCGCTTTCGCAAAAAAGGATCGATAGATGACTGCTGAAACGCAATTGCAGACAAAGGAAGAGGCCGGGTTCGCTGCTGATGAGGACCTGCTCTCGAAGGTCGTTGCGGCAACCCGCCAGACCGAGCCCGACCGTGCGCAGGATCTTCTGCGCACCCTCACCGACCAGGCCCTGAAGGGCACCGTCACCTATGATCGCAATCTGACGATCACCTTGAACAATGCCATTGCCGAGATCGACAAGGCGATATCAAGCCAGCTCGCGGCAATCATGCAGTCGCCTGAATTCACCAAGCTCGAAGGCGCCTGGCGCGGCTTGAATTATCTCGTCAAGAACAGCGAGACCAGCGCCAACCTGAAGATCCGCGTGCTCAATGCATCCAAGCGCGATGTCGCCAAGGATCTGGCAAAAGCGGTGGAATTCGACCAGTCCAGACTTTTCAAGTCGGTCTATGAAGACGAATTCGGCACGCCTGGCGGCGAACCGATGGGTGCACTGATCGGCGATTACGAATTCGACAATTCCATCGATGACGTCCAGCTTCTGCAGGGCGTTTCGATGATCGCCGCAGCCGCCTTCGCCCCGTTCATCTCGGCCGCCAGCCCCCGCATGTTCGGCTTCGAGGATTTCCGCGAGCTGGCAAAACCCCGCGATCTCGAAAAAATCTTCGAGACCGTCGAATACGCCAAGTGGCGCAGCCTGCGCGAGAGCGATGATTCCCGCTTCGTGACGCTCGCCATGCCGCGCGTACTGGCCCGCATGCCCTACGGCCCGAAGACCAGCCCGATCGAGGAGTTCAACTTCGACGAAACCGGCGGCTCCAAGAGCCGCGAGCTGCCGCACGGCTCCTATTGCTGGATGAACGCGGCCTATGTGATGGGCACGCGGCTGACCGAAGCCTTCGCCAAGAACGGCTGGTGCACCGCCATTCGCGGCGCGGAAAACGGCGGCAAGGTCGAAGGCCTGCCGATGCACATCTTCTCCAGCGACGACGGCGATCTGGACCTGAAGTGCCCGACGGAAGTCGGCATCACCGATCGCCGCGACGCCGAACTCGGCAAGCTCGGCTTCCTGCCGCTCTGCCATTACAAGAATACCGACTATGCGGTGTTCTTCGGGGCGCAGACGGCGCACCGGCCGAAACTCTACGACCGGCCCGAGGCGACCTCCAATGCGGCCGTTTCCGCCCGTCTGCCCTATATGATGGCGACCTCGCGCTTCGCCCATTACCTCAAGGTCATGGGCCGCGACAAGATCGGCTCGTTCATGGAGGCGGAAGATTGCGAGGCCTGGCTCAATCGCTGGATCTCCAACTACGTCAACGCCAATGACGATGCCGGCGAGGAGTCGCGGGCGAAATACCCGCTGCGCGAGGCGAAAGTCACCGTCCAGGAAATCCCCGGCAGACCGGGCGCCTACAACGCCGTCGCCTGGATGCGTCCGTGGCTGCAGATGGAGGAATTGACCACCTCGCTGCGCATGGTCGCCCGGATCCCGTCGAAGAACTGATGAAATCAGGGCTGGTGCGTGGCGAGATTTCCGCCGCGCACCGGTCCTTGCATCCGAAACATTTGGTCAGGTCGACGATGGGTTCCAGTACTGAATGGCGGCGCCGGGCGGATCAGCTGATTACGCTGATCGACGAGGCGCTGAACAGGCAAGTCAATGCCATCCTCCACCATCCCGATTTCCAGGCGATGGAGGCGAGATGGCGCGGCCTTGCCATGCTCGTGCGCGAGGCAAGCCGCAGCGGTGAGGTGAAGGTCAAGCTGCTCAGCGTCAGCTGGCGCGAACTCGCGCGCAGCATGGAGCGGGCCAGCGACTTCGACCAGAGCCACCTCTTTGAACTGATCTACAGCCGCGAGTTCGGCATGCCGGGCGGCGAACCCTTCGGCCTGCTGGTCGGGGACTATCATCTTTCTCCGGGCGATCCCGCCGACGGCGATCCTGTCGGCACGCTGTCGCAGATCGGCATGGTGGCGGCCGCCGCCTTCTGCCCCTTCGTCGCCGGTGCCGCGCCGCTTTCGATCGGGCTGGAAGATTTTCACGAACTGAACCGGGTCAACGATTTTTCCTGGCTTGCCACCGAGGCGGACCGCATCCGCTGGAACGGGCTTCGCGCCCGCGAGGATTCGCGCTTCCTCGGGCTTGTCGCGCCGCGCATCCTGATGCGCCCGCCGCTCGAACCGCATGCGCGGGGTCGCAATGACGGCTTTCCCTTCCGCGAAAGCATTGCTAGCGACGGCAGTTCGCTGCTCTGGGGCAATGCCGCTTTCGCCTTTGCGACTGTCGTCATCCGCAATTTCATTACATCAGGCTGGTTCGCGGATATCCGCGGCGTCACGCAGGATGCCGTCGATGGCGGTCTGCTGAGCGCGGCCGAATTGCCGCCTTACGATTTCGGCACCGAAAGCAACGGCCTGTCAGCCCAGGCGCCGGTGGAAATCCACCTGACCAGCAGCCAGGAGCAGCAGCTCTGCGATCTCGGCATCATCCCTGCCGCGACCACCTATCTCTCCTCGTCGGCGATCTTCAATTCCAACCAGTCGCTGCATGCGCCGCCGCACTATTCCAACGAACATGCGCGCCAGAATGCGCGGCTGGCCGCCATGCTGCAATATGTGCTCTGTGCGTCGCGCTTCGCGCATTATCTCAAGGTCATCATGCGCGACGAAATCGGCCAGCTTTCCGATGCGATCTCGATCGAGCGCAGACTGGCCGACTGGCTGACCGCCTATACGCTCGGCAACGACGATGCCGACATCACGCTGCGCACGCGCTTTCCCCTGCGCTCCGCCGGCATCAGCGTCGCCGAGATCCCCGGCAAGCCCGGCAGCTTCTCCTGTACGGTCCGGCTGCAGCCGCATTTCCAGCTCGATGACGTTGCCACGAGCTTCCATCTCATCGCCGAGACCGCAACCACGGGCCAGATCCTGAGCCGCCCCGTCACTATCCCTGAGAGGATGTCCGCATGACGCTTTCCGCCAGCATCGCCCAATCACTCAGCGACAATGCCCTCGAGGACGCGCTCGATGAGGTCAAGGCGCATCTGAAGGCCAAGCCCTCGGATCAGGAAGCGCGGCATCTCTATATCGATCTTCTCGTGCTATCAGGCGATTATGAGCGCGCCGACAATCAGTGCAGCCTCGCAGCCACCCTCTCTCCCGACGCAACGATGGGCTTTGCTTTGCTGCGCAACGAGCTTCGGGCGATGGCGGCGCGCGATGCCTGGTTTGCGAGCGGCGCCCTGCCGGAATTTCCGCAAGGGCCGAGCGAACTCGACAAGCTCGCCGTCCGCCTCGGCATCGCCCATCGCGACGGCAATGCGGATGAGGCGAGGGCGGCGCTGAATGCGCTCGATGAGCTGAGGGGCGAGCGGCCGCTGATCTGGAACGGCAGGCCGGTCTCCGATTTCCGCGATCTCGACGATCGCACGCCGCACGCTCTCGAAGTCATCATGACCGGCGGCGGCTATCTGTGGATCGACTTCGCCAAGATCGCAGCCCTGTCGATCGAGCCGATTGCCCGGCCCCGGGATCTCGCCTTCCGTCGCGCCGAACTGTCGCTCAACGACGGCGCAGCCGCCTCGGTGCTTCTGCCGGCGGTCTATCATGGCACCGGCAAGGATGCGACGCTCCGGCTTGGCCGCGAAACCGATTGGGTCGACGAAGCCACAGGCATTACCACCGGCCGCGGCCAGCGCTGCTTCCTCGCCGGTGACGAACTGGTTTCCTTCCACGACACCCGGAATCTGGAGATCGTGCCGGCAAGCTCTGCCGGCAGGCAGGTCGCGCATGGTTGATCCGCTCGAACGCTACCGGCAGCGCGACCGCGTCCTATCCCGCTCGATCCTCGACAGGTTGATCGACGAGGCTCCGGATCGCGCTGTCGATCCGCCGATAAGCTTCGTCGACCAGGTCCGCGAGGTCCGGGAGGCCATCCGCCGCGATCTCGAGGCGCTGCTCAACACACGGCGCTCCCCGGCCACGCCGCCGGCGATCCATTCCGAACTCAGGGATGCCCTGGTGAGCTATGGTGTCGACGGCATCGTCTCGGCAAATCTGCTGACCGACCAGGCCAAGCTCAAGCTTGCCGAAGCGATCGAGCGGCGGATTTCGCTGTTCGAGACGCGGCTTTCCGATGTCCGGGTGACGATCCTGAAGAGCCGGACGGTGAGCGAGCGGGCGCTGCGCATGCGCATCCAGGCGACCTTCCGCCTGCATGAAGGTATGCCGCCGATCAGCTTCGAATCGACCATCGATCCGTCGACCCAACGCTTCCTCGTGGAGGCAGGCAATGGCTGAAGGTTTCCTGCACCGCTACAATGAGGAACTGCTGGCGCTGCGCCGCCGGGCCGCGCGCTTTGCCGACGCCTTCCCGAAGATCGCCGGTCGCCTGCGCATGACCGGCGACGTCGCCGACGACCCGCATGTGGAACGCCTGATCCAGAGTTTCGCCTATTCGGCCGCCCGCGTCCGCCAAAAGCTGGACGACGAGTTTCCCGAACTCACCGACGGCCTGCTGGAAACGCTCTACCCGCATTATCTGGCGCCGCTGCCCTCGATGAGCATCGTCAAGTTCCGGCCGAGCGATACGCTCGCCTCGGTCCAGACCGTGCCCCGCCATACGGAAATCCTCGCCGAGCCGGTGCGCGGGGAAGCCTGCCGCTTCCGCACCACGCAGGACGTCGAGATGGCGCCGATCGAGATCGCGGGCGCCAGCCTTTCCGGCCAGCCGATCAACGCACCGCTTTCGCCCTATTCCGGGGTTGCCGGCTGCCTCAGGCTCTCCATCCGCTCGCTCGATGCTCGAAAGCCGCTCGGCGGCCTTGGCATCAGCCGGCTGCGCCTGCATATTCCTTCCCCCTGGCAGCAGGCGGTGGCGATCTACGAACTGCTTGCCAATCACACGCTCGGCATTGCGCTTGCCAAACATGCCGACGACCGCTCGCCGGTCTTCCTGCCGGCTGACAATCTCAAGCCCGTCGGCTTCGAGCCGGAAGAGGCCATGCTGCCCTATCCGGCGCCGAGCTTCACCGGCTACCGGCTGCTCACCGAATTTTTCGCCCTGCCGAGGAAGTTTCTCTTTCTCGACATCGAAGGGCTCGATGCCTGGACGGGTGAGACGCTGGAGCTTTTCATCTATCTCAAGGAGACCGACACGAAGCTGGAACGAGCAGTGTCGGTCCGCGACTTCGCGCTCAATGCGACGCCTGTCGTCAACCTCTTTCGCCAGGTCTGCGAGCCGATCGCTGTCGACGGCACCCGCACGGAATACCGTCTCCTGCCCGATGCGCGGCGCCAGAAGACTCGCGAAATCTATTCGATCGATCGCGTTCTGCTGACCGGCTCGCGCGGCCAGGAGGAATTCTGCCAGCCGTTCTTCGGACGGTCGCAACGAACAGGCACGAGCCCGACCTACTGGCAGGCCAAGCGCCGTTTCGACGAAGATACCGGGACCAGCGACATGGACATCGCCTTCATCGACAGGCAGCGCCGTTCGGCGGGCCCTGTCGATGCGGTCGCAAGCGTCGATACGCTCTGCCTCAACCGCGACCTGCCGGAACAACTTCCTTTCGGCGGCGGTCATCCCTTCCTGCAGCTTGCCTCCGGCCATGAGGCGGTGGCAGGCGTCGAGGCGCTGATCCCGCCAACGCCGTCGGTCCGGATGAACGATCAGGAGGGCCGGAACTGGCGGCTGATCTCGCATCTCGTCCTCAATCACCTGTCGCTCTTCGACAATGACGGCGCGGCGCTGAAGGATATCCTGTCGCTCTACGCCTTCCGCGACAGCCCCGAGACCAAGCAGTTCGTCGACGCGCTCGTCCGGATCAAGGCAGCCAATTCGACCGCCCGTCTCGGCAGCGGCGGCATGGTGCCCGGCACCGCGATCACGCTCGAATTCGATCCCGCCGCCATCGATCGGCCGTCGGCTTTCCTGTTCGCAAGTGTGCTCGACCGCTTCTTCAGCCTCTATACCTCGGTCAACAGCTTTACCCGGCTGACGATCGGCATGAAGGGGCAGTCGCGACCGATCGCCCGGTGGCCGGCACGCGCCGCCGAACGCCCGCTCCTCTAAGGAAGGATCGCCAGACAATCATGGATCTTTCGACCGCCCCCAAGTCAGACGCTCTTGTCGATCTGCTCGAACGCGACCCCGGTCGCTTCGAGCCGGTGACGGCTTTTCGCGTCGCGCAGACGTCGGTGGAGGAAGGACGGCTCGATGTCGCCTCGCATGTCGGCGTCTCGCCGGCGCCGCTTGCGGTCAGCGGATTTAGCCGCAAGGCCGGCCGCGCCACCGTGCGCAGTGCGCTTGCCGGTCTCATCGGTGCGCTCGGCTCCATGCCATCGACCTATAACGAACTCGTCATGCGCGAAGAGCGCAACCGGTCGCGGGCGCTGGCGGGCTTCTTCGATCTGTTCGGCGCGCGGATGGCGGAACTCTTCACCGACGCCTGCGAGAAATACCGAATCGCCCGGCGGCTGCGCTGGGGCGACAGCTGGGCTAGCAACGCTTTCGTCACGACGCTGCTGTCGCTCACCGGCTTCGGCACCAAGCGGCTGGTCGAAAAAAGCGGCGTCGACGAAGAGCTGATCCTGCGTTTTTCGGGTTTCTTTGCCGCGCGCAACCGCAATGCCGTCAATCTCCGCGCCATGCTTGCCGAATTCAGCGGGCTGCCGGTGGAGATCGAATTGTTCCGCGGCCGCTGGCTGACCATTCCGGCGGAAGAGCGCAGCCGCATGGGCCAGCCGCAGGGCGTCCAGCTTGGCGTCAACGCGACGGCAGGTGCCGCCATCCACGATTTCAGCGGCGGCTTCCGCATCGTCATCGGTCCGCTCGGTTTTGCCGACTACCTCCAGCTTGCGCCGGGCGGGCGCGCCATTACCGAGCTCTTCGCCCTGACGCGGCTTTATGTCGGCGCAGCACTCGAATTCGACATACAGGCGATCCTCAAGAAAGAGGACGTTCCCTTCTGCCAGCTCGGACAGGCGGGCGATCCGCCGCGCCTGGGTTGGAACAGCTGGGCGAGGGTCGCGCCGGCGGCGAAAGACAGCGGCGATGCGGTGATCGTCGAGCGCCTGTCGGCCGAGATGCGGTGAGGAGATGGGGATGCGGCTCGAACTGAGAGAGATTACCAGTAACGTGGCACTGCCGGCCGGCCGCTCGAAATGGTTTTTCGAACGCGGCCGGCGCACACTCGGCCGGGCGCCCGATTGCGACTGGCAGCTGCCGGAGGACCAGCGCTCCGTCTCCAAGCTCCATTGCATCATCGAGCGCGATCGCGAGGGTTTCCTGTTGCGCGACCAAAGCGCAAACGGCTCCCGGGTCGATGGTGTCACCGTCCATGAAGGTGAGATCGCCAGGCTTTCCGACAGGTCGCGGCTGGAGATGGGCGGACTGACCTTTTCCGTCCACATATCAGGCGAGAGCGACCGTGAGATCGAGGATCCCGATGCCGGTCTGGTGCTGAGCGACGAGCCGCTGACCATTTCCGCGATCCTCGCCGATATCGCTCCGGGCGGCCGTACAGCAAGCGGGATTCTCGGAGAGCGCGCGGCCGAGGACTGGACCCTTCCCGAACCGGGCGGCAAAAAGGCGACGGCCTCATCCCGCAATATCGAGATCGGCTGGAGCGGTCCTCCGGAGATCCGCACGGCCACCCAGCTTCTGCCGGCAGACTGGAACGCGGAGGAGACCGAGTACGGCAGCCATCTGGAACATGGTTCCGCCACCCATGTCGCCGTGCCGATCGCCCAGCGCCGGGCCGCGCCGGTGATCGAGATCGTCAACGACAACGATCCGCAGCCAGAGCCCGAGGAATTTCCGACGCTGACGATCGGCCGCGCGGAAGCCTTCGCGGATCGGCTGGAGCCACTGCTCGGCCGGCTCGAGGAGGCTGTCGAGAATAGCTATGCCGTTTTCGAGATGGGTGCGCCTTCCTCCGACAGCCAGCCGGATTTTCTGGCCGCCAGCAGGGAGGATGCGCTCCTTGCCCGCATCGAGGCGCTGCTTACGCAACAACTCAAGCTCAATTCCGCTCTCGAAGCCCTCGTTCAGGCGGCTGGCCGGCTGGAGCCGCGCAGCCTGGAAACGCGTGTCGAGACCGGCGCCTGGCGCCGGGACCGGAATTACTGGCGGGCCTACCGGGCCCAGTTCGAAAAAGACGGCAAGAGCCGGTCGATCCAGGATGTTTTCCGCGAGGCCATGACCGGCGCGATAAGTGGCAGAGATGCAGGGCCTCGTCCGCAGGACAGGCAGGAAGGAAAAGACGCGCATCATGAGGAATGAGAACCGGGTGGCCTGGAGCGAAGGCATGTTCCTTCGCGTGCAGCATTTTCAGCAGGCGGACCGCTGGACCGAGCGGCTCGTGCGCACCGCCACACACGGCCTGGCGCCCTATCCCTGGGGGATATCGGAGATCGGCATCGACCGCGGCGCGCTGGCGATCGGCCAGTTCGCCCTGTCGAACCTGCGCGGCGTCCTGCCGGACGGCACGCCGTTCGAAGCCCCTGTCGATGCCGACCTGCCGCCGCCGCTCGATCTCGACGAGAACACCAAGAATGCGGTCGTTTATCTCGCCCTTCCCGCCCGTCAGCCGGGCAAGGCCGATGTGGCGCTGAACGGCGGCGCTCAGCGCAACAGCGTCCGGCTCGTCGCTTCGCCCTATGAAGCGCCCGACGCCAATGTCGAGACCGACTTCATGGCGCCGATCGATGTCGGCCGCCTCAGCCTGCGGTATCTCCGCACCGGCGACGAGCTTGCCGGCTACGAGCTGATCGGACTTGCCCGTATCATCGAGGTGCGCTCCGACCGGGCGGTGATCCTCGATCCGGATTATATCCTGCCGAGCCTCAACTGCACGGCGGCGGGCCGGCTGAACGAGCTGATCACCGAGCTTCTCGGCATCGTGCGCCACCGCGCCGAGGCGATCGCCGAACGGATCGGTGATCCCACCATTCGCGGGACCGCGGAGGTCGGCGACTACCTGCTCTTGCAGATCCTCAACCGCGCCGATCCGATGCTGAAACATATTTCGGCCAATGCGACGCGCGTCCACCCCATCGCCTTTTACGAGAACTGCATCCAGCTTGCCGGCGAACTCGCTACCTTCACCACCGACCGCAAACGCGCCAGCGATTTCCCGCCCTATCGCCATGACGACCTGAAGGCGACGTTTGCCGCCGTCTTCGACGATCTCAGGGCCTCGCTGTCCTCCGTGCTTGAACAGGCGGCCGTGGCGATCGAGCTTGCCGAGCGTCGGCATGGCGTCAGGATCGGCATGATCAACGATCGCACGCTGCTTCGGGATGCCGGCTTCGTGCTGGCGGTTCGGGCCGAGATGCCGGCCGAAGACGTGCGCCGCAAACTGCCGGCGCAGATCAAGGTCGGCCCTGTCGAGCGCATTGCCGATCTCGTCAACGTGGCGCTGCCGGGCATTCCCGTCCGGCCGCTGCCGGTGCTGCCGCGCCAGCTCCCCTATCGCTCCGGCACCATCTATTTCGAACTCGACACCAAGAACCCGCTCTGGAAACAACTCGACACTTCGGGCGCCATCGCCGTGCATCTCGCCGGCGATTTCCCCGGGCTCGAAATAGAACTGTGGGCCCTCAGAGAATGAAGAACGAACCCGCTTCCTGGCAGAACCTGCCGACCATCGTCGAACTCACCGAGGATGGCGTGAAGAAAAAACAATCCGCCCGCAAGATGGCGGAGATGCTGGACGACGTTCTCGATTTTCCCGAAGGCGAGAAGGGCCTGTCGGGATCGTCTTTGAACGGCGGAGCATCGGTCGAAACACTCGTCAAGGATTTCCGCTTCGGTGCCGAAGACGTGCCGACCCTGGTGCGTTCGGCCGCACCGCTCCTCAACCTTGCCCATGGCCTGCGCTACGCGGAAGAGCAGCCTGACATCGATGAGCTGCGCGCGGTAGCGATCGCCGCCGTCGGCCGCTACGAGCGGGATCTGGCGAGCGCGCGCATCAGCCCGGAGCGGGCGCGCGCCGCCCATTACGTCGTCTGCGCGACGGTCGACGACGTCGTGCTGAGCAAGGCCTGGGGCGTGCGCGCCGGCTGGGCCCGCTCGGGACTCGTCTCCACCTTCCATATGGACGTGACCGGCGGCGAGCGGGTGTTCGACCTGCTCGACCATTTCCACCAGAGCCCCGGCGCCAACAAGGACCTGCTGCTGCTCATCTATCTCTGCCTGTCGCTTGCCTTCGAGGGCCGCACCCGCGTTTCCGCGCGCGGCGGGCTGGAACTCGCCCGCATTCGCGACGGTCTCTACAAGACGCTGCTTGGCCAATACGGCGTCTTCGAACGGGAGCTTTCCCCGCATTGGAAGGGCGTTTCGGCCCGGCACCAGCCGCTGCGCACCGCCGCGGCGCTCTGGACACTGCTTTCCCTACTGACGCTGATCCTGGCGTTCGGCTACCTCTTTTTCACGCTCTCGCTCAATCGCGCCTCCGATGGCACCTTCGAGCGCCTTGCCAACCTGCCGCCGCGCGAGACGCCGAGCGTGCTGGTCACGATTCCCGAGCCGGCTCGCCAGCCGCCGCCTGTCGTCGTCGCCGAAACGCCGCCTCCGCCACCCCCGCCGCAAGCAAAACCGCCGAGCCGGCTCGACAATCTGCTCGCCTTCCTCCAGCCGGAAGTCGAGAAGAAGCTGGTCACGCTCTCGGATTCGAACGGTAGGCTGCTGGTCCGCATCAGCAATTCCGGTCTGTTCGCCACCGGCAGCGCCGAGGTCAGCGACAAGTTCCACGATCTCCTGCAGCGGATCGGCGGCGCGCTCGCCGCCGAGAAATTCCGCGCCGTAGTGGTGGGATATACGGACAATGTGCCGATCCGCACCATTCAGTTCCCCTCCAACTGGCACCTGTCGGAAGCCCGCGCCAAGGCGGTCGGCGACATATTGAGCGCATTCACCGGTCCGGGCGCGATCCTGACCGAGGGACGGGCCGACAGCGACCCGATCGCCGCCAACGACACGCCGGAAGGCCGCGAGATGAACCGCCGCACCGAGATCCTGGTGCTGACCGATCCGAGCGAGCGGCTGAGCGATGCGGGTTTCAAGACGCCGCCGATCAGGGCCGAAGCGCCCGATGAACCGTCGTCCGCCGCAGGAGGCGCTTCGCGATGAATCCCTTAGGTTATTTCTATACGCTGCGTTCCTATGTCGAGGCCTATGCTGGGCTGATCGGCCGGCGCTTCATCTCGATCATCTGGGTGGCGGCGATCTGCGTGGTCATCTGGTTCTACGGCTATCTCGCCGCCTATGGCGATTTCAAGCCGCTGGCGAGCGCCTCGGCGCGGCTGACGCTGATCGGCGTCATCATCGCCGCCTGGCTCGCTTATCTGCTCTTCACGGTGATCCGTGACCGGCGCCGCGACAAGCAGCTCGTCGAAGGGATCGAGCGGGACGCGGAAGCCGAAGCGGCGGCCAGCCAGCAGGCTGAGGTCGGCGAGATCCACAGCCGGCTAAAGGAAGCGCTACAGCTTCTGCGCCGCATCACCAAGAAGCGCTTCGGTTATATCTACGAGCTGCCGTGGTACGTGATCTTCGGCGCGCCGGGTTCCGGCAAGACGACGGCGCTCACCAATTCCGGCCTTAAATTCCCACTCGGCGATGCGCTCGGCAGCAATTCCGTGCAGGGGATCGGCGGCACGCGCAACTGCAATTGGTGGTTCACCGACGAGGCCATCCTCATCGATACCGCCGGCCGCTACACCACGCAGGACGATCTGAACGGCTCAGCCAAGGCCGGTTGGGAGGGATTTCTCGGCCTGCTCCGCAAGTATCGCCGCTCGCAGCCGATCAACGGCGCGCTGGTGACCCTGTCGATCGGCGATCTGCTGACCCGCGATCCGGAAGCCCAGCGCGAGGAGATCAGGGCGATCCGCCAGCGGCTGTCCGAACTCGACGAACTTCTGCATGCACGCGTACCGGTCTATCTGCTGCTGACCAAGGCCGATCTCTTGACCGGCTTCGTCGAATTCTTCGACGGTTTCAACAAAAGCGACCGCGAGCAAGTCTGGGGCACGACGTTCGGGCTCGAAGAGAGCTACAAGGCGGCAAACCTGCCGGACCGTTTCATGGAAGAATTCACTCTGCTGCAGCAACGCGTCGACTCCATGCTGATCGAGCGCCTGCAGCAGGAGCCCAATCCGGAGCTGCGCGGCCGCATCTTCCGTTTTCCAGCCGAACTCGTTTCTTTGAAGGAACGCCTGCAGGAGGTCGTGACCGAGCTTTGCTCAGGCTCGAAACTGGTGGAAGCGCCGCTGCTGCGCGGCATTTATTTCGCCTCCGGCACCCAGAGAGACGAGACCGTTGCCGTCCCCCGCCTGCGGCGCAGCTATTTCCTTTCGCGCCTCTTCAAGGAGGTGATCTTCGGAGAGGCCTCGCTCGTTGCCCGCGACAAGCGGCTTTCCGGCCGGCAGCTCCTCTTCCGCCGTGCCGCCTATGCGAGCGCGGTGCTGCTGCTGGCCGTCGTGCTGACCAGCTGGACGGCCACTTATATCCAGAACACCACGGCGCTCGCCGGCGCCGACAGACGCATCGACGCCTATGAGCAGCTGGTGCGCGGCGTGCCGGTTCGCGACGTCTCGGATGCGGATTTCCTGCGCATCCTGCCGGCGCTCGACAATCTCGCCGCTGTCACCACCGATTTCTCAAAGACCCGCGTCTGGCCGGTCAGCCTCGGCCTCGACCAGGAAGGCAAGGTCGAAAGCCGCCAGCGCGAGGCCTATCAGCGGGCGCTGAACACATTGCTGCTGCCGCGCATGCTGGTACAGCTCCAGAAGGAAATGACCGAGGCCACCGACGTCACCCGAACCTTCGACGCGCTGAAACTCTACGGCATGCTCGGCGGTCTCGGCCCTGTGAATGCGGATTTTGCCTCGCTTGAGGCAGAGGATATGTTCACCAGGCTCTATCCCGACGAAGGCAGGGCCGCGGCTCGCAACGCCCTGATTGCCCATGCCGAAGCCATGGCGCGCGGCGCGCTGCCGCCGATCGAACTCGACAAGGCGCTGATCGCCAAGGCCCGCGCCACCATCCGTTCTGAGAACATCGCCAGCCGCGCCTATGATATCCTGGCGGAATACCGCCAGTCCCGCGCCCTTCCCGGCTGGAGCCCGGCCGGCGCGCTCGGACCGCTCGGCGAACAGGCCTTCGAGCGCACCTCCAAGACGCCGCTCACTGAGAGCATTCCCGGCCTTTTCTCGGCGATCGGCTACCGCACCGTCGTTCTGCCCGAGATCAGCGACGCCGCGACCGAGGCGCTCGACGAGCAATGGGTCCGCGGCGATCCCAATCCCGCCGGCGTCACTGTCGACACGGTCGCCCAGGCGACACTTCAGCTCTACTTCGACAATTTCGAGCAGCGCTGGGCCACGCTTCTCGCCGATATCAGGGTCAAACCCTCGCAGACGATCAGCGATGCGGCGGAAACCACCCGCATCCTCGCGGGCAAACCCGGCCCGGTCGAGACGATCGCGAAATCGATCACGGCTGCCACCGATCTGCGTGGCCCAGGCGCCGAAATCGCCTCTGCTGCCGGCGACAGCTTGGCCGAGTCGACCGCGGCGCTTGCCAGTGCGGCGAATGCCCCCGATCCCTTCGGCCGTCTGCGCGACGCGTTGAAGGCACCGGCCGGACAGTCTCCGCTTACCGACCAACAGGAGGAAGCGCCGCGATCGGAGATCGGCCAGCTCGAGCCGATCCTGCAGAGGGTGCAGGAGCAGCTTTCGCGTGCCACGACCTCGACCGCCGAAGTCGCCAAGGTCTTCGACGTCGACAGCCAACTGACCGACGCCAACCAGGACCTGCTTCAGCAGGCCCGCAAGTTGCCCGCGCCTATCGATAGTTGGATGGCGGGGCTGGCTGCGGATGTCGGATCGCTGGCGGTCAAATCCGCCCGTTCGCGCATCAGCGGCGCCTGGGCCGCGGAGGGCGCGGGCTTCTGCTCGAACGTCGTTGCCGGCCGTTATCCCTTCGACCGGAAATCCCCGCGCGACGTGGCGATGAGCGACTTTGTGAGACTTTTCGGTCCCGAGGGGCTGTTCAAGACCTTCTTCAAGGAGAAGCTCGAAGCCTTCGTCGATACCAGCGCCTCACCCTGGGGCTGGAAGGGCACCTTCGGCGCGGCGAGCATTCCGAGCGCGGCGATCGCCCAGTTCGAGAATGCCGATAAGATCAACCGCGCCTTCTTCCCGGCCGGCAGCGAGAACCCGTCGATCACGATCAACGTCAAGCCGGTCTCGCTGACCGATGCCGCCAGCGCCGTGATGCTGGAGATCGAGGGCGAACGCGTGGTCTATTTCCACGGGCCAATCCAGTCGAAATCGATCACCTGGCCATCGGCGGAAGCCAGCAACGCTTCGCGCATCGCCTTCCAGCCAGGCGGCTGGCAGCAGGCTTTGACGGAGAATGGCGACTGGTCGCCGTTCCGGCTGTTCGACGATGCCAATGTCACCGTGCAGGGCGACGATCTCTTCCGGGCAAAATTCCAGCAGGATGGCCAGGCGGCGGAGTTCGACGTGCAGTTCGGGTCGGTGCTCAATCCATTCCGGCTGGAGGCGCTCGGCGCCTTCTCATGCCCGGCGCAATTCTGATCGGCATGATATGAACGAGCGCGCCACCCTCGAGCGAAGCCAGAGCGAGGCCGACAGGATCGGCTTCTTCGGCAAGCTCCCGAGCCATGGCGACTTCGTTTCGATGGGGCTCGGCCGCGGCCTTCAATCGGCGCTCGACGCCTGGCTGCAGGCCGGGCTGCAGGCGGCGCAGCAGGAACTCGGCGAGGATTGGCAACGCCGTTTCCGCACGATGCCGGCATGGCGTTTCATCATCGAGCGCGGTCTCTGGGGATCGTCGACCGTTGCCGGCGTCCTGCTGCCGAGCCTCGACCGCGTCGGCCGCAGTTTTCCCCTCGTTATCGCCGCCCAACTGCACGGCTTTTCCGAACATCCGCGTCAACTCTACCTCGACGACACCTGGTTCACGGCAGCCGAAGCGATCGCCGAAAGCTCGGCCAGGCGCGATTTCGACATCAACCAATTCACCGCGAGCCTGAAGCGGCTACGGAGCTTGCGGCCAGCCGATCTCGCGGAGAACGAGACGCTGCAGGACAGAGCGTCCAGCCGAGGCACGATCTGGTGGCACATTGACCCGGAGGAGCGCCGGACCAAGGGGTTTGGCGTCAGCGGCCCACCGGAGCCTGCGCATTTCGCGAAGCTGTTGCGCGAGAGTTCCGGAGTGGTTTCACCACCGCCGAAATCCGCAACACCCGCGATACCGCCCCCTGCGATCGTCGAGCAGCATCATCATTCCCTGGTTCTCCAGCGCAGCCACGCCACGCATCCCGGCACGCGACTGAGCGTCAATGCCGACGCGCTACTCGTTTCGGAAACGCCCTCGCTTTTTGCTATCGCCGACGGCATCGGCGATAGCAACGCTGCGGCCGAGGTCGGCAAAATTGCCGTTCATGTGCTGGCTGAAACCGCCGCGCAGCAGACGATCGAAGCACTGGTGCAGGAGGTCAAAGGCAAGCTCGGCCGTGCCCACGGCTTACTTCAATCGGCCTATCATTCCGAAAATCGCGAGCCGTCGGCCACCAGCATCGTCGTGCTGGCCACGCTTCAGGAAAGCTGCGCCCTGCTCTGGGTCGGCGATGCGCGCTGTTATCTGCTGCGGGACGGCATGATGCGCTGCCTCACCCGCGACCATGTGGAGATCGGCCTGCGGCGTACGCTCTCGCGCGCCATCGGCCTGCGCGGGCATCTCGTTCCCGAAGTCCTCTCGGGCGGATTGCAGGCCGGCGACCGGCTGCTGCTCTGCAGTTCCCCGCTGCCCAACGCCGTGCCGGAGCGCAGCATCGCCGAAATTCTGCTTTCCGCGAAAATCGAAAAGGCGGCCGACATCCTCATCCAGGAGGGTTTGATCGCCAATTGCCGCGACAATCTCAGCGCCATTGTGATCGACGTGAAGACCGATGGCGCATGATCCTGCGGAAGCCGATTTCGCGGAGATCGCGCGACATTTCTCCCATCTCTGGCAGGCGTTGAATAAAAGCGCGGACAAACCGAATTCGCCCGAGACCCGGCAGATCCTGGTAGATCGGGTCCGGGATGCGCTCGATCGAGGCGAAGCCCGCCTCAGCGATACCGATCCTAAGATTGTCGCCAACAGCTTCCTGCTCGAAGCGCTGATCCACGAGGGCGCGTTCACCCAAATCTATCGTGCCCGCCATCGTGATCTCGGAACGCTGCACGCCATCAAGCTACCGCGACCCGAGCATGCCGACGATCCCGTCGTCAGGAAACTCATGCTGCGCGAGGCTGATATCGGCATGGCGCTCCGCCATTCCCATATTGCCACAACGCAGACCGTTCTGCGTCTTGCCGACGGACGCCCTGCCCTGGTCATGGAATGGATCGGTAGCCGGCTTGCGGACCTTTTGCAGCAAAGAGCGTTATCTCCTGGCGAGGTGACAGCGATCATGACTTCAGTACTGTTCGGCCTGCAAGCAATCCATGCCGCAGGTTTCGTGCATTGCGACCTGTCGCCGCTCAATCTTCTATCCGCCGATGGCGATTTTTCCCGTTTGAAGATCGCCGACTTCGGCGTGGCGCTCGAGGTCGGATACCGGCATGGCCAATTCGATCTCGCCTTTGCCGGCCGACCGGATCTCGCTTCCCCCGAACAGATGGCCGGTGAACCGCTCGACGGACGATCCGATCTTTACGCAGCCGGGCTTCTGCTCTCCTTGCTGCTGCAACATTGCAAGGAACGCGACGAGGGGTTGGAGGCTTTGGCGCTTCGCCTGTCCGAACGGGCTCCTCAGGACAGACCCCAAAATGCGAAGGCCGCCTTGCATCTGCTCGGCGGCCCCGCGAAACGTCCTGTCCAGGCTTAATTGCCGCTCGAACCGGGAATTGGCGCGGCGGCCGTCGGCACGCTCTTCTGGTAGACGTTGAAGAGCTTGGCGAAGTCCACCAGGCTGGCATTGCTGGCATAGATGATATCGCCGTCCATCATCTGGAAGCGCTGCATCAGCGCCAAATTGGAAACGTCCTTCATATTAACGCGGTAGATCACCGGCTTGCTGCTGACCACGACCGGCGCGGCGGTCTTGGCATTCGCAGCCGCGACCTGCGTATAGACCGGCTGATTGCGCAGCACATAGAAATTGCTCGCATCGGCACGGTCGTCGAGCAGGCCGCCCGCCCGGCCGAGCGCCTGGGCCAGCGTCAGCCTGCCCGGCTCGAATTCGAACTCGCCGACACTCTTGAAAGCGCCGAAGGCGGTGAAGGTCGGGGAATCCTTGTCGACATAGATCTGGTCGTCGGGCAGCAGATAGACATTCTGTTTGCTGTCGTCGATGACGCGCTGCAGCGGCACGGTGGCGCGCTGCTTGCCGCGCATCAGCGTAACGGTCGCCGAGCTCGGCGCCGAGGATGCGCCGCCGGCAAGGGCAACCGCATCGAGCACGCGCTCCTTGCGTGCGGTGAGCGGGAAGCGGCCGGCGGCCCGCACGTCACCATTGACGGTGAAGCCGCTGGAGGGCCTGTCGACCACGGTGACGACAGCCTGTGGATTGACGGCCGAACCCTTCAGGCCGGTGACGATGCGCGTCTGCAGAGCCTCGGTCGAGGAATCCACCACCCGCTGCTTGCCGATGAAGGGAAGGGTCACGTTGCCGGTGGAATCGACGGTGAAGCGGCCGAGATTGAGGGTCTTGCTCTGGGTCGAGGAGAAAAGGCCATCCTCGCCCGGATCGAGAATCGTTACGTCGATGACGTCGCCGCGCCTGAGCCTCGTATCGGCAAATCCGCTGGAGCGCATGCTGCTGAGGCCTGTATCCGTGGCCGTATAGGCGAGCGGAGCGGCCGAAACTGGACCCATCGGCGCTTCCGACAATCTGACAACAGGAATCCGCTCGTTGGTTTGCGGCGAGGTGGCATTATAGAAACCGCCGGCAGTTGGGCCATCGGATGGCCGGGCACATGCACTGAGTACCGCGACAACGATGAATGGCGCCAACTTTCGCATCAGGTATCCTTTTGGCAATATTGAGAGAATCGAAAAATAACAATGGCAGACAACCGAGCAATACCAGTTGCGCGCGAAAAATCAATTGTGACAGCTTAGAGGCAAGGCACTGTGGCTAATCGGCAACCATATGCTCCGCGCTGGAACCAAATCCCTCGTCCACCGGTTCGGTCGAGACGGGTTTCGAACCCATGCAGGTGAGCAAAATGGCCTTGCACATCAAACGAATCTACGAGCCGAAGGAAGACGAAGACGGGACGCGCGTTCTGGTCGACAGGCTCTGGCCTCGCGGGTTGAGCAAGCAGGATGCGGCAATCGATCTCTGGCTGAAGGATATCGCGCCGAGCCCGACGCTGCGCCGATGGTTCGGCCACGATCCCGCCAAATGGACCGAGTTTCAACGACGCTACCGGGAGGAGCTCGAGAAGAACGTATCCGCCGTCGAGGAACTCGAACGTCATATCGGGAAATCGGCGGCAACGCTTCTCTACGCGGCGAAAGACCCTGACCACAACCACGCGATCGTGCTGCAGCGCTTCCTCGGCAAAGACTGAAGCATCGATGGTGGGCGCCGATGAACGCCGCCGCCCTGCGTAAAAATTTCCGGGAACCTTTTCGATTGATCTGCATCCAATGCTCACTTCCAAAGGCGCGCCAGCGCTGCGGAAGGCATGTCACACGACACCAGGGAGACAGATCATGTTGAAACAAATTTTCGGTGCAGCCGTGATAGCGGCTTCGCTCGGCACGGCTTCGATCGCCGCCGATGCCAAACCGACCGACCCGCAAATCGCCCACATCGCCTATACGGCGGGGCAGATTGACGTTACCGCCGCAGAGCAGGCGTTGAAGAAGAGCAAGAATGCCGACGTCATCGAATTCGCCAAGACCATGGAGCGCGACCACAAGGCCGTCAACGACCAGGCGCTCGCCCTCGTCAAGAAGCTGAAGGTGACGCCTGAGGACAATGCCATCAGCCAGTCCTTGTCGAGTGAGGCAGCCAAGGAATTGACGACGCTCGGCGCACTCGACGGCACGGCTTTCGACAAGGCCTATGTCGAAAACGAGGTTGCCTATCACAAGTCGGTCAACGATGCGCTCGCCAAGGTGCTGATCCCTTCCGCTGAGAATAAGGAGCTCAAGTCGCTGCTGGAAACGGGCCTCACCCTGTTCAAGCAGCACCAGATGCATGCCGAGCATCTTGCCTCGGTGATCAAGTAGGTCTGCGATGGGTTTGCTGATGAAATCGCTGCCGCTGCTATTTGCGCTGTTTTGGGCAGTCAGCGGCCTTGCCGCTGCCACGGAATATCAGGTCACCATTGCAGGCATGAAATTCAGTGCGCCGCCTGCCGAACTGCATGTCGGCGATGTGATCGTCTGGCGAAATGATGATATATTCCGGCATACGGCGACGGCTCGTGACAAAAGCTTCAACATCGATCTGCCGCCGAAATCGGAAGGCCGCATGACGATCAGCCGGGCAGGAGCGGTCGATTTCTATTGCCGCTTTCATCCCGCCATGACGGGTAAGCTGGACGTCCGGCCATAGGCCGGGCGCCGGACAGACGAGGCGAGAGGCGGAGATTCCATGAAAGCTATTCCGGCTCAGGCCGCGCGACACCAGCCGCTTCTATCGACGCTTGCCGACGCCGATCTCGTGCCGCTGGCAAAGATCGGCGATGAACCCGCCATCCGAGCCATCGTCCAGCGTCACAATCAACGCCTGTTCCGCACCGCCCGCGCCGTCATCCGCAACGATGCGGAGGCGGAAGATGTCGTCCAGGCGTCGTACGTCAAGGCCTTCACCAATCTGGCGGCGTTCCGGGGTGAGGCGGAGCTTTCGACATGGCTGACGCGGATTACGCTCAACGAGGCGCTGGGCCGGGTGCGAGCCCGAAAGAACACCACCGGGCTGGAGGAAATCGACATGCAGGCGACGTCGGCGGGTGGGGAGATCGTGCAGTTTCCGTCCTCCTTATCTGCAACAGATCCGGAAACCGAGCTGTCGCGGAGCCAGGCGCGGCAGCTCCTCGAACAGGCGGTCGACGAACTCCCGGATGATTTTCGCGCCATTTTCGTGCTGCGTGAAGTCGAGGGCATGAGCACCGAAGAGGCTGCATCCCATCTCGGCATAAGGTCCGAAACCGCCAAGACCCGATTGCACCGGGCGCGGAAGATGATGCGTCAGTCGATCGAAAATCGGCTCTCCGGCGCATTCTCGGCGCTGTTCCCGTTCGATGGCGCCCGTTGCGCCTTCATGGCCGATCGCGTCGTCGCAGCGCTTCGCCAGACGTCATAAGCCCTGCCAATATTAGCCCGGCTGCACCGTCATGGTCGACCGCGCTGTGTTTCGCCTGGTCCCGCCGACCAGTCATCCGCAGCGGTCCTCCTACGACCCCGTCGACAGAGAACCGGCCTGCAGCTCTCCGCTCAATCTGTCGAGCTCGTTCAAAACATTTCGGATCCGGGCACGCGCCTGGAGCATCTGATCCATCTCCGGATTGCCGGAAGGTTCGCCCGTGTCCTGCAGGGCGTGAATGTCTATCAAGTTGCTGGGGACCGGATTCGGAAAGAGGATGATTTCAGCCATTTGCATTCTTTGTTTCGTTGTTTTGGCGGACAGGAAACCCTCATGTCTCCAGATCCGATGGCTTATGGGATGCGGCGTGTTTCATTGCCGATCGACCGGAACATCCTCGCTATTCATTGCAGCGAGTTGCATGTGTTCGTCGGGCCATAAACGCCGCGTCAGCCTTAACAAATCCCTAGTTTCGCCTTCGCGACCGTCCCGTTTGCGGCTTTACTGCGCCATGTGGACACGCCCGCGACAATCGGATAGCACAACTACGAATTGAGGCGATGCCGACGTCGGATGGCCGCTTCTTGGCAGGGCGATCGCTCGCCATCGCACCGACAAACCGGAGGAGATCAAAAGGGCGAACACTGAACGAGTTGCACCGGTTCAACTGATATTCTCAGGATGGAATTGTCTCGCAAAGCCGCTCGTTTGCATTGGGACCACCCGCCGGAGAACGCAGCCACAGGGCGATGATATCCGCCTTGGGCACGGCTTTGCTGTAAAGAAACCCCTGCGCCGAGCCGCATCCGTTTGCCGCCAGGAAAGCTGCCTGCTCGGCGGTTTCGACGCCTTCCGCTACCACGTTCTGTCCGAGGCAGCGCGCGATGGAGAGGATCGCCTTGACCAGTTCCTCGTTCCGTCTGTCTGTGCTGTTGATGAATGAGCGGTCGATCTTCAACGTATCGATCGGAAAGCGCGCCAGATAGTTCAGCGCCGAATAGCCGGTGCCGAAATCGTCGATGGCGATCGAAAATCCCATGCTTCGAAGTTCCGAGAGCGCCTGCAATGTTTCATCCTTCTGATCGAGCAGCAGGCTTTCGGTTATTTCGATTTCGACCCATTCTGCGCGGCAACCGGTCTCGTCGAGGATGTCGGCAATCGACTTTACCAGCCCGGCGGATTGGAATTGTTTGACCGACAGGTTGATCGCCACCTTATGCGGTGAGCGGCTATCGGCATTCAGTTCGGTCGCGGTCTGGCACGCCTCGCGCAGCACCCACTGCCCGAGTTCCACGATCAGCCCCGTGTCTTCGGCGACCGGAATGAAGCGGACGGGCGGAATCATGCCCATTTCCGGATGGCGCCATCTCAGCAAAGCTTCGCAGCCGACCATGACGCCGCTGTCCAGAAGCACCTTGGGCTGGTAGTGCAGTTCCAGTTCGCCGCGCTCGATCGCGCGGCGCAAATCCGATTCCAGTCGCATGCGCTCTTCGGCACTTGCCGTCAGGTCTTTCGAATAGAAGCGGAAACCGTTCCGCCCGGAGCGTTTGGCGAGATACATTGCCGAGTCGGCATATTTCACAAGGTCGTTGGCGTCGGCGCTGTCATTGGGATAGAGCGCAATGCCGACGCTGCATGAAATGAACACCTCCTGGCCATCCAGCAGGAAGCGCTCCCTGAACTTATCCAGGATACTGTGAGCAATCCGGCCGAGATCGTCGCCTTGGCTGATATCCGGCAACAGGATCGCGAATTCGTCGCCACCGAGACGGGCGACCGTGTCAAAGTCGCGAACGCTCGCATTGAGGCGCGCCGCCGCCTGACAGAGCAAATCATCGCCGACGGGATGACCCATCGTATCGTTGACCGCCTTGAAATGATCGATGTCGATCAGCATCACCCCGGCCCGCTGGCCTCTCGACCCAGCTGAGGTGATCATCTGCCGCAGCCGATCGTTAAACAGCGATCGGTTCGGCAGCGAGGTCAAAGGATCGTAAAAGGCCATCTGGTGAATTTTCTGCCGCGAGACGTTCAACTCGGTAACGTCTCGGGCCACACCGAGAACCCCGACAATGTCTCCCCCTGCATCCATGACCGGCACTTTGCGTGTTTCAAGAAGAACGGATTGACCATTCTCCTCGGAGACGACCCATTCCTCACCGACGAGCATGCCTCCGGTCTCGATCGCCTCTTCGTCCGTGACTCGGAAATACTTAGCCCTTTCAGGGGCGAACAGATCGAAATCCGTCTTTCCCACCACCTCAGATTCCGTCTTCCCAGTCAGTTGCTCGAAGGCGTGGTTGCACAGGAGATAGACGCCATCCATGTTTTTCACCCAGACCATATCAGGCATGGTCTGAAGCACGCTGAGAAGCTGCATCCGTACGGAGTTGATAGCTTCTTCCGCCTGTTTTCGCTCAGTAATGTCGCGCGAGAGCGCAAGTAGCGTGGTGGTCGAGTCAGCACTCGGCCGCTTGGCTACGGACAGCTCGAACCAACGAGTCTCACCGTTCGGCAGGGAGATGCAAATGCACCGTCCATAAGCAACTCCCTCTTTGCCGGCCTCGCGCAGAGCCTCCATCGCGATGGCCGCCTGATCGGGCGCCAGAACGTCGCTGACCGTCTTGCCGAGCAGCATCTCCTTCTGCTGGGCCAGTAGTTCTGGGTTTCTTGTCCAGACCTGCAGATAACGGCCGTCCTGGTCCACCTCGAAGAGAACATCCGGAATGGCGGCGATGATCCCCTCTGCGAATTCAAGCGCCTTCTTCAGTTCCCGCTCCGCCTGCTTGTGTTCGTTGTTATCGACGATAAGGGCCGGCTGCGGAAGCGATTGGGACAACGTCATGACGGATCTCCTCACCATGGGCATCAACCGAATGCATCATCCATCCAATCGAGAATTTCCTCGGAAAGGCCGCCCAAGTCATTGAGGCGAAAACAGCGGTCCGAAGATGTAGCCGCAATGGCACCGGTCCGCGAGGACCGGGCACTTCGGCTTGGTCCTCAATATGCAGTGAGAAAATTTAAGAGATTGCTGCCTTCTCCAGTGCCGGCGTTACTTTCAGCGCGCGATACGGATCGGACTGCGTAAAATGGATAGCCGCGGTTTTCGCGCGGTTCCTGACAGCCATAAATTCGTGCCAGAGGGTTACCCCAGTCTCACGAGCGGCGATGCCGCTCTCGTGCAGGGCCCGAGCATGATCGAAGCCCTGGAACTATTGTTGCGTCTGTCCAAGGACAAGACATGGGCTGATGCCACCGCGGCGGTGGGCCAGGGCAAGGCCGGCATGCAGTTCATGGGCGACTGGGCCAAGGGCGAGCTCGTGGCACGCGGCTACAGCGTCGACAAGGATTTCGATTGCAGTCTGGTGCCGGGCACATCGATCGCCTATTTCATGGTCATCGACGCCTTTGCCCTTCCGCTGACCAATCGGGACGGCACCGCAGAGGCGCAGCAGGCTTTCGCACGCATGGTGCTTGATCGCGACAATCAGGTTGCCTTCAGCCGGATCAAGGGATCGTTGCCCGTCCGCACCGATGTCGACCCATCCGGCCTTGATCGGTGCGGCAAGCTTGGATTGGAGATGATCAAGGCAAGGAAAGGCGAAGTCAGTGCCCAATCCCAGGCCATGCCGACCCAGATGTCGGAAGGCTGGATTGCCGTGGTGGGCGACTTCTTCAACAATCGCAACACCTCCCCGCAAGAGGTTCAAAAACGCCTTCATGACTTGCTGATGCAGCGCTGAGGGTGCGGACACCGTGCCCGCACGAGGAGTGATCAACGCCACGAAAGACCATGACGTGGCGTAGCGCGAATATCCATAATTCGCAGGCCTATCCAATACGCGCAGCAAACGACGCGCCGGCGACCCAATTCCCGCTGGAACTTGCAAGTTTTAACAAAGGCTTAAGCTTCCTGGATACATCTCGCATTAGTATTTTTTCATGTTCTGCGCGACGGTGGTTTTTTGAAGTCAGCTTTTTCATTTTCATTGGATCGATGCTTCCAGACCCTTCGCGGTCTCGGAAGGGACAGAGCCGGCAACGTCGCGATCGTCGTTGCCCTCAGTCTGGTGCCGATGCTCGTCGCGGTCGGCGCCAGTTTCGACTATATTCGCAGCTACAATGTCCGGCAGAAGATGCAGAGCGACCTTGATGCGGCCTTGATCGCCGCAGTCAAGCAGATCAACAATACCGGGGACACCGACGCCCTCAAGCAGAAGGTCTCCGACTGGTTCCACGCGCAGGTAGAAAACAGCTACACGCTTGGCGAAATCGACATCGATACCGCCAACCACAACATCACGGCGACGGCAAGCGGCACCGTGCCGACGACATTCATGAAGATCGCCAATATCGATACCGTTCCCGTCAGCGTGGGAAGTGCCGTCAAGGGGCCGGCAACGTCCTATCTCAACGTCTATATCGTCATCGACACCTCTCCATCGATGCTTCTGGCGGCAACGACTTCGGGCCAGGCGACCATGTATTCCGGCATCGGATGCCAGTTCGCCTGCCACACCGGCGATTCGCACAAGATCGGCAATAAGACATATGCCAACAACTATGAATACAGCACGGCGAAGAACATAAAGTTGCGCGCCGATGTCGCCGGCGACGCGGTCAAGGAGGTGCTCGCCCTGGTCGATATATCCGACAAGAATCACGAGCGGATCAAGGTCGGATTATATGGTCTCGGCGATTCCCTCACGGAGGTTCTCGCTCCGACGCTGAGCACGGACACGGCGCGCACCCGCCTCGCGACCTCGAGTTACGGCCTCACCAGCGCGACCTCGAAGGCCGCCACCTATTTTGACGTGTCGCTGACGACGCTCAAGCAGAAAGTCGGCGCTGGAGGGGATGGAACCTCCTCGGCCTCGCCGCTCAAGCTGGTGCTCTTGCTGACCGACGGCGTCCAGTCAAAGCGCGAATGGGTGACCAGTGGCTCGAGCTACTGGCCCAAAGTGGCGCCCCTTAACCCAGCCTGGTGCGACTATCTGAAAAACCAATCCAATACGATGGCGGTGCTTTACACGGAATACCTGCCGATCACCACGGACTGGGGCTACAACGCCACCGTCGGCTCGACCATGGCGAGCGCCAACTGGAAGAGCACCTGGGGCGGCACGATGGATAGCGACGTGTCGACCAGCATCACTCGGCGGGATTATATCCCCTATGCGCTTGCCGACTGCGCTTCTTCGAAGAGCCTATTCCTATCGGCATCGTCGTCGACCGAGATCACGGCAGGCTTGTCGGCGCTTTTCACCCAATATCTCTCTTCCGTTCGGCTGACCCAATGAGACGCGGGAAACGGTTCTCACCGCTGCGCCGCCTGATCGGCGACCGCAAGGGGGCTGCTGCGATCGAATTTGCGATCCTGGCCCTGCCGCTCTTCATCATACTGTTCGGCATTATCGAAGTGTCGCTGATGTTTTTCGTCAACTCGGCGCTTGATGCTTCGGTGCACAAGATTTCGCGGATGATCCGCACCGGCGAGGTGGCGTCCTCGAAGATCACATTGGCCGGTTTCAAAGCCAAAATATGCGCCGACATGCTTCTGTCGTTCAACTGCTCCAGCGGTCTCGTCGTCAAGGTGAACGTGCTTTCCGACATGTCGTCCGCTGCCAGCACCGACCCGATCGACAGCAGCGGCAAACTCGCCGTTACCGAGACTTATGATATCGGCAAGGGCAGCGACTACATTCTGGTTCAGGCGTTCCTGCCGTGGACGGCCGTCGTCAATTTCTTCAGCCTGTCGAGCGCCAAGCTTTCCGACGGCAGCTACCTGCTCGGATCTTCCGCTCTGTTCCGCAACGAGCCCTTCTGACATGATCATGAAACGGAGCCTGTCCCTTTTCCGGTTCTCGCGGTCCCGCATCCGCCATCTCGCGCTCGACCGGTCGGCTGCTTCAGGGGTTGAATTCGCCCTCGTGCTGCCGATCCTGGTGATGCTCCTGTTCGGCACCGTCGATCTCGGCCATGCGCTGACGGTCAGCCGCAAAATAGACGAGATCGCTTCTTCCACAGGCGACATGATTGCCCAGCAGAGTTCCTGGACGAAATCCGACGTCGCCAAGCTTCTTTCCGGTGCCAGCTTCATCCTGCAGCCCTATGACACCGGTGAGCTGACGATCACGGTCGCGGTCAACGATGTCAGCGCAAGCGGCAGCGCGACCGTCAACTGGTCCGCTGCGCTCAACACCTCGGCGGTGAATTCCGGCACGGCGAGCGCGGTCGCAGTCCCCTCCAAAATCCAGGAGACAGGCGTGCAGGTGGTGCTGACCCGGGTCCAATATACCTTGACGACACCAGTCTCGGCGTTTTTCTCAAATTTCACCGGACAGAACGGCTATAGCTTCGATCGCTATTTCTTCAATCGACCGCGCGTGAGCGACACGATCAAATACAACTGAGCCGGAGGCTCTGTCGAAATCGCCGGACGTTCGGGTCAGTTATCGCCGGGCTGACAGTAGTGCTTTCCTTAGCGAGAGCGGCCGCTTCGCAAACGCCAGCCGGCCGATCCGCTGCTCCGCGAGCGGGTAGGTGAACCCTCGGTGAAGGGATCGTCATCACCAAGGTCAGGCATGTGGACACAAATGTACATTTTCCTGTTTGCATTTCCTCGCTTTTGCTAAGAACCCTTGCGGAAATTACCGCGCCGAAGGCCCCATCGGCACCCGGCGCCCAAGGAAATTGGAGATTTGCGATGTCGGATGAGATCCTACTCGATCGGGTTGAAGCCGAGGCCTTGGCGATGCGCGCCTGTCTGGCAGCAGGCGCTGGGCAAGCGACCGCCCGCTCCCTCGTGGACGCCACAGTGTCAGCCGCGCTCTATGGACCCGCCATGCTCGGATTTCCGCACATGGTCGATTATCTCGACAGCTTCCGCGAGGGCCGCATCAACCGCCATCCCACGGCGACATGCGAACGTCCCTATCCCGCCTTCTTCGTCGCGGATGCCGATCGGGGCATCGCGCAGCTCGGTTTCGATCTGACGTTCGATAATCTCGTGGCAGCGGTGCGCAATTTCGGGCTCGCGGTCTTCACCCAGACGAACAGCTATACGGCGGGAGAACTGGGCTATTATGTCCGCAGGCTTGCCGGCGAAGGGATCGTCGGCATCGCCGCCACCAACGCCAACGCCATGGTGGCCGCAAAAGCGGGGGGGCCGGCCGTCTACAGCACGAACCCCATGGCCTTCGGCTTTCCGCTGGGCGAAGGGTCGCTGCCTCTCATCATCGACCAGGCGTCCAGCGCGACCGCCTATGTCAATATCGTCGCGGCCGCAGCCGAGGGGCGCGCCATCCCGGAGGGATGGGCCGTCGACGAAGCCGGCAACGATACCCAGGATGCGGCAAGAGCGCTCGGCGGAGCGCTGCTTCCTTTCGGCGGGCGCAAAGGCGCCAATGTGGCGCTGATGGTGGAAATGCTGTCGGCCGGCCTATCCGGTGGCCCCTGGTCATTGGACACGCCCTCTTTCAGAGAGGGAAGTGCCAGCCCCGCCGTCGGATTGACCGTCGTTGCAATGATGCCGGGGCGCACCGACGATGGTCTTGTCGAACGTGCCCGCCGCCAGGCAACCCGCCTTCAGGAGCACGGCGTGTTCGTACCCGGCGTCAGCGGCATCGAATATCCAAGGCCGGCGACGGAAAGCCTGAAAGTGCCGCGCGCCGTCTTCGAGGCTGTCGTGAAAATCGCCGACGCATAACGGTTCCCGCGATCGCCGGGATGACGCTCAGCGGGGCTTTTTTGCGGGAAGATGTTCGAGAAGCGATTGGCAGGCGCTCATGATGTGCGCGTAGAGCAGACCCGCCGCCTTTTCCTCATCGCGCTCGCGGCACGCTTCGAGGATCTGACGATGTTCTCGATCCGCTGTCTGCTTGCCATGCGACAGGGTCAACTGCACCCGGAGATATCGTTCCAGCCGGTCGTTTACCGAACGGATGGTGGTGACGAGAAATGGCCGCTGCGCATCCTCGTAAAGGCAGCTGTGGAACCGCCAGTTCAATTCCGACCACCGGGCGACATCCGTTTCCCCCGCGAAGGCGTCGCAATAGGCTAGCGCCTTTTCAAAAGTCTCTTCCGTCATGTGTGGGATCGAGAGCTTGATGGCATTCGATTCCAAGATGGCGCGCACCTCGAATATCTGCGCGATCTCGGGCTCCGAGACCCTCGTGACGATCGCGCCCTTGTTGCGGTGGAATTCCACCAGACCTTCGGCCTCGAGCCGCTTGAGCGCCTCCCGCACCGGGATCTTGCTGACGTTGAACAGCCGGGCGACATCGTCCTGACGGATCGGTTCTCCTTCGTCCAAGGAACCATCCGCGATGGAATCACGAATGAATTTCAAAATGACATCCGAGGCCGTAGGCGCCTTTCCGAGATTTGTCGCCTGAGCGGTGTTGAAAGGCATAGCCCAAGCTCCTTCTTTCCGGGACGAAGATCCTGCTTGGGATATCGTAGACGATCTCATTGCTCAAGGTCGAATGGCTCTTTCACGCCACGGCTTGCGCTCCCGTGATCTCCACCAAGGAGCCGCACATGAAGGCCGCTTCATCTGACGCCAGGAAGGCGACGAGGGCCGCCACCTCCTCCGGCTTGCCGATGCGGCCGTAGGGAACGAGCTTGTCGAGATCGGCGATCGTCCGGCCGGAGCGAGTAACACCCGCTTCGAGCATCGGCGTGTGGATTTCGCCGGGGCAGACGGCATTGACCCGGACCTTGTCGGGCGCATAGTCGCGGGCGAGGTTCTGGGTGAAGGCGGCGACCGCCGCCTTTGTCGTGTTATAGGCGATGTGGTTCGGCGCGGGGTAGAGCCCCCATTGCGAGGCCGTATTGACGATCGCGCCGCCGCCGGCAGCGATCATATGCGGCAGCGCCGCGCGGCAGAGATGGAACATCGAATCCAGATTAACCGCGAAACTCAGCTGCCAATCTTCGTCTGAGAGCGACAGCAGATTTCCGCGCCGGTTGATGCCGGCATTGTTGACCAGCACGTCTAGCCGCCCGTTGATCGCAAAGGCCTTCTCGACGAGCTCGACGCATTCCGGCTTGCGGGAAATGTCGGCCGCAATGGCGACGGCCGATCCGCCCTCCGCCTCGATCAGCGAGGCGACCTCGCCCGCTGCCTGGGCGTTGGCATCCGTCACCACCACCAGCGCGCCTTCCTCGGCCAACCTCTTCGATATGGCCGATCCTATGCCGCCTCCGCCGCCCGTGACCACCGCGACCTTGCCTGCAAACCTCTTCATATCGAATCTCCTTTTCACGCAACTCCGCACGCAAAACCGCAACACGCTTTTGCTCGAATTGCTCTACCTGATGTGACTGCCGCCGTTGACGTCGAACGTTGCGCCGTTGACCGACGCCTGCGAAGGGCGAAGCAGGAAGGCCACGAGTTCGGCGATCTCGGCCGGCTCGGCCATTTCGCCGATCGGGATGTCGCCGACCGCCGCATCCTTTCCGTGCCTGGCCACAAACTCCTCGGCCATATCGGTGCGCACCCAGCCCGGCGCGATGGAGACGGCGACAACCCCGTCGCGCCCGAAGCTCCTGCCGATCGATTTGGTGAGATTGATCAGCGCCGCCTTCGTCGCGCCGTAGGGCATGGCGTCGGCGGCATAGCCGCGCTGTCCGGCACGGCTTGCCATGTTGACGATCCGCCCGCCGCCATGGTGTTTGAAATGTACGAGGGCTTCCTTGCAGAGGTCCGCCGCTGCAAAGAAATTCACCTGGAACTCCTTCTGCCAGGCGGCCCGCCAATCGGCCGGATCGGCATCGATAGAAATCTCGTTTCGGATACCGGCATTGTTGACGACCGCATGGATCCGTCCCGCCGCCGCGAGCGCGTCGCGCCAGAGCGTGAAGGCGCCGTCCGGGCTGGAGAGATCGGCCTGGACGATCAGGCCGTTTCCGCCGAGCTTGTGGAGCAGGGCTTTCGCCCTCTCTCTGTCGCGCCCGCAATGGATGACGGGCCGCGCGCCTTCTGCAGACAGGCCCTCGACTATGGCGGCGCCGATCCCGCCCGACGCTCCGGTGACAAGGACAGTCTGGCCGGCCAGGGATTGAAGGTGGGACATAATGACTCCTAAGCGAGCAAATCGACCTGGGGACCCCAGGTGTCGGACAGCGCGAAGCCCGTGGCAAATGGATCGTCGTCGGATAGGCGCAGCTGTTCGCGGCCATAGATGAAAGCCCGGCCGGTTATTCTAGGCAGCACGGCGCGGCGGCCGCCCACTTCGGTTTCGCCGATCGCCTCCGCCAGGAATTCCCCGCCGATGATCGACCGCGACGTTCTGCGGTCTCCGACCGAAACTTCGCCGCGAGCATGGAGCGTCGCCAAGTTGGCCGAGCTGCCGGTTCCGCATGGCGAGCGGTCGACGCGACCGGGCTGCAGTGTCGTGCAAGTCCTCACCGCACCATCGGCCTCTCGCCCGCGAAACATCACGTAAGCGATCTCATCGACGCCGCTCAGGACGGGATGGGAGACCGATACCTGGCCCGCAAGCAGCGCCTTGAGCTCGATGCCGGCTTCCGCCAGCAGCCGGGCATTGGCAGGCGCAATATCGAGGCCGAGCTGATCGACGTCGACGAGCGCATAATAGACGCCGCCGAAGGCGACGTCGATCTTGATGTGCCCCCATTTCGGCGTTTCCACCACCCGGTCTAGCGCCTCGGCAAAGCTCGGCACGTTGTCGAGGCTGACGGACAGGCACCTGTTGTCACGGCAGGTAGCGCGCGCGACGACAAGGCCGGCGGGCGTATCGAGGCGGACGATCGTCTCCGGCTCCGACATTGGCACGCGCCCGCTTTCGAGAAGCGCGGTGACGACGCAGATGCAGTTGCTGCCGGACATCGGATGGGCGCGGTCGGCCTGCAGCACGATGAAGCCGGCGTCCGCATCGGCGCGGGTCGGCTCGACCAGCAGGTTCACCGACATCGCCACATTGGCGCGCGGTTCGAAGGTGACGAAGCGGCGCAGGCTGTCGTCGACCGTGTTGATGTAGTTCATTTTGTCGAGCATGGTAGCGCCCGATATCACGGGCGCCCCTGAGACGATGACCTTGCCGATCTCGCCCTGGCAGTGGACCTGCAACAGATCGAGGGTCCGGTTCCAGTTCATTCGGCCGCCTCCGGCTTGATATACCAGCCCCAGGGCTCTTCACTGACGAAGCGGGTGATCTGCTTGGTCTCGAGATAATTGTCGAGGCCCCAGCGCCCGAGTTCGCGGCCGATGCCCGATTCCTTGTAGCCGCCCCAGGGCGCCTCGGTGAAGGTCGGCTGCGAGCAGTTGATCCAGACGATGCCGGCACGGAAGGCGGCCGCGACGCGCTCGGCCCGGATATCGTCCTTCGACATGACGGCGGCTGCCAGACCGAAGCGGGAATCATTGGCAAGCTCGATCGCCTCCTCCTCGGTCACGAACGACCGGATGCAGACGACAGGCCCGAAGATTTCCTCCACCCAGGCGGCGCTATCGAGCGGAACGTCTGTCAGAATGGTCGGCTGGAGATAGTAGCCCTTGTCGAAACCTTCAGGCCGCGCTCCGCCGCAGGCGACCGTTGCGCCGGCCTGCCGTGCCGCTTCGATCGCCGCAATGACCTGCTCATGCTGGCGCTTGGAAACCAGCGGCCCGAGGAGGACGCCTTCGTCCAGACCGTTGCCGATCTTGATCTTGTTGGTTTCCTCGATAAGACGCGCGAGCAGCCGTTCGTAGATGGTGTCCTGCACGAGGACTCTCGACGTCGCGGAGCAGACCTGGCCCTGGTTCCAGAAGATGCCGAACATGATCCATTCGACCGCCTTGTCGAGATCGGCATCTTCGAAAACGACGAAGGGCGACTTGCCGCCAAGCTCCAGGCTGACGCGCTTGATGTCGCGGGCGGCGGCGGCCATGATTTTCGAGCCGACCGGTCCGGAGCCGGTAAAGGCGAGTTTGTCGACTTGTTTGTGATCGATGATCGCTTGCCCGGCGACGGACCCGGCTCCCGTGACGATATTGAGCACGCCCGGTGGCAGCTCGGCTTCGTCGGCGACATCAGCCAGTTCGAGCGCCGTTAGCGACGTCAATTCGGCGGGCTTCAGCACCACGGTGCAGCCGGCGGCAAGCGCCGGGGCAACCTTCCATGCCGCCATCAGCAGCGGATAGTTCCAGGGAATGATCGCGCCGGCGACGCCGAGCGGCTCGCGCACCGCCTTGGAGGTGAAGCGGCGATCGGGAAGCGCGATCGCCTCCTCAGGGTTGTTGTCGAGCTGTTCGGCGAGCCCCGCATAGAGATCGAAGCAGCCGGCCGCGTCGGCCACGTCCCAGTCGGCCTCGGGGAACGGCTTGCCGTTGTCGAGAACCTCGAGGCGGGCGATCTCGGCTTGCCGGGACCGGATGCCGTCGGCGATGGCCCGGAGATATCGGGCGCGCTGGGCTCCCGTCAGCTTCGGCCAGCCGTCGTTATCGAAGGCGCGACGGGCTGCCTTGACGGCAAGATCGACATCTTCGGCCGTTGCGGCTCCGATCGTCTGGATCACCTCTTCCGTTGCGGGATTGGTCACCGTGCAGGTGCCGCCCTTGACCGGCTTCACCCATTGTCCGTCGATATAGAGTTCGCTTCGCATGTTCACTCCCTTTCTCCTTGCGCCGACGCCGCTCTTAGAAGCGGTCGACGCGATAGGGTTTCATGTCCACGGGCGGTTCGACGCCCGTAATGAGATCGGCCATCAGCCGGCCTGTTGTGGCCGCATAGGTGAGGCCGAGATGTCCGTGGCCGGTCGCGTACCAGACGTTGCGCCGTTTGGCTGACGGCCCCATGACCGGCACGGTGTCGGGCAGCGCCGGGCGATGACCCATCCACTCCGTCGCTCGTTCGGCATCCAGATCAGGCAGTGCCTCCTGGGCTCGCTTCACCAGGATCTTCGCGCGGCGATAATCCGGCGGAGCGTCGAGGCCGGCCATTTCGACCGTGCCGCCGACACGGATGCCGCCAGCCGTCGGCGTGACCATGAAGGCACGCGCCGGCCAGATGATCGAATGGCGCATCGAAATGCCGGGCTCCATGATCTGTGTGTGGTAGCCGCGTTCGGTTTCGAGCGGGATATGTTCGCGCAGCAGTGCCGAAAGCCGGGCGGTGAAGGCCCCGGCCGCCAGCACCACCTTTTCAGCCGCAACGGTCCGCCCGTCCGCCAGGCGCAGAGCGGAGACGCCGACCTCGCTCTGCTCGAAACCAACGACGTCACCCTCAAGGATCCTGCCGCCGAGCGCTTCGAACTTTTCGATGAGGGCTGTGACGAGCTTGTACGGATCGGTGATCGAGCGGTTGTCGGGAAAGAGAACCGCCTTGCCGATCTTCGTCGTCAAATCAGGCTCGAGATCGCGGATGGCGTTGCCGCCGAGGATTTCGTGCCGAAAACAGAAGCGTTTCAGGATATCGATATGCTCCCGATCCGCCTTGAATTCGGCCTCATCGGTGTAGAGGCTGAGACACCCCTCGGCTGTCAGCATGTGTGCCAGCCTGGTCTCTTGGAGCAGCGCGTCAAGATCTTCATAGACGCGGCCGCAGAGCACGGCGCCGGCCGCCTCCAGTTCCCTCAATTTTGAGGGGCGGCTGGCGGCGAGAAATCTGAGGAACCATGGCGCCAATTTTGGCAGGTAGCCGGGCCGGATGCGCACCGGCCCCTCCGGATCGAGCAGCCATTTCGGCATCTGCGCCCAGATGCCGGGCCGCGAAGCCGGCATGAATTCGGTGACGGCGATGCTCGCCATATTGCCGTAAGAAGCGCCCATGCCGGGCGCATCGCGGTCAACGAGCGTTACGGCAACCCCGCGGCGCTGGAGTTCATAAGCGATGGCGACGCCGATGATGCCGGCGCCGACGACCACGATGGATGACACGGCGAACCTCGCAATTTTAAAGGGCGGCGCTTGACCACCCGGATCTGTTACCAATTCAGAATTGGCTCCATCGCCGCCCTGAACTCGGCCTTTTCCTCCGCCGTCAGCTCGCCGAGCGGCGCGCGGCACTGGCCCACGGGCAAGCCCTGAAGCTCGCAGCCATACTTGATCTTCTGCACGAACTTGCCGCTCTCGAGGATGTTCATTGCCCGATAGAGGGTCTTCATCTGCTCGCGCGCCTTATTCAGATCGCCGGATCTGAACGTGCGATCGAGGTCGCAGCAGGCCTTGGCCATGCAGTTGGACGGCCCGCAGATCCAACTTTCCGCGCCCCAGAACATGAAATCGAGCGCAATGTCGTCAGAACCGCTGACCAGCTGGATCTTGCCCTCATAGCGGCTGGCGATGTCGATCGCCCGCTGCAATACGCCCGAGCTTTCCTTGACGCCGATCACACGGCGATTATCGGCAAAATGATCCAAAAGCTCGAAGCTGATATCCGAACCATCCTTGGCCGGATAGGAATAGAGCACGAGGCTGACATCGACGGCGCTGAGGACGGCTTCATAGTGGCTGATGAGCTCTGCCTGGGTCGGACGGGTATAGAATGGCGGCGCCAGCAGGACCGTGTCATAGCCGATATCTCTCGCCAGCGCCGTCTGTTCGATTACCTCGCGGGTGGCGGGCGCATTGGTGCCGGCGATCAGAATCTCGCCCGGCCTGGCAAAATCCTTGACGAATTGCAGCACGTCACGGCGCTCTTCCCGGGACTGGCTAAAATATTCTCCGGTCGACCCGTTCGGAACCCAGCCGGTGACGCCAGCCTCGCGCAGATGTGTGAGAAGCCTTTCGAACGCCTTGAAGTCGATCTTGTTGTTGACGTCGAAGGGAGTGATGAGCGCGGGCATGACGCCTGAAAGTTTCATGGGATTTCTCCTGTCCTGGGAACGGCTGTTTCTAAATTGCGAGTTTCTTGAGGATGCGTCCCTCGATGAGGGAGACGGCCCGCGTCAGCGGGAAAGCGATGACGAAGTAGATCATGGCGACGACCGTCAGCACTTCGACGGGACGGGCTGTGTTGTTGGAGATGTTCTGGCCGACGAACATCAGGTCGGCCATGCCGACGGCTGAGACCAGCGCACTCTCCTTGAAGAGGCTGACGCAGTTCGACAGCAGCGTCGGGATTGCCCGCAGCACCGCTTGCGGCAGTACGACGTTGACGACCTGGGCTCTGCGCGGCAGACCGAGTGCGACGCAGGCATCCAGCTGTTCCCGGCCGATGGACTTGAGGCTGGCGCGGAAGGTCTCGCTGGTGATCGCTCCCATATAGAGCGTCAGCGCAATGACACCGGACGCCAGGTTCGAGAGCTCGACACCGAGGATGAGCGGCAGGCAGAAGAATATCCAGAAGAGCTGGATCAGGACCGGCGTGCCGCGGAAGAATTCGACATAGGCGCCGGAGACCGCGCGAAGCGCCAGATTGCCCGACGCGCGGGCGAGGCCGACGAGGAAGCCGAGGGAGCATCCGAGCACGATGCAGATGACCGTCAGTTTGATCGTCATCCAAAGGCCGAGCAGCAGTGCATGCTCGAAGCGCAACAGGATCGAGAAGTCGAGCGTCATTCTGGCCTCCTAGCTGACGAGGATCTGGCGGCGGCGTTCGAGCAGGCCGACGATCTGGGTTATCGGGAAGGACACAGCAAAATAGATGAGCGCGACGACGGTGAAGGTTTCGATCGGGCGATAAGTCTCCGTCGCCAGCGTCTTGCCCTGGTACATCAGGTCCTGGATCGCCACGATCGCGACCAGCGCGCTCTGCTGGAAAATGACGATGCCGTTGGTCAAAAGCACCGGGATCGAGGCGCGGAACGCCGTCGGGAAGACGATGTAAAGCACCCGCTGCAGCGGATTGAGCCCGAGCGCGATGCCGGCATCGAGCTGCTCGCGCGGAACGGCCTGGATCGATGCCCGATAGGCCTCGGCATTGAAGGCCATCAGATTGAGCCCGAGCGCCATGATGCCCATCGTCATTGGATCGAGGAAGACGTCGAACAGCATCGGCACGCAGTAGAAGATCCAGACGATCTGAACGATAGCTGGTGTGCAGCGGAAGAATTCGACGAACAGCATGAAGGGCAGCCGCACGAGTTTGATCGGGCTCATGATCAGCAGCGCCAATCCGAAGCCGAGGACGATGCCAATGACGTTCGCAGCCGCCGTCAGCTGCAGAGAAACCCATAGCCCCTGCAGAAGCGGAGCGATGGAGACTGAATTGAAGTCGAACGTATAGTTCACTTGTGCCTCCCTACTGTTTGATGTGGAAGACGCGGTCGATGAATTCCTTGGTACGCTCCTCGCGGGGAGCCCCGAGCACCTGCTCGGGAGGGCCGTCCTCGACGACCACACCGCCGGCGCAGAAGATGACGCGGGAGGCAATGTTCTTGGCAAACCACATGTCATGGGTGACGATCATCATCGGCATGTCCTGGGCGGCCAGCTGCAGGATGACCTGCTCGACCTCGCTGACGAGCTCCGGGTCCAGAGCCGAGGTGACCTCGTCAAACAGCATCAGCTTCGGATCGAGCATCAGCGCACGCGCTATGGCGACGCGCTGCTTCTGGCCGCCGGAAAGCTGAGCAGGATAGGCCTTGGATTTGGCGCCGAGCCCGAAGCGCTCGAGCAGCGCCTGGGCCCGATCCGTCGCCTTCGCCTTGGCTTCTCCGCGCACCTTGCAGGGCGCGAGGATCAGGTTCTGGATGACGTTCAGATGCGGAAACAGCGTGTAGTGCTGAAAGACCATGCCGATCGAACGGCGGACATGGGTGTCGATCTGGGTTTTCCCCGCCGCACCGTCGGAAGAAATATAGGGCTTGCCATCGAAACTGATCGAGCCGCTGTCGACCTGCTCCAGGCCCATCATCACCCTGAGCAGCGTGCTTTTGCCCCCGCCGCTGGGTCCGATGACGACGACACGTTCGCCGGGCTTCATTTCGATGTCGATGCCTTTCAGCACCTGGATTGCTCCATTGCCATAGCTTTTGTGGAGCGCCTACATTTTAACGAGGGGAAGGCTGAAGGACGTGGTCATGCCAATCTCCGATGATCGAAGCTGGGAGGGCCGGCGCGATGCCCGCACCGGCCCGGCGAGGTTACTTTGCGCCCTTGAGCACTTCGTCGACTGCCTTGCGGATGAGATCATCGACGTGACCGGTCGCGACTCTCTCTTCGAGGAAGATATCGACCACTTCGACGTCGGCGGCCGAAAGCTGATGCGGCAGGCCGAAGGCGACGCCCTGCTTGGCGAGCGCCGGCGTCGGGTTGAGCGCCACCGCCCAGTCCGGATTCGACTGGGTGAAGAGCTGGTTGGTGTCGGAAGCATCGACCAGGATGTCAGCGCGCTTCGAGGTGACGGCCAGCCGGGTCTCGTCATTGCCGGGCAGCCGCATGATGGTGGCGTTTTTCACCACCGCGGAAATGGCCTTGTCCTGCGCCGTGCCGGACATGACGGCGAGCGTCACGCCGGCCTTGTCGATATCGGCAACCGAAGCGGCGCCGGCCGCAATCTTCGGATTGTTTTTGTTATAGGCGAGCGAGATCTGGTACTCCATCGCCGGAACCGAGAACTGTACCGCCATGGCGCGCGCCGGGGTGCGGTTGAGCGCCAGCGACACGTCCCATTTGCCGGCCTGCAGGCCCGCGACGATATTGTCCCAGGTCGTATCGACGAATTCGGGCTTCACCTTGAGGGTCTCGGCGAATTCCTTGCACAGATCGGCGAAGAAGCCGGAATATTCGCCGGTTGCCGGGTCGCGCATGACATAGGGCGGTGCGACCGCCGCGCCGCAGCGTAAGGTACCCGCCTTCTGCACGCCCTGCCAATAACCTTCGGCAGTCTGAGCCTGTGCGGCGGTTGCGGAAAGACCGCCCAACAGGGCGAGCGCGGGCAGCGCCCGCAAGGCGGACGTCATCAAAGAAAGCATCGGGCATTCCTCTTTTGTTGTGCGCGGAAAGCGCGCGGTTCCACTCGTCGGCTCTGGCCGTTTCTATTGTTTCGGTGTCGGCTGCGTGTCGACTGAAAAGAATATGTCAACAGCGTGTCGACAAAGTCAAGCGGAAAAATTACATTGCCGACAGGCGGCTTTTCTGGCCCAATGGGACCCGCGTCTGGAGAAAGGGACTTAAGTGTCTGATGAATCGGAAGTGAAACGTATCCGCGGGACCGGCTGGAAAAACGTCTACGAGACGCTCCGCAACGAGATCCTGTCGCTCGCGCTGCCGCCCGGTCAGCTGCTCGACGAGATGACGCTTGCGGAACGCTTCGACATGTCGCGTTCACCGGTGCGGGAGGCCTTGATCCGGCTCGGCGCCGACGAATTGGTCGTCACGCTCTCGAACCGCAGCACGATCGTTGCTCCGATCGAAGTCGCGACATTTCCCAAATATGTGGAAGCGCTGGACATCGCGCAGCGCATGAATACGCGGCTTGCCGCAGCACTCAGGACGGAAGCCGACCTGAAGATCATCGCCAAGCGACTGAAGTTATTCGAAGCGGCGGTTAAGACAGGCAATCACCTCGCCATGTCGGAGGCCAACAAGGAATTCCACATGGCCATCGCCCATGCCGGAAAAAACCAGTACCTCGCCTCATTCTACGACAAGCTGCTGTCGCAGGGTCAGCGCATGCTGCACCTGCATTTCGAATATCTGGAGCGCACCCATGAGGGCTATCTCTTGACCGACGAGCACACGCTGATGCTCAATGCCGTCAGAGACAAGAACGTCGATCTCGCCGACGAGCTCGCCCACGCTCATACGCGCCAGTTCCAGGATAATTTCATCAACTTCATGCGCGAGAACTATACGACGGATGTCGCGCTGGGGCCGTTGCGGGCTGCGGAGTAATCAAAATGAACGTCAACAGCATTGGATTCGTCGGCACCGGTGCCATCACCGAAGCGATGGTTCGCGGGCTTCTGGCCGAACCGGCCTATGCCAGCGAGATCCACGTTTCTCCGCGAAGCGCCCACATCGCCGAGACACTGGCGGCCCAGTTCGCCGCCGTGAGGATTGCCGGAGACAACCAGACTGTCGTCGATCGCAGCGACATGGTGTTCCTGGCGATACGGCCGCAGATCGCCGAGGAGGTCGTGCGGGAGCTCTCGTTCAGGGATGGGCAAACGGTCGTCAGCGTCGTCGCGGCGACGGAACGCCATGCCCTGCTCGATTGGATCGGCGCCGATGTGCATCTGGTGCAGGCCATCCCCCTGCCCTTCGTCGCGCGCCGGCAGGGCGTCACCGCCATCTACCCTCAGGATACTGCCGTCGCAGCGCTGTTCGACACGCTCGGAACGGCAGTGCAATGCCAGTCCAGGAAGGAATACGATCTACTCGCGGCCGCGAGCTCTGTCATGTCGACCTACTTCGGCATCATGGAGTCGGTCACCGGCTGGCTGGAAAAAAGCGGGCTCGAACGGGCGAAGGGACAGGCCTTTATAGCCCCGCTCTTCGCAGGCCTTGCGCAGAAGGCAAGCGGCGCCGGCGCCGAGCCGTTCAGCGCCTTGAGCCGCGAATTCGCCACCAAGGGCGGACTGAACGAGCAGGTCCTTTCGGACTTCGACAAGAAAGGCGGCCTTGCCGCGCTGACAGCGGCGCTCGATGGCGTGCTTGCCCGCATCGAGGGTAACACCTAGAACGTCGGCGGCGTGCAGGCGCTGATGACTTCGCAGGGCACCGGTCCGACGCAGCGGAACCGATGCGGTCGCCGGCTTTCGAAATAATAGGCATCCCCCGGCCCGAGGATACGCCGCTCGTCATCGACGGTCACCTCGAGCCTTCCCGAAAGCACGATCCCGCCCTCCTCGCCTTCATGAACAAGCGGAACCTTTCCGGTATCGGCGCCCGCCTGATAACACTCCTTGAGCATCTGCAGGCTGCGCCCGAACAGGTTTTCTCCGACTTGCCTGTAGGAGATGGCGCCCTTGCCGATCTCCACCAGTTCTTCGGCCGCATAGAAAGCCTTCTTCGGACGGTCGGGTTCGAAGGCGAAGAATTCCGCCAGCCCGATCGGGATACCGTCGAGAATCCGCTTCAAGGCCCCGACCGAGGGGTTGGAGGCGTTCGATTCGATCAGCGAGATCGTGGAATTGGGCACGCCCGTGCGTTTGGCGAGCTCGCGCTGAGAAAGCTTGTGAGCGATGCGGAGATAGCGAAGGCGGCTGCCGATGTCGACTGACATGTGGGTCCGTTTACGTTGTTTAGAATATCTAAATTAATATCTTTCTCCTTTTGAATTTTCAATGGCTTGCACAGACAAAGAAAAGGACTTGTTTGACAGAGGAAAATTGCCATTGTCGGCGCCAACCACAGGAGGCCAGCATGGACCAGATCAGCAAGACGAACGCGCCCGTACTCGAAAATTTCTGGATGCCGTTCACCGCGAACCGGCAGTTCAAGGCTACGCCGCGCCTCCTGGCCGCCGCAGACGGCATGTATTACACCGACGTCGACGGAAACCAGGTGCTGGACGGCACCGCCGGCCTCTGGTGCTGCAATGCCGGTCATGGCCGCAAGAAGATCGGCCAGGCCGTCGAGCGGCAGCTTGCGACCCTCGACTATGCCCCGACCTTCCAGATGGGCCATCCGATCGCCTTCGATTTCGCCGCCAAGCTGGCCGCGAACGCGCCGGGCGGCCCGGACGCCAAGCTCGACAGGGTCTTCTTCACCGGCTCAGGTTCGGAATCGGTCGATACGGCGCTGAAGATCGCTATCGCCTATCAGCGCGCCATCGGCCAGGGCACCCGCACGCGCATCATCGGCCGTGAGAAGGGATATCACGGCGTCGGCTTCGGCGGCATTTCCGTCGGCGGCCTCGTCAACAACCGCCGGGTCTTCCCGCAAATTCCGGCCGATCATATGCGCCATACGCTCGACGTCGAGCGCAATGCCTTTGCGAAGGGTCTGCCCGCCCACGGCATGGAACTGGCCGACGATCTGGAACGCCTGGTGCAGTTGCACGGTGCCGAAACCATTGCTGCCGTCATCGTCGAACCGATGTCGGGATCGGCCGGCGTGGTTCTGCCGCCGAAGGGTTATCTGGAAAAGCTGTGTGCAACCGCCGACAAGCACGGCATCCTGCTGATCTTCGACGAGGTCATCACCGGCTTCGGCCGCCTCGGCACGCCTTTCGCGGTCGATTATTTCGGCGTGGTGCCCGATCTCGTCACAACGGCAAAGGGCCTGACCAACGGCGCCATCCCGATGGGCGCGGTCTTTGCCAGCCGCAAGATCTATGACGCCCTGATGGTCGGACCTGACAATGCGATCGAACTCTTCCACGGTTATACCTATTCCGGCCATCCGGTCGCTTGCGCCGCCGGCCTCGCCACCCTCGAAATCTACGAGGAGGAAGGGCTGCTGACCCGTGCAGCCGAGCTTGCCGAATACTGGCAGGAGGGCCTGCATTCGCTGAAGGGCCTGCCTCATGTCGTCGACATCCGCAATCTCGGTCTGGTCGGCGCGGTCGAGTTCGCGCCTCGTGCCGGAGCACCTGGAACGCGTGCCTACGATATTTTCGTCGACTGCTTCAACAGGGGCCTGCTGATCCGCGTGACCGGCGACATCATCGCGCTCTCGCCGCCACTCATCATCGAAAAGGACCAGATCGACAGGCTCGTGTCGACGCTCGGTGATGCGCTGAAGCGCGCCGCATAGGCCGGCATCCGGTGGCTCCTTCGGCGATTTGAGTTCAGCGCTTCAAGGCCTGTGACGGCAGCTGACCGAAACGCTTCCGGTACTCGGCTGAAAATCGCCCGAGATGGGTGAATCCCCATCTGATTGCTACGTCGGCGACGGATTGTCTCGTGCCGGGTTCGAGCAGATCGCGATGGGCGGCAAGCATCCGGAGTTCATGCAGGTAGGCAATTGGCGTGGTATTCCTGAACTGCCGGAAACCCTGCTGCAGGGTGCGGACACTGACCTTGGCTGCGGTCGCAATGTCGCTCAGCGAAATAGGCTCGGCGATGTGTTCCCGCATGAAGTCGATGGCCCATTTCACGTGGCGAGGAGCCGGGGCCGAGGCTGGGAGCGCAAGCGCCTCCGAATAGCGATGGGGACAGGTCTCCAGAAGCAGATAGATCACCGCGTCGCAAAGCGCGCTCAGAGCCAGCGGCGACTGCTGCAGCGGACCATCGCCGCTGAGCCCGCGATGGAGATTCACGACGAGGTGCTGCAACACGAGCCCCGAACCGGTCGTCAGATCAATGTAGGGATGAATGTCGATGTCCCGCTGATCGTTCGTTCGAGCATATGTGTGAGGTGCCCGGTGATCTTCGCCTGATCGATGAACAGGCAGAGATGACGGCGAGGCCCCGATATGCGGGCAGTCGTGGCACGACCTGTCTCCAGAATCGTACCGCGGCCGGGAGTTGAATATATTTGCTCCCGCTTCCCTTCAAAGGATACATTTCCCTGCGTTGGCAGAAATATCGTCACCTTGCTGGTGGGCTCCTCCCGCCTGCTGAGGATCGTGCCGTCATAGGCGCAGTCGCCGATACCCATATCGCCCATCGAGATGAAGTTGCATCGGAATGCAATCGGCATATTGCCTTCTGCCGAAACCTTGATCGGAGAGTTCGACGTCGACAATATTTCCGAGAGTTCGTCCGGGTCCGTTCCGCTGCACACGGTTTCGCGAAACGACACAGGCTGCATTGCCATTGCCGGCTGCGGGATAAGGCTGCCAAGGCTATGCCTATGAGGATTAACGGACATTGGCGACCTCGAAAAACAATGCCCGCGCGTGATGATCGATATTTGAAGTCATATTGTCTTCTTTTGTATTGCCCGGGCTTCAGCCGTATCGATTGATTGAGAGATCCCGCGCGTCGATTTCAGGCGTGCGACCGCCGACCAGATCGCCGATCAGCCGCGCCGAACCGGTGCTCATCGTCCAGCCGAGCGTGCCATGGCCGGTGTTGAGGAAGAGGCCGATAATCTTCGTCGGGCCGATCACCGGCGTGCCATCCGGCGTCATCGGACGCAGGCCGGACCAGAAGGACGCCTTAGAAACGTCGCCGCCGGGGAAGAGATCGGTGACCGAATGTTCCAGCGTGCTGCGGCGGGCGAACCCGAGATCATTGGTATAGCCCGAGATTTCAGCCATGCCGCCGACGCGGATGCGGTCGCCGAGCCGGGTGATTGCGATCTTGTAGGTTTCGTCCATGACGGTCGATTCCGGTGCGCGCGACGCGTCGGTGATCGGGATGGTGAGCGAATAGCCCTTCACCGGATAGACCGGCAATCTGATGCCGAACGGCTTGAGCAGCAGCGGCGAATAACTGCCGAGCGCAACCACCACCGCATCCGCGCTCATGCGATCGCGATCGGTGATGACGCCGCGCACGCGGCCGGCCTCGACATCCAGCGCCTTGATCGTCGTATCATAGGCAAAGCGGACGCCGAGCGCCTCGGCTTTGGCGGCAAGTGCATTGGTGAACTTGAAGCAGTCGCCGGTTTCGTCCTTTGGCGTCAACAAACCGCCGACGATCTTGTCGCGCACGTGCTTCAATGCAGGCTCGAAGCGGATGCAGCCGTCGCGGTCCAGCACCTCATAGGGAATACCGTCGGCCGCCAGCGCCTTGACGTCCTTGGCAGAGGCCTCGAGCTGCTGCTGCGTGCGGAACAGCTGCAGCGTTCCCTGCATGCGTTCGTCATAGGCGATGCCGGTCTCGGCGCGAAGCTCGGCCAGCGCGATGCGGCTGTAATCGGCAAGACGCAGCATACGGCTCTTGTTGGTCGCGTAGCGCTCGGAGGTGCAGTTCGACAGCATCCTCGCCATCCAGGAAAGCATGGCCATGTCGAGCTTCGGGCGCAGGATGAGCGGCGCATGTTTCATGAACAGCCACTTCATCGCCTTGGCAGGAATGCCGGGCGCTGCCCATGGCGAGCAATAGCCGAAGGAGACTTCGCCCGCATTGGCAAAGCTCGTTTCCAGCGCCGGGCCTTTCTGCCGGTCGACGACCGTGACCTCATGACCGGATTTGGCCAACTGATAGGCGGATGTGACGCCGACGATACCGGCACCCAGAACAATGACTTTCATGATCTTCCCAATGATGGAGCCGCCGGCTCTCAGCGATATTGTCTGTCGTAACGATCGCCCAGACCGGTTAGGATTTCGTAAGATATCGTGCCCGCATCGCGGGCGACGTCCTCGAGCGTCTGGTGCGGGCCGAGCACTTCGACCAGACTGCCCAGCGTCAGGGCGCCTTCTGGTAGCGCCGACACGTCGACGGTCACGCTGTCCATCGAGACTCGGCCGACGATCGGCAGGCGGATGCCGTTGAAATAGACGGCGCCACGGTCGCCGAGCGATCTGGGCAGGCCGTCGGCATAGCCGCCGGCGATCGTCGCGAGACGCATTTCCCGCTGTGTGACATGCGCGCCGCCATAGCCGACCTTCGTGCCTGCCGGCACGGTGCGGGTCTGCACGACGGCAACGTTGAGGCTGACGACCGGCTCCATCGGGTTGTTCCCGCCGGCGTTGGGCGCGCCGCCGTAAAGCGCGATGCCGGGGCGGGCGAGCACGCCGTGATAGGCGTCGCCGAGGAAGACCCCGCCGGAATTGGCGAAGGACATGTCGAAGCCGGGAAATTCGTCGGCAATTCGGGACATCTCGGTCCATTGTTCGCCGTTCTGATCGCTCTCCATGTCGTCGGCCGAAGCCAGATGGCTCATGATGAACAGGATTTCGATATTGCTGCCGTCGCCAAGGGCTGCCGCCAGCTCGGCTCGTTCCTCCCGGGGAAAGCCGAGCCGTGACATGCCGGTGTCGAATTGCAGGACGGCAGGCAGGCAGCGCTTCAGCATGCGCGCCGCCGCCGACCATTCCCGCCACTGGGCCAGCGAATTGATAACCGGGACGATGCCCCTCTCGGCGCAGACGATCTCGTTGCCGGGTTGCAAGCCGTTCAACACGAAAATCTGGGCATCATGCGCAAGGGTCGGCCGCAGCCTTACCGCCTCGACGAACTGGGCGACGAAGAAATGTCGGCAGCCTTCACCGTATAGCGTTGCCGCGACCCGTTCAGCGCCGAGCCCATAGGCGTCGGCCTTTACCACGGCGCCGGCGCGGACCGGCGCCAGCATCGATACGAGCTTTCGGTAGTTGCGGCCGAGTGCGGCAAGATCGATCGTCAGATAGCCCGTGCCCCCCTGCGCGGTCGTGGTGGTGCGTGTGCGGGAAACCAAAATATCGCCATCCATGTCCATCCCTCCCAGATCTCAAGGAAGTTTATGAAACAATGGGCGAAATTGCCTATCATTCAGCAGCCGATTATTGCATGATTTGTATATTGTCCGCATAATGGACGAAAATTTGGAATAATCCATCGTGCCCGCTCTCGACTCGATAGATCGCAATATACTCAGGCTGCTGCGCCTCGACGCGCGCATGAGCAATGCCAAGCTCGCCGCCGAGATCGGCCTGTCGCCGTCCGCCTGCCTCAGGCGCATCAAGATCATGGAAAAATCGGGTGTGATCCGCGGCTATACGGCGTTGGTGGACACCGGCAATGCGGACGAGATGATCGCCGTGATCATCAACATCACGCTTGAGCGACAGACCGAGGATCATCTCGACCGCTTCGAGGCGGCGGTCCGCCGGCATCCCGAGATCCGCGAATGTTTTCTGATGACGGGCGGTTCCGACTATCTCCTGCGCGTCGAGGTCGCCAGTCCGGGTGAGTTCGAGCGGATCCACAAGGAAATACTATCGACCCTGCCGGGCGTCCTCAGGATTCATTCCAGCTTCTCGATCCGCAATGTTCTGGCGACACGCACCAGAGGCAGGCGGTAAGACGCGATCGCTAAACTCATATCGACTCCAGCGCCGTCGCCCTGGCGACCGCTTTGGCCAACTCCTGCGTCGTCGCAGCGTCTCACGCGAATGACGATTATTGCTTCATTGCCCGCAACAACGCCACGAGCGACGGCGTCGCTATTGCCGCCATTCGAAATCCCGGCGGCCTGACTGCCTGCCAAGGAGAGCTGAGCTCCTGCTCAAAACGATCCCCCTTTCCGTCTTGCGCGAAGGTTTGAGGCGGGGAGCTTCTGATCGCGCAACCGAGCCGCGCCGACAGGCCTCCATCAATCCCGGCGCCCCAGCCTTGCGGACCGCTCATCGGTACCGACTGGAGCCGCGGAACAATCAGCAGCCTTCAAGGGTTTGTTAGAATCGCTTGACGGGGAGGCTTTCATGCGTGCTGCTCTGATCGCTGCATTATTCTCGCTGTTTTGCCTGCCTGACGCAGCAAAGGCGTCGGAGGCAGGCTTTTTGCGATCCCTGGCCGGCGATTGGCGCGGGACCGGCATGGTCCTCACCAAGATCGGCGGCACAAACTTCAATGTTTCCTGCACACTCAAATCAGACGCGAGTGAATCTGCGGTCTCGATGAACGGGACATGCCGCGGTCTTGCGGTTTTCACAAGAGCTTTCTCGGCCAATGTTAAGGCATTGGGACAACGATACGTCGGCAACTACATAGGACCATCGGGGCAGCCGTCGAAATTGGTTGGCAGCAGGCAGGGCGACGCGCTCAATCTTCGCGTGACCTGGGCTCGAGTGATCAATGGCGACCGAAACGCGACGTTGATGATCGAGAAACTCGGACGGGACAGGCTTCGGCTTCAGACGGTCGATCAAGACCCGACGTCAGGCAAATCCGTGGTGACGAGCCGTATCGAGTTGCAGCGGCCCCTTGCAGCAGGAAGGTAGGGATGTCTATCGGCCGCAGTGCCGGCGGGCGCACGGCGTCCTGACCGGTTCCCCGCGTGCGGGGACGTTTGCTCGAAGGCACTAGATCTCCATCGGGACCTCGACTTCCGTCTTCGCCGTGGGTTCCCCGGTTAAGAAGACAAGTTCGAAGACGAGCCCTTCGGGCCTGTAGTCCGATCGCGATTGCGCCTTCGCCTTGGACGAAAAGGCCCGCTCTATGAGGACGGAGCCGAAGCCTCTTTTCGTCGGCGTCGACACCGGCGGCCCGCCGGCTTCCGTCCATATCAGAGACACGCGCCCGTCTTCGTACGTCCACTCGATGGCGACGGTTCCTTGCTCGCTTCCGAGGCTTCCGTACTTCGTCGCATTGGTCGCCAGTTCGTGGAGCACGAGGGAAAGCGGCAGGGCGATGTCGGCGGGAAGCACCACGTCGGGGCCATCGAGACGAATGCGTTCCTCTGAGGCGATGTGCGCCCGCAAGGCGGCGGAGATGACCTCCCGGATGGGTGCGGCCGACCCCTCCCGTGACAGGATGAGATCATATGTGCCAGCAAGCGCCGCGAGCCGTTGGGCAAAGGCGTTGTAGCTTTCCGGATTGGAACGCGAGAAGGTCTGTCGGGCGATCGCCTGAACGAGGGCGAAGCCATTCTTGACCCGGTGCGCCATTTCGCGGACGAGTAGGGTTCGTTCCTCCTCAGCTTGCTCGTTCCGGCGTCTGCGCTCATCGAGTTCGTCGAGCAGCCGATCGAAAGTCGCGCCGACGACTTCCAACTCGTCCGGTCCCCTCATGCCGGTTCTGGCTGCCGTCTGGCCGCTGCGCCACTTCTCCATCACCTCGGCGATCCGCCAGATTGGCACGAGGATGAAACGGTTGCCGATGAATATCGCCGCAGCGAAAGAAAACAGCGCGCCGCCGATGATCGCGAGCGTGTTCATCAGCGTTGCCCGGTTGATCGGCGCGAAGGCTTCCGATTTCGAGAAGCCGGCGCTGACATAGAGAGGGCTGGAGGGCAGGGCGATAGGGCGATAGCCCAGGATTTGCGCTATTCCATCCCTGCTCGTGACCTCAACCACGTCGGGCTGCTCGGCATGGATCAGGCGCTGGTATTCTTCGGGGATCATAGTGCCGACGACCTGTTCGGCAAGGGGTACGTGCGCAACGATGGTTCCCTTTCCATCTGCGATCGTCACCGCATTGCCGGGAGCGACGCCGCGTTCGGTGATGCGGTTCTGCAGCCAGTCCATCCGGATGCCGCTGACGATGACGGCCTTGAGGACATCGCCCTCCATTAAGGGCATTGCGAGTGGCAGCACGTGCTTGTCGGAAAGGCGGCTTTGCGTGTAGGTGCCGACTGTGAAGTCCTTGGTCTTTAATATCTGCTGGAAATAGTCGCGGTCGGAAAACACCACACCCTCGGGAAACACCGTGCTGCCGCAGACCGGCCGCCCGTTGAGCGCGACGACGAAGATGGTGCTGATGTTCGGAATGCTTTCGGCAACCGATTTGAGAGCCTCATTGCAGGCGTTGACGTCGAGATGCCGGACGGAGGGCATGGCGGAGACGGAAACGAGAAGGCCATGCAGGCCCTCGACAATCCTTTCGACCTCGGACGATGCCTGGCGCGCCGCCTGTGCTGCGGATGCGCGCACTTCTTCGTTGCGCTGATGGCGGAGCGCGACTTCGTTATAGGCGAGAATCGCCACCACCGGCGCCAGCGCCGCGACCGCAACTGCAACCAACTTTAGTCTCATTCCGTACCCCCTCGCAAAGGGTTGGTAGCATGACCGGGACGGCCTCGCCCAGACCATGTCCACGATCTTGTCCGCAAATTTCCGAATGTGCGAATTCGGACATGCGAACGGCCGGCGAGAACCGGAAGCTAACCACGCCAACGCGGCCTGCCTCCCCAAACCTTGCCGCGCTTTCGATTGCGGCTAGATTATTCAGGGATGACAGATGGCAAAAGCGCTTCCCCTGAAAATTCTCCGGCCGGGCACTTCCCGCCCCGGCCGCTGACCGGCGCGATGGCGGCTGAGATCGAGCGTCTTTTGTCGGGCCGAACCCGCGATATCCGCCTGACGGGTGAACTGCGCGGCCGGTTTGAGGAACGGTCATGGCGACAGACCGCGAAAATCATCCGTTCCTGGATGATATGGGTGGCATTCGTCGACGTGTTGACGCTGGCGCTGAACGCGCTTCTGCTTCCCCGTCAGGTCGCGCTGGCAATGGTCGCCCCCGCCTGCCTTTTGCCGCCGGCGGCGATTTTGACGGCGATCGTCTGGAGCAAGCCGCGCGCCGCTACGCTTCAGCACGCGTCGCTGCTTGCGGGAATGTGCCTTATTCTCCTATCGGTGGCACTTGTCGGCGTCTTCGCCGGCGGTGAATTTTACGAGCGGCATTTGAGCATCATGCTCTTCGTCGCAACGAGCGCAATCACCATTTTCAGCGTGCCGCTGGCGTGGACGGTTGCCATCGCCTGTTATGCCCTTTGTCTCTATTTCATCCTTCAATGGAACAACCCGTTCCTGGACGCCGGCAGCGTCGTCGTCGCCGCGACCCTGTTCTTTTCCTGCGGGATCATCGCCATCGTGGTTGCCCGGCGCACGATGAACATCCTGGCGCAGAAGACATTTCTCCTGGACTGCAGGGACCAGCGCCGGGTTGCGGAACTGGCCGATGCGAACGCCCGGTTGGAGCGGCTGGCCAGAACCGATCCGCTGACGGGAATTGCCAACCGCCGTTGGATGATGGAGACGCTCGAGAGCTTGTGGCGAAACGGCCGTGAAAGCGGCGTCGTCGCCATGCTCATGTGCGATATCGATCATTTCAAGGCGTTGAACGATAAGCTCGGTCATGGCGAGGGCGACCGCTGCCTGGTCAAGGTTGCCGGCATCATCCAGAGCTGCGTGCGCGCCGATCGCGACCTCGTTTCGCGCCATGGCGGTGAGGAATTCTTGATCGTGCTTCCGAATGTCGACAAGGACGAAGCCATCGCGGTGGCAAAGCGCATACGCGAGAGCGTGGAAGCCGCCGCCCTTCCGAATCCTTCCTCCAGTGTTGGCCCGTCAGTGACGCTAAGCGTCGGGGTAGCCTTGAAATCGGCGTTCGACACCGAGATTTCACTGGCCAATCTCCAGCACGAGGCCGACATGGCGCTCTATCGCGCCAAGGAAGCAGGCCGCAACCAGGTCTGCGTCTTTCACCGGCCGAACCAAGCAGCGCCGTCCGCCGCGGAGCAGATCGCCACCCGACGCTAGGACAGGATACGATCCTTTCCCAGTCTCGCAATCACCACCGCGTTCGACGATGCCAGCCGCATCGAATACGGGCGGCTCGAAATAAATGTCGAACACTTTTTCGCCGCCGGCGGCAGCTTCCTGTTCAACTCAGGAAATCCCCGCATCGAGGTCAGCGATGCCGCCATCCGCGGCGCCGGCCGCCTGCATGACGGAAGTACGCTCGGCGTTTCCCTAGTCTAGCCGGTGCCGGTTTTGCTGCCGCCGCAGCCGCCGACGACGATCGGCGCAAAATTCCATCTCGCCTATCGCGAATGGCGGGCTGGGACGGAATGAATCCTTCTAAAATGTAAGCTGAACCTTGCAGGCGGCAGCGCGGTCACCAGCAAGAATGAAAGCTGCGGCGGCCTGTTCCAGCGGCAGGCTGTGGCTGATGATCGGCCGCACCTCGATCTTGCGGCTGGAGATCAGCTCGACGGCGGTGGCGAATTCCTCATGGAAGCGCTGCGTGCCGTGGATATGAAGCTCCTTGCCGACGATGGCGTTGAGGGGGATCGGGATCTCTCCCGTGACCCCGACCTGCACGATCGTGCCGCGCGGCCGAATGGCCGCGATCGCGCTGCGGATGGCCGGAGCGGCGGCCGAGCATTCGAAAACGAGATCGAAATAGCCTTTTCCCACTTCGAATTCCGAGAGTGCCGCGGCCCCTTGAGAAACATTGATCGCGCGGCTGGCGCCCATCGCCTTCGCCCTCTCCAGCGCCGCGTCCGCGAGATCGGTCACCACGATTTCGGCTGCACCATGATAAGCGGCAACGGCCACCATCAGCGCGCCGATCGGGCCGGCGCCGGTGATAAGAACGCGTTTGCCGATGATATCGCCGGCGCGTGATGCAGCGTGCAGGCAGACCGACAAGGGCTCGCTGCAAGCCGCCTCCGCGGCCGTCGTCGCAGGCGCCACTTCGAAGCATTGCCTAGCCGGTATCACCAGCCATTCCCGGAACATGCCCTGCTCATGCGGCAGGCGCATTGCGCTGCCCATGAAGCGCATCTCCAGGCAGTGGATCGGCAGCCCCTTCGCGCAATATTCGCATTGGCCGCAAGGCTGGCTCGGATTGACCGCCACCAGCACGCCGGCCTTAAGGTCGACGCCCTCGCCTGCCTGGCTCACGCTTCCCGCAGCTTCGTGGCCGGGGATAATCGGCTCGCGAACTCTGACCGGCCCGAAGCCGCCGTCCTGGTAATAGTGCAGGTCGGAGCCACAGATGCCTGCGGCCGCCATTTTGAGTAACACCTCGCCTGGACCGGGGGCCGGAACGGGTTCGGTCTCGATCCTGAGATCGCCCTTTTGGTAAAGCCGGGCCAGACGTGTGTGCATCCTGTACTTCCTATCTCAGCAGCCCGAGCTGCTGCGGCAGCCAGAGCGATACGGCGGGGATGAAGGTGATGAGGATCAGCGCCAGGAAGAGCGGCACCAGCCAGGGCAGGATCGCCATGGTGGTGCGTTCGACCGACAGTTTCGCGACTCTCGACAATACGAAAAGCACCATGCCGAGCGGCGGATGCAACAGTCCGATCATCAGGTTCAGCGTCATGATCAGGCCGAACTGAACCGGATCGATGTCGAACTTCAAGACGATCGGCAGCAGGATCGGCACGAGGATGGTGATCGCCGCGATCGTATCCAGGAAGCAGCCGACGAAGAGCATCAAGAGGTTCACCAGGATCAGGAACACCCATTTGTTGTCGGTGATCGACAGGATCGCATCCGACAGCAGCTGGGCGGCCTGACTCACCGTCAAGAGCCACGCGAAGACCGAGGCTGCGGTGACGATGAAGAGAACCGATGCCGTCGTCTCGATCGTATCGAAGCTTGCCTTGGCGAGCGTCGAGAGCGTCATCGTGCGGTAGCGCACGAGACCGAGGAACAGCGACCAGAGCACGGCGGCGACGGCGGCCTCCGTCGGCGTAAACCAGCCCATCGTCATGCCGCCGATCAGGATGACCGGGGTCATCAGCGCCATGACGGCGGAAAAGCCGAAATACCAGTCGAGCGCCAGAAGCGCGAGAAGGGCGATGCCGGCCGCAATATTCATCGACATGCCGGCCTGCATCATCAGATAGATCGCCACAGGCACCATCAGGACAACGACGATTTCCATGCCGGCCGACATAAGCTGCCTGATATCGAAGGGCGCGTCGGAGCCCCAGCGCTTCTTGTAGGCGAAGGCGGCGACGGTGATCATCATCAACAGCGTCATGACGATGCCGGGCAGGATGCCGGCCATGAAAAGCGCGCCGATCGAAACATTCGCCATCATGCCGTAGATCACGAAGGGCAGCGACGGCGGGAAGATCGGCCCGAGCGTCGCCGAGGCCGCCGTCACGCCGACCGCAGCTTCGACGGGATAGCCGTGATCCTTCATGGCCTTGATTTCGATCGTGCCGATGCCGGCCGCATCGGCAAGTGCAGTGCCGGACATGCCGGAGAAGATGACGGAGCCGATGATGTTGACTTGCGCCAGCCCGCCCTTCATCCAGCCGACGAGGGCGACCGCAAAGGAATAGATGCGGCCCGTCACACCGGCCGAGTTCATCAGGTTGCCCGCCAGGATGAAGAAGGGCACAGCGAGCAGCGGGAAGCTTTCGACGCCGGCGATCATGCGCTGTGCGACGATGATGTCGGGCGCGATGCCGTAAAGCACGATATAAAGCACGGATGCGACGGCCATCGAGATGGCAACAGGCACTCCGATCAGCATCAGCACCAGAAACGAACCAAGAAGCATCAGCATCGGATCAACCCTCGACAGTCTGGAATTCTTCGGGGCGCTCCAGAACGGAGTAGCCGCGGCGCATATTGGCGATGAAGACAATGACCGCGCGGATCAGCATCAGCACGAAGGCGGCGAGTACGGAGTAGAAGACGATGTTGCGCGGCAATTCGACGGTGACCATCTGCTCGTCGGCGACGAGATCGACGTAGCGCCACATCAGGTGACAGCCATAGGCGAAAAAGCCGATGCGGACGATATCGACAAAGGTTGCGAGCACGCGTGCCAGCCCTGCCGGCATATAGTGATAGAACACATCCACCTGAATATGCCGCGACGTGCGCACACACATGGCAGAACCGAGAAAGACGACGCCGATCAGGCAGTTGATCGCGATCTCCTCGGTCCAGGCATAGCTGTCGTTCAGCACATAGCGGGTGAAAAACTGCAGGAAGACGCAGCCCGCCATCAGCCAGAAGACGATCAGCGTGATCCAGTCCTCGATGGCGTAGTCCGATACGTTCGCGGTCGGCGCATGGCCTTCGAACTCGTGACCGATCTCGTCGGCCGTGATGGGCGTATGAATTTCTTGCGACATGATCGGCCTTGTTCCTGTTGGGAGTAGAATGGTGCGGCGCTGTCGGCGCGACCTTTGGTCTGTTGACGAGCCTTGTACTTTGCGGAGGCGCGGCCCCTCATCCGGCTGCCGCTACCTTTGCCTGGGTTGAGCCACTCGTCTCAACCCGTCGTTCGGACCGCCGTAAACGGGGCGAAGGGATATGCCGCAGCCTCCCCGTCCCTCGCCAACGTGTCGCAGGACAGGTCCCCTCTCCCCGCGTGCGGGGAGAGGGTTAGGGTGAGGGGCAATCGTCGGTAGCGACCTTTACTGAATCGCCCGGATCGCTTCCCAATCGGCCTTTTCGTAGCCGAAGTCCTCGAACTTCACCTTTTCCATGACATTCTTCTCGAAGTCTGCCTTGTCGACCTCGACGACATTGATGCCCTTTTCCTTGAAGGTCGCGACCAGGCTGTTTTCCTTGCCGGCGATGGTCTTGGTCGTACGCTCGGCCGCCTCCTGCATGACCTCGCCGAAGATCTTCTTGTCTTCGTCGGAAAGGCTCGCCCACCGCGTCTTCGAGATCACCGTGTTGAGATGATCGACGATGTGACCGGTGAGGATGATGTTCTTCTGGACTTCGTAGAACTTCTTCGCCTCGATTGTCGTCAGCGGGTTTTCCTGTGCCTCAACCGTGCCGTTCTGCAAGGCGAGATAAACTTCGGCAAAGGCGATCGGCGTGGTGTTGGCGCCGCAGGCGCGCGGCATGGCGAGATAGGCCGGAACGTCGGGCACGCGGATTTTCAGGCCCTGCATGTCGGCGCATTTGGCAATCGGCTTGTTCGATGTCGTATGGCGCGTGCCGTAATAGCTGACGGCGGCAATGTGATTGCCGGTCTTGTCTTCATAACCTTTGGCGAGCCGCTTGAAAACATCGCTCTTGGTGTAGGCGATCAGATGATCGGGGCCGCGGAAGATATAGGGGAAGTAGGTCACGCCGATCGGCTTGTAGTCGCGCGCGGCAAAACTCGATCCCGAGATGATGATGTCGACCGTGCCGAGCTTGAGACCCTGGTTGATGTCGGCTTCCTTGCCGAGCTGCGAGGCCGGATAGACCTCGATCTTGTAACGCCCGTCGGTGCGCTTGGCGATCTCTTCCGCAGCCCAGACGGAATCCGTGTGGAAGGGCTCCGAGGTTTCATAGACATGCGCCCATTTCAATACGGTTTGGGCATGCGCGATCGCTGTCGTCGCCATCATCGCGGCTGCGGTGCAAAGTATCGTTGCCAGTCTGCTCTTCATTGCTCTCTCCTCCCGAGCTCGGGTTAAATCTTGTCAGTTCCTTTCGCGAGCCGCTTTTTGCGGCCGCGCTCCTCCTCTCCCGAAAACTCCTCCCCGAAGCTCTCGGAAAACCTCTTCTGCGATAGGGTGAGATGGGCGCGCATGGCGGCCTTGGCGCCTGCCCCATCGCCGGCGGCGATCGCATCGCGAATGGCCCGATGTTCGTCGACGGCGCTGCGCCATGTTCCCGGTCCCTCGAAGTGGCTCGCGAGCTTGGCGAAATAAGGCGTCATGCGCATGTCGAACATTTCGCCGGTCACGCGGATCAACGTCGCATTGCCGACGATCGCGGCAATGCCGGTGTGGAAGGCGCGATCGGCGGCAAGCACCGTGCTCGCATCGTTGAGGCCGCCGCTCATACGCGTCAGCGCCTCGTCGAGCCGTGCGATGCCTTCCGGCCCGGCGCAGCCTGCCGCTTCTTCGGCAATGGCGCATTCGATGATGGCGCGCGCCTGCAGCAGCTCGAAGGGCCCCTCCACCGGCTCGCGCTCGCTCCCCGACACAGGCGCGGCATGCTGACGCACCACATAGATGCCGGATCCCATGCGGATGTTGACGAGGCCTTCGACCTCCAGCACGATCAGCGCTTCGCGCACGGTCGGGCGTGACACCGACAGTTGCTCCGCCAGCTCGCGCTCGGCCGGCAGCCGCTGGCCGACGGCAAGCTCGCCGCTCGCGATCATCAAACGAATCTGGTCTGCCACCTGCCTGTAGAGGCGGCGTGATTCAACAGGCGAAAACATTGGGCCTCCCGGCGGCTTCTCCTCAATCACGCATCTGGTCAACTGGCCTGACCAATTGGCTTAGAGGTATCATCGCTGGGGTTGTGCGTCAATCCGCCGCATAAAACTTAAACAGGAGAGCTTGGCCGTAGGCCCGGGTATGCGATCGAGCAGGCTCCGATCCACCCGGACATAGCGAACAGCGGCCGCATCATCACGGCCCTGCCGATAGGCTTTTTGATCCGTTCGGGGTCTGCCCGCAACCTATATGCCGGCATACCATTCATAGCCGCGATCTTCCCAGAAGCCGCCGCTGCCGCCATAAAGCTGGCCGAGATCGGTGACCGCTTCGATGCGGGTCAGATATTTCGCCTGCTTGTAACCGAGCTGCCGCTCGACCCTGAGCCTTAGCGGCGCGCCATGCGCCACTTCCAAGTCACGGCCGTTCATCGAATAGGCAAGGATCGTCTGCGGATGGAAGGCATCGACCAGATCGAGACTCTCATAATACCAGCCGCTGCCATCAAGCGTCTTTTCGTATTCATCTGCGCAGTGGAACACGATGTAGCGCGCCTCGGGCTTCAGCCCGACCGATTGCAGCAGGGCGCCGAGCGGCAGGCCCGTCCATTTGCCGATCGCGCTCCAGCCTTCAACGCAGTCGTGGCGGGTGATCTGGGTGCGCGACGGCATTGCCTTCAGCTGCGCAAGCGAGAGCTGAGCCGGTTTTTCCACAAGTCCACCGACATCCAGTCTCCAGGTCGAGAACTGCCGGCTCATCCAGTCGAGATATTGCGGATTGTCAGGCATGCTGGTGCCGTTCGAGCGAAAGATCGGCGAAAGATCGCTTTCGCCGAATTCACGGGCGAGCGCATTGTCGCCGAGCAGCAAGCGCTGCGTCTTCATGCTGAAGCCCTCGGCGATCTTCAGGACCGATTTCATCCGCTCACTTTCGACCAGAGCGTCGCAGCCGCTCAGTCCGAGTGCGGAGGCGGTCAAGGTCGAGCCGATCAGGAAGCGGCGGCGCGTGATCAGGCGGTTCATTGTCCGTCTCCCTGTTCGATGACGTAGTAGCCGGTGATCATCGAGCGCAGATTGTTGAACACGCCCGACAGGATCACCATGGCGACATGCACCACGACGAAGGCGACGAGCGAGAAGGCGGTGAGGAAATGGAGGGTGCGGGCCGATTGCCGTCCTCCGAAAATGTCGAGCAGCCAGGGCGCCACGGCATTGAAGCCCGGCGACATGGTGAGTCCCGTGGCAATCATCATCGGCAGCAACAGGAAGATCACCGCGAGATAGGTCAGCTTCTGCAGCGTGTTGTAATGGCGTGCCTCCGCTCCCTTGGGAAAACGCAGCCTGGCATGGTTGGCGACCTCATGGCCGAGATGGTTGAGCGTCAGTTCCTTGCCGGCGGGGGCGAGATCCCGGCGGAAATGCCGGCTGATCAGCCCATAGACGAGATAGACAAGGCCGTTGAGGATGAAGAGCCAGGCAAAGAAGAAATGCCAGCGCCGGCCCGCCGACAGGTCCTGATAGCTCGGAATCGTAAGCCAGCTTGGAAACCCCCTCGCCGTTGCTTCGCCATCGACATTCGAGAGACCGAGGACACCTGTCGTATTCAAGCTAAGCGAACCGACATGCGTCACCCCCTTCGCCTGATTGCCGTCGTCGATGGCGTCCATCGAGATGAAGGAAGGATCGTTGTCGGCGCCATACTGGCCCCAGTAGAGCGCCGGATGAGCATTGAATATCTGCAGGCCGCTCATCAGCAGCACGGTGAGGCAAAGCACATTCACCCAATGCGACAGGCGAACGGCAAGGCTGTGGCGGTAGATAAGCGTGCGGCCGGTTTTCGTGCCGGCATCAATCGTCGCCATGATGGTTCTCCGGGTGACGGATAGTTTCGCAGGAAAAGACGCGGCCACTGCGCGTAAAGTTTCAGCGGCCGCGCAGATGCGAGCCCCTTACTTCATCGCGTCGCAGGCCTTCATCATGTCGGTCTTTTTCATCGCGTCCTTTTCCATGCCGGCCTTGTGCATGCAGTCCTTCTTCGTGCCCGCCATCTTCATGGCATCCTTCGACATCGTGTCCTTCTGCATGGTGTCCTTCTTCATCGTATCGGTCTTCATGGCGTCCTCGGCCGAGGCGGCGCCGGCGAGCGAAAGGCCGGCGACGAAGATGCAGGCTGCAAGGCTGGAAACAAGTTTGGTCATGGAACTCTCCTGGAATGGGATTGTCGTGTCCGCCGGCTGCCTGCCGATGGCTCACATCAGCCCATTCGGGATAATGTCGGGATGCGTTACAGGCTCACGCGTATGTGATAGGACGGTGATGCCGATATTGTTTTTGATCCTCCCTGTAACCGATTGGCTGTTTTTCCGAATGAACTCTCTGACAGCATGACAACCGCCCGTTCGGAAGAAGCCCTGAAAGCCTTGATGCTTCTGTCCCTTGACGGGGACGAGGCGGCCTATCGGCGTTTGCTGACGACTTTGCGCGCATTGCTTGTCGGTTATTACAGCCGTCGGATGGCTGCGGCGACGAAGGCGGATATGGAAGACCTGGTGCAGGAGACATTGCTGGCACTGCATTCTCGCCGATCCACCTATGACCGAGAGCGACCTTTCACCGCTTGGTTCTTCTCGATCGCCCGCTACAAGTTGATCGACCATCATCGCGGCCACGGTGGGCGCAGGCTGGCCGAGACCGAGCTTGGCGAGGAGATCGAAAGCGACTTCAGCGAGGACACGCTGACGGCCCGCATGGATGTCGAGCGGTTGCTCGACGGCTTGCCGTTGAGACAGCAGGAACTGATCCGGCAGGTAAGGCTCCAGGGCCAGTCGGTCGCCGACACCGCAAACCGCACCGGCCAGTCCGAATCGGCGGTGAAAGTCGGCATCCACCGGGCGCTCAAGGCGCTCGGAGAGAGATTGCGAGGCGCATCGTGACAGAGACGAACAACATTATCGAAAGCCTGGTGAGCGACCTGAAGCCGGTGCCGCGCAATGCGCTGTGGCGCCGCTTCGCGCTCGGCCTGTTGCCGGCCCTTGCGCTCTCGCTGCTGCTGATGCTGGCCATTCTCGGGCTGCGGGTCGATATGCCCGATGTGCTGATGCTGCCGGTTTTCTGGATCAAATCGGCCTATAATGCCCTGATTGCCTTAGCGGCACTCTTCGCCGTCTTTCGGCTCTCCCGCCCCGACGGTTCCGAGGGACGCTTTTTCGATTTGCTGGCTTCGATCTTCGCCGCCATGACCGGCGTCGCAGCCATCCAGCTCATGATGGCTCCCGCCGGGTCTTACCGGGTGCTGATCCTCGGCTCCTCGGCGCTCCATTGCCCGTTGCTGATCGTCGGCTTCGCCCTGCCGATCTATGCCGGCGCAGTCTGGGCATTGCGTCGCGCGGCCCCCTCGGATCTGCGATTAACCGGCTTCGTCGCCGGCATTGCCGCCGGCGCTGCCGGCGCCTGGGTCTATTCGTGGTTCTGCACCGAAAACGGCATGCCCTTCGTGCTGATCTGGTATTCCCTCGGCATCCTGCTCACCGGCGCCCTCGGCGCCTTCACCGGCCCTCGCCTGCTCCGCTGGTAGACCCTTCTCTGCCGCCGTGCCCAAATGCTTCGGACTACCTGCCAAATTGGAGCACGTCGCGTTGAAAACTCAGCCATCGGCAGCAACAATGCAGCCCGCACCGCTGGGGTGTCCTGATCGCGCGTTAACGCTTCACCACGCCGCCGGCGGCCAATATATCGTCGGGCGTATCGACGTCGAGATGGGCAGCATCGCCGACATCGACATCGAGCACCGGCATGCCCGACGCCCTGATGATATCGCGCGCGCCGACGTCGCCTTCAAGTCGCAGCACCGCGTGATCGAGAGAGCGTGGCAGAACAACCGGATTACCGGGCTTGCCGCGGGAGACGGCGCGCACGATGGCCTCGCCGCCCGCGTTGCGAAAGGTCGAAATCAGGGCATTCAGGTGCGCGGTGGAAATGCCGGGCATATCGGCCAGCATGACGAGAATGCCGTCGGCGCCGTCAGCGCGTTTTGACGACAATCCCGCTCTGAGCGAACTCGCCATGCCATCTGCGTAGTCGGGATTATCGACGAGAGTGAGAGGGAGCCCATCGAGTGAGCCTTCGATCTCGGACCTGCGATGGCCGGTGACAACGATAACGCAGGCTGCATCAGACCCCAGCGCCGTCAACGCACACCGCCGCACCAGAGGCACGCCGTCGAACTCGGCCAGCAGCTTGTGCTTCCCGTCCTTGCCCATCCGGCTCGCCTTACCGGCAGCCAGAATGACGATCGCCACTGACAGCGGATCACCCTCGGCCTGCATCATCGCCTCCGACGCAGCGCACACCGAAAAGCGCCCTTTCAAGCATAGGCCACCAGTCTTGCTGCGGCGATATCCGCCAGAACCGACAGGGCGAGCGACGTTGCATCCCGCGTTGGGCCGAACATCCCGATGGGCGCCTTGATCCGATCGATCTCGTCCCGTCCGAAAGCCAGCGCCGTCAGCCGCTCGACACGTCGGCGATGCGTCCGGGTGCTCCCGAGCGCGCCGATGTAAAAAGCGGGCGATCGGAGTGCGGCCTGGAGAATGGCGGCTTCGGCGTCGAGGTCATGATGCAGAAGCACGACCGCCGTGAAGCGGTCGATGACGCCGGCAGCCGCCCTGCCCTCCTCGCCCGGTCGGCGGATGATCACGTCGTAGCCGGAGGCCTCGGCCAGTCGTGCGACAGCCTGCGCTTCGATCGTCTGCCCGGAAAGGACGACGCGGGTGCGGGGACGGTAGACGCCGACGAAATCCCGCTCCAGCCAGCGGGCCCTTGGCGGCGGCTCCACCGGTTCGAGCGTCTGCCGCTCTGGTGAATAGGCCAGGCCGGCTGTCCGCCTCTGTCCGAGACGTTCCAGAACATCCTGCAAAGCTCCGACATTTTTCAGAACATGGATTGCGATGGAGATCCCGCCGCCGCAGGGGAGAACGATGTCAAAGAAGGGAGAGCCGTCGCCGAACTTCACGGTGCGGTCGCGTCCTTGCGTCATCGCCAGAAACGCTTCCGACGCGACTGCGGCTTCTACGCATCCGCCGGAGACATAGCCGCAGAAACGGCCATCGGCCGCGACAACCACGTGGGAGCCGAGCGTGCGGGCAGCCCCGCCGCGTATTTCGACGAGGGTGGCGAGCGCCACCGCTCCGCGACCGTGCGCGTCTATCGCGAAGCGAAGCAGTTCGGCAGGATCGTCGGTGGCCGAGACCCTGACGGGAATTGGCGCTTCGATGGACGCGAGTATCTGATCCATGGGAAATCCTTGGGCAAGCAACGGCGGTCCGTTTTCCAAACCGCCGTCGACATCATCAGGCCACGTCCGGCAAGCCGCCGATGAGTTTGTCGAGCGTCAGGGGGTAATGGCGAACCCTGACGCCGGTCGCATTGTAGATGGCGTTGGCAATGGCTGCCGCGACGCCGCAAAGGCCGAGCTCGCCGACACCCTTCGCCTTCATCGGCGAGGACATCGGATCGGTCTCATCCATGAAGATCACCTCCTGGTGCGGAATGTCGGCATGCACCGCCACTTCGTAGCTGGCGAGATCGTGGTTGACGAAGAAGCCGCGGCGGGTATCGACCGCCAATTCCTCCGACAGCGCTGCACCGACCCCCATCGTCATTGCGCCGATCACTTGGCTGCGGGCGGTAATCGGGTTGAGGATCCGGCCCGCCGCGCAGACCGCCAGCATCCTGCGGATGCGGCTTTCTCCCGTGGCGACGTCAACGCCGACCTCCACGAAATGCGCGCCGAATGTCGACTGCTGATGCGTCTCGGTGAGATCGCCCCATTCGATCGTGTCTTCGCCGACAAGACCATTCGGGCCGGCGGCCTCGGCGAGAAGGACCGAACGATTGCCCGACCGGACCTCTCCGTTCTCGAAGACAATGTCTTCGGAGTTGAAGCCGAGCTTCTTGGCGACGGCCTCGCGCAGCTTGACGCAAGCCGCGTAGACGCCCGATGTCGAAGAATTGGCGCCGAACTGTCCGCCGGAGCCCGCCGAGACAGGAAAGCGCGAGTCGCCGAGTTGGACGGCAACCTTGTCGATCGTGACCCCCATCATTTCGGCGGCCGTTTGCGCGATAATCGTGTAGCTGCCCGTGCCGATGTCAGTCATGTCGGTTTCAACTGTCACGACGCCTTCCCGGTCGAGCTTTACCCGCGCTCCGGAGGGAAGCACGAGGTTGTTGCGGAAAGCAGCGGCTACGCCCATGCCGACGAGCCAGTTGCGCTCCCGCTTGGAACCCGGTCTTCCCCGTTCACTCCAGCCAAACCGCGCGGCGCCGAGCTTGAGGCAGCCGACGAGGTTGCGCTGGGAAAAAGCCCGCTGCGGCTTCTCCGGATCGACCTGCGTGTCGTTGACAATGCGAAACTGCACGGGGTCGATACCGACTTTCTCGGCAATTTCGTCAATGGCGATCTCGAGCGCCATCAGTCCCGGCGCCTCGCCGGGAGCGCGCATGGCGTTGCCTTCGGGCAGGTGAAGCGTTGCCAGCCGCATCGCGGTCATGCGGTTCGCTCCGCCATAGAGAAGGCGGGTCTGGTTGACGGCAGTCTCGGGCTGGCCGCCGGGTTGGTCGCCGGACCAGCTCTCGTGAGCAATGGCGGTTATCTTGCCGTCACGCTCGGCTCCAATGCGAATCCGCTGGATCGTCGCCGGCCGATGGGTCGTGTTGTTGATGAGCAAGGGGCGGGGCAAGGCAACCTTGACGGGACGCTTTACCGCCCGCGCGCCGACGACGGCCAGCACGGCATCGGCCCGCAGGAACAGCTTGCCGCCGAAGCCACCGCCGATAAACGGCGACATGAGGTGGATCTTCTCCTTATCGATGTCGAGCGTCGTCGCAAGGTCGGAACGCCACCAGTCGATCATCTGGCTGGAGGTCCAGACGGTTACCTCTTCGCCGTTCCAGGCTGCGATCGAGGCGTGCGGTTCCATCATTGCATGCGACTGGTCGGGCGTCGTGTAACTCGCGTCCAGAGTGACGGGAGCCGAGCTGAAGGCAGAATCGAAGTCGCCGGCCGCGGTATCGGGCTGCTGCGATTCGTCCGGCTTGACGGCCGAATCCTTTGCCTGGCCGAGGTCGAACACACCCTTTTCTTCGGCATAATCGACCTTGACCAGAGCGGCTGCAGCGCGAGCCTGCTCGAAGGTCTCGGCGACGACGACCGCAATTGCCTGGTGATAATGCTGAACCTCGTCACCACCGAAAAGCTTGGCGGTATTGAACTTGCCCTTCGCTAGCTCGCCGACGTCGAGCGTCGTCACGACGGCAAGCACACCGGCAGCCCTCTTGGCGGCGGAGACATCCATGAACTTGATGCGTCCCTTGGCGATGGCCGCGCCGACCGGATAGCCGTAGGCGTAGCGCATGTTCGGATCGTGCCATTCATAGGCATACATCGCATGGCCGGTCGTCTTGAGCTGGCCGTCGATGCGGTGGATCGGCTGGCCGACGACCTTCAGATTATCGATCGGATTGGTTGTCGCTGGTGTATCGAACTGCATAGCTCACCCCCTTGCTTCGGCAATGACCGCGCCAAGCGTGCGCTCGACCAGATCAACCTTGAAACGGTTCTGTTCGGTCAGGCGGGCTCCGGCAAGAAGGACGCCAGCCGCCGCCCGCGCGCCTTTCGGCAACTCGGCCTCGGCTGCCTCGATGCGCCACGGCTTATGGGCGACGCCACCGACGGCAACACGTCCTTTCCCGTCCGGCTGGATAACGGCCCCGATCGAGACGAGTGCGAAGGCATAAGAGGCGCGGTCTCGCACCTTGCGATAGATATGCTTGCCGCCGATCGGCGGCGGCAGCAGGACCGCCGTGATGAATTCGCCGCCCTCGAGAACGGTCTCGATATCAGGGGTGTCGCCGGGCAAGCGATGAAAGTCGCCGATCGGAATCGAGCGCAGGCTGCCATCCGCCTTTACCGTCTCGACGACGGCATCGAGCGCCCGCATGGCGATGGCCATGTCGCTCGGATGGGTGGCGATGCAGCTGTCGCTCACCCCGACCACCGCATGCTGGCGGCTGAAGCCGCCGATAGCGGAACAGCCGCTGCCGGGCTGCCGCTTGTTGCATGGCTGGTTCGGGTCGTAAAAATAAGGACAGCGGGTGCGCTGCAGGAGGTTGCCGGCCGTCGTCGCCTTGTTGCGCAGCTGGCCCGACGCGCCCGCGACCAGGGCACGGGATAACAGACCATAGTCGCGGCGAACGGTTTCGTGGGCGGCAAGATCCGTGTTGCGGACCAGGGCGCCGATACGCAGCCCACCGTCCGGCATGGCCTCGATCTTGTCGAGGCCGAGACCGTTGATGTCGATCAGATGCGCCGGCGCCTCGATTTCGAGCTTCATCAGGTCGAGAAGGTTGGTGCCACCGGCGATGAACTTGGTTTCCGGATGGGAGGCGGCCGCCTTGGCCGCAGCCTCGACTGAGGAGGCACGCTCATAGGTGAAGGCTCTCATGCTTTTATCCCCGCGACTTCCGAAATGGCATCGAGAATGTTGGAGTAGGCGCCGCACCGACAGATATTGCCGCTCATGCGTTCGCGGATTTCGGCGGGCGTCACGGCTGCCTGGGCCGTAAGATCGCCGGTGACGTGGCTCGGTATGTTCGCCTTGATCTCCTCGAGAACCGCCACGGAGGAACAGATCTGTCCCGGCGTGCAGTAGCCGCATTGGAAACCGTCATGTTTGACGAAGGCTGCCTGCATCGGATGAAGATTTCCAGGCTGACCGAGACCTTCGATCGTGGTGATCCGGTCGCCTTCGTGCATGACGGCCAGTGTCAGGCAGGCGTTGATGCGGTGGCCGTCGACCATGACCGTACATGCGCCGCATTGGCCGTGGTCGCATCCCTTTTTCGTGCCTGTGAGATGCAGATGCTCGCGCAACGCGTCGAGCAGCGACGTTCTGTTGTCGACCTCGAGATCGCGGTTCTCGCCGTTGACCGTGAAGGAAACTTTCGATGTATACGCCATTTCATTTCCTGGGGACTGTGCCGCCGCGGGAGTGACGGCTCCGGTTACCGCAATCGTTGCGGCCGACGAGATAAGTAAATCTCGACGGGAAAGTTCCAGGTGTGTCTGGCTTGGCATGAACTGCTCCACCTTGCTCGTTTGACATAGGCGCGCGTCGACGCCGTCAGCAGAGGTAGTGCACCTGCGCCCTTTGATTAGGCCCCTTCCTTTGCATAGGCTTATCGATCAGGCTTATGAATTCCCTGAACGCGCGTGCAGACGGCATGGATCATTCGCGGAAGGAGAGAGAGACCGCGCTATTGAGCGCGTGCTTTATTTTCGAGCAACTCGACGCGGTGGGCGCCAGCCTTGCAACAAATGGTGCAGGATCAGGATCCACCAAGAATACCGTTGCCCAGGCCGCCTATGCCCAGCAATCGCCCACGACGACAGTTCAAGTCATTTCGTGATTCTGATCTTTACGTCGGTCGCGATCACCTTTGCATCACGCGACGCGGAGCAACCAACTGGATCGGCATATTGCCTTCGCGCCCGCTGCGCTCCACGTCCGCCGCATTTTTGTTGCCATCCAATTGAAAGCGATTGACCAGATGCCGCAGGCGGCCTGCCTCCGAGGACAACGAGGCGGCGGCAGCCGTCGACTGTTCGACCATCGCGGCATTTTGCTGGGTCGCCTGGTCCATATGATTGACCGCGGTATTGATCTCGGCAAGTCCAGTTGACTGCTCGCGCGCCGATGTGGCAATCGCATCCATAAGTTGGTTGATCTGTACGACGTATTCACCGATCGACTTGAGCGACGTGCCGGTCTCAAGCACCAGTTTCACGCCATTTTTCACATCGCTCGATGACTTTTGAATAAAGCCCTTGATTTCCTTGGCTGCCTGGGCGGCGCGCTGGGCAAGCTCGCGGACTTCTTGTGCGACCACTGCAAAACCTTTGCCGGCCTCACCGGCGCGAGCAGCTTCAACACCGGCGTTCAATGCCAAGAGGTTCGTCTGAAAGGCGATTTCATCGATGGCACCAATGATGTTTGAGATCTGTTCTGAGCTATCCTCGATGCGACGCATGGCTTGTTCGGCTTCCGATACGACGGTTGCCGACCGCCGAGCGCTGATATCGGCCTCGAGGGCGACATTGCGTGCCTCTTCGGTTCGTTTGGACGCCATCGACACATTCGACGTGATCTCGTCCAAGGCTGCGGCCGTCTCCTCCAGAGAGGCCGCCTGTTGTTCGGTACGCTTGGAAAGGTCCTGCGCAGCAGATGCAATTTCACCGCTACCACTATCTATGCTGTGTACCGTCTCGAGCACCGCGCCGATCGTCGTTCCCAATTGCCGCAGCGAAGCGTTGAAGTCTTCGCGCAAGGTTTCGTATTCGGCGGCAAATTGCTCCGAAAGTTGAAAGGATATGTCGCCAGCTGCAAGCCGCCGGAGGCCGCCGCCCAATGTCGTGGTTGCGAAGCGCAATTGCTCCGCCTCGCGTTCGGCGCGCTGCTGGGCTGCCGCGCGCACGGCTTCGCTCTCGCTGCGAGATGCGGCAGCTTCCTTCTCGAGCCTGACGACATTACGCGCATTCAGGCGGAAAACTTCCACGGCACCGGCCATTTCGCCCACTTCGTCGGCGCGACCGGCACCCGGTATGTCGCTGTCAAGATCGCCGTCTGATAGACGCTTCATAGCGGAGGTGATGCTGCGGATCGGATTGGCGATGCCGAATATTGCAAACACGATGCCAGCCATGGCGACGAGGATGGCCAGCGCTGCGATCGCGGCCGTCAACATCAAAGCGGATGTCGCGGAAGCATCGCTCGCGGCCACAAAACCTTCGGCCTGGCTGAGAATAAAGGCAACCAGATCGCCCACGGCCTTGTCTACCAGCGCCGATTGCGGTTCCATATTTTCCTTGAAGAGCCGCACTGCGTCAGACGTCTTCCCGCTGTCCTCAAGCGCGATCATCTGCTCTGCCAATCCGCGATATTTGCTAAGCTCCGGCTTGATCTGATTGATCAGTTCGCGCCCCCGCTCGGTACGAACACCCTTTTCGTATTCAGTCACAACTTTGTCGACTGCGGCGCCGGCGGCATCGATTTGCTGTGCGCCGTTCCGTTCTTCCGCCGCGTCTTCCAGAAGATACTGAGCGTAGACCAATTTAAGGTCGAGGAAGTGATCCTTAATCTCGCGCGCGGTCACCAGCCGCTGCATCCAGAAGGTCCCGATTTGCTCGGTATTGGCACGAAGTGTCGACATCGTGCTGAGCGAGACATAGGACAGGCCAATCATGAATAGACCCATGATCGACAGCTTCAGGATCAGGGCTTGCTTGATACTCGGGCGCTTCATGCGGGTCTCCTCGAAGATAGCTGGGATGACCGGCTTGCCGGTTGATAAAAAATCTCGCACCAGATTCAATAATTTAGTATTAACTATACAGTGGGCAGCGTGCGGTTTTCGATAATTCTTGTTCGACCACCGTTACTTGTGCGATTAATTAAGCGCAATACGTCCATAAGTTACTGGAAATTATGAAAAAAGCAGCCGTGACGTGCGGAAATGAAACACGATCTGAGTAGGAGCCGACAGTCGTGAATTTGACGGGATCGCTACTGTTCATCGGATAAACCACTGGGCGACTCGTCCTTGCGGCACGATCTTGAGCTGACATTCTGGATCTATGCAGCAATCAGAAAATCAACCTGCCGGAATCGAAATCGCGCTCTGGCATTATTCCAAGAACAAACGCGACAGGAACTGCTGGATGCAGTCGCTTTCACAGGATGAACGGGATCGGGCGGCGACCTACAGGTTTGACCGAGATCGAGCATCGTTCATTGCCGGCCGCTATCTCCTGCGGCGGCTGTTGAGTTTGTATATCGGGATAGCGCCAGGCAAGTCTGTCTCCGGACAAGGACGGCAGACTGAAGCTTGCGGGTCGTGAAACGCCGCAATTCAGCCTCGCCAACGCTGACGGGCTGGTGCCGGTCGCTGTCGCTGAGGGCCTCTGCTATCTGGGCCAAGGCCGCAACATGACGGGGACGCTGAAACCGGCGGATAGATCTCGTCACTTTCGCGCGCGATACTAGGATTATCTGCTATCAGATGCAATAGCGCAAAAAGGTCATTGTGGTAACGCTGCGCCTGCCCGGCTCCGAACAAACGGACACCTTGCTCGGCGATCGCGATTAACTCTCCTTCCGCTTCGACGGAAAGCTTAAAGCTCATGACTTGCTGGCACGAGCCATCGCTTCGGCAAAAAGTTCCTCCTTCGATCGGATGCCAACGCCACTTTGGAGCCCGGCATCAACGAAGCTCTGCATGGCGGCGATCTTGTCGTTCCGCATCTGATCTCGTCGGATTAGGTGGCGCACGTAGTCGCTAGCATTGGAATTCGCCCGGTCCTGGCCTGTGCCTCCACCCAATCCTTCATCGGGTCGAGAGAAGCGCACCCGCGCGCCTTGAGCCGCTTAAGGCAAAAGAACGAAAGGTCACGCGCCTGCAGCAAGCAGGGGCGCCAACCGCAGCCTGACCATTTGACAGATATCCTACAAGTATATATGTAAGATCCATGTTATGGACGATGCGAGAAAGTGACCGGCATGGCATTGAAATCGATGAAACCGCTCACCCGCGCGCCGCTGCTGCATGTCTCGGTGCAGGAAAGTCTGCGCGCCTATATCGATGACAATGGCCTTGCTCCCGGAACCCTGCTTCCGGCGGAAGGAGAGCTTGCCACCCAGCTCGGTGTCAGCCGCAATTCGCTGAGGGAAGGCATCAAGGCATTGGAATCGCTCGGCGTGTTGGAGACGCGGCGCGGTGTCGGCATCTTCGTGAAGGCGTTTTCCTTCGAGCCGCTTCTCGACAATCTCGCTTACGGCCTCGGCGGCGCCCTGCGGCAGATCGAGGAGGTGCTCGAAATCCGCCGTACGCTTGAGGTGGGACTGATCGGCAAGACGATCGATGCGATCGGCGAAGAGGACGTCGCCGAACTGCGCGCCACCGTCGATCGAATGCGCGCCCATGCCGAGCAGGGTGAAACCTTCGCAGCAGACGACCAGCTGTTCCACCGGCTGCTGTTTCGCTGCCAGGACAATGAAACGCTCGTACGGCTGATCGATGTCTTCTGGCTCGCCTTCTACAAGGCCTCGGATTTCGTCAATCTTGAAAACACCGATCCGATGGCGACTTGGCGCGACCACGCCGCGATTGTCGATGCGATCGAGGCAAAAGATCTGGAGGAGGCGCGCCGGCGTCTGGATCGCCACTACGAGGGTATTGCCCGGGTGATTGCCAACAACAAGACAAGTTCAAACATGGGAGGAACACATGAAAAGACTGTCTAGATTATCCGCTATCGCGCTTGGCGCCCTGCTGTCGACGGCCGCCATTCCGGCTGTCGTTTCGGGGTTTGCAATTCTGGCGCAGGCAGCCACGCTGTCCGGTGGCTTCGATGTCGGCCCCGGAGGCTTCCAGGGCAACTTCAATCCGCTTGCGGCGACCGCCGGCTTCACCTGGCTCAGCATCTACTATGAACCGCTGATCACCTATGATGAGAAGCTGCAGAAGGTCGTCGGCGCGCTGGCAAGCGCCTATGAGGTCAGTCCGGACCAGATGGCATACACGTTCAGGCTGGCGGACGCCAAATGGCATGATGGCAAGCCCTTCACCGCCAAGGATGCAAAGTTCACCGTAGGCCTTGCGATGGATGCAAATACCGGCTCGGTGCTCGCTGCCCGGCTGAAGGGAATATCGTCGGTCGAGACGCCGGACGATCACACGGTGATCATCAAACTCAGCGCCCCCAGCAGTAGTTTTCTCGACACGATGACCAAGGTGATGATGCTGCCTGAGCATGCGCTCGCCTCGATACCGGCCGACCAGCTGGCAAAGAACACCTGGTGGTCCACCGCGCCGATCGGCACCGGCCCGTTCAAATTCACCAAATACGTCTCCGATCAGTATGTCGAGCTTGCCGCAAACACCGATTATCGCGGGGGCAAACCGGCACTGGAGCGCGTCATCAATCGCTATTTCGCCAACCCGGCCGCTGCGATCGCCGCACTGAGATCCGGCGAAATCCAGTTCACCTATGTCGATTCCAACGATGTGCCGACCTTCAAGGACAGCAAGGACTTCAAGGTCATCGAAGGCAACTCTTTCGTCGTCAACTATCTCGGATTCAACCATGATTCGTCGCTCTGGAAGGATCTGCGTGTCCGCCAGGCGGTGATGTACGCGATCAATCGCGATGCCATCATCCAGAGTCTTTATGGCGGCGCGGCCGAGCCGGCCAACTGCGCCTATGTCGCCGAACAGCTGATCCCGAAGGGCATCGACACCTATGCCTACGATCCTGAGAAGGCTAAGCAGCTATTGAAGGAAGCCGGCTGGGAGCAGATCAACGGCGCCAAGCCGATTACGCTTTTGACCTATTATACCACGCCGCTTGCCACCAACGTGCTGGCCGCCGTCCAGGCCATGCTCGCTCAGGTCGGCATCAACATCGTTCCGCGCGCCGTCGATGCGCCGACCTATAACAGCATCGCGCTCAATGCGACGCCGGATATTGCCCAGTTCCAGATGGTTTACGCCGGGCTGCAGAACGGGCCGGATGCCGGCAGCATCAATGTCGGCCTCAACGAGAAGCAGATCCCTCCGGCCGGACCGAACGTCGCCAGAGTTCGTATGCCTGATCTAACCAAGGCACTCGACAGCGCTCTTGCCGAGCCAGACAGCGCCAAGCGGAATGCCGCCTACCAGAACGTCTGCAAGGTGATGAACGCGGACCTGCCCTGGGCGACACTCTGGGTGGCAAACCGCTATGGCATCGTCTCGACCAAGCTGAAGGATTTCGTCTGGACGCCGGCGCCGGGCGGCGGCCCTTACCAGGCCGAGCCGCAGAAGTGGTCGATCGCCGAATAGGCGTTTTCCGCAAAGCGTTGAGGGTGGCTTCGGCCACCCTGACAAGCCGGCCCAACGAGACGACCAGGCAAGACGGCCAGACAACACGGATTGACGATGCTCCGATACAGCCTCAGACGCCTGATCATAGGACTAGGCATGCTCGTCGCCCTGAGCATGCTGATTTTCCTGCTGCTGCGCCTGACGCCCGGCGATCCGATCGATGCCTATATCGATCCGAACCTGCCGATGTCGCCGTCGGATCTTGCCGATCTGCGCAAACGCCTCGGGCTCGACCAGCCCTTGCCCTTGCAGTATCTCGGCTGGCTGCAGCAGGCGCTGACGGGCAATCTCGGCTATTCGATCAAGCGTCTCGACCAGCCGGTTCTGGGTCTGGTGCTGTCGCGGATCGGGCCGACGGTGCTGTTGATGGGCACCGCACTTGCCTTCGCCATCGTCGTCGGCATCACCTGCGGGGTGATCGGCGCGGTGCGCCGCAATTCAGTTGCCGATCTCTCCTTGTCGGTGGTTGCCCTTGCCGGTATTTCGAGCCCGGCATTCCTCAGCGCACTGATCGGCCTTTATGTCTTCTCCGTCCGGCTACACTGGATGCCGTCGGGTGGCATGCTGACGCCCGGCGAGGAATTTTCCGTGGGCGACCTCCTCCACCATCTGATCCTGCCGGCCGCCCTTCTGTCCGTCGCGCAAGCCGCATTGATCATGCGCTATATGCGCGCTTCGCTGCTCGAAGTCCTGAACCAGGATTACGTGCGCACGGCGCGCGCCAAGGGCGTTGTCGAATTCTGGGTGATCACCAAACATGCATTGCGCAATGCGCTTCTTCCGATCATCACCCTGATCGGCTCCACCATCGGGCTTGCAATCGGCGGCGCCATCTTCATCGAGAGCGTCTTCAACTGGCCGGGCATGGGCCTTTTGCTCGTCGATTCCGTCCAGACTCGCGACTACCCGGTCATCATGGGCGCGACGCTCGTCATCGGCACTTGCGTGATCGTCGTCAATCTTCTGACCGACATCACCTATGCGGTCGTCGACCCGCGCATCAAGGTGGGCTGACCATGCTGGCACGCTCCCCCCAACACCGCAGCCCGGGACCACTTGCCCGCGCCTTCAGCCGCTTCCTGCTCAACCGCGCAGCCGTTGCCGGCGTCTGCCTCGCCGTTCCAATGCTGCTGTTGATCCTCTCTTATCCGCTTTGGTGGGTTTTCCAACCGAACGACATCGATCTTCTGGCAATGAATAGCGGCCCGACGGCAACGCACTGGTTCGGAACCGACGGCGTCGGTCGCGATGTCTTTGCGCGCGTGCTCGAAGGCGGCCGGATTTCGTTGCTGGTCGCCGTCGCTTCGACCGCACTTTCCGCCGTCATCGGCTTTCTCTTCGGGGCCGTCTCCGCGCTTGCGGGTCCGTGGGCGGACGCCGTCTCGATGCGCTTCGTCGATCTGGTGATGACCCTGCCGCCCGTCATCTTCCTGCTCGTGCTCGCCTCGATTGCCGGCACCGGCATCTGGCCGACGGTGCTGGTCATCTCGCTGCTCTCGCGGCCGCTGCTTGCGCGCATGATCCGCTCCCGGCTGCTGGAACTGCGTGAGCGCGACTTCGTCATGGCTGCCCGCGGCATGGGCGCCGGCATCGGGCATCTGCTCTTCCGCCACGGCCTGCCGAATTCGATCGATATCCTCGTGGTCTATGCGACGCTGCAGATTGCCAATGCCATCCTGCTCGAGGCGGGCCTGTCCTTCCTCGGCCTCGGCATCGCGCCGCCGGCGGCAAGCTGGGGCAACATGCTGAACGCGGCCCGCTCCACCGCCGTGCTCGAACAATATCCTTGGCAATGGCTCTTCCCCGGCGCCGCGCTGATCCTTGCCGTGCTTGCAATCAACTTCATCGGCGATGGCCTCAGAGATGCCTTCGACCCGCGTGCCGAACTGAACTGATCATCGAAAGAAGCGAAAATGACCAAATTCAAGGGTGTCGTCCCCCCCGTCGTAACACCGCTCAACCCGGATCTCACCGTCGACTATCCTTCCTATACGCGTGTGCTCGAGCATCTGATCGGCGCCGGCTGCCATGGCGTATTCGTGCTCGGCTCGACCAGCGAGGTGATCTTCCATGACGAAAAGACCCGGCAGCAAATCATCGAGCATTCCGCCAAGGTGGTGAATGGCCGCGTGCCGTTGATCGTCGGCGTCATCGATCCAACCACGGATCGGGTCATTTCCCATGCGAAGGTCGCAAAGGCCGCCGGCGCCGATGCGGTGGTGGTGACGGCACCCTTTTATACCGTCACCAGCCAGTCCGAGATCCTCGATCATTTCCGTTATGTCAGAGATGCCGTGGACGTTCCGCTGGTCGCCTACGACATTCCGGTCTGCGTTCACGTCAAGCTGCAGCGCCAGACCGTCGTCACGCTTGCGAGCGAAGGCACCATCGTCGGCCTCAAGGATTCCAGCGGCGACGACGGCAATTTCCGCTATGCACTTCTCGACCTTGCTGAACACAAGGATGTCTTCCTGATGACCGGCTCCGAGATCGTCGTCGACAACGCCCTGCTGATGGGCGCCCATGGCGTTGTCCCCGGCATCGCCAATGTCGATCCGCACGGTTATGTGCGCCTCTGGGATGCCGCCCAGCGGGGCGATTGGGTCGCCGCAAAGAAGGAACAGGAGCGTCTCTGCCGCCTCTTCGAAATCGTTTGGGTCGCACAGGGCCGCGTCAGCGGCGGCGCATCCGGCATCGGCGCCTTCAAGGCCGCTATGCAGAGCCTCGGCATCATCGATTCCGCCGTCATGCCGCGGCCGCGCGCCCCGCTCAACGATGCGGAATCGGCACGGATCGACGAGATCCTGCGCGCAACCGGCCTGCTGCACTGAGCAAGCCGATGGAACAGGCGGCCGAACCCGTACTCGACATCAGGGGATTGCGAACGATCTTCCGCATCCGCGGCGGCGAGATCACGGCGGTCAAGGATATCGACCTGAGCGTCGCCGCCGGCGAGACGCTGGCACTCGTCGGCGAATCCGGTTCGGGGAAGTCGGTCACCAGCCTGTCGGTCATGCGGCTGCTCACCCGCAACATCGGTGTGATCGCCGCAGGCAGCATCCGCCTGACGACGAGGGGCGGCGCGGTGCGGGATCTTGTCTCCCTTGATGAAGAGAGCATGCGCAGGATCAGGGGCGACGACATCGGCATGGTGTTCCAGGAGCCGATGTCGAGCCTCAATCCGGTGTTCACCATTGGCGATCAGATATCCGAACCGATCCGAATCCATCGCGGCGCAGGCCGCAAGGCGGCGATGGACGCAGCCGTCGCGCTGCTTGAAAGCGTCGGCATACCGGACGCCCGGCGTCGCGCGGGCCAATATCCGCACGAACTCTCGGGCGGCATGCGGCAGCGCGCCACCATCGCCATGGCGCTCGCCTGCGATCCGGCGCTGTTGATCGCCGACGAGCCGACGACGGCGCTCGACGTGACGATCCAGGCGCAGATTCTCGATCTGCTGCTCAAACTGCAGCGCGAGCGCGGCATGGCCATGCTCTTCGTCACCCACAATCTCGGCGTCGTTGCCGAAATCGCCCATCGTGTCGCGGTGATGTATGCCGGCCGGATCGTCGAGGAGGGGCCGGTCGGCGAGGTTTTCCGCAATCCGAAGCATCCCTACACGATGGGCCTGCTCGCCTCCATGCCGCGCCTCGGCGATGCCGCGCGGATGAAGCAGGCCGGCGAAAAGCTCGCCGCCATTCCCGGCATGGTTCCAAGCCTGATGAACATGCCGAGCGGCTGCGCCTTTTCCCCCCGTTGCAAATTCGCGATCGATGCCTGCCGCGCCGAAGTTCCCGCGCTCGAACAGGTCAATTCGCAGCGCCGCAGCCGCTGCATCCGATGGCAGGAGATCTAGATGAGCGCGCCGTTGCTTTGCGTCCGCGACCTCTCGAAACACTATACCTCCCGCGGTACGCGGCTGAACATTCTCGAGGGCATCTCCTTCGATATCGGCAAGGGTGAAGTGGTCGGGCTTGTCGGCGAATCCGGCAGCGGAAAGACCACGATCGGGCGTTCTGTCCTCCGCCTCGTCGAACCTTCATCCGGCAGCGTGCGCTTCGACGGCAATGAACTGACAGCTCTTTCCGCCTCGGCGCTTAGACGCCAGCGGCCGCGCATGCAGTATATCTTCCAGGATCCGTTCGCCAGCCTGTCGCCGCGCATGACGATCGGCGAAATCCTGACGGAGGGCCTGAAGATCCAGGGGATCGGATCGCCACGCGACAGGCTCGAACGGGCGCAAACCGCCTTGGCCCAGGTCGATCTGCCTGAAGATGCGATCAATCGATATGCGCATGAATTTTCCGGTGGCCAGCGCCAGCGCATCGGGATCGCCCGGGCCTTGACCTTGTCGCCCGAATTCATCGTCGCCGACGAGCCGGTTTCCGCACTCGACGTGTCGATCCAGGCGCAAGTGATCAACCTGCTGCGCGAACTGCAGCAGCGGCTTGGCCTTACCATGCTGTTCATCTCGCATGATCTCGCCGTCGTCGAATATATTTGCGACCGGGTGATCGTTCTCTATCTCGGCCGCATCATGGAAATCGCGCCGAGTGCTGCTCTCTATGCGCGGCCGCAACATCCCTATACGCGCGCACTGCTGTCGGCCATTCCGTCGCCCGATCCGGATGCCCGCCGTAACCGGCAGATCCTGAAAGGCGACATTCCAAGCCCGGCCAATCCACCGAGCGGATGCGTTTTTCGCACGCGCTGTCCGAGCGCGCTCGAGGCCTGCGCCAGCGCCGTTCCGCAATTGCGGGAAGTCGCACCCGGCCACCTCAAGGCCTGCATCCGCGACGACCTCGACTGATCCTTCATCCACCGGAGAAAAGCGATGAACGCCAATACGCCACATCCGGTTATCGGCGGAAACTGGGCGAGCCTGCTTTTGCCGATCGCCGCCGATGACGGCATCGAATTCGACAAGCTCGGTGAAGAGATCGATATCCTCATCGAGGCCGGCGTCGATGGGATCTATTCGAACGGCACCGCAGGCGAATTCCACAATCAGACGGAAGAGGAGTTCGACAGGATCCAGGCAACGCTCGCGGAACGCTGCAAGGCGTCCTCTATGCCGTTCGTCATCGGCGCCTGCCAGCCCGATCCGCTGATCATGCTCAATCGCGTCCACCGCGCCGCCGTGCTCGACCCCCGCGCCATTCAGGTGATCTTGCCGGACTGGTGGCCGCTCAACAATGCCGAAGCGGTCGTCTTCCTGAAACGGGTGGCCGAGGCTGCCGACGGCATTCCGCTTATCCTCTACAATCCGCCGCATGCAAAACGGGTGCTGACGCCGAAAGAGCTGGGCATGGCCTGCGCTGAGGTGCCTGAGGTGATTGGCATCAAGCTCGCCGATGGCGACGACAGCTGGTATGCCCAGGCGCGCCGGCATCTCTCCGGGCTTTTACTCTTCGTCCCCGGCCATCATCTCGCAACCGGCATCAAGGAAGGCGTCGCAGCCGGCTCCTTTTCCAATGTCGCCTGTCTCAGTCCCCGCGGTGCTCAGACCTGGACGGTGTCGATGCGAAACGATATCGACGCCGCACTTGATCTGGAACGACGCATCTGCAGGTTTATGGACGCACATATCGTCCCGTTTCGCCGGGAATTCGGCTATTCGAACGCCGCTCTCGACAAGCTTTTGAGCGCAATCGGCAATTGGGGACCCGTGGGCACCCGTTTACGGTTTCCGTATCGTTCGATCGACACGGCCGAAGCGGTCAGGTTGCGACGCATCGCACGCTCCGAACTCCCCGATCTTTTCCCCTGAGTTTGCTCGGCTGAAGCAGAGATCCCCGCGACTCCATCCCTTCAAATGATCCGTTGGCTGCTGGGCGTATCGTCGCCTTCCTGGAGTAATGACGACCGCAATTCGGTTCCCTGAGACCGGCAACTCGACCTCGGCTTGGAGGCGAGAGAAGAATTTTCTGTTGTCGCAAATGAAAAATCTGATTTACTGGGACCTCGCTGCTTTGGCTTTAAGGGGGATATTGCCGATGCTGGGGACCCGCAGGGATATTTTGCTTGGTGGTTTGGCGTTGCTTGGCGCCGGTGCGGTCGGGAAACCGGCGTTCGCCGCGGCGTCTTCCTATTTTGCCGGCACCATTGTCGACAATGGCGTGACATTCCGAGGAACCAACTTCACCAAGATCGACAAACAGTGGCGCCGCCAGGTCGTCAAATATTTCAGCAGCGAGCCAATCGGCACCGTCGTCGTGGATACCAGGCACCATTTTCTCTACGTCATCATGGAGAACAAGACCGCCATTCGCTACGGCGTCGGCGTCGGCCGCGAGGGGTTCAAATGGTTTGGCCGCGCCACGATCGATGCCAAATCGCTTTGGCCGCGCTGGACGCCGCCGCCGGAGATGCGCAAGCGCCATCCCGAACTGCCCGAATTCGTGGAGGGAGGCTCACCGAAGAACCCGCTCGGCCCGCGCGCCATGTATCTTCATCGCGATGGCGTCGACACCGGCTATCGCTTCCATGGCACGCTTGAGCCCTGGAGCATCGGCAAGGATGCCTCCAGCGGCTGTATCCGCATGTTCAACGAAGACGCCATCGACCTTTACCAGCGTTGCCCCATCGGCACGGCGGTGCAGGTTTTGCCGCATATTGCCGACCAGGCCGAAAGCGCCACTCAGGTCAGCCAGACAACCCCGGTCGAATAAGGAAGATCACCTGATGTCTGCTACAGCAGGATATACGAGGCGCCTTCTCGCCGCGGCCATGCTCCTGGCGCTTGCCGCCTGCTCCACCACAGAGACCGCCTCCCTGGAAGAACCCACTGCCGCGCCGATGACCGGCCAGACCAACGATCCGGCGCCCGGTTTCGAGAATGTCGCGGCGGGCAGCGAAGAGGATTTTATCCTCAATGTCGGCCGGCGGATCTACTTTAAGCAGGACTCCGCCGCACTCGATTCCGTCGCCATGGCAACCTTGGACAACCAGGCCAATTGGCTCAATAGGAACCCGACCTGGCTGCTCAAGCTTCAGGGATTTGCCGACGATTCCGGTTCCGCGTCGAAGATGGAGACGCTTTCGCAGAAGCGTGCCGACGCGGCGATGGCCTATCTCGCCTCGAAGGGCGTGGACGCCAAGCGCATGTGGGCCAGGGGCTACGGCAACGATCGCGAAGTCCGCGACTGCACGGAGCGCTCCTGCAAGGTGCAGAACCGGCGCGTCGTCACCAATCTCCGCACCCAGCCCGACGCGGTCTGAGCGCATGCCGAAGCGCCTCGTTTCAGAGCTGCCCGTCAGTGAAGCCACGGGTGTTGCGTCAGGAATTGTTGCGCGAGACCCAATGCGGGCCGCCTTGATGCTACGGCAATGATGTGAGATGACCGAGTCTAGATCATTCTTGCGTGAAGGGGCCGGCCACCCAGCCAGCCCCTACAATGTCAAGGCCGTTCTTAGGATCGCGTTATCGGAACTGCGATTCCGGGGCGAAGCTTGCCCAGCAGCTTTGAAAGCGTTCGCTTTCCTGCGTCTTTCGCTCTGCTGCGACGTTTCCTGATTTCGACGGCAAACGGCTTTTTCTGAGACTTCATCGACAAGCGCTCCTTAAGCCACCTGACGCTCGGCTTCAATCTGCAGAGGTGTCTGCTGAAAGGAGCCGTCTCCAATGGCGATTTTGCGGGGCTTCATCGCTTCCGGCACCTCACGCTTCAGCGCGATCACGAGAATACTGTTGGTCAATGACGCGTTCTCGACCCTGACGTGATCAGCGAGTTCGAAGCGGCGTTCAAACGCACGCCCGGCGATGCCCCGATGCAGGTATTCGCCATCCTTTTCTTCGGTCTTCTGGCCTTTTACCACAAGCACGTTCCGCTCCTGGGCGATGTCGAGGTCGCCCTCGGCGAAACCGGCAACCGCCATCTCGATGCGATAGTCGTCTTCGCTGGTCTTGACGATGTCATAGGGCGGCCAAGTCTCGAGCGTCTGCAGCCGTTGCGCATTGTTCAGGAGATTGAACACCCGGTCGAAGCCGATGCTCGACCGATAAAGGGGTGTGAAGTCAAGTTCGTTTCTCATAGCCATATCCTCCGTAAAGCAACATGGAGAGACGCGGGCAAAACCGCGTCTCCGGTCGGGTCGGCCCGCCTTTGCGCTGCCGACGAAAATCATCTGGTTTCGCGTGATTTTCGATTCAAGAGGAGGTTCAAAAAAATTTGCCTTTGTCTCGAAGGACGGTTCAGGGCCGCTTGAACGATGTTTTCCTTCACCTAAATCGGATGGTGCCTGAAGATGTCCTTCGCTTGTGTGGAAGGTTTTGGAAGACGTTCTCATGACCAGCAAAAGCACTACCACGACCATTATTGATAATGTCGTCGAGGCGCGCCTGCCTCGCACCTTCTATTCGGTGTAGTCCGCTCCGGGACTGCGGCAGCCGCCTGGTGTGCCGTCTCCGGTTCGTTATGCCGACATCCTCGTTGCGCTCAAAGCCTCGGATGGCGGGGACGGTCCGACAGACATCCTCGGGAAAGGACTTCGGCGGGCGCGTGTCTGGATGGCTTCAAGGGTTCGCGCCGTTTAAACTCAAGTGCAGCGATCAGTCGCGCTCGACTTGCTTCGTCGAGCGCGAGGCTTGTCGATGGCGACGAGCAGCCTAGCGGTTTATCTGATGAGGCTAGTCGCTTGGTGCGAAGGCGGAAGCACATAACCGGATGGCGACGGCAGGTCGATGATGAACCTGATATCCGCCGCATTCGCCGCCACGACCAGTTGGTAGTCGCCGGCTTCGGCGCGGAAGGCGCTGGCCTCGACATCGAAATAAGCGAGATCGCGCGGCAGGATCTTCATCACCGCCGTTCCGGTCTCTCCAGGCTGCAGCGAAAGCTTTGCGAAGGCGCGCAGTTCCTTGTCAGGCCGTTCCACTTTGGTCTTCGGCGAACGCACATAGAGCTGCACCAGTTCGGACCCCGCCCGTTCACCGATATTGGTCAGGTCGACGCTCACAGTGATACCTTCAGGTCCCATTTCGCCGGCCGATAGCCGCGGCTCGCCCCAGCTAAAGCGGGTATAACCAAGACCGAAGCCGAAGGGGAAGAGCGGCTCGACGGCGCGGGCATCGTGATGACGATAGCCGACGAAGACCCCTTCGGCATAACGCACATGCCCATCTTTGCCGGGATAGATGGCCGGATCATCTGAAATGGCGGAATTGTCGGCTAGCGCCTTCGGGAAGGTCTGCGGCAGGCGTCCACCCGGTTCGACATCGCCGAACAAGACATCGGCAACGGCATTGCCGAGTTCCTGGCCGGGATACCAGATCTGCAGCAGGGCGCGGACCTTGCCGAGCCAGGGCATTTCCACGGGGCCGCCAGTCTGCAGCACGACGACGGTGTTGGCGTTGGCGGCAGCCACCCGCTCGATCAGTTCCTCCTGCCTCCCTGGAAGTCGCATATCGGGCAAATCAAGCCCCTCGGTGTCCCATTCGCCGTCACGGCCGACGAAGAGAAGCGCCACATCGGCATTGCGGGCCGTCTCGACGGCAGCCTCGATATCGGCCTCGCCGAGCGGCTTTTCGACACCGAACCGAACGGCGATAAGGTTGATCCCCGCCCCGCTCGCGATTGACGGCTCATATTCGACCGCGATCTCGTAGGCCCGTTCGGCTTCGAGCGCTAGCGCGCCGCGTTGTTCGTCATTGGCGGTGCCGAAATAGTTTTCGCCGCGCGTCCAGCCATCATGGCCGTCGACCGTCAGCGCACCGTCGACGAAGAGCCGCGCCAAGCCGGCATTGATCATGCCGAAGACATGATCGCCGCTCTCCTCCGGCACGAATTGCATGGTCATCCTCGCCGAAAAATCGGCAGGGTCAAGATCGTTCGACGGCAGCTCGAACCAGAAGAACTCGCCCTTGTCGACGGTCTCGACATGAAGCGGCTGACCCTCACAGCCTCGGCCCTTGAAATATTCGACCGTGATCTTTCCCTTGAACACATCGATCAGCCGGTTGTGGCGGCAGCCGACGGCATGGCTGATGCTGTTGGCATTGGAGAGCGCGGCGCGAATGCCGTCGAGCGGGCTCACCGTATAATGCGCCGCGATCTGCGCACTGCCGCCGCCCATCACGCGCGCACTTGCCGCATTGGGGCCGATGACGGCAATGCGGTCGAGCGAGGTCTTGGCAAGCGGCAGGATGCCGTCATTCTTGAGGAGCACCGCGCCTTCCGCGCCGAGGCGCCGGATCAGCGCGCGGTCTTCCGGCAGATCGATCGCCCGCTCGGTGAGGTCGGGTTTATTCTCGAATGCGCCGACCCGCTCGAGCAGCAGCAGCATGCGCCGTGCCGCCGCCCGCACCGTGGCGGCCTCCACCTTGCCCTCACGCACGGCCGCAACCAGCTTCTCGCCGCGATCGCGCGCCGGGCCCGGCATTTCAAGATCGAGACCGGCATTGATCGTCTCTTCAGTCGAATGCGAGCCGAACCAGTCCGACATGACGATACCGTCAAAACCCCATTCCTCGCGCAGCACCTTGGTCAGCAGCCAGTGGTGCTCGCTCGTATAGGTGCCGTTGAGGCGGTTATAGGAGGACATGACGGCCATCAGGCCGGCGCGGCGCACAGCCTGTTCGAAGGGCGGCAGATAGATTTCACGCAGCGTCCGCTCGTCGATATCGGACGACATGGTCTGCCGCTCGATTTCGGATTCATTACCGGCAAAGTGCTTGATCGTCGCCGCGATCCCCTCGCGCTGAACGCCGGCGATATAGGCGACGGCCAATTCGGCGGTCAGCATCGGATCTTCGGAATAACATTCGAAATTGCGGCCGTTGAGGCCGGAACGATGGATATTCACCGTCGGCGCGAGCAGCACCGCGGCACCCTTGCTCTTTGCCTGACGCGCAAGGGCTGCGCCCATTTGGCCGACGAGGTCGGGATTCCAGGTGGCACCGAGCGCGATGCCGACGGGAAAGCAGGTCGCCTTGACGCCGGCAACCAGTGAACCGGCGCCACGCGCGCCGTTCGGGCCGTCCGTCACCTTGATCTTCGGCACGCCGAGGCGCTCGACGGGAACGGTCGTCCAGAAATCAGCGCCGGATAGCAGTGAGACCTGCTCCTCGAGCGTCATCTGGTCGAGAATGGAATCGATCATGCAAACCTCCCAAGAAATCCTTAAACCTACCGATTACTCGGTATTTTTAAGATGTCAATCGGGGAAGCCTGATGTATGGATGGAGAGCATGGGAAAACGGCCGAGGGCCCGCCGATCGGCGCTCCGGGAGGCAGATAAGAGACGATGGCAGAATTGGCAGAACAGAAGACCGGAGAGGAGAAACGACGGCGCCGATCCCGCAAAGGCGAGACCCGCCGCGCGGAAATCCTTACGGCGGCGATGCGGCGCTTTGCCGAGGATGGCTATCAAAACGCTGCGATCGCCGATATCGCCCGCGATGTCGGCCTTTCATTACCCGGGCTGCTGCACCACTTTCCCACAAAAGTCGATCTGCTGCTGGCGATCCTCGCACAACGCGATCTCGAAAGTGCTGATTTCATCGGTCATTATCGCTCTGATCTCAGCGGCCTGCTCAAGGGTATGGTCGCGATCTTCCGCCGCAACGCCGAAATGATCGAGGTCGTCAGGGCCTTCGCCATCCTGAATGCCGAAAGCCTGATGAAGGACCACCCCGCCAAAGCCTGGTTTCTGGCCCGCGCCACCCAGATGCAGACCGACGTCGCCGCGACATTCGAACGGGCGATTGCCGATGGCACGATCAACGCCAAGATCGACGGCGAGGCGATGGCGGCCGAGTTAATCGCCGTGATGGACGGCCTGCAGATGCTCTGGCTGCGCGATCCCGCTCGCTTCGATATGGTCGGCAGCATGGAAGCCTATGTTGGTCGGCTGCTGGCGAGCCTCGGTTTAGACTAAGCAATCCGTTGTGGGACGTCACCTCAGCCGATGTGGCACGAAGGGCTGGCTGCCGGCACTGCGCTTAGCCCGCGAACCCGAGCCGCATCGGTGAGCCGGTGATGGGTCCGTTGTCGGCCAGTGGATATATGTCGCAATCGCCCGGATAGAGCGCCCTAAGGAATACATTAAAATCGCAGGGTCACTTCCGGAAGGCGCTCGCCTTGCAATTCTGGAATAAAGATCCATAAATGCAAGGATGATTGAGCGCAGAATAAAAGCCAAACTCCTAGATCTTGTTGATGAGAGCCCTGCCGTTGTCGCTGCTTGGCCCTCGTCAGGTTGGCAAGACAACGCTGGCCATCGATATCGGCAAAACCCGGCCCTCCATTTATCTCGATCTGGAATCGGAGGCAGACCGGACTAAGCTGTCGGACCCGGAGCTCTATCTCGCGAGTCATGACGACAAACTGGTCATCCTCGATGAGGTTCACCGTCTGCCGAACGTGTTCCAGGGCCTGCGTGGTTTGATCGATCGCAACCGCCGAGCCGGACGGCGCGCGGGCCAGTTCCTGCTGCTCGGCTCGGCTTCCATCGATCTTCTCAAACAGGCTGGCGAAACGTTGGCCGGCCGCATCGCCTATCTTGAAATGCAGCCTGTCGACGGATTGGAAGTGTCGGCGGACAATATTGATAGTATTCAAATTATTCGCTAGCTAATTTCACCCGCGACGCAGCGGCCAGGGACCCTGTCAATTCGAAGGCTGGCGGATAAAGAGAATCGCACTCGCGAGGCCAAAGATCCGGCTGATGCCATGAGCGAGCAGCTCATTGTTGTATTCGAAAAGCCTCCGCGAGGTATGCGATGCACGCCGCCTCGTCCGCTAGCAGATCTGGTCCGCGCCACCCCGATGCATACCGACGTCGCCGCGACCTTTGAACGGGCGATCGCCGATGGCACGATCGACGCCAAGATCGAAGGCGAGGCGATGGTTGATCGCCGTGATGGACGGCCTGCAGATGCTCTGGCTGCGCGATCCCGCTCGCGTCGATATGGTCGGCAGCATGGAAGCCTATGTTGGCCGGCTGCTGGCGAGCCTCGGTTTGAAGGGCTGATGGATCATTCTTCAAAGCGCGCCAACCACGCCATGATGCGGCTTACGACCTCGCAATAGCGTTGCCCTACCAGCAAACCCGTATGTGTCGTCCCCTGAAGACCCAAGTACGCGCCGCCGATATGCCGCGCGGTCGCCCGGCCGCGACGATCATCGGCCTCAGTATTGACGGCTGCGATGACCAGGCTGGGGCAGGTGATCTTCCCGCTTTCGATGGAAATCCCCTCCGCCCCGAAATGAAAGGAAAATGCAGCGAATGCCTTTGCTGATTCCATCGACAGGTACTTCCGCTGGAATTCGATATCGTCGAGCGTTTCATCCACGCTGCCTTGCTCGCCGCGCACCGGCGCCGGCACAACGAGGCCGGGCGTTGGTGGGACAATGGTGGGATACGGCACCTCGTCATGCACTTCCCTGCAGATGCTGGAATCGATCAGCACCAGCCCGGCAATCCTAACGCTTTCCGCCAGTTTCTGGCTGAGGATCCCTCCCATGCTGAAGCCGATCACAACAGGTGGGACTGCACATTCCCCGACGATTTCTAAGATCGCCTGCCGGATGTCGGCCAGGTAATCCTCAAATTCGACCTTGGTCAAATCGACCGATCTGCTTTTGTAGTGGCCGCGCAAGTTGAGACAGTAGGAATTCCATCCAGCGGATATGAAGTGAGGAATGTACTTGCTCCACATCCAGCTTCCGGTGAAGGCGCCATGAACGAAGAGCAGAGGCGGACGGGCGAACTGTCCTGAACTGTTGTTCCCGTCAAAGACCTCCAGAAATAGGTCGTTCTCTCCGATGTATTTTGCCGTGTGCTCGGGCAATTCTTTTGCAAAGTCCCGCATGCCACTTATTCCTTTGATATTTGCAGACACCGTTCGCCGGCGGCGCATCGCGCCACATCTGCGGCTCCGAAAACAAAGGATATTTCCTACGCAATATTGAGCAATGGCTGCTTATGGCCTTACATAAAGGACAAAATTTCTCTAATCCGGTGCCTGTGTGGAAAGCCTCGCAAGCGTTTTTGCATTCGTTTACGCCGCCGAACAGCAGAGCTATGTCGGAGCAGCGCGCATCTCTGGAGTTTCGCCCTCCGCGATCGGAAAAGCGATCGCGCGTCTCGAAAGCCGGCTGAGCGTGCGGCTCTTCAACCGCACGACGCGCAGCATCAGCCTGACTGCGGAAGGAGCGGTCCTCTACGAGCGCTATAAACACATCATCGATGACATGAAGGACGCCGAGGCAACCATCTTGCAAAGCCGGGAACGCCCGACGGGACGCCTGCGGATCAGTGTTCCCCATATCGTCGGGCATCATCTTCTGATGCCGATCCTGCCCATCTTTGCCGAGCGATTTCCGGAGATCGAACTGGACATCGATTTCGAAGACAAGGTCATAGACCTCATCGCGGAGGGCCTGGATGTCGTCGTGCGCAGCGGCGAGCTTGCCGACGGACGGCTGATCGCCCGCCATCTCGGCGAACAGCATTTCGTCATTTGCGGCAGTCCCGATTATTTCGAGCGCCATGCAGGACCCGAGACGCCTGATGAACTCACTCGGCACGCCTGCATTCACTTCAAATATCCATCCAGCGGCCGCATCGCGCCATGGGCATTCCGCCCACCATATGAGCGGCTGCTTTTGCCGAGAAGCCTGACCTTCAACAATACCGACGCAGGGCTGAGAGCGGCACAGGATGGTTTGGGGCTCGCGCATCTGCCCGTCTATGTCGCAGAGCTACACATCCGAGCCGGCACTTTGACCCCCGTCCTCACCGCCTTTATGGCGCCCTTCGGCTCGCTCTCTCTCGTGTGGCCATCCAACCGTCAGCTTTCACCGAAAGTCCGGACTTTCGTGGATTTCGTGGTCGAAAACTTTGCGGCCCGATCCTGCGCGTTTCGACCGGCGTCAAACGCCTCAAAGTGATCCACAACGGCGCTCCAACGGCTGGTCGAATACTGGCGCCGAGGCGGATCACTACGCCTCGGCGTAGATGGCGTCAGGCCTTCTGCAACTTCCAGGTCAGGATCTCAAATGGCATGATGTCGGCAGGACCTCTCCGCTCCATCGGCTCTTCGAGAATGTTGAGCGGCTGCGATGCCCTCCATCCCGAGGGCAGGGCAAGGGATAGGCGGCCGCGCCGGCCGGCCGGTTCGTAAAGACGCAGTATGAGGCCGTCGCCCTCTTCCGCCGGTTTCAGGCCAGAAAAGGCGACGGGAGTACCGTTGACGGCGAGCGGCGCGAAAGCGCCCGTGGAAAGGCCCTTGGCTTCCGCCGCGACAAGCGGCTGATTGAGATCGATCGCCTCATCAAGCACGCCGCCTTCATGCCAGGCGCCTTCATGCGGCATCAGCGCATAGGTGAAGCTCTGCTCGCCTTCGTCGGCCAGCGGATCCGGATAGATCGGCCCGCGCACCAGGCTCATGCCGATCACATTGCCGCGGGCGCTATGGCCGTATTTGGCATTGTTGAGGAGCGCAACGCCGAAACCCGGCTCGCTGAAATCGACGAATCGATGGGCGACAGCCTCGAACATTGCCTGCTCCCAGGAAGTGTTCGTGTGCGTTGCCCGCTCGACGATGCCGAAGGCGCATTCGAACGTCGCCTTTCGGGCTCTGACATCGACCGGGTTCAGGGTGCGCAGCAGGGTGCGGCGGTCATGCCAGTCGATCGTCGTCTCGATGTCGAGCCGGCGGGCGTTGGCACTGAGCACATAGGTCTGCGTGACGCTCGAATTACGGTATCGATGGACGACGCGGATCGCCGCGCGGTGCGGGCCGCTTTCGATGAGAGAGATGCTTTCCGGCGCCTCGAGACGGATGGCCTTTTCGTCATAATCGGCATCGATATCCCAGGCGTCCCAATTGCGCGGCTTGTCGGCCGGATAGACCCAGAGCTGGTTTGCCGAACCGTCGACCGCTTCACGGCCCGTCGCCTTGTGAATCAGGCTGGCAACCGCCCCGTCCTTTCCGATCACGACGCTCAGATGGTCGTTTTCGAGGCGGTCGGGGCTTGCGTTCAATCCGCCCGCCGGCTGCAGCGCCTGCCTGTCGAAGACCGCAACGGACAGAGGGGCGACGATATCGGCGGCCGCAACTACCGTGCCGTCGGCAAGTGTGGCGCTCACAGGCCGCGGCGCAAGCGAGGGATTGACGATAACAAGCGCATCGGCAACTCCACCCTTCGGCAGATTGGCCGACAGCGCCTGCAATACGCTTGCCTGCTCGGCCTTGGCATGATCGATGACCCCGCCCAGTTCCTGCTCCGCATCCTGATAGACTTCGCGGATGCTCGATCCCGGCAGGATGTCGTGGAACTCATTCTTCAGCACCACGCGCCAGTCCGCTTCGAGGCTTTTCGGTTTTTCGGCGCCAAGCATATGGGCAAGACACCCGATGGTCTCAGTAGTGATCAGCGCACGCTCCGCCTGGCGGTGCTTGCGCTTGACGCCGCTTTGCGACGTCAGCGTCGCTCGGTGCAGTTCGAGATAGATTTCGCCGTCCCAGACCGGAAGGTTCTTTTCCCCAGCGGTCTGATGAGCCTTTTCGTAGAAGCTTTTGACCGTGCCCCAGCGCGCCTGCGGGATGGCGGGGAAATCGCGCAGCTGCACTTCGCGCTCCACCATCTCCGGCGTCACACCGCCGCCGCCGTCGCCGTAACCGACGGCTAGAAGCGAGGTGTCATGCTGCACCTTGCCGCGGAAATTCTTCCATGTCGGCACATAGCAGTCGGCCTGCACAAAGCCGTTATAACCCTGCATCGGATTGTCGAAGGTGTGGGTCAGCACCTGGCTGCCGTCGAGGCCCCGCCACCAGAAGAGGTCGGAAGGAATATGATTGGTCTCGCTCCAATTGACCTTGATGGTGAAGAAGCTGTCGATGCCGCCCTGTCTCAAGATCTGCGGCAGCGCACCGGAGAAACCGAAGCAATCCGGCAGCCAGCACACGGTATGGCGCGTGCCGAAGGTCTTTTCGAAATAGCGTTGGCCATAAAGAATCTGTCGGACGAGGCTTTCGCCGGTCGGCATGTTGGTGTCAGGCTCCACCCACATGCCGCCGACGGTTTCCCACTTTCCTTCCGCGACCTTCTCTTTGATGCGTTCCAGAAGCTTCGGGTCTTCCTCTTCCATCTGTGCGTAATAATGGGCGGTCGACTGATTGAAGCGGAAATCGTCGGAGCGCTCCATCAGTGACAGCGCCGTGTTGAAGGTGCGCCGCATCTTGCGCCGCGTCTCGCGATAAGGCCAAAGCCAGGCGAGGTCGATATGGGCATGACCGGTCAGCAGCAATTCGCCGTTCGGCGGAAAGCGCTTCTGCAGTTCCTTCAGCCGCGCTGTCAGCGCTTCGAAGGCCGTGTCAGCCGAGGCGCTCTGCTCATCCGTCAAGCCCGCCGGATTTGCCTGAAGCTCCGGCAACTCCCAGATCTTCTGTTGCATCACGGCGCCGGAGGTGCGGGAGATGTAAGCCGCCGTATCCGACGGCCAATCGAGGCTGCGTAATGTTTGCTCGGCAGCCTCCATCAAATGAGGCACGACTTCATGCTCGCCCAGCACATCGATCGCCTCGGCAACCTGCTTCAGCAGAAGATGCAGGCGATGGGCCGGGCGGTCGAGCAAGATGAACCGGGCCCTGTTCAGCCGCGGCGCCCGGTTCGGCTCGCCGAACGGAAAGCGGGCGACGCTTTCCGTCATAATCTTGAAGCGGCGACCAATGACCGGGAATTCCTGGTGATAGGGATCGAGACCGAATGTCTCCGTGTCGCCGCCGGGATAGCTCAGCGTGATCAGGCTTTCGCCGCCGAGATCGAGCTGCAGGCGGATATCCTCGAGCGGCCAAGCATCCGGCGCCTCGGCCCTTACGGCAAAATGCACGACACCCTGGCGATGCGGCCAATCCTGAAGATGACCGATCGGCTCACCCTCGAATGTCCATCCATCGATCACAGAACTTTGCCGATCCCGCCAATGCGCCACCTCGGCGATGCGGACTTTCAGGCGATCGAGGCGTTGGGCAACGGTGAGAGGCATGGCTTATCCTATTGAAAATCAGCGAGAGATGATCCGCAGTCATGACTATGGGAGATGAAGATGGTGCGACATATTGCGAAGCGGCCCTCCTCCCAGCGGTCCTGCCGATGCTTAGATTAAGTAACTTTGATTTGCAGTCAAGGCCAGGAAGTCAAAGCCATCCGGGCCGATCATGACTTGGAAGGCTCTTATCAGACTCACACGTTAGGACAACGGTTACGCACTCGTCACGGCGAACGCGCTCATAGAGCTCGTCGCGAAGCATCTGGCAAAAATCGAGCGTGAGATTCTTCTCATTGACGCCACGCCCCGCAAGCCGTACTCGGCATCGCGTTTTGCGATGTCGCGCACCGTTTTCGCCGCGATTCCGACATTGGGAGGATATCGCCCAACCTGGTGCACTTTGACGCGGCCGCGATCCAGTCGGTAGGCAGGCGCGAGATTAAGGATCGCCGGATGGCTGGAAACTCGTTTGATTAGATTTTCGATCTGAGCAGCGTGGTTCTCTATCGGCATCAGGACGTAAGTCGCATCGAAGCAGCTCATCTTCAACACAATCAGATTGCGCGACGAGATTGGCACCTGTTGCAACCGCAATCATGTTGCGGCCATTGGCATCCATCATAATCGCAGCGGAGCCAATGGGTTCTGTCGATCGAACCACGCGGCTAATATCGACCTCGCCCCTAGATCCTGGAGGGCGATGGGGGCCATGGCGCGTCACCGACCGCCCCGTCATGACGACCTTTGCGCCATCGCGCAGCTCGCAACGTCCGGCTGGCCCCTTCCCTCCAGCCTCGGTTCGCGAGTAACGGGCAAGATTCTGAGATGCGTGAGCGGTAAAGCGTCGTCGACTCCCATGGCAAAGAGGGTAGGCGGCATGGTCTGGTTGCGCCATGCTGACGAAACCGCGCCCCGTGTGGAGACACAGCCCCAATTCACCCCTCCGTCACGGGATACGAGCCAAAAGCTCTCACCCCCATTTCTCAAGGCATTGAGAAAACAGCCCTTACGGCGCGAGCTAAATGCTGGCGCCGAAGTTCTTGCTGTCGTGCGTTCCGAAATGGCTTGGCTTCGCACAATTGATCTGCACATTGAACTCGACGATACCTTCACCTTCTAAACTTATTACGAAATCATTACGGCAAAGTGGTCGAGAGCTCCATTAGGGGCGGGGTTTAGTCGAACATCTTTTTGATCGTAGCGATTGGAATGAACATCCGCATCGGGTTTGTCGGCAGAGGCTGGAAGCCGTACTCTCTGTAAAGCTTTAGTCGTCTTTCGGTTCGCTCTGTATCACCGCAATCCAGAACATCAAGCATGACGATTGCCGTACCTATTTCATCCGAAATACGCGCTATTCGTGTCAAGCAGTCGATCAGCAGGTCGCCGCCATATCCCTCACCAGCGAATTTCAAGTCGCGGCCGATCATTGAGATGTAGGCCGCGGGAATTGACCCATGACCGGGCCGGTCGCGCGCGAACCTTTTCGGGAGATCTGTAAAGTCAATAGCGTGACTATTGATTGCGTAGAAGCCCATCACCGGGCCTCCGTCTTGCGTCATCACGAAAACACGAAGATTGTCGCCCTTCTGAAGCTTGTTTGCAGTCTTTTGAAAGAAGTTGTCTACCTGCTCAATACCGCAAGAAAAAGCCGCCCGATCATGTTTTGAGGGATCGAGCGGCTCGATGATTGGCTTTGGCGCTTCGTTTTGCGGCATTATTTTGAAACGACAGCCTCGCTGTGACGCTTGAAAGCAGCCTTAAGGCTATCTGTCGGCTCTGGCGGGTTGTCCAGTGCAGCAAAAAACGCAGCATGATCGGCTGGCTGTAAAAGGGTCCGTTCATGAGCGGCAATCGTCGTCATAGCGGATTGATAAGCAGCGTTGATCGTAAAAGCAGAGTCGTCTACACCGGACAGCGCAGCAGCGCGTTGGATTGCCGCCTTGATGCGGGCCTTTGTACGGAAGCCCATACGTGCGTCGTTTGGTTCATCGATTTCGGCAGTCATGTCCTTGAAAGCAAGCATACTCGCCTCCTATTCTGGTGTAACAGTGTGGCTATCTGTACGTCCAAATGACGTACCCGTCAAGTTGATGTATGGATTTTGTACGTCGGGTGTGCGTACTGGCACGAAACGTTGCGCAACGTCCTTGGTTCCTGCAGGCACATCTTGGTGAACGCCACCGGCTCATCGTCGGTTGAGGCACGCCCGTCGAGATACCGAACGTACTAGCTAAGTCAGTCAACGCTGCATTTACGGTTTGCGCGGATAGGACTGTCTGTTGGGCGAGCTGTCCGGCGGTCAAAAACGGATTTGCTGGAAAAGGTCATGGATGAACCGCGAAGGCACGAATGCCCGCACCCATTCGTCCGCAACGGACGTCTCGACGAAGCGGCCACGCTGATTAGGTTCGGAGTCAGACATCGCGCGAGTACGGTTTTGAGCCGCTATTTAAACCCCGTGCACTTTATTTAAATAAGGAGGGCGCTAAGATAAGCCCTCTTAAATAATCTCCCGCTTCGATCTTGCGGCTGAGAGGAATTGAACCGCGCACCCATTCGTTTGCCCGAAGCATCACTGAAAATTCCTGCTCTTGATCTTCAACGTATCGATATGGAGATCTGGCAGGAACAGATCCCTGGCCCGAACCCCTGGAGGCGCTTTTTCGCGTGAATCCGGGCTGCCGGGTGAGCCATGGGCGAACTCATCGCCGCGACCAGTCGGCGGATGGAATGCGCCGTCGCGCCCGGCAAGACCCGACAGATCGGCCGAGAGATCGAATAGCTGCTGGGCGACGAGGTGAACCACTTCCCCTTCCCGCTGGATCCGACCGTTGATCGCCATCATGCTGGCGCCGAGCACCACGGGGCGCGAGCGCTCGAACAGTTTTGGCCAGACGACGACATTGGCAATACCAGTCTCGTCTTCGATAGTGATGAACATCACGCCCTTCGCCGACCCCGGTCGTTGCCGCACCAGCACCAGGCCGGCCGCCATCAGCCATTGCCCGTCACGCGCCGTCATTGCCTCGGCACAGGCGACGATCCGGCGTTTGGTCAAGCCGCCCCGCAGGAATTGCAACGGGTGCTGCCGGAGTGTCATGCCGGTATGGCTGTAATCCTCGACGACGTTGTGCCCTTCGGTCATCTGCCGCAGTTCGACCTCCGGCTCCTGCTGCTCGGCAATCGCCCGCGCCTCGCGTTCCGCCGCGGCGGTGAATAGCGGCAGAGGCTCGTCGCGCAGCGCCTTGATCGCCCAGAGTGCATCCCTTCGCTCGAGCTGAAATGAGGGCAGGAAGGCATCGGCTTCGGCAAGCTCGACGAGAGAGGCAACCGGCACCCCGGACCGCCGCCAGATGTCGTCCACCGAGGTGAAGGGTTCGTCGGCGCGCGCGGCGACGATACGCGCCGCGTCGGCGGTCGCCAATCCCCGCACCAGGCGCATGCCGAGCCGCACCGCATGCCGGCCGGTACTCTCCACCTCCTCGAGCGTGCAGTCCCAGCGCGAGCGGTTGATACAGATCGGGCGGATTTCCACGCCGTGCTTCCTGGCATCGGCGACAATTTGCGCCGGGGCGTAAAAGCCCATGGGCTGCGAGTTTAAGAGCGCCGCGCAGAAGACGTCGGGAAAATGGCACTTCAAATAGTTGGAGGCGTAGGCAATCAGCGCGAAGGATGCGGCATGGCTTTCGGGGAACCCGTAGGAGCCAAAACCCTCCAGTTGCTTGAATGTCTTTTCGGCGAACTCTCTTGGATAGCCGTTCCGGACCATCCCCGATACGAGCTTGTCCTGGAATCGCGAGACCCCGCCGGTAAACTTGAAGGTGGCCATGGATTTCCGAAGTTGGTCGGCCTCGCCGCCGGTGAACCCCGCACAGACCATCGCCACCTTCATCGCCGATTCCTGAAACAATGGCACGCCCAAGGTCTTGTGAAGGACCGCCTCCAGTTCGGGTGTCGGGTACTCCACCTTCTCCTTGCCTTCGCGCCGGCGGAGATAGGGATGGACCATGTCGCCCTGGATCGGCCCGGGGCGGACGATCGCCACCTGGATGACGAGGTCGTAGAAGGTGTTCGGTTTCATGCGCGGCAGCATCGACATCTGGGCGCGGCTTTCGATCTGAAACGTCCCCAAGGTGTCGGCCTTTTGGATCATCGCATAGGTCGGGGGATCCTCCTGCGGGATCGCCGCGAGATCGAGATCCTGATGTTTGTGCTCGCCGATGAAGGCGAAGGCCTTGGCCATACAGGTCAGCATGCCGAGCGCCAGGACATCGACCTTCATCATTTTGAGCGCCTCGACGTCATCCTTGTCCCATTCGATGACCTGGCGGTCGACCATCGCCGCCGGTTCGATCGGCACCAGGTGGTCCAGCCTGTCGCGGGTCAGAACGAAGCCGCCGGGATGCTGGCCGAGATGCCGCGGCGCTCCCATCAGCTGCTGGGCAAGTGTAAGCGTTAAAGCGAGACGTCTGTCCTCGGGATTGAGGCCGAGGCCGCGTACTTGGCTCTCGCCGACCGTTTCCGACCAGGACCAGATGCCGGAGGAAAGCGCCTTGATCAGATCCTCGGGCAGATCCAACGCCTTGCCGACGTCCCGAATGGCGCCCTTGGCGCGGTAGCGTGTGACCGTCGAGCAAAGTGCAGCCTTGTTATGGCCGTAGGTCGTGTAGATCCACTGGATCACCTCCTCCCGCCGCTCATGCTCGAAGTCGACATCGATGTCGGGCGGCTCGTCGCGCTCCTGGGAGACGAACCTTTCGAAGAGAAGGTCATTTGTTTCGGGGTCGATCGAGGTAATGCCGAGCACGTAACAAACCGCGGAATTGGCTGCAGATCCCCTGCCCTGGCAAAGAATGCCCTGCGACCGGGCATAACGGACTATGGAGAACACCGTCAAAAAGTAGGGAGCGTATTTCATCGTCTCGATCAGAGCGAGTTCGTGGCGGATCGTCTTTTCGACATGTGCCGGCAGCCCTTCCGGGTAGCGCGTCTTGACGCCCTCCCAGGTGTAGTGCTCCAGCGACTGTTGCGCCGTCATGCCGGGGATCAGCGCTTCTTCCGGGTACTGATAGATCAGCTCCTCGAGCGAGAACCTGCAGCGCTCGACGATTTCCATGGTTCGCTCCAGCGCTTCCGGGTAACGCGGGAACAGGCGCGCCATTTCTTCCGGCGGCTTCAGAAAGCGATCGGCATGCCGCTCGCGCTCGAAGCCGACATCGTCGATGGTGGTGCCGGTGCGGATGCAGGTGACGACATCCTGCAACTGCCGCCGGCCGGGCTCATGAAACAGCACGTCGTTGGTGACCACGCTCTTTACCCGATGCTTCACCGCCAGGTTCGACAGCTCATGCAGCCGCAGCTGATCGTTCGGACGGCGGCGCAGACAGAGCGAGACATAAGCGCGATCACCAAACACCTCGGCCATCTTCCTCAGCTGCACGGCGCAGGTCTCGTCCGGCATGTCCGGAACCAGCACACCAATCAATCCCTCCGAGTAAAGTGCCACATCATCGAGGTGCAGGATGCATTTGGCTTTCCCGCCCCGGCCTTTGCCGAGCGTCAACAGCCTTGTCAGCCGGGAATAGGCGGCGCGATCTGTGGGATAGACGAGGATCGACATGCCGTCAGCCAAATCAAGCCGGCAGCCGACGACCAGTCGCAGGCCGGTGGCGCGCGACGCCTCCAGCGCCCGGACAATACCGGCCAGGCTATTGCGGTCGACGATGCCGAGCGCTTCGATACCCATCAGCTTTGCGCTCGCAAACAGCTCTTGCGCCGAGCTGGCGCCCCTGAGGAAGGAGAAATGCGTGGTGACCTGCAGTTCGGCGTAGCGCATCACGCAAACACCCCGTGCAGAAACCATTTGCGCGATCCGGTGTTCGCCTCGACGCCGTCACCGGAGCGGAAAATCCAGAAGCGTTCACCGGCATCGTCCTCGACGACAAAATAATCGCGAACGGCGGCCCATTCGGAGCTGCGTTGCCACCATTCGCCAAAAATCCGCTCCGGGCCATCGGCGCGCTTCACCCGGCGCCGCTTGCCGCGCCAGGTGAATGAGACCGGCGGATGATCGGGCAGAAGCGCAATCACCTCAATCGCTTCCGGATGCGGCAGCAGCCGGGACGGCCTCGGCCAATGGAGCGGCCAGGTGGCGCCATCCTCGTCGGCAGTCGGCGCGATGCGCTGCACGCTGCGCTCCGGCACGTCGCTTGCCACTGGCGTGACACGGAAAATCCGCTGGCCGCCGCGATTCCCAAGCACGTCGATCAGCGGCGTCACATCGGTCACCTGCTCTTCGATCAGGGAGGAGGCAGACTGCACGTCGACGAGCGGTTCGACAATAATGGCGGCCAGGCTCAATTTCTCGATGCCGAAGCCAGGCTCTATCTTCTCGATCCGATCGCGGAAGAGTTTTGTCAGCCAGGCGATGTCTCGCACCGGCTTGGCAGTGCCCGCCCGAAGCGATTGAAGCGTGTTGTCGACGCGATGGACGATAAGGTCGGCACGCCGTACGCCCAGTCCCCGCTTCTCGAGCTCCAGGCAGAGCTGCCGCACCAGCCGGCTGACGTACTTCTCGATCGTTTCCGGTGCCCCGATCGGCTCGGCGAAGGATTTTTGGACCTCGATGAGATCCGCCGTCCGGATCGGATCGATCGGCTCGGCAAGCCGGCCGAACATCTGGTCGAGGCGCCTTCCGACCTCCGGCCCGAAACGCAGGGTCAGGGGCGCCCGCGGCGTGGCCGCCAGATCGCCGACGGTGGCGAAACCGAGTATGCGGAGGCTTGCGACGATCTCGGCAGGCAGGCGCAATGACGACAGCGGCAGATGGTGCACGGCTTTGGCCGTCCCGCCGCGGCCGATGATGATCGTCTCGCGATCCGTGGACCGGGCAAGTGCATGCGCCGCGCCCCAGGTGTCGGCGATCGCCGCTCGCGCTGTGAGACCGCGGGCACGGAAGCGATTGACCAGACCTGATAGCATCAAATCTTCGCCACCCTGAAGATGGTCAGCGCCTTCGGTATCCATGACGAGGCCGTCGGGAGGATCCATGGCAACCACGGGGGAGTATTGCGACAAGGCCCAGAGCGTCAGCCGTTCGAGCGCTGCGAGGTCGGCGGCCGGATCGGCATCGATCATCACCAGGCCCTGAACCAGCGCCTGCGCCTTGGCGGCCGGCATACCGATACGAAGGCCAAGTTTGAGCGCTGCCCGGTCGGCCGCGGCAATCCATCGCTTCGAGCCGCTCCTCGCGATTACCACGAGGGGGGTGTCAGGAGAGAGCGAAGGATCGGCCCGCCTGATCCTGTCGATCGGCAAGGTCGGAAGAAAGACAGATACGACCCTGGGCATCACATGCTCCGATAATAAATTCTCCTCCCTCGCCTGATCTCACCCGCATCAGCTCCGCCAGCCAGCGTGCGCGGCCGACGCCCGGCACCGGGAGCGGCTCGGACGGCAGAACCGAGATCCTCCAGCGGGTTGCCGCAGCGGTCGGCATGCCGAAGTCGGAGGCTTCGGTCTGGCGTCGCCAGCGGCGGATCACCAGGCCCAATGTGCCGGACTTTTCCGCTGCGAGCTGCAGCCGGCGCGATGCCGTCATCGGCAGGCGCACCAGTTCGGCGACGACGGCGCCGAGACCGCCATAACGCAACGCCTCTTCGAAACTGGCTAGCACCGTCTCTTCCTTGTCGCACTCGACGAAGATGACGCGGTCGGGGTGAAGCCCGACCTGGGCGAGCGCTGGAAAGAACAGATCAAAGCGGGTGAGGCACCAGACCACCTTGCCGGTGGTGCGGGCGGCGATGCCGCCGATGAAAAGGGCCGCGGCCGCGCCGTTGATCACGCCGTTTCCGCCGCCAGCGACTTCATGCAGCGCGCCATGGGCCAAACCTCCTCCCGGCAGCTGCGCATCGATCTCGCCAATCCCGAACGGCAGGACGCTGCGATTGCGCGAACCTGCTCCTTCCAGGCTGGCGATTTTCTCGCGCAGCTCGTCGAGAACGGCGTTCGAAGTGGCAACGGCTGTAGTCATGATCTCCTTTACGGCAAACCGTTTTTAACTTGAAAAGAGGTGACATATGTTCTGTATTTGTTCTCAAAGCGAAAACGAGTCAATGCGCGCTTAGCACGCGCAAGTTGAGCGCGCGGCGGGCGCGAAGGATTCCATGAACGGATTCAAATCGATGGACCGATTAGGAATTTTTTTCGCATGCCGCGACGGGCGCCTTAGAACGATCTAGGACCTAGCGGCAGCGCCTGTGGCTTACCTTGATCAATAGACTGCGCGATCGCTGTGGCGAGCTGAGCGGCAAGCAAAAGGCTGGCATATTGAATATATTTCCCGTTTGGCGGGTAACCCGATGGAAGTCGCTGAGGTCAAGCCCGTCGAGCGCGCGCAGGGGTTGGAAGACGCCAGGTCTGCCGCAGCCCACAAAAACAAGTTTTGATCTCCTGCCCTGTGAGGTATTCATCACAGATCCAAAAGCGCGTGTTTTGCTTCGACGCGTCAATCCCCGGAGTTGCATCATGAAAATTGCGCCGCAGCAGCGGATCTATGTCTGCTTCTTTCTCTTCGCCGTGTCGCTGGGGGCGCTGCTGTCGAGGATGCCGGATTTGCAGGTTGCGCTTGGCGTCGATAAGTCCGAACTCGGGTTGACGTTGATAGGGGCTGCGATCGGCGCCTTGATTTCGTTGACTTTGTCTTCGCCCTTGATCGCCGCGCTCGGCGCGCGGGCGACGGCGTTTATTACAGTTCTCGGCACATCTGCGCTGCTTTCGCTTGTCCCATGGATCGGTGGTGCGCCAGCCGTGTTCTGTGTGCTTTTCGTCGAGGGGCTACTCGCCGGCGCGCTGGAGATAAATCTCAATGTCGAGATCGACCGCATCGAAGCGCAGCTGGGACGCGGCGTGATGAACAGAGCCCATGGTTTCTGGAGCCTCGGCTTCTTCGTCACGGCGCTTGTCTCTTCGGTCGTGCGCCAAGCCGGTATTTCTATGCAGCTACATCTCGCCGTGACCTTTGTCGCGGTCCTTGCCATCGGCATCTGGGCGATCGCCGGCATGCGCAATGCGCCAGCGCGGATCACGTTGGACGAGGGCAAGGCGCCGCTGCTAGCGCTTCCTACCTGGGGGCTAATGCCGCTCTGCGTAATCGGCATCGGCGCCTTTCTCGTCGAAGGTGCCGGGATCGATTGGTCGGCGATCTATATGCGCGACGTGTTTTCAGTCGAGCCCTTCATCGGCGGACTGGGATTGACACTTTTCACTTTTTGCATGGCGCTGGCGCGCCTATTCGTCGATCCGCTGGTTGATCGGTTTGGCGCGCGGACCGTCGCCACGATGCTGCTTGTTCTTTCCGCGATCGGCATCTGCGCCGTCTGGGGCGCACCGCATGCCTATGTTGCACTGGCGGGCTTCGCCTTGATGGGCGCCGGCTGCAGCGCGGTCTATCCCCTGGCCGTCTCGGCGGCGGCCCAGCGCACTGATCGCGCGGCACATCTCAACGTCGCCGCTCTCGGCCAGATGACCTTCGTGGTCTTTTTCCTGGCGCCGCCGCTGCTCGGTTTAATTGCAGAACATGCAGGCATCAGGACCTCCTATCTCGTCTGCCTTCCGCTGGTCATCTACGCGCTCTTTTCGGTCAAGGCGCTTGCGACGCGCCGGGCCGCCAGCGGCGGTAGCGTTGCGACTGTCCGGAGCGTTTAATAGATGACAGATTGTGCTGCCGGTTTCCGGGACAGATCGGCCCAGAGATCGAACGCTGCTGCGCGACGAGGTGAACCACCTCCCCTTCCCGCCGCATCTTACCGTTGATCGCCATCATGCTGGCGCCGAGCACCACCCGGCGCGAGTTTTTGGCCAGACGAAGACATTGGCGATGCCCGTCTCGTCCCCGATAGTAATGAACATCATGCCCTTCGGCGCCTCGATCGACCGGCCCGTTGTCAATGACTTTCATGGCGCAGCGCGGTCTTTCGGATGGGCCGGCAAGCGAATTTGAAGAGCGTGACTGTATCTAGGCAGTGCCGCTGAAGCGGCGAAGCAATGCTCTCGCCCGAAGCCTCGTAATACTCCTGGCCCGGCACATGATAGATGCGCTCGCCGCTGCACTGCTTCAGGATGAACAGGCTGCGAGGTCCAGGCCAGTCAACCAGTCAGGATATTAGTACCAAAGCGGATCCTGTCCATTGCCGGACGCGGGCCGGGCGATGCTCAGGGACCATAGCCGATACGCAACTGCTCGGCAGCGACGTTGTCGCCATTTACCTGGCGCGGACGTGCTCACCCCGCGCCCTTGGAGACCTTAGCTCTTCTTAATATCGGCTTGACGGGACCTCGCGATCGCCTTTTCGACCTTCTTTAACAAGCTTTTAAGTTCGGGCTCGCGAACGAGACCAGCAGCTTCGAACGGTGAGAGCCATTGGCTGCTTCGTTGCTTTTCCTCCGGGAAGTTTTCATCCGTTTTTTTAGCTTCCAAAAGATGGACTTGGACTATGGACGGAACTCGTTCACCGGTGTCGAGTGTCTTGATATAGGTATAGTAGCCAAAGGGGCGCTTTTTCGCCTTTCCAATCACGCCGGCTTCTTCCCAAGCCTCGCGCTCGGCAACCTGGTGCGGTGACAGCGCACTGATAGGCCAGCCCTTGGGGATGACCCAGCGGCCGCTGTCGCGAGATGTGATCAACAGGACCTGGACCGCGTTTTCGTCAATTCTCCGGTAGCAGATAGCGGCAAACTGCTCCATCGCTTCTCCCCGAAACAGCTGTTCGGCCCCGGCTGCCAACCGGCTGAGGTATGATCTGGTTTTCTTGGCATTCATTTTAGCCGCCGCGCGCTGGCTGAGCTTTTGGCTGAAGGCATATTGATCTCCCGGGCGGCAAAGCGAAGGTGAAGCTCACATTGAACCAGCTAAACCATAGCTGAGTGACAATGCCTTCAAGCATACTGCTTTTTCAAGGCGGGATTGTCATAAATCTGTCACAAATCGGAATCGACCCCTTTCTCTTCAAGGAGATAGAGGTTAGGACACGGCTGTCCCGGATGACGGTCCGCTGTCGTCGTCTATAGTGCAGAGCAAAAAATCGCGAGGTTCTAATGCTGGGTTGGTTTCGAAGGTTGATGCCACGCGAAGACCGGTTTTTTGAACTCTTCGAGCAACATTCCAAGACGATCGTCGAAGCCGCACAAGCGTTAGACAGGTTGCTGTCGGGCATTGAGATCGAGCATCAATGCGAAACGATCGTTCGATTGGAAGACCGGGCGGACGATATCACCCGCGAAGTAATGCTGGCGGTCCGGCGAAGTTTCATCACCCCTTTCGATCGTGGAGACATCAAGGATCTCATTCAATCCATGGACGATGCGATCGACATGATGCACAAGACCGTTAAGACCATTCGGCTCTTCGAGCAGAGCAGCTTTGATCCGCGCATGCAGGAGATGGGCAAGACTATCGTCGAGGCCGCAAATCTTGTTGCGGAGGCAATCCCGCTGCTTGATCGCATGAACGCCAATGCACCGCGACTGTCAGCCATTGTCGAGCAGGTGACGCGCGTTGAGGGCCGGTCAGATGAGCTCCACGAGCAGGGGCTCAAAGACCTGTTTCGCCGGCACGGTGCCGACAATGCGATGGCCTACATGATCGGCAGCGAGATCTATGGCGAGCTGGAAAAGGTGGTCGACCGTTTCGAAGATGTCGCCAACGAGATCAGCGGCATCGTGATCGAGAATGTCTGATGGATGCCACTCTCGCATTTCCTCTGCTGGTCGGCCTTATCGGGGTCGCTCTGTTATTCGATTTTCTCAACGGCCTGCACGATGCGGCTAACTCGATAGCGACAATCGTATCGACGCGGGTTCTAAGGCCGCAATATGCGGTTCTGTGGGCAGCCTTCTTCAATTTCATCGCCTTCCTGTTCTTCGGGCTACATGTGGCCGAGACGCTCGGAACGGGCATTATCGATCCGGCGATTGTCACCCCGCAGGTGATCTTCGCGGCCCTGGTCGGCGCTATCGTCTGGAATGTCTTGACCTGGATATTCGGCATTCCGTCGAGTTCCTCCCATGCCCTGGTCGGCGGTCTCGTCGGCGCAGGCCTTGCCAAGACAGGGCTGAGCTCGATTGTCTGGAGCGGGCTTCTCAAGACGGCTGCCGCAATCGTCATGTCGCCGATGATAGGCTTTCTTCTAGCGCTGTTTCTCATCCTGGCGGTAACCTGGACTTTCATCCGGCAGACACCGTTTGCCGTCGATCGATCATTCCGCTTCCTGCAATTCCTGTCGGCATCGCTGTATTCTCTCGGCCATGGCGGCAATGACGCGCAGAAGACCATGGGTATCATTGCCGTGCTTCTTTACTCGCAGGGTTATCTCGGCGGCAGCTTTCATGTGCCGCTCTGGGTCGTGCTTTCATGCCAGGCCGCAATGGCCCTCGGCACGCTGTTCGGCGGCTGGCGCATCGTTCATACGATGGGTTCGAAGATCACTAGGCTGAACCCGATGCAAGGCTTCTGTGCCGAAACGGGCGGCGCTCTGACGCTCTTCGGCGCCACATGGCTCGGCATCCCCGTTTCGACAACCCACACCATAACCGGCGCCATCATCGGCGTCGGCGCTGCAAGGCGGGTCTCTGCGGTCCGGTGGGGCCTGGCGGGCAATATCGTGGTCGCATGGGTTGTTACCCTACCCGCTGCGGCGATCATTTCGGCACTCTCGTTTGGGCTCGTGACGGTTTTGAGCAGGCTTTTTTAGAATCTCTCGTCATAGAAGGAGGGCGAGAGCACTGGCAAGTCACAGCCTGCCATGCGCGAAATCTGCACGGGGCCGGGGGCGGCGTCCGGGGAAAGCCCGGCCAGCCAACCGAGTCCGAAGAAGCCGTTCTCGATCCGATTCCGGGGGCAGTAGGTCAACGCGACCGCGCTCGGATCAGTGTCCAGCTGCGACGGCTATCTCTCATGGCTAACCTCGCTTTGAGTGTGAGGGGGCGGCGCCTGGGAGACTGGCTGCATAGCGGAGATTCTTGTCGTCGGTTTCCGCATGAAGGATGCAAATTCCTTCCAGCCGCCCTCCAAGAGCGCGGTCATTCCGACGGAGACGCCGCCGCGTTTCGAGGACATCAAGCCGATCGGCTGAGACTTTAAGACCTATGGAACCCGGCAAAGCGCAAGGCAATGCTGGAACGCTGGGATCGCGAAATCGGCGCCACCGCCACCTGATGCCCTGAACGGCGGCGTCCGCATGACCGCGCACTTCAGTTTTGTGGCCTTGCCCCCCACTTCATCGTCAAGAAATCGTCGGATGAAAGCGCGGAAGGCAACAGCTCCGACTGAGCGCCACTGCGAGAGAATTAGCGGGAAAGCGAGTTGTCGTTCGCAGGCCCAATCGCCGCGTAGCCTGCTTGCGACAGATGCACATTCGACCCGACCAGCAAAATCCACTCCTGATTGCTGGCGTGAATTAACGCGGCCTCCACTTGGTCCAAGCTGAGCCCCTTGTCGATTCCATAGTCCATGATGGTATCGACCGGCACGCTGTCAGTGACTTTCTTGGCGCGCATGGCCATGAAGTCCAGGACAAGGCGGTTATGGGTGTTGGGGCTCACGGCAGCTCCGGTCGGTAGGACAGAGCAATCATCGCACGATTCCCGCCAATAGTGAAAGCAGGAAGGAAAGGCGGTGAGCGGCGCCGATGCCGTACCGGTAGTTTCGCGAGCCGCGACGAGGCGCCCACCGAAACAGTTGATATCGCGCGAAAGCCTGCTATGTTCCCTTTTTGTTTCGGCGCGAAAGCCGATCTCGTCGCGATCGCTGAGCCGCTATGAATGACCTGAGCTTATCCCCAGTCCGAAAAATCGTCCACGTCGACATGGATGCATTTTATGCGTCGGTCGAGCAGCGCGATAACCCGGAATTGCGCGGCAAACCGATCGCCGTCGGTGGATCTGCGGCCCGCGGCGTGGTGGCCGCAGCGAGCTACGAGGCACGCGCCTTCGGCGTCCATTCGGCGATGCCATCGGTGACAGCCAAGCGCAAATGCCTGGACCTGATCTTCGTGCCGCCCCGCTTCGATGTCTACAAGGCAGTGTCCCAGCAGATCCGCGAGATCTTCGCCGAATACACACCGCTGATCGAGCCGCTGTCGCTCGACGAGGCCTATCTCGATGTCACCGAAAATCTCAAGGGCATGGACATCGCCACCGAGATCGCGCTGGAGATCCGCGCAAAGATCAAGCAAGTCACCGGCCTCAACGCCTCGGCCGGGATTTCTTATAACAAGTTCCTCGCCAAGATGGCGAGCGACCTGAACAAGCCGAACGGCCAGGCTGTCATCACGCCGAGGAACGGACTGGCCTTCGTCGAGGCTCTGCCCGTCAAGAAATTCCATGGTGTCGGCCCGGCAACGGCCGAAAAGATGCATCGGCTCGGGATCGACACCGGCGCCGACCTCAAGGAAAAGACGCTTGAATTTCTGGTCGAACATTTTGGGAAGTCGGGACCCTATTTCTATGGCATCGCCCGCGGCATCGATGAGCGCCGCGTCAAGCCGGACCGCGTGCGCAAATCCGTTGGCGCCGAGGATACGTTTTCCCAGGACCTCCATAGCTACGAGCCAGCCCGCGAAGGGCTTCAGCCGCTGATCGAAAAGGTTTGGGCTTATTGCGAGGCCAATGCGATCGGCGCCAAGACGGTGACGCTCAAAGTCAAATACGCCGACTTCAACCAGATCACCCGCAGCAAGACGGTTCCCGCAGCGCTGCCGGGGATCACCGATCTCGAGGATATCGTCGACTTTCTGCTCGCGCCGATCTTTCCGCTGCGAAAAGGCATACGGCTGCTCGGCGTATCCCTGTCCTCGCTGGAACGGCGGGCCTCTGGGACGGAGCCGCAGTTGCGACTAGCGCTTTAGACCGCGAGCATCGCTTTCCAGGCACGGGCATCCAAGCAGGCAATGTATCCCTCGTACATGATCGTCGCTGCCCGTTCGTGGGATGAAGCGTCATGTTAAGGCCTCCGATTCTTCACCACCAGGAGTGAAGTGCGCGAGGTGCCGGACAGGAGGAAGTCATGACCCGCTACCGGTACGCCCCGAAGGTAGCGATGACTAAGCGGCTGTGCAATTGCTCGCCTTGAAGGGATGCGAACCACCGACCCCGCCATTCCACAATCGTGCAGTCGATGGGACAAGGAATTCGCGCGCCTGCGGCAAAATATCTCACTGCTAGATTTGGCACATCCGACGGCCGACGTATTGGAGTGGAGATCAGGCGTAGATTTTATCACCAAATGGTGCTATCCATAACACCATAATCAGGAAGCCAAACGATGCGATCGACCATCAATCTCGACGACACCCTCATGGAAAGGGCTAGATTTCTGACGGGCACGAAAGAAACCGCCACTCTGGTCCGCCAAGCGTTGGAGACGCTTGTTCGTGTGGAGTCGGGAAAACGCCTGATCGCGCTCGGCGGAACTATGCCGGATGCGGAGGCAGCCCCACGCCGCCGGAGCGCACCTGCCAAGTGATACTTGCCGACACTTCCATCTGGATCGATCATTTCCGGCATGCCGATTCAGAGCTGCGTAGGATTATTGAGGACGACCGTCTCTTATGCCATCCATCCGTAATCGGAGAGCTCGCACTTGGCAGCCTTCGGGATCGCAGTAGCGTGATAGCTTTCCTGGCGGCCCAGCGCGAAGCGTTCGTCGCTACGCACGACGAAGTTATGAGGATGATTGATCGCCACGCCATTTTTAGTATGGGCATTGGCTACACAGATGCCCACTTGATGGCCTCAGTCCTCCTCGATCAACGAGCGGTCTTATGGACCAGGGATAAGCGTCTGCGGGCAGCGGCCGAAAAGGCGGGGGCTTCACTGCACACCCCTGCCAACGCGCGAAACTAAATGCTGTATCGAAGCACCCACGCTGGTCGTCAGCCGCCTGAGCCCAGAGTTCCGATCGATACATTATGCGATCTTCTTCTCCAGAACGGCAACAAGCCGGACGCCTCGAAAACCCCCGCCGTGCGAGACCGTTGACCCACTATTTCAGTGCCAGTGGCGTGAAAGGTATTTATGGATTGGACCTTAGTCCAACAGGGCTGGTCGCGTTCGCTTACTTCACAATGCGATAGGCGATATGCCGAGCGGGTGGCGTGTCGAGCATGCTGGTGGGCTCAAGCTTGATCTGATTGGGCAGCGTGTCGAACAGGCGAGTCCCAGCACCAAAGAGCACCGGCACGATATGCAACTCGATCTCGTCGACAAACCCGCCGGCCAGTGCTTGGCGAAAGACGTCGGCTCCGCCCATGAGGCTCACATCCTTGCCTCTGGCCGCCGACTTCGCCTGCTTCACCGCGTCGGGAATTGTCCCAGCCGCGTGATAGATTCCAGCGCTGTGCGAGGCGAGTAACGGCCGGCGGGTGACGACGAAAAGCGGCAGCTTTAACGGCCCCGTCGGCCCGTTCTCATCCCAGTATGGGATCGAGTCGTCATAGCATTTGCGCCCGCAGATCACGCTGCCAACATTGCTGGTGAGGCGCTGCACATATGTATCGCCCTCTGCACCGCTGCTGAAGAACCATTCATGAAGAAATTCGCCGTTCTTGCCGAGTGGTTCCTCCCTGGTCTGGTTTCCTGCGGTAATGAAGCCGTCGAGCGACATGCTGATATTGAAAGCGACCTTGGTCATTTGCGTTCTCCGTGACCGATCGGTTAAGGTTACGCCTTCATGACGAATGGGTGTCGGTCAACTCTACATCTGGGCCACGAAATAGCTCGTCGCGGGCGGCGATCAGCGTGCCGAGGATATCTTCTCACAAGACCTCCCTGCCTTTGAACCGGCCCTTGAAGGGCCTCAGCCGCTGATCGAAAAGGTGTGAGCTTATTGCGAGGTCAATGGGATCGGCGCCAGACGGTGACGCTCAAGATCAAACGCCGACTTCCACCATATCACCCGCGGCAAGACGGTTGCGGCACCTCTGAGGATGATCGCCGATCTTGAGGACACCGTCAGCCTGCTGACGCCGAACTTTCCGCCGCGAAAAGGCATACGGCTGCTCGGCGTCGCCCTGTCCTCGCTGGAACGGCGGGCCTCTGGGACGGAGCCGCAGTTGCGACTAGCGCTTTAGACCGCAAGCATCGGCTGGGCGGGAGCGTAGTGGTGCTTGACGCGGAATGTACCCGCCGGCAGCGGCCGCAGGATTTCGTCTTCGGGGAGAAGACCGTCGAGCCAGGCCATGCATTGGTCGCGTGTCAGCACCGCCATCTGTCGGTCGTGAAATGGCGCAATATCGGCATTCGCCTCGATCGTCAGTATGGCATAGGCCTCCGGCCAACCATCGGTCGCCTGCCGCCAGATGCCGGCGAAATAAAACCAGTCGCCATTGGCGAGCGAGAAGCTGAAGTTCTTGTGGCGAAACTCAGATGCCGGCACCAGGCAGCGGAGCGTCGGAAACACTCGCCCTTCCGATCGGACCACGTTCACCGCACGTGGACCGCCGTTGCGGGGGCGCAGCCCCCAGGGCAGCTCCACCATCTCCACATCGCCATCATGGCGTCTTATGATGACGCGGCGCTCGTCGAGCGGGGCGTCGGACTGGAAAACCTTCGCGCTCATCATATATAGAACATATCAGGAACACGCTTTCGAAGCAACCAGCCTGAAATGGAGGACGCATGTGCAATGATTATCGGCTGATGGTGGATGCTGCCTCGATCGCCAAGGACTTCGCTGACCTGAAGATCAAGATCCGCTTCGGTGAAGGCATTCCGAACCTCGAAGCAAGGGAGGACATCAAGATCACCGATATCGGTCCCATCGTCAGAGCGATCGACGGCGCACAAGACGCCGAGCTCGTACAGCGGCGCTGGAGCTGGCCCGGGCCGAACAAGCGGCCGGTGTATAATTTCAGGTCGGAAGGCCGGGAGTTCACGTCCAATCGCTGCCTGATCGTCGCCGACGGTTTTTACGAGTTCACCAATCCCACGGAACCGAAAAAGAAGCGCAAGGACAAGTGGCTATTCACCAAGAAGGACGAGCCGATCTTCTGCATCGCCGGCATCTGGCGTGAAACGCCGGAGATGGGCCACGCCTTCACCATGCTGACGATGGAGCCGGGACCGGACATCGCACCCTATCACGATCGGCAGATCGTCATCCTGGAGCGGAATGCATGGGCCGAATGGCTCGATCCAACCGTCTCAGCCAAGTCCCTGATCAAGCCGCTTTCAGCGGGGACGTTGACGGTGGAACAGGTCGGTTGAATCCCGATACCGTCCGAAGAGAGCGGCGATTGGATGATCATGCACGGCTGCAGAAGCGGAAGGGCTCTTTCGCAACACTAGAACCCTGCATGGCTCCGAGCGATGGAATCACGTTCTTGCATGATGCTAGCTCAGGCCGGATGTTCAGCGATCCAGAACGTCTCGCACGCGGGCGGCAAGATCTTCGAAGGAGAACGGCTTGGGGAGCAAATGCACACCTTTGTCGAGACGACCGTGATGCACGATAGCGTTTCGGGAATACCCTGTTGTGAATAGAGCCTTCAATTCCGGGAAGCTCTCGCGCGCCTTGGAAACAACTTCCGCGCCGCTCATGCCGCCCGGCAAGACGACGTCCGAAAAGATCAGATCGACCCTGCCATTGCTGAACAAGGCTTGTAGCGCCGCAGGACCGTCCTTGGCTTCCAACACATGGTACCCAAGCTCTCGCAGCGACTCCACCGAATAGGCGCGAACATCTGGATCGTCCTCAACGACGAGCACGACCTCGCCGGCGGCGGCCTCCGGGATCGCCACGTTATCCATCGCCTCCTCGTCAGCCCCGTCGACGGACAATCGCGGCAGATACATCTTGACCGTGGTGCCCTCCCCCACCTCCGAGTAAATCTTCACATGGCCGTTCGACTGCTTCACAAAGCCGTAGACTTGGCTCAGACCCAAGCCGGTACCCTTGCCCTGGTCTTTGGTGGTGAAAAACGGCTCGAACACGTGTGAGAGCGTTTCGGCGTCCATGCCCATGCCGGTATCAGAAACGCTGATGGCCGTGTACTGTCCCGGCAGCACTTCGGCATGCGCCGAAGCATAGGCTTCGTCGAGATGCGCGTTGAAAGTTTCGATCGTGAGCTTGCCGCCGTCAGGCATCGCGTCGCGGGCGTTGATGGCGAGGTTGAGGAGCGCGCTTTCCAACTCGTTGGGGTCGGCTTCGGTCTTCCAAAGACCGCCCGCAAGCACGATCTCTATCTGGAAAATTTCTCCGAGCGTCCGATGCAGGAGTTCCGACATGCCGCGAATGAGGCCGTTCGCATCCACCGGCTTTGGGTCGAGCGGTTGCCTGCGAGCGAAAGCCAGCAGCCTTTGCGTGAGAGCAGCTGCCCGTCTTGCGCCATTCATCGCCTGGCCGGCGGCGCGCTTCAGCCGCCCTGACTCCTCCGGTAGGTTTCGAAGCAACGTGTCGAGATTGCCGACGATTATCTGGAGCAAATTGTTGAAGTCGTGCGCGACACCGCCGGTCAGTTGGCCGACCGCCTCCATCTTCTGCGCCTGCCGCAAAGCCTCGGCGTTTCGCGTCAGTTCCTCCGTCTTCTGTTTCACCAAGTCTTCGAGATTAATATTGAGATCCTTGAGCGCCGCTTCCGCGCGCCGTCGCTCCAGCAACTCGCGCTGGCCAGCCTCGAACAGGCGCGTATTATCCATTGCGATCGCCGCTTCACCTGCAAGACCGGCAAGCCCGCTCTCAGAGGCCTCGTCGAATACGCCAGCTTCCGAGTGGCCGAAGAACAGCCCGCCGATCACCTCGCCCGTTCGCGAAACCACGGGAACCGCGAGATAACTGCGAACCGGAAGATGGCCATCCGGCATGCCATGGTATGGTGCGTTTTTGCCGTATCGGCTGTCCTTTGTGATATCCTCGGAGCGGACGATGCCTTCGCCGAGGAAGGTCGCAGCGAAAACCTCCGTGTTTCGGGGCATCGGGAATTTCGAGAACGCTTCCCGAGAAACGCCGGACAGCGTGTAGAGCATGTAGCTCTCGCCCGCAGAATTGACGACGTTGTAGAAAAATGCACCGAACTGGGCGCCGGTGAGTTCGACGCCGGCGTCAGTCACCAACTGGACGACCTTCTCCAGATCGTTTTCCCGTGCGAGGGCGGCACCGGCTCGGTTCAGGATTTCGAGGGCACGTGTCCGTTCCCTGAGCGCGATCTCCGTTTGCCGCTGCTCGGTACGATCGCGCAGGATCTTGACGAAGCCGACCAGTGTCTTTTTGTCGTCGAGGATCGGCGTCGTCTCACCAACGGCCCAAATTCGACCGCCGTCTTGTTTCAGCCGCCATCCCTCGCCGCTGCCCTTGCCCTTCGAGCGGGCATCGGAGATCTCGGCAGCGAGAACGGCCGATCCTCCGTCTTCCGGTGGGAAAATGCCGATCAGAGTCTTCCCGAGCATTTCATCCTGGGACCAGCCGAGGAGCCTTTCCGCGCCTTTGCTCCATCCTGCGACGATACCCCCCGGGTCGAGCATGATGATGCCAGTATCAACTGCGCTATCGAGGATCTGTTGGAGACGTTCGGCCGGAAAATAGGTAGCGGCATTCATATTGATCGCCCGGTCGTTGAGATTCATTGAGGTAGGTATTGCGAACTTAGCATAATCGCGGCGTGCCGGAAGAGCACCCATTAGAGGCTCCGACTTGTCTCCTGAAGCGGATCGCAGGTTTCGTGGAAGCTCCTGAGACAGACGGTGTGAAGCGCGGGCCAATGGGGGCGCGCCGATAGCCATGCTCAACCGCAACAAGATCGTGTGAGCGCCGACCTTGTGCAAGGCGGGGTCCTCATGAGCGCGATTGTCGGCCGGTACCGCCCGGATACTCCTAACGACCCTCATGGCGCCTTCCGAACGGTAATCACCGGAATATCGACTTATTCCAGCCGGTCCGATAGCGGACGTGTCGCGGCATCGTTGGCCGATCCGCCCTTCACAAAAAGCCGAGGTACGTCAGGCAATCGTTTCTCCTGTTCGGAGCTCGCCTAGCGCCTCCGAAGGCATTTCCAAGAATAAGATAATATATGTGAGCTATTTCGTGTATGCTAAGCGATCGTCACCATTCCGAATAGGTAGGCCGTGACGACTGAGGGTTTATGTGTGCTCCCGCCTGCAGAACAGGAGCGCGCATGTTCGCCCCTCATCATTCAATCAAGAACAACCTTCTTCGACAGCTTGCGCCGCAAGCCCTAGCGGTTATCGGGGTTGATCTTTTTCCGGTCGATCTGCCGAAGGACTTCATCATCGCAGCCGCGGGTGGTCGTATCGAGCATGTTTATTTTCCAGATTCCGGCCTTGGCTCGGTCATCGTCATTTCACCGGATGGCAACAGGGCGGAAGGCGGAATGTTCGGCCGCGACGGCTTTTCGCCGGTGCAAGCCGCCGTTGGCTCTGACACCAGTCCCCATGAAGTCATCATGCAAGCCGCGGGCAGCGGTCATCGCATTGCGCTTGCCGCCTTTCTGAGAGCGCTGGAGGAGAGCCCGCCTTTCGCGCATCTGCTTGCCTGCTATTCGCAGGCGCTGGCAATCCAGGTGACGTTTACCGCACTGTCAAACGCGACCCATAACATCGAGGAGCGCCTGGCCCGTTGGCTATTGATGTGCCATGACAGAATGGATGGTAACCAACTGGTCCTCACCCATGACTACATTGCTATCATGCTGGCAGTCCGCCGTCCGAGCGTGACGACAGCATTGCACATTCTGGAAGGCAATCATTTCATCCGCAGCGAGAGGGGCCGCATCATCATCAGAGACAGGCCCGCGATGGAAGACTTCGCGCATGACGCCTATGGGAAGCCGGAGGAGGAATACCGCAGGCTTCTCAGGCAATCGCCTGAAGAACGAACAGACATTGTGACGTTGGCGGGCTGACGGCGTTCGCTATGTCCGTAACTGGCCTGGAACTGCTTGTGGAGAGGCTGGTTTGAAGGCGATGACGACGTTTTTCCATCTGAGTAACGCCGCCTCGAAGGACGTGCCGACGCAGGCCGAACGGCAAATTCGCGGCCTGGAAAGCGGCAGTTTGGCAGAAGTCTAATGCTCGTCAGGCGAATACCAAAAGGGCGATCATTGCCACTGCCGAGGTAATACCAGCCCCAGTCAGGCCCGTCGTCACATACCCGGAAACTCTACCGGTCTCACCGCGCCTTATCTGTTCGTTGGTGCCAAGAACAGCCGCCAGACCGGCGGCAATCCAGCATGTGAGTGTCAACGTCCCCAGAAGGATCGCCCAGTGCGATGCGTCGATAGAAAGCATCATCATGCGAACACCTTCACGGCGAGTGCTGCCTCCACGAACGTGCTACGGGCCAGCTCGGCGCTTTGACGGCGAGCGATGGCCTCGACACATCTGCGCTTCGCGATGCCGAACTCACGATGATTGGTCGACGGCCAGCGATGGAGAAGCGCCGCGAGCGCGGCGTTTGGTCCGTCGATGCGCTCGCGCATGCCATCGCCGATCCGAATGTACACCGGGGTCTTCCAAGTGACGCGGAAGTCGGCATCAATAATTTTTTCCATAAGAAACCTCCTTATCACGGTTTTGTCGACAACCTTCTTCGGACTGGCGAGTTCCCATGCCGCGCCTCTTGGTGCGCAATCGGACCGAAAGTTAGGGAACATCGGTGAAGGTCGCGATCGTTGATCTCAGGCGAAGAATTCCTCGGATCTCCGGCAGTGGGTTGTCTGGACCGACTGCCGCCAAAATTGAAGTGGTCATGCCCTCTGCCAAATATCCTGTCGTGCAACGTCATTCCGACCAGCATGGCTAAATCCGAAGCTTCTCGAATTTCCCAAAACATTGGATCATGCCACCTATGTCAGCTGAAGCTTGCGCTGGTTTCCCTGTCACGAAAGACCTGAGCAGCAGAGTAGCTTCAACGAATTGCCAGACGGAACCCAGCAGCTTATGGACTGCTTATGGAAATGGACGCTTCGAACACCCACCATACGCCGGACACGGACGCATTGATGGATACAATGCGCAATCTGACTAGGAACGAGGGTGTCACTCTAACGCCATTGCCTAAGGTTTGATGAAAATAAGCCAGTCGTTGCCCTATCATCGGGGACGGAATGCCGGCATGACACTGGCGGTGGCAGCCTCTGGAAAAAAAACGGTCTTAAATGGCCGTCTCGTCAACGATAGACGCCGCTTTCTGGTGCTGCATGGGGAGCGACCTTATGATGCTGTCGTTGAAGCCTCAGGCGACAACCCTTACATCGCGCTCAAGCTGCAGCTGCCGTTGCTTCTGGTGGCAAAGACGCTGATTGAACTGGCTGACACTCCATATCCGGTGCTGAATACCGCTCGGACATCCGAACTTCCAGCATATTGCGATGAGCTGACCGAGGATCTCGCAGGGCCGCTGCTACGACTGTTGCGCGCTTTTGACGACCCCGCTGATTGTCGGATGTTGGCGCCCTATTTGCTATCGATTGTTGCGATCGGATGCGGCCGGTATGCTCAGAGCGTCGGTGACACGCGAGGATACGAAGCTCGTGGCGGCTATGCGCTTTATCGAGGCCAACGCCGCGCAGCCTTCTGGTCGCGGATATCGCATCGGAAGTAGCAATGAGCCCATCCCATTTTGCGCATCGCTTCCAGGCCTGCTTCGGTCTGTCGCCGATGCGCTATCGAAAACAGGTACGACTTGAAAAAGCGCGACTGCTCCTCCTGAATTCCGAGGTAACCATTTCCATAGCGGCTGCAGACGCAGGCTATGCGAGTGACGCTCAATTTACACGGGATTTCAAGAACCTCTTCGGCTTATCCCCAGGGGCCTACGCACGAAACATGCAATCGCATTTCCGGGGCCCGATAGGAGCAGACAATGCTGCAATTCGCAGGATCGGGTAGGCTTTCCGCAGAATTGGGTCTGTGCCGTAGGCCCAATCGATTTTACCAGTGCAATCAGTTTCCTTCTGATGACACCGGAGCAAAAATGTCCATCAAAATCCTCGTACAGTTCAAAGCCCTCGCCGAAAAGCAAGTTGCCTTCCATGCAATCATGGAATCCGTCAAGACCGACTTGCCGAAGGCTCCCGGTTGCCTGAGCGCTACTGTCATGCAGGCCGCTGGTAATCCCTGCCAGTATGCTCTGGTCGAAACCTGGGACAGCGAAGCCAGGCACAAAGCCCATGTTCAGGGCCTCCTTTCGAATGGCGCGTGGGCGAAAATTGAAAGCCACTTGGATGGACAGCCGATCTCCGCCTATTTCCGTGAAATATCTTGACCGCCCAGTACTCAAATCCCTTTCTTTCCACGACTATGAACACACTCGATGGTGTGATCCGCGTTGAGACTTTCTTCCGACGCTGACTTTTCGGTGGCGCCTTGGCGGTTTTTGAAAACACGACTACCCCAGCCGCTCCCATAGAAAGCCCGCTGGGTCCGCTTGAGCAACTGGTTAGAGGGTTCAACAGCAAGCCTGTCGCGGCTGCCAAAACCGAGGTATAAGAAATTCGGTAGCCTTATCGCCTGCGAGAGCAATGCCTCTTATTGATCGAAAGAGACAGGAGCGAATGAAATGGATGTCGTTTTCTCACCAGTACTGACGGTTTGCGGCATCGAAGAACTATCGGGCCAGAGCACCCGAAGCGTCACCCATGTCCTGTCGCTGATTGATCCGGAGCATCCGGAGTTGGATGCATTCCAGACCTACGGCAAACACCACCGCACCACGCTACGCTTCCACGACATCATCGCGGCAGCAGCGGGGCGGGTGATGCCCCGCCCAGACCATGTGGAAGAGATCCTTCGTTTCGGAATGGATCTTCAGTCAAGGCATGACACAATTGAGTCAAGCCATCTACTCGTCCATTGCCATATGGGCGTGTCGCGCTCGACGGCGGCCATGCTGACCTTGATGGCACAGGCGAACCCAGATGAGTCTGCAGAGGACCTGTTCGGCCGTTTGATTGTGATCCGCCCGCAGGCGTGGCCGAATTCGCAGATGATCCGCTTCGCCGACGAGCAACTTGGGCGGAAAGGCGACCTTACAGCCGCGCTCGGCCGCCATTATGGCCGGCAGATCAAAAGTCGACCGCAGTTCACCGAGTGGATGACAACACTAGGTCGCCATGCCGAGCTGCAAATGGCCATTCTGAACTGACCACAGTTCGCTGGGCAGCAAGCTGGTAGACGATTGTGGCGAACCTAACGAACCTTGTCGCAGCAAAGTCCGTCTAGCTCCGTCACCTGTTTGAATACGAGCTGACGTTCGCTGGACCGGTCTCGCTTCGACGGTCGAGGACAAGGCTTGCCGTCAACGACGGTCCCTGGACATCGCTTCCTCGCAGGTGGCGACGGATGCGCGCATCTGCAGGAAGGTTCCCGGGTCAAGCTCGGTCGTAGGTGAACGATGTCAGCAGCGTGGTCACGAAATTGCTTGCTCGTTCCTTTACAAGCACCTCAGTCCACTCATCGGTTCCTCGAAGTCTCAAATCGGTATAGATGCTATCGACGGCAGCCTCTTCGATGCGTTTGATTTGTGCTTTGAAGTTTGCCTCGCCGCCGGCATGGTACATGTCACGGATGACCATGCGCAGGATTTCCTGGATTGCGATTTGCCACGACGTGTTGATCGCCTGGAGTTCGTTCGTATCCTGTGCCATGCGGGCTCCTTTAGTTTGTTTAGGTCCCAGCATGACGTCGTCATGCTGTCGGGTCGGGGCGTACGGGCAAAAGCTAGACTTGTCTTGCCTTGCGGTTGGCGTACCGCCGGTCGCGTTCGGCCTTTCGCATCGCCTCACCTTCGATCCCCGCGCTGTCCGCGCGTTTTCGGCGCTCTCCCGCGCTTGGGGTCTCGATACTCTTTTGCTCCTCGAGCTTCGCGCGCTCGCGTTCAAGACATCGCTCTACCTGAGCCGGACAATGATAGCGCGTTCGACTTGTCGCGCCATTTTAGCAGGTTTTACCGCAGTCTTTGGCGCACGGTCGATATTCAGGAGAACAAGCGGCGTCGGCGGATGGGGCGCGGCGGTCGGAAACTTCGTTGTTTCTGGCGCTCCTCGCTCCTATCCAGCTAATGAGGGCAAGATCAGCGCGCTTTGGCGCGTTTGGCGATGAGGTTGGATGTCGCCGAAATGCGGTCAGCCAGCTCTTTGGCAAGACGTGCCTCACGCAGCCTTAGGGTCTTGGCGTCTCGGGCCTGAGCCACGGATTCGAGCTCTTCCACCGCGTTATTCTTGGCAAAGAACTGAGTCTGAACGGTGCCGAAGGCGATCTCCGCCTGCTGGCGGGATTTGCTGTGTGCTTGTGTCATTGGAACCTTCATTAGTTCGGCTAGCAACCGAAACGAAAAAGGCCAGGCAAAACGCCTGGCCTTGATGAAATAGCTTCCGGCAGTGCCAGTACATCCGTGGTCAAAGGGAAGCAGATATCGCTTAAGCGGACTGCAGATTGCAGGCCGACATTTTGCCCGACTTGTTGTCGCGCTCGAGCTCGAACCCGATCTTCTGGCCTTCGACGAGCTCGCGCATTCCGGCGCGCTCAACGGCAGAGATGTGAACGAAAGCGTCGGCGCCGCCATTATCAGGCTGAATGAAGCCGAAGCCCTTGGTGGAATTAAACCATTTAACTGTGCCAGTGGTCATGATGAACCCTTTCAAAGCATAGAGTGAAGAACCGCGAAGCCAATGCTGCGCAGATGGAAACCGACTATTTTTGAAAGGGAAGTTCGTTTAAGCGCGGTGCCAATGGCGCGGTAGACAAAGCTCGGCAAGCAAAAGATCGATGATGCATCAATAATGAACTGAGACTGCTGTGTCAACGATTAGTTTTCGTCAGGCGGCACCTTCAATCTCAGATTGCATCGGCCATTCGCCGGTCATGCCAATCCATCTAACTTGCGATGTTCGTCCAGCTCATGCGTGAACAGGAAATTGTTCTCTTCCATCCACTCTCTGATGATGTATCTCATCATGTCCTCTCGTGTCAGCCCCAGCTCGCTGGCCAAGTCCAATAAGACTTCATCAACATCGTCGTCCATAGAAACCGTCGTAGCGTTGCGCAGCCGGAGTGCGGTTCGCCGAAGCAGGATCTGCAGATCTGGACGCGGGATGTCCGCGATCCGGTCAGCGGCATCCTGGAGAAGCGTGGCGGCGTTGGACGATGTCATCATTATAACCGCTTCCGTGCGTGCTCACCATTTGCATACCCCGAAGGTTGTCGTCTGCCTCTTATGGCAGCGGAATCTGTTGGAGATGAACTTCGCGAGAAGTAGCTTTGACAAGTGTTCAGGTGCCGGCAGCCAACTTGACCGCAACCGAAGAACGGATCCCTTGAATCCGTTTGCGATTTTTTTCAAACTCCGCGGATGATTTCGAGGGCAGCGGTGTTTTTCCAAAGTGCCGGCTGAGTTCGAGAGAAAGGGCGGCGGGCGAGGTCATGCCGTCGTGATAAAGCTTAAACAGCAGTCTGACGGCGATGTTGTAATATTTGGGGTCTGCGAGGATAGATGTGGAATCGTATCCGGCGTCGTCGAGGACACCTTGTAATACAGCCAGGTCGGACGTCCGCACAGAGATGTTGAGATTGGAAGACATTCTGTCCTCCTTCAATTTGGGGCGAAGGCAAGGCATCTAACCGACCTCCCTGCAGTAGCGCCCTGAAAACAGCTACTGAAGACTAACCGTGCGCCTAATTAATGCGGGTGGCAAACTAAATATTCCAATATGAGCAGGAAGCGGTCATCTTGTGCATTGGAATGACTCGGATCTCAAAATTCATAGAAGCTTTCGCCTTATGGTATCTGAACTCCGTTGCCGGCTCGCCATCACCGAACCCAACGATCCGGCTATCGCGCTCCCTGCGCTGAAAGAATCTTCGGCATTTGCTCGCTCAATCGCCTCGCTCATCATCTCTCTTGATCGCAGTGGCGTCCACGGCTCGCGTTGCACCCCCTTCGTTTTCCCAGGATGCCAAAGCCTTGGGATCTGCGCCCAGTTTCCGGCGTCTTGAAGAGGGATAGGCGGGCGCCGGGATCGTCGCCTCCTTGATGCGGCGTATCATCATCACTTCTTCATGATGGATGCCACATTCTGACGCAACGAGATCTGACGTCGCGTAGTCCGCCCGCTTGAGCATGGACCGCAGCCGCCAATGCTCGCCGCTTTTCGCAGCAATTCCCGCCCTGATAATTACTACCATAACCACCCTCTCAAAATGAGACTAATGATGACGGCGAAGCTCACCAGGATGGAGGCCCGGAATAAGAAGTCGCCATAAGCCGCGATTCGGAAAGAGTGTTTGAAGGCGGAAGACATCTTGTCCTCCTTTGATTGGGGCGAAGGGCGCCACCCCTTGATCGGCAGCGCCCGTTTCATCGGCTGCCGGTTTGTAAACATGCGCGCTTATTGCGCTTTATCCAAGGAAAAAGCGACGGAACGCTATGCGCGGCGCCATATAATTTTCAGTCCTGCCGTTCGGTCGCGGGCGAGAGGCGTGGGCTCTGTGTGTTGGCTCGTTCAGCGACACCAACCCGGCGGTCGTGACAGTACGGAGACGGCGAAAGGAATCCTACTATCGCCGCCTGTGTGATATAGTCTCTCATGACCTATTCCCCAAAAGACCTGGAAGTCGCGCGCCGGCAAGTCATTGTTGACCGGCAAATGATTTGCGCGCAGCAGAGCCTGATCGACGGGATGTTGACGCGAGGCGAGCCCGCCAGGCTGGCGCTCGAGAGAGCTGGTCGCCTTGACAGAGGATTGCGCAACCATTGCTTCCATCAGGATCTGATTGTGGCTTCGATCCGATTGGAGCGCTGAGCCGGCCGGCGCGCGCTGGCCCCGTCGGTGGGTGTCAGCCCTTTTCACTCCCCCGCTTTTTGTCTGCCTGCCCGCCACGCCCCTCCGCTTCCCGGGTGGCGATCTTCCTACTGTAATCGGTTCGCGCCTGCTCGAGTTCTCCCATTGTAGGAAGATCCTGGACAGCCAGCCCCTTGTCATCGGCTTCGATGCGTCGGCGCTTGCTGGACCGATGCCGCGGCTTCGTTGATTCACGAAGCTGGTCGGCTGCACGCACTTGCCCGGGTGGCACGGCGAGGTCGGCGCGCGCGGCGACGGCATCCGCGATCAATTCCCTGGCGGAGGGATTGCCATCCGGGCGCTCGCCGTTGGCGCTGAAGTCGTGGCGGTCACTGGCGGTAAAGGGCTTGGCGTTGTTATGTCTCGACATCTGCATGCGTCCTTTGTTCATTGTGAAGTCGCGAGGCTACCGTTCGCCGGCCAAGGCGCTTTCCCGGCAGGCCTCCTAATCGTCGAGCAGGTGGGGGTCGTCGGCGTGTATTTTCCTGGTTAGATCAGATTTGTAGAATTGCGAGTCGTACATTGAAGAATAACGCAATAAGAAGGCTGAGATGGTCTCTCTTATTCAATTAGTTTAATTCGATATATTTTCCAGCGTTATAGAATACGTAGGTTCGGCAATCGGCTCCCGGAACACCCTTTTCCAATTTGTGACGCATTTGGGGCATAACAATATCTCTCGTCGTTTGGCCCCGTGGCTCTCGTCCGTGTCAGAGACTTAAAGACCGTCATCGCTCCGAATTCCGATAGCCATGCCGATCCCCGTTGGAAGCATTCACCGGGTCTTGGCTAACAGCCTTCAACAGGAGCCTATCACCATGTCCACGGACATATCATCCACACGCACGACGAACACCATTGTCCACTTCTCCGTCCCTTTCGCGCTGCCCGATCTTGTTGGTGAGATTCATCCGGCGGGCGATTACAAGATCGAGCAGGATGAAGAGCCGATCGAAGGCCTGTCCTGGCTTGCCTACCGCCGTATCGCAACCTACATCCACCTGCCGTCGATAGAGCAAGGGAACCGTTTGCGCAGGATCGTCCGAATCGAGCCGACGGCGCTCGCTGATCTCCTGGCAGCGACTGATGCGACGCAGAAGTCTTCCCGATGAACATCGTCCGATAACTGTGAGTTAGGGCTTGAGCGGATCTATTACCTAGGCTCGGAGATGGCCTCCAAGGTACGATCGAGCCGCGATCTAGTGGTCTGGTCTGCGGCTGACAGGCGCTGCCGAGCCTCAGGAGGTTAAGGATGAAGCGGTGACTGCCAAAATACTTGAGATTGCGCTCGGCCGGCGAGCATCTCGCGAGTGTGCAACAAGCGCGGCAAAGCGGTCGCCTGAACAGACAGCTCGTGACCTCTATGCGATAACTAGTTGCGTTCCGGCGGGTTACACGTCCGCTGTCCTCGCGCAGCGATGCTAGTGTTCGCCAGCCCCATGGATAGCTTTGTTAACAGTACGTCCGGCCCAATCAATTGGCACTGGTTATATGCGCCTTTGCCGGGCGCCCCGTCGAGCGAGTTTGCTTCCAGCGCGACCAGCGCATGCTCTAGTCGCATCATCGCTCGGTGCAACAGGCAGATGACCGTTGGTCCTGGCTCAGTTTAGAGCACCCCCATAGTCGAAGGTGATCAGGATACCTTGCGACGAGGTATCGTAAACACTGTCGATCTTGATGCCTTGAGCCTGAAGTTCCAGCACGCGATTTTGAAATTCAAGGGATTTCAATTGCTGGCCGGCCTGCAGAATGGCGCCGTCAAATCTGATGTCGAGCCGCTCGCCTTCCGTATGGAATGCCCCGGCTCCGCCGTCTCTGATGAGCTCGACACCGTTTCTCGTGATCTTTATCGTTCCAATATGAAGTTCCCCCAGAGCGGCGTGCTTGCCGACGATGACATCGATGACGTCGTCCGCCAGAAGCGACAGCAAGGCGTTCTTTGCCTTTTGCTGTACTTCCCGACGCTCCGCGTTTGCCCGGTCGGACGCTTTTTGCAGTTCAACCTCTCTTTGAGCCCGAGCTTTTCTGACCGTCGCTGCAACACGCGCTCTCAAATTCACCGAGTTGTTTTGGGCTGGTTCGATGGGCAAGCTCGTGACAGGCGATTCAGCGGCGTATGAACCTTCGGAAATATGCTTCAAAAGTGGGCTATCCAATGCGGGGGATTTCATGATTGCTTGTCCTTGTCAGAGGAAATCTTGAATTCCGGAGCAGCAAACTGCGCCTCCGCAAGCACTGCCTCCTGCGTCCCTGAGGCACCCATTTTGAGAAAGAGCCGTTCGGCCTCCACGTCGCTCAATCGGTATTTCCTGGCGAACTCGTAGACGGACGCTCGCGGTCCGACCAAACATGGCTGCACGACTTCGAACTTGATCATAGCGAATTTTCCTCATGGTCTGAAACGGGTTGCGAAGGAAGTGCCGGCGCAGAGCGGCATGCGGACGCCGTCATTTAAGATCACGGCCTGTAAGCGGGCCGGGATCGGCAGCAACACGCTCTCACGTCGCGTGTTCCAGCATCCTCGATCAGCGAGCGCTCCAAATGACGTTTTTCTATTCGGAAACGGCTGTCCCGTTCCAACCAGACCAACTCGGTATCCGACCAGCGTGGTGACGAAACACGGGTTTCTGAAGTGGACGGGATAGCATGCTTGGGTTGGACTAGCTCACATAAAGGCAGGCCAGTCCAACGCCAAATATTGAACAACAGGCCTCAACGCGAGTCATAGCCAATCTACATCGATGACATCTCATCCAGCAGATTTTGTGACAGTTCGCTGATCGCCACCTCTGCTTCCTCCAGCGTCCAGCCGGCGCTTTCAGCGCGTTTTGCCAGACCCGCCAGCGCCGGCGCCAGATTGCCGCCGGCCGCCCGCGCGATATTGTCGGGAGTCAGCCCCTTGGCCAAATCGAAAAAGGCCGGTTCGAGAGCTTCCTGGCAGCCAATATCCCTGTCGGGATATGGTCCGGCCCGTTGAGGTCTATTCAATATCAACACATGGCCCTCATCTCACGCTGCGGTTCCTTCCAGGGCGAAGGGTAGGCCAGCATTGACCGGGATGGCGCGAGACCGGTCAACATTGATGACCGCTTGTTTGGCAAGATGCCGCTCAAGGACCTCAAGGATCTCGCCGTCGACCGTCTGATCGAATTTTCGGGCGAAGAGATTTGAGCTTGCTTTGAGGTCAGCCGCATCTGTGCGCTGATACGTCCGGGGACGCAGCTTGATGTCATCATCGGCAATCCAGTCGATCATCCGCAGATCATCACTGGTGATCTCGCTTTCGATCGCGCAATTCATCATCACCGTCTGAAAGAACCCCTCGTCGGGGATCAGGGTGTTTTCGTAGAACGCCTTGTAGCGGTCGACGCTCCGGTCATGGCAGACGAACTCGCAGAAAGCCCTCGTGACGATCATCCACTGATTGCCGATATAGGGTGTGGCGGCAGTCAGAAACGGTCTTGAACGCGCGGTACGCTGAATGCTCTCCTCCAGTTCGACCACGTACTCGCTGACGCGATGCATCGTATCCGGGCGATGCTTATCCTGGTCCAGCACCTTGATGAATTCTCGATCGAGATTTGCATTGAGATAGGCCATGATTTGGGTTTGAGGCTTCAGTGGAAAATCTTGACCGCTGAGGTTGATGAAGTGGCTCCATTCACCCATTTCCAGCAGGCGTTCCATGCCACGCAGCTCCGCGTCCACCAGACTGTAGCCACCCCAAATGGCCTTTTCGCTTCTGATCATATCTGCGTTCGAATAGGGGCGTAGGAAGTCTCGGATTTCGCCTTCGAGATCGGTGCCTGAGTTCTTGTCGACATGCACGACATAGTGGTTCCGAGCGTTATAGATTGCCCTGAACAGGCGTTTGAATTGGTCGGGATAGCGGTGAACCAGGATCAAATAGCCAATCATGCGTTGGCTCCACCAGTTACAAGCATTTCAAGGCTTGGGGCGGTATACAACATCATCGCTTCGATCCTTTCAGAATCGCGCCGGGCGGCGAACAGCAAGGCTGATCGGCCGACATCTTCTTTGGTTCGGGAGTCTGGGCGAAAGCTCTGGAGGCGCGCGGCGACTCCAATCACAAATCCCAATGTCGTCTGATGGGGATGATGGGCTCCGATCGGTCGGAGCCCTGTGTCGCAAATTACTTGCGAACTTCCCGAAGGAAGATTGTTACATCATACCGCCCATACCACCCATGTCAGGCATACCGCCGCCGGCAGCATCTTTCTTGGGAAGCTCAGCAATCATGGCTTCCGTCGTCACCAGAAGGCCGGCAACCGAAGCCGCGTTCTGCAAGGCGGTGCGCACAACTTTTACCGGATCGACAATACCGAAGGCGATCATGTCGCCATATTCAGACGTCTGAGCATTGTAGCCGAAGTTGTCGGTATTGCTTTCCAGGATTTTGCCGACCACGATCGAACCTTCGTCACCGGCGTTTTCGGCAATCTGGCGAACCAGCGACTGAAGCGCTTTGCGGATGATCGCTATACCGGCGTTCTGGTCGTCGTTCTCGCCCTTGATATCGAGGACGATGGAAGCGCGCAGGAGAGCTGTGCCACCGCCTGGAACGATGCCTTCTTCGACAGCCGCGCGCGTGGCGTTGAGCGCGTCATCGATGCGATCCTTCTTTTCCTTGACTTCAATTTCCGTCGCGCCGCCAACGCGGATTACGGCAACCCCACCTGAAAGCTTGGCAAGGCGTTCCTGCAGCTTTTCCTTGTCGTAGTCCGAGGTGGTTTCCTCGATCTGGGCTTTGATCTGGGCTACGCGGCCTTCGATGTCGGCCTTCGTGCCGGCCCCATCAACGACGGTGGTATTTTCCTTGGTGATCGAGACCTTTTTGACACGGCCCAGCATTTCAAGCGTGACATTTTCGAGCTTGATACCGAGATCTTCGGAGATCACGGTACCGCCCGTCAGGATCGCGAGGTCTTCCAACATGGCTTTGCGGCGGTCGCCGAAGCCCGGAGCCTTGACGGCAGCGATCTTCAAGCCACCACGCAGTTTGTTGACGACGAGCGTTGCCAGGGCTTCGCCTTCCACATCTTCCGAGATTATCACCAGCGGCTTGCCAGTCTGCACGACGGCTTCGAGGATCGGCAGCATCGCCTGGAGATTGGAAAGCTTCTTTTCGTGCAGCAGCACGTACGCGTCTTCCAGCTCAGCCACCATCTTTTCGGCGTTGGTGACAAAATAAGGGCTCAGATATCCGCGGTCGAACTGCATGCCTTCGACGACTTCGAGCTCGGTTTCGGCGGTCTTGGCTTCCTCGACTGTAATCACACCCTCGTTGCCGACCTTCTGCATCGCATCGGCGATGTACTGGCCGATTTCCTTCTCGCCGTTGGCCGAGATCGTGCCGACCTGAGCGATTTCTTCCGAGGTGTTGATCTTCCTGGCCTTTGCAAGCAGGTCCTTGACCACGGCGGCGACAGCAAGATCGATGCCACGCTTCAGGTCCATAGGGTTCATGCCAGCTGCAACGGCCTTGCCGCCTTCGCGGACGATAGCCTGGGCAAGAACAGTCGCGGTCGTGGTGCCGTCACCAGCGACGTCGTTGGTCTTTGACGCCACTTCACGCACCATTTGGGCGCCCATATTCTCGAACTTGTCGTCCAGTTCGATTTCCTTTGCGACCGCCACTCCATCCTTGGTGATACGCGGCGCGCCATAGGATTTATCGATCACCACATTGCGGCCCTTAGGGCCAAGCGTGACCTTCACTGCATCGGCAAGTATATCGACGCCGCGCAGCAGCTTTTCGCGGGCATCACGGCCGAATTTGATTTGTTTGGCAGACATGGAAAACTCCCGGGCTGATGCCCAATGGTCGTCATAAAAGAGAAATAGCGATGTAGCAGACGATCAGGCGATAACGCCCATGACATCTGTTTCCTTCATGATCAGCAGGTCTTCGCCGTTGAACTTGATCTCGGTGCCGGACCATTTGCCGAACAGGATGCGATCGCCCGCTTTGACGTCGAGAGGCAGGATCTTGCCGCTCTCGTCACGTACACCGGCGCCAACGGCGACGATTTCGCCTTCCTGTGGCTTTTCCTTGGCGGTATCCGGAATGATGATGCCGCCCTTGGACTTGGCTTCAGCCTCGATGCGGCGCACGACGACACGGTCGTGCAACGGCCGAAAAATGGTCTTAATCATTTTGGAGTTCCTCAACGAGAACGCGGCCCAATGTCCGATCTCGATATGCCTTCTTAGCAGTCTTACGTCGAGAGTGCTAGCAATCATTCTAGTATTGATAGTGCCAAGATCGGCGTCTGGTGGACGAACTGGGAACCGGACCCCAACCGGCACCTCGTCAAGGATACGCCTATGTCTTGGTTTGAATGGCTGCAAACAGAGAGGAGCCTCGGAATCGATCAGATCCGGGCGCCACCCGTCGCATCAATCATCTGTCCCGTCGTCCAACGCGCATCGTACGATGCAAGGAAGGCGATGACGTCGGCGACATCCTCCGCCCGTCCGACACGTGAGAAGACCGAGAGTGCTTCGGCGCCAGCGCGCGCGTCTGGTGATGCCAGCCACTCGGCATTCATATCCGTCTCCGTCACACCCGGCAGCACGGCATTGACCGTAATCCCGCGAGCTGCAAATTCAGGTGCCAGCGCCAGTGTCAATGTCTCCAGCGCCCCCTTGGAGGCTGCGTAGGCCGGATGCGTCGGCGCGGCGATCCGCGTAAACCCAGTCGAGACATTGATGACGCGACCGTTGTCACGAATGTGGTCGGCCACTGCCTGGATCAAGAAGAACGGCGCCTTGTAGTTAATCGTCATCACCTCGTCGAAAGCGGCTTCGCTCGTCTGCTTCAATGACAGTGCGGGCGCGATGCCGGCATTGTTCACCAGAATGTCCAGACCGGACGAGCCCGTTTCGCTACGCGCAGCTTCGGTGAACTGCGCCCAGAGGCTCTCGGCCGCGTCCTTGCCCTGTCTGAGATCGGCCTTCACGGCGACGGCCTTGACGCCGAGCGCCTCGATGTCGCGTACGGTGGCATCGGCCGCATCCGCGTTGGCGGTGTAGTGCACGCCGATTAGCGCGGCACCCTCCTTCGCAAACGCAAGGGCGGCTGCCCGGCCGATACCGCGCGAACTTCCGGTGACGAGGGCTATCTTGTCTGCGAGTCTCTGGGACATGGATCACTCCGTTGCTAAATTAAATAGTGATCCCTATAATAAGAGCGGAAAAACGACTGTCAATAGTTTAATAGGGATCACTATTTTAATGGAGAAGCCAGTCCGCAAACGAGGCAGACCGCGGGTGCTGGATCGCGACGTCGGGCTCGACATCGCGGCACGGCTGTTCTGGGAACGCGGCTACGAAGGAACATCGACCGCCGACCTCACGAAGGCCATGGGGATCAATCCGCCCACTCTCTATTCGACCTTCGGCTCCAAGGAAGAATTGTATCGTCAGGCGCTCGACTTCAGCATTGCCCGTGAAAACAGTCGCCGGTCGGAAATCCTGCAATCAAGTCTTCCCGTCTACGAAGCCCTGAGCCTTTACCTTTACGATATCGCTGACGGTGACACCCAGCCGGACAAGCCGCGGGGCTGCATGGTCTCGACGGCCGTCCTGCAGCATGCGGAAGAGAATGCGTCCGTCGCGCGGATGACGGCATCATTGCGCGAGACGTCGATGCAGACTCTTAAAACCCGGTTTGACCGTGCCGTCGAGGATGGTGAATTGCCGGCGCAAACCGATACCGATACGCTCGCGCGCTTCTATGGGGCGATCATCCAGGGGATGTCCGCCCAGGCCTGCGACGGCGCCTGCAATGCCCTGTTGAAACGGATGATCGATCTCGCACTCACGGCTTGGCCGGGAAAAAAGCGAAGATCTCGACAGTCTGAATTCGGAGCAGTTGAACGGATTCGAACAAACGACCTGTTATCAGATCCCTCAGCAATCGACGTCGCCGTGACGAAAGAGAAATGACCCATTTGGGAACGGTCGCTTCCGAAATGGTAAAGCTGAAAGCCGACTCTTCCCATTCGGGGTAGCCGAACTGCAGGGACGACGAACGGAGCAGTGGCCCTTACTTCACCGTGATGGCCAAACCGCTGAGATCGGCGTTGACTTGCAGGCCGACTTGCTTGCCTGAGAGTTCGAGCTGGGCGCCCTTGTCATTGGTCATGACGATTACCTGGGCACCTTTGCCGACCGCGCCGCCACCGCCTGCCGCACCGTAAACACCCGTCACATCTCGGGCGCGGCGTATGTGGCGAACGGTACCATGGAAATAGGTCTTGGAAGCCCCGAAGGCGAGGCCGCCCGAGATGCCGCCGACAGAGACCGGATAGTGGCGACCATGGAAGGTCAGCGTGCCCTCGCCTCCAGAACCACCCACAAAGAAGGCAGCCTTGTAGACTGAGAATCTGATGGTACCGCTGTCGGCATGCGCGGAGCCGGCAACGCTGATTCCTGCTGCAGCGATTACCGCAGCCGCGACTGAACGAAATCTCGACGAATTCTTCATGATGCGGGTCTCCTCAAATCTAGGCTTAACCGGCCAGGAGGGCACGTCAGCGTCAAAGTCACAGCTCAGTCTCGCCCGTCATTAGTTCCAAACACCCGGCCACAATCCAACTGCGAGAAGGCCACGAAACAAGGCGGATGGCAACATAGTTTAGGTGACGGGGCCGGTGCGCAACGCTCGCTCACTCAGGATTGCCTGCCCAAGGGGCATGCTCGAAGCTGTAACATTTAACAACCCACAGCCTTAGACCTTCGGCTGCGAGTCCTGCCCCTGGCGCCCCCTCCTGAACTCCGATCTCATGGTCATGATCTATTTCACGAGCGATACGCACTTCGGAGACTCGCGGGTTCTTCGCATCGATCGCCGTCCCTTTCTCAATATGGGAGCGCACGACGCCGCACTGATCGATTATTGGAACGAGACTGTCGGTGCAGATGATGACGTGTGGCATCTCGGAGACTTCATATCCCCGCGAGCGGGTCCGAGCGAGGACCTGCTGTGTCGGCTGAACGGAAGAAAGCACCTGATCATCGGCAACAACGATCCGAGCTCGACGATGACGGCACGTGGCTGGGAGAGCGTCCAGCACTATGCTGAACTCCGGATCGACAGCAACCTCCTGATTCTGTGTCACTACGCGTTCCGGACATGGAACCAGATGGGCAAGAAATCGATCAACCTACATGGCCACTCGCACGGAAGGCTGAAACCGCAGCCACGACAGTTCGACGTCGGGGTCGACGTCCTTGACTTCCGCCCGGTCACGCTTGAGACGATCCTGACAGCACGCAGGATATTTCCGAGATCGGCTCGGCTGGTCGCCCCGGTTCGGAAAACCGGGATCTGAATTAATCGCGAGCCGCCGCCGGCCAGTCGTTGGCGGGTTCTTCAACGCCGCTACTGTCGGCGGCAGGATCCGGATCGAGTTCCAATGCCGCCCGGAGCCGACTGACTTCTTGGATGATCGCTTCGAAGACATCCTCCTGCTTGGCCCCGATCACCACGAAGCCGTCGACAAGTTCTTCCACCTTGGCCCCGAGCTGTGCTTTCCATTCGGGCTGGCTCATTTCGTCTTCCTCCTCTTCTTGACGGGTTCGTCCTGCAGTTCGATCCAAACCGGCGCATGGTCGCTGGTGTGGTCCCAGCCGCGGACGTGCTTGTCGACCTCCGCCTTCACGAGGCGAGACGCGGCCCCCGAACTAAGAAGGAAATGATCGATGCGAAGTCCGGCGTCGCGCGCGTAGGCGTTTCGGAAGTAATCCCAGAACGTATAGATCCGTTCGTCCGGGTGCAGGTGGCGGAGTGCGTCCGTCCAGCCTTGATCGACGAGAGCCTTGTAAGCCTGCCGGACTTCGACACGGAACAGAGCGTCGTTTGTCCAGCGCTCCGGCTTGTAGACGTCGAGTTCGGTCGGCATCACGTTGTAATCGCCGACTAAGGTGACAGGCACGTCCAGGTCCAGCAGTTCGGCCGCGTAATCGTGGAGGCGCTTGAACCAACGGAGCTTGTAGTCAAATTTAGGCCCCGGATACGGATTGCCGTTCGGCAGATACAGGCCACCGATGACAATCCCGTTGACGAGAGCCTCGATATAGCGGCTGTGCTCGTCCTCCGGTTCGCCTGGCAGGCCCTTTCGTGTCAAATGCGGTTCCTGCCCCTTCGTCAAAATGGCCACGCCATTCCAGGATTTCTGCCCCTGCCAGACGGCGCCATAGCCAGCCGCCTCGATCGCCTTGATCGGAAACTTGTCCTGTGGGGCTTTAAGCTCCTGAAGGCAGACCACGTCCGGCTGGGCCTCGGCCAGCCAGCGGAGGATGACTTCGAGCCTGCCGTTAACGCCGTTGACGTTGTAGGTCGCGATCTTCACGGGTCAGTGGCGACCGATTTCCGTCTCAACTTTCTTGCGTGAATTGCCCGCGCTCTTCACGGCCTTCTTGACGGTGTCTTTCGACACACCTTCCTTCTTCGCCTCGTATTTGACCTCATGGTCCTGACCGCCGGCGACTTTTGCACGATCCTGTGCGCGACCTCGGGATGTGGTTGCCATCTTGCTGCCTCCAGTTGATTCCGATCAGCGGAAAACGGGCGTCGAATCAAGAAGTTCCACTAGCGACACCTTCGTTCGCGCGAACCCGCTTGGGCGCCACCTTAGACGTTCATCGCTACGCACAGAGAGATGCAGGAAGCCGGCATGGTCGGCGCTGCCGATCAAAGTTGTCGCAACTACGAAAGCTGGTTTTCGACTCTCGAAGGGGCGGGCGCCCTCGAGGTGGCTAACATTTTCGCGCGTCTCGAAGCCTCCAATGCGATTGAACGCGAACACGGCTTCGGAGCCGCGCTGGATCTCAATCATCGCTACGTGCAGCAACTCATAGAGTGGGATCAACTTGGTGCCGAGCGGCATCCTCGGCGCAACAATCGGAGCGTTTTTGGGGAGTGAGTATCGCAGCGGATGAGCCCGACTAGGAACGCAGGCAAGTTCCGGGCATGGGTGCGCGGAAAACGAACGCAGCGGCAGTCAGAGTTTATAGGAGAACATAACAATAGGCTCGGCTGCGGCGCCTCGACCTTCGTAGAGGGCGCGAGCGGCATCGTTCTCGGTGTCTGTAACGATCCACACCTGGTGACATCCCAGCGTTTTGCCACACGCAAAGACATCGTCGACAAGGCGTCGCGCGACACCACGTCGCTGGAAAGCGGGAGCCACTCCCAGATTGTCGATGTAAACATCCGACGCTTGATCGGGGTGGCAATGAACGTAGGCCGCGACCTGTCCGATGACCTGCTTTCCGTAAACCGCAAGGATCATCAGGTGCCCCGGCAACTCCAAATAGGTGGCAAGCCGCTGGGGGCTAATTTCCTCGTCAAAAACCTCTTCCGCGATGTTCTCAAGCAGCCAAGCGGTATCTGGGGTGAGTCGACACGTTGTGATGACTTCCGGCATCGCTCAATGAATCCTATGTGAGAAGCCAGCAAGATGCTAAGGAAATAACGCGCCGACTGCAACCGGCCATAGACCGAGGTGACGGACTTTACAGCGTCGTTAGGTCTGCATTATCCGCCGAAACTCGCAGTGGAGCATCAGCATCATAAATTATGTATCGGGAAGTTGAAGCTACGCAGGAACAGCTTTCGACAACGACCCCAAATTGGCGATGGTTCTGGACTCAACGAAGCAGGAAAATTCGGGGCTCCAGCCGCGAACGTGGCCGCCGCAAACTCCACGGGGATTTTGCTTTTCTGATCGCCGATCCCGAGCTTGCCGGCAAACAACCGCGGCGGGTCGGTCGGTCCGAAAGCGTACAGGAACCAGACGGATCCTCTATCGTTATTGCGTCGGGACCGCGCGAAAGAGGCCTGCGCTCGCAAGCCTCTCAACATCGCCCGCCCCTCGCGCGGTCTCGTCTTTTCCCTCTTTCGCTCAATTGCCCCGTTTCGCGGGGCGCTTTTGCTGCTCTTATCCGCACAAGAACAGTAGAACAGTCCTCTCGTTCCGTCCGCTCCACAGACCGTCATCTACCTCAAATTATATCAGAAACAGGTCGCGGCGCCGCCGTCCGACTTAGGTCCGTCTTTCCCTCAGCGCCAGGCGGTGTAGATTCTCCTGATCCTTGTTGAAAGGACACCAGGGAGGTTCGTTGTAGCCCTGACTCCAGTCAGAACCTCCCTGGTGAAGTATTATCGATCCATGTCGGACTTTTGTTCGAGATAATGGAAATTCGGCTGGGTTGCTTACGCACTCGCGCTACGACGGGGCGGTTGGTTCCAACGAGGGATACTCACTCTCGGCGTCTGTTTACGGAGAAGGTGAATTGGGCCTGCTTGCCGATATCGCAATTGATGTTGATGACCTCGAACGACTACAGGCCATCATCACTGACGCTTGCAATGAGCTGAAGGTTGCTCCAGACCACCACGATCTCGTCGCGCGGATCCTAGACATGCATTCGCAGGGTTGCTCTCCGACGGCGATCCTAGAAAATCTTCGGGTTCAGTTCGGGAACTGCAATGGCGAGGGGCACAAATGCGCTCGCGTCCATCATTGAGGACAGCGCTTTCTTTGCATTTTTGATGATGGAAGGTCCGGTAGTCGCTTTCCAACACCCCGTTGAACCACGGTTAGAGCAGCGATATCCGCCTCATCGGCCGCGCACACAAGCGCTTCCCGGAATTGTTCCGGAGCAATTTTTCCACTAATTGCGTCGCCGCACGTCTTAACGGCAGCCGCATATTCCTCGCTCGTCGGAAGCCCCGTCTTTGATCAGGAGATGCGCGCCCTCGCCCAGCGTCCGCACGAGAAACCATGCCTCATCTCGGCGGCACTCGGCGCTGCCCCACGTTGCTCTGGCCGCTCTGATCTGTGATCGCCTATCCATGGACGAACAAAGGGAGTTTCTCCGCCTTGGTGTCACAAGGGAAAGTGATGTGGCTCGAAGACTGCAGTCGGCCCGAAGCGGTCACTAGAAGGCTGATCCAAACATGACTGACAGGGTGGAAACTTGCCGTATGAGGCGCCTGTCGGAACGACGTGATCGCGGCAAGGAGCGGACGTGGCCTCGCATATGCGCTGAGCGTGCCACTCCAGCGCCGGGTCACTCCGCGGGGCATTGAATGGAAATCGCTACGAAGCTTACGGCAGACCTTAGCCGCCGCGCCTAAGTATCTCGATGATGGTTCAAACCCACAGAATCATACAGGACGGTGGTCGTCGAACGAGTTTTTCAGCAGCTTATTAATGTGCGACTTGGGAAGCTGCTGACATCAATTCTTCGGTACTCGGCGCCCGGCATACATTTTGGCCTCCCTCTTCGGCTTCTGTGAAACTCCAGCGCACAGTGCCTTCCCGATCGAGCAGGAACTCGCCGATAAGCGGCATGTGACCGGCGATCATAATCTGCTGGTCGGCCTCCGTCATTTCATACCGGTCCTTTTTCTCAAGAAAGTCGCCCGCCGCAGCCGGGTTCATCGGCACGGGCAACTCCCCCGGCAGATCGATCCGCATTGTCATGACCGCGTCCATTCCGAGCTTGTGCGGCCATTCGGTTTCATTCTCCGTGAGCTCGAGGATGGGCAAACCGAAGGCGCGATGCGAAGCCCCCTCTGGGTCGGATGCGCTAAGAAGGTTGGGTAGCGGATGGTAACGAAAGTAGAGCCGTGCCCGTTCGACCGGCGTCTTGACCACGGCGAGACATTCGATGCCTTTCTCCTTCAGGGCCGGGTTGAGTTGCGCCATCGCCGAGACATGACGCCGGCAGAACGGACAGTGTAGGCCTCGAAACAAACCGATCAGTAACGGGCTACGGCCTCGAAAATCATCGAGCGCGATCTTGCCTTCGCGCGAGATCGCGTCGAGTACAACATTCGGTGCCCGGTCGCCCGGCTGCAGCGGGCGGTTGACACTACTCGTGGACATGAACAACCTCCTCGCCCCGGATCAGTCAAAAAAAGGCAGCACACCCAGCGCTTCGGTCGAGCCCGTGCTGGGCGCAAACTCCCTACGCCGGGGCAAAGTAGCCTTCGGCCTCTGCCATATTGCCGACGTCGAGATTGAGCCTTGCAGGCCCATCATAGCACGGAAAAAGCATCTGCGGCTCGCCCGTTTCGCGAGCCTTCTCGAGCGCCTCGCTATAATAATAACGGACCGCGAGTTCTGGCTTCCCAGGACGATCAACGGCAGCGCGAGATCCACGTTGGTCGAGCGCACGGGCGATCTCGATTGCCTTCTCGGCGGCTGGTACACCTCACACGAGAGACTCCCGAATGCTAATTGCGCTGAAGGTCGGTTCCCGAACTTGTTTTGGACGCTCAAGTCTGCGACCACCAACGTCGTCAACGGGTCAATGAGCTGCCACACATGAAAGCTTATTCTGATGGCTGCAAATGGCGCGTTTTGCCATCTCCGTCACAAGTGGCATTCGAAATGGCACAACGCGTCGTGATCAAGGTGTGAGGCAAACACCTACTTTGTTCAGAAGCAAGAAAGACCACGATCGTGACTGCGGCCTCTCGATGTGGTTGCCGTCATAGAGCTCCTCGCGCGCAAGTCGTATTATTGATGCAGTCTTTCAATTCCAAATTTTAAAGTAAAATGCCCCCTGCTTGGGTTTCGCTCCGACCGATCTATGGCACAAAGGCATTCTTCACATATGCGTCCTTGCGCACAAGACTCTTTCCGGGGCATGCCGGCCGATTGGATCGTGGTCTGCCTGCAGATGGACGAGGACGGCGGCGGGCGGCACATGCATCGATGCGATGCCCCCGACAGTCACTCCTCGCTTTCGGAGACGTCCCCGTTGTACTGAACCCTGCGCGACGCCAGGGAGGGGGTCGTCGTCTTTCCTCCCTGGCGCACCGTCGAAATGTTCGGCATCGCCGAACAACAGAATTGCTTTCGGACCACTAATTCGAATAGCTCGCCTGCAGTAAATCATTGTCATCGCCCCCGGCATCGAGGCCGTCCAACACCGCAAAAAGGAATTCATTATGTCCAGACTTGCTAACAAGACAGCCCTCATCACCGGGGGCACCAGCGGCATCGGCCTTGAGACGGCCCGACAGTTCGTCGCCGAAGGCGCGCGCGTCGCCGTGACAGGCAGCAGCGCGGCCAGCGTAGAGAAGGCTCGCAAGGAACTTGGCGACGACGTCATCGTCATCCAGTCCGACGCCGGCAGCGTGGATGGCCAGCAGGATGTCTTCCGCGAGGTAAAGGAAGCCTTCGGTCAGCTCGACATCCTGTTCGTGAATGCCGGCGTCGCTCAATTTGGCCCGGTCGAGAGCTGGTCAGAAGCCGATTTCGACAAGTCGTTTTCGACGAACGTGAAGGGACCCTACTTCCTCATCCAGGCTCTCCTGCCGATCTTTTCAAAGGGCGCCTCGATCGTGCTGAACACGTCGATCAACGCTCATATCGGCATGCCCAACTCCAGCGTATATTCGCTGACCAAGGGCGCTCTTCTGACACTGGCTAAGACGCTATCGGGCGAACTACTTGGTCGCGGCATCCGCGTCAATGCCGTCAGCCCCGGCCCGATCGCGACACCTCTATACGGGAAGCTAGGCATGTCGGAATCGGACATGAAGGCGATGGCCGAAGGCGTGCAGAATCAGATCCCGGTCGGCCGTTTCGGCCACGTGTCGGAAGTAGCGAAGACGGTGGTCTTCTTCGCGTCGAACGAGGCTGCCTACATCGTCGGCAGCGAGCTCGTCATCGACGGCGGCATGAGCAACCTTTAATCGACGTCCAACTTCACAGGAGCAAGAACATGCATATCGATCTCAAAGGAAAGTCAGCCCTGGTGACCGGATCCACAGAGGGCATCGGCTACGCGATCGCCCGGCAGCTCGCGAGAGCGGGCGCGGACGTCGTCGTCAACGGCAGATCCGAAGAAAAGACCGCAAAGGCTGCCGAGCGGCTGAAGAGAGAGGGCGCAGAGGGCGCCGTCACCGCAGTTGCGGCTGATCTCGCTACTGCCGAAGGGTGCGCCGCGCTTGTAACGAAGCAGCCCCGCGTCGACATCCTCATCAACAACGCCGGGATCTTCCAGCCGAGCGACTTCTTCGACACCACGGACGAGGTTTGGGACCGGCACTGGCAGGTGAACGTTATGTCGGCAGTTCGACTGTCCCGTGCGTACCTGCCAGGCATGCAGGACGCCAACTGGGGCCGTGTCATCTTCATCGCGTCGGAATCCGGCTTCAACATACCCGTTGAGATGATCCACTATGGCGTCAGCAAGACAGCCGACATCGCCGTCGCCCGCGGGCTTGCCAAACGCATGGCCGGCACTGGAGTGACCGTGAACTCGGTTCTTCCCGGCCCCACTCTGTCTGAAGGCGTCGAGGCGATGCTTGCCGATGAGCGTGAAAAAACCGGCAAGCCGATCGAGGAGGTTGCAGCCGACTTCGTCAAGCAACACCGGAGCAGCTCCATCATTCAGCGCGCCGCCAGTGTCGAGGAGATAGCCAACATGGTGACCTATCTGGCGTCCCCGCTGGCGTCGGCCACGACGGGTGCGTCGATGCGCGTGGACGGCGGCCTGATCGATACGCTTTGAGAGGTTAAGTCCAGATTCCGTATGGCAAATCAAGCGTTACGACGCCGCGAGCAACGGAAATCTTGACGACGACCAGCCGGTTTTGGACACATGGCACTGAGGGAACGTCACTTCGCAACACGCGCAAAGAGCGGCGTCGGCCGGCCGGCGTCACATTGGCGGCCAGCGGCGCGGTCGTCGTCGCCGCGGCGAAGGGGACAGCCGGACGAACTCGTACAAGACATCACTCCAGGCGATGTCCGACGAGACCGTCGCGAAGGCACTTTGGACGCTGGGTGGATCGCCCGTTCAGGACACTCAGCCGCAAAATGCATGAGCACGGCGCCGTCGAAGCGCCGCCGTGCTGTCGGTCAAGCCGTTCGGCGGACCATGCGCGCGAGCGCTATCAGAATGCAGGCTCCGATGAAGCCCGCGATCAGGTTTCCGACCCAGCCCCCGAGGACGACGCCGAACAGCGAAAGAAGGAAGTTAGCGACGATCGCGCCGACAATACCAAGAATGATGTTCATCAGGACGCCCATGTTGGACTTCATGAACATTTCGGCGAGCCAGCCTGCGATGCCGCCAATGATAATAGCCGCGATCCAGCCGATGCCTGCATTTTCCATATTGCGTCCCCTTTGATCGAGTTTTGAGTGTCTGACACCGACGAAACCGTCAGCCAGCCTGCAACGAAACACGCATGACGACGGATGGTTCCACCGGAGCGATGAGTCTGCGGCCGGCCATTCGTTTGCGGGGCTCACCAAGCCGCGCGGCGTCGTCGTCCGCGGGGTCGGGATCGCGCTCACGGGCGGTCCGAAGGCTTCCGATCTCTTCCACGATCGCCTCGTACACGTCCGCCTGGTTCGCGCCGGCCACCCACGTCCCCCGCAGAGGGAAACGCGCGCGTACCCAAACGATCGGTGCGTACGACTATCGAGGCAACGAAGCGCGATTGGGCAACAACTGTCCATCGGATTTGCTACCTGGATACCATCTCCGCGCGCTTAAGCGGCCAACTTGTGAAGGGTCTCCGCCATCTTCTGCACGTCATAGGGCTTAGAGAAGAAGACGGCGCTCTCGGGGAGCTCGGAAACCGTCGGGGTCCGCTTGCCCGACACGACGATGATGCGGATTGGCGGCCATCTGTCCCGGACGATCGTGGCCAGCATGAGGCCATCCATCGATCCGGGCATATCGATGTCCGTCAGCAGGATGCGGACGTCCGCTTCCGTTTCCAGACGTGTTATCGCTGCCTCGGCGTCGCTCGCCTCGAGGGCTTCGAACCCGGCTTCCTCGACGAGGTTCACGGCGAGCATGAGCAGCAGCGGCTCGTCTTCGACTATCAGAACTTTAGACGGCATCGTAACCTACCCTGGGACCATTGCGAAGGAACTTGCCCACCGAGAGCAGGTTCCCGTGCAGCCGAGACAATTTCTCGAAGCCGTGAAACTCACAGGCCACGTTCAGTTTGCGCGCTACCTGTTTCGCGGCTCTCTTGCAGGCACCAGAGCGACACTACAGCGCGATACACGACACATGGCGGTGGTCGTCGAAGAGCTTGTATTCTATGGAAATGCTCGACAAAGTTGCTTCCCGTCAACCTCGCCGTAACCTTGAGGGAACCTCTCGCTACTGCAAGGCCCCATCAATCTTCACCGCCATGCAGGGATGGCTCGCACTGGCACCCCTAACTACCCCCGGCCAGCGACGTGATGCAGAAGGTGCATCCTCGTTTTGGCGTTGCAATGAGGCTTGGCCGGTGGCAACGTCCCCGCAGGCGGTCAACGCTCCCTGACAGGACACCCCATTTGACCAATTCCCAGATGCGATCTGAAGATCCGGAACTGGAACATCAGCGCCGGCACGGGCTGCCGGCGCTCGTCCTTGCGGCGCTCGGCGTCGTCTATGGAGACATCGGAACAAGCCCGCTCTACGCCTTCCGGGAAGCACTGCACGCCACGGGAGGATCCGGAGCGCATCATGCCGACGTGCTTGGAATCCTTTCGCTGATAGTCTGGGCGCTCACGATCGTCGTCACCTTGAAATATGTGACGTTCGTGCTGAAGGCGGACAACCGGGGCGAAGGCGGCACCTTGTCACTGATGACCCTTGCTCGCGAGGGCCTGACCGGTCGCCCCAAATGGGTGCTTGTCCTGGGCGTGGTCGGCGCCTCGCTCTTCCTCGGCGACGCAATCATCACGCCGGCGATCTCCGTCCTGTCTGCAGTCGAGGGTATCGAGGTGGTAGCTCCGGCACTCTCGAACTGGGTCGTGCCGATTACACTGACCATCATCGCGGTGCTGTTCTTCGTCCAACGGTTCGGCACAAGCGGTGTGGCATCAGTCTTCGGTCCCATCACGGCGCTGTGGTTCATGGTGTTGGGCGTCAGCGGGATGATCCACGTCTTCGACGATCCGTCGGTGCTAGGCGCGCTAAACCCGTTCCATGCGTTCCGGTATGTCGCAAACAATATCGGCTCGGCCGTGGCGGTGCTGGGAGCGGTCTTCCTCGCCGTGACCGGAGCCGAGGCCCTATACGTCGACCTTGGACACTTCGGCCGCCGTCCGATGGTCATCGCATGGTTTTCGCTCGTCTTCCCGAGCCTTCTTCTGAACTATTTTGGACAGGGAGCATTCGTGCTCGCGAACCCGGAGATGGCTGCCCATCCCTTTTTTGGCATGCATCCCGAATGGGCGAGGATACCAATGGTCTGTCTGGCGACAGCAGCGACCGTCATCGCCAGCCAGGCGGTGATCTCCGGCGCCTATTCCCTCGTCCGCCAGGCCATGCATCTCAATCTTCTCCCGCGCCTTCAGATCCTCCACACTTCTGAGACGCATTCCGGGCAGATTTTCATGCCGCAGGTGAACAGGCTGCTCTTCGTGTTCGTAACAGGCCTTGTGCTCTTCTTTCGGAATTCCAGCAGCCTTTCCGCAGCCTACGGCATCGCCGTGACGGGCGAAATGCTCATAACGTCGGTCCTACTGTTCATCGTAATGCGCCGTATCTGGAGCTGGAAGCCTGCGACGGCCCTTGCCGTCATCGTCCCGTTGGCGTTGATCGACGCCGGCTTTCTCGCCGCCAACGTCGCGAAGTTCGCAGATGGCGGCTGGGTTCCCGTGGCTGTTGCATCGACGATGGCAATCGTCATGCAGACATGGACGGCTGGGCGGCGCCTGCTCGCCGCCCGCACTAAAAGCGACGAAATCCCGCTCACGGCGATCATCGGCAATCTGGCCCGTAAGAAACCGCCCACGGTTCCAGGGACCGCGATATTCCTGACAAGCGATGTTGAAGGCGCGCCGACTGCGCTTCTCCATAGTCTCAAGCACTACAAGGTGCTTCACGAGCAGAACGTCATTCTCAGCGTCGTGACTTCGACGAGGCCCTTCGTACCAGACGATGAGAAGATCTTCCTGGAAAGCTTCAACCCCCTCTTTAGCCGTGTTGTGATCACTTTCGGCTACATGGAGACTCCGAACATACCGCGCGCGCTCGTTCTGGTTCGTAAGCTTGGCTTGAAGTTCGACATCATGTCGACCTCCTTCTTCCTGTCCCGCCGCACGCTTCTTCCGTCCAAGAAGGGCAGCATGCCGTTCTGGCAGGACCGTCTGTTCATCACGCTTGCCCAGAACGCCAGCAATGCGACAGACTACTTCGGGCTGCCGTCCGGACGTGTTGTCGAACTCGGCCTGCAGACAACCATCTAACGCCACAGCCCGGGGCCGCTCCTCGGCCATGCACGAGGAACGCCAACCGGGCATCTTCGATCTCTCATGCTCATGGCACTGACGGCCGAATCCGCGGAACCGCCACCATCTCCCGCTCCCGCAGCTGGCAGGATCATGCTGTATCCTGCTCGGCAGATCCTCAAAGGGTTTCAGGAGCCTCGAGGACGAGCACTTCTACAACGACGATGCGAGATCAACGATTTTCTCGAACGACCAATCCTTGTCGCCTATCAGGCGCGCGGCATTCATCGCGAATGCCACAGCCATCGTCGATGACGGGGATTAGGTGCCTGCCGAAGTAACAGGCATCCAGACCCGAGCCGACGTTGGATGGCCTGATGACAGCGCCAGGCTGCCGACAATAGCGACCATGGCAATCAGGATGACTATGATGGGAAAGGCAGTGCCGGACGGCTTATCTTCATGGTAGATCATTGATTGCTCCTGCCGCCCGGCGGCGCATAAGACACCGCCGGGAAACGCGAGTTAGGCCTCGATGATGTAGACAATCGTGAGAGCATCGGGATCGACGATGACGATCCTGCCATCCGCTGAAAAAGCGGTAGCCTTCATACTGCGGAACGATCTTCACGATGCGGGTCGGCAGCCGTTCAAGTCGGACCTTCTTCGGGATCTTCGTACCGACGGAGACGGTGAAGTCGACTTCCTTCACAGGCGCCACATGGACCTCCTTCACCACCGTTCGAATTTCCGTCCGCTGCTCGACCGAGATGTTGACGTTGGTCTTGGTGGTCGTCGTGGTGTTGTTGTTGACGTTGGTTTCAGAAGAGCTTTTGTTTGTTGTTGTCGCGTTTTGGTCGGTCGACTGCTTCGACGCATCGCCGCTTTGCGTGGTGCTCTTCGTGCCTGTGGTGGCCGAGCCGCTGCTATCCGTGGTGCCAGACTTGGCGGCGGGCTTCTGTCCTGTCGTGGTGCCACCGCTGGCATCTTTCGATGCAGGAGCCAGACTGCGACCCGGCGCCGTGCCAGACTGGACCTTGGTCCTGGCCGTCACTGCGTGGGGAAGTGGCTCAGCATCCGATCCTGGACGTTCTCGTGGCCGACGATCATCGCCGCAAGCGAGATGGCTTTTTCGCGGTCTGCGGCATTTGTTATATAGCCCTCGAGCAGGACCACAGGACCGAGCATCCTGATCTCGATGGCACTGCTGTCGATATTCTGATCAGCGGAAAGGGCCGCTTTGATCGTCGCGATGGTCGAGGCTGAACTATGGCCTTGGGAGCAGCGCTCTTCATGGTTGGTGTTGTCGGAACCGAACTTCATGTCGTCCTCCTGTTCCGTCCCCTCCACGGACCGTCATGTTACCTCAAACCTAATATGAGAAGCGGGTTCTGGGGTCGCCAGAGTCCGACCTAAGTCCGTCTTCCCCTCGGCGGTATGTGGCGTAGATTTTCCTCTTCCTTGTTGAAAGGACACCAGGGAGGTTTTAGCGATGTTGCTGTCTCCAGTCAGAACCTCCCTGGTGAAGTATTATCCACATGGCGGGCGTCGCATTTTGGGAGTAAAGGGCCGCTATCCATGCAAACGGGTCGGTATACTGGATTGGCATGAAAGCGAAGATTTCGCCCCTCTAATGCTTGTAATGAGGGGGCAAGAAAGGCATAGGCTGATCTGATCACTTGGCGAGGTTGCCAAGGCCCTTGTCGCGGCCTGGCCGACAGACGATGGCAAGGAATACATCGCGGCCGTAAAGACCTGCCTTGATGCCATCCGAGGCAACCCCCGCAAAGACAGCGCGTGCCGCACCTATTCGCGCTGCGGAGGAAGCCGGAATTCCGGTGATTGCCGTCGTCAGCTGGCTGCAGCCCGAAAGGGCGCTCTGCGACATCATGTCGAGACCTAGCGGCTTATGAGACTGTCGAAAGCGCGTGATGAATTCTGTACCGCATGCCCTATCGGCCGGCAAAGCCCACGGCGGGGACTTCGATCTCGATAACCAGCCCATCATCGGACCAGGTTTTCTCAACCCGCCCCTTCAGCTGTTTTTCAACCATCGCGCCGACGATAACCGTGCCAAATCCGCGTTTTGTTGGTGTGGGCGCCTTGCCAACACCCACCTCCTGCCAATGAAGGCTAAAACCGGCGCCGGACGGTCCGGGCGTCCAGCTGATTGAAAGCCTGCCTTGGGCAGCGGCAAGCGCACCGTGGCGGGCTGCGTTGACGGCGAGTTCGTGGAGAACAAGCGCGACCGGTTGGACCGCCGGCGCCGGTAGCCTGATATCAGGTCCGCTAAAAACAGCGCGGGTTGCTGCGAATGGCGTTACTTGCAGCCGAACGAGCTCCTCGACCGAAATATTCGCCCATCCCCGTTCGGCCAGCAAATTGTGCGCGCGGGCGAGCGCCTGCACGCGATGTTGGATCGCAGCGGCATAAAGGGCAGGATCATCGGCGTTGCTGAGACGAACGATGCTGTCGACAATGGCGAGGACATTCTTCGACCGGTGGTCGACCTCCATGAGAAGGCGATGCTCGGAGGCTTCAAGCGCCTCGATCCGCCGGTACTCCGTCATGTCGATTTGAGATCCAAAGAAATACAGGATCCTTCCATCATCGCCATGGATGGGGCTCAAGTGCAGGCGGTTCCAGAATGGTTCCCCGTTTTTTTTATAATTCAATATTTCGACGCTGGCCTCGCGCTCGTCGGCGATGCCAGCTCGAATTTCGGCGACGGCGATCGGAGAGGTCGCCGGTCCCTGGAGAAAACGGCAGTTGCGGCCCAGCACCTCGTCAGCGGAGTAACCCGTCAACTCGAGGAACGACTTGTTTGCCAGCACGATGGGCAGATCCGGCCTGCGTGCGTCGGTGACGACCATCGGCATCCTTGTTCTTTCAAACGCGATTGCTGCAAGTTCTTTCCGATCGACCAAGGCTGCTTTTGAAGATGCCGAAGGCAAGTCTCCGTGAAGTTTTTTTTGGGGATGGCTCGTCATACTACCACGCTTAACCAGACGTCACTCAATAACGCCGTGCGCGTTCCTTTGTTTCCACGGCGACCATCTTTTCGAGCGCATGTGCGATGGCTTACAAGAAACCTTCCTCGCGGAATCATTACAGCTTGAATGGTAATGCGGCAGTGTCCGGTATAGTATCGAGAAAGGTCAGCCGCTCGTGGCTTGATGGATTGGGCGCAACATGATCATGAACCCCTTTTCCAATTCCAGCCGCGCCCGCGAACGCTTCCTCGAAGCCATTCTCCAAAGTGCCATCGAATATGCGATCATCTCCGTCGGTCTCGATCACAAGGTGACCACATGGAATGAGGGAGCGCGCCGGATCCTCGGATGGGACGAGAGCGAAATCATTGGCCAGCCCGTCGGCGCAATCTTTACCCCTGCGGACCGGGAAACCGGGGTTCCCCAAAGGGAAATGGCCGCCGCTTTGGCCGATGGCCATGCAGATGATGAACGATGGCATGTTCGAAAGGACGGCTCGTTATTCTGGGCATCAGGCCAGCTGATGGCGCTGAGGTCGGATGACGGCGAGCTCGAAGGTTTCCTGAAAATTCTCAGGGATCGAACCGAGCAGCGAGAAAACGAGCAGCGGCAGCGCGTCCTTATGCACGAACTCTCGCATCGCATAAAGAATACGCTGGCCGTCGTTCAGGCTATTATCAGCCAGTCATTCAGAAGTGCCGGCAGCATGAAGGACGCCGAGCAGTCGATATCGGCGCGCATCAACGCGTATGCCCACGCGCATGAAATTTTGCTGCAGAAGAACTGGCTGTCTGCGACCATGGAAACGATCATCGAGGCGACCGCAGTCAATCTCGGACTTTCGGACCGTCTCAAAGCAAGTGGTCCCACGGTCTCGCTGAACCCCCAGGCTGCGTTAGCGTTCTCGCTCGTGCTGCACGAGCTTGCCACGAACGCGACGAAGTACGGCGCCCTATCAGTTGATACCGGAGTGGTCGAACTCGATTGGTCCACACGTCGAGAAGCGGGCGACGATCGCCTCGACGTCCGTTGGCGAGAGCGCGGCGGCCCGGCTGTGGAAGCTCCGAAAAGGAGGGGCTTCGGCTCCCGACTTATCAATTCCACCCTGTCTGCCTTCGGAAATGTCTCGGTTGATTATGCCCCAACGGGCCTGATGATGAGCTTCGACGCTTCGCTCCAGAGCCTGCAAGATCAAATTTCGAGCTCCTAGATGTAAATTCATAGTCCGACGGAGAAGCCCTGACCGTTAGCGATACCACCGCTCTTCTTGAAGACGCGGCCGATCGGATCGCGGATGTCTCCCGACTGGACCTGCAGATCGTGCTTCGCCACGGCGCACTCCTGTTGCGAAACTCTGGATCGATCGCCTTCGAAGACGACATGGAAGTAGCGCTTCGGAATCTGTCCGGCGAGTTCGGCAAGCCGAAGTCCGAACGCCTGGCGCATCTGACCGCTTCTCTGTCCAGTATCGCCGTTGAAACTGAAAGCCGTCTCGCTGGGGCAGCAATGGCGGGAAGATCGGTCCAATCATGACCGCCGTTGTCAGGATGCAGACGCCCGATGCCTCGATGTGAACGGCCAGACGGTAGCCCACTTGATCTCGCCGCCCTTCGGCGGTTTGGCCTTAGGCAACTCCAGACACGGATCAATACGCGTCGCATGGGATCGAGAGTCAGGCCGCGGCCCAAGCACCCGCCTGTTTGCACTGTGCGGAAGCGTACCGGAACTATCGTCACAAACTGTCTGTTATTGTCATCCAGATCGCGCAGAGAGCCTCTCTCCGTCCGCACGCCCTTGGACTCCGTGTGCTCACCGATTGACAGGCTTGCTGTGCTTGCTTGAGGACCGGGGCGAATTGGTCCCGGAGATGTTATTGCACGTGCTGAGCGAAGACGAGTTCACCGTTCTTTTCACAAAACGGATTTGGGAACTTTCCGCGGACAAGGAATTGCCCTTCGGCAAGGATCCTTCCGAATATGCGCGCACCGTGGCGCGGGCGTACTGGATATCGCGCCATGCAGAAGGCTTGAGCCCTCAAGAATGTGCCGACGAAGATGCCTGCTATTGGTCTGAAGGCTTTGAGCGTGATTAGGAGTAGCGACCAAGTCACCCATCTGAATCTCTGTCCGAAAACGCGCGGGAACCAGACGCATAGCCTGTCGTTATTCCGCTTGGACCACGCGAGAGCGGCGGCCCGATGATTTGACAAAAAAACTGGGAGCCAGCCCACTGGATCGCCCTCGACGCGCAGTGCAACGCTTCCACTTTATTGTGGACGAGCCGCAATCCCCTGCAAGGAGAAGCAACGTGTTGAACCACAGCCAAGCACAAACAATTTCCCTATCGGCTGGCTCAATATTCACAACCATTTCCGGCACCGCGAGCCGGACAGGCGCGATTAGAAGCGTCAGACGTCAGGATACGCTAGCGAACGTTGGGCACGTGACGCTTCTTGCTCTGCATCTCCTTCCCCCCAATCCCTTCCTTCGATGCGCGCAGCATCCTACCGTGGTCGTGGATACACGGATTGAGGGCAGCCGGCTTCGCCCGAAATCCGACTGACTTTATGAAGATCTCGCTGGCTCCGTGCGATAAAGTTGTCTTGATTCCATCATTCTCGAATAACGCAAACCAAGGAATAGCGCATGTTTGCAATCGTCGGAGCCGCCGGAAGGGTCGGCTATTCAACGTCCTTGGCGTTGCGCAAGGCGGGTCAGCCTGTCAGGGCAATCCTTCGAGACGCGGCAAAGGCGGCGCGGCTGCGTGAAATTGGTTGCGAGATTGCTCTGGCCGATCTGAAGGATCCTCGCTCCCTCGCCCAAGTGATTGACGATGTAGACGCCGTTCAACTCGTCATCCCGGTGTCACCGACGGCAGCCGATCCAGCCGGAGATATGCGACGATCGATCCAAAGCATTGCCAAGACACTCGACCAGGCGCGCCCGAAGCGGGTGTTAGCCATTTCGGACTATGGCGCGCACGTCGCCGATGACATAGGGATGCCCAGCCTTTTCCGTGAGCTCGAGGCGCGACTCACCCGGATCGATACCCACTTCTTTGTCCTGCGATCGGCGGAACATATGCACAATTGGGGTCGCGTTATTCCAAGGGCGGTTGCCTTCGGCGAATTGATGACCTTTCAAGACCCGGTCGATATGGTGCAACCAACGATATCGGCCCAGGATCTCGGCGTGATTGCTGCCGATCTCTTGCTGCGTCCCGACAGTGGAAATGACCTGGAGGTTATCCACGCTGAAGGACCACGCAGATATAGCGCCAGCGATGTTGCAACTGCGGTGAGCCAATTATCGGGCCGGTTGATTCACGCAAGGGCGGTCCCTCGCTCGCAATGGAAGGAGATATTCGAGCGGACCGTGCCAGCGACCCTTGCCGACCTCCTGATTAAAGCCAACGATGCCAAGAACAAGGGTGGCTTGGTCGACGTCGAACCGAACGCCGGCGAGGTTCGCCGCGGCACCACAGAGCTGATCGACGCGCTGCGGCCACTTCTTTCACCGCAGTAATATCGCGCCAAGACTACTGCAGTCGAGCGGATCGCAACGACGGTTCACCATTGGTGCAGACGCCCTGCAACATCTCAGGAACTAAGTAGGCTCCTGAACGGGTTCGAACCAATCGACCATAATCAGCGCCAAGTCGCAGAAGAGCCGAAGGTCGAGCAAGCGACACCCTAGCCTCAATCAGATGCGGTTTGACCTGTTCATCGCCGGTTCATTCAGCGGGTATAAGCATCTGTGTTAGATGGCGAATGCACCAAGGGGAATGTCATGGGACTTTTCGATGGTTTGGGCGGTGTCGTCAGCGACGTCTTGAACGGCAGACCGGTCAACCCTCTGACTGTCGCCGAAGACGATTTCCAGAATGCCGGCGGCCTCGATGGCATTCTCACGCAATTCAATCAAAGCGGGCTTGGCCATCAGGTGGCTTCCTGGATCGGCACGGGCGATAATCTGCTAGTTACCGCGGATGAGAACCGCTCGGCGCTTTCGTGCGAACAACTGCCGGCTCTCGCCACCAAGTTTGGCATCGATCTCAGCAAAGTATCCGAGCTTCTCGCCGAGCATCTTCCAACAGCCGTCGACCAAACAAGCTCCAACGGAATCCTACCGTCGTCCACGTCCTGACACGACGGCGGAAGTGAAGACTGCTACCGTCAACATCACATCGAGGCTATCCCATGTTGAAGAAACTGCTTCTGCCCGCCGCGGGCTCGCTCCTTGCAGCTTTCGTCCTGTCGTCGCCGGCGCACGCGTTGACGATGAAGGAATGCAGCACCAAATATCAGGCGGCGAAGGCCGACGGCTCCGCCAAAGACGTGAAGTGGAACGATTTCCGCGCCAAGTTCTGCGGTGCGGACGCTGCCGCTGACGATAAGGCGGACGAGGCCGATGTCGCTAAGACAACCGAGAAAGAGCCGGCAAAGCCGACAACCATGGCGCCGAAAAGCGTCAAGTTCCCAAAGGCGGTCGACAAGAAATATTCGAGTGAGACGCCTGCGAAGGGCCGCCTTCACACCTGCGTCGATGCCTATCATGCCGCCAAGGATGCTGGCTCGCTCGGCGATCTGAAGTGGATCCAAAAGGGCGGCGGCTATTGGAGCCTCTGCAACACGAGCATCAAGGCCGCTGGCTGATTGGCGGCTGCCGTCGGTCTCTAGAAACACGAAAGGCCGCCTTCAGAAAGCGGCCTTTTCTCGTTTGTGCGATGGGTCATGTTCTGGGCTTGATGGTCCTCTCCTTCTGCCTCGACTGATGCATGATCGGCCAATCAGTCAGGTATTGTATTCAGCTCGTCTGGTGGCTCACGGCGCCCGACGCGCGGTCTCGATCGATCGGAGAACGCTGCGGCGGTAGAACTGGATTGGGTAGCGAGAAAACGCGGCGTTGATCAGAGCGGCACGTGCAATTGTAAGCTTGAGCGGCCATGCTAAGCGACCAAGGTGTTGGAGGCCGACCTTGCTAAAAGCCTCCCTTACGGAATTCAGTGCTAACCGACTGCTCCTTACCGGGCGGCGTCATTGCAGGGCGCCAAACGGGTTCTGGATTTGATCGATCTACCAGTCTGGTGCGATCTCGACGAGCGGTTGCTCCGGGCTTGCGGCCAAGACGTCCAGTAACTCCGATTCAATACTGCCCACCGCCCGCACGGGCGGGGGCGCTTCCCGCCAACGGTCCCAACTCGAAGTCTCACGACCGTTCAGCACGTAATGGTCGCGCACCACATTGATTTTCACGAACCACAGACCGATAGTGTTTCCATGGCCAAAGGAACCCGGGGCTGCTTTCGATCGCCGGCATTCAAGCCATGCTTCTCCCGCCGACAAAAAGGACTGGCGGGGAACCTTGGCCGGATCGAATGAGATCTGGTTCCTCTGCCGCAGCATCTGATCGATTTGGGGATCGCACAGGCACCATTCTTCTGCGCCGGAGTCCCAGTATTCGCATACCCAGTGATCTTCCCATCCCTCGGAGAAATATGCAGCAAAACCACAGCGCACGCGAGCAGGAACACCTCGACATCGCAGGAGCGAGCAGAGCATCAGCGCGTAGTAGCGGCAGGTTCCGACAGAACGCTTGTCGGCCGAACGCTTTACGTTGAGCGGTCGTGAATCCCGTCTAAAGACGTCGTCTAAACGCTCCGCGATCGGCAGTGTCGTTCGCGCCGTCGAATTCAGGCTCGTCTCGTCAAGGCCGTACTCCTTGAACCAATCGGAATGAACCAGGACGCCCTGAATGATTTGGATTAAAGCGCCAATCTCGGTCGGAAGCCCCGCGATTGCATTGGCATGGCGACCTGGATTGGTCATTGCGGTATGCGGAATCCAGCGAGCCACGCCTTCCATGTGTCTCTCCATTACGTTCTCGAGCACACACTGAGTTGATTATTACTTCGTCGGCAAGGTCGGTTGGGGGTCGATCCGCCGCCTCGCGCAATGTCTTTGAGCTCGTCACCGGGCCTAACCAAGATCGACGCTCGCTGGTGCCGCCGGCGGCAGGGCTTTGAGATCGACAAGAAACACCGCCGGGAAGAAGAATTCCAGTCGGACAGTGGGGCGCTCCATATCGGTTACCTTGAGTCCTATCAGCAATACCCGCCCCAAAGCTTTCGATCAAAAGCGACAAAACGAGAGTCCCTCTCGTCAGACAACGACGAAGCGGCCATCGTTGCTCAATCGAACGACCTGCTCCCAGGGGACGCAATGAACCAAAATAATCTCACTGTGCAGGAAACCCGTAAAAAGGTTTCAGATGCTTATGACGTAACCTACTTCGCAAAGAAGCACGGAATAGGCTCCACGGATGCGGCTCGCATCATCAACCTCCATCGGTCCGATAGAGATTCCGCAGATCGGGCAGCATACAATTTGAAAAACACTCTTTGATGCTAATGCACCCTGTTACGCCGCCAGCATTGTGGCGGCGCTGCTTCGAAATATAGCCCGCTCAGCCAACAAGCCTCATCGCCAGCTGTCGCCCCGCGGTCGGTTACCGCAGGGCAGCCAGGACCAGCTACGCCCCGGTGGCCGCAATTCGCGCAGAGCGATTAACCGCCCGGACGGAGCTGAAGGCGGGAGACGCCCGCCGCAACATTGACCCCAGTGCCGGTTTCGGCACTGAGGGGCTGCAGCGCGAAGTTCTTGGAATTACCCCCGACTAGAGCGTTTGCGCCAAGCCCTACGCCCACTGATGCGGCGGCAGAGGCGCCGACGTAGGTTCCGGCGAGTGCACCGTCTCCCACCCGAGTTGGCGCGGTGTTGACCACCGTCCAGCTCAGATATGTCTTGCCTGTCACACCAATATCGACGCCAAGTTTGCCGATCTTGCCGGTGTAACGCTCGACCTTGCCAGAGCGCTGCTTGAATGTGCAGTCAACGGCTTTGCTCGATCCGATAATAAAACCGGCGCCGCCCGCAACCTCACACGACAATGTTCCCAAGCGCTGCTTTGGCTCGCTGGCGACTGTTGGTGCCGGATGTTTGGCTTGCTTATGCATGGTCGCCGCCGTAGCGGCAGGGCCGATTCCAAGCGAAACGGCCGCCGCCATGATCAAGAACTTTTTCATTGGATCATTTCCTCGTTGCTCCGAGCCCTAGATCATAACGCGTCCATGCGCACTTCGTTCATTCCGTTTCGAACGAAGGCTGCTTGCGTTTGGAAAGATGCCCCGCAGCTCTGGGCCGGGTGGCCTTGCTCGCCTCATTGACCACTAGAACGCCGCGCGGCTCAAGCCGTCGCACGACCGCAGGCTTCCAAAGGCAATCTGAGAAAGCCTGAGGGTTACGGCGGGGTGGGCTGTCAGGATCTCAGCGCCACCCCTCGATGCCGAAGTCTCCTGGAAGGCGAATGATAGTCCAGAACTTGAGAGTAGACAGCGACCGGGTTGACCGCCCGCAGCACCTATTGACTGACTGCAAGTCAAGATTTGACGATTTGACGTCTATTTGACGTCCGATTGAAAACAGAACCTCTCCTGCAGCCAGCGGACGAAGTCATCAGATGCACGCGACGCTCGGACGAGGAGACAAGGCTACCGACCGCCTTTGCGTCCGACAGCCTCGCGTTTATGGTCGCGCGGTGACACGCCACTTGGGGTCCGGCGCAATCCTCGATAAATTAGTCCGATTAGGTGCCAGAGATATGACAGGCGGGATCAACGTTCGAACCGCTGGAGCATCCTCTTCAGTTGTGCGTTTTGAAGCTGAAGTTTTTTGGCCAGTTGGTCGCGGAGCAGCTTGATCTCTCCATCAAGGGTGATTGCATCGTCAGAAAGGGTGGCAACGCGTAGAGAGGTTGGAGTAACAACTTCAGCCGTTTCCCCTTTCTTGCCACGTCTGCCGTGCTTTCGCGTTGCGACTTTGGCGACGGCCGGATCAGGCGCCGCTAGAGGCTTGGCAGCTTCGATATCTACCGATCCACCGACAGTGCTCGCCGTTCCTTCGGAATGATTCGCTTCCGTTGACACGGGCTCGGATTGATCGTGAGTCGGCGGCTTTTCATCGGCCGGAGGATCCGCCTCATTCACCCCATTGTTGCCGGCCAATTCGGCTGGCTTTGCGATCGCGAACACGTCCGGCTTCACCTCATCGGTCGGGCCGTGTTCCTGTCTCTGCTGACGTAGCGGTGACACCAGCCGAGCAAGAAGTTTCCATGGAGACGCCATTTCATCGACCTCGAATTCTACCTCGCGTGCAGACGACGAGGCCAAGCATTGGCGGCAGCATGGCTGCCGCCAGAATGTTCATCTCGATAAGAATGAGAATGCGGTCCGCGCTGGGCTGAAGCTACCGCTCAAGCGAGGTTGAGCCGCTTCCGCAGATCGGCATTCTCAGCACGGAGCTTCTCGGCCAGCAGCTTGCGCAATCTTTGGTTTTCCTCTTCCAGCTGGAGAAGGTCAGAGATCTCATCAACAGCCACCGTTGAAGCAGCAGCCGCGGTCGGCATGGTCTTCGGAGCACGTTTGATAGGCGCACGCTTGGCACGCATCAGGCCTTCGTCGGACTTCGCCTTACGTCCGCGCTTCTGCTTTCCTTCTGCGGCGTTAGAAGCCGCTGCCGGTTGCGCCGAAACCGCGACTGAGACCGCTTCAGGCGCCGCCTTCCTGGCGCGAGGTTTACGCACTTTCTTCGCCACATCGGGCGCTGCTGCTACTAGCGTGCCGGCATCAGTCATCGTATCGTTTTCATCGGCCATTTTGGTCTCCTGTAAAGCCGATGCAGTTGTGTGCTGCTCGATCGGCGGTGTCAACAACACCTTGACTTGTTCTTCTTCAATCAAAGGCACGTCGCCGACGGGTTTGCTGGCCTGATGGCCTACCGGCAGAAATGGCATGACCTCCTCTTCCACGTCTTGCGCAACGGATCTGAGGTTTATGTCTCCCCAGATCGAGTTCGATTTGCGGTCGGATTTTCGCCGACCGGATTTATATTCGACGGCAAAACTACGTTGGACTTTTTTCACTTCAGGAAGCCTTGGCTGTCAGGGGAGATGTTTCGGCGACGCCTGCGGCATCACAACAGGCTCTGCCCATAACAACTGCCGCGCTGGCGGTCTAGACCCATCCCCATACTCGCCACCGCCGGCGGCCCGAAAATCGCCTCTGGTGAGGCCGGAAACCTGGCCCAGCCATGCCAGTCGCGTAGCCAAGGGTACTTCGCCACTGATCACCGGCGCATGATCCGCGAGCTGTGAGCGATTGGCCGGCGACGTGCGCGTGCAGCCAACAGCGCGGTACGCCCTGCTCGCACGGGCTGATCGCCATGCCCTAGCGGCAGCGCCACCGTGCCGAAGCATGGCACGTATCGCAGGCATTGCTCATAAATCCCCAAGAATATGCGGCGCGTATCTGCGTGCTGCCTCGATTTGACATTGGGGCAACGATCTGACGGTTCCTTTCACTCGACGGTCAAGCGAGCTTCACAACCTTTGTCAGATGACGCGGGGAAACGGTATCGATCCCATGGGCCCGAGCGGTGCGTTCACCGAGGATTTGCAGCGCCGGAAGAACGACGAGCCCTGCGAGCGACAGGTCGACATCAATGGGTAGCTCGAGGTCACCTGGACCGCCCACTCCAATGACAACGGCACCTTTTTCTTGCAGCTCGTTCACCAGCTTAATCTCGGCATCTTGCTGATCGGAGCTATAGAGCATCACCGCAGCCGTCTTGTCGTCGACCAGGCTAATCGGCCCGTGACGGTATTCGAGCGGGTGGAAGGCTTGTGTCACAATCTGACTCATTTCCATCAGTTTGAGCGCTCCTTCCAGAGCAACGCCAAACATAGGACCGCTACCAAGGAACACGAAATGCGAACGGTCGGCTAGGATTGGAGGCAGCGCGGCATCAAGAGCAATCGCGAGCTGACGGGCGGAATTGACGATGGAAGGCGGAACCTGTCGCCCTATCATCTGCAGGCCAAGGAGGACCATCAGGCTTGCCGAAACCGTCATGACGATACCTTCGTCGGGGTGGGTTGCGGCCGTGATTATTTGATCACAGTTTTTTGCCAGCGAGCTTTCCGGTTCAACCGTTATCGCTGTCACAAACGCGCCGGCGGCGCGGCTTGCTATTGCCGCGGCAACTGTTTCGGTCGTCTCACCGCTACGGGAAAGCGTCACGACATGGGTATTGCGCCATTCCGGCCAGAAAGCCTGCGGACGGTTCTGCCACTCAGCACCGGGTGCCGCAATGGCGTTGCGTCCGGCCATATTCGAATAAGCCGCAAGCGAGAGAGCAAGGTTATAGGAGGTGCCACAGCCGACAAAGACGAGAAGCTCCGCCGGATCGGTGACCAAATTTGAGCCTATTGCTTTCTGCCAGTAGGCAAATTGCTCGAAGATAACCTTTTCGGTCGTGTTCATGAGGTCTCCGGTTATTTGACCGAACCAGCCAGCAGGCCGCTGACGAGGTACCGGTTGAGGAAAATGACGACAAGGGCGGGAATGACGATCGCGATTGAGCCGCTTGCGGTGATCAGGCCATAGTCGATAAAATTCTTGGTGACGAATTCCGGGATCAGGACCGTCAAAGGCTTCGTCGCCTGTGGCGAGAAGATGAGCGGAACGAGATACTGTCCCCAGGCACCAAGGAAAGTTAGGATTGCGGCTGCCGTCAGACCGGGGCCTGCGAGCGGCAGCACGATGTGGAAGAAGATGTACAGCCGGCCTGCTCCGTCGAGTTGCGCGGCTTCCTCCAGAGCGATCGGAAGCGCTTCGAATACGCTTCGAAGCAGCCACAGCGATAGCGGCAAATAGGCTGAGACGTAAATCAACGCGACGCCGACGTAGCTATCGACGAGGTGTAGCTTGATCATGATCTGATAGAGCGGGATCAAGACGGCGTAAGCTGGGATCGCGAGCGTCGCAACGACAGCGATAAAAATCGCTTTTCGGCCGGGAAACTGAAGCCTTGTGAAGGCGTAAGCGCCGAGCGCCGAGATCGCGACGCATAGCAGAGTGGCGGCGACTGACGTGATCACGCTATTGATCAATGCAGCCCGGAACTCCTTGAAAACCTCGACACCGCCGATCCGGGCGATACCGACACCGAGCAGCCGAGAATAATGATCCAGCGTGAAATGCTGCGGGAAGAAGTGGATAGGCCGGACGGAAAAATCGGCGGTTGGCGTAACTGAGCTTGCGACTGTCCAGTAGATCGGCCCCAAAGACCAGATCAGCAGGACGGCAATGCCGGTCCAAACCATTATTCTGTATGCAAGGGTGGGTTTCATCAGTCGAACCGGGTGTTGCGATAGACGCGGAGGACATAGATGAGCGAGATCAGTAAGGACACCAGCGTGATGACCACCGAGAGCGCCATGCCATAGGAGAAGCGAAGGTTTTGGAAGGTCTCGAGGTAGATCTGGACAAGCACGGGCCGCGTCTCCAGGCTGGCGCCCGCAAGAACCCACGCCTCGTCGAAAAGATTGAATGCGTTGACGGTCGCGTTCGTCATCGCGACGGCGATTGCGCTGCGCACGAGCGGAAGGGTAACCAGTGCGAACATCTGAACGCGTGTGGCTCCATCGATAAGCGCGGCCTCGTAGAGATGAGCGGGTATGCTTTGCATTGCCGCCAGGACGATGACGATCGTCAATGGCATCATCCGCCAGACATGGACCACAGTTACCGCGACGATGGCGCTGGTCCGGTCGTTGAACCAGACATGGTTTTCGAAAGGCAGTCCGATCGCTGAAAGTATCCCGTTCAGAAGGCCCGCGCCTGGCTGATAAATCCAAAGCCAGATGACCGAATTGACGACGCCGGGCAGTGCCCATGGCAGGATCACAGCTGCCAGAACCCACTGCCGCCCACTCCTGATCTGATTAATGAGGGCGGCAGCAAGTATGCCGAATACTGTTTCGGCAATAACTGCGAGAATGACGTATATTAGTGTATTGATCCAGGAGATCCCCAGTTGCCCATCCGATAGCATCCGGCTGTAATTTTCCAAGCCGACAAAGGGTGTGCCGGCCTGCATCGGGTTAACCCTGTGTAGGCTGTCCCAGACCGTTTTTCCCATCGGGTAGAAAACCAGGGCCGCCATTGTCATTACGATCGGCAACACCAGAAGCAAGCCCAGTGTAGCGTCTGCATGGAAACCGAAGCCACGCTTGCTCGCCACAGCCTCGGACGCGAAGGTGGTCATTGCGCCATCGCCTGCTTGGCGGCCTCAGCGATCGCCGCCATGGCTTGATCGACGCTCATCTGACCCTTGGCAGCGCTATTGATCGCGGTATTCACGCCGCTTGAAAACTGCGGGTACCAAGGCGGCGTGCCCTGCGGGAAGAGCGGCTCGACCGTCTTTGACTGTGCCACGAGCGCATCGCCGCTACTCAGCTTTCCCGACGCGTTGAGCTCTGAAAGCGCCGACGTGCGGGTTGGCAAAAACCCGTTCGCCGCGTTCTTCTTCTGGAAGTCCTTGCTGGTGAACCACTTGACGAATGCAATCGCTGCCTCCTTATTTGGGGAGACGTTTGGAATGGCTAGTGCCTCTGGAAGGCCGAAACTCCGCGTTTGGCCGCTCGCCGTCGGCACGAGGATAGCCTCAACCTGGCCGGCAACCTTCGACTGCTTCGGATCGTTCATCTGTGCAAGCCTGCCAGGCTCTCCGGAGATCATGATGCTGGTGACGCCCTGGGCAAACATGCTCTCATTGATCTGGCTGTCTTTCAGGCCGGTAGAGGCCGGATCGACGAGTCCATCCTTGAGAAGCATCAGTTCGAAAGCGAGAGCTTTGTAGCCAGCCGAATCCGGTGAGGTGAATAGCGGATTGAAATCCTTGTCGAAAAGCTCGCCACCAAAGGCCTTGGTCAGCAGGTACCAGCTCGTCGAAGCGCCTTCAGTGGCTGAAACCGGCAGACCGATCGGATACTCGGCAATACCCTTTTCCTTGATCTTCTTTGCCGCGGCGACAAGATCGTCCAGTGTTTTCGGCATATCGGCAACGCCCGCGTCGGCGAAATGCTTGCTGTTAACGAGCATGACGCGGAAGTCGTTGGTGTAAGGAATACCAAGCAGCTTCCCGTCGACGGTGAAGATCTTGGCGACGCCGATATCTGCGATCGTGTCGGTGTCAATCACGTCGTTCAGCGGCAGGTACCATCCTGCCGCGCTGAATTGCCCGGTCCATGACCAGTCGAATTCGGTGACGTCTGCCGGAGCGGTCCCGGCGACCAAAGCAGTAACGAGTTTGGGGCGGATGTCGTCCCAGGAAAGTGTCTGAAGGTCGACGTGAATACCGGTCTCGGCTTCGAAGTCAGCTGCAATATCCGGCCCTTGCGGCGACGGCATAAGGACCGTGATCGATTGGCCGGCAAGCGGCTTGGCATCCTCGCCGAGGGCGGGCACGGCAATCGCGAAGGCCGCCGAAGTAAGTAAAGGCAAGATGAATTTATACATGTTCCCATCCTTCATTATTCTTGAGCTCAGTTCACTTGGAAGCGCAGTCACCACCTTTGGCCGTGGCCGCGATTTGCCCGAACCAGCCTTCGTCTAGTGGCCAATCCAGAAGCTGGGCAGCAACTAAGAGAGCGCCGCCGATGGGAGGGAGCCTCGGCGACGCCGGGGGTCTGCCGATCCGCTGTTCAAGTTTGCCAAGCAGGATCTGACTGGAAAAAGTGCCGCCTGCATAACTCCACTCAGCGTCCGGATCGCAATACCCAGCAACCGCCTCGTGGTGCCTTGCGAGTTCGCCCGCGGCCTGATCGATGAGCCCGATCGCGCCGTCGTCGCCGCCGCGCGCGATCTGGTCCACAAGGGTAGAAAGGGCAGCTATCTGCGCCCGGGGATTGGTCAGCGAACTGATCCAGCCCCCCAAAGCGTTCATGGGGTCTGCAGCGTCAACATCAAGATGCGCGAACAGAGCCTGGGCCAGCGCCGTCGGCGGCGTGCGTCCATCCAGGCTCTGAGTGACGAGGTTCAGAGCCTTCCGCCCGATCCAGTGACTGCTGCCCTCGTCGCCAAGGATATCCCCCCATCCGCCGGCTCGAGCGGATGCGCCTTGCGAATTGCGCGCCCAGGACATCGATCCCGTACCCGAAAGGATCAGAATACCCGGCTGACCGGCGAAAGCGCCAAGATGCGCCGCGTCCACATCGTTGAGGATCTGCCGGGGAAGGTTTGGAAACGTTCGCTTTATTGCCTCTCCTTGCAATTCCGATAGACGCGCGACTTCGCCGTAGGCGGGCAGTGCCGCTGCAACAGCCGCCAACCGCGCTTCGTCGCGGAAAGGCGCCAGGTGCTGTTCCAATTCTTGGAGCCAGTTCGGATTGTCCATCGGATTGACCCCACCGCCGCGCGAGGTCTGCAGGATCCGGCCATTCCTGTCCGCAAGGGCGACCAACACCTTGCTGCCACCGCCGTCAATGCCGAGGATCAGTTCGCTACTCACCCTTTTGCTCCGCAATCGTCGCGTCGACGCCAAGGTTGACAAGCGCCTCGCGCCAATGGCGCGTCAACGCGGCATCGGTGATGACCCTCGCGTTGTTCAGGGGCGCAACCTTATATGTCGCCATGGTGCCGAACTTGGACGAGTCGGCGAGGACGAAACGATTGGCCGATCGGGTGAGCATGCACCGGTTGAGACTCGCTTCTGCGCTGTCCACGCTGTAGATAGCACCGTCAGGGCTAATGGCGCTCGCGCCGAGAAACAGCTGATCGAACCATATCGTTTCGAGCATTGCTTCGGCTTGCGGCCCGACAAGCGAAGCGTTCTCGCTACGAAGCTGACCCCCGAGAAGCACCACCTCCAATTTTGGGATGTTGAGGAATTCCTGGGCTACCGTCAGGCCGTTTGTGAAAATCCGAAGCGGGAGCGGATTGATGCGGATAAGGCGGGCAAGCTGCAGGACGGTCGTTCCCGCATCAAGGAAAATTGCCGTATGCGGATGAAGCAAATCGTACGCAACGGTGGCTATGGCCCGCTTCGCCGATAGATGGCGTTTTTCCCGCTCCTGGAACGCGACCTCGACCGAGGACCCTTCGGCGATACGTGCCCCGCCGTGAACACGATCGATCGCCCCTTCCTGTTCGAGGATCTGTAGGTCCCTTCGAACGGTGGCGAGGGATGCCCCGATTGCGTCCGCAAGAGCCTGAATCGTCGAAAAGCCGTTCGCATAGAGGTGGCTGCGAATAGCGTCCAGACGATCCACTTTCATTCCTGGTGCTTGGCTCAACGAAAGCTCCCGAATGCATCCGCTTTTGATCACAGTTCCACTCCATAAAATCAAAGTCAATCATGATTGTGATGTTTTTTGATTTTTTGCGAGACTTTAACTGGGAGCGGCTAGGCCGCCTACGCAGCTGCCGAGCCTTGGCTGGTCGAATAGAGCTTCTAACGCACCATCGTCGTCGCCACGCTCGGAAGCGTTTAAATCCCATCAGCCGCTTATTTTGCAGCCGGGTCTTCAACCCCAATCATAGCCGTGATGGCATGATGACGAGGACCCCATCATGGGAGAACTCAAAGCCCCGCTTTGGATGGTCCATACCAGCGGCTTCACGCGCTCGTCATGGGCCTGAGCACCATCGGCATGGACGTAAGCGCTATTCCGATCAAACATTGACAGAGGTCGCTATTGCCAACTTGGCATGTGGTAGACTCTTTACCTGGTAGCGGCCTGCCGATGCAGAACGCACCAGGTACCCAACGCCCTACTACCACGCAACATCGCGGCGTCACCTCGCTTCGATTTTGAAATATGGCCTTGGTGGAGCTTCGCCCGATTCCCAGAACTTTCCGGTCGAAGCCGGCGCCGTCGGACGTGGACGTGACCGCGTCACCAACGAGATCGATCCACCGACCATTATGTTGATGGACTACCTCGGTGTCTGTCAGATGTAGTCACCCCGCCTTCCGGCCCTTGAGGTCGGCCTGGATACTCTTTTTCAATGCGTCCATAATGTTGACGACGTTCGATGCGGGCGCTGTCGCTGTTTTACCCTTTGCGGTCTTCTTGGGCTTCAGCAGCTTCTTCTTCTCCTCGATCAACTTCAGAAGGCTGGCCTGGATCGGGTCGCTGACCATGTTCGTCGACCAGCGGGCTGACTTCTGCTTGATGAGTTTCTGGACAAGGGGAATGAGATCGGGGTCGGCTTCGGCCTCGATGTCCTCGAAGTAACTCTCCTCTGGACGTACTTCGTCGCCGAACCGCAGCGACCACAAAACAATGCCCTCGTCGCGCGGCTCGAGGATGACGGCACGCTCGCGACGACCCATTACGAGCTTCGAAACACCGACGACCTTGTCGGCCTTCATTGCGTCCCTGATTACGGCGAAAGCCTCGTTTCCGACCGCGTCGTCAGGCGTCAGATAGTGAGGCTTCTCGAAGTAGACCCAATCGATGCTGTTGGCCGGGACAAACTTTTCAATGTCGATGGTTTTCACAGTGTCGAGCGCCACCCTGTCCAGATCGTCGTCGGTGAGGATCACGTAGTCGTTCTCGCCGCGTGCGTAGCCCTTGGCCTCGTTCTCGTCTTTCACCGGCTTGCCCGTGACGGAATCGACGTACTGCGAGATGACCCGGTTTCCGGTATCGCGATTGAGGGTGTGGAAGCGAACCTTCTCGCTCTCGCTGGTCGCGGGGGTCATCGCGACAGGGCACGTGACCAACGAGAGCTTCAGGTAGCCTTTCCAATAATAGCGCGGTGCCATGGTCAATCTCCTCAGCTTGCCTTGCGACGCGGCGCGGTCCCAGTAGAAATGGCCTTGGAAGCTGCTCCGCGTGTTGCGCGCTGTCGACCAGTGCCCTGATTGGCATTGGCGGCAGTGCGTTTCGGCTTGTCCGCGGTGGCCTTCATCATCCCTGCGCTTTCGCGGAGGGCCGCGAGAAGATCGTTCGGCTTCGACACTTCGACCTTCTTCGGCTTCGGCAACGCTTTGCCCTCTATCTTAGCCTTGACCAGGTCGGCGAGCGCGGCTTCATAGCGATCGTCAAAGGTCGCAGGGTCGAAGGTACCCTTCTTGGTACCGATGATATGCTTGGCGAGATCGAGCATCTCCCCCTCGATCTTCAGCTTGGGGATTTCTTCAAAGGCCTTCTTCGACGAGCGTACCTCGTAGTCATAGTTCATGGTCGTCGCGATAAGGCCTTTGCCATGCGGCCGTATGAGCACGGTCCGCATTCGCCGAAAGAGAACCGTGCGCGCTATGGCGACGACATTCGACTTCTTCATGGCGTCGCGCAGAGCTGCGAAGGCCTCGCTACCCACCTTGTCAGGGGTCAGGTAGTAGGGCTTGTCGAAATAGACGTCGTCCACATCTGAGCAGGGAATGAAGGCATCAATCTCGAGGGTCTTGTTGCTTTCCGGGATCGTCGCGGCAACTTCCTCTGGATCGATGATAATGTACTGGCCAGTTTCGATCTCGAAGCCTTTTGTCTGTTGTTCCTTCGGAACCGGGTCCTCTGTCTCGCTGTCGATGAAGATGCGGTTCACCCTGTTCCCGGATGCCTTGTTGATCGTGTTGAATGTAATGCGCTCTGACGTGCTTGCCGCCGTATAAAGCGCTACTCCGAAGGAGACCTCACCGAATTTTACGAAGCCCTTCCACTGCGCGCGATGCCCTGTTGCCATGACGTTTCTCCGAATCACCTTGTCGCGACTCAAAGACGTCTCAGGATGATTCGTTCCGACTCGAAACGAATCAATTTTCAATAACTTATGGAATTGCGTTCACAGATTGATTCCGGGTTGAAACCGTGTCTGATGGTTGAGCAGAAGTTACGCTATGGGCTTTGCGCGGAGCGTCCAACCGAGAGGCGAGGAATGAACGGCAACACCGTGATCCTGTTCTTCCATCTGACGCGTGGTCACGATCCAATCCGGCTGCATGATCCTGGTGGTTCCTCGGTGCGGAGAAACTCGATGAAGGCATCGCCAGTATCGAGACCACCGCGTGATTCCCGCCCGTCGCGCTCCAGTGTCCATAGGTACCGCATCGTCATCCTCATTCACTTCGTTCGACAATGCATAGCGGGTACGGCCGTCGCTTCAAGCGCAGTATGACGGACAGTCGTTGTGTCGAGGAACCACTGGAATCGTAGCGAGTTTCTCTTGCGAACTTCATCAAGGGAGAAACTCGATGGCAACGACACAGACATCCCGAGGCCGCGCACAAGATCGCGCCCGCGTGGCGGGCGGCCAGGATCACGAGGTGCAATACGAAGCGAAGAAGGAAAGCGTCTCGAAGGATACCGTCAAAAAAGCGGTCAAGAGCGCCGGAAACTCCCGTAAGAAGGTCGAAGCCGAAATCGGCCGGCGCTAATCCGAGCGCCAATCCCGGCCTCAAGATCAACCCGGCGATCTCTCAGCTCGCCACGTCGAAGCAGGAGCCTTTCTGAGGTCTTCCATGACAAGGGACAATCCGAACGACTATCGCATCATGTCGAAAGCTGTCCGAGAATGGTATCGGTACTATGAGGTCGAATGGGACGATCAGGTGTCGTCGTTTCTCTGCGATGCGGCGATCGAGCTCTACGACCGCGGTTGCCGATCGGTGGAGGTGATGGCAACGATCTTGATCGGGACCTATGTCGGGCTGGCCGCCACTCGCATCAACGCGCCGTCGTCCTACTCTGTGCACTGATTCGGCCGCAGGTTCCGAGCCAATCTGACGGCCTGATGTTCACGCGCGCCTGGGTCTTACAAGCTATCATACAGTGCAATCGTCTGAGGATTAGCGAAGCTCTTCTTGAAGGGATGAGGACTATGCGCGCACGCTCGAATGGCGAAAGCGATTTTCCGCGGCTCGTTCCCCACGAATTGCGGTTGGCCGATTCAGCCATCGCCTGCGTGATCCCGCAGCCCCGCCCGCAGCGCTTCAGGCGATCGCGGAAAAGAATGGTCAGCCGCCATAAGAATGTGCTGCGTATCAATGGAACGCACAGCATGTTAGAAGGCTGCAACTCCGGAAAGGAGCATGCATGTCGCTGGACGTTCTTCCCAATCGTTTCAACCTGATCGGCGACAACGGCATGGTGGTTATGGGCGGGCAGCTCCTCCCAGCATGCGTCGTCGTGACCCAGGCGGCACTCAAAGATGCTCAGCTGCCGCAGAGTTCACCGGCTCGGTCCGCTACCCGACCTCGCCACAACCGAGGGTCGGATTTCAGTCACAGCAGATTATATCCGAGGGGCGACGCGAAATTGGTTGGGATCGGCCGAGCGTGGGAGCGCCATGGCCACGATCGCGCCCGCAACGGGAGCCCGGTTGCGGGTGTCGTTTCGATAGCCCATGCCTTCGCTGAGCCGGACCCTACGATGTTCGGGAGACCATAATGAAACTTCAGATCAAGCATCGAACACTTTACCGTTACGCCCGACCCGTCGGGCTGCTTGCGCACCGATTGATACTGTCGCCCCGAACCGCCCAACATCTTCGAACCTTGTCTTTCGGAATCGACTGCTCTGCGCGGGGATCGATCGACTGGGCGCAGGACGTTTTCGGCAACACGATAGCCACGGTGACGTTTTCTGAACAAGCCTCGGAATTGATGATCTCCAGTGACGCCGTTGTCGAGCAGACCGCCGACCCTTGGCCTGTTTTCAATATCGACATTTCGGCCCACACCTATCCCTTCACCTATTCAAGCGAAGACAAAACCGACCTTGGCGCATTTGCTGTTGCGACCTCTTCCGGTGGCGCGGTGTCGGGTTGGGCAAGAGCGTTTGTGCGCAGCAACCCGACCGACACGCTGTCACTCCTCAAGGATTTGAACGCCGGCATTCTCACAAAGGTCACCTACCGTATCCGAGATGAAGAAGGCACGCAGTCGCCCGAACAAACACTTGAACTCGCAAGCGGCTCATGCAGGGACATTGCGGCGCTCTTCATCGAGGCGGTGCGCTGCCTGGGCTTCGGTGCCCGTGCTGTCTCCGGCTATCTCTACGACCCTCAAGCCTCGGTCGATGACGGCGGATCGACGCATGCCTGGGCGGAAGTCTATCTCCCCGGAGCAGGCTGGATCGCGTTTGATCCCACCCACCGCAGGGTGGGAGCAGCCTGTCTCATTTCCGTGGCGTTTGCCCGCAACAATGGCCAGATCATGCCTGTGACCGGCGGATATGCTGGAACGCCGCAAGATTTCGTGGAAATGGACGTGTCGGTCAAGGTGGTCGAGATACGAGAATAGCGTGGGAGATGGCCGGCCCTCGACTGCCCTATGGCCAGGTCATCGACCCGATTAAGAGATTTCGAAATTGAAACTATTGCGTATCTGAGATACGCGAAAGTTTCATTTCTTGAAATTCCAGATAAATGATGTAACTTTCCCGTATCTGAAATACGCGAAAGTTACATCATGTCCCTTTATCTGGTCGGCGAAAACATTGATAAAGTGCGTGGTCACCGCCAAGCGGAGGCCGGGAAATTGGTCCATCTCATGCGCGGTATCTACGTCGATGCCGACGATAATATAGACCAGACGGTACGGACCCATGCTGTACGCATCGCCAAATACCTCTATCCGAACGCCTACCTGTCGGCTGCCAGCGCTGTCCTGCTCGGCCCGATGCGCGACGGTCGCCTGTTCCTGACCGGCCGTCGCGTGCAGCGGCAGCGCATCAGGACGCTCGAAATCATTCAGAATAAAGCGCCGGACCGCCCTTCTGTCGCGCAGGCTGCCGTCGGCGACGACCTGGGCGAGTTCCGCGTGGACGTATCTTCGCTGCGCCAGCGTTTTCTGGAGGCCTTCCGCATTCGCAGTGAGCATGCGGCCTCGTTCGACGACGACATGAAAGAGGCAATCGTTGCGCGGCTGATTGAAGAATACGGGAGTCCGGAGAACGCAGCCGATGCAGTGTTCAAGCTTGCCCGCGACAATGACTGGCTTGACGAAGGCAGTGCGGCCGAGCGTTTCCTCAAACGGACGCCGGCGGCCGCCATGGCAGTGACCAACCAGGCCGCGCTCGACCTGATCGTGGCGTGGCACGGGGCGCCGATCGGCAACCTGGCGCATGATGGCTTTGAATGGCGATGGAAGGCGTCCGATCCGGACGGCCCCCCGCTCGTGCGCCAGACTGCGCCCGGCAGATTGCCTCCCTTCATTGAATCACTGCTGCCGGAAGGCTGGCTGAGCAGGGTATTGAACAGCCCCGATGAGCGGGCGGAACTGCGTACCGGCAAGCGCTACATGTCGAACATCACGATTGTGGAGCGGGCAAGCGAACTGCCGACCCTTCCGGCCGATGTTTTGCTGACAAGGCTGAATGGCTTCACGGCAAATCACTTGTTCACAGGGACCTATGCCGGTCCAGGCCGCGGCGACATCCAGGACACGTTCGAACAGAACCTGGCAAAAATCTTCGCGACGGGCGCGACACCGCGCCTGTCAGGCGTGCAAATCAAGGCGCCGATGTTCCTCGATGCGGACGGCGCCCTGATGCCCAGCGCGAACAAACCATTCACGCATATTCTCAAACCCGCCGGAACATCGGGGTTCGAGGCGCTGCCCGCGATCGAATGGCAATCCATGGAACTTGGCCGGGCGGCCGGGTTCATAGTCCCAGCCATTGCGCTCGTCGCTATGCCGGATGGAATGCCCCATGCGCTTGCGGTTGAGCGGTTCGATGTCCGCACCAGCCTTGACGATATCCGCCGTCTGGCGCTCGAGGACATGGCGTCCGTTCTGGGCGTCCGGCCTGAAGACAAATACACGGGCACCATGGAACGGATCGCGTCCGCGCTGCGCCCGCTTTCCACGGACGCCGACGCTGACCTGCTAGTGGTTTTGAGGCGGGCATTGTTCGCATGGCTGATCGCGGATGGCGACATGCACCTCAAGAATATGGCCGTATTGAAGATCGCAGAGCCAGGCCGCGGAGATTTTGGCTCGGTCCGCATGGCACCGCTCTACGACGCAGTGACGACGCGGGTGTTTCCGAACCTGCAGAACGACCACATGGCTCTCAAAATCAGCGGCAAGGACGAACGGTTAAAGAGGGCGGATTTCAGGCGTTTTGCGGCGACGGCGGGTATCCCGGCGGCGGCTGCGGATTCCACTATGGATGAAATGACGGCGGCGCTTGCGCGCGGGCTAGATGAACTTGCTTTGCCGGACCCGCTGAAAGACGGTTCAGTCGGCGCGGAACGGGCGTCTCAGATGCGGGAGATTGTTCGCGAGCGCTTGGCCACTTTTGAATAAGTGTCGCGGTTCCAGTTTCTGATGCGCGAAGTCGCAGATTGCGCCGGTGGACCGGCATTCAAGGATTTGAATGATCGGCGGCTGCATGAGCGGGCGGAAAAGCGTCTCGCCTCGGCGCAGGCCCGCATCTTTCAAATCAGTTCAGCCAGGCAGCGGCGTCAAAGCCTTTCAATGCGGCGTGATCGCCTTCTTCGATCTAAACCGCCCGGTTGGGCAGGTGGGCGCGGACGGATCGCTAATAAAGTTACGCCTATTAAGGATCGCGATCATCGGTTCTCGCCCATGATACTATTCCGCAAGATGGAACTCGCCACCGGCCGCCCCCCGGCGAATAACGCCCCCTTCACCGATGCACGGCGGCGAGCGCAATGCCGTCGGCGACTTCCTGGCAGCGATCGGTCAAATTGGCCGTCGCCACACGCAGGTGGCTGCTCGGCAGAACCGAGAATTTCGCTCCCGGATGAACCGCGATGCCCCTCGCTGCGAGCGTGACCAGCGCAAATGGTTCCGAGGACACTGGGATCCAGGCGCAAAGGCCACCGCCATGGGCGGCTTCGACGCCGCGCTCGGCCAGCGCATCGATGAGTGCCGCACGGCGTTTGAGGTAGAGGTCGCGGGCTCGCAAGAGCGTCTCGTCCGTTGCCGGATCGCGCAGCAGCCAGGCCGCGGCCGATTGCAGGATGCGGCTCGTCCATCCGGCGCTGAAGGCGCGGTAGGACTGGATCTGCTCGATCAGTGCCCGCGAACCGGACAATACGGCGAGCCTGAGGTCGGGCCCGTGCGTCTTCGAGAAGGACAGGATGTGAATGACACGGTCGCGATAGAGTGAGCCGAGCGAGTGGCGCTGCGCCGACGAGATGTCGGCCACCCCGTCATCCTCCACGATCAGCGTATCGCTATCTTCGAGGATCGCGCCCAGTTTTTTTATCCGCGCGGCACTGACGCTTTGACCGGTGACGGAGTGAACGCGCGGCTGGAAGATGAAGGCGGCCGGCCGGTACTTCATCGCGTCCTCCAGCGATGCCGGCACGGGTCCCTCGCCGTCGCACTGGATCGGCAGGATACGGACCCCGCGATCTTCGAGAATATCGAGAAGCCGCATGCCCGTCGGCATTTCGATTGCGACCGAAGCGCCCGGCGTCACTAGGGCATGGATCAGCGTATAGACGGCATTGTAGCCGCCATTTGTCGCAAGGAATGCTTCCGGCTGATATGGCCAAGAGCGCCTGACAGCTTCTTCGAGCTCCGGCAGAATGCGGCTGCGCTGGTAGCTGTTCACATTCTCCGCATTCGCGCCATGGGCCATCGCCTCGCCAAGTTTCGGCAGCAGCCGGACATCCGGCACTGCTGCCGTCAGATCCAGAACGCCCTCGCCATAATCACCAACGCTTGCCAGACGCTCCGGCTTGGCGATGAAGCGGTCGCCGCTCACCCAGGTACCGTTTCGGCCCCGACCGCTGATGATTTTCTGCCGCCGCAATTCGCTCCAGGCTTCCGAGATGGTTGCCGGGCTAATTCCGAGCGCAAAGGCGAGGTCGCGGATCGCCGGCAATTTGGTACCCACAGGCAGGGCTCCGGCCCGGATCAAGGCACTGGTTTGGATCGCGATTCCGCGAATCGTACGATCATTCAAATTTTCAGCAAACCAGGCTGCGCCCTTAATCTCGCTCATTTTCGCGCCATTTTTTAAATGTTCAATAACGTAATAACATTTGATCAATCTGATTTGAACATTTACCCATTTCGAAAACAAGCTTTTAAATGAGAAATTCCGATGCCATTGACGCTCCGCCTCGCCCTTCGTGACTGGGACTACATGACCCCGCTGGTTCTCGGTGACGTCTCGTCGCCGAAGCTCGACATCAAGGTCGATCGTGTGGGCACGCTGATCTCGCATGTTGGCAAGAGCGACGAATATGATGCCGCGGAAATGTCCTTCAGCCGCTACACGCAGCTTCGCATCGACAGCGACGAAAGCGTCACCGGCATTCCGAACTTCATCATGCGCGGCTTCCGCCATCGCTGCATCGTCACGACCAAGGACAGCAAGCTTCAAGAACTCGGCGATCTCGCCGGCAAGCGCATCGGCGTGACCGGCTGGCGCGACTCCGGCAACACCTGGACGCGTGCCGCGATCCGCCGTGAGGGCGTCGAGGTCGAGGATGCGCGGTGGTACGCCGGCCGCCTGACCGACGCGCATCCCGTCATCGACCGCCTCGACGGTTTCGGCCGTCCCGGCCGCATCGAAGCGGCCCCCGGCGAACGGCCGATGGTCGACCTGCTGAAGGAAGGTGTGCTGGATGCGATCTTCACACCCTTCATGCCGGAAGGATATTTCGCCAGCAGCTCGCCTTTCCGACAGCTGCTATCCGACTTCCGCGGTGCCGAACGTCGCTATTTCGACGACGTGGGCTATGTGCCCGGCATGCACCTGATCGGCATCAAGTCGGCCATCGCCACCGAACATCCCTGGGTGATCGAGGAGCTCAGCTGCCTGATCGATGAATCGCAGCGCATGTGGCTTTCCAAACGGCGGAAATATGCCGAGACGACGCCTTTCATGTTCGACGAACTGCTGAAATGCGCCGCCGAACTGCCGCAAAGCTGGAACGCGAGCGGTTTTGCGCCCAACCGAAAGATGATCGCCGACTTCGCCGGGGAACTGCACGCGCAGGGTATCCTGCCGCGGCTGATGACGCCGGAAGAACTGTTTCCGCTCGATCCTGACGGCAAGCCGATAGCGGCTGCCGCCTGAGACCCAAACGCACAATCAAAAAGGGGAATGACCATGCAAATGAAGAAAATGACCACTCTTGCGCTGGCCGGCGTCATGCTCTCCGGAGCAGCCTTCGCCCAAGAAGCAAGCCTGCCGAAACTCTCGGTCAACGAGGAACTGAAGGCCAAGTTGCCAGAGGCGATCCGCACCGCCGGCAAGATGATTTCCGTCAACAACGGTTCCTTCCCTCCCTATGAGATTGTCACCGGCACCGAGATGACCGGTGCCAGCGCCGACCTGACCGACGCGCTCGGAGAGATCCTCGGCATCAAGATCGAGCATGAGACGGTCGGCGGCCTGCCCGCCCTCCTCACTGGCATTAACTCCGGCCGCTACCAGTTCGCCTTCGGCCCCATCGGCGATTTCAAGAGCCGTGAAGAGGCCAACGACTTCGTCGATTGGGTCCAGGAATTCGTGGTTTTCGCGGTCCAGAAGGGCAACCCGAAGGCGATCACCTCCCTCGACACCGCCTGCGGCAACCGTATCGCCGTCATGGCTGGCGGCTCGGCAGAAAAGGTCATCCAGGTCCAGGCCGAGAAGTGCAAGACCGATGGCAAGGATCCGATCGAAGTCCAGTCCTTCACCGATCAGCCGAGCTCGATCCTCGCTGTCCGTTCCAAGCGTTCGGATGCCTTCTTCTCCTCCCAGGCGCCGCTCACCTATTTCGTGTCGCAGGCCAAAGGCCAGCTGGAGCTCACCGGCGTCGGTCAGAAGAACGGATTCGAAGCGCTCTACCAGGGCGCCGTCGTTCCGCAAGGCTCGCCGCTCAGCGCGGTGCTGCGTGACGCAGTCAAGCTTCTGATGGATAATGGCACATATGCCGCCATCATGAAGAAGTGGGGCCTCGAGAACAACATGATCAAGGAGCCGGGCGTCAACCTCGGCGGGACATTGCCGAAATGAGCATTGATATCATGAACACCGCGTCGCCACCCGGCGATGCGGCCGCACGGGATGTGGCGCATGCCCAAAAGCCTTTCCCGGCCGGTCGTGTCGCGGCCTGGATTGTCGTCCTGGTGATTGCCGCCTACTTCGCCTGGTCGGTTGCCGGAAACGAGAATTTCGGCTGGCCCGTCGTCGCCCAGTATTTCTTCGATCCTGTCGTCATCAGCGGCCTCTACGTCTCGCTTGGCCTCACCGTTGTAGCGATGATCATCGGCGTCGTTATCGGCCTGCTGCTCGCCGTCGCCCGCATGTCGAAGGACCGTCTCGCAAGCTCGCTTGCCTCGCTGTTCATCTGGTTCTTCCGCGGCACGCCGCTGCTGGTGCAACTGATCTTCTGGTACAATCTTTCCACCCTCTTCCCGACACTGTCGATCGGCATCCCCTTCTTCGGACCGACCTTCATCAGTTGGGACACCAATTCCGTCATCAGCCCGATGACGGCGGCCATTGCCGGCCTTGCTCTCAACGAGTCCGCCTATATGGCGGAGATCATCCGCGGCGGTCTGTTGTCGGTCGACAGGGGCCAGTACGAGACCGCTGAAGCCTTCGGCATGACCCGGGCAAGGGCGCTCCGCCGCATCATCCTCCCGCAGGCGATGCGTTCGATCGTTCCGCCGACCGGCAACCAGCTGATCAGCATGATCAAGGCGACCTCGCTCGTCAGCGTCATTGCCATGGCCGACCTGCTCTACTCGGTCCAGTCGATCTACAACCGCACCTTCGAAGTCATCCCGATGCTGCTCGTCGCTGTCAGCTGGTACCTGCTAATCACCTCGGTGCTGAATATCGGCCAGGGCTATATCGAGCGCTATTACGGCCGTGGTGACCGGCGCACCGGCAGCGCCAATACCGAAAAGGAAGCCGCCATGCCGGCACCGGCACTTGCTGGCACACAGGAGGCGAGCCAATGAACACGACCGCGACCGTCGAACCGCTCGTGCGGGCCCGCAACGTGCACAAATCCTTCGACCAGCTGGAGGTTCTGAAAGGCATCGATCTCGACGTCGCCCCAGGCGAAGTCGTCGTCATCCTGGGGCCTTCGGGTTCGGGCAAATCGACCTTCCTGCGCTGTATCAACCGCCTTGAAGCGATCAACCAGGGATCGATCGAGGTGGATGGCGAGCAGATCGGCTACAGCTTCCGCAACGGCAAGCTGGTGCAGCTTTCCAATCACGCCGTAGCCCTTCAGCGCCGCAAGATCGGCATGGTGTTCCAGCAGTTCAATCTCTACCCGCATATGACTTCGCTGCAAAACATCATCGAGGCCCCCGTCGGCATCCACGGTGAAAGCCGCAAGGAAGCGACGGAAAATGCCAAGCGCCTGCTCGAACGTGTCGGCCTCTCAGCAAAGGCTGATAACTACCCCCGCCAGCTTTCCGGCGGCCAGCAACAGCGCGTGGCGATCGCCCGCGCGCTGGCGATCAAGCCGAAGCTGATGCTCTTCGACGAGCCGACCTCGGCGCTCGACCCTGAGCTGGTCGGCGAAGTGCTCGCCACCATGCGTGACCTCGCCAATCAGGGCCTGACAATGATCGTCGTCACCCACGAGATCGGCTTTGCCCGCGAAGCGGCCGACCGCGTCGTGTTCATGGACGGCGGCAAGGTCATCGAACAGGGCAAGCCCGAGAATGTGCTCGGCAATCCGCAGCACCCGCGCACCCGCAGCTTCCTGTCGCGCGTCATCTAGCGCGGCATCTTCCCCCTCCCCTTCAACCGCCCGCCGCAGCCGCGGCGGGGAGCCCATGCAAGACCGGAACCGCCATGCACCTGACAAACGACTATGCCAGCCTTTCGGATTTCGAGCCTGCCAAAGCCGAGCTGACGGCGATCCGCCGCCATCTGCACGCCAATCCCGAGCTTTCCTTCGAAGAGACCGAAACCGCGCGCTTCGTCGCCGAAAAGCTGGAGGCCTGGGGTTACGAGGTGACACGCAATGTCGGCGGCCATGGCGTCGTTGCTCGCATGACAGTAGGCAGCGGCAAGAAGAGCATCGCAATCCGCGCCGATATGGACGCGCTTCCGATCACTGAGCAGAGCGGACTCGACCATGCCAGCAAAGTGCCGGGCAAGATGCATGCCTGCGGCCATGACGGCCACACCACCATTCTACTCGGCGCCGCCGAGTATCTGGCCCGCACCCGCCGCTTCTACGGCACCGTGACGCTGATCTTCCAGCCGGCCGAAGAGGCAGGTGCAGTCAGCGGCGCCCCGGCGATGATTGCCGACGGCCTGTTCGAGCGTTTCCCGTTCGACGTGATCTACGGCATGCACAACCATCCCGGCGCCCCCGAAGGCACCTTCCTGATGCGCTCCGGCCCGCTGATGGCCGCCGCCGATACGGCCGAGATTACGATAAAGGGCAAGGGCGGGCATGCCTCGCGCCCGCACCTGACAATCGATCCCGTTGTCGTTGTCTGCCACCTCGTCGTCGCGCTTCAGACCGTGGTGTCGCGCAGTGTCGACCCGACGCAGACGGCCGTGGTGACCGTGGGCGCGATCCATAGCGGCGAGGCGTCGAACGTCATTCCCGAGAACGCCAAGCTCCTGATGACCATCCGCTCGTTCGATCCCGAGGTGCGCGAGCTTCTGGAAGCGCGCATCCGCAAGCTAACCGAATCCGTTGCCGATGGCTTCGGCGCCAAGGCGGAGATCGATTACGTCCGCGGCCATCCCGTTGTCGTGAATTCCGAAGCCGAGACCGAGTTTGCCTGGAAGGTTGCCGAGGAACTGGTCGGTGCCGACAAGGTGACGACCTGCGCCCTCATTCCCGGCAGCGAAGACTTCTCCCATTTCCTCGAGCACAAGCCCGGCGCCTTTCTGCGTCTCGGTAATGGCGTCAACTCGGCGATCCTGCATAGCGCCAAATATGACTTCGCGGACGGAAGTCTGACGGCAGGCGCTGCGATGTGGGCGCGGTTGACCGAACGCTACCTCGACGAATAGGCTCTCTCGACAGCGCATTGCGCCCGCAGGCCCGCCGGCGACGAGGCAGTTTGCGGCGACTACATTGGAAATTTCAAAAAACAGTACGCGAAGACGTGTTGACGAGGTCACCTGGTTGAATCCCAGACGGTTTATACCTAGATCAACGGTATGCTTGATCATTCGTCTCGACCGTCGACGCCGTCAAATATCCCGATGGATGCCCTTAGCGAAGTCCTGCAAGACTTTCGCTTGAGTGGCGTCAACTATGGACGCTGCGAACTCAGACATCCCTGGAGCATCGCGTTTCCGCAACAACAGCTGCTTCGTTTTCATTTTGTCAGCCAGGGTCCATGCTGGATCCATACCGAACCTCAAGGGTGGCAGGAGTTGAACAATGGCGATCTGGTGCTGCTGCCGCAAGGCATTGCGCATCGATTGGCCAGTGCACCAGATGTTGAGGGCGACTCGCTTGAAAGCTGTCAGATAACAAAGTTGGGGAGCAATGTCTGCGAAGTGGTGCGGGAAGGAACGGGTGCGGCCAGCACTCTCTTCTGCGGCTCCATGGCCTTGGGCGCCCATGCGCTCAACCCCTTGATCGCTCTGATGCCGCCAATCATCAAGGGCTGCGATGTAGCCGGCAACGATCCGATCGTCGCCCCGCTGCTCGCCGCTATGTCGGCCGAGGCGACACAGCCCCAAATGGGAAGCGCGACTGTCCTGTCGCGCATGGCGGATTTGCTTGCTGCCCGGCTTATCCGCTGCTGGGTCAATTGCAGCGGAGGGTCGACCACCGGTTGGCTCGCCGCCATCCGCGATCCCCACATCGGTCGTGTCTTGGCGGCCATGCACCGAGACCCGGGGCAAAACTGGACGCTCGAAAGCCTCGCCGGCGTGGCAGGCCAGTCGCGCTCAATTTTCGCCGAGCGCTTCAGCGCTATTTTAGGAGAAGGCGCGGCGCATTATCTTGCCCGTCTGCGTATGCAACTTGCTCGCGAGCTGCTGGGACAAAGCGGCCTGTCCGTTGCCGAAGTTGCTTCCCGGTTAGGCTATGAGTCTGAGGCATCCTTCGCGCGTGCCTTCAAGCGCGTCACCCGCGTCTCGCCGGGTTTTGTGCGCCGCACAAGTTCCGGACGAACGGACATGAATTTCGGATTATAAGACACATATCGTCCCCGAAAGTTCGTCTATGAAATCTCCCAACATAGGAGATGCTTCGATGACGGACACAACATCACAGCTCGAGGGTGCAACAATTGAGCTCGAGACAGCCGATCAATCCGCATGGCCCGCGGCGACCTGGTTTGCCGTTCTTTCGATGGCGGCCACCAGCTTTGCGCTCGTATCGGCTGAATTCCTGCCGGCGGGCCTTCTGACGCCAATGGCCCGCGATCTCGGGATCAGCGAGGGAACAGCCGGACAGGTCGTCACTGCTACCGCCTCCGTCGGCGCCGTGACGGCGCTGTTGAGCAATGTTCTCATCGGCAGACTTAACCGAAAGGCAGTGCTGGTCGGTCTCAGCGCGCTGGCGGTCGGCTCCAATATTCTTGCTGCGTTAGCGACCGATTTTTGGCTGTTGTTGTTGGGCCGGGCTGGGCTGGGCATCGCGCTTAGCGGTTTCTGGGCACTTTCGGTTGCCGTGGTGGCGAGGCTGGTCGGCGCCAATGCGACAGGTCGGGGCATGTCGATTGTCACCCTTGGCGTGTCGCTCGCCACCATAGCGGCACCATCGATGGGCGCATTGATCAGCGACTGGTTGGGCTGGCGCAGCGCCATGGCGATGACCGCCGGGCTTGCCGCGATTGCCATGCTCCTGCAGGCACTCAGCTTGCCAACACTGCCGGCAAGCACCAGCAACAGTCTCGCCGACGTTTTCCGACTGACACGCCGGCGCGGCATTCAACTTGGGATGCTTGCCATCCTTTTGCTGATGACGGGGCATTTCGCCGGCTCGGTTTATGTGCGTCCCTTTCTCGAACAAGTGACGCTCCTTGACACCAGATCGATCGCCTTGGCGCTGCTTGGGTTTGGTATCGCCTCTGTGATCGGCAATGTTGCCGGTGGCCGAATGGCCGACGCCAGTATTGCAGTGGCCCTCGCTGTCACCGCGGTGCTGATGGCGTTTGCGGCGCTCGTTCTCGTGCTTGCAGGCGCTCATGCCGGCATCGCGTTCGCCCTCGTTGCACTTTGGGGCTTCGCTTTTGGCATGGCGCCGGTGGTGCTGCCGACCAATCTTTCCCGCGGGGCACCCGATGCGCTGGAGGCGGCAGGCAGCCTGATGGTCGTGTCCTTTCAGGTGGCCATCAGTATCGGCGCGGTTTTCGGCGGTTATATCGTCGATCATTACGGCGCTATTGGTCCATTGACCCTCACCGCTGCCCTGGCTGCGTCGACGGTCGTCTTGGCGCTGCTGCAGCCTCGCAGCTGATTCCGGGTCGAGCATCACCTGCAAACGTACGAAAGGTGCTGTGGAGTTCTCCATATTAACGGGCCAGGCACGCCGCATGCCTGGCCGAGGCCGCTCTTTCTGCTCCGGATATAAGACCGCCGGTAATCTGGACGCGAGGCGGTCCGCGAGAAGGAGGGACTCCCACCCTTCAGCTTTGACCGATGGGCCCATGTTCTCAAGGACGGCGGAAGCCTGATCCCGAACTTCGGCATCTATACCGTATTTGGACACGTGCGTTTGCAGCCATGTTTGTCTCGAGTTTTAGCAGCGATGTAATGCATTTGAACGGGCGGCGTTCGATTCTTCGATCATCGCCCCGTTTTTCCGCATCGACCGATTGTCCTCAGCGCCGGGGCTCGACGGTCACTTCGCCGAACATGACGCCGCGCGTCAGTGGCTTGGCGAGGAAATCATGCGGGAAGCCGAGAACGATGGCGCTGGCCTCGGCGAGCCGGGCGCGATGCTCATCCGACAATTCGATATCGAGCGCACCGAGATTGTCTTCGAGCTGGGCTATTGTCTTCACACCCATGATCGGCGAAGTCACGGCAGGGTTGGTAAGCGTCCAGGCGATCGCCACCTGCGCCGGCGTCTTGCCGATTTCGGCAGCAACCTGCTTCACGACATCGGCGATTCCGAGGCTGCGCTCGGTCAGCGAACCGTTGCCGGCAGCCACATTCTTGCGGGTGCCGACCGCACTTGCTGTGCCCGCACCGATGTCAAGATCTGATCGGCTGTATTTCCCTGTCAAAACGCCCATCCCGAGCGGTGACCAGGGGATAACGCCGAGGCCGAGTTCAAGCGCCATCGGGATCAGTTCACGCTCAACCGTGCGCTCGATTAGGCTATATTCGATCTGCAGTGCTACTAGGGGCGCCCAGCCGCGCAGGTCGGCCAGCGTCTGCATGCGCGCCGCCTGCCAGGCCGGCGTGTCGGAAATGCCGGCATAGACGATCTTGCCGGCACGAACGAGATCGTCCATCCCCCTCATGACCTCCTCGACCGAGGTCGTGAAGTCCCAGGCGTGCAGATAGAAGAGATCGATATAATCGGTGTTCAGTCGCTTCAGGCTGTCTTCTACAGAGCGAACCATACTGCGGCGGTGATTGCCGCCGGAATTGGGATCCTTCGGGCGCGAGGTGATAGTATATTTGGTGGCGATGACAAGCTCGTCGCGACGCCCTTCGGCAAAGCGACCGACGAGTCTTTCCGAGGTGCCGCCCGTGTACTGGTTGGCGGTATCGATGAAATTGCCGCCGCGATCGACATAGGCGTCGAACATGCGGCGCGATTCCTTCTCATCGGCACCCCAGCCCCAATCGGTTCCGAAGGTCATGGAGCCGAGCGAAAGCGGCGAGACGCGCAGGCCGGAACGGCCGAGGAGACGATAGCGGTCAAGGGACAGTGTGTTGGTTGTTTTATCTGACATGGGATAAATCTCCTGTGTTGCAGACAGAAGATGCGCCTTGCCGATACTGACAACAATGCTACATTATCGGCATGCCTTCTTTAGAAAAGATTACATAATGCGCGGCAGCGACTATGCAGAGCTCAGGGCCTTTGCCGCAGTTGCCGAACACGGCAATTTTGGCCGCGCGGCCGCCCGGCTCGGCATGTCGGCCTCCGCGCTCAGCCAGACGATCCGCACACTCGAAGAACGGATGGGTATCCGGCTGCTCAACCGCACGACGCGCAGCGTGGCGCCGAGCGAGGCTGGCCAGCGGCTGCTTACCCGGCTTTTGCCCGCGCTTGCTGATCTCGACCAGGCGATAGCCGATGTTACGGCGCTTCGCGATAAGCCGGCCGGTCCCCTGCGCATCAACGCACCTCGGGTCGCGATCACGCACACGCTGGCGCCGTTGATTGCTCCCTTCAATGCAGCCTACCCCGATATTGTCATCGACATTATCGTTGATGACAAACTTTCCGATATCGTCGCCGGTCGGTTCGATGCCGGCATCCGGCTGGGCGAGATGGTGGAAAAGGACATGGTAAGCGTAAAGCTCGGCGGTGACATGCGGCTCGTCGTCATCGCCTCGCCCGACTACATCGCGCGCCACGGCATGCCGCAAACGCCGCGCGATCTGCGCGACCACGCTTGCGTCGCCTCCCGCTGGCCGACGGATGGCAGCCTCTATCACTGGGAATTCGAACGCGGCGACGAGAAACTCGATGTGGCCGTCTCGGGGCCGCTCATCACCACCGACAACGACCTGATGCTGCGGGCCGTGCTGGATGGCGTCGGCATCGGTTATCTCTTCGATTATTACGTGGCGGAACATCTCGTCGCGGGCCGGCTCGTCAGCATGCTTGACGACTGGACACCCCCGTTCCCGGGCTTTCACCTCTATTATCCCAGCCGGCGCCAGATGCCGCCGCCGCTGCGTGCCTTCGTCGATTTTGTTCGCGGCAAATCTCTTAGACCGCCTCCAGAGACACAAAGTTTTTAAACCATGCATCAGGGCGAGGTATGTCGATCCAGACGGCTGATCGAAACGCTCTCGAACCGTCTGGAAAATCGCGAATGTAGTGTCCGCCACGGTCGCGTCTCCTGCCAAAAAACCTGTTGTCGCCAATTTCCTTTTCCAGAACATCAGGGGTTTCGGCTACGTAGCGGAAGAGCGCACGTTGTGATGGCTCCGGCCCCCTCACTTGAAATGCGTTTGTCATATTCCAAAACCAAACCCGGGATCTAACGAGGAGATCCGTGCCTAGCCGTTCCAACGAGCGAAAGCGCCGCGACGTAGAGCGGTTCGCGGTAAGAATGCAGCGGCCGGCCAAGGATCTTTATCGTCGGCAAGCACGATCGACGACGATTACCGGTCAGATGCTGGCAGCCCTTCTTCGTCAAACGATCAACGTCACCCGCCTCTGGGATCAACCCGTCGCTGACGTAGCGTTCAGCCATGAGGCGCATCTCGTAGACCATCCACTTGACAAGCCCCGGCTTTTCGGCGTCGCCAACTCCCTTGGGATCTTTGCCACAGTGAGCGGCTCGACCGCATCCTGGTCACCGGCGAGGAAGGCACGGTCGGCGCCCTTGGCGAGCGCCGCGCGCAGTGTTTTCTTGGCCGCACCGATCGAGACGACCACCACTTCCTCGGCCTTGCCGGCTTCCTTCGGGCGAAGGGTCTCTCGACCGAATTCTCGTCGAACGGGCCGCCAGAAGTCCTCATGGGAGGCATCGGCTCCAAGCGCAACGCCGGGCAAAGGAACGCGCTTCAACAACATTCGGAGGCGATCAATGCGTATCTCAACTAAACGCGACGGTCGGGTCGTGTGAACGATCGGCCGTTGAAAGGTTAGCTGCCGGCCTATTCTCAACCTGCATTCTATCCTGCCGGACGACGACATGCGCAAGCGCGGAGGAAGGCCCCTCGATCGCAGCGCAGGCTCTTTCCCATGCACATGGCTCGACACTCATCGCGGTCCGAAGCCAGGCCAGCGTCAGCCGTTTAGTCGCTTCCAGCAAGTCCGGCGCCTCGATCTCAGTCTCCTTGGCGTCGAGCCCTGCGATACCGCCCAGTCCGTGCCCCGCACTGTGAAGCGTCAACAGCGCGTCAGCGCCCGGCGCATCATGAAAGGCATCCGCATGCCAGTCGGGCCCGCGCGTCGTGAAGTGAGGATCGTCAGCATCGCCGCAGACGACGAGGCTGCGCGTGGCCAGCGTCGAGAAATCGACGTCGAAGAACGGAAACCGGGCGGCACTCTCCTCCGTCATGTCCATGCCGCCGCGTCCGGGAGTAGCGAGCAAAATGCCCGCCGAGATCCGGGGATCGGAGAAATCTTCTCCATTCAACTGCGCGCCCAACAGCAGCCCAACCGTGTGACCGCCGAAAGAGTGACCGGCGGCAGCGACCCGCGCGTGATCCAAACGTTCGGCAACCGCCAGCGACTGGCGTTCCACCTTCGGCAGTTGGTCGAGGATCGCCTTCATCTCCTCGACGCGCTCGCGCCAAAAGAACGGCGCTCCGGGTGCATCTGCGGGCAATCCGCCAACGCGCGAACTCGCATGGGTCGGCTGGATCACCGCGAAACCACGTTCTGCCCAGAATTGCGCGAGTGGCGCATAGCCATCCTTTGACGGAATGTAATTGGAAGGTCCGAACCCATGCGACAACAGCACGATAGGCAAGCGATCGCCTGTTGACGGGGCAGTCAGGCGCAATTCCAGCGGCGGCCGTCCGTCCATCGGAAGGCGGATCGGCGTATAGGCGATCGTGAGACTGGCTTCGGGTGTCGGAATACGTTTTGCGAGATCGATGAGGTTGTTCATGTCGGAATATCCTAAAGTGTGGGTTCTTGTTCGTCGCACTTACGCGACAGGATGGCCGGCCTCGCGGAACCAGGTTTGCGCATCGGCACCAGCCGGAATTTTCTTGGGCGCGTCCGGCTCCGTGACAGCACGCCAGACGGCTTCAGCCACGTCTTCCGGCGTCGTGAATTCGGTGCCGGACCGCAGCGACGTCAGATAGTCGTGAACAAAGGCGCCGTAGGGCTCGGGTATATCCATCCCCATGCGCCCGACGGCATTCTTCCCGAAGCTGGTTGTGGGTGCAGAACCCGGCAGAACGAGCTTGGCGCGGATCCCGAACAGAGCAGCCTCGAGGGCAAGGCTTTCGGTAAAGGCATTGAGCGCTGCCTTGCTGGCGCTGTAGACGGAGAGCGCCGGCAGCGGCTTGATGGTGACGCTGGAGCTGACATTGACGATCACGCCCGAGGCGCGTTCGCGCATCTGCGGCAGGACTACCTTGGTCATGGCCATGGCGCCGAAGACGTTCGTCTCGAACAATTCGCGGATCTTCGCCATCTCCGCTCCTTCAAGCACGTTCAGCATGCCGACGCCCGCATTGTTGACCAGAGCATCGATCGGCCCGGCATTGTCGACGGCTTTCTCGATGCTTTCCGCACTGGTCACATCCAGCGCCAGAATCTTGAGCCTGTCGTTTGCGGGGAGCAGGTCACTCTGCGGTGTGCGCATGGTTGCCACCACGTCCCACCCCTCTGAAAGGAATGTCTGCGCGATTGCGAGGCCGAAGCCGGAAGAGCAACCGGTGACAAGGATCTTTGGCATGTCATGTCTCCTGAATGATTGACTTGCCTAGAGATGGACGACATCAGACGGACTTGCTATAGTCAGTTGTCCGGAATGTTTTAGCAAAAGTCCGAATTAATGGCCGACCCGATTGCCGAAGTCGTCGCTCTCCTCAAGCCAAGCCCTTCCATCTCCAAGCTGGTGACGGGAGGCGGTCGGTGGCTCGTCGAGCGCAAGGAGCTTGGAAGCCCCTTCTATTGTGCCGTGGTCGACGGGCACTGTTTGATGACCATCACCGGCCGTGAGCCAATGCGACTGACTGCCGGCGACTTCGTGCTGGTTCCGGAGATCTTCTCGTTCACGATGAGCAGCCTGCAACCACCGCCTCGCGGGGTCACTGCGAAGCGCCTCGAGACCAGTCCGGGCGCTTTCCGGCTGGGGGACCCGGATGTGCCGGCGGAGATCGTGGCGATGGTCGGTCATTGTGCTTTCGGCTCGGATGACAAGGCACTGCTCGTCTCGCTCCTGCCGGAGGTTATCCACATCAGGGGCGAGGAACGCCTGACGCTTCTTGTCCGGATGATCAACGATGAAACAAGAGCCGACCGGACCGCCCGCGACATGGTTCTGCGCCGACTGCTCGAAGTCCTGCTTATTGAGGCCCTACGTTTGGCGGGCGGGGCGGTGGTCCCGCCCGGCCTGCTGCGAGGCATGGCCGATCCGCTGCTGGCCCCCGCTCTGCGGCGGATCCACGAGGATCCAGGCCGCGGCATGACCGTAGAGGCTTTGGCGCAGGCTGCCGCCATGTCCCGGTCGACCTTCTTCGAGCGGTTCCGCCGAGAGGTTGGCGTTGCCCCGATGGAATATGCCACCGGCTGGCGCATGGCGCTCGCAAAGGAGCTACTGCGCAAGGATGTCGCAACGGCCGAGATCGCACAACGCGTCGGTTACGGCTCAGCGAGCGCCTTCAGCGTCGCGTTCACCCGCCATGTCGGAAAGCCACCCGGAGCCTATTCCCGGGAAGGCGCGGCAGCGTGAAGCGGCATCGGAACGAGCCAAGGCGATGCGGCCCTCCGCGAGCCTTGCGATGTTCACTTACGCACACAGATCTACGCCGCAACGGTCTCACCATCGAAAAAAATCTGCCCACCGCGCCTGTATTGAGGGTAGCCAGGGCGTGGTCGATGATGAACTCGGCAACAGGTCGTTATCGAGTGAGGTGCCAAAGCTGCGACTTATTTTCACCTTGTTAGGGGGTAACGCCCGAAGTCATTTGCGAATAACCGTTGCCATAGTCGTCCATCGCCAGTCTGACACCACGCGACGTCAGCGCTTCGACTGGCCACATCGGCGCGATCTTCGAACTGCGATGCCTCGGTGATCTCCAATTCGAGCCTGCCGCCGAATGTCCGTTATTAGCGCGCCCGCGACTAAAGTAGATCGATTAACGCGTCGAGAAAGGCGCGAACAGCCGGATTGCTGCGGCGGCTCTCCGGCCAAACTGCCATGATGTTGTGCCGGTCCACGGCGAAACCGGACAGAACCGGCATCAACTCCCCGCGTTTGACCCAAGGAGCAGCCATGAAGCTGGTGCCCATTCCGATTCCGCCACCCGCAGCGATCGTTGCTATGACAGCCTCACTTGTATCCACGATGATGCTGGAGGATGGCACGATCTCGATTTCCCGCTCTCCGATCTGGAACGGCCACCGAAACATCTGGCCGTTGCTTTGATAGCGAAGGTTGACGGTTTCGTGGGCCGCCAGTTCGTCCGGATGCTTGGGGGTCCCGCGAAGGGCGAGATACTCGGCGGAAGCATAACAACAAAGCCTATGCCCCGACAGTCGTCGCGACAGAAGGCGCGAGTCAGCAAGGTCGCCGATCCGCACAGCCATATCGATGCCTTGCTCGACAAGGTCCACCATGTGGTCGCTTAATCTGAGGTCGATCGTGACTTTCGGATGGCGCTTTCGAAACTGCGGGAGAGCCGGCGCAATGACATGAAGGCCGATCGGTAACGACGCTGCAATGCGCAATGTGCCGGCCGGCTCGCCACGCGCCGTCTTTGCCACCTGCTCAATTTCTTCAGCATCGCGCAGGAGCTGCAGTGCGCGTCCGTGGATGTCACGCCCTTCCGCCGTTAGTGTCAGAGAGCGTGTCGTGCGCGTGAACAGCGAGACGCCGAGCTGCTCCTCCAGCCGCTGGACGCTCTTGCTGATTGCCGAAGGCGAGACGGACAGAGAACGGGCCGCAGCTGTGAAGCTACCCAAAGAGCCAGCTCGAGCGAATGCGATCAAGCCGGTCAGACGCTCAAAGATGATTTGTTCCTTCATGGCACTATTAAAGCGAAATGGGAGGCATTATCAACACCCTCATTCCGTCATATCTAATGGTGACGAAAACAGAGTGAACGAAGGCTGTGATGACTGAGATGATGAAAGCAGTGCGGTTGCACGAATTCGGTGGGCCCGAAGTCTTGCGGTATGAGGATGCGCCCCGGCCTGTAGCCTTGAACGGCGAAGTGCTTGTCCGCGTGCGCGCAGCCGGCATTAATCCACCTGACCTTTATCTGCGCGACGGCTACCGGGCGTTACCGCCCGAATGGCAGCCTGATCCGACCTTCCCCCTGATCCTTGGCACCGATGTTTCGGGTGTTGTGGCTTCGGTGGGCGACGGTGTTTCAGGGTTTAGCGTCGGCGACGACGTCTATGCGATGGTGCGGTTCCCTGAAGACCTGATGAGGGGCAGCAGCGCCTATGCCGAATATGTCTCTGTCCCCGCATCTGAGCTTGCCCTGAAGCCTGTGGGCATCGATCACATCCAGGCAGCAGGTACACCCATGTCGTTGCTCACAGCCTGGCAGTTTCTAATCGATCTCGGCCATGATGCACCCAACCCGTTCCAGTCATTCCACCATGCGCCGGTCCCGCTCAAGGACAAGACGGTTCTGGTCAATGGCGCAGGCGGCGGCGTAGGGCATCTCGCAGTTCAGGTGGCGAAATGGAAGGGTGCACGGGTGATCGCTGTTGCATCCGGAAAGCATGAGGCACTTCTTCGTGGTCTGGGTGCGGCAGAGTTTATCGACTACACCAAGGCGGCGGCCGAGGCGGTGGCGCAAGATGTGGACCTTGTGATCGATACCGTCGGGGGCCCGAACATGGAGCGTTTCCTGTCGGTCATCAAGCCGGGGGGAGCGCTCTTCCTGGTCAACCCTTTGGGCTTCTCGGGCCGGGATAAGGCTGCCGAGCGCCGGATCACGGTGTCATCGACACAGGTTCGCTCAAACGGCACGCAACTGGCGGAGGCTGGTCGATTGCTCGACAGCGCCACCATTCGTATCGTCATCGATAGCACCTATCCGTTGTCGAAAGCGTCGGCTGCGCACGAGCGCGCCTTGCAGGGCGGTATCCAGGGCAAGCTCGTTTTCAGCGTCGCCTAATCTCAGGCCCTCGGTCAGCCGATCGTCAGAGACCGGGCGCAACTTCAAAGGAAATGCACATGCTGATTGTAACTGGATATATGCACATCGACCCCGCCGACCTGGCGGAATTTCTAGGCGCCCTGCAAGTTCTTGCGGTTGCCACCCGACAGCGTGCCGGCAACGTCTCCTATGACGTGGCGGTGACCGACCCTGCGGCCGGACGATTGCTCATTTCGGAACGTTGGTCCGATCAGTCCGCGCTCAGTGCTCACCTTGAGGCGCCCGACACCCAAGCGTTCGTCGCCCGATGGCAGGGGCGTATGGAGGGCGACATTCGGAAATACGACGCTTTTAACGAACGCGACCTTATCAAGCGCTAATCCGCGTCTCCGCCCTCACGTAGCTCATATTCGTCCACCTTAACCTTAAAAACTGCGGCCCCGGATTTGCCCGAAGCGGAACAGCACAACGAGAGCCGCGCCGGGCATCGCGCCCCAAACCGGCGCCTCTCCGTTATCGAAGTGGGATCCGGTTGGGTCCGGCATCAGTGTGGAGAGCTGCACAAAGGGCATTGAAAATAGGCACCGCCCAGCCCGAGCTCGCCGAGAGATCCGAGCTGAATGCCCATCTCGAACGGAGTTGCCACGAAATTGAACCTGACGCCAGCACTGCGGTCAATCGGCGGATTTGGCGCCTGACGCTTGCCGGAATAGTCCGCGTGTTGGCCGATTAGTTTGACCTCGAGCTAGATCTTTGGATTGTCATGCACCACGATCTGCGCGCCAATGCAAGATGCCGCGCGCTATTCGCCGCGTTGGTCAAAGGGTTCAAAGAGCTGTGAGCGCCTGCGACGCCTTGGATCGGAGGCAATTTGGCGAGGGGAAAGAGACCCTCGTGAGGAGGCTTCCCGACGAGAAGGCAACCACAACCGCAAGCCCTTAATGTGCTGGCCGAGTTTCGGAAGAAAGGATTTCCTGACCCCGATATTGGCGCGGTGAGCATCCGACGACGCGCTTGAACGCCTTGCTGAAGGCGCTCTCGGACTGATAGCCCAGCGCCGGCGCGACAACCGAAACAGGGTCATCGCCGTTTTCAAACCGGTTGCAGGCCAGAAGCATTCGCCACCTTGACAGGTAGTCGATAGGCGTCTCTCCAACGGTTGCCTTGAAGCGCTCAGCGAATACGGAGCGTGACATTCCGGCTTTCTCACCCAGTTCCGCCAACGTCCAGTTTTTCGCCGGGTTGGCATGCATCGCGCGAATTGCGCCACTCAGGTTCTTGTCGGCCAGAGCATAGAACCAGCCCGTGCGTTGATGACTATCTGACAGATGAATACGAAGTGCCTGGAGCAGCATCATATGCGAAAGATATTGCGCCATCAGATGTCCGCCCGGCCGATGAGAACGTAACTCCTGCATCATCCGTTCGATTGACCAACGCAAGGCGTCCCGCTCTGTTTCCCCTCTGAGGTGGACGATGGGCGGTAGCATTTCCAAGAGCATACCGGCGCTATTGCCGCTAACAGCGAAACGCGCACCGACAAGTGAAAAGTTCCCGCCTCCGTTGACGGTGACCATCCCCCCCGTACGCGCTGCGGGAAAGAGCGTCGGCGCAGGGACCGGAGAGAGGCTGAGATCACTTGCGAGCCGGAACGGCAGGCCGCGCGGCAGCACGAAGCAGTCGCCCTGTTCGAGGCGTACCGCTTCATCGACGCCGTCGACCGCCAACCAACACCCCCCCGTGACGATCACATAGCATTTGATCTGACGGTGTTGGTCGCCGAACTGGATCGACCACTCGCCAGCGGCATCAAAGCCTGAAGAGATGGTGCTGTCTGGCTTGAGCAGGCTGAGCACTTCAGAGAGCGGATCCATAAGAGTTCCGGACGATCGCGACGATATTGCCGACCATAGAGCATGGCTCGTCCACCATCAATGCCTTAACTGTCTGTTCAAGGCGTTCACGAGCGTTGACCAACATCTACACAATCCTGCAAGGGCATGAGGAGCATCCAATGATCGTAGTCACCGCCCCTACGGGCCAGATCGGCCAGCAAGTCGTCGAAAACCTTCTCGGACAAGGCGCTTCGGTCCGCGTCATTGCCCGCGATCCCACCAAGTTGCCGGCTAACGTTCAGAACAAGGTTGAGGTTGTAGCGGGTTCCCATGCGAACCCCGAAATCGTGAAACGGGCATTCGGTGGTGCAAAGACAGTGTTCTGGCTGGTACCTGCGGACGAAAAAGCAGACAGCGTCATGGCCGCCTATGTGGATTTCTCCCGACCGGCCGCAGACGCCCTGAAAGCCAATCGTGTAAAACGCGTGGTGAGCATCACTGCACTCGGACGAAATACGCCACTTGCAGCCAATGCCGGCTACGTCACCGGCTCGCTGGCGATGGACGATCTGGTCGCCAGCACCGGTGTCGACTTTCGCGCGCTCACCATGCCCTCCTTCATGGACAATCTTCTCATGCAGGCCGCGTCGATCAAAAACCAGGGCATGTTCTTCTCACCGATTTCCGGCGATTTGAAATTACCGAGCTGCGCCACCCGCGACATTGCAGCCGTGGCGAGCCGGTTGCTGCTGGACCCCAGCTGGCAGGGCCAGGAGGAGCTTGCCGTTCTTGGGCCGGAGAACATTTCCTTCAACGATATGGCAGAGATCATGTCGGACGTTCTGAGCAGTCCCGTTCGGTTCCAGCAAATCACCTTCGAGGCCTACAAGGCGCGATTCCTGCAATTCGGGTTTTCCGAGGCGATGGCACAGGGGATGACCGACATGGCCAGTGCCAAGGACCGCGGCCTCGATCTCGGCGTCGAAAGAACCAGTGAGAACACCACTCCGACCAGCTTTCGCCAATGGTGCCAGGACGTCCTGCGCCCGACGCTCCTGGGATAACCACGAAAGAACTAACATCATGCAGATGACAGGGAACACCATCCTCATCACAGGCGGCACCAGCGGCATCGGCCGGGGCCTTGCCGAAGCATTTCACAAGCTCGACAACCAGGTCATCATCGCCGGCCGTCGCCAAAGCCGCCTTGACGAGATTACGGCAGCCAACCCGGGCATGATCGGCTTTCAACTCAACGTTCAGGACCCTGAGGCGATCGACGCCTTCGCGACACGGGTCCGGGAGAAAATGCCTGAGCTGAATGTCCTGATAAACAACGCGGGTATCTCGCGACCCGAAAGCCTGCCCGGCGGCTCTGATCTTTCCATCGCACGCAACATTATTGAGACAAATATCCTGGGCGTGCTGCACATGTCGGCAGCCCTCCTCCCGGCCCTTGCCGCGAAGCCGCAGGCGACCATAATCACGACGACTTCAGGTCTGGCGTTCGTTCCACGCAACAACTTCCCGACCTATTGCGCCAGCAAGGCGTTCTTGCATTCCTGGCTACAGTCCTTGCGCGTCCAGCTGCGCGGATCTTCGGTCGAAGTGCTTGAACTGGCGCCACCCTATGTCCAGACGGAACTCAGCGGGCCTCATCAGCTCAGCGATCCACACGCCATGCCGCTTGCCGCCTATATCACCGAAGTGATGGAGCTCCTGGCCGACCCGAACCCACCTGAAGGGGAAATCCTCGTCGAGCGTGTCAGGGGAGAACGCTTTGCCGAAAGGGACGGCGACTACGCGCGACGGTTTGCGATCTTCAACGGATTTTGACCTACACGCACCGCATATGGCGCGCGCCATCTCGACACGGAAGCCGTCGTGCTAATGGGGCAACCACGTCGAAATCATCGAATACCGTGCCGTCCACTTCACCAAATCCAAGTCGTGCTGAGGGCACTCGGCGTTGCCGCCGAGAAAAGTGAAGCTGCGAAAGACGAACTGAGGAAGAAAGGAATACTGTGATGCCCCTATATGTAACAATCGGCTATGGAGACCAGCCAGGCTTATGACCGTACGACTCCGGCAGGCGCAACGAAGCCCATACCCATGATGAGAAGTTGAAGATGAAAGGGGCTCTCCGGTGGGTCGAGACGACGCACGGACCCTTTTTAGAGTCATCCCTGCCGGTTGCCGGGTTCGCGCTTATCGAAGCCGACAGCCTCCGGGATGCGATAGAACTCGTCTCAAGGACTCCATGCGCCGTTGCGCACGGGATCGTCGAAGTCTGGCCATTGGAGCAGCGGAAATGACCGATCATGATTCATTCGTCGTCCTCGGCGCGTCCGACCATATCGGATTCGTCGTTGGGCGGACCCTGCTCCAGTATGACCACCATGTCATCGGGGGTTGCTCGCCCTCCACTTCCGCCAGGATCGTTCAATCACCAGACACTAGCAACACGACTTCGTGACAACACACTCGGCGGCCGAGAACATTGATGACCGACCTTTTAGGCTTGAAGAAGAAAACCCCGCGAGAGCGGGGATAGGAAAAGGGGTGTTTTCTATTTTTGGCCCAACCCATCGCGACGTTGCAACGACCAGTCACGCAAGTTCTGTCAATATATTCAATAAATAATACTTTTACAAGCATTTGTTTCGACATATATATTAAGATAAGCTAAAAGTCGAAAGCTACGATACCCGTATAAGGAACAAAATCAGCTTAAGCGTTGAAATTATAACTACAATTTGCATCAATATTTGGTATTGTTCGTTTGGCCGCCCAGCGATCGCTTGCTAAACCCTAAGCAATGAGTCTCCTGTACGTTGGGCGGCCATAATCGACCATAAAAATGCCGGATATTGTTTCCCTTAAAATTGTTCATTCGCTGCTTCGGGCGAGGATTCCGGCTTCCGCTAAATGGCGCTAGGTGTCTCGACCCCGAAGGGCTTTCGCACGACCGAACGTCATCTCATCGGGACGGGCAACCGTCGCAGCGACGAGGAACGGAACCGGGGCGTTCTCGAATAGGCCGACCCGTCCGACAGGTCTAGGCGTTGACAAGGTGGGTCCACGACGTGAGTGCCCGATGTCGATCGGCGCATATTGAGGCCAGGCCGCTGCCATGGACTAGGACTCGTATGGCATCTGGGAGGAATGCCTGTCGCTGTGAGCCGGCCGTCACGGAACCGAATCAATGTTCAGGCTTTCGGTGTAGGTCAGGAGGGTCTCGTGTCATGAACAACTCTCAGATCAAGGTTCCTATCCGTCCGCTCCATGTCGAGATCGAAGGTCTCGCGCGCTACCGCCAGGCACACACCGTCGACGAACTCGCGGTGCTTCTGCTCAGCGTGAGCTGGCCATCCGGCGGCAAGCAATCCCCCGAGTTTCATCGGGCGCTTGCGACGTCGCTCGACGCGATGGAACTCTATCTGGATCCTGAGATCGCCCGCGACGCCTTCGTAAAGGCGGCCCGTGCGGCGGGAATGCATGTCCTCCCCGACGACATGGCGGAAATGAAGATGGCGGGCTGACAAAAACAAGCCCCGCCCGAGGCAATCGCGCCGCACCGCGGTAAGCTATTCTGAGGTGTTAGCACCACAGTAAACGGTGCGCAGCTCGCACATTGACAGGTGAACTTGGATTTTGAAGTCTCGCGACCGTAATGGCCGAAGGATGGTGAGCCTGGTTTCGCTCGCCGCATCCCAGCGGCTTATCATCCCATCAGCAATTCAGTGGATATTGCCAATGCGCGAAACACTGTGGGTGAAGTTTATGAGTAAGTTGCCGGGTTCAATCTATCTGTCTTTTGCTACTCGATTTGTGCGCTGCGACTATGCGGCGACCTGATTTCCCCCTTCGCCGACGCATCACCTGCTGTCGCCAAGTATAGGCGAATTCCTGGAGCGGTTTCCCGAGTCGCTCGTCGATGTCGGCCTGCGGGATCGAATGGGCGACCTCGCCGGGACGGCTTCGACGTTGTCGTCCGGTTCTGCGAGCCGGAATCCTCGTCACTGAAGGCGCGGCTGCTGTTCAGGGCGCGCGTTGTGACCTGCGCCTCGCCGTCCTACCTCGCTCGCCATGGCAAGCCTGAAGAGCCGAAGGATCTCCGAAACGGGCACCGCTGCCTTTTGATCCGCAATCAAGTCACGCAGCGCCCTTACGAATGGGAGTTTCAGCGCGGTCCGGCTAGGCATCCCCGTCGCCGCCGACGGATCCCTTGTGGTCAATGACACCGGATCGCTGGTCAGCGCTTGCCTTGGCGTGCCGCTCCTCTCCGCTTGGTCCGACGAGACGTTTCCGCCCTACGCGTATCGTCAAGCCTCCTCCATCAAAGGTTCAGGCTTTTTTTGGAGTTGGTCCGCGGGATCACGGGCTCAAACATTCTGCCGGACAGAGCGGCCGACCCGGTGGCTAGCCTCTCACGTCCTCAGCGCTGGAAAAATTCGCGATAAGGCCGTGTCGGCTCTGGCATCGTTGGAGATCAGCAGCAGTTGGTAGCTGATCTTCGGGCCGCCGGCCTCGGATGACCGCCAAGTGTTCTCGCATCGGGGCGGAACCAATCTGATCGGTAAACGGTTGATTGGGAACCCAAACCGTCAGTTCGGCGCATTCTTCGCAAGGAGCGCATCTTGACCAAGAGTTTTCCGGCGCGCACCTCCTCTACCCACGACAGGCGAGCGCCGACTTCTCGCAACGTCGCACTGCCTGGCGATACAGCACATGCAGGCCAAGGTCATGTTCGCATCTTTCCAGCAAGAACGGTAAAGCGAAGTCCGCGGTGGTCGAATAGAGCCTTATCTGCGGTTCTATTGCTGTCCCTCGCCTCCTGCTCGAACGAGGATGAGCAGTCTCACAAACAACTGCAGGAAATCCTCGTGTGGAGCGCCAGCGCCGAGATGATCCTGGAGGCCCGCCTTGGGGGACGTGTTCCAGAAGGTTTCACCGATCTTGCCGTGCAACGATGCCATAGGGAGATCTTGCATCTTTCATCGCAGTTGCCGCAAACCTCGAGGTATGACCAAGCGAGAGCGGCTGTTGTCAGGCTCAATGGATTGATCGCCACGGCGCACGACGAGATCGGACATGGGCGTTTCGAAGAGGGCCATCAAAATCTTGTCGAGCTTCACCGCTACGAGGCCGAGCAGCTTATGCTCTCTGGTGCAGGGGGATGAAAAAGCTGCTTCAGATATCGCTGGGGATAGTCACCAGCGTCGGGGGATTTATCGAAACCGGTCAGATCGCAACGTCGAGCCAGGCTGGAGCGGCCTATGGGTTCAGCCTGCTTTGGCCCATTGTCATCGGCACTGTATGTCTTATATTCCTGATTGAAATGTCGGGGCGATTTGCCATCGCCAGCCATCACACCGTCGCCGATGGGATGAGGGAACGTTTCGGAGCGAATTACTTCCTGGTCACTTTATTGATCATTTCGATCGTCAATCTGCTCGTCCTCGCGTCAGAGATTGGCGGTATTGCTCTAGCACTGCAATTTGTCAGCGGTGTCGGCTTTCAGTGGTGGGCCTTGCCGGTAGCCTTGACCGTATGGCTTCTGCTCTGGAAGGGCACATTCGGCATGATCGAAGATGGTGTAGCCCTCCTGGGCTTGGTGGCAGTATGTTTCGTGGTAGGTGTGTTTGTCATGGGCCCACCCTGGCTGGAGGTGGCAAAAGGACTGGTGCCGACGCTGCCGGACAAAGAGCCGCTGCACTACGGTTTCATTGCCGTCAGCATTCTAGGAGCCGTGATAGCCCCGTTCCTGTTCTTGTTTTACTCGTCGGGCGCGATCGAGGAAAAGTGGGATAAGAGCTTCCTTGGCGCCAATCGCGTAATCGCGACGGTGGGGATGAGCTTCGGCGCCGTCATTGCAGCGTCAATCCTGATTGTGGCGGCACTCGTCTTTCCGCCGCGCGGCATCACCGACATCCAAGGATATGACCAGATTGCGCCGATATTGACCCCAGCATTGGGCAAATGGGGTTTTTACCTTTTCGCGGCTTCGCTCGGAATCAGTTGCTTCGGCGCCGCGCTCGAAGCAAGCCTTGGCCAGGCCTACCTGGCCGCCCAGGGTTTTGGTTGGAATTGGTCGGAAGATGCCAAGCCCCGAACCGATCCGGCATTCGCCCTTGTCTATACAGGCTTCATCGGTATCGCAGTCCTGCCGATCGCGATTGGCGTCGATCCCCTGCAACTGACGATTTTTTCGATGGCGATCACCGCGTTGGCCTTGCCCTTCGGCGTCATTCCGTTTCTGTTTTTGATGAACGATCGCAATTTTGTTGGAAAGCACCGTAATGGATGGATCAGCAATACCGCCGTGCTAGTCATTATCGGCCTGTCGTTCATAGTCGCCCTGATAACCCTTCCCCTGCAGATATTTGGAGGATGATATGCTTTTGATCCGCGACGTCCTGGACAAGCAAATGGTCGACAAGGAGCAAAATCGTATCGGCAAGGCAGATGGCCTCGTCCTCAGCCTTTCTGACGGCGACGCTCCCAAAGTCGCGTTCATTGAAATGGGGAGTCTGACGCTGTCGCGACGGCTGGGCTACCGGTCGCATCGCTTCCTGCGTTGGCTTTACCGAACGGCTGGCGCAGATGATAATGCCACGGCTTTTCGCGTGCCCTGGGAAAAAGTCAGAAACGTTGCGATTGACATCGAAGTGAACGTGGATCGTCGCGAGACGCCATTGGAACAGTGTCAGGATTGGCTGAAGCGCCACGTGATCACGCGGATCCCGGGAGGATAACCATGAACGAGGTTCGGCTCGAACTACTGCTCGGAAAACAGGTCTACGACCTTGAAGGCAAGGCCGTTGGCCGGTTGGAAGAGGTTAAGGCTGAAGCACGCGGCGCGGATCTCTATGTCGTCGAATATCACCTTGGCGCCTACAGCCTCTTTGAGCGGCTGTCGGCCCTTGCCATCGGTCGTGCAGTACTGACCGCGATAGGGGCGGCAAGATCCGGCAGCAAAAAAGCGGTTCCATGGGACAAGCTCGATATGCGGGATCTCGAGCATTTGCGAGTGACTTGCCGCGAGACTACCCTGCAGACGCTCAACTGAAGCCACCTCTATAGATGCCGCACGCCCCCTGCACGCATGGGGCGCCCGAGCATATCCCTGAAGCTGGTCGCAGCAGCAGCACGCGGGCGTCTTCCTGATGATGAAATTCGATGCCCTCGGCAGTTACGGGTATGCCCAGCGCACTGGCAAGCGCAACCGTTGCTCTCAGAACGGCGAGCCCCCGCCTCCCTTATCCACCGCCACAACGAGAGATGTGTCGAATGCGTGATGAGTAAGGATCGGTCGTCGGTTGGGTGAAGGCTCAGCCAATTGGCGGCCGATCCTTACTAATCACGTTCAAGCTGTCGAACCCGGACCGTCGCAATGTCCCGATACTCGCGTGACCACAAGCGAAGTCATAGAGAGCAAAGCCTTCAGCGCATCAATCGAACGCCTCGCCTGCTCGGAATGCGACATCAGAACCCTCGGTAATCTCCAAGGTGAGCGTCATCGGATCAAACCCTTCGTCGCGAACAAACCGAAGAACATCGGCAGCGAAATCGGGATTGCAGAGTTGCAATGGCGAGACATTCACGGACAGCCCAGGGCTGGCGCGTCTGCGCATCTGGCTGAATTGGCCGGCCGGATCAAGCTCCTCCGCATCGACGTCTCGGGCGCTGCGACGAGTTCAAATGGACGTTGCGGCACCAGACGCCGGTAGAAACTTCGCCTTAAAATGAAACAAATCCCGGAGCTACACGTTTAGGCGCGTTGCCTTTGGCTCGGCAGATTGATGGATGGGGCGGAAGAGATCCTATTCCGCTGGTGAAACCTCAACCGCTCCGACCGCGACGAGAAGATCACAAGCGCAAAGGTCGCCGATGTCCAATATCGAGGAATTCCCGCTCACACCCCGCAAGTTGAGCGAATATGACGCGCTTGTCGCGGCGGCGCCGAGCGTGCTCGACGCTATTCCAGGCGCCGTCTATCTCTGCGATCACGATGGCTGGCTCGTCCGTTATAACAAACAGGCCGCCGAACTCTGGGGAAGGACGCCGCGGCTCGAAGAAAGGCGCGATCGTTTCTGCGGGTCCCATGCTCTTTTCATGCCGGACGGCACGCCACTGGCGCACGAAGACTGCCCGATGGCGACGGCTGTATTTGAGGGAAGAGAGACACGCAATGCAGAAGTCGTCATCGAACGGCCAGATGGATCGCGCTTTGTCGCCCTGGTGAACATCCGCCCCCTGAAACACCACAACGGTACGATTCAAGGGGGGATAAATTGCTTTCAGGACATCTCCGCGAGCAAGGCCATCGAGGAGGAGGTTGGCCGAAGGAACGCAGACCTCGAGGATTTCTTCGAGAACAGCGCGATCGGTCTCCACATTGTCGGTGGCGACGGCATCATTCAACGTGCAAACAAGGCAGAGCTGGCTCTTCTCGGTTATACCGCCGAGGAATATGTCGGACGGCATATCGCGGAATTTCATGCGGATGCGCCGGTCATAGGCGATATTCTGCATAAGTTGTCATGCGGTGAAAGGCTCGACCGCTATCCTGCGCGCCTTCGCGCTAAGGACGGCTCTTTCAAGCATGTGCTGATCACGTCCAACAGCCGGTTTGAAGATGGAACGTTCATCAACACGCGCTGCTTCACGACCGACGTGACCGATCTCCACGAAGCCGAGAGTGCACGTCGCGACAGCGAGGACCGCCTGGCGGCGACCTATGAAGCTGCGACGATCGGAATTGCAGAATCTGACTCCGTGGGGCGCCTTCTCCGGGTGAACGACGCGCTATGCCAGATGCTCGGACGTTCCCGCCAAGAGCTGCTCAGCATGACCTTCTGCGATTACACCCACGATGACGACCGTGAGCAGGATGCCGCGCTCTACACACGTCAAATTGCCGGAGAACTCGACAACTATGCGCTGCGCAAGCGGGCCACAAGACCGGATGGGAGCATTGTCTATCTCGACATCCATAGCTCGTCGGTACGGGATGACACCGGGAGCTTCCGCTACGGCGTGCGGGTGATTCAGGATGTCACGGTCGCGAAGCAGATGGAGGACCAGATACGCGCAAGCGAGCAGCACATGCGCGATTTGCTCGAGGCGCTACCGGCCGCGGTATATACGACCGACGCGACAGGACGGATTACATTCTATAACAAGGCAGCTGTTGAGATGTCGGGGCGAACGCCACAGGCGGGCGACATGTGGTGTGTTACCTGGCGTCTGTTCAATCTCGACGGCACCCCGCTTCCGCATGACCAATGTCCGATGGCGGTGGCACTAAAGGAAGATCGCCCTGTTCGAGGCGCGGAAGCGATCGCCGAACGGCCAGATGGCAGTCGCGTTCCCTTTATACCGTACCCTACGCCACTTCACGACGCCAATGGCCACCTCGTCGGAGCCATAAACATGCTCGTCGACATCACGGAGCGCAAACAAGCAGAAAGCAGACAGAAGACTCTTATCGATGAGCTCAATCATCGCGTTAAGAATACACTAGCGACGGTGCAGTCGCTGTCGAGACAATCGGCAAGGCACGCTGAGGATCTGGATGACTTCCTGCACCGCTTCGAAGATCGACTGTTGTCTCTTTCTCGAGCCCACGATCTTTTGACCAAGCGGCACTGGCAGGACGCTCCCCTGGATTCTCTCATCCGGGAGGTGCTGGTACCGCTCGCCGGCGAAGCGGCCTGGCGCATCAAGTTCGACGGGCCTCCTGCTGCTTTGGACCCGCGGGCGGCACTCAGCCTTACAATGACTTTGAATGAGCTCGCCACGAATGCGATCAAATATGGGGCGCTGTCGTCCGAGGCGGGCGCGCTCTCTCTGTCCTGGCGGCTCCAAGATGAGGCCGGGGCTCAATCAACGCTGGTCCTTGAGTGGCATGAGCAGGATGGGCCGCCTGTCAGGCCGCCAACCCGACGAGGTTTCGGAACTCGCCTGATGGAACGCTCTATTGAGCGGGACCTCGGTGGTGAGTTTGACCTTTCCTTTGAGCCAACCGGCGTATCCTGCCTCATCTCGATTCCGGTTGGGCAGGTGAAGGCATGAACGTTTCCGGAATGAAGGTTCTCGTTGTCGAGGACGAGGGTCTGGTGGCTCTGATGATCGAGGACATGCTGGAGGATCTCGGTTTCGACGTGGTCGCATCCGTATCGCGGCTTGCCGATGCACGGACGATCGTGGCCGATGCGGCCGTTGATCTTGCAGTGCTGGACGTCAACCTTGCCGGTGAGTCCAGCTTTTCAATCGCGGAAATCCTCCGCAAACGTCAGATCCCGTTCATATTCAGCACCGGATACGGACTGAGCGGATTGCCGGATGAATTTGCTCATCAGCCGCTGATTGGCAAGCCTTTTTCCAAGAAAGATCTACAGGAAACAATTGAGGCCGCATTGAAGCTCTGATGCGGGCGGTAACTGGATGCGTCGCCAGCGGACATGAACCGCATCACGCAATCATCACGACCTATATTGAGCGGGCGGTCAGGTGGACTGGCGATATCCTCGGGCTCTGTCGAGCTTGCAAGAGGCACCTCGAAGTAGTGGCGCATCTTATCGAGCGTGCCATGGCAGTGGCCCAAGTCAGGATGAAGTGAAAAGGCGCCGCCGGTAATTGCTTCTCCAACGACGGCGGCGACCGGCTCTTGACTTCCACCCCCTTGCCGAGCGGATCAACCCGTCCGTCTCGGTTCCTTGCCTTTGCTTTCTACTATTCGGTTGAGTTCTGAAGCGACAGGCCACCAAAAGCCGGGATCAGTTCGAGGGCAGACACCGTCCTCCTACGAGCTTGAGGGCCGCCTAGGCGGCCCTCGCCTTCTGCATCATCGTGAGCCCAAAGATTATCAAACCTGCCAGCGTGAGGGCGAAGCCGGCCCAGACGGCCGCGAGGAGGCCGTAACCCGCCGCGATCGTGGCACCACCCGCCGCAGCGCCAACGGCATTGGCGACATTGAGCGAGGCGAGGTTCATCGCGCCCATCAGGCTCGGAGCTTCCGGAGCGAAGTTGGTCAAGCGAACCTGAATGGTCGGGATCGCCGCCATCATTGCGGCGCCCACACCGAACATGGACGGGAAGAAGATCCAGGGATTGGCACCGCCGACGGCCAGGACGGCCATGATCAGCAGCGCGCTGCCGAAGCCGATGGCGATGCCACGAGCCTGATGGAGGTCGGCGAGCTTGCCGCCATAGACATTGCCAACCGTCATGCCGATGCCGAACAGGGTCAGAGCGACCGGGATCATTTCCGGGGCCAGGCGGACGGTGTCGGTGACCATGGGCGCGATGAAACTGTAGACCGCGAAGATGCTGGCGACACCGAGGGCGGCAACGAGCATGACGCCCCAGACCGAGCCCTTGCGGAGCGACGACAGCTCCTGGATGACCGGGACACCGTCAAGCGCCTTGGTGCGCGGCACCCAATGCCAGATGGCACCGAAGGCGAGCAGCGAGAAGGCTGCGACTGCGAGATAGGTTTCGCGCCAGCCAATGGTCTGACCGAGGAAGGTGGCAAGCGGCGAGCCGACGATGGTTGCGACCGTCAGGCCGCTCATGACGATGGCGAAAGCCTTGCCTGCCTGTCCGGGTCCGACGATGTAGGATGCGACCACGGCGCCGGCGCCGAAATAAGCACCTTGAGGTAGGCCGCTTATGAAGCGCACCAGCATCAGGAACCCTAGGTTGGAGGCTATGGCCGAAAGCACATTGCCGGCGATGAACAGGCCCATGAGCAAGAGCAGAAGCATGCGACGGTTGAGCCGGGCGGCGGCGAGCGTAACCAGCGGCGCGCCGAGGACGACGCCGAAGGCGTAACCCGTAATCGCGTTGGTCGCATCGGGAATGCTGATGCCAAGGCTGTCGGAGAACAGCTGGATGATACCCATGCTGGCAAACTCCGACGTGCCGATCGAGAAGCTGCCAAGCGCGAGCGCGAGCAGCGTCAGCTTCTGGGAACGGGCGGTGGTATCGGATGTGGCGGGAACGAAGCCGCGAGTTTCTGAGGTGATGGACATTTCGGTGGTCCTTTTGGGAACGGAATGGGTGAATTCGTTGGTGGAACTCATACCGGCGTGTTGCTCGAGGACATGGATGTCACGTCCGGCCTGGTCGCAGTAGCCAGGCCGCGTTCTCACAACTTGAAAGAAATTCAGAGGTAGCGCGACAGCATGTCAGAGACGGCCAACCGAGGCTCAGCGCGCCGCCTCCTCGATCACCCCGGCGACGCCCTCTGCCTTCGAGATCAGTCCGGCATGGCTGGCGGCGATCTCGGTGACTTCGGCTTTCATGCGGCCGGCGAAGAAGCGCTGGGCGTCGGCCGGGATGGTGAGGTCATTAGTCGTCACGACATAGAAGTTCGGCTTATGGTGCCAGGCGGCCACTTGCGCCACGGCCTCGAAATTGGCGGGGTTCGATGGCAACTGCTTCTCAGCCAGCGCCTCGGCTTCGGCCTGGGGAAGATCGCCGGCGAAGGCGTTCGCGAAGGCGGCGGGATCGACGATCAGGCCGCCCTTGTCGTTCGGGCGGATGGCCTTGGCACCTTCGCTCGGCTGGCGGGCGGCCAGCAGCTTCCTAAGCGATTCACCCCTGTCCGGGCCGAAAGCCGACACGTAGACCAGCGACTTGACCTTTGCGACGTCACCGGCCTCGCCGATCACCACGCCACCCCAGGAATGGGCGACCAGCACGGTCGGGCCGTCCTGGGCATCGAGCGCGGCCTTGGTGGCGGCGACGTCGTCGGGAGCGAAGTGAGCGGGTTGGCGACCTGTATGACATGATAGCCCTTGGCGCCCAGGATGGCGGCGACCTTGTCCCAACTGGTCTCGCTTGCAAACGCGCCGTGGACGAGGACGATGTTCTTCGTCGGCTGTGCGAGGACGGGAGCGGCACCGAGAACAGCGGCGCTGAGCATGAGCGTTGACAGAATAGTTTTCATTTCCATCTCCATATGTTGTGCTAAGTTCTGGACGACCGGCAATATCAATTCCCGCGGTGCCGGATGCGGCACCGTGGACTGAAACTCTCCGTATCGTCTGGTTTTGATTGCATTTTCGCTTCAAGCGATGACTACAACATAGAGGCAGCCCGCATGACCGGCCATGATCACGTCTCTCAATCTCTTGCTCTGGCGTCCGAAAGCCAATTCCCGATGATGGCGTCGCGGGCGGACTTTCTGTCACAGATCCTCACGCTCATTCGCCTGCGCGGCGAACTCATTTTCTCGGCGGAGCTCCATGCGCCATGGGGGCTGAGGCTCGGCAACGGTTCAGGTTATTTCCATGTCGTCTCGGAAGGCGAACTCTGGCTCACGGCGAGCGATGGAAAGGCGGTTCATGCCGTGGCCGGCGACCTGCTCGTCATGCTCCAAGGAACGGGGCATGCGATCGGCACGCCGGGTGTGAAGCCAATTGAGGCTCGTAAGCTGCTGGAGGCGCAGTTGCGCGACGACAGCCTTTCGATCCGCCTCGAAGGCAATGGGCCCGTCACCCGCCTGGTGACCGGCGCCTTTCGCTTCGAGGGCGACAATATGCCCTCGATGCTCGCCGTTCTTCCCTCGGTGATCCATATTCAGGGATCGACCAAAGGAGAGGACCAAGAATGGCTCAAGGTCCTGGCCAACTCGCTTCTTTCCGAGGCCCAGGCGCCACATCCGGGCGCGGCAATCATGATCTCGCGGCTCATCGATGTACTCGTCATCCGCGCGATGCGCATCTGGGTCCGAACCGCGCCACCGGAGGAAAAGGGCTGGCTCGCTGCACTTGCGGATGCCCGCATCAGCCGGGCGCTGAAAGCCATTCACGACGAGCCTTTCCGTCGCAGACTCGTGGCAGAACTGGCCGCCATAGCAGGGATGTCGCGATCAAATTTCGCCGAGCGCTTCTCGACATTGGTCGGGGCGGGGCCACTCCACTACCAGACCCGCTGGCGCCTGCTGCTGGCAAGCGACATGCTCAGGCGCTCCGATGCACGGGTGAGCGAGGTGGCCCGCCGCGTCGGTTATGAGTCGGAGGCCGCGTTCAGCCGCGCCTTCAAGGCACAGTTCGGAATTCCACCTGTCATGACGCGGGTAAGCTGAGAAAACCCTTCGTGCCAATTCCCCAATTGGCCGCTATTGGCGCAAGCATGCGGCCTCGGCAATCCGCTTTCGAGCAGCCGCTTCTGTGAGTACTGAAGGGCGCAAAGCCGTATTTCAAAGATCTAGGCTGTGGTGACGATTTAACGAGTTGGGATTCCGTTTGAGGAGCAAATCAGATTCAACGCTGACTTTTGGAAGTTCAGCGATGGATGGTGAAGTTCTCAGGGATGATCAGTGGGAACGGTTGAAGCCGTTCGTGCCGGGTGGTCGCAGAGGCAAGCGGGGTCCACGCAGCGACGGACGGCGGTTCTTCGATGCGATCTTGTGGCTGGCGCGCTCCGGTGCACGTTGGCGCGACCTGCCCGCGGACCGTTTCGGCCCGTATCAGACAGTCAAACGGCGTTATTACCGCTGGATCGATCAAGGTGTATTCGACCAGGTGTTCGAAGCGGTGGCTGCCGAGCCGGATATGGAATGGCTGTCCATCGATGCCACCGTGATCCGAGCGCAGGCGCAAGCGGCTGGCGGACGCCGCAAAAGGGGGGACCGCAAGCCCAGGCTCTCGGCCGCTCTCGTGGCGGATTTGGCAGCAAAATCCATGCTGTAGTAGATGCCCTCGGGCTGCCGGTTCGTTTCCATCTCGGCCCAGGGCAGCAGAACGACATGGCTCCGGCTTGCGACCTCGTTCGGGGACTGCCAGCCAAACAAGTGCTCGCGGACCGCGCCTATGATGCCGACAGCCTGCACGACATCATCCTTGATCAGGGCGGTGAACCGGTCATTCCGCCGCGACGCCATCGAAAGCACCAGCATGCCTATGATCGCATTGCCTACAAGCAGCGCTGGGGCATCGAGAGTTTCGTCGCCAAGCTCAAACAGTGGCGACGCCTCGCCACACGCTATGACAAACTCGCCGCCAATTTCCTCGGTTTCATCAAGCTTGCAAGCATCATGCTGTGGCTCAAATAGTTAATTTGTCACCACAGCCTAGTCTTCGATATCAAAATGGCCGCCCCATAGCGGAACGCAGCGATGCCTGCCTTTGATAGGAATCGACCGTCCTGGTCGAACATGCTTATCAATTATTTAGGCATACCGTGCGGCGCAGGTTCTTTAGAACTTTGCAGCAAATTTATGGAGGAGCGACGGCTCCTCTTGCAAAAAGAAACCGAAACACGTTACCGCCGGCAGCCCCGGTGATTTTGACGCGAAAAGTCGCGGCGCCAGAACTTTTGTTGCGGCGGCGGTTTGGTGCAAGGATGCGCTTCGGTCCGCTCCTCAGCAACTATGGCGCAGCCGCCTTTCCGTCTGAACAAACTAGCCCCGCCAACCTGAACTGACCCCACGGGCCGCATGGATCTGTCTCTTATACTGCTGCTGCACCCCCTGTTCGCAGCGGCCGTGCGGTCCACCGAGCCCGACCGCCCCTAAGGGCGAAACGGTTGGTGCGTCACAGTACAGGAACCGCCGCCTCCCATTGTAGTTAACTACTCGGATCGTTGGAAAGCGTTGCCCTGCGCTTTTCGCGATCTACCCCCTCCACGGGGTTCGGGCCGCGCAGAGGGCAATGGTCAACTCCTTCTCCAACCCCTTCTGCGCGGCTCCCCTCTTGAGAGGGAGCGTATCTCTTGAGACGCTTGAAGCGTATCGGATTATCCGGTCGATCCAACATGACGTGAAGGACAAATGCCTTGATCCGGCTGCTGACCTGGCCGACTTTATCGCGGGGGCTGTTTGCAAAGGCGCTGCGGGCGACCGGCGGCGACGCCTTCCGCGGCAATCAGGCAGCACTCGGCGAGGTCATTGCGCTGCGGCCCATGTTCTGGTCCTCTTCCAATGCCATGGCCCACAATCCGCAGCCATGGGCGAATGGCGCCGTGCTGCCCGACATGGAAGCGGCGCTTTCTTACCGCACCTCCATGTCGACGTGCAAAAGCCCTAACTGGCGTTGGCGCTGTGCTCGGCTTCATCGAACTGTCTTGCCATCATCTCGCCCGCGTTGGATCAACATAGGGCGGCGATCGAGCGTCGTTCTGAGAGTTGAAACTCTCCTGCATCGCCCGTGGCGCGATCCGACCCTCATTGCAGCCGGCTCGATTATGTTGAGGTAATTCGCCGGACTTTCGTGCAGACTTAAAGAGGTTGCGCCGCTCGCTGCCGGATAGCCTCGAATGGTATCCGCCGGCAGTGAATGCTCGATTCGGGTGATCAGCACAAAGAAGGGCGACCTGATACATCCGGCGTAATTGGTCTGGTTTAGGAAATCGGGCGAAACGGCTAAACAAATATACTTCGGCATAATAGCTACGGTACTCCACGCAGAGTTAATGTTGCAACGGCCCAAAAAGAAACGCCCTCCCAACCCGGGCCGACTTGCCGCGCCGGCGTTTTGCTTGACCGTAAGACCCTCACCCCTGCCGGCGCGGCGCCTCTTAAACCATGAAACCGCATTGCAGCAGCTTTGCCTCTTCGCGGAACGGCCTTGACAACATGCACTGGAACCTGCGTCGGAGGAAGATCGCAGAGATGCGACCGCGCCAATTCCGAAGCATAGGCTCGTTGACATGAGAGGAAAGTCGGTGAAGCTTGATTGGATCTGCGATGCCGGCACCTCAGATGGTATGCGGGCAGCATCGAAGCGAGCGGTGTGCCATGGACGACACGGTCAAAGATGCGCAGAAGACCAGGAAGAACATGTTCGGACGGAAGCGCGGTTTCGCTTCCATCGGCCAGCAGACTTCGACTGACCTTCGGTACGACGAGCCACAATCCTCCTGGAGTGACGGCGATCGCATCTTTACACGAGAGCTGATCCGGAGCGTCAACGGCGCATCAAAAGCCGTTCTGAGGGTGCAGCTTGCAGCCGAACATCCCAGTCGAACCAGCCTCGATAGACTGGCCCACGAATATCGCCTGAAAGACGAACTCGACCGGGAGTGGGCAGCCAAACCGCTGGATTTCACAACGGAAAATGGTCGTATCGTGCTCGTCCTCGAAGATTGCGGCGGCGTGCCACTCCCGCAGTTGATGGAACGGCATAGCCATGGCATGGCCGCCGAACTCACTGTCTTTTTGCGTCTTGCCAAGGACATTGCGGCGGCAGTCGGCAAGGCTCACGGATGCGGCCTCATTCACAGGGACATCAAGCCGGCGAATATACTGGCGCACGAGGCGGAAGGGCGGGTCCGCCTCACGGGCTTCGGAGTGGCGTCGCATCTTTCTCGTGAGCGTCAGGCCGCCGAGCCCCCTGAGGTCATTGCTGGCAGCCTCGCATACATGGCGCCCGAACAAACGGGCCGCATGAACCGGTCGGTGGACTCGCGTAGTGACCTCTACGCCGTCGGCATCACGCTCTACGAAATGATCACCGGCCAGTTGCCCTTCACCGCCTCGGAGCCGATGGAATGGGTGCACTGCCACGTTGCCAGGCGACCGGTGCCGCCGTCCGAGCGTGTAAGAGAGCTACCAGGCGTTATCTCGGCAATCGTGATGAAGCTACTCGCCAAGAACGCAGAGGAACGCTACCAGACGGCCGCCGGGCTAGAGGCGGATCTGCGACGTGCCCTCGTCGAGAGCGAGAAATATGGGCGGATCGCAGAATTTCCGCTCGGGACACGCGATGTGCCGGACAGACTGGTGATTCCCGAGCGGCCCTACGGTCGCGAACGCGAGATCGCCGCCCTAACCTCCGCATTTGACCGGGTCGTCGCGGGCGCTGGGCCGACGCTGGTGCTGGTTTCGGGTCATGCCGGCGTGGGCAAATCCATGGTTGTGAATGAGCTCCACGGCGCGCTCGTGCCGGCGCGTGGGCTGTTTGCCTCCGGCAAATTCGACCAGAACCACCGTCACATTCCTTATGCGAGCGTAGCGCAGGCCCTGCAAGGCCTCGTCCGAGTGCTGCTGGGCAAGAGTGAAGCGGAACTCGCGCCCTGGCGCGCTGCTTTGACCGAAGAACTGGGCGCGAGCGGTCGGCTGATGGTAACGCTTATTCCGGAACTTGAATCTCTCATCGGCCGGCTTCCTGCGGTTGCGGACCTGCCGCCTCAGGACGCCAAACGCCGCTTCCAATTGAACATCAGGCGCCTACTGCGAGTGTTTGCAACAGCAGAACATCCGCTCACGCTGTTTCTAGACGATCTCCAATGGTTGGACGCAGCAACGCTCGATCTGCTTGAAGATTTGTGCACCCAGCAGGATATGCGTCACCTGCTGCTCATTGGCGCCTATCGCGACAACGAAGTATCGTCCACCCATCCGCTGATCCGCCGGCTGACAGCGATCCGGCAGGCCGGTGGCCAAGTGCATGAAACCGTACTGACACCGCTTAGGCTGGAAGATCTGACCCGGATGCTGGCCGACGCTCTTCATTGCGGAAGCAAGCGTGTCCAGCCGCTTGCGCGGCTAGTGCACAAGAAGAGCGGAGGCAATCCCTTCTTCGCGCTCCAGTTCCTGAGCACGCTGCCGGACGAAGGCCTGCTCGAATTCAATCGCGCAAAGACGCACTGGGATTGGGATCTCGATCGCATAGGAGCCAAAGGCTATACCGATAACGTCGTGGATCTTATGCTAAGCAAGCTGCGGCGCCTGCCCGATACCACGCAGGCTGCCTTGAACATGCTAGCGTGTCTCGGCAATCACGCGTCGGTTGATACCCTGGCTCTGATCAGGAGCGAAAATCGCGACGCGGTTCATGCAGCCTTTTGGGCCGCGGCGCGGGCCGGACTCGTGCTGCTTGAAGAGGGGTCATCATACCGCTTCCTGCACGATCGTGTTCAGGAGGCCGCGTATGGGCTGATCCCTAAAGATGAGCGGGCGGCAGCGCATCTTTCGATTGGCCGCCTCCTGCTGATCCATACGCCGCCGCAGGCACTCGAGGAGAATATTTTCGAGATTGTCGGCCAGCTCAACTGCGGCGGCGCGCTCATCGCGCCCGGTGAAGAGCGCGAGCGACTCGCGGACTTGAACCTGATTGCCACTCGCCGCGCCAAGGCATCGGCTGCATACGAATCGGCGCTGGCCTATGCCGGTACGGGTGCGGCTTACCTACCGAACGATGCCTGGGAGCGCCGATACGAACTCGCTTTCGCCCTCGAACTCCACAGGGCCGAATGCGAATTCTTGACCGGGGCACTGGCGGAGGCGCAGGCCCGCCTCGCAGAATTGGCAAGCCGCGCCACCAGCCTCGCCGATCTGGCCCGCGTCACGCGCCTGCGCGTCGACCTTTTCATGAGCCTGGGTCGGAGCGATCAGGCCATCATATTCGGCCTCGACTACCTGCACCGGGTCGGCATTTCGTGGTCGTCCCACCCGACCAGGAGCCAGGTGCGCCAGGAATACGCGCGGCTTTGGCGACAACTCGGGGGCCGCCCTATCGAAGCGCTGCTTAACTCGCCCCCTATGGCGGACCCGGTCGCGCTCGCGACTATGGACGTTCTGACTTCACTTGTTACTCCGGCCCTGTTTACCAACGAGAATCTGCGCTGCCTCGTTATCGGGCGAATGGGCAACATCAGCCTCAAGCACGGCAACAGCGACACATCGCCTTATGCCTTCACTGCTGTGGGCACGGTGCTCGGGCCCTATTTTGCCAACTATGAAGCCGGTTTTCGTTTCGGCCTGCTCGGACTGGACCTGACGGAACGGCCTGGAATGGAACGCCTGAAGGCACGAGTCTACCTCGCCTTCGGTAACCTTGCGAAATCGTCGTCGCGTCATGTCCGCACCGGCCGTGCACTTGCGCAGCGCGTATTCGAAACGGCCCAGCAGGTCGGCGATCTCACCTACGCCGTCTTAAGCCGGAATAACCTTGTCACGTATCTTCTGGCCGCTGGCGAGCCCCTCTCGCAGGTTCAGCGCGACGCGGAAGCCGGCCTGGACTTCGCGCGTCAGGCCGGCTTCGGAGTCGCCGTTGGTTTCATCAGTGGGCAGCTCCAACTCATCCGAACGCTTCGCGGGCTGACGCCAATCTTCGGATGCTTCAACGATGAAAGGTTCGACGAGCAGCAATTCGAACTTAAGACCGACGGCAAGCCGGGCAGTTGCCTGTACTGGATCCGCAAGCTACAGGCATGTGTATTTGCCGGGGATATCCTCACAGCACTTTCGGCAGCGGCGAAAGCAGAAAGCCTCCTCTGGATGACTCCCGCTATTTTCGAGCGGGCGGAATACCACTTCTACACCGGCCTTTCATTGGCCTCTGCTTTGCCAGGATCGACTACTGAAACAGCTCTTTATCGCAAGGCCATACGCGCTCACCACCGGCAGCTCGACACTTGGGCCGCGCACTGCCCGGAAAATTTCGCAAGCCGCGCATCATTGCTTGGCGCAGAGATCGCCCGCTTGGGAAGCCGTGAGTTGCATGCCGAGCGCCTCTACGAACAGGCGATCCAGTTGGCGCATGCGCACGCGCTCCCACACGATGAAGCGATCGCGTATGAGCGCGCTTCCGCCTTTTATCGGGCGCGCGGCTTCGACCAGATTGCTCGCCTCTATCTTCAAAACGCCCGTCGCTGTTATCTCAGTTGGGGAGCCGACGGCAAGGTGCGGCAGCTCGAAGAAGCCTATCCCCAACTGCGGGATGGACAATCGGCACCGGCTGCAACAAGCACGATCGAAGCGCCGATCGAGCATCTCGACCTTGCCACCGTCATCAAGGTGTCGCAAGCAGTCTCCAGCGAAATCGTCGTCGAGAAGCTGATCGATGCGGTCCTGCGAATGGCCGTCGAGCAGGCGGGCGCCGAACGTGGCCTTCTGATCCTGTCGCGTGGCGGCGAACCGCGGATTGCCGCTGAGGCGACGATCCGCGGCGAAGCGGTCCTCATAGAGTTGCGTAATGAGGCCATCGCCGGCGTGATGCCGGAATCAGTTCTCAATTACGTCCTGCGTATGCGGGAAATCGTCTGCCTCGACGATGCGTCGGCTGAAAACGCCTTTGCGGCCGATCCCTATATCCGCCATCGCGCGGCCAGATCCATTCTCTGTTTGCCACTGATCAATCACGCGAAGCTGATCGGTGCGCTGTATCTGGAAAACACTCTGGCGGGCCGTGTCTTCGCGCCGGGGCGCATACCGGTGTTGAAGCTGATCGCCTCGCAAGCCGCCAGCACGCTCGAAATCACCGGACTTTACCGCGACCTGGCAGAACGTGAAGCGCGAATAGGCCGGCTTGTCGAAGCGAACATCATCGGAATTTTTATCCGAGATATCGGCGGTCGGATTATCGAGGCCAACGAGGCGTTCCTGCAAATGGTGGGCTACAACCGTGACGAACTCTTGGCGGGTCAGCTGCTCGATAAAGAGCTGACACTGCCGGAATGGCGCGAGCGTGACGCCGAAGCCGAGAGCGAGCTGAGAGTGACCGGCAGCGTCCGCCCCTTTGAAAAGGCGTACCGGCGAAAGGACGGCGGTCACGTACCCGTGATGATCGGTGAGGCAAGTTTCGAGGGGGCCGGGAGCCAGGCCGTGGCCTTCGTGCTCGACCTGTCCGAGAGCAAGCGAGCAGAGGAGAGGCTGCGGGCAAGCGAAACTCGCTTTCGGACCTTCGTCGACCATGCCACCGATGCATTTTTCCTCCATACCGACGATCTGACCGTCATAGACGTCAACCGCCAAGCCTGTGAAAGCCTCGGTTACAGCCGGGAGGAATTGATTGGCATGCATCCGCGCGTCTTTGACGGAGCGATCGACGAAAAGGCGCTTGCGACATTGGTGGATCGCGTCGACGCTGGACAGCCAATGTCTTTCGAAACGCTCCACCGGCGCAAGGACGGAACCACGTTTCCGGTCGAGGTTCGCGTCGGTAAATTCCGACAGGAAGAGCAATGGTTTCGACTTTCGCTGGCGCGTGACATCACCGACCGCAGGCAAGCCGAGGATGCTATTCAGCTTGCGCGAGCAGAACTTGCCCATGTAAGCAGGCTGACCACTATGGGAGAACTTGTAGCCTCCATCGCCCACGAGGTCAGACAGCCGCTCACCGGGCTAGTCAGCAGCGGCAATGCCTGCCTTCGCTATCTCGACGCAGACCCTCGTGACATCGTCTCCGCCCGTCGCGCCATCGAGCGCATGATCAGCGACGCTTTTCGCGCATCTGAAGTCATCGACCGGATTCGGGCAATGGCGAAGAAATCACCCGAACGCAGGGACAGGCTGAACGTCAACGATATCGTGTCCGAGACGATTGCGCTGGTGTCCACGGACCTCGAACGCAGTGCGGTGTCGCTTCGTACAAACCTCTCCGACGGCTTGCCCCCGATCGTAGGGGACCAAGTGCAAATCCAGCAGGTGATCCTGAACCTTATCATGAACGCCAACGACGCGATGGCGGCGATGCCAAAAGGAGCGCGCGAACTCGTTGTAAGCACTGAAAAGGCAGCACCCAATACCGTTTTAGTGGCAGTCCGCGATAGCGGTCCTATCCTCGACCTGGCGAAGATCGGCGATATATTCGAGGCGTTCTACAGTACCAAACCCAAGGGTATGGGCATGGGCCTGACGATCAGTCGTTCGATCATAGAGGCTCACAAAGGCCACCTCTGGGCCACGCCAAACGCGCCCCACGGTGCGATTTTTCAGTTTACATTACCAACCGAGGAGAAATAATGGATCCATGTCCGGGGCGCCGCCTGACCGGCGTAAAACTTGGGGACATGGATGAAGGAGATTGTCTACATCATTGATGATGACGTATCTGTCCGCGAAGGCCTCGGCGATCTCCTGCGCTCGGTTGGACTTGAGGTACTGACATTCGCTTCCAGCCAGGAGTTTTTGGATAGCAAGCGCCCTGACGTTCCGGGCTGCCTCATTCTCGATGTAAGGCTGCCGGGGCGGAGTGGCCTGGAATTTCAGAGCATGCTCACTTCACTTGGAATTGAGCTTCCGGTCATCTTTATCAGTGCCCACAGCGACATTCCGATCTCTGTGCGGGCGATGAAAGCCGGCGCTATCGAATTCCTGACGAAGCCGCTGCGCGAACAGGAATTACTCGATGCCGCCTATGCCGGAATCGAGCGCGATTGCGCTCGGAGGCAGGAAGTCGCGCTCATTGCCGAGCTTCAGTCCCGCTATAATTCCTTGACGCCGCGCGAGCGCGAGATCATGCACCTAGTGGTCGCGGGCAGCGTCAACAAGCAAATCGCTGCTGAAGTGGGCCTGAGCGAGGTGACCGTCAAGGTTCATCGCGGCCACGTCATGCGGAAGATGCAGGCGAGATCTCTCGTTGACCTGGTCCGGATGGCGGACAGCCTCGGATTGACGACGAAGCCGGCGTGGGTCAGGTAGGCTCACGTATCTAGACCAAAGTATCGGGCGTCTGCCACGGGTGGATAGTCAAGGCGCCAATTCGGCTGGTCGCTTATCTCTTTCGGCAATACGTTCCGAACGCCGTCGGCTCTATCCTCTTACCAGCTGAAAAAACATGCAGAGACAGGAAAGACGTTATCGCGTCTCGGTGCAAGGATCTCGTCGGGTCCGCGCATCCAGCACGCTCATCGATGTTGACGCAACGCGAGTAACGAAAGACCGAGAAAGGGTATCATCCATGCAAAATCAGAGATACGCCCTGCAGAAGAACCTCAACATCTACTGGACGGTAATCGATACGATTTCAGACCGGAAAGCACTTGTGGATGGCTTCGTTAGGGACATGCTTACCGCCGATGAGGCCGAAGAATTGGTCAACATGCTGAACCGTGCAGAATCCAATGCTATCCTTGCGCCTGGCCAGAGGGAGCATCGCGATCGAAGACGACAGTAACTCTTCGATCGCATCTAGCCGACCGCTCGTCCCATAGGCTGTGACGAGGGGATGATAGAGGGCGCTGACACTCTAAAGGTGCCTCGCTGTCGGAAAACTGCGACCGGCTGCTATATTAGAAAGGGCCGGGCAGAGCCCGGCCCCTGAGATTGGCCCATACGTCGCCGACTGAGGCTAATTAGCGATTGCCGCCACTGGAGTTTTCGCCGCCCTTTTTGCCGGCTTCGGAAGCACGCTCCGGATCGTTCTTGAAGTTGCCGCCGGATGCCTGACCGCCTTTGCTGGCGATGTCCTTCTGCTTTTCATCATCCATCGATGCGAAGCCGCGCTTGGACGTATCGCCGCCGGACTGGTTTCCACTTTGGTTTGCCATTCTATTTCTCCTTACTCAGGGATCATTCCCTGGTAAGCGAACCTCAAATATCCGAGAAGGTTTCCTGTTGGTCTTACACCGTACAAAGTCGACTGGAACGCCTTCAGACGACGGCTGGTCCGCTCGGAAGGTTATCGAGCCGCGTCCCGATAAGCCTCAACAACTCCAACCGCGATGCGGGTTTTGAGATAAAGGCGACGCCCGTTTCGAGGTCGTCATGAGACAGCGCGATAAGGCCGGAAGTGACAATCACCTTGGTGGACGGCCAATCCGCCCTAACTTTCTTGACAAGGCCCAGGCCATCCATGGAACCGGGCATATCGATATCGGTGAATAGCGCGTCGATGTCGTTCCGTCTGAGGAAGACCATAGCTTCGTCCGCGTTCGCAGCCTCAAGAACCTGGTGCCCAGCCCGCTCGAGAAAATCGACCGTATCGTAGCGCAGTATAGGTTCGTCCTCAACGACCAGAACGTTTGAACCGCGTTGGGCCTGCAAAGGGTCGGCCCTCGTGCGATTGATGACTTCCTGCCCATCGGAAGAGGCCTTGGTCTCCTCCAGGAGGCGCCGCTCCAGCACAGCCTGCTGCCAATGCATTTCATCTGCCCCGAACGGGCAGCCCGCCAATTCCCACAAGGCATAAGCCCGTGTTGCTATCCATTCGTCAGCGTTGCCGGTCATGGTCCCTAGGTCCTCTAATCAAAATGTTTCCAGCGAGACTTGATTTGTGAAACACATGCCGGTTTCTCCTGTCTCGCCGCCCGCGCCAAACTTCGAAAGACTTAAACGGGTTCCTCGCGCGAACGATTTTTAGCCGTCGACAGTAACCGAACTTCGCCGGCGGTGGTCTCTATGCTGGCGAATGAAAATCGCGGATCGACGTGTCTCCCCAATGTCGCTCAAGGCCCTTTTTCAGAGGAATTGGGGGCCCTGGTCGCCTGCCTTTCCGCGGGCGCCGTAATCTGCCGGGTCAGACAATCGAGATGCCGCTGGGCCTCTCGCCGGGCGCCGATTGCTTTCGCCAATGGCTTCAAAACGCAGATGTCGATCATGGTGCATCCCCGGGGCTTCGCCAGCCGATGAAGGAAGACCCCTCCTATTTTCAAATTTCGCTTATAGATTCGGCCCGACGCTCGAAGACTAGAGAATGCTGGCGCCAGCGATACTTGGGGCTAGGTTCGCCGCCCCAGAAGGGCCAGACCATCGGCGAGCATACGCTTCAAGATCAGTTTTCTGCTTTCCGGTGCGGCAAAAGCAGCTTCGGGGATAGGAACAGCAGCAGGCGATGGATTGATGGTTCCGGAGGGCGAGACCGGAAGCGGCTGTTCGGTCATCGCGGCGACAACGACGTGCGTGATCGTTGTTTCATCCGATTTTACCGCGACGGTGACCTGTCCTCCGGAGCGAAGTCGGTCGACGCCCGTTTGAGCGGCTTCTTGCTCATCTTGAGCTTCGACCAGCGATGTCTGCGTCACCAGAAAAAATGGCATGTGTTCCTGCAATGTGTTTTACGCAGATCTCATCCGCAAAGCGGTTGCGGTCAAGATGCGGCTCCTAATTTGCGGGCGCCTCCAATACAAAAAAAGGCGCTCGACCCGTGGGGGGAGCGCCTTCTGTATGTCGGATGGCAACGTCTCACGCGCGCTCGGCGCTCAAAAGCCGATCGGCAAAGTAGCGCGATGGCGTGGTCCCAAGCGCCTTCCTGAACATGACGATGAAGGCGGTCGTGGATTCGTACCCTAATTCGCCTGCCACCTGTTGGACTGTCGCACCGCCGGCAAGTTCACGCAGAGCGATGACTAGATGTAGCTGGCGCCGCCAACGGCCGAAGCTCAACCCTGTCTGTTGGACCATAAGCCTCTTCAACGATCGTTCACTGACGGCGACATGCTCAGCCCACTGGCCGAGGGTACGGCGGTCGCTCGGGTTTGCCAAAAGCGCCGCAGCGATCAAGGCGATCTTTGGATGATCAGATACAGGTAGCTCCAGCCTCTCACGCGGCATCAGCGCGAGCTCATCGAGCATGACCCGCACGAGGCGGTCACCATGAGCGTCACGCGCATCAGTTTCTGACAGTTCCGCTACCCGGTGTATCATCTCCCGAAGCATCGGCGATACCGCAAGCGTGCAGCATTCAGCCGGAAGCATGGCCGCGCCGGGGTCGACAAACAGGTATGTTAGACGAGCATTGGACGTGACCTGATTGCTGTGCGGAACGCCGCCGGGTACCCAAAGTCCGCAGTCTGGCGGAACGATCCAGACACCACTTTCCGCTGTGCAGGTCACCGCGCCATGTAGCGCCAAGATCAGTTGACCCTGCCGGTGCTGGTGCTGGTGCCCCTCGGCTTCATAGTCGGCGAAGTCCATCCTGATTGCCATCGCCGGCCCATGCGAGAGGGTCAGATCGCAAGCAGTACTGCAGGGAGCTAGCTTATTTGACGATTGGCCTGATTTCGAGATCATATGGCATTATCTCCAATTTTGACGCGCGGCGCAATCCTTTAGGATCTTGTTCAAACAACTCTAGGAGATTAGCTATGCGTATCGCTGTGGTTGGCGCGACTGGCAGGATCGGTGTCAAACTAACCGAGAACCTCTTGACCAAAGGCCATTCAGTCAAAGCTCTTTCGAGAGGAGGGCCCGCCCTCGATGCACTTGTCGCGAAAGGAGCAGAACCGTTCTTTGGCAGCTTCGACACAGGTGATGGTGAGCTTGGCAGATTCTTCGAAGACGCTGACGCCGCGTTCCTGATGGTCAAAACCATTTGGGAGGCGGAGGACTTTCATGGGCACTACCCTGCGGTAGCGCTTCGGCTTTTTGACGCACTTCGGGATTCCCCGGTGAAACTGGCCGTGAGCCTGACGGCAATGGGATCCGAGCTCAGCGGAAACACCGGCCATTTCCAGGGCTTTCATATCCTGGATCAGATCCTCAACCGGTTACGCGGCATCAATCTGGTGCACCTGCAGGGTGGCTGGTTCATGGAGGACCTGTCCAGGTGGGTCGACTCGATCGCGCAGCACGATAGGATCGGTTGGACGCTTGACCCCAACGTCAAAGCTCCTTGGATTGCCATTGAGGATATCGCGGATATCGCCGCGAACGAGTTCGACACGCCGATCGACCAGCACCGGTCGGTGAAGCAGCTGGGCATCGATTACACGATGCCCGAGATCGCCGCGATGATCGGCCGGGCACTCGGTAGGGAGGTGGATTATCGCTCCGTCGATCCGAGCGATCGCGAGGTTGAAACGGTGTTCCGGGAGAGGTTCGGAACGCTTGATCGGTGGGTCTATGATAAGAACACCTCGGCTGCTCTCAACGATGGGCGTATAAAGTTCCACGATGATCGTCCGGCGCTGCCCACGACAATGGAAGGATTCGTCAGGGACACCCTCAGACCATTGATCGAGAAGGCGCGGACGGATGGCGTCAAACCAGAGACCTTCCTAACGTGGAGTTTACAAGGATAGCCGCTGAGTTAGATCGCCGCCTGATAGAGCTCGCCGCGCATCGGGAATGCGAGGCGAAACAGCATGAGCACAGATCCCGAGACCCGGAGAGCCATCGCGCAGCGTGCAATCGATCGCGCGAAAGCACGTGGTGTGCCGATCGACACGGATCCCGCCTTCCTGGGCGGGATCTCGGCGGCGGCGCGCCTTGCTCCGGATTGGTACATCAACGTCACCGTTGCGGCCCCGGACTTTTCCCGCGTCGTCACGTCTGGCGCGTGAGGACGGGCTAGCCCCACTTCTCGCAGCTCTCGTCCCCTTTCCATGCACGCTCACTCGCCCCGCGACCTCTGAACTGACCCCCGAAGGTTGATGTCCAACTTTCGGGGGTCAGTTCACCTCGCGGGGCCTTTTTTGTCGTACCGGAACTATCGTCACTCATCGACTGTTATGTACTGCCGATCGCGCAGAGGGCCGGGCCCCTGCCACCCCCTGCACTCTGCGCCATCCTCAACAAGGGGGGCTGCGGAGGTCGTGTTTTTTGCAGATGCTGGACGAAGACGAATTCACCGTCCTTTTCACAAAACGGATTTGGGAGCTCTCGGCCGAAAAAGGTTTGCCGTTTGGCAAGGAACCCTCTGAATATGCGCGGACCGTTGCGCGGGCTTACTGGCTATCGCTCCATGCAGAAGGCTTAAGCCCTGAAGACTGTGCCGACGAGGACGCCTCCTATTGGCCCTGAAACCCATCACCGGCCACCATAGGATATGGGCGCCGATTATCTAGCCTGACATCGCCGACGAGATCCGAATGGCACGTAATCTG
>NZ_JH719392.1:597927-836771 GCF_000271845.1 Rhizobium leguminosarum bv. trifolii WSM2297 | reverse complement strand
GTCGCCGCCGCTGACCGAGATTGTGCCGCCTTCACCGATGAGCGCCCAGCTGCCGTCATTGCCAGCACCCAGGTCGATAACGTCGTTGCCGGGGCCGCCCCCTCCGAAGAAGGCGCCCGCCGCGCCGTCGATGAAGTCGTCGCCGTCGCCGCCCGACAGAACGTCGTTGCCGGCGCCGCCGGTGATGCCGTCATTGCCGGCGCCGCCGCTAATGGTATCGTTCCCCGACCCGCCGGTGATGCTGTCGTTGCCGGCGCCGCCAGTGATGGTGTCGTTGCCGTTGGAAGTGGTGATGGTGTCGTCGCCGCTGCTGCCGGTGAAGATCACGCTGCGGCCGAGAAGTTCGTCGGTCAGATCGACGCTTCCCGGTCCCGCCAGGGTCAGCGATACGGTGGCCGACTCCTGGCCCACATAGCTGACGATGGTGTCGAAGCTTTCGAACTGCGTCGCTGTCGCCTTGATGCTGGGATTGCCATAGGCGTTATAGGTCACCAGCCGTTCGACATTGGAGATCGAGAGCGTCGAGATGTCGCCCGACTGCTGCGCCTGCAGGGTATCCAGCCCGTCGCCGCCATCGATGACGCCGCTGGCGGCGGTGGCCCCGAACAGCGCCATGGAATCGTTGCCATCGCCGCCGCTCACCGAGATGGTTCCGCCAGACGCAATCAGAGCCCAGCTCGAATCGTCGCCTGCACCAAGATCGATGGTGTCGTTGCCGGGACCGCCGGCTCCAAAGAACGCACCCGCAGCGCCGTCGATGAAGTCGTTGCCGGCGCCGCCCGACAGAACGTCATTGCCGGCGCCACCGCTGATGCTGTCGTTGCCAGCGCCACCGGTGATGCTGTCCGCACCCGAGCTGCCGGTGATGGTGAAACCTTCGGCCTGACTTGACAGGTTGATAACAACGCCAGCCAACGCAGCGGCGGCGGAAATAGCCTCGACGCCAGAAAGCTGGCTGTCGTTGCGGCCGTTTAGACCGGTGGATGTCGAAGTGAGGTTCACCGTGTCGCTGCCACTGCCGAGGTTGACCGTCGTAAATCCGTTCATTTCGGCGCCTGTGAGCGTGACAGTGTCACTGCCCGAGGAACCGTTCAGAGTCTGAAGGTTGGTCAACGTGCCAGTGGTGAAGTTGTTGGTGCCCGCCACGAAAAGTATGTTGGCGCCAGCTCCGCCATTGATCGATTCCGCGCCTGTGAAGTCGCCGTTGTTGACGACAAATGTGTCGGCCCCGCCACCCCCCACCAGCGTATCCACCCCCGAGCCGCCGGTGATGATATCCGCACTCGAGCTGCCCGTGATGGTGTCCGCACTCGAGCTGCCGGTGACGGTGAAACCTTCGGCCTGACTTGACAGGTTAATAACAACGCCGGCCAACGCAGCGGCGGCGGAAATAGCCTCGACGCCAGAAAGCTGGCTGTCGTTGCGGCCATTCAGACCGGTGGATGTCGAAGTGAGATTCACCGTGTCGCTGCCACTGCCGAGGTTGACCGTCGTAAATCCGTTCATTTCGGTGCCTGTGAGCGTGACAGTGTCACTGCCCGAGGAACCATTCAGAGTCCGAAGGTTGCTCAACGTTCCGGTGGTGAAGTTGTTGGTACCTGCCACGAAAAGTATATTGGCGCCAGCTCCGCCATCGATCGATTCCGCGCCCGTGAAGTCGCCGTTGTTGACGACAAATACGTCGTCCCCGCCGCCGCCCACCAGCGTATCCACCCCCGAACCGCCGGTGATGGTGTCCGCGCTCGAGCTGCCAGTGATGGTGTCCGCGCCCGACGTACCATTTATTGCAATGATGTCGTTACCATTGTTGCCCCATGCCGAACTCCCATTGCCACCGAATGTCCAAGCCGCCGCACTGAAATTCGAAGCGTTTTGAACAGTGACCGTTTGATTTCCGGTCGAACCACGTAAATCGAGCGACAACGATAGACCTGTTGCACTAAATTGATTCGAATTGAAGGTAACAGCAGTTCCACTGCCCGAAATGGAAAGAATTTCCATAGACAGGAGCCTACTTGCCGGGAGGACGGAAAAATCAGCTGCTGCCGTAACATTCAAAGTGTCGATACCGCCGCGGCCATCGAAGATGTCACTCGCTTGCACCGTGCCGGCGCCTATTTTGAAGGTATCGGCCCCCGGACCTCCAACCTGATTATCCTGACCGGCGGTGGCGCTGAAATTCGCCAATACGCCTCGGTAGGTGGCTAAGCCAGAACGGGTAAGGGGTGGTCTAGGTGCCGCGTTCCCGAATTGCAGATCAAGACACCATGAGCCCCCGAGGGCTACCGCGCCAATGAAGCCAGATGCTGCAGCAACGGACCGGTTCAAGCAGCGGTGGAGGAATTCGGCGAAACTCTTACCGACTTCATTCTTGCCGGTGGCGCAGCACCATAGTTGCATGCTGCCATGTTTGCCCAGCGCCGCGCTAATTTTGGCGAATAATTCGGTTGAGCCGGCAAAATCCCGCTCTGAGAACGTCCCAGACGAGAACCTGATTTGACCCGGAGCGCCGTGCGCTACGACATGAACTCTGTCAAGGCGGCTGTAGGCAGACAGGTGACGTGCCATCTGGCGAATTGCAGGTTCGCGGTCGGATAAAACAACAGCCTCGACTTCTGGGCGCAGACCGCCAAGCAAGGTGTCCAGGTCGCTGATGCCTTGGTCAATGAAGACGATTTCCCGAGGCGCCTTACGCACTTGGTTCTTCGTCGCCGTGCCGGCAATTGCCGGCACGTCTGGCGCGTGATCGCCCGCGCTGAGCGACACAACACCACTGAAATTCGATGCAGGCAAGTAAGACTTAGCGCTCGCGCGAACCGTAGTGATGACTGCGCGCGCAGCGTAAAGGTAGGATGTGCCGTTCGCAGGCAATGGCGTCAGAACAGAACCTGAGACCGTTCCGTCTTGGTCCGTTCCGATCAACTTGATATTGGAAAGTTGATCCTTGAAACGAACTGAGGTGATCTTGTTGGTCTTTAACAATTTGGTCGGCATAGCATACCCCTGATGACAACAGGAAGACTTGCTCGACGCTGACAGCAGCTCGGAATTGCGGCGTGCTAATGTAACTCGTGCCCGCCAAGGCATACGTCCACACAGTTTGAGCGGCCTTAGCCACTCAAAACTCTCCTCTCCGAAGCTACCCGTGGAGTACGTCCCCCAGCTTATTTCTGGAATGTCAGAAATACATCAATCATCGCACTGAGTCTAATAACCAGTTCGGTAGTACATGCTGGCGGAAAGACAGAATACATAATCCGTTCCATGAAAGCTCTACGATTTCATCAAGCATCACATGGCGTTGCCCCGTCACTGGGTGAGATGGATAGCTGTTGCAAAGACACTCTGATCACCAAAACACAAGCACTATCGCGCTGCTCATTGAAAAGCGTGAGGTGGTGGGGCTCACCCAGACGGAACTCGCTGCCATGCTCGGCAAATACCAGTCGTTCGTCGCACAAACGAACAGTCGTGCCTTTGCCTGACATCCGCCGTACCGACCATTGGTGCAAGTCTAATTATTGAATGCATTGCAATCTATAATTAAATGCATATTCTTGTTGGTGATCAGCGAGGATATGCCATGACCGCAGAAACCATCGATCATTCGACCCTGTCCCGTCTTGTTGAAGCCGGCGCGGTCGATGCCGCTCATGTCGTCGGCAAGACCGGCGGCTGGTCCGTGGTCATCCGCTATGGCAAGGCCGAGCGTCCGCTCGCCGCCCAGCGCAGCCGGCAGGTGCGGGTGTTCAAGCGCATAGACACTTTGGTTTCCTATCTCAAGGATGTCGGCATCTCGCAGTTCGATGTCGATGCGGCCGACTACGTTTCCGCGACGACCTCGCGGCCGGATCGGGCCGAAGCTCTGCGTCGGACCCATGAGGCGGCGGAATACGACAAGTGGTTCCGCGAACAGGTCGAGGAAGCGATCCGGGAAGCCGACGATCCCAACACGGTCTGGATCCCGCATGAAGTCGTCAAGGAAGAGATGGCGCGCGAACGGGCGGAGCTGGTGGCGCGGCTGAAGGGCAAGGCCGAGTGAAGCTCGTCTGGCGTGCGAGAGCTGCATCAAATCGCAAGAAAGCAATTCAGTTTTTCGCCGAGCAGAATGTCGGCGCCGCGATAAGCCAACTTGATGAGATCGAGCGTCAGACCGATTTGCTCATCGATCAGCCGGAGATCGGCAGGCCCGGTCGAATTGGAGGAACGCGCGAACTGGTGATTTCACGCACATCTTTTATCGTGATCTATCGTGTTCGCCAGGAAATCGAACAAGTGGAAATTTTGCGCCTCGTCCACGGCGCGCAGAAATGGCCGCCAAAGTCCTGAAGCCTTACTGCGCCATCTGCGGCTGCTTTGCCGCCCGGGCCGCGGTCAGCTCTGCCGTGGTGTGATTCAGGCGGTCGGCGAGCACCCGCATGATTTCCACCGCCATCTCCGGAAAGTCGCTGAGCAGCTTCAGGAAGTGTTCCTTGCTGATGCGCAGCACCTCGAGCGGTGAGGTGGCGCGCACCGTTGCCGTGCGCGAGACGTCGCAGAGGATGGCGATTTCGCCGACGATGGAATTGAGCTCGACATCGGCGACCTTGATCTCACCGGCCGGCGAGGAGACGATGATATCGGCGGTGCCGGAGAGGATGACATAGGCGGCGTCGCCGACATCGCCCTGGTGGAAGAGGTTTTGCCCGGCCTTGTAGGTCATACGGTCGGAAGTGAAGGCCAAGAGCTTGAGCTTGGCTGGTGCGATCCTCGAAAAGATCGGCACCCGTCGCAGCATTTCGACTTCGTCTCTCAACAGCACGTTTCAACCCCCTGACGCAGGGTCCGCGGGACCGGGCGTCTTCATAACTCCGAGGCGTCCCGTCGGGACCGCCTACCATCGCCGCCCCGATAGAATATTACGATAACAGTTCCTTGAACATCCCGTTTTTCTCGGAAAGTTCCGGATAGTTTCCGGCCTCCGCCAACCCGCCGCGGTCAAAGAGCAGGATCCGGTCGAACATCTCGGCGAGCCGCGCATTGGAGAGCACCCAGATGATCGCCGGGCGCTGACCTTCCTCATGAAGGCCTTCGACGATGTTGCGGGTGATCTGGTCCTGGACGCGCTGGTCGAGTGCCGACAGCGGCCGGTTGAAGATGAAGTAGTCCGAGCGTTTCAGGAGCGCGCGCGCAAGGTTGAGCTTCTGCCGCTGCACCATGGTCAGCCGCTTGCCGCCGGAGCCGACGTCGAATTCCAGCCCGATCGACAGCACATCGTCATAAAGGTCGAGCGCGTCGAAAAGTTCGCCCATGATGCCACGGATGCGGTCGGAGGCGTCGGCCTGCTGATAGGCGATGCGGCCGAAGAGCACATTGTCCATCAGGCTTGCCGACGGGGTGAAACGCTCGGCGTCATAGCGCTCGATCAGCTCGGCGAGATCGGCGGGAATATGCTCGTGGAACTGCTTGCGGGCGCTGACGATCTTGGCCATCAGCTCGTCGGTCAGCAGGCCGAAGCGGTGGCGCGGCTCGATATAGGCAAAACTCAGCCGGATGATGGCCGAACGTTCCTCGGGCGTGGCGTCTTCGAAGCGGCGGCTTTGCAGCTTCTGCAGCAGCGCCTGGTAGGTCGGGATGTCGTCGGCCGTCATGAAGGTCAGCTGCTGGAAGAACGGATGGTCCGGCGGCAGATCGTGGAAGAGTTCGACGGCGTTCTCGGCGATCTCAAGGCCCATGGCGTAGAGATCGGTGCTCAAGCCCGTCTCACGGAACAGCTGCTGGAAATAGGGATGCGCGGCCAGCCGGCGATTGGTCATCAGCGGCCGCTTCATCGTGCCGAAAAGCAGGTTTTCGCCGACCGTCGCCTGGGCGTTATAGGCGTCGAAATCGAAAGGCACGACGATCGTGTCGAGCCCTTCTTCGCGCAGCCGGTCGCGCAACGAGGCGCGCAACGCGACGACGTGGTCGCTGACGGCTACATGCACGTCGGTGTTGACAGTCGAGCGCAGCGCCAGATCGAGGATGTCCTGCGAGATCAGAACGGCGTCGAGCACCGGGCGGATCGCTTTCAGCAGGTCTTCCGGCCCATTGGCGCCGGCGGCCTTGTAATCCACCCAGTCGCTGTTGAGGTCGAGCGTCGGATTGCCGGCTTTCACCGCCTCGATGGAATGCCATTTATACTCCAGCGCTTCCTTCTCGTCGTAAACGGGATCCGTCATCGGCGCGTGCTTGAGGCCGTAGAGCAGATTGCTGGCGAGCGAGCCATGAAAGAAGAAGGTGTCGGCCGAGGCATAGGAGATGCGCCGACCGGTGATCGATTCCGGCAAGTCCAGGAGATCACGGCCGTCAATAGTGATGCGGCCGGAATCCGGCCAGACCATACGGCCGAGCGCTTCGGCGAAGGCTTCCGCGCCGCTGCCGTTCGGGCCGACGATCGCCACCGTCTCGTTCGGCTTGATTTCGACGGAGACGTGGTCGACGAGGCGGGCGCCGCTGTCGTCGGAGAGTGACAGATTGGTGACCACGAGTGCGCTGGTCAGTGCGCCGACGGGGGTCGTTGCGAGTTCCTGGATCCGGCTGTCGATCAGCGGCTCGACATTGAACTGTTCGTAGACCTGCTGGTATTTTACCTGCACGTCCTGGCGCATCTGATCCCAGTCGATCAATTCCTTCAGCGGCCCGGGCAGGTCCTTATAGGCTGATATGACGGCGACGAGCTGGCCGATGTCGAGCCTGCCCTGCAGGGCCAAGTAGCCGCCGATGGCGTAGAACAGGAAGGGCGTCACCTGAGCGAGGAAGTTGTTGATGAACTTCACCAGGAACTTCCACTGGTAAAGGTCGTAGCGGATCGAAAAGATCCGGCCGAGCCGCGAGGCGATGTCGGCGCGTTCGAGATTGGAGGTGTCGTTGCCGTGGATCGTGCCGATGCCGTCGACGATTTCGCCGACGCGGCCGGAAAGTTCGCGTGCCGTCAGCTGCCGCTGGCGGCCAAGCTCCAACAGCCGCTTGCGCATGCGGGGGATGACGATGGCCTGGACGCCAACGATGCCGGCGGCAATCATGCCGAGCCAGAAATTCTGGACGATGATGAAGGCGAGCGCGGTGATCGCCTGGCCGCCGAGAAGCGCAGGGGAGACGAAGGCATCGCCGGTGAAGCCGCCCATCGGCTCCACCTCGTCCTTGATCATTGTGGCGATCTCGGCCGATTTCACCCGCTTGAAGTGGATCGGCGGAAAACGCAGCACCCGGTCGATCAATTCGAAGCGGATGCGGCGCAGCATACGCTCGCCGAGCCGGCCCTTGTAGGTGTTGATATAGAACTTGAAGAGACCGTTCAGCACCACCAGCGCCAGAAACACCAGGCTGAGGGCCATCAGCATCTGAAAGCGGTTGAGCTGCAAACCTTGAAAGAATTCGACATGGCCGATCAGCGGAATGTCGTAGGCAATGTGCATGAAGGTCTGCCTGGCACCCGGACCTTCGAAACCGTCGCCCTGGATCGGTCCGTTGACGATCTGCTTCGGCAGGTCGAAGGACAGGAAATAGGGCACCATCGAGGCGGCGACGACAGCCAGAATCCACAGCTGCTGCAGCCGCGTGTTCTTCCAGATGTAGCGGGCGAGGCTTTTTTCCATGGCTAACCGTCAGCGTGCTGGGAAATTCCGGCGGCCGGGATGGGGAGCAATTCTGAGAACAGGACCATGCCTTCGGACCGCCGATATCGCAATGAAAACAAGGCGAAGGGACCGGCTGCAGATGTGCCGATTCTCGCCGGAATATTGCTTATATCACAGGAATTTTGGATTACAGCGCCGTGCGTCTTAAAAGACGCCCAAAGGGCAGCGTAACACTTGGAATTGCTGCATAATTTTATGCGTAAATCGATTTCGATTACGGAATTTTGCGGCAGCAGACGGCTCGGCAATCATGTAGAGATCGGTGCCGCGAGCAAAAGATACCCCCGGAAAAATCCGGGGGCTCGTCGTGGAAGATCTGAAGAGATCGTACTCAAGCGGCGACCTTTCGCAGCATGGTGTTCGCAGACGAGTGGCTCATCGCTTCCGCGATCATATCGGCATCTTCATTGCTGATCCCGAACAGGCCGAAGCGAAGCTGGTAGCCCCAATTGGGGCCGACCCGTGTGAAGGCCAGCCGGTCAAGCAGAGGCCGGATCGGCGTTTCCTCTGCAGGCCGCCATTCGACATCCCGCCGCCAGGGCCTGAAACCGCTTTCCATCTCCACCTGGTAAGGCGCGCAGTCGCGTGCCGCGCCGATCGCGGTGAAAGCCTGCAGGCGGTCCTTGCCGCCATAGACGACGGTGGGCGAGTAGTAGATCACGCGGTCCCCGGCCGTGATTTGCCTGAGGGGTGATGCCTTGCCGTGACAGACCTGCATGAAGCCGGCTTGACGGCCGATGCGGACATGCGCTGCGCAAGCGACGGCGATCCAGGCTTTGGCCATCGCTCAAACCTCCTCGGCCAGGGTGTAGACGCGCAGTCGATGCCCGTCGGGATCGGCGGCAACGAAGCTTCGGCCGAAATCGAGGTCGGTCGGCGCCATGACGATGTTCGCCCCCTTGGCCTGCCAATCGGCGTAGGTCGAGTTGACCATACCGCTCGTGGCCACCTTAAAGCCTATCTCGCAGCCGCCGCCGGCTGCTCCCGGCGCGGGCTCGACGCCCGCTCTGCCCCAGAGACCGAGCCCCAGGCCGGATGGCAAGATGAACATGGCGAAGGTCTGGCTCGCCTCCACGGGCTCCTTCCCGAGCAGGTTGGTGTAGAAGCGGGCGCTCGTCGGGGCGTCGGTCACGTAGAGAAGAATGCTGTTGCTGGCGGTCATAAGGATCTCCTGTTGTTCGTTGGACAGCAGAAGCTTATGACCCGATACTGCCAAATTCTGGCAGTATCACACGTCCCGATGCGATATTCCCTGAATCTCCCGCCATTGTTTCAGCAGCGCCTGCCTGCGCTTGGGATAACGTGCGTCGAGCGCTTGCGCATGAACAATTCGATCCGTGCGAAACGAGCGGAAATCCTGGCGGAGTTCACACCAGCCGAGGAGAAGGCGCACCTGGTCGAAAAAGGCCAGAGCGAACGGCCACACCACACGCTCCGACGCCACGCCGGCTCCGTCGCTATATGACAGCGAAAGCTTGCGTTCGGTGCGGATCGCCTTGCGCAGAAGGGCCGGATCGACCGCGTCGACAGGGATCTTAACGCCCGGCCCCACAAGAAGGGCGGATGAATCCAGTGCATCGCGCAATTCCGGCGGCAGCACGGCAACGATGCGCGCCAACGCATTTCGCGCAGCATGCCGTAAGTGATCGTCCCCTCTATCCGCAACCCAGCGGGAGCCGAGGACGAGCGCTTCTATCTCCTCCGGGGGAAACATCAGCGGCGGCAGGAGAAATCCCGGTTTCAAGATATAACCGACACCCGGTTCGCCCTCGATAGCCGCCCCCTGGGCCTGAAGGCTGGCGATATCCCGATAGAGGGTGCGAATGCTGACGCCGATCTCCTCGGCCAGCACCCCGCCACTCACCGGCCGACGGTGGCGGCGCAATACCTGAAGAAGATCGAGGAGGCGTTCGGAGCGGGACATGCGGCAAGCTTATACAGGCTTGCTGCTGCCAGATAGTGGCAGGATGCTATTCGGACGACTTGCGGAAGCCGTGCCTCAAAACCTCGATTTGCCGGCAATCAGGGAGCGAATGATGCCGGCGGTCTTCTCAGCCCCATCGAGATCGAGCGGGACCGGCCCGCGGCGCGGCGCGGCGAGCGCCTTTTCGACCGCCTCTTTCACATGCCCCGGCGTCAGTCCCGTTTCCGGCAGGATGTCGGCGAGATCGAGTGCCTGCAACCGTTCTGCGCGCACCGTCTGTTCGGTCTCGCCGCCGGCGACGAAGGGGATCAGGATCGCCCGGCATTCGGTGCGCAGGAGATCGCCGACCGTATTATAGCCCGCCTGCGAGATCGAGACCCTGGCACGGCGCAGCAGCGAGGGAAAATCCTTGCGGAAGCGCACCAGCGTAACATTGGCAGGCGTATTCTGAGACAGCGCGGCGAAATCGGCCTCCGGCAGGTTCGGGCCGGATATCAGCAGCCAGCGGAGATCGGTGGGCAGCATCGCTGCCGCCTCTTTTGCCGCGCCGATCAGCGCGGCGCCGACCGCGCCGCCGCCTGCCGATGCGATAATATCGAAGGTTTCGGTCGGTTCCGGCGCGGGCGGCGCTGCCACGAGGCCGGTATAACGCAGCTTGTCGGCGATCTCCGCTGTCAGCGGGAACGTGTCCTCGAGCCTGATAAAATCGGGGTCGCCATGGACGAGCACCGCATCGAAATGGTCCCTGACCGTTGCTGCAGTCTCCGCGTCGCGGCCGGCCTTGCGGTTTTCCTGCAGGATGTCACGCACCGAGCTCAAAAGCTTCGGCCGCGGTTCGGCCTTGTCGATCGCCTGTAGCAGGGGCAGCAGCTCGAAGCGCATCTGCCGCCGGCCGAAGGGGAAGGCTTCGATGATGACGACATCCGGTCTTGCGACATGGAAGGCGTCGAGCAGCAGATCGCGGCGGGCATTGAGGAAATCCTCGCCGGCGGGGCGGCCATCGGCATCGGCAAGACCGGAGAAACCGGCATTGCTGGCGACGACCGGCGGCAGGGCCAAGGTCTTGACGCCTTCGCCGGGAAAGCCCGGCACCGGCAGGCCGCCGGTGACGACCGTGACGTCGAAACCGTCCTTGACCAAAGCATTGGCGATGCGGCTGGCACGGGCGATATGGCCGATGCCGAGCAGATGCTGGACGTAGAAGAAGATGCGCGGTGCCGTCATGACGCCTTCTGCCATTCGGCCTCGAACAGGCCGGTGAGCTGCCGGATGCTGGAGTGATAGTCGAAATCGGCGCGCACCCGCTTTTCTGCGGCATCGCCAAGGCGCTTGCGGAGCGCCGGGTCGCGGATCGCCGTCTCCAGCGCTTTGGCAAGCAGCTCCGGATCCTCCGGCGGCACGACCAAGCCGTTTTCGCCGTCCTCCAAAAGCTCCGGCACGCCGGATACCGCAGTCGACAGGCAGACGAGCCGCTGGCTCGAAGCCTCCACAAGCACGTTCGGCAGGCCGTCGCGGTCGCCGTTGGCGGCGATCCGGCAGGCCAGCGCGAAGAGGTCGGCGCGGCGGTAGTGATCGAGCACGTCTTCCTGCGCCATGGCGCCCTTCCAGGCGATGCGGTTGGAGAGGCCGAGCTCGCTGGCGAGCACCTTCAATTTGGCCAGCGCCTCGCCGCCGCCGATGTGGTCCATGCGCCAGTGGAGGTCTGTGGGCAGCAGCGCCAGCGCCCGCAACAGCACGTCGTATCCCTTCTTCTCGACGGCCCGGCCGACGCTGAGGATGACGGCAGGGTCGTCGGGGTCGCTGCCGGTGCGGTCCGAACACTCGCCGGCAAAATGGCCGAAACGGGCGAGATCGAGACCGTGGTAACTCAGGTGCACGGCATCCTTGCGGGATGTCAGCATCCGCATGTGTTCATAGCCCGTCCGGGTGCAGGTGACGGCCCAGCGGGCGCTGCCGAGTTTTTCCTGCAATTCCCAGTCGGGCGATGTCCAGATATCCTTGGCATGGGCCGAACAGGTCCAGGGTGTACCGGTGAGGATGCTCGCATATTCCGTCACCGAGGCCGGCGTATGAATGAAATGCGCATGCAGCCATTGCCCGCCGTCCGGCCATTCGCGTCCCAGCACCAGCGCCTGGCCGAGGCGGCGGAAGCGGTTGCGCGAGATGTCGCGCTTGAGGTCGGCGAGGAAGCGTTTGATCAGCGCCTTGAAGCCGGGTTTGGAAAATCCGGCGATCAGGCCTTTCAGCACACGGATCGGCTCCTCATGCAGATACTCCGGCAGATAGACGACGCGGGCTCTGATCTCATCATGCACGGGATGGCGCTTCTTGTCGGTCGGACGGCGCATCGAAATCAACGTCAGGTCGAAGCCGGCCTTTTCCAGACCAAGCAGCTCCTGGGCGATGAAGGTTTCCGAAAGGCGGGGATAGCCTTTCAGCACGACGAGAATCTTGCGGCGTGGCGGCAATTCTGTGCCCTATTCCGCGCCGACGAGGGAAAGATGGCTGGCGCGGCCGTCGATCCACCGGCCGACGGTCTGCGAGATGTGGTCCAGCCCTTCGAGATGCATATTGCTGCCGCTCTTCGATGGCGGCAGGCGGGAGGGCAGGCGCTTCAGAGCCTCGGCCATGATGGTGGGATCGACCGATTGTTCCGGCAGCAGCATATCGACGAGGCCGAGCTCACTTGCCCGCTTGGCGCGCAGCAGCTGTTCCTCGCGCGGCTTGACGCGCGGCACAATGAGCGCCGGTTTGTCGAAGGAGATGATCTCGCAATAGGTGTTGTAGCCGCCCATGGCGACGACGCCGGCGGCGCCGTCGATCAGCTCTTCCATGTGGTTGTCGAACTCGATCACCTCGATATAGGGAATGGCGTCCCCCTTCTGCACCAGCTTGGCGCGCTCGGCCGCCGGCATATAGGGCCCGAGCACGACGAGCGCCTTCTGCGTCAGGGTCGGATCGGCCTCGTAGGCGTTCATCACGTCGTGGACGAGATCGGAGCCGTCGCCGCCGCCGCCTGTGGTGACCAATAGGTAATTATCCTTGCGGGCGTTGATCGAGGTCTTGCCCTTGGAGACGCTGCGCTGCAGGAAGCCGACGAAATCCATCTTCCGGCGCAGGCTGGCCGGCACATCGAGACCGATCAGGGGATCGTAGAAGTCAGGCGGACCATAGACCCAGACGCTGTCGTAATATTGGTCGATCTTCTGCATGATGCCGTTCCTCTTCCACTCGGCGTCGAGCAGATGCGGCGCGTCCATGATCTCGCGCAGGCCGAGCACCAGGACGGTGCCGCGGGCCTTGAGATAGGCCAGTGTATCCTCGACCTCGCCCTTCAGTCCCATCGGCTCCTTGTCGACGATGAAAATATCAGGCTGGAACGTCTCGGCCGTGTGGCGGATGCTCGACTCGCGCATCTTCAGCGTCTCGTGCAGGTCGATGTGGCTGGCAAGCGACGTGTATTCGCCGTTGCGCAGCTTGATGACGCTCGGGATCTTCACGAAGTCGACGCGAGCGCGGTAGTCGAAGGCGCCGGCGATCGTCGCGCCCGAAATAATCAGGATGTTGAGGCCGCGATAATCCTCGACCAGCGCATGGGCGATGGCGCGACAGCGCCTGAGATGGCCGAGACCGAAGGTGTCATGACTGTACATGAGGATGCGTGCATCTTCGAGACGTCTCACCATGGGTGTTCCCTCCGGGGTGAACAACATGCGTTAGTACCCCCACCGTCCGGAGGCCACGTGGCGTGGGCGGTGCCATAAGGCGCCGCCGGGTTTTCTGCTATTTGTAGGGATCTGCCGCATCACGCAAGCCGTCTCCCAGAAAGTTGAACGCCAAAATGACAAGAACAACAGGAATGATCGGATAGAGCAGCCAAGGATAGAAGGCGATGACGCTGACGCTTTTTGCCTCGGTGAGCAGAATGCCCCAGCTGGTGATCGGCGGGCGAAGACCGAGGCCGAGGAAGGAGAGCGCGGTCTCGCCGAGGATCATGCCGGGGATCGAAATCGTTGCCGAGGCAATCAGATGCGACATGAAGCCCGGCACCAGATGCCGGCCGATGATGCGGGGCGTGCTGGCGCCCATCAGTTGCGCGGCCTGGACGTAATCCTCTTCGCGCAACGCCAGAAGCTTGGAGCGCACGGCGCGTGCAAGCCCCGTCCAGTCGATGATGCCGAGAATGACGGTAATGCCGAAATAGATGACGATCGGACTCCAGGTCACTGGCATGATGGCGGCCAGCGCCATCCATAGCGGCAGGCTCGGCAGCGATTGCAGCACTTCGATCAGGCGCTGGACGATGAGATCGAAAATGCCACCCCGATAACCGGCAAGGCCGCCGATGACGATGCCGAGCACGAAGCTGATCGAAATGCCGATCAGACCGATCGTCAGCGATATCCGCGCGCCGTAAAGAATGCGCGACAGCACGTCACGGCCGAGCCGGTCGGTGCCGAGCAGGAACATCTGGCCGCCGATTGCCGGGCAGACCAGATGATAGTTCGAGGCGGCAAAGCCCCAGAATTTGTAGGCATCGCCGCGGCAGAAGAAGCGGATCGGCTGCACGTCGTTCGGCCGGTCGGTATAGACGCGGTGCAGCGTGTCGAGATCGAGCGTCATGCTGCGGCCATAGACGAAGGGGCCGACGAAATTGCCCTTGTCGAAGAAGTGGATGCTCTGCGGTGGCGCATGGATGAAATCCACATTGCGCGTATGCAGGCCGTAGGGCGCCAGGAACTCGACGATCAGGATCATCAGGTAGACAGCAGCAAGAAAGATGCCGGAGATCAAGGCCAGCTTGTGCTGCTTGAACTTCCACCACATCAGCTGCTTCTGCGAGGCGAGATGGATGCGCGATTGCGCCGCCGTCATGGTCTCGGTCGCCAGCGGATCGAAAGGTGCGGTCGAGACGTAATGCGGCAGCGGGGCGCCGGGTGCGGGAAGGGGCGACATTATTTGGTGCTCCTGCCTTGCAGACGGATGCGGGGATCGAGGAAGCCGAGCGCGATGTCGGAGATCAACACGCCGATGACGTTGAGGAAGGCCAAGAACATCAGGAAGGAGCCGGCCAGATACATGTCCTGGCTCTGAAGCGCCTTGATGAGCATCGGCCCCGTCGTCTCGAGCGACAGCACGATCGCGACGATCTCGGCGCCCGAGATGATCGATGGCAGGATCGAGCCGATATCGGCGACGAAGAAGTTGAGCGCCATGCGCAGCGGATATTTGAGCAGCGCCCGAATCGGATGCAGGCCCTTGGCCCGCGCCGTCGTCACATATTGCTTCTGCATCTCGTCGAGCAGGTTGGCGCGCAGCCGCCGGATCATCCCTGCAGTCCCCGCCGTGCCGACGATGATCACCGGGATCCACAGGTGAGAGAGGATCGAGCGCGCCTTCTCCCAGCTCATCGGCGCCGAGATATATTGCTGGTCCATCAGATGGCCGATCGAGATGCCGAACCAGATATTGGCGAAATACATCAGGATCAGCGCCAGCATGAAATTCGGAATGGCGATGCCGAGCAGGCCGAGGAAGGTCAGACCGTAATCGCTCCAGCTATACTGATGCGTGGCCGAATAGATGCCGATCGGAAAGGCGATCAGCCAGGTGAGCAGGATGGTCGTGAAGGAGACGAGGATCGTCAGCCACAGGCGCTCGCCGACCACGTCCGACACCGGCAGCTGGTATTCGAAGGAATAGCCGAAATCGCCATGCAGCATCCCGCCGACCCAGTAGAAATAGCGCACGATCTCCGGCTTGTCGAAGCCGTATTGCTGGCGCATCTCCTCGATTTCCTGGAGATTGGCGGTTTCGCCCGAGGCGCGCAGTTCGGCGATCTGGCTCTCGAAGAAGTCGCCCGGCGGCAGCTCGATGATGGTGAAAACCAGCGCCGAAATGACGAAGAGCGTCGGCACCATGGCGGCGATGCGCCAGAGAATGTATCTGAGCACGCCTCAGGCCTCCTTGTACCAGAATGCATCCGGCATGTAGATGCCGAGATAGGAGGTGGGATCGAAGCCGTAGAGGGCTTTTTCCGGCAGGTTCTGCAGCTTGGCGGCGCGAAGGATCGGCTGCAGCGTGCTGTTGATCAGACCGATCGAGAACACCTGCTGCGTATAGAGCGACAGCATCTTGTGCCAGATCACCTGACGCTCCTCGAATTTCGCCGTCGAACCCCATTGGCCTAGCAGGTCGACCAGTTCGGCGGCTTCCGGCAGGTCCGGGGCCGTGCCCTCCTGGCCGGCCGAGAGGTAGTGCATCCCCCAGAGCGGCCATTGCAGCTGATCGTCGAGCGTCGGCGCCAGTCCTGCGGGCGACATGTCGGCCGTCGGCACGCCATTGTCGAGGCCGTACCAGATCGACATCATGATCGAACCGCTCATGGCGCGGTTACGGAAGACGTCGCGCTGCGAGGTGCGGGTATAGAGCGCAAGGCCGATATTGGCCCAGTGATCGTGCACCAGCTCCAATACGTCGGTATCGAGATTGCTCTCGCCGGCGGTTTCGACAGTGATCTCGGCGCGCCGCCCGTCCGGCAGCAGGCGGATGCCGTCGCTGCCGCGCTTGGTCAGGCCGAGTTCGTCGAGCAAACGGTTAGCCTCGTCGGCATCGAACTTGACGAAAGCATCGGCATATTCCTGCTTGAACAGCGGGCTGTCGGGCAGGACGGTATCGGCGCTCGGCGTGCCCAGGCCGTAGAAGGCGACCATGTTGATCTCGTGCCGGTCGATTGCCAGCGACAAGGCCCGGCGCAGGCGCACGTCGCGGAAAAGGCCGCGCCACACCTCGTCTGCGCAGTTGAGGTTCGGCAGCAGTGTAATGCGCGAGCCGCGCGCCACCTTCCAGAGATTGACCTTCACTGGGAAGCGTTTCTCGGCCTCCTTCAGGAAGGTGTAGTCGTTGAAGTCGATGCCGGTCGCCTGCAGGTCGGCCTCGCCGGCACCCGCCTTGGCGGCAATGATCGACGAGGAGGAGACGTTGAGGATGAACCGGTCAAGATAGGGAAGCTGCCTGCCGGTCTCGTCGACGCGGTGGAAGAACGGGTTACGCTCGAAGACGAACTGCTCGGCCGGCAGCGGCGTCGTATTGCGCCAGGGATCGAGCGTCGGCAGGTTGGGATTCTCAGGCCGGTAGGAGCGGGCCATCTTGATGTGCAGGTCCTGCCATTTCTTGACGCGGTTGGCCTGCATCATCTGTTCCATCTTCGCCTGGTCGGGCTGGAACTTCTTATGGAACTGCTTGAGATAATGCGCCGGCCCGACGATGACGAGCGGGATGGGGCCGGCCAGCGTCGGCAGGAACATCGGGTTGGGTTTGTCCCAGGTGTAGCGCACCGTCAGCGGATCGAGCATCTCGAAACGCGGCAGGCTGCCGTGCGGGCGAAGCTCCAGCGCACCGCCGCCCGGCGTCAGCTTGTCGTTCAAGATGACGTCTTCCCACCAGTAGCGGAAATCGTCGGCCGTGAACGGCTGTCCGTCGGACCATTTATGGCCCTCGCGCAGCGTGAAGGTGAAGACCGTGTCGTCTTCCGAGTGGAAATCGGCGAGAATGTCAGGCTGGAACTGCAGGTGCTTGTTGTAGCCGACCATGCGGGCATAGCCGTAGATCGTCATGAAGCGGATGTCGCGCTGGCTGCCGATGATGGTGCGCACCGTGCCGCCGTAGCTGCCCGGTTCGAGCCCCATTTCCTTGAGGTTGACGATGCGCGGGCGGGCGGGAAGGCGCGCGGCCATCGGCGGCAGGCTGCCTGATGTCAACTGCTCCTTCAGGAATTCCGGCTCGCCGGCCTGTTCGGCCCGAAGCACCGTGGGCGCGATCGCCGCGCCGACAAGGCCGCCCAGAAAAATGCGACGCGTCACCATCAGCGCAACTCCCTGGCATCGGCGCCTTTGCGGGCGCGCACCAGATGGCCGTCGCCGAGATCGGCATAGGCAAGCTCGGAAGCGTCGTCATGCTCGGCGGTGAAGGTCGCGCCCCAGTTCTGCTTGTCGGCGGCGCCGTTTTCCCGGAGCGCCTTGAAATCGAGCGGCCGGTCGAGATCGGGGAAGGGGACGGCGGCGAGCAGAGATTTCGTATAGGGGTGGACCGGGTCGCGCAGGATGATCTCGCGTGGCGCGATCTCGACGATGCGGCCCTTGCACATCACCGCAATGCGGTCGGCCATATAGTCGACGACGGCGAGATTGTGGGAGATGAACAGATAGGTCAGCCCCAGCTCCTTCTGCAGGTCCTTCAACAGGTTGAGGATCTGTGCCTGGACGGAGACGTCGAGCGCCGAGACCGGCTCGTCGAGGATGACGAGCTTCGGGCCGAGTGCAAGCGCGCGGGCGATACCGATGCGCTGGCGCTGGCCGCCGGAAAAACTGTGCGGGTAGCGGCTGAGGTAACGCTTGTCGAGGCCGATCGCCGCCATCAGCCCTTCGACCTTGCGCTTGTGCTCGTCACTGTCGCCGCGGTCGTGGATCTCCAGAGGTTCGCTCAAAATATTGCGCACCGTCATGCGCGGTGAGAGCGAGGAGACCGGATCCTGGAACACCATCTGGATCTTAGTGCGCATATCCTGCAGGGCCTCGCCGCGCACCGAAAGTACGTCGATCACGTCCTTGCCGTCGTTGAACACCACCGCGCCGCTATCGGGTGTGACGGCGCGCATCAGGATCTTGCTGAGCGTCGTCTTGCCGCAGCCGGATTCGCCGACGAGGCCGAGACATTCGCCGCGGCGGATGTCGAAGCTGACATCGTCGACGGCGTGCACGACCGCGGCTTCATGCTTGCCGAGGAAACTGCGCTTGCGCGTCTTGTAGGTCTTCGAGAGATTGGCAACCGAAAGCAGTGTGCCCGGCGCCTCCGCCTGCAGCGGCTTCTTCTTGCCGACAAGGGTTTCGAGATTGACCGGCACGTCGCGCAGCGCCTTCAGCCGCTCGCCGGGTTTCATGTCAAAATGCGGAACGGCGGCCATCAGTGCCTTGAGATAGGGGTGCTGCGGATTGCGGAAGATCGCCTCGACCGGTCCGGCTTCCATGATCTCGCCGTGATAGATGACGACCACTTCGTCGGCCATGTTGGCGACGATGCCGAGATCGTGGGTGATGAGAAGCATCGCCATGCCGAGCTTGGCCTGCAGGTCGCGCAGCAACTCGAGGATCTGCGCCTGGATCGTCACGTCGAGTGCTGTCGTCGGCTCGTCGGCGATCAACAGCGCCGGCTTGCAGATCAGCGCCATGGCGATCATGGCGCGCTGGCGCATGCCGCCGGACAGTTCGAAGGGGTACATGTCGTAGGTGCGGTGCGGATTGGAAAAGCCGACGAGACCGAGCATTTCCTCGGTCTTTTCCCGTGCTTCCTGCTTGTCGGCTTCGGTATGGATCAAAAGCGCTTCGCTGATCTGGTTGCCGACCGTGTGCAGCGGCGAAAGCGAGGTCATCGGCTCCTGGAAAATCGTCGCCATGCGCCGGCCGCGCAGGTCGCGCATTTCCTCGCTGTCGCGCGAAAGCGACAGGATATCCGTCGTGCTGCCATCGAGCGGATCGGTAAAGAGGATGCTGCCGGAGGCCTTGGCCGGGTTGGGCAGGATGCCCATGATCGACTGGCTGATCACCGATTTGCCGGAACCGGACTCGCCGACGAGCGCGGTGACCTTGCCCGGAAGGATACGAAGATTGGCTTCCTTTACGACGCGCAGCCGGTCGCCGAAAACCGAGAAGGAAACGTCGAGATTTTCAATACGCAACAAATCGGCTGCAGACGCCATACCAATGAAATTCCCCAGTCTTCTGTGTTCCCGTTAAGGCACACTATCGTACCGCAAACGGGGTGTCTAGCAGATGACAATCACAGGAAAACTGCCACATCTCGCCGAAGTTCCCCAGACGAGTCGCGCAGATTCAGAGCAGGCGTTCGAGGTTTACTGGATGAACTTCTCCGTGGTTGTGCGCTCGACGTGTTTCTTCGCGTCCCGGTGCAGGAGAATGACTTGCTCGGCTTCAGAAAGCCCGTTCTGAACCGCCTCGCGGAAGCCCTCGTCGACGTTGATCTCGGGAGCCGGCGCCCGCGGCTGCAGCACCGTCACCTTCTGGCGGATGCCGCGCAGCTTCTCTTCGCCGAGCGTCGTCCATTCGCCGCCGCAATAACCGGCGAAAGCCTGGCTGGCGACGACCTCCCGGCCGTATTTCTTGGTCAGGATCTGCAGCCGCTGCACCTCGTTGACCGCTGAGCCGAAGGCGGAGAAGGTCAGCCGGTCTTTCAGGCCGACATTACCGAACATGACGTTGCCGACATGCAGGCCGATGCCGTAGCCGACCTTGCTGAGGCCTTTCGCCTCGCGGTCCCTATTGAGCTCGGCCACCCGCGCCTGCGCCTGATGGACGGCGGAAAGGGCTGCCTCGCAGGCGATTTTCGACGGGTCCTTGTGGCGCCCGCAGGGATAGACGGCAAGGAAGCCGTCGCCGAGGAAGCTCAGGATCTCGCCGCCATTCCGGTTGAAGGGGGCGGCGATCGCGTCGAAGAACTGGTTCAGCGTGTCGATATAGGCCTGACGGCCTTCCTTTTCGGCATACATGGTGGATTCGCGCATATCGCCCATGACAAGCGCGGCACGGATGGTTTCGCCATCGCCGCGGCGGATCTGGCCGTTCAGCACCCGCTTGCCGGCATCGCCGCCGAGATAGGTGGTCAGCATGTTGTTGGCGAGCTTGCCGAGCACCGCCATCTTGGCGGCGACCGCCAGATGGTTTTGCATCCTGAGCAGCGCGTCGATCATATCGTCGGAAAAGCCGGTGTGATGGTCGGTCGACCAGGAGCCCATCATGCCCTGCACCGAGCCGTCGCCGAAGGGCTGCACGAAGGCGAGGTAATCGGTGATGGCGTCCTTGCGCAGATCCTCGAAGATCGGAAATTCCGCCGGCCCTTCCTGCATCAGCCGGCGGCGGATGTGCTGCAGGTTGTTGTCGAGCAGGTAATAATAGGGGCTCTGCAGGAAGCGGTCCGGCTTCTGCCCGGCCGGCATGCGGAAGCCCTCGATGGTAACGCCGCTCGCGCGCCGCCAGGTAAAACTCAGCGCGTCATAAAGCGGATGCAGCATCGAAAAGGTCAGATGCACGCGCGCAATCGGCAGGCCGGCGGCGGCAAGCCTTTCGCAGAAGCCGCGCACGATGTTTTCAAGCTCGTCTCCGGCCAGCGAAGAGTTCGTCAGCCATTCAGCGACCCGATCCAACAGGATGGAGGACACGCTGGTTTCGATCGTGCTCATTCTCGGTATGATCCTCATAAGGCACGCCATCCCCAAGAGCCAAAAATTCCCCGGCCGGCACATCTTCATGCGCAGGTCAAAAGGAAATCAGGATGTACGAGCGGTATTATTTGTCAACGATGTGCCGAGAGCCCGGCAAGGGCACCCCTCTGTTCCCCATGTCGGAGGACCGGACGGGCAGTCCTTTCACTGTGGTTCATTATCAAGAATCAAAATAGGGATGCTGCAGATGCGAAACAATGGGATGGGAATTTTTTTGTGCGCTGAAGTTGCAGCAAAGGTCATCGCCGGGGCTTTTCGGCCACACCCGGCTAAGGGTTCATCCCCTCGTACGCCTGCCGGCGCCTTCTCCGGTTAGACAGGCGAGGGGACGACGTGCGGCGGCCTCCTCGGTTCCCAATACCCTCTCGCGTGGCACGTCTCCTGTCCGCGCCAGGACGGCCAGAATGGGTGAGGGGCAGTTTTTGGCGCAAACCGGACAGCACTGCCGCCGGGGAGAAGAGGAGCCGGGTTTAATTTGCCCGGATCATGCATTAGATCAGCTTCCTCTCTTCCCCGTTTGAAAGATCCCGCCTTGGCCATCTCCACTTTCGACACGCTTTTGCAGAAGATCGAAACCCGCGCGGCGCGTGCCGGCGTCATCGGGCTCGGCTATGTCGGGCTGCCGCTGGCGATGGCGGTGGCACGCAGCGGTTTTGCGGTCACCGGCTTCGACATCGATCCCTCAAAGATGGTGGCGCTCGATGCCCGCCGCTCTTATATCGACGCCGTCAGCGACGCAGCGCTTTCAGCCGAGATCGAGGCCGGGCGCTTCCAGGCGACCACCGATTTCGCCGGTCTTGCTGACTGCGACGTCATTATCATCTGTGTGCCTACCCCGCTCACCAAACACCGCGATCCCGACCTTTCCTACGTCGAGGCGACGTCGCGCTCGATCGCCCAGCATTTGCGCCCCGGCCAACTCGTCGTCCTGGAATCGACCACCTATCCCGGCACTACCGACGATATCGTCAAGGTCATCCTCGAGGGCACCGGGCTGAAATCCGGCTCCGACTTTTTCGTCGGCTTCTCGCCGGAGCGCGAGGACCCCGGCAATCAGCATTATCATACCGCCACCATCCCGAAGGTGGTCGCCGGCGATGGTCCTGAGGCGCTGTCGCTGATGAAAGCCTTCTATGGTGCCGCGGTTTCGACCGTCGTTCCGGTCTCCTCGAATGCGACGGCCGAGGCGGTGAAGCTCACCGAAAACATCTTCCGTTCGGTCAACATCGCTCTCGTCAACGAGCTGAAGACCGTCTATGCGGCGATGGGCATCGATGTCTGGGAGGTGATCGACGCGGCCAAGACCAAGCCCTTCGGCTACATGCCCTTCTATCCGGGCCCCGGCCTCGGCGGCCACTGCATTCCGATCGATCCCTTCTACCTCACCTGGAAATCGCGCGAATACGAGCTGCCCACCCGCTTCATCGAACTCGCCGGCGAGATCAACTCGGCGATGCCGCGTTACGTCGTCGGCAAGCTTGCCGAAGCGCTCGACATCCGCGCCGGCAAGGCGCTGAGCCGCAGCCGGGTGCTGGTGCTCGGGCTAGCCTACAAAAAGAACGTCGCCGATATAAGAGAAAGCCCGTCGCTGCGGCTGATCGAGATTATCGAGGAACGCGGCGGACGGGCGGAGTATCACGACCCCTTCGTCGCCGAGATCCCGCCGACACGCGAATACCAGGCGCTGAAGGGCCGCAAATCGGTGGCGCTGACGCCTGATACGATCGCCGGCTACGATGCCGTGCTGGTCGCGACCGATCATGATGGGGTGGATTATGCCGCGCTTTCGAAAAGCGCTGCACTGATCATCGACACGCGCAACGTCTTCAACCGGCTAGGCCTCTCGGCCCATCACATCATCAAGGCGTGACGGAAACGGCGGAAAGCGACTTGCCGGTCATCCGGCTGGCGGCCACTGCATAACCGCCAGATGCACCGTCGATGAAATGCATGTGGTCGCGCGAAATCGGCGTCGGCACGAAGCAGGTCATGAGCGCCGAAGTCTGTCGATGCAGACCGTAGCGGGCAATGCCCTTGGCGCGGGCCGCTTCCAGCAGCGTCTCGATCCGTTTCAGGTGCTCGGCGTCGACGTCAACCGTCATCTTCAGCCCGTCGTCGAACTTGCGGAAATCGGAATTGCCGGCGACGTCGCGCTTGTAGCGGCGCGCATCGAAGCGGCCGAGCGGAATGCCCAGCCGGTAGCACACGACCGTGATGGCAAGCTGCAGGAAGATGAAGAGTTTCTGCCGCAGACGCCTTCCGGCTGGCGCGGTGGCCTTGGCCTCGCGATTGATGCCGTGCAGCGAGAAAGCGAGCTCCGGGCCCTCGGCCGGCACCGGATGGCTGCCGCGGCTCTGCTCGCTGGTGATGGCGACGATGCCATTGACGAGGGAGCGAAATTCTTCGCCGGGCCGGCCTTCGCCGGGAACGGCGATGATCGAGACGATCTCACCATTCTGCGCATCGATCGGGCTCCAGCGGCAGGAGAGGCCGGTGAGATCGGGGCGGGTGCCTGCGGGCGCGCGCTCGACATTGTAATGGCCGAGCTTCATCTGTCTTTCGGCCCAACTCGTCCCGCCGCCCCAAAACATCGCATAGGTGACATGAGGGCTTACGGAATAACGGGCGACGCGGACGTCAAGACCCTCGGCGCGGGTGTCAGTGACCGGAACGATGGCGATGCGCAGCATCAGGCCGAGATCCTCCTCGACCCAGACCTGCACGGCGGCAAGCGCTTCGCGCGCCGCCGGTTCCAGCGAACCCGGAAGTGCAATCAGAGCGCCGTCGCCGCCGAAGACGAAGGGATAGTCGCCCTTGCCGACGGCATTCAACACCGCCGAAATGACGCTGGCGCCCGCCATGTTGACGTCCTTGTAGCGGCCGCCGGCGATCGCCTGCGTCGAGCCGACGATATCGGCAAGCGCCAGCACCCATCCATCCGGCAGGGGCCTGTAATTGGCGGCATCGGTCACGCCCTCGAAGGCGCTGAACAGCGGCACGGCGGCAAAGAATTCTTCGTCGGTCACGGTTTTCATGTCATTGACCTTAGCACAGACCCATGTTGCCACTGCAACGCCATTTCCCATTTTACGGCAATCGACTTGGCAAGGTTTCATGTGTTAGCACCCGCTGACGATTTTTCACGACGGATACGGAATAGATGAGCCGCCTCGACAGCTTCATTCGCCGGTTGACGGCTCAACGCGACATTCTGAACGCGATCATCGATCTGGTCAGCGAAATCGACGGCCCGGTGCTGGAATTCGGCCTCGGCAACGGCCGCACCTATGATCACCTGCGCGAAAATTTTCCCGACCGCCGCATCGTCGCCTTCGACTGGGAAGTCCGCTCCTATTCGGCCTCGACACCGGAGGCCGAAGACATGGTGACCGGCAATATCCGCGACTCCGGCCAGGCCTTCCTCGGTATTGGTGCCGCGCTTGCCCATGCCGATATCGGCACCGGCCATGACGAGATCGACGCGGTAACGCTGACCTGGCTGCCGCAGCTCATGGCCGGCGTGCTCACCCCAAACGGCATCGCCGTCAGCGGCCTGCCGCTGGAGCATCCGGAGTTGGCGGCGCTGCCGCTGCCGGAGGGGATCAAGGAAGGGCGGTATTTTCTGTATCGGAGGACGTAGGTGTTGTGGGGTAGCGACTACGGTTCCTTAAGCCTGAAGGTCCAGACGATATAGCCGCAGGTTTGACTTGGTGGCGTTGCTGTTGAATCGGCATTTTCCCCTGATCCCTACGATGGCATGGCGTGCGCAGCGTCCGGGGCCTGAGAGGATGTTGCAGCGTGGTTGCCGGTCCTGCCAACGCCGGGAAGCGCGCAAGGTCGACCTTCCTCTTCTGGCCGTTGATTTACTCGGACAAATGGGGCTGGTCGGAATGAGACTTCTTTTTGAACGCGCTCTTGACCGCATCAAGGACGACACGAATAGACGGAACGTCCTTGATCTCCGAGTGCACGACCAACCAAAGCTCTCTTACGAGAGCATGTTCGCTCTCGATGAGCTGGAGATCCCCAGGGACTGCGAAATCGGGGAGCATGACGACACCCCCGTCAAGCCTTGCGGCTGCGACCTGAAACTCCAGAACGGATGATCTCAACGCAATTTGGCGGCCCGCGGCCACCTCCTTGAGACGCAGCTGTTGCGGCGAGGCATTCATCGCTTCATCGTAGCCAATAAAAGTCCATTCGGACGGCGCAAAGGTTTCGAGGTAACGCTTCGAGGCGAAGAGACCGAAAGTCATCTCGTGGAGCTTAACGATCGAATAGTCGCCATCTTCCGGTCTTGACAGTCGGACCGCGATGTCCGCTTCGCGCCGGTTCAAGGACGTAAACCGCTTCTCGCCAACAAGCGTAATCTGAACACCCGGATGATCTCGCCGGATTGCCACGATCGGTTTTGCCAGAAGCACGCTCGAAAGAGCGGGAGGGGCGCTGATCCTCACGTGGCCATGCACTTCCGTAGCGCTGCTGCGCCCAATCTGCTCGACTGCAGCAGTTTGCAAGGCAATGACGGCCGCATGCTTGGCAACCTTCTCGCCTTCCGGAGTGAGAATGACGCGCCGCCCGCGACGGTCGATGAGCTTGCGATCCAGCGTTGCCTCAAGCGATGAGACGCGCCGGCTTATCGTCGCGTGTTCGACGCCCAGCTGCTTCGCCGCGCCGAGAAGTGTTCCCGACTGCGCCAAAGCCAGAAAATGCCGCAAGTCGTCCCAGTCAAGTTGTGTGAATTTGTTCCCATTCATTGTGCAGCAATAGGGAATTTTCACACGTTTGGCCAGCCGCTAACCTATGCGCATCAAGGAGATCCAAGGATGCCAGATCAGATCGTAATGTTGAACGCCCCAGGCGACGTCACGCGGTTTCAGTTACAGGATCATCGTTCCGTTGATCCCGGTCGGGGCGAGATAAAAATTCTTCATGAAGCGATCGGGACCAACTTCCTGGACATCTATCATCGGAAGGGCATCTATCCGATGCCCTCCTATCCGGCCGTGATCGGTGTTGAAGCTGCAGGTGTCGTGACAGCGATCGGTCCTGACGTCACCGACTTGAAAGAGGGCGACCGGGTGGCATATGCGGGGCCGCCGGTCGGAGCCTATTGTTCGACAAGGACCATTGCCGCTGAAAGAGTGGTCAGGCTTCCCGATGCGGTTTCGACCAAAACGGCTGCGAGTTCGCTGCTCAAAGGCATGACGACCTATATGCTGCTGAAGAAGACGAGCGATGTTGGCGGCGGAAGTCGTATTCTAATCCACGCGGCCGCTGGTGGGCTGGGAAGCATCCTCGTTCGCTGGGCCAAGTCGCTCAATGCCACGGTGATCGGCACCGTCAGCACTCCCGAAAAGGGGGTGCTCGCCAAGTCCTTCGGCGCGGATCATCTGATCGTCGGGCGAGGGGCCGATATCGTCGCAGAAGTCCAGCTGCTCACCAATGGCAATGGCGTTGACGTCGCCTTTGATGGAATTGGCGGTGATATGCTGGTCAAAAGTCTTCGTTCGGTCCGAGCCTTCGGGATGGCTGTCACCATCGGGCAAGCCGCCGGACCGGTTCCACCGGTTCCGGTCGAGGAACTTCGACCCGGCAAGTCGCTCTCTCACCCGAGCATCATGGCCTGGTGTGGCGATATCGAAAGATACCGCGAGGCGGCGCAGGCGGCAGTCCAGGCCATGGAAACGGGGATCGTCTGTCAGATCGCTGCCGAATTCAGCCTGGCAGATGTTGCAAGAGCGCATCTCGAACTGGAGTCAGGGCGGGCCGCAGGCAGCATTTTGCTGATACCTTAGGGCATGGCGCGCAAAGGTGCGGCTCTGAAGCCGCCTCTACGGCAAAAACAGCACATTGTACTGCTCAAACTCCCCCGGCAGATCCCGCACCTTCATCTCCTCCTCGCGATCCTCGAACAGCACGAGGCAGTCCTCGTAGAAGCCCGACAGCATCGATATGAAGGCCTTCGTGCCCTCCGGGCCGTAGAACAGCGGCGTGAACTCCATATGGAGCGGCACGCGACGGGCAAGTAGCGGCTGCATCGACCGACAGGCGACTGGCTCGTAGCCCTCGATATCCATCCAGATCAGGCCGATTGCGGCCGGATCGATCGAAAGGCCGGCGAGGATTTCGGAGACCGGCTTCACCGGCACGCTGATCTTCCTGTCGGTCTTGCTCTGGCGGATGGCACTGCTCTTGCCGTGGTTGTTGAGGTTGAGGAAAAAGTCGATCTCGCCTTCGCTCTCACCGGCGGCGCAATTAACGAACCGGACCTTTTCCTCCAGCCGGTTCTGCCGAATGTTGAGTTCGAGCAGCGGAAAATTGCGCGGATCCGGCTCGACGCTGACGATATGAGCGTAGGTGTTGCTGAGCGCAAAATAGACGGTCTGGGTGCCGATATTGCCGCCGATCTCGAGCAGCGTCGCATCCTTTCGCAGTAGGCCGCGCTCGCGCAGGATAACGATCAACCGGTCGACGGCGTCGCGCTCGAAATGGCCCTTCCGGAAGACCTTGCGGCCGATATAGTCGGCGGGCGAGAAGGTCATCAGGTGGTCGCCGGCATCGACCGTCATCGAGACGACGCGGGGGCCGATATTCTCGATTAACAGCCGGCGGCCGAAGCGGGTGTCGAAGAAGCGCGAGGCGGCTCTGTTGCGCGCCTTGCGCAGCCGGCGGCTCCAGTATTTGGCGGTCAGCCATGGCTTGCCGGGCATCAGTCTTTTCCTTTGAGCGGTGCTACCGCTTTCTCTCTCGGAATGACATAGACTTTCAAGGGCAGAGCCCGGCCGCGTACACTGATTTCCCGGCTTTCAATGCCGGAAAGATCGGCGCCGGAAAGGTTCGCCACCGGTTCGGAGATGACGATCGCCGCCTCGAACTCCTTGGCCGCACTTTCCAGCCGGCTCGCGACATTGACCGTATCGCCGATCGCCGTCATGCTGCGCACCCGGCCATATCCCATCGTGCCGACGACGGCCGGGCCGGTGTGGATGCCGATCGCGATGCGCAGCGGCAGCGCCAGTTCCTCGGCTAATTCCTCCGCGAGTTTCTCGATCTCGGCGACGATCGCCGCGGCGGCCGTCAGCGCCTGGCGGCAGGCTTGATCGGGCGCGGTGTTGAGGCCAAAGAGCGCCATGGCCCCGTCGCCGATGAACTTGTCGAGCCGCCCGCCGGCCTGCTCCACCGCCTTGCCGATGATGGCGAAATAGCGGTTCAGCAGGAAGACGACATCGAAGGGCAGGCGGGTTTCCGTCAGCGTGGTGAAATGGCGGATGTCGACGAACAGCACGGCGATCTCGCGTTCGCGGCCGGGGCTGGTCTCCTGGCTGTTGGCGGGAAGGGCGGCTTCGACTGCCGGCACGAGCAGCGGCGCGACCGCAACATCGCGGTTCGGGCGAAGCTGGCAGGCGAGCCGGACATCCGGGCCGGCATTGATGCGCCTCAGCGTCGTCTGTTCCATCTTGTCGGGGCCAGGCAGGCTGTCGTAATCCCCGAGGATCTGCACCCGGCAGGTGGAGCACTGGCCCTTGCCGCCGCAGACGGAGTAATGCGGCAGGCCGCCGAGCCGGCTAGCTTCCAGCACCGTGAAGCCGCGCGGCACGCGGATCACCTCGCCGCCCGGATAATGCACGGCCACCTGGTCGAGCCGCTCCTTTAGCCGGCGCCGGGCGCGGGCGGCGACGACGACCAGCAGCGAGGCCGAGAAGGCGCCGTAGAGGCCGGCGCGGACGCCGGCGATCTGGGTGCGAACCTCAGGATCGGAGAGATAGTGGGCGTTGAGGTTCACCTCGTAGGGATTGGTCGTCAGCTGATAGGAGGGGTCGGCAAGGGTGCGGCCCATCTGCACGAAGCCGAGAACCGAGAGCACGGGCACGAGGATTGCCAGCGCCAGGAGCAGTGGCGCGGCGCCTGCATACCATGGGCGGTAGCGCAGCCAGAAATGGATGCCGATGCAACCGTGAAACCAGACGGCGATGACGCCGAGCACCTGCCGTACACCCGTCGCCGGCGCTTTGATCCACTGCAGTTCGACGACCGCCTCGTAATCGTCGATATAACCATAGAGGGCGTGGGCGATACGCGTGCCGATGACATGATCGATGAGTAGCAGCGGGATCAGCAGGCCGAGCACGATCTGCGCCGTTTCGCCCTTGGGCATCACCAGGCTGCGGCGCATGTAGATCGCGCGCAGCACCAGCGCCATATGGATCAGCACCGACGAATAGAACACCGCCGTGCCGACGGGATTGCGCCAGATGGCGAGGAAAAGGTGGCGGGCCTTGTCGGCGGCGGCGAGCGAAATCAGCCCGATCGCATGGTTGGACAGATGCATCAGGACAAAGATGAAAATGACCAGGCCGGAACCAAGCCTTGCCCTTCTGATCGAGCGCTCCGAAAAAATCCCTGTGACTGAGGCCGTCGTCATTCATTCCCGTTCTTGTCGATGCAACCGCAGCCTCATAGAAATTGAGAAAGAGGCGGAATTGCTTCGATCGCGATCACATTCCATATGCTTATGCGCAAGTTTTAGGGAAATGGACAATAGTGGAGTTTCGCAACCGGGCATGCCGGCCGGAAACACTGTGTCTTCATATGAGGGTTGTGCATGCGGGTGGCTTTTTACGCGCCGATGAAATCGCCGAACCATCCGGTGCCGTCAGGCGACCGGCTGATGGCGCGGCTGCTGATCCGAGCGCTGGAGATCGCCGGGCATGAGGTCGAGATTGTCTCCGAATTCCGCAGCTATGCCGCGACACCGGAGGCGGCAGCGGGCCTCGAGCCGGCAATCCGTGCCGAGCTGCAGCGGCTACGGGAAAAGTGGACATCAGCGCAGCGACCCGAGCTCTGGTTCTGCTACCACCCCTATTACAGATCGCCCGATTACTTCGGTCCGGTGATTTCAGCCGAATTCGCTATTCCCTATGTAACGGTCGAAGCTTCCTATGCGGCCAAACGCGACCGGACCGGCTGGGCCGGCCAACAGACGCTCGTGGGCGAAGCGATCAGGCGGGCGGCGGTCAATATCAGCTTCACCGAGCGCGACAGGGCGGGCCTTGCTGCCGCCATCCCGCAGGCGCGGCTTGCCGGCCTGAAACCCTTCATCGATACGGCGTTGTTCGAGAAGGTGTTGCCGGTTCCCGATCCACGCCGGCTGATGACGGTGGCGATGATGCGGGCCGGCGACAAGATGGCGAGTTATGCAATGTTGGCAAAAGCGCTGCGGCTGGTCGAAGACCGGCCCTGGACGCTTGCCGTCATCGGCGATGGTCCGATGCGACACGAGGTGCAGGCCCTGTTTGCAGACCTCCCCGCCAGCCGCATCGAGTGGCTGGGCGAGCGGAATGCGTCAGAGATCGCCGGCATGCTCGGGCGCGGCGGCCTCTATGTCTGGCCGGGCTGCGGCGAGGCTTACGGCCTTGCCTATCTTGAAGCCCAGGCCGCCGGCCTGCCTGTCGTTGCGCAGGAAACGGCGGGGGTACCCGCGGTGGTCGAGGCTGGGGTGACCGGCTTGCTGACGCCCGATGGTGATGTCGCAGCCTATGCTGCGGCCATGGCAGCCCTGGTTGACGACGCGGAAAGACGCGAGGCCATGGGGCAGGCTGCGCGGCGTTTCGTACTCGAGAAGCGCTCGTTGGCGATGGCGGCCGAGCGGTTGGACGGAATTTTGCAGGATTATGCAGCAACAGGAGTGATGGGATGACCGACAGGATGCGCTGGGAGCCGCTGCGCCGCGAGCTCGACCGCTGGCAGACCGCCGGCCGCGTCGCCCGCTTCTGGCTGCGGGACGACGATGCGATCGAACCGACGCCTGATCTGGAGACGCTGTTGGCATCGGCCGGCGACAACGCGGTCCCGCTGACGCTTGCCGTCATTCCCGGCCTGACCGGAGAAGCATTGGCGGCGCGGCTGGCGGAGGAAGCAGGTGTCAGCGTCGCGGTGCACGGCTGGTCGCATACGAACCATGCCGGGCCGGAACGGAAAAAGCAGGAACTGGGGGCCGAGCGGCCGGCGGAAATCGTGCTCGGCGAGCTGCGGGACGGGTTCCGGCTGCTCCAGCGTCTGCATCCAGCCCGCTTCCAGCCGGTCCTGGTGCCGCCGTGGAACCGCCTCGACGCCGCCCTCATACCAGCGCTGCCGGACCTCGGATTCGCAGCACTTTCGGTCTATGGGCGGGCAAAGCAGGGCGGGCCGATACCGCTTCTCAACACCCATGTCGACATCATCGATTGGCACGGCACGCGCGGCGGCCGAGCCGAAGAGGAGCTGGTGGCAGAGCTGGTGGCGGAGTTGCGCGACCGCTTTGCCGGCAGCGACGAGCCGATCGGCGTGCTTACCCACCATCTGGTGCACGATGCGGCAGCCTGGCATTTCTTGTCGGCCTTATTTGCGGTGACGAGCCATCCCGCCGTCTGCTGGTTGCCGGCGGCGGCACTTCTCAGGAGTTAGACCTGAGTGTTAACCGCTCAGGGCAACGGGTGTTCTTATGATAAACCGCTCTCCGCAAAGCAGTCTCCTGAAACACAGGATACGCTCCGACGCGGAAAAGGCCCGCCTTTGCGCCGCCAACAATGCGGACCTGTATCAGGCGATTTTTCGCGCCCATCGACTGCCTGACCAGCGCACTGATGCGTTCTGGTCAAGCGATGCGATTGCACCGCCATATTATTCGAACCTGACGACACTCGATCCGGAGGCCATCGAGGAACAACTCGCCGAAATCGGCCGGCTGACAGATCGGCTTGGGCGGCGATGCGGCTTGAAAGACGGGTTTTCCACGCTCGATCTCATCAGCAAGGGATTTCGGCTGTTATTTTCGGCGTCATGGATATGGGCTGAGTCTCCGACGATGGCAGCGCGTGTGCCTGAGGATTGGAGCCGCGTTCGCGATGCGGCGGAACTGAATCTTTGGGAGCAGGCTTGGAAGCAATCGGGTAGCCCCACCGAAGCAAAAGTCTTCACGCCAGCCCTGCTGGCCGATCCCGACATGCATATCTACGGTCAACCAGCCGGCGACAGATTTGAAGCTGGCTGCATCGTGAACCGTTCGGCGGAGGTTGTGGGCGTTTCCAACATTTTTCACTTGCCCGGCACGCCGCCAGCCCTCAGAGACGCCATTTCTGTGGCCGCTATTGCCTTTTTACCTGGTTTGCCACTTGTCGGATATGACAGGGGCGAAGCACTAGACGAGATGATAGGACTGGGTTTCAGGTCAGTCGGCGAATTGCGGATTTGGGTATCTGGCGAGGACGCATAGGCATCCGGTCGCCCGGCTTCGCGACGAAAAGTCTGACGCCCACCACGGTGATGCGGCGATGCCGGACGAGGGCGGCCATCGGAACGCTTCCAACGTCCCGCTCATCTTCGGTCTTGTTCATGCTGCTCGGCGCCTTCTACCGGTTGCAGCCAAGGTTCGCGGCGCTTGATCCAAAGTTCGTAGCCCGGGACCAGCGGCGTTGGCGCATCGGACAGGATGCCGAGTTTGATTTCCGCCTCCTCGTCATCGAGGGAAAACAGCCGTGAACCGCAGCCGGTGCAGAAATGCCGGCCTTTGAACTCGCGGGTTGCTCCCGAGTGCTCAAATTGGCCGGCGGGCCACATTCCATAGAAGGTGAAGGCCGAACCGCTTTCCTTCCTGCAGTCCGTGCAATGACAGATACCGACGCGTAAGGGCTCGCCGCGAACAGAGAGGTTCACCTGCCCGCAAAGGCATTGTCCGGAAAATACGGTCATGGCTGATACCCGTTTTGGCGTTCTTGCGATGCCGAGAAAACGGTCTGGCTCGCGATCGGTTCCGCAGGAAGCTCAAGCGCGGCCCCCTGCAGCCGGCGAAACCGGCCTGCAGCTATCAGATCAAGACCGTCTGATTGTCGCGGGCGGCGAAGGTTTCGGGGAAGACGGCTTGTGCCTGCGTTTCCATCTCCGCCAGCTGCTCGTCCGTGCGCGAGGGAGCGTGGTGGAAGAGCGCGAAGCGCTTAGCGCCGGCGATCTTTGCCAACTCGGTGCCGTGCTGCCAGGTCGAATGGCCGAAACCCTTGAACCGCTGCATCTCGTCTTCATTGTAGGTGCAGTCGTAGACGACGAGATCAGCATCCCGCATCATCTCCAAGGAGATCGGATCGTGAGCGCCCGGAATATGCTCGATGTCGTAAATCAGCGCGACCGAGCGGCCCTGCCATTCGATGCGGTAGCCGATAGCGCCACCCGGATGGTTGAGCATGAAGGTCTTGATCTCGATACCCTCGTAGGGCGTCAGTGCCTGGCCGGGGTGGAAGTCGCGGAAGTTCATCGTCGCCTGGCAGATGTCGGTCTTGACCGGAAACCACGGTGGGCTGATGAACTGCTCGACCATTTCCCGCGTGCTCATCTTGCCGTCGAGATGGCCCGACCAGATGTTGACGTTGATCGAAGGATAATAGATCGCCTTGAAAAAGGGCAGGCCGATGATGTGGTCGTAGTGGCAGTGGCTGAAGAACAGGTCGACGTCGCTGACGCCGTCGGCGAGCAACGACAGGCCCGCCTCGCGCAGGCCTGAGCCCGCGTCGAAGATCATCCGATGTTTTCCGCAGCGAATTTCGATGCAGGATGTGTTACCGCCGTAGCGGTCGAACTCGGGGCCCGAAACGGGAATACTGCCGCGGACGCCCCAAAATTTTACCTGAAACAGTTCTGTCGTCATCTTTCTTCAAACCGGCCTTCCCGCATCGCCATCGTAATCATAGTTTATCCCGATGCGAAGCAGCAGAATTTTACGGGTTTGCCTGTGTCCCTTTCATTCTCCTAACCGCTAGCGGAAGAAGGAGTAGATTTTCCTAAGCAATCGGCTTTCGCGTCGGAAAGCAACCCGGTATGGTTGGTTTTCGGTAAACGGTCTGCTGGGGCTGGGACATTCTCCCGTACTCATGCCTATTAGATGGTTGCGCGCGATTGAAAAAACAATTGCCGTCGTTCTAGGCCCGAATCCACTGTGAACCGCTCGCGTTAAGTCTCCACGAAACGCCGTGCAGCCGGGACCCCACGTTGGCGGGCGTGGGTGGATTTCTCGTCCCGTCTCAACCGCAGAACCCCGTATCATATGAGAAAATTCTATTGGCTCAGGCGCGAATGTTTCCTTGATCGGCCCCGCCGAAAAGCGATATATCGGATGATATGAGAAATATAAGAGACTCGGTGATGCTGCAGCCTGTCGTAAACGAGACCATCGCCGAGAGCAGCTACCGGCGCATTCGGGCCGACATCATTTTCGGGCGGCTGGTGCCCGCCCAAAAGCTCAAGCTCGAAAACCTGAAGGAGTCCTACGAGACCAGCATCAGCACGCTGCGCGAGGTGCTGAACCGGCTCTCCTCCGAGGGTCTTGTTGTCGCCGAGGGACAGAAGGGGTTCGAGGTCTCTCCGGTGTCGGTTTCCGATCTTAAGGAGACGGCGGCGATGAGACTGCTGCTCGAAAGCCATGCCTTGGAGCAGTCATTCGCGCATGGAGATGTGGAATGGGAGGCGCCGCTAGTCGCCGCCCACTACAAATTGGCGCGGATGGAGAAGGTCATGGCATCCGGCGATACCAGCAGGGCCGAGGACTGGAAGCGCTACGACTGGGAGTTCCACCAGGCGCTGATTTCCGCCTGCGGATCGAAGCTGCTGATGCAGACCCATTCGGTCATCTTCGACAAATATCTGCGCTATCAAATGGTCGCCCTGTCCTACCGGGGTGACGTCGCCGCCGTCGAACATCAACAGCTTTTGGACGCGGCGCTGCGGCGGGATGCGGAGACCGCCAAGCGGGTGCTCGCCTTCCATATCCAAGGCGGCGTCGAGCATGCCTTGGCGCGGGGGACGTTGAAATGACAGCGGATGCTCGCCGGGCCATCTCACCAGGAAAAGCCACGCTCAAACAAGTCCACGACCCCGCCGAAACGGTCAGCGATGTCGTTTTCCGGCAGATCCGCGAGGATATCATATCGGGGGTATTGCCGCCGGGGGCCAAGATCAAGCTGGAGCAGGCAAAGGAGCGCTACTCCATCGGCATTTCGTCGCTGCGCGAAATTCTGAGCCGCCTGACCACGGAGAACCTCGTCCTCGCCGAAGGGCAGCGTGGTTTCGAAGTCAGCCCGGCTTCGCGGCGGGAATTGCTGGAACTCGCCGACCTGAGGATCGTGCTTGAAACGCATGCGATCGGCCTTGCATTCGCGGCGGGAAATCTCGAATGGGAAGGGCGCATCGTCGCTGCCCATCACCGTCTGGCTGCCGCCGAGCGCAAGCTGCTCGCAGGCGACGTCTCGCGCACGGTCGATTGGGTCCGCTACGATTGGGAATTCCATCAGGCAATCGTTTCGGCCTGCAATTCAGCGACGCTGATGGCGACATTGTCGTCCGTCTTCGACCGCTTTCTTCGCTACCACATGCTGGCCGAAAGCTTTCGCGGCAAGCCTGTCGTCGACGACCACAGGCTTTTGTTCGAACTATCCATTCAGCGTGACGTCACTGGGGCCACCGAGGTGGTCAGACGGCACGTTCAAAGCGGCGTCGAACACGTGCTGAAGAGTGGCCGCATTCTCTGAACCAGGAAATTAATCGGCATCTTTCGGAATGCCTTCCGGGCGCATCTGCCTTTTCAGTGCGGCGATCCGGAAAATGGCGTTCGGCGCGCCATATCCACGATAGCCGCGCCGCTCGACGATCTCGAAAAAGAAACCCTCTCCATAGGTGCCGCTGTAGAGCTGGAAGTACTCGCCATGCTCGTCGCGGTCATAGAGGATGTTCTCCGCTTTCACCCGGTCGGTCATTGCAGGATCGAGGCCGAAGCGGGCTTCGACGTCATCGTAATAGTTCGGCGAAATATGCAAGGATCTGAAACCGCAGGCGCGGAGCTTTTCGGCGGTTGCAAATATGTCATCGGTTGAAAATGCCAGGTGCTGGATCCCGGACCCGAACTTCTCGGCAATGAAATGCCCCGCCAGGGTGCGGCGGTTTTCGGCGCCGTTCATGGTAATGCGCAGCGCGCCTGACTGGTTCTCGACGACCTGGCTGCGCACCACTCCGGCCGGATCGATGATGTCGACCATCGGGGTCTTATGGGTCTCGAAAATCGAGGTATAGAACAGCAGCCAAGTGAGCATTTCATCATAGCCGACCGTCTGGGCGACGTGATCGACGCGCAAAAGACCGGCCGACGCCGTGTTGGTATCATCAGTGACCGGCCGGAAGTCGATTTCGGAAAAACGCCCCAGGGCGCTCTTGTCGTCGATGAGATAGACGAGCCCGCCGCCAACGCCCCGAATGGCCGGCAGCTCGAGTTCACCCTCGGCGACCGGCTGGGTGAAGGGTTCGGCATCGAGAGCAAGCGCGCGTGCATAGGCCTTTGGCGCATCGTCGACGATAAGCGCGATGGCATAGGCAAACGTGCCGTGAACGGCATAGGCTGCATTGGCAAATCCTGCCTGGTCGACGTTAACGAGGATCCGGATCTCGCCCTGCTCGAACAGAGAGACTTTCTTCGTGCGGTGGACGGCGGTCTGTTTGAATCCGAGCGTGCGCAGCAAGGCCACCAGTTCGACTTCATCCTGTTCGTCCGTGGCAAACTCGACAAAGCCGACACCTTGAACGGCAGCCCTTTGCGGCATCGCCGCCCCGGTCATGCTGGCGGCGCCCAGATGGCGGCGCACTTGGTCGCCCAGATAGATCAGCGAGCGGTGGCCATCGGCGGCGATACTCCGCGACAGGCCGCCTCGAAACTGATCGTTGAAAATCTCCAGGGAGAAATAGCCGTCATAACCTGTGGCAGCGACGGCTTCTGTGAAGGCCGTGACCGGAAGGTCGCCTTCGCCGGGCATATTTCGGAAGTGGCGGCTCCAATAGAGCAGGTCCATGTCGATCAGCGGCGCATCGGCAAGCTGGACGATGAAGATCTTCTCTTTGGGAATCGAGCGGATCGAATTGACGTCGATCTTGCGTGACAAGGTGTGGAAACTATCGAGGATGAGACCGACATTCGGATGATCGGCGCGCCGCACGATTTCCCAGGCGTCGCGGTGGTCACTAATATGGCGACCCCAGGCGAGCGCCTCGTAGCCGACCCTCAGTCCACGCTGGGCGGCACGCTCGCCGAGTTCCCGGAAATCCTCAGCTGCCCGGTCGATGCCGCCCAAGGCCGCCGGCGAGACGTTCGAGCATACCAGCACCAGGTCCGTTCCAAGCTGCTGCATGACGTCGAACTTCCGTTCGGCGCGATCGAAGGTGCGGCTGCGCAGCGGTTCCGGCATGCCCTCGAAATCCCGGAACGGCTGAAACAGCGTGATAACAAGGCCATGGTCGCGGACGATTTTTCCGACATCGGCCGGGCTTCCGTCGAAGGCCAGGAAATCATTTTCGAAAATCTCGACGCCGTCGAACCCCGCCCGGGCGATCGACTCGAGCTTTTCCGGCAGTTCGCCGCTGATCGTCACAGTCGCAATCGAGGTCTTCATATCAAAACCCTTTCGGCATCCACAGCCAGCCGCGAAAAATCGCTCTCACCTATTATTGCAAATCTCTTGAGGAATTCAAATAGCTCGATGTATCATAAATTCTCATATGATTTTGAAAAACTCTGTTGATTTAGCCGTCTGTCTCTGGCAATCATTTCTCCAACAGTCAAAAGGTGAGGTGGCTGTCCGGTCGAAAGGCCGCCAAAAGAGGAGGAAACATAATGTTCAAATCTATGCTGACGCGCCGAAACGCGATGCTCGGTGCTGCGGCCCTGGTGGCTGCCGTCACCTTCGCACAACCGGCCGCCGCCATCACGCCTGACGAAATCAAGGCTCGCGGTAAGATCATCGTCGGAATCCAGGGTGACAACCCGCCTTGGGGCTTTGTGACCAGCGGCGGCAAACAGGACGGCCTCGACGCCGACATCGCGACACTGTTTGCCAAGGAACTGGGTGTTACCGTCGAGTTCGTGCCGCTTGAAGTCAACAACCGCATTCCGGCACTGACGGCCGGCCGCGTCGACGTTCTGTTTGCAACCATGGCCATGCTGCCGGATCGCGCCAAGGCCGTGCAGTTCAGCAAGCCCTATGTTGCCAATGCCATCGTTCTGATCGGTCCCAAATCGGCGGAGATCAAGACCAACGCCGATATGGCCAAGTTCACGGTCGGCGTCGCCAAGGGCGCTGCACAGGACACACAGGTGACCAAGAATGCGCCTGAGGGCACGACGATCCGCCGCTATGATGGAGACGCTGCGAGCGTTCAGGCCCTGGTTTCCGGCCAGGTCGATACGCTGGGCGGCAACATCTTCTATATGGACCGGGTGAACAAGGCGCGCCCGGGCGAATTCGAAAACAAGCTTGAATTCCAGAAGCTCTACAACGGCGCTTGCACGCGTCTCGGAGAGAAGGAAATCAATGCGGCGATCAACACCTTCATCGACAAGATCAAGGCAAACGGCGATCTCAAGGCCGTCTATGACAAATGGATGAAGGTCCCGGTGCCGCAATTCCCGGAAACGCTGGAAGGTATCCCGTTCGCAGCGAAGTGAGCGAACGGTAGAGGATGGCTGCCCTTACCCTAACCCTCTCCCCGCTCGCGGGGAGAGGGAACTTGCCCTGCGAAGAGTTGGTGGGGACGGAGAGGTTGGCGCATATCACCTTCTCCCCGCGAGCGGGGGTCCGAAGGAGGGGTCGAGACCACAGGTTCGACCCGACCGGGTGGCGGCAGCCGGATGAAGGGCAGGCGGCGATCTCCAGACGAACCTTATCCATGAAGGCGGGCATGCCGATGCCCGCATCCAATCGACCTAACCCGAGGCCCTGAGGTGCGCGACATGACCAGAACCATCTTTGTGCTCAACGGACCGAACCTGAACCTGCTCGGTGAGCGCGAGCCCGCCATTTACGGCTCGACGACCTTGGCCGACATCAAGGACAAGTGCCTGGCAAAGGCGGAAAGCCTCGGCTTTGCCATCGATTTCCGCCAGACCAATTTCGAAGGCGAGCTGGTGGAAAGCGTGCATCAGGCACGCAAAGAGGCCTGCGGCATCATCATCAATCCGGCCGGCTATACCTTCACCTCGATCGCGCTGCTCGATGCGCTGAAGATGTTCGATCCGCCGAAAATCGAGCTGCATATTTCCAACGTCCATGCCCGCGAGGAGATCTATCACAAATCCCTCGTCTCGCGCGTCGCCACCGCCATCATGATCGGCTTCGGCGCCCGCGGTTATGAGCTCGCCATAGAAGCCATGGCCGGCATGGTGGGGGCTTCGAAGGCATGAATTACAAGTTGGATTTCACCCCCGTTATCGATGGCCTGCCGAGCCTCTTGCTCGGCTGCCTCGGGACATTCCTGCTTGCCATTTGTGGAATGCTGCTGGCGATCATCATCGGAATTGGCGGCGTTGCCCTGCGCGACTCCGCCGTCAAGCCGGCGCGCTGGCTGGTCATAGCCTTCGTCGAATTGATCCGCAACACGCCGTTCCTGGTCCAGATCTTCTTCATCTACTTCGCGCTTCCGCTCACCGGCATCCGGCTGGATCCAACGCCGACGGCGATCATCGCGCTCGGCATCAACGGCGGCGCCTATGCGATCGAGATCATTCGCGGCGGCGTCCAGTCGATCCCCAAGGGGCAGATGGAAGCCGGACTGGCCCTAGGCCTGCATAAAGCGCAGGTCTTCCGACTGATCATTCTCAAGCCGGCATTGCGGGCAATCTATCCGTCTTTGACCAGCCAGTTCGTGCTGCTGACGCTGACCACCAGCATTGCATCGGCGATCTCCGCCTATGAGCTGACCTCGGTTTCCCAGCGCATCGAATCGGAGAGCTTCCGCAGCTTCGAGGTCTACTTCACCGTCACGCTTTTCTATTTCGTGATTTCCTGGGTGATGATGCGCCTGTTTGCGCTATTTTCGGCCCGCTACTTCAAATATCCCATCAAGTAGGAGGAATTTTATGGGTCACGACGAGTTCGTCTTCCTCCTGATCGGTCTGAAATGGACCGTGGTGCTGTCCGCCGTCGGCTTCGTCTGCGGCTGCATTGCCGGGCTCGGCGTTGCTCTCGCCCGTGTCTCGGGCAACCCGCTCTTGGAACGCGTCACCGCCGGCTACATCGCCGTCTTCCAGGGAACGCCGCTGCTGATGCAGCTTTTCGTAGTCTATTACGGACTGGCTCTGATCGGGCTGATGCTCGATGCCTGGGTGGCCGTCGCCATCGGGCTGACGCTGCATGCCAGCGCCTATCTTGGCGAGATCTGGCGCGGATCGATCGAAGCGGTGCCGCGCGGCCAGACGGAAGCGGCAAAGGCGCTCAGCCTCCGATACGTCTCCCGCATGAGGGATGTCATCCTGCCCCAGGCGCTGCGTATCTCGCTGCCTGCCACGATCGGCTTCCTGGTACAGCTGATCAAGGGCACCTCTCTTGCCTCAATCGTCGGCTTCACCGAGCTGACGCGGGCCGGCAACATCATCTCCAACCAGATCTTCCAGCCGCTGACGGTCTTCGGCATCGTCGGCATCCTGTACTTCCTGATGTGCTGCCCGCTGACAATTCTCGGCGCGCGCCTCGAGCGAAAGTTCGCCGTCTCCGCGCGCTGAAACCGCATCCCCTTGTTATTCGATGCGGCCGTGCCCGCCTCTCCTGGAGTTCTCCGATGACCAGTCCCATTCCCGCCCAGGCCGCAGAAACGATGATCTCCATGGCGCAGGTGGAAAAGTGGTACGGCTCGTTCCAGGCCCTTCACGACATCAACATGACGGTGCGCAGCGGCGAGAGGATCGTTCTGTGCGGCCCTTCCGGCAGCGGAAAGTCGACGCTCATTCGCTGCATCAACCATCTCGAGACCTACCAGAAGGGTGAAATCCGGGTCGGCGGCATCGTACTCAGCGACCAGGCCAAAACCATCGATGCGATCCGCCGCGAGGTCGGCATGGTCTTCCAGCAGTTCAATCTGTTTCCGCATCTGACCGTGCTGCAGAACTGCATGCTGGCGCCGATGAAGGCGATCGGCGTCGGCAGGGCGGAAGCCGAGGAGCGCGCCCGCGGACTGCTCGAGCGGGTCAAGATCCTGGAGCAGGCCGACAAATACCCGGTCCAGCTTTCAGGCGGCCAGCAGCAGCGTGTCGCCATTGCCCGCGCGCTCTGCATGCGGCCGAAAGTGATGCTGTTCGACGAACCGACGTCGGCGCTCGACCCGGAGATGGTCAAGGAGGTGCTGGATACGATGATCGCGCTGGCCGACGAGGGCATGACGATGATCTGCGTCACCCACGAGATGGGCTTTGCCCGCCAGGTCGCCGATCGGGTGATCTTCATGGCCAGCGGCGCGATCGTCGAAGAAGCCCCGCCCGCCGAATTCTTCACCAATCCGCAGCACGAGCGGACCCGAAAATTTCTCGGAGAGATCCTGCGGAAATAGGGACAAGGCCGATCCGTCGTCAAAATCCGGGAGCCGATCATGAAACCGCTAGAGATTGCTGTCATGGGAGCCGGCCTGATCGGCAGACGCCATGCCGAACGCGTGATGTCCGAGCCCGGAACCGTTCTTTCCGCCGTTATCGATCCTTCCGCCGCCGGTCGTGATTTTGCCCAGGGGGCCGGCATCCGCTGGTACGCGAACTTCCAGGACATAAGTATCGAAGACAGACCTGACGGCGTCATCGTGGCGACGCCGAACCAGCTTCACGTCGAGAACGGAATGGAGCTTGTCGCAGCCGGCATTCCCGTTCTCTTGGAGAAACCGATCGCCGACGACGTCGATGCTGCAGCAAGGCTCGTTGCCGCCGGCGAGAGGGCAGGGGTACCGATCCTCGTCGGCCATCACCGGCGCCACAATCCGATGATCCAGGCGGCCAAACAGATCGTCGACGGCGGGAGGCTTGGCCAGATCGTCACCGTCCACGGCACGTTCTGGGTCGCCAAACCCGACGATTATTTCGACATCGCCTGGCGGCGTGAAGCGGGCGCCGGCCCGACCTTCGTCAACCTGATCCACGATATCGACCTCTTCCGCTTTCTCTTCGGTGACGTCGATGCCGTGCAGGCAATGGAATCGCACGCCGTGCGGCACCACGCTGTCGAGGATAGCGCCGTCGTCTCGTTGCGGTTCGCAAGCGGTGTTCTCGCCACGCTCAACGGCAGCGATGCCGTCGCCGCGCCCTGGAGCTGGGAGGCTACCACCGGTGAAAATCCGGCTTTTCCCCGTTATGATCAGTTCTGCTACCAGATCGGCGGCACGAAGGGATCGCTCGGAATTCCCGACCTGACGCTTTGGACGAGCACGTCGAAGCCCAATTGGCTTGAGCCGCTTGCCGAGGAGCGGGTGCCTTACGCTGCAGCCGATCCACTTTGTGTTCAGCTCAGGCATTTTTGCGATGTCGTTCGTGGCGATGCATCGCCTCTCGTCAGCGGCCGGGAGGGGCTCGCGACCCTCAGGGTCGTCGAAGCGATCAAGAGGTCGGCGCGCTCGGGGCAGATGATCCGCCTTTCTGACGTCAGCGCCTTTCCCGATCCCCAGAAAGTCTAGCCCTATGATCACCGGGACGACCAAACTGATCGCGCATCTCGGTTATCCCACCGAGTCCTTCAAGGCGCCTCTGATCTACAATCCCTATTTCGAAAAGACCGGGATTGACGCGGTCGTCGTGCCGATGGGCTGCAGGCCGGAGGACTATCCGGCGTTCTTCAAGCTTGTCTTCCGGCTCTCCAATATCCACGGCGCGCTGATTACCATGCCGCACAAGATTTCGACGATGGCACTGCTCGACGAAACATCGACCAATGCCAAAGTCGCGGGCTCGTGCAATGCGGTGCGTCTCGGTTCGGACGGCAGGCTGATCGGCGACATGTTCGACGGCGAGGGCTTCGTCCGCGGCGTTTTGCGCAAGGGCAAAAAAGTCGAGGGCGCACATGCGCTCGTCGTCGGCGCCGGCGGCGTCGGCTCGGCGATCGCCGCGTCGCTGGCAAAGGCCGGTGTGGCCCATCTGGCAATCTTCGACGCCAATGCGACGACTGCGACCGCGCTGCTCGACCGGTTGCAGACATATTATCCGCAGCTGCAGCTCACGATCGGCTCTCTCGATCCGGCAGGATTCGACATCGTCGTCAATGCGACCCCTCTTGGAATGCGACGGGGCGATCCTCTGCCCATCGATGTCGAGCGCATCTCGCCATCGACCTTCGTCGGCGAAGTTGTGATGAGCAAGGAGATCACCCCCTTTCTCGAGGCAGCTCGGGCTCGGGGCTGCGCCTTTCAAGTCGGCACGGATATGCTGTTTGAACAAATCCCGGCCTATCTCGAATTCTTCGAATTCCCGACAACGACGGCCGACAATTTGCGGGCGATAGCCAAGCTCGGTTGATCACTGAACCGGAATTGTTCAAGATCGCGCGAATATCGATGCCGCGGCGCGCTCGCGGAGGCAATGATGAAGACAAAGCGGAAGTTCAAAAGCGATGTTTTCGAAGCGATCCACAATTCGGTCGAAGCCATGCATCTTGCCGGCACAGCCGACAAAGAAACGATGCACTCCTTCGATGAAACTTGCCTCGTTTCGCCTCACGTAAAGCCGCAAGGGGCGGATCTGAAAGATCGCGATGCGCTTTAGGCCGTTCCAAGCCGCTTGATATTCCCCACCAGTTCACCCGCCCACCGCAGCGAGGTGGCAGTTGCAATCGTCATCTGCGGCAACAAGAGCCATTCGAGCGTCCAGGCGGCACCGGAGCGTTCCTGTTCATGGACGAGGGATTGGTGGATGCCCGAGAGCGCCGTGGCGTTGAAGCGGGCAAGCGAGACCAGGACTTCGGCTGCAACCGGGTTCTGCTTATGGGCCATGGCCGACGAGGTGCCACCGCCTGCGATTTCGATCTCAGGGCCTGCCTGAGCGAGCAGGGCGATATCCTGGCCGAACTTGCCGAGGCTTCCCGAAATCAAAGAGAACAGGCCGGTGATATCGGCGATCGGCAGACGCTGGCTTTGCCATTGCGGTGCATCCGTCAGGCCGAGTTCCTGGGCGAGCGAGGCGCGGATTACGGAACCTTGCGCCCTGAGTTTATCGAGCGTACCGGCGGCTCCACCGAACTGGATGGGAAAATTTTGCTCGGTCAGGCGGTCGCGATAGGTGATCAGCGGTGCACGCCAGGCGACGAGACGGTCGGAGACAGTGATCGAGACCGCAGCCTGCATGCGGGTGTACCCCATCAGCCGGTTGCCGCTGAACTGGCGTTCGAGTCCATCGAGCCCTGCGACAATGGCGGAAAGCCGCCCGGCAAACAGGAAGGTGATCGCCTTCAGCCGGATCATCAGGCTGGTGTCGATCACATCCTGGCTGGTGGCGCCGAGATGCAGGCTCTTGGCCGCTTCCTCGCCGACAGCGGTGCGCAGCTGCTTGATGAGCCCGGGAACGACGACGCCATCCCTTGCAGTTGCCGATCGCAGACTGGGGAGATCAGGAGAAAAGCTGGTACAGGCTGCGGCGATCGCCCTTGCCGCTTCAGTGGGGATGAGGCCATGGGCGGCTTCGGCCTTTGCCAGCGCGGCCTCGAAGGAAAGCATGGCGCGAAGATCGGCCTCAACGGAAAAATAGGGCGCGATTTCATCGTCGCCGAGCAGGCCGGAGAGGAAGGGATGGTCGAAGGGCGATGTGGTCATGGGGTGCTCGTTTATGATGGTGGCCCCCTCATCCGGCTGCCGCCACCCCGGGGTCGAGCCATCGGTCTCGACCCGTCCTTCGGACCCCAAGGGGAGAAGGGATTTGGGGCAACGCCGGCGCTGTATGAGCTGGCGATCTCGTATGGCACTATTCCCCTCTCCCCTCGGGGAGAGGGCAGGGTGCGGGGGCTACTTGCGCGGGACTTCCCGAACAAGCAGCCGGCACCCCTCAAATATCCAAAAATACCGTTTCGTCAGCACCCTGCAAACGAATGTCGAAATGGCAGGTCGCGCCGTCGCGGCTGGCGATCATCGTTGCGACGCGCTCGCGATGTTCGATGCGCAGAAGCAGCGGGTCGCTGGCGTTGGCCTCCGTCTCCTCGGGGAAATACATGCGCGTATGCAGGCCGATATTGATGCCGCGGGCGACGATCCAGACGGTGATGTGCGGGGCCTGTCTGCGGCCGTCCTTGAAGGGAACACGGCCGGGCTTGATGGTCTCGAAGCTGTAGACACCGTCCTCGGCGCGGGTCGGGCAGCGGCCCCAGCCGGTGAAATTCGGGTCGGCGGTGCCACGCATTTCCGAGGGGCTGTTGTAGAGGCCGGCGCTGTCCGCCTGCCAGATCTCGACAACGGCATCGCGCACCAGGGCGCCGGCGCCGTCGAAGATGCGGCCGGTGACGGTAATGCGTTCGCCGAGGGTCTTCTCGTTCACCATCTCGGTGCCGAGATCGCTGTCGTAGACGCCTGTGATGTCGCAGAAATTCGGCGTCAGGCCGATATGGACATAGGGGCCCGCCGTCTGCGACGGGGTTTCCTTGAGATAGCCGAGTTGCTGCATGGTCAATTGCCCTCCAGCCTGTTTTCGAACATCGTCGAGCGGCGGCCGCGCAATACGATATCGAATTTATAGGCGCGCGAATCCATCGGAATGGTATTGCCCCAATCGAGCGGCGCGATCAGCTGTTCGATCGCCGCCTTGTCCGGGATGGTGCCGACGATCGGACATTTCCAGATCATCGGGTCGCCCTCGAAATACATCTGGGTGATCAGCCGTTGGGCAAAGCCGTGGCCGAAGATCGAGAAATGGATATGGGCGGGGCGCCAGTCGTTGACGCCGTTCGGCCAGGGATAGGCGCCGGGCCGCACGGTGCGGAAATGATAGCGGCCTTCCTCGTCGGTGATGGCGCGGCCGCAGCCGCCGAAATTCGGGTCGATCGCCGCGAGATAGCTTTCCTTTTTGTGGCGATAACGGCCGCCGGCATTGGCCTGCCAGAATTCGACCAGGGCACCGGCAACCGGTTTTGCGCGCTCGTCAAGCACACGGCCATGGACAATAATGCGCTCGCCGATGGCGCTTTCGCCGGGCTGCGCATAGTTCAGGATGAGGTCATTGTCGAGATCGCCGATCATCGAATGACCGAAGACCGGGCCCGTCGTTTCGGAGATTGTGCCGTCGAGCGACAGCAGCGCGCGCTGTGGTGCGCGCAGCACCGAGGTTTTGTAGCCGGGGGTCAGGGCGGGCGCATGCCAGGCGCGGTCGCGGGCGAAGAAGGCGCCGGTCTCGGGCTTTTGGTTGGGTCGTTCGGACATTTCTCTCCCTCAGGCCGCCTTTTCGGCGTCCATTTGTGCAAAGGCCTGCTTGGCGATCTTGATCGCGTGATTGGCGGCGGGGACGCCGGCATAGATAGCCACATGCAAGAGCGCCTCGCAGACATCCTCGCGAGTGGCGCCGGTATTGACGGTGGCGCGCACATGCATGGCGACCTCGTCGTCCTGGCCGAGTGCTGCCAGCAGCGCGATGGTGACGATCGAGCGCTCGCGCTTGCTCAGCGCCGGGCGCGACCAGACATGGCCCCAGGCGGCTTCGGTAATCAGTTCCTGGAAGGGCCGGTCGAACTCGGTCGCTGCCGCTGCGGCGCGGTCGACATGGGCGTCGCCGAGCACGGCGCGCCGGGTCACCATGCCCTGTCGGTAGCGTTCGGAGGAGGCGGTCTCTTTCATCGGCGGGTTTCTCCGTGTGGAATAGATGCGAGGAATGCGCGGATGATCGCCGTCAGCGCCTCCGGCTGCTCGACACAGGGAATGTGGGCGCAATCGGGGATGACCTCGTAACGGGCGCCCGAGATCAGCTTCGCGGTCGACAGCACCAGATCGGGCGGCGTCGAACCGTCCTGGTCGCCGACGATGCAGATCGTCGGCACAGTGATCCTCTTCGCCGCCTCGGTGAAATCGGCATCGCGGATCGCTTCGCAGGCGGCGATATAACCCTCGACCGGCTGGCGCGTGAGCATGTTGCAATAGCCTGAATAGGCGGTGCTCTCGGGTCGGCGGAAGGCCGGCGTGAACCAGCGCTCCATGATGGCGTCGACGATGCTGCCAATGCCGTTTTGCTCGATCGCCGCGATGCGGGCGTTCCAGCTCTCCGATGTGCCGATCTTATGGGCGGTGTCGCAAAGGATCAAAGCGCGGACGAGATCCGGCCGGCGCTGGTAGAGCGACTGGGCGATCAGGCCGCCGACGGAAAGCCCGCAAATGACGGCATCCTTGACCGACAACAGATCGAGCAGCCCGGCCAGATCGGTCGCATGGTCCTCGATCGAGGAGGGAAGCTGGCCGACATCGGACAGGCCGTGTCCGCGCTTGTCGTAAAGCACGATGGCAAATTCGCCGGCAAGCCGCACCACGACGTCGCGCCAGATGCGGAAATCCGTTCCGAGCGAATTGGTGAAGACGATCACCGGCCGGTCGGCTGGCGCACCGATGACCTGATAATGGATTGTCACGTCGTTGATGCGGGCAAATTGCACGTCCGTTTCCTCCTCACGTCAATTCAGCTGGAGGCCGCCATTGATCTGCGCGGCCCTTTACTCCTCCGCCGTGCTCGGCCACCGCTGTAGCCCCTCGTCCGCCTGCCGCCACCTCTGCCTCGGTCGAAAGGGGATATGCCGCAACGGCTCCCTCAACCTCGACGCCGCGTTTGGCGCTTCCCCTCGCCCCGCGGGGAGAGTCAGGGTGAGGGGGCAGCTACAATGTTCATCCGATGAATCAGGGCAGCATTCCCACCGCGAAATTGAATGGTTGATCCGGTTAAGTAAAATGATATTTTTCGGCTTTTCGATAACCTTGGAGTTATGGGAGCAATGATCGACAGCCGCGTCAAGTTTCGCCATCTGCAAACCTTTGTCGAGGTGGCGCGGCAAAAGAGTGTGATGAAGGCGGCCGAGTTACTGCATGTCAGCCAGCCGGCGGTGACGAAGACGATCCGCGAGCTGGAACAGGCGCTTGGTGTAGCCGTCTTCGAGCGCGACGGCCGCGGCATCAAGATCACCCGTTACGGCGAGGTCTTCCTGCGTCATGCCGGAGCGGCGCTGACGGCGCTACGCCAGGGGCTGGATTCTGTCTCGCAGGAGCAGTTCGCCGACGCGCCGCCGATCCGCATCGGCGCGCTGCCAACGGTGTCGTCGCGCATCATGCCACGGGCGATGGAACTCTTCCTCAAGGAGCGGACCTGGAGCCGGGTGAAAATCGTCACCGGCGAGAACGCCGTGCTGCTGGAGCAGCTGCGTGTCGGCGATCTCGACGTGGTCGTCGGCCGCCTGGCCGGTGCCGAGAAGATGGCGGGCTTTTCCTTCGAGCATCTTTATTCCGAGCAGGTGGTGTTTGCGGTGCGCGCCGGCCATCCACTGCTCGACGGCCGGCAATCGCTGTTTTCAGGCTTCGGCGACTATATGGTGCTGATGCCGACGCGGGGTTCAATTATCCGGCCGGTGGTGGAAAACTTCCTCATCGCCAACGGCGTCTCCAGCCTGCCGAACCAGATCGAGACGGTCTCCGATTCCTTCGGTCGCGCCTTCCTTCGCTCAAGCGACGCGATCTGGATCATTTCCAACGGCGTGGTGGCCGCCGATGTCGCCGACGAACGCCTGGCGCTGCTGCCGGTCGATACCGGCGAGACCCGGGGGCCGGTCGGCTTGACGATGCGTGCCGATGCAGTGCCGTCTGTGCCGCAATCGATCCTGATGCAGACGATCCGCGAGGCGGCAGCGGAGATTTCCTGAGAGCTCGGGGATCTACTCTCCTTGTAAAACGCCCAGATTTGGACTATGTCTAATTCAAGACGGGAGATTTTGATGCAGCATGCACGACGCAGGGAACAACGGGAAAGCCAGGGGCCACAGCGGCTCGAGACCGAACGATTTGCGCCGGCGAACCGCAAAAGGTTGAGCGCACCGGCGTTGCGAACCTTCCTGGCGATCGCCGATCTTTGGGGCTTAAGCGAAGAGCAGCGACTGCTGGTGCTCGGCTATCCCTCCCGGTCGACCTATCACAGTTGGGCCAAGCAGGCGCGCGAGCACGGAGCATTCACCCTGGATGTCGATACGCTGACCCGGATCTCTGCGGTGCTCGGTATCCATCAGGCGCTCGGCGTGCTTTTTTCCGACGAACACGCCGGCGTCGCCTGGCTGCGCATGCCGCATCAGGCGCCGGTTTTCGGCGGGCATCCGCCGCTTGACGTCGCGACCAACGGAACCCAGGACGGGTTGATGACCGTCCGCCGCTTTCTCGATGGCGCCAGAGGCGGTGTCTATATGCAGCCGAATGTGCTCGACGAAGCGTTCACGCCTTACGAAGATACGGACATCGTCTTCCGGTGAACGACCGTTTTACAGAGGCGCCGCGCCCGTCCCACCGGCTGATCCCCTCGCAATTTCCGCCGATCGGTCTCTTCGACACGGTGGCGAGGGCGTCCGATCTCGAAGCGGTGATGGAACTCGTCGGCTGGACCAACGACCGTCTTGTCGCCGACCGCATCCGGCGGCTTCCCGAGCATGAATGGGTTTTCGGCGTGCCGAACGCCAGCATCGTCATGGCGGCTTTCCTGCATGTCGCCCCCGGCGGCATGCGCTTCAACGGTCCCGATCTCGGCGCCTGGTATGGCGCCGACAATCTGAAGACCGCCGCCGCCGAGGTCGGGCATCACCTCCGGCGCGAGGTCTTGGCCCGCGGGGTGGCGACGATGGCGCGAACCTACCGAAGCTATTCGGCTACGCTGATGGGCGATTATCTCGATATTCGCGGCGAGCAGAGGCTGCGGCCCGATGTCTATGACGGTACCAGCTATACGGCCTCGCAGGTGCTGGGCGAACAGGTTCGTTCGAGCGGCGGCGCCGGCATCCTCTATGACAGTGTGCGGTTGAGAGGCGGGGTCAACATCGCCGCGCACCGGCCGAAGAACATTCGCGACGTGGTCCAGGCCGACCACTTCGAAATCTCCGTTTTCGCCGCCGACCGGCGCATCGATGTCAGGAAGCTTGCCGCCTAGATGGCGAGCCGCTCGGCCCACGCCTTTGCCGTCTTCGCCATCGTGGCGAGGTGATCGGCAGCGGAGAAGCCGGAGATTTTCTTGCGCGGCTTTAGGTCGTGATCGCCGTCTTCGAGCCAGAGGATCTCGATCTTGTCGGAGAGATTGTAGCCCGGAACCTCGTCCCGCGTGCCGAATTCATCGCGTGTTCCCTGGCAGATCAGCGCGGGCGTCGCGAGGCCCTTGAGGTGAGCGGTGCGCAGCTTTTCCGGCTGGCCGGGCGGATGGAAGGGATAGCCGAGGCAGAGGAGGCCGGCGATCTTCCCCTGACGATGGAGATCGTCGGCGATCATGCTGGCAACCCGGCCGCCCATCGACTTGCCGCCGAGGATCAGAGGCCCGCTCGCGTCAAGTTCGGCAATGGCCGCCTCATATTCTGGATTGAGCGTTTCGGCCCGCGGCGGCGGCTTGCGACCTCCGCTGCGGCGAGCGGCCATATAGGCGAATTCGAAACGGGCAACGCGGAAACCGACGGCGGCGAGCGCCTCTGCCGCTGAGGTCATCGAGGCCGAATCCATCGGCGCGCCGGCGCCATGCGCAAGCAGGATCGTGAAGCGCGCATTCTCGGGCCCCTGGAGCAGAAATCTCTCAGACATCGTCGATCCTCCATCCCGTCATCGGAACCATGTCGGCATCCGTGACTTTTTCCTCGAAAGGAGACGGACAATGTCGACGAATGACGAAAACGTAAAGCCCGAACAGCGCCGCCCCAAGGATGTCGGAACCGTTCCGGAAAAACCGGAGCCCGCTGACGAAGAATCCATGGCGACACCGGTCGTGCAGCCGGGCGGCGTCAAGGACAAGAGTGAGCGGCCGGTGGTCAATCCGGTGACTGGCGTCGCCTTCTAGCGGCTGACCGGAACTATCCTGCAGAACGGCCCTTGAAACCGCGTCGCAAAAGGTACATATACCGGCCCTGCCTGAAAAACGGATGCGCGCGGTATCGACGCCGTCGAACTGTTCGCTGTCCGACAGGATAAGGGCGCTCCCCGCAAGGGTCGAGCGCCCTTTTTGTTTTCCGGACATCGCCTCAGATCAAGGCGTTGGTCTTGTGGTAACGGCGATCGCGAGGAACTCCCACCATGATCTATAAGCACTTCGGATTCCCGCACTTGGCTGCGGCGTTGAAATTATTGCATATTTTATGTGAATCGGCCTGAAAAGGCGGCGAATTTCGGAATCCCGAAGCGGAGGAATATCGGGATTCCTATATGTGGGATTCTTACTGCCGCCGCATTTTTCGCGCCGCCGCCGTGCTTGGCAAAGAATGGCATCCAGTTCCAGTGAGAGCGTCTATCGCATCTCCCGCGTGCTCACCGTCAGAAAATCGATGAAAGTGCGGACCTTGGCCGAGAGATATTTGCGGCTCGGATAGACTGCGTAAAGTGTGCTGTTGAAGCCGAGCATAATTGCCGGAAGCACAATCTCCAGCCGACCCGCTTCGATATCCTGGTCCGCCATCCATTTCGGCAGGAAGGCGAGGCCCATACCCCGCAGCGCCGCCAAGTGCATGATTGTCTCGTTGTCGCTCAGCATCACGGTGCGGAATGTGATCTTGTGCGGTCCGTCCGGACCGTCCAGCGATATGCTTTCCCCGAAGTTGACGGCAGAGTAGCGAAGCAGAGCGTGGCCGTTGAGATCGGCGACATTCTCGGGGCGCCCCGTTCGCCTCAGGTAATCCGGCGAGGCCATGAGGCGGAACTGCACATTCGTCAGCGGGCGGGCGACGAGGCCCGGATCGAGCCGGTCGTGCGCGGTTGCCCGCAGAGCAAGGTCGAAACCTTCGTCAACCAGATTGACCAGCCGGCCGCTGAGGTCCACGTCCAGGCAGACGTCGGGATAGCGCCGATTATACTCTGCCAGCATGTCGGCAAAATAGCTGGTTGCCGCCCAAACCGGCGCGCTCAATTTCAGGGTCCCACGAGGCGCCACCGTTACATTGCCGATGGCGTCTTCCACCTCGTCCAGCCGTTCGAGCATCTCCTTGGTCTGGTTGAAATAAAGCCGCCCGGTTTCCGTCAGGCTGACGTGGCGGCTGGTTCGGTTGAGCAGCCGCGTGCCCAGCCGGTTCTCGAGCTGCATCACATGCTTGCTCGCCATCGCTGGTGAGATGCCAAGGCGATCGGCGGCAGCGGTGAAGCTTTTCAATTCGGCGACGGTGCAAAACACCCGCAGGCTGGTCAACGTGTCCATCGATCATCAACATCCAGGAAATGGTTCTTCAATATCGGCTACATTGATCAATGCTCGAGAAAAAATCAAAGTCTTCCGCAACAGGATCCTCGAAAGCCCCGCCGACACGCGCGGCTATGTTGTGAAGGACACACCCGGTGACAGTTTCTCGACTTCCAACCTATTTCGTCAGCCACGGCGGCGGCCCCTGGCCCTACATGACGGGCGAATTCCGCCGCAACTTCGATGTGCTCGAAAGGTCGCTGGTCGACATGCGCGCCGAACTCGGTGGCACGCCGAAGGCGATCCTAATGGTCTCGGGTCACTGGGAAGAAAAAGGTTTTGCCATCTCGTCGGGCGTCAAGCCGGGCATGGTCTACGATTATCACGGCTTTCCGGAACACCTCTATCACATCACCTATGATGCCCCCGGTTCGCCAGAGCTCGCAAACCGCGTGCAGCAGCTGCTACGCGTCAGCGGCATCGAAGCGGCGCTCGATCCGACGCGCGGTTACGATCACGGCACTTTCAGCATCATGAAGCCGCTCTATCCCGAAGAGAACATCCCTGTCGTGCAGCTTTCGATGGATATGGGTTACGATCCGGCGCTGCATTTAAGGGTCGGCCGGGCGCTCGCACCCCTGCGTGACGAAGGCGTCCTGATCATCGGCAGCGGCCTCAGCTATCACAATCTGTCGGCCATGCGCGGCACGGGCGGATACGAGCCGTCTCGCCGGTTCGACGCCTGGCTTCAGGAAACCCTGGTGCACGCGCCATCCAACGAGCGCACCGAGCGGCTGATTGCGTGGGAGCAGGCGCCGGCCGCCCGGGCGGCGCATCCGCGCGAAGACCACCTCATCCCGCTGTTGGTGGTGGTCGGCGCTGCCGAGAACGAACCGGGTGTGACCACCTATCATCAGAAAGACTTCGCGGGCGGGCTCACCGCATCGAGCTTCCGTTTCGGTCACGCCCCCTCAGCCATGCCGTCGAACGGCGACCCGCAATGACCAGCGGAAACTCCGGGCCGATTTCGCAGGGCGATAAGGCTGGAAAGAAACCAGGAACTCAAGAAGGCGGCCCCCGCCGCCTGATCTCTCTCATCAACCTCTGGAGAATCTCGATGACCGATACCGGTAAATGGAGGCCATATGTCCTCGCCCTTCTGCGCATCATGGCGGCCCTTCTCTTCCTCGAACACGCGACCATGAAGTTTCTGCAGTTTCCGGGCCCGATTCAAGGCGTACCCTATCCGCTGCCCGCCATCATGCTGGTGGCCGGGGCAATCGAGGTGATCACCTCGGCTCTGATGCTCGTCGGATTTCAAACGCGCATCGCAGCATTCATCGCTTCCGGCGAAATGGCCGCCGCCTACTTCATGGGCCATATGCCCTATGGCTTCTGGCCCGCGCTGAACATGGGTGAAGGCGCGATCCTGTTCTGCTTCATCTTCCTCTACATCGCCTTTGCCGGCGGCGGAGCCTGGACGCTCGACAATGCTCGTCGGCCCTCCACGGCCTGAGGCGGCGCCAGCCGGAAACCGGCCTATGCCTGGCTGCCGAGCGGCAGCCGGCAGCAGCACAAATAAGACGATCAATTCTGGAGACGCGCAATGAAAGCCGCACTTCTCAAATCCTACGGCGATGTCGATCAGTTCGAAATCGGTGATATTCCGGCGCCGAAACCCGGACCGGGCGAAGTCCTCATCAAGATCAAGACATCCGCCGTCAATCCTTTCGATCTGATCCTGCGCCAGGGCTTCATGGCCAAACTCATCCCGCTGCCGCTGCCGGCAATTCTCGGAGGTGACGCCGCCGGTACCATTTCAGGCCTCGGCGAAGGCGTGAGCGGTTTTGCGGTCGGTGACCGTGTCGTCGCCGATTTTGCCGCAAACGGCAAAGGCGCACATGCCGAATACGGTGTCGTTCCCTTCACATCCATCGCAAAGCTGCCCGCCGCATTGAGCTTCGAGCAGGGCGCCTCACTGGTCAAGGCAGGCCTTACCGGCCGGCAGACCGTCGAAGCGCTCGGCGTCAAGGCCGGCGACCGGGTTCTCGTTTCCGGCGGCCTCGGCACGGTCGGGCGGTCAGCCATCCAATATCTCAAGCAGATCGGCGCAAAGCCGGTGGCCGGGGTCCGGCCCGAGCGGTTGAGCGAGGGCCTGGAACAGGCGGGCGAAGCGCTCGATATCACCGTTGCCGCCGCAAGCCCGAGCTTCGACTATGCGATCAGTACGGCCGGCCCCGTGGCCGGCAACCTCATCGGCAATGTTCGCGACGGCGGCACGGTTGCGAGCATTGTCCCGGTGCCCGAAGGCGCCAATGCCGGAAACCGGGTTACCATCCGTGAACTCTACCACCGCACCGACGCGGCCATGCTCGACGCTATTCTGGCGTCTGCCGCCAGCGGTGAGCTGGTGATCCCGATTTCCCACACCTTTACTCTGGACCAGATCGGCCTCGCCCAAAGCGCGGTTGCCGCAGGGGCTCCCGGGAAGGTGGTTCTCCAACACTGAAAGACAGACACGCAGCTCCACGCCACGTGAACCGTCATCGACCGGCATGACGCTCTTCATGCCGGTCTCTCGGCCGCTGATGCAATTGTTCTGTTCTGGAGCTCCTCGAGAGTCCATTTTTTCGCGCCGGTACTGTCGATTTTCGTATACGCCGATCGTCATGCTAACGTGTGCCGCAATTCCCGCTGTGGCTTCAGCACGTTCTTGGCGCGTCTAGGACGCGCGGCAACAGAAGGAGGATATGTCATGGATCATCAGCATCTGGTTCCCGCAGCCGTGCTCGCGGCAAAGAACGGCGTCCGCTTCCCCAATGAGAGCGAGGAATATCGCATCGCTCGGGATGCGCTCCTTGCCGAAGAGATCGAATTGCGCCGGCACATCGAGCGCGTGGCGAAACAGCGCCGGGCGCTGCCGCCGGGCGGCGAAGTGAAAAAGGATTACCGTTTCGAAGGTGTTGACGGGCCGATAAGCTTCAGCGAGCTCTTCGCCGACAAGGACACGCTGGTCGTTTACAGCTATATGTTCGGCCCGGAGCGGGAGCGCCCGTGCCCGATGTGCACCTCGCTGCTGTCGGCCTGGGACGGCGAGGTGCCTGATATGCAGCAGCGCGTCGCCCTTGCCGTCGTCGCGCTTTCGCCGATCGGCCGGCTGCTTGCCTTCAAGAAGGAGCGCGGCTGGCATCACCTGCCGCTCTATTCCGACCCGACGGGCGACTACAGCCGCGACTATCACGCCATCGGCACGGGCGGCGGGGATGATGCCGCCTACAACGTCTTCACGCGCCGCGACGGCACCATTCGCCATTTCTGGAGCCAGGAAATGGGCGGGGTGACGGCCGATCCCGGCGAGGACCCGCGCGGCGCGCCCGATCTGATGCCACTCTGGACCGTGCTCGATTGCACACCTGAAGGCCGGGCGCCCGACTGGTATCCGAAGCTGTCCTATTAAGACTAAAGCCGGCCGCTTGGTCAGCCGGTGGAGCGGCTTCTGGAGGTCTCGACCCATTCGAGGTTGGCGACCGAGGCCTCCGGCAGCGGCGTCGCATCGATGTCGTAGACATAGCCGCTCAGCATGTCGGCGGCGCGTTCCGTCGCCTTGATCTTCGCCTCGGTTTCCGCGACCGCCTTGGAGATCGCTTCGATGCGGGCGCGGAACATGTGGGCGAGTACATCGCGGCCGGACTGTTTTTCGAGCCGCTCCAGATGCAGCGCGACGCGCGAGGCGTGGCGCTGCAGCTCGCTCTTGCTGAATCGCGCTTTGCGCAGTTCCTCAGAAAGGCTGTCCTGCATGACGGCGACCGGATCGAAACTTCCGGGCTCGCGCTCGTCGAGCACCGCGTCGGTGACCAGTTTCTCGATCATCACAAGCGCCTGCAGCTCGGCGGCATCGGCGAACTCGACGTCATAGCCGGTGTCGTCGTAAACCTTGCGCCGGACCGGGTCGAGAAGCAGCGCATAGGCCTTCTGCAGGATGTCGAAAGCTTCGGTATCGCCGCCCGAATCGGGATGAGCGACCTTTGCCAGGCGCCGATAGGCGGCCTTCAGCTTTGCCTCATCCGCATCGCGTTCAACGCCGAGAATATCGTAGGGATCCGTCACGCCTGCTCCATTGCTACCCGGCACGCCCGGACAGTCTAGGTCTTCTTCTGCATCAGAAAGGCGAAGTTTAGACCGAAAGCAGGAATGACGTCCATGGCCCGAAATTGAAATGGTCCGCGCGAACGCCCGGACCATTATTCGATTGCCCAATTTTTTCAGGCTGTTGCGCCAAGATTAGTCGGTCGTGATCGACGCAAGATAACAGGTTGCCTCGCCATCGATTTTGAGTTCCGATCCGGCCGCATCCGTCATCAGCAGCGCATCGCCGGCCGCAAGCGTGCCGGTCTCATTGCTTTGCCGGAACCACAGGGCGCCGCGGTGGCAGAGCAACAGGCATGTCGACGACGTCAGCGGCACGGTCTTGCCTCCATTGACGTTGATGCGGATCAGCGTGTGGCCAAATCCCTCGCGGCGGGTCATGACGTTGAGATCGGTGATCGCGCCGTCCCGCAGCCTGGCGGCGACCGGGATGTCCGCCGGGAAGGCCAAAGGATCGCTTGCCGTCGTCAGCAGAACCGGCGCGCTGCCGTCGATGTCGAGCGTCATGCCGTTGCCGTCAAGGATAGCCAGCGTGCGGTCGATGCCCGGGAAGATCGAAAACGGCCCATCGGTTGCGACGGTCGCCATGCTGACGCGCCAGTCGAAACCGGCAAGCCCGGCGTCTTCGGGCGAAACGGCGATCTCCACCGTTTCGCCGCCGCCGTTTTTCCAAGGCATGCGTTTGTAATCGCCGGCGCGCAGGATCCTCACGAGGCTCAGTTCCCGAGAATGCCGGGCAGGCGCAAGCCCTTTTCCCTGGCGCAGTCGAGGGCGATCTCATAGCCCGCATCGGCGTGGCGCATGACGCCGGTCGCCGGATCGTTCCACAGCACCCGCTCGAGACGCCTTGCCGCATCATCGGTGCCATCCGCGCAAATGACCATGCCCGAATGTTGCGAAAAGCCCATGCCGACCCCGCCCCCGTGATGCAGCGATACCCAGGTGGCGCCCGACGCCGTGTTGAGCAGGGCGTTCAGGAGCGGCCAGTCGGAGACGGCGTCAGAGCCATCCTTCATTGCCTCCGTCTCGCGGTTCGGCGAGGCGACGGAGCCCGAATCGAGGTGGTCGCGGCCGATGACGATCGGGGCGGAGAGTTCGCCTGATCTCACCATCTCGTTGAAGGCGAGGCCGAGCTTGTGGCGGTCGCCGAGGCCCACCCAGCAGATGCGAGCCGGCAGGCCCTGGAAGGCGATGCGCTCCCTGGCCATATCGAGCCAGTTGTGCAGATGCGTGTTGTCGGGGAGCAACTCCTTCACCTTGGCATCGGTCTTGTAGATATCTTCCGGATTGCCGGACAGCGCCGCCCAGCGGAAGGGGCCGATGCCACGGCAGAAAAGCGGTCTTATATAGGCAGGCACGAAGCCGGGGAAGGCAAAGGCGTTTTCGAGGCCTTCGTCCTTGGCGACCTGGCGGATATTGTTGCCGTAGTCGAGCGTCGGAACACCGGCGTCCCAGAAGGCGATCATTGCTTCGACATGCTCGCGCATCGAGGCGCGTGCCGCCTTTTCCACAGCCTTCGGATCGCTTTCGCGCTTGGCCTTCCACTCGCCCATGGTCCAGCCCTTCGGCAGGTAGCCGTTGATCGGGTCGTGCGCCGAGGTCTGGTCGGTGACCATATCCGGGCGGATGCCGCGGCGGACCATTTCCGGCAGGATCTCGGCGGCATTGCCGAGCAGGCCGACGGACTTGGCTTCGCCTGCCTTCGTCCAGCGATCGATCATTTCAAGCGCCTCGTCGAGCGTCTCGGCCTTGGCGTCGAGATAGCGGGTGCGCAGCCGGAAATCGATCGAATCGGGATTGCATTCGACGGCGAGGCAGCAGGCACCGGCCATGACGGCGGCGAGCGGCTGGGCGCCGCCCATGCCGCCGAGGCCGCCGGTCAGGATCCATTTGCCCTTGAGATTGCCGTCATAATGCTGACGGCCGGCCTCGACAAACGTCTCGTAAGTGCCCTGGACGATGCCCTGCGTGCCGATATAGATCCACGAGCCGGCCGTCATCTGGCCGTACATGGCAAGGCCCTTCTTATCCAGCTCGTTGAAATGATCCCAGGTCGCCCAATGCGGCACCAGATTGGAATTGGCGATCAGCACTCGCGGCGCGTCCTTGTGGGTGCGGAAGACGCCGACCGGCTTGCCGGATTGAACGACCAGCGTTTCTTCTTCCGTCAGCGTCTTCAGCGTCGCGACGATGCGGTCGAAATCCTCCCAGGTACGGGTGGCGCGGCCGATGCCGCCATAAACGACGAGCTCGTTCGGATTTTCGGCGACGTCGGGATCGAGATTGTTCATCAGCATGCGCAGCGGCGCTTCGGTCATCCAGCTCTTGGCATTGAGATCGTTGCCGCGGGGTGCGCGGATTTCGCGGATGTTGTGACGTGGATTGTTCATGGCGATTCCCCTGTCAAATGATCGTTATCGTTTCAGGTCGGGTGCGATCTGTTCGATGCGCACCAGAATGTCTTTGAGATGGACGCGAAGCTTGTCGGCCTTAGCCGCGTCGTAGGCGAAGGGTGTTGTCTCGGTTTGGAGATGGGTCGATTGCGCGAGCTCCATCTGGATCGCGTGCACGCCGGTCTCCGGTCGGCCATAATGGCGTGTCGTCCAACCGCCCTTGAAGCGACCGTTGAGGATGCTGTCGTAACCTTCGGCGGATTCGACGACGGTGAGCGTCGCCTGCGCGATGGCGCTGTCGCAGGTCTTGCCCATATCGGTGCCGATATTGAAGTCCGGCAGCTTGCCCTCGAACAGGAAGGGAATGTGGGAGCGGATCGAGTGGCAATCATAGAGGATCGCCACGCCATGGATGGCTCTGACGCGCTCGATCTCGGCGGCAAGTGCCGCATGATAGGGCGCATGAAAATCCCGCAGCCGCGCCGCGATATCGCCTTGATCAGGCGCCTGCCCATCCTTCCAGATCGGCTTGCCGTCGAAGTCCGTTTCCGGAACCAGGCCGGTGGTGTTCTGGCCGGGATAGAGGCTGACGCCCTGGGGATCGCGGTTGGCGTCGATCACGTAGCGATGGAAGGTGGCGCGCACGGTCGTGACGCTATCGAGCAGGCCGTCGTAGAGCTGGTGGATGTGCCAGTCGGTATCGGCAAGCAACCTGCCATTGTCGTTGAGCCGGTCGGCGATCTCAGCCGGCACGTCGGTTCCTGTATGGGGGAAGCCGAGGATGACGGGTGAGGTGCCCTGGCGGATTTCGTAGGGTGCGGTCATGGGCAAAGCACTCCGATAGTGCAGGGGGGTGCCAAATACAGAGACATCACGATCAACCCTCCAGAACCGGTAGGATGCCATTCGAAACCGAGGCGTTGAGCGCGCCCGTCGCCACCAGTTCGGCGGCGGCGGCGAGGTCATTTGCCATGTAGCGGTCGGTCTCGAGGCTCGGAATTTTCTCGCGGATCATTTCGATCGCCCTGGTCAGCTCCGGGCTGGTCGAAAGCGGCGCGCGCAGCTCGACGCCTTGGGCCGCGGTCAGCGCCTCGATGCCGATGATGCCGAACAGGTTCTCGCTCATCTGCAACAGGCGGCGGGCGCCGTGGCAGGCCATGGAGACATGGTCTTCCTGGTTGGCCGAGGTCGGGGTCGAATCGACCGAGGCCGGATGCGACATCTGCTTGTTCTCCGACATCAGCGCTGCCGAGGTGACCTCGGCGATCATCAGGCCGGAATTCAAGCCCGGCTTCTTGGCGAGGAAGGCCGGCAGGCCGTAGGACAGCGTCGGATCGACCAGCAGCGCGATGCGGCGCTGCGAAATCGCGCCGATCTCGCAGATGGCAAGCGCGATCTGGTCGGCGGCGAAGGCGACCGGCTCTGCGTGGAAGTTGCCGCCGGATACGACCGAATTATCCGACAGCACCAGCGGATTGTCGGTGACCGCATTGGCTTCAATTTCGAGGGTGCGGGCGACCGAGCGCAGCAGATCCAGGCATGCGCCGTCGACCTGCGGCTGGCAGCGGATGCAATAGGGATCCTGGACGCGCTCGTCGCCTTCGATATGGCTCTGGCGGATGACCGATTGTTCGAGCAGGGCGCGAAGGGCGGATGCCGTATCGATCTGGCCCTTATGGCCGCGCAGCGTATGAATATCCGGATGGAAGGGCGCCGAAGAGCCCATGGCCGCATCCGTCGACATGGCGCCGGTGATCAGGGCGGACTGTGCGGCGCGGTGGGCTCGGAAGAGGCCGGCAAGTGCGAGCGCCGTCGAAGTCTGGGTGCCGTTGATCAGCGCCAGGCCTTCCTTGGCGGCGAGCACGACCGGCTTCAGACCGGCCCTTTCGAGGGCCTCGGCGCCCGGCAGGCGTTCCCCGGCGAAGAAAGCTTCGGCCTCGCCCATCATTACCGCCGCCATATGGGCGAGCGGCGCAAGATCGCCGGAAGCGCCGACCGAGCCCTTTTCCGGGATCAGCGGGATGACGCCCTTTTCCAGCATGCCCTCGATCAGCCGCACGAGCTCCAGCCGCACGCCGGAAGCGCCGCGCCCGAGCGAGACCAGCTTCAGTGCCATGATCAGCCGCACGACATTTTCGGGCAGCGGCGCGCCGATGCCGCAGCAATGCGACAGGATGAGATTGCGCTGCAGCGTGGCGACATCGGCACTGTCGATCTTGATCGACGCGAGTTTGCCGAAGCCGGTATTGATGCCGTAAACCGGCGCGTTGCCGGCGGCGATCTCGGCGATGCGGGCGGCGGCCTTGGCGATACCGACATCGAAGGCGGGATCGAGCCTGGCCGGCTCGCCGGTCCAATAGATGATTTCCAGATCCTTGAGCGAGACGGAGCCCGGATGAAGCGTGATGGTCATCGACCGTTCCTTTCGCCCCTGAAGACGCGTGCATGAAGTGGGTTGAAGCCGATGCGGTAGACGAGCTCGGCAAGTCTTTCGATATTCCAGATAGCAAGATCGGCCGACTTGCCGAGTTCAAGCGTTCCGGTCTCGCCGATGAGGCCAAGCGCGCGGGCGCCTTCGCGAGTGGCGCCGGCAATGCATTCCTCGACGGTGAGGCCGAAAAGCGTCGCCGACATATTCATCGTCAGCAGCATCGAGGTGAGCGGCGAGGTGCCCGGATTGCAATCGGTGGCGATGGCGATCGGCACGCCCGCCTGGCGCAACACTTCCACCGGCGGCTTCTGCTTCTCGTGGATGGCGTAAAAGGCGCCGGGCAGCAGCACGGCGACGGTGCCGGACGCAGCCATCGCGGCAACGCCTTCCGCGTCGAGATATTCGAGATGGTCAGCTGAAAGCGCACCGTAGGAGGCGGCAAGCTTGGCGCCTCCAAGATTGGAGAGTTGTTCGGCATGCAGCTTGACCGGCAGGCCGAGCGCCTTCGCCTTGTCGAAGACGCGGGCGATCTCAGTGGTCGAAAAGGCAATGCCCTCGCAAAAACCGTCGACAGCGTCGGCAAGGCCGAGATTATACATGTCGTCGAGGCCGGGCAGCACGACATCGTCGAGATAGTCGCCGTTGCGGCCCTTGTATTCCACAGGCGTCGCATGTGCGCCGAGATAGCTGGTGGCGACGCGGACCGGTCTCACATGGCCGAGCAGGCGGGCGCTCTGCAGCATCTTCACTTCGCCTGATCTGTTCAGCGCATAGCCGGACTTGATTTCGATCGTCGTCACGCCTTCGGCCAGCAACGTATCCAGCCGCGGCAGAGCCTCGCTGACAAGGTCTTCGACCGACATCGCATTGGTGGCCTTCACCGAGGAGACGATCCCGCCGCCGGCGCGCGCAATCTCCTCATAGGTCGCGCCCTGAAGGCGCATTTCGAATTCGCGGGCGCGATTGCCGCCGTGGACGATGTGGGTGTGGCAATCGACGAGACCGGGGGTCACCCAGCGGCCTTCGAGGTCGACGATTTCGGAGTGCTCGATGGCCGACGCCGGCAGGTCGCTTTCGGCGCCGGCAAAGGCGATGCGGCCGTTTTCGACCAGAATTGCGCCCTTTTCGACGATGCCGAGCCCAGCGCTTTCAGGCGCCAGTGTCGCCAGGCGGGCATTGCGCCACAGCACCGGACGGGTGTCGGCAGATGGGGCTTCCTCTGAAAAATTGTTCCCGGTCATCAGCTTTGCGCCTTTCCTTATGCCAAAACATGTATATACATAATCAGCAGGTGACAAGAGAAATTTTGCGCGCTCTTCTGGAAAAGAAAGATCTGTGGCGCGGCAGGAGGAAAGGGAAGGCCATGACCATACTTCACGCAGGCACTGCACTGACGCCGCAAGGCTGGCAGCAGAACGTACGTCTGACGCTCGAAGCCGGGCGCATCGCCCGCGTCGTATCAGGCGCGTCTCCCGCGCCGGGCGATGAGCGCCATGCTTTGATCGTTCCCGCCATGGGTAACCTGCACAGCCATGCCTTCCAGCGGGCAATGGCCGGTCTTGCCGAAGTGCGCGGCCCGGCCAATGACAGCTTCTGGAGCTGGCGCACGGTCATGTACAAATTTGCCCTGTCGATGACGCCGGAGCATGTCGAGGCAGTCGCGGCCAAGCTCTATGCGGAGATGCTGGAGGCAGGTTTTTCCCGCGTCGGCGAATTCCACTATCTCCACCACGACCGGGATGGCAGCCCTTATGCCAATATCGCCGAGCTTGCCGAACGCATCGGTGCGGCGAGCCAGGAGTCCGGCATCGGCCTGACCTTGCTGCCGGTCTTTTATGCCCATTCCGGCTTTGGCGGTGCCGCCCCGATCGACGGCCAGCGGCGCTTCATCAATTCGCTGGAAAGCTTCGAAAGGCTGATGGAGGGTTGCCGCGTGGTGGCCGGCCGGCTCGACGGCGCCGAGCTTGGGCTGGCGCCGCACAGCCTGCGCGCCGCAACGCCTGAGGAACTGGCGAAGCTCGTGCCGATGGCCGGCGACGGTCCGATACATATCCATGTGGCCGAGCAGGTGAAGGAAGTCGAGGACTGCATCGCATGGTCGGGCGCGCGGCCGGTGGAATGGCTGCTCGATCATGCGCCGGTCGACGAGCGCTGGTGCCTGATCCATGCGACGCACATGACCGAGGACGAGACGCGACGGATGGCAAAAAGCGGCGCGATTGCCGGCCTCTGCCCGATCACCGAAGCCAATCTCGGCGACGGCGCCTTTGCCGCGCCGCTCTTCCTCGAAGAGGGCGGGCGTTATGGCATCGGTTCGGATTCCAACGTGCTGATCTCCGTGCCGGAGGAACTGCGTCAGCTCGAATATTCGCAGCGCCTGGCGCTTCGCGCCCGCAATGTCGTCGCAGCACCCGGCGGTTCGACGGCGCTATCGCTATTTACCCAGGCGCTTGCCGGCGGCGGCGCCGCGCTGAAGGCGCCGGCCGGCCTCACCGAGGGCCATCACGCCGATCTGGTTTCGCTCGATACTTCAGCCGTTCCCTATCTCTCAGGCGACCAGATTCTCGATCACTGGCTGTTTGCCGGCGGCATTTCCGTCGACTGCGTCTGGGCAGGGGGCCGCAAACAGGTGGAGAGCGGGCGCCATGTCAGGCGAGACGCCATCGATCGGCGTTTCCTCGCCGCCATGGGCGAATTGCTGGCTGCCTGAAAAAGAGCTTTTCCTGTCAAGCTATTCGAATTAGAGCGGGGGGACCAATCGGAACGTGTCGATGAACCAAAGCAGGGACCTGACCTTGCATCAGCGCATCCTCGGCGAGATCGAGGGCCGTATCGTCTCTGGCGATTGGCCGCCGGGGCATCGTATTCCCTTCGAGGTCGATCTCGCCACGCAGTATGACTGCTCGCGCATGACGGTGAACAAGGTGCTGACGCAGCTCGCCAAGGCCGGCCTCATCGAGCGTCGCAAGAAATCCGGCAGCTTCGTCACCCAGCCGCAGGCGCAATCGGCCGTTTTGGAAATCCACGACATCAAGGCCGAGGTGCAGTCGCTGAATCTCGCCTATTCCTATGCGGTTTCGAAGAAGACGAGCCGCAAGGCCAAGGCCGAAGACAGTCGCCGGCTTGAACTGCCGGTGGCGTCCTCGGTCGTCGAGGTCGTCTGCATCCACAATGCCGGCACGCGGCCCTTCTGTCTGGAGGAGCGGCTGATCAGCCTTGCAACCGTGCCCGAGGCTGCCGATGCCGATTTTCTGACGGTGGCCCCGGGGCCCTGGCTGCTCAACCAGGTGCCGTGGAGCACGGCCGAACACCGGATCCACGCCGTCTCGGCCAGTGCCGAGGTGGCGGCCGCGCTCGACATCGCCCGCAATACCGCCTGCCTCGTCGTCGAACGCCGCACCTGGAGCGGCGCCGGCCCGGTGACCCATGTGCGCTTCACCTATCCCGGCGATCGCCATGCGCTGGTGGCGCGTTTCACGCCGGCATCACAATAAGCCCGCATGTTCCATATACAACATGGCGACTGTTTTCATTCCTCGAACATCTTGCCGCTGCGCGCTTCGAGCCGGTAGCGGTAGGCGGGATAGACCAGACGGGCTGTGGAGACCACCTGCTTTGCCGACCACGTGCGCCTGCGGATCGTCAGGCACGGTTCGGTCTTCAGGATCGTCAGCAGCTTGCATTCCCAAGCTTGCGGCATCGCCGCCTCGACGACGTGCTCGGAGCCGCTAAGCGGGGCTGCCGCCGTCAGATAGGCGTTCGGTGTCAGTGTCGTAAAATCCTGGTCGAGATATTCGGGGGCGGCCTCCGGATGGACGAAACGATCCTCGATCTGCACCGGAACGCCGTTTTCGCTGTGCACGATCAGCGAGTGGAAGACTGCCGCGCCGATTGCAAGTTCCAATGCGTCGGCGATCTCCGGAGAGGCTGTTTCCTGGGCGAGAACGACGACCGTTGCCTCGTGAACATGGCCGCGCTCGGCGATTTCCTCGGCAATGTTGCGCACCTCAAACAGCGCCGAATAGCCCTTGCGCTCGGCGACGAACGAGCCGACACCCTGGATGCGGACGAGCTCGCCCTCGTTTGCAAGTTCGCGCAGCGCCCGGTTGGCAGTCATCTTGCTGACGCCAAGCTCGACGACCAGCTCGTTTTCCGATGGCACGCGGTATTTCGGCGGCCATTCGCCGCTGTGGATGCGGTCGAGGATCACCTGCTTGACGCCCGCATAAAGGGGCGTGCTATCATTTTCTGCCAGCTCGCGCTTCATTTCGCCGGAACGCTTCATTGCCTATTCCTTTTGCACGAATGGAATTCGCCACATAAACCGACTTTCCTCTTGCATATCACAAAATATCTCATATGGTACCATATACAACCTCCCAATCGGTCCTTGATACAGAAATAGGACAGGAATGGGCAAGCCGGCGAAGATCGGCCCGGGTGCCGCAAGGTCTGTTTCAATTCCAGAGGAGAATTCATCAATGAAATTCACTGCAATCCTGTTTTGCGGCGTCGCCGCTCTTTCCACTTTTGCCGCGCCCGCCTTCGCCAAGGACTGGACGAAGGCGACCATCACCCTCGAAGGCGCCTATGCGCCTTGGAATCTCACCAATGCCGACGGCACGCTCGGCGGCTTCGAGCCGGAGCTCGCCAAGGTGCTGTGCGAACGCGCCAAGATCGAATGCACGCTGGTCGCCTCCGATTGGGACGGCATGATCCCGGCGCTCAATGCCGGCAAGTTCGACGTCATCATGGACGCGCTGTCGATCACTGAAGAGCGCAGGCAGGTGATCGATTTCACCATTCCCTATGCCGCCACGCCGGCCGCCTTCGCCACCGCCAAGGACAGCCCGCTGGCCAAAGCTGCTGGCACCGGATCCACGATCAAGATGACGCCCGGCCAGACCGGCGTGAAGGAGATCGACGCGCTGAAGGCTGCCTTCAAGGGCAAGACGATCGGCATCCAGGCAGCGACCGTCTACGCGAAGTTCGTCTATGACAATTTCGGCGACATCGCCGAGATCCGCGAATACAAGACCGGCGCCGATCGCGACCTCGACCTGCAGAACGGCCGCATCGACCTCGGCTTCGACGATGCCGTCTATTTCGCCAACGCTTTTGCAAGCGCCAATGGCGCGCTCGACTTCACCGGTCCCGAGATCGTCGGTTCGATCTGGGGTGAGGGCGAAGGCCTCGGCGTCCGCAAGGCCGATACCGACCTGCGCGACAAGTTCAGCGAGGCGATCAAATCGGCGCTCGCCGACGGTACCGTCAAGAACCTCTCGATGAAGTGGTTCAAGGTGGACGTCAGCCCGCAGCAATAAGCGTTTCGGCCTTCTGGCCGCAACCACCGGTCTCCGGCTTTCCCGCCGGAGACCGCGTGTTATTGTTCAATCCACAAAACACTGCCGCGGACGGGGAACGGACGATATGGCAAGTTTGGAACTGCTTGGCTTCGGCTCGACGGGATGGGGCGCGCTGCTCATTCTCGCTACCTTGATGACGCTGGCCGTCACGGCGACGGCGCTGGCGATCGGCGCGGTGCTGGGTGCGATCGTTGCGGGCGCGAAGCTCTCCGGGAACCCCTTCCTCGTCGCCTTCGGCAATGTCTATACGACCGTGTTTCGCGGCGTACCGGAATTGCTGATCATCTATCTGATCTATTTCGGCGGCTCTTCGGCCGTCACCTCGATCGGTAAAGCGATGGGGTTCGAGGGTTTCCTCGGGCTGCCCTCCTTTGCCGCCGGCGCGCTTGCCGTCGGCATCATCTCCGGATCCTATCAGGCGGAAGTGTTCCGCGGCGCCTTCCTCGCCATCTCCAAGGGCGAACTGGAGGCGGCCTCGGCAATCGGCATGCATCGCGGATTGCGCTTTCGCCGCATCATCATGCCGCAGGTGCTGCGGCTGGCCATTCCCGGGCTCGGCAATGTCTGGCAGCTCAGCCTCAAGGATTCGGCGCTGATCTCCGTGACCGGCCTTGCCGAACTGATGCGCACCAGTCAGGTGGCGGCGGGCTCGACGCGGCAATATTTCCTGTTCTTCATCGCCGGCGGCTGCCTCTATCTGATCCTGACCAGCCTTTCCGACCGCATCTTCAACGGTGCGGAACGCCGCGCCAACCGCAGCATGCCGGCATCCGCCATGGGCCAGGCATAAGGAGGCGATGATGGATTTTACCTTTCTTGCTTCGACCATGGTGACGCTGCTCAAGGCCGTGCCGACGACGCTGATCCTGTTTTCGCTGTCGATCTTCTTCGGAGGCCTGCTGGCCCTCGTCATCGTCTCGATGCGGGTGAGCGGCAACCGGGTGCTCTCGGGCTTTGCCAAGGGTTATATCTTCGTCTTCCGCGGCTCGCCGCTGTTGATCCAGATGTTCCTGATATTCTATGGCCTCGGCCAGTTCGGGGTCATCCGCTATTCCTTCCTCTGGCCGTTCTTGCGCGAGCCGATGGTCTGCGCCGTGCTGTCGCTGGCGCTTTGCACCGCCGGCTATACGGCGGAGATTTTCCGCGGCGGCATTCGCGCCGTTTCACCGAAAGAGATCGAGGCGGCGCGCTCGATCGGCATGTCCGGCTTCCTGCTGGTGCGCCGCATCCTGGCGCCGATCGCCTTGCGCCATGCACTGCCGGCCTATTCCACCGAGATCGTCCTGATGATGAAGTCGACGGCGCTTGCCAGCCTCGTCACCGTCTGGGAGGTCACCGGCGTTGCCCAGCGGCTCATTTCGCAGACCTACCGCACGATGGAAGTCTTCCTCTGCGCGGCAATCATCTATCTCGTGCTGAACTTCATCATCCTGCAGGGCATGGCTCTGCTTGAATATTCGCTGTCCCGACACCGCCGCGCGGCCCCGCAGCCGCTGAAGGCATAGGCGGTCTTTGACCTGATTGGAGCAATCATGCCAGGCGTCACCAGACTTTCGGTCCGCAATATCCGCAAGAGCTTCGGTACCCACGAAGTGTTGCGCGGCATTTCCCTCGATGCGGAAGACGGCGATGTGATTTCGCTGCTCGGCGCCTCCGGCTCGGGCAAATCGACCTTTCTGCGCTGCATCAACATGCTCGAAACCGCCAGCGACGGCGAGATCTGGGTCGATGGCGAGCATGTTGAAATGGTGCACAAGAACGGGCGAAGCAAGCCGGCCAGCCAGAAGCAGGTCGACCATATCCGCTCCGAGCTCGGCATGGTGTTCCAGTCCTTCAATCTCTGGTCCCATATGACGATCCTGCAGAATGTCATCGAGGGCCCCGTCCATGTGCTGAAGCGGCCGCGCGCCGACTGCATTGCCGAGGCCGAAGCGCTGCTCGAAAAGGTCGGTATCGCAGACAAGCGCCACGCCTATCCCGCTCATCTCTCCGGCGGCCAGCAGCAGCGCGCCGCGATCGCCCGCGCACTGGCGATGAAACCGAAGGTCATGCTCTTCGACGAGCCGACCTCCGCCCTTGATCCGGAACTCGTCGGCGAGGTGCTGCGCGTCATGCGGGCGCTTGCCGAGGAAGGTATGACCATGCTTGTCGTCACCCATGAGATGAGCTTTGCCCGCAACGTATCGAACCGCGTCGTTTTCATGCGCGAAGGGCTGATCGAAAGCACCGGAAAGCCGGATGAGATGTTCACCGGCGGCGCCACACCTGCCTTCCGCCAGTTCATCGGCCATTTCGGAAGCGGTCAATGACCATCACCATCGATAATGGGCTGACCTGGCGCGACATCGCCAGCGTCGGGGCAGGGGAAGCGTTTGCGCTATCGCCGGCCGCCTGGGCACGGGTCGAGCAGGCAAGCCGCATCGTCGCCAGCATCGTTGCGACCGGCGTGCGCGCCTATGGCGTCAACACCGGCGTCGGGGCGCTCGCCGATACCGTGGTCGACCGGGCCTCGCAGAGCCTGTTGTCGCGCAGCATCGTGCTCAGCCACGCCTGTGGCGTCGGGTCGCTGCTCGGTGCCCGCGAGGTGCGCGCCATCATCGCTGCTCAAATCGCCAATTTCGCCCACGGCCATTCCGGCGTCCGGCGCGAGATCGTCCAACATCTCGCAGCCATGCTGGAGCATGACTGCATTCCCGACGTACCGTCCAAGGGCTCGGCCGGCTATCTCGTCCATAATGCCCATATTGCGCTTGTCGTAATCGGCGAAGGTAGTGCGGTGCTCGCCGGCCGGCGCCTGAGCGGCCGCGAGGCGCTAGCGGCGATGGGTCTCGAACCGCTGGTGCTCGGCGCCAAGGAGGGCCTGAGCCTTGTCAACGGCACGGCCTGCGCCACGGGGCTCACCGCTACCGCCCTTTGCCGCGCCGAACGGCTGCTCGACTGGGCCGATGCGATTGCAGCGCTGACGCTGGAAGCGGCCGGCTGCCAGATCGGCGCCTTCGACGAGGCGGTGCTCGCGCTGCGCCCATCGGTAGGGATCCAAAAAGTGGGAGCGACGCTGCGCGCCCGGCTTCAAGGCAGCGGCCTTGTCGCTGCTGCCTTTGGTCGGCGCACACAGGATGCACTCAGCCTTCGGTCGGTGCCGCATGCGCATGGCGCGGCCCGCGATGTCTTCGACAATTCCGCCCGCGTTGTTAATCAGGAACTGGCTTCGGTGACCGACAACCCGGCCGTCTCGGGCACGCCCGACCAACCCGTTGTCTCCTCCGAGGCCCATGCCGTCGCCCCGGCACTGGGGCAGGTGGCTGACAGCCTCGCCGTTGCGCTGGCGCAGCTCGGCGCGATCAGCGAACGGCGCATGGACCGGCTGGTCAACCCGCTGGTGAGCGGCCTGCCGCCGTTTCTGGCAAGCGATGCCGGCAGCCATTCCGGCTTCATGATCGCCCAATATACCGCAGCTGCCCTCAGCAACGACAACCGCCGCCTTGCCGCGCCCGCAGCCTTGGACGGCGGCCTGACCTCAGGCCTGCAGGAGGATTTTCTCGCGCATCCGACAGCTGCCGCCGGCAAGCTGCTGACGATCATCGATAATGCCGAATATATCCTGGCGATCGAGCTGATGGCCGCCGCCCAGGCGCATGATTTCCTGGCGGCAAGCGCGCCGCGGGCGGCAGGCACCGACCTCGTCTATCAGGCGGTGCGGCAGCGTATTTCCCATTATGGCGACGAGCGGCCGCTCAACGGCGATATCGAGGCGGTGCGCAGCCTGATCCGCGAAACCGCGCCACCAGCGATGGCGTGAATCCGGCAGGCCGTCAGAACGGCTTGCCGCTTTCGGAAACCTGCTTGGGTTTTCCGCCGGCTTCGAGACGCTTGAGGCACTGGCGATACGTCGGGTAGAGCTGGTCCACCCGCGAGAGCGGCAGCGTCCAGTCGCCTTCGTCGCCGGCAAAGGTCAGCTGCACGTCAGGGGTTCCGGCAAAGGAATTCTTGATGACCTTTTTCAATCCGCCGCTGTCCTTGCTGGCCGGCGGCCAGAGTCGCAGCGTGTTCTTGTCGAAGAATTGGGCGGCGACCACCTTCGTCATGCCGCGATCTGTCAGCGTTACCTCGGTCGTGGTGCCGGCCGGAATGTCCCAGCTGGTCTTGGTCACCAGCCAGAAGGTCTCGGTGACAGTCTGACGGAATTCCATGGTCTTGCCGAGTTCGCTGTCCCAGAGCAGCCGGCAATAGGCAGGGCTCTCGTTCGCAAAACCGACCGACCATTGCCGCGCGCCGCCCATCCATTCGGTCTCGCCGAGGGCTGCGACCGGCTGCAGGACGGCTGCCATCAGAACCGTCGCCGTCAAAATTTTCATCGTCGAAATCGTCTCCAACGCAATCGGCTCCAGCCATAGCATGAGAAGGTTGAGCTTTTGCTACCGGGCGTTCCGGGGAAAGCCCATAAATGCCGCAAGGTCTTGAATCCTGGAGCGTCATTGCCAATCTGGCACGGGATAGACATCATGAAGGGAGTGCGACGGCCGGCATGAGTGACGTTCAACGACGCGGGGTTTGGGCGAGGCTCAACGCCTATGAGCCGCTGGCACTGATCATTGTGGCGTCGATCGCCGGCGGGCTCTTCCTGCTGCAGCGGCTGACGAGCGAGGTGCTCGAGGGTGAGACTCTCCGCTTCGATGAAGCGATCCTGCTGGCGCTGCGACATCAGGGCGATCTCAGCGCGCCGATCGGTCCCGCCTGGCTGACGCATGCCGTCGGCGACATCACCAGCCTCGGCGGCATCACCGTTCTCTCGCTGATGACCGTCCTCGTCACCGTCTATCTCTTGCTCGACCGGCGCTGGCCGATCGCCATCTTCGTTTTTTCTTCGGTGCTATCAGGCTGGCTGGCGAGCACGGTGCTGAAGATCCTCGTCGCCCGGCCGCGTCCCGATATCGTGCCGCATCTCGTCGAGGTCAGCGATCTCAGTTTTCCCTCCGGACACGCCATGGTCTCGGCGGTGACCTATCTGACGCTCGGGGCACTGCTGGCGCGGACGCAGCGATACCCCTCGACGCGGATTTTCGTCATGGGCGCCGGCGTCTTCTTGGCCGTCATCATCGGCTTGAGCCGGATCTACCTCGGCGTCCATTACCCGACTGACGTCTTCGCCGGATGGTGCGCCGGTGCGCTCTGGGCGCTCGGCTGCTGGCTGATCTCGAAACGGTTCGTTTCAAGCCGTCCCATTGACGATGGCGTCGAAGCCGGAAATGGCAACAGGCGGTAGCGCTTTCACATTCTACAAGCGGGCGGGCGAGCTCGACGCCGCCTGCCAACGAATAATCAGTATGTCGGGCGGGCCGATCTCGTTAAGCCATGCCGGCATTGAAGGTTATGTTGCCGGTTTCTCCGGCCTTGGCATGAGGCCTTACGACAATTTCAACGTCCTGGTTGAAAGCTGTTAGGAAACTCATGAGGCGTTCAACGGAGTATTCCCGGAAATGGCCCCGGAAGAGGCGGGACACTTCCGGCTGAGTAATACCCATAAGGGTCCCGGCCTTCGCCTGGTTGAGTTTGCGCTCGTTGACGAGGCGGTGCAGGGCTGCCACAATCTGCGCTTTCAAGAAGTGGTTTTCGGCGTCCGGTAGTCCCAGCTCTTCAAAGATGTTGGGGTGGCCGGCATGAACCTCGACATGTTCGGTTTTCATCGCTTGCGCTCCTCATTTTGTTTCGCTGCATAATCGGCTTCCGCATCACGGAAACGGCGTTTGATCAGCTCGATATCGCTCTGGGGTGTTTTGATGCCGCTCTTGGACTTCTTTTTGAAGCAGTGCAGCACGTAGACGGCCGTATCAAAACGGGCGGTGTAAACGGCGCGGTAGGTATCGCTGTCGTGGTCTTCGACCAGCTCTACTATACCCGTGCCGAGACCCTTGAGCATCTTTGCCGATGGAGGGTGTTGCCCCGTCTGCGCCAGAAACAGCTCAAAGCCAAAAGCTTCCTGAACTTTGGGCGGAAAATCCGCATAGTCTTTGCGGCTCGACGCTATCCAAAGGAGCGCTCTGGTAGGGCGGGGTAAGTTTTCCATCTGGGGAAATTATGAGTAAAGACTCATAATTTGTCAAGCCGGCATTTCACGGCAGGAATTAAGTGTGGGACCTTCCTGGCCTTTCGATACGGCCTTCATCTGAGGAACTCCGAAATTTCCTCGTTTCGGTCAAGAGGCTTAATGTTTTTCGTGCCCCATCCTTGCGACGCCACAAGGGCTTAAGTGCTTACAGCGCCGCGCTTTTTTGACGCGCGGCGCTGTACTACTTCAATCCTCGCATCGTGCTTTCCGAAAATCGATTCCGGGCCGATGCGTTAGGTGCGCGGCTTCAGATTTTCCGGGTCATAGATCGGCTTGTAGCCGACGCCGACAACCTCCACCGGATAAGTCTCGGCAAAATACTCGACATTCAGCTTGCGTCCGACCTGGCAATGCGACCAGGGCAAGTAAGCCAAAGCGATGTTCTTTCCGACAGTCGGGCCGTAGGCGATCGACGTGGTGTAGGACCGACGGCCGAGCTCGTCGACTAGGACCTCGCCCGTGGCGGGATCGACGACCGGCAGGTTGCCGAGGGGATAACGCTTCACACCCGATTTGTCGGTATTGTCGGTCATCACAAGCGTGCAGAGCATGGCCGGCTGGTGCTCACGGGCCTTATATTCCAGATGCTTTGCCTTGCCGCGGAAATCGGCTTCCTTGACCTTCGGACGGGCGAGATCGGCTTCGATCAGATTATACTGGGTCAGGAGGTCGGCGTTCTGCAGGCGAAGGCTCTTTTCCATGCGGCGCGAGTTTGCGTAGGTTTCGACGCCGAAGGCCATCACACCGGTCGCGCGCAGCGCATCCCAGACGGCGAGGCCGTCTTCGTATTTCATGTGCAGTTCCCAGCCCTGCTCGCCGACATAGGAGATGCGGAAGGCGGTGACGGGCTTGCCGGCGATTTCGATCGGCTTGATCGCCGCAAAGGCGAAGTTTTCCTGATCGAGTCCGGCCGGATCCGCTACGGCCTTCTTCAGCGTGTCGCGCGCGTTTGGACCCCAGATGCCGATGGTCACGAATTTTTCCGAGACGTCGGTGATGGTCACGTCAAGGCCGCGGTCTTCGGCGACGCGCTTCATATAGTGCAGGTCGCGCGGGCCGGCATCGGCGCCGTTGACGAGACGGCAGCGGTCGGCCATGCGGAAGACGGTGAAGTCGGCGCGCACCATGCCTTCGTCGTCGAGGAAGTGAGTGTAAACGCCCTTGCCGATGTTTGCATCGCCGCCGACCTTGGCGGCGCACAGCCATTCCATCAGCTCGACATGGTCAGGTCCCTCGATATCGACCATGTGGAAGTGGCTGAGATTGACGATGCCGCAATCCTCGCTCATCGCCAGATGCTCGGCATTCGACACGCGCCAGAAATGGCGGCTGTCCCATTCGTTCTCGCGAACCGGGACGCGGTCGGCGTACTTCTCCAGAAGGTGTTCGTTGGCGGCGTAGCCGTGCGCACGCTCCCAGCCGCCAAGTTCCATGAAGTAGCCGCCGAGTTCCTTTTCGCGCTCGTAGAACGGCGAGCGCTTGGCGTTGCGGCTGGATGCATAGGGTTCGCGGGTGTGAACGGCCGGGAAATAGATCTTCTGGGCGGCTTCGAAGCAGCGGTTTTCGATGAACTCTTCGGTCAGCTGATGCGGATAGAAGCGGGCGTAGTCGATGCTGTTGTGATCGATTTCAGTCCGGCCATCGGTCATCCAGTCGGCGATCAGCTTGCCGTAGCCCGGGCCGTCCTTGACCCAGATGGCAACGCAATACCAGAGGCCGCGAACCTTCTGGCTCTCGCCGCAGGATGCGCCGCCGCCGGCGGAAACCTGCAGCAGGCCGTTGAAGGAGTGACCTTCATTATAGCCGAGTTCGCCGAGGATCGGCGTCAGTTCCATGGCGCGCTCGAGCGGCTCGATGATCTGTTCCATCTCGAGGTCGCGCTGCGAGGGCGAAAGCCGGGCTTCGTGTTTTTCGAGAATATCGCGCGGATGGCACATGCGCGGATTGGTGGCTTCGTAATAGCCCCACTCGATCTGGCCGCCCTCGGTCGTCGCCGGGTCACCGGTATCACGCATATAGGCGGAGTTGCCCTGGTCGCGCAGCAGCGGGAAGCCGATCTCCTTGCCGGTGCCTTCAAACTCGTTATAGGGACCGAAGAAGGTGAGGGGGTGGTCGACCGGCATGACCGGCAGGTCTTCGCCGACCATCTCCGCGATCAGGCGACCCCAGAGGCCGGCACAGACGATGACGTGGTCGGCCATGATCGTACCGCGATGGGTGACGACGCCCTTGATGCGGCCGCCTTCGACGATCAGCGACTTGGCCGGCGTGTTGCCGAACACCTTGAGCTTGCCGGCCTTTTCGGCGGCATCGACCAGCTTGCCGGCGACGGTTTGTGAGCGCGGAATGACGAGGCCGGCGTCGGGATCGTAAAGGCCGCCCATGACCTGATCTTCCTCGATCAGCGGGAACTTCTCCTTGATCTCGGAAGGGCTGACGTAATGGGCGCGCGTGCCGAAAGCGCGTGCCGAGGAAAGCTTGCGCTTGATTTCCTCCATCCAGGCATGGTCGCCGGTGCGCGCCACTTCGAGGCCGCCGATGCGGGCGTAATGGCCCATTTTCTCGTAGAAATCGATCGAATATTGCGTCGTCCAGACGGAGAGATAGTCGTGGCTCGTGGTGTAACAGAAGTCCGAGGCGTGGGCTGTCGACCCGATATCGGTCGGTATGCCCGACTTGTCGATGCCGACGATATCGTCCCATCCGCGCTCGGCGAGATGATGCGCGATGGAGGCGCCGACGATACCGCCGAGGCCGATGATGACGACCTTTGCCTTTTCCGGAAATGTTGCCACGTGTTATTCCTCTATTGATCGGACGAATTAGAATTGGCCAGCCGCGCTCGACTTGCGCTTCGCGGCTGGAACGCTCCGTGCGGAAGGCGCAAGAGCCGTGTCAGCCTCGTAACGGTGTCACATTTACCAAAGCTGCGGAACCTCCAGACCTCTTCGCAACAAAGCTGCGATGCCGCTATTATGTCTCAGGCTCGTCATCGTCATTGGTCCTACGCCGTCGAGTACCGGTGTGATTGCGTCAGCCCGATCGAGGCTAGAGGAATTCCTGAAAAATGCGAAACAGGAAGAGCTGAACCGATTCATGGGGCAGCCAAATCCCGTCCAGGGCGACATGAATAACGAGGCCGCTATTGCGGCACCTGGAACAGATGGCGGATCCGTGTCACCAGCGAGGTCATCGAGCCGCCGTTTAGAGTGACGCCGTCGGTCGCGAAGGAATGCTGGCTGGTCTCGATGCGGCGCGACAGTGTTGCCGCCAGCTCCTCTGCAATCCCCGGCCTGTCGTGCAACAGCGGCGTCAGGCTGGCCTGGGCAATCTCATAGACGACGACAAAGGTGAGCGCGCGCAGGCTCGCCGCCTCGCCGATGCCGATCAGCAGCCCGCTTTCGCCGAAATAGTCTCCCGGCGCCAGCCGGCCAAGTTCGATTTCCTTGTGGCCTTCCTGCCGGGTCGCGATAAGCGCGCCGCTGCGCACGATCATCAGCGATGCGACCGTGTCGCCTTGTTCGAGGAGAACAGTGTCCTTCTTGTAGGTCCGCCGCGACATGGAGGCCGCGAGCGTTTCCTTTTCGTCCTCGGTCAGCGAGGCAAACAGGGGCACGGCATCGAGAAGCTTGAGCGGCGTCGGCCGGTGCGGCTTCACCACGTCTTCCGACAGCATCTGATCGGGCGGCGGGCCGGCGGCATCGATCGGCCGCGCGAGAGTGAGGCCTGCGGCCTTGATATGGCGGTAGATGAGATCGAATATCTCATTCTTCGCCGGTCCGGCATGGCCGATATCCCTGACGCGGAAGAATAGCTCCACGTCCATCGCGTCGGCATTCAACGATTTGATCTGCACGCCGGGCTTCGGTTCGGTCAGGATCGAGCCGCTGCTCAGAAGCACCGTCTGCATGACGTCGAGGATCGCCGTCGGCCCGATCGTCGGCACGACACGGACCGTCAGGGTCACGCCATGGCTGCGGTCGGGGCTGCTGAGGTTGGTCAGCCCAACCTTGGCAAGGAAGCTGTTGGGCAGGACGACGAGGTCGTTCGAACCGTTCAGCAGATGGGTGGAGCGCCAGTTGGTCTCGACGACGCGTCCTTCGACACCGTCGTTGAGGACAATCCAGTCGCCGATGATGTAGGGCCGCCCGAGATTGAGGGCGATGCCGGAAAACACGTCGCTGAGCGTGCTCTGCAGCGCAAGGCCAAGGATGATGGCAAAGACACCCGAGGTGGCGATCAGCGTGCCGACGGGAAAGCTGAAGACATAGGCGACCACCGAGAGTATCGCGCCGAGATAGATCAGGCCAATGACCAGATCCTGAACGAGCCGGCCCTCCCGCGGTTGGCGCTCGAAGATCAGGAAGACGCGCACGAAGCCGATCAGCGCCCAGGCGGCGTTGATCCACCAGACCACTTTGGCAAGGGCGATGAAGACGCGTTCGAATGTCGAATCCGGCGTCGGGCCGACCTCGTAGGGCACGATGTCGTGATAGAGCAACAGAATGGTAAGCGCTGCGAAGAAGAATACCTGGCCCGCGAGCTTCCAGCTTGGGAAGGGGCGAAGCGCTATTCGCGTGATGATCGCGCCGACGACGGCCAGCGTTCCGGCCTGTACGACAGGATCGGCAAGCACCCCGGACCATGTCAGCCTATCAAGCATCGAAATCAACTCGCTCGAGCAGTTTCAGGAAAATGCGAAGCGGTTTCCCGGGAATTGCGTAAAAATAAGATGTTAGAGGAGTTCTGCGATTCCATGAAGAGCTGAACCGCTCCAGGGAAGGACGCAACTCTCGTTCAGGATCGCGCCGGCGCGTGGCGATCAATCCTGCATCGAACGGTCAGGCAACGGCTGGCTTCGTATGTGCGAGCCCTTGCACCTGGCCAGCCCCCTCGCACGCCCCGGGATCACGGCGCTGAAATCGCCTTGAGCCGGTCGATATCGACCAGCACAATGTCATCGGAAACGGGCTCGCGATTGTGCAGGCGGAACCATTCGGCGGCTTCGCGCACGCGGTCTCCGTGCGGCGACGGATAGGCGCCAAGGCCGAGAACCCATTCGCGCACGGTCTCGCGTTCCATCCGCCCGGCCCGATATCGGTCGCAGACGGTCTTCGCCGAGGCGACCAGATCATTGATGCTTTTCACAGATATCCCTCAATGCACGGAAGGCTCTTCATCTTCGAGAAAGGATCGTATCCCGTCCCGCGCCACCACGGCCAGGAATTCGTCGAAGGCATCCCGGTCGGTCGAAAACGGCTCGTCCCAGCGGATCAGATCCTCGCCTTGCGTGACGACCTCCATCGTCCAGTCCTCGTTGCTGCCGGCGGTTCGAAAGATATCGACGAGCACGGTTACGCCGTCATCGGAAAATTCCCCCGCCAGTTCGGAGTGTTCAAGCTTTTGCTTCTTTGTCATTCAGCCGCCAGCGCCGGGAGGGGCGTCGTTTTTGAGATGTTCTTCATATTGAACCGTCTCGGTTTCGTTCGTGTCGATCGAGGCATTGGCGCCTTTCGCAAGGCGAACGCCGGCACCACCGCCATTCTCTGCAATGAAAAGCACGCCCGCATCCTCCAAACTACGCTTCATATCCTGCAGGATTCGCTCAGACGGGGGAAGCGTCCCGGCCTCGAAATCGGCAATCGTCTGTTTGGCGATTTTCGACACAGAAGACAAGTCATCTTCGGACCATCCGACGAGGGCCCGCGCGGCCCGGCATTGAGCTGGAGATAGGCACAAAACAACCACCTGACATTGAAAGAAGGGGAGAGCGTTTCCGTGGTTTCCGAGAAATCAGGGCCTGCTCTTGGTCGGCCATATTAAGATGTAACCACAGGCGGAGAAGGCAAGCGCACGTCTTGCCGACGCGCAATAGGACCGTTGAGCTACCCTGATTGGGCGATGGGGACGGTTGATTGACTGAATATTATTAAAGCCTAATCTACAGGCGTTTGTCACGCTGGGAGGTAACAATGCGTGAGCCGGATATGCAGAAACTCGATGCGCTGGTCGGTCGTCTCATCGGCGATGTCGGCGCCGCCGTGTCAGGTGCCTTGGTCGTGCTTGGCGACAAGGTGGGGATCTTCAAGGCGATGGCCGACGGAACACCGCTGACCGTAGAGCAGCTGGCCGCCAAGACCGGGGTGAAGGAGCGTTATCTTAGGGAATGGTTGAGCGCTCAGGCGGCGGCAGACTATGTCGCTTACGATGAAAAAACCGATCGGTTCAGCCTGACGGCTGAGCAGGCGATGGTCTTTGCCGAGGAAAACAGCCCGGCCTTCTTCGTCGGCGCCTTCGAGGTCGTGCAATCCATGTGGATGGACGAGCCGAAGGTCGCAGATGCCTTCCGCACCGGTAAGGGTCTCGGTTGGCATGAGCACAGCAACTGCCTCTTCCGGGGAACCGAGCGGTTCTTCCGTCCGGGCTACAACAGCCATCTGGTGAACGAATGGATTCCGGCTCTCGCAGGCGTCGAAGAAAAGCTCAAATCCGGCGCCAACGTCGCCGATGTCGGTTGCGGTCACGGCGCATCGACCATCCTGATGGCGCAGGCTTATCCCGCGTCGCATTTCACCGGCTTCGATTATCACGGGCCCTCGATCGAAAGAGCAAAGGCCGCCGCAAAAGAGGCTGGCGTTTCCGACCGCGTCACTTTCGAGCAGGGCAAGGCGTCCGAATTTCCAGGGCGCAGCTATGACATGGTCGCCATGTTCGACTGCCTGCACGACATGGGCGATCCGGTCGGCGCCGGCCGGCATGTCAAGGAAACGCTCGCTCCAAACGGCACATGGCTGATCGTCGAGCCCTTTGCCCATGATCATCTGAAGGACAATCTCAATCCGGTTGGACGCGTCTATTACGGCGCCTCGACGATGATCTGCACGCCAGCATCGCTCTCCCAGGAAGTGGGGCTCGGGCTCGGCGCACAGGCGGGAGAAATGAAGCTGCGCAAGGTGGCGCTCGACGCCGGCTTCAAGCATTTCCGCCGTGCGACGGAAACTCCGTTCAACATGGTGTTCGAGGTGCGGGCCTGAGGAGGAGGGCGCGCGGCAGCAGAAACAGACCGCCGGCTATCTCAGCTTGCCGATGCTGGCATACATGCCGGTCGTGCGGAACTCCGTTGGGTTGGTGCCGTAAACCCGGCGGAAGACCTTGGAGAAATAATTAGGATCCTCGAAGCCGCACATGATGGCAACTTCCTTGACCGGCAGAAAGTCGGCCTTGGTCAAAAGCTTGACGGCGCGCTGCAAGCGCTGCTGCAGCACGAATTCGGCCGGCGGCATGCCCTCGCTCTCGGCGAAACTGCGCGAAAAATGCGCGCGGCTGAGGCCGACGATGCCGGCAAGTTCGCTGACAGGCAGCGGCTTTTCGAGATTGGCGTTGATATGGTCGATCACCGGCTGCATCAGGCTGAGCTCGGCGGCAAAGGCCGGCGAGCCGAAGACGTCGTCGTAAAGCGCCATCGCCGCTTCATAGGCAATCGCCGAGGCGGCACCCGGAGAGGTCGCCCCGGTGACGAGGCGCAGGCTGCAATCGGCGAGATGATCGATCGTCGATGACTGCAGCTTCAGCACGGGCCCGGCGGTCGACAGTACCAGCTGGTGGATGCGCAGCGTTTCCTCGCCATTCATCGAAATCCAGAAATATTCCCAGCGGTCGCCCTTCTCCAGCCAGTAGCGGTGATTGTGCGGGACGAGCACCAGCAGCGTGTCGCCGCCCTGGAGCCGATAGTTGCGATTCTGGTAGCGCAGCCGGCCGGTGCCGCTGATCGTGTGCTGCAGCACGGTGAACGGCGTCTGGCCGCGCCTTCGGCCGTCCCAGTCATAGGGCTCGTTCTCGCGCACCTCATAGCCGGAGCTGGTCGGCATGGCATGCAATCGTTGGCGGCCGCGGGGCAGCGAAACCGTCCTCATCGACTGTCCGTTGGCAATCAAATTCTGCAGCACAAAATTACCCCTGAAAGCATAATCCTTCTCTGGTCGCCCTGCCGATTTCGGGCATAATCCCGCTCGACAAACAGAGAAGAGACGACGGCCGAAAGAGCGGCCGGGAGGAAAACAGACAGTTTTTCGGCTTTTTCAGTCCCATGCGCCAGCATGCGGCCTGGTCCTCCGTGGCCGTCATTTCTGTAGCATTCGATTGGGTCGAGGTGAAGATCATGAGTTTCAAAATCGCTATTATCGGTGCGGGCAGTGTTGGATTCACCAAGAAGCTGTTTACCGACATTTTGTGTGTTCCGGAGTTTCGCGACGTCGAATTCGCGCTGACCGATCTCAGCGAACATAATCTGGAGATGATCAAGGCGATCCTCGACCGGATCGTCGAAGCGAACGGATTGCCGACCAAGGTCACGGCGACGACCGACCGGCGCCAGGCGCTGACCGGCGCCCGCTACATCATCAGCTGTGTCAGGGTCGGCGGCCTCGAAGCCTATGCCGACGATATCCGCATTCCGCTGAAATACGGCATCGATCAGTGTGTGGGCGATACGATCTGTGCCGGCGGCATCCTCTACGGCCAGCGCAACATCCCGGTCATCCTCGATTTCTGCAAGGATATCAGAGAGGTCTCCGAACCGGGTGCCAAATTCCTCAACTACGCCAACCCGATGGCGATGAACACCTGGGCGGCGATCGAATATGGCAAGGTCGACACCGTTGGTCTCTGCCACGGCGTCCAGCATGGCGCCGAACAGATCGCCGAAGTGCTCGGCGCCAAGTCGCTCGGTGAGCTCGACTATGTCTGCTCCGGCATCAACCACCAGACCTGGTTCATCGACCTGCGCCTCAACGGTCGCAAGATCGGCAAGGACGAATTGATTGCCGCTTTCGAGGCGCATCCGGTCTATTCGCAGCAGGAAAAGCTGCGCATCGACGTGCTGAAGCGTTTCGGCGTCTATTCCACCGAAAGCAACGGCCATCTTTCGGAATACCTGCCCTGGTACCGCAAGCGGCCGGAGGAAATTACCCGCTGGATCGACATGTCCGACTGGATCCACGGCGAGACTGGCGGCTATCTCCGCCATTCAACCGAAACCCGCAACTGGTTCGAGACGGAATTCCCGCAATTCCTGGAATCCGCCTCAAAGCCGATCGATCCGGCCAAGCGCTCGAACGAACATGCGAGCCATATCCTCGAGGCGCTGGAGACGAACCGGGTCTATCGCGGCCATTTCAACGTCAAGAACAATGGCGTCATCACCAACCTGCCGGCCGATGCGATCATCGAATCGCCTGGTTTCGTCGACCGCTTCGGCATCAACATGGTCTCGGGCGTCACGCTGCCGGAAGCTTGTGCCGCCACCTGCATTGCCTCGATCAACGTCCAGCGCATGTCGGTGCATGCCGCCATAACAGGCGACATCGACCTATTGAAGCTTGCCGTGCTGCACGATCCGCTTGTTGGAGCCGTATCGACGCCGGAAGAAGTCTGGCAGATGGTCGACGAGATGGTCGTTGCCCAGGCGCGTTGGCTGCCGCAATATGCCGATGCTGTGCCGGCCGCCAAGGAGCGGCTGTCGAAATCCAAGGTGCAGACCCGCGATTGGGCGGGAGCTGCGCGCCGCAACGTTCGCTCGATCGAAGAGCTGCGCGCGGAAAAGGCGGCGCTGAAGCAGGCCGTCTGATTTTCGTAAAGGAGGGGTCGTCATGGGTTTCCGGGAGGGAAATCCATGGGCCGCCGGCCCGCCTTCATGTCGTTCGAGGAAAAGGAGCCCGTGAGATCCGCGCTCCGGAACAAGAGGGAGAAACGATGATGAAATTCCGTAACCTTGGCATTCTGGCAGGACTGGCGCTCGGCGTCTCGGTCCTGGCGCTGAATGCATATGCCTCTGAGGCAACCGTGCCGCCGGTGCCGCCGGCATTCCCTGCCGAAGGCAAGATCAAATATGTGGCGCGCGACTCCATCCTGGAGTTCAAGGCGCTGCCCGAATATCACGAGCCCGATTGGGTCACGAAGAATTTCGTCGCCGCCGGCAAGCTGCCGCCGGTGAAAGACCGCCTGCCGAAGGAGCCGATGGTCTTCAAGACAGGCAATATGCCCGACGGCATCGGCGTCTACGGCGATACGATGCGCCATGTCATCGGCGGCCGGCCGGAAGGCTGGAACTATGGAGCCGGTCAGACGCAGGGCTGGGGCGGCATCGATATCGGCCTTTCCGAATGCCTGACGCGCACCGCGCCGCTGTTCCAGGTGGAAGCCAAGGACACCGAGCCGCTGCCGAACCTTGCCAAGAGCTGGGATTGGTCGGAAGACGGTCACAAGCTGACCATGCACCTGGTCGAAGGTGCCAAATGGTCGGACGGCGCTCCGTTCAATGCTGACGACATCATGTTCTACTGGGATGACGAAGTCGTCGACCCGAACGTCTCGCCGCTCGGCGGCGGTGCATCGCCTGAGGCTTTCGGTGTCGGCACGACGCTGAAGAAGATCGACGACTACACGGTGGAATGGACCTTCAAGGAGGCCTTCCCGAAGCAATATCTCTACACGATGTCCTACCCGAACTTCTGCCCGGGTCCGTCGCATATCCTCAAACCCCAGCATCCGAAATATTCGAAAAACACCTACGACCAGTTCAAGAACGCCTTTCCGCCGGAGTTCATGAACATGCCGGTGATGGGCGCCTGGGTGCCGGTGGAATATCGTTCCGACGACATCATCGTCATGCGCCGCAACCCCTACTACTGGAAGGTCGACGAGAAGGGTAACCAGCTGCCTTATCTGAACGAGCTGCATTACAAGCTCTCGACCTGGGCCGACCGCGACGTTCAGGCCGTGGCAGGCTCCGCCGATTTCTCCAACCTCGAGCAGCCGGAAAACTTCGTCGCCTCGCTGAAGCGTGCCGCCGAAAAGACCGCGCCGGCCCGGCTTGCCTTCGGCCCGCGGCTGATCGGTTATAACCTGCGCATGAACTTCTCCGCCAACGGCTGGGGCAACCCGGATGAGCGCGGCCAGGCGATCCGCGAGCTGAACCGCAATGAGGACTTCCGCAAGGCCGTCACCATGGCGCTCGATCGCAAGGCGATCGGTGACTCGCTGGTCAAGGGGCCGTTCACCGCGATCTATCCGGGCGGGCTTTCCTCCGGCACCAGCTTCTACGACCGCAACTCCACCGTCTACTATCCCTTCGATCTCAAGGGCGCCAAGGCGGAACTCGCCAAGGCAGGCCTCAAGGATACCGATGGCAACGGCATCGTGAACTTCCCGGCCGGCACGGCGGGCGGCAAGGATGTCGAAATCGTCATGCTGATCAACAATCAGTACACGACCGACAAGAGCCTTGCAGAAGGTGTCGTCGGCCAGATGGAGAAGCTCGGCCTGAAGATCGTCATCAACGCGCTCGACGGCGCCAAGCGTGACGATGCCCATTATGCCGGCCGCTTCGACTGGCTGATCCAGCGCAACACGACGGAGCTGTCGTCGGTGGTGCAGAATACCGAGCAGCTTGCCCCTGTCGGTCCGCGCACCAGCTGGCACCATCGCGCCGGCAAGGATGACCAGCTCGATCTGATGCCGTTCGAAAATGAGCTTGTCGACGTCGTCAACAAGTTCAGGACGAGCCAGGACAACGACGACCGCGTCAACCTGATGAAGCAGTATCAGAAGATCTCGACCGAGCACGTCAACACCGTCGGTCTGACGGAATATCCGGGCGCGCTGATCGTCAACAAGCGCTTCTCGAACGTGCCGCAGGGGACGCCGATCATGATGTTCAACTGGGCCGAAGATTCGGTGATCCGCGAACGCCTGTGGGTGGCTGCCGACAAGCAGGGCAAATACGAGTTGTTCCCAGAGCAGCTGCCCGGCAAACCCGGCGACAAGGGCCCGATCAACTGATGCCTGATACAGAGGCGCGTCGCATTCGATGATGCGGCGCTGGAGAGTTCCCTCCCAGCTGAAATGAGAGTCAGGCCGCGCGTGGCGCGCGGCCTGATATGACCAACAAAGCCGGCCGCGCCGACAAGGAGCGACCGGCGGCAAGGTAAGCGAACCGTCCGATGTTACGATTCCTGCTCGTGCGCATAGCCTCCGCGATCCCTGTTCTGTTCATTCTGAGCGTGGTGACTTTCGCGATCATCCAGGCCCCGCCTGGCGACTATGCCGATTATATAAGATCGCAGCTGATCAATCAGGGCGGCGCCTCCTACGCCCAGGCCGAAGCCCAGGCCCAGGCCTACCGCGTCGAACACGGCCTCGACAAGCCGATGGTCGTCCAATACGTCAACTGGATCGGCGGCATCGTCACGCGCGGCGATTTCGGATACAGCATGTTCTACAACAAGCCGGTCGCCGATGTCGTCGGTGAGCGCCTGCCGCGCACATTGCTTCTCGCGCTCGTCTGCCACATCTTCGCCTCGGTCCTCGGCATCGGTTTCGGCATCTGGGCGGCGACGCGCCAATACAGCTGGATCGACAGCGCGCTTTCGGGGATTTCCTTCCTCGGCATGACGGTGCCGCGCTTCCTGATGGCGCTGATCATCGTCTATCTCCTGGTCTTCCAGTTCAACGTTTCCGAAATCGGCAGCTTCTTCTCGCCCCAATATGGCGGTGCGCCGTGGTCCTGGGGGAAATTCGTCGATCTCGTTCACCATGTCTGGCCGGTCGTCGCGATCGCGACCTTCGGCGGGCTCGCCTACAATATGCGCGTCATGCGCGGCAATCTGCTCGATACGCTGAATGCGCAGTATGTCGAGACGGCCAAGGCCAAGGGGCTGACCGGCGCAGCGGTGGTGATGCGCCATGCGGTGCCGAACGCGCTGCATCCGCTTGTCATGTACCAGGGTGTGGTCCTGCCTTATATGCTGACCGGCGAGATCGAAACCGCGATCATCTTCGCACTGCCGACCGTCGGCCCGGCGATCGTCGGCTCGATGGCGGTCGGCGACGTCTATGTCACCGCCACTTTCATGATGGTGCTGTCGGCGACGCTGATCGTCGGCAATATCATCGCCGACATGCTGCTCGCCTTGCTCGATCCGCGCGTGCGCCAATACGGAGGAGCCTGAGATGCTTGCTTTCGACTCTTCGGCCACCCCGCCCACAACCGAACTTGCGATCAAGAAGCCTTCGCATGGCAATGAGAGCTATCTGGCGCTCGTCTGGCGCCGGTTGCGGCGCTCCTGGACCGGCATGGCCGGGCTGGTGCTCGTCGGGCTGCTGCTGATCATGGCGATCTTTGCCGATTTCTTCGCGCCGATGGATCCGAAGGCGACCGATGTCGGCTTCGCGCCGCCGCAGGTGATGAGCTTCCACGACAAGGACGGCAATTTCGTTTTCCAGCCGCGCGTCTATGCGCTGTCGGATTCCGAAGAACTCGACCCCGTCACCTTCCAGCCGATCGTCGGCATGGATTACGACAATCCGCGACTGCTCGGCTTCTTCGTCAAGGGCGCCGAATATAAGCTGCTCGGCCTCATTCCGGCCGACCGCCATTTCTTCGGTTCGACCGACGGCCAGCCGGTGCATTTCCTCGGCACCGACAAGTTCGGCCGCGACGTGCTGTCGCGCGCCATTATCGGCTCGCGGATCTCGCTGACGATCGCGCTGACCGTCGTCTTCATCGTCACCCTGATCGGCACGACGGTCGGAATGGTGTCGGGTTATTTCGGCGGCACTTTCGACGTCTGGCTGCAGCGCTTCGTCGAACTGGTGCTCGCCTTCCCGCAATTGCCGCTTTATCTGGCGCTGACCTCGCTGATCCCGGTGACGGCGCCGACCAACGTCTTCCTCGCCTTCGTCATCGTCGTGATGTCGGCGCTCGGCTGGGCGCAGATGTCGCGCGAGGTGCGCGGCAAGACCTTGGCGCTTGCCCGCATCGATTATGTCCGGGCGGCGATGGCGGTCGGCGCCACCGACAAGCGCATCATCATGCAGCATATTTTCCCGAACGTCATGAGCCACGTCATCGTTGCGGTGACGCTGCACATACCGAGTGTCGTGTTGCTGGAATCCTTCCTCGGTTTCTTGGGCTTTGCCGTCAAGCCGCCGCTGATCTCCTGGGGACTGATGCTGCAGGATACGGCGACCTATTCGGTCATCGGCTCCTATCCCTGGATTCTCTCTCCCGTCGGCTTCGTGCTCGTCACCGTCTTCGCCTTCAATGCGCTCGGCGACGGACTGCGCGACGCAGTCGATCCTTATTGAGGTGATTGATATGGCTCTCGCACTGGTCAATTCCTTCGCCCCGCCCGTCCGCCACGACCATGATGGCCGCTCGGACACGCCGATCATCGACGCCCGCAATGTGGCGGTGAACTTCAAGGTCGAGGACGGCATGGTCGAAGCCGTCAAGGACGTCTCCTTCCAGCTCTATCGCGGCGAGACGATCGCGATCGTCGGCGAATCCGGCTCCGGCAAATCGGTGACGGCGCGAACGGTGATGGGGTTGCTTTCGAAGCGCGCCGTCGTCGCCGCGAACTCGACGGTCGCCTATGACGGCGATAATATCCTCAAATTCTCCGAGCGGGCGCGGCGCAAGCTGCGCGGCGACCGCATCTCGATGATCTTCCAGGAGCCCATGAGCTCGCTGAACCCGATCTATACGATCGGCAGCCAGATCGTCGAAGCGATCCGCGTCCATCGCCGGATGAGCCGGAGGGATGCGCAAAAGCGCGCACTCGAACTGCTCGAACATGTGCAGATCCCGGATCCCGCCGCACGGCTGATGCAATATCCGCATCAGCTGTCCGGTGGCCAGCGCCAGCGCGTGATGATCGCCATGGCGCTCGCCAATGATCCCGACGTCCTGATCGCCGACGAGCCGACGACGGCACTCGACGTCACCGTGCAGGCGCAGATCCTCAATCTGATCCGCAACCTGCAGAAAGAGCTGGGGATGGCCGTCATCCTCATCACCCACGATCTGACCGTGGTGCGGCAGTTCTCCGACTACGTCTATGTGATGCAGCATGGCGAAGTGCGCGAGCACAATGTCACCGAAGCGCTGTTTGCCAATCCGCAGCACGCCTATACCAGGCATCTGCTTGCCTCCGAGCCGCGTGGCCAGGCCAATCCGCTGCCGGAGGGGTCGGATGTCATCCTCGATGCCAAGGGCGTGCGCGTCGGCTTCATGATGCGCCACGGCACTTTTCTTAAGCCGGAGATGCGCGAGCTTGTAGCCGTCGACAGCCTGAGCCTCACGCTGCGTCGTCACGAAACGCTCGGCCTCGTCGGCGAATCCGGCTCTGGCAAGACCACCTTCGGCCAGGCGATCCTGCGGCTGAATACACCGCAGGCAGGCGAGATCCATTTCGACCGTCAGCCGATCCACGGGCTTTCCAGGGGCGAGATGCGGCCGTTTCGCGCCCGCATGCAGGTGGTGTTCCAGGACCCGTTCTCATCGCTCAATCCACGCATGACGATCGGCCAGATCATCGAGGAAGGGCTCGTCGTCAACAGTCTGGGCGCCAACCGGAGCGAACGGCAGGACCGGGTGCGGGAGGCATTGATTGCCGCCGGCATGCCCGGCAATATCCTGTCGCGTTTCCCGCATGAATTTTCCGGCGGCCAGCGCCAGCGCATCGCCATTGCCCGCGCCATCGCGCTGGAGCCGGAATTCATCCTGCTCGACGAGCCGACGTCCGCACTCGACCTTTCCGTCCAGGCGCAGATCATCGAACTGTTGCGCAAGCTGCAGGACGAGCGGGGTCTCAGCTACCTCTTCATTTCCCACGATCTCAAGGTCGTGCGAGCCCTCTGCCATCGCGTCATCGTCATGCAGCATGGCAAGATCGTCGAAGAAGGGCCCGTCAACGAAGTTCTCACCCATCCCAAGACCGCCTACACCGAACGGCTCGTCAAGGCCGCTTTCGAGGTAGCATGATTATCGAATGCCGGAGGCTATAATGGCAGCAAATCCCAAAATCACATTCATCGGAGCAGGCTCCACCGTCTTCATGAAGAACATCATCGGCGACGTGTTGCAGCGTCCCGCTTTATCCGGTGCGACGATCGCGCTGATGGATCTCAATCCGCAGCGGCTGGAAGAAAGTGCAATCGTCGTCAACAAGCTGATCTCGACGCTCGGGGTCAAGGCCAAGGCCGAGACCTATTCCGACCAGCGTAAGGCGCTGTCAGGCGCCGATTTCGTCGTCGTCGCCTTCCAGATCGGCGGCTATGAGCCCTGCACGGTCACCGATTTCGAGGTGCCGAAGAAGTATGGTCTGCGCCAGACGATCGCCGATACGCTCGGCGTCGGCGGCATCATGCGCGGGCTTCGCACCGTGCCGCATCTCTGGAAGGTCTGCGAGGACATGCTCGCCGTCTGCCCCGAGGCGATCATGCTGCAATATGTCAACCCGATGGCGATCAACACCTGGGCGATATCGGAAAAATACCCAACGATCCGCCAGGTTGGCCTTTGCCATTCGGTGCAGGGCACGGCGATGGAGCTCGCCCATGACCTCGACATCCCCTACGAGGAAATCCGCTACCGCGCAGCCGGCATCAACCACATGGCCTTCTATCTCAAATTCGAGCATCGCCAGGCCGACGGCTCCTACCGCAACCTCTATCCCGATCTCCTGCGCGCCTATCGCGAGGGCAGGGCGCCGAAGCCCGGCTGGAACCCGCGCTGCCCGAACAAGGTGCGCTACGAGATGCTGACGCGGCTGGGATATTTCGTCACCGAAAGCTCGGAGCATTTCGCCGAATATACGCCCTATTTCATCAAGGAAGGCCGTGACGACCTGATCGAGAAATTCGGCATTCCGCTCGATGAATATCCGAAGCGCTGCATCGAGCAGATCGAACGCTGGAAGGGCCAGGCCGAGGCCTATCGCTCGGCCGACAAGATCGAGGTCAAGCCGTCGAAGGAATATGCCTCCTCAATCATCAATTCGGTCTGGACCGGCGAACCTTCTGTCATCTACGGCAATGTCCGCAACAACGGCTGCATCACCTCGCTGCCCGAAAATTGCGCCGCCGAAGTGCCTTGCCTGGTCGACGCCTCCGGCATCCAGCCGACCTTCATCGGCGACCTGCCGCCGCAGCTGACTGCGCTGATCCGCACCAACATCAACGTCCAGGAACTGACGGTGCAGGCGCTGATGACCGAAAATCGCGAACACATCTACCACGCCGCGATGATGGACCCGCACACGGCGGCCGAACTCGACCTCGACCAGATCTGGTCGCTGGTCGACGACCTGCTCGCCACCCACGGCAACTGGCTGCCCGAATGGGCGCGCACATCCAGTAAAGTCAAGGCTGCCTGACCTACTCTCCCTGGTCAGGCGTCAAAGAGCCCCGCGGTCGCAACAACCGCGGGGCTTTTTCTTTGAGATGTAAGTCGGCGTCAATTACAGGACCTTAAATCCCGGACCCGTCGAGCTGCCGCTCGTCCTCGCCCTCCCAAGGCAAAGGTACCGACATGATCAACTGGTTCAAGGCGACCAATCCAATCGTTTTCGAATTTTATCGCCAGACCATGGAGCTGTTTGCAACTGGTGGTGAGTTACCGGTCACGGCGGTCAGATCCTCATTTCCCCATCGTCCTATTGACGGGATTGCGCTGGCTGATCACGGCGACTGGCTGTCGGAAGGGTCCGCATCAGCCGTAAACCCTGGCCTCCTCTCCCGGCCGGTCGGCATCCACCAGCAAAAGGTGGCCCGATGCTTCGAGCAGGAGGCCAACCCCAATGCACCGCCGGCAATCTCATAAAAAAATAGTCGATCTCACGGGCAAGTTCGTTCTAGCCAATCCAGAAGTGGAGCCTCAGGTTCCTGCCCGATCTGGCCAACCGCTCCTATGACGCAGCTCCCGCTGGCGGGAATATCGAGATAGACGGGCACCGCAACTTCCCGGAAACTGTCGTCGGGAAAAAATGCTTGCTTGGCGGCTTGACCAGGAACGTGTCCTGCTAGCGTTCAGCGCATGACGAGACGCTGGTCCGTTCGCGCTTAAGGCTGATCTGCCGTCCCGTTCTCATCGGGCGGCTTGCGACGGAATTTTATCTTTTGGCCGACTCGCGGGCGGCGAAAGGGACTCGAGCCCCCGCCTCTTGAATGGCGGTCGCAAGCGGTGCGTAGGCAGTTCGTCCGGAAGTCGTGACCTCGGTCGAAAGAACGCCATTTGCGCAGTGACGGCCATCGTCCCAACCTGGATGATCTACGATCGGATAGAGGCATAGTCCCTCCAACGGAACGCCAGACTGCATCGCGAGGGAAGCTTGGCCAAGGACATATTCGAACCACGTCGCCCGTCGCTCGTTCTCGATACCGGTCTCGGCGATGAGGATTGGCCTGCCGTATCGGGCGAAAGTCTCGCGCAAAATTTCATTGAGGGGCTTGTATAACTCGTGCCCGATGTCGATCGGCGCGCGCCCATGAATCCATTGGTTGTTGAAGTAATAATTAACGCCGATGACATCGAGATAGCGCTCGCGTCCCCCGATCTGTGGCCACAACCGTCCGCCAATGAGGTCCCACGCCTGGTATTGCGATTGGCGGTGACCTTCGGCGATGCCCCGCTCTTCGGGCCGTGAGGGATGCGCGGTGACGTTGATTACCGGCTCGCAGTGAACGAAGCGCGCGCGCTGGTCGATTGCCCTGATTTGGTCCATCGCAGCGATAGCGGCGCGCGCCAGCTGCACCTTCAGTTCAAAGCCACGGCCATTGGCAAAAGGATTCAGATAGCCGGCATCGCCGCCGCCCCAGGAGAAAAACGAAATCTCATTGACCGGGCAGTAAAAGGGAACACTGTCGCACTCTTCGCGCACCAGCTTGGCGCAAGCGCCGGCGAAGGCAGCAAAGCGATCGACAAAACACGGCGACCAGATGTCGAGATCGTCCGGCCAGCCATAATGCAGCAGATCCCAGATGACCTGCGTGCCGGTCACCGCGGCCGCCCGTACCATCGGTCGCACGCTCGACCAGTCATAACCACCGGATTTCTCGATAAGGTGCCATCTAAAGCCGTCGCGCGCCGTGCAAATCCCCATGCCTAGAAGCTGCCGGTAGTCCTCTTCGGCGTAGCGATCGTGGCCGACGGCGGCGATCATATCGAGACGGCGGCCCATGGTCTCACCTTCCCACGGCCGAAGGCGATGGGTAGAGCATTCGAAACCTCCCTGCAGAAAAGACCTGAACAGACCGGTCGGGCCAGCCGCTTGGCGCTTGCTGCAGACATCCTCCAGCAGCTGCTCCCACTGCGGCAAAACCGCCTCGATTGAATAGGTGGTTTCAACCTTCCGCCGTAGTGCGATGCCAAGTGCGTGTCGGCGTTGCGTGTCCCGCAACAGAGCCATCATATGTCCGGCCACGGCGGCGGCATCCCGATAGGGGACAAATACGCCGGATATGTGGTCGTCTATTTGCTGCTTCGCGCCGTTATCGGGCGTCGCGATCACCGGCAGGGCTGCTGCACCGGCTTCTCCAATGACATGCGGCATACCTTCGCCATTTGAAAGCCAGGCAAAGATGTCGAATGACGCCATGAGGGCAGGGATATCCTGCCGGTCGCCCAGAAACTGAAGCACACCGCCCAGCCCGCGTTGGGCCGCCATGGCCTTAAGTTGAACCGCATAGTCCGGCACGAAGGCATCAGGCCCGCCGACAATTGCGAACCTGGCATGCTTGGCCGCGACACTCACCCGAGCAGCGGCTTCGATAAAGTCCTCGACGTTCTTCTTGGGGTCGAGCCGGCCGACCCAGCCAATCAGGACCTCGTCCCCGGCAATCCCCAGGGCCCTACGGGTCGGTCCCCGCAATCCCGGATCGAACGCCGAGAGGTCGACCATCGAAGGAATCTCAAGCGCATCATGCTCGCGTCCCGGCATCCGCGATGCGGCGGCGTCGCGGATGGAACGGCATACGCCGACGTAGCGGGTCGTCAAATGTTTAGGGCCGGCGAGTGCTTCAGAAACGAGCCCGCCATGTTCGATCAGCGGCGGGCGAAGATGCAGGCGCTCCAACGCAGGATAGATATCCGCGACGTTCTGACAGGAGATCACGACGTCGTAGCTCGAGATTTTTCCGGCAAGGTAGTTGACGGTGTCGTTAAACGACAGGTCGTAGGGCGTGGTGTCGACGTCGATCCCTAGCGAGCGAAGCTGGACATGGGTCTGCTCGGGCATGCCGGGCTTTTTGAAGCAGGCCACGACGTCGATGCGGTACCGGCGGCGATTGAGGTGTTTGGCCAGCAGTCGCACTTCGGTCTCCTCTCCCCCGACGACCAGCCAAGCAAAAACGAATAGGATCCGTATCGGCGTCGGTTCGATGGTCATTTGCCAACCTTGAAGACGACCTGCAGAAACTCCGGTCGGTTCTCGACCAGATCAGCGAGGAAGGATGGTGCCTCGTCGATAGGGACGACATGGGTAACCATATGCTCACGGATCATCGTTCCGTCCGAGGCAAGGAGGTCGACAGTCGCACACGCAAGCCGGCGCCGATCCCAGAGTGGAGCGAGCCCGCGGGGAACGCGGTTGATTTGAGCGCACCGTATGTTCAGGCCATTGTGGTGGAATTCTTCGCCAAGCCGCAAGGCGTCCGCTCCGTGCTGGTAGAAGGCAAGATCGATCACCGTACCCTGCGGCCGCAAAGCTTTGAGGGCCGTATGCAGGCTCCCGGGGTGAGCTCGTGTCTGAAACGCAAGATCGGCACCGCGTCCCATCGTCCCGTCGTGCCAACGTGCCTTGGCATGCTGCCAAGCCTGATCTTCCGTCATCGCGGTCAGCCCCATCGCCTCCGCCTTTTCTCGGCGAAAGTCGGAAGGGTCGGCAATCAACACGTCGGAGGCGCCAAGCACGCGGGCAAAGAGCGCCGTCATCAGACCGACGGTGCCGGCCCCGAGAACGATCACCGGACGACCGGCGACACCCGCACCGAGTGCGGGGACATTGGCCCCGAACGTTTCCGCGTCGGCATGGAGGATCCCGTTGGCGGCGATCGGCCCCATCTGGGCGACGAAGATGCCGAGCAGGGGATCGAGTTCGAGGGGCATCTGGACCAAGAGATCGTGATAGGGGTCCGCCGTATGGCCGCTCTTATGGCCATAACTCGCCGCTAGCACCGCGCCCTCGGAGAAACCATGTGCACGCGACTGCGAAACGCGCGCGACCTCCATGTAGCCGAGGAATGGAACGGGATAATGCAGATCGGGCTCGCCTTCCATAAAGACACCACGCCCGCCATCGAAGCGGGAATGGAAATAAGGATTGGTATGCTTCAGGAACGTCAGCTCGGTACCAGCGGACAGACCAGTGAACAGCGTGTCAAGCCGCAACTGGCCATCTGCCGGCGGTCCTTCGTCATAGTCGAAGAAATAGGCGCGGCCTGGCGCCTCGACGCCAAGCGAGCATATCTTGCGATGGCCTGATGCAAGCCCCTGCCGCAGCCGCGGCTGCGGCTGCAGCGGCGCCGGTTGAGGCCGTCTGATCCCCGAGGGGTCGAGGTGCACGACCGACCCACTCCGAGCCGAGGACACGACGGCCAGGGCAAGCTGGTGGGTTGCTACAGCGTCGCCATAGGGGCATCGGATGCGGTTTTCACCGCCACGCACGGTGTCGATAAAATCGCGGTCCTCGCGCCAGACTGGATCGCCGTCGGCGGTGCGCACGGGGCGACCGCGTCCAATATCAACCATGATGTCGCGATCGGTCAGCTCGATTGCCAGCCTTTCGGCAAAAATGTGCAGGCCGACCCGATGGCTCCAGCCGAGAAGGCAGGTGGAAGCTATATTGGCGACCACGCCCGTTTCAAAGGTGAGGCTTGCCGTCGTCACCGTCGGTACGTCCAGGCCTGGAAATTCCGGCCTGTCCTTGTAGCTGGCGCGCCCGTAGACTTCCGTGACGTCTCCGATGAGCCACCTGGCGAGATCAAGGAGGTGGGTTGCCTGTTCGACAATCTGACCGCCCGATTTCCCCTCTTTCCACCACCATTCCGGCGGGGGGGTCGAGTCGAGCCAGTAGCCTGATAGAAGCTGTGCGGGATTGTCTGCCAACAGGCTTTTTGCCTCGTCGACGATATCGAGATAGCGCCAATGATAGCCGACAGCGGTGACGAGGTTGGCGTTGGCCACGCCCGCAGCGATGTCTTCGGCCTGCGCCAGGCCCAGCGACACCGGCTTTTCGACAAAAAACGGTATCTGGCGCTGGATGAGATCGCGTTCGGGCTCGCCATGGGCAAAAGGCGGGATGCAGATATAGACCGCGTCAAGCTGTTGCGTATCGAGCATTTCGCGATGATGCGCGAACGATCTCGCGCCGAAGCGCATCGCCGCCTCGTCTGCCCGTCCAAGATCAGGGTCGGCAAATGCCACGAGTTCGACATCGTCGAAGCTCGCCAGAACGTCCAGGTGCCGGCGCGCGATGCCGCCGACGCCGATGAAGCCCAGCCGTGTCTTTTCCATTGACCTGTCCTTTTGTGTCCGGTTTCGCGGCTGGTTCAGGAGCCGCTCGTAGACCGCCGAAGTCTCAGCGGCCATTCGAAAGACGGAAAAGTCCCGCTTGAAACGTTCAAGGCCGGACCGGCCGCTTGCCGCCAGTCGACCGGGATCGGCTAGCGCGCGATTGATGACTGCGGCAATCTCCGCCGGATTGCCCGGCTGGGTGAAATAAGGATGATCATCGCCGAGCGCCTCCACCGTCCCGCCAATGCGGGTTGCGATCACGGGCACCGCAAGCGACATGGCCTCCAGAACGGCCAGCGGAAGCCCCTCGAAGTGCGATGGAAGAACGAAAAGATCGGCGATGGCCATGATCTCGGCGACATCGTCCCTTTGCCCTAGAAACTGGACGTAGTCGGCCAGGTCAAAATCCGTTACCAGGGCCCTCACGCGCTCTTCTTCGGGACCAGTCCCCACAAGAAGCAAGACAACGGAAGGATTGCCCTCCAAGACGGCCGGCAAAGCGCGCACCAGCGACGCCTGGTCTTTCTGCTCGGTGAAACGCGCGACGGTCAAAAGGACCGTCTTTCCGACAAGGCCGAGTCCCTCCGAAAAATCGATGGCGGATCGCACGGGCAGCAGCGGAAAGATGCCGTTTCGGACCACCGTCAAACGCGAGGGCGCGACCCGTGCCTCAAGGAAGCTTTGACGTGAGGCTTCGGAAACGACGATGAGATGCGCCAATCTCTCGGTTTCGCGTCGGTAACACTCGATTTGTTCCGGGTCATTGAGAAGATATGGGAGATGCTCGGTGCGTATGATCGGAATGCCTCGGGCATCGGCCGCCGCTGCGAGAGAATGCCCTTCCCATCCGATCCCTGCGTGGACATGCAGAATATCGATTCTGGATCTCGACAGCCACTCGTGAAACTCGTCTGTATCCTGGATCAGCTTGATTGCCAGTCCGCAGCGCGCCGCGCGCACCAACAAGCCCGTCGGATCCTCGGACATGATCGCGACTGTGACGTCCCAGCATTCGCTCAAACCGCGGCCGAGAGCGAGCATGTGTTCGCCCATCCCGGAAGGATTGAGGCTATCGGTCGCTAGAGTGACGTGAGGTTTTCTAGTCATGCCGGGCGCCGGCGAGGGTTCCGCTGGTTCCTTGCCGATCCCGCAGGCGCCGATATGTCGCTAGCGCCTGGGCGACGACCTGGTCCATATTGTAATATTTGTAGGTACCAAGCCGCCCGACAAAGGTTACGTCGCCGCACGTACGCGCCAGGGTCTCGTATTGTTTGTAAAGCGCCTGGTTTTCCGGGCGCGGGATCGGATAGTAGGGCTCTCCCTCGGCACTTGCATACTCATAGCTGATACTGGTCCTCGGATGGATCTGACCCGTGAGGTGCTTGTATTCGGTGACGCGCGTATAGGGCACATCCTCCGACGGGAAGTTTATGACCGCGACCGGCAGCAGTCGCCTCACATCACGTGTCTCGTGGGTGAACTTCAGACTGCGATAGGGCAGGCGCCCGAAGCAATGGCCGAAGTATTCGTCGATGGGACCTGTGAAGATCGTATGGTCAGCCAGTTCCTCATTCCTGAGATCGGCGAACTCCGTGGCGACCATCACGGTGATATTGTCGTGGTTCAGCATCCGTTCGAACATGCGGGTATAGCCGTCAAGCGGCATGGCTTGAAAGCGGTCCAGGAAATAGCGGTCATCGGTGTTGGTCCGGGTGGGGATACGTGCCGTCACAGATCGGTCGAGTTCGGAGGGGTCGAGCCCCCACTGTTTGCGAGTGTAGCCCTCGAAGAAGGTCCGATAGAGCTCCGCGCCAACCTGCGATATCACCACGTCGCGCGATGTCTTCACCGGATCGCAAGGCTCCGCCCGATCCGCCAAAAACCGCGCCGTCTCGGCATCGTTGGTCAGATCGATGTTGTAGAGAGCATTCAGTGTCGTGCGATTGATGGGAATCGGAAGGCGCAGATCGCCGACCTGGGCAAGCACTCGATGTTCATAGGGCCGCCATGCCGTAAAGCGGGAAAGGTAGGCGACGACGTCCTCGCTGTTGGTATGGAAGATGTGCGGGCCATATTTGTGAACCAGGATCGCCGCCTCATCATAGTGATCGTAGGTGTTGCCGCCGATATGGGAGCGCCTGTCGCAGACAAGGACCTTTTTGCCACCATCGGCTGCGAGCCGCTCGGCAAGAACCGATCCGGCAAATCCCGCGCCGACGATCAGATAGTCGAAGGTATCCGAAGGTGGTCGGCGGTTGGTGCCGGCGCGAAATCTCTCGGGAACGGCGGCCGAAACGATTTTTTGCGCTGCCGCCTGGTCGACAAGCGCGGACATTCTGCGAAAGGTACTGTCCCATGACGATTGCGCCACAACCCCGTCCACCACATCCAACCAGGCCGTGTCGGAGCGGGACAAGATGAGTGCCGCTTCGCAGGCCTCGGCAAAGGCCTGGGCGCCATTTGCCAAGAACACTCCCGGCACGTCGCCGTAAGTGCGCACGACGTCGACGATTTGTGTTCCAACGACCGGCCGGCCTGCGGCGAGATATTCGGGGGTCTTGGTGGGGCTGATGAAGCGCGTGGCCTCGTTTAGTGCGAACGGCATCAGCGCGGCCTGCCAGCCCGATAGATATGCCGGAAGATCGGAATAGGCCTTTTGCCCGAGATAATGGATGTTTGCGCCTCGGGGTAGATCGTCCGGCGAAATCTTCACAATCGGTCCCAGGAACACAAAGGAAAGATCAGGCCGGGCCGACGCGACGCTGCCGACCAGATCGAGGTCGAGCCTCTCGTCAATCACCCCATAGTAGCCGAGACGAGGCTGAGGAATATCCGCCTGGTCGGCTGGAACGGGTAACGAGCCTCGGGCGGCGCGGAAGTGATGCGTATCGACCCCCGACGGGAACGCATGGATGTTGTCATGTTGGTCCCGTCTTGCCTCGTAGAGGCTGAGGCCGCCGGTAAAAACGACATCGGCGCTAGCCATCAAGGCCTGCTCGCAGGCTTTGAGATTGGCCGGGGCGAATTTGAAGTTCGCGAGTTCATCCATGCAATCATAGACAACCGCGACCGCGTCAACATGCTGGGCAAAGGCAAACATCAGCGGCGTATAGAACCAAAGGATCGGACGCTTGCCGCCGTGGAGCAAAATCAGGTCGTCCAACAGCCTGCGAAGAGCAGCCTCTCGATCGGCCTCGTTCCACCAATGGGGAATCCGCGGGCGAACAGCCTTGACGCTCGTTCCTTCGAAGGGGTGTATCTCCAGATAGGCCAAATGATGGTCGGTGGGGATGAACTCCTCGAAATAGAAGACCGGCCGCCCACGCGAAAACCGTTCCATCAGATGTTGCGGCCTCTGGAGCACAAAGTCCCATCTGAGATGCGAAAAACAAATGAGCGGCGCGTGATCCAACAGGCTGTCGTCGGACAATTGCGGGACGGAATTCAGCAGATTCATCGAGGGGCCTCGCAATCGCAATGATCCCGAACTGCGAATGGCGACGAATGTTCCCGGATGGCGTTCTATCCGGCTGACCCGCCAATGAAGGAACTCAGCTTTCGCAGGCTGTGCGGCCACGTCCAGTTGGCGAGAACGACCTGGCGGGGCTTGAACGTATCGAGCCGGGCCAGCATGTCGCGAATGCCTTCGTGAAAATCTTCGGGCGAGGCCACTCGGCCCGTCTCGGGAGTGATGAATTGCAATCCGCAGCGCAGCTGGCTGTTGGCCAGGACCGGTATTCCCGCCAACATGTATTCGGTAAGGATCGCCGGTGCCCCGTCATCGATGCCGCAGACCACGCCGATACGCGCCTGGTTCATCAGCCTGTTCACCTCCGCAAACGGCACGCCGGGTGGATCGATGAAGTCGACATTGATGCCGAGTTCGCAGACATGGCTTCGCAATGTGTCGATCATCTCGCCGTACCCGCAGACGCAAAGGGCGCGCATCGAACCGGGAAGCTTGGCAAGCGCGCGAAACAGGATGTCGTGCCGCTTATAGGCTTGCGCGGCAGCAACGTAGATCATGTCGTAGGTCTTCGGAACGTCGATCGGCCTGAAGGTGAGTTCGGAGGCAAACTCCGGTCCGATAGGCATGATGATCGTGGGTATCGTCGGATGGTGCGAGCATACCGCCTCCGACTGCCATTCGGAGCCAGTGAGGATAAGGTCGAAATGGCGGCTCACCTCAAAGGGAACGCGCAGGGCGGGCGCGTCGATCGAGTTATAAATCTTGAAACTGTCGCGGCATGCCAACAACACGTCTTCACTCACACCAAGACCCCAGACACAAAGGATCGACGGCGGCCCGAAGGCGGCAAGGTGTCCGAGCATGTCGTTGGAAGAAAACGGCGTTTCGGACCCGTTTGCCTGAAATGCCCGGCGGGTCAGGAATGGGCTGGTGACAGGCTGATCAATCGGTGGCGTAGCGCCGTGCCAATGTGTCCAGACCTCGGCGCAGTCCACAAGACCGGCTTTGAGAACGGCGAGCGGTAGCCGTTCGATATAGCCGCCGATTACCTGAAGGTTTGGGCCCCGATCAGCGGGTTGTGGGCGAGGTCCCCGATTGCCCGCGAGCCACTGTTCGCGATACCACGCCGGGGTGCGAGGCTCTGCGTTTTCGGCGTCGCCGTCCTGGAAGTCGCTGATGATAACTATTCGTCGTAGCGCCCTAGGCGCGGCTGGCAATAATGGCATGGAGGTCCCGCGGCGTGATGTCAGACGCCCGAACCATGCGATCGCACGTAATGTTCCCACCTTGTCGCACTGCTTAGCGCTGCGCTCGAGCCAGAGCTGTCTACGCATTTCCTTTTCGAGACGATGGTTGCGCCTTTTCCTGCCGAGAGCACATGCTCTCTGGTCGCTGCAGTTACGGCCGTTGTGGCCAGCGGGTCAGAAGGCGCACATACCACACTGTCGTGAAAGTCCGGCTTGTCATTGAGATGCTTCTTTGGCGAGTTTTCCATTGCGCCGGGACCCGACAGGGATGGTAAACACAGCGATATTGCCGTTCTTTTCGTCGCCGACGAATGCCAGCCGAGCGCTAACGTGTCCGCACTCTCACCTTCAACCCTGCTTGTCGTAACCCTTAGCTTGCAATGCCGACCAGTTCTCGCGGCACCAGCGGTGGCGGTGGTTTCTGAGCAACTGACAGACAACCAAAATCATCACTTTAAAACCACTGTCATCCGGCTGCGAAAGAACCCATTTCCTCAAGAAGCGCTTCTGAAATCGCAAACTGGCGGGCCGTTCCCCGTCCCATCGAATTTTCAGGATCGGCAAAGGGCGTGATGTTTCCTCACAATCCATGACGAAACCGGCATTGCCAACATCGTCGTCTGGCCGAAGCTCTTCGAACGGTCGCGTCGCGTCGTGCTCGGCGCCAGCATGATGGCGATCAACGGCAGGATCCAGGGGGAAGGCGAGGTTGTTCATCTGGGCGCTCAGCAGCTCTTCGATCTCTCGGCCGACCTGTAGAGCCTTTCCGAGCGCGACGGTGCGTTCCGACCGCCGACCGGTCGCGGCGAAGAATTCGCCTATAGTTCGCCGGGCAGTCCGGATTCGCGCGAAAAAGCGCCTCTTGGGGTACGGGCGAGGGATATGTTCGTGCCGTTATGCCGAATTCGGCATAACGGCACTTATCCCGAGCCCGATACTATGCCGAGCCCAGCGCGCCCGCTAGTTGGCGCGCGCATGCATAGAGTTCAGAGGCGATAACGACTACGTTCGCGTTCGATTTGTTCCGGGCCATAGGGGTCGAGCGTGTCGTCGAACTTGGTCCAACCCTCCTTGGTGTAAGCGGCACGGCGTGCGGCCGGGTCCACCCAGTTGGAGCGCCTGAGGATTGCTTCTGCTTCCGGGACAAGCGCGTCCTCAACCCTCGCAGTGACCAACGAGCCGCCGCGGCGAACGCCTTCAGCATAGACATTTGCGTCCTCGTCAGAGACACCGGAGCTCGTCATTGCGCCGATGATGCCGCCTGTTGCACCGCCGGCGACCGCACCGGCGGCAGCGCCGGCTGCGGTTGCCGCCAGCCAGCCGGCTGCGACGACCGGGCCGACGCCCGGAATGGCCATCAGGCCAAGGCCCGTCAGAAGGCCGCCAGCGCCGCCGACGACTGCGCCGATGCCGGCACCTGTGCCCGCGCCTTCGCCTGCATTCGAATGCTCGCCGTGGCGGTTGTCGGCATTGTTGGAAACGATGCTGATGTCGTTGGATGGGACGCCGGCGGCTTCAAGCGCGCTGACTGCAGAACTGGCGTCGGTATAATCATCGAAAAGTCCAGTTACGGTTCTCATGGTCGTTTCTCCGGAAGGGTCTGTTGCGTTACTTGGCGACGATGTTGCCCTGGTAGTCGAGAGCGATCACGACGGCCTTGCCGTCCTTCATGCCCGACGCCATCCAGATGCCCTTGTCATCCTTCTTGAGGTCCTTGACCTCGGTATAGCCGGCCTTTTCAATCCGGTCCTTGGCCTGACCCTCGGTGAAACTGTTTGCGCCTTCCACCGGGGCGGTCGGGTTGTTCGAGTCAGGAGTTGCGACGGCCGGCGTCTTGCCGTCACTTGTCGTTGCGGGCGCCGTCTGGGCCATGGCTGACAATGCCGAAGCGCCTAGAAGCGCTGCGGCGAAAATGAACGGTTTCATGGGAATTTCCTCTCGTGCCGAACTCAGATTCGTGAGGAAGAAACCCCAGGCGAGCCTCTTCGTTCCACCGTCCGGAACATAAAGCGCGAATGCTTTTCTTGCGTGATTTGCGGTTAACTCGAAGGTCCGGCGCGCGGGCTCGCACAGCAAACGTGATGGGATCGGGCGGTGATATCGGACAGGAAAACATTGGTGGCGGTAAGCGACCGGCATTGACCTGTGGCGGGTGCTGGGAGCACTCGCGACGGCGTAGACCTTTCGAGTAAGGGCGGCAGCAATTTATCTTTGATTTGGCGCGCCGACTGGCTGGAAGCCCCGCCCAGGATCGCTCCCTCATCGTAGCTGATCCAATGGCTTGTGCACTAAATGACTACGCGTCTGAGATTGAAACAATTTTGGATCTTGCCGGTTCGCGGGCGACTTCAACGTCATGCCGACCGAGATGGACATCTACAAGCCCGAGCGCTGGAGGAACGACGCACTGTTCCGCGTCGAGGTTCGGGAAGCGTTCAAAAACTTGTGGGTCGCTTGACGAGCCCGCAAACGAATGGCCGGCCGCAGGCTGATCGCCCGGCGGAACCATCCGTCGTCATGCGCGTGTTTCGCTGCTGGCTGGCTGACGGTTTCGTCAGTCAGACATTCAAACTCGGGATACAATATGGAAAATGCAGGCATCGGCTGGATCGCGGCAATTATCATTGGCGGCATCGCGGGCTGGCTCGCAAATGTTTATGAAGTCCAACATGGGCGTCCTGATGACATCTCGGCAGCAGCGCTGCTGATGCTTGGTTATGCCGATGACAAGCGATTGATTGTCCATCGGCCGCTACGATCTCGACGAGGTCGGCAGCATAGCCGTCGAGCGTTCCGTACTTCTCCAACGAATAGGCGGACAAATCAGATTCACCAGCACCGACGTTGTCGAACAGAACGACGCGATAGCGGCCCTCGAAGGCAGGGACCACATACCGCCACATGTTGCTGTCGCAACCAAAGCCGTGGGCGAACACGATCGTCGTCGCCTGAACAGCGCACGAAGACATTGTTTCTCTTGAAGATATGCATCTGGGTAACATAACGCATTCGCAAAAAATGGACAGCGCTCAGGCGAGGCGGTCAGCGGGTCCGAAATAGGCTTCTCCGTGCAGGAACCAGAGGCCGTCATGCAGGTTTCACCTTATCCGCGGATGCCGCAGGGGATGTGTTGATGCTATCGAAAGTTCTGATTGTTGAAGACGAGCCGCTCCTGCGCATGCTCGCAGTAGACCTCGTCGAAGAAGCCGGGTTCAAGGCATTGGAGGCGGGCGATGCCGAAGCCGCGATAATTCTCCTGGAAACCGAAATCGACATTCGCATACTGCTCACCGACATCGAACTGCCAGGACCTATGGACGGCCTCAAGCTGGCTGCGGCCGTCCGGGACCGGTGGCCTCCTATCCGGATCATCGTGGTGTCGGGAAAGCAGAAGCCGGAGGCGTCGGATCTTCCCAAGGGCGGCGTGTTCTTCTCGAAGCCTTACGACGTGTGGGAGATGACGGACACGCTTCACGAGATGGCCGCATGAAGGCCGACAGGACGAAGCCCGCGTAGCGTCCGCGTTGCCCTTTGCCCACAGACGGATGCATATCGGGCCACCAGATTTCGCCGGGGGCGTGAATATTAGGTCTTACCATTTCCCACGGCCGGCGCATTGATCCACACTTGTTCTTCTGGTGACCGGGGAGCGTTAGAGTCGTAACCCTCCAGCAGTTCATCGAGCTTATACCTACGTTGACGCACCTTCATTGTATTCGAGGAACTCGACGCAGGTTCAGCGGGCAGCAAATCCCAAAATCACATTCATCGGAGCAGGCTCCACCGTCTTCATGAAAAACATCATCGGCGACGTGTTGCAGCGTCCCGCTTTATCCGGTGCGACGATCGCGCTGATGGATCTCAATCCGCAGCGGCTTGAGGAAAGTGCGGTCGTCGTCAACAAGCTGATCTCGACGCTCGGGGTCAAGGCGAAGGCCGAGACCTATTCCGATCAGCGCAAGGCGCTTTCCGGCGCCGACTTCGTCGTCGTCGCCTTCCAGATCGGCGGCTATGAACCCTGCACTGTCACCGATTTCGAGGTGCCGAAGAAATACGGCCTGCGCCAGACGATCGCCGACACGCTCGGCGTCGGCGGCATCATGCGCGGGCTGCGCACCGTGCCGCATCTTTGGAAGGTCTGCGAGGATATGCTCGCCGTCTGCCCCGAGGCGATCATGCTGCAATATGTCAACCCGATGGCGATCAACACCTGGGCGATCTCGGAGAAATACCCGACAATTCGCCAGGTCGGCCTTTGCCATTCGGTGCAGGGCACGGCGATGGAGCTCGCCCATGACCTCGACATTCCCTACGAGGAAATCCGCTACCGCGCCGCCGGTATCAACCACATGGCCTTCTATCTCAAATTCGAGCATCGCCAGGCCGACGGCTCCTACCGCAACCTCTATCCCGATCTCCTGCGCGCCTATCGCGAGGGCAGGGCGCCGAAGCCCGGCTGGAACCCGCGCTGCCCGAACAAGGTGCGCTACGAGATGCTGACGCGGCTTGGCTATTTCGTCACCGAAAGCTCGGAGCATTTCGCCGAATACACGCCCTATTTCATCAAGGAAGGCCGCGACGACCTGATCGAGAAGTTCGGCATTCCGCTCGATGAATATCCGAAGCGCTGCATCGAGCAGATCGAACGCTGGAAGGGCCAGGCCGAGGCCTATCGCTCGGCCGACAAGATCGAGGTCAAGCCGTCGAAGGAATATGCCTCCTCAATCATCAATTCGGTCTGGACCGGCGAACCTTCTGTCATCTACGGCAATGTCCGCAACAACGGCTGCATCACCTCGCTGCCCGAAAATTGCGCCGCCGAAGTGCCTTGCCTCGTCGACGCCTCGGGCATCCAGCCGACCTTCATCGGCGACCTGCCGCCGCAAGCTGACTGCGCTGATCCGCACCAACATCAACGTCCAGGAACTGACGGTGCAGGCGCTGATGACCGAAAATCGCGAGCATATCTACCACGCCGCGATGATGGACCCGCACACGGCGGCCGAACTCGACCTCGACCAGATCTGGTCGCTGGTCGACGATTTGCTCGCCACCCACGGGGACTGGCTGCCCGAGTGGGCCCGCACATCCAGTAAAGTCAAGGCTGCCTGACCTACTCTCCCTGGTCAGGCGTCAAAGAGCCCCGCGGTCGCAACAACCGCGGGGCTTTTTTGCGGACGGTGGGTTGAGGAATATCGACGGCGACGCGCTCCGGTCTGATCGCTATCCGACGCGGTGCGCCTGGGGAATGCAGTCTACTAGGTGGCCGACATCAAGGACCGCACTTCGTCGCCAGGGACGGCTTCACCGCCAACGATCAGATCGACGGCACGACCGGAAAGTCAAGCAATCAAGGGAGTTTAGGGAGATTTGGCTAGGGAACCTGGATTCTCACATGATTTCAAAGACTTAGCTAAATCGTCTTTGAATTCCTCATATTTTCCCGTCGTGAGCGACCGTGGATGCCACCTTTGTGCCCTGGCTTTGGGCCTCAGTCAACCGGCGCGTAAAGCGGCAATAATTTCCGCTTCTGGACCCGGAGCGCGCCTTCGCTGGCTGGTTAGCATCGCAAGATCTAAGCCATTCGCGTGGCATTGGCGTGTGTGGCTCCAGGGGTGCGGCTTGTCCGATATCGACGCCATCGCCGTCTGATCGTTCGCATTGGAATACTTGCGCGATTCCGTCGGATGGTGGCAAAAGTCGCAGCGCCACGCCGATCATCTTCATGCAATCCGAAGGCGGCGACGATCAGTCGCCGGATCGCGCGCTTGTACCAGACTCTTATCCTCGCGCTCGATTATCCCACCTGTATGCGAATGCCCGAGGCGCCGTTGAGCAGCCGCCTCAAATGATAGCTGGCGAGCGGATCATCGGAGTATATGCCAACCAGCGCGGCGAAAGCAGGCATGGCTGCGGCGCAATTCTGCTCGAGCTTGGTAAAGGCTGTCATATACTGCGTCGTGACCGGCGCATTGAACTGCGCAGCCGACAAGGGCTCGTGGGCGCGCAATGGCTCACTGCGCCCGCGCAGGACAAGATCGCCGACCGGCCGTCCCCTGAATTCCTCTACCCCGCTCGCGACACTGTCGCTGACGCAAATCCGCGTGCCCAGCGTCTTGTTCGCGGTCTCCAGCCTCGCGGCAATGTTGACTGTATCGCCGTAGGCGGTGAAATCGAAGAAGCGATCGCCACCGAAGTTGCCGACCAGTGCGGGGCCTGCGTGAACGCCGATACGTGTGGTCCCGAAGTCAACGCCTTTCTGTTTCCAGCGCTCGCTAAACGCCTCGGCCCATTGGTCGAGCGCCTGTGCGCAGGCGATCGCGCGGGTCGCATAGTCGGCCTGGTCGCCAGGTGCATTGAACAGCACCTGAATGGCATCGCCGATCACTTTGGCCACCGTTCCTTCATACGCGAAGACGACATCCGTGAGACCGCCGACATATTCATTAAGCAACTCCGCCAGCACCTCGGGAGCGACTGTCTCGACGAGTGAGGTAAAGCCTGTGATGTCGGTGAAGATCACTGCGATGTCGCGCCAGCGAACCTGCATGTCATCGTCAATACCGCCTGCGGAAAGGTGCTTGGCAAGCTCAGGCGAAAAATAGCGTGACAACGACGCAAGCGCCGGGCGCGAAGATCGCGGCGGAATTGCTGGCGGAACAAGACCTCGACGTCCGCTTCGTCATCCACCACCAGAACCAACACCGTCATGGCTCGCCTCTTCTGCTGTTATTGTCCGAAAAATTGCTGACGCGCGGCAGCAGGATGGTGAACTCGGTAAATTCGCCGGGCTCGGTCTGGACATCGATCCGCCCGCCGTGTTGCTTCACGATGATATCGTGGCTCATCGACAATCCGAGACCGGTGCCTTCGCCAGGCGGCTTGGTCGTGAAGAAGGGCTCGAACATCTTCTCCTTGACCTCGGCTGGAATGCCGGTGCCGTTGTCATGGATGCGGATTTCAATGGTATCGCCAAGGTTGCGCGTGCTGGCGCTGAGCGTAGGTTCAAATCCGGCACCCTCCTCAATGCTACGCTTGGCCACGGCATAGAAGCCATTGCACATCACGTTCAGCAGCACGCGCGTGATCTCCTGCGGAAAGACTTCGGCGGTGCCGGCGTCGGGATCGAACGCGCGCCTGAGGGTCGCGTTGAAATGCGGTGTCCCCGCGCGCGCGCCGTGATAGGCAAGGTTGAGGCTTTCCTCCACCAGCGCATTCACATCGGTCGACCGGTGTTCGCCGCCACCCCCGCGCGAATGCAACAGCATGTTCTTGACGATGGAATCGGCGCGCTTGCCGTGCTGCACGATCTTTTGCAGATTGTCCTTCAGCATCCCGCGCAGTTCGTCGAGCTCATTGCGAACATCATCCGCCAGGGCGACCGGAGCCAGCGCATCGTTCAACTCGTCCGTAAGATCAGCCGAGAGGGCAGCGAAGTTGTTGACGAAGTTGAGCGGGTTTTTGATCTCGTGCGCGATGCCGGCGGTGAGCTTGCCGAGCGAGGAGAGTTTCTCGGTCTGGACCAGACGGTCCTGCGCGGCGCGCAGATCGTCGAGGGACTTGGCGAGCTGCGTGGTCCGCGCCTGGACTTCTTCGAATAGCCGCGCGTTCTCGATCGCGATCACCGCCTGATCGGCGAACGTGTTGAGAAGGTTGATCTGGCTGTCGCTGAAGGTCCCCGGCTCGGCACGCGAAACACCGATCGTGCCGATAGCGATGCCCTCGCGAAGCATGGGGACCACGATGATGCTTCGATATCCCCTGGCGCGCGCCATGTCCTTGATGGCTTGGGGGACACCGGGTTCGGTTTCGATATCGGAGCGGAACGCCATGGCGGAGCTCAGTGCAACTCGGCTGTGAATCCCCGAGGATGTCAGCGGAGTGGGAAATGAAGCCCGGATCTCCTCGTGGCTGATCCGGCTTCCCGCCGTGCAGGCCGCCACATGAAGCATGCCGGCCACGACGCGCGTCACAAGCGCCGTTTGACCGCCGAGCAACCGTCGCGAGCTCTCGGAAATGACATCAAAAACCGGCTGCACGTCGGTTCGCGACATGGAGATGACGTTGAGAATTTGTGCGGTGACGGTCTGGCGCTCCAGCGCAATCGCAAGCTCCGATTGCAGGCTGGCGTTCTCAGCCGCTGCGGCGCGCAGTTGCTGCTCAAGCTCGTCAATCTTGCGCCTCAGTTCGATGTCCATGGCTAAACCGTGCTGGATGAGAGCGGCCTGGCGATAGCTGCCGCGGGCTCGACACTCTCAGGAGGCGGCAGGCAGAAGAAGCTTTTTTCCGGCATTGCCAATGAGAGGCCGTTCGTCTTGCAGTGCCGATAGACGAGATCAATGACCTCATTTTTGGCCGGCATTCGGCTGGCCGGGCTCGCCACGCAAAACTGCAGCTCGACCTCGATAGCCATTGCATCAATCGCTTTGAGCGCGACGGACGGCGGCGGAATTTTAACGATTCGCTCGCAGCTCCGCAGAACGCCCAGCATGAGGTCTTCAACCACGGATGGCGGCTGGGTGGCGGCAACGTGCACGGAAAGTGCGATCCAGTGTGTTTCGTCAGGACGGCTGAGATTGGTCATTCCCTGTTTTGCAAGGACGCTATTGGGCAGGACGACGACATTGTGTCCGCCGGTCAAAAGATTGGTGGAGCGCCAGTTGGTTTCGGCGACGCGCCCTTCCGTCCCGTCGCCAAGCTGGATCCAATCGCCGATGACATAAGCACGACCGAGCGTGAGCGCGATCCCGGAAAAGACGTCGGCCAGCGTGTTCTGCAGCGCCAGGCCTATGATGATGGCGACCACGCCAGAGGTTGCAACCAAAGGGCCGATCGGCGCTCCGAAGACGAAGCCGATGACTGCCAGAGTCACGCCGAGATAGACGACACCGACGATCAAATCCTGCAGCAGATGTGCTTCCCGCGGCTTGTGGTTGAGAGTGATATAGATCTGCACGAAGCCGATTAGCGTCCATGCGAGATGGAGCCACCAGAGAACCCTTGCGGATTTGGCCAGCAGGATGCCGGCCTCCTGAAGCTCGGCATCGTCGAGGCGATAAGGCGAAACTCCGGCAAGCCAAAGCACGAGGCTCATTCCGGCAAAGAACAGGACCTGTACGATCAGGCGGGCGGTCGGACGGCTGCGTCCCTGGATATGCCAAATAACGATTCCGGCAAGCCCCAGAAGGTTGATGAGGAGAAGCGGAAGGGAATGATGTTCGCCAAACATGACGGGCTCGCCGGTAATGATTTGCCAGGGGGATGGGGCGAATGCAGATGGCACTCGCCCCAGCGCAGCTATTTCTTGATCGGGAAGGTCAGTTCCTTCTGGCTGCTGTCGACGACGAAGACCGCCAGGAGCTTCGCCGGCTTGGTCTTGCTGGCATTCTCGCTGACGCCATGGCGATCGCCGGGCATCTCGGAGAAGTTCTGGCCGGCCTTGTAGACCTTGACCGGACCGTCATTGACCTGACTACGGATCGCACCCTCGAGGACCGTCGCATAGATGAAGGCCGAGTCTGGATGGGTGTGGGCCGAAGAGAACCCGCCGGGGCCGTATTCGACCAGAACGCCTTTCATGCTCTTGCCAGGAGCATTCGGCAATTCATGCTCATAGACGAGAGTAACCTTGGCATCTTTGTCGCCGGCATCATGCGCGGTCGCCGCCGTGGCAGACAAGAGAGCCGTCATGGCAAGGGCGAGGATTGACTTGATCATCTCGAATTTCCTTTCTCGAAGCTTGGACGAGGCGCCGCCCGTGGCGGCACATAGTCATCCCCTTATTTGCGTGCGGATGTCGCGAACCATTGTTCGAAATTGATGCGGCCGATACGGGGATTGTTGTCGGAAACGAGCGAGCCGTCCTCCAGTTTGGTGCCGAAATACTGGGCTTCCGGATCGGCCACGACCTTCCGGGTGTCGCCCATCGCCTTCAGGTAACGGGCGACGAAATCCCAAAGCCGAGCACGCTCTGGGCCGGAAATCTCAATGATGCCGTTCATCGGCGCCGCAAGGGCCGCATCCGTCACGAAATCTGCGACATCATCGGAAGCGATCGGCTGCAGAAAACCCGTCGACAGGCGGGTGGTGTCGCCGACCGTGCCGGACTGCGCAATGCCGCCGAGGAATTCCATGAATTGGGTCGAGTGGACGATCGTATAGGGAATGCCGGATTCCTTGACGATCTTTTCCTGAGCGACCTTGGCCCGCATATAGCCGCTCTCGGGCAGGCGATCCGTGCCGATGATGGACAGGGCGATGTGATGCTTCACGCCGGCGACCTTTTCCGCCGCCATAAGGTTGCGGCCCGAGGTCTCGAAGAATTCGAGCACGGCCTTGTCCTCGAAGGAAGGCGAGTTTGCGAGGTCGATGACGACGGAGGCGCCAGTCAGCGCCTCAGCGAGACCCTCGCCGGTGATCGTGTTGACGCCGGTATTCGGGGCGGCGGCAATGACCTCATGGCCCTGTTTGCGGAGGCGATCTGCCGTCTTCGAACCGATAAGGCCGGTTCCGCCGATGATGACGATTTTCATGAGCTTCTCCATGCGCGGCCGCTTCGCGCACCGCATTGTTCATTCGTTTCTGAACGATTGGTCGAGGATCGGGCCGGCCTTGCCGGTTCCGCAGATCCACTCGGCCGAGCCGGGCTTGGCTTTAAAGGCCGTGCGCCGGCTCGGCTCTATTGCACCAGGCGGTCAGTAGTCCCAGAAGACCGGCACCCAACGGAAGTGATCGCCGTCGGCTGCCACATGGCCGACGGAGGGGAACGGCATATGAGTGGCCACCAGAAGCTCGCCGGTCTCCACCAGCTCTCGCAAAAGACGAACGCGGACGCGGGCAGCTTCTTCGGGATCGTGTTCGAAGCCGTTGAACCAGTCGGGGTGATCGAAGCCGACCGCGAATACCGCATCGCCAGCGAACATCAGCCGGTCCTTGCCCGATGCCACGCGGACCACGCTATGGCCAGGTGTGTGGCCGCCGGTGCGAGAGACGACCACGCCCGGCGCCACCTCGTACTCATCATCGAACAATTGCAGGTGGCTGTCGTACTCTTTTCTGAACTGCTTGGCGGCCGCCCGAAGCGCGTCCGGGAAGCCGGGCGGCATCGACACATGAGAGAAATCGGGCGCCTCCCAGAATTTGACCTCGGCCGCCGCCACATGGATCCTGAGGTCTGGACGCAGCCGCTCCTTCACCCCGTCGACGATCAGCCCGCCAACGTGGTCCATATGCATGTGAGTCAGTACCACGTCGGTAACGGATCCAAGGTCGATGCCGGCGGCTTCCAGTCGCTTGATCAATTGCCCGGCCCGCGGAAGGTTCAATTCCGGGTCCAGCCCCAGGCCGGCGTCAATGAGGATGGTCTGCTTGCCACTGCGCACCACGACCACGTTCAGCGCCCAGTCGAAAGCGTCCGGCGGCAGGAACATCTCGTTCAGCCAAGCCGCGCGGTCGGCCGGGTCGGCATTGTATCCCAGCATCTTGGTCGGCAGCGGCAGCACGCCGTCGCTGATCACCAGCACCTCAATATCACCGATCTGCACCGCATAGCGCGATGGAACCAGTTCGTCGGGGGCTGATTTAACGGGCTGTGGAGGGTTGTTCATGTCTGTCTCCTGCTGAGAAATCGTGTGAGGTTTTGTTTCTGTCTGCGACATGATGCGCTCCTGTTTTGCGTGATCGAAACGGCCACAAGCCACGGAGCGGATTTTATGTTGAGGCGCGTTTGACGGTCGATCCGGCCAAGGGAGAGGAAAGGCCATACCTGAGGATAGGGCAGCTCATGCTCTCGGTGGGATGCGGCCGAGACTTGGCAGCGAAGAGGCTGGCATGAAAGAACAGGGGCACTCGCCGGTCGAACGATGTCCCGCCCCTCCTTCCTGCTCATGGATGGCGCATCACCGTATTGAAAGCTTTGGATTGGACATTGCCGGGCGGATAGATCCGCCCGGCGCGTTCGCATCTGCTCAGCGATTAAGCAGCGCGATTGTGATCTGCCGGATGCTGCAGCCGAAAGCCGATCGCCAGCCGGTTCCAGGCGTTGATCATTGCAATACCGATAGACAGCGCCATAAGTTCGTCCTCCGAAAAGACGCTGTGAGCGGCTTCATAATCCGCATCCGGCGCGCGGCTCTCGGCGATATAGGTCAGCGACTCGGCCCACGCGAGCGCCGCACGTTCGCGATCCGTGTAAAGCTGCGATTCATGCCAGGCGTCCAGCAAGAGCATCCGCTCTTCCGTCTCGCCCTGCTTAAGCGCTTCCTGACGATGCATGTGCAGGCAATGGGCGCAGCCGTTGATCTGCGACACGCGCATCTTCACGAGCTCCATCAGTCTGGGATCGAAGCTTCTGGCGATCCATGCCTCGGCGGCGACGAGGCCATCGATGCCGCCATTCGTCCTGGCCAGTATGTTCAAACGCTTGGTCATCCTGTTCTCCGTTGATTGATTGCGATCGAAAGCTGGACGTATCGCCCGGATCACGAACTATCCCCGACGTCGCGGATCAACCATCTGGCCAGAAGGTGCGCCCGGCTGGTCTCTGATGTAGAAGTGCCTGGCCGATCGATCAGATTTCCCGTCATTTGTGCCAGCTCATCCTATACCTCAGTAGTGGATGGGCGCATCTCACGTAGAATGGTTTGCGATCGCAGACCCACGCATTCTCCCGGCATAGGCAACCGCTGCGTTAGGAGAAAGCAGATGCTCAAAATTATGAAGGTCTTGGCGCTTGGCGCCGCGATCGCCACGCTGGCCGTCGCCACCGCACAGTCCCAAGATCACGATCTCAAACCGACAATCGTTCTCGTTCATGGCGCCTTTGCTGAATCGTCGAGCTGGGACGCGGTGATCACCCGCTTGGCGAAGGATGGCTATGTAGCGATCGCGGCGGCCAACCCGCTTCGCAGCGTCGCGTCGGATGCCGCATCCGTCGCATCCGTCGTCCGTGCCATCAGCGGACCAGTGATCCTGGTGGGCCATTCCTATGGCGGACCGGTCATCACTGAAGCCGCGAACGGCAATCCGAACGTGAAAGCCCTGGTCTATGTTGCGGGTTTCATGCCGGATACCGGCGAATCCAGCCTCACCCTGTCGGGCAAATTCCCCGGCAGCACGCTTGCCGGTGCGCTCGCGCCCGTGACGCTGCCGGATGGCACGCAGGATCTCTACATCCAGCCGTCCAAATTTCATCTCCAGTTCGCCGCCGACGTTTCAGATGACAAGGCGGCGCTGATGGCTTCGACGCAGCGACCCGTCACTAAGGCCGCGCTCGCTGAGCCCTCCGGCGCCGCGTCGTGGAGGAAGCTGCCTTCCTACATGATCTACGGATCCTCCGACCGCAACATTCCGCCAGCGGTCATGCAGTTCATGGCCGAGCGGGCACACGCCGTGAAGACTGTCGTGGTCGACGGAGCCTCGCACGCACTCATGGTCTCGCATCCCGGCGAAGTCGCCGCCCTCATCGAAGAGGTGGCGTCCGCCAAGTGAATGGCAGCATTGTCGGTCTGGAGGTCTCTCCTCAAACGAAATTGCATGCACGGTTCCTGACCCCGCTGGCCGGCGTCGGTTTTCAGGACTGCCGCAACCATTACCGACCGAGAATGGGATCGCCCGCCCAACGCCACGATCCCACAGTCCGCAGACGCTTTCCACCAACAGTTTTCCGGGTCGGCGGTCACCGCCCTCATTCGCACTTCAATCATCGTGAAGGATAACAATATGCGCGACATTTCAAACCCATCGGTTGTCAGCGTCTCACGCCGCGACGCTCTGCTCGGCGGCCTCGCCACCGGCATCGTAGCGAGCTTGCCCGCGATCGCCACCGCAAAGACTCCGAAGCAGCCTCTCCCCGCCACCATCAATCACGGAAAGCAAGCCATGAGCACGATCACCACCAAGGACGGCACAGAAATCTATTACAAGGACTGGGGGACCGGCCCGGTCGTCACCTTCTCGCACGGCTGGCCGCTGAATTCCGATGCCTGGGACGGCCAGATGCTCTTCCTCGCCCAGCACGGCTTCCGCGTCGTGGCGCACGATCGCCGCGGCCATGGACGCTCCAGCCAACCGACGTCGGGCAACGACATGAACGGATACGCCGACGATCTGGCCGCGGTTATCGAGGCGCTGGACATCAGGGACGCAACACTGGTCGGCCACTCCACCGGCGGCGGCGAGGTTGCCCGCTATATCGGCCGGCATGGCACGAAGCGTGTCGCCAAGGCCGTCCTCATCGGCGCCGTGCCGCCGGTCATGGTCAAATCGGCGGCCAATCCGGAAGGCCTGCCGATCGAGGTGTTCGACGCGATCCGCGCCGGCCTCGTCAAGGATCGTTCACAGTTCTACCGAGACTTCGCCCTGCCATTCTACGGCGCCAATCGATCGGGCTCGAGTGTCTCCCAAGGCACCCTCGACCAGTTCTGGCGCTTGAGCATGCAGGCCGGCCTGCTCAACGCCTATGAATGCGTCAAGGCATTCTCCGAAACCGACTTCACGGAAGACCTGCGGAAGTTCGACGTGCCGACACTCGTCCTGCATGGCGAAGACGACCAGATCGTTCCGATCAAGGATTCCGCCGTCAAGTCTGCGCGGCTGATCAAGGGTGCTAAGGAGATTTACTATCCGGGCGCGCCGCACGGCATCACCGCCACGCATCAGGACCAGGTGAACGCCGACCTGCTCGCCTTCCTCAAGGCTTGAGCTGGCCACGGCTCGTGGAGCAAGCCGCCGGGCTCCGCGAGCCGTCCTGAACTGGCGCGGCCTTGCCGCGCCAGTTCCTCGATCCTTATTCCATCATCACGTTTCAGAGGTCAGCCAACATGCCGAAGACTTGGCTCATAACCGGCAGTGCCGGCGGGATCGGCCGTAGCGCGGCCGAACTCGTGCTCACACGCGGCGACAACCTCATCGCAACGGCCCGCAATGTCGACCGCCTTCTCGACCTTGCGCGCCGCTACGAAGAGCACGTGGAACTCATCGAACTCGATGTGACAGACGCGTCCGCATCGAAAGGCGCAGTCGCAGCGGCAATGGAACGGTTCGGCCGCCTCGACGTACTGCTCAACAATGCCGGCAATGCGCATCTCAGCCCCTTCGAGCAGATCTCGGAAGATGATTTCAAGGCTGAGATCGACACCAACTTCTACGGTGTGGTCAATCTGACGCGCGCAGCGCTCCCCGTAATGCGCCAGCAGAAATCGGGACATATCATCAACATCTCATCCAGCTCGGCGCGCTTCGGCAGTCCCGGTTCCACGGCTTATAGCGCGGCGAAATGGGCGGTGAGCGGCTTCACTGCTTCGCTTGCCAAGGAAGTCAAGCCGTTCGGCGTCAAGGCCGTCGCCATTGAGCCGGGCAGCATCCGCACGAATTGGACACGGGTCGCCCGTGGCCATGTCCCCCCGCTGCTGCCGGAATACGAACCGACCATCGGCGCGGTCATGAAGATGACGGAGGGCTATGCCGGCACCGAGCCCGGCGATCCCGACAGGGTGGCCGCCGTCATCTTCAATCTTTCACGCCGCGACGATTTGCCGGAACAGCTCGTCCTCGGAAGCGACGCGCTGGCACGAATTGCCCAGAATGATGTGGTCCGATCGACGGCCGCGCTCCAGTGGAACGAGGTCAGCCGGTCGACGGACTTTGACGAGGATGCCATGCCCCTGCGGCTTTTGGACTGAAACAGGAATCATCCAATCGGATGTCGGATACTATTGAGGCTTGACGGTTTTCCACCAGGGCGGCGACGGCAGCGCCGCAAATACATGGATTTCCATAAGTTGCGGCCGCGCAGTGGCGCGAATAGGGTACGACACTGGATCGCTGCTGCTGCTATCGAGACTAGCCACTCGATATGCTGGCGCCCCCCAAGCTTTATGTCCCTGCAGGAGCCGCCGATGACGCGCGTCTGGTCGTACCGCCCCCAACTCATGCGCCTTGGTCTGTTTTTTGCGGCCTATGTCCTGGGTTGTGGCTTCGCACAGGCACTTGCAATCGTACCCGGAACAGGCATTTCCATATGGCCTCCGAGCGGGCTTTTCATTGCAACCCTTATGCTCGCACCCAAGCAGAGCTGGCCGTGGTGGGTGCTGGTCGGCTGCCTCGGCGAGCTGTTCGGCAATGTCCTGTGGTTCCACAGCCCGCTGCCCGCCGCCGTCCTGATTTATGCCGGCAACGCGCTCGAAGCCATGGTCGGCGCGTGGCTCGTAAACCGGGTTTTGGGTCGGCCGGTTCGGCTGGAAACCCTGCGGGAAGTTCTGGTATTCATCGCGTTGGGTGCCGGAGTTGCCCCGGTGGTGAGCGCGACGATCGGAAGTGCGACGCTTGTTTGGTTCGGCATATTTTCACAAACCTTCTCAGGGGCCTGGCCGCTCTGGTGGATCGGGGATGCCACTGGCGTCCTGATCGTCGGGCCGCTCGCGTTGGTCGTGATCCAGAACTGGAACAGCAAGGCCGAGCTATCGGCTGCGCGATGGATTGAAGCGTGCGTCGTAGGACTTATCCTTCTCGGCGTCGCTGCCCTTTCGCTCGGCGGCTACCTGCCCTTCGCCTATATTATCATGCCGCCGCTGCTTTGGGCCGCGGTGCGCTTCGAATTCAAGGGGGCTGCCGTTACTCTTGCCCTCCTCGCGCTGATAACTGCGATCTTCACGATATCCGGCGCCAGCCAGTTCGCCGGAAATGCCGAGAGCCAGCGCCACAACCAGATTATGTTGCAACTCTTCCTGGCGATCTCGGCATTTTCGGCCCTGGTCGTGGCCGCCATATCCCGGCAGCACCAGCTCGCGTTGCTGACATTACGCCAGAGCGTGGAGGCCCTGCGCGACCGCGAGCGAGAGCTCTCGCAGATCGTGAACATGGTCCCAGTCCACATCAGACGGCTGACGCCCGAAGGCGAGCCTACCTTCTTCAACAAGCGCCTGGTGGATTTTTTCGGGTTTGACCTGCAACAGTTGAAGAGGCCAGGCACAAGCCAGTTGGCGGCAAACATTGAGACCCTGGTTCACCCAGATGATGCGTCCGGTCTACTGCAGGCGGTGCGCCATGCTGTCTCGACAGGCGAACCATACTCGATGAAGTATCGCATGCGCCGCGCGGACGGCGTCTATCGCTGGGTTGATGGCCGGGGGGAACCATTGCGAGACGAATGCGGGAAGATCGTACAATGGTTTGCGATCTCGATCGACATCGATGACGAGGTGCAGGCGCTGGAAGCACTGCAACAGAGCGAACGAAAGCTCCAGCAGCTCATCGACGCGGTGCCCGCTCTAATTTGGGCGACAACCTCGGATGGAATGCCATCCTACATCAACAAACGGTTCAGAGATGTAACAGGGGCCAGCCTGGCGGATATTACAGCGCCTGATGGGTCGCCATCGCTCAGTGTCATTCATCCGGAGGATGCCGACGCGGCCCGGCAGGCCATCCAGCATTCGTTCCGCACAGGCGATCCTTACATCCAAAGATATCGTCAGCACCGGACCGACGGCACCTATCGTTGGACCGAGACGCGCGCAGAGCCGTTGCGGGACGATACCGGCGCCATCCTGCAGTGGTACGGCGTCAGCGTCGATATCCACGATCTCGTGATCGCGCAAGAGGCTTTGCAACAAAGCGAGCGCCGCTATCGCGATGTGTTTCACTATATGCCCATCGGGCTCGCCCAGGTGGATGCCGGAAAACTGGTTCCGTTGTTCAAGGAGTTGCGGGCCGAGGGTGTCACGGACCTCGAAGTCTATATCGATAAGCATCCCGACTTTCTGGCGCGCGCCCTTGAGACCCTCGAAATCGAAGAGGCCAACCGCCACTTGACGGAAATGTTTGGGGCTAATGACCAGGAGGAGATGCGGGGTCCTATCACTCGCTATTGGCAGCCAGGCCTCGCCACCATCCGCCGTTCCATAGAGTCGCGTTATCGCGGCGAGGAGGTCTTTCAAGAGGAAACCAAGGTGGCGCGAATGGACGGCAGCGTCATGGACGTCGTTTTCGCAACCGCCCGCCCTGGCGCCATCGCAGACAAGAGCCTAGTCGGCTTCATCGACATCACCGAACGCAAGAAGGCCGAGGAAGCGCTGAAGAGCAGCAAGCGGCAATTGGAGCAGATGATCGACACCCTGCCGATCAATATCCTGAGCTTTGCTCCATCGCGCAAGATGACCTATGCGAGCAGACGATATCTGGACAATGTCGGTTTGCCGACACCCGACATCGAGAATTTCGATGCGCTGGCGCGAGATTTGGCTCACCCGGAAGACTTTCCGACCATGTTTCAGAGAGCAATTAATGGCTTTGCGACCGGCCAGCCTTTCGTAAACCGATTTCGTCGGCGCACCAAGGACGGAACCTATCGGTGGATTGAAGCTCGCGCGCAGCCTCTGCTCGATACCGATGGTGCGATCGTACAATGGTATATGATCTCGATCGATATCGAAGATGAGATGCTCGCGCAGGAGGCGTTACGAGAAAGAGAACGCTTTCTTTGGCAATTGGTGGAGACGCTGCCGGCAATGATCGATTGCGCCGCGCCGAACGGCGAGCCGGTCTATCGCAGCCAGCAACTCCGGGAATTCCTTGGCTACGAACTGGAAGACTTGGACGGCGCGAAGAAATCACGGCTGAATGGCACCCTCGACGCCGGAGTCCACCCAGAGGATCTTGCGGGGGTCAAGGAACAGTACGCTCGTTGCCTCTCGAGCGGCGAGCCCTACGCACGCAGGCACCGCTTGCGCCGTTTCGATGGCGAATATCGCTGGGTCGAGACGCGAGCAGCCCCGATGCGCGACAACGACGGCACCATCGTGCAGTGGAACGTCATCTGCCTGGATATCGATGGCGAGGTGCAGATGCAGGAAGAGCTGCGCCTGGCGCACGAGAGGCTGGCGCGCGCCAGCCAGGCGGCGAGCCTTGCGGAGCTTTCCGCGTCTATCGCACATGAGGTGAACCAGCCTCTTGCGGCGATCGTCGCCAATTCGCACGCGTGCTACCGCTGGCTATCGGCTGAGCCCGTCAATTTCGAGCGCGCCAAGATCACGACCGAACGGGTCATCCGCGATGCCAATTCGGCGGCGGAAGTCGTTAGCCGTATCCGGGCGCTGTTCAAGCAATCCGTGGAGAACAGGATCAGCCTGTCGCTCTCCGGCGTTATCGCCGAGGCGTGTAATCTGGTGGCAGGAGAGGCTTTGCGCCGTCGCATCCGGATCGACATCGACGTGGAAGGCAAGCTTCCGCCTATCGCGGTCGACCGCGTCCAGATCCAGCAGGTTCTGGTCAATCTCATCCGCAATGGTATGGAGGCAATGGACGCTGTCGCAGGGGAAAAAGCTATCGACGTGCGCGCCCGCCGGGTGGGCAGTGAAGTACAGACCGAAATAGGTGACCGGGGAAACGGCATCGAGTTCCCGGATCAGATCTTCGAACCTTTCTTCACGACGAAAGAGAACGGAATGGGCATGGGTCTCGCCATCTGCCGTTCGATCGTCGAGGCGCATGGCGGGCGTTTATGGGCCGAGAAAAATGAACCGCATGGCGCGCGGTTCATTTTCACCTTACCGCCCGTGGGGAAAGCGGCGCCATGACAACGGATGACCATGTTGTTTTTATCGTCGACGATGACGAACGCATCAGGGAGGCGCTCGGCGGGCTCCTGGAGACCCACGGCATGCGTGCCATCGCGTTCGGTTCGGCGGGCGACTATGTGGACACCGAGAAGCCGGATCTACCTGCCTGCCTGATACTCGACGTTGGATTGCCCGATATCAACGGCCTCGAACTGCAGCGGCAGATCGCCGAGGGCGATCATCCGCCGATCGTCTTCATAACGGGCCACGGCGACATCCCCTCCTCGGTGCGGGCGATCAAGCACGGTGCCGTGGATTTTCTCACCAAACCGTTCAGCGACACGGATCTTATAGCCGCGGTGCATACGGCGATTTCCGAGGATCGGAAAAGGCGATCGGAACGGGCTGAGCTGAGCCTGTTGAAACAGCGCTATCTCGAACTGACGCCACGCGAACGCGACGTGCTGCCGCTCGTGGTCAGCGGCCTGCTCAACAAGCAGGCGGCATCGGAACTCGGAATCAGCGAAGTGACGCTGCAAATCCATCGGAGGAATGTGATGCAAAAAATGGCGGCGGCATCGCTCGCCGACCTCGTGCGCATAGCGGAACGATTGGGAATACCGATCACTCATTCACGCCGGGCGGGAGGAAATTGAGCATGGAGAAGACAAGACCGATCGTCGCGATAGTCGATGACGACCCGCGGCTGCTCGAGTCGCTGGAGGAGCTGTTGGAATCCGCCGGCTATGCAGCTTGCTGTTTCCGCTCGGCTGAGCATCTGCTGACCCACGGCCTGTCGAACCTGGACCTGTTGATCACCGATATTGGCATGCCGGGCACGAACGGCTTTGAGCTTCGTGACATCGTCAACAAGGCGCGTCCGGAACTACCGGTATTCCTGGTCACCGGCCGCCACGAGATCGCCGACCAGGGCCGCGCGCGGGGCATCAGCGGCTTTTTCCGCAAGCCTTTCGATGCGCCTGCCTTGCTCATTGCGATAGGGGAAGCTTTGCAGACATCGAGAAATGGAGGGTGACATGAGAATTGACCAGCCGCTCCGCAGATCGGCACCGCGGTCGCGGCAGCATGAGAATGACACAAGTGAGCCAATCGTCGTCATCGTCGATGACGATGCGGCCGTTCGCGAGGCCTTGTCGGAGCTGATCCTCTCAGCGGGCCTGCGGCCCATGAGCTTCGCCTCGATCCGTGAAGTGCTCGACGCCGACATACTGGACCGCCCCGGCTGCCTGATCCTCGACGTGCGCATGCCGGGGGCGAGCGGCCTTCACCTGCAGCATCATCTGGCGGAGAGCGGCAATGCGAAGCCGATCATCTTCCTGACTGGACATGGCGACATTCCGATGACCGTGCAGGCGATGAAGGCGGGCGCCGTCGATTTTCTTACCAAGCCGGTGCGCGACCAGACGCTGCTCGACGCTGTGATAGCCGGCATCGCGCTCGACGCGGCGCGACGCGCCAACGCTTTGATCGTCAGGCGCAACATCGAGCGCCTGGAGACGCTGACGCACCGCGAGCGCGAGATCCTGCGCGAAGTGGCGCGGGGGCGGCTCAACAAGCAGATCGCCTTCGACCTCGGGATAAGCGAGGTCACGGTCAAGCTGCACCGCGCCAATGTCATGCGCAAGATGGAGGCCGGGTCGATCGGCGAGTTGATCAGGGCCTGGGAGACGCTGCCCATCGCAACGCGCGAGGCCGGTGGCGCCTCGTTCTGACGGGATAGATCCGGCCGGGGAATGCGTTGTGCTCACATCATCTCGATGGCCTTTGCCTCGCCTGCGATGAAGTCGCAGAACAGTTTGACGCGCAATGGCACGGTGCGGCCGAAGGCATGCAGTGCATTGAACGGCAGGCTTGGAAGCGCGATCTCCGATGCAAGACTTACAAGCGCACCAGCTTGTAACTCCTTCGCCACTAGGCACCGCAGCAGATAGGCGGCACCCACCCCTGCGAGCGCCGCCTGGATGAGCGCGGCGCCTGAATCGCAATAGACGCGACCCGTGGGAACAAAGCTGCTGCCGTCCGCCAGGCGTATAGGCTGGACTAAACCGCCGAGCGCGTAGCGGGCAAAAGGCACGGTTGCCAGATGTTCGACAGGCAGCGGGGGATTGCCCGAGGTCTCAAGAAAAGCCGGAGATGCGACGATTGCCAGCGGCAGGTCGGCCAGATGGCGGACCATGAGATCGCCCTGCGTCGGATTGCCGGCGCGCAGCACGACGTCGTAGTCCTCGCGGATCAGGTCAACGAATCGGTCCGTAAGGCCAATATCGAGATGCAGGTCCGGATTGTCCGCGGCAAAGCCCGTAAACAGCCGCGGTAGCAGCAGGGGCGCCAATTCGCTCGGCATGCTGACGCGCAGGCGGCCGGAGAGCGCGGCATCGGACCCGATCACCTCGTCGCTGGAATCCAGATCCTGCAGGAGCGGTGCGACGCGCTCGAAGAAAATCTGACCATCCTGCGTTAACGTCAGTGCGCGGGTGGAGCGCAGGAAGAGGCGCGCACCGACCTTCTTTTCAAGCCTCGCCACACTCTTCGACACTGCCGATGGCGTGGTGTCGAGCGCGCGCGCCGCGGCGCTGAAGGAGCCGGCCTGTACCGTCCGCACGAAGGCCATCAATCCAGACGTCTCGTTCAGTAGATTCGGCATTCGCGACTCCGCGGCACAAATCATGTGCCCGTTCATGATCTAACGGCTGAGGGTGCCCATCGTTTATCTCAACCACAGTTGAAAGGAGATAACCAATGCAGCACCTCAAAGACAAGGTCGCCGTTATTACCGGCGGCAATAGCGGTATCGGCAGGGCGACTGCCAAGCTTTTCGCCGAAGAAGGCGCGAGGGTCATCATCACCGGCCGGCGGCAGGATGTCGTCGACCAAGCGGTGCGCGACATCGGGCGTCATGCCATTGGTATCGTGGGCGACGTCGCCGACCTCGAACATCACCACAAGGTGGTGGACATGGTAGAGAACCATTTTGGTGGCCTCGATATCTATATTGCCAATGCCGGCGTCATCAATCTCACTGCGTCCCGCAATGTGACACCGGAAGACTATGATCGCCATTTCGCCATCAACACGCGCGGTGTGTTTTTCGGTGTGCAGACGATCGCACCGCTGATCCGCGATGGCGGCAGCGTCATCGTCACGAGCTCGCTGGCGGCAACAAAGGTCCTGCCGGACCACGCGGTTTACGCCGGCTCGAAGGCCGCCGTCGCCGCCTTCGCTAAGAATTGGGCGATCGAATTCAAGGCACGCCGCATCCGCGTCAACATACTTAGTCCGGGGCCGATCGAGACGGAAATTCTTGGCAAGCTCGGCGTGTCGGAGGCCGAACGCCCCGCATTTGAGGATCACATGGCATCGCTCATCCCGGCAGGGCGGATGGGGCGGCCGGAGGAGCTGGCGCGGGCCGCGCTCTTTCTCGCCTCCGAGGCGGGCAGCTTTGTCAACGGGATCGAACTTCATGCCGACGGCGGCATGACCCTGGCTTGAAAGGCTCGATACACCTAATCCGCGCGCCCGCAAGATCACAGTGCGACCGTGCGACGCGCGCCGAGAGCGAGTGAACGATACCGTCCGATCGCTGAAGCCGTGCCGGCGACCGAGGTGGAGCGCACCAATCGTTCTCCGGGGAGAACGTCTGGTTGCGCGCCATCACCGGAAATTGCGATAGTCATTCGTGAATGGCAGTCGTGGGTCGAAACGAGCCTGCGTCGACCGGCTTGCGGATGACAGTTCTTGGCGCGAAGCGGAAGATCGTGTTTTAGGGAACCGGGTCCCCAGCTAATTCTAGTGCGATCGTAGATTGCGAAATCGGAGTAGCGCGAAGCTGCGGCTAGCGGCGCGGAAAAGGTAACATGTAGCTGTAAAACCTGCAGGATTTCTGGAGACGATCATAAGATCAGAATGAGGCGGTACAGGCGTAAATTGTGCCTGCCTGGGGAACCTGGATTCTCACATGATTTCAATGGCTTAACAAGATAGCCTTGAAATTCCCTCTGCTTTTCCGTCGCGAGCGACCGTGGATGCCACCTTTGTGCCCTGGGTTTGGGCATCAGTCAACAGGATCGGGCGAGCGGCAATAATTGCCACCTTTTTCTGGTGGGGAATGGAAACTACTGAAAGAGGGAATAGGTCCAAAAAATGGCTTGCCTGGGGACCTTGGATTCTCACATGATTTCAACAGCTTAGCGAAAAAACCCTGAAATTCCCTCTGTTTTTCCGTCGCGAGCGACCGTGGATGCCACCCTTGTGCCCAACCGGAGGGGAGGAGCGGCAATTATTTCCGCTTTTGAGGTCCCAACTTTCCCTCTAACGATCACCGCGCGTTTGTCCCCTTGCGTCCCATATCTGTCGTTGCCATGCGATGTTTCATCTCGAGAAACAGACGTTGTCTCTGTGTGCGACCATCCACGCGACCTTCCAGCTTCGCGGCGCGCGACGGCAACCGCGAACGGGGCATTGGAAATGCGGCCTGAAATATTCTGCTTTGAGGTCCCTGCTCGGAACCCGATCATGGCAAGGCTTTGAAATCCGACCTTTGATAGCCATTAACTAGGGTCTTCAGTCCCTTGGGCGCGATCACCTCAACCTTGTCGCCCCATTGATAGAGATGCCACGTCATCTCGAGCCATCCCGATGCCTTGAACCGGACCAAAAGGCTCCCGTCATCCTGGCGATCCAGCACCTGCCGGGGGTGGAAACGGAAGCCGGCAGCGCGCTCAGCAGCCTCCGGTGCAAATCGCCAGATGACCTCTCCGAATTGTTCTGGATCCTGCCAGACACCAAAGGCCTGCGCGGCGTAGTCTCCGATAGTGAACCCTTCTTGCAGCGTGAAGCTTTCGTTCAGGGTTTGTGCCTCGTGAATGAGGTCGATGCGGAAGTTGCGCACCTCGTCCGCTTTGGCCGGATCGCGAGCAGCAAGGTAGGTCCGGTGGCCCAGCAGCACCCCATGTGGTTCCAGGATACGTGTCGCGCCATCCTGATTGTAGCGCACCCGCAGGCGGAAGGGGCCGCGAAGAGCTTCAATGATCGCATCGAGGATGTCTGGGGCCAAGCGAACTCGTGGGCCAGGTCGCATTACCTGGCCCATGGCCGTTAGAACCGCCTCGGCGTCGGCTTCGACCCGTGCTCGCGCCGGAACCCGCGCTAACATTCCCTCACGCAGGTCGTCCAGCGCGCGGGAGTGGCGTAGTCGACCCTCAGCCTCGGCAGTGCGAGCAGCGATCTCCAACGCTTCAATGCCAGTTTCATACCGCAGTTGAAGCCGGGCGAGGCCGGGATCGACTAGCCGCCAGCGCCGTTTACGGTCTGGCCCATCCTCTGCCTCCACGTTGCCGAAGGTTCCCTCAAGTGCTTCGGTCATGCGCTGGGCTGTGCGATGGGACACACCAAACTCCGCACAGATATCTTCGAGGCCGATGCCGCCCCGCCGCGCCGCTGCCATCTGCGCGAGGCGTATTAGATCCTGTGCCTTTGAAAAAGAAGACATGCGCACCGTCAGCCTGCCAGAATTTGTCACCCCCGTAAGCTAGAAATGTTTCTGCGTCCTGTCGAGCCGATTGCCAGATGAGTTACATGACAAGTGGCGCGGCAGGCGTACGAGAGCACTGAAAGGAAAAGCAATGCGCGGAAGTGTCATTAGGATCGAACGGATTTCCTCTCGCAGCGGCGCGGTGGAGGAACCGTCCGTCACTTCAAAAGGCTATCAGCTCGCCGACCCGGCGCATGGCAAGCACCGGCATCATGCCGACAATGCGACCTATGTGAAGACGCTGGAGGAGGCGGCGGTGCTAATCGAGCGTGGCTTTGCTCTTCGCATGAGCTCGAAAGGCAAACCTGGATCGCTGATCGCGGCGAAAAGCCTGCGGATCGTGCGGGCGCCCGCCGGCTGACAAGAGAAAGCTTTTTCGGGCACTGCGCATCAATTCAATCAATTGCGGTGTCTGACGCGAATTGACACCCATGGCGTTTATTTAAGAAGCTGCGATCTGGCGAGACGATTCTTCTTCGGGTTGCTCTTATTCGAGATTGTAGGGCGACCATGAGAGACATTGGCGGCACTATCTTTTTTTCGGCGACCGACCTGATGCGGTTCATGGGTTGCGCTCATGCGACTACACTCGACCTGATGCGGCTGCGCGGCGAGGGGCCGGAACCTGGTGAAGACAGCGAAGATGCGGCCCTGCTGCAAAAACAGGGCGATGCACACGAAGCAGCGCACTTGGAAAGGCTTAAAGTCTCGGGCCGGGCGGTGGTCGAGATCCCGCGTGGTGATCTGGCCGCGGATGCCGATGCCACTCGAGATGCGTTGGCGCAAGGGGCCGAGGTCTTGTTCCAGGGAGCGTTCCTGTCAGGCAACTGGGGCGGATGGTCGGATTTCCTGATGCGGGTGGATCGCCCTTCGACGCTTGGTCCTTTTAGCTACGAGGTGGCAGACACCAAGCTGAAACGTCGACCGCATCCAAAGCATGTGCTGCAACTCGTCCTCTATTCTGACCTGTTGATCGAGATTCAGGGTGTGGCGCCAGAATTCGCATATGTCGAATTGGGCAGCGGCGAACGCGCCATGCTGCGGCTCACTGACTACGCCCATTACGCACGGGCCGCACGGGCGCGGCTTGAGAGGTTCGTGGCTGACCCGCAACCGACACGGCCCATCCCTTGCGCCGATTGCGGCCTTTGTCGTTGGGCGGGTCATTGTGAAAGCGTTTGGCAGGCCGAGGACAGCCTGTTCAATGTCGCCAACATCAACCGTGGGCAGGTGAAGAAGCTGGAGGCTGCGGGCACTGCGACAATGGAGGCACTGGCTGGACTCGACCAACCCGTGCGAGGCATGGCCGAAGGAACCCGCCTTCGTCTAGTGACGCAAGCCCGGTTGCAGCAGGCCAGAAAGTCGGGCGGACCAACCTTCGAATTGCGCGCCCCGGAGCCGGGCAAGGGCTTTGACTTGCTGCCTGAGCCGCAGTCAGGCGATCTTTTCTATGACATAGAGGGCGACCCGCATTTTGACGGTGGGCTCGAGTATCTGCACGGTATCTGGCACGACGGGCAGTTTCGGGCCTTTTGGGCGCATGATCACGCCGCTGAGGCACGGGCGCTGGAGGATCTTCTGACCTTCTTCCGCGCGCGGTTGGAGGAATACCCGCAGGCCCGAATCTACCACTACGCTGCTTATGAGATTACCGCGCTTCGGCGACTGACTGCGAAATACGGGATCGGCGAGGCCCTCCTCGATCGCCTGCTGCGCGAGCGGCGCTTTGTTAACCTATTCGCCGTGGTGCGGGGCGGACTTATCGGATCAGAGCAGAACTATTCCATCAAGTCGATGGAGGCGTTTTACGACCGCAAGCGTGAGGGCGAGGTCAAGACGGCGGGCGGGTCGGTTGTCGCTTACGAGAATTGGCGCGAGACGAGCGACCAGCACATCCTGAATGAGATCGAGGATTACAACCGCATCGACTGTATCTCGACCGAAGAATTGCGCGACTGGTTGGTGAGCATCCGGCCGCCGGGCCCTTGGCCGCAGCCTGGCCAGGACGCAGGACCGAAAGAGACCGAGGAGGACGCTGAGACGCAAGAGTTGCGCGCCACTCTTGCGACAGCGGGTTTGCCCGAGGATCGGCAGGCGATGCTATTCAACCTCGGCCTGTTCCACAGGCGCGAGGCCAAGCCCGCGCAATGGGCGGTGTTCGATTCAGCGACCAAAGATGAGGAAGATCTGATCGACGACCTCGACGCGCTTGCGGGGCTTGTGACGATCGGCCCAGTGACGCCTGTCAAGCGTTCCTTCGCGCGGAGCTACCGCTTTCCGCCGCAGGAGACCAAGTTGCGCGGCGGAAAGAGCGCCACCGTGCCGGTCGTCGACGGCCCGCCCGTCTCGGTCAGTATTGAGGAGATAGATCGCAGGACGAGGCAAATCACGGTTAAGGCCGGGCCGGGCAAGGATCATCTTCTGACTGACCGGCTGACGTTGCATCCTGATTGGCCAGTGGACACCAAGGTGATCGCCACGGCTTTGCGCGACGTGATCGCCGATCAGTGCGGCCCGCGCGCCTATCGTGCTGTCGATGACCTGCTGTCCCGTGCGGTTCCCCGCCTCACCACCGGCCCGTTGCAGCCCGTTGCCGATCCGGTTGCGGGCATCATCGCCGCTGTGGGCGCGATGGACGGCACCGTGCTGCCGATCCAAGGACCACCAGGGACCGGCAAAACCTATGTCACCGCCCGAGCGATCCTGTCGCTGGTGAAAAAGGGCGCGCGCGTTGGCGTCACCTCGAACAGCCATGAGGCGATCCGCAACGTGCTGATGGGCTGTCTCAGCGCCCTGGAAGACGAGGATCTGCCGATCACGCTAGATCTCGTCCACAAGACCTCAGCCGAGGAGGATAGCTACCCCGACAATTGCCTCGTTCGTCGCACTAACAGTAATGGAGATGCTGCTGCTGGCAGACATGTGGTCGGTGCCACCGCTTGGTTTTTTGCCCGCGACGAGAACGTGCAGGCTTTCGACTGCCTCTTCGTGGACGAGGCCGGACAGGTCGGTCTCGCGAACATGGCAGCGATGGGCCGGGCGGCGCGCAACATCGTGCTGGTGGGTGACCCACGTCAACTGCCGCAGGTTATTCAAGGCGCGCACCCGGAACCCGCGAACCTCTCCTGCCTCGACTGGATGTTGGGCGACCACGCTACCGTGCCGTCGGACCGGGGCATCTTCCTGCCCGTCTCACGCCGGATGCACCCGGATGTCTGCCGCTTCGTCTCGGATCAGGTCTACGAGGGGAGACTGGAAAGCCATCCCGACACCGCACTCCAGGCCGTTCGAGGCACAAGCTTCCCCGCGGCCGGCGCGTTCTGGGTGCCGGTGCCCCACGAAGGGAACGCGCAGATTGCGTCCGAGGAGGTCGCGGCCATCTCCGCTGCCACGACCGATCTGCTGAAGGGCACATGGACCGGCAAGGACGGCACCACGCGCCCGATGCGCGCAAGCGACATCATCGTCGTCGCTCCCTATAACACGCAGGTCAACGCGTTGCGTGACGCGCTGCCGGAAGCTATCCGTGTCGGCACGGTAGACAAGTTCCAGGGACAGGAGGCGCCGGTCTGCCTTGTCTCTATGACTGCATCGTCGGCCGACGAAACTGCGCGTGGGACGGAGTTTCTATTTTCGTTGAACCGGATCAACGTGGCCGTGTCCCGCGCGAAAGGATTGACGCTGGTCTTTGGCGCGCCGCGTCTGCGCGAGGCGAAGTGCGATACCGTCGAGCAGATGCGGCTGGTGAATACGCTGTGCGCGTTGCAGATGATACCTTTCGGAGAGGGAAGTGCATGATTGACAATGATGGCTGGCTGGTTATCAGGAAGGAGCAGGCCTTGGCATACGGCAAGGAGCTTTCCAGCACGCAGTTTCTGGTTCGTGTCGGATCGACCACCATGCGTGAGGGTACGCCCAAGGAGAAGCGCAATCGCCCTGAGCGTGATCGGCTGGTTGCTTCAGGCATCTTGGTGCCTGATGACAATCCGGCACTCTTTCGATTTGCCAAGGACCATGTCTTTTCCAGCAAAAGCGCCGCTGCTGGGGTCGTCATCGACGGCAACAGCAACGGCAGCCATTGGAAGAACGACGGCTTGGACGGCGCAGTGACTGCTGGTTCTGAATCGCAACAGGCATTACTCGACCTCCTGACCAGGAAGGAAATCGATGCAGCGATGCTCGATTGCGACCGATTGGGCCTGAATGGCTTCCTTTCGAGAGCTGGATTCGTCCGTCCGCAAGTTTGGGTCAAAGGAAGCGTCGGGGAGCAGACCTATCCCGCCAAGGCAACTGTCGCGGGATCTCTTGCGCATTTGCCCAATGGCCGTGCGCTATCGGCTAAGGAGTTCTTCCATGGTTTCGGTGAAACACAGGCTTTCAGCACGCTTGAGCGACTGGGGTACGAGGTTGTCAGAAAAGAGGAAGCTTTAGAACCTGAACCCATGGGGCGCGACGCGATTGAAGCTGCAATGGATGCTTATGACTCCTATCGAAGCAGCGGGGCGAATGCGGACGTATTCGAGGCTTTCGGTGAGCCGCGGGACTATTGGGTAAGGTCAACCAGACTGCGGCCTAACCGAGTTTATCCGTCAAAACCGGTTCATTTCTGCGCGAACGGAACCAAAGGCAGTTCAGGCGGATGGGGTGGTCCCACCTACTCGGCAGCGGCGCTCCACAACTCAGGCTTCATCATCGTTGATCAAGACGACAAGCCTGTTGTTCCACCAGACAAGGATTATCTCATAAAAGGTGCAGATCGCGCACGGCTTGTCGCATTGAACTATTTCATTGAGCCCGCCCGTGAGAGGGGCGATGCGAAAGTGGCTGTGCGCGTTGGAGATGTGTCGGAAAAACTATTCCCTACCCATCACTATCGCAATGTTTGGTCCGCCTTGCGTAGCGAGGCGTTTCAGGAACTGGCGAGAGTCCCCAAGCCAACACAGACCGGGGTCGATGAAAGTTCGGCGACCATACTGACCTATCAACTCACCCCCTCGAAAGGGCAGTCCAGCATGAGCCCTGATTACTCCGCCCAGACGCCCGCTACCAATCTCATCCTTTACGGCCCGCCTGGTACGGGTAAGACGTACCAAACAGCCTGGGAGGCTGTCCGGCTTTGCTTGGGCGACACGGAAGCAAAACCCTTCCTAGGCAATGACAAACGCGACGCGCTGATGGCCGAGTACCGCCGCCTCGTGGACAGCGGACGCATCGAGTTCGTCACGTTCCATCAGTCGATGTCCTATGAGGAATTCGTCGAGGGCCTGAGACCAACGACGGGTCGATCGCCTGATCCCGAGGCGCCGCTGGAAGAAGAAGTTTCCTCGGGGTTCCGGCTGGAGCCACAGGCCGGCATTTTCAAACGCATAAGCGAACGAGCCGCAGACGATCGCGGCGACGCCGGGGCTGGTGGGCTAGACCGGACGCGCCGGATCTATCGCATCGGCCTCACCGGCGAGGATTGGCGGGCGGATCTGCAGCGGGCCATCGACGAGAAGGAAATTGCTTGGGGCTTCGGGGGCGATACGGATTGGTCCGCCCCGGAATACGAGGATTGGGAGGCGATCAAGCAACGCCGGAAGGTCGATGATGCTTCGGTCAAGGGCAATCATGCTACGGTCTATGGAACGTGGCTGGTGCGATCGGGCGCGGCAGATGGGGCCTATGTCATTCTCACGGTTGGTCGAAACAGGGTGGTTGCATTCGGACGCTTCGCCGGCGACTACAAGTTCACACCATCGTCGGAGGGTGCGGCGGCGAGGCACGCGCGGCCGGTGGAATGGATATGGACCCATCCAGCAGGGATCGATCGATCCACGTTCTACGAGACACCCTTTACCTCGTTTCATCCGATCTATCCGCTCGAGCGGGACCTGATCGACTGGCCGGCTCTGGAGTCCCAAGTCCTCGGCTCCGAGGCGCCGGCCAATCCACGTCCCCACGTCCTCATCATCGACGAGGTGAACCGGGCCAACATTTCGAAGGTATTCGGGGAACTGATCACGCTTCTGGAGCCCGACAAACGGCTTGGCACGGCGAATGAAATCCGGCTGACCTTGCCCTATTCAAAGAAGCGCTTCGGTGTTCCGTCCAACCTTCACATCATCGCCACGATGAACACGGCCGACAGGTCGATCGCGCTTCTGGACACCGCACTCCGCCGCCGGTTCACCTTCCGCGAGCTGATGCCGGATCCCGATGTGCTGCGGGCTGACGTAGAAGGGATCGACCTGCGGAAGCTTTTGCGCACGATCAATGAACGGATCGAGTATCTGTTCGATCGCGAACACCAAATCGGGCATGCCTATTTCACCGGCTGCGACACTCGCGCCAAGATCGCGTCGGTGATGCGATACAAGGTGATCCCCTTGCTGGCCGAGTACTTTTACGAGGACTGGTCGAAGGTTGCCGCAGTTCTGGGCGATGCGGCGCAAGACAGTCCACGGTTCCTGGTGCGAGAAGTCATCACTGCTCCAGCCGGGCTGGACACCGACACGTTCTCCGGCGCGCGGTATCGATGGCGCGTCCGGTCAGAGGTCCAAGGTGACAAGAATGGCGGCTTTGATTTCACAAAGTTCGAAGTCTGATGGCCGCCTTCAGCGTGCTGGAATACCGGTCGCTCCCACGCGGTGACGGGCCCGGTTGCATCCCGGACTTGATGGCGGATCGTTTGGCCGCGGTCGCCAAGGCGTCGACCTTTGCCGGACGGGGCGAACGTGGCGTGCTGGAGGACCGTCGGGATGAATTGCGGGCCCGCGGCGTTGTGGGTGTCGTCGCCGCTGAAGATTGCAGCCTGGAGATCCTTCCAAAGATCGACGTGCCCGCCGCAGACGGCTCGATCGAAGAGCGGAGCGAAATCCGCAAGCGTCTTGTCCACATGCTCGCCGTCGCGCTGGACATGAAGATCGAGATTGGGCTCTTGTCGGATCTGGAGTGGCAGCACGAAACGCTTCTCGAAATCCTGATCCGGATATTTTGTGACAAGCTGACAGAAGCCGTGCGTCGCGGCATGCCTCGGCGATATATTGGCCACGAGGACGACTTGCCCGCACTGCGTGGCACGCTCGACGTGCCTCGCCAGTTCACCCGCCATGCGGTGAACCCCGGCCGCCTTGCATGCCGATTTGAAGAGCTGTCGACCGACATCGCCTTGAACCGCATCATGAAGGCCGCACTTGCACATCTTTCCAGGCTGTCGCGTAGCATCGGTAACCTTCAACGAATTCGGGAACTGGGATTTGTCTACGCCGACATTTCGACTGTTCCGGTGCCCGCTCTGCGTTGGGGCGAGGTCGTGATCGAACGGACCAATCGCGGTTGGCAGGATCTGTTCGAGATGGCGCGGATGTTCCTACGCAACCAATTCCAGACGACGAACTCCGGTGCCGGACAAGGAACTGCGCTTCTTTTCGAAATGAACACGCTTTTCGAAGAGTACGTCGGGCGACTGGTCGCGCGCGCGATGGCCGGGACAGAGTACCGTGTTAGTCTGCAAGGTGGTCGAGAGTACTGCCTCACGGCGCAAGATAGTGGCCGTCAGGTTTTTCAGACCAAACCTGACATCCTGATCCGCCGCGGCGATCAGGTTGTTCAGGTGATCGACACCAAGTGGAAGCGGATATCTTGCCGGATCGATGATCCCAAACAGGGCGTTTCCCAATCCGATATTTACCAGATGATGGCCTACGCCCATCTCTATAAGGCACCTCGCTTGACGCTGCTTTACCCCCACCACACCGGGCTTTTGGGGGGCGATGGCATCCAAGGGCAGTTCTGGATTTCCGGACAGGCGACGACACTTGAAACTGTGAGCATCGATGTGGCACTCGGCACTGACGACGATATCGCAGCACGCTTAAAGAAAATGATTGTTCCCAAAAATGGGGAACATCTCTGGTCTCTTTCGTAAAACAACAGCTCGACGGAACGGAAATCTGGAGAGTCTTCGTCAGACCTGCGTCATCCGCCAAACCGCTTGGCGAAAGGCGTTTCTTGATCCGACTACAGAACCCTCCCGTTTCTGCAGGGGCGGGAGCCGCCGCATTCCCTACTTGACCGAACGGCCGCTATCCTACGCTTTGTGGCCAAGAGTGCACGGTCTGGTCCCAGCCAGCTTTCGTGCGGCGGCGGATAGCGTTTTCGATCTTGGGAAATCACACAACGATTTGCCACGAATTGTAGGTAACTAGCTGTAAAAACTATGATCTTTGTCAGGAAAATTAGCGATCAAAAGGTGGGATATGAAGGTCCCAAAATAGTCTGCCTGGGACCTTGGATTCTCACATGATTTCAAAGGCTTAGCGGAAAAGCCTTGAAATCCCCTCTCTTTTCTCATCGCGAGCGACCGTGGATGTCACATTTGTGCCCTGGCTTTGGGCATCAGTCAACAGGACGGTGGAGCGGTAATAATTTCCGCGTGCGGACCTCAAGTTTGCGGTCAGGCGGCCATAGCGCCCGGCAGCTTCGCGCCCTCAACGCAGATCTTGAGCACATGGTGCCTGCCGGATCGAAAGCGGATGTCCACTCAACCCTCCGGTTGCAAGCCCGCCTTTAGAGTCCCCAGCCCGTCGCGTTATCTTTTGGCATCGAAGTACTGTGTACTATGGGGGAGAGATGCTGCATTGGGCGGATATTGCTTTGCGACTGGTTACCACCGCGCCAAGAACTCCGGCGCACATGCCCTCTGTGATGTATATCAGGGGCGGTCGCGACAGTGGCCACGGTACAGGATCGCGTTATAAAACTGAGCTAGATAGGTGGCCATCCGGCAAAGTTCTTGTGTAGCACAAGTTGAACGTTGACCTTTCGCCAAACGCGCGACCATGATTGCTAGTCGTTTCATCACGTGAATAAAGCTTGTTGCATATGACTGAACCTTTAGAACTCTTCCTACAGCGTTGCGTTTCGATCGACCTAGAAGTTGATCCTGCAACCGCCGGCATCTTCGCTTTTGCGGCGGTGCGCGATGATGCTCGGCCCGCAATACTGGCAAAAAAGCGCGATCTCCTGGCAGCCCTAGATCGCCTGGAAGCAGAAGCAACTGGCGGCGTGCATCTGCTCGGCCACAACATACTTCGGCATGACTTGCCTCATCTTTTCGCGGTGCGGCCCAGGCTGGCGAATATTCTTAGATCACCGATAGACACTCTATGGCTCAATCCGCTCGCATTTCCGCGTAATCCCTACCACCACCTGGTCAAGCACTACCATGACGGGCGCCTGCAAGCGGGCCATATCAATGACCCTGAATTGGATGCGCGACTGGTGTTTCAGGTACTGCGCAATCAACTCGCGGCTCTGACCCAGCAGAACGCCGACCAACCCGATGCCGTCGCAGCCTTTCATTTCCTTGCTACAAGAATAGAGAACCCAGACGGGTTCGACGCGGTGTTTCGGGAGGTTCGCGGTGCTCCTGCGCCCGACCCTCTTGTGGCAAGAGAAGCGATCTCACGGCTTCTGGCGGGGCGCGCCTGCGAGAGGCGGGTCGAGCAGACGCTGAACCGCCTATCGAACCCGCAGCTTGGTTGGCCGATGGCCTATGCTTTGTCCTGGATCTTGGTCGCGGGCGGGGATTCCGTCATGCCACCTTGGATACGGGCGCAGTTCCGCGAGGCTGCACTGATCGTGGGGCACCTACGCGACGCCAATTGCAAAAGCCCGGATTGCACCTGGTGTAGCGAGAAGAACGACCCGGTCCGCGCGTTGTCGCGCTGGTTCGGGTTCGATGCCTTCCGCGCTGAGCCGGTGGATGATATGGGCCGCCCCCTGCAGGAGCGGATCGTCGATGAGACGATGCGCGGGTCGAGCGTCCTCGGTATTCTGCCGACCGGCACTGGCAAATCGGTCTGCTATCAGATCCCCGCCCTGTCGAAGTTCGATAAGACCGGAGCGCTGACGGTGGTGATCTCGCCGCTGGTCGCGTTGATGGCCGATCAGGTGCAGGGCATGGCGCGGGCAGGAATCTCCTCTGCCGTAACCATCAACGGAATGCTTTCGATGCCTGAGCGGCAGGATGCGCTGGACCGGGTGCGCATGGGAGAGGCGGCAATGGCGCTGATCTCGCCCGAGCAACTGCGCAGCAACTCCGTCCGATCGGTTCTCGCGCAGCGCGCGATCGGGCTGTGGGTGCTGGACGAGGCGCATTGCGTGTCGAAATGGGGCCACGATTTCCGGCCGGACTACCGCTATGTCAGCCGCTTCATCAAGGAATCCTCGGGGGATGAAGCGCCCGCGCAAGTGCTCTGCTTGACCGCCACCGCCAAACCCGAAGTGGTGCGTGACATCCGAGAGCATTTCAAGTCACGGCTTGGATGCGAACTTTTGCTGCTGGACGGTGGCGCAGTGCGCACCAATCTCAGTTTCGAGGTCCGGCCGACGCAGCGGGGCACCAAGCTGGCCGACATCCTCGATGTGATCGAGACCAAGCTACCACAGGAGGGTGCTTCGGGTGCAGTGGTCTATTGCGCCACGCGTAGCGAGACGCAGCGCGTTGCCGAGTTCCTCAAGCAGCAGGGTCTGTCTGCGGAACGGTTCCACGCCGGGCTGACGTCCGAGGAGAAGCGTGACATTCAGGAACGATTTCGCATCGGCGAACTGCGAATTATCGCTGCGACGAACGCCTTCGGCATGGGGATCGACAAACCCGACATCCGACTGGTGGTCCATGGCGACATTCCCGGATCACTGGAAAACTACTTGCAGGAAGCCGGGCGGGCCGGCCGCGACCGCGCTCATGCCAATTGCGTGCTGCTCTTTGCCGAAGAGGACGTCGAGCGCCAGTTCTCGCTTTCGGCTCGCTCGCGTCTGGCCCGGCACGAAATCGGCGCGATCCTGAAGGCCCTGCGGCGACTTGACGAGCGGACGAAGAAGACCGGCACCGTGGTGGCCACCTCAGGCGAAGTTGTCCGAGCTGAACGCGATCAGGAGTTTGAGCGCGACATCAACACCGACGACACCAGGGTGAAGACCGCGGTGTCCTGGCTGGAGGAAGCCACGCTGCTGAGCCGAGAGGAGAACAAGGTTCAGGTCTTTCCCTCATCCCTCAGGATCCGCAACCTGGAGGAAGTCGAGGCCATCCTGGCTAAGGCCGCGATCACCGGCACCCGCCGCAAGCAGCTTCTGGATATTACGCGCCACTTGATGAACGCGCCGCCCAATCAGGGCATTTCCACCGACGAGCTGGCCGGGATCAGCGGATTAACAGGGGGCATGCTGAACAAGGCGTTGGCCGATCTCGAGGCGCTCGGGATCGCCCGCAACGACGTCGTCGTCACGATCTTTGTCCACGTTGCAGTCGACGGTCATTCCCAGCAGCGTCTGGCGCAGGCCGCGCGGCTTGAAACGGCGCTGATTGCCCTGATGCGTGAGGCAGCCCCCGATGCCGAAGGTGCCGAAGGCATTCCCCTGCATCTGGCCGAAACCTGTCAGGCGCTCCGAAATCAGGGGCACAGCGCTGTGCGGCCCGACATCGTGGAAAAGCTGCTGCGCAGCATGGGCCGCGACGGGCGCGATCAGGATGGTGGTAAGGGCAATTTGCGGCTGCGCAAGGCTTCGCGCAACACGTTGATGGTCACGCTGCAACGGTCCTGGCAGGCATTGGAACAGACGGCAAACCTGCGGCGGCAGGGTGGCGAACTGTTGCTAGCACACCTTCTGGGAAGGTTGCCAAAGGGCAGCCGCGGCAAGGATATCCAGGTCGAAACCACGGTGGGTGATCTGCTCGCCACCCTGACAGGAGACGCGCTGCTACGCGGCAGCGGCATTCAGGACATGACAAAACTGATGGAGCGCGCACTTCTGTGGCTGCACGAGCAGGAGGTGGTAACGCTGGGCAAAGGGCTAACGATTTTCCGGCAGGCAATGACGGTCCATTTGAACACCTCGGGCGGCCAGTTCACCGTGAAGGATTTTACACCCCTGGAGGAACACTACGTTGAGCAGACGATCCAGACCCATGTGATGGCGACCTATGCCGAAAGGGGCCTTGCTGCGATGGATCAGGCGCATCGGCTGTCCGAGGATTACTTCGTGCTGGAACGCGATGCCTTTCTGCGTCGCTGGATGCCCGGCAAGGGCGGTGAGATCCGGCGTCAAACCACTGGCAGCTCCTGGAAAGCGATCGTTGAGGCGCTGAAGAATCCAGTTCAGCAAGAAATCGTCGCTGACGACCGCGAACAGACAAACGTCCTTGTGCTGGCGGGACCGGGTTCGGGCAAGACGCGTGTTCTGGTGCACCGCATCGCTTACCTGATCCGTGTCCGCCGCGAAGACCCCCGCGGCATCCTGGTGCTGACCTACAACCGGCATGCCGCCGCCGAGATACGTATCCGGCTGCGGCATCTGATTGGCGATGACGCGACTGCCGTGACCATCTCCACTTGCCACGCCCTCGCGATGCGATTGGTGGGCGCGAGCTTTGCCGGAACTTCGAACGAGACGTCACACGACTTCGACGGGATCGTCTTGGAAGCAGTGCGCCAGTTGAACGGCGAGGGACTCAGCAAAACCGAGGCCGAGGCACAACGCGATACGCTAATTCAGGGCTATCGCTGGATCCTGGTGGACGAGTATCAGGACATTGGCCCTGAGGAATATGCGTTGATCTCCGCCGTTGCAGGCCGCTCACTGGACGATAAGGAGCTTCGGCTCAGCCTGTTTGCGGTGGGCGACGACGATCAGAACATCTACGCCTTCGCTGGGGCATCCATCCGCTTCATCCGCCAGTTCGAGGCCGACTATAATGCACGACCGGTGTTCCTGATCGAGAACTATCGCTCGACTGGGCATATCATCGCGGCCGCCAACGCGGTCATTGCGCCAGCCTCGGCCCGTATGAAAGCCGGTCACGACATTGACATCGATCGCAAACGCAGCGCGGTGCCGCCAGGCGGAGAGATGGCGGCGCTCGATCCTGTGGCCCGTGGGCGGGTGCAAGTGCTGGACTGCCCATCCGGCGATGTGGTGCAGGCGATGACCGCAGTTGATGAACTCGTCCGCCTATCGCGCCTTGATCCGGAGTGGAGTTGGTCGCGTGCGGCGGTCATAGCTCGTGACTGGCGGCGGTTGGCTCCGGTGCGCGCTTATGCCGAAACGCTGGGCATTCCGGTGGAGATGGCAAATGAGAGCCTGCCCAGCATCTGGCGTCTGCGCGAAATGCAGCAGTTCATCGACCTCCTGCGCAGCGATCCTAGACGTTTGTTGGGCGTCCGTGATTTGGTGGGCATGCTGAACGCGATACCGTCCAACCGCTGGACCGACCTGATCGCCGAAGGCGTCGCCGCTCTGGCGAAAGAGCTTGCGAACAAAACCATGCCCGTGCCTGACCTCGTCGAGTGGTTCGCTGAGTGGGCCCATGATGCGCGCAGCGATCAGCGCGCACTGCTGCTGCTGACGGCGCATCGATCGAAAGGCTTGGAGTTCGAGGACGTCGTCATCCTGAATGGCGGTTGGGACCGGCCCTCTAAGGGCGAGGATCCCGATGCGCCGCGCCGCCTCTTTTATGTCGCCATGACCAGAGCGCGACGTAGCCTTGCCATCATTGCCGAAGGACAGCATTCGTTCGTCCCGCACGGCGAAGAGTATGCGCTGCGCCGCACCGCGCCAGACATCTCTGATGCCGCCGGTTCTCCGGCTGTGCTATACCAAGTGCCGAACCTCAAGACCGTGGACCTGTCGTGGGCCGGGCGTCTCGGGCCGGATCATCCCTCGCTTGTCGCAATCTCGGCGGCAAAGGCGGGAGCCCCACTTCAGATCGTGCGCGATGGCCTCACTTGGATAATGCAGGATGCTCGGGGGCAAATTCTCGGACGCATGGCCAAAAGCTGGTCACCTCCCGAAGGACTAAACTTCCTCCGCGGCGAGGTCGGCGCCATCGTGCGCTGGCGCAAGGCCGACAGTCAGGAAGAGTTCCGGGTGCACCTTAACCGAGATGTTTGGGAAGTGGTTGTGCCAGAGCTTGTGTTCGGCTGATAGCTTGCTCGTCACGAACGTCAGTATTTTGACTGTGCGATGTGGTGTCATCGCACAGCGTGGACAATGACAAAAGATCAGCTTCGAGCCCGTTTGAGACCTTTGCGGTTACAGACTCAACGTCTGCTTTCCGCTCTGTAACATTGGGAGCGTCAGCCTGATTTCGGCCCCAACACCGTCGTTGGGCGCGGCCCTTTTTTGCGGCAGCCGAATACGGTCCCCAGCCGTCTTTTACTGAGCTCTGGACGTTCTCGGGATCTGGAGAACGTCACATAGTTTCTGACTGAAAATTGTACCAAGTAGCTGTAGACGTCATTTTTTCAGTGGGGAATGGCAGCTTCTAAACAGCGAAAATATATTCAAAAATCGCTTGCCTGGTGACCTTGGATTCTCACGTGATTTCAAAGGCTTAGCGAGATTGCCTTGAAATCCCCTGTGTTTTCCCATCGCGAGCGACCGTGGATGCCACCTTTGTGCCCTGGCTTTGGGCATCAGTCAACAGGACAGGCGAGCGGCAATAATTTCCGCTTACGGGACCGAACGCGCCATCTGGCCGCTACCGCGTGGATGACCGCTTTGCGCCTTCAACTTGGTCATTCTAAGATCGGGCAACATTTTCCAGAAGCTGCCACTAGAGCGAAATTCTCCAAAAATGTATGACGTTGAGGAACGATGGCACTAGCCTGATTTTAGTAGTGCGGATGGAGAGCGATGGCAAAGACCACGTTTGAGCGCAGTGATCTAACGGACCTGATCGACTACCCGCGCGAGACGCTCGATATTGAACTCAAGGACTGGATCGATCTTGGTGACAAGGTCGCGCAGGCCAAGCTCGCACGGCATATCGCCGCGCTCGCCAACCATGGGGGCGGCTATCTTGTTTTCGGCTTTCGCGATGACGAAAGCGTCGCGCCTAACCGACCGACGGACCTTTCAGGATATAGCCGGGACACATTCGGTCGGATCGTCACCCGATATCTTGCGCCCGCTTTCCAGTGCGATGTCCGACTCGTTCAGTCGAGCGCCGGCCTCATTTATCCGGTCGTGCGCGTGCCCTCGCACGGATCGACACCGATCGGTTCCAAGGCCGATGGTCCACACGATCAGAAGGGCCAGCCACAGGGGATCCGGGCCGGCACCTACTATGTCCGTAAACCCGGACCGAAAAGCGAAGCGGCTATAGGCATCGAGGACTGGCAATCGTTGATCCGGCGTTGCGTTCTCTCCGATCGAGACAATCTGCTGGCGGATATTGCCCGTGCCGTCCAGCCCATCTCCGAACCACCACCGCCCGCGATAGCAGATCGGCTGAAGAACTGGCATGATGAGAGTGACGCGCGCTGGCGAACGACCCTCGAGAAGGCGGCCGCGTTGCGCTGGCTGGTCGATATCGGTGCTAATCATTGCCAGTTGAGCTATTTAATCCTGTCCGATACCGGTATTGCGATACCGGCGAACGAATTGCAGCCTGTTCTCGAACAGGTGAACCGCGACGTCCGCAAGACCGTCTGGACCGGATGGAGCATGTTCTACCCCTTCACGCGGCCGGAGATTGCGGCCGCGCTGCACCCCGAGTTCGACGATGGTAGCGGTGTCGACGTGCTGGAAAGCAATCTCGTTGGCGACGGAGACTTCGATACGAGCCTACCCGACTATTGGCGCTACGCCGTCGATGGCCGAGCAACTATTATCCGCCCATATCGCGAAGATCGGCAACGGACCTTCGAGGCGAAGGGGCGTCCGGCCGGTACTTGGCTCAGCCCTGAAACCGTGATTCGCGAAACAGCGGAGTTAGTGACGCACGCGCGGATCGTGGCCGAGCGATACGGCGGCAGCCGCGTCGTCTTTCGATGCACTTGGCGCGGCTTGGCCGGGCGCGAGATCGACGACTTCGGGGATACCTATTGGTCAGCCGGTCGGCATGCGCGCGCCGATCAACGCACCACCATCGGTACTTGGGACGTGCCGGTCCTTGCCGCTAATTGGCACGAGGTGGTCGCCCAGCTTTCCTGTCCGGTACTCAGCCTGTTCGGTTTTTCCGAGTGCGGCGCTGGGTTGGTTGCACGGCTCGCTCCGCGGTTCATCAAATTATGAGCTTTGTTCTAGCGCTTGCGATCGACGGCTGGCCGACCGCCCAAAGTGGCGTGAAATTGCAGCGAAGCTACGATGTCTCTCTATAAGTATCTTGCCGAGGAAGCTTACGCCCGCGCGCTGATCGACAAGGGCCAGATTTTCGCGCGCCCCCTGGGCTACTTCCGCGCCTACGAAGACGACTTGGTGCGCGGCGACCCGGACGACGGCAAGCTACGCTACGAGCCTGAAGAGGGCCTAGTGCTCACGAAGGAAAATGGCGATGTCGTTGAGATGCCGCCCGGCTGGCGGTTCCACGCTTCGGTCCGGGTTGACGACATTTTTGTCTATTGCCTGAGCACTGAGCTGTCGCCCGAGATCGCTGCGAAGTTCGAATGCCCATTCTGTGTCGAGGTCAAAGAGCCGAACCGCCTGCTTGGCCGAATATCGATGCATGTTCGGCTGCGTTCAAAACTTGACCGCAGGGGCGTATATAGTCGTGAGGTCGACTACCAGAAACTGACGGCGGCGCCCAACGCCGACTGGGCGCTCCCGGAGCGGGTTGCTTTCATCAAGCCGGAGGGCTGGGCATGGCAGAAGGAACATCGGATCGTTATGGGCCGAAAGGGCGCGTTTGCGGTCGAGAATGTCGAATGCGCCTTCGAAAAGGATGGTGGCGAAGTGACCGTTGGCACGACCGCGACCGATCCGCTGATCCTCCATGTCGGCAACCTCTCAAAGATCACCAAACTGCACACCTTCTAACGGGCGCGGCTGAAAAAATTGGGCACCAAACGGCTGCTTAACTCATTTCTGACGTGAAAGACGCCGGTCCGCTTACGGCCCCATAGCCCCAGCCGTCCCTTACGTCGGTCCGGCGGCACTTCGGGCAGGCCACCGGGTAGACCGACTCGTCCTTCCTCTTTGCCTCCTTCTTCTCATCCGGCGCCAATACGTCAATCTCGAAGCGATGACCGCAGTTCAGGCATTGGAAGCGCTTCACCTCAGGCATATTCGATCCCTGCCTGGTTGGTGAATTCGAGCCAGAGGACATCGGCGACCTGTTTCGCGTCGTAACGTTTCTTCTCGCTGCTCATGAAATCGTTCAGCGAGAGGAACATGTTGTACTCGTCGGCGTCGACTTGGACATGACCGTTTGACGTGTTTGACTCGCCATGGGACTGCCATGAGTAATTGATGTCGCCGAAGTGATGACGGCCGCCCTTGCTGTTGTGGACCGTGATGTGCGCGTCACGGCCGCCTTTGTAGCCACGGTTCACGACAGTGCACGTGAATGAATTGTCACTCATTTTTTCAAAGCGGGCCCGAAGGTCCTCGGCCTGATTCAGTTCCTCGCATGAGGTCTTGAAATAATCCTGGATGACACGGAAGGCCTCGTCTGCGAAATCTCGCCGTTGGATGGTGTCGAACTCTTGCTTGACCTTCAGGCGGCGACCACCCACTTCCTGTGCGTCCCGTTCGCCAGTCGGACCTGAAGTCTTCTTGTGCATGGATGTCGCTACTGCACGGAGGCCTTGGATGACATTTAGGTATGCAACATTCTCGTTCGTCCACTCCGGGATCGGCTTGCCGTCCTTCGGCAGCGCCATCCGACTCTTTAGAGGCGACGAGAGCCAGTCGCAGGCTTCTACGATCACCGGCACGATGTGAAGGAGGCCCTCGGCTTCAAGCTTTTGCGCGGCCTCGAATTCCTTTTCGTAGCAATAATTCGAAGCGAGGTAATCAGGGCTGACCAAGGCGATAAAGACTCGGCTAGCACGCAATGCCGTGAATACTTCGTTGTCGAGGTTTGATCCCGGTACAATCGCGTGGTCAGTCCACGTCTCGAAGACACCGTCCCTGAGCAGTTGAGCCATATGCTTATGAAGTCTTTCCAGATGCTTCGTGTCGGCATGCGAGTATGAAATGAAAGCGGTGACAGCCAACTCAGACCTCATATTTAATATTCGTCTGCAGAGACTAAAATATAGGCTTCTAACAGCTCGCCACCAAGTAGCTAGGCGAGATTTGTACACGTATTCCACCGTTCACCTTCAGCGTCTCCATCCTGCAGGAACAAGGCGTCCCCGCCACAACGGACGTGAAGCATCGTCGTGGGTGGATCCTCTCAAATCGAGTTGCGTTGCGGGTAAATATAAACAATCATAGCGATTACAGTATTCGCTCGATCGTATTGCAGTGGCAGACTTTCGAGTTGGCTTAGAGGGAGAATTCTTGAATCCGTTAGACTTGGTATCGGCAGCGCCGTGGGAACGCGTCGCGTTTACGACCTATGCGTTGAGTCTGTCGTTTTTCGAGGCAGTTGTCCTTGATCGTCTAGTCCGAGGCGGCAGTCGGTCGGCTCTAATCCTCGCCGATCCCGAAGGGGTGCGATCGGGACTGAGCGAGGAAGGCGCTCGACGTGCGGGTCGCGACTACGACATCGAGCCAGTCGGCTGCACAACGGGCGTCTTTCATCCAAAGATAAGTGTCTTCGCGTCTGCGCACGACGCCCATGTTCTCGTCGGTTCGGGTAACCTCACGTTTGGCGGCTGGGGAGGCAATCTGGAGGTTGTAGAACACCTCCATCCAAGTTTCGCTTCAGACGCCATGGCCGACGCGGCAGACATGTTCGAGCTTCTCGCCATGTCTGAACGCATTCAGACGGAGGCAGGCCCTGCTTTCATTCGATTGGCAGAGACTCTTCGCGCTGCGAACCGTACCGGACCAAGGACTGGCGCGGTACGAGTCATCCACAGCGTCGGCGGCTCCATCGGCTCGGAGATCGCGCGGTTCGCTGATGAACTCGGCGGTGCCCGAAGGATCACTTTCGTATCCCCATACCACGACCTTGACGGACGCGGAGTCGACGCTTTTTCCGACTTGTTGTCGTGCGACGATGTTCGGCTACACGTTCACGAAGATGGCAACGTTCGCGGTATCGGAGCGGTCTCGTGGCCGTTCGAGGGAAAACGCAAACGCGACGCAGTCGAAGTCTCGCTACCGTTCAAGGCTGATGGCCGTCTTCTTCACGCAAAGTCGATCGAGATCCTGTGCCAACGGGGGAGGCTGTTGGTAGCCGGCAGCGCCAACAGCACACATGCTGGGCTGTTCGGGGCAAACGTCGAGGCGTCGGTCCTTCGTATCCAACGACAAACATTCATAGGATGGAAGACGTCTTCCGCAGACGTCCCGCAACGGCCAGGCACCAAGGCGGCAGACGAAGGCGAGGAGATCACAGGCAGTGTCGGTATTCTCCGGGCTTCGCTTGATAGCGGCGCGATCAAAGCCACCGTCATCACCCCTAAAGTCCGTGGGCGAGTGAAAGTCTGCGTGCGAACAGTTCGGAAAACTCGCGAGCTTGGCTATGCTAACATCGATGCTACCGGCCGCCTGAGCATTGAGGCGTATGGCCTCGAACAGGACGCTTGGGAAATTGGGCGTCTTGTTCTTCGGCTAGAGCAGCAAGAGACAGTGGTCGAAGGGTTCGTTGCCATCACTGCCGCAACAGAGCTGGTGCGAAGGGTGGGTCCAATGGCGACCCGTCTGTTCGCAGTCCTTGCAGGCAATGAAACCCCAGCAGACGTTGCAGCTGTGTTGGCATGGTTTCGTGAGGATCCTAAGAGATTGCCTCGCGTTGCGAAGGAATCAGCGGCTTCTGCGGGGGGCCACGAAAGCGAGACTGCGACATTCGTGAACCTTGGAAGCCTCGAGGGTTCGATTGAAGATATTCGCGGCGGAGACAGCGCGAACGGCTCCGCCGCTTGGAAGAACGCGATGGCATTGCTGCGGTCGGCATTCTCGACACCGCGCGGGCCTTGGGACTCCGAAAGAGATGACGACGCCACCGACGACGGTAAGAAAACAAACGCGAAGCGCACTCGGGAAAATGATCAGCAGAATGCAAAGTCGATCGAGCATTTCGAGGCCCTGCTTCCTAAGATGCTCGACTCGGAAAGTCCTGCAGCAGATCCCTTTCTTGCCCTCACGCTGACGCATTTCGTCGCTGATCGAATACGACCGCCGTCTGCAAAGGTACGATCGTGGATTAGTCAGTTGCTGCCCGCAATAACGTCGTTCACCGGCTCGGCCGCTGATCAGGCGTTGGCGGCCTTCTTAGTATACTACGGGACGGATGTCGCGCCAAATGGCGCTGGAAGGGCGAGGCGTGCCCTGCTACTTCGCGGCGTTGATCCAAGCACGCTGACCCCCGGCATCTTCGAGACCATACCGGTCTTTATGGAGTTGCTTACGCAGGATTTCAATCCTGCGGAGTTCATCGAATGCATCGTCCGCTCCAAGACCGGTGGCGAGGAAGTTTGTGCCTATCTGCTTGCGGCCACCTTAGGGATGCCTTTTGAAGGATCCGTGCTCTTGTCGAAGTCGGACCAATGGGAAAAGCTTAAGAAGGCCCTGACCGATCGAGACCTTTTCAGCAAGTTCTCGGTCTTCAAGAAGCGGCCCTCCGGCTGCCCGCGTTGTCGCATGAATTTGCCGTTGGCACGCTCCGCCGACCTCCGTCAGCTCGGCGTCACTGAATGTTGCGGTCGTATTATTCTATGCGAGGAAATCTGATGCCGATGTCGGTTACCGAACTTCTTGAGGAAGCGGCTTCCAGAGAGGAGCCGCAGATTGCGAGCAAAATTGGCATAAGTCCCGGCGGCGTCGATCCTCTAGGACTCCGCCAGATCAATTTTGGGCTGATGGACCGAGTGTTTCCGGATCTTAACAACGTCGCCCGGCATATCCGACCTTACGTCATCATGGCGTGGGCATGGCGGCGAGTTCGCCGTATTCTCGAGAACGACAAGAAAAAGGGTGCTACCGACTTCGAGATGCGCGACTTCGTAGATCGAATTGAAGCAATCTACGCCTGGTCACAGTTTTTGGTCGACCCAAACGCAGACCTCCCAGGGGCAGTCGCAATGCGGGAATTGCTTGATGCTGAAAGTTATGTTTTCGGCGGGGAGGAGTGGAAGCGCCGGCGGGACATGCGTCGCTATTCGACGGGTCTCATTTCTCCGCTGAACTATGGGCCCAGCCTGCAAACAATGGGCTGGATCAAAAGAGCAGATGAAGGAGTAGGTGTCTTCGGTACCCCGCCGGAGCTCGATCCTGTTCTTGACGCCTTCGAGCGGAAATTTGAAGGCCAACTCGATCATCGTGCGTTTAGTCAATTTGGTCGGGTAAGGGTAAAGCGCGAGGACGCTGAACGATGGGGTAAGATGTGGTCAATGGAGAAGCCTCTGAAGTTAGAACGTGATGCATTTTACGAACGGCTTGGAGGATCGAAGGCGCCTGCTGCTCGTCGAAACGGGATCGAACTTATCCGCGCAGGCTCTGAAGATCTGGGCATCGAAGATTATGACGTCAACGAGATCAGGGCGCGCATGTCGGACCCGCCGCAAGCGTGGGATGCCTCTGACACGCGCCCGGCCATCGCATCCGATTGGCGTGCCGTCCAAGTGCGCCAAGTTTTCCGTCTCGCATTGGAAGGACTTTTCTTCTGGACCGTTGAAACGCTCGGTGACGGGCCGCTTCATAGCCAGGCACTGGCCGATGAATTCATTGCGCAGCTAGACAAGACGCAGATGCCCGAAACGGCCTCCACCTGGCTGTTTTCGTCGCGGGCGAACAGGAGCCCGGTTAAAGTCCTAGAGCTGATCAAGGCCGCTTTGCGATCGCGGGATCGGATTGCCGTGGCGGTTCTCGCCGGATTGCGCCACAGCTTGCGAGAAGCGCCAGACGAGGCGTTGGAGTTCGAGACGTTTGATCGCCTGCCGCTCGCTCGGGCTCGCAAAGAAGCCGAGCAATGGCGAGATTTTACTCCGCGGGATTTCTTGGTCCGGGTCATCGAGACATGGGTAATGGCTCAGCACACGTACTGGTGTGTTAATCGAGGACTGGCCGACGCACGCGGACGCGGCAAAACGATCCTGCGACTTCGGATTGTCATGGATGAAGGAGGTTGGACCCAAACGCCGGGTACCACGCTCGGGAACCCGCCAGAGGCCACCCCCGACCGTTTGGAAACCGCGTTAAACCTGCTGCGAGAGTGCCGCGTGTTGTGAGGAAAGACGCTCTGCCGAGGATGTTACGGCACTACCGAGCGTATTGTGCGGCATTGTTCTGCCGCCGTCATAGGCGTCGTTCATCATGTAACGGAGCCTTTCTAAGGGTGTTCGTTCTAGCGAAGAAATATGCGGTCATTCCTTATACTGACAGCCGCTTTCGGCGCGACGCCGCCACCGATCGATTGCTGCCGAAAACGGTCCCCAGTCACATTTCGCCCCGTTTGTCCTCGCGCTCCGCCATGGTGATCACAAGCGCTCCCATTGCGTGCCGGTGGTGACGTCGGTACTCATACCATCGATGTCGAAAGGGAGTTTGTCTCAGCTTGAAGCAAGCTTTCGTATCTAGTTCGTCGCCAAATGCAGGCGATTGGGCAGAACGTGGAATGAATGAATGAACAAGCTTCTTAATGGCAAGGTGGAATAGCATGGCAAGCCACTCGGACCTGGCCAACTTAATCTGGCAGATCGCTGACCTCCTCCGTGGGCCCTATCGCCCGCCGCAGTATGAGCGCGTCATGCTGCCGCTTGTCGTTCTGCGCCGCTTTGATTGCGTACTGGCCGACACCAAGGGCCCAGTTCTGGCGGAATATGCGCGACGCAAGGGTGGCAAGCTGGAAGATGATGCCCTTGATCGGATGCTGAACAAAGCTTCTGGGCACCGCTTCCACAACCGTTCGTCAATGACGTTCGAAACGATGATCGGCGACACCTCAGATCTCGTGGGGCATCTCCAATCCTACATCAGCGGCTTCTCGGCGAATGTTCGCCGGATCTTCGAGTATTTCGAATTCACCAACGAAATTGAGAAGATGAATGAAGCGAACATTCTTTATCTAGTGCTCAAGGAGTTCTTGAAGGTCGACCTTCATCCCGACCGGGTGAAGAACGATCAGATGGGCCTCGTATTCGAAAACCTCATCCGACGCTTCAACGAACTGGCCAACGAAACAGCGGGCGACCATTTCACGCCGCGTGAGGTGATCCACCTCATGGTCGATCTACTCTTCATGGATGCCGACGACGTCCTAAGCAAGCCAGGCACGGTGATGCGCATGCTCGACCCGGCATGTGGCACGGGAGGCATGCTCGCCGAAGCGCAAAGATACATGCGCGATCACCACAAGGACGCGAAGCTCTACGTCTACGGCCAGGACTACAACAAGCGCGCTTTCGCGACGGCCGCATCCGACATGCTGATGAAGCAGGTCGACCACAACGGTGGAGGCGAGAACGTCCAGTTCGGCGACAGCTTCACCGATGATAAGTTCGAGGGCCAGACCTTCGACTATTTCATCGCCAATCCGCCCTTCGGCGTGGACTGGAAGAGGCAGCAGAAGGAAATCGTCCGGCGGCACGAGAAGGCACCGCAGGGCAGCCCGTGGAGCGCAGGCCTGCCGCGCGTAAACGATGGCTCGTTGCTGTTCCTGCAGCACATGATCTCGAAGTTCGAAGTCGTCGATCCCAAGGCGCAGAAGTATGGCTCGCGGGCGGCCATCGTATTTTCGGGCTCACCCCTGTTCACCGGCGGCGCGGGCGGCGGCGAAAGCAATATCCGCAAGTGGATCATCGAGCGCGACATGCTCGAGGCCATCGTCGCCCTGCCGGAGCAGATGTTCTACAACACCGGGATCGGCACCTACATCTGGATCGTCACAAACAACAAGCCCGCGCATCGCAGGGGCACTATCCAGCTAGTCGATGCGCGCGACATACATATGCCGATGGGCCGCAGTCAGGGTGACAAGCGTCGCAAGATCGGAGCGGGCAAGGCACCCGAAGGCGACGACCGCCCGGATGAGCCCGATCAGATCGCCGAGATCGTGCGCCTTTATGGGGCGTTCGCGCCGAATGCGAAGTCAAAGATCTTCGACAACGACGACTTCGGCTACACCCGCGTCACCATCGAACGTCCCCTTCGGCTGCGCTACCGGATGTCGGTCGAGGATAAGGCCCGCTTCCTCGACGCCGCGGCGCATCTGCTCGACGACATCCAGGCAATCGACCAGGCGCTGGGGCGCGAACCGGAACTGGACTGGAACAAGGTCTGGGGCAGCATCGAGAAGCTGTTGGAGAAGCGGCAGTCGCGCTGGCGTGCGCCCGAGGTCAAGCTTTTCCGCAACGTGTTCACCGTGAAGGATACCGAGGCCAAGCAAGTGAAGTCTGGGAAAAGCTTCGAGGCGGACCCCGACCTGCGCGATTTCGAGAACATCCCGCTGAAAGAGGATATCGACGCTTACTTCGCACGTGAGGTGCTGCCACACGTGCCCGATGCCTGGATGGACCGTAGCAAAGACAAGGTCGGCTACGAGATCAACTTCAACCGCCACTTCTATCAGTTCACGCCGCCTCGCAAGCTTGTCGACATCGACGCGGACCTGAAAAAGGCGGAAGAGGAAATCCTGCGCCTCCTGCGGGAGGTGACGGAATGATGGCCCAAAACCAATTCCCGCGGCACCGACTGAAGTTTGCAGCAACGATCAACGATGAAACGCTGACCGAAGATGTAGATCCTGATTTTGAGATTCAGTACATCGATATCGGAAACGTGAATTCGTCAGGGACCGTTGATCAGGTCGCGAGCTATCGCTTCGAAGCTGCGCCGAGTCGGGCGCGTAGAATTGTTCGTGACGGTGATGTCATCATCTCTACTGTCCGGACTTACCTTCAGGCTATTGCGCCAATTACAGCTCCGCCCGAGAACCTTATCGTCTCAACTGGCTTTGCAGTGATCAGGCCTCGTCCTGACATGATGGACCCGAAATTCTGCCGATATGTCCTTCGCGAACCGACTTTTCTGGCGGAAGTGGAGATGCGATCTACGGGCATCAGTTACCCGGCGATCAATGCTTCTGAGATAGGTGACATTGCAATCCCGCTGCCGCCAATCTCTGCGCAGAAGATGATCGCTGACTACGTGGAAACGGAAACCGCCGAGATCGACACCCTGATCGGCGCCAAGCAGCGGCTGCTTGAACTGATGGCCGAGAAGCGACGCGCTATCGTGGCCGAGGCTGTCATGCGTGGCCTCGAACCTTCAGCCCCGCTGCGTCCATCCGGCATCGACTGGCTTGGCGATATCCCTGCGCATTGGAAGGTTCGCCGGGTCGCAACCATGTTTTCCCAACGTGATGAGCGAAACGAACCCGATCTGCCGTTGCTGGAGGTCTCCATCAACTCGGGCGTTGCAGTTCGTGAATTCTCGAGCGACAAGATTGAAGGGACGGCAGCAGACTTTAACACCTACAAGATCGCTTGCCGTGGCGACATAGCTTTCAACAAGATGCGCATGTGGCAGGGTGCCGTGGGTGTTGCACCAGTTGATGGTCTCGTTAGCCCCGATTACACCGTCGCGACCGCGAAGGCGGAGCTTCTTCCCGAGTACGCTGGCCAACTCTTCCGCACAGCGTCGTTCAGCGCGGAGTGCGGGCGCAACTCTCAAGGCATTACCTGGGACAGACTGCGCCTCTACTGGGATGGGTTTCGAGACATCTTCATGCCGGTCCCGCCGCTGCATGAACAGCAACAGCTCGTCGACCACATCACGGCAGAAACCGCCAAGATCGACCGCCTGCGCGCCTCGACCGAGAACTCCATCGCATTGTTGAGGGAGCGCCGGGCAGCCCTGATAGCAGCGGCCGTGACCGGCCAAATCGAAATCCCGGAGGCGGCATGAAGATCAGACGGCTCAGCGTTGCCGGCCTTCGCGGCTTCGACCATGCGACGTTCGAATTCGATCCGCACTTCACGTTACTGGTGGGTGTCAATGGCGTCGGCAAGAGCAGCGTCCTCGAGGCTCTGCGGGTCTCACTGTCTCGGGTTTTGCCTAAGTTCACGGCGAGCCGCTCGACGCCTCTGGCATTCGCCGCCCAGGATATCCGGCAGGTAAGCGCCTCGCTGACCGTCGATCTGGATCTCGACTTCCCCGAAGGGCAACGGAACCTACTGCTGCACAAGCCGAGAGAACAGTTTATTCCGGATGAAGAGGGGTCTGTTCGGAACGCGACGTTAGACACGCCTGAAAGGGAAGAGCTGTCACCCCCACACTGGCCGAAGGTCGATCCGTCAGGCAATCAACCCATTGCAATCTACTTCGGAACGCGCAGATCGCATCCCACCGATGAGCAAATCAAGATTGGTCGAAGCCGCGGAGGTCAGGCTGCGGCATTTGCCGATGCGCTTTCCGATGTCCGGCCCCTTCATCTACGAGACATGGCGTCGTGGATGCTGGCGCAAGAGGCGTTGGCGGAAGAACTGCCGCGTGCAAGACTCCATCTTGAGGCCCTGAAATCCGCCGCAGCCCGTTTCTTGCCGACTTGCACAGGGCTGCGGGCGACCAACGGCGCGGACAAGCCACGGCTGTTGATCTCAAAGGACGGCGTTGAACTCGACGTGCGGTATCTCTCTGAGGGAGAGCGAGGCGTGCTTGCGCTGGCTCTCGACCTTGCTCGCCGCCTCTCGCAATCCAATCCAGTCTTAGACGACCCAGTCAGAGACGGCGTCGGAGTCGTTCTGATCGATGAAATTGATATGCACATGCACCCGCTTTGGCAGCGCCAGATCGTGCCTCTTCTGACGGAGACGTTCCGTGGCTGCCAGTTTATTGCCACCACTCATTCGCCGCAGGTGATTGGAGAAGTGGCTCACGACAGGATCCTGCTCATCAAGGACGGCCATGTCTATTCGCCAGCGCGCTCATTCGGGATCGATTCAAGCCGTGTCCTCGAAGAGGTAATGGACACCAAATCGCGGAATGCAGGCGTGGAAGCCAAGATAGCGAAAATTGCGAAGCTCATAGGCGATGGAAAAGTAGACGCTGCAAGGGCTGAAATAAAAAAGCTTTCTGCAGATATCGGTGAGGATGACCCGGAGATTACGCGCGCAATGACCCTTCTCGATTTCATGGAGGGGGATGCGTGAGGATGATCACTAAAGGCGCCGAACCGAACAGTCTCACGTACCACCGGGCTCAGGCGCATAGCGACTACGATAACTACGCTCAGAAAGACGACCTACGCGCAGCTCTGGTCGGCGAGCAAAAGGGCCTGTGCTGTTACTGCACCGGGCGTGTTCGGGCGGAATCGACCGCGATGAAGATTGAACACTGGCAAAGCCAGGCGAACTATCCCCAGCAGCAACTTGTCTACGCAAATCTGCTCGGCGCGTGCCTTGGCGGGGAAGGGAGATCGCCGACCGCTCAGCACTGCGACACCAAAAAGGCCAATCGCGATCTTAATTGGAATCCGGCAGATACCGCTCATGCCATTGAAACAAGGCTGAAGTATCTCGCCGACGGGACAATTTCAAGCCCGGACGAAGACTTCAACACACAGTTGAATGGCACTTTAGGTTTGAATTTCAGTTACTTGAAGAGCAGTCGGAAGGCCGTGCTGGATTCCGTACTCCAATGGTGGCGTTCCACACCAGATGCTCGACAAAAGGTCCAACAACAGATCAGTTACCGCATCAACGCGGCGGAGTATCAGCCGTTTAGTCCAGTCGCAGTCTGGTTTCTTCGGCAGAAGCTGTGAGGTAGAACGGCATGAACTACGCTAGGCATTCAGAAGGTGCGTTCGAAACCGTCATCGAGGCCACTATGCTGGCGAACGGTGCCGTGCTGGAACCTCCGTCGAGGTTCGACCGCGCTCGCGCCATATTCCCTGAGACAATCCTCTCCTTCATCCGCGACACACAGCCGAAGGAATGGAAGGCTCTGGAGGCACTACACGGGGAAAAGACCGGCGCCCAAGTCCTTGCCGATCTCACCAAGTGGATGGATCGGGAGGGCTCACTGTCCACCTTGCGGCATGGGTTCAAGTGCTACGGCAAGACTCTGCGTGTGGCCTTCTTCAAGGCGGCGCATGGGCTGAACCCCGAATTGGAAGCCCGATACGCCGCCAACCGCATCGGGATCACGCGGCAACTCCATTTCTCAAAAAACTCTGAAAAGTCCTTAGACGTTGCGCTGAGCGTAAACGGCATTCCAGTCGCGTCGGTCGAACTCAAGAACCCGATGACCGGGCAGACGGTCGAGCACGCCTTGCACCAGTACCGCCACGACCGCGATCCGCGCGAGCCGATCTTCGAGTTCAAGCGGCGTATGCTCGTCCACTTCGCAGCCGACACCGACACGGTGTTCATGACCACGCGGCTCGCGGGAGCAGCCACCCATTTTCTGCCCTTGAACAAGGGCAACAACGGTGGCGCTGGTAATGCGCCCGACCCCAAGGGTCGCAGTTACCGCACGGCCTATCTCTGGGAAGAGGTGTTGCAGCGTGACAGCCTACTCGATCTGTTGGCGCGCTTTATCCACCTGCAGGTTGAGGAAAAGCGCGACGATCAGGGCCGGAAGGTAAAAAGGGAGACGATGATCTTTCCGCGTTACCACCAGCTCGAAGCGGTTCGCTCGCTGGTGGATCAGGCGCAGCGCGAAGGCGTAGGCAACAACTACCTGATCGAGCATTCCGCCGGCAGCGGCAAGAGCAACACCATCGGCTGGCTCACACACCGGCTGGCGTCACTGCATGACGACAAGAACGCACGCGTGTTCGACAGCGTGATCGTGATCACCGATCGCGTGGTGCTGGATAAGCAGTTGCAGGACACCATCTATCAGTTCGAGCACAAGCACGGCGTCGTGCAGAAAATCGACGAGAGTTCGCGCCAGCTTGCGGAAGCGCTCGAAAGCGCCGTGCCGATCATCATCACTACCTTACAGAAGTTCCCCTTCGTCTCGCGTCAGCTCGCGAAGATGGCGGAGGAGCGCGGGGAAGCGAATGGCGGCACGCTAAGGTCACGGCACTGCGCCGTTATCATCGACGAAGCGCACAGCTCGCAGGGCGGCGAAACGGCGACCGATCTGAAGGAGGTTCTGGGCGGTCAGGGCCTTCGCGAGGAAGCCGCGAAATACGGGGCCGAGAACGACGAAGAGGATGTGGAGGAACTCTACCGCTCGATGGCGAAGCGCGGGCGGCAGGCAAACTTGAGCTTCTTTGCCTTCACCGCAACGCCGAAGCACAAGACCTTCAAGGTGTTCGGACGCGATGACAAGCCCGCCCATCGCTACACGATGCGACAGGCAATTGAGGAAGGGTTCATCCTCGACGTGCTGAAGCACTACACGACCTACGCCACCTATTTCCGGCTCCTGAGGGCGAGCGAAGACGATCCGAACGTCGAGCGGAAGAAGGCTGCTCGCGCGCTTGCCCGTTTTCTCAAGCTGCATCCTCACAACATCGCCCAGAAGACGGAGGTGATGATCGAGCATTTCCACGCCGCGACCCAGCACAAGATCGGTGGCCGGGCCAAGGCAATGGTAATCACAGGTTCGCGTCTCGAAGCGGTCCGCTACAAGCAGAGCTTTGACCGCTATATCAAGGATAAGGGCTATGCCATCAAGTCGCTGGTGGCCTTCTCCGGCATTGTCACGGACGACAAGCTGAAGGATGTCGCCTACACCGAAGAGGGGATGAATCTCGGCGTCCGTGAGAAGGAACTGCCAGAGGTCTTCGCCACCCAGGAGTATCAGGTGCTGCTCGTCGCCGAGAAGTACCAAACGGGCTTCGACCAACCCTTGTTGCACACAATGTATGTCGACAGGCGGCTTGCTGGTATTCAGGCAGTTCAAACACTATCGCGCCTGAACCGTATCCATCCGCTGAAAGAAGACACCTTCGTCCTCGATTTCGTAAACGAACGAGATGAAATCCGCGAGGCATTCAAGACCTATTTCGAGGGCGCCGAGGTGGGCGAGGACGTCGACCCAGCCCGAATGTATGAGATAAAGAGCGAACTCGACGCCGACGGAGTCTATATCGGCGAAGACGTTGAACGCTTTAGCGCCGTCTATTTCAAGCCGCGCCAACGCCAGAGCCCGAACGATCATCAGTTGATGAATGCGGCACTTGATCCGTGTGTGACCCGCTTCAAGGAAGTTCAACAGGAAAAGCCAGACGAGGCCGAGCTGTGGCGGGGCAAGCTGATGGCTTTCTGTAGCCTCTATGGGTTCCTCAGCCAGATCATTCCCTATCAGGATACGGACCTTGAGCGCCTGTATGTTTTCCTGCGGCACCTCGCGACCAAGCTGCCGAAGCGCGGCGCTGGGCCGTCTTACCAGTTCGATGACGAGGTGCGGCTTGAGTATTATCGCCTGCAGAAGATCAGCGAAGGCTCGATCAGCCTGAGCAATGGAGAGGCCAATCGGCTTGATGGCCCCTCCGAGTTAGGATCCGGTACGCTTCGCGAGCAACCGCTTGCACTGTCCCGGCTCATCGATGTCGTTAACGACCGGTTCGGCACTGATTTCAATCAGGCAGATCAACTGTTTTTTGATCAGATCGTAGAGGCTGCTGTTTCCGACGTGGCGCTGAAGCAGGCCGCGTCCGTCAACCCTGGCGAAAAGTTCGAGCTTGTATTCAAGAACTTGCTTGAAGCGCTTTTCGTTGAACGCATGGACCAGAACGAGGAGATTTTCGCTCGATTTATGAACGACAAGTCGTTTCAGAAGGTCGTGCTTGGATGGCTTTCATCCGAGGCATATCGCAAGTTGCGCCTGCCTGGTGCGAGCCCTATTTCAAGCAACGAGGCCCCTGATGTCGGTTCCTGACTACCAGACACTCATGCTGCCAACCCTGCGCCTCGCATTTTTTCAGAGTCCACCGCCTTCATGGCCGGTCAGTTACCAGAGTTTAATCGCCATCACATAGCCCGCGTGCCCCGCATCCGCGGGAAACGCAACAACAGCTATGTGAATGGAAATGAACGAATTTTCTGCGAAAACTTTTCAACGCAAGATCGACGCCTTCTGCCAGCTCCGCCTCTCGCCTTTGCTGAGGGTCGATGAGCTACGTCGGCTGAGGGATTATCTGTACTCCCTCATCAAAGCGAGGCGGTCAGCGCCTCGAACGAACGGGAAGACCGACTGGGACGTCGTTGCAGCGGCGTCCGGCATTGATGCCAAGGAACTCGCTGCGAATGCGCGTCAGATCGATCCTGCCCTGGATGCGATTGCTCGGTGGATCCGCGATACTCGCCTCGCCGCCGGTGCCGAGAAACCTGACGTGCGTAAACCAGCGAAGACGTCGAGGACCAAGGCGGCGCCGCCAGCGGTCGCCCGAGCGGCGCCACAAGTGCAGGAGCCGCCAGTAAAGTCGAAGCCTGCCGGCGTGGCGTCTGCCCGCGTCGCCGTCGAGTTTCCAGAAGCCCTGTTCAAGGTCTGGGAAGATCCGACGGACTTCGCGGAGGCACTGCAACTGCATCTTCGGCGCCACGGAGAAACCTACTGGACGCTTTATCGCGGCATCATCGGCCCTGACGATCTGACGGACAAGAATACGCTGTTGAGCTGGATCGAAGGCAGGAGGGTGCCGCGCAGCACCGAGAGTTTCCACGTGCTATCCCGCATCGAGCGGCGCTATCGGCTTCCGGAGGGCTATTTTAAGGCAAAGCTCTCGCACCCGTCACGATCCGCTTCGGGTTTCAACCTGTCCGGGATCAAACCCGCGGAGCGGCGGCGGCTCGCGTGGCACCTGCCGGAGGACTTCAACTTGCTGCCGTTCCGTGAGCGTCCGGCGAATGCATTTTTTGCGTCTACGAGGCGCGGTTTAGGACTTGCGGCTTAGCTCATCTGCCATGACGCGCTCGATCATCTCGGGATCGCATTGTTCATCGACGAGGAACTGGCGGATTCCACCATCCCACGTCCTTATGTCGGCCAGGAGATCTCGAAGGTCGTCAATTCCATTTTCGGTCAGGCCTTTTGTGCCATCTTCACTGCCATCGCGGACATATACCAATTCGCCCTCGGCGATATTGTCCGAGTTGGCGGTGACTTCCTCGAGTAGTTCAAGGTTCTCGCCGATCATGCTGGCGACTTCTTTGAGCGTGTAGATGAACCTCGAGCGTGCCATCACGCAGCCTCGCATCGGTCTTTCGCCGGCACCCACTGCCACGGTAGCAATTCCTGGAGCCGATCCTTGGGATGGCTCTGGATCCGAGTCAGGACGTCTGTCAGATAGACCTCCGGATTGTGACCATGGAGCTTGGCAGTCTCGATGATGGTCAGGATGTTGGCGATGCGCTCACCGCCCTTGTCTGACCCGGCGAAGAGCCAGTTTTTTCTTCCGATTCCAAGCGGTCTCATGGCGCGCTCGGCTATATTGTTGTCGACCTCAACACGGCCATCGTCGATGTAAACGCTCAACGCTGCCCACCGCGAGAGGGCATATCGCATCGCTTCCGCCAGCTTCTGCTTCTGTGGCAGCGTCGAAAGCGTAGCCTCGATCCAGACCTTCAGCTCTCCCAGTATGGGCTTGGCATGTTGTTGGCGCAGTTTGCGTCGCTCCTCAGCCGACATGCCGCGGATGCGATCCTCGATATCGTAGAGCGCACCGATGCGCGACAGTGCCTCGTCGGCGATCGGAGATGGCTTCAGCTTGATCACATCGTGGAACTTGCGGCGCACATGCGCCATGCAGGCGGCCTCGACGATCTGGTTGCCGTAGAGCTTCTTGTAACCTCCATAGCCATCAGCATGCATCACGCCGCTGAAGTTTGCGAGATGGTCAGCCGGATGCACGCCCTTTCGGTCGGGGCTATAGTAATAGGCGATTGCTCCGGGAGTGGGATCTTGATAACCGCTGCCATCGAAGACATAGACCCAAACCCTGCCAGTTTTTGTCTTTCCTCGCCCAGGGTCGAGAACATCGACCGGGGTATCGTCTGTATGTATTCGGTCAAGCGCGGCGATGTGCGCCCTGATAGCCAAGACGAGCGGCGCAAGCAAAAACGACACGCGGCCAACCCAGTCCGCCATGACAGAGCGAGAGATGTCTATCCCCAGCCGGTCGTACATCTCGGATAGGCGGTAGAGAGGGATATGATCGTCGAATTTGGCGACCATGATATGGGCGAGCAATCCCGGTCCGGGCTTGCCGCGTTCGATGGGCAGGGTCGGCATCTCACCCGCTACCGTCGTGTCGCACTCCCTGCAAATCATGCGCTTTTCGACATGACGGACAATCTTGATGGACGCCGGCACGTGCTCCATCACCTGGACCACCTTGTCTGCTGCCTTCAGGAATGATGTGCCTCCGCACGTCGGACAATTGCAGGGCGCGGCATAGACCAGCTCTTCGGTGGGAAGACCATCGGGCAACGGTTTGCGCTTCGGCTTGTCCGGGGTGTCGTTCAACTCCGGCAAAGGAGCTTTCCCGGAGCGCATCTCAGCCTCGGCACGAGAGGCCTCGATCTCCTCCAGCATCAGTTCGAATTGCTCGATCTTCCGGTCGATCTTTTCCGAAGAAGCGCCATGCTGCCGATGGCGGAGCAGTTCCAGTTGCGCGCGCAGAAGCCCGATAATGGAGTCGCGCTTGATGACTTCGGCTTCCTGGCTCTCAAGTTTCGCCGCCTGTTCCGCGACGAGTGCACGCAAAACAGCTAGCTCGTCCTGACTGTTCAGCGGCGTTGTTTCCATACCCGCATACATAGCCGATTTGCGCCGGAAGTGCCAGCATTTTGCCCCGGATGTCCTTGCAAAATATAGCTTTTAACCCGTTCGTCCGGGAGCAGAAGTCCACGCAGGTCGGCGCCAGTCGATCCCCTCAACAAGCATCGACAACTGAGCTTGCGTCAGATGCGCAACCCCATCTTTCGCCGTCGGCCAGGGAAAGTATCCGCGTTCCAAAATTTTGTAAAACAGGCAAAACCCTTGGCCATCCCACCATAAAAGTTTGATCCGATCAGCGCGTTTTCCGCGGAAGCCGAAGATTGCGCCGGAGCCCGGCACCTCCTTGATAGCCGTCTCGACAAGCGCCGACAGTCCATCAATGCCACGCCGCATGTCGGTCACCCCGCAGGCCAGATAAACCCGCACATTCCCCGAAGGCCCGATCATGCCGCCTCCACACAAGCGACCAGTGACGATAGCACTTCGAGATCCATGTCCGCTGCAATTCTCAGTAAGCGGCCATTCCTCAGGACGATCTCAACGTCTTTGCATCTCGACCGAGCACTGCTCCTCTTGGAACCGTCACTAACGCTCTCCGACGCTCCGATAAGCGATACCGGGATGAACGTCTGGGGAGATTCGGCTGGCAAGAGCTTCTTTCGCCAGGCGTAAATCTGCTGTGGAAGAACGTCGTGCCGGCGCGCGACATCCGAAACGGTGCCATCCGCGCTGAACGCTTCTTGCAATATCGAAAGCTTCAGTTCCGTCGACCAGCGACGTTGTCGCTCGGCACCCGTCAGAATCTCAACCTTGGCCATTCATACCCTGTTACGTCACAAATGAATCATCTGTGTCGTAACTTGCGCCAATCCCGCACCTAACCAAAATCCGATCACCGGACGCTCACGCCGTTCCAGAAGCGCGAAGAGATCGTTGAATGGGTTCGGCGCGTTATCATCAGCGGGTCGACCGACTACAGAAAGTTTCAGGCGGCGGCCGCCAAGCAGCGATATGCGATCCGCTTTCCAGGCGTGTCCTATGGCGGTCGGGCGCCGCGGGATGGCAAGATTATCGTTCCCGCCAACTATGAGGAAACCTGGATAGAAGATCCCGACCTGCTGTCTGGTGTCATCGAGGCGCCACCGGCGCTGGCCATGGAAATGGCCGACCTGGTGCGCTTCAAGACGTCGGCTCTCACGTCGGTTGGTTTCCAGCGAAACGGTGTCTGGGGGGAGGAGACGGCGTCTCAAAAGATCGAGCATCTCGGGCTCATGTTCGGCGCCCTTGCCGCAGCTAAGGATGGGGAGGTCAGGGGCTATGGCGTGCCGCCGCGTCAACTGACCTTCGGCCTGTTGCTCTTTCCCGGCGTCTGGGACTGGTACCTCCAATGGCGGGAAACCCGGCGCGGCTTCTACACCGCCTGGGAAGTCGACATGCTACGGATCGCCTTGGCGATCACTAAGGAGGGCACCGGATGGCTTCGGCAACATCCTGAACTTCTATCGCGAGTCCAGCCGATCGCTGGCCTCGTTTCGCAAAATGAGATCGACTATGCCCATGCGGATTGGCATGGAGCCTGCGACGACTTCCACAAACATGCTGCTCATCGTGTGAAGGAAATCCAGCGGATCGCCCGTGTCCACCGCGATCCGTTCGAGCCGATCATGCCGGTCCTCGAGGCAGCAAGCCCTGTCGGCGAGTACCGCAAGATCACCGAGGAGATCATCCGCCTGACGCCGGATGAACATCGTTATCCTCGGCCCGCTGCCGAAGCCGTTCGCGCGTTTTTGATGTTGAGGTTGGGTTTGCATCTCGGACTGCGGCAGAAAAACCTTCGGCAACTCATGCTCTGCCCCAAAGGTTACATGCCACGTTCGGAGCGCGTTCTCGAGAAGATGAAGCGCGGCGAAATCCGCTGGAGCGACCGCGAGGGCGGCTGGGAAGTATTCATCCCGGCGGTCGCGTTCAAGAATGCTCACTCATCTTTCTTCGGCGACAAGCCGTTTCGTCTTGTGCTGCCGGATCTTCTGGATCTGTACAAATATATCGACGCCTATGTCGAGCAACATCGCGCGGTACTGCTGCGCTCGGCCGCCGATCCCGGTACTTTCTTCGTCAAGACTGTCAAGACGACCAGCACGGATGCCGCCTATGACATCACCAGCTTCTACGAGGCCTGGCGTTTGACGATCCAGCGCTACGGGATCTACAACCCGTACACAGGGCGCGGGGCGATCAAGGGTCTTTTGCCGCACGGACCGCATAATGTCCGCGACGTGCTGGCGACCCACATCCTGAAGCAGACCGGCTCCTACGAGCAGGCGAGTTACGCGATCCAGGACACCGCCGACATGGTCGCCAAGCATTACGGGCGCTTCCTTCCCCAAGATAAGGCAGCGCTCGCCGCCCGTATTCTCAATCAGGTCTGGGAGGCCGCATAACTTTCAACGAGACGTCGGAAATTATTTCCGGCGTCTCGCCTCGGTTTTGGCCTCGCGCGCCCAAGGCGGCGGCACCCGTTGTTCGATCCACGGCAGTAGCTTGATCGGCTTCGCCTCGATCCCTGACGTGATGATCGGATACTTGCCGAGGGCGTCGCGCATCAATGGGAGACCGGCGGGGTTCGTATAACGACTGTTGGTTTCGCTTCCATCAGAGAGACGCCCGGAAATATCGTCAATGACCTCCGTAGAAACGCCTGCCTGTTTCAACGTGTCTGCCATACCGTGACGGAGCGCGTGGAAAGCGCGCTTCCACATTTTGTCCCCCAACGACCGCTGCATCATCGGGATGAAAACGTCGTAGAAACGGTCGCCCGGATCATTCGTTGTCTTGTGGGAAATAAGGTCCGGGAATACGGCTTTGTATCCCAGCGTCTGTAGAGCAACGCAGTAGTCCATGAAGCCCAAACCGATCAGTTCGTCGGGAATAGGCACTACTCGCTCGGATTGCTCGGTCTTGAGTCGCCGAAACTCGTTCGTCCGAAGGACGATCACCAGACCATCGTCATCTTCCTCGATATCGTTCAATGAAAGACCAGCGAACTCTCTTCTGCGGGCGCCAAGATAGGTGAACATGATCGGCAGGAAGTAGGCCGCGTCATGGAAGACATATGGACCTGGCTTACCGCGGCCGCGATCGTGGTTCAGGGAGCCGGTATAGACTGGGCAGGAGAAAAGCGGCCGGATCTCGTCCGGCGTCGGCTTGTGTTGTTGCCTGCGGATAGAACCGGCCTTGGGCTTTTTCGGTCTCAGCCCCTCGAAGCTCCAATCGTCGAGCTCAAAGCCGTGCCCGCGCACATGCTTGAGGAAGTGGTTCAGGTTTCCGAAGTGCTTGCGGATGGTCGCGGCGCTCAAGCCGACGGCCGCCTCCTTGCCCTCCGTCTCGGCCTGCTCGCGCAGCCTCTGAGCTTCGGCCCGTAGCTCGGGTGCCGACATCGCCCTCATTTTGGCGCTCTGTCCCCAACGTATCGGAATGTTATTGAAGTGCTGGCGCAGCTTGCCGAGGTGGTATTGGCTGATCTGACCGGTGTGCTCGATGCCGTATTCTTCAAGCACGCTCTTGAACATACGAACCAAAGCGCGGGCATCACGCGCCGTACTGTCGTCCCAAGCGTCCTTCATGTTCTGGACGAGCTGTTCGCACTCGGCCTCGAAATCCGCGACCTGAACAACCGGCCGCGCTTTCAGGCCGTCGTCTTTCTCGATGGCAACGTATTGCGGTGATGGAGAAAGATCGAGCGTGACGATTGGGGAGGGCTCGGGAGACTTTGGTGTCGGAGCAACATCGACCGGAATCGCGATCAGATGCACCGGTGGCATGGTGACCTCAGTTGCCTGTTCGTTGGCAACAGGCTGCGGATTCGGCCTTGACCCACCAGTGAGTTCACTGAGATTTCGGTCTGCGAGAGGATGCCTCTCTGCAACGTCGAACAGCGCTTCCGCTCGGCCATTGAAATAGGCCTTCATTGCCTTTTCGTGGTTGAGGGGATTTTGGCTGATATCGAACTGATGCATCAGCATTCGAATTCCATCCTGGAAGCCACGGGTGTTCGCTTCATGGAGTAGTTCGAGATAGTTCGATCTGATCGCAGAGATATGAGACGCCGGTATCCCGTTGTCGAGAAGGTACTTGGATCCGATGCAGCGTTCTTTCAGCGTCAGGCGTTGGCGGATGCCAAACATAGCGAGCAGCTTATAAGCCCAGCCATTCTCCAGATCGAGTTCCAGCTCTTCGATGTCAGCCGGGCGACCATAGCGTCTCGCGGCGATCGAGACGTCTTCGAGATGCAAGAGCATCACGTCCCGTTCGTGTTCGCAAAGCTTTTGAAGCTGCGCCCTGGACATTGGTTCCTTCGATTTCATCCTCAGTTCGGCCATCAGCGTGTTGAGCTTTCTGCCGATTGCCTGGGCCTTTTTATGATCGGAACAATGAAGGCTCAGTGAAAGCCGGCTGCCCGGCTGGCACCGCGCGAAAGAACTGGGAACACGAGCGCGCCAGTAGAAGATATTGCCGCGGCGAATAAGGTTCTCGACGTCGTGGCGGACCGCCATGGGTAGTTGCCCCCTGCCTGCCACCTGCGACGTCCCACGCAGTTTCCGCGTGGGCATCACCTGTGGGCTACAGTTCTGGGCATCAGGTCGCCAATGATGCCAAAACGATATCCGGCACGACTGGAAAATCAAGGAATTAAGGGGATTTAGGGAGAATTGGCTGGGGAACCTGGATTCGAACCTTTAGGCTTTGAAACCAGATTCAAGCATGATTGCCGGAAGTGACTTAACCTACGGTTGATTCCCATCAAACCGCACCAATTGTCAAATCACAGAGTCTGAGGTTCCGCTTCTATCGGGAACGAACAGCCGGCCACCCACCGTCACCACCATTTCGCCGAAGAATCTCAAGGTGCTCGGTGCTGATTGTTTTGACCCACACAAGCAACAACGAGGTTTGCTCTGCAAGCCAGCTGAGCGCCTCCTCGCTGATTTCGAAATGTTTGGAATACCGTGCTTTAACATAAGCCTCGTTCAACGTGTTGAACCAAGCACGCTCGCGATGCTGATCGCGAGGAAAAGCTTCAGCCAGGCGCCGATCCTGTTCCTCGGCGAGCGAGCGGAGGAATTTGATGTTGTGAGATGGCGGACCGTAATTGGTGAGCGTCAGCAAGACACAGGAATAGGCCTGCTCAATCGTCTGATGGAGTTCGAAGGCTGCATTTTCTATGTAATGACGCTCAATTGCTAACGTTGCCATCTGCAGAAAGCGCGTGGCGGCCTGAAACCTCTGGTCGAAGTGTTCGCTCGCGACTTTGAAAAGCTCTGCCGAAGAGAGGGCCTTCGGTTCCGCAAGTGGTTCATCATCGAGTTCGTACAGAACGATGCCTTCCTTGCGGATGTCGGAGAAGAAGTATTGGCCTTCTTTGAGGTACGAATTCACCTCTCGCCTGGAGTGGACGATGAAACTCACCGGCGTTTCGATCGATTTGTCGTGGATCAGCCGGTCGGCAGCTTTGTGCCAGTATTCGGCGAAGTCGCAGAGCTTGCGGTTGTTGACGATGATCAGCAGATCGAAGTCCGAGCGGTAGCCCTTCATCGTGAAGGGCTCATCCACCCAGCCGCCCTTGGCGTAGGAACCAAACAGGATGATCTTGAGGATCCGGCCACGCTTCTTGAATTCCGCCGTTCCGTCTTTCAACGCGTCTTCGAATTCCTCGTGAAGGATTTCCAGAACGCGGCCAATCTCACGCTGTTTGCGGAGTGGCATATGGTTGAGGGATGTTTTCATCATGGAGAGCAATGATCGCGAGGCGGCTTAAAATGACTTTGAAAACTCAGCGCGAATTCTACACGGGTTGCCTCAAACCACAACTGCAAATGGCCTTACGATCCGCCTGAACAGCGACGGCCGGCATACCTGATTTCGCGTGGCGACCTATCTCGCGCGCGTCACGCAAATTACCGACGCGAGACCATTCGTTGCGTATAGCCTTGCTGCTTGTCAACCGGCGCCGTCAGCAACGCGAGCATACCAGCCGGGTTTTCTCGTCGTCCCTCCATGCCATCGCGCCGTGTGTCGGACGCTGCCGCATTCTCGGGGCTAGTAAGGAGTTCCCAGATCCCTATGTCCTCCTGGCACAGGAACAAGGTCCGGACGCAAGCGTGTCGCTGCGGAGTGGGCATCGAGGCTGCGGCCCGCAATTGATCGGTCGGGCCACCGCATGGCTTGGCAGGTCGACGGCCCGGATTCGGTCCTGGGGTTCCGCGGACCGCGCTGAGGAACTGCTGCTCGACCGGACCCTGTTCACAGTCACTCCGGAAATCTATGGCGAATATCTTGCCGGGTTCTCGACGTCGCCGCACAACCGCTCGCACGGCGCGGGTGTAACGGACCATGGCCGGAAAGCGCTGGGGATGAGACATGACCCTATGCACCGGCATCGACCGGTCTTCGCGCGTTGGCCAGATTCACGGCGGGCATGCCTTGAGAGGACTGGGTGCATCGCCGCGCCCGCCCCGGTCGGGAGGCCGCGCAGGTAAACGATCCCCGATGCGGTTCATGGGTTCATGTGCGATGTGAGCGACGTCATGCAGCTTGGATTTGCTACTGTGCCTCCTTCACCACCCTGCCTTGGTGGTGCTATCATCGCGTCCTGCCCCGGCTTTTGGTCCTGCCAGGCTCGCGCCGCCGGCAACGGCTTTGCCGTCCTCCACTTCGTTGCGGCCCTGCGGGTGCAGGCGGTGCTTGCTGCCTGGCTTTCAGACCGCCGTAGCAGGTCGCGATGGCCGCGACCTCCAAACGGAGGTTCAGACATGAGCACGCAGCAATCCAATCAACGATCCGATATTTACAGCCGCATCACCACCAAGATCATCGCCGATCTCGAACAGGGCGTACGGCCATGGACCAGACCCTGGACGACGAAAGATGCGACAGCCGAGGTCAGCCGGCCACTGCGCCACAACGGCCAAGCCTACACCGGGATCAATATTCTGCTCCTCTGGTCGGAAGCCATCGCCCGCGGCTTTGCGTCATCGACCTGGATGACCTTTCGCCAGGCAAAGGAACTCGGCGCTGCCGTCCGCAAGGGCGAAACCGGCACCACCGTTGTCTTCGCCAGTTCTTTCATCCGTGCCGAGACGACGGAAACAGGCGCGGAGATCGAACGGGATATTCCATTCCTCAAGACCTACACGGTGTTCAATACCGATCAGATCACCGGTCTCGATCGACCCACTCATTGCATCGCACCTGTGGAGGACCCGATGAGCCGCATCGGCAATGCCGGCCGCTTCTTTGCCAATACCGGTGCCATGATCCGGCACGGAGGATCAGCGGCCTATTATGCTGCTGCCCGTGATTACATCCAGATGCCACACCTGGATGCCTTCCGCGACGACGCCTCTTTTGTTGCCATCCTGAGCCACGAGATGACGCACTGGACCGCGGCACCCCGGAGGCTTGATCGTGATCTCAGCCGCTACGCGAAAGACCAGAGCGAACGCGCCCGGGAAGAACTGATTGCCGAACTCGGCAGTTGCTTTCTCTGCGCCGATCTTGGCATCGTTCCGGAGCTCGAACCACGCCCCGATCACGCAAGCTACCTCGATGGCTGGCTCGAAGTTCTGGGCAACGACAAGCGCGCCATCTTTTCAGCGGCAGCTCATGCGCAGCGGGCCGTCGATTACCTGCATGATTTGCAGCCGGACCTCAACGAGGAGGAGGCGGCGTAAGCCGTCTCTTTCTCAGCCAAAGGCAGCCCGACATCGGTCTGCCGGATGTTGCAGCGGAGGCAATACGAATTCCGTATTAGGCCACAGCTATCGGGTTTCACTCCTCCGGCTAGGCCTCCCGGGAAACGTTCCGCTCTTCGGGCGAAAGCGCGTCCATAAGCCGAAGCCATTGAATCTTGTAACGAATTCGGTTGCACAGCAAGCGGATTTCAACTATCTTTTTGGCGAGGCAGTACGCGCTGCCTTGGGGTGTGGAAACCCCTACAAGCGGTTGGTGCCGGCCGATTCGGCATCACACTCCTTGACCTTAGGTCGAGGAGCCTGTGGCGTATGTCCAGGTTCCTCGGAACTAAAGGCCACAGGACCGTCTTGTACGGTTTCCAACTCCCCGATCAGTGGGTTGAGCGAGTTCAGCGGGGGCGCACCGCATGAAACTCTCCATTGGGGGTGTCGACCATGAATCGCCATGTACCAGCTGTCCAAATCCGATCGTCGAGGCGAGCGCAAGCGGCACAGTCGAGTATTGCACGCGATTCGGTGCATCCGGTCGACCTGCATGTCGGACAGCAGATCCGTATTCGCCGGATACAGTCAGATGTATCTCTCGGCGATCTTGGCGCCGGTATCGGCGTCAGTTTGCAGCAGGTTCAGAAATATGAAAGCGGCAAAAACCGCGTCAGCGCTTCCATGCTTTATGAGCTTGCCAATTGCCTTAAGGTGCCCGTTTCAAAGTTTTTCGAAGGCCTTCCAGATCCCGAAACTTTGCAGGACCAGCAACTCACAGCCGAAGTCGATGATAGGATTGCCTATATTTCCACGGCGGAAGGGCGCCGTCTGATCGAAGACGTATTACTGCTTTCGCCGCGTGTGCGCAGTCGCGTGGTTGCCCTCGTCAGTTCGATTGTCGACGAAGAGATGGAAGAACAGACAGACGTCGATCGCTAGGAAAGCGACGAAAGTCGGCGGGCACAAGCCCGCCAGTGTTGACGCTTGCTTGGTTCTGCCCAGTGTGTCTCAAGGATCTGGAACGCTTACGTGATCAGGAGGGTGAGAAACAGGTAAAGAGCGCCGGCGACGATGAAGATCTCCTATGGCGCGAGAGTTTTAAGTGTGGATTTGCCGGGAGTGCGTCTCTCGCGTGCTTAGATGGGGTTGCTTAGTTCACCCCGCCTTTGGGTACAAAACCAACTCGAAAACCGAATAACCGCCCTATCTTGTCCAATGTTTCAAGCGTCGGGTTCGCCGTCCCAGCTTCCATTTCAGCAACTTGTCGCCGCGTTAGCGCAAGCGTTCTAGCAAACTCTTCCTGGGTCATGCCGATACCCTTTCGGATCTCTGCCACAGCATCAGGTAGCCTTAGATCGCCGGTTCGAGCACGCTCAGCCAGTGTTCGTCGGTTTTCAAGAATCTCTTCTTTCGTGGGTTTCTTCCAGCGCGCCATCTAGTTGTCCCCCTGCATCACAGGCACGTTGCCAAAACGCTATCCGCGATTTCCATGCAGCGTCCCCATCGCACGTTCCAGAATGTCCGAAGATGCCCCCAAATGTTTCGCCATGGTCGGCGCCTGCTCCAGGTGTTCAGCGAGGTCGCAGACGCCTTGTCGCTCAACACCGCGAAGTCGTTCCGCTTCGGCCTCGGGTGCTTCCTTGATCCGCATATTCCCAATGCCGCCCGTCGCCGAAAGCAGAAGCAACGGGAGATCGGAAGTGCGCGAACCTTCAGCAAGGCCGAGGTGCTCGGCAAGTTTTCGCCTCGCATGTCCCTGGGGCACGAGATCCAAAAGGTAGGGCGGCCAGCTGAGGCTAGATCGATTTTCGAGATCAACGGAATAACGGACTGACAAGGCCCGATGGTCGCGGACAGTCTTTGCGGCCGCAAACTCCGCCAATGCCACAGTGACGAAATAGTCGAGATCGTAGTCGACGATCGACGCGCCCTGAAAGCCTGCCGCGCCATCCTTGAATTCAAGCGTGCCGGCGGGATGCCACTTGCCGTCAAAAATGGGTTTGAATTGTTAATCGCATTGACTGACCCCTTTAGTGGATCAATTAAAGCGTTTTTTAAAGGTTATTAACCCATTAAATTGGGTTGAATAATTTCCTTTAGCATTGCCGGCCCCCGAGCCCGGTCATGGAAGCATCTGATGCGGCTGACCATCTTTCGGCCTCTCATCTCACTACCACACGCGACCAGCATCATTGAAAAGCCAAGCACGGGCGTCAACCAAGCAGCTGCTGGCGATGTCACCCCGTGACCTGGAAGGCTAGCCCCTCGATTCCACATTTTCGTTAGTGGCTGGCCGATTTCGTCCCGGCCTTTTTTGTTATTCTTACGTTTGTGCCCTGGGCCGAGCCGAGATCCTCACGACGGTAGTGGCTTGTAGATTATTCGAAGGGGTAATTGAGCCGAGGTCAGGAGCCGATACGGCCGAACAGCGGTTGCCGTGTTGCGTTTGGCTCACCGGAGGGAGCGTAGCGACAGGAAGCAGGAAACGAGGTACGGTGCGCCAGCGCCGATCGTGGGTCGCGATTAAACTCGTGGGGGCGGGATGGGAGGAGTTCAACAACCACTGCTGACCGGTTTCGGGGCCGCCATGTCGGCTGCCGAGGTAGCTCGCGGTGTGGACCTCATGGGGCGGGTTGCGTTGGTAACAGGCGGTTCGTCTGGTGTTGGGCTGGAGACAGCCCGCGCGCTTGGAATGTCGGGGGCAAGCGTGCATGTTACCGCTCCTGACCCCGTCGCCGCCCGCGCGGCATTGAACGGCATCCACGGGATTGCGGTCTGGCCGATCGACCTCGCGGATCAAGGGTCGGTTAAAGCCTTTGCGAAAGCCTTCCTCGAGCACCAGCCACGGCTCGACATTCTGGTTCTCAATGCAGGGATAATGGCGCAGCCGCTCTTCCGCGACAAACGTGGCAGGGAGGGCCATTTTTCCATCAACTACCTTGGACACTATGAGCTCGCCGTGCTGCTATGGCCAGCATTGCTCGCCGCCGGGAAATCCAGGGTGGTCATCCTGTCGTCCCGGGGCCATCAGATGTCCGATGTCGATCTCGAGGATATCGATTTCGCGCGTCGTCCCTATGATAAGTGGATGGCTTACGCGCAATCCAAGACAGCGAATGCCCTCTTCGCTGTATCGCTCGACAGGCGCGGCCGTGGGCATGGCGTTCGTGCCTTTTCTGTTCATCCCGGAATGATTGTCACCCCCGGCATTCGCCACCTATCCCGATCCGAGTTCGACGCCGTCGGCGCTCTCGAAGCAGACGGGACCCCCGTAATCGATCCCACGATGGATAAGAAAACCCCTCAGCAAGGGGCGGCAACGACGGTCTGGTGCGCAACGTCCCCGGCGCTGAGTTCATCAGGCGGGGTCTACTGCGAGAACTGCGATATCGCGTCCGTTCAGACCGACAACCCCTTCGGGGTGCGGCCGTATGCGATCGACCCGGCGAGGGCCGAAAGCTTGTGGCAAATGAGCGCGGTGTTGACGGGTTTAGATATTGTAATAACCTGAAGCACAGTGTTCTATCTCGCGGTACCTTTCAGTGATCGACGGCGGCTCGGCATGTACTGATTTCTCTAAGGGAAGACGGACGTCCCGCTACGCCCATACCATACACTTATCAATCAGGTTTATATTGTGCTGTCAGCCTCGAACCTGACAGGTCCGACTAGAATGCGCGGCGTTACTCGGTATTCAAGCTGGCGCCGCTCAGTTATCAGGGCAAATCAGAATGGAATGGCAGGCACTACTTAACGCAACCGATCCATCGGATGTAGCGACATCCTTCGGCGAATTCCGGCTGTACCCGGGGCGTCACCTCCTTGTCAAAGATCAGGAGTCGGTAGCCGTCGGCTCGCGGGCGCTCGAAATTCTCATCGCGCTGACCGAGCGGCCGGGCGAGCTCGTGACGAAGGACGAACTGATTTCACGTGCGTGGCCGAACACGATAGTCGAAGAGTCAAACCTAAGAGCGCAGATCGCCGTGCTTCGTAAGGCACTGGGCGAAGACCAATCCGCTGCGCGATACATTGCCGCCGTCCCAGCGCGTGGCTACCGGTTCATCGCTCCGCTCTCCCGCTCCGAGGTCAAGATCCGCGCTGTCGAGGAGGCCGCGCCAAACAACCTTCCAAAGCAACTGACGCGACCGATCGGACGGGAGGAGGCAATCGGAATCCTTGAAGGTCGCGTTCAACGGTTTCGCCTGGTCACAGTTGTCGGTCCGGGCGGCATTGGAAAGACAACGGTCGGCATTCGCGTGGCGGAGGAACTCTCATCATCGTATCAACACGGCGTGTGCTTCATGGACTTGGCGCCACTGTCGCATCCTTCGTCACTTCCGTCGGTGCTGGCGTCACAGCTTCGGCTCCCGGAGATAACTGGCGATCCGATTTCCCTCGTGAGCGCGCACCTCCGTGACAAGCATATGCTTCTGGTGTTTGATAGTTGCGAGCTCGTTCTCGACGCCGCCGCGCGACTGGCGGAGACCTTGCTTCGGGAGGCCCCCGGCATCACCGTTCTGGCTACCAGTCGCGAGGCCTTGCGGGTGGAGGGCGAGAGCGTCTACAGGCTTCCGCCCCTCGATATGCCGCCGCTCGGCGCGGGCCTCACTGCGGCCGATGCATTGGCATTTCCAGCCATTCGCCTTTTTGTGGAGCGAGCGACTTCATCAGCAAGCGAGTACGCGTTCGATGACGATGAAGCTCCGATCGTCACCCATATATGTCGTCAGCTTGACGGCATTGCCCTCGCAATCGAGCTTGCCGCTGGTCGCGTTGAGGCTTTCGGTACGCGCGGAATAGCGGAGCTCCTCAATGATCGTCTACGATTGCTGACGGGTGGAAGGCGCACCGCTCTTCCACGCCACCAGACGTTGGCCGCCATGATCGACTGGAGCTATGGGGCGCTCTCCACGGACGAGCAAACGGTGCTGCGCGCCCTGGGGGTATTCGCTGGTGAATTCGGTCGCGAGGCTGCCGCCGCCGTTGCTTTCGATCCCGTCGTAAGCGAACGCGATGTACTCGGCCAACTTGCGCAACTCGTGGCAAAATCCCTTCTGGCTGTCGACACGCACGGCAAGGCAGCACGATACCGTTTGCTCGATACGACACGTGCTTTCGCACTGAGCAAGTTGCAGGAGGAAGGGGAGGTCGGACCAGTCGTACAACGCCTTGCGAAATACCTGTGCGAGGTTCTCGATCATTCGCACGAAGAAGTCGAAACGCTGTCGAGCGAGGAATGGCTTTACAAGTACGGTACGCATATCAACAACGTCCGCTATGTCCTGGATTGGGCATATTCGGATGACGGCGACACGGAGGTGGGCATCGCGGTGACGGTTGCCGCAGTTCCGCTGTGGTATCAATTGTCTCTGGTAGACGAGTGCCTGGCATGTGTGCAACGTGCGCTGCTCGGCGTCGATCCGGGGGAAAGGCGGGACGGGCGCGCCCGTCAGGTCATGCAGCTTTATAGAGCGCTTGGTCTGGCACAGGCCTTCAAAGTCGGATTCGCGCCACAGGCTCCGGCGGCCTTCGCCAAGGCGCTGGAAATTGCCGAAGACCTGGGAGACGTCGACGCTCAGGCAGAAGCCCTTTGGGGCTTATGGGTCGCACAAGTAGGCATGGGTGAATATCGAGCGTCGCGCGATAACGCGGATCGGTTCGTGAGGCTTGCTCAAAATGGCCTCGACAGGTTCATCGGCGACCGCATGCTGAGCATGACGCTCTTCTGCATGGGAGACTTCCGAGGTGCACGTCGCCACGCCGATCTCATGCTGGCGCACGACGTCTCCACGGACATTCCACCCGGTGGTTCGGTAAGGTTCAGGTTCGGTCAGTCCGTTTCCGCGCGAATACAGCCTGCTCAGCTCTTGTGGATGCAGGGCTTTCCGGATCAAGCCGTGCGAGCCGCCGAAACCGCCGTCGAGGCGGCGCGAACCTCCGGTCACGCGATCTCCCTCTGCGAATCTTTGGCCAGGTGGTCGTGCCCGATCCTCGTTCATGTCGGGGACCTTGCGGCGGCTGATTCCGCGATCACGGAACTACTCGACCTGGCGAAACTAAATGGGCTTGGTCCATGGGAGGTGTTCGGCCGCTGCTGGAAAGCGGCTCTGCTGATCCAGCGGGGACTTCCCGAAAGAGGCGTTCCGCTTCTCCGCAGTGGACTGACGGAACTGCGTCAGGTCAAGCTCTTCAACCTCTACAATGTCAGATTTGTCTGCTCCCTGGCCGAGGGTCTCGCCTCGCTTGGCGGGCACGCCGAAGCGCGCTCGCTCGTGGATGCGGCCATTGCTGCAAGCGAAGAGAAGGACGAACTCTGGTACATCACTGAGCTCTATCGTCTGAAGGGCGACATCCTTTTTCACCGCGGAGACGGCGACCTCGCCGAGCGGTGCTATCTCCATTCCGTGGAGCTGGCGCGACGGCAGGACGCGCTTTCGCTGGAGCTGAGAGGAGCCATAAGCCTGGCTCGCTCGTCCAGCGGGCGCGGCGATAGGATTGGCGCCCGGGAGCTTCTGGCCACGGTCTACGACCGTTTCAGCGAAGGTTTCGATACCGCTGACTTGAGGACGGCGAAGGCGATGCTGACCGAATATTCCTGATCACGACCTGTCATATCCGCACAGCCCGTCACAAGAATTCACTACGATTCACTGGCTGGTGACCGTGCTGGTCTGCCATCTTCTGCCCGTCGCCGAATTGTCGGCAGCGCAGCATGAAGGGCATACCGATGATGACCACCACTCCCACCGAAATGGACGCGCTCGTCCTCTCCGAAACGAACTCGGACTTTGTCCGGACCCGCATGGCCTGCCCGGCTCCTGCGGCGGGAGAGGTTCTCGTCCGCGTCAAGGCCAGCAGCGTCAACCCGCTCGATCTCAAAATCAAGAGCGGACAGGCTCCGCACGCCCGCCATCCATTGCCCGCCGTCCTCGGAATGGACCTAGCCGGGGTCGTCGAGGCAGTGGGTTCTGGCGTCACGGCATTCAAGCCGCAGGACGAGGTTTTCGGCCTGACTGGCGGGGTTGGCGGCCTGCAGGGTTCATTGGCGACTTTCGTCTCCGTCGATGCCGATCTGCTGGCACTCAAGCCAACCAACCTTACCATGCGCGAGGCCGCGGCACTGCCGCTGGTCTTCATCACCGCCTGGGAAGGGCTGGTTGATCGCGCAGTGGTGCAGGCACGACAAAAGGTACTCGTAATCGGTGCGGGCGGGGTCGGTCATGTGGCAATCCAGATCGCACGCGCCTTTGGAGCCGAGGTCTTCGCTGTAGACAAGGCCTCGAAGCAGAGGCAGATCGAAGAGCTGCGCGCGACTGCGATCGACCGCCATCAGACAACCGTCGAGGAGTACGTGAAGGACCACACGGGCGGACGCGGCTTCGACGTCGTCTATGATACCGTCGGCGGGGCGGGGATTGATGCCGCGTTCAACGCCGTGAGCAGGTTCGGCCACGTCGTCAGTTGTCTCGGATGGGGCACACATTCACTCGGACCGCTCTCCTTCCGGGCCGCAAGCTACTCGGGCGTGTTCACGCTCCTGCCGATCCTGACCGGAGAAGGCCGCGCCCACCACGGCACAATCCTGCGCGAGGCAAAACACCTTGCCGAAGCCGGAAAGATCACTCCTCTCCTCGACCCGCGCCGCTTCAGCTTCGAGACCGTTTCTGCAGCCTATGCCGAAGTCGAAAATCGCACTGCCAACGGAAAGATCGTCATCGACGTCGCCGACTAGGTGGGCGTCTCCCCCAGCCAAGGAAAAAGCTATGCCATTCGTAAACGTAAAGCTCGTCGACGGCGTCTTCACGCCAGAGGAAAAACACGCCATGGCCAAGGCGCTGACCGACGTCATGGTCAAGTTCGAAGGCTCGGAGGCCTTCCGCGAGGTCGTCTGGGTACTGATCGAGGAACTGCACACGGATGGCTGGCACATCGGCGGCAGGCCGTTCGAGGGGCCGAAGTCCTTGATGACTACTCTTTCGAAATCGAAAGACATCGTCGAGACGATCGACGGCAATCCGACCACGCGCAAAGAGTGGGCCGCGGCTGCGCCAGTCGTTGGCTGATCGCCCTGAGCCGGGGCGAACACAGAAGGCCGGATTCGCCCTCGCCGAGCCACCTCGCCGAAAAAGGGACAGGACCATGACTTCCAGAGAACATTTTCCGATACCCGACGCGACAAGACGCGAGGTTCTAATAGGGACCGCCGCCACCGCACTCGCCGCCCTGCCGCTGCAGGCACTTGCGGCCACGGCGTCTTCAAATCCAACCAATGCAAACATCGAAACCGGGAGTGAGATCATGAGCAGCATCACGACGAAAGACGGTGCGCAGATTTTCTACAAGGACTGGGGTTCCGGTCAGCCGATCGTCTTCCACCACGGCTGGCCTCTCAGCGCTGACGACTGGGACAACCAGATGCTGTTTTTCCTGGGTAAGGGGTTCCGGGTCATTGCGCATGACCGCAGGGGCCATGGCCGCTCGAGCCAGACGTCCGGTGGCAACGACATGGACACGTATGCAGCCGACGTGGCGGCCCTCGCCGAGGCTCTCGATCTCCGCGACGCCGTTCACATCGGCCATTCGACGGGCGGCGGTGAAGTCACCAGGTATGTGGCCAAACATGGCAAGGGCCGGGTCGCAAAAGCAGTCCTCATCTCCGCCATTCCTCCGGTCATGGTCAAGTCCGACAAGAACCCAGGCGGACTTCCGATCGAGGTCTTCGACGGCTACCGCGCGGCGTTGGCCGCCAACCGCGCGCAGCTCTACCTCGATATCGCGAGTGGGCCGTTCTATGGCTTCAACCGCCCCGGCGCGGCCGTCTCCGAAGGGACAATCCGCAATTGGTGGCGTCAGGGTATGATGGGCGGCGCAAATGCGCACTACGAATGCATCAAGGTCTTCTCCGAGACTGACTTCACGGAAGACCTGAAGGTCATCGACGTCCCGGTCCTCGTAATGCACGGCAGCGACGACCAGGTGGTTCCTATCGCCGGCTCCGCAGAGCTGTCGGTGAAGTTGCTCAAGAACGGGAAGCTCAAGGTCTATGACGGCTACCCGCACGGGATGTTCACAACGCACGCCGACGTGATCAACGCGGACCTCTTGGCCTTCATCAAGGCCTGACCGCTGGGCGGGCCGCGAGGCCCGCCTCTACCGCCAACTCCAGTTCGAAGCCGTCGGCTCGCTCGAGACCGGCTGCGGAAAGGTATGCCATGACATCCCAACACATGCTCTCGCGCCGTGGATTTTGCCTTTGCTGTATCGGGGCGGCGGGATTTGCCGCCACCGGAGGGTGGTTGAGCCCCCGCGACGCCTACGCCGAGGCACGGGGTCTGGTCAGCATCATAAAGGACAGCGCCGCCAAGTCCGTCATCTCCACCCACAAGCTGAGAAACGGCATTACCATTCTCGAAGGTTCCGGCGGCAACGTCGCGGTGCTGAGCGGCAAGGATGGCCTCGTCATGGTGGACGCGGGCATCAGCGTTTCGCGCAAGCAAATGACCAAGGCGCTCGCGGAAATCTCGCCAGCCCCCGTCACCTACCTGATCAATACGCACTGGCATTTCGACCATGCAGACGGGAACGCCTGGATCGGGTCCGGAGGAGCCAAGATCATAGCGCATGAAAACACCCGCAAGTATCTGTCGAAGGTCCAGCGGGTGGAAGACTGGGACTACAATTTCCTCCCGGTCGCGAAAAGCGGAGAGCCGCAGCATGTCTTCTCCAAGGAGCACACGCTCGAGCTGAACGGCGAAACCGCGCTCCTCAAATACTATGGTGCGGCCCATACCGATGGCGACATCTCAGTCATGTTCCGCGAGGCGGACGTCCTTCACGTCGGCGACACGTACTGGAACGGCATTTATCCGTTCATTGATCACTCGACGGGGGGCAGCATCGACGGAATGATCGCGGCATCGGAGGCGAATCTCGCCGCCTCCACCGACAAGACCATCATCATTCCGGGTCATGGAAATCCGGTGAGCAACCGAACCGAGTTGCGTGACTTCCGCGACATGCTGGTCGCTATCCGCGAGAACGTGGCAAAGCTCAAACGCCAGGGGCGCTCGCTCGACGAGGTGGTCGAGGCAAAGCCCACGTCGGCGTTCGATGCGAAGTGGGGTCAGTTCGTGATCGATCCAGCGTTCTTCACGAGGCTTGTCTACGCCGGCGTCTAGCTTCGACAGATTTCACCCAAGACGTCCCCGCGCTCCTCCCCAGTCCCTATGGGGCGCGTGCGGGACGCTTCCAGCGGCATCCCGGATTTATCCGCAGACTCAATCCACCCGAAGGAGACGACTATGTCGGAAACGAAAAGCGCGCTGTTCATCGATATTCCGGTTGAACTGCGAGAGGTGAAGTCGGTTCACAGCATCGGCGGTTTGGAGTTCGAAGGCGACTTGCCCGCGGCTCTGTTTCATCTTCAGTTGATCACGACGGACATCGCGAACTGGAAAGCATCGTCTGAAGTGGTCGTGGTGTTCCACACCAACGCGGGTCACGTCACGCTCGACGATGAGGCCTATAATTCGTCGCGCAACATCGCCACAGGCAACCCGTACAAGAAACTCGTCGCTGACCTCATGGATATTGGCGTCAAGGTCGAGCTTTGCGGCGCGACCGCAAGGGTCAACGGCTGGGGCAACGCGAATCTTCTGCCCGGCATCAAGGTCAATCTCGATGCCATGGCGCGAACCATACAGCTCGTGCAGCAGGGCTTCGTTAAGATCACCGAGTGACCTTTAGCCCATCCGGCCAGGACACAAAGCCCAAAGGAGAGTGCCATGCCTCAACTCCCATTCGGATTTCATTCAACGGCTTCGGACGTATTGAAAGGGATCGACCTGCATGGAAAAACGATGATCGTGACCGGAGGCGCGAGCGGAATAGGGACCGAGACGACGGCGGCGCTGGCCACCGCAGGGGCGTCCGTTGTCATCGCCGCCCGCCGTACGGACGCGGCCGAGGCGGTAGCTCGCAACCTCAGGGCCAGGACCGCGAACCCCAACATCCAAGTGCGGCCTCTCGATCTGTCCGATCTCGGATCAGTGACGCGTTTCCTGGATGACTGGGAAGGCCCGCTACACACGCTCGTCAACAACGCCGGCATCATGGCGCTGCCGGAACTGCAACGCACGTCCGAAGGATGGGAGATGCAGTTTGCAACGAACTTCCTAGGGCACTTCGCCCTGGCGTTGGGCCTCCGGCGATCCCTTGCCCTGGCCAACGGCGCGCGCGTCGTGTCCGTGAGTTCGAGCGGCAACCTTTTCGGCCCGGTCTTCTGGGACGACCCGCACTTTCGCTTCATGCCTTACGATCCGCTGCTGGCCTATGCGCAGTCGAAGACCGCCTGCACCCTCCTATCCGTTGGCATCACTGAACGATGGGACGACGACGGGATAAGTTCGAACGCGCTCAACCCCGGAGCTATCGCGACCAATCTGCAACGCCATACTGGCGGCCTCCGTACACCCGAGCATCTCCGCAAGACGCCCGAGGAAGGCGCGGCGACTACGGTGCTCCTGGCCGCTTCGCCTCTGGTGGAGGGAACGGGCGGGCGATATTTCGAAAACTGCGCCGAAGCTCCGGTGGTCGAAAGCCGCCCGGAGTCGCGGTTGGAGGGCGTGGCCGGGTATGCGCTCGACCGTGCCAACGCTGAAAGGCTTTGGGACGTGTCGCTCCGTCTTCTCGAGCCAGGGCGCTAGTCAGCACCGGGCACTCAGAGACTCGAAGTATGCCTTTCGTCGGCTCGAACGAGGCTAGCGTGTCCGGTTACGCGCTTGAACACCTTCTTGAATGCGATGTCCGAGCCATTCCGGTCTTGTGGCTACGGACAAAACTACGTGGGTAGGAGCTGACGGCCGACAGTGGCGGATCGCGAAGCTCGTACACCGTCGTTCCATTCTGGAAATCACGCCAAAGGAGGGCGTCCAATGACACAAACACCGATCGGAGTTGGCATCATCGGGGTACACCCCGACCGTGGCTGGGCATCGACTGCCCATGTTCCCGCGCTTCGGGACCTACCGCAGTTTCGACTTTCGGCGTTAAGTCACAACCGGATCGAAGTCGCACAGGCAGCGGCCCAGAAGTTCGGGTTCGATCACGCTGTCTCATCGACCGAGGAACTCGTGAGCCATCCCGATGTCGACCTGGTCGTCGTTACAGTCAGGGTGCCGGAGCACCTCCAGCTTGTGACCTCCGCCCTCGAGGCCGGGAAGTCGGTGTTCTCCGAATGGCCCCTCGGCATGAACCTCCGGGACGCGGAAGCCATGAACAGGCTTGCCGCCTCCAAGGGCGTTCGCACGATGATCGGCCTTCAGACCCGGGCAAACCCGACCATCAGGCACATTAGGAAGCTTGTCGCTGAAGGCTATGTCGGTGAGGTACTCTCCGCCACCGTGATCGGCTCCGGGATCACATGGGGAGAGGAACTCGAGGATGCCTTCCGGTATACGCTGGATCCCTCCAAAGGCGCGAGCATGGTGCACGTGCCGTTCGCGCATACGATGGATGCCCTTGCATTCGCATTGGACGATGAATTCATCAGCGCCTCGGCGACGCTGGTCACTCGTCGCGCGACGATAAGGATAGTCGAAAGCCAGGAGGCTGTTCCGCTCGCCGTCGCGGACCAGATCGCCTTTACTGGCAGACTTGCATCCGGCGCGCTGGTGATCAGTCACTTTCGTGGCGGGCTGTCGCGCGCGACAAATTTCCATCTGGAGATCAACGGAAGCAAGGGAGACCTGCTGCTGACCAGCCCGGTGGGCTATGTGGGCATCGGCGGGTTCAACCTCTCCGGTGCGCAAGTTGGCGAGAACCTCCATCCCATCCCCGTCCCAAGCGACTTTGGGCCAGATGACAATGTTCTGACCGGGAACGTCAAGAAACTATACGAACTCTTTGCCTCCGATCTGTTGTCGGGTACACGCCACGGGCCGACGTTCGAAAGCGCCGTTAAACTGCATCGGCTGATCAATGCGGTCGAAAAGAGCAGAGGGGCTTCCCACGAAATCTGAAGAAGATGCGCATTTTTCAACCGCGTCCAGTTCACGGTTCTCGGGCTAGTTCACGGGTATGGGCTGTTCAACAGTTGAATCGCTACCAGGCATTTTCTCAACCGGAGGGCGTGGTGCGGCGATCAAGAGAGTACCCGCATGCGCCGATAGGATAATGAGGCGAGAAACCGTGATCGCTTTCATGGTTCACTCCTTCTTCTGGAAGGAAGATTGTAACCGCGTTAGAGCACGGCGAATATTTATCCAAAATGCTTATCTCAACATTCAAACCTGCTGGAGCCCGCCTGTCCGCGAGCGCCAGGGTAGGCTCGCCAGCTAGTCGCACCAGTCGTTCCGCTGCCCTGGCGCCCAGGTCCGCGCAAACCCTTCTCCCAGCAGCTTCTTGCCGATTTCTTCACCATTCGTTCGATAGACGTTGACCAGCGGCCGGTGCGCTTGTGTCTTGTCCACCGTGCCGCTGAACATCACCCGCAAGCCCTTTTCAGCCAAAAGCTCTTTCAGCCGCCCTTTGGCAATGAGCGCTAACTTCCGTTCCTTGATGCACCTCGCGTGTGAACCGATCTCCGGCGTGTCGATCCCAGAGACGAACGGAACACCTTTCCCCATCAGTCGCATGTTTTGCCCATCGCATTTTACCGTGTCGCCGTCGGCGACGGTCAGCGTGGCGCAGACAATGAGCCCTGCTATCATTGAATGATTTTCCCACCCCCGGGCGCATCGAGGATCTTTCAATACGTCAAAAGGACGCCCCGATCGTCCTTTGAGCAATCTGGCAAACGCACATCGTCAGAACTAAGCTTTTACGGGTTCGTGTTTGGAGCAGTGGCATGGAGCTGGTCGAATACTGCCTGCACAAGCTTGGAAGCTTTTTTTACGGCACTTACTATCTGAATGGTAGAGCAATGGCGCTCAGTTTCGCCATTTCCATTGGCCTGGTTCTGACGGTTTTCGCGGTGGAGCTCAGCTATGTGGGGTTCGGCAATTCCGGGTTCCGTCGGGTTTTCTTCGAACGCAGCAAATCCACAATCACCGACATCGTCTATTTCGTCCTTCAGGCGACGGGAATGATTACGCTATTCGCGGCGCTCGCATCATTTGGTCTGTCATATGCCATCACCCACGCGGCTCAGGATGCCCCCCACCTGGACCTTGCCCGGAGGCTGCCAGGCTGGGCACATGTTCTCTTGTTCCTGGTGCTGTCAGACTTCTTGAGCTACTGGCAGCATCGGTTCATGCACCGGCTGCCCGTACTATGGCGGCTGCACGAATTTCACCACGCAGCCGAAGAGTTCAACGCGCTAACTTCGTCGCGGGAGCATCCGCTGGAGAAGGCCATAAACATGGCCATTATGGTCGTTCCGGCGCTGCTTATCGGCCTGCCAACGGCCGAATTCGCCGTCGTGACCATCACCTTTGGCGCCATTGGTCTGGTCAAGCACAGTGCCATCCCCTGGCATGGCTGGTTTGGCAAATACGTGATCCAGTCACCACGCGACCACTTCATCCATCACTCCCGAGTGCGGGAACATCACGACAAGAATTTCGCCAATTATTTCCCGATCTGGGATCATTTGTTCGGCACCTATTACGAGGGCGATGCAGACGGTGCAAAGCTCGGTCTGGACCGCGACTACTTCAACCAAACCGATCCGTTCCGCGAAAGCATCGCCACGGAAATCCGTTTCTTCCAACGCGCCGGGCAAGCTGCCAAGGCCAAGTGCGGCATAAGCCCCATAAGCGGAAAACCTGTCTCGCCGCTGGGGCTATCGGGCCCGGAACAGCGCCGGTAGCGCGAAGCTGGCATCGCTCTATTGTGATAAGCGGCAGCTTTCTGGAATCCACGAACTAGCTCCGATTGACAGAAATGGGCGATTCCAGCCGCCGCTTCCGCTCCAACAAACAGGGGTTTAAAGCGTTGTGGAGCCGATCGCAAAGCCGTTGGAAAGGCCGCCGAATTCACGATAGCGCTGTTCATCGCCGGCATGGTTTCCGGTCTCGGCCTGACGCTGGCGATGGTCTGGAAAGCATGCGAGCAGCACGGTCGCAGCGCTGAAAATGGCGGTTCATCCAGTTTTGTCACTATGTAAAATTGAATGGCGATGACTTGAATGGGGAGTATACTGCCCTCCATCGGTCGCATTAACTGATGGTAGTGGTCGCTTGGGAGTGCATTTTCGGAGGAGCACCGAGATGTTGCTTGCCCTTATATCCCTTACAGATTTCGAAATCGAACTCGTTACTTCCGCGGTTCGCGAGTGGTGCCGTTTGCATCATCGCGACATTGATAGCAGCGATGGACGTAGAGCTCTCACGGTTGCGGTCGATCTGGTCCAATCCAAACACACTGAGGAATGTCTTCTCCCGGAATTGACCCAGCGCCTTGCCCCGCCCAGCGCGACCCCTCCCCAAAACGCACATGTGGTCAGTGACCGAACGAGAGCGTCCTGAGAACGTCTTTCTGCTCCGGGGTGCACAACCAGCCCGGCGATCATCTTGGACCACTCCACCCCTTGTTTTTGTTCCAATAGGAAAATGCTGCGCACCAAGTCATCGCCGGGATGGTTTCCGGTCTCGGGTGGCGCTGGCGATCGTCTAGCAACCCTTCAAATCATTCCAGGCGATCACCGCCCGCCACGCCTCGTGCTCGCGCTGGCTGGCGGGGCTGCGGAAAAATGGCCGAGACTCCAGAATGACTTTCTCCTCGCATTTCAGGCACGCGACTTCCGGCGCAGGCTCATAGAGCACTCTCCCCAAGCCGCCGCAGCTGCACCGTCCCAGCCGGGGTATGGTGTCCTCGCACACCACTGGGCGCTGTCCCTTGAGTTCAGCGATCATCCTTGCTTCCTCGACCTCCGTTGTGCCGCATCAACCGGTGGTAATATTGCTCGACCCTACGCATAGCCTCGCTCGGTTCAACTTCGATTCCTTGATGTGGGATCACCCGTTGACGGACTTGCGGGCCAATGCCGCTCCAATGCCATTGGCCACTCTTCGGGCCGCCAAATCTCCATCCGAATCCTCCCGATGATTACCTCCCCGTCATAGCCCAGCCAGTCGAGTCAGTCGGCTGGTTGGACTCGTCGATCTTGGTGCCGCGCCATTGGTAGAGGGGTTGGTATCGAGTTGGCATGTCCTGGAACATCGGCCCAGCCGGCCGAATGATCAACCAGGGTGAATTGCTTTTTAAGCTTCTTCGCGCAGCCGATCAAACACCTCCGGCAGGACGGTGACCACCGGTTAAAAAAACCCCCGCGAGAGCGGGGATCAGTAGTAGGGGTGTTTTGTAGGCATAACGCCTCGCGGCGATGCAAATACTATTATGCACTCTTTACAAATGGTTTCAATAAATATTACTTTTGCAAGCGCATGTTTTTCCATCTATATTATGAAAGGCTAAAAAGAGGACTGTATGGTTCGTCAATAAGACACAAAAAAATGATATCCAGAGGATAATATAACTATAATTTGCATTGATATTTGGTATTGTTAGTTCGGCCGCTCAGCGATAACTTGCTAAACCCTAAGCAAATAGTCTCCTGTACGTTGGGCGGCCATCAATCGCTCAGTTGGTCGTTCGCCCAATGATTGCTGGATTGAACATGCGTCTTCGTGCGCCGGCCTGTCGCTACCTCCTCCTGGAGTTGCCAACCGGCCTTCGGTTTGGGCCACCCCTTCTTTGCTGCCCGGAAATCGGCTTCTATTTCGGCTTTCGCCTTTGCTGCCGTCGGGCCACTTGCCCAGACGGTTATGCGCATTCGGCCCGCTCTGAAAACAAAGCGGCGCTCGGTGGCGTTCTTGCCGGCGCTATATCCTGCGCGAAAGCAAACGCGCGCAGCCGACGAGGTAACGCTGTCGCGGAAAGACCCTGGTTGCGACCGCCACCAGTCGTTAAATGCCACATCGAAGGCCACGGTTTTGAGTTGATCACGGTCAAGCATATCAATCTCGCTCGTAGCTCGGACGCCACCCCCGCGTGATACCACGGCCCATGGCGCCTTCGGTCAATACTAGCTGCCAGCGAAGGTAGCGAATGTCACCGAGCAGCGTTGCTATCGCAGCTTGCACATCGCCTTTGTGATAAGCAAGCACCTCCGCAATTTCATCGTCCACGGCTTCGCCGATCGGCTGCTCCCGCATATCCGTGCTCCATACTTGCTGTTATCAGACGCCGGCCGCTCGCCGATGTTCTTATTATGTTCACATGAGGAGCGGAGTCAACAATCTATCGTGACGCAATTGTTTTGAGGATTGCTGTGCTAGCAAAAATGCCCCGCCGAAACGAGGCATTTGACCGAAAGAGGAAAGGACGAGACCGCGCGGGGGGCGGGCGATGTTGAGAGGCTTGCGAGCGCAGGACTCTCTCGCGCGGTCCCTACGAAATAACAACAGAAAACCTGTCTGGTTCCTGTACGCTTTCGGACAGAATTACGTGCCCTTCGATATCGTCGGCGATGTCAGGCTAGAAAATCGGCGCCCTATTCTATGATGGCCGGTGATTGGGCTTCAGGGCCAATAGGAGGCGTCCTCGTCTGCACACTCTTCAGGGCTCAAGCCATCAGCATGGAGCGATAGCCAATAAGCTCGCGCAACGGTCCGCGCATATTCAGAGGGTTCCTTGCCAAACGGCAAGCCTTTCTCGGCCGAGAGCTCCCAAATCCGTTTTGTGAAAAGGACGGTGAATTTGTCTTCGTCCAGCATCTGCAAAAAAACAGAACCTCCGCACCCGCATCGAGGCCCTCTCACATCGGGGGCCGCGCAGAAGGGGTAGGAGAAGGAGTTGACCATTGCCCTCTGCGCGGCCCGAACCCCGTGGAGGGGGTAGATCGCAAACAGCGCAGGGCAACGCTATCTGACGATCCGAGTAGTTAACTACAATGGGAGGCGGCGGTTCCTGGACAGTTACGCACCCTTTGCCGCCTTGAGGGTGGCCGGCCTCGGCGGACCGCACGGCCACTGCGAACAGGGGTGCAGCAGTACAAGATACTGAAGCCGCGCGGTCCGTCGTCGAAACCCATAACTACCTGAATAGGTTCCCGGATCACGAGTCGACCGCGAACAAAAAAGCCCCGCTGGTTTGAAATGACCCCCGAAAGCTGGACACCCAACTTCGGGGTCAGTTCAGGTTGGCGGGGCTAGTTTGTTCAGACGGAAAGGTGGCTGCGCCATAGCTGCTGGGGAGCGGACCAAAGCGCATCCTCGCACCAAACCCGCCACCTAAAAGAGCGCGTTCGGCTGATCGGCGCACGAGGGGCACGCCGGCGAATTCGGCCAGAAGCTTGTGCGGTCCGCCCACACCCATGCGGCTCGCTCTGCCGGCCGCAAGCAGGATGATCGCGACGGACATCGGCTCGGGCGACCGCCCCGAATTGCAGGGATCATCAGACATTCTCTCGTAGTTGATGGTCGCCGGCTTCTTCTTCATATCGGTCGTCGGCACCATCAAAAACCGCCGGGTACTGCCCGATCATATCGATGGTCCTGCGCGTCCAAATCCGAGGAACATGGTAGTATTGGCGCGAGTTGTGGCCCGGCACTTAAACATGGCTCGGGTGTAATCCGGATCGGCATGCCACCACCGCGCGACTTCTGCGTCTCATAGCAGCGCGCATGCCCCAATCATAACTTTCGTCGGCTTGTCCACCAACGAGGTGCAACGCGCAGCCACAGTGTCGACTATCGGAGACGCGGGATCCTTCGCCGTAACATGACTCTTAAATCCGAGATAGTCGGTCCATAAATCCGAAACGGACGAGCTTGAAATCCGAATTAGACGGGAATAAATTCCGAATCGGACGGGGAGGGTGACCATTTGAGCCCCACGTGCCCGCATGATTTAATGACTCGAGGAAAAGCCGGAATGCTCTACCCCAGGGGTGCAACCGATAGGATCCGAATCGCCTTGAAGGACACCCCGGTGGTGTTGATCAACGGACCGCGCCAATGTGGAAAAACGACCTTGGCACGAACGCTGCTGCAGTCAGATCGACCGTACTTTACCTTCGACGACGAGACAACCTTGTTGTCCGCCAGGACAGATCCTGTCGGATTTATTCGCCAGATTGACACCGCAATACTCGACGAAGTTCAGCGGGTTCCCGAGATCCTGCGAGCGATCAAACTGGCAGTCGACGATGATCGCCGACCGGGTCGATTTCTATTAACTGGCTCGGCGAATATCCTTGCTTTGCCCACGGTATCGGACAGCCTTGCAGGCAGAATGGAAGTCGTTACCTTGCTTCCACTTGCCCAGGCGGAAATCCGAAACGGCACAACAAATTTTCTAGATACTGCATTCGCAGGTCAGGCAACCACCCCATCACAGCCGTTGACCGGAGATGCATTGATCGAGCTCTGCTTGTTTGGCGGCTATCCTGAAATGCTTTCCCGCTCAGACCCGAAGCGCCGTTCCGCCTGGGCCCGAGACTATATCCGCGCTATTGTCGAACGGGATGTGCGCGACATTGCTGATGTCGAGCGCCTGGATCAGATGCCGCAACTGATGCGTGGGCTTGCCCATCATTCCGGACAATTGCTCAACTTCACACAACTGGCTGGCCAAGTTGGTCTCGATGACAAAACCGCTCGCCGCTATATAGGCCTGTTTGAGCAGTTGTTTCTCGTCCGGCGTATAGAGCCTTGGTTCCGCAATCCTCTTAATCGCCTTGTGAAGACCCCGAAGCTCTTGTTTCTCGATAGCGGGCTTTTGGCGGCTTTGATTGGGATCACGGCAGATCGGGTCAGAGGAGAGCGCTCGCTCTTCGGGCCGATACTTGAGACCTTCGCCGTGAACGAAATCTTCAGGCTCTCGACTTGGAGCGCCGTTCAAACAAATATTCATCACTACCGCGACAAGGATCAGGACGAAGTCGATGTCATTCTCGAAGACGAGATGGGCAGCATTGCGGGATTTGAAATCAAGGCGTCGGCAACCGTGACACCGGCCGACTTCAAGGGGCTGAGAAAAGTCGCAGCCGCAACCGGAGTCGCCTTCAGAGCGGGCTGGGTGCTCTATGACGGCGACAAGGTTCTGCCGTTCGGGGACAGACTTGCTGCTGTGCCCCTCTCTTGTCTCTGGAGCGCATAATCACCCACCCGGCGATTTGCAGCCCACCCGTCCCAGCGAGATCATTTAACGAATAGCGCGCCACGCGAGCTACCCCGTAGAACCAGCCAGGCTTTCCATCACTCTTCGAGAACAGAATCGAAGATAAAAAAAAGCCCCGCTTGTTTGAACTGACCCCCGAAAGTTGGACACCCAACTTCGGGGGTCAGTTCAGGTTAGCGGGGCTAGTTTGTTCAGACGGAAAGGTGGCTGCGCCATAGCTGCTGGGGAGCGGACCAAAGCGCATCCTCGCGCCAAACGCGCCGCTGCGACAACAGTTCCACACAGTGAAATGTGTTTTGGGCAAATTTCTTTTTCGAGCGCCGCTGCTGAAGCGTCGCAATGACAATAACTGAAAGTTTTGCGAGATGCGGCCGAGTTGATCGATTCGGCCCTGTGGTCGAAGTCGCTCAGAATTTATATCTAAATTTATCTAATCCATTGGACGATGTCGCGATGGGTTCAAATCCTTTCAGGAGCTTCGATGCGCAGTTGCGGGTCGGCCGTTCGATTCTCATCAAGGCATGACAGTCACATTGCCTAAATTACAGATTTGGGCTCAAGGTCATCGTTCATTGGATCGGCTCGGAGATCATCGCGGCTTTTATTTCTGTTGTGGCATCCGACTCTTGTGGGCAGGGATGACGCGTCGCTCGAGCCACAGATACGCGGCGGCCGTCCAGGAGAATCCGAGGCCGCCGCAGCCTTCGCCGGTGACGGGGTCGAAATATTCGGCAAAACCTTCCGCTTCGATCGCCGCAATCGTCGATCTCCGCAGCTCTTCGGCGCTATCCGCGTGGCCATTGCGCTTCAGTCCATCGATCAGCAGCCAGTTGATGATCGCCCAGGCGGGTCCGCGCCAGTAGCGCTTCGGCTCCCAGCTCGCAATACCCGGCTTGGTGGTCGGAAAGGCGACCTTGAGGCTTTTGGACCAAGTCTTCATCTCATCGACCAATGCATCCGCGACCGGTTTTTCGAGGTCGACCGAGAGGAGCGGGATGAAGCCGGCTTGTGTTGCTGCCTCGATATCCTGGCCAGAAATGAGATCGCGCGAGACGAAGCGTGACAGGGCAGGGCGCCACTGGGCGAGAATCCCCTTCCGGGTCAACGCATTCAACGCTGCGATCTCGGCCGCGTCGTCTACCCGGCCAAACGCGCGGGCAAGGGCTTCCAAGTCTTCGCCGGCCTTGAGGAGGATCGCGGTCGTCTGGATCTCGGCGACCTTGAATGGCGCCTTTTCCCATTGCTTCGCCGGATCCCAGCCGCAGGCGGCATAGGTATCGACGAGATGGATGAAGCGGCGGTAATCCTCGTCGCGCGGGCGCATGTCGGCATCCACATGGCCGGTATCCTTGCGCTCGACAGGCGTATCGGTGGTGGTCGGTACGCGGGCGAGCGCGATGTCCCAGGCGGGAGAATTGTCGCTGCCGCTTTCCCAGGGATGCAACAGCGCGATGAGACCGGTGCCATCCGGATCGCGGGCGGAATACCACCAGCGATGCCATTTCAGCGCCGCCTGGTAGAGGGGCAGGGTGCGCGCCTCGGCATTCCTGCCTGCGGCTTCATGCAGCCTGCGCAGTGCGATCGCAAAGACTGGAGGCTGGGTTATGCCGGAGGTCGGGATCCGATGCTTCGTGCGCCAGACATACGGCCCCGGGAAATAGGTATCGCTTGGCGCGTGGAAGACGATATGCGGAATCATCCCGTCCGCCCACTGGCCCTCGACCAGCCGCTCGAGCTCGCGATAGGCGCGGTCTATATCGTAGAGCGCAAAGCCCATGGCGACGAAGGCCGAATCCCAGTTCCACTGGAAGGGGTAGAGGCGGTCGGTCGGCACGGTATAGCCGCCGCGATCGTTCGCGGCGAGGATGCGCTTCGCCTGGTCGATATGCACGTTCATTTCGGATACTCCGGTGTTCTTAGGCCAAAGCGGCCGGAAAGGACTTGCCGCTTTCGGGCGAAAGCCAGGTAATGCGCTTCTGGTCGAGCTTCAGGCCGATCGTGTCGCCGCTCTTTACGGTTTCCGAGGCCGGCAGGATGACGCGCACCGGCTGGTCGCGGATCGAGCCGGTCAAAAGCAGGTGCGATCCCATCGGTTCGGCAACGCGGACCCTCATTTCGAGGCCCTGTGGCAGCGGCGCGAGTTCGACGGCCTCGCCGCGCAGGCCAAGGATGATTTGATCGCCGGATTTCTGTGGCGCGGTAAGCTGTTCGGCGCCTGCCGCCACCTGACCGTTCGAAACCGGGACCTGGATGAAGTTCATCGGCGGGTTGCCGATGAAGCCGCCGACAAAACGTGTTGCCGGGTGATTGTAGATCTCGACCGGATGGCCGACCTGCTCGACGATGCCGCCATGCATGACGGCGATGCGGTCGGACAGACCCATGGCTTCCGTCTGGTCGTGGGTGACATAGATCGTCGTGGTTCCTGCTGCTTGCAGCACGGTCTTGAGCTCCGTGCGCATTTCGAGGCGAAGCAGCGCGTCGAGGTTTGAAAGCGGCTCGTCCATCAACAGAACCTTCGGTTCGACGGCAAGGGCACGGGCGACTGCCACGCGCTGGCGCTGGCCACCGGAAAGCTTGTTCGGGTAGCGGTCGAGATATTGCTCGATATGCAACAGGCCGGCGGCCTTCTCGACTTGCGCCTTCACGCGTGTGTCGTCGGCCTTCTGCATCCGCAGCCCGAAGGCGACATTCTCATAGACGGTCATATGCGGAAAGACCGCGTAGTTCTGGAAGACCATCGCAAGGCCGCGATCCTTGGGAGGCAAGCCGATCACCGACTTGTCGCCGATACCGACATCTCCCGATGTTGCAGTCTCGAGGCCCGCGATGATGCGCAGCAGCGTGGTCTTGCCGCAGCCGGACGGGCCGAGCAGCGAGACGAATTCGCCGTCGTTGATCGTCAGCGAGACCTCTTTCAGCGCCTGGAAGGCTCCGAAGCTCTTGCGGATGCGGTCGATGACAATATTGGCCATATCTCTGGTCCCGTTATTTGGAGGAAATGCCCCAGATCGCGAAGAGGTAACGTCTGACCGCGAAGATGAAGACAACCGAGGGAAGGATGAGCATCAGACCCCCGGCAAAGCGATAGTGCATCGGGCTTTCCGACAGCACCGTCAGCAGGTAGGCGGTCAGCGTGCGGTTGCGCACTGTCAGCACCGAGGCGGCAAAGACCTCGTTCCACGAGATGACAAAGGCAAAGACCGCGGTTGCGACAATGCCGGGAAGCGCCAAGGGCGCCACCACCTTGAAGAAGGCCTGGATGCGGGTGCAGCCGAATACCCAGGCGGCTTCCTCCAACTCCTTCGGCACGCCGAGGAAAATGCCCTGCGTGACGAGTGCGGCAAACGGCAGCGCCAGGACCGTATGGATGAGGCCGACGCCGAGGATCGTATCGTAGAGGCCGAGCCGGATGAAGGAGACTGTCAGCGGCAATGCCAGGATCGCCAGCGGAAAGGCGCGGGTCAGCAGCACCAGGAGCCGGTAGCTGTCCTTGCCGCGAAACTCGTAGCGGGCGAGCGCATAACCGGCAGGCGCGCCGAGCAGGATGGACAAGGCGACCGTGATACCTGCAGCACCGAGCGAATTGAGGAAGGACTGGACGACGCCTTCGGTCTTCAAAAAGAGAAGGAAGGGCTCGAGCGAAATGCCCGTGGGAAGGCCGGTCTTCGGCCAGATATAGACACCCTGGCGACCGCCGAGCGCGCCGAGCGCGACCAGATAGATCGGCACCAGAACCCAGGCGCAGAGCGCGACGATGCCGCTCCAGAGAAGCCAGCGGCGCGAGGAGACGAAGCCGGCAGCGCTGGGGATGTCCGTGGTCGTGCTGATGGTATCCGTGGTCATGGCAGGCGCTCCGGATCGACCTTCAAGGCTTTCAGATAGATGAGGGTGGCGGCAAGCGAAATGATCATGATCAGCACCGCATAGGCGGCAGCGACGCTGTAGTTCTGGTTCTGGTTCTGCCAATTGTAGGCCTCGCCGACGAGAACCGGGAAATTGCGTCCCCCGAGCGCATAGACCACCGCGAAGACCTCGAAGGCGAGCACGGTGCGCAGGATCAGCGCCGATTGCAGCGCCGGGCGGATCAGCGGCAGGGTGATGCGCCAGAAGCGTGTCCACGGACCTGCACCGAAGATTTCGGCAGCTTCTTTGAATTCCTTCGGAACCTGGTTGAGACCGGCGACGATGATGACCATGACGATAGCCGTGCCGCGCCAGATTTCGGCAACCGCAATCGCGATGAAGAGCGCGACCGGCGTCTGGTAGGAAAGCCAGCTTGCCTGCCTTCCGATGATACCGAGGCCGAAGAGCAGCGAATTCAGATAGCCGGTATTCTGCAGGATCGACAGCCAGACGAGACCGGCGGCGAGATCGGAGATGCCGAGCGGGATTGTCCAGATCCACAGGATCGTCTCGCGCCCGCGGCCGACCTTGGCGACCATTGTACCCATGGCAAGCGCAAGGGCGATCTGCACCGGCACGACCGCAATCGTCAGCAGGAAGGTGTTCTTCACCGAGCGCGTGAAATTGATGTCGGTTACCATGCGCTCGGCATTCGCTAGCGACGGCGCGCCATTGTCCGAAACCGCCAGCCAGATCGTCTGCGCCAGCGGCACGACAAACAGCAACGCCAGAAAGGCGACGGATGGCAGGATCAGCAGATAGGGAATCCAGGGTCGGCTATTGGTCATCGGCTTCCGCCTCGACGAGCAGAGGGTTGAAAGAGCGCCCGGGCATTTCGCCCGGACGCGTCCCGGGCGGATTTATTCGACCGGGCAGGGGCCGTCGCTCTTGGCATCAGGCGCCCAGCAGGCAGCTTTCGTGTCGGTCATCAGCTTGGCCATCGTGGCGCCCTGGGTCTTCAGCACGTCTGCAACAGGTTCGTTCTGCAGCACGATGCGCTGGAAGCTGTCCATGTAGACCTTGTTAAACTCACCGCCCTTGTCGCCGAGGCCGACCGGAAGCAGCGAGATGACAGCGTCCTTGGACGCCTGGGTGGCGGTGACAGCACCCGCGAGAAGGGCGACGCCGGCGTCGAGATCCGGCGGCAGCTTGACGTTCAGGGTCGGGAAGAAGCCGACCTTGGAGGCGGTCAGGAGCTGCGTGTCCGGCATGGAAAGGTGCTCGATGATCTTTTCTGCGCCGGCCTTGTCGGGCGCGCCCTTCGGAATGGCGAGACCAGCAACGACTGGCATGTAGCCACGACCCTTGGGGCCGGCAGGAGCGGGGAAGACCACATAATCATCCGGTGCGGCTGATATGGCATTCTTCAGCCGGGCGATGTGGTCCCAGGCCACCATGACTTCGCCGGCAGCGAGCGGCTCCTGCATGAAATCGTAGCTGGTGGAGTTCGGTGTCACATTGGCCCACAGCGTCTTCAACTTCTCCCAGCCGGCGGCCGCATCGGCACTCTGGAAGGTGCGCACGACACCGCCCGTGAAGGAGGGATAGAAATAGCCCTGGAAATAACGCGCCATCAGCCCCTTCGGGCCGGCCGGGAAACCGATCTGCGGCTGACCCGTCGCCTCCTGCATATTCTTGCCCCACTCGATCAACTGATCGTAGTTCAGCGCGTTCACGTCGGCGCCAGCCGGCAGGTATTGCAGCGCGTCCTTCTTGGCAGCCATCACATAGGTCGCCTGCATCCAGGGAATGTACTGCTGGGTCGGCTTGCCGAGCTTGCCAAGGTCGAGCAACGACTGCGGCATGCCGCTTGCTGCCAGCTTCTTGGCGAGATCGTCGAGCGGCTCGAGCGTGTCCTTGTCGGCAAGCGGCGAGAGCTCCCCATGCAGCGCACCGACGAGGCTGACGGTGCGCTTACCGGCTTGACGTTCGGCCTCCATGCGGACAGCAAACTGCGGCGGCTCCTCGACCACGTAATCAACCGAGCCGACATCCTTTAACAGCTCCTCGCGGACAACGGTCGCCTCTTCGATCGGACGAAGCTGGGTAGACACGAAAACCGTCTGGGCAAGCACAGGCGAGGCGAAGGCCAGCACGGTGGAAGCCAGAATTCCAAATGACATGATATGTTTCATCTTCTCCTCCTTCATTGTTCTTTGTTTGCACTTCTGTCTATGCCGCCTTTGCGGGACGGCGATGGCTGTCGCGATCGACGAACTCGATCGCGTGAAGCTCCTGGAGTTCTGCGGCAGGCTCCCCGGCGATGGCGCGCAGCAGCAGCGAGGCGAAGCTCGCGCCGAGGTTTTCACCGGTCATGCGCATGGTCGAGAGCGGCGGGCTGGTGAAGGCGCCCATTGGCAGGTCATCATGGCCGACAATGCTGATCTGGTTGCCGCCATCGACCTCGCGTAGCGCCCTCAGCGCCCCGATCGCCATTTCGTCCGTGGTACAGACGAGTGCGGTTGGACGCGATGGTTGGCGAAGAAGTTCAAGCGCCGCGAGATAACCGCCCTGTTCCAACGGCGCGCCTTCGGCACAGAGGTCGGTCGCTAGGCCGCATTCCTCCATCGCCGCCCGCCAGCCACGGCAGCGGTCATGTGCGAAGTAATATTCCTGCGGCCCGGCGATATGGCCGATACGGCGGTGGCCGGCGGCATGGAAGCGCAGCGTCGCGGCCCGGAAGCCGGCAAAGCCGTCGCCGTCGATATAAGGATGGGGCAGCAGGCTTTCCGTGCGGCCGTTCGTGACGAAGGGAATGCCGCGCGACTGCAGAAACTCGACGCGCTCGTCCTTCCGCTTGGTGCGGACGAGAAGCATGGCGTCGACGCGGCGGCCATCGACGAAGCGGCGGCAGATGTCGAGTTCGCTCTCGCCGCGCGGCACCGGCGCAATCACCAAGTTGAGGCCGGCAGCAGCAAGGTGTTCGGCACATCCGGACAACATATCGAGGAAATGCGGGGGGCCGATATGGCCAGGATCGCTCGGCAGCGTGACCGCAACGAGCTCGGCGCGCTGCCTGCGGAGGCGGCGAGCCGACGCATTCGGCCGGTAGCCGACCTTGTCGGCAGCCTCACGAACCCGTTCGCGCGTGGCGGCGGATACATCGGCATAACCGTCGAGCGCACGCGACACCGTGGTGATCGACAGTCCCAGCGATTGCGCGAGCTGTTTGAGATTGGCCAACATCTTCCTCCCGAAGTGAGGAAAAGATTCTCCAAAACGTTTTGGGAGTCAAGCCAAAACGTTTTGGATATGGCGGTCTATTATTTCCAGGGCCAGGATTTCGATGATTCCATCGCAGCCGGTAGACCTTAGGAGAATGAGGCGATCGGCGCGTGCAACGGTCTACCGACCGCGCCTTCGACAGCGATAGCTGTTCCTCATCCCGCCGTGCTGATGAAGCCAACTATCCCAGGACGCCGCTAGGACCAATCCAACAAATGTCGCCAGTTGTTAGGCTAGTGCGTCGTTGCTAACTTCCAAGAATTCCCAGAAGGACAAGCTACGCCGTCAAAGCGCGTAGTACCCTCCAGTGACTGGCGACGTGTTACGAAACCGCGACATCCATCAAGCCTGTCGTCAGTGTCAATCTGTTCGATAACTCCGGCGCTCCCGGTCGACGGATTTGCCCAGGCGAGAGCTTTCGTTCCGACAGTTCCGCGGCCGACCACATCTGCAATAACAGCTTGATCGCTGACTGGGACGGCCCCGGGTGAAACGGAGGGCGCAGAAGACACTTCGAGAGGTTCGGTGTGCGAACAGGCGGCGAGAAACGCCACGCACGGAATGATAACTATTCGTTTCATGCAGAAAATGATGGATCTGATGACGACTATTTCAACCCACGGCGCATCACTTTAGGCGAGGGCAGCTCAGATTCTAAAGAGGAAGCTGTTGGGGTTGGAGATTTACGTCTCATTTCGGGCTGATCTGGCCGAGCCTCTGCATCGCCTGAGCACACAGCGAATGATCTGAGGCGGTGAGGTCTGCATTCAACTCATCGCAGGATTGTACGAACCAATCGAGTCAGCTCGACAAGTAGTCTCCATTGGTTGCTCTGGCCGTCGAGCCGTCAACCACAATTCCCAGAAACTCGCCGGGCCGTACACCTGATCCTGCATGGTCCCGATTGTCTCGGGTGCGGGTACCCGGCCGGCTCAGCCAACGAGCTTCAATTTTCATGTGTGATACCATCCGCGCTCTGGCTGATCGCGATGAAGCGGCTCTTCACGATCTCGACACGACCGATGGGCCCGCGGATATTGCCTTCGAGGAAATCATCGAAATCTTGATGATCCAAGAGAGCCTCGAATCGCTCGGCAATGAAGGCACGGACATCGGCGTTTGCGGCGGCTACCTCCTCGGGAAGATTATCTCGCCCATCAACGATCAGAAGGACGTCCTCTGCATCTCGGCTCATGAACAGGTCGTCGTTGCCCCGGCCGGCAAAGGCTTCCAGTTTGGTGGCGAGGAATAGTGGCGGCGTCAAGACCAGTATGGTCAGCTCGTCGGAGAGCTGGAAGGCGGTCGCCGTCTCAATACCCTTCGCATACCAGCGATTGCTGAAGCCGAGGACCGATGGGTCGTCCGGCATGAAATCGACCTTGAGTTGGCCAAGTCGCATACGGCAGATCACTTCCTCGTCGGCCGCCTCCATAAAGCCCTTTTGGCGGAGCTCGTCCTGAAGGACAGCCCATGCGGAGGTCCCGTCAGATCGACGATAAGATCGATGTCGTCGGTGGCGCGTACGTCCTCAAGCGTTATGGGATCCGTTATGAACAATGCAGTCGTGCATCCGCCGACGAAAACCAGGCGCTCACGGAGGTCTTCGCCCAATGCAGATGCGACAGCCTTCAACATTTCGAGTAGTTGAGCGCTGATGGCAGTCATTTGCTCAAGATCCTTGACCTGAGATGGTCGGTTGCAAGACCGACCTCCCGCTGATTTCCAAGCCTGATCGCATCGACCAACGCCAGGTATTCATAGAGCCGATCATCCTTCAAGGCAGCGTCCGGAACACTTTTGAAAAGCGGATCGACTGACTGACCCATCTCCCGACCGCTGGCGAAGGGCCAGACATAATTGTAGGTTCCGCTCACGAGAAGCCCCTGAAGCATTGGCGCGGCGAAGGCCGTCGGGACGCCACGCTGCATCGAGCCCACCTGGGCGGGAAATACAAACCGCAGTCCGTTCGTGATAAAACCGAACAGGTTACGGCGGTGCGGTCTGATTTCGCTCTTGCTGTTGTGTTTGCGTGCGATGCCGGATGCGACGCTTCTTTTGATCGATTGTGCGATCTCCGTCTTGCTGATGCCGAGCAGGGCTTCCAGGTTGCGCACTGAGTAGGGATCGCCACCCACGGATTCGGCACGCAGCTCATCTGCACCCTTCGTGAGTTCTTGATCCTGCAGGCTGATCAACTTCAGCAGAACGACTACGTCTTGGCTCTTCATGTTTCCTGTCCTCTGTCCTAGGACTGAGGACACTAAGCACGAGTTACATCCTCGTGTCAAAGCCTTAGGTGGAGGCTCAGCAGTAGGACTAGCGTCCCCGCCACAATTTCCTACCTAGGGTTTTGAAATGGTACCTGCCGCTTCGGGGCGGGGAAGTCCCTGAATATAGGTGCTAACATCGGCCTAAATGATATCGGTCCGACTTCGGCTAACGGCCTGCGACGCATGCGTGAGCGACGGAGGTTGTTATAGCAACGTGACTATCGCCAGAGGCGCCTCGGTGTTAGGTCGTTTGGTTTGGCCACTCGCAGCCTCATCGATACGACAGGAGATCAATTGCGGTAATGCCTTTTTCAAATGCCAGCCATTGCGCCCAGCTCACCAGCCACAGGTGTACAGCAGTCTGGTGGCGGGCGCGAACGAGGCGAGGTCGCGTTCAGGGACCTGCGGCTTTTTGCGTAGCCGCAGGGCGCCTGCATCGCTGGACCGGACGGATTTGTGAAGCGCCCGGACCGTCAAGGCCTACGACAGCTTCCGGATGGTGCTGTAAATGATATTGCGGTTGGCGCCGAACCAGACCGCGCAATCAACCGTATTTGCCGGCGCACTGCTTCTGGCAATACGCCACATGTCGGCCTCGGACCGCTGGAGGAGCTCCCAGTTCATATAGGATTCCATGTATCCGTCATCGGCCATCTCATCGGAGAAGTTGGCAAATAGGAAGACGCCGCCCGGTTTCAGCATGTCCATGCAGATCTGGGTGAGTCGGATTGCGACTTTATCGGTGAGGTAATCGTACAGTCCTGCTGCGTAGATCAGATCGAAGGTGCCGAGCTGATGCTTTCGTCCGAGCAGGCCGCGCACGGATCCATCGATAGGCTCGACAGCCGTCCCATGGAATTGGCTTGAGATCGAGCCGATGCTTTGGGGATCCTGATCCAGGGCAACCCAGCGTTTAAGGCGGCCTTCTGCCAGTGCTGTCGATGCCTCCGCTTCGCGAAGGTGACCGGCGGCGATGGCCAGGACCTCGGTATCCCCACCCGTTCGCGCAGCGGTCTCATCGACGTAGCGGGTCAGGATGTCGCGACGTTCCCTGACGGCGACCGGGCCTGGAGCGTTTATCGTGTATTCGAAGATATCGAGGCCGAGATGGGTGGATCTGGCCACTTCTTCGGCCACCGCCGGATGTCCGTAAATAAAGTCTATGAGACTGGCATCACCGGAATAGCCTCGCGGTTTTTCAAAGGACCAGCGCGTGAACGGGCATTGCTGCAGAATCTTTGCCGAGGGGTGGGCCTGGATTAGCGGGATGAGCTTCTGCCACACGGCCGCGCCGCATTTTTGGCGGACGTCGTGGAGCTGACCAATCAGCCACCTGACGGCCTCAGGCAGGTCCTTGCCGGCGGCGAACCGCTGCATTGCAAGGCTGATGACAATTGCAAACTCGGCCTCCGCAGTGCGCAGCAGGCCTGTTTGGTGATCCTGGTTGGGTGAGAGGAAATTATTGCTGACGGACTGCGGGGTGATCAAGCTTTGGCCATCAAGGGAAAAGAGCGGCTGTGCCACGGAACCTCACTGGTAAATAACAACTTAAGAGTTAAGATAAAATCCTCACCATTCTCTTAACGTCAAGTCAAGGCCTGTGGCAGTGGTCGCCGCTGCACCACTTAATTTTAGAAAATATTAGTGAAGCCGAGAGATACACCGCCAGATTGGGCGCTATTTGACTGTTATCGGTTGATGTGGAGCTGGCGTGGGGCTATCCAACTTCAGTTTGCGGTCTGCGTAGGGCAACTGCTGCAAGATGTTGGGTGGCACGGGCATGATGCACATGTTAGCCGAGACCGCAGTCGCCACGATTGGGCCGACGCCGTCGCCAGAACAGTTGCGTCGCCTTTATAAGCAGAACAGCGAGAGCGGCCGAAAGTGCGCCACGCGCAGCGGCCTCTGGATCGCGGTGGCAGTTTACCTTGCCTATGCTTTCGCGGACTATCTTTTTATTAGCGATGTCGTCGGCTACACGGTCGCTGGCCGATTGGCGGTAAGCGTCAGCGCGCTAGGCATGCTGGAACTCTTGCTCTACCGCAATGCAAAAGCCGATACGGTCGACATGGCAGCGGCGGCGTCCGTGCTCGCAGCTTATCTTGTCTGGCTTCTCACCGCCCAGATGACCACGGTCAGGGACGCGTTCTCATACTATATGGTTTTTGGCGCGATCTTCATGATGAGCGTCAACCTGTTCTTCAGTTTCCGGTTTCCGCTTGCTCTTGCGGCCTCCGTCACGAACGTGCTCATCTTCGTCGGCGCCCTCTATCTGTTCGCGCCTATGTTGCTTCTCCACAAGCTGATCCTTGGTGCGTTCTGTATTTCCTGCTTTATTTTTACGTCTTACGTGAACCTTCAGCTCAACCGAGAGCGCTATAAAGTCTTCCTGAATGCTCTTGAAGCCAGTTTGCAGCAGGCGGCCGCCGACGAAAGGGGCGAGGCTCTTTTGCACCTCTCGAACACGGACTCGTTGACGGGCCTCGAAAATCGCCGGGCAATCGATCAACGCCTGCGTGATCATTGGCAAGGCTGGCGGGACCAGAGAGCGCCCTTTGCCGTCCTTCTTATCGATGTCGATTACTTCAAGCACTATAATGACTGTTATGGCCACCAGGAAGGTGACCGGTGCCTTGTCGCCGTATCCCAGCTTCTCCAGAGCGTGGCCTCGTCCTACGGCTCGATCATCGGGCGATATGGGGGCGAGGAATTCATCGTCATCACTCCCATGCAAAATACGGAAAGAGCGGCCGCGCTCGCAGAAACAATGTGTGCTGCCGTCCGCGCGCTGGCCTGGCCACACGAGCACAGGCGCGACGGAACCGCTGTCATCACCGTCAGTGTCGGTCTGTCCTATACGCGAGACCAGACAAAGCAGGTTGACAAGGTCATTCATGAAGCGGATCGCGCGCTTTATGCCGCCAAGGCAACGGGTCGCAACACCGTCGTGGTCTTCGATCCTGACGACCCGCAGAGCAGCGATGACAGCGAGGATATCGCCGCGACCCTGAAGATCGCGCTTGAACACGGCCTCGTCTCCCTCGTCTATCAGCCGATCCGCAACGTCCAGACCGGTAACGTGGACGGTGTTGAAGCTTTGATGCGTTTGAGGATGTTGGACGGAACGGCCGTATCGCCTGTTAAATTTATCCCGGTTGCGGAAAGAACAGGTTCGATCGTTAAACTCGGCCGGTGGGCAGTTCGCACTGTTTGCCGGGACATGTTGGCAACCGACCTGGTGCAAGTTGCCAGCGTCAACGTTTCGCCGATTGAACTTAAGACGCCGGGTTTCGCCAGCTATGTCGCAACAACACTGGCGGAATTCGATGTGGCGGGCGCTCGGCTCGCTTTCGAAATTACCGAAGGCGTGGAGCTGGAAATCGACCAGGACGTGGTTCGCTGCATCAGCGACCTGAGAGCGCTCGGCGCTCAAGTCTGGCTCGACGACTTTGGCACAGGGTTCGCGGGCCTCTCGTGGCTTCGGCTGATAGAATTCGACACCGTCAAGATCGATCGATCCTTCCTCCATGACACCAATACGGAGAGAGGCAAGAGGATGCTGCTCGACATCATCAGCCTGCTGCGCAATCGCGGCGTCAGGATCCTCGTTGAAGGCGTCGAGACGATCGAACACCAGCTGCTGATGCAGCAGTACGGAATCAACCAAATCCAGGGATATTACATTGGACGGCCCGCGCCGGCGGCTCGGCTTGAATCCGATAACGTGCTTCCGTTCAGCATGGCCAGGAACCTTGATTCGAAACGTCTTTCGCGGAACGGGCCATAGGTTCGGTTCCGGTCCAGGCGGCCGATTTCCAGGCATCTTTGAGATCTTCCTCCGCCAGACTATGGCAGCCGTCTGCAAGCAGTGTTGGTTTGCAGATCCGCCGAAGAATCGTGCGATGAAATTGCTGCTTTTCCCGTTTGCGCGGCGATGTGCTGTAAGCTCCGATGTGCTTCATTTTCCTCCAGCCAATGACGCCGGAGCCTTTTCTGCCGCTCCGCAGACCATCCAATTTCCTCCCTGCTTGCCAAAAAACCACAATTGCCTCACTTAGATCACACATCCACCCTCGGCATGAAGAATTGGATCAACGCTGCATGCGCATAGCTTACGTTTTTCTCGGTGCATTTCTTGCAATCGTACAGTCCGCCTCTGCTGAAGTCGCATCGCCGCCGGTTTTGGCGCCGCTGGAGCGGCAGGCGGAAGCCGCTCAGTTGAGCGCGCAATTTCTCTCGCGCTACAGCTACAAGCCCGTTCCGCTCGACGATGCTTTGTCGGCGCGGGTCATGGATGGGTTCATCAAGTCGCTTGATCCGGACCGCATGCTTTTCCTGCAGGCCGATATCGACAAGTTCACGTCCGAGCGCAGCGAGATCGACGATGCAATCGAGCGCAAGGACTTGAAGATCCCGTTTGCGATCTTCAACGCCTATGAACAGCGCGTCGTCGACCGCATGACCTACGCGCGCAGCCTGCTGAAGCAGGACTTCGATTTCAGTGGGCAGGAAACTTACTCGGTGCTGCGCGACAAAGCGCCCTGGCCGCAGTCGCAAGCCGAGAGCGATGAGCTGTGGCGCAAGCGCGTCAAGAGCGATTGGCTGCGGTTGAAGCTCGGCGGCAAAGCCGATGCGGCTATTCGCGAAACACTCGACAAACGGTATGAGAACACGCTGGAGCGCGCCTACAAATTCAAGAGCGACGACGTTTTCCAGTCGTTCATGGACGCCTATTCAAACGCGATCGATCCGCACACGGATTATTTCGGCGCCGCCGCCTCAGCCGATTTTGATGTGTCGATGAAGCTCTCGCTGTTTGGCATCGGTGCGGTGCTGCAGGAGCGCGACGATTATACGACGATCCGTGAGTTGGTGCCCGGCGGGCCGGCGCAGCTCTCCGGCAAGCTTGCGGTCGGAGACCGCATTACCGGCGTCGGTCAGGGCAAGAACGGACCGATCAAGGAAGTGGTAGGCACGCGCCTTGATGAAGTCGTGCAGATGATCCGCGGGAAAAAAGGCTCCGTCGTGCGCCTCGACATCCTGCCGGCCGATGCTGGCGCCGATGCCACGCATCGCGTCGTCAGCCTGGTGCGCGATAAGATCAGTCTGGAAAAGCAGGCTGCCAGGAAGACTGTTCTGTCGGTCAAGTCGGGTGACACCGAGCGCAAGATCGGGATCATTACCCTGCCGGTCTTCTATGAGGATTTTGAAGCCAAGGGCAAAGGCGACAATGATTACAAAAGCGCCAGCCGTGATGTCGCCAAGCTCCTCGGCGAGCTGAAGCAGGAAAACGTCGACAGCGTTCTCATGGACCTGCGCAACAATGGCGGCGGTTCCTTGGACGAGGCGATCGATTTGACCGGCCTCTTCATCGGCAAGGGCCCGGTCGTTCAGCAGCGTCGCAGCGACGGCAAGATCGAGGTCAAAAGCTCGGATCTTGCAGAGCCTGTCTGGGCAGGCCCGATGGGTGTGCTGATCAATCGCGGCTCTGCCTCGGCTTCGGAGATTTTTGCCGCAGCGATCCAGGATTACGGCCGCGGCGTGATCGTCGGCGAACCCAGCTTCGGCAAGGGCACGGTTCAGACGGTCGTCGATCTCGATCAGATGGTTCACAACAGCAAACCCGAATATGGCGAGCTGAAAGTGACGATTGCCCAGTTTTTCCGGGTCAATGGCGGCACGACACAGCTGCGCGGCGTAACCCCCGACATCAACCTGCCCGGACTGTCCGATCTGGAGAGCTTCGGCGAGACCAGCTATGACAATGCCCTGCCATGGGCGGAGATTAAGCCGGCGAAGTATACGCCCGAAGGCAATGTCCCGGCGTTGCTGCCAGCATTGCAAAGCCGCCATGACGCGCGGGTGAAGGGCGATCCGGATTTCCAGCGTCTGGTGAAGGACATTGCCGACCTGAAGGCGCAGCGCGAGAAAGGCATTGTTTCCCTGAATGAAGCCGAACGCCGCAAGGAAGCGGGGGCGCGCGAGAAGCGGTTCAAGGATCGGGCGCAGGCAAGTGATGGCGACAATCCGTCTGGAGATGATGGCCTGGAGTCGGGCGAACGCAGCCTGAGCGCCGACATCGCGCTTGAAAACGCCCGCAAGAACGCAAAGGACGTCCTGCTCGATGAGGCCGCCGCCATTCTTGCAGACGAGGTGGGTCTGCATGACGGCGACCTGAATGCAGCCACGAAACCGGGAAAGACGGACGGGAAATAGGCGTACCGGCTGGGTGGGAAATGCTGGTGCCTGCGATTTCCGCTGACACCAGCGCCTTCTATGAGGCGGTCGGCTTCCCGCCCTCGCCATCCGATCCCATGATGCTGATGGTCGGTTTACATGATCTCAATGGCGCCCTGAGCTCGTGATCACGCTTGTTCACGTCGCTCGGCGCATGTCCGGGCCTCGAGAGCAGGCGGGGCGATAACGATCAACCGTTGGCGATTTTCTGGACGATGCTGACGTCGAAGTAATCACGCCATGCGACGATGCGATCGCCGTCCAGCTCGAAAATGCCCATCACCTTGGCCGCTGCGATCTCGCTGCCGTCAGCGCGCACAAAACGGTCCAGGCGTTCGGTCAGCACGCGAGACCCGTCCGCAGCGATGGCAAGCATGTCGAAATGGACCGTGGCAATGGGCGTCGATTTCTCCAGCGCCTCGATCATGGCAATGGCTTCCTCGATGCCGGTGGTGGAGGAAACGCCCTCATTGATCCAAATCGTCTTGGATGTGAACCACCGCGGGATGGCCACTCTGCCGTGATCTTCCGGATACGCGGCAAAAAAGGCGGCAATGGTCTCGATTGGCGTGGGCATGGTTGCGTCCTTTATGTCTGGAGCGACTGGAAGAGCTCCGGCGGCCAGCTCTCGCAGTGCGCTAAGAACTGTCGCCTCCGGCAAGCCCGCCATTCAGTCAGCCGATGAGTATTGCGAGGAGATGCTGCGCGCGGCCCTAGAGCATCTGCCCGCCTGAGATGTCGAAGGTCGTGCCGTTCGCCCAGCCCATGTCGTCGGACAGGATCGCGGCAACGGCGCCGCCGATATCGTCCGGCAGCCCGACGCGACCGAGCGCGATGCCCTGTGCGACATACGCATTGACATCATCATTGTCGCGCACCGCCCCGCCACCGAAATCGGTCGCGATGGCGCCGGGGGCGATGGCGTTCACCCGGATCTTGCGCGCACCAAGCTCGACCGCCATGAACCGCGTCAGAACCTCGACCGCCGCCTTCATGGCTGCATAGAGGCTGTATCCCGGCATGGTGAAGCGCACGAAGCCGGACGAGACGTTGAGGATGCGGCCGCCGTCACCGATCAGCGGCAGAAGCTTTTGAGTGAGGAAGATCGGTCCGCGCAGATGCGTCGTCACCAGCGAGTCGAACTGCTCCTCGGTCGCGTCGACGAAGTTTGAAAAGATGCCATTGCCGGCGTTGTTGACGAGAAAGTCGAACCGTTCACGGCCGAAATCGGTCCTCAGCGTATCGCTCAGCGCCTCGGCAAACGCCTGAAAGCTCGAGCTATCCGTGACGTCGAGCGCCAGCATCGCAGCCTTTCCGCCCTGTGCCTCGAGCTCCTGCTTCAGCGCCTCGGCCTCTGCAGCACCGCTGCGGTACGTGCCGATGATGTGGACACCGCGCTTGGCGAGGTGAAGGGCCATGTTGCGGCCGAGTCCGCGGCTGGCGCCGGTAATGAGTGCGATCTGGTTGGTCATTGTCTGCCTTTGCGGGATTGTCGCGCCTTCGGGCGCTCTCTTGATATCGTCAAGATAGATGATGGTGCGTGCGCAAACCCGCCCGATAGGCTCAATCTTTTGCCCGATTGTCTCAACCGCTTGGCCTGACGGCGAAGCGGTGGCATAAGTGGATCATGACCCATGACCTTACGCCGCATCTCGACATTGCCTTGCGCCACGCGCCACCTGGGTCGACTGTCACGTCGATTCCGCGCGTGGAGATCGGCGTTGGGCAAGCTTCCAGCGGCAAGGCACCGTGCCTGTACCGCTCGATGATCTGCTTCATCCTGCAGGGGTCAAAGCGCGTCGCAATCAACGACAATCTGCTGAGCTACGATAGCGCCCAATATCTCATCAGCGCCCTCGACCTGCCGTTGACCGGTGAGATTCTGGATGCCCCTTCGGGGCAACCCTATGTCGCGGTATCACTCGTGCTGGACCCGGCCATACTGGCCGAACTGGCGGCGACCATGCCCCCGGTGCGCGAGAACGATCCAAAGGGTATCGGCATCGCGATCAACCCGATGACCGCTCCGCTGCGCGACACGTTGCTTCGCCTGTTGTCGCTGCTCGACACGCCGGCCGATATCCCGGTTCTCGCGCCGATGATCGAACGGGAATTGCTCTATCGTCTCCTGCAAGGTCCGCAGGGACGGCTGTTGCGTCAGATTGCCCAACCCGAGGGCGCGCTGGGTCGCATCCGGCGCGCCGCTGGCTGGATCAGGGACAATTACAACACCCGACTGCGCATCGAGGCCTTATGCGATGCAAGCGGCATGAGCCGCGCCAGCCTGCATCGCCACTTCCTGGCAATGACCGGCCTCAGCCCCCTTCAATATCAAAAACAACTTCGGTTGCAGGAGGCGCGCCAGTTGTTGCTTGCCGGCGAACATAGCGCCTCCGACGTGGCGTTCGCCGTCGGCTATGAAAGCGCGTCACAATTCAGCCGGGAGTATTTTCGGCAATTCGGCGCGCCGCCGGCGCGGGATGCTCGTCAGATACGGCGCAAAATTGGTGCGGCCGCGTAAGCGCTTCCCCCCGCAGTTTAGGATCCGAGGCGAGCCGGCTTGTACCCGAGGGGGCGGTCGCGCTGCACAAGCGTGCGGCCAACGCGGGCGAAAACAAAGTGCTATTGCAAGCGGAGGCGTACCCGGCAAAGACCGCTTCGGGTGCCGTGGAAGGTAATTAGCCATTCACCGCTGTCAGATCGCAACGATGTCTGCGAAAAAACTTCTTGGCGCGCGCCATCACCGTAGTCTCCTACGGCCCCACGGAGGAGATCCCGCGCTGGGTCATGTCCTCCGCCGCCTCCCGGACGGTACCTGCTCGCGTCATCGTGACATGGCACTCATATCAACCGCCACGTCATAAGTGTTAGCTAGAAACCTACGCCTATCGGGCCACTCCCGCCGTTATAAGTTTCTGCCAAAACCTTATAACGGAGGTGAAAACCCTGCTTAATCCGCGACGCAGGACTGCGGCTGCTTGATGCCGCAGAAATCCTTCCCATCCGCGGCATGCTCGTGCATTCGGTTCCGATGACGCGCCTTCTGTGATGTGGTCGACTTCCCACCCTCGCCATCCGATCCATGACGCTGATGGTCGGTTGCACGACTAAATAGCGCCCTGGATGACGCCGGATGGCAGACGCCGGCTTGTGCCACGTTCCCGCGGCGTTTAGATCGCCGGGCTAAAATCAGCTGCCAGCACCGCATCCTTCAGCGCCCGAGAATACTCATGCTGCGGATCATCCAGCACCGCCCGTGCGCGCCCCCGTTCAACGATCTCACCTTTGCGCATGATGATGATGTTGTCGCTGACATAATAGGCCGTCGCCAGATCATGGGTGATGTAGATGATCGAAAGGCCGAGCTCGTTTTTCAGGCGGCCAAAGAGGTTGACGATCGCCATGCGCAGCGAGGCGTCGACCATCGAGACCGGTTCGTCGGCGACCAGCAGGCGAGGTTGCGGGATCAGCGCGCGGGCGATGGCGACGCGCTGCAACTGGCCGCCGGAGAGTTCGTGGGGAAAGCGGCCCTTCACCTCTTCCAGCGTCAGGCCGACGTGATGGAGGGCGGCGTCGGCCATCTTCTCCGCCTGCTGCCGGTCCGGCCGTTTTCCCCCGGCCGAGAAATTGCGGGCGGTCTCGAAGAGATAGCGGTCGACCCGCTTCAGTGGATTGAAGGCTTCGAAGGGGTTCTGCAGAACCGGCTGCACCTCTTTCATGAAGGCGGTGCGTTCGGCTCTGTTGTGGATGGCGACGGTCTTGCCGGCAAATTGCAGCTCGCCTTCCGTCGGTTCGGTCTGACCGAGGATCATCGCCGCCACCGTCGATTTGCCCGAGCCGGATTCGCCGACGATCGAAAGAATCTCCGGCTCCTCGCCGAGTTCGAAGCTGACATCCTTCACCGCGGTGATCAGCCGCCGGCCGAGCAGGCCGCCCTGGCGGTAGACCTTGGTGACATGCGAGAGGCGAAGCAGAGCACTCAAACCGGATCTCCCGTAACCGCAAAACACGCCACTCGCCGTCCAGGCTCGACGGTGACGAGCGGCGGAACCTTCTGTGAGCAGATCTCCATCCGTTTGGGACAGCGCGGATGAAACCGGCAGCCTTCCGGCGGCATGGCAAGGTTCGGCGGCCTCCCCTCCAGCGAGGGCCTGGTTGTGGGATCGCCGATCCTCGGCAGGCTGCCGACGAGGTGCTGCGTATAGGGATGGAGCGGCATGCTGAAGAGCTTGGCGGTCGGCGCTTCCTCCACCAGCCGCCCGGCATAGACGATGCCGATGCGGTCGGAGACCGTCGCGTGCACGCCCATGTCATGGGTGACGAACAGGAAGGACGAACCCATCTCGCGTTGGATTTCGCGGATCATATTAAGCACATCGCGCTGAACGATCACGTCGAGCGCGGTCGTCGGTTCGTCGGCGATGATGAATTCCGGGGTCAGGATGGTGGCCAGAGCAATGGTCATGCGCTGGCGCATGCCGCCTGACAGTTCGTGCGGATAGGCGTCGAGCAGATGCGGATCGAGCTTCAGCCGCTGCAGATGGGTGGCGACCTTTTCGAAGAAGACCTGTTTGCTCACCTGCATATGACGGAAGGCGAAATCGGTGAAGGAATGGCGGATCCGGCGCACCGGATTGAGCACGTTCATCGACCCCTGCATGATATAGGAGAGATGGCGCCAGCGCAGCGCCATGCGCTCCTCCGGCTTCATCGCGTAGATATCCTGGGTGCCGCCGGCGAAATGGAATTTCACGCTGCCCGATACGACCCGCAGCGGCGGCCGGATGGCGCCGGCGATGGTTTTGATCAGGGTCGTCTTTCCGCTGCTCGATTCCCCGGCAACGCCATAGACCTCGCCGCGGCCGATCGTCAGGCTGATATCGTCGACGGCGCGCACTTCGCGATCGACGCCAAAAAGGAAGGCGCGGTAATAGGCTTTCAGGTTCTCGATTTCGACCAAATTCTCCATGCTAACTTCCCATCCGGTTCAGCCGGCTGCGCGGATCATTGTATTCGTTCATCGACATCGACAGCAGGAAGAGCGCGAGGAACAGAATGACGATGACGGCGACGGGTGCCGCCACCCACCACCATATTCCGGCGATCAGCGCCGAATGCGCATTGGCCCAGTAGATCATCATGCCCATGGTCGGCGTCTCGATATCGGTGAAGCCGAGTACCGAAAGCGTGATCTCCATGCCGATCGACCAGATCATGTTGTTCATCGTCGTGGCGAAGACGATCGGCAGCACATAGGGCAGGTGCTCCTCGACGAGGATCTTGCGCATCGTCATGCCGGAATAGACGCTCTGGGTGGTAAACGGCCGGCTCTTCAGGCCGAGCGCCACCGAGCGGATCAGCCGGGCATCATAGGACCAGCCGAGCGAGGCCATGATGACGATCAGCACGGTCCAGGTCATGTTGTCCTTCAGCACGAAATAGAACAGGATCAGCAGCGGAAATTGCGGTATCACCATGACGCTGTCGTTGATCGCCATCAGCACCCGGTCGACCGCGCCGCCGGCATAACCGGCGACCAGCCCGACGACCAGCGAGATGATGCGCGAGAGAAAGGCGACGCCGATGCCGAAGAACAGCGTGTTGCGCAGCGCCGTCGTCAGCTGCCAGAAAACGTCCTGGCCGCGTGAGGTCGTGCCCAGCCAATATTCGCCGTCCGGCGGCATATCGGGCGGCAGGAGATAGATGTCGGTCGCGCCATAGGGCGAGAAATACGACAAGATGACGAAGCCGACGATGACGGCAAAGAGCAGCAGGCCGCAGAGGAATTCCATATTCTGGCGGGCGAGGTCGCGGATGATGGTAAACATGCCTATTCCACCTTGATGCGCGGATCGATCAGCGGGCTCAGCACGTCGATGATGAAGACGGCGGCGGCGACGCCGACAATCGACAGGGCGCTGAGGCCGAGCACCAGGCTGTAGTCGCCGGCATGCACAGCTTCGATCAGCAGATTGCCGATGCCCGGATAGCCGAAGACGATTTCGGTGATGACGGTCCCGTTGAAGATCGCGCCGAGCGACATGGCAAGCCCGGTAAACTGCGGCACCATGGCGTTGCGGGCGATGTAGGAGCGCAGGATCTTTCCCTTGGGAACGCCTCCGAGTTCGGCGAAGACGACATAGTCGTCGGTGATGATGTTGGAAACCAATGCCCGCATGCCGATCAGCCAGCTGCCGGCGCCGACAAGGATCAGCGATAGGGCGGGCAGGATGGAGTGCTTGAGGATATCGAAGACGAGAGCAAAGGAGAGGTCCAGATTGGCGTTCATCTCATAGCCGCCATTGATCGGCAGCACCGGCCAGATAAAGCCGAAGACGATGAGAAGCACGAAGGCGAGAATATAATAGGGAATGGGCAGCAGGGCGATGAAGACGAGGCTGACGGCCTTCAGCACCATATCCTTGCGGTAATAGCCGGCGAGTGCGCCGATCGCATTGCCGAGCACGAAGGTGATCAGCGTCGACACCGTCATCAGCCCGATCGTCCAGGGCAGGGAGCGCAGGATGATGGTGGTGACCGGCGTGGGAAAAGCCGAAAGCGAGGGGCCGAGATCGCCTGTGGCAAGCCGCAGCCAGAAGTGCAGATATTGCTGCCAGATCGAGCCCTGCATGCCGTACAGCTCGCGCAGCGACTGGCGCATCAGCTCGATCGCATTCGGGTCGGACTGTCCCATCTGGGTGATGGCGCCGATGCTTTCTTCGACCGGATCGATCGGGGTCAGGTGGGTGACGAAGAAGGTGATCGTCACGCCGAGAAAGACGACGAGCAGAAACTGACCGAACCGCTTCAGCACAAAGATCAGATAGGGCGTCATAAGGCAGTGGTTCCTCTCTGGTTCCCTTTCATCGGATGGAAAGGATCGGCGGGCAGAGCCCGCCGATAAGGGGCCGGCGCGTGGCTGCGCGCCGGCGTTGGGAGGATTATTTCGGTTGGGCGGGCTTCAGCTTGACCATCATCAGCCTGGAGTTCGCCCAGTTCGGCACTGGATCCGTATAGGGGTCCTTGATCGTCGGATAGCCGGTCCAATAGGTCGTATCCATCGAGGTGAAGACGTTATAGGACATCAGCGGGATCGTCGGCATTTCCCGGGCGACCAGTTTCAGATAATCCTTGCCGAGCTCCATGCCCTTGGGATCGTCGGCGCTGATGCCGCGGATGCTCTCGATGATCTTGTCGAGCTCCGGATTGGACCAGCGCTGCCAGTTGCGCGGCGGCTGAACCTCACCCTTCTTAGCCACGAACTGCGAGTGCCAGCTGTCGAGGAAGAAGGAGAGATCGGGATCGCCGCCCCAGGTTTCGACGCTCCAGGCGATCGCCACCTGGAAATCGCCGGGCTGCAGCGCCGTCTGCCAAAGTTTCGCGGCCGGCACGGCTTTGGCGTCGATGCCGAAGGCCGCCCATTGCTGTGCGATCAGGGTTCCGGCGCGGGTGAAGACCGAGCGCGTGTCGCCTTCCACCGTCATCCGGATCTTGAAGGGCTGGCCATCAGGGGTCAGCCATTTGCCGCCGGATTTCTTGAAGCCTGCCTTCTCAAGCAGTTCGCCGGCGGCTTTCGGATCGGGTTTCCACCAGCCATAGCCGAAGGCACCGCTGATCGCCTCAGGATCGGTCGGAATCTGGTCCTTGAACTTCGGCTGCTTGCGCAGGATATCGGCGATCTGTTGCCCGACTGTCGGGTCATAAGGCTTGATCTTGCTCTTGCCGGTATCGATCTCGAAATTCTTCAGCCAATCCTGCATCGGCGCCTGATAGTCTTTCATCGTGGCCGCCGTCGGCGGCACGCCGAGCGCCGAAAGCGTCGCCGCCCCGCGGTAGCTCGCCATATCGACGGCCTTGATGTCGATCAGCAGGGCCAGCGCCCAGCGCACGTCGGCATTGTCGAAGGGCGCATCCTGGGTGTTGAAAATGACCGCCGGCAGCGTCGGATCCGGATGGGCAAAGGGGAAGCCCGGGAACCAGGTATCGATTGTCTTCGATTTCTCCTTGAGGGTGAACATGCCCTCCGGCGTATTGTCGTGGATGATATCGAGATTGTGCTCGAGCTGGGCGATGGTGCGTTTATCCGGTGGGCCGGGATCGGTATAGGTCACATATTTCGGGGCGGGCTCGCCGAAGCGGGCAAGCGAGGTCCGCTGCCAGTCGTCGCGCTTCTCCCAGGTGTACCATTTGCCCTGCGGATCGTAGGACTTCAGCTTGTAGGCGCCGAGCGAGACGGGATTGGCGAAATCATAGCGAAGCGGATCTTCGACTTTCTCGAACACGTGCTTCGGCATGATCCAGGCGCCGTTCCAGCGCACGGTGAAGATAGCGTGGAAGCGCGAATTCGGCTTCTTCAGCTTGAACACCACGGTCTGGGGATCGGTCGCCTCGACGCTTGCCACCTGTACCGAGAAGGCCGCACTCCAGACCATGCCGGGGTGGTCCATCTGCGTCTTGACGGTATAGACGACGTCGTCGGCCGTGAACTCGACGCCGTCGCTCCAGAACAGCCCCTTGCGCAGTTTCACGGTCATTTCGGTAAAATCGGCATTATATTGCGGCTTGTCGGCGGCGAGCGAATTGTCCCAGGACGCGCCGCCAAGCCCCTGTTCAGGGTCGATATACCAGAGCGTATCCATGGTCAGCTGCTGCAGGCCGGTGGAGACACCGCCGCCGCCATTGACCCAGATGTTGAACCAGCCGGGATTCTTGATCGTCCCTTCCGGATTTTCGACGATGAGCGTCTCCTTGCGCGGCAAGGAGGTATAGTCATCGGCCTTGGCAGTCGCCGCCAGGCCGATTGTGGCCAGCGCGACGCCGAATGCGAACCTCTTCCACTGTTGCATGAACTCCTCCCTAAAAAGCGACGATGCGGCGGCCGCTAAGGCACGCATGGGTACGTCGCGGTTGTCGGTTCGCTTTGACATCGGACCCGAGCAATCGAGTCAGGGCTCTGGCGAACCATCCGTCCGGCCCGCCTGCCTCCTCGCAGTCGAGCCAAATTTCTCAGCCGGGCCCCATGTCGGGATTACCGGCGGCGGCTGTCACACCGACAGCCGAATGACGTTGTAGGACAGCGGTTTCAGCGCCGCCCGCACCCGTCCATCCTCGACCTTCGCAGTCTCGACATTGACCGGAGCGACGGTCTCTTGCCGCGCAGCCGTGTTGACCGCTTCGAGATCGCCGTGGGTCATCTCCACCTGCTCGATCACCCTGGCAGATCCGAACCCTTCCAGTCGCACATCGAGATCGAGTGCCGTGGTCGGATGGCGGTTGACGGCAAAGAAGGTCAGCGTCCTGCCGTCTTCGGAATGCACCGCCGACACGTCGAGATAGGGAACGTCGTTTTCCTCGTCGCTGTCATAGGTCGGACCGTCGACAACAAGCTGCAGCGCCGTTCCACGGCCATAACGGGAGGCGTAGTAGAAGGGATAATAGATCGTCTGGCGCCAGGCAGCACCGCCGTCGTCGGTCATGATCGGAGCAATGACGTTGACGAGCTGGGCGATGCAGGCGATGCGCACCCGGTCGGAGCGGCGGATGAAGGTGTTCAAAATGCCGCCGACCTGCAGCACATCCTCGAAATTATAGACGTCTTCCAAGAGATGCGGCGCATCCGGCCATTCGTCGCGCGCCAGGATCTCCTTGTCCTGCTGGTTGGAATGATACCAGACGTTCCATTCGTCGAAGGAAATGCCGATCGTCTTCTTCGAGCGCTTCTTCGCCTTGACGTAGTCGATCACGCCGCCGATCGTGGTGATGTAGCGGTCGAGCTTCGTCGCCCGGGCGAGATAGTTGAGCGTATTTTTCTCGCGGTTGGCGAAATACATATGCAGCGAGATATGGTCGGCGCTGTCATAGCACTGCTCGAGCACCTGAGCTTCCCAATCGGGATAGGTCTTCATGTCGGAATTGGACGAGCCGCAGACCACGAGTTCCAGCGACTTGTCGAAGCCGCGCATCGCTTTTGCCGTCTCGTCCGCCAGCCGGCCATATTCATAGGCCGACTTGTGGCCGACCTGCCAGGGGCCATCCATCTCGTTGCCGAGGCACCACATTTTGACATCGTGGGGATTGGACCAGCCATGCTTGCGGCGCAGATCCGACCAGTATGTGCCGCCCGGATGATTGCAATATTCGAGGAAATTGCGGGCGGCGTCGAGGCCGCGCGATCCCAGATTGACGGCAAGCATCGGCTTGGTGTTGGCCTTCTTGCACCAGTCGACGAACTCGTTGACGCCGATCTGGTTGGCTTCACGGGTGCGCCAGGCAAGGTCGAGGCGTACCGGGCGCTCCGAACGCGGGCCGACGCCGTCTTCCCAATTATAGGCCGAGACGAAGTTGCCGCCGGGATACCGGCAGTAGGGCGTATCGAGTTCACGCACCAGATCGAGCACGTCGCGGCGGAAGCCGTCCTCATCGGCTGTCGGATGTCCGGGCTCATAGATACCGCCGTAGATCGCTCTGCCGAGATGCTCGAGAAACGAGCTGTAGAGCCTGGCATCAATAGTCGCGATTCGGAAATCGCGGTGGGCAACGACATTCGTCTTCAACGGATCCTCCCGTTTATGTATCAAGATTTTTGTTTTCTTGCCTCTAACTTGATATCAGGAATGTCGTTCTGTCAACCGAGCTGCATATTTAATCATACTAATGAAAATTTCCAGAAAATCATTTAATTACATTGTGTTTAGTTTATTTCATGCATCGCTAATGTGGAAAAGAAGTTCGCTATTAAAATCACGATTTCCGATATTGAGTTCATCAGACGTGCAGGCGCATGATGATATCGCGGCCGTGATTTCCGAAGCCGCGGCCAAAAATATTGACGCCGCCGGTATGGCCGGCATTCTCCGCGATACCGACCCGGAGCCGGATGGACGAGTGCTGGGCCAGCGCCAGATCGGTGAGCGTCACATTCGATGCGGCGATGCCGTCGATGAAGGTGCCGCGCGTCGAGATGCGCCAGGTCTTCATCGCCCCATATTGCGAGCCCTCGAGCTTCCACCAGGCTGGCGTGAAGGCGCCGCGCTTGTCGCCGTAATCGCCCGGCGACGTCCATGTTCCGATCGCCATGCCATTGACCCAGAGGGTGATGTCGGAGGGCCAGTCCGGATTGGTGCCGGGGACCTCGGACGACAGCTCCAGCGAAAATTCGATGGCGCGAATATCCTTGTTCAACACCTTGGCATTGTTGGGGAATTTATACTCGACATAACCCCGGCCGAACCAGACGAGCCCGGCCTGCATGCGCTGGGGATCCAGGAAATAGTCGGGTACATCGAGCGGCCCGATGACGCTCTCGGTGGAGCAAAGACCGCAGGGCGCATGCACGTCGCAACTAGTATAAAGCCCCACCGGCATCTCGACTTCGATGACATTGTTCGCCCTTTGCGCCGCACTTTCCTCGAAGCTGATCAGGATTTCGCTGTAGATCGCCGAGCAGATCTTCTGGTTTCCCTTGCGCGCCTTCGCCAGCCGGGAATCGACCAACCCGGCATCTTCCAGAATCTGAATCCCGGTCGCCACGGTGGATTGGGGGAGGGAAAGCGCCTGCGCGATGTCGTTGATATTCAGCGGCCCCTTGGCGCAGAGCAGCTTCAGCATCTCCACCCGCGCCGGCGCCGAAAGCGCCCGAACTGCCTCATGGTTCTCACCAGCGGCAATCGTCAAAAACGAACGTTCCATCACTTCCCCACTATTTCCGATGAAATGATGTATATCGGAAATTATGATACATCAAGTGGGGAATACTAGGCCGGTCACGACCGTTTTGTATGGTACACACATCAAAGGTCCAGCTCGTCCCGGATGGGCTGCCGTGAGATTTCCAGTTCAACTCCCCCGACCGATTGCAAGCGAGCGCGAATAGCATCGGCAAGATTGCGCGCCGTCGGCTCGGTGGTCGCAAGCGCCGCACGCAGAATATCGCGTGCTTCGTCTTCCATCGAACGGCCATGCGCGGCGGCGCGAACGCGCAGCCGCTGCTTCAATCCCTCATCGAGGTTGCGTATCGTTATGTTGGCCATCATTGCCTCCATTTGGCATCAATCACTGATCGCATCTCCGAAGCAACGGTGACGAAGTGGATCCCCGGCCGCAGGCTTCAGGGAATGGGTCGACCCTGGTCAGTGTCTCGGCGCCCGCGGCTGCGGATCGGCATAAAGCGCGATGAGGCGTTTTCCGGACTCAACCCGACAAGCGTCTTCAACGCTTGGCGGACGAGTGCGCCGGTTTCTTTGTGCCCGGTGAGGGACCTGGCCCTTTCCACGAGAGCGTCATCGAGGTTAATAGTCGATCGCATCGTCCAGTTTCCTTATCCTGGTGTCCTGCCTAGTCCCATCAGCAGGCATCGGCTGTGGAATTAGCGGCCGGGGATTGTTGTAATTCGGCCCATTCCGTCACGGAGCCGAAAAATTGCTCAGTGCCCGGTTGCCTCAGGCTGCAGATCAGCATCGGTCAGCGTCCCCAGGAAGGCAACGATCTCGTCGATCTCCGGATCGGTGAGGGCAGGTGCATCGCCCGGCTTCCTGCCGAAGGGCGGGTCCTGGTTGAGATTGTCCCAGTAGGCTTGCGGCAGGTCGTCATATCTGCGGATCGTGCCGTCTGAATTTTTCGGATACCAGCGGCCAGGATCGATGTCGCGCGTCGCATAGAAGGAGACGACGTCGCGCAGCGTGTGGAAATAGCCGTTGTGGAAGAAGTTCTTTTTCAGCGCCACATTGCGCAGCGTCGGCGTGCGGAACAGGCCGCATATTCGTTGTGTCCGGCGAGATCGGTACGCAGCGGGCCGCAGAGTCCGAGGTCGTGATAGTCGGGATCGGCGTTGGCCGGGATTGCCATGTTGCGGGGGGCGGCGAGCCCGAGGAAGCCGAAATCGGAAAAGAGCGGCGGCTCGCCGTCATTTGCCGGTTCGCTCAGATGGCAGCTCGAGCAGTTGCCTTTTTCCGGATCCTCGAACAGTTGCCGCCCGTGCAATTCCTGCGCAGTCAGCGTCGCCTTGCCGGCGAGAAAGGCGTCGTAGCGGCTGGAATAGGGATAAAAATCCGGGCCGCTTTGCTCGAAGGTGGCGAGCGCCTCGGCGGCGGCGTCAAAGGTGTCTTGCGGATTGTCGAACACCCTCTCGCCAAAGGCTGCCTTGATGTCGGCGGCATAGGGCGCCTTGCGCAATTTGACCGCGACCTCGGCCGCATCCTTGTTGCCCATCTCGAAGGGCGAGAGCAGCGGGATCTTCGCCTGGTCGGCGCCGTGATCGACCCGGCCGTCCCAGGTCAGGCCGCCGGTCGGGCCATTGTCGACGCTTTCGTCGCCCTCGTCCTCGGAATCGTAATAATGCTCGGTGAATGCCGGCACCGCCTGCAGATAACGCAGCGTCGGAACGGCGCGCAGGCCAGGCTGGTTCATATCCTTGCCGCCGATTTCGACCGGCCCCGCCGATGCCGGGCCGAAGGCGTGGGCCGGATCATGGCAGGAGGCGCAGGCCTGCAGGCCGGAGGCCGACAGCGAAGTATCCGAGAATATCTTGCGGCCGAGTGCGGCCAGTGTCTCGGCCCGGGCGAAGGCCTCGGCACGCGACATCGGTCCGGGATGCACGCCGGAGGCGGCCGCCGCGCTGCTTTGCCGCAGCGGCAGAATGACCAGACAGAACGCTGCAGCACCGAGTCCGACCACCATGGCGGATCGCGCAAGCCGGATAGTGTCGGTGATCATGATAAGGATCCCAATGACTTGGCATTCGTCTCCTTCATGATCGAACCTCGCTGCAACAAATTGATGACGGTTATCCCGCGGGCGCTTCGTGACCGTCGCATGTCACAAAGTTGAAAGATGGCGGGAATAGCGTCAGGTCGCCCCCAAGCGTCTCGCTCCCTCTAGCCAACGCCCAAAGCCATGAGGTACCCCTGTGAAAAGTCTGAAACGCCTCGCCACAATCTGTCTCGCCGGGTCGGCGATGCTGCCGCTCGCCATGGCGACGGCTGCCCATGCCGCACCCGCCGGTTACGACAAGATCGACAATATCGTCGTCATCTATGCCGAAAACCGCAGCTTCGATAATCTCTACGGCAGCTTTCCCGGCGCCAATGGCCTCGCCGACGTCGGTGCCGATCAGGTCCGCCAGCTCGACCGCGACGGCCAGCCGCTCGCCGAACTGCCGCCGGCCTGGGGTGGCCTGACCGCCAAGGGCGTGACCCCCGCTATCACCGAAGCGCAGTCGGCCCATCTTGCCAATGCCAGCTTCGCGATCGACGATCCGAAGGGTTTTGCGCAGGCGCCATCGGTCGTCACCCGCGATCTCTGGCACCGCTTCTATCAGGAGCAGATGCAGATCGACGGCGGCAAAAACGACAAGTTCGTCGCCTGGGCCGATTCCGGCAGCCTGGTCATGGGCCATTATGACGGCTCCATCCTGCCGATGTGGCAGGTGGCGAAGAAATACGTCCTTGCCGATAATTTCTTCCAGGGCGCCTTCGGCGGTTCGTTCCTCAATCACTTCGCGCTGGTCTGCGCCTGCGCGCCCTATTATCCCGATGCCGACAAGAGCCCGGCCAAGCCTGTGATCGCCAAGGTCGATGCCGACGGCACGTCGCTGACGGTCACGGAAAACGCCCCGAAGTCGGCGCTGGAGGGCGCACCGAAATTCGTCTCCGACGGCACGCTGACACCGGACTTTTACGCCGTCAACACCATGCAGCCGCCCTACCAGCCGAGCGCCAATCCGCCGGCCAAGGATGGTGATCCAGCCTTGGCCGATCCCAATGCCGCAACGACGCTGCCGCCGCAGCATGCGATCACCATCGGCGACCTCCTGTCGCTGAAGGGCGTCAGCTGGGCTTGGTATAGCGGCGCCTGGCAGGCAGCCCTTGACGGCAAGAACGCCACGCCGGTGCCGAACTTCCAGTTCCACCACCAGCCGTTCAATTATTTCGCCAATTTCGCGCCCGGCACCCCGGCGCGCGCCGAACACCTGAAGGACGGCGGCCTTGCCGGCGAGGCTTTCTTGAAGGATATCGACGCGGGCAAACTGCCGGCGGTTTCCTTCTACAAGCCGCAGGGCAATCTCAACGAACATGGCGGTTATGCCGATGTCTCGAGCGGCGACCAGCATCTTGCCGATATCGTCTCCCATCTCGAGAAGAGCCCACAATGGGGCCATATGCTGGTCATCGTCACCTATGACGAAAACGGCGGCTTCTGGGATCACGTCGCGCCGCCGAAGGCCGACCGCTGGGGCCCGGGCAACCGCATCCCGGCCTTCATCATCTCGCCTTCGCCAAGGGCGGCACGGTCGATCACAGCCAGTACGACACGACATCGATCCTCCGGCTGATCACGGCGCGCTACGATCTGCCGGTGCTGCCCGGCATCGTCGCCCGCGACAAGGCGCTGGGTGATAACGGCCGCCCGCCGATGGGTGACCTCACTGCCGCGCTCGACCTGACGCATTGACGTTTTGCGAGCGGCCCCGATTTCCACAGGGGCCGCTCCCTCTCCATGTTTACCGTTACCGGCGCAGCAGCGGCCGCAAGGCGGCCTGCGTTTCCTTCAGCAGCGGCAGGTACCGCTCTTTCATCTCCGCGGCCGGGACGAGGGCGGCCGGCGCGCCGATATTGATCGCCGCAACCGTTTCGCCGCGATCGTTGTCGATCGGTACAGCGATCGAGCAGAGGCCGATCTCCAGTTCCTGGTCGATGATGGCGTAACCCTCTGTCCGCACACGACGGAACTCGGCGATCAGCTCATCAGGGTCCGTCCTGGTATTGACCGTGTTCTGCTTCAGCTCGCTGCGGGCAAGGATGGCACGCGCCTCGTTTTCGCTAAGGGCGGCCAGCAGCACGCGGCCCATCGAGGCACAGTAGGCGGGCAGGCGGCTGCCGGGGGTGAGATTGATCGACATGACGCGGCGCTGGGCGGCGCGGGCGATGTAGACAATCTCGGTGCCGTCGAGCACTGAGGCCGAGGCGCTCTGACCGGCCCTCTGCGAGAGAAGATCGAGATGCGGCTGCAACAACGCCGGCAGCGGTGTGGCGGCGAGATAGGCATGGCCGAGCCGCAGGATCTTCGGCGTCAGCGTGAAGAACTTGCCGTCATAATCGGCATAACCGAGTTCGGCCAGCGTCAGCAGCGAGCGGCGCACGGTGGCGCGGTCGAGCTCCGTCAGCTTGGCGGCTTCCGCAATCGATAGCCGCTGGCGCGTCTCGCCAAATGCTTCGATGACTTTCAGGCCGCGGGCAAAGCCGCTGACAAAATCCGTTTCGCGCATGGTTCGGTTCTCCAATCGATTGACTGAATTTGTGCGATATATGAACAAATGTCAAATAACGCACAAATTTCTTGCCGAGCGGACCGTCCCGCCTTATGCCTGACCCTTGAGGACGGAGGAGCAGTTCTCGATCTAGCCAAGGAGAGTCCCGCATGGACAAGACAGTCGGGAGCACGGCGGAGGCCGTATCGGAGATCGGTGATGGCGCGACCGTCATGATCGGTGGTTTCGGTGGCTCCGGGGCGCCGATCGAGCTCATTCATGCCCTGATCGACAAGGGCTCGAAGAACCTGACCGTGATCAACAACAATGCCGGCAACGGCCGCATCGGCATCGCCGCGATGATTGACGCCGGCCTGGTCCGGAAAATGATCTGCTCGTTTCCGCGTTCGTCGGATCCGCGCGCCTTTACCGACAAATACCTGGCCGGCGAAATCGAACTCGAGCTGGTGCCGCAGGGAACGCTGGCCGAGCGCATCCGCGCCGGCGGCGCCGGCATTCCGGCTTTCTACACGCCGACCGGCTACGGCACCGAATTGGCCGAGGGCAAGGTCATCGCCGAATTCGATGGCCGCCATTATGTGCAGGAACGCTGGCTGAAGGCCGATTTCGCCATCGTCAAGGCTGAGATCGGCGATATTCAGGGCAACCTCACCTACAACAAGGCCGGGCGCAACTTCAATCCACTGATGTGCATGGCCGCTGCCAAGACCATCGTTCAGGTCTCGTCGATCGTGCCGGCCGGCGGCATCGATCCGGAGCATGTGGTGACGCCGGGCATATTCGTCGACCGTGTCGTCACTGTTCCCAATCCTCAGCAGGAAGAAGAGCTCATTCGAGCCGGAGTGGCCTACGTATGACCATCGATATCAGGGATGACATCAAACTTTCCAATGCGCAGATCGCCTGGCGGGCCGCCCAGGATATCGCCGACGGCGCCTATGTGAACCTCGGCATCGGCTTTCCGGAAATGGTCGCCCGTTATCAGCCGCCCGGTCGTCAGGCAATCTTCCACACAGAAAACGGCATCCTGAATTTCGGCGAGCCGCCAGCCGAAGGCGAAGAGGACTGGGATCTGATCAACGCCGGTAAGAAGGCGGTGACGCTGAAGCCGGGTGCGGCTTTCTTCCATCACGCCGACAGCTTCGCCATGGTGCGCGGCGGCCATCTCGACGTTGCGATCCTCGGCGCCTATCAGGTCGCGGAGAATGGCGATCTCGCCAATTGGCGGGTGGGCAGCAAGGGCGTGCCGGCCGTTGGCGGTGCCATGGACCTCGTGCATGGCGCTAAGCAAGTCTGCGTCATCACCGAACACGTCACCAAGACAGGCGAGCCGAAGCTGGTGGAGAAATGCACCTTCCCGCTGACCGGCGTTGCCTGCATCACCCGCGTCTACACCAGCCATGCCGTCATCGACATCGTCGACGGGCGCTTCGTCCTGCGCGAGAAGCTGACCGCGATGTCGCAGGCGGAATTGCAGGCGATGACCGGTGCGCCGCTGCATGTTGCAGGGCCGGTTGCCGACCTCGTCGTCCCGAAACTCTAAAGGAACAGCCATGACCGAAGCTTTTATCTGCGACTATATCAGGACGCCGATCGGCCGCTTCGCCGGCTCGCTCTCTGGGGTTCGCGCCGATGATCTCGGCGCCATCCCGCTGAAGGCGCTGATGGAACGCAACGGCACTGTTGATTGGGAAGCCGTCGACGACGTGATCTTCGGCTGCGCCAACCAGGCGGGCGAGGACAACCGCAATGTCGCGCGCATGTCGGCGCTCTTGGCCGGTCTGCCGATCACTGTCCCGGGCACGACGATCAACCGGCTCTGCGGCTCCGGCATGGATGCAGTGATCACGGCGGCGCGCGCCATCCGCGCCGGCGAGGCTGAACTGATGGTCGCCGGCGGCGTCGAAAGCATGTCGCGCGCGCCCTTCGTCATGCCGAAAGCCGAGACGGCCTTTTCGCGGGCGGCCGAAATCCACGACACCACGATCGGCTGGCGCTTCGTCAATCCGCTGATGAAGAAGCAGTACGGCGTCGATTCCATGCCGGAGACCGGCGAGAACGTCGCCGAGGATTATCAGATCAGCCGCGCAGATCAGGATGCCTTCGCGGTGCGAAGCCAGGCGAAGGCGGCGGCCGCGCAGGTGAGCGGGCGGCTGGCGAAAGAGATCACCTCGGTGAGCATCCCGCAGCGCAAGGGCGATGCCATCATCGTCGACAAGGACGAACATCCGCGTGCGACGACGATCGAGACGCTGGCAAAACTCTCCACACCTTTCAAGAAGGAAGGCGGTACGGTGACCGCAGGCAATGCCTCCGGTGTCAATGACGGGGCGGCAGCGCTGATCGTCGCCTCCGAAGCGGCGGCGCGAAAATACGGTCTGACGCCGATCGCCCGCATCCTCGGCGGCGCGGCCGCCGCCGTTCCCCCACGGGTGATGGGCGTGGGGCCGATCCCGGCCTCGCGCAAGCTGATGGCCAGGCTCGACATAACTCAAGAGCAGTTCGACGTGATCGAACTCAACGAGGCCTTTGCCAGCCAGGGGCTGGCGGTGCTGCGGGCGCTCGGCATTGCCGATGACGATCAACGGGTGAACCGCAACGGCGGCGCGATCGCGCTCGGCCATCCGCTTGGCATGTCAGGCGCCCGCATCACCGGCACGGCGGCGCTCGAGCTTCTGGAGACCGGCGGAAAATATTCGCTGTCGACGATGTGTATCGGCGTCGGGCAGGGGATTGCGATCGCGCTCGAACGGGTTTGATCGCGTCGTTGCGCCAGGTGCCCGGCTTCGATAGAAATCGGGCATGCTGATCCGAGCCGCAGACAACAACGATCGAAACGCCATCTAGAGGATCATTGGCCCGACGATCCGCGCCGGTGAGACCTATGCGCTCGACCGCAATCTCTCCGAAGCCGATGCGCTCACCTACTGGATAGGAGCGGACCGCGAAACCTTCGTCGCGGAAGAGGACGGCGTGATCCTCGGCACCTATTACATCAAGGCCAATCAGGCCGGTGGCGGCCGCCATGTCTGCAATTGCGGCTACATGACCGATCCCGCCGCGAGCGGCCGCGCCGTCGCCCGCCGCATGCAGGAACATTCCATGCAGCACGCCCGCGCCCAGGGCTTTCGGGCGATGCAGTTCAATTTCGTCGTCAGCAGCAACCGCCGCGCCGTCGAGCTCTGGCAATCCCTCGGCTTCGAAATCGTCGGCCGTCTTCCCGGCGTCTTCCTTCATCCCACCGAGGGTTATGTCGACGCATTGGTGATGTTTCGAACGCTGTAGGACTGTGCACCGAAAAAAGATGTAAGCAGCCTGTCGAAATGACAGCGGCTCGAACGTCTTTAGATCGCGAGGCGCGGATTGCGGCGGAGCAGCCGTGTGCGTCGCGATCACTCTGTCGGCATGGAGGTTATGAAGCATGAGTGTTTCCTATCGTTGGGTCATCGTCGCTGTCGGCGCTTTGATGTCGTGCGTGGCAATCGGTGCGATGTTCTCGCTGGCAATTTTCCAGGAACCGATCGCCACCGCCACCGGCTGGTCGCATGTCGGCATAGCCAGCGCGATGACGCTGAATTTCATCGTCATGGGCTTCGGCGGGTTCTTCTGGGGTGCGGCCAGCGACCGCTTCGGCCCGCGCATCGTCGTGCTGATCGGCTCCCTGCTGCTCGGCCTGGCACTGGTTCTGGCGAGCCGGGCCGAAACGCTGCTGCAGTTCCAACTGACCTACGGCATCCTCGTTGGCCTCGCCGCCAGCGCCTTCTTCGCGCCGATGATCGCGGCGACGACGGCCTGGTTCGACGAAAGCCGCGGTCTTGCCGTGTCGCTCGTTTCGGCCGGCATGGGCGTCGCGCCGATGACCATCTCGCCTTTCGCGCGCTGGCTGATCTCGGCCTATGAATGGCGCCCCGCCATGTTGATCATCGGCATTGCCACCTGGGTGCTTCTGGTGCCGGTCGCCTTCCTGGTCCGGCGCCCGCCGGCCGAAGCTGCCGATATCGGCACCGATTTCGCGGCTGGCGGCGCCCGGCCACAACTGTCGAAAGTCTTCCGGTCGCCGCAGTTCATCGTGCTCGGCCTGACCTTCTTTGCCTGCTGCGCGGCCCATTCCGGACCGATCTTCCATATGGTCAACTATGCGACGATCTGCGGCGTCGCTCCGATGGCGGCCGTCAGCATCTATAGCGTCGAGGGTCTGGCTGGTCTCGGTGGCCGGCTGCTGTATGGCACCCTCGCCGACAGGATCGGGGTGAAGCCGGTGCTGGTCGCCGGCCTCTTGGTGCAGGCGGCAGCCCTTGCGACTTATCTCTTGGTCAGCGAGTTGGCCCAATTCTATGCGCTCGCCATCGTCTTCGGCAGCGCCTATGGCGGCGTGATGCCGCTTTATGCGGTGCTGGCGCGGGAGTATTTCGGCCAGCGCATCATCGGGACCGTCTTGGGAGCGGCGACGATGCTCTCCAGCCTCGGCATGGCCTTCGGTCCTCTTATCGGCGGCTGGATATTCGACACCTTCGCCAATTATTCCTGGCTGTTCATCGGCTCGGCGATGGTTGGACTTGGGGCGGCTGGGATCGCGCTGGCATTCCCGCCACTCGTGCGACAGAAGCCGCAGCCGGTCTTTGGGGTGTCTTCGCGATGACGTCACATTCAGGGAAAGCATTCGCCGAACGGAAACACATCGTACGGTTGCTACTTGCATAAATGTGTTTCAGAGTGGTGAGGATCGCCATGTCCGTTTGATGGAGAATCCGTTGAGACGCGCGCTCCTGACGCTCTTGTTCGCAGTTTCCTTTGTTCTTTCGGCGTCGCTTGGCGAGGCTGGTGTCTCGCCTTCAAACCAGAGTGAAGCGGCGATAAGGTTTCAAGCGGTGGATGGCCTGGCGCGCCAGACCCGTACGCAAGGGGATTTGCCGCGCTGGTCGAATCCCGATCACGCCGAAGTTCTCGCACAGTTTTGGGACGTACAGGCGACGGTGGGCACGCCGCCCTATGTCTCGGCCGATCTGCCGGCACTTCTTGCTACCGCCGATCGGGCAGGCGCCCTTTACAAGACTTATGTCCTGTTCACGCCGCAATCCGCAGCGGTGCCTGATACGTCCGCCAATACCTCCAAATACCAGGATGAGATCGCGCGAGCTGCCGCCTATCTGCTGCGGGTGCAGGCCGCCGAGCTCGAGGCCATCGCAGATTTCGTCACAACGATTCCGGCCGCTGAAATGACGAAGCCACGCCGGACGGGACTGCAGCAGATGCGGCTTGGCATTAACGAGATGGTCACCGGTGCCGTCTTGATGTTGCGTTCGCCTGGGCTGCATACGGCCAACCGCAATATTCTGTTGAACAGCCTCGCTGACATCGCCGCAACCATGTCGGCGTCGACGCCGCCAGCGGACAGGGCGGCTATGATTGCGCAAATCGAGGCGGTGCTGCCTGTCCTGGCCGGGCCAGAGCGGGAGAATGCGCTTGCGTTCAAATCAGCGTTCGAGCGCAAAGAGTGTACAGGGCTGTGCGCGGTGGAAGCGCAATAGCGATCAACAGTGTCAAACTGAATGAGAGCAAGTTTCACTTATGGAAAACACGTCTGCCCACTCCAGCAATGCCGATTGGACGCTGGCCGATTTTCTGAGCACCTATCGCTATTGGGCTCTCTTTTTGGCTTCGCTTCTTTTGGCGATCGGTGGCCAAGGTCTTAGTACAGTCCTTCCCATGATTTCGCGAATGACGGGCAGCAGCGCTCAGACTATCGGGATCTTCTATTTCGGATCCACTCTCGGCTGGGGTGTCGGGGCCTTCCTGGCGTTTGTCGTCGCGAGCCGGCATGCGCGGTCGGCTTTAATCTGCCCGCTTGTCGTCTGCGCCGTGGTCGCCATCAGTTTTCTGCCCGCGCCCGCGCTTTGGGGCTCGCCGGCGTTTCTAATTCTATTTGGTTTGGCATTGGGCACGGTTCGGGCCGTTTTTCCTCTCGCGATCGCCATCTTCCTGGTGGGCGGCAGGCCGGGCAAGATCGACTTCGGCTGCGCTCTCACGCTCATCTCAACGACGATACTGATCTCGGCCATCGCTCCGATCGGTGCTTCGTGGTTGGCCGAACTCGATCAAGCTGGTCTGCCCGTCGTTTTGGGTTTCCTGGCTTGCCTGCTCCTCGCTGTCATACTGCTGCTGCCGGCCGCGCACCTGACCTTCGATGAACCTCCGCGTCCGCGACACCGGCCGCTTACGCCGCGCCGGCGATCACCTCTCCTGGTCGCTTTGATCCTCAGCATCCCGCCGATCCTCAGCTTTTTGGTGGGGCTCGGCATCTATCTGCTTCAGGCGAATGGTTTCGACGTTACCTATTCCCCCATCACCTTGTTTCCAGCACTTCTCGCCCTCGGCATTGCTGTAGCCGCCTTTATCTATTTTGCCTTTTGGGTCTATCGTATCCACGGGGAGTTGGCGGGCGCGGCGCAGTCTCAGCGTCCGGTGACGCCGCTTGCGGCCATGCTGATTGCTATCCTTGTGCCGCTCGGATTGGCCGTTCTGGTCATGACCCTTGGCGATCTCCTCAACCATCGCGCACGCAATGCAGGCCAAAGACCGTTGGTTTCCATTGCCTGGCTCGCGATCTGGAGCTTCATCTTTCCACCGATCGCGATCGCAATGATCCAGAATGCCGCCAACGACAGCTATGTCGTAGGCTCCGGCACGGCTTGACACGCCGACGGAGCGACCGGAATGGGGAGGTCTCTGGCGCTTCACCTGGAAGATCCTCCAGCGTACGGATGCGGAAATGAAGGTGGTGGACGCCAGCCGCGACATCTGCGTCAAGAACGACATGACCGCGGACACACTGCCGCTGATGCCAAAACCCTCGGGCGTCAAATGCGTGTTGATCGACAAGATCCACTTCTCTGACAGCGGTGTTCAGATGAGCGCGCAATGCGACCACGGCGGCATCGGGACTTCATGGGGACCCTATCTCCAGCCGGGGAATGGCGGTGAAAGCTTCACCGGCCAGATCTCCTATAACGAGGTCTATGAAGGCGGCGACGACATGCCGCAGCCGACAACCGACGTTCGGGTCAAGCGGGTCGGCGAGTGCCAATGAGGAGAGCGAAAACCATGATACGCTGTGTTCTTGCCGCCGCATTCGTCCTGACTCCGGCCGCGGCTTTCGCCGAGCAGACCGGCCTTCCGACGGGACTTTGGCAGGTAAGGATCTTTACGCCTGTTCCGACGCCCGAACTGAAGAACGATGAGCAGGTCTTCCAGATTTGCTATGACCGTGAAGAGCCACATACCCGGTGCTACCCAAAGCGCAGGCGGCCAAATGCAAACTGGATTTTACCGACATGGGTGACTTGGCTTATGATGCGAGCTGCAAGGACGGCGATCATCGGCTGCGCATTTCGGAAGCTGCGGACGGCCTGTGGCGCGGGACCTACCGCTTCGTCGGAAAGAAGGACGCCGTCACTCTGGAGCCGGCTGTCGAACTGAAGAAAATTGCAGAAACCTGCGACTAGAATTTTTCGACCTGCGGCCGTGCATTTGTGGGGTTGCCTGCCAAAGCGCGTCGCATGATTCATGCGACGCGTTTCAGCCCTTTTGTTTCTACGCACGTCGTTATTCCGAAATCGCCCTTTCGTGCATTGCCCTTCGCCGATTTCGGCTGATAGACTTCCCCTGTCTGTTTCATCACCTATGTCCTTGGTTTTCGGGAGGCTGTCTTAGCTATGGCGGAACTTGCTCAATCGCTCGCATCGATCAAACTGCCGGATCTTGCCGGCAAGGCGGTGCTGATCACCGGCGCCTCCACAGGCATCGGCGCGGCGCTCGCTCGCGCCTTTGCCGCCCAAGGCGCCAAGGTCGGCGTCCATTACAATGCCAGCCGCGAGCCGGCGGAGGCGCTGGCCGAGGAGATAAGGGCTGCCGGCGGCGCGGTGCATCTGATCCAGGGCGACGTGTCGCGGGAAGGCGAGACGGAGCGTGTCGTCGAGGAGACGGCGAAGACTTTCGGCCATCTCGACGGGCTCATCAACAATGCCGGCGGCATGCTGGGGCGAAAGCCGACCTCGGAATATACCGATGCGCATTATGCCGCGGTCATGGATCTCAACGCCCGCTCGGTGCTGGCGGCAACGCGTGCGGCCCATCCCTGGCTGAAGAAGCAGGGCGGCTTCATCATCAACACCACCTCGATTGCCGCCCGCAACGGCGGCGGCAATGGTGCGATCCTCTATGCGGCATCCAAGGGCTTCGTTTCGACGATCACCCGCGGTCACGCCAAGGAATTCGTCGCCGACAGGATCCGCGTCAATGCAGTGGCCCCTGGCGTCATCGCAACGCCCTTCCACGAGCGCTATACCGACGACGAGCAGATGGAGCTGCAGCGCAAGTCGATCCCAATGGGTTTCGTCGGCACATCGGAGGATTGCGTTGGCGCCTATCTCTTCCTCGCCTCGCCGACGCTATCGGGCTACATCACCGGCCAGATCATCGAGGTCAATGGCGGCCAGCTGATGCCGTAGCCGCTTGCCGGCGCGAGCGGGCTTTGCCTTTTCCCCCTGATGAGGGAACTTTCGAACCCCCGTGACGTTTTCCGCTTGGTCTTTTCATCAAGCGGGGCATCATGAGCTTTTCATTTTCGGAACTCGACTTCCTCAAGCCGGAGCTGGGGGCGGAGTATACGGGTTCCGGGACGCATTTCGCTGTGTTCTCAGCCCATGCGGAACAGATAGAGCTCTGCCTCTTTTCACCTGACGGAAAAGACGAAATCGCCCGGCTGCCGCTGCCAAAACGCGAGGGCGACATCTGGTCGGGCTATATCGCCGGCGTCGGACCGGGAACCGTCTATGGCTATCGCGCCCACGGTCCTTACGATCCCGCCGCCGGCCATCGCTTCAACGCAAACAAGCTGCTGCTCGACCCCTATGCCAAACAGGTGACGGGTGAACTGAAGTGGCATGATGCGCTGTTCGGTTACCAGATCGGCGAGGACGACCTTTCATTCGACGACCGCGACAGCGCGCCGTTCACGGTCAAGGGCGTGGTGCAGGACCCGGACTTCGATTGGGCGGGTGAACAGGCAATCCGCCGCCCCTGGCCCGACACCATCATCTACGAGGCGCATGTGCGCGGCCTGACGATGACGCATCCGAAGGTGCCCGACCGGCTGCGCGGCACCTTTCTCGGCATGTGCAGCGACCCGATCATCGAACATCTCGTAAAGCTCGGGATCTCGGCGATCGAACTCTTGCCAATCCAGTATTTCCTCGACGATCGTTACCTCCTGGAAAAGAACCTGAACAATTATTGGGGCTACCAGACGCTCGGCTTCTTCGCGCCGCAATCGCGCTACATGTCCGGAGACAAGATCACCGAGATCAAGACCATGGTGCGGAAGTTCCATGCGGCCGGGATCGAGGTCATCATGGATGTGGTCTATAACCACACCGCAGAGGGCAGCGAGAAAGGCCCGACGCTGTCCTTCCGCGGGCTCGACAATGCGAGCTATTACATCCTCTCCCCCGACGATCCCCGCCACACCTTCGATACGACGGGCACCGGCAATACACTGAATGTTGCCCATCCGATGGTGATGCGCATGGTGCTCGACAGCCTGCGCTACTGGGTTGGCGTCATGCATATCGACGGCTTCCGCTTCGATCTTGCCAGCACGCTCGGCAGGCAGGATCTGGAATTCGACCGCCAGGGCGGCTTCTTCGGCGCCATCCGCCAGGATCCGATCCTGTCGGGCGTCAAGCTGATCGCCGAGCCTTGGGATATCGGCGAGGGTGGTTATCAAGTCGGCGGTTTCCCGCACCCCTTCCGCGAATGGAACGACAAGTTCCGCGACGACGTGCGGCGTTTCTGGAAGGGCGACGGCGGCATGGTATCGGAGTTGGCGGCGCGCGTCACCGGCTCGGCGCTGCAGTTCAACCATTCAGACCGGGGCGCCACCTCCTCGATCAACCTTCTGTCGGCCCATGACGGTTTCACGCTTATGGACACCGTCTCCTTCGACAGCAAGCACAACGAGGCGAACGGCGAGGATAACCGGGACGGTCATTCGGACAATCATTCCGACAATATGGGTGCCGAGGGCGCCACCGATAATGCCGACATCAATTCCGCCCGGGCCCGGCGCCGGCGCAACATGATGGCGACGCTCATGCTCTCCCAGGGCGTGCCGATGATCCTAGCCGGCGACGAGCTCGGCAACAGCCAGGACGGCAACAACAACGCCTATTGCCAAGACAATGAAATCGGCTGGACCAGTTGGGATGGGCTCGATGATCCCTTCCTCGATTTCTGCCGGCAGGCCGTGGCCTTCCGCAAGGCCCACCCGGTGCTGAGGCAGGAGCGGTTCCTGACCGGCGAGACCAGCGAGGACGGGCGTATCGAGATCGCCTGGTACAAGCCGGATGGCAGTTTCATGGATGACGGGGCCTGGAACGACGACGGATTGCAGGTGCTTGGCGTCTATATCTCGAAGAGTGTGCACGCCCCGGATACCGAGAAGATGGATGACCTTTTCCTGGTCTTCAACGCCGGCGGCGACTGTCAGATCCACCTGCCTGTCGTCAACGGGCTGCAACAATGGTCGAGGATTCTCGACACGGGAACGGAGACGGGAGCTTTCGAGGTGCACGAGCAGGACAATCCGGTCATGGTCTACGCCCAGAGCGTCGCCGTCTTTGCGCCGACAGGACAGACCGAACCACCGGAAGGGGCGACCAAGGCCCAGCGCCGCCGCTGGTTCCAGTTCGGCCGCCGCAGCAAGTAGCAGGTCGCACAGAGCATGAATGCCGGAGCCATCACCGAACTTGGCCTTGTCTATGTCAGCGATACCGAACCGGGCATCCGCAGACGAAGGAAGGGCAAGGGCTTCAGCTATGTGATGCCGGACGGCAGCACGCTTGCCGACGACTTGCAGCGGGCGCGCATCGGCGCGCTCGGCCTGCCGCCGGCCTATGAGAATGTCTGGATCTGCCTTTACGAAAACGGCCACCTGCAGGCGACCGGCTACGATGCGCGCGGGCGCAAGCAGTACCGCTACCATAAGGAATGGCAATCCTTCCGCAGCGCCGGCAAGTTCCATCAGCTGATCGAATTCGGCCGGTCGCTGCCGAAAATACGCCGCACCGTGCTGCGCCATCTCGACACCGGCACGGAGGATATCAATGGTGTGCTGGCAGCACTGACGACCCTACTCGACGAGGCGCACCTACGCGTCGGCAATCAGGCCTATGTCAGGGAAAACGGCACCTATGGCGCCACGACGCTGCTCAAGCGCCATCTGAAGATCGTCGATGGGCAGATAGAACTGAAATTCCGCGCCAAGGGCGGCAAACGCGTGCAGCGCAGTCTCAAACATCCAAGGCTGCAGAAGATCCTGGAGGAGATCGCCGACCTGCCCGGGCGCCAGCTCTTCGTCTGGAAGGATGAAAGCGGGGCGCTGAAGCCGGTCGATTCCGGCCGGCTGAACGCCTATCTGGCCGAAATATCCGGCATTCCCATTTCGGCGAAGACGTTTCGCACCTGGGCCGGGTCGCTGGCGGCCTTCGGTGCGGCGCGCGAAAAGATCGCCGGCGGCGGCCGGCCGACGGTCAAGGAAATGTCGGAGGCTGCTGCCGAGGCGCTGCACAACACGCCGGCGATCTCACGCTCGAGCTACATCCATCCAGCGATCATCGCGCTTGCTGGCAACGATCATCCGCTGATCGAGAGCGGCACCGAACCGCTGCGGGGCTTGCGGGCCGAAGAAAACAGGTTACTTGATTTCCTCACACGCGAGATCGAGGAATGAGCCAGAAAAATCCACCCGCATCGGACGTCGTACTGACCCATCCCGACCGGCTCTACTGGCCGGACGAGGGCGTGAGCAAGCAGGGGCTCGCGGATTATTATGCCACAGTCTGGCCGTTCATGGCGCCTTATGTCGTCAATCGGCCCCTGGCGCTGCTGCGTTTGCCCGACGGGATAAAGGGCCACCAGCGGTTTTTCCAGAAACATGCCTGGAAGGGCATGAATGACCATATCGAAGAGGTCGCCGATCCGCAGGAAACGGACGGCGACAAGTTGCTGCGGATCGCCGATTTCAACGGTCTTAGGGCGCTGGTGCAATCGGCCGTGCTCGAGATTCATCCCTGGGGCACGACGACCGAAAATTGGGAAAAACCGGATATGATCACCATGGACCTCGATCCGGGCGTGGACGTGACCTGGAGCGCGGTGATTTCGGCAGCGCTTGACGTCAAGGCGCGGCTGGAAGCCCGCGGCCTAGCCGCCTTCGTCAAGACGTCGGGCGGCAAGGGGCTGCATGTGGTGGCGCCGCTTGCGCCGAAGGCCGGCTGGGCCGAGGTGAAGGACTTCACCCATTCTCTTGCCGAAAGCATGTCGACTCAGGCGCCGGAAAAATATCTTTCAACCGCGACCAAGGCCAAACGCAGTGGGCATATCTACATCGACTATCTCCGCAACGGCCGCGGCAATACAGCGGTTGCCGCCTATTCGACGCGGGCGCGGCCGGGCGCGCCGGTTTCGGTGCCGCTCGATTGGTCTGAATTGAACGAGGTCAGCGGCCCGGCGGCCTTCACGCTCGCCAATGTGCCGCAGCGGTTGGAAACCCGTCCGAGCGACCCATGGCGCGATTTCTTCGATGCGGCCGCACCGCTGGAATGAGTGATCCTCTGCTCATTCCGCGCTGTCAAGCTCGGGATAATGCCGGAAAATCCCGTCCTCGTTGAAGGCGAGGCGGCGAGGGGAAGCGAGATAGCGGGCAATGTTCGGGCGTTTCGCCACCCGATCATGCAGGGCGAGCAGGGTGGGATATTCGGCCTTGCGCTTCGCCATGGCTTTCGGGAAAGCGTAACTCAGGCCTTCGATCACCTGGAAGAGCGAGAGATCGACATAGGTAAGCGCATCGCCAACCATATGGTCTGGTCCGGCAGGGTTCTGCCGCACCACGCGCTCGAAATAACCGAGGAACTTCGGAATGCGGTCGCGGATGAAGGCGGCGGAGCGGGCTTTCGCTTCCGGCTTCTGGTCTTCGTAATATAGCGACATGTCGATCGGGTGATGCGTATCATGCACTTCGGCGATGAAATCGGTGACGGTCAGTTGCAGGCCGTTGGCGACATGGCGAAGGCCTTCATCTTCGGGCGCCAGGCCGAGCTTCGGGCCGAGATAAAACAGGATGTTGGCGACGTGCGGGATAATGAGGTCTCCATCCCTGAGGAACGGCGGGGCAAAGGGAACATGCGGTTCGCTTTCGCTCTTCATGAGGGCGAACATGGCGTCCGTACCGCGACCGGGCTCACGGGTGACGTCGACATAATCGGCGCCAGCTTCCTCAAGCGCCAACCGCACGAATTCGCCGCGGCCTTGAAGGCCGTCCCAATAATAAAGCTCGTATGCCATTTAGCTCATCCCTTCGGTTGACGACCGAAGTCTTTTCGCAATTCGTCCTTGGCCTTTTCAAGTGTGCCGCGCCGCTTTTTCGTCAGTTGGTCGCCGGCGCGGTTAATGTAAAAGGTCAGCATCGACATGGCCGCGCGGAACGGGCTCGACTTGCGGCGATCGCTCTCTTCGGCGGAATGTTTGACGGAGCGGGCAATCTTCTTGGGGTCGTCCGATTTGAACACCCCATCCTTCAGGTCCATCGCGTCACTGTGGTTGGTAACGTCCTGCGACCATTTCTTTTTCGATTTGGCCATCTCTTAAATCCTTTGCCAGCGGGCCGGTGGCAGAACCGACAAAGGAATTGAACTGGTGCGGAGCCCAAAAGTTCCGGCCAGGGTCGTTCAGGTTTTCACGGAAGCGCAGAACAGTCGCCCGCGGGCTGTTATTTCCGAGAGAGCTTTTGCGATGCGGCGAAAGCGCGGCCGATATTGAAAAAGGACGGCTGCGCCGGCGCGCGAGGGTCGCGGAAAACCAGGCCCACAAGATTGTCGACGACAAGGATGAAGCCCAGCGCGAGACCGAGATAGAGCAGGGCGGCGATGGCAAGCAGCGACATCTCCATCCCCCTAGGCGATCGCGCCCGAAGCGCGGCCGCCGGTCGCGGCAAGCGCGACGGAAAGGATATTCGGACAGCGGTCGTTCATGGCAACTTCCCCGGTTTCGCCATAAACCGCAAGCGTATATTCTTGTTCCCGGTTGTCGGGCGAGGGCTCAACTTTTTTATGAAGCCTCATAGCTTGCAGCGTCATCCGGCCTCTGTCACCCCCGCATGGAAGCCCATCCTCCGGAAATTCGATAATGCACAACTAATTCAAGCTTATGACAAAAAGCATCAAAGGGCGCCGCGACGACGCCCTTTTTTGATCCAGCTGTTTGATTTCGGCATTCAAAGGGCCGTCTTGCGGCTCGCCGTCCGTTTTGGTGCCGGTGTCACGACGCCGTTCGTCTTGCTGCCGGCGACGCTGCGCTTCGCCTTGGGTTTGACCTCCTTGCCGTCGGAAGAAGCAGCGGAGCCCTCGAGCGCTTCGCGCTCGTGTCTTGCCTGTTCCCAATGGATGGATTCTCGCCCTGTCGGATAGCCCTCTTCTTCCCAGAGGGCGTATGCACGTTTTTTGATCCACTCGTCCCGAGTTTCTGCCATCGCTTGATCTCCAGTCGCATGATGCCGTCGTTCGAACGCGATACTGCATGGATGGTTCCAGAGGCGGAGAGTTCTTTCAAGCGAAATCGTGCTGCAACTGCAAATATTTCGCATTGCAGCATATCAGGGTTGAAAATCGCCATTCATCGGGGCCGAAACTCCGCCGCCTTGTGCAGATCTGACACGAATTCCAGGCGTAGCCGCTGTCGCTCCGCCTCGTCGCGAATGCGCAGGAGGTAGGAGGGGTGGATGGTAACCAGAACAGGCGGACGGTTTGCCGGATGCAGGATTTGGCCGCGCTCCGGCGTCAGCTTCGCCTTTGGCCCGAGCAGCGCATAAAGCGCGCTTGCGCCGAGGGTGACGACGAGTTTCGGCTTGATGATATTGAGCTCCGCGCCAAGCCACCAGGCGCAACGCCTGATCTCACCGGCATTGGGTTTTGCATGCAGCCGCCGTTTACCGCGCTCGGTGAACTTGAAGTGCTTGACCGCATTGGTGACATAACAGCGCCGGCGGTCGAGACCGGCCTCCTCCAGGCAGCGATCGAGCAGCCGGCCGGCGGGACCGACGAAGGGCCTGCCTGCCAGATCTTCCTGATCGCCCGGCTGTTCGCCGACGAGGACGATCTCGGCTTTCCCAGGCCCTTCGCCGAAGACGATTTGCGTCGCATTCCTGTAGAGATCGCAGCGGGTGCAGCCTTCTGCGTGATGCCGCAGTTCGGCAATGCTTGCCGCATTGGCGACGTCGAGTGCCAAGGCGGGGCCGACGCTTGCGGCGATGGTCATGATGCGATCCTCATCTCTTCGGGATCAATCGTCGTGCACCGGGATTGTTCCCGCGGCGAAACGGGCGGCCCGGACCGGAAAAATGATCACTGCGAAAAATTCGCGTCATGGGAGAGAGCAGGCGCGATTGAACGCTGCCGTTTCCCGGCTATATTTGCCAGCGATGTTCTATCTCTTGTCGACCTATTGGCCGCATATCCTCTTTGTCGTTTCGATCGCCATGGGGGCCGCGGCGGCGATCCATGCCGCCATGACCAAGGAGGAGGTGCGCGCGGCGATCGGCTGGGTTGGCGTCATCATCCTCTCTCCGATCATCGGCGCAGTGCTCTATGCGATTGCCGGCATCAACCGCATTCGCCGGAAATCGCTGAGCATTCGCCGCGACGCGCTGCTGCCCTCCGCCGAATTCGACGAGTTGGAGACATTCGACGCCGAGGCCGAGACGGTAATCAGCCAGTTCGGACGCCGCTTTGCGGCGCTGCAGACGCTCGGCGACCGGGTGACACGCAATCCGCTGACCTCAGGCAATACGATCGACATGCTGGAGACCGGCGATGAGGCCTATGCGGCGATGAAATCGATCATCGACGCGGCGGAGCGCAGCATCCTGCTCGAAACCTATATTTTCGACCGCGACGCGATCGGTCTTCGCATCGCCGATGCTCTGATCGCTGCGGCCAAGCGCGGGGTCGAGGTTCGGGTGCTGATCGACGCGGTCGGTGCACGGTATTCGGTGCCGAGCATTCTCGGCCATCTCCGGGAGGGCGGGGTCACCGTCGCCGTCTTCAACGGCAATGTCATCATGGGCTTGCGGCTGCCCTATGCCAATCTGCGCACCCACCGCAAGATCCTGATCGTTGACGGGAAGATCGCGCTGACGGGCGGAATGAACATCAGGGCGGGCTTCAGCGAGGAGGCGAGCGGCGAGAGTTTTGCGCATGACACGCATTTCAGCGTCACCGGCCCGGTCGTTGCCGACCTCTTCGACCTTGCCGCCGAGGATTGGCGCTTCTCCACTCAGGAACTGTTGAACGCTGAGGCATGGCGCATCGAGCCACCGCAGCGCAGCCCCGGCGATCCGATCCTGATGCGCGTCGTCGCCTCCGGGCCGGATCGCAGCGTCGAGACGAACCACAAGATGCTGATGGGCGCCTTTTCCGTGGCGCGCCAGTCGATCCGGATCATGTCTCCCTATTTTCTGCCGGATCGCGAGCTGATCAGTGCGCTGGTGACAGCCGCACGGCGCGGCGTCGAAGTCGATATCGTCGTGCCCGCGGTCAACAACCTCGTGCTGGTCGACCGGGCGATGACGGCGCAATTCGACCAGATCCTCAAGGGTTACTGCCGGATCTGGCGCTCGACCGGCAGCTTCAGCCATTCGAAGCTTTTGACGATCGATGGCACCTGGGCTTATGTCGGCTCGTCCAACCTCGACCCGCGCTCGCTCAGGCTGAATTTCGAGATCGATCTCGAAGTGCTGAACGAAGGCTTTGCGGGCGAGATCGACGAGCATATCGAGGAAACGTTGAAATCGGCAACGCCGGTGACGCTTGACGGTTTGCGAGCCCGGCCCTTCCCCGTGCGGCTGCTCGAGAAGGTGCTGTGGCTGGGTTCGCCCTATCTCTGAAGGGGATTATTTGCGATCGGACATGGCAAGTTTTGCCCGGCCGCCTATACTGCCGAGAGAAGCCTTTTTTGATCAACGGAACAAGTGCGCCGGCCGATGCACGTCAGAAAACACAATCTTCCCGCCAGCATCCTTGCCTCGATCCGGAGCAGGAAAAAGCGGCTCGACCCGACCTACACGGAGACAAGGCCGCGCAGCGCCGGGACGTTGATCGCCTCCTATAATGTGCATAAATGCGTCGGCACCGACCGCCGCTTCGATCCGGAACGCACCAGCCGAGTGATCCATGAAATCGGCGCCGATGTCATTGCTTTGCAGGAGGCCGATACGCGCTTCGGCGAGCGCACCGGCCTTCTCGACCTCGGCCGGCTGGAGCGGGAGACCGGACTGATCCCGGTGCCGGTGGCCGGCATGGCCAAGGCGCATGGCTGGCACGGCAATGTCGTGCTCTTCAAGAAGGGGCTGGTGCATGACGTGCATCAGGTCAAGCTGCCGGGCCTGGAACCGCGCGGCGCCCTCGTCACCGAGATCGAGCTCGAGCAGGGCGGGGTGCTGCGCATCATCGCCGCGCATTTCGGCCTGTTGCGCCATAACAGAGCCCAGCAGGCCCGCATGCTGGTCGAACTCATCAATGACAGACGGGAGATGCCGACCATTCTGCTCGGCGACCTCAACGAGTGGCGGCTCGGCGACCGCTCCTCACTCAACACCTTCCAATCCGCCTTCGGAGAACTGCCGCCCGCAGTCCCGAGCTTCCCGGCCGGCCTGCCGCTCCTGGCACTCGACCGCATCATCGCCAACCGCAAGGGGATCATCTCCGAGGTGGAGGCGCATGATACGCCGCTCGCGCGTATCGCCTCGGATCATCTGCCGATCAAGGCGCTGGTCGATTTGGAGCCAGTGGTTAGTTAACAGAAGACCGTGGGCAACGCTCAGTCACCCGAACGGAAATCAGCTCCACGCGGTCGTCGAGATCGACATAGCCTGCGCCCTGACCCAGACGCGTTCCTTTGGTTCGGCGGCACGCTTGTAGGTATCTTCGCTGAATTCCCTAGAGTGCGCCTGGTCGCCGGCGATGAACAGCATCGGCCGGCAAGGGGATATCGTCTCGGTTAAAGGAATAAAAGTTCATGAACTTGATGCTACCGGTCAAAGGCACACGCTGATCCGTCGCCGGTGACCATGTGAGCGATAGAATGACTTGCAATAGCTCACGTATCCGGCGCCAACTTGAGGTATGAAAGGGCGGCTATAACTCACGCAATGGAATTGGCAACACACCGATCGGCCGAACTTCTCGTATGACGCAGAGAGTATGGTGCCGTTTGAGCAAAAATTTCCGGCGAGGTGATAGGCGCAGTTCGGCATTTCAGTGACGACGATAGTGCCCACAATTGATCGGATTGCCTTCTTCATTGATCGGCGCACTAACTCGCACAGGGGAGCGTCGACACACACGCTACAGCCTAAGACTACAAAACTGGCCAGCATTTCATTAACGGCGCATGTCCGGCTATCTTCGGTCGCAGAGTTCGCCTGGGCGTTCAAACCGGTCTACTGCAGAACGAGGTCGTGAAGACATCGCGGAGCGGGCCGTGGGACATTAGCCCCTGATGGCGCCGCAACGGGATGAAATTAGTTCCAGTGTTGATAGCTGATAGCTAAGAGATATTGCGTGGGCTACTGAGCGGCTGGGGAGATACGCCGAAGGCATGTAACCATCTGGATCGCGCCAGGACATCAGGGCAGGAGCTCCTGGCACGGGCGCTATCGGATGACCTAATCAGTCTCTCCCATCGGTCGCGGTTCAGGACCATTCCCGTTTTCTTGTGTCGCCTTTCTAAGGGACCGGCCACCATCAGCGTCAACCCGCAAGGGGTTCCCCTGCGCTGGCGCTCCGGTGACGCCTGCGGCTCGGCCCCTTCTTCGGGCGCCATCGGGAATGGTCCCGAGCAACCGAAGGAGACATACCATGGCCACCACGATCGCAACCCTGACCCAGAAGACCGACGGCAGCCTCGAAGGCATCTTCGCGACGATCCGGGTGAATGCGCCGATCGCCATCGTCCCGAACGCCAGCAAGGCGAGCGACGAAGCGCCGGACTACCGCATCATCCACCGCAAGACCGGCTTCGAGATTGGCGCCGCCTGGAACCGCATCGCTCGCCTGACTGGCGAAGAGTACCTCTCCGTCAAGCTGGAGGCTCCCGAGATCGGCGTGATCTTCGGCAACGTCGCCCAGGCTCCCGGCGGAGAGCCCGGCAAGAAGGTCATCCTCTGGAACAGCCCGGCCTGAGGCGACTGGGCCGGCCCCATCACCGGGGCTGGCCCTTCCCGCAACAATCAAGCCGGCAGCGGGCATCGAGCCCGCTGCCGGCTTTTCTGGTGCGATACGGGGAGGGGAAGGTCTGCTCAGTCGGTCGAAGGGTGCCATGGCGGCATGAAGGCCTCAAGGACGAGTGGTTCCCCCAATTTTGCCGCCGCTCCGGTTCCCTCCGCTCCGACAAAATCGGCTCCCCCACTCGCCGGCTCCGCCGGTCGCGTTCCGCGATCCTTGACCCCTCCATCCCGCCATGACCGCGGGCGTCGTCTTTCACAACGTCAAGGAGACGACAATGACCACTTGCATCGACGAAATCATCGAGCTGCTGGCCGCCGAGCTGCGGAACGCCGATCCGGCCGAGCGTCGCCAGATCGAGAACGAGCTGGAACTGGCGCTGGCCGAACGCGAGGTGATCTGGGCCGAACAGGACGGCCGCATCGACCCCGAGCCTCCGTTTTGACGGAGGCTTGTCGCCACGTCCATGAGCCCGGCCGGCCGGATCGACCGGCCGCGCCGATCTGTCAGGGATTTTATCCCTCGACACTCCCGCCGGCTCACGCCGGATACGGTCGCGTCCCCTTCGGGGCCGCGGGTCTCTTCTCTCTTTGACGTCCTATTTTACTCCAGCAAATCCGGCGTCAAGGACGGCGCGGTCTCCCCCAATTTTTCCGCCGCTGTGCTCTGGAAAAATCGGTTCCCCCGCTTGCGAGCCGCGTTCCGCGGTCCTTGACCCCTCTTTGCCAAGGAGTGGCCGATCTCCGTCATCAACGAAGGAGATCACATCATGACAACCGATCAGAACCTCATGCTCTACACCAAGCTTGCCGGCTTTCGGCTCGTCGTCCTCGCAAACCGCTTCGGCTGCGACAACGATTTCTCGGGACAGCTTCACGATCGCCTGGTCGAGGGGCTCGACGCGGCAATCGATCGGATCCACGTCATCATGGCATTGGAACGTAACCTTCTCGCTGGCGAGGGCGAGTTCGCCGCCTATCAGTTGGAGGGCGAGATCGAGATTTTCCGGCGCTTCACGATCAATCTGCTCGACGATCTCGAAATCGATTGCGACACGCATGAATTCCGCGTCAACGGCAGCGACTGGATGAACGCTTTGGCTACCGACGACAGTGGCGTCGATATCGACTATCCAGAGCTGGTTGCACTTGCCGAAGACGAACTTGGCTCGCTGGCGCCGATCGTAAGGGATATCACAAGCGAGACCGGCATCGCCGTTCATGCAGCGCGCGCCCTTCAATCCTGGCGATAATGGCAGCCCCAAGATGTCTTGGCGGCGGCGACGGTCGCCTCTTAATCGTCGACGTTCTCGGCTTGCAGGCTGGGCAACAATGTCGGGATGTGTGCTCGCTTCCCAGCGAAAATTGCGACGTCATGCGAGGCGGAATTCTTGCTGGCCTCAGGTTCCTTATAGCCGCGACGACGCTTGACCCGCTCCAGCTGCCAATAAGCCGCTTTCGCCCTGTGAGGATCATCATAGGTGTTGATTTTCGCCTGTCCGTTGGTGCCGATCCGGCCCCAATAACGCACCAGCGACGCCCCGCCGAATAAG
>NZ_JH719392.1:238944-597827 GCF_000271845.1 Rhizobium leguminosarum bv. trifolii WSM2297 | reverse complement strand
GGGTTGAGAAGCGCCGTCGTGACTGCAGACGCAACGGCAGGCAACAGCATTACCACCGGAGTGGGCAACGACACCATCACTGGCGGCGCCGGCAACGACACGTTAGACGGCGGGTCGGGAAACGACACGCTTGTTGGAGCTGACGGCAATGACTCGCTGTTTGGAAGCGGCGGCAGTGACGTTCTGATCGGTGGAGACGGTAACGACGTTCTCTATGACGAGAGCGGTGATGACGTTCTCGACGGCGGCGACGGCGACGATACGATGTCGGACTTCGGCGGCGCCGCGGCATCGTTGTCCGGCGGGGCCGGCGACGATGCGATGTGGACCGGAGCGAACATGACGGGCACTGTCGACGGCGGCAGCGGCCGGGACGTGCTTTTCGTGACGGGCGGCAATCTGACGGGTCTCGCAATATCGAACGTTGAGATCTATACGACGAGCGCTGAGTTTGTGCTTGGCACCGTAGCGCAGCTTGATGGCTTTGACACCATCACGACCTTTGATGATCCGGCGCACGCGGCCAGCCTGGTAGACATCCGGATATCGGGTGGGGGATCGCTGGACCTGTCGGATGAACTGGGGTTGAGAAGCGCCGTCGTGACTGCAGACGCAACGGCAGGCAACAGCATTACCACCGGAGTAGGCAACGACACCATCACTGGCGGCGCCGGCAACGACAGCATCACCGGCGGGTCGGGGAACGATACCATTAGCGGCGGCGCCGGCAATGACGGCATCACCGGCGGCGCCGGCAACGACGTTCTGTCGGGCGGCGACGGCGACGACTTCATCGACGGCGCGGCGGGCGCCTTCTTCGGAGGGGGCGGCCCCGGCAACGACGTTATCGACCTGGGTGCTGGCAATGACGGCAGCTGGGCGCTCATCGGTGAAGGCGGCACAATCTCGGTCAGCGGCGGCGACGGCAACGATTTTATGGCCCTGTTCGGGGCCACCGCCGCCAGCGGCGTCATCGATGGCGGCGACGGACTGGATAGCCTGCAGGCGCAGCAATCGGGCGACATCTCGACGCTCTCGATTTCCAACGTCGAACGGCTGGTGACCTATAACGCCTATGGCAATCCCAGCATCAAGGCGACGGCGACGCAGTTCGAAAGCTTCGACACCATCGTCAGCTATGTGGGCCAGGAGTCGGCCACCGTATCGCTGACCCTGGCGGGACCGGGAAGCGTCGATCTGGCCGACGAACTTCTCGGCCGCAGCGTGATCTTCACCGGCAGCAGCGGCGACGACACCATCACCACTTCCAACGGCAACGACACCATCACCGGCGGTGCCGGCAACGACACGCTAGACGGCGGGTCGGGGAACGATACTTTCGTCTTTGCCGCGAATCTGGCCGGGAACAGCATGATCAAGGATTTCGAGGGGGGTCCGGGCGCAGGGGACTTGATAAGCATCGCCAACAGCGCATTCGAAAGCTTCGCCGACATCCTTGAGGCTGGAGAGGACGCCGGCACTGACTGGCTTCTCACGATCGACGACGACACCACACTGCGTCTTGCCGGGGTCAACGAGAGCAATCTGGCTGCCAATGACTTCTTGTTAGTTTAGTAGCAGCCCGCAATTTGTTCGGCATGTAAGGGCAAACCAGCGCTAGGACGGTGCGGCATATCCCTCGGCCCCGTTTACGGTCCGAAGCACGGACCGAGACCCGTGCCTTCACCCCGGTTGGCGCCGGCAGGCGGATGAGGGGTTCGCGTCTGGGCGCGCGCCCTGTCTTCATCCCGCCTATTCGCGCTGTTCCAGCGCCTTGCTGAAGGCGAGTGCTGCCAGGGTGCAGATGGCGCCGGAGAGCAGGTAGTAGCCGACAAAGGTCAGGCCGAAGCGGCTGGAGAGGCTGAGCGCCACCAGCGGCGCAAAGCCGGCGCCGATCAGCCAGGCGAGGTCCGAGGTGAAGGCGGCGCCGGTGTAGCGATAGCCGCGGCCGAAGCGCGACGAGATCGAGCCGGTCGCCTGGCCGAAGGACAGGCCGAGCACACCGAAGCCGATGATGACGAAAGCATCATGGCCGCTATTGCCGGAAGCGATCAGGATCGGGCCGACGAAGCTGAAGATGGCGATGATGACGGCGCAGATGGCAAGCTGGGCGCGACGGCCGATGCGGTCGGCGATCAGGCCCGAGGCGACGATCGTGACGATGCCGACCATGGCGCCGACCACCTGCACCACCATGAAGGCGCCGATCGGCTGGTTGCCGTAAAGGCTCATCCATCCGAGCGGGAAAATGGTGACGAGGTGGAACATGGCGAAACTGGCGAGCGGCACGAAAGCGCCGATCAAAATGTCGCGGCCGTGAACGCGCAGCACGTCGAGGATCGGGGCTGCCTCCAGCTCGTGCTGTTCGAGCAGCGTGCCGAATTCCTTGGTCATCACCAGCCGCAGACGCGCAAACAGCGCCACCACGTTGATCGCGAAGGCGACGAAGAAGGGATAACGCCAGCCCCAGGAAAGGAAATCTTCACTGGAAAGATTGGCTACGAAATAACCGAACAGCGTGCTTGCCAGCGCAAAGCCGATCGGCGCGCCGAGCTGCGGGATCATCGCATACCAGCCGCGGTGATTGGCCGGGGCATTCAACGCCAGCAGCGAGGCGAGCCCGTCCCAAGCACCGCCTAGCGCAAAACCCTGGCCGAGACGGAAGAGCGCCAGCAAGGCGATCGACCAGACGCCGATCTCCTCGTAACCCGGCAGGAAGGCGATCGAGGCCGTCGAGCCACCGAGCAGGAAGAGCGCGATCGTCAGCTTGGTGCCGCGGCCGTACATCCGGTCGATCGTCATGAAGACGACGGAGCCGACGGGGCGGGCGAGGAAGGCGAGCGAGAAGATGGCGAAGGAATAGAGCGTGCCCGTCAGCCTGTCAGGCGCGAAGGGGAAGACGAGCTGTGGAAAAACCAGGACGGAGGCGAGGCCGTAGACGAAGAAATCGAAGAATTCCGACATGCGACCGATCACCACGCCGATGGCGATGCTGCCCGGAGAAACCGGTTTGTCGTCGTGAATGCGCCGCGCGTCGCGTTCGAGCGACGACGACGACGGTCCGTAATGCGATGTTGTAGCCATAAAAACGCCTCCTCGTTAAGGCGCTTCCGGCAAAGGCGCCCCAAGCGTGATCTTGATCAAACCTGCAGGCTTATCAAGTCCGTAAGACTGAAATAGTTCATCATCGCGGCGCAAATGAGCGTGTAGGAGGAAAAATGCGGGATCCCGGACAGTGATTTTCCCCTGCAAATGCTGGCCTGGCCGATTCTTACGGATATATTGGACTAAAACACGCGCTGGCGAAAAATCCTTCTGGATTTCATCAGGATTTCAACGCTATAGGGCACCAGCATTTACGCCGCAGTGCGGCATGTTTGCTGCACTGCGACCAAAGGCCTCATGTCGCGATCTGGTTCAGTGCTTTAGTCGCGGAACAAACGAAACAACAAGAGCTTAGAGACGTGCCAAAACTCACGAAGTTTTCCCGCCTTCTATCCGTCTTGCCGCTGCTTTTCCTGGCAGGATGCAACATGGTGGTCATGGCGCCGTCCGGCGACATAGCCGTGCAACAGCGCGATCTCATCGTCATCTCAACGGTGCTGATGCTTTTGATCATCATCCCGGTGATCTTCCTGACGCTGCTCTTTGCCTGGCGCTACCGCCGCTCCAACACGGCTGCCGCCTACGACCCGGAATGGCACCATTCGACCCGTCTCGAGATCGTCATCTGGGCCGCACCCCTGGCGATCATCATTGCGCTCGGCGCCGTGACCTGGATTTCCACCCATAAGCTCGATCCCTACCGCCCGCTCGACCGCCTCGATGCAGAGCGCGCCATCCCGGCCGATACCAAGCCGCTGACCGTCGAGGTCGTGGCGCTCGACTGGAAGTGGCTGTTCTTCTATCCCGAACTCGGAATCGCCACCATCAACGAACTCGCGGCTCCTGTGGACATGCCGATCAATTTCAAGATCACCGCTTCCTCGGTGATGAACTCCTTCTACATCCCCGCCCTTGCCGGCCAGATCTATGCGATGCCCGGCATGGAGACCAAGCTGCACGCCGTCATCAACAAAGAGGGCGAATATGAGGGCTTCTCCGCCAATTACAGCGGCGCCGGCTTTTCGCACATGCGCTTCAAGTTCCACGGCCTCACCCGCGAAGGCTTCGATGCCTGGGTGGCAGGGGTCAAGCAGCAGGGCACCATGCTCAACCGCGACGCCTATCTGAAGCTCGAGAAGCCGAGCGAGAAGGAGCCGGTGCGCTATTTCGCCGGCGCCGATACCGACCTCTACGACGCAATCCTCAACATGTGCGCCACGCCTGGGAAGATGTGCATGAACGAGATGATGCACATCGACATGATGGGCGGCGGCGGCAAGGAAAGCGCGGAGAACCGCGAAAAGCTGCAATATGACCATCGGCATGCCGGCGAAGGCGTCGTGGAGCCTGCCGCCACAGTGCCTGCGACAGGCTCGCCGGCGCAGATCGAGCCGCCGAAGACTCCGGATGGCAACACAATGCAGCACGACATGCCCGGCATGGACATGCAGCACGAGGGCCATTCCATGCCGGGCATGAGCAATCCTGCGCCGGCGCAGCTCAACAACAACAATTAACCTGGCGCTTTGCGTCGCAAGACATAATGAACGGGTTGTTCCATGTTTTCCAATCCTGACCTCCTGAAGTTCGTCTTCGGCCGGTTGACCCTCGATGCCATCCCCTATCACGAGCCGATCCTGGTCGTGACCTTCATCGGCGTCGTCATCGGCGCCATCGCGGTGCTCGGCCTCATCACCTATTTCAAGTTCTGGGGTCCGCTCTGGAACGATTGGATCTGCAGCGTCGATCACAAGAAGATCGGCATCATGTATGTGATCCTCGCCGTCATCATGCTGCTGCGCGGTTTCTCCGACGCCATCCTGATGCGCATCCAGCAGGCGATTGCCTTCAACGGGTCGGAAGGCTACCTGCCGCCGCACCATTACGACCAGATCTTCACCGCCCACGGCGTCATCATGATCTTCTTCGTGGCGATGCCTTTCGTCACCGGGCTGATGAACTTCGTCGTGCCGCTGCAGATCGGCGCGCGCGACGTCTCCTTCCCCTTCCTCAACAATTTCTCCTTCTGGATGACCACCGCCGGCGCGATCGTCATCATGATGTCGCTGTTTGTCGGCGAATTTGCCCAGACCGGCTGGCTCGCCTATCCGCCGCTGTCGGGTGCCGCCTACAGTCCCGGCGTCGGCGTCGACTATTATATCTGGGGCCTGCAGGTGGCCGGTGTCGGAACGACGCTTTCCGGCATCAACCTGATCGCCACCATCGTCAAGATGCGCGCCCCGGGCATGACCTTCATGAAGATGCCGGTCTTCACCTGGACCGCGCTCTGCACCAACGTGCTGATCGTCGCCTCCTTCCCGATCCTGACGGCAACGCTCGCCTTGTTGTCGCTCGACCGCTATGCCGGAACGAACTTCTTCACCAACGACCTCGGCGGCAACCCGATGATGTACATCAACCTCATCTGGATCTGGGGCCATCCGGAGGTCTACATCCTGGTGCTGCCGGCCTTCGGCATCTTCTCGGAAGTCGTCGCCACCTTCTCGGGAAAACGCCTGTTCGGCTACGCCTCGATGGTCTACGCCACCTGCGTGATCATGATCCTCTCCTATATCGTCTGGCTGCACCACTTCTTCACCATGGGCTCGGGCGCTTCCGTCAACTCCTTCTTCGGCATCACCACGATGATCATCTCGATCCCGACGGGGGCGAAGATCTTCAACTGGCTGTTCACCATGTATCGCGGCCGCATCCGCTATGAGGTGCCGATGCTGTGGACGGTCGGTTTCATGGTGACCTTCGTCATCGGCGGCATGACCGGCGTCATGCTCGCCGTGCCGCCGGCCGACTTCGTGCTGCACAATTCGCTGTTCCTCATTGCCCACTTCCACAACGTCATCATCGGCGGCGTTCTCTTCGGCATGTTCGCCGGCGTGAACTACTGGTTCCCGAAGGCCTTCGGCTTCAAGCTCGATCCCTTCTGGGGCAAGCTGAGCTTCTGGTTCTGGCAGATCGGCTTCTGGTTCGCCTTCATGCCGCTCTATGTGCTCGGCCTGATGGGGGTCACCCGCCGCATGAGCCAGTTCGAGGATCCGTCGCTGCAGATCTGGTTTATCATCGCCGCCTTCGGCGTCGGCCTGATCGCGCTCGGCATCGCCGCCTTCCTCATCCAGATCGTCGTCAGCTTCATGAAGCGCGAGGAACTGCGCGACGACAGCGGCGATCCCTGGGACGGCCGCACCCTGGAATGGTCGACGGCCTCGCCGCCGCCGGATTACAATTTCGCCTTCACGCCCGTCGTCCACGATCATGACAGCTGGTACGACATGAAGAACCGGGGTTATGCGCGTCCGCTAGAAGGCTTCCGGCCGATCCATATGCCGAAGAACACCGGCACCGGCGCCATCCTGTCGGCGATCAGCGTCGCTCTCGCCTTCGGCCTGATCTGGTATATGTGGTGGCTGGTCGTCGTCTCCTTCGTCGCGATGCTCGCCGTGGCGATCGGCCATACCTTCAACTACCGACGCGACTTCCACATCCCCGCCGAAGAGGTGACCGAAACGGAAGGCAAGCGCACCGCGCTGCTTGCCGAGCAGGTGTAGAGACCATGAGCGATCAGACCATCGACACGGCCGAAAAGCCTGAATTCTACCTGACGGAAGACCATCATCCGGAGAACAGCACCAATCTCGGCTTCTGGCTCTACCTGATGAGCGACTGCCTGATCTTTGCGGTGCTGTTTGCCACCCATGGCGTGCTCGGGCGCAACTATGCGGCCGGCCCGTCGCCGGCCGATCTCTTCGATCTGCCGATCGTTGCCCTCAACACCTCGATGCTGCTCCTCTCGTCGATCACCTACGGCTTCGCCATGCTGCAGATGGAGCGCAACGCCAAGGCGGAAACGCTGTTCTGGCTGGCCGTCACCGGCCTGTTCGGTGCAGCCTTCATCGGGCTCGAACTCTACGAGTTCATCCACCTGATCCACGAGGGCGCCGGGCCGACGCGCAGCGCCTTCCTCTCCTCCTTCTTCACGCTGGTCGGAACGCACGGGCTGCACGTTACCTTCGGCATCATCTGGCTGATCACGCTGATGGTGCAGGTGTCGATACACGGGCTGGTCGAAGCCAATCGCCGCCGCCTGATGTGCCTTTCGATGTTCTGGCACTTCCTCGACGTCGTCTGGATCGGCGTCTTTTCCTTCGTCTATCTCCTGGGAGTTCTCGGATGAGTTCGCAAGCACCCGCACATGAGGATGCCCACGAGGCCCATCACGGCCACAGTCACGGCCATCAGGCCGGCCACGGCACCTTCCGCAGTTACATGACGGGCTTCGCCCTCTCCGTCGTCTTGACCGCCATTCCCTTTTGGCTCGTCATGTCCGGCGTGTTCGCCAGCCCGGCGGTGACGGCGGTGCTGGTGATGGGCATCGGCGCCATCCAGATCGTCGTCCATATGGTCTTCTTCCTGCATATGAACCCGCGCAGCGAGGGCGGCTGGACGATGATGGCGCTGATCTTCACCATTATCATCGTCGCCATCGCGCTCTCCGGTTCTCTCTGGGTCATGCATCATCTCAACACCAACATGATGCCGATGAGCCCCGAGATGATGAAGAACATGCCGTGACGGTCACGAAGTGCCGGGGGCAGCGCCGCCGGCATCGGTTCAGCCAATGAGCGTGGCTCCCTTGGACAAATCGGAAAGACGGCCTTTTCAGACAAAACGCGCGATCTTCTGCGTCTGCCTGGCGCTGCTTGCCGCAGCCCTCTCAGCGCTCGGCACCTGGCAGGTGCAGCGGCTCGCCTGGAAGCGCGAGCTCATCGCCCGCGTCGACGAGCGTGTGCACGCAGCACCGGTTCCGGCACCGGCGCAGGCCGATTGGGGCAAGGTCAATGCCGCCGACGACGAGTATCGGCGGGTGAGTGCGACCGGGACGCTGGCTAACGACAAGGAAACGCTGGTCTATGCCTCTACGGTGCTCGGCCCGGGTTATTGGGTGATGACGCCGCTCAGCCTGGCCGACGGCACCGCCATTCTCGTCAATCGCGGCTTCGTGCCGATCGACCGACGTGATCCGGCCACGCGCCGCGAGGGCGAATTGTCAGGCCCGGTCGAGATCACCGGCCTGATGCGGATGACCGAGCCGAAGGGATCGCTGCTGCAATCCAACGACGCCGCCGCCGACCGCTGGTATTCGCGCGATGTTGCGGCGATTGCGCAAAAGCGCGTTGCCGGAGCGATCGCGCCCTATTTCATCGATGCCGACGCTGCTGCCAATCCGGGCGGCCTGCCTGTCGGCGGCCTGACGATCATCCATTTCCCCAACAACCATCTCGTCTATGCGATCACCTGGTACGGGCTGGCGGCGATGGCGATCGCCTTGCTGCTCTTCATCCTCCGCGGCGAGATCGGAAGAGGCCGCCTGATGTAATCCGGTGCGGCAATCGGTTGCGTCTGATGGCTTCAGCGCAACCGGATTAACATCGTGTAAAGCGATGTCCGATAATTCTGACCGGAACAGAATTTACAAAAGCTGCACATGAACCGGCCGGATTACATTCCCAGTCTCGATGGCTTGCGCGGTATCGCCGCGCTGCTGGTCGTGCAGGCGCATGTCGGACTTATCTTTCCAGCTGCATCCGCGCATTTAACGACCATGGGCAGCGAAGCGGTCGGCTTGTTTTTTGCCCTCAGCGGCTTTCTGATGGCCCATCTCTACGGTTCACGGCCGGTGACCAGGGAAACCGTCCTGGATTTTCTGGTGAGCCGCTTTGCCCGCATCTATCCGGTTTATCTGGCTGCCGTTCTGCTCGTGGCGATGCTGTCCAGCATCCAAAACCTGGACTTCGTTCAGCCCATCATCGGCGGCACCGACTTTGTCCGTCATGTCTTTCTTCTGGGCTCGAGTGGCTGTCAATTCCACCCGAAATTCAATTCTATCTGCTCTTCCCGATCCTATGGCTTTGCTTCGCCCGCCCGCACCGCTATGGCGGAGTGATCGTCGGCTTCGCAATGGTCGTCGTCGTGGATGGTCTGCTTGAATTGCCAGGGCCAGGGATCCTGCTCGTTTCCAAACTCCCCTATTTTCTTTTCGGCGCACTTGCCGGCAAGATGCATTCCTACTGGAATAAATGGACGCCATCCCCTCTCACCGGAATATTCACGCTCTTCCTACTCGCGGTGTTCTTCACCTACAGGAATCTCGTGCCTGGCTTTTCTCCTGAATTCTGGAGCCTGCAAAGCGCCGTCGCCGCAGCCGTCATTGTCGCGCTCGTCGCTCGACAGCCTCCCATCGCAGCCAATGTGCTGGCAGCTGCACCTGTGAGGTTCCTAGGGACGATCAGCTTCTCGCTCTATCTTTTCCACGTGCCCATAATGTTCCTGGTGCATCGGAGTTTTGAAATTCTGATGCCGGAGCCGGCGCTGATCGCGGTCGCGCTTGTCGTTGCCGTGGGGGGAGCATGGTTCCTTCATGAGACGATAGAAGTTCCGAGCCGACGCCTGCTCGTTACCTTGTGGCAGCATCGGTGGCGCGTCACCGCACGCGAAACTCCAGCTGAGTGGATGGAACGGGCGATCCTTGACCTGCAAGAAACGGAAAAGCGCCTGCTGAGCGGCGCATCGTCCGCCACGGCGGGGGAACGGCAAGTCTCAACGCCGCCCGAACTCCCCGAGGGACCCGCCCGCGACATCGTCCAGGATAGTGGCGACGAAAAGCGTCACGCATAGCAGCCGCGCCGCGCCCTCTAGGAAGCCACCCGACTGATCGCATCGGCAAGCTGCGCCTGCGAGAAGGGCTTGCCGAGGCGGGGCAGATTGGCGACGCGGGTTCCGTCGGGGAGCTCGGCGTAACCGGTTGCGAGAATGATCGGCATCTCGGGCCATTCCTCGCGGATCACCTCGGCGAGCTCGGCACCCGTCATGCGCGGCATGGCATGATCGCAAATAACCAGATCGACCGGCTGCTTGCGCAGGATCTCCAGCGCCTCGGGACCTGCCATCGCCTCGAACACGGTGTGACCGAGATCCTCCAGCATCAGCGTCGTATTCATCAGCACCAGACCATCGTCATCGACTGCGACGATGCGCAGCCCGCGCGGCGTGTTTTCCGCGCGTTGCGGCGGGTCGGCTGTGACCTCGGCTACCTGCTCGACCGTGACGACCGGGAACCACAATTCAGCCGTCGTGCCTTCGCCGATGCGGCTCTTCAGCATCAGGCGGCCGCCGGACTGGGAGGCAAGACCCTGCACCATGGAAAGGCCGAGACCGGTGCCCTTGCCGACACCCTTGGTGGTGAAGAACGGCGTAACTGCCTGCTCCACCGTCTTTGCATCCATGCCCTCGCCTTCATCGATCACCGCGATACGGACATAGCGGCCAGGCGGTAGCGGACCCTTGCCTGACGGCACTGATTCCTCGGAGGCGCGAAGCGCGATCCGGCCGCCGGATGGCATGGCGTCACGGGCGTTGACGACGAGATTCAGGATCGCCATCTCCAGCTGGTTCGGATCGGTAAGGATCGTCGGCAGCCTGATGGGGAAAGAGGTCTCGATCCTGGTAAGGGGGCCGAGCGAACGGCTCAGCATATCCATCATGCCGCGCACCAGGCCGGAGACGTCGATCGGCTCCATATGCAGTTCCTGCCGGCGGGAAAAGGCCAGCATCCGCTGCGTCAACGCCGCGCCGCGCTGGGCGCCCTGCATGGCATTGTCGACCAGCGAAGTCAGCGACAGATTCTGCGGCATGCGTTTCTTCAGGATTTCGAGACTGCCGAGCACGGCCATCAGCAGATTGTTGAAATCATGGGCGATACCGCCGGTCAATTGGCCGATCGCCTCCATCTTTTGCGACTGGAAGAGCTCTTCGCGCGCCTGCTCCAATGCCCGCTGGGTCTCCATCTTTTCGGTGATGTCGCGGGTGATCTTGGCAAATCCGAGCACTTCGCCGTCATCGCCGCGAATGACGTCGATGACGACGCTGGCCCAGAACCGAGTGCCGTCCTTGCGCACGCGCCAGCCTTCCCTCTCGAACCGGCCTTCGGCGCGGGCGACGCTGAGCGCGGTCTGCGGCACGCCGGCCTCGCGGTCCTCAGGTGTATAGAAGGTCGAGAAATGCCGGCCGATAATTTCCTTCGGTCGATAACCCTTGATACGCTCGGCCCCGAAATTCCAGCTGCTGACATTGCCATCGGGATCGAGCATATAAATCGCATAATCCGAGACGCCCTGGACGAGCCGGCGGAACTGTTCCTCGCTCTGGCGGATCGCGTTTTCGGCTGCCCTGCGTTCGGTCAGGTCGCGGGTAATCTTGGCAAAACCGATGAGTTCACCCGAGGGATGGCGGATCGGATCGATGATCACATGGGCCCAGAAGCGGCTACCGTCCTTGCGCTGGCGCCAGCCCTCGCCTTCGAACCGGCCCTGCTCTCTCGCCGTGGTGAGCGCGCGCTCCGGAATTCCCGCGGCGCGGTCCTCTTCCAGATAGAAACGGGAAAAATGCTCGCCGAGTATCTCGGAAGGCTTGTAACCTTTGAAGCGCTGAGCGCCGGTATTCCAGCTCGTGACGATGCCCTCGGGGCTGAGCATATAGATGGCGTAGTCGGTGATGGCATCGACCAGTAGGCGAAAGCGTCCCTCTTCGTTAAGGGACGTGTCATGTCTATTCAATGCTTCCATCAGCCCCTCGGAGTCACCAGCGCATTATAACGCGGCGGCGGGCGGAAGGTTCCGAACCAACCTTATTTTTCAGACGGCCTTGACCTGCGGATAGAACCGCTCGCCGACCCGCTCGGCAGCAGCATAGGCCTGCGAGACGATTTCCGGCACCAGATCGATATCGGGCAGGCTGCCGAGGCCGAGCGGGCCGATGGCAAAAAGCCCCGCGACCGCCGATCCGTCCTCGAGGAAAGGCTCGCCGCGCGCATTGACCGCCAGCCCGAGGGAGAGTTCATCCGGCATGGCAAGGCCGGCTGAAAACAGGCTCTGGATTAGCGGCGCCGAAAGATCCGGCGCCTGACAACGGCAATCGATGATACGCTCGGCATGGATGATTTCCTCGGTGGAGGAGCCGGCCGGCGTGAAAAACAGGCCGCTCAGGCCCTGGCGGCCGGCACGCCCGCGGCGCAGCACCGTGCGGCCCTCGGCAAGCTCTCGTTTCAGCCGCAGATGCATCGCCTCGGGCAAACGGTTGCGATGGCTGTCATAGATTGCCCTCAGATGCCGGTTGAACTGGTGTTTGTCGCGCGCCGGCAGCGAGCGCCAGAGTGAGCGGGCATGTTTCCTCAGGCCATTCATGACCGATTGCCAGCTTCGGCCCTCTTCCTCCGCCTCTCGACAGGCCTGGCGGATGAAGCGGACGATGTCGGGCAGGCTCTCGGGTAGCGCTTCGGCCGGAAATACCGGATCGGCCGAATTCGGCGTATGGCTCTGGGGCAGGAAGCCACGCCGGGAAATGATCGTCACTTGGCCGGCATAACCGGAATCGCGCAGCTGCAGCAACTGGTCGACGACGCGGATGCCGCTGCCGAGCAGCACCGCATGCGGCCTTGCCACGAGGCGCTGGGCTCTGACCGGCGAAGCCTCCCGCTCACCGGCATCCGGATCGCTGAGGCCGTAACCGGTGGCGAGCATCACCGTATCGAACAGCGGGTTGGCGGGATTGGCGCTTTCGAGCAGGAAGCGGTTGCCGTGGCTCCTGCGGATCGCCACCACCGGATCGTTGCAGACCTGGACGGTGATATCACGGCGGGCGGCAAGCGCTTCGGAAAAGCGCTGGTAGACATAATCGCTGAAGATATCCTTCGGCACGAAGATCTGCCGGAAACCCGGGATGGCGGCCGGCACGGCGGCGCGGAAGGCGGTATTGCTGCAGAGCCAGTCGTTGAAATCATCATTGTCGCCGACGGCGACCGAGAGATCGCGAACGCGAGTGTTGAGGATCGTCGAGGCGCGAGCCGAGGCCAGCGCTTGCCCGCCGCTGACCGACGAATTCGGATCGAACAGCTGCAGGTGGAACGGTGCGCGCAGCGTCTTCATCAGCGCAATGGCCGTCATCATGCCGGAAAAGCCGCGGCCGACGATCGCAATGCGCGGCACGGCCGATATCTGCGCCGCCGCATTGGCTCTGGCGGAAAAAAGTCCCTGAACCGTCATCGCAACTCCTCTGCGGCTTTGGCCGCACCATTGTGCAGATAGGTTCAACGCATAAACGGCGGGGCATGCGTTGATGAGGTTCGTGCGGCTGTTCACAAACGTCTGCCGCAGGATCGGGGGCCGGACGAGCGGCCCCGCAAAGCAACTAGGGGAGCGATCGCGCTCGTCCATAGTCTATCAAACTAGTCGTGTATGAAAGCGCCAAAAACCGCAGGTGGCAAGGGGTTTATTGCAGCCGCAGCGTAAACACTTGGAGTAAAACAAATTTTTCACCGCAAGCGACAGCTTGCGCTGCTCGCTCGGTACCAAATAGCCGTGGTCAGCCGCCCTCACCCGGATATTGCTTAGCCTTCAGCAGGCCCGCCAGATGCGCCGTGTTGCGGGCCAGCATGTCGACAGCTTTGGTCACGACCTTCGGCACCTTGTCGAGATCGGCGAAATTGGTGGAACCCATCGCCTCGCCGACCCAATAGGCGACCGCGTTCGCCGGAATGGTGAAGCCGACGTCGTTCAGCGCCTGGTAAAGCTCGGCCGACACATGATGGGCGCCGTCCTCGTTGCCGACGACGGCGACGGCCGCGACCCTGCCGTAGGAGACCATGCGGCCCTGATCGTCCGTCTCATCGAGGAAGGCATCCATGCGCTCCAGCGCCCGCTTGCAGACGCTGGAGGGCTGGCCGAGCCAGATCGGCGTCGCCATGATCAGGATATCGGCGGCGAGCAGCTTGGCGCGAATATCAGGCCAGTCATCGCCTTCGCCTTCGTCCGATGTGACGCCCGGCTTGACGTTGAAGTCAGCAAGCCGGAGGACCTCGGTCTTGACGTCATAGGCCGACAGCGCCTTATCGATAAGACCGATCATCCGGTCGGTCGAAGACGGCTCCTTGGCATCGCTGGTCTTCAGTGTAGCGTTGAGCGCGAGGGCTTTGAGCGGCATGGATCTCTCCGGCAAGGATTGTACGCCAGGGTTGCCTGACGGGGCTGGACGGGCTTTGCCTGCTGCAACCAACCCGCGCGCCGATTGTTCCCTCTGGGATGCGAGCAGACCTCACGTAAAAATAACCAGTTGGTGAATTGTTTACTTGAACCCCCGGGCGGAATCGGCAAAAGTGACGGTGCTATCAATCCCTTCATGGATTTGCCGTCTTTTCGGGCCAGCGTCCGATCACACATCTATTGGAAAAAATACCGTGAGCAGCGATGCGTTAATACGCGCGACGAAGCCTTCGGCTTCGATGGCGCTTGCAACTGCGGCAGGCTGGGGCCGAGGCCTCTACACCTTGGTGCGCATCACCATGATGGCCTTCCGCCACCCCTGGCAATCGGGCTTTGCAATCGGCGCCACGCTTGTTGCCTCCACCTTCCAGCTGATGATCCCCCGCCTTCTCGGCCAGGCGGTCGACCACACGCAGATGGCGATGAGCGGCGGCGCGGCCGGCCAGGCGGCGCAGGACGCGCTGCTGACCACGGCGCTGCTCTTGCTCGGCGCCAGCGTGCTGCGCGGCCTCTTCACCATGGTGCAGAACTATTACAGCGAAGCCGTCGGCCATCACATCGGCTACGAATTGCGGCTGGCCTGCTACGAGAAGATCCAGCGGCTCTCCTTCAGCTTCCACGACACGGTGCATTCCGGCGACCTGATCACCATCGGCCTGCTCGATCTCGAAGGCGTGCGCATGTATTTTTCCACGGCGCTCGTCCGGATGATCCTGCTGTCGATCCTGATCGGCATCGGCGCCTATATGCTGCTGTCGACCGATATCGTGCTCGGCCTGCTGGCACTCTCCTTCGTGCCCTTCGTCGGCTGGCGCTCCTCTGTGACCCAGCTCAGGCTGCGCGCCACCTGGCTCGACCTGCAAGAGCGGCTTTCGGTTCTGACCCGCATCATGGAGGAGAATCTCGGCGGCATCCGCGTCGTGCGCGCCTTTGCCGCACAGGACCACGAGCTGTCGAAATTCGAGGCGGCCTCGAAGAATGCGCTGGCGCTCGCCCATCAGCGCGTCGGCATCCGCGTCACCAACACCAGTGCCATGACCTTCTCCTTCTTCGCGGCCATGGGCCTGGTGCTCTTCGTCGGCGGCGGCAAGGTGATGTCGGGCGAGATTACCGTCGGCACGCTCGCCTCCTTCCTGACCTTCATGACCATTTTGCAGATGCCGGTGCGCCAGCTCGGCCTGATGGTCAATGCCTTTGCCCGCGCTTCCACCTGCGGTTCGCGCCTCTTCAACCTGCTCGACCTCGATATATCGATCAAGGATGCGCCGGATGCACGCGACCTGAACATCACCGACGGCGTGCTGCGCTTCGAAAATGTCAGCTTCGCCTATCCCGGTTCTGAAAAGCGCACCGTGCTCCACGATGTCTCCTTCGAAGCCAGGCGCGGCCAGACGATCGGCATCGTCGGGCCTCCGGGCAGCGGCAAGTCGACCATCGCCCACCTCATTCCCCGCTTCTACGACGTCAGCGGCGGCAAGGTGACGATCGACGGCCAGGACATCCGCAAGGCGACGCTGCAATCGCTGCGCCGGGCGGTTGCCGTCGTGCAGCAGGATTCCTTCCTGTTCACCACGACGATCGAAAACAACATCGCCTATGGCGACCCCTGGGCGAAGGAAGGCCGAATCGAACGCGCCAGTGAAAGCGCCCAGCTGCACAATTACGTGCTCGGCCTGCCCACAGGCTACGACACGGTCGTCGGCGAACGCGGCGTTTCGCTGTCCGGTGGCCAGCGGCAGCGCCTTTCGATTGCTCGGGCGCTGATGCTGAAGCCGGCAGTGATGGTGTTCGACGATTCGACGGCGGCGATCGACGCGGCCACCGAGCAACGCATCCGCAGCGCCATGCGCCGCTATGCCGCCGACCGCGTAACCATCATCGTCGCCCATCGGCTGAGCTCGCTGATGCATGCCGACCAGATCCTGTTCGTCGAAGACGGCCGGATCGTCGAACGCGGAACGCATGCGGCGCTGCTGGCGCTCGGCGGACGCTACAAGGCGCTCTACGAGCTGCAGGTGCGGCCGGGCGATGAGGTATTGAGCGCCTAGCGAGATTCCCACTTCTCCCAGCGGGGGAAGTGCCGAGCAAGCGAGGCGATGAGAGGGCGCGACCGCGACAGTGCCGTGCGGCCCCCTCATCCGCCCTTCAGGCACCTTCTTCCCGCTGGGGAGAAGAGGACAAGCAAATGAACATGCGAGCCACCTCACGGGATGGCCGCGGGAGGAATGCATGGCCGAGGAACTGGAAACCGAACGTCCCGACGTTCGCGAGGATGGGCGCCGCCCGCCGCGGGCGGTGGTCGGTTCGCATCGCGTCGAGGAGGAGATGTTCGGCAAGGCCTTCGACGGCGATATCGTCAAGCGCATCTGGTCATTCGTTCATCCCTATCGCCGCCAGGTCGCCTGGGCCGTCGTCGCCGTCCTGACCTTCACGATGATGCAATTGCTGATCCCGCTGATCATCCGTTATGCCATCGACCACGGCATGTCGCCCGGCGGCAATCCGTCGGCCCTGATCTGGGCTATTGCCGCCTTCGCCGTAGCCATCCTTATCAACTATGCAGCGAGTTACGCACAGGAGACGCTGGTCGGCGGCGTGGCGGAAGACGTGCTTTTCGATATCCGCAGGGCGATGTTTTCGCATCTGCAGCGGGTCTCACTCTCCTTCATGGACAAGACCGAAGTCGGCCGGCTGATGTCGCGCCTGCAGGGCGACGTCAACTCGATGCAGGAATTCCTCGAAACCTCGGTACTGTCGGTCGGCGACATCGTGCTGCTCTTCGGCATCGTTTTCGTGATGCTCTATCTCGATTTCAAGCTTGGGCTGCTGACACTCGCGGTGCTGCCGGTTCTCTTCGTCGTCCGGCTGTTCTGGCTGCCGCTCGCCCGCAAGTCGTTCATGGCCGCACACGAAACCAATTCGGTTGCCAACGGCGCGCTTGCCGAAGCGATCCACGGCGTGCGCGCCGTCCAGAGCATGGACCGCCAGGGCGTCAATTTCACGCTCTATGACGACAAGGCGCGAGCCAACCTCAAGACGCATTTGACGGCCGCCCGTTATGCGCAGGTGATGGTGCCGATCGTCGACAGCCTGACCGGCGTGGCGATGGCGCTCGTCATCGTCGTCGGCGGCGCCCGCGTTCTCAACCAGGCGCTCGATGTCGGCGTGCTCGTCGCCTTCCTGTTCTACATTCAGCGCTTTTTCGACCCGATCCGTTCGCTGACGCTGCAATATTCAGTGATGCAGCGCGCCATGGCGTCGGGCCAGCGGCTGACCGAAGTGCTTGACGTGCCGGTTGACATCAAAGACGCGCCCAATGCCAAAGCCCTGTCGCGCGACATGGACGGCTCGGTCGAATTCAAGGATGTCGTCTTCGGTTACAATCCGAGACATCCGGTGCTGAAACATGTGAGCTTCAAGGTCAATCCGGGCGAGACGGTGGCGCTCGTCGGGCCGACGGGCTCCGGCAAATCGAGCTGCATGTCGCTGATCCACCGCTTCTATGACGTGCAGCAGGGCCAGGTGCTGGTCGGCGGCGACGATGTGCGCGAGCTGACGCAGGATTCGCTGGGGGCTGAGATCGCTATGGTGCTGCAGGAACCGTTCCTCTTCACCGGCACCGTCTTCGAAAACATCCGCTATCACAAGCTGGAAGCGACGCGCGAACAGGTGATCGAGGCGGCCAAGGCCGTCGGCGCCCACGACTTTGTCATGCGCCTGCCCGACGGCTATGACAGCGTTCTCGGCGAGCGCGGCGGCAATCTTTCGCTCGGTCAGCGCCAGCTTTTGAGCTTTGCCCGCGCGCTTGTGGCGGATGCGAAGATCCTGGTGCTCGACGAGGCGACGGCCAATATCGACAGCTATACCGAGATGCTGATCCAGAAGGCGCTGGTGAAGCTGCTCGAAAACCGCACCGGCCTCGTCATCGCCCACCGCCTGGCGACGATCCGCGAGGCAGATCGCATCATCGTGCTGCAGAATGGCGAAATCATCGAGAGTGGCAACCATCGGCAGCTGATGAAGAACGGCAAGCTTTATTCCAAGCTCTATAACTTGAATTACGCCTCCTTCGACGATATTCCCGAAGACGTGCTGGAAGAAACGACGGCTGCGGAATCTGCAACCTGATATGGCCTTCAGCGATGACATGCATTAATGCATGTCGCAAAGTTTGAACGAACTAACGACTTGCTGCCGCATTTATCTTTTATCCGGGGCGAGTGCCATTTCAGGAGAAGATCATGAAGAGAGTCATTAGCAGCCTGTTGATCGCCACGGCCCTTGTTGGATCGGCCATTCAGCCTGCTGCCGCAAGCGATCACCATCATCACAACCATACCGGCCGCATCATCGCCGGCGGCGTTGCCGCAGGTGTCGTCGGCGGCCTGATCGGCGGCGCACTCGTCAATGGCGGCGGCCCTCGCTACGTCGACGAGGGGCCTCGTTACGTAGAGAGCCCCCGCTATGTCGAACCCCAGCCGAGATGCTGGTATGAGGACCGTGACGTGCGCAACCGCTACGATGGCGGCTACCACGCCGAAACCGTCCGCGTCTGCGAATAATCTCGCAATTTTTGCAGCGGTGGTGATCTGATCAATGCCCGTCGCTGCTTGCCCCTCAGCCGAGGTTGCGTCGCGCAGCCTCGGTTTTTCGTGGCAAAAATCCCCCCGCTGTCATCCAGCTGTCAGAGACGAGCAATAGCTGAGAGCCGATGAATGATGGTCCGGTGAGCGGCGGGAAGACGCCGAAAAAAGAGCGCATGCGTTTCGTCAGCGCCGAGCAGGTGGCACAGCTCGCGGGCGTTTCGCGCTCTGCCGTGTCGCGCACCTTCACGCCGGGCGCAAGCGTCGCCCCGACAACGCGCGAAAAGGTGCGGCGGGCGGCGGAAGAGCTCGGCTACCACGTTAATGATCTGGCGCGCGGCGTGCTCGCCAATCAGAGCCGCCTCGTCGGCATCGTCGCGACCCGGCCTGAAGTCGGTTTTCGCGCGCATTTGGCGGCAACCCTTGCCAAAGCCCTGATCCGCCGCGGCAGCATTCCGATCCTCATCAACACCGGCCAGACGGAAGACGAGCTGCTCGCCGCCCAAAAGATGCTGATCGGCCATCGCGCCGAGGCGATCATAATCCTGTCCGGCTCGCCGCCGGCAAGTTTCCTTGAACTCGCCCAGCGAAACGGTCAGCCGCTTGTCGTCATCGGCCGGTCGGAGCCCGACGCCGACCATGTGCGTGCCGGCAATTCCGAAGCCTCGCGCAAGGCGGCAACTGCCTTCTACGCCAGCGGCCGGCGGCGGCTGGCGGTGATCGGCTCCAATTCCAGAACGCCTGCGATCGTCGAGCGCGAAAACGCCTTCCTTTCGGCAGCCGAGTCGCTCGGCGCGTCCGTTGTTATCGCCCGCGGTGAAGATTCCGATTACGAGGGCGGCGTCACCGCCGGTCGCGCGCTGTTTTCGGAGCAAATAAAGCCCGACGCCGTCTTTTGCGCCAATGATCTGATCGCCTTCGGGCTGATGGATGTCCTGCGCCTGGAAGCGCGGCTGCGCGTCTCCGAGGATGTCGCCGTCATCGGTTTCGACGACGTGCCTGAATCCGCCTGGCTGAGCTATCAGCTGACCACCTTCCGCCAGGACCCGCTGATCATGGCGCAACGCGCCGTCGCGCTCATGGAGCGGCGGCTTGAAAATCCCGATGCCCCTCCGGCTTCCGAACGCGTCATCCCCGAGCTGGTCTTCCGCCAAAGCTTCAGACAGTGACCTCTTCCCGCACGGCTTTTCGCAGGGGTCATCCTGTGGCAAGAAGGGCAGAACGCTTAGATCAAAGTGTTACAGCGCCCTGTGCGCGGCTAAAAAGACGCGCGGCGCCGTAACGGGAGGAAGATCGCCTGAGATGAAAGGAATCCGCCAGCTCGCCGAGCATCTCGACATTTCGATCGGAACCGTGTCGCGGGCGTTGAACGGCAAGCCCGACGTCAACGAAGAGACGCGCCGGCGTGTGCTCGCCGCAGCCGAAGAACTCGGTTATGTCGCCAACCAATCGGGCCGCAGCCTCCGCCAGGGCATGACCAACGTCATCGGGCTGATGCTCGAAGTCAGCCGCGAGACGGTCGAAAACAGCGACGACTTCTTCCTCGGCGTCATCGATGGACTGCAGAGCGTCTTTTCCCGCCACAAGCTCGATCTGGTCATGCTGCCCTGCCCCGATGACGAGGATCCGCACGAATATCTGAAGCGCATGGTGGCGCGCCGGCTTGTCGACGCGCTGATCATCTCGGCGACACGCCGCACCGACCGACGCATCGAGCTTCTGGAAAAGGCCCGCATTCCCTTCGTGGCGCTCGGCCGCAGCGCGTCCGGCGGCAGCTACACCTGGATGGACCTCGATTTCGAGGGCGTGGCGGCGCGCGGCGTCGACCGGCTGGTCGCCAAGGGCCATCGGCGGATCGCGGTGGCCGCCCCCTCCTCCGACATCAATCTCGGCTACATCTTCCTCGACAGTTACCGTCAGGCGCTGAAACGCCACGATATCCCGTTCGACCCGGCCCTCGTCATCCGTGTCAAATCGAGCGAACAGGGCGGCTATCAGGCCGGCCACGAATTGCTGATGATTAAAGAACAGCCGACCGCAATCATCCTGATCCACGAGCTGATGGCGATCGGACTTTACCGCAGGCTGGCCGAGGCCGGCATCGTGCCCGGCCGCGACCTCGCCGTTGTCGGTTTCCGCGAGGAGCCGCGTACACATTTCCTGCAGCCATCGCTGACTTCCTTCCGCATGTCGCTGCGCGATCTCGGCGCCCAGCTCGGCGAAACCCTGCTTGCCAGCATGCCGGCCTATGCCGAGCACTACCCGCAGGGCGCCCGCAACCGGATCTGGCCGCTGGAACTCGTTCCAGGCGAAAGCGATGCTTTCTCACTGAAGGGCTAATACGCCCTCAAACCCGGCTCGGCGCCGCCGGCGGCTCCCGGCTCGACAGCTGACGCGTGACGAAGAACACCAGCAGGGCGCCGGCGGCAAGGCAGGCGGCGAGGAAGAACATCGGCGCGATCGTGCTGCCGCTTGCATCCTTGATCCAGGGAACGACGTTCTGGGCGACGAAACCGCCGAGGTTTCCGACCGAATTGATGGCGGCGAGGCCGGCTGCAGCACCCGCACCTTTGAGGAAACGCGAGGGCAGGCTCCAGAATACCGGCTGCGGTGCGAAGATGCCGGCGGCGGCCACACAGAGGAAGGCGAATTGAAGCGTGTGGCTCGGGATCAGCGCCGAGAGCAGCAGGCAGGCGGCGCCGATGAAAGCCGGAATGACGATATAGGGCGTCTTCGATTGTGCCTTGTCGGCCATCGTGGGCACGGCATAAAGCGCCACCGCCACCAGCAGCCAGGGAATAATGTTGAGGAAACCGTTGACCGTGTTGCTGACGCCGAAGGCCTTGACGATGGTCGGGAGCCAGTAGCTCAGCCCATAGGCCGACAGCGGAAAAGCGATATAGCAGAGCGCCATCAGCAGAACGCGCGGGTCGACGAGCGCCTTAAAGCCGTTTCCGGCATGTTCGCCCATGCCGGCATTTTCCGAGGCGAGCCGGCGTTCGAGCCAGGTCTTTTCCTCGTCGTTCAAAAAACCAGCGTTTTCAGGCTTGCCGGGAAGATAGAAGAAGGTCACGATACCGGCAATCACGGCCGGAATGCCGGTCGCCAGGAACACCCATTCCCAGCCGGCAAAGCCATAGAGACCGTCGAGATCGAGCAGCACGCCGCCGAGCGGCGCGCCGACGGCGTTGGCGATGGCGCTGAAGATCATGAACAGCCCGACCATCCTGCCGCGATAGTCCGCGGGGAACCAGAGCGTCAGCAGATAGAGCACGCCGGGAAAGAAGCCGGCTTCGCAGACGCCGAGCAGAAAGCGCAGGATATAAAACATCGTCGCGTTCTGGGTGAAGGCCAGCGCAATGGTGACGATGCCCCAGGAGACCAGGATGCGGGCGAACCAGACACGGGCGCCGAGCCTGTCGAGGAACAGGTTGCTGGGCACCTCGAAAAGAAAATAGCCGATGAAAAAGAGAGACGCGCCGAGACCGTATGCGTATTCGCTCATCCCGAGCGCATCGACCATCTGCAGCTTGGCGAAGCTGACGTTCTGACGGTCGATATAGGCGATCAGATAGAGGATGCCGAGAAACGGCATCAGCTTCCAGGTGATTTTCGAGATCAGCCGTTTCTCGTCGACCATGCGTATTCTCCGGACTATCAATGTTTCGTCAGGGGTAGATAGCGCGGTCGGGCAATATTCAATTGCGCGAGGTATTTTCTCCGAAGCCGCAACCCTGATTGGTAGCCGCACCCGAGACCGGGTGCGGCCAGCCCTTGATCATTCGGCAGCGGCAACGGCGGCGCGGCGGCCGATCGTCGCCTGGGTCAGCACGAAGGCTGCGAAGGCGCAGAGTGCGATGCCGGCGGCCATCGGAACGGCAGTGCCGTCGAAGAACAGGCTCGAGATTACCATGGCGACGGCGGCAATGACGAAATGCAGCGTGCCCATCAGCGACGAGGCGGTGCCGGCGATGGCGCCATGATCCTCAAGGGCGAGCACCGCGCTCGTCGGAATGACGAGGCCGAGGAAGCCGTAGCCGATGAAGAGGAAACTCGCCATGACGGGCAGCTGGTTGAAGCCTGCAGCCATCGTGACCGCCATGACCACCATGGCAAGCGCGAAGGCGCTGACGGCAATCCGCATGACCCGCACCAGGCCGAAACGCTCGCCGAGCCAGCCGGTCGCCTGCGACACCGCAAAGAAGGACACGGCGTTGATCGAGAAGGCGAAGCTGTATTCGGTCGGGGTCAGCCCGTAATGCTGGATCAACACGAAGGGCGAGTTGGCGAGATAGACGAGGAAGCTCGAAATCCCCAGGCCACCGATGAAGGTCAGCGTCAGAAAATTGCGGTCGGAAAGCAGCAGCCGGTAGGCCGCCATGGCGCTCTTGAGGCCGCTGCCGCTGCGCTCCTTGGCCGGACGGGTTTCCTCAAGCTGGGTGGCGAGCAGGACAAGGCCGATGGAGGCCGCGATCGTCACCGCCCAGAACACCCCGCGCCAGCCGTAGAATTCGATGACGGCGCTGCCGGTCAGCGGTGCCAGGATCGGCGAGATCGAAAAGACCAGCATCAGCAGCGACATCAGCCGCGCCGCCTGCACGCCGGTATGCATGTCGCGGACGATGGCGCGCGGAATAACCATTCCGGCAGCACCGCCGATGCCCTGGACGAAACGGAAGGCGATCAGCGTTTCGATATTGGTCGCAAGCGCGCAGCCGATCGAGGCGACGGCGAAAATGCCGATGCCGAGGTAAAGCGGCAGCTTGCGGCCCCACATATCCGACAGCGGACCGTAGACGAGCTGAGCGAGCGCAAAGGAGATGAAGAAAGCGAGAAGTGTCAGCTGGGTGACATTGTTATCGGCATGCAGGTCCTGGCCGATGGAGGGCAGAGCGGGCAGATACATGTCGATGGCGAAAGGCCCGATGGCAGAGAGAAGGCCGAGAATGAGGGCCATGCGAAAGAAGGAAGCCGTCATAGGGGTGATCTTTCATAAAAGCGCAGCGGAGGCGCCGGATCGTCGCTCCGTCGCATTCTCTTAAGGGTTCAATGATGATCGTTCGCGCGAAGACGAAGTTGGGAGCTCATATCTCCAGCGCGGAAACCAAGCGTGTCAATAATTTTGGACACTGATGTAAAACTAGACGCCATTGTCTAATACGTCAAAACGCCTTATCCTCGTCTTCATGAAAGATCGCATGACACCGGCAGGCACGGCTGGGCATACGCAGCGCGGACAATGCGCCAAGCGCATGTCGATCCTCGATGCCGCCGCCGACGTGTTCTGCCGCCAGGGTTTTGCCGGCGCCAGCATCGACGAGATCGCCGCCGTTGCCTGCGTCTCCCGCCAGACAATCTACAATCACTACCGCGAAAAAGAGACGCTGTTCGTCGCCGTCGTCGAGGACGTCATGAACCGCGCCAATGCCATGCTCTTCTCCGTGCTGTCGAGTTTCCCTGAGAAGGCCGACAATCTGGAGGACGGGCTGACGGAATTTGCCGTGCGCCTCAACAAGAATTGCATCTGCAATCACGACGGAAAATTCCTGCGCAAGCTGGTGCAGACCGAGGGTGAACGCTATCCGCACCTGTTCGAAAGCTGGCGCCAGCAGGGTCCGGGCAAGCTGACCACTGCCCTTTCAGCACTTCTCGCGCGGCTTGCGCATAAGGGCGCGCTCGTCATCGACGATTTCGACGTCGCCGCAAGGCAGTTCGTGGCGCTCGCCAATGCCGATCTGCAGATGATGACGCTTTTCGGCGAAACCCCCACCGATGAAGAGCTTGATAAGGCGGCGCGTAACGCCGTCCGTACTTTTCTCAAGGCCTATGGCAGGCCTGGGGCGGATATTGCCGGCCGTCCGCCGGAGCTTGCAGCCATCGCCGGCTGATCAGGCAAAGACCGTCATCTGCGAAGGCACGACAGCGAACATGCCGACGCGGCGTGCTGCGAGATAATTTACCAGTTGCTGTACGACAGAGGGCATGACCGGCTTCTGCACGACCCCGACTGCGCCCTCGACGCCCTCGGCGACAACCTCCGGATTGCCGGTCATGAAGACCACCGCAACGCCGTGCTCTTGCGCCAGCCGCCGGCCGATCTCGGGCCCAGTCGGGCCGTCGGCGAGATTGACGTCGACGAAGGCGATATCGGCCAGCGGTGCCAGCCGCAGCGCCTGTTCGCGATCGCTCGCAAGGCCTGCCACCTGCATGCCCATGCCTTCCACCGTCGCCCCGAGATCGAGCGCGATCAGGAATTCATCTTCGACGATTAATACTCTCTGTCTCATGAGATCATCTCGTTGCCAGCGCCGCACGACATTGGTGGCCATGATACGTCCCCTTGTTACGCCATAATCCGAAAGAGGGATCCGCTTCGGCAGCTGTCCTGCTCGAAACTCATTGTCGTAACGGGTAACTAAACGATATGTTCCGCGGTGGAACGCGATTTGTCAGAATTAAGATATTGTTAACGTTGACGAATTCCTAACAAGGAGGCCGCAAAGAAAAACTGGCGGCGGATTGTTCTAAATCTCAAGGGCACTGGTGGATGAGGGCGCGATGGCGCGATATGATTATTTCCTTGGCTTGAGGATCGAGGATCGGGATTGAGAAAAAGACTCATAGTACTGGCCATCGTGGTCGTCAGTCTTTTCGCCTATACGAAATTGATGGCCAGGATCGGCTCGGGCTCACTGCCCCCGGATGCGCCGCAGGAGCAACAAGCCGATCTCATTCGAGTTTATAAATCCGAACGGCGCATGGTCCTTCTCAAAGGAGATGTTCCAATCTCGACCTACCGGATTTCGCTGGGACAGGCTGCCGATGCCGGGCCAAAGCACCAGGAAGGCGACGAAAAAACACCGGAAGGGCGGTATGAAATCGACTGGCGCAATCCCAAGTCGATGGCGCATCTCAGCCTGCATATTTCCTATCCGAACCCGGACGATCGGCGGAACGCGCAATCCCATGGCTTTCCGCCCGGCTGGGGCCTGTTCGGCAATACCCATCGCCTATGGGATTGGACGGATGGCTGTATTGCCGTCACCAACGCCGAGATGCGCGATATCTGGGCCCGCGTTCCCGATCATACGCCCATCGACATCATGCCCTGACGGGAGTCATCCCTTGGCCTTCCTGACGAGAACCGGCTCGTTGCGGTAATCGGCCGGAAATAGCGACTTCAGGTTCTCGATTTTCGGCAGATCGTTGTAGACGATATAGGGATAGGTTGGATTGAGCGTTAGAAAATCCTGATGATAGGCTTCGGCGGGATAGAAGCCGGCGGCATCAGACACCTTGGTGACGATCGGTTTGGCAAAGACATGTGCCTTGTCGAGCTGGTCGATATAATGCTCAGCCACCTTTCGCTGCTCGGGACCGGCGACGAACAGCGCCGAACGGTATTGCGTTCCCTGATCCGGACCCTGGAAATTCAGCTGCGTCGGGTTATGCGCCACTGAGAAGAAGATCTGCAGCAATTTCCCGTAGCTCACTTGTTTCGGATCGAACTTCACCTCGACGGATTCGGCATGACCTGTCGAACCGGTGCTGACGGTTTCGTACTGCGCCGAAGCCGCCTCGCCGCCGGCATAACCGGAGACGGCGCTCTTGACGCCCTTCACGTGTTGGAAGACGCCCTGGACGCCCCAGAAGCAACCGCCGGCGAAAATGGCGGTCTCGGTCCCCGCCCCGGCGGCCTCGTCGACGGCGGGCGGCGGGATGGTGACGGCATCTTCAGCCGCGCCTGCGGCACCCGCAGCGATTGAAAAGACTGCGGCAGCCAGGAGCGCGACAAGGCTCCGGCGACGAGATGATGTGGACATGGCGCTACCTCCTGCGATCGTCCAAATACTTGCCTATTCCTGCAAAAGCCGCAAATCACAAGGCGATCACTCACGCCGATGTGACAGCCGCACGAAAGTGCCTGTGCGAAGATGAAACAGCGCCCGAGTGGAGATTGACAATCTCTCGTGGAGTGAGGAGAGTGCCCGCCGGTCAGAGCCTGCATCGCCTGTATCCTTGGGGGGAACCAATGTCCGTGCGCTCGTTCTTTGCTTTCGTGACAATCGCATTTTTTTCCACGATCGCCGTCAGTTTTCCCGCCGCGGCTGCGGAAACCAAGCGCGACATCCAGACGATCAAGGACGCCGATTTCTTCGGTTTCGATCTTCGCACCGAGCAGAACGTCTCGCTCGATCAGTGCAAGACCTCCTGCATCGGCGACAAGAGCTGCAAGGCCTTTACCTACAATCCCAAGGTGAAGTGGTGTTTCCTGAAATCGGACTTCAAGACGATGAACGCCTTCCCCGGCGCCATCGCCGGCAAGATCGTCGAAACCGCCGGCCAGAAGGAGCCGGATCTCGGCGCCGCGCCGCGCCTGACCTTCCTGACCAACGACCTCATTCAGCAGGCCCACGATTACAAGGACAATCTGGAGCTTGCCGACGGCCAGCAGGGCCAGGGCGTCGACAGCCTGACGGCCAACGCCCGTCTCGACATGACCGCCAACAATATGAACGATGCGTTGATTGCCTTCCACGGCGCGCTGTCGCTCACACCCGACGATCCCGATCTCTGGCTTGAAACCGCTCGTGCTGCAATTTCGTACGGCAGCACCGAGAGCAGCGTCACGGGCCAGGCGGTGGTCGACGCGCTGAACGGCTACGAGCTGACCCGCACCAAGGCCAAGCGCGCCGAGGCGCTCTCCGTGCTGGCCACTGCTCTGGAACGAAACGCCAATTACCGCCCGGCGCTCGACGCCTACAAGGCTAGCCTGGCGCTCGTTGCCTCCGACGATGTGCAGGCGGCCTACCTGCAGCTGAAAGCGACGCAGGGCTTCCGCATCACCGAACACACGGTCGATGCCGACAGCGCCACGCCGCGGGCCTGCGTCACCTTCTCCGAGGCGCTCATCAAAACAACCGACTACACGCCCTTCGTGACGCTGAACGGTGCAGCACCCAAGGCGCTGGAAACCAAAGACAAGCAGATCTGCGTCGAGGGGCTGACGCATGGCGAGACCTATAAGATCGCCTTCCGCACCGGCCTGCCGTCAGCCGTCGACGAGGCGCTCGAAGCCCCCGTCAGCATCGACGTCTATATCAAGGACCGCAGCCAGATGGTGCGTTTCACCGGCGACAGCTTCGTGCTGCCCTCGACGGCGCGCCGCGGCATCCCGATCGTCTCGGTCAACATGGCGTCGGCCAACCTCAAACTCTACCGCATCGGCGATCGCGCCATTGCGCCGCTCTTGACCAATTCGCAGTTCCTGACCCAGCTCGACGGCTACAGCGCCCAGAACATTCAGGACCAGAACGGCGAACTCGTCTGGCAGGGCTCGATCGACATCGCCAACGAGCTCAATAAGGACATCGTCACCAGCTTCCCGGTCGATGAGGCGCTGCCCGAGCGCAAGCCCGGCATCTACGTGATGACGGCGACCGGCCCGAACGGCCCGACGCAGGAGTGGGATTCGCAGGCGACGCAATGGTTCCTCGTCTCCGATATCGGCGTCACCACCTATGCTGGCACCGACGGGCTCAATGTCTTCACCCGTTCGCTCGCCTCGGCCAAACCGATAGCAGGCGTCGAGCTGCAGCTGCTTGCCAAGAACAATGAAGTGCTCGGCACTGCGACCACTGACGCGGACGGCCGCGCCACCTTCACCGCCGGCCTGATCCGTGGCACGGCGGCGCTGACGCCCGCCGTCATCACCGCTAAAAACGGCGCCTCGGACTATGTCTTCCTCGACATGACGCGCGCCGGTTTCGACCTCTCCGACCGCGGCGTCACCGGCCGCGCCGCACCCGGCGCGATCGACGTCCTGACCTTCACCGAACGCGGCATCTACCGCGCCGGCGAAACGGTGCATACGCAGGCGCTCGCCCGCGACACCGACGGCAACGCCATCGAGAACCTGCCGCTCACCTTCATCTTCAGCCGCCCGGATGGCGTCGAAGACCGGCGGATCGTCAGTGAGACCAGCAATCTCGGCGGTTACAGCGTCGATTTCGCCACCCAGGAAAACGCCATGCGCGGCACCTGGACGATGAACATCTATACCGATCCCAAGGGCAGTGCGATCGCCAGCAAGAGCTTCCTCGTCGACGATTTCGTACCCGATCGCACCGACATGGAGATCAAGACCGAGGCCAAGGAAATCGGTCCGGATACGCCGGCAACGATCACCATATCCGGCAAGTATCTTTATGGCGCGCCGGCCGCCGGCCTGACGCTCGAAGGCGATGTCGTCGTCAAGCCGACGCGCGAGAGCGCGGCTTACAAGGGCTTTCTCTTCGGGCTCGCCGACGAGGAGGCGAGCGAGGATTCGCGCCTGCCGATCGACGGGCTGCCCGAACTCGACGAGAACGGCGAAGCCTCGACCGACCTCACCGTCGGCGACCTGCCGGCGACGACACAGCTGCTCAACGCCACCGTCTATGTGAGAATGCAGGAGGCGGGCGGGCGCGCCATCGAGCGCTCGCTGGTGCTTCCGGTGAAGAGCGATCGCGCTTCGATCGGCATCAAGCCGGAATTTTCCGACGAGCTGCCCGAAAACTCCATCGCCAACTTCACGGTGATCGGTGTCGACGCCAACGGACAGAAGCAGGAGAGCAAGGGCCTGCGCTGGAAATTCTACAGCCTCAACCGCGAGTACCAATGGTATCGCGAGGGAACCGCGTGGAAATATGAGCCGGTCTATACCGCCGAGCAGGTTGCCAACGGCAGCGTCGATGCGACGATGGATGGCGGCAAGATCTCCGTGCCGGTGAAATGGGGCCGCTATCGCCTCGAAGTGGAAAGCTCGGATGCCGACGGCCCGACCTCGAGCGTCGAATTCGACGCCGGCTGGTTCGTCACCTCGACCTCCACCGAAACACCCGACGGGCTGGAAATCGCCCTCGACAAGGACAGCTACAAGATTGGCGACACGGCCAAGCTGAAAGTCACCTCGCGCTACGGCGGCGAATTGATGGTGACGGCCGGGACAGAAAAGCTGGTCGCCGTTCAGAATGCGACGATGGGCGAGACCGGCGGCGAGGTCGACATCCCCGTCACCGCGGACTGGGGCGCCGGCGCCTATGTCACCGCCACCCTCTTCCGCCCCGGCGATGCCCAGGACAGCCATATGCCAATGCGCTCGATCGGCATCAAGTGGCTGAAGGTCGATCCCGAACAGCGCGCATTGCAGGTCAAGCTCGACACGCCGGAAAAGATGCTGCCGCGCGGACCGCTTGATATTAACCTGCAGGTGGCGGGCGCCGGCGCCAATGAAGATGCATATGTCACGGTTGCCGCCGTCGACGTCGGCATTCTCAACCTGACGCGCTACGAACCGCCGAACCCCGAGGACTGGTATTTCGGCCAGCGCCAGCTCGGCCTTGAAATCCGCGACCTCTATGGCCGGCTGATCGACGGCTCGCTGGGTGCGACCGGCAAGCTCCGCACCGGCGGCGACGGCGGCGCGGTGGCGCTGCAGGCAAGCCCGCCGACGCAGAAGCTCGTCGCTTACTTCTCCGGCCCGGTGAAGCTCGACGCCGAGGGCAAGGCGCATGTTTCCTTCGACATTCCGCAATTCAACGGCACGGCCCGCGTCATGGCGGTGGCATGGTCGAAATCAGGTGTCGGCCACGGCGTCAAGGATGTCATCATCCGCGATCCCGTCGTGGTCACCGCCAGCCTGCCGAAATTCATGGCCCCCGGCGACAAGGCCAATCTGCGCCTCGACATCGCCAACACCGATGCGCCGGCCGGCGACTACAAGCTGCAGCTGACCGGCAACGACGCCGTCGGCATTGAAGCAGCCTCCGCCGCGCAGACGATCCGCCTCGAAGCAGGCGCCAAATCCGAACTGACGCTGTCGCTGATCGGCAAGCAGCCGGGCGCCGGCAGCGTCTCGATCAATCTCTCCGACGCCTCCGGCCTGTCGCTCGACCAGACCGTCGACGTGCCGGTGCGCCCGTCATCCCTGCCGATCACCGAACGCAGGGTGCTGGCCCTGAAGCCCGGGGCCAAGCTCACCGTCGACAAGAATCTGCTTGCCGACAGCGTGCTGCCCGGCGCTTCGATCAGCGTCAACGTCACCCGTTCGGCCGCTTTCGACATTCCGGCACTGCTGATGACGCTCGACCGCTATCCCTTCGGCTGCGCCGAGCAGACCACCAGCCGGGCGCTGCCGCTGCTCTACCTCGCCGAAGTGGCGAAGCAGGCCGGCATCGAAAATGACGACGACGTGCACAAGCGTGTGCAGGATGCGATCTACCGCGTGCTCTCCTACCAGGCCTCGGCCGGCAGCTTCGGTCTCTGGGGACCGGATTCGGGCGACGTCTGGCTCGATTCCTACGTCACCGATTTCCTGACGCGGGCCCGCGAAATGAAATACGACGTGCCGGAAAGGGCCTTCGTGCAGGCGCTCGAAAACCTGCAGAACACGCTCTCCTACACCACCGACATCAAGGGCCAGGGCGACCAGATCGCCTATGCCGTCTATGTGCTTGCCCGCAACAAGAAGGCGGCGATCAGTGATCTGCGTTATTATGCCGATACGATGATCAACGACTTCCCGACGCCGCTCGCCAAGGCGCATATCGCCGCCGCATTGGCGCTCTACGGCGATGCCCAGCGTTCGAAGAACATCTTCCTCGACGCGCTGCAGATGTCGCAGCAATCGATGGTGTCGCGGGTGAACCTGTCGCGCACCGATTACGGCACGATCCTGCGCGATGGTGCTGCGATCCTGGCGCTTGCCGCCGAAAGCCGGCCGGTACCGCCGGTCATTCCGGAGCTCTCCAAGGCCGTCGCCAAGGAATGGGGACGCAGCAAATACAAGAGCACCCAGGAAGAAACCTGGATGCTGCTTGCCGCGCGCGCCATCCAGGGCGGCGATGACGACCTGAAAATCGATGTCAACGGCGCCGCCCATACCGGCGCCTATATGGCCCGCATGACCGGCGATGCCCTCGCCGACCATCCGCTGACACTGACCAACCAGACGAGTGACGAGGTCTCGGCCATTGTCACCACCGTTGCCGCCCCGGCCGTGCCGCTGCCGGCCGGCGGCGACGGTTTCCTCATCGAGCGCAGCTATTACACGCTCGACGGCGAAGAGGCGAATGTCAGCGAAGCCAAGCAGAACGAGCGTTACGTCGTCGTCATCCATGTGCGCGAAACCAACGACTGGCCGTCGCGCATCGTCATCACCGACCTTCTGCCGGCCGGTTTCGAGATCGACAATCCGAACCTGGTCGACAGCGCCCAGATGACGAATTTCGACTGGATCGGCGAAATATCAGCGGCCCATACCGAATTCCGCTACGACCGCTTCGTCGCCGCCTTCAACCGCGCTCAGGGCGACGAACGCGAATTCAACGTCGCCTATGTCGTGCGCGCCGTCACCCCAGGCACCTACGACCATCCGGCCGCAACCGTCGAGGACATGTACCGGCCGGAGCTTTCGGCCCGCACGGCGACCGGCAAGATGGAGGTCGTGACAGCGCAATAATGAGGCTGTGGCACAAGTTTGCGATTGGGTCCGCCGCCGGCATCGTTCTTGCCGGCGCGGCCCTCTTTGCGCTCGACGCCGCCGACAAGGCCTTTCCGCCGCCGCTTGAAAAAGCGGACCTCGTCTCCGCCGAGGTACTCGATGCCGACGGCCAATTGCTGCGCGCCTTTGCGACATCGGAAGGACGCTGGCGACTGAAGACGACGGTCGCCGACGTCGATCCGCAATTCCTGCGCATGCTTGTTGCCTATGAGGACCAGCGTTTCTACGATCACAGCGGTGTCGACGCCTGGGCGCTCGGGCGGGCAGCCACGCAATTCATCAGGAACGGCCGCATCGTCTCCGGCGCCTCGACGCTGTCGATGCAGGTGGCGCGGCTTATCGAGCCCCGCGCCGGGCGCTCGCTTTCGGCAAAACTGCTGCAGCTCGCACGCGCCGTGCAGATCGAGCGGCGGTTGTCGAAAGAGGAGATCCTCGATCTCTATCTCACCCATGCGCCCTATGGCGGCAATCTCGAAGGCGTGCGCGCCGCAAGCCTTGCCTATTTCGGCAAGGAGCCGCGGCGCCTGACGGTCGCCGAAGCCGCCCTGCTCGTCGCCCTGCCGCAATTGCCGGAACGGCGACGGCCGGACCGCAATCTGAAGGCGGCGCAAGAGGCACGTAAACGCGTGCTCGAGCGTGTCGCCGTGGCTGAGGCCGTCGGCGACGGCGAGGCGGAGCGGGCCGAGGCTGTCGCGATCCCGCCGCGGCGCCTGCAGTTGCCGGCGCTCGCCGCCCATGTCGCCGAAGCGGCTCTGCGTGAGGAACCGACTGTCCTCAAGCACCAGACTACCTTGAAGAAGCAGGTGCAGCAGGGGCTGGAATCGGTGGCGCGGGCGGCGGCGATGAAACTTGGGCCGAAGCTTTCGCTCGCCATGGTGATGGCGGATGCGCAAACCGGCGCGATCGTCGGCGAGGTCGGCTCGGCCGATTACTTCGACGCCAGCCGCTCCGGCTGGATCGACATGACGCGCGTCAACCGCTCGCCGGGCTCGACGCTGAAGCCCTTCATCTACGGGCTCGCCTTCGAGCAGGGCCTCGTCTCCCAGGAGACGATCATCGAAGACCGGCCGGCCGATTTCTTCGGCTACCGGCCGCGCAATTTCGATATGAGCTATCAGGGCGACGTCACTGTGCGCGAGGCCTTGCAACTCTCCTTGAACGTGCCGGCCGTCAAGCTGCTCGACGCCGTCGGTCCGTCGCGGCTGCTGGTGCGCTTCCGCCGCGCCGAGGTGCGGCCGGTGCTGCCGCCGAACGAGACGCCGGGACTGGCGATCGGTCTTGGCGGCATCGGCATCACGCTCAAGGATCTGGTGCAGCTCTATACGGCGCTTGCCAATCGCGGCCAGCCGGCAAGGCTCGGCGACGGCATTACCGGTCAACCGGGCAAGCTCGACGGCGAAGCCCTGCTGGAGCCGGTGGCGGTCTGGAACGTCGCCGATATTCTCTCCGGCGTCATTCCCCCCGCCGGCGCGCCGCAGCGCGGCATCGCCTACAAGACCGGCACGAGCTACGGCTATCGCGACGCCTGGTCGGTCGGCTATGACGGGCGATACGTGCTCGGCGTCTGGGTCGGACGGCCCGATAACAGCGCCGTGCCGGGTTTGACCGGCTACGGCACCGCCGCACCGATCCTGTTCGAGGGTTTCGCCAAATCCGGCATCGCCACCACCCCCCTGCCCCGCCCGCCCGCCGGGGCCGTGCGCATCGCCCAATCCGAGCTGCCGATCAGCCAGCGGCGTTTTGCGCTGAATGCCAGCGGCCTGCTCGTCGCCTCCGGCCGCGAGGCCGCGCCACAGATCGTCTATCCGCCCGAAGGCGCCCATATCGATCTCGGCGCCGGAGCAGGCGACCTGTCGCCACTGATGCTGAAGCTGCAGGGCGGCCGCGCCCCCTTCCGCTGGCTTGCCAACGGCAAGCCGCTGCCCGACCTCTCCCGCCGCCGCACCCAGCAATGGCTGCCGGACGGCGGCGGCTACTCGAAACTGACGGTCATCGATTCAGCCGGACGCGCCGCAAGCGTGGGCGTTTTCATCGACTGAGGGAACCAAAACCCGGCCACAACCGTTGGAATGGGTCTCCCTCCAACGTCAGACGGCCTCATGACACTTCCGACAGCGACCTACCGGATCCAATTCCGCAACGGCATGACGTTCGATCGTGCCTGCGGCCTCATTCCCTATCTCAAGACGCTTGGCATCAGCCACCTCTACGCCTCGCCGATCTTCACCGCCGTCAGCGGCTCGACCCACGGCTATGACGTCACCGACGCCAACGAAATCGACCCGGCGCTCGGCGGCCGGGCGGGGTTCGAGCGGCTGACGGAAAGCCTCGCCGCAGCGGGCATGGGCCTCATCCTCGACATCGTTCCGAACCATATGGCCGCCTCGCCGGAAAACGGCTGGTGGCGCGACGTGCTGGCAATCGGCCGGCAAAGCGCCTATGCCGGCCACTTCGACATCGACTGGAGCGAGCCGCTGACCCTGCCGCAGCTCGGCCAGGATTTTGAAGCGGCGCTCGACGCCGGGGAGCTGCGGGTCGTGCTCGACGAAACGCATGGCAATTTCGCGCTTGGTTATTTCGAAACGCTGCTGCCCCTGAACCCCAGCAGTTACGGCGCGATCGCAAACCGGCTCGACGATCCGGTGGCGACGAGAATGGCGGAGGCTGCAGCCATAAGCTCCGGCGAGGACTTCGCCCGCGCCATGCGCGACATTCTCTTCGAAGGCGGCGATCGGGCACTCCTCCGGCAAAAGCTCGAAGATGTCTCGTCCGACCGCGATTTCGTCAAAAGCCTGCACGAGGCACAGCATTGGCGGCTGACCCATTGGAAAGAAGCGGCACGGCATCTGAGCTATCGCCGTTTTTTCGAGGTGACCGGGCTGGTCGGCACCCGCGTCGAAGATCCCCCGGTGTTCGAGGACATGCACCGGCTGACGATCGAGCTGGTGCGCCATGGCAAGGTGCAGGGCCTGCGCATCGACCATGTCGACGGGCTGGCCGAACCCAAGGCTTATCTCGACAGGCTGAGGGAGGCGGTCGGGCCGGACACCTATATGGTCGTCGAAAAGATCCTAGGGCCCGCCGAGGTGCTGCCGGAGAACTGGCCGGTCTCGGGCACGACCGGATATGAGTTCATTGCGGCGCTGAGCGAACTGTTCATCGACGGCGGCGGCCTGCGCAGATTGGACGATGCCTATCGCAGCCTCGCAGGCGAGACCGGCAATCTGGAGGAAGGCCGGCGGCTTGCCAAGCGGCTGATGGTCGAGCGCAATTTCGCCGGCGAGGCCGGCAGGCTGGCAGCAATCGCGGCCGGCATCTTTCCCGATATAAACAAAGACGAGATCGCCGCCGCCATCAGCGAACTGCTGATCGCCTTTCCGGTCTACCGCACGTATGGCGACGGCGGTCCGCTCGCCTGGCAGGATTCAGCCGTGCTTGCCGCCACCGCATCGCAAGTCATGGCGCAGCTTGATGATCGGCGCGCGCTCGACCATGTGCTGAAGCTTCTCGAAGGCAAGGTCGACGGTGATGCTGCCCATGAGTTCCGGATCCGCTTCCAGCAATTGAGCGGGCCCGTGATGGCGAAGGCGACGGAAGATACGCTGTTCTACCGTTACAACCGGCTGCTTGCTGCAAACGAAGTCGGCGGCGAACCCGGCAAGGGGCCTGATGGCCCGGAGGGATTTCATCGCCGCATGGCCGAGCGGGCGCGGCTGCAGCCGCATGGGCTGTCGGCAAGCGCCACCCACGATACCAAACGCGGCGAAGATGCGCGCGCCAGGCTGTATGCTTTAACCGAGGGCGCCGATGTTTTCGTGCAGGCGGTGGCGCGCTGGCGTGAGATGAACCGGCCATGGCTGAAAGATCTGCCGGACGGCCCGGCACCGGAGCCGAATGTCGAATGGATGCTCTATCAGGCGCTGGCCGGCGCCTGGCCGGAGGATTTCGACCGCGGGCAGACGCAAGAACTTCGCGAGCGCTTCACCGATTACGCGGTCAAGGCGGTGCGCGAGGCAAAACTCCACACCGGTTGGGTCGATCAGGATGCCGCCTACGAGCAAGCGGTCACGGCCTATGCGGCGGCGCTGATTTCACCCGAGAATGACGCCTTCCTCGAGGATTTCGAAAGGCAGCTGCAGCCTTTCATCGCAGCGGGCTACCTCAACAGCCTGTCGCAGACGCTGCTCAAGCTGACCGCGCCCGGCATTCCCGACATCTACCAGGGCTCCGAGGGTTTCGATTTCAGCCTCGTCGATCCCGACAACCGCCGGCCCGCCGATCATGAACGGCTAGCGGCCTGGCTCGGTCAAACCGGCCCCATTGCCAAGCTTCAGGCGGCCGCGTTAAAGCAGCGCATCGTCGCAATCGGCTTGCAGTTGCGTCAGCGGCAACCGGACCTCTTTGCCAAGGGCGACTATCTGCCGCTGAAGGTGACGGGCAGCCGGCGCGAGCACGTGTTGGCGTTTGCCCGGGTGCACAAGGATAATTTCTCGATTGTCGCCGCACCCCGGCTGATGTTCGGCTGGCTCGACCCCGGCGTGCTCTTTGCCGGCCCGGAATTCTGGGAGGATACGGCGATCGCCGTCCCCTCCCCTCTCCATGGGCTGAAGGCGGATCTGGTGACCGGAAAGACGATCGAACCCGGCGGCAGCATTACGATCGCGGCTCTGCTCGGCAGCCAGCCGGTCGGGTTGATCAGCCCGATCTGAGGGTCAGCCGAGACAGCGATGGTCTTCGAAAAATTGGCCTGGTCAAAATTAGCGCTTGACCTTCCAGTTGCTGGAAGGTGGATAAGCCTCTCCAACTGCCCCTAGGGCATCGGAGATAGTTATGAATATCAAACACGATCACGACCACGCCCATGGCGACGATGCCAGCTGTTGCAGCCATGGCCGGGAAAAGACTGCCACCGTCATAATCCGTGATCCGGTCTGCGGCATGACCGTTGATCCGCAGGCCGGCAAGCCTTCGCTCGACCATCAGGGCCGCATGTATCATTTCTGCTCGGAAGGCTGCCGGACGAAGTTTGCGGTTCAGCCGCAGGATTACCTGACGGCAAAGGATCCCGTTTGCGGCATGGACGTCGATCGCTCGACGGCAAAACATTTCCTGAAAGTCGAAGGCGAGAAATTCTATTTCTGCTCCGCAAGCTGCCAGGCGAAGTTCGAAGCCGATCCCTCGGCCTATCGCGACGGCAAGCGCCCCCCGGCAAAGCCGGCGCCGAAGGGCACGCTCTATACCTGCCCGATGCACCCTGAGGTGGTCAGCGACCGCCCCGGCGACTGCCCGAAATGCGGCATGGCGCTCGAGCCGATGGGCATTCCTCCAGCCGACGAAGGTCCGAATCCGGAGCTCGTCGATTTCACCAGACGGCTTTGGGTAAGCGCCATCCTTGCGGTGCCGCTGCTGGCACTCAGCATGGGACCGATGCTTGGCCTGCCGCTCCGGGAGGCGATCGGTGAGCCGCTGGCCACCTACATCGAACTGCTGCTGGCGAGCCCGGTGGTCCTTTGGGCGGCCCTGCCCTTCTTCCGCCGCGCCTGGTCTTCCCTCGTCAACCGAAGCCCGAACATGTGGACGCTGATCGGTCTCGGCGTCGGCACCGCCTATGTCTACAGCCTCGTCGCCACGCTTGCGCCGGACATTTTCCCTATGAGTTTTCGCGGCCATGGGGCGGCCGTGCCCGTCTATTTCGAGGCGGCGGCTGTCATCGTCGCCCTCGTCTTCGTCGGCCAGGTGCTGGAATTGAAGGCACGCGAGCGCACCGGTTCGGCGATCCGCGCTCTGCTCGACCTCGCGCCGAAGACGGCGCGGCGCATCGATGCCGACGGCAATGAGAGTGACGTCGAGGTGGAGGAGATCAAGACCGGCGACCGGCTGCGCGTGCGCCCGGGCGAACGGGTGCCGGTGGATGGCTCTGTGCTGGAGGGCCAGTCGACCGTCGATGAATCGATGATTACAGGCGAGCCTATGCCCGTCGAGAAGTCGAAAGGCGACGGACTGACCGGCGGCACGATCAACAAGAACGGCAGCCTCGTGATGTCAGCCGAGAAGGTCGGAGCCGACACCGTGCTGTCGCGCATCGTCGACATGGTCGCCAAGGCGCAACGCTCGCGGGCGCCGATCCAGGGCGCGGTCGACCGGGTGTCGGCGTTCTTCGTGCCGGCCGTCGTCGTCGCAGCCATCCTTGCCTTCATCGTCTGGGCCGTGATCGGGCCGGAGCCGAGCCTGGCCAATGCCCTGCTGGCCGCCGTCGCCGTCCTGATTATCGCCTGCCCCTGCGCGCTCGGTCTGGCGACGCCGATGTCGATCATGATCGCGACAGGACGCGGCGCCCACGAAGGCGTGCTGATCAAGGACGCCGAAGCGCTGGAGCGTTTCTCCAAGGTCGACACGCTGATCGTCGACAAGACCGGCACGCTGACCGAGGGAAAGCCGAAGCTTACCGACATCGTCGCCGTGGGCGGGGTCGAGGAAGACCGGCTGCTGTCGCTGGCGGCAAGCCTGGAGCGCGGTTCCGAACATCCGCTGGCCGAAGCGATCGTCTCCGGCGCCGAGGGGCGCGGCGTCACCTTCGTCGAGGTCACCGGCTTCGAGGCAAAGACCGGCAAGGGCGTTCAAGGCCTTGCCGACGGCACGGTGGTGGCGCTCGGCAATGCGGCGATGCTCGCCGAGCTCGGCGTCGATCCGGCAGCGCTTGCCGAAAAGACCGAAGCCCTGCGTGGCGACGGCAAGACGGTGATGTTCGTGGTCTTCGACGGCGCGCTTGCCGGCCTCGTCGCTGTTGCCGACCGGATCAAGCCGACGACATCAGCCGCTATCAAGGCGCTGCATGACAGCGGGCTGAAGATCATCATGGCGACGGGCGATAACAAGCGCACGGCGGATGCGGTGGCAAAGAGCCTCGGGATCGACGAGGTCCGCGCCGACATGCTCCCGGAAGCAAAGCAGGCGCTGATCGACGAACTGCGCGCCAAAGGCGCCGTTATTGCCATGGCCGGAGACGGCGTCAACGATGCGCCGGCGCTTGCGGCTGCCGATGTGGGCATCGCCATGGGCACCGGCGCCGACGTTGCGATGGAAAGCGCCGGCATCACCCTGGTGAAGGGCGATCTCACCGGCATCGTCAGGGCGCGGCGGCTGGCAGACGCAACGATGCGCAACATCCGCCAGAACCTCGGCTTCGCCTTCGGCTATAATGCGCTCGGCGTTCCGGTCGCCGCCGGCATCCTCTATCCCGTCTTCGGCTTGCTGCTGTCGCCGATGATCGCGGCGGCGGCGATGAGCCTCTCGTCGGTCTCGGTGATATCGAATGCGCTGAGACTGCGTTTTGCGAAACTATAGGAGACGGCGATGAATATCGGCGAAGCATCGGAGCGTTCCGGCCTGCCTTCCAAGACCATCCGCTATTACGAGGATATCGGCCTCATCCGCCCCGAAAGGGGCGGAAACGGCTACCGCGACTATGCCGCGACCGACGTTCACAAGCTGCGCTTCCTGCAGCGCTCGCGCGGTCTCGGCTTCTCCGTCGAGGAATGCCGGCAGTTGCTGGCGCTCTACGAGGACAAAAGCCGCGCAAGCGCCGACGTCAAGGATATTGCCGAGACCAAGCTTGCCGAGATCGACCGCAAAATTCGCGATCTCACTGAACTGCGCCGCACGCTGGAGCACCTCGTGCATGCCTGTCACGGCAATGACCGGCCGGACTGTCCGATCCTCGAAGGGCTTTCGCACAGTGGCTGAGCATTTCGGGAGAGCAGGCGGCGCGCTTCAGGAAAGCTGCGGCATGTTCTGGTTGGCTGCCAGCGAGCCGGAAACCCGCTCGTCGGCCTCCTCGTCTTCGCCGTCATCCAGCACGCCGTCATCCAGCCGATGCTTGATCGCCAGCGCGTAGATCACGTCGAGAATATTGCGGTCCTTGAGATGAGGATCGAGGAGAGCGAGAAGCGAGGCCCGAACGATCTTCTTGCTGGTGGCCTTCGGACAACGCGACTTGACGAAATCATAAAGCGCCTGATCTGTCAGCCCTTCCATGGCGCCGTCTACGAGAGCTTCGTAGACTCGCTTCTTTTCCTTCATTCTTGATTTTCCCCTTCAAATCAGCGGCGTTATGATCTGTCATGTAATTGTCATAAACAATCGCGGATTTGAGGCGTCCGTCCGCAGAAGAGGATATTTCGGGCTTTCCGGGGATGTACCTCGGCCGGCATGATTTTTTTATCCCTGCCTGGAATAAAACGCATCGGACTTCCGTATACTCAATCATGGAACGGAAAGAACGCCCCTTCGACGTCATCGGACAGCTTGCAGCGCTCAGGCGCTACGCTCGCTCGCTGGTGCGCAATTCGGACGAGGCAGAGGATCTGGTGCATGACGCGCTGGTGCGCGCGCTCGAAAAGAAAAAGAGCTTCCGCAGCGGCGGCAATCTGCGCACCTGGCTGCTCTCCATCCTGCACAATGCACATATCGACCGCCTGCGCCAAAACCGGTCGCTGACGCGCCGCCATGACGAGGCGGCTGTCGAGGCCGAGCAGTCTCTGCCGGCCGGCCAGGAACATGCCGTGCGGCTGCAGCAGGTGCGCGACGCCTTTTTCGACCTGCCGGAGGAACAGCGCGAGGCGCTGCATCTGGTTGCGATCGAAGACTTTTCCTACCAGGAAGCCGCCAATGCGCTCGGCATCCCTGTGGGGACGCTGATGTCGCGTATCTCGCGTGCCCGCGCGCAGCTGCGCGAATTCGAGGCGAAGACACCGCGCGTTTCGCATCTGAGACTGATCGGAGGGGATGGCAATGAAAGCAATTGATCCGATCCTCGATGCCGATCTCGACGCCTATGTCGATGGCGAGCTCGATGTGGCCCGCCGCATCCAGGTGGAATCCTATCTTTCCGACCACCCGGCGATTGCCGCCAAGGTGATGGCCGACCTCAGCGTCAAGGGTGAACTGCGCCTGGCGCTTGCCGGCGAAAGCGCCTTCGGCCGCCCCGAGACCCGCGATGCTGCCCGCCGGCTGGAACGGGGCCTTTCCTATGGCCACATCTTCCATTCCCTGCAGCGCATTGCCGCTGTCGGTATTCTGGTTACCGCCGGCTGGGTGGCGCATAATTCCTTCGGCGCTTTCTCGGCGACGGAAGTGTCGGCATCGGTGCCGGCGCCCGCCTATGTCGAGGATGCCGTGCGCGCCTATCAGACCGCCGTCCTGCGCCAATCAATGCCTGCGCAGACGCCGGCGACCTACAGCGCTGACGACATTCGCGCCGCCACCGCGATCGTGATGCCGGAACTGCCTGGGGATTGGAAGGTCGCCGACGTGCAGATCTTCCCGTCCGAATTCGGCCCCAGCGTCGAGATGGCGATCGAGCAGTCGGATGGAAAGCGGCTATCGCTTTTCGCCGTTCGCCCGGGCACCTTCGAGGTCAAGCCGGTCAGCCATCTCGCACTTGAGAAAGCAGAAGCCGCCTATTGGCAGATCGGCGAGGTCGCCTATGCGCTGATCGCCGCCGATAGCGGTCTCAATCTCGATCAGGCGGCCGAACGGCTCGCCCGCTCGCTCTATTAGTTCAAACCGAGGAGATCAGCATGAACCCGATCAATTCCCGCTACGGTGCCGTCGCCGGCTCCCAGGCCGTCTTCGACGAAGGCCTGCGCCAGCACATGCTGCGCGTCTACAATTACATGGCTCTCGGCCTCGTCATAACCGGCCTCGTCGCCTTCGTCGTCGGCTCGACGCCAGCCCTCTATGTCCCGATCTTCGGCTCGCCGTTGAAGTGGGTGGTGATGCTGGCGCCGCTCGCCTTTGTCTTCTTCTTCTCGTTCCGCATCCAGACGATGTCGGCCAGCACCGCGCAGATCACCTTCTGGGCCTTCTGCGCCGTGATGGGCCTGTCGCTCGCCTCCGTTTTCCTGGTCTTCACCGGGACGAGCATCGCGCGGACCTTCTTCATCACTGCAACGATGTTCGGCGCCACCAGCCTTTACGGCTATGTGACGAAGCGTGACCTCTCGCGCATGGGCTCGTTCCTGATGATGGGCCTCATCGGCGTTGTCATCGCCAGCATCGTCAACATCTTCCTCGGTTCGTCCGCGCTGCAGTTCGCCATCTCGGTGATCGGTATCGTCGTCTTCGTCGGCCTCACCGCCTACGACACGCAGAACATCAAGGAACAGTATTCGGAAAACTACGATCAGGAATCGAACCAGAAACTCGCCGTCTTCGGCGCACTCTCGCTCTACCTGAACTTCGTCAACATCTTCCAGCTTCTGCTCAACTTCACGGGCGAGCGGGAATAGGACCGCGCTTCCGGGGGCAATGGAAGCGCAAGAGCGCCCGGTCTGCCGATCCGTAACAGGGTGGCAGATCGGGTGTTCACTTAAAGGAGATGGCCGGGCTCGATGCCCGGCCGTCTTCGTTTCAGATGATGCCCCAGGCGCGATAGCGGCCGCGGCCGGTGATTTCACGAATGCCGATCTCGTTGACGAGGTTCAGCGCGCCGCGTGGGGTGATGCGCAGATGGCGGGCAATCATCGCCGCCGAGACCATCGGCCGCGACAGGATAAAATCGGCAAGGTCCGGCAGGCTGCTGTTCGACCGGCGGCCGCGAAAGCGCAGCTCCATCTGAGTGCGCGCCAGCGTCAACCGGTCGAGTTCCTTCAATCCGGCAGTAGCCCCAAGATGCATCGCCTCCAGAAAGGCCTGCAGCCGCGTTGCCCGGTCGCGTGACCGGCGACGCTCATGGCGCACCAGCTTCAGCCCGCCGTAGAAAGAAAAGAGATGCGAGGCGATCTTGCCGCGGGCACGCAGATGACTAGCGACCAGAAGACCGCCGAGCCAATGCTGACGCCGCAGCGGCTCGATCCTCTCCCACGCTTCGAAAAGGATGATCGCGCCGAGAACCGCCGGCAAGCTATCCGCCAATGGCAATAGCCCGCGCCACTCGGCCAGCCGCTGTTCCTCGTTCCATTCGTCATCGCCGAGCAGGCCCAGAGGATCCTCGTTTCGCCGTGCCGCCGCGACTGCGACCTGTTCGCCGGCCGGCGTCTTACCCGTGTGGATATCGAGGAGCTTCTGCGAGCGCGCGAGGATGGCGTCGATCTCCGCCATCTCGGAGGCGAGCGGCCCGTCTTGATCCTCGCCCTCGTCGTCGGTCTCGGCGGGCACCTCGGGAGGCTTCGGTTCCCGCGTATCCCCCTCCCCTTCCCCGAGCGTCGCCGTCAACGTTGCCAGTCCCGGCGCTCCAAGCGCCCAGGAGGGGTCGCCGGTCCAGATGCGCCGACGTGCCCGCAGCACGGCGTGGGCGATGGTCAGCTCGTGGCTCGGGGCGCGACTGTCCATATGCGCATCGTGCAACACTAGATCCTCGACATGCACGAGTTCGCCGGCCACCCACAGCGCGCCGGCGGAATCGAAGAAATGGCTGCGTTCGGCAAACCCCTCCCCGACCGGCGAACGCAACACTCGCTCGTCCAGCCGTGCCAGCGCATCCTCTGCCGCGGCAAAGGATGGAAGCAGAGTTTGAAGCATCGCACTGTCGAGTTCGTAGCGCATTGTTAAGCTTTACGGTTTTTCACAAATGGAAGCAAAACGCATGTTTTCTTCCGTCATCTATGACATGGTTAACGGCATATTTCAACAAAAGTGCTGGGAAAGGATGCGGTTAGGTGGCTGATTGCCAGGCCGCACCTTCTTCTAACCGCCGCAACTGGCGCGAAGCTTTTTTCGCCTCCGCTCATCCGGTTTTCCCCACCAACGGACCATTGGCCCGCATCAGCGCCATCAGCATCGGCCCGAGCGAGAATTCGCCCCGCTCCGCCCGCCGCGTCAGATCACGCAGGTAGCCGCCGGCCGAGTTGATATGTCCGCCTCGTTCCAGAATGCAGGCGATCACCGTGGCGGCGTTTTCCGGCCCCATGACGTCACAGGCCAGCTGATAGGCGCTCGGGCTGACACCCAGCGTCGAACGGACGATGACGGCCGCCGCCATCAGATCCCGCCAGCTGCCGATCTTGCCGCCTGGGCCGTAAGCTGCGACCTCCGGGCAGGCCTGTAGCACCATGGCGAGCGGGAAGGATTTTGGCGGCTCCCGCCACGGCCGCGGTTCTTCCTCCGACTTTACGCCCTGCTTCGTTTCGAAGCTTGGTTCAAGTTCAGATAAGGCGTGTGGGTTTGAATTATGTATGTGCCGACCGTTTTGGCTATCATTGGCGTCTGTTTTTTCTGTTTTCGTCTTCAATTCCAACGTTTTGACGATCATTTCACGGAAAGCTTCGAGGTCGGCCAGCAGATTTTCCATCTCGACAGCCGACGGGCGGCGCGGAAGGCTTGCTGAAAGCAGATTGAAATGCTTCTGCATCTCGATCCATTCGCCGGCAATTTCCTCTTCCAGCGCGATTTCGATGAGTTTGGAGATGTCACGACGGCACAATGTCAGCCGCTCCCGCAGGCGCTTCCATTCGAGCTTGCCGGCGAGCACTTGGGCCGCCTGCGCTTCTATCTCGCCGGCGCGCGCAACCAGTGGCGCCAGACTGAAACCAAAGGCCTCTCCAAGCCCGCCCTCGCCGTTGCGGCGGGCAAAACGTTTCCCGTTCGGGCTATCGCGCCGGATGATCAGGCCCGCCTCCACCAGCATCGCCAGGTTCCGCCGCAGCGTCGTGCCGGCCATGCCATGCGTGCGCAGCGAAAGCTGCTCGTTGGAGGGGAAGACGACGAAGCCGTTGGCCTCGGCAATCTCGGTCTTCGGATAGAAGGTCAACAACGCGTTGAGGACAGCCAGGGCACGATCGGATACGCCGACCATCTCCTTTGCTTCGCAGAGCGCGCGAAAGATCTTCCACTTGTCGACCGATGCGTCCGGATCGACCTTGCTGGCATTTTCCTGGCTTGCCAGCATGCCAAGCGTCATCGATCGCCGCCCAAAGGGCGTCGATACATATTGAGGCTCCATGTCCCTCACCTTTTTTCAAGGCAAAAGAAACCTACCACCCAAAAGGATGCCGAAGACGCTTGACAGTGATTCGAGGAAGTGCGATTCTCAGATTGTCCAGATATGAGAAAGGCTTCCGCGGCGGCAACGTTCGGAGGCTTTTTTCTTTTGCGGCCTACTCTCCTGCTTGCAACTTGCCGGCCCGATAGGCTTCGTAAAGCTCATCGAGACGGCGTGAAATGTAAGCGCCGAAATCCGGCGCATCGCCGGTCTTCAACGCGATCGTGAAGGAATTGCCGGCGCTCTTGATTCGGCCCGCAATCTTGCCGCCGCTCTTCGGCTTCCAGTCATATTCCGCGGGCTCCGGCTTCGCCTCTTTTCTGGCGAGTTCGGCAACCATGAGCTCGAAACGCCGGTCGCTCTCCTCAGCCATGAAACTTTCGGAGCCGATGAGCTTGGCAAGCCGCACCGCCGTCATCCCGTTCCAGTTCTGGGCAAGCGCCATCCATTTGCGTCGCCCAATGCTGGGTGCCGCCCCGACCGACCTGACGATCTCAGTCGGAATAGCCCTGGCGACGGAGAGCAGCTTCGACAGCTCCGTTTTATCGGTCGACAGCGCCTTCATGATCACGGGGCGCTCAAAGCCCTTGAGTTCGAGATTGAGAGCAAAGACGGCCCGCTCGATATAGGAAAGATTGCGGCGCGCCGAATTCTCGATGCCCTGCGCGATAACGACATCGGTATCGTCGAGCTTGCGGACGATCGCCTGCACCTTGCGTCCTAGCAGCTTGACGGCCTGCAGGCGGCGGTGGCCGTAAGCGATCTGATAACGCTCCTCATCCTCAGGATGACGGCGCACCAGGATCGGCACTTCCTGACCATTCTCGGCAATCGACTGCACCAGCTCGTCCTCGATATCGATCGGCTGGTCGGCGAGGCGGTCGCGGACGAAGGACGAATCGATCAGATCCGGATCGAGTTCGACGATGCGTTCACCGGAGAGCAAAGCCTCCTGCATCGCCCTGCTCTCTTCCTCCATGCGCCCGAGGGTCAGCGCCATCGTGCGAACCGGCCCGGCCGATCCACGCGAAGACGTCTCCTCGTAGTTGGCCGCGGCCAACTCCTGCGCTGTATCGTCGAATAGACCTTTCAGGCGATCGCGTCTGCTCATGTGCGGCCCCAGGCTTTGTGAATGCCGGCGAGAACTTCGCTGTTGGCGGCTGTGACCGATTCCAGCGCCCGATCATAGGTCGAGCGGCGCACCTGCCCCTTCTCGATCTCGTAGAGAGTCTGCTTGGTCAAGCCGGCATCGGCGATCGCCGTCGATTTGAGAATGGTCGCCGTCAACACGTCGTCGCTGAACAGGCTGCGCAATAGCGCGACGATCTGCGACTGCGGCGCATCGAACGGCTCGTGACGGGTAACGACATATTTGATGAAGTCGTGCTGGAGATCGCCACCGGCCTTGCGCACGACCGAGAGCAGATCCGAGGTCATTAGCAGAAACTGCGACATCGAGGCGACATCGACCATCTGCGGATGGATGGTGATCAGCAGCGATGTGGCGGCGCAGACGGCGCCGAGCGTGAGGTAACCGAGCTGCGGCGGGCAATCGATCACCACGACGTCATACTCGGCCTCGACCTCGGCGATCGCAATACCGACGCGGCGGAAGAACAATTCAGCCGGCTTCTGCCGATCATTCAGCGCCCGCGGCGTCTCGTGCTCGAACTCCATCAATTCGAGATTGCCCGGCACCAGATCGAGCCCCTCGAAATAGGTCTTGCGGACAATCTCCTTCAGCGGCTTGCGCCCGGCATCGTAGCGAATGGCGCCATAAAGCGTATCGCCATCGGCAAGATCGAATTCCGGCTGAACGCCGAGCATCGATGAGAGCGAGGCCTGCGGATCGAGATCGATGGCGAGCACCCGATACCCTTCCAGCGCCAGATATTGCGCTAGATAGAGCGTCGTCGTCGTCTTGGCCGAGCCGCCCTTGAAATTGGTAACGGCAACCGTCTGCAGCTTCTCGCCGGGGCGCCGCCATGGAAGATAGGAGAGCGCATCCTTCGGCTTGAGCTTTGCCATATAATGGCGCAATTCATTGATCTGACCAAGCGTATAGGAGCGCCGGCCATTCTGGGAAAGTTCCGGCTGCGGCCCCTTGCCATCCAGCGAGAGCTGGCGAAGATAGCCGTCGGAAACGCCGATCATCTGGGCCGCTTCGCCGGAGGAGAATGTCCGCAGCGTCTTCTGCGACAGCGGCGGAAACAGCTTTTCGCGCAGCAGCTTCAATTGCCGCGAAAGCTGGGTCGCATGCCGCTCGATCCGCACATCTGTCGTCGATACGCTAATGTTGTCCAAAACACCCAATCCTTTTCGATGCGCTTTTCTATCAACATAGCGTCAAAAAGCGTATCGAACGTGACACGATTCGGGATTTCCGGCAACAATGGGGCCAGAGCGGCCATTCCCCACCGGGTTGGCCGCGGCCAACTGCCCTCCCGCCCTTGCGGCGCCGCGGCTTTTTCGGCAAGACCGCGAGGACTCAACGGGGAGCGTCTGCTTGAAGCACATCCATATCATCGGCATCGGCACAGGCAATCCGGAGCACGTCACCATACAGGCGATCAACGCGATGAACGCCGCCGACGTGGTCTTCCTGCCGGTCAAGGGGACCGGCAAAGAAGAGCTCGCCGAGATCCGGCGCGACATCTGCGAACGGTATATCACGCGGCCGGGCAGCAGGATTTCCGAATTCACCGTGCCGCAAAGGCAGACGGCGGAAAGGACCTATCCCCAAAGCGTCGACGCCTGGCACGGTGAGATCGCCCGCATCTATATAGACCTAATCTCCGGCCTGCCCGATGACGGCAGCGGCGCCTTTCTCGTCTGGGGTGATCCCAGCCTCTACGACAGCACGATCCGCATCGTCGAACGTGTGCGTGAGCTCAGCACCCTGGATTTCGACTACAGCGTCGTTCCCGGCATCACCAGCATCCAGGCGCTGGCGGCCAGCCACAAGATCCCGGTCAACCTGGTCGGCAAACCGGTCGAGATCACCACAGGGCGCAGGCTGGCGCGGGAGGGGCTCACGACCGACAGCACGGTCGTCATGCTCGATGGCGAACAGGCTTTTGCGAAAATCGACGATCCCGATGCCGAAATCTACTGGGGCGCCTATCTCGGTACCAAGGACGAGATCGTCAGATCGGGGCGGCTCGGCGAGATCGCCGCCGAGATTCTGGCGCTGAGGGCCGAGGCCCGCCAACGACACGGCTGGATCATGGATATCTATCTCCTGCGCAAGGGACGGGATTTCGAGGAATAGCCGAGCCGACCGTTTGCATCATGTTTTGCCGCACCGGCTGCGATCATGTAAGAAATGGTCAGAGGATTGAGAATGATCATTGAGGCTGCAACGGCGACCGACGGGATACACGAGGCGGATCTGCAGCACCGCCCGACGGCGAAGATGCGCACGCGCGGCGCCTGCCCCACACTGGCAGCACCGATGCCGACCGGCGATGGTTTGCTGGTCCGCCTGCGGCCGGCCGGCGGCGCCCTGACGCCGTCGCAACTCGCTACCCTTGCTCGCTCGGCTGCGGCGCACGGAAACGGCATTCTGGAGATCACCGCGCGCGGCAATCTGCAAATCCGCGGGCTGCGAGCCGAGAGCGTGGAGAAGCTCGCCGCCGATATCGATGCCGCCGGGATTACCGTGCCGAACGGGCCGGCGATCGAGATCTCGCCGCTGCACGGCATCGATCCTCAGGAGACGAGCGATCCGGCCGCCATGGAAATGGCATTGCGCAGCGCGCTCCGCGATCTCATCGCCTCGCCGCGGCTCGCGCCGAAACTGTCGATCGTCATCGACGGCGGTGGAGCATTCGGGCTGTCGGCGCTTTCCGCCGATATCCGCATCGTCGCCTTATCCCCCACGGATTGGCTTGTCGCCATCAATGGTGACGGTGAGACCGCAACGCGGCTGGCAACGGGACCTACGGCGGCGGCGATATCGGTCGTCGACGAAATTCTGAACCTGCTCGTAACTCTCGGGCAGGGCAGGCGAGCACGGGATATCGATCCGGCGCTTCTGCGGCCACGTTTTCCCGCTGTGGATAATCTTCGCCCTCCTCCCTCACCCGCAGTAACGATGCCGCTTTCCGGCCTGCATCGGCTTGCAGACGGGATAACCCTGCTCGGCGTCAGGCCGGAATTCGGACAAATGCGGGCGAACGATCTGACCGCCCTGCTCGAGCGCGCAAGCGCCCTTGGCGCAACAGCCATCCGGCTGGCGCCCGGCCGCGGTTTCTTCCTTATCGGTCTGCCGGCAGACAGAGTGGCGGCTGTGCAGACCGCGGCCGCCGGATATGGCTTCAGCGCGCAAGACGGCGAGACCAGCGAGCACATCGCCGCCTGCTCCGGCGCCGGCGCCTGCGGCTCCGCTTTCTACGAGACACGAAGCCTGGCGCGCCGCGTCCTTGCAGCCGCACCCGTGCTTTTCGACGGTTCGCTCACCCTGCACCTGTCCGGCTGCGCCAAGGGCTGCGCTCATGCCCGGCCGGCGCTGACCCTGACGGGCACGGCGGAGGGTTACGACCTCATCCTCAACGGGTTGGCAGCCGGTCAGCCGGACGAACGGATCGCTGGCGGTCGGATCGATTTCGCTATAGAGAGGCTCGCCCGGTCCATCGAAGACAACAGAGGCGCTGGCGAATCGGCTGCCGCCTGCCTTACACGGCTTGGCGCAACCGGCGTTTCGAAGGCGCTGCGACAGGAATAGGAATGCCAGACTACGATTATATCCGCAGCGGCGACGCGATCTACGAGCGTTCCTTTGCGATCATCCGCGCCGAGGCCGATCTTTCGCGCTTCACTGAAGATCAAGCCGACATCGCCGTTCGCATGATCCATGCCTGCGGGCTGGTCGAGGCGGCGGAGCATTTCGTCTTCTCCGCCGATGTCGTCCGTGCAGCGCGCGAGGCGCTGAAGGGCGGGGCGCCGATCTTCTGCGACGCCGAAATGGTCTCGCATGGCGTCACCCGGGCCCGGCTTCCGGCGCTGAACGAGGTGATCTGCACGCTGCGCGATCCGGCAACGCCGGAGCTGGCGCGCCAGACCGGCAATACGCGCTCGGCGGCCGCCATCCATCTCTGGCTCGACCGGCTCGGCGGCAGCGTCGTTGCGATCGGCAATGCACCGACGGCATTGTTTCACCTGCTCGAACTCCTGCGCGACGGCGCCCCGAAACCCGCAGCAATCCTCGGCATGCCTGTCGGCTTTGTCGGCGCGGCGGAATCCAAGGATGCACTGGCGGAAAATTCCTATGGCGTGCCCTTTGCCATCGTCCGCGGCCGGCTCGGCGGCAGCGCCATGACGGCGGCTGCGATCAATGCGCTGGCGAGGCCCGGCCTATGACAACATCCGGCCGTCTCATCGGCGTCGGCACCGGTCCCGGCGATCCGGAGCTTCTGACCCTCAAGGCCGTCCGCGCCATCGAAGGCGCCGACGTGATTGCCTATTTCGCCAAGCAGGGCAGGGGCGGCAATGGCAAGGCGATCGTCGAACCGTTGCTGAAACCCGGCGTGACGTTGCTGCCGCTCTATTATCCCGTCACCACCGAGATCGACAAGAATGACGAACGCTACCAGAGTCTGATCACGCAGTTCTACGATCACTCCGCCGAAGCCGTCGCCGGGCATCTTGATGCCGGGCTGACCGTTGCCGTGCTCAGCGAAGGCGATCCGCTGTTCTACGGCTCCTATATGCACCTGCATGTCAGGCTGTCCCAGCGCTACCCGACGGAGGTGATCCCCGGCATCAGCGCCATGTCCGGCTGCTGGTCCTTGGCCGGCATGCCGATCGTTCAGGGGGACGACGTGCTTTCCGTACTGCCCGGTACGATGGGCGAGATCGAGCTGACCCGCCGACTTGCCGACACCCAGGCCGCCGTCATCATGAAGGTCGGCCGCAATCTGCCGAAGATCCGCCGGGCCTTGGCGGCGGCCGGCCGGCTTGCCGAGGCCGTCTATGTCGAGCGCGGCACCATGGCGAATGCGGCGATGGAAAAACTTGCCGACAGGACTGACGGCGACGCGCCGTATTTTTCGCTCGTCCTGGTGCCGGGCTGGGAGAGCAGCCGATGAGCGGCAGGCTTTTCGTGATCGGCACCGGCCCCGGCAATCCCGAGCAGATGACGCCGGAAGCGCTTGCCGCCGTCGAAGCGGCAACGGATTTCTTCGGTTACGGCCCTTATCTCGACCGGTTGCACCTCCGCAACGATCAATTGCGGCATGCCTCGGACAATCGCGAGGAGTTGGATAGGGCGCGGGCAGCCCTTTCGATGGCGGCGGATGGAGCCAAGGTCTGCGTCGTCTCCGGCGGCGATCCCGGTGTCTTCGCCATGGCTGCCGCCGTCTGCGAGGCGATCGAGAACGGGCCGGCGGCGTGGCGCGCGGTTGATCTCACCATTCTGCCCGGCATCACCGCGATGCTGGCGGTGGCGGCAAGAGCCGGCGCGCCGCTTGGCCACGATTTTTGCGCCATATCGCTGTCAGACAATCTAAAGCCTTGGAATATCATCGAAAAACGCCTTGAACTGGCGGCCAAAGCAGGCTTCGTCATCGCTCTCTATAATCCGATCAGCCGGGCGCGGCCCTGGCAGCTCGGCGAGGCCTTCAAACTGTTGCGCGAGCATCTCCCCGCAACAACGCCGGTTATTTTCGGGCGAGCAGCCGGGCGCCCGGACGAGCGCATCGTCCTACAGCCGCTGTCAGATGCCGATGCGTCGATCGCCGATATGGCGACCTGCATCATCATCGGCTCGGCCGAGACGCGGATCGTCTCGCGGCCCGGCAGGCTGGATCTCGTCTATACCCCGCGTTTCATGGCGGGGGACACGAGGTGATCGATTACCGCCAGCGCCGCCTCGACAGTGTCGACCGTCTTGACCGCGGACGCCGGCGCGCGCGCCACCATCATCACCTCGATGCCGAGTCGGCGGGCTGCCTCGATCTTCGCATAGGTGGCGGCACCACCGCTGTTCTTGGCAATGATGACGTCGATGTGGTGCTGCTGCAGCAAAGCGCATTCACCTTCCAGCGTGAACGGGCCGCGATCGAGGACATAGTCGACATGATCGAGTGCAAGCGGCGGTTCTACGGGATCGACACTACGGACGAGATAGAAATGCTGCGGCGCCGCTTCCGCATGATGCGCGCCCTGCCGTCCCGTCGCCAGAAAGACATGGCGAGGGGAGGGGCCGAGCGCTGCGATCGCAGCCGGAATGCTCTCCACCTCCCGCCAGCGATCGCCGGGCAGGCGCTGCCATTCGGGGCGGCGCAGTGCAATCGCCGCTGTGCCGGTGGTCTCGGCGGCAAAGACGGCATTGGCGGAAATGCGCTCGGCAAAGGGATGCGTGGCGTCGATCAGCAGGTCATAACTGCCGGCCTTCAGGAAATCGGCAAGCGCCGCAGCACCGCCGAAACCGCCGATGCGAACCGGAACCGGCTGTGCGGCCGGTATTTCGGTACGTCCGGCCAGCGACAGAAGGACATCGCAATCGTCCCGCGCGGCGAGCGCTCCGGCGAGCAGGCGCGCCTCACCGGTGCCGCCGAGGATCAGGATGCGAGGTCTTCCCATGTCTGACGGTTCTCCTGCTTGCGGCCAGCGCTGGCTGACTATTATCGGCATCGGCGAAGATGGTCCAGAAGGGCTCGGCGACGAGGCGAGACGCCTGATCGCCACCGCGCCCGCCGTCTTCGGCGGCGCGCGGCACCATGCACTCGCCACGCCGCTGATCACAGGGGAACGGTTTTCCTGGCAGAGCCCGTTCGAACGCTCGGTCGATGCCATCCTCGAACGGCGCGGCACACCCGTCGTTGTGCTCGCCTCCGGCGACCCGTTTCTCTACGGCGTCGGCGCAACGCTCTCCCGCCACGTGGCGACGGAAGAGATGCGCACCATCCCCGCGCCCTCGGCCTTCAGCCTCGCCGCATCCCGCCTTGGCTGGCCACTGCAGGAGGTCGCGACAATTTCGCTGCATGGTAGGCCGATCGACCTGATCCGGCCGCACCTGCACCCCGGACGGCGCATCATCGCGCTGACCTCCGACCAAAACGGGCCGGGCGAGCTGGCTGCCCTGCTTGTTGCCGCCGGTTTCGGTCAGTCGCAGCTTACCGTGCTCGAGGCGCTTGGCGGCGCGCGGGAACGGCAGAGAAGCGTGGCGGCGGCGGATTTCAATCTCGTCGACATCGATCCCTTGAACGTCTGCGCGCTCGATGTCGCGGCAGGGGAGGGGGCTCGCATCCTGCCTTTTAGCCCCGGCCTCGAGGACGAACTGTTCGAGCATGACGGACAGATCACCAAACGCGAAATCCGGGCGATGACGCTGTCGGCGCTCGCACCGCGCCACGGCCAGCTGCTGTGGGATATCGGCGCCGGTTCGGGATCGGTCGGCATCGAATGGATGCTGGCCGACCCGTCGCTGAAGACGATCGCCATCGAGCAATCGCCGGAGCGGGCAACAAGGATCGCCCGCAATGCATCCGCCCTCGGCGTGCCGCATCTGGCCGTCGTCGAAGGGGCGGCGCCTGATGCACTGACAGGCCTGCCGCAACCGGATGCAATCTTCCTCGGCGGCGGCGGCAGCGAGCCGGGTGTTGTCGATGCTGCGATTGCCGCGCTGAACCGGGGAGGGCGGCTCGTCGCCAATGCCGTGACGCTGGAGATGGAAGCCGTCGTGCTCCTAGAACATGCAAAACGCGGCGGTTCGCTGACGCGGATCGATATATCGCGCGCGGCGCCTGTCGGCAGCATGAGCGGCTGGCGGCCGGCCATGCCGGTGACGCAGTGGCGCTGGACAAAAGGATAACGGGATGACGGTGCATTTCATCGGCGCGGGGCCAGGGGCTGCGGATCTGATCACGGTGCGGGGCCGCGACCTTATCGCCCGATGCCCGGTTTGCCTCTATGCCGGCTCGATCGTCTCGCCGGAACTGCTGCAATATTGCCCGGCGGGTGCGCGCATCGTCGATACAGCGCCGATGTCGCTGGACGAGATCGAGGCGGAATATCTGAGCGCCGCTGAGGCCGGCCAGGATGTCGCCCGCCTGCATTCCGGCGATCTCTCGGTCTGGAGTGCTGTCGCCGAGCAGGTGCGCCGGCTCGAAAAACACGGCATCGCCTATACGATGACGCCTGGTGTGCCGGCCTTTGCGGCGGCCGCCGCAGCACTCGGCCGCGAGCTGACGATCCCGGCCGTAGCCCAAAGCCTGGTGCTCACCCGCGTTTCCGGCCGCGCCTCACCGATGCCGAACGACGAGACGCTCGGAAATTTCGGCGCGACGGGCGCGACGCTGGCGATCCATCTGGCAATCCATGCGCTGAAGCAGGTTGTCGAGGAATTGACGCCGCTTTACGGTGCCGACTGCCCGGTCGCGATCGTCGTCAAGGCCTCCTGGCCGGACGAGCGCATCCTGCGCGGCACGCTTGCCGATATCGAGGTAAAAGTTGCGGCTGAACCGATCGAACGCACGGCAATCATCTTCGTCGGCCCCTCGCTGGCGGCGGAGGATTTCCGCGAGAGTTCACTCTATGATCCGGCCTATCAGCGGCGGTTTAGAGGCCGGGACCAGTTTTAAAGATTGGCCGCGCCGGAAGCGCGACCCCTCATGAGGACATTCGTCGGCGCACAGGCCCGACGCCGCTGGTGGCGTCAGGCGAGGCTTCGCTCAGGTCTCAAACCCGCGCCGTCAGATAATCCATGCTGGCGCGAAGCGCGCCGGCCGGATCCTTGACCGCATGCACTTCGGCCGCAAAAGGCTCGAAGGAGAACGGGCCGGCATAACCCGCCTGCAGCAGCGCCTTGATCTGCCCGGCATTGTCGAGCCGGTCGTCGCCGTCGACGAGCACACGATGGGAATCACGCATATCGGCAACGGATACGGCAGCATCGCTGACGCCCGAGATATGCACGAGACCGGCGAGCTCCGGGAAGGTCGCGGCTTCGCCGGCGAGATGGTGGTGGAATGTGTCGTGGACGAGCTTGAAGGTCGATTGCGCGCCGAGCTCCCTGATCGCCTCGGCCGCCTCGGTCTTCGAGCGCAACGAGCAGCTCTCGAAACCGAGCGGCTCGACGAGGCCGATGATGCCGGCCTTCTCCAGCATAGGCTTCAGCGCCGTCAGCGACTGGCGCAGATTGGCCTGGCGTTCGCCGTCGGCGCAGCCGGTGCCGTCGTTCTTTGGCACGAGGACCAGCGCCTGGGCGCCGCAGGCGCCGGCGTAGTCGATCAGTTCCTGCGCTTCCCCAGCGCGGGCTTCATTCCACTCGTTGAAGCGCTGCAGGGCGTTGATCGAGATGATCGTCAGACCGTGACGGGCGGCGGCCTCTTTGATCGTTTCGGGTTGGGTGCCGTCGAGAATGGCGTTGCCGGAAAGGTCGTTGCGGATCTCGACCGAGCCGATGCCGAGCGACTTTGCCAGCGCGAAGAAATCGTCGATGGCAAGCGACGGGGCGGCCATGTGGTTGAGCGCAAAGCGGATCGAAGTCATGACGGATTATCCTCCTCGTCTCCGCGACATAAGCGGAGCAGTATCTCGTGAATGGGCGAGCGAATCTCTACCGGAATTCCCGTGGCAATCCATCCGTCATCACCGGCGGCCGCTCTCATCGCTGAAAGAATTTCAGGCGAAATGATACAATTCCATCATTCCTCAGATGTTCTCTGAGAGATAGATGTCGAAGGGCAGGAAGGACTGGCCGGGGATGGCGGTTTCACTGTTTTCGATCGCATCCTTCATCAGCACCATCAATTGCTGACAGAGCCCGGGCAGAGGGGTGCCGATCGCCATGGCGACGATGTCATCGGCAAGACCCGCCTTGCTGTCGGGCGTCAGTTCGTTGACGACGAGGACGATCTTGCCGCCAAGACCTTCTTCACGGAACGCCGAGATCGCGCCTTCCATGCCGCCACCGCAGACGTAAAGGCCGACGAGATCGGGATGTTTCTCCAGCAGTGTCAGCGTTGCCTCATGCGTAATCTCCGGCGTATCCAGATTGATCAGTGTGTCGATAACGTCGAAATCCGGCGCATTTTCACGGAAATAAGAGCGGAAACCGATTTCCCGCAATTCATGTCCGTGGAAGCGATGGCTGCCGACGAAGCAGGCGACCTTGCCGGTCTTGCGCGCCGTTCGCGCGATTACCCATGCGGCGGTGCGGCCGACCTTGCGGTTGTTGACGCCGATATAGCCAGTGCGCACGCCCGATGCGAAATCGGAGAGCAGTGAGAAGACCGGGACGCCCTTTTCCTTCAAATCCTCGATGGCGGCCGTCACCGCAGGGTAATCCGGGGCGACCAGGGCAACGGCCTGATTGCGCGCACCGAGAGCCTTGAGTTTCTCGACGATCGCAGCCGGCGTCGCGGCTGATGGAAAGTCGATCTGCGTCTGGATGCGGGCGGTGGTGACGGAGCGCGCTGCGGTTTCGATCTCGCGGGCGAACGCCTGGTAGAACTGCTGCGTCGGCTTCTGCAGCAGGAAGGCAAGCTTGTATTGCGGCAGATCCTCGAAAACGCGCTGCCTGATCAGGCCGACGGCGTGATAGCCGATCGACTGTGCCGCGTCATAGACACGCCGCGCCGTTTCCTCCCGCACGCGATGGCGGGCGTTGAGAACACGATCGACGGTGGCGACACTGACGCCGGAGGCGCGGGCGAGATCGGATATGGTTGGGCGGCGCATCGGCGTTCCTGATGGATTCAATCATGATTGCGAGCCATTCATGATGGCTTTTGATAGATTACATCAAACCTGCATTGAGCGTCTTGCGAAGTCAACCTATTCTCCAGGCAACAGCATAACGGGAGGCGGATCATGGCGATTCAGGCAAAGAAACGTGACTATGACCTGCTCGGAGAAAGCGGCCGCACCGCCGTCGAGACGGGGCTGGCGGCAGCCGAGTGGTATCACACCGACGTTGCGCGCAAGGAGATGAAGGCGCTGATGCAGCGCTCCGATGCGCCGGCGATCCGCGACACGGTCATCTGGCTCGGCAGCATGGTGATCTTTGCCGGGCTCGGCATCTATTTCTGGGGCTCGTGGATCGGGCTGCCCTTCTTCCTCGCTTACGGCGTGCTCTACGGCTCAGCCTCCGACAGCCGTTGGCACGAATGCGGGCACGGCACCGCCTTCAAGACGCGCTGGATGAACGATGCCGTCTACCAGATCGCCTGCTTCATGATCATGCGCAATCCGGTCACCTGGCGCTGGAGCCATACACGCCATCACACCGATACCGTCATCGTCGGCCGCGATCCCGAAATCGCAGTGATGCGGCCACCGGATCTCCTGCGGCTGGTTCTCAATTTCTTCGGCATCCTCGACGTCTGGCATGCTGTTGTCGACATGCTGCGCAACGCCGCCGGCGTCATCAGCGCGGCGGAAAAGACCTTCATTCCCGAGATGGAACAGCCGAAGACAATCCGCATCGCCCGCATCTGGCTGGCGATCTATCTTGCCACGATCGCAGCGGCCGTCGCCACGACTTCGATCCTGCCGCTGATGCTGATCGGTTTGCCGCGCCTTTACGGCGCCTGGCACCATGTGCTGACCGGACTGCTGCAGCATGGCGGCCTGGCCGACAATGTGATCGACCATCGGCTGAACAGCCGCACTGTCTATATGAACCCGATCAGCCGGTTCATCTACTGGAACATGAACTACCACGTCGAACATCACATGTTCCCGATGGTGCCCTACCACGCGCTGCCGAGGCTGCACGCGATGGTCAAGCACGACCTGCCGGCGCCGAACCGGTCGATCCTGTCCGGCTACCGCGAGATGATCCCGGCCTTCCTGCGCCAGTTGCGCAATGAGGATTATTTCCTGAAACGAGAGCTGCCGGCCACCGCGCGGCCCTACCGCGAAGAATTCCACAACGAGCTGGCCCCGGCCGCGCAATAATCACAATCAAGGGAGGACAAGATGAGCGGAAATTGGATCGAGGTTTGCGGCAAGCACGAGATCGACGAAGAGGATGTCATCCGCTTCGATCATGACGGGCGCACCTTTGCGGTCTACCGCAGCCCCGACGACGAATTCTTCGCGACCGACGGGCTCTGCACCCATGAACAGATCCATCTCGCCGACGGGCTTGTGATGGATGAGATCATCGAATGTCCGAAACATAACGGCCGCTTCAATTACAAGACGGGCGAAGCCAAGGGCGCACCGGTCTGCGTCAATCTCAAGACCTATCCCGTGAAGGTCGAAGGCGGCGCCGTCTTCATCTCGCTCTGATGGAGGCTGGTGTGGCTCATTTCGTTATTTTGGGGGCAGGCGAATGCGGAGCACGCGCCGCCTTCGCCTTGCGGGAAAAGGGGTTTGACGGTGAAATAACGCTTGTTGGCGCCGAACCCCTTCATCCCTATGAGCGGCCGCCGCTTTCCAAGGCGGGTTCCGCCGATGCGGACAATCCGAAATTCATCGCCGCGGTGGAAAAATACGCCGAAACCAGCATCCGGCTGCTGACCGGCCTGGAGGCGAAAGATCTCGTTACCGCATCCAGGACCGTCACGCTTTCGGACGCTACGACGCTCTCCTACGACAGACTTCTGCTGGCAACGGGCGCAGCCGCGCGTTCGTTCCCCGGCGCGCCGGAGGGCAGCGCCCATATTCGCTCGCTGCGGACCCATCACGACGCGGCGGCACTGCGCGATGTGATGAAACCCGGGAAACATATCGCCATCATCGGCGGCGGCTTCATCGGGTTGGAACTGGCGGCGACCGCGCGCCTGCTCGGCGCCGAGGTCGCGGTCATCGAGGGGCTGGAACGCGTGTTGAAGCGGGGCGTGCCGGAGGAGATTGCTCATCTGCTGACCGAGCGCCATCGCGCCGAAGGCGTCGATATCCGCTGCGGCGTCTCGATCGAGGCGCTGACCGAGGAAAGTGGGAAAGCCCTGATTCGGCTGTCGGGCGGCGATGTGATCGAAGCCGATCTTGCCCTTGTCGGCATCGGCGCCCGGCCGAATGTCGAGATCGCCGAAAGGGCAGGGCTCACAATCGACAACGGAATTGCCGTCGATATCAATCTCCAGACCTCGGCACCGGATGTTTTTGCCGCCGGCGACTGCTGCTCTTTTCCGCTGTCGATCTATGGCGGCCGGCGGGTGCGGCTGGAATCCTGGCGCAACGCCCAGGAGCAGGGCACATTGGCCGCGGCCAACATGCTCGGCCTCGGCCAAGCCGTGTCGGCGGTGCCGTGGTTCTGGTCGGATCAATACGACATGACGCTGCAAATATCGGGCCTTGCCGAAGGGGCCGCCACCCATCAGCGCCGCGACCTCGGCGCGGGCGCCTTCATTCTGTTCCATCTCGACGCCGATGGACGGCTGATCGCCGCCAGCGGCATCGGACCCGGCAATGCGGTGGCGCGCGATATCCGGCTCGCCGAAATGCTGATCGCGGCCCGCGCCCATCCGGATCCGGCTGCGCTCGCAGCCAGCGACATCAAACTGAAATCCCTGCTGGCCGCGTGAGCTGGCCGAAATTTTTCAAAGGAATTGACGATGAAGAAACATCGACGCGCGACCGTCGCCGATCTGCTGGCGGAGAAGGGCAAGCGCCAGCTCACCATGCTGCGCGTCACCTCGCTGGAAGAGGCCGAAGCCGCCGAAAAGGCCGGAATCGACATCGTCTCGGTGCCGCCTTCGCTGCTCGGCCCGGTCTTTCGCGAAATCGCCCCGACACCCTTTGCCATTCCCGGCCTCGAATATGGCGACCATGTCACGGCAGAAGACTATATCAGGGCAGCTTTCGCCACGTTGAAGGCGGGTGGCGATGCGGTCTATTGCGCCGCCAGCCTGCAGACGATCCGGCGCATGCGTGATGAGGGCATCCCCGTCTGCGGCCATCTCGGGCTGATCCCGTCGAAGGCGACCTGGACCGGCGGCTTCCGCGCCGTCGGCAAGACGGCGGCGAGTGCGGCCGAAATCTGGCGGCAGACCAGGGCGCTGGAAGAGGCCGGCGCTTTCGCCGCCGAAATCGAAGTCGTGCCGGGCGATGTCGCCGCCGCCATCAGCAGCAACACCTCGATGCTGATGATTTCCATGGGCGCCGGCAGCGGCTGCGACGCCCAATACCTCTTTGCCGACGACGTGCTCGGCGCCAATCGCGACCATTATCCACGCCATGCCAAGGTCTATCGCAACTTCGCCGCCGAACACGACCGGCTGCAGCGCGAACGCATCGCCGCCTTCACGGAATTCGCTGCGGATGTCCGGACCGGCGCCTATCCGGAACAGCGCCATTGCGTCGGGATCGACGAGGCGGAGTTGCAGATTTTCCTGGATCGGCTGGCTGGAGAGACGGGCAAGAGCTGAGGATCGGCGTGATCGTTGCCTTCGCTAACGCTCACCTCGATGATGTGGGAAGCGCCGCCAAGTTGCTTCCGCTCCATTGGCTTCCGTCCCTGCCTGTGTCAGGAATGGCCCTTTCGGAACGGAGTATTCGGTCCCCTGTGACGATCGGCTTTGCGCATGCGGAATTGATTGCGGTGCTCGTCGCGGTGACGGGGGACGAGCCGCGCGTGATGACCATCCGTTCCGGCAATGCGCTGCCGTCAGGCCCGTTCGAAATGGGCCATCGCACCCTGCAATCGGGCCTGCGCGAATGGGTGCAGGAGCAGACCGAGCATCCGGTCGGCTATCTCGAACAGCTCTATACCTTCGCCGACCGTGACCGCAACAACGATATCCCGGGCGGGCGGACGATCTCGATCAGCTATCTCGGCCTGGTCAACGAACAGTCGGGCGCCGGCCGGCCGGGATGGCACGGCTGGTACGAATATTTTCCCTGGGAAGACCACCGGCAGGGCCGGCCGGCCGTGCTCGACGAGATCGTCGCGCGCCTGAAGAGCTGGGCGGATGCCGATCCGGCCCGGCGCAACCACCGCCATCGCCGGGCGGATTTCACCTTCGGCCTCGATGGCGGCGGCTGGAACGAGGATATGGCGCTGCAGCGTTACGAACTGCTCTATGAAGCAGGGCTCGTCACGGAGGCCGGATGTACCGCCGAGGCCAATCTCGGCCGGCCGATGTTTGCCGATCACCGCCGTATCCTGGCGACCGGCATTGCAAGGCTGCGCGCCAAAATCAAATACCGCCCGGTCGTCTTCGAACTGATGCCGGAGAGTTTTACGCTCTTGCGGCTGCAGCGGACGATCGAGGCTTTGGCGGGACTGACATTGCACAAGCAGAATTTCCGCCGCCTGATTGAACAGCAGGAACTGGTCGAGGAAACCGGCGGCACGGAAAGCGAAACCGGCGGCCGGCCGGCCAAGCTCTTCCGCTTCCGCCACACGGTGCTCGAAGAACGGGCGCTCGCCGGAACGAAATTACCGCTCTCCCGCAATTGACATATGCTCATGGTGAGAATATCTATCTGCCTATGATATGCTCAAATAGAGCATAATTAGGAGCCGGTCATGAATCACCCTGTTTCCGCATCCTCGCTCTACGAGCGCGTCAGCCGCGTCATTCCCAAAGCCGAATGGATGTCATTCGAAAATGATGTCGACGCCATTCTTGAGCTCAAGCGGCGGCGCAATGCCGTCATCCTCGCCCACAACTATCAGACGCCCGAAATCTTTCACGGCGTCGCCGATATTGTCGGCGACAGCCTGGCGCTCGCCCGCAAGGCGATCGAGGTCGATGCCGATGTGATCGTGCTGGCCGGCGTGCATTTCATGGCCGAGACCGCCAAGCTTTTGAATCCTGAGAAAACCGTGCTGATCCCTGATCTCGCCGCCGGCTGCTCGCTGGCGGATTCGATCACGCCTGAGGATATTGCGCTGCTGCGCCAGGCCCATCCCGGCGTGCCCATCATCACATATGTCAACACCTCGGCCGCGGTGAAGGCCGCCTCCGACATCTGCTGCACCTCGGGCAATGCCAAACAGGTGGTGGAATCGCTCGGCGTGCCGAAGGTGCTGATGATCCCGGACGAATATCTGGCCCGCAACGTCGCCCGCGAGACCGATGTCGAGATCATCGCCTGGCACGGCCATTGCGAGGTCCATGAACTCTTCACCGCCGATGACGTGCGCCAACTGCGCGAAAACCATCCGGGCGTGACGGTGCTCGCCCATCCCGAATGCCCGCCCGAGGTGGTGGCTGAAGCCGATTTTGCCGGCTCCACCGCAGTGATGTCGGATTATGTCGCCAGGCAGAAGCCCGCCCGCGTCGTGCTGCTCACCGAATGCTCGATGAGCGACAATGTCGCCGTGCACCACCCCGAGGTCGAGTTCATTCGCCCCTGCAATCTCTGCCCGCATATGAAGAGGATCACGCTTGCCAATATCCGCGCAGCACTCGAGGAAAACCGCCACGAGGTAACCGTCGATCCGGCGATTGCGGTCGCCGCCCGCCGTGCCGTCGAAAGGATGCTGGCGATATGACCGAGATCCTCGACCACCTCTCTGGCCGCACGGTGATTGTCGGCAGCGGCCTTGCCGGGCTGATGACGGCGCTGACGCTGGCGCCCGAACCTTCCGTCATCGTCACCCGCGCCGCCCTCGGCGCGGAGACATCGAGCGCCTGGGCGCAGGGCGGTATTGCCGCCGGCATGGGTGCCGACGACAGCGCGGCGCTGCACCTTGCCGATACGCTTGTCGCCGGAGACGGCCTTTGCGATCCGATGGTCGCCGCCGGCATCGTTGTCGAGGCACCGGCAGCGATTGCCGCACTGGAGCAAGCCGGTGTCCGCTTCGACCGCAATGCTGCTGGCGAACTTTCGTTCGGGTTGGAGGCCGCCCATAGCCGCCGTCGCATCATCCATGCCGAAGGCGACGGATCGGGTGCGGCGATCATCGCCGCGCTGGGGCGGGCGGTGGCGCAAACGCATGCCATATCAGTGCTCGAAGGTTTCGAAGCCCGGCGGATTTTGCTAGACGGCGAGCACGTGGCCGGGCTGCTCTGCGCCACCGCAAACGGGGCCGCCATCCTGCCGACCTCCAAGCTGGTGCTTGCCACCGGCGGCATCGGTGGGCTTTATGATGCGACCACCAATCCGATGGGCAATTTCGGCCAGGGGATCGCGCTTGCCGCAAGGGCAGGGGCCGATCTCGCCGATATGGAATTCGTGCAGTTCCATCCGACGGCGCTCGATTCCCGCCGCAGGCCGTTGGCGCTGGTCAGCGAGGCGGTGCGCGGCGAGGGGGCTCTGCTCGTCAATGAACGCGGCGACCGGTTCATGGCCCGCATTCCGGGCGCCGAGCTTGCGCCGCGCGATGTCGTGGCGCGCGCCATCAGCGCCGAAATCGCCCGCGGGGGCCGGGTCTTTCTCGATGCCCGCGATGCCCTCGGCCGCCGCTTTGCCGCGCGCTTTCCGGTCATATCGGCCCTTTGCAGCGAGGCCGGCATCGATCCGGGGAAGGATCTTATTCCAGTGCGCCCGGCCGTTCACTATCACATGGGCGGCGTCGCCACGGATGCAAATGGGCGCAGTTCGGTGCCCGGCCTCTGGGTCGCCGGAGAGGCGGCCTCGACCGGCCTGCACGGCGCAAACCGGCTTGCCAGCAATTCGCTCCTGGAGGCAGCGGTGATGGGCATGCGGGCGGCGCGCGACATTTCAGGTGTCTCGGCAAGCCGGGCCGGTGCCGTCTCCGTCGAAAGCCTGCCGGCGCCGGCCGATGCATCGCTTGTCAGGCCGATCGTCTCGCGCCATCTCGGCGTCTTGCGCAATGCAGGCGCCATGCAGGGCGCGATCGCCGCGCTGCTGCCGCTGGCCGAAGGCGACGGCCCCGCCTCCGATCCGGCTATCGTCGCGCTGCTGATCGCCGTCTTTGCCAGCCTGCGGATGGAATCGCGCGGCGCCCATGCCCGCACCGATTTTCCGCTGAAGCTTGCCAAGGCCAACCGGCGGCAGATGCGCCTTGCAGATGCGCTGGAGATCGCCCGCGCCACCCCGCCCTATGCCTTTGCCAGGAGTGCCTGAGATGAACCTTGTTCCGCTTCCGCGCCTGATCGTCGAACCCTTGGTCCGGGCGGCCCTGCTCGAAGATCTCGGCCTTGCCGGCGATATCACCTCGGCATCGGTCATCCCCAGCGATCATCGCTCGACAGTCATCATGGCCGCCCGCCAGCCAGGCGTGATCGCTGGCCTCGATACGGCCGAACTCGCCTTCGCCCTGGTTGATCCGGAGATCACCATGCGCCGCCATTTCCAGGACGGCGATGGGGTCAAGCCCGGCGACATCATCGCCACCATCGAAGGCCCGTCACGTGGCCTCCTGACCGCTGAGCGCACCGCGCTGAATTTCCTCGGCCATCTCTCCGGCATCGCCACCGTGACGGCGGAGATCGCCACCGCCATCCGCGGCACCAAAGCCTCCGTCGCCTGCACCCGCAAGACGACGCCGGGGCTGAGGGCACTGGAGAAATATGCGGTACGGGCCGGCGGCGGCATGAACCACCGTTTCGCGCTCTATGACGCGGTGCTGATCAAAGACAATCACATCGCCATATCAGGGGGCGTCACCGAGGCCATCCGCCGGGCCCGCGCCGGCATCGGCCATCTGGTGAAGATCGAGGTCGAAGTGGACACCCTCGATCAGCTGCGCGAAGCGATGGACACCGGAGTCGACGCGGTCCTGCTCGACAACATGACGCCGGATCAGCTGCGCCAAGCCGTTGCCATCGTCGCCGGCCGGGCGATCACCGAGGCATCCGGCCGGGTGACACCGGCAACCGCTGCCGCAATCGCGGCATCCGGCGTCGACCTCATCTCCGTCGGCTGGCTGACGCACAGCGCGCCCGTGCTGGATATCGGTCTCGATTTCCTCGAGGCCGCGGCCGCAGCGGAAACAAGCCCGAAACGGCTTGCGCAAGTGCTGTAACGGGGCAGTTCGAATAGCGCGCCGCATCCGGACGTAGAAAACGGCGGCCACCGCAAGTTTCGACGAAGCATCTTATCGGCGAGCGACACACGGAAATGCAAATATTCGCTGAAATTTTGCCATTTTACAGCAAAACCGCTATGCGCGGCGGCTTTATAGCACTAACATGATCTCTGGACCGCCGGTGCGTTTTTACGCATTGGCTTCAGGGGTGAGAACCGGGATGCAACGGACATCCGGACAGATGTCGACGAACAGGCTCTGCCTGCTCGGACGACCGCGATTGCTGGCGGCGGGGAGGGAACTCCCCTTGCCGGAGAAGTCTTATTTTCTCCTCGCCATGCTCGCGGCCGAAACCAATCTCGAACTCGACCGCGAAACCGTCAGGCGCCAACTCTGGCAATCGGAACTGCCGGAAAAACGGGCAGGCAGCCTGCGCCAGCTTTTGGCGCGCATCGAACAGAGCATTCCCGCCGACCTTCCGCCACTGCTTGCCGCAACCCGAACCCATATCGGGCTTGCCGATGGCTGGGAAGTCGACGTCCATATCCTGAAGCAGAAAGGGCCGCTCTCCCCCGAAGACAGCGATATGCTGAACGGCGAATTGCTCGAAGGCGCCAAATCGCCGACCCAGGGCGCCGAGGACTGGCTGACCTTCGAGCGCCAGCGTATCGACGAATTGCGCTCCGCCCACCTCACGCGGCTGATCGAGACATCGGAAGACAGATCGGACGAAGAGCAGGTGGCCCTTGCCCGGCGTCTGCTGGAACTCGACCCCGCCAGCGAAACCGCCTATCGCGCCCTGATGCGCACCCAGGTCAGGCTGAACGACCCGGCCGCGGCCCGTCAGGCCTATTTGAAATGCAAGAGCCAGCTGAAGGATGATTTCGACACCGAGCCGGAGGAAAGCACCACGGCGCTTGCCCGCGAACTCGGCCTGATCCCTCCAGCACAAGCTGCCGCGCCGGAGCGCACGTCGGCGCCTGGCATGTCTGCCAATCTGCTTGGCCAGCCGCGCATCATCATCCTGCCGCCGGAAAGCATCTTCACCGATCCGCTGATGGAGCGCGTCGGCAGGGCGCTTCTCGAAGACGTGACCATCGGGCTTAGCCAGCAGCGCGGCTTCAAGGTGATTGCGGCGCATACGAGCCTGGAGATCCTCAGCCGCTCGATCGATCCGGCCCGTGCGGTGCCCGGCCCGCTCGACCTCAGCTTCGACTATGCAGTCTATGTCACCATCCAGGGTCGCGACGAGGATGTCTATGCCACTTGCCGGCTGACGCGGACGACGACATCGGAGGTGATCTGGGCGCTGGAACTGCCCCTGGTCATGCAGAAGATCAGCGAATCCTTCGCGCATCTGACGCGGCGGATCGTCTCCTCGCTCGCCGACACGATCGAACGCCACGAACTGGCGATGCCGATCGGCGAGGCGCCGGCGTCTGCCTACCGTCTTTACCTGGAAGGCAAGCGGCTGATCGCCCAGACCGACCTCCAACATCTGCGTCAGGCGCGCAAATGGTTCAAATCCTCGCTCAACCGCTATGAGCATTTCTCCGCCGCCCATGCCGGCGTGTCGCGCGCGCTTGGCATGGAATGGCTGATCCGCGGCATGCGCGACAAGGAACTGCTCGATGAAGCCAATGGTGCTGCCCGGCTGGCGCAGCAGTCCGACCCCAATAGCGGCCGGGCCTACCGCGAGCTTGGTTTCGTCGCGCTCTATCGTCGCCGCTTCGACGAAAGCCTGGAATATTTCCAGCAGGCCCAGGATCTCAATCCCAACGACGCCGACATCCTCGCTGATTTCGCCGACGCCCTTTCCCATGACGGCGATTTCGACCGGGCGCTGGAACTCAGCCGCGCGGCCTTCAAGCTCAATCCGCTGCCGCCGGATTATTATTACTGGAACCTCGGCGGTATCCATTTCATGCGTGAAGAGTATGAAAAGGCGATCGACGCCCTGGAGCCGGTGAAGACTAAACAGGCAACGGCGCGTCTACTCGCCGCCTCGCATGCGATGGCGGGCGATAAGGGCAAGGCGGGGACCTATGCCAGGACGGTTCTGGAAAACTTTCCGGATTTCCGCAGCGAGGACATCCGTCATTTCGTCCCCGATCGCGATCCCACCTTTACCGAACCGCTGATAAAAGGCCTGCAACTCGCCGGTCTTCCCTGATTGCACGGCCTTTTAACGAAGCCTGTAACGCTTAAATGACGCAGGCAATGTTTCCCTCTGATGGTTAACGGCAGCGAGGCTGCCCAATCAATCGGAGATGAAACATGAAGACGAATGCTGAAACCACGACAGTTCAGACACAGTCCCTGCGCTTCTCTGCAGCTGCCAGAGCAGCGATGAAACAGGACGAACTCACCGTATCCGCCAATGCGCTCGAAAGCCTGACGCATGCGCTGAGATTCCGCTGAGGACAAGATCGGTATGTCCGCTTTCGCCGATCTAGAGCAATTCCAGCAAAAATGTGAAGCGGTTTTGCGTCCGGAATTGCGCGAAAACAAAGAGCATTTTCGTGTTTCCAAGAAAAACGGAAATGCTCTTGAAGCGCTTGCCGATGACCTCGAACGATCATCGGCTGGCGTCAGCGACTATCATGACCGTGCAGTCACGCCGGCTCAGACACTTGCAGCCATCAGGCCGCATCTGCGCGAGTTCGGCATCACCCGCGTCGGCCTGCTGACCGCACTCGACGTCCTGAACATCCCCGTCGCTTTCGCAACCCGGCCGAACAGCCATACGCTCTCGGTGTTTCAGGGCAAAGGCATCGACAATGATGCCGCCATGACCTCGGCCGCCATGGAAGCGATCGAGACTCGGATTGCGGAAATTGCGCCCGCCGACCTGACGCAGGCGAGCGTCGCCGGCATGCGGGCGGAGCATGCGGCCATGATCGATCTCGACAATGTGGCACGCTGCGCGCCCGATGAGATCGGCAGCGGCCTCATCCCCTGGTGCTCCGGGCTCGACATCCTTTCCGGCAGCAGCGTTTTCGTGCCCTGGTGGCTCGTCGGCCTCGACCATCGCGGCGAAAGGCCGCCGGGCTTCGAGCAGTCGAGCGATGGGCTCGCCTCCGGCAACACGCCGTCCGAAGCGGTCCTGCACGGGCTCTGCGAACTGGTGGAGCGCGACGCCTGGGCCCTGACCCAGCTGAAATCGCCCGAGCAGCTGAAGGAGAGCCGGATCGACCCCGCCTCCTTCGGTGATGCGGTCATAGATGTCATGACCGATCGGATCGCGCGGGCCGGAATGCGGCTGCTGCTCATCGACATGACCACCGATATCGGCGTTCCCGCCTTTCTCGCCGTCATCATGCCCGGCAATCTTTCCGACCGCGTCGATGCGCGCTGGGCCCATGTCTGCGGCGGCTGCGGCTGCCATCCCGATCCCGTGCGCGCCGCACTGCGTGCCATTACCGAAGCGGCGCAGAGCCGGCTGACCGCAATTGCCGGCAGCCGCGACGATTTTTCGCCGCGCGTCTATCAGCGGCTCGACCAGAGCGCTGCGATGCAGCAGGTGGTCGAACTCTGCGAGGGAGGCGGCCGGATGCGCGCCTTCCAGCCGCGTCATCCCCGCCCGGCGACGATCCAGGAAACCATCGCTCATATCGCCGGCCGCCTGGCGGCGAGCGGCATCGGGCAGATCGTCGTCGTGCCGTTCGCGCACCGGGCTATGCCGGTCTCCGTCGTCAGGGTGATCGTGCCGGGCCTGGAGGTCGATATTTCGGGCCAGTACATCCAGCTCGGCATGCGGGCGGTCAACACCATGAGAGGAGCCGATTCATGAAGGTGCTGTTCGTCGGTCCGAGCCTTGGCAGCGATCTCACTGCAGCGAGAGCCATGTCCCCGCGCATCGATTTCCGGCCGCCGGCTGCCTGCGGCGACATCCTGAAGGCCGTTCACGACGGCGCTACCGCCATCGGCCTCGTCGACGGCTATTTCGGCGATCTGCCATCGGTATGGCACAAGGAAATTCTGTTCGCGCTGGATCATGATGTCGCCGTTGCCGGCGGTGCCAGTATGGGCGCCTTGCGAGCAGCCGAATGCGCGCCTTTTGGCATGGTCGGGATCGGCTCGATCTTCGAGGATTACGAAGCCGGGCGGCTGCTCGACGACGAGGCCGTCGCGCTGGTGCATGCGCCACAGGCGCTTGGCTGGCTGCCTCTTTCGGTGCCGTGGGTCGATTTCGAGCCGACGATCGACGCGCTTCTTGCCGGCGGCGAGATCTCGTCCGGCGAGCGCAAGAAACTGCTGCTTGCCGGCCGTTTCCTGCATTTTTCCGAGCGCACCTATGCCAAGGTCGTCGACGAGTGCCGTTTCCGCAAGCCGCGCCGGGACACCATCCTCGCCGCTATCCGCGGGAATCGCATCGAGCGCAAGCGCAACGACGCCCGGCTGGTATTGGAATGGTTGCGCCGGGACGAATTCCTGCCCGTCGACCGTGACTGGCGCTTTGCCGCAACCTCGCATTGGCAGCTGCTGCACGCCCAAGTCACGCGCAATGCGGTTCCTGTAACGCTTGAATAACGGTAACGGCAGAAAGATGCAGTGGTGATGGAATCGTAGGGTTTCACGGCCAAAGGGGCGGGATGATGTTTGAACAACGCAACGAAGGTACCGGCAGCGAATACGCAAGGATCTTCCGGCTGCTGTCGGCGGCCAAAGAGGAGGCTGAAAAGCTTCAGCTGCGTAATTTGATGCACCTGACGAACATGGCGCTGCTACAGGTCGTCATCGATTGGGACGGCATAGATCCCGACAGGGAGCTAGACGTCAATCTCGAGAAGCTGCTCGGCAGCAAAGCCAAGATCGCAATGAAGGATGCCAGCGAGAATCTGATCCTGATCGATCGTCATTAATTCCGATCGATTGTATTGATCCCAGTCGATTCCCATCGATCTCGATGAGTTACCATCAAGCTCGATTAATCTCCATTGATCCCGATCGATCCAGATCAGTTATCCTCATGCGGTCCGCCCCGGTCGCGTGAGGGACAACCGGTCTATTCGGCCGCGTCGCTTTCCAGTTGCTCGGTGTTGGCAATCGCCTGGACGAGCTTCAGGATCTTCTTGCGAAGAGCTTCGTTCTTGATCGAAAAGAACGCCGCATTGAGAAGCACGCCTTCGCGCGAAATGATGAATTCCTCGCTGGGGGCCGGATTGTCATTGGCCGTATCGGGTGTCGACAGATCGTCGAAAAACGTCCGGACGTCGACCTTCAGAGCGCCGGCGATTTCAACCAGCATGCTGGCGGAAACTCGGTTGGAGCCCTTTTCGTATTTCTGGATCTGCTGGAACGTTACGCCGACACGATCGCCCAGTTCCGTCTGTGAAACCTTCCTCAGCAGACGCTGTATACGGATGGTCTTTCCGACATGAACATCGACGGAATGCGGTTCTTCTTTCATTTGTTTCCCTCCTGAGGACACCGGATTGAATTATTCGCCAAATCCGTGTCTGACAACTTTTACCTGAGATGGTTAAAGCTAGCAATTGCTTGGTGGTAAGTCGTCCCAAACCGAAACACTTGCGTTGCTTCATGCTTACTCAAGCAAAAGACATGCCAAAGTAGCACTTTTGTAAGGCACAGCACATCCTTTGATTTCGTGACGTCAAAGGGACCAGAGGCGCTGCGCATTGGCAAAAAGCAGCTTGGACCGCTCGGCCTCACTGCTGCCGGACAGCACCGCATGGGTCGCCGCGACCCAGGTGGAAAGTCCGCCGCCCAACGTGCAGACCGGCCAGTCGCTGCCCCAGACGACGCGATCCCAGCCGAAACTTGCCGTGACATGCTCGATATAGGGTCGCAGCGTTTGTGCCGTCCAAGTCTCGGCATCGGCATAGGCAACGACGCCGGAGATCTTACAGACGACGTTCGGCCGCCGGGCAATCTCCGATAGGCCGGCTTTCCATGGGTCGAATGCATCGGAGCGGATATCGGGCACGCCGCAATGGTCGAGCACGAACTGCACATCCGGCGCCAGATCGATAAGGGCGGTCACACGGCCCGCCTGGTGCGGCACGGTGCAGAGGTCGAAGGTCAGGCCGCTGCCGCCGATGCGCTTGATATTTTCACGAAACAGGGCGCCTTCCGACACATCATCGGGCACCACATGCAGCACGCGGCGGAACCCCTTGACGAAGCGATCGGCCTTTTGCCGTTCGAGATAGGCGGCAAAGCCCTGCTCTTCCGGCCGGCAGGAAACGATGGCGCCGGCAATCAGGCTGCCCGCCTTTCCGGCGATGCCGGCGATATGATCGGTCTCGGCCTGCATGGCGGCCGGATCGACGTCGACCTCCATGTGCAGCGCCGCGGTGATGCCGCAGCGCCGCGCCTCGGCCGCATAGGTCTCATAGAGAAAATCATGATCGAGATCGGGCACCCCGGAGAGCCAGGGATAGGGCAGCGCCGACCGATCGATGATGTGCAGATGGGTGTCGATGAGCACGCTTTTTCCTCCAAACATGGCTTTGCCGCAGCCTATTTCTGGTGAATGGATTGTTCAAATAGAAATTTTTCGTGCAGGAGTGCTGCCCGGTTTGAACCTGTGATTTGCCCCTCACCCTAAGCCTCTCCCCGTAAAAACGGGGCGAGGGGACGTGCCAAACGCAGCGTCGAGATTGGGGAAGCCGGTGCGGCATGTCCCTTCTCCCCGCCAGTCGGGAGAAATGCCGGCAGGCGGATGAGAGGCAGTTCCCGACCATCAAACAGGATTGCCGATATCCGCACCGGCCAGCAGCGAAAGCTGGGCGGCAGCCTTTTGCACCAGCGTGATCGCCTGAGTGATATCGGGCGCGGTCGGCGCATTGACGAGGGCGATGAAGGGGCAGGTGAGGGCGGCGATGCAGCGCCCGTCCGGCCCGAGAACGGGTGCGGACAGATTGTAGACGCCTGACGTCTGGGCGCTTGCCATCATCTCGTAGCCGCGCTCGCGGATCTGATCGAGACGATCGTAGAAATCGGGCCCAAGTTCGATCTCCGCGCGGCTGCGGACATGCTCTGAGATCATCATCTCCCGCTCCTCGGCGCTGCGGAAGGCGAGCAGCACATGCCCAGAACCAGTGTCAAACAGGCTGATATGGGCGCCGATGCGGATCGAGAAGCCCCAATAGTCCGGCGCCTCCTGCTGGGCGATGACAACGGCAGCACCGCGATCGAAGACGGCAAGGTGATTGGCCTGGCGTGTGCGCTGGGCGAGATCGCGCATCAGCGGCGTGGCGTAGGAAGCGAGCCGGCGCACCGGCGCATGCAGTTGCGCGAGCCCGAAGAGCTTCAGCGTCAACGAATAGCGGTCGCCATCCAGCCGGGTGACGTAACCGCGGCGCACCAGGCGGTCGAGCATGCGGTAGAATTCGTTGGGGCTGCGATCAAGCCGCTTGGCGATATCGGCCTGGGTGAGGCCGCTGTCGACGCCGGCGAGCAATTCGAGGATATCGAGGCCCTTGTCGAGCGCAGGAGCGCGATAGCGGTCTGACTCGTCGGTCTCCATTCCTTCCTCCTGTAAATATCATTCTGCATATACGCAGAACCGCAGTCCGAAAAGGAAAAGTTTGCGCTTGACCCTTGGCCAACCGTCTGTTTGTCTATAAACAGACAAATCATCACTGAAGACGACCTTGGCTACTTTGGATATCGCACGCTTTTAGAACTCAGACTAGGCCGGCCGCAGGCCGCATCTTGCCGGAGGGCGGTCAAAGCGCGCAAAGTGGGAAAAGGGCGCATTCCCAGCCCTCATCAAGACAACCTGCATTCGATCGTTCGGCATAGACATTTCCAGAAAAGGCCCGTGACATGACAAACAGACTTTCCGGCAAGACCGTTCTCATCACCGCCGCCGGCCAGGGCATCGGCCGGGCGACGGCGGAAGCCTTTGCCGCGGTCGGTGCCAAGGTCCACGCGACCGATATCAACACCGGCGCGCTGGCGACGTTAGCCGCGGAAACCGGGGTTTCCACCCATCAGTTGAACGTGCTCGAAGAGGATGCGGTCAAGGCCCTCGTCGCCGAGATCGGCGCTGTCGACGTGCTGTTCAACTGCGCCGGCTTCGTTCATTCAGGCTCGATCTTAGAGATGAAGGATAGCGATTTCGAATTTGCGCTTGACCTCAACGTCAAGGCGATGATCCGCACTATCCGCGCTGTGCTGCCCGGCATGCTGGAGCGTAAGGACGGGGCGATCATCAACATGGCCTCCGTCGCCTCCAGCATCAAGGGCGTGCCGAACCGCTTCGCCTATGGCGTCACCAAGGCCGCCGTCATCGGCCTGACCAAATCCGTCGCTGCCGACTATGTCGCCGAAGGCATCCGCTGCAACGCCATCTGCCCCGGCACGGTGGAAAGCCCGTCGCTGCAGGACCGCATGCGCGCCCAGGGCGATTATGACGCGGCGCGCGCCGCCTTCATCGCTCGCCAGCCGATGGGCCGGCTCGGCTCGCCGGAGGAGATCGCCGATCTCGCCGTTTATCTCGCCGGCGCCACCTATACCTCGGGCCAGGCGATCGCCATCGACGGCGGCTGGACGATCTGAACTGATACATGTCGCCCGGAAGTGTGCAGCGGTTCCGGGACAACGACATGCATAAAAACAAAGTGACGATACGGCCGGCGGCCATGCCGGCTATTGCAATCGGCCGGTCCCATGTAATCGGGAGGAACAATCATGACCCGCATCACCGAACTTCGCGTCTTCGATCTCCGTTTTCCCACCTCGCAAAGCCTGGATGGATCGGATGCGATGAACCCCGATCCGGACTATTCGGCCGCCTATGTCATTCTCGATACCGATGCGCCTGATCTCGCTGGCCACGGCCTGACCTTCACCATCGGCCGCGGCAACGACATTTGCTGCATGGCGATCGAGGCGATGCGTCATCTGATCGTCGGCGCCGACCTCGCCGACGTGCTGGCCCATCCCGGCAAATTCTGGCGGCATCTGACCAGCGACAGCCAGCTGCGCTGGATCGGCCCGGAAAAGGGCGCCATTCATCTGGCGACCGGCGCTGTCGTCAACGCCGTCTGGGATCTGCTTGCCAAACAGGCGGGCAAGCCGGTCTGGCGGCTCGTCGCCGAGATGTCGCCGGAGGAGATCGCCGATATCGTCGATTACCGCTATCTCACCGATGTGCTGACGCGCGAGGAGGCCATCGAGATCCTGAAGCGCGCCGAGGCGGGCAAGGCCGAGCGCATCGCCATCCTCGAAAAGGAAGGCTATGCCTGCTACACGACCTCGGCCGGCTGGCTCGGTTATGAGGACGAGAAACTGCGCCGCCTCTGCCAGGAGGCGATCGACGCCGGCTTCAACCATATCAAGATGAAGGTCGGCCGCGACCTCGAAGACGATATCCGCCGCCTGAGGATCGCCCGCGAGGTGATCGGTCCCGATCGTTACCTGATGATCGACGCCAACCAAGTCTGGGATGTCGGCCAGGCGATCGACTGGGTCAAGGCGCTATCGTCGGCAAAACCTTTCTTCATCGAGGAACCCACCAGCCCCGACGACGTCGCCGGTCACCGCAAGATCCGCCAGGCGATCGCGCCGGTAAAGGTCGCGACCGGCGAGATGTGCCAGAACCGCATCATGTTCAAGCAGTTCATCGCCGAGGGCGCAATCGATATCGTGCAGATCGATTCCTGCCGCATGGGCGGGCTGAACGAGGTTCTCTCCGTGCTGTTGATCGCCGCCAAGTTCGGCCTGCCGGTCTGGCCGCATGCCGGTGGTGTCGGCCTCTGCGAATATGTGCAGCATCTGTCGATGATCGATTACATCGCCGTGTCCGGCACCAAGGACGGCCGCGTGATCGAATATGTCGATCACCTGCACGAACACTTCCTCGACCCCTGCCGGATCGACAACGCCGCCTACATGCCGCCGACCCTGCCGGGCTTCTCCATTGAGATGAAACCGGCCTCGATCAGCAACTATACGTTTCGGGGTTAAGAAAACTTCGCCGGAGCTGACGTATCCATTGCGCGCTTCAGGATAATTTTCCTGATTTCGACAGTCTTTCCTGCCGCCGATGGGCTTCCAATCTGAGGGGACTGCTCCAATTCACTTGGAGGCGGCGAAGCTTGCTTTTTACGGCGCTGAGGAATATTTTCAAAGTGTGAATGCCGAGGGGGCCCAGCACCAGCAGGCCAGCAAATTTTATTGAACTTAAACAATAGAATGTTTGCGATCGAGCCATGCCCAAGTTTCACGACGTCAAGAGACTGTGCGCTTACCTGCTGATCCTAGCGGCAATGCTGCTGTCGATCGGCACGGCCTATGCCGCCATCAGCGAAGGTGAGAGTGGACGCCGCGTCGCCCTCGTCATCGGCAACTCGGTTTATAAGACGCTGCCCTCGCTTCCCAATCCCGCCAATGATGTCGAAGAGGTGGCGAGCACGCTGCGGGCGGCCGGTTTCGACGTGACGATCGGCGTCAATGTCGACCGCATCGGGCTCGAGGATACGGTGCGCCGCTTCCTGCGTTCGACCAGCAATGCCGAGGCCGGCCTGATCTATTATTCCGGCCATGGCATCCAGGTGGGAGGGCAGAATTTCATCGTGCCGGTCGATGCAACGTTGGAGACGCCCTATGACGTCGAGACGCAGACCATGCCGCTCGACCTCATCCTCAATCATCTCAAGCAGAATTCGCGGGTGCAGCTGATCTTCCTCGACGCCTGCCGCAACAATCCCTTCAACGCCCAGAAATTCTGGATGGCGGAAAAGCTGGAGCCGGTCGGCGCCACCCGCGGGCTTGCGCGCATCGACAGCGATCTCGGCAGCCTGATCGCCTTCTCAACCGAACCGGGCCAGGTGGCGCTCGACGGCACCGGGGCGCTCAGCCCCTATTCCGAATCCTTCATCAAACGCGCCAGCGAACCCAACAAGGAAATCCGCCAGGTCCTGACCGACGTGCGCCGCGACGTGATCGCCATGACCGGCGGCAAGCAGGTCCCCTGGGAAAACTCCTCGCTGATGGACAGCTTCTATTTCATTCCGGCGCCGCCGCCGCCGAGCGTCGAGTCGATGCAGCAGGTGAGCGTGCCGGAGGGCGCTGCCAGCACCAAGCTGCCGATCTCCCCGCCGCACGACGAGACCGGCTCGGCGCTGCTCGTCACCCTGACCCAGCTTCCCCAGACCGGCAAACTCAGCTTCGACGGCAAGCCGGTTGCGCAGGGCGACAAGATGCCCGCCGCGGCGCTGACGGCGCTGAGCTATGATTCATCCGGTGTAACCGCCGGAACCGTCGGCCTGATCGGTTACACCGTCAGCGATCCCTATGGCCAGGCGACTCAGGGCGTCGTCGCCATCACCGTCTCGGCGGATGCCGGCGCCAAGCTCGCCCAGCTCGAAGAGGAAAAGCAGGTGCGGCTTGCCGATGCCGACGCCTATCTGAAGACGCTGTCGCGCGACATGGATACGCCGATCGGCGTCGGCCCGGTCAAGACCAGCCTGCCGATCGTCCCGGCATCGGCCGCGGAAATGACCTTCAAGGTCGCGACCCTGCCCGACAAGGGCACGCTGCGCGCCGGCGACCGGGTGATCGGGCTCGGCCATGTGCTGGAGGCAGCCGATATTCCGGCCCTCTCCTACGAGCCGCAGATCGGTACCGAGAACCAGCCTTTTGCTCTGACACTGCAGGCCGCCAACGACGATCTGCCGCCGGCGACCGTCACCTTCAAGCCGGTGCTCGACGCCTGCGACGCCGCAGCCGCAGCACCCCTCGACCTGCAGGGCGTGACCGCAGGCAAACTTCCGAACGAAATCGATCCTGATGTCGCCGTGCCCGCCTGCACGGAGGCTATGAAAAACTATCCTGAGGTGGCGCGTTTCGTCTATCAACTCGGCCGCGCCCAGCTCGCCAATCGCGACACCAAGACGGCTTTTGCGACAATCAAGAAGGCAATGGATGCCGGGCATGTGCGGGCGATCTACGAACTGTCGAGCCTTTACGAGTTCGGCGCTTCCGTTCCGCGCGATGCGGCCAAGGCAAGCGAGATCGCCAAGGGTGGTGCGGCCAAGGGCGACCCCTTTGCCCTGCACAGCTACGGCAAATCCCTCTATTACGGCCGCGGCACCAAGGCCGATCAGCAGTTGGGATTGCGCCTGATGCTGCAGGCCGCGGATCTCGGCCACACCTATGCTATGAACGAGCTCGGCTACATCTTCCTGAACGGCGTCAACGTTCCGGCCGATCCCGACCGCGGCATTCGCTTCTACGAGGCCGGCGTCCAGCGCAACGACATCTATTCACTGAACAATCTTGCCCTCGTCTATCGATTTGGAAAGGGCGCTCCGGAGGACCTTCCGAAAGCGCTTGAACTTTTCACGCGCGCGGCAGAGGGCGGTCAGCCCTATGCTCCGACCAATCTCGGACGCATGTACCGGGACGGCGTCGGCGTTGCCGCGGACAAGACCGAAGCAGTGAAATGGCTGGAGATGGGCGCCGAACGCGGCGACTATTGGGGCGCGCTGGACCGTGCATTACTGGCGAAGGAAGATGGTGCCGACGCTGACGGCCTGGCTACGGCCGCCCGTTATTTCGCACTGGCGACCGCCATCAACCTGCCGAGCAATGGTGATCCCAAGAACCAGGCAAAGGTAGCACTCAAGACCTTGCCCAATGCTGCAAAGAAGAAAGCGGAGGAGACCTTTGCCGCTGAGCTGACTGCTCAGGAGAAAAAGGCGCTTCCGAAAACCAAGTCGCTCGATGACAGGCTCGTTCAGCTCGCCAAGGCGACGTGGGTCAAGCGAAATCCGAGGTACGATCTCTTCTAAATGGCGATCCGGGGGCGCCCTACATGAACAGCAAGCTCATCATCCGTATTCTAATGTGCTCGACTTTTATCGCGGGCTCAGGCGCAATCCTACAGAGTTGCATCTTTGATCCTGGCGCCAAGACGCTGTTCGCCAGCGAGGAGCCAGCAAGGAACGCTACGCCTGCCAGGAAAACCACGCCCACCGTTCGAAAAGTGGCCGCGAAGAGCAATACACCGGTTTTTGCCAGCTCCGGCAATGACTCCCGTTCGGGTTCGAACTCCGATTCCGGTGGAATGGGCGGCGGCTCTGGTGGTTCCTCGGGTTCCAGTGGTTCCAGCGGCTCCAGTTCTTCCAGTTCGAGTTCCAGTGGCGGTTGGTCCGACCGTCGCCTGAAGACCGATATACGTCGCCTCGGCACCTCGGCTGAGGGCATACCCATCTACGCCTTCCGCTACATCTGGGGCGGGCCGATGTTCATCGGCACGATGGCGCAGGATCTGCTGGCCATCAGACCTGAGGCGGTCATCAATACTGGATCGGGCTATTACATGGTCGATTACGACAAGCTCGATATTGCGATGGTCTCGTTGCTGGAGAATGCATCTCCGCTGACGGATGAAGCCGCAGTTGCGCTCGCGGTGCAGGCGGCGCGGAAACGGCGCCCCGTCTTCTCGCAGCCTTTCGTCCAGCCGGTCCGGTGATCGAAGAAGCTGAGCGCGTGCCACGACAGCAGGAGAGGGATACCGTTAACGGGAGCCCTCTCACCATCCAGGCTGCGACGCTTATCGGGGCCTTGGTTGGCATTGTACTTGCGACCTATCTGCAGCTTGAACCCGGCAAGGCCATGGCATTTGCCGTCGCCTGCCTTCTCTTGGCGTGGATCGTCGCCGACGGCATATCCGCTGCTCGTCGGGCATGGACATATCGAGAGAGGCGGGGGGAGGCTCCCGCCGTCTTTTGGCGCCGCGTCGGAACGAAGCTCGTCGGACTCGCTGCGCTTTTGGGCGGGGTCGTCATCGCCTGTTCGTTGTTTCCGTTTTTCACGCAATCGTCGGCGGTCCAATGGATCGTCGAGGCCAGCCACACGACGATCCCTATTTCCATCGCACTCGCCATCGCCACCATTCTCTACGTCGCGGTCACCGATCTGGTCGCCGACGAACCCGACGATTATCTCAATCAGGTCGGCCGTGCGGTGCTGATGCAGGATTTTCGCGAGGAGGACGTGCTGTTTGCGCTGCGCCTGCTCGCGATCAAATGTTTCTTTCTCGTGCTGATGTTCTCAGGCGGCATGGCGGGTCTTTCCGAACTCGTCGATAAGCCCGCATGGGTGTTTGCACCGCTCTCGACCGCCTGGTTCGAAGGCCTGATGCGGCTTGTCTTTCTTCTTGACCTCGTGCTTGCGGCCGGGGGCTACATCGCCACGTTCAAGCTTTTCGGATGGCATGTCAGGGCGACGGAGACGACAGCGCTCGGCTGGCTCGTCTGCCTCGTCTGCTATGAGCCGTTCTTCCCTGCGATTTCACATGCCTTCGTGCCCTATGGCGAAGGGCCGGGCTGGGATACGATGATCCGGGAAGGCTCGGCTCTCTTCATATTGTGGAGCGTGGCGATGCTGTTTTGCGCCCTGATCTATGTCTGGGCCACCGCCGCCTTCGGGCCGCGATTTTCCAACCTGACCCATCGCGGCATCATCACCACAGGCCCCTACCGCTTCATCAAACATCCAGCCTATGTCTCGAAGAACATTGCCTGGTGGCTGTTTGCGGCTCCGAGCTTTATCGCCAGCGGTCTTGCCGAAGGCCTTGCGCGGGCCGGCATGCTGGCGATCGTCAGCCTCATCTACCTCATGCGCGCACGCGCCGAAGAGCGCATGCTGAGCCGGGATCCCGCCTATCGGGACTATGCCGAGAGCGTCGCGGCGCACGGGCTTTTGGCGATGGCGAAGCGGCGCCTGGCGCCGACAGCGCCGCGCGCCTGAAAGACGCGCAAAGGACGCGGTAACACTGAATGGCTCGTCAGCCCACGGCCGCTCAACCATCCAGCCCCTTGAAGCGCACCGGTTGGTAGCCGCGCATCAGCAGGCTGCCGAGCGAATAGGTGTTGCGACAGACGCGACCCTTGCAGGCGTTCGGCGAGGCCTCCATCACCTCGACCTTGCGGTCGTCGGTGAAGCGCATGAACAAGAGCACATGCGAGCCCGGCTTGTTCAGCGCGTCGCCCGGCCGCAGCGACCAGGGGTCGGAGAGGCGTTTGGTGATGCCGGGAATGGCGCGCGTCGACACGTGCATCTTCAGGCCCCAGGCGTCGCTGACGAAACCGGAGCAATCGACGCCGAGGATATTGGATTGCGGCGCGCTCTTGGTGCAGACATTGCCGGCGGTCTGGCCCTTTTCGACGCCGCCGATGAAATTCTCGAGCGGCGTCTTGCAGCCCCAGCAATAGGGAACGCCCTTCACCGTCTGGCCGCGCTTGCCGATCAGATAGATCGGCCGGCGCAGCCGGTTCATGTTGACGCAGCCGGGCCCCGGATCCCCGCCATAGGCAGCCGGCGTCACCAGCCAGTTCAGTGTCTCGAAGCCGATCGCCCGCTCGATGACGTCGCCGCGCGACTTCGGCACGATCGCCACCTTCGGCATCTTGCCGGGTTTGCCGGCATTCAGCTGTTTTGCCGGAAGCGCGACGGCCAATTTACGGCCGGGGTCCCGGCCGTCGAGCCGCAGCACCTGGGACCGGCTTTCCTGAGATCGTAAATAAAGCACGTCGCCGCGCGGGCCGATCGCCACGAAACGCCTGGAGAAGACCGTGCCCGAATCAATCGGCAGGTCGTAGACCCGGTCCATCGCCCCGTTCGGGGTGAAGCGCACCACCAGCATGCCGGTGCGCTCGGGCCGGTCGGCCGGCACCAGTTCGACCAGCGCATAGGGCCGGCCCGTCGTGTCGATGTCGAGAAGTTCGACGGTGCCGATGCGACCCTCTGCGGTGAGCGGCAGCGACAGGAAATTCTCTTCCGAGCTGCTGCGCCGCAGCAGGATCTCCGCCTTGTCATTTGCAGCCGAGACCTCGGCAACGATATCGCCGAGCCCGCGGCTCGGCACATATTGAATGACCGGCGGGCGGGCCGCGGGCCGGCTGGTGCTGCGGCCGATCTCGTCGACGATGCTGTTCAGCGGCCCCGGCGGCACCGAGCCCATCGAGGCGAACACCGAGCGGGTATAATCGTCGGCATCGCCGCCGTCGACGGCGCGCAGCGTCTGCGACCGGCCGTCGGCCTCGGTGGAACGCTCGAGCGGCACGACACCATCCGACCACAGGTAGAGCTCGTTATGGACGACCGCCAAATCCTCCGGCGTCGCATTCTCCGGCAGTGGCAGGATCTCGGGCTCGGCTTGCGAGCGTTCGGCATCGATAGCGAGCACGCGGCCGTTATTCTGGTCGAGAATATAGATGGTGCCGTCGTCGCCGACGGTGATCGCCGCCGGACCGGATGCCTCGACTTCCTCATTGGCGGAAATGATGCCGACCGAACGCCCGCCGTCGCCGCCCGGAAGCTCGATCATCACAGTGTCTTTGGCAAAAACCGGCCAAGCAACCGCAAGTGCCGCGGCAATCAGAACATGCGACGCTAAACCACGCATTGCCTCGACCCCCAAAAGACCGTCAAGTCTTTAAAATGGTAGGACAGATGTGCCTTGTCAGCAAGCTGTTGCTTTCCAAACGATTTGGAGATCGGCGCCGGCAATAGTACAAGATCATCGCAGCAAAGATTTACTGGCAGGGAATGCTTATGCTGGAATGGAACGGTGACGAACTGGCGCTCGATATCAGCCTGCTGGAGCAGGTTCGCGCCGCGAGAATAGGCTTCTCCGATCGCGTCTGCGCGGCTTCCGCCAGCAAGGACGACAAGCACTTGGCGCAGCTGCGCTCGGAGCCGACTTATCTGATGGCGGAATTCCTCTATTCGATGAAGGTCTTCGGTATCAGTACGGCTGCGGATATCGAGCGTTTCGCCGATCTTCACAATGATTACGTGGTTTCGCTCACCCGCGATCCGGCCAAGCTGCAGCGCTTGGGGCTGTCGCAGGATCGCGCACTCGCCTCGATGTTCACCGCCGACACCAAGCCGCGGCTGATCCAGAACTGGGCGGAGAAGGCAGGCGCGATCGACCAGTCCAATCTTGCCCGCTTCCTGGTGGCGGTGATGTCGAGCGAGACCTGCCGCAAGACGCTGATCGATTTCGAGACGGCGGGCTTCATGCAGCGCAAGCGCTCGCCCTACGGCACCATGGTCGTCTGGTCGACGGGAATGATCGAGGAGATCTTCGGCGAGATGCTGCGCGATCTCCGCCTCAACCTGCAGCAACAGAAGATCCTCTGACCGCAGCGCCGCGACCCGATTTTCCGGCCGATGCGCTCGCGGCCAGCCGATTTCGACCCTCCCAACCGATTGCCACCGAGCGCCGTTGCCATCTTTCCGGCCTCTGCCTATTGTCGGGACGCTTGTCGCGCGCAATGGCGCCTCTAAGACGGATGTGACCACGATGACGAAATCCCGGCTCATAACCCTGTCGATCGGCCTTCTCATGGTCTTGGAGATGCCTGAGCTTGCCCATTCCGGCCCGGCCGAGGATGCGCTGGCGTCACGCAACCCCGCGCTTGCCACCCTACGCCAGCATGACGAAAAGGCCTTTGCCGCGGCGACTGCGATCATCGCCGACCATGAACGCGCCAAGGGGTTGACACCCGGCGAAACCAAGCTGCCGGAAACGACCTCGCCGGGGCGCGACATGGGTGCTGCACCCGGCCACGAATTCACCGTCGACAATCCGGATATTCTCTGGCTCTACAATTCCTCGCCCGAGGGCATGAGCGACCTGATCTCGATTTTGAAATCAGCCGGGCAGAAACCCAAGAACTAAGCAGCGCTCCAAAGTTAAAAAGGACTAGATCGGACGGCCGATATTGCCGATCCTGAGTCTTGCGCGCGTCTTTTCCGGGACGGTTTCTTCCAGGCTCCAAATAATTTGTAACCCTCCCTCAAGCAAGACAGGCAAAGCCATCCCAATTTCGCCGGTCAGTGCTATTCTCAACTTCGACACAGTGTGAGATTGTTCGAAAGAGGAGGTTTTCCAATGCCGAACCGCAAAGCCATCCTAGCCGCAGCCACCTTTCTCTCGTTCTTTGCGGTGGTTCCCGCCGTCGAGGCGCAGAACGAACGCACACTGACCGAAGCGCCGGCCCAAACCGGGCCTGTCAGCATTACCTTCGATCGCGCCGAGGCCAAATACGCCATCGGCGAAGTTGTCGGCCTCTTTATCCAGTCGAGCGAGAATTCCTATGTCACGGTTCTGAACGTTTCGCCGAACGGTTCCGTCGTCAAACTTTTCCCGAACAAGTACCAGACCGACGCCCTGGTTGCCGCCGGCAAGCGCGTGCAGGTGCCGGATCCGGCCAGCGGCGCGCGGCTGCAGGTCTCCGGCCCTGTGGGACAGGAGCAGATCAAGGTCTTCTATTCCTCCAAGCCGCTCAATATCTTCGCCGATCTCGGCGGCAGCGGCAGTGGCATGTTCCGCTCGATCGACGGCGGCATGGATGCCGTTTCCCGCAGCCTTGAAGAAGCCCGCAGCCTTGGCACCAAGATCAGCAGCAAGACGCTGATGCTGACGACGGTCGACAGTCCGGCTGCCCTCCCGCCCGCAACAACCCCGCCCATCGCTGCCGCACCCGCCGCAAAACCCGCACCGGTCGAACAGGCGGCAAAGCCGCCGAAACCTGCGGCCGCGCCGAAGCCGGTGATCAAACCCGAGGTCGCCAAGACACCGGAAACGGTGGTGGAAAAGCCGAAGCCAACCGCGCCGAAAAAAGTCGCGCCGAAGCCTGTGGAGCAGGTGACGACGCAGCCGCCGAAGAAATACAAGATCGTCACCAATCTGGCGCCCGGCCAGGAGCTTGCCGCCGACGAGCTGCAGCTGATCGGCCCGGCCGACACCACCGCATCCACCCGGCCGAGCCAGTATAAGCAGCCGGCCCAGTCATCCCAGACGAAAATGCCGAAGCTGCCGATGCCGCAGCTCAAGATGCCGCAATTCAAGCTGCCCGGCGGTTTCAGCATCAAGATGCCGCAGCTCAACCTCGGCCGTTCGGCAGAGCCCAGCCAGGCCGGCGAAGGCGATGAGATCGAGGTGGCGAACGCCGATACGCCTGCCTGCACCGCCCTTCTCGACAAACTGAACACAGCCGTTGCCGCCAAGGATATCACGGCTGCTGCGTCTGAGGCCGATGCGATCGCCGTCAGCGCCGAATGCGGCCAGTTTCAGGTGAATGCCCAGCGCCGCGTCGCAGCGCTTAGGCTTTCCGCCGCCCAGGAAATGATGGCTACCAATCAGCCGGTTGCCGATTACGAGCCGCTGCTGGTTGCCGCCGACAGTCCGCAGGTGCTCTGGCAGGCCTCCGCCACGCTCGGCGAGATCTATTTCTCCGCCCGCCGCTTTGCCGATGCCGCTGCCGATTACCAGCAGGCGATCGAGATCATCAAGAACGAGACCCGCACGCCGAAGGCGCCGCCGGCCGATACGATTTCCGATCTTATCCAGCGCGCCGCCCAGGCCCGCATCCTCGCCGCCAATCCGACCAGCGACAACCCGCAGGGCAGCTTCGTGCCGGCCGAGAAGGATCACCGCAGCGGCGTGCTTGGCGGCATCTATTCCGAAAATGTCCGCGGCATCGTGCCGGTCTCCATTCCCGTGCCGATCACCTTCGACTTCAACAAATCGAGCTTCACCGCGATTGGCACCGAGGCCGCTCAGGAACTGCTGGAGGCGCTGAAGGAGCAGAAGCCCGGCCGCGTCATCCTCGTCGGCCATACCGACCGCCGCGGCGGTGACGATTACAATCAGAAGCTTTCCGAGCGCCGCGCCCAGGCCGTCGCCGACTTCCTGAAGAGCCACGGCATCGACGCAACGATCGATGCCGAAGGCCGCGGCGCCTCCGAGCCGGTGGATGTGACGGCAACCGAAAACCTCACCGAAGACGATGTCGATGCGCTGAACCGCCGCGTCGAATGGCGTCGCGAATAGCCGGGGCGAGGGGAGTTTGGCCATGTCCGCATCCGTTTCCATGGCCGCAGCTTTTGCCCTCTTCACCCTGGCGGTCACCAACAGCCTGGCAAGGACGATCGAAGCGCCCGAGCGCGGCGCCGTCCGGGCGGTGCTGATCGGCATCGATCTCTACCGCAACGTTCCGCCGCTGCATGGCGCCGTCGCCGATGCCGAGGACCTTTCCCTTTCACTGCGTTCGGTCGGCGTCGAGGACATGACGCTGCTGAAAAATGGCTCTGCCGACCGCGAAGGCATCTTCCACGCGATCGAGGCCGTGACGGAAAGGGCAGGGGCCGGCGACCTCGTCGTGCTCGGCATCGCCGGCCACGGATCGAGCGAGCCGGAGCGCGTCAAGGGCTCGAAACCGAGCGGCCGCGACGAGGTCTATGTTCTCGCCGGTTTCGATACCCGCCTGCCGGGCTCCCGCGAGCGCATCTTCGGCGACGAGTTCAAGGTGCTGATCCGCAACCTCGAGGCCAAGGGCGCCGATGTTGTCTTCATCGCCGATACCTGCCACGCCGGCGGCATGACCCGCGAGGTCGATCCGCGCGGCGCCGAGATCAGCTGGCGCCAGGCGCCCTCCTATACGATCGAGGAAGACGACCTCGCGCCGATTTCGACGACGGCGGATGCGCTCTCTACCGGCTTCGATTTCAAGCGGCTGACCTTTCTCGCCGCCGTCGACGACAACACCAAATCGCCCGAAATATCCATTCCCGGCATCCCGCAGAAACGCGGCGCGCTGAGTTATGCCACCGCTCGCGCCTTCGAAGGGGCGGCCGACCGCAACGGCGACGGCGCTGTCAGCCGCCGTGAACTCTTCGAATATGTCCGCCAGGCGGTCTATCAGTTCACCGACCAGCGGCAGAACATCTTTACCGAAAGCCCGCCCGGAACCGATCTCGACCGCGCTATCGTCTATGATTATGGCGGTGCGGTCACGACAGCGGCGGCAGCGAAATCAACCACTCCGCCGCCGGCCGAGCCCGCGCCGATCGCCGTCGCCGCCCTTGGCTCCGAGCCGGTGCTGCAGGGCATCGAGCCGGCCGTCACGCCGTTCAAGCTGACGGATGGCGCCAATGCCGAACTGGTCTTCGATCCGGAAAAACGCGAGGCGATTGCCGGCGGCGATGTCGTTGCCTCCGGCATCGGCGCCGGCGACATGCCTTTCGTCGTCGACCGGATGGCGGCGCTCGACACGCTGAAGCGGCTGTCGGAGGTTAATCCGCAGACAGTGCGTGTGACGCCTTCCGACACCGTCCATCGCGAAGGCGAGCGGGTCGGCGTTACGGTTTCGGACCTATCTGGCCGCAAGCTGGTGCTCTTCGACGTCACAGGCGATGGAACCGTGCAGTTCCTCTATCCCGGTGAGAAGGATGCCGATGCCGGCATGCCTCAGAATTTCGACCTCGATCTTTCCGTCGTCGCACCTTTCGGCACCGACCTGCTGGTCGCCGTCACCTCGGAAAGCCCGATGCCCGACCTTGTCGAGTTCCTGAAGCAGAACGACCGGCGCCGCACCGCCGGCAATATCGCCAGGCACCTTGGCGACGTCCTGCCCGAGGGCGCCCGCGTCGGATTTACGGTCCTCTATACCTCCGCCGGAGCCAAGCTATGAGCGCCTCGATCAGCCGGATCCTCACCATTGCCTCTGTCGTGCTGCTTCTGGCCTCGCCCGTGCTGGCGCAGCAGGATACGGATTTTGCCGGCGAGGATGGCGGGCGCGTCATCGGCGGCCAGGCGGCGAAGAAGGGCGAATGGCCCTGGCAGGTGAAGATCCTGGCACCCGATCCCGAACAGCGCGGCCGCTTCGGCGGCCATTGCGGCGGCTCGCTGATCGCGCCGCGCTGGATCCTGACCGCCGCCCATTGCGTCACCAGCGGCCGCTCCGGCAAGCAGGATCTGTTCGCCCGCGATCTCTTGATCGTCGAAGGCAAATCGAAGATCGACAAGGTCATCTCCGTCGACGGGCCGGATAAACCCGGCCTTGCCGTCGAAGACGTTGTCATTCACGAGGATTTCGACCGCAAGGTCTTTGCCAACGACATCGCCCTGATCAAGCTTGCCGAACCGGCCGTCTCGAAGTCGGCAGTGCTTGCCTCGGTCGCCGACGACGAAGTCGAGGCCGCCGGCCGCAAGGCCGTCGTCACCGGCTGGGGTTACACCAAGGCCGACCATGGCTGGGACGATAAATACCTGCCGACCGAGCTGCAGGAGGTCGAGCTGCCGATCGTCGCGCGCGAAGAATGCCGCGCCGCCTATCGCGACAGCTCGATGCGGATGAACCCGATCGACGAACGCAATGTCTGCGCCGGTTATGCCGAAGGCGGCAAGGATGCCTGCCAGGGCGACAGCGGCGGGCCGCTGGTTGCCCAGCGTCCCGACAAGAGCTGGATCCAGCTCGGCATCGTCAGTTGGGGTGCCGGCTGCGCCGAGGCCGAGCATTACGGGGTCTATACCCGCGTCGCCGCCTTCCGCGACTGGATCGCCGCCAAGACCGATGGCGATGTGCCCAATGTCGAAGGCCCCAATATCGAAGCGCCCGCCGGCGATCAGGTCGCCTCGACCACCACCGATGCCGGCACAAAACAGCGGCAGTCCGGCCAGAAACTGGCCAACCTCGCCATTACCACGCCCCCTGGCGATACCGCGCCTGCCGCCACGACCGAAATACCCGACGCCCCCGCCGCCAACGAACCCCCAGTCCAGGCGCCCGCCGTTCAGACGCCTGTTGTCCAGACACCGGCGATCGAAAGCTCGCCCGGCGACCGTGTGCTGCTGATCGGCATCGACGATTACGAAATGCGCGAGGCCAAACTGACGGGCTCCGCCTCCGACGTGAAGGCGATGCAGCTCTTCCTGGTGAAGACGCTCGCCTACCGCCCGGAACAGATCCACACGCTGACCAACCGCAAGGCGAGCCGCGAGGCGATCCTTGCCGAAATCGACGACTGGTTGGTGCGCCAGTCGACGCCCGGGAGCCGCGTCTTTCTCTATTTCAGCGGCCAGGGTTCGGAGGAAATGGGCGCCGAGGCGACGACGAGCCCGACGCTTGTCGCGGCCGACGCCAAACTGCTGCGCGAGGCCGGCAAAGTGACGGTCACCAACCAGATCCGCGAAACAGAAATCGCCGCGCGGCTGAACAGCCTCAAGGACCGCCGCGTCACGCTGCTGATCGATGCCTGCCATGTCGGCCCCGGCAGCCGCAGCGCGGTCGCAGCCCCCACGGGCTCGGTGCGTTGCCTCGGCCCGGCGCTGGCAGCGCTCGAACCGCCGAACAAATCGGGCAAGGAAGCAAAATTCTCCTTCGGCGGCGAAAACGCCATGGTCTGGTCGGCCGTCAACGCAGGCCAGTGGGCGCTGGTCGACCGCGAGGCAAAGCCGCCGATCGGCGTCTTCACCCGCGGCTTCATTGAAGGCGTCGAGGATGGCGTGGCGCGTGCCGCCGACAAGCCGAATGTCAGCAATGCCGCCCTGCTCGATTATGTCCGGCGCAAATCGGACGAATATTGCCGGACTCATGCCGAGGACTGCCGCTTCACCCCGGTGCCGCAATTTTATGGCCAGCCGGATGCGCTCGGCCGCGACGTCATCACCGGCGAGGAGGCGAAAACCCCGGTTGCCGCCGTCGAAAACACGCTGAAGACCGACAATGAAGCGGGCGTTGCAGTCGACGTGCTGCCCGGCACCTCGGTCGGCATCGGCGACAAGGTGGCGATGCGCGTCTCCACCAAAAAATCCGGTTACCTGATCCTGGTCGATATCGACGCCTCGGGCAAGCTGACCCAGCTCTACCCGAACAAGCGCTCGATGGGCCTGAAACCATCAGCCAAAAGCGGCGACAACCGGCTCGATCCGGCAAGGCCTGTGGTCGTGCCCGATGCGCGCAATCCTTATACCGGTTTCGAATATGTGGTGGAGGGGCCGGCCGGCGTCGGCATGGTCGTCGCCATCCTCAGCGACAAGCCGATCGAGGTGCTCGACCTGCCGGATGTGCCGACACCGCTCGTCGGCCAGCGCGCCGCCTTCAACTATGTCTACGATCTCGCCCGCACCTTGAGGATCGTCGGCGACGACGAGACCGGCGCCCAGGGCAAGTGGTCGTTCGATTCCAGATTCTATCGCATCCGCTGAAGAGGAGGGAACCGATGCCGAAATCCACTCTGCTGGCGGGTCTTGCCGCTTTTCTGATGACGTTCGCCCCAGGCCATGCCGGCGATGCCGGTGACGGCAAAACGATGCTTGCCGCCCAGGCCGGGCTTGCCGCCGAACTCATCGACCGCACCCTGGCAAAGGAGGGTGCTGCCAATATCATGGTGTCGCCGGCAAGCCTGGCCGCTGCCCTCGGCCTTGCCAGCCTCGGCGCCTCCGCCGAGGGCAAGGCCTCGATCGCCAAGGGCCTCGGCTTCGGCGGCGAGGTAAAGGGGCCGGAGAAGGTGCTTGCCGCCATGACCCCGGAGCAGCCGGCGGCCGCCGATGCACCTTTGGCAACCGCGGTTGCGATCGTCTTCGACGATCAGCTGCTGCTCGTCCCCGGCGCGCTCTCCATGCTCGCCACCCATCACGTCAAGCCCTCGATCGAGGATCTCGACGGACCGGCATCGGTCGAGCACATCAACGGCTGGGTCAAGCAGACGACGCGCGGCGCCATTCCCGTGATACTGGACGCACCGCCCGGCGGCGGTTTCGTCAGCCTCGGGGCGCTCTCCTTCAAGGCGCGCTGGAAGACCGCCTTCGATAGGGAAAGCCCGGCCGCCGCCTTCCAGCGGCCGGACGGTTCGACGATTTCGGTGCCGATGATGCATCTTGCCGGCGACGGGCAAAAATTCCGCGTCGACGAGAAATTCGCCGCCGTCGACCTTGCCTATTCAGGCGAGATCTACAGCATGGTGGTGGTGGCGGCGCGCTCCGGCAAGGGTGTCGGCGGCGCCGACCTGCAGGCGCTCACCTCCTGGCTGCAGGGGGAAAAATTCGAGGCTGCCAAGGGCGAAATCTTCCTGCCCCGCTTTTCTCTGAACGACGGGCGTGATTTGATGCCGGTGTTGAATGCGATGGGCGTGGCGCCCGACAAGGTCAAGGATGCGGCCTTTCCGGGTTTCACCAAGGAAAACATCCGCTTGTCGCGCGTCCTGCAGAAGACCATGATCAAGGTTGACGAAAACGGCACGGAGGCGGCGGCAGCCACGGCAGCGATGTCAGAACGCAGCATCGATCCGAAACTCGTTCGCGTCATCGCCGATGCCCGGTTTGCCTTCGCGCTCAGGGATACAACGACCGGCCTGCTGCTCGCCGCAGGCCTGATCGGCGACCCGCTCCTAGAACAGGATGATTGAAGGCCGGGCGGCCTTCAATCATCCTGTTCTACATTAAAGAGTTAGAGCATGATGTCGTCCGAAAACCGCTCACACTTTTCGGCATCATGCTCTGGCAGGCGAATAGAAATGCCAATGATTGCAGGGGGACACGTGCATGAGAAGTGATCTGATCGCCCGCTACACGATCGGCGAGCCGGTCTATGAGAACGAGTTCATCGTCTATCCCGCCCAGGACAAGCGGATGGACCATGCGGTCTTCATCGTCGCCCCCGATGTGGCGCTGAAACTCGACAAGGCGCGGTTCGAGCGGGTCTGGACCTCGATCAACGAGGCGAAGTCTTTGACGGCACGGCGCTTCGTCGAAATCGAGGACCTCATTCCGCCGTCGCCGGAAGACGACAATTTCTACATCGTCGAGAAGCGGCCGTCGAAGACGCTGCGCCAGTATCTCGACGAAACCGAGATGGTGGCCTATGAGCGCGCCGCCGAGATCGGCCGCCACATCCTCGAAGGCCTGGCGACGCTGCACGGCGCCGGTTACGCCCACAATGCACTGACCGACCAGTGCATCTATGTCTCCGAGGATTATTCCGGCCTGTCGGTCAGGATCGGCAACCTGCACCTGATCTCGAAGATCGGCGAGCACATCATCCCGCCCTATGTGCCGGAATTCGGGGCGCCGGAGATCTATGCCAGCGGCACCTTCTCCGCCTCACCGGCCCTCGACATCTATGCAATGGGCATGATCGCCTACAAGCTTTTCCTGCCGCGCCAGACCTATGCCAGCGTCTTCGACAGCGTCATGGTATGGGAAGACGAGCACCAGCGCGAGCAGAGCTGGAAAAACATCCATCTCGATCCTGCCAATGTCTTTCCCCGCCTCGACGTGCTGATCCCCGGTTTTCCCGAGGGCCTTGCAAGCCTGGTCGAAAGAATGCTGAGCCGCGACCCGGCCGGGCGCCCGCGCACCGGCGCCGATGCGCTCGGCGAATACACACGGGTGACGACAGGCATCCAGCCGATGGCGTGGGATCCGCGCGGCGGCATGCAGCAGCAGCCAGAGGCGGCAAAACCGAAAAAATGGACGCTTGCCAAGATTTCGATGATCGCAGCACTGCTCTTGATCTGCATCGGCGTCGGTATCGTCACCATCCCGAAATTGCTTGCCCCGGATCCGAAGCTGGTTGCCGACGTCGGCGTCTGGAAGAAGGAGGCCGAAACCCGCAAACAGCAGGCGATCGCCGCCAAGGCGCCCGAGCGGCCTGCCGGCGACCAGGCGAAGCTTTCCTATGACACCGGCGCTGCGGCGCTGACCTCGGCCGATGCCCTGCTGAAAGACGAAGATTACGACAAAGCCCTTCCGGGCTACCAGACCGCCGCGATCAATCTCGGCAATGCGCTGATCGCCATATCAAAGGAGGGCGCCGAGAAGGCGAAATCCGCCGCTTCGGCTGCGGGCGGCGACAAGGCGCCAAGTTTTGCCGAGGCCGATACCAAGATGAAGGCTGCCGCCGACAGTGCCACCGCCAAGCAGATGCATGGCGCCGTCGACGGCTACGACGCGGCGAAGGCGGCTTTTGAAGACCTTTCCGAGGCGCTCACCGCGCTGACGGCAGCCGAAAAGAACGCGGCGGCCAAACGCGAAACGGTCAATCGCATCGGCGCCGGCGACAGCCCAGACGTCGCCAAGGCGAGCGGCCTGATGGCGGATGCCAAGGCCAAGGCCGAGCAATGGCAGATGCCGGCCGCGACATCGGGCTATGGCGACGCCGCCAAACTTTTCGACGCTCTCATCGCCGATGTTATGGCGTCGAAGGACGAGGCGACGGCGCTGAAGCAGAAAGTCACCGATCTCAACGCCTCGATCGCCACCCGCGCCGGTGCCGCCGATCCGGCGCTTGCCGCCCTCGCGCCGAAGATCGGCGAGGCCGACGGCCGCTACAGCGCCGAGGCCTATAAACTCGCGGTCGCAGCCTACCAGCCGATCCTTGCCGATCTCGAGGCGCTGTCGGCGCGCGGCTTCTGCCCGGTCTCGCCGACCCTTGCCTTCGAAACCGTGCCGGCCGGAAGTTATTCGCTTGATAATGTCCGGCTGATGACCGCCTCGATGAAGGAGCTCGGCGGCATGCTCGGCGTAGCCAATGGTGCCGTGAAGGTCGAAAAATCCTTCTGCATGCAGACGAAAGCCGTCACCCGCGCGGAAATGGCGCAATATTACACCGCCAATTCCGATCCCTCTGCGGCCCAGGCCTATGCCGACAACCCTGAGCAGCCCGCCGACGACGTGCCGCTTGCCATAGCGCAGAACTATACTGCCTGGCTGTCGAAACAGCTGAACGCCCCCGTCCACCTGCCGTCGGCAACGGAGTGGATGGCAAGTGCCACGAAGATCGCCACGGAAAAACTGCCCGACAATGGCGACATCATCCTGCAATGGAGCGCCACCCCCTGCGAAGCCGGCGGCAACGTCGCCTTCATGGCCCAGGAAGGCTCCACCTTCGTCGTCTGCTCGGACGCCTCGGCCGGTGGGATTTTTCGAGTTACTGCTGAGTTGCGGTGAGGTGCCAAAACGTGGAAAGCGGAAAGGGAGAGCGGTATGCCGCTGATCGCGAGCGCCGGATAATTTCGGGGTTCGGTATCACGTGGCGGCGCCTCACCGGCCTATAACTATGCGCAAGAGGCGGCGGGAGACAATTTCCGCTTTGCGCCCCCATTTCAGCCGTTCAGACACCATGGTCAGTGTCCCAAAACCTGCCATCGAGCTGAGTCCCATAAAACTCAAAGATGGCAGCAACGCCAGCCATGCTGGCATGTCGATGGCGACAGGTGTCACCCGGCACTGCCGGGTGACAGATCGTCCGGCCGACGTTGGGTGGAGGCCGCGGTCTGGTCGATGTCGTCAAGACCTGATGAACGAGAGCAGGTCGGGGTTGAGGACATCCGCATGTGTGGTCAGCATGCCATGGGGGTAGCCCGGATAGGTCTTCAGCGACCCGTTCTTGAGCAGGTCGACCGCGCGCGGCACGGAACTTGCGAAGGGGACGACTTGATCGGCCTCGCCATGCATCACCAGCACCGGCACGGTGATCTTCTTGAGGTCTTCGGTATAATCTTCCAGCCAAGAGTCGACAGTCGCGTAGTGAGCCAGAGCACCACCGGCCATGCCCTGGCGCCACCAGTTCGCAATGATCGCCTCCGAAGGCTCGGCCCCGTCGAGGTTGTAACCGTAGAACGGGTTCTCAGGGACGAACCGGAAGAACTGCGACCGGTTGCCCAGCACGCCCGCGCGGATCGCTTCGAACCACTCCGGCGGCTGACCGGACGGGTTGTCCTCGCTCCGGTACATGTTCGGCGTCAGGGAAGCGACCAGTACCGCCTTCGCGACCCGCTCCGGGTGGCGGGCGACATAACGAGCTACCTCACCGCCACCCGTGGAGTGGCCGATGTGGATCGCGTCGCGCAGGTTGAGGTGCTCGGTCAGGGCCGCCAGGTCAGCAACCCAGTGGTCCATGTCGTTGCCGGTGCCGGGCTGATCGGACCGGCCGTGGCCGCGCCGGTCGCGGGCGATCACCCTGTAGCCGTGGTGAAGGAAGAAGGTCATCTGGGCGTCCCAGTCGTCCGCCGAAAGCGGCCAGCCATGGCTGAAAACGATCGGCTGGCCTGAGCCCCAGTCCTTGTAGAAGATGTTTACGCCGTCCGTGGTAGTGATTATAGGCATCGGGTCTCTCCATCTGCGTTGTTAAACATTCCTTTGATGGTCAAAATTAATCATTTAGAGCCATTCATCCACGCGCTACTGCAATAATCAACGCAAGATTGCCACGCATGCCTCATCTTTGTTTTCGACGCGCAGGCGAAATACTCCGGTAGACGCGTTCGATTATATCCCGAAATTGCGACGTTAATTAAATCCCCCTTTTGTCGAAGACAAATACCTTGTACGTTCGAGCTATGCCTTAAAGGTATAGCGAGGACCCGATGGAACTGAGGCATTTGCGCTATTTTATTGCTGTTGCGGAGGAGGGAAGCTTACTGACCGCAGCACAGCGGCGGCTTCACACGTCCCAGCCCTCACTCAGCAGGCAAATTCGCGATCTGGAAACCGAAGTCGGTGTAAAACTGTTGGAACGGCAGTCGCGCGGCGTGACGCTCACCGCCGCCGGTAAAGTGTTTCTTGATCACGCGCGACTGGCGTTATTGCAAGTCGAGGCGGCTGCGGAAGGGGCCCGGCGGGCAGAACGGCCGGAAAAGCAGTCATTCACTATCGGTTTTCTCGCAGGGCAAGAGGTCGTGTGGCTACCCCATGCATTGCGCATTATTCGTGAGGAAGCGCCGGAGGTTGAAATCATATTGTCCAGCCAGTCTTCCCCGGATCTGGCTCTGGCACTGATGCGAGGCAAGCTGGACGTCGCTTTCCTTCGCCCCGAGACGCAGAGTGTTGGTGTGTCCTTCAAGTTTTTAGCCAAGGAGCCACTGATCGCCGTGCTGCCGGCGGACCATCGCTTGACGTCGCGCAAAAAGATCCTGCCGCAGGACCTTGCCCGCGAAACTTACGTCAGTTCGGCTAGAATTTCTCCCGTATTGCAATCCGTGATCCAGGATTACGCGTCGAACGTTGGGATCACACTCAAGGCAGAGTACGAAGGCGAAGGCCTACCATCAGCAATGTCGCTCGTCGTGTCTACGGGTGGAATAACGCTTATTCCGCTTTATGCGCAAAATATGCTTACACCAAATGTCGTCGCCAGGGCACTTGAGGGTGTGCCGCCGACAATTGATCTCACCTTAGGATACAACGATTCAAATTCCTCACCTTTGCTCCGCCGATTTTTGTCTCGTTCTGATGAATTAGTCGCCAACGTACAAAGTCAGAGCATCATCCGCTATGCTGAGGTTCCATAGTAGAGATCAAGCTTATGCGATTTCTGCTCGTTGGCGTGCTCCCCAATTTTGTTCAGTATTCTCGATTTCGGGTATCGATCCATCTCGACTTTTCCGATCAAGGAGCGCGAGGCAAAAGTGGAGGGCAGGCTTCACCATTATCAGAGGTCGACCAATTCAAGGGGTGTGACAGCTGTTTTGTGGGCCGGAGGCTCTCCAAGCAGATCGGAACTCAGGACGAGTGACCTGCCACTGAACTTTCATCCAGCGGCGGTTAGAGCCTCGGCGGCTTTGAATACGCCAAATGGCGCGGTGTGAGCAACCGGCGGAAACGCGAAGCTTTCATCTTGCGCAGCGTTGGAGCCGGTTGCGGCGATGGTCCCGGCATAGTCTGCCGGGGTCTGATATCCGAGCGATGAGTGCGGCCGGAAATGGTTATAGTCCTCAGCCCATTCAGCGATGGCGCTGCGGGCGTGATCGAGGCCGAAGAAGAGGCTCTCGTTGAGCAACTCGTCGCGCATCCGACCGTTGAAACTCTCCACATAGCCGTTCTGCATTGGCTTTCCCGGCGCGATGTAGTGCCACTCGACCTTGTGATCCTTCGACCAGGCCAGAATGGCATTCGAGGTGAATTCGGTGCCGTTGTCGGAGACAATCATGTCAGGCTTGCCGCGTCGTTCGATCAGCGTCGTCAGTTCCCGAGCAACACGGCGACCGGAGATCGACGTGTCGGGGATTGCCGCCAGGCATTCACGCGTCACGTCGTCGACAACATTGAGCACCCGGAAGCGTCTACCGCAGGCAAACTGGTCGTGGACGAAATCCAGCGACCAGCGGGCATTGGCCTTCGCTTCGACCAGGATCGGCGCACGCGTGCCGACAGCACGCCGACGGGCTTTTCGCTTGCGAACGGAAAGCCCTTCCTCGCGATAAAGACGGTATATGCGATTGACCCCGGACGGCTCCCCGTCTCGCCGAAGCAGGATGAATAGCCGCCGGTAGCCGAAACGCCGTCGCTCATTAGCGAGGTCACGCAGCTTCGCTCGCAGATCGACCTCCGGCGGTCGATTGGACCGATAACGGATCGTCTTGCGGTCGGCGGATACGATCTGGCAGGCCCGCCGTTCCGAAAGACCCATGACGGCCTTCAGATGCGTGACGGCTTCACGCTTGGCGGCAGGCCCTACCATTTTTTTGCAAGAAGCTCGCGGAGTGCGGCCGCATCCAGCATCTGCTCGGCCAGCAACTTCTTTAGCCTGGCATTCTCGTCCTCAAGCGCCTTCAGCCGCTTCGCCTCGGAGACTTCCATGCCGCCGTATTTGGCCTTCCAGTTATAAAACGTTGCTTCTGAAATCCCGTGCTTGCGGCAGAGGTCGGCTGCCGTCGCGCCAGCCTCCTGCTCCTTCAGCACACCGATAATCTGCTCTTCCGTAAATCTCTGCTTCTTCATTCGTCCGTCCCTTAATAGGCCGGACTCTAATCCATTCTGGAGGAAATTCTCAGTGGCAGGTCACGAGGTCCAGAGTTTCGCCTCCTAGTCGAGCTTGATTTCGATCTCGGACAGCGCTCCACATTCGATTGACCATCGCCAACCGAAATCCGCAGGATGTTCAAGTTTCGCAAATAGGACGAAACGACTGGACCTGCCAGCGTCACCAGCCTAGCTTGCGAACTGATCGGAGGCCGTTCATGCTCCAGGAGTTAACACGAAACGAAGCTCTAGCCGGCGACATCGGCCCCGCGATAAAATGACGCTGAACCCCATGCTGCCGAAACACCGCCTCATCCTTCTGCGCCACGCCAAATCCGCTTGGCCCGACGGTGTGGCCGACCGTGAACGGCCGTTGGCGGATCGCGGGCGTAAGGCAGCACCCGTCATCGGCACCTATATGGTGCGCGAAAAGCTGATCCCCGATCTCGCCCTCGTCTCGCCGGCCCGCCGGGCGCAGGAAACCTGGAAGCTCGTTCGCGAGGCCCTTTCGAAAAAAGTCTCCGAGCGCGAGGCGGCGGATATCTACGAGGTGTCGGCTGAGCGCATCCTCGATGTGATCCGGGCCGTCGAACCTGGCATCCGTACGCTGCTCATCGTCGGCCACAATCCCGGCATGGAGAATGCGGCCTCGCTTATCGTGGCGGACGGCGATGCCGATGCCGTGGGACGCATGCGGGAGAAGTTCCCGACGGCCGGACTCGCCGTCATCGACCTCGATCTCGACAGATGGGATGAGCTTGCGGCGGGCACCGGTTATCTCGAGCGGTTCGTAACCCCCCAATCGTTAGGATAAGAAGGGCACTTTCCGGTGTGACTTTGGTGGACATGGTGCACGGCCTCATTCTACCAACGCTTGGGTCGCTTCGCGCCAAAAGCCGCCATTCCGCCCCAGCGGTGATTAGATCACGAATTCCTCCTCGTACGTCTGTGGCTCGGGAACGACCGTGACCTCCACCGGAATGATCCAATTGGCCGCGTAGCTCTCGCAATCGGAACGCTGGAGGTCGGGCTGCAAGCGCCCGGCCCCATCGATCGCGCGACATCGCAGTGTATATCGCCCCACTTCTTCGGGGGTCCACATGTACTCCCACAAGCGCCAAGCAAAGGGACGTTCTGTTTCGAGGAGCCTTGCCTCGCGCCAGCCCCTGCCATCTCCGGTGCAGACCTGCACCTGCCGGATAGGAGCCTCTCCGCTCCAGGCGGCACCGAAAATCCGGTACGGTTGGCCGACGCTGAGACGCGCCCCCTGTACGGGACGCGCGATCTGCGCTTTGACCTCCATCTCTGCAAGGGGGACCAGCGTGGGTTCCCCGAGGCTGCGCTCCCAACGGAAATAGTCGCGCGCCTGCCAGTAGCCAAGGAACGGTTGCTCCACAACCGTGATATCAGTGATCCACTTGACCCAAGCCATGCCGAACCAGCCACCCACGACCGCGCGTAGCGGGTAACCGTGATCGCGCGTCAACGGCTCGTCGTTCATCGAATGGGCAAGGATCGTGCTGTCAGCGATGGCCTTCTCAAGCGGTAGACTGCGCGCAAAAGCGATGGGGCCGGGAGAAGCCGTTTTCTTGTTCGAGTCGACGATGCCGCTGTCTGCACCAACGAGCAGAACCTCACATGCGGTTGGCTTAACGCCCGCCATTTCCAAAATCTCGCGCAGAAGAACACCTGTCCACGCGGCATTGCCGACGGCTCCGTTCTGCCACTGCAACCCCTCCCTCGGCGGCTCATAGTAGACGCGCCCGTTCCCTGCGCACTCGACGACGGCGGTGAAAGTCGTGCTCCGCATTGCCTTGATGCTGTCGAGGTCAAGTTCGAGCGGCCGCTCTACCGCCCCGCCAACGCGCAATCTCCAGTCTAGCGCATCGAGGTTCGGCGACGGGAAATGGTTTCGCACGAAAAACTGCTCGGTTGGGATCAGCCAATCGGAGAGCGACGAAAACGGAAACTCGATGTTTTGTGGGGATTTCTGTCGAACGATTAGACTGGGTTGCTGTGGTGTCGGCATCGTCCTCGTCTCTCCTTCCAAGAGCACAACGTCGGCCCTCGATCGCGCGAATTCCGGTTCGATCACACCGCACCTCGAGAGTGCGTCTGTCGCATTCCGCCTTCGGGCCGTATGCTAGCACATACCGCACGTTTCCCGGATCGACCTCGAACGGCAACAAAGGGCCGACACGAGCCAAGACTCAGAAACGTACACATTTTCATATGCTACGTTCTTCAAAAGCAACTTCAACCACGCTTTGTCACGCTTTAAACTCGCCTGCATTCGGGAGGAATGTCGCCAGCCCGCCGATCGCTGGGAGGAAGGCGCAGAGATCGAATACTTCGGAAAGGCCTACCTCGGACTGCGCTGACCGCGCTCCGTGAATGCTTCTGAGCCGGAAAGGCTCTAGCCGCGGGCAAACGCCGCCAGCGTCTCTCCCGCCATCCGATAGCGGATCCATTCCTTCTGCGGCTCCGCGCCGATCGCCTCATAGACGCGGATCGAAGGTTCGTTCCAGTCGAGCACGCTCCATTCAAAGCGGCCGCAGTTCTTCTCCAGCGCGATCTGCGCCAGGCGCCGCAGCAGGGCCTTGCCGGCCCCGGAGCCGCGCGCGTCCGGTGTTACATAGAGATCCTCCAGATAAAGGCCGTTCTTCGCTTGCCAGGTGGAATAGCTGAAGAAATAGACCGCCATGCCGATCGCCTGGCCGCCGTCGCGTTCGCAGATCAGCGCATGCGTGACCGAACCGTCGCCGAAGATCGCCGCACGCGTGCTCTCCTCGGTCGCCTCGACCTCGTCGATCGCCTTTTCATAATCGGCCAATTCGCGGACAAATCGCAGGATTGTCGCGGCGTCCGAAGGCATTGCGGGGCGTACGGTAAGGGTCATGTGAGAGGCTCCTGATCTGGCGCTTGGCGCTCCAGATGAAAGAACCGTCCCGGCCTGTCAACCGTATGAAGTGCGGAGTGCGGCTGCGGCAGCGGTAATTTCGGCAGCCTCGCGTTCAAGCAGTGTCGTTAAAATAAATTTCAATTCCCAATTTCAAAATACGCGCGTATATTGCATATGGGGATTGCATTCCGTGCCTTGAGGGGTCGAGGAGAATGTGCTGGAATACGTCGTCTGCATTCACGCCGGTCGGGCTTTCTTTGGGCAGTCCGGCATCTCACAGGATCGTACGAACGCTGGGTGACGCCGCGTATCTGCTGATCAACGACTGGCCTTTCGATGACGGCGAGGAATATGTCGCTGCCGTCAAAGCCTGCGTCGACGCCATCAGCGGAAAAATCACCCCGCAGCAATTCCAGCAAGCGCTTTTGCGAGCGGCCAATGAGGCGGGCATCGCTGCGCTCACCGTCGTCCAGCAGGGAGCTGGTGAGCGGTGGCCGGACCTGCCTTCGAGCGCGCAAGGATAGTCCTTATTTCAAAGGTCGCATTGATTTGCGCAGAATTGAACGGTGATAGGATGTCAGGCAGCTCCGGCGTGCCGCTAAGCCCTCTTGAGGCGAACTAGGATTGTTTTCGGGTTATCCGGTGCTCGCTCGACATCGACGATACCGGACGCACTCACGAGATCGCTTAGCCTGGGGAAGCCGTAGTTGCGCGCATCAAAGTCGGGCGCTTGCTTCGCCAGATGCCCGCCCACCTGGGCCAGATTGGCGCGACCGTCTTCATCAGCAGTTGCGATAATCGCTTTGGTCAACATGTCTCGCGCCGCTTTATTCAAGCCCGCCTTTTTAGGCGTCGCATTCGCGGCGGCAAGTTTGGCCTGAGCGGGGTTTTGGGCGGGAGGCGCCGCTTCTTCAACCTCCGTAGCCTGAGCATTGAGCACGTCGAAATAGACGAACTTGTCACAGGCAGTGATGAAGGGGCGCGGAGTCTTCCGCTCACCGAACCCATAGACGGTAACACCTTGTTCCCGGATTCTCGCCGCCAGCCGCGCAAAATCGCTGTCGCTGGAGATAATACAGAATCCCGAGAAACGACCAGTATACAGCAAGTCCATGGCGTCGATGATCATTGCGCCATCGGTCGCGTTCTTCCTGGTCGTATAGGCGAATTGCTGAATTGGATGGATGGAATGTTCGAGCAGGCATTCCTTCCAACTCTTGAGGTTGGGGCCGGTCCAGTCACCATAGATGCGTTTGACGCTAGCCGTTCCGTAGATGGCAATCTCAGCCAAGAGGCCGACGACGATCTTTGACGAAACGTTGTCGCCATCAATCAGCAGCGCTAGGTGTTTAGTTCCGGAATTTCCCGTTGCCATTGTTCCCTCCAACCTTCCCCGCAAAACTATACGTTGTGCAGGATATACTGCAACTTCGACTATGTGAGAACATTTGGGCAGCCGCCGCGCAGTATGTCTATCCGAAGTCGCGAACAAAACCTCCTCGCGAACATCACGACAACGCTCACCCCGGTACTGCTAGCCGCCGCGGCCGGCCAAGCTGATTGCGATCAACTTCCGGACGGCGTGAAGGTCCGCCAATATACAGTCACAGCGGCCAAGAAGATCTGGAGCAGGCTGAACCAGATGGGCAGGTTGAGCCGCTCGGCGGCCAGCAGGTATGGAGCGGGATGCGGTTTTCCTGCGATATAATCGCCATCGGCGACAATGGTTTGAAACCGACCGTCTAGCCCGGCTGCCGAAAGGTGCTCCTCGACCGCCGTCCGGCTTGATGAGGTTACAATGGCCGAAGGGATCCGCTCGGCTGCGAGGAAGGATAGAATTTCCGGCACGCCTGCTTTCGTTCGTAAATCCGTTTGAACCATCTGGGTGAAGAGTTCCGAAGCCTGCCTCCAGAAATCCTCCAGAGGGGCATCCTTACCGAACTGGGCCAACAAGAGTTCGCGGACATTGGAAGCCGGCATACCAATGGTTTCGAGATAGGCCGACAGCGGCAGTTCGAAACCTGCATTGCGTGGCGCCGCTATCGTGGCATCTCGATACAGAGCTTCGGTGTCGAAAATCAAACCGTCCATATCGAACAGGACGGCTTTGGGGGTACGGGGCAGGCGCAGCATTGATAGCCTTCGACAATTGGCATTCGCCTGACTGTATACAGCGTTGCCGTGAAGACGCCATGGAAACACAAAGCGGTTTGTCCGCTTCGGGCCGCCATGGCTCAGTCGCACCAAAAGGCAAACTCCCGGCGAAATCGGGCTGACCGCAGGCCGGCGGCGTCACGGCGGAATTGTCATCTCGAACGCTGCTTCAGGCCACTGGGCACCACCCGGCGGTGGGTCGTCGAGCAAGTTTTGGCTGTTAATGCGCGACTTCGGAAGCTGCCGACATCAATTCCTGCGAATTCGGTGCCTTGTATGTTTGGAACCCAGGCTCCAGAGCTTCCGTGAAGCTCCAGCGTACGATGCCCTCCCGGTCGAGGAGGAACTGACCGACAAGCTGCCCATGGTCGGCAGTCATCATCTGCTGGTCGGCTTCGGTCACTTGATATCCTTCCTTCTCGTTGAGAAATTCGTCCATCGCCATCACGCTCATGGGCTCGGGCAACTCGCCCGGAAGATCGATCCGTATCGCCATGGCCGCGTCGATCCCGATCTCGGGTAAGCCGAAGGCTTGGTGCGAAGCCCGCACCGGGTCGGAAGCAGCAAGAAGATCGGCTATCGGATGGTAACGGAAATAGAGCCGCGCGCGCTCGACCGGGGTGTTGACCACCGCCAGGGATTGGACGCCTTTCTCACGCAGCATCGGGTTGAGATAGGCCATCGCCGCGACGTGGCGGCGGCAGAACGGACAATGCAGGCCGCGAAACAAACCGATCAACAACGGGCTGCGGCCACGAAAATCATCAAGGGCGATCTTCCCCTCGCGTGAGATCGCATCAAACACAACATTCGGAACCCGGTCGCCGGGTTGTAGCGGATGGTCGACAGAGCGCGTGGACATGGACAACCTCCTCGCTCGGGGATCAGTCGAGAAAGGCGCCGCGTGCTTCGAGGTCGAGATTGACGTTGCTAGGCCTGACCTCTCGTTTTACCGCACCGCCAGGATCCAATATTAGAATGGCCTCACATTGGCTCATGGGCAAGCGATAAACAGCGAATCGCGAATGGAAAAAGCCTGTTTTCTGTAAACTCTGATATTTTAGGAGCCGTAGAGGCCGACACAGGGGCATGCCAACAACCCTTGCGCGCTATGAAAGTTATGCGCCAGCTACGGCCATTGACCAAGGAGACAATCGGCTCAGCAAACCGTTATAGTTGGTCCCGGCACGACCTTCTGGGTGACCCTCAGGCACTCGGGGATCGCTCGCCACTGGCAAATATGTCGGGAACGACGGAGAGCCCGATGTACAAACTTTATGGTGGTGACTTCACCCGTGCAACGCTCGTTCAATGGGTTCTCGAAGAAGGCAGGATCGAATACGAACTTAGAAAAATCGACATTCTCAATGGCGAGCACCGTTCCGCGGAATTCCTCGCCATAGACCCGGCCGGTTTAGTCCCGGTGCTGATTACCCCAGAAGGCGACGCGCTCTATGAGGTCGCCGCACTGATGTTGTACCTGGCTGACCGGCACCAGCTCACGGAACTGGCTCCTCCACCGACCGATCCGGACAGGGGGCACTTTCTCTCGGCGATATTCCATGTCGCCGGGGACATACAATCGGAGATGAAGCGCTTCCATTTTCCACACCGCTTTTCCCTCAGAAGCGAAGACAACGCCGGAATTCAGGATTTGGCAAAGTCGATCGTCCTCAGCCGATTGAGCGTGATGAACACCAGACTGGCGCAAAGAGGTCCTTACGTCCTGGGAACCCGATTTTCCCTTGCGGATTTCTATCTGAGCTTTTGGGTCGCATACCTCGACCGCGAAGCCGTCTGCCGGCAGTTTCCGTCGATTGCCAAGCTTTATCATCTGGTTCGCGCTCGCACGACCGCAATTCCGTATCTCGAAGAGACCGAGAGGATGGCAGATGCCTATGCGGAGATGATGAAACAGAACCCGAGCGGCGTCATTGCCTGACCAAAGCTGCGCTGTTGCTCCGCTCGAAATGGCAACCGGCGTTAGGGCCTCCCGGATTCCGGAATGGGCCGAACTCGGCCTTGGCCTAAAAGCATCCAGCGAAGTCGCTTGCCGAAAGGCTTGGGACGTCGAGTTGCGGCAGCCACCAAATCAATCATCGCCTGCCTGGGCCAGCACGGGAGCCGAGTGCCGGCTCCGCGGCCAATACCATGGTGGCGGCGTCCGGCAACTCGCTCCTTCAGCGCTGCGGGCCGTCTCTCAGGCCTCGGATTTCAGCTTGCCGCCAACCGCCCAGGAATCCTTGGCGATCTCGGTGATCAGGATTTCCAGCGATTCCGGCGGGCACGCCAGGGTTTCGACGGCGGCCTTGGTGGCTTCGCGCACGAAAGCGCGCTTCTGATCGTCGGTGCGGCCGGGATGCATCTGCAGGTGAAGGATGGGCACGTTTTTCTCCTTGGTCATGTTGTTCATGTCCGTCGCCTTGGCGCGGGCAGGACCACTATGTTGTAAATGCCGGGGTTGATAAATAAGCTGTTGGTGTCGTCATTCGAAACCAACAGGTAGGCAATCATGGACAAGCTGGCCGGCATGGCGATGTTCGTCAGGGTCATCGACAATGGCAGTTTCGCCGCCGCCGCAGAGATCGCGCAGGTGTCGCCTGCCATGGTTGCCAAGCATATCAAGACGATCGAGACCCGGCTCGGGGCAAAGCTGATCCACCGCACCACGCGTCGCCATCAGCTGACGGAGGTTGGCCAGCTCTATTACGAGCGCTGCAAGCGCGCGCTTTCGGAAGTGGCGCTGGCCGAGGCTTCGGCAAGCGAGCTGCAATCGGCGCCGCGCGGTCGGCTTCGGCTGGTGGCCCCCGTCAGCTTTGGGACGCAAATCCTGGTGCCGACGCTGGTCGAATACCAGAACGCCTATCCCGACGTCAGCATCGAGCTATCGCTCGACAACAATGTCCATGATCTCGTCGGCGAGGGGTTCGAACTCGGCATCCACATCGGTCCGCTATCGGACAGCAGCCTGGTCGCCCGCCCGCTCACGCCCTACCGGCGGATCCTCGCTGCCTCGCCGGACTATCTTGCTCGCCATGGCCGGCCGGCCACGCCGGAGGCGCTGACGAACCATCTCTGCCTCGGCCATTCCTATTGGCGCATGCAGGATCGCTGGCATCTGGTCGGGCCTGGCGGCGAAATGCGCGATGTGTCGATTTCCGGAAAATTCTCGACCAACCAGGGGGCAGCACTGCGCATGGCAGCGCTCAGCGGCGCCGGAATCGCGCTTCAGCCGGAACTGCTGCTCGCCGCCGATATCACAGAAGGACGGCTCGAGCAGGTGCTGCCGGAATGGTCCTACAAGCCTGTCCCGATGTCCCTCATCTATGCCCCGAACCGTCGGCCGACAGCGATGTTGCGGACGGTGATCGATTTCCTGGTGGAACAGTTTGGCTGACGACAAGCGGGGTCACACCGAACGTACGGATGTGCGCTCGACCAGCTTACAGGAGATGACGCGAGTGCTCGGTCGAACATTGCCGCCGGCCACCACGTTGTTCAACCATTCGGCTCCCTGAAAGCCGAGGTCATAATAGGGTAAAGCGGCTGTCGTCAGTTCGGGCTTCAATGCCGTTGAAACCGTCCGAAAGTCGTCGAAACCGACGATGCTGACATCCTCGGGAATTCGCAATCCCAGCGCCAATGTCGCAATGTAGACCTGAATCGCCATCTCATCGTTCCCGCTCATAATTGCGGTGGGACGATTCTTTTGTCGAAGCATTTCGGTTGCCGCGGCAAAGACATAGTTCTCTTCGGCCCCAACCGGGCCTTCCATGCCAAGACGAATAGAGAGATCGTCCTCTGCAAGTCCGACTTCCCCCGTGGTTTGACGGAAAGCCTTCAGGCGAAGTTCGGCGCCCAGCAGAACGGGATTGAGCTTGATATATCCAATTTTGCGATGCCCCCGTTCGATCAGATAGCGGGTGAGATCCTGCGCTCCCTGAAAATCGTCCGGCTCGATCGATGGCAGGAGTTCGTTCGTTTGCGATCTGCAGTTGATCATCACGGTGGGAATGCTGACATCACCCGCTTCGGGGTGGACAATGCGGTGGTACATCGTCACATAGAGAACACCATCAATGCGATGGGATTGGAATATTTTCCAAATCTCTGCCTCCCGCTCGGAAGAACCGCCTGTGTTGGCCATCAGGATGGTTTTTCCATTCGCATTTGCCCAATCCTGAATCCCGCGCACAATGTCGACCGAATAAGGCGTGGTAGACACATAGTCCGTAATGATTCCGAAGGTGTTCGACCGGCTGGAACGTATCAGCCGCGCAGCCATATTGGGGATGTAACCGAGGTCTCGGATGGCCTTTTCCACCCGCTCCCGCGTCTCTTCGGTTACATAGGGCTCACCGTTTATGACCCGAGAAACTGTCTTATTCGAAACCCCAGCCGCTTTTGCGACGCTGACAATGCTGACCATGCCGGTGAAATCTCCTATCGGGCCTCATATCTAACCCAGACGCATGACAACGTCGACATTTTTCTCTGACAACGTCGACAATGGCGATTGACAACGTCGTCATAGCGCGATTATTGTTCAGGCAATGCGGGCCGCTGTGATGGTGGCGGGCCTAAACAGGGAGGAAACGATGAAGAATCTACTTAGTGCCAGCGCGCTTGCGCTTGTGTTCATGGCGGCCTCCGCCCGAGCCGAAACGATCAACGTCTTGGTGGAGGGCGGCGGCGAGATGCTCCAGAAGGCCGTGGCTGAGAAGTTCACCGCTGAGACCGGCATCGAGGTGAAATTTACTGTCGTTCCTTATCAAGGCGTTTTCGACAAATTCTCGGCCGAGATTGCTTCAGAGTCATCCGCTTTCGACGTCGTGACAATCGATGTGGTCTGGAATGCAAAGTTCGCTAAACATGTCGAGGACCTCTCTCCTCTTTTCACCGAGGCTGTTCGCTCCGACCTGCCGCCTGCCTTGCTCGCCGACGCCAAGGTCGGAGACAAACTGATCGGGATGCCGGCATGGGCGAACGCCGAGATTGTCTTCTATCGAAAGGATCTGTTCGATAAGCCCGAGGAAAAGGACGCCTTCCGGGCGAAATATGGGTATTCCCTTGCTCCGCCCAAGACCTGGCAGCAATGGCGCGATATGGCTAAATTCTTCACGCGCGACACTGATGGCGATGGCAAGATTGACTTCTGGGGCACCGACACCATCGGGACCTTTTCGGAGGAGTGGATGGCACATGTGCTGCAGGCGGGCTCGCCCGGCGTGATCCTCGACAAGGACGGCAAGGTCATCATCGACAACGAGGCGCACAAGAAGGCGCTGGAATTCTACATTGCCCCGCACTGCACCGATCATTCCGTCCCGGAAAACGTCAACGAGATCGGTTGGGGTGAGGCGCAGAACCTGTTTTATCAGGGCAAGACGGCGATGATGAAATTCTGGGCGCACGCTTACAAGATGACGCCCGAGGATTCAAAGGTCAGCGGCAAGGTCGGTGTCGCTCCGATGCTCGACGGCGATGCAGGAATCGCAGCCATTCCCGGTCCCTGGTATAATGTCGTCCCGTCGACCTCGCAGCACAAGGAAGCAGCGAAGAAGTTCATCGCTTTTGCAATCGCCAACAACGCGTTGGGCATCGAAGCCCCGCTTGGCCTCGCCGCGACGAATTCCGCCTATCGCAGTTACGCCGGCAAGCCCGGCTACGAGCACTTCACGCCGCTGCTTGAGACACTCAGTGCGCCTGCGACCCAAGGTCGGCCGATGAACGAGAAATATCAGGAAATCGTTGATGAAACGGTCCTTCCGGCCGTGCAACAGGCCCTGACCTGTAAGGCGGATGTCGGCAAGATCCTGACGGATGCCAAAGAAACGATCGAGGACATCCTAAACTAACCCGCTATCCTCAACGTCGGCGGAGGAGAAAATCCTCCGCATTTCATCAGTTCGGAGACAGCCATGTCGGGTGAAGACCGATTTGTGCTTTACATGCTTGCGCCGGCGCTTGCCATTCTGGGCCTGCTGGTCGCCTACCCGATTGGGCTGTTGGTGTTCGATTCGTTTTTCAAGGTCGACACCATCACCCCCCACATACGCGAGTGGGTCGGGCTGAGGAACTATATCGACGCGCTCACCTCTAAGCGCGTCGCCGAAAGCGCACTGAGAACGATTCAGTATTCTGTCTTTGCGCTGTTCTTCGAGTTTACCTTCGGCTTCTGCGCCGCTCTCCTGTTTTCGGCACTTCCTGGCCAATCGCGCTGGCATCGCACTGTGTTCACGCTGCCCCTGATGGCGCCACCGATAGTCGCCGGCCTGCTGTGGCGCTTTCTGTTGGTCGGCAACATTGGCATTCTTAATTATGGGCTTGTCCATCTGGGTATTATCAGCGACCCCGATGCGATCGCCTGGCTGTCCGATGAGGACATCGTGATTTATTCTGTTTCCTTCGCCGATATCTGGCTGACGACCTCGTTTGTCGCGCTCGTGTCTTACGCCGGGTTGACGAACATTCCGAAAGACTTGCTCGAAGCAGCCCGGATAGATGGTGCGAATGCATTCAAGCGGTTTTGGCACGTCACCTTGCCGTTGATGCGTCCGGTTATCGCCGTCATCGTCATCGTGCGCGGTGTAGATGCAGCCAAGACCTTCGACCTCATCTGGATACAGACGCAAGGCGGCCCCAATCACGCTTCGGAAGTGTTCTCGATGAACATCTATCAGAGGATGGTTCGTTTCGGCGATCTCGGTGAAGCATCGGCGTCCGGCACCTTGTTCCTATTCGTCATGATGGTTCTGGCCGCGATTGCCTATTGGAAGATTTGGAGGCCGGCCCATGCATAGCGTGTCCCGCCCCAATATTAGCGGAGTCCTGATTAACACCGCAGCCCTCGTGCTCGTGCTGTCTTATGCGCTGCCCTACATCTATCTGTTAATGACTTCCATCAAACCGGCGGCCGATGTCCAGCAGATCCCCCCGAGGTTCTTTCCCGCCGTCATATCGTTCGAGAATTTTCGCGCGGTTTTGCAATCGTCTACTTTGCCGAAGGCCTTCGTCAATTCCCTCACAGTGGCGGTGCTGACGACCGCGCTCTCGCTGGTGGTGGCCGTGCCGGCCGCCTATGTCGCCACCCAGTATCGCCGCCGAACCACGACGCTTTTCCTGCTCTTTGCTTTGGTCACCCGCATGGTGCCGTCGGTGTCGCTCGGTGTGCCTCTGTTCCAGCTTTTGAAGTCCATGGGCCTGCTCGACACCATTCCTGGCCTGGTTCTCGCTCACAGCTCGGCTGCTGTGCCGCTGGCGCTGCTGCTCATGTCGGCTTTTTTCGAGAGCGTGCCGAAGGAACTCGAAGAAGCCGCGCGCATGGACGGATGCACACGGTTCCAGGCCTTTCGCAAGATCATCCTTCCGATCATGACGGGCGGGATCGCGGTGACCGCGCTCTTTACCTTCATCACCAGCTGGAACGAGTTCCTCTACGCACTGCTGCTGACGTCTGAAACGACCAAGACGGCGCCGATCGTCATTGCCGAATACAACTCGGTCTATGGACTTGCCTGGGGAGCGATGACCGCGGCGGCCGTGCTCTATTCACTGCCCGTCATCATCGTAACGCTCGCACTTCAAAAACAGATTGTCGGCGGGCTGACGTTCGGCGCTGTGAAGGGATGAGGAGACAAACATGGCCGATATAGAACTGCGCAATATCAACAAGGTTTACGGTAACAGCTTTCACGCTCTTCATGATCTCAACTTCGACATCAAGGACGGTGAGTTCATGGTCTTTGTCGGTCCGTCGGGATGCGGGAAGTCGACGGCACTTCGGATGATCGCCGGCCTGGAGAGTATTTCTGGCGGCGAAGTCAGGATCGGCAATACGGTTGTCAACGATATCGATCCCAAGGATCGCGACATCGCCATGGTCTTCCAGTCCTACGCGCTCTATCCGCACAAGACGGTGCGGGAGAACATTGCCTTTCCTCTGCTGATGGCAGGCCTTCCGAAGTCCGAGATTTCCAGCCGCGTGGACGAAGCCGCACGCATCCTCGAACTGACGGCTCTGCTCGACCGCAAACCGGCGCTCCTCTCCGGAGGTCAGCGTCAGCGTGTCGCCATGGGAAGAGCAATCGTCCGCAAACCGGCGGCTTTCCTGATGGATGAACCGTTGTCGAACCTCGATGCCAAGCTGCGCGTGCAGATGCGCGCCGAGATCGCCAGCCTGCAAAGAAAACTGAATGTCACTACGATTTACGTGACCCACGACCAGGTCGAGGCGATGACGATGGGTGACCGTGTCGCTGTCATGAAAGGCGGCGTGCTGCAGCAAGTCGACACACCGCAAAACCTGTACAATCGTCCTGACAATGTCTTTGTCGCCGCCTTCATCGGATCGCCCTCGATGAATCTCTACGAGGCCGTGCTCAATGGACAGACGCTGACCCTAGGCAGCAACAGTTTCGGAATTCCCGACCAGGTTTTCGAGCGCCGCCCCTCGCTGAAGGGTACGTCTAACCGTCAGGTGGTTGTCGGTATTCGGCCAGAGCACATGAACGATGCCGCAATCCGGCCTTCTTCAGCTGAGATCTCGGCCGCGGTCACTCTTGTCGAGGCGCTGGGCTCTGAATCCATGGTGCATCTGAATATCGACGCACCTTGGGTGGATGCGGGCGACCCTGACGCCATCACCGACATCGACGAAAAAGCTGCTGTAGCCCGTTTTTCTCCGAAGAGCACAGTACGCGCAGGTGACATCGCGCGTATCGCTGTCGATGCCGAAGAACTTCACTTCTTTGAACCGGACACCCGCACCAGCATCTGGTGATGGCATTGCCAGGAGAATACCAACAATGACTAGCGGATCTATCGCCACCGATCGCCTGCAACGAACAATGGTTCGTGAAAACTACTACGACGCCACGAAGTATCCCGTCGGGAACCCTTATGAGGATATTGGAGCGGTCATCAATAGCATCATTTCAGATATTAAAAGCAGGCAACAGGTTTCCGACCTAAATGATGGCGGAAAACCTGGAGCAGTGATCTATATCCCGCCAGGCGATTATCGTCTTGTCACTCAGGTCGTTATAGACGTGAGCTTTCTGAAAATTATGGGCTCCGGACATGGCTTTACGTCGTCGAGCATCCGGTTCAACACACCCGCAAGCGAGCTGGAGCACTGGCACGAAGTGTGGCCGGGCGGAAGTCGCATCCTTGTGGACATGTCTCCAGAGGCCACTGACGGTGAAGCTGCGGGAGCCGCGTTTTATGTTAAGCGCACCGGAAGTCCCCGCATAAGCTCTGTGGAGTTTGCTGACTTTTGCATCGATGGTCTGCACTTCACTGACGACGGTTCGGGGCAAAAAGATACAGAAAATACATACAAGAATGGCAAAACGGGCATTCTTGTCGGCAGCGCCAATGACTCATTCCGAATAACGGGAATGGGTCTTATCTATCTGGAGCACGGCGTTACTGTTCATGATGCTGATGCGCTCGCGATAGATAACAATTTCATTGCTGAATGCGGCAACTGTATCGAATTAAAGGGTATGGGCCAGGCCTCAAGAATAACGAATAATTTCGTCGGAGCCGGATATCAGGGACATTCCATTTACGCGGAAAATTACGGTGGCATTCTAGTATCGTCAAACAACATATTCCCTCGAGGCGCTAGCAGCGTCTATTTTTCCGGCGTGGTGCGCTCCTCGGTCACAGGAAATAGATTCCATTCCTTTTACCCCGGAATGTTGGTTTTTGCTGCTAATTGCTGCGAGAATTTGGTTTCCTCAAATCACTTTTTGCGGGATCGCGAGCCGTGGGCGCCTATGCAGAAGTACGACAACGGCTTGGATGATCTGTTCGGGCTTTTACGAATTGACGGCAGTAACAACTCGGTAATTGCAAACCACATTTCGGAAACATTGGATACTCAATATATCAGGCCCCTCGGCGTAAAGCCGGTGATCATTAATGTGGTTTCCGGTAGCGGCAATTACATAGCCAATAATCACATTGTGGCCACAACCGAAACATCGCGAATCAGTGACGCACCGAACAGTGCCTGCTTTTCAACCCAAGTGGGCGCATTGCTGTCAACCGACAATCTGAAGCCGCTCGAAGTGACGTCGGTACTGGTGCAAGAGGGATCGGTGCGCAATACAGTCCTGGATTCCGGCAATGACGAACAGGTTGTGATCGACAGAAGCGTGAATGCTTTTAGAGGCACTCCAACGTTTAACGCAGTTGTTTCCAATCCCTGATCAATTCCAAACCAACAGACGGCCAGAAGCCCAGTGGCCGGACTGTCGATTGTGCGCCCTGGCGTCAGGTTAAAGAAGCAGCCCAGCTACGACTTTACGCTCGGAAGGAGGAATGAATGAAGACGCGGGTGCAATTGAGTGCTGAGCGGGGTGCGCGGTTAGAGATCTGGGCTCGGCAAAAACCTGGAAAATCCGCTGCTGAAGATCACGTCGATGCCTTCGTTTTGCGTGTCGGCGATTGCGTCGTTTACCGGATCGCGCATCTGCCGCCCTGTTTTCAATTCTATTTCTATACCCATTATGCGGCTGGCCCGCTCACGCTGGAATGGGACGACAGCGCAATTGAAATCCCGCTGCTCTACAGCTTCAATTCGGAGAATGTGACTGAGAAAGGCGTGACTTTCCTGGAGTTGCGTGATGGCCACGTCTTCGCCCGACCGAGCACATCCTGGCCGGAATGGTATGAGAGCGATACCAATCGTCCGCAGCTCAGGTTCTCGCCGTTTCAGGCCTGGATGAACGACCCCAACGGGATATGTTTCATCGACGGCCGCTATCATCTGTTTTACCAGTTCCATCCCGTCGAGTCGGAATGGGGGCCGATGCACTGGGGCCATGCCGTCAGCGATGACCTTTACCGCTGGATCCATCTGCCGGTCTTCCTGCACCCGGAGCAGAACCTTTGGTCGCTGGGTGCCACCGGTGGGGCCTTCTCGGGAAGTGCCTTCGTCGGCCCGGACGGCAAGCTCAGCTTCTACTACACAGAACGACTGCCGGCGTATGACCTGTTCAGGGACTACAAAGAAGTTCAGAAAAGAGTCTTGCCATCCGCCGATCTGCTGCGTCCGGACGCCAATAAGCTGGTGCTGGTCGACGGTCCTTCCGGCAGCTCCCATGACCTTCGCGACCCAAAGGTTTGGTACGATGCGGCGTGCGGGGCTTACCGAATGGTGCTGGGCGCCGCGATCGATGGTGATCCCGCCGTCCTGCTCTATGGGTCCGAGGACGGCGAGGACTGGAAATTCTTGTCCGTCCTCTATCGCGCTTCCGAGCATTTTCGCCAGCATGGCGCACGCTGCGTGGAGTGTCCGGATTTCTTCGAGCTCAATGGTTACTATGTCCTGGTGATGGGCTTTGTCGGCTACACCGAACCGGAAACCGGCCGTCACAACTTGCTTTACGCCCAGGTTGGCACCTTCGAGGGCGATTGCTTCATGCCGGCGACCCCGGCTTTGCAGGAATTGGATTTCGGCACCGATTTTTACGCGATGCAGAGCTTCCGGGCAAAGGACAGCCAAATCGCTTTTGCCTGGCTCTTCAATTGGGAATTCCGCAAGCCGCCGGGTTCGCCCTATAGCGGCGAGCTGTCGCTGCCGCGCGTGCTCGGTCTAGATGCCGAACGGAATTTGACAATGATGCCAGAGAAGGGTTGCCAGCGCCTGCGCGCCCGCACTCTTCCACTGATTGCGCCGCATCAATTTGCATGCGAACCAAGGCGCCCCGTCGAATTGTCTTTGGAAGGCGATCTGGATGGAGTTCAGATCGTCGCGCGGGGCAGTGACGGGGAGAGCTTCAGGTTGGCCCACAGCGCGCGGCGGCTTGAGCTGACCGTGGCGGAGGATAATGGTGGGATCAAGTACCGCTCAGCGCCGCTGAAGCTCGAACGGTTAACATTGTTCTTCGACCGCGGCGTCGTCGAGGTCTTCGCCAATGGGGGCGCGGTCTGCGGCACCCGCCGCACCTATAAAATCACAGACCTGACCTCGCTCGAAGTGAAGTCCGCAGACAGCGGCCGAATCGAAAGCTACGAGGCATGGAGCTATAATTCCGCTTGGAGCAACTAACATAAGCGACGAGGCGGTCGCAGGCCTCGCCACGACCCAGCCGTCGACAGGGTTATTAACTTCACCAATCACGGCGCGGCGATAGGAGGCGATCCGCTCGTGGCAAAGCGACTGGGAGGAAAAGCAATGATGGGTTGGCCCGTGTCGCTTGGTAAAGGCCACGCACTTCGGCCTCGATCCGATAAAGCTCGCCAACCCCTCTAACGCCTCCCTCGATGGCGGCGGTTCCGAGCAGTTGATCACCGGTCTACTCCGGTAATCCTGCCAATCGCAATCCTTCGACATACCTCGCGAGCAATGCCTTGTCCCGATAGGGAGCACGCGACGTGTATCGCTCGATCGAGAAGTCCGGATTGATTTTCAGCAGTTCGCTCGCTGCGCGGCGCGCCTCCTCCAATCGCCCCAGTTGTGCATAGGTTGCCGCCAGCAGCCGGTAAGCGGGGCCCGGCTCCGTCATTTTCTCCAGAAGAGACAGTGCACCAAGGTAGTCTCCGGAAAGATACTTGCTGGCCGCAATGTCCCAGAGATACCAGTCGGGTCGACTTGGATTGAGCCGGACAGCCATCTCCCCGATCCTGATCGCGTCTTCAAGACGCCCCAGATAGCCCAAGGCATCGCAATATTCGGCAAGGAGATCGCAGTTGTAAGGCGCCAGCTCGCGAGCCCGATCGTAGCAACCTATGGCGCGCTCGGCCTCGCCTCTCCATAGGTGGATCACGCCAAGCGCATGATGCGCGTCGGATTCGGTAGGATTGAGCTGCAGGGCCTTGCTCGCCCATGTGAACGCAGTGGCCAGGGCGGTATCGATGTCGACGCTTTCATTCCATTTCAGCTTTACGAGCTCGAGCCAGGCGAGCCCCAGATATGGGCGCGGGTAACTCGGATCATCCGCGATGGCGGCGAGGAACATATCCTTCGCAATCCCGGCATCCTCCGGTCTCCGGCTGTGTTGAAGATGCTTGCCGCGCAAATAAAGATCATAGGCCCTTAAAGCCGTTGCCGGTTTGGCAAGGACGCGTTGACGTTCAGCCTCTTCGATCTTAACGTTCAGCGCGGCTGGGATCGATTGGGCAAGTTCGTCCTGAATGGCGAAGACGTCGACAAGGTCGAAGTCGTATTTCTCAGCCCAGATGTTTTCGCGTAAAACGTTGGTCAGGCTGGCATTGACCCTAACGCGACTGCCGAGCCGCCTGATACTGCCCTCGAGGATGTAATAGGGTGTCGACCCGGCTCGCCCGGGTTCTAAACGGGGCGGCTGGACGATCACGTTCAACCTCGAGAAGCGCGACAATGCAGCCACCACATCCTCCGCTATGCCGGCCGCAAAGTACTCCTGATCCGGATCGCCGCTGAGATTTGAAAATCTTGAAACATAAAGGATAGTTCGGTTGGACTCGACAACCTGATCATTTTGTATGGAGGCCGATGGCGCTGCCGATGCAGAAGCGGGAGCACGTTCTCGTTGCGGCGTTTCGCCATCATCGAGAATGACATTGAAGATGCGCAGTGGACGTTCGATATTCTTCAACGCCTGCTCGCCCGCATCCTCGAAGCCGATATTCAGACGATTGCCCAAGGTGTCGCGCATCGATGCGGAGACCGCGATGCCTCCGGGCTTGGCGATGGTCTCGATGCGCGATGCAACGTTCACACCGTCACCATAGACATCGTCATCTTCAAAAAGGATGTCGCCGATATTGATACCGATCCGAAACTCTATTCTGCGACCGGGCGGAACATCCGCGTTCCTCATGCGCATTTCCCGTTGGATGTCGACAGCGCAGAGAACCGCCTCTTCTGCGGTCCGGAACTCGGTCAGCATTCCGTCCCCGATGAGCTTGATGATGCGGCCGTGATGCAGGGCGATTTTGACATCGAGCAGTTCCTGCCGGTGCCGTTTGAGAGCCGACAGAGTGCCCCTCTCGTCAATGCCCATCAGGCGGCTGTAGCCGACAACGTCAGACGCCATGATGACGGAAAGCTTTTGTTCCATCGGCACCCCCAGGACACCAAGGTGACCATCCACTCCATAACATACCTTCATTTTCCCGGCGGGACTACACAGCCAGCCTGCCATGGGTCGAACGAAGGTCGCTTCGGGCCGAATGCGGTCAGTTAGGTGGAAGCGCAACCGATCTTGAGGGAGCGGTATCACCGCCGCCCGCAGGCTGCCGACAAACCACTGCAGAACCCGCGACGTCATCCTCGGCCTTGTCCCACAGCTCTCCTGTTCAAGACTCAAGGCCTGCCCCTCACCCTAATCCTCATATGCGCTAGGTTAGGCTCTGAACCGTCCGGCAGCCGCGCTTGAACCTTCGGCTAGGGGTCCAAAATATCGGGTCAAATCGACATTTCAGGTTTGATTCACAACCAAACTCCTGGCCGTTTGTACCCTAACCGAGCGCATATGACCCTAATCCTCTGAGGGGACGTGCCACACGAGATGTCGGCGAGGGACGGAGAGGCCACGGCTATCTCCCTTCGCCCCGCAAGCAGGGGTCCGAAGGACGGGTTGAGACGAGTGGCTCAACCCAGGCAAAGGTGCCGGCAGGCAATGAGAGGCCGCTCTCGCCAATCTCCTGGGCCGGGATGCCGCGTTTTCGTCTCGTCTGTCTGAGGCTTGCGCTGAGAAGCCTCGCCTCAGGCGACAGACCATCCACCGTCCACCAGCAGGTTCGCGCCGGTGATCAGGCTCGCAGCCGGCGATGCCAGGAAGACGACGGCACCCACCACATCATCGGTTTCACCGATCCGGCCGAGTGGAATGTGATCGAGCGTCGCTTTGCTATTGTCGGGATCGGATAGAAAAGGTGCTGTACCGTCCGTGTGGATGAAGGTCGGCGATACGGTGTTTACGGTGACATTATAGGGCGCCCATTCGGCGGCAAGGCAGCGCGTCAGGTGATTGATGGCCGCCTTGCTCATGCAATAGATTGCCTCGCCGCGCAGTGCCACCGTGCCGGCCTGAGAGCTGATGCTGATGATCCGGCCCGCATTGCGCTTGATCATCTGACGTCCGACCGCCTGCGTCATCAGAAAGGTGCCCTTGATGTTGACGTCGAGGATCTCGTCAAGGTCCTTCTCCTCGACCAGTTCCGCAAGATTGCCGGGAGCGACGCCGACATTGTTGACGAGGACGTCGATCCGACCAAATGTCGTCAACGCTGCGTCGACGGCTTGGGCGATATGGCTCTTATTCGGAAGGTCCAGTTCAACAGGGAGGACTTTGCGTCCCGTGCCCTCGAGTTCGGCAACCAGATCCGCCGACGCTGCGACATCGCGGACCCCCAAAACAATATCGGAGCCTGCTGCGGCACAGGCAAGCGCGCAAGCCCGACCGATGCCACGGCTCGCTCCTGTCACCAAAGTCACCTTGCCCTGAAGGCTGAAGTCCGGCGCTTTCTTCTGCATGATGATGCCTCCCTCGATGAAATTAATTTATGGCAGGGTCGGCGGGCGGATGCCAGATATTCCACGCATGCGGAGGAGCGTCCCTTTGGGACGCAGAAGCAACCTAAGCAGACTGCCGTTTTGCCGGTATGCTGGTTGCGGGGCTTCGATGGGTGTAGACTGCCGACACGATTGCATGGTCATGCAAGGCAACGATGATGGGCACCCCCGCGCTCGACCGAAAGCTGCTGGCGATCCTCGCGGCGGATATGGTCGGCTACTCCAAGGCGATGGAGGCCGACGAGGCTGGCACTATCAAGCGGCTGAAAGCCATCCGCGCCGAGCTGATCAATCCCGCTATCTCCGAGCGCCACGGCACCGTCATCAAGCTGATGGGCGACGGCACACTTGTCGCCTTCGACAGCGTGGTTGATGCGGTTGCCTGTGCCGCGGAGTTTCAAAATGCCGTGGCAGCGCGCAATGCCGACCTGCCGGAGCCAGAGCGCATCATATTCCGCGTCGGGATCAATCTCGGCGATGTGGCCTTGGTGGATGGTGATATCTACGGAGATGGGGTGAATGTTGCCGCGCGGCTGGAGCATTTGGCCGAGCCGGGCGGCGTGGTGGTGTCGGGCACGGCATATGATCATCTCCAGGGCAAACTCGACTGGCCGCTCGATTTCGCCGGCGAGCAGCAAGTCAAGAACATCAGTCGCCCGGTGCGGATGTATCGGTTGAGGCTCGACGGCGAACGGGCGCGTCGGCCGCTTCTTAGAATGATACCGCGCTGGGGCAAAACGGCTGCCGCGGCGATCGTCGCGTTGGCTCTGGCTGGCGGCGGGGTCTGGTGGTTCCTGCAGCCCGAGCCATTGAGCGGCAAGCCGTCGGTCGCGGTACTGCCCTTTAACAATTATGGCGGCGACGAAGCGAGCGGACGTCTGGCCGATGGCCTGACTGAGGACGTCATCACTGACCTCGCGCGGTTTCCCGAATTCGATGTGGTGGCGCGGAATTCGACGGAAGTTTACAAAGGCAAGCCGGTGGATGCCCGCCAGGTCGCAACTGCGCTTCATGTCGGCTTTGTCCTGGAAGGCTCGATCCAGCGGCAGAGTGGCCGGGTGCGGATCACAGCACAGTTGATCGATGCAAAAACCGGTCACCATCTTTGGTCGGAGAATTGGGACCGGCCCGCTGAGGACGTGTTTGCCGTTCAGACCGAAATCGCAGAACAGGTCGCCAACCGCCTCGGCGGCGGCGTGGGACTGATCCAAGAGGCCGGGCGGGCGGCAGCCAAACGCAAACGGCCTGAGAACCTGAATGCCTACGATTACTATCTTCTCGGCTCCGAGAAGATCGAAAAGCTCACCAAAGCCGATGACGAGGAGGCCATCACCTTTCTCAACCGCGCCGTCGAGCTGGACCCGGGGCTGGCACGGGCCTGGGTCGAACTTTACCACGCGCATGATCTGATGGGTGTGTTTGGCGTCGACCCCGAGAGCAACCGCAAGGTGGCCGCCGATGTCGCCGTACGCGCGGTGCGGCTTGATCCGAGCGACGCCGAAGCCCATGCCGTATTTGCTATGAGTCTGGCAAACAAGGGCGACATGGGCCGCGCCAAGTCCGAATTCGACACGGCGCTTCGTCTGGCTCCGGGTTCGTCCGAAATCCTGACTTTTTACAGCGGCTATGCCGCACGCTTCAACGACCCGGAACGCGGTGCTCAAATGGTCGACACGGTCATGCGGCTCGACCCCAACTATCCGATGTGGGCATCCAACTTCTTCGCACCGGCCTATTTTATGGCAGGACGGTATGAGGATGCGGTGACGATGCTGGAGCGCATGACGGCCGACAACTATCAAAGGTGGACATGGGTGGTGCGCAGCAGCTCGCTTGCGGCACTCGGTCGAACCGATGAGGCGAAGGCTTCAGCCATGGAAACTCTCAAGCAGCACCCCGAGGTGACTGTCGAGAGCATGATTAATGAACCGGGCCTGAGCACAGTGGAGCGTAACCGGTTCATGGAGACGATGCCGCTCGCCGGCTTCCCGGCATGCGCCAGGCCCGAGGCGCTGGCGACCCTCGCCAAACCTGTACGACTGCCGCAATGCGAGGCGGGGCAGGCGAAGCCGCTCGTGCAGCCATAGAACAGCCCTGTACAACGTGCGCGCCGCTGATCGCCTCGGCTTCGGCGCGCGTCCGTTACCACCGATTCCGTGGCGACCGCTTTTCCCCCGTGAACTTGGCGGCTTGATCGCCGCATTTCCCAGAACGGCGGTTTCAGCCGCAACAGCCGCTTTTTGCCGTTGATGGACCGCAGCAGACCGATGGTTTGCGGTTTTCTGCTTTCAGCCATCGATCGCGGGGCTTGCAGCTTGCCGGACGCGGCGGCAGCTCGACATGCAGAGCACCGTCCTGCACGGTCGGCATTGAGGCACAATAAAAGGTGCATCGGCCGGATCCCGTCGCTCACCTCGAAGGTCAGCTTGGCAGAACCATCAAGGCGCAGATGCTCCGACCCCTTGCGAATGGTTGCCGCGAACTTGCCGCCCAGCCTATGCCTGCTGTCGGCTTCCACAATGTCCCACAGCTGAACGAAGATTTCGAACCAGGCTTCCGGATTGGCGCCGCAGTCAAGGGCCGCGAACTGTCCCGCCTTCACCTCGGTTACATGATAGCCGGGTTCTACCTGCCGGCCGTCGTAGGAGAAGATCAGCGGTAGATGCCGGAGCCCATCGATTGGCTGATGTCGCTTTCGAGAAGGGCCTTGTCGATCGCATGCATTTCGGCTACTCCTATTTCAATACTTCAAGGATTGTAGAAATATGGAAGAACGTCAAGCCCTCACGTCCTTTGCAGCACTTTCACAGGAAACCCGCCTGCACATCGTGCGCATGCTGGTCGTCGCCGGCCCGAACGGGATGGCTGCCGGTGTCATCGCCGAGAAGGCAGAGGTTTCGGCCTCCAACGTCTCGTTCCATCTGAAGGAACTGGAGAGAGCCGGACTGATCAACCAACAGCGGGAATCCCGCTCGATCATTTACACCGCTAACTACGAAGGCATCGGCGCGCTCATCCGCTACTTGATGGAAGACTGCTGCGGCGGCCATCCTCAGATCTGCGCGCCAGCCGCCGAAGTCGCCGCTTGCTGCGCCCCAGCCCCGAAGGAAAAGCTGCAATGACCGCCGATCGCGTCTACAACGTCCTTTTCCTCTGCACGGGCAATTCCGCCCGCTCGATCCTGGCCGAATCCATCCTCAACCGCGAAGGCAAGGGTCGCTTCAAGGCCTATTCGGCGGGAAGCCGGCCCAAGGGTGAAGTCCACCCGCTAGCGCTGGAAACGCTGCTTGCTCTTGGCTACGACAGCACCGGGTTCAACTCGAAGAGCTGGGGCGAGTTTGCCGAAGCCGGCGCGCCGCAGCTGGATTTCATCTTCACGGTCTGCGACAGCGCCGCGGGCGAAGCCTGCCCTGTGTGGATCGGCCACCCGATGACGGCGCACTGGGGTGTCGAGGATCCGGCGGCCGTCGAAGGTACGCTGATCGAGAAAGGCCAGGCTTTCTCACAAGCCGCGCGTTTCCTCAAGAACCGGATCATCGCATTCGTGAGCCTCCCGCTGGCATCGATTGACAAGCTGGCGCTTGAAACACAGCTGCGCGCCATCGGCACGATGGAGGGTACGACCAATAGCCGGGGCAACGTCGCATGAGCGGGGAACTGGACCAGCAGCCGGTCAGCAGCGCAGATGAGGACCTGCGAACGGCTTTGCAGGCTGCCCAACTTCCAACCGATGATCTCGACGAGGACGGCCGCAGCTTCTTCCAGTTTACGGATCGGAGCGCGACTATCGGCTATGGGGGCCTCGAACACTACGGGGACTGCGCGCTCCTGCGTTCGTTGGTGGTCCTGCCGCAGCAGCGCGGGCACGGTTATGGCGAAGCCATCACCCGGCAGTTGCTTGTCCAGGCTACGCGCGGTGGTGCCGATACAATCTATTTGCTGACGGACTCGGCAATCCCGTTTTTTGAGCGCCTCGGCTTCGCCAGGGTGGATCGTGCGACGGCTCCTGCCGCAATCCTGCAAACTCGGCAGGCTACAGGCCTGTGCCCGGCCTCGGCGGCGCTGTTGACCAAGACAGCCCAGGGGGAAAAATCATGTCCACTTTTGAACGTTACCTGACCGTCTGGGTCTTCCTCTGCATCGTTGTCGGCGTCGCCCTCGGCCATGTGATGCCAGGCGTCTTCCAGGCGATCGGCGCAGCCGAAGTCGTCAAGGTCAATCTGCCGGTCGCAGCGCTCATCTGGTTGATGATCATTCCGATGCTTCTGAAAATCGACTTTGCTTCACTGAGCCAGGTTGGGCGCCATTGGCGCGGCATCGGTGTCACGCTCTTCGTCAACTGGGCCGTCAAGCCGTTCTCGATGGCGCTGTTCGGCTGGCTGTTCGTCGGCTATTTGTTTCGACCCTACCTGCCGGCCGATCAGATCGATAGCTACATTGCCGGCCTGATCATCTTGCCGCTGCGCCGTGCACGGCGATGGTCTTCGTGTGGTCGAACCTGACCAGAGGCGAGCCACACTTCACGCTTTCCCAGGTGGCGCTGAACGACACCATCATGGTCGTCGCCTTCGCACCGATCGTTGGTCTGTTGCTCGGCCTTTCGGCCATAACGGTGCCGTGGAACACGCTGATCCTGTCGGTGGTGCTTTACATCGTCCTCCCCGTGATCGTCGCGCAGATCCTGCGCCGCATGACTGACGTCAACCGCCTCGGCGCCAGGCTGCAGCCAGTGTCCCTGCTGGCGCTTCTCGCCACCCTGGTCCTGCTGTTCGGCTTCCAGGGCGAACAGATCATCGTCCAGCCGGCGCTCATCGCGCTGCTGGCCGTGCCGATCCTGATCCAGGTCTACTTCAATTCAGGCCTCGCCTACCTGCTCAACCGCATGAGCGGGGAGGAGCACTGTGTTGCCGGACCCTCGGCGCTGATCGGCGCTTCCAACTTTTTCGAACTGGCGGTGGCTGCGGCCATTAGCCTGTTCGGTTTCAACTCCGGGGCGGCGCTTGCCACGGTTGTCGGCGTCCTCATCGAGGTGCCGGTGATGCTGTCGGTCGTCTGGATCGTCAACCGCAGCAAGGGCTGGTATGAGCGCGGCGCCGCCGTCCAGACCAGCGCCGCCACCATTAAGAGGGTCTAACATCATGGACGTCACCATTTATCACAATCCCGACTGTGGCACTTCGCGCAACACGCTTGAAATGATCCGCAATGCCGGCATTCAGCCCACGGTCATCGAGTATGTGAAGACACCGCCCAGCCGCGACCAGCTCGTCAGAATGATCGCGGAGGCCGGCCTCACCGTCCGCGAGGCGATCCGCGAAAAGGGCACGCCTTATGCGGAACTTGGCCTCGACGATCCGAAGCTGACCGACGATCAGCTGCTTGACGCCATGCTTGAACACCCGATCCTGATCAACCGGCCGTTCGTAATCACGCCGATCGGCACGCGGCTGTCGCGTCCTTCCGAACGGGTGCTCGACATTCTGCCGGACACCCACAAGGGGGCGTTCACCAAGGAGGATGGCGAACAAGTCCTCGATGCGGAGGGCAAGCGTGTTGTCTGACTTGCCTGCCGCATCCCTAGATCATCTGCGCCAGCCGGACCTGGACGCATTGCGTCCGGCGTTTTCTGCTCACAAGCCACGCATACTGATCCTCTACGGCTCGCTGCGGGCTGTATCCTATAGCCGCCTACTGGCTCATGAAGCCGCCCGGCTGCTGGAGCATTTCGAGTGCGAAGTGAAGATTTTCGATCCCACTGGCCTGCCGCTTCCAGACGCGGAACCGGCCAACCATCCCAAGGTGCAGGAACTGCGTGATCTCTCTGCCTGGTCGGAAGGCCAGGTCTGGGTCAGCCCGGAGCGACACGGTGCCATGACGGGCATCATGAAGGCGCAGATCGACTGGATCCCGCTTTCGGTCGGATCGGTGCGACCGACTCAGGGCAAGACGCTGGCGGTGATGCAGGTGTCGGGCGGCTCGCAGTCGTTCAATGCGATCAACCAGCTTCGTGTCCTCGGCCGTTGGATGCGCATGATCACCATCCCCAACCAGTCCTCAGTGGCGAAAGCCTTTCAGGAGTTCGATGCGGACGGCCACATGAAGCCCTCGCCCTATTACGATCGCGTCGTGGACGTCTGCGAGGAGCTGGTAAAATTCACCCTGCTGACCCGCGACGCCTCTGCCTATCTCACGGATCGCTATAGCGAGCGTAAAGAAGAAGCGGAAAAGCTGGAGCAGCGCACGAGACTGAAATCCATATGAGCGGGCGGGTTCCGGGGGTCGAGCACGGCCCCCAGGTCGGCACGCTTCTTGCGCCGTGGTTTGGATGTTCGTGAGTAGCGCTACAGAACCGGCAATCACCGCCGCGCCGGCGGCTTCGTGGCAGCCCGGCGCTGCAGCGCAAAACGGGCCGCAGAGCAGTTGATGTCGGGAACGAGATCGTAGGTCTGCTGGTAAAGCGTCTGCGCCAGCGTTTTGTTGCCGCGGTTTTCCGAGGCAAGGGCGGCAAGCGCCGTGCGTTTATAAGCCTCGACGATCGGCTCGGCGGCCTTTGCCAGTGCGGCGTCATCGGCGGGTTCGGCCGCCAGCGAAAGCGCGGCATAGGTGGCATCGCCATCGCGGCCGACGCGGCCGCCGACGGCGCCGTTGAAGCTTGCTTCGGAAACCTGGCGCATGCGCCTGGCGTTCTTGATGCATGTCGGGATGCGGGCGGCTTCCGCATTGATGCGTTCGGCCGTCGGGCCGCCGTCGGCAGGGCCGCTATCGGAGAGGATCACGTAGCCGATAATGCCGACGATGGCGAGATAGACGAGCCCCATGCCGGCGAGGAAGGCCGGCTGCTTGAGCAGCGGTTTCTTCGGCTTATCGTCACCGGTCTTGGCCGCCTCCTTCTTCGGCGCCTCCTTGGCGGCGGCTTTGACGACGAACTGGAATTCGACGTCCTTGCCGAGACGGAAGTTGTCGCCGGCTTTCAGCGAGGCCGTCTGCAGCAGCGCTTCGCCGCGCAGCATGATCGGGTTCAGCCCCATGCGTCGAATGATGAAGCCGCCGTCGCTCTGTTTTTCGATGCGCGCATGGATCGGCGCCAGAAACGGATCGTCGACGACGATATCGGCATTCGACGCCCGACCGATCGACATCTCCGGCCGGTCGAGCACATGGCTGCGGCTCTGGCCGCCGGGGCCGGTCTGTAAAAGGCTTGGTTTGTTTCCGCGAAAGAAGGAAAAGGCCATGATCAGAACATCCCACTCGACATCATCTCGACAATTGCCGGCGCCAGCACCAGAAGAAGGATCGACACGACGATCATCATCGCCGGCATGACGATCTTGGCTTTCAGCTTTTCGCTCGCCCGGTCGGCTTTCTCCCAGCGGCGGAAGCGCAGGTCGCGCGCGTGTTCGCGCAACAGCTCGACGCGGTTGCTGCCCTCGACCTCGCCCTGAATCACCGCACGGATGACGCGGATGACCTCCTCGGCAGTCATCCGCCGCTCCAGGCGCTGCAGCGCCTCGACCATGCCGGTGCCGAGCGCCACGTCCTTCAGCGTCTGATCGATCTCTTCGCTCATCACAGTGCCCGGTGCCGCCTCGGCATAGAGCCTGAGGCTTTCCGGCAGCGTTGCCTGCGCCTGCTGCGTCATGACGACGAGATCGAGGAAATAGGGAAATTCGCGCGAGATGCGTTCCTTGCGGTCCTGCATCTTGTCGTCGGCGACCACCCAGAAATAGATGGCGGGGATCAGCCCGAGGATCAGCCCGGCCACCAGCCCGCCGATGATGCTGCCGCTGGCAATGCCGAACAGCACGCCGAGCAGGATGAAGCCGAACAGGCTCATGACGACGAGAAGCGCGATATATTCCCGCCCCGTCACCCCGCCGAACGGCCGGCCGCCATAGATCAGCTTCTGTTCGAGTTGCGCGCCATAATCGGCAAGCAGCGGCTCGAAATGGGTCAGCACGAATTCAACCGGCGTGCGCATGCCGATGCTGTCGACGATATTGGGTGGCGGGCCATCGCCGCTGCGGGACCGGCGCACCACCTGGATGCTGCCGAGCAGATCGCCGATCCACCAGACGAAGAGGGCCGCGGTGATGCCGGCAAAGACGACGGCGATCGGGGCGAGCGGGATCTGGGACATCATACCGACACCTTCATCATCGAGCGCATCCAGAAGAAGCCGGTGGCATAAAGAATGGCGCCGACGATCGCGATGACGATGCCGATGGCGTTGCCGAACACCTTGTCGATCAGCTCCGGCTGGCCGAAAAAGATCATCAGGATCATGAACAGCGCGCCGCCGTTGACGACGCGGAAATTCATGCGCGCCTGCGACGACGAGGTGCTGATCTTCTGATCGAGCTTCCAGATTTCCTTGAAGGATTTCGACATTTCGGTCAGCGGCTCGGAAATGTCGCCGCCCTGGCGGGCAAAGAGCCCAAGCGCCGCATCGACCATCTTGAAGTGCAGGCTCGGCACGGTGCGGCCGTGGCGGTCGAGCGCCTCGACCAGGCCGATGCCGAGTTTCTGTTCGCGGGCGATGCGCTCGAACTCCCGCGAGGCCGGCATCTGGCCGGTATCGGCCACCGCATTGACGGCGATGGCGAGCGGCTTGCCGGTGCGCACCGCCGAGACGATCTGGTCGACGGCATAGGGAAGCTGCGATTCGATCTGCAGCCAGCGCCGCTGCAGGAAATAGCGGATCATCGCCTTGGGCAGGAAGAAGGCGACCGGAATGGCGACGACGATGCCGAAAATCGGTCCGAGGATCAGCGAGACCACTGCGAAAACGACGATCGCCGTAATGCCGTAGGCAAGGATCATCGTATAGGGCGGCACGGCATCGCGCCCAAAGACCTGCGCGGCCTCGCTGGCGAGCGCGATATCGCGTTCGGTCGCGCGCAAGAGCGGCGCCGGCCAGCGCACCGGCGCGCCCCAGACGAGCAGCCCCGCCGTCACCGCGCCGAGGGCGACCGTAAAAATCTGCAGAATGCTGATATCCATGGTTTCCCCCTAAAAACAAAAGCTTAGAGCGGTTCTGCGCTTCCGTGAAACGCTGAACCGCTCTAGACGAACATATCCAGTTTTTCGATTTCACCGTCTTCCCCGAACTCGACGAGCTCGGCGACGAAACTCGGCAGGTAGCCGGTGAAGGCATGCACCGCCTGGCCGCCGGCGCGGCCGACGAGATGGAAGATCGGCTCGACGATGACGAGACCGGTATCCGGATCGATGCCGATCACCTCTGAAATCTCGGTCACCGCACGCCGCCCGCTTTCCAGGCGGTTCAGCTGCACGACGAGTTCGACGGCGGCAACGATCTGCTGGCGGATCGCCATCACAGGCAGCGAGCTCTGGCCCTGCAGCACCATCACCTCCAGGCGGGTCATCATGTCCTGCGGCGTATTGGCATGCGCCGTCGTCATCGAACCGGCATGGCCGGTATTCATCGCCTGCAGCATGTCGATCGCCTCGGCCCCGCGGCACTCGCCGACGATGATGCGGTCGGGGCGCATGCGCAGCGCATTGCGCACGAGATCGCGGATGGTGACACTGGTTTCGGATTCGGCCGTCTTCGGCCGCGATTGCAGGTAGACGACATGGATGCCGTCGAGCTGCAGTTCGGAGGTGTCCTCGACGGCAACGACACGCTCGCCGATCGGGATGAATTGCGACAGGCTGTTCAAGAGCGTCGTCTTGCCGGAGCCGGTGCCGCCCGAGACGACGATGTTCTTGCGGGAGCGGACGGCCGCCTCGAGGAAGGCGCGCATCGGTTCGCTGAGCGCGCCGGCCGTGACCAGCTTGCTGATGTCGAGACGCGACTTGCCGCCGAACTTGCGGATGGTGAGGCAGGCCCCCTTGACCGCCAGCGGCGGAATGACCGCATTGACGCGCGAACCATCCGGCATGCGGAAGTCGGCCATCGCCTCGCTCTCGTTGATCGAGCGGTTGGAATCGACGGCGATGCGCTCGATCACCTTCATCAGCTGCCGCTCATTGGCAAAGGCAAAGGGATAACGTTCCAGCAGGCCGAATTTTTCGACGTAGATCTCGTCGTAGCGCGTCACCATGATTTCCGAGATGACATCGAGATCCATCAGCTCCGAGATCGTACCCCAGCGGTACATCAGCTCCTCGATATTGGAGCGCAGGTGCATATGGGCGATCTCGTAGCGGTCGCCGGCATTGAAGAGGGCCTGGCGGGACTGGAAGGCGGCGCTGAAACGTGTGTCGAGCTGGGCGAAGTCGGCGCGGGTGGATTCGAAATTCAGCTTCAGCTGCAGCGCCGAAATCAGCGCCTTGCCGACATCGAACAGGCGGCGATTGTCCTGCTCCTCGCGCAACAGGCTTGCGGCATTCGACGACGCGTCGCGCCGCCCGGTCCGGGCGATGCGTTTTGCCAGCCAGCGATAGACGGCGTTCTTGATGACGAGGATGACGAGATCCTGGGGTGCAGCGTCCAGCGCCTCCTTGATGAACATGTCGAGACGCTCGCGAATGCGGTTTCGCGTATCCTCGCGACCGAAATCGGAGGACTTCACCAGCCGGTCATATTGCGTGTCCTTTAGCAGTCGCTCATGTATCTCCATCTGCAACGCCAGCACCCGCTCCTGGTCCGGAAACTGCGTCACCGCCTCGGCGGCAGCAGTCGGCTCGACCAATTCGATGGTGACGTTCGGCACCCAGATCGACATGCCGGCCGAAACCGCAACCGGCGTGCCTGCCCTGAGCGGCTGGTCGTCAACGCGCGTCGGGTTGCGGCCATGATGCTGCACCGACCAGCCCTGACCGGATTTGCGGAGCACGAATTGCGGCGAGGAGACATGGCTGCCGCGCAGCCGCACGACGCCCGCACCGGCCGGCAGCGTCAGCGTGCTGCTCTCGCCGACGAAATAGGTCTCGTTCGCCGAAAGCGGGATCACCTCCCGACCGCTGCCGTCCTCATAGGAAATCTTCAACAGCATGGCTTTACTCTCCCGCGACTTGTCACATACGCGTCCAGTTGATGCTCGGCAGTTCCTCGACAGTATTGTCGGCCGGATTGCGCAGCACGAGGTTCAGGCTGCCGTTCGACTGGCCCATGGCAAAAATCAGCATTTCCGCTTCCGCCGGCGTCACTTCGACGGTGACGTTGTTGTAGGTGCTATTGGCCTTGGTGACCGCACCTTCCGCCGTCGTCGCCGCGCCGACGGCCAGCACTTTGACATTCTGCAGGAAGGTGCGGGTGACGACGCGGGTGCGCGAGCTGATGCCGAGTTTATAGTCCTGCGCCTGTTTGCGGTAGGCATTGACATCGTTCTCGTCGGCGCCCGGATATTGGGTGAGATAGTTCTTCAGCATCTGCTCGACCGGCGAAGCCGGCTGGGCCGGCGCCTGCGGCTGCCCGGCTGCAACCGGCGCTTGCCCGGGGACGGCAGGCGCCTGGCCGGGCGCTCCCGGCTGGGCTGCGGCGGCGGGGGCGACCGGCTCGACCGGCTCATCGACGGTGCCGAGAATATCGACATAGCTGCCCGGCTCGACGAAGTGGCCGACGGCTGCGGCCGCATTGACGGGAAGGGTGAGCGCGCGTTTTCCGGGCGCAATCATCGTTGTCAGGCGTCCGCCGTCATTGTCATCGAAATACTGGAAGAGCAGCACCGAGCCGGCCGGAATGTCGGCCGCGGCCGTCCTGTCCTTCAGCCATTCCTGGTAAGCGCTCGCCGCAGGCACCGCGAGCTTGGCGAGCGCCCCGAAGCTTTCCGGCAGCATGACCGGTTCGGCCAGCATATCAGGCGTGATCGCCTGACCTCTGGTCACCTTCCGGTCGGGCTGGAGCCGCATGAAGGCATAGGCCACCTGCTCGTTCTTGACGCTCTCGGTCCAGAAGTAGAGCAGAACGCCCGTGATGAGCCCGACGATGACGGCTGCAATGAGCTTCCAGTTCATGGTGTTATTCCTTCGACGAAGGGTTGCCTGATTTGAATGACCTCGACGGTCCGGCCGTCGGCTCTGCTGCGGGTATAGAGAACATTGGCCTCGACGCTGCCGCGCCGGCCATAAAGGGCGGTGACCCCGCCGCGCTGCGCCGGCGGCGCCTCAATGGTGAAGCCGTCACGGACAAGCAGATCGGCGCGCGCATCCGACCAGCGCGCCGCCGACAGCGGGCCTTTCGACACGACCGTGCGCGACGTATGGCCCTGGTCGCGGTCGCCGATATCGCTCAGCACCTCGACGCCTGCCGGCGGGCGTAGCGACGGCGGCAGCTTGCTGGCATCGGCTGGGGCCGCAAAGGCAGGCAGCGTCGAGGCGACGTCCTCGAAGCGGCTCATCAGCACCTCGGTCACCGGCGCATCGGCCGGCCGGCGGATCATGATCGAGACGCCAGGGATCGGCGCTTTTGCCGAAGGATGTGCCGGGTCCTGCCGTCTGAGATAATCGAGCGCGGCCTCGCCGTCGCCGTCGAAGAAGCGAACGACGACGGCAAGATCGTCGCGGATGCGGCTGACCTTCGGGACGATCAGCATGTTGGCGGCGATGACGGCGGTCAGCTCTTGGCTGTCATTGCTCTTCGGCAAGGCCGGCCGGGTATTGGCGGCCAGCACCCGCAGCCATTCGTCGGTGATCTCGGAAATGCCGCGATCGCTCTGGTAAGGTGTGAACTCCAGCGGCTCACCGTTGATGACCAGATCGCGCGGCGAACGTTCCGGCGCGCCGACGATGCCGGCCAGCATCGAATTCAGCGTCGCCCGGAAATCCTTGTAGACCTCGGCGCGGCCCGGTGTCGCCGCGCCCATGGCGGCAAGCCCGACAACGAACGCGGTGCCCAGCAGATGAACGGAGATGCGCGCGCCCTGTCTCATCTATTTCGCTCCCGGAAAGACGCCGTCGAAAAGGTCGCCGGAATCGTCGGCGACATCACGGATTTCGCGGCGGAGCGTCGGGTCGTAGCCGCGGCTCGTGGTGTCGTTGTTGTGCGAGGCAAACAGCGTTGCGTCGTCCACCGTGAACGCATCCTTCCAGCGGATGCTTCGGATCGTATCGAGGTCGTCGGAATCCCTGAACTTGTAGACGCGGTCAGCCGTCGCGGTGACCAGCTGCGGCTTTTCATTGGCGAGGTCGCCGACCATATCGCCGAAGTCGCGACCGTCGCTCTTCAGCGTGTTCTGCACGTCGTCCCAGACAAAGGTGCGCTGCGGGTCGCCGCCGCCTTCATGCGATGGCGTGCGCGAGCAGTTGATGGCGTCCCCTCCCGGCAGGGCCGGCAAGGCCGGGAGCGGAAAGACGTTGGAGAAATCCGACGTGCAGTACAGCCCGTTCGCCTCGGCGAAGGCGGCGTTACGCATGGCGAGCATGGTCCCGACCTTCTTGGTGGAAATCCTATTGGCGTGGATCATGAAGATCACGATCAGCAGGATGACCGGTGCTGCGAGCACGAATTCGATCGAGGCCAGGCCGCGGCTGTCGCGGTGCAACCGCATCATGAGGCCGCCGGCCGGCGCGCCGCCTCTCTGTTCAGTGTGTATTGACGGCAGCCCAGGCATTGGCTCCTCCCTGGTCGAAGACGCGGGTCAGGCCGGTGAAACTGTCGGCGGCCGGGCTCTGCTTGATGGTGTTCGAAACCTCGCCGGTATCGTCGGCAAGGGTGGCGGGCGCAAGCGATGCAAGCCAGTCCTGGGTGTAGAGGTCGAAGGCCGTGTAATTGTGGACCCAGCTCTGCGCCAGACCATAGGCGGATGGCGTCTTGTCCTTGAAGATGCGGATCTGCAGCCTGGCCCGCGGGGCGCGGGAAACGATCGCCAGCGTCTGGTAGTCGTCGAGCTGCTCGCCGCCAAACGGCGTGAAGTTGAAGGGGATTCGTCCTTTCAGCCAGTAGGGCTTCGGGAGGGAGATGACGGGCAGGGGAGCCCCCGCCACGGAAATCGCGCCACCAGCGGGGCCGCAGACCTGGTTCCAGATCATGTCGAACTTGCGGGTGAAATCGTTCTCGTCTTTTGTCTGCTTGTCGGAATAACGCGGTGGCACGTCGATCGGCAGCTGGAAGGGGTTGACGACGCCGAACTCGAGGCCGAAGAATTCCTCCGCGACAAAAAAGCTGGCGTCGAGGGTAAGTTCTTCCCACCAGCTGAGATCGGCATATTGCTCGATGATCGCCTTGAACGGGATCTTGCTCAGATATTTCGGGCCGAAGGCTTCATAAAAAATGTAGAAGTTCACCAGCGCATTGTCGATGCCGCTCTTGTGGTTGACCCAGTCGCGGATATGGCTGCCGTCGACGCCGCCTGCGGTCAACGGACCCTTGCCGTTGGGGAAGCCGCGATTGGCAAACTCGCCACGCATCAGGAATGGGTCCTGCCCCTCCGTACCCCTGCTCATCGCAAGGCACATTTCAGCATAGGCTGCAGCGGGATTGACGCCGTCGCGATCGACCGGCAGGTTGCCGCCGGCACCTTCTCCGGCGTCGTTGCAGGACTCGCACGGGGGATGGAAGACGACATGATCCGACTTGTTCATGCGCACAAGATGCAGCGCTTCGTTTCCGACCCTCTGCGGAAAGCTCTCGACGAGGTAGTCGTTGAGGTCGTTCATGCCGTCGATGATGTCGCTGGACTTCTCGATCAGGCCCCAGGGATCATAATCGATCTGTGCCTTGACCGTATATGCAATCGCAATGGTGGCTTCCGTCGCCCGGAACCCCTGGAACGCCAGGCAAGCACCGTAAATGATGCCGCCGACGATCGGGACTTTCTGCCAGCCCGGGCAATAGGGCATCGGCGGAAGCGGTGGCAGGAGCGAGGCCGGTCCAAAACCTTCCGTGAAAGAGTATTCGGCGAGTTTCGCCAGAATGGCGGTCGAGCGCAGAGCCAGTTCCGCCGTGGTCAGCTGGAAGGCGACCGAGGTCGCCATGACGACGGTTGCCTGCGAGGAGGCGACGTTGTTCATCGCCATGATGTTGAGGTAACGCGCCTCCCAGTCGGCATGGACGAGAGCGGCAGCGTCGGCGGTATCCTGCGTGCGCTGCTTGTCGTAGATCATCTGCCCCGTGTTCAGGATCCAGACGATCATCAGGGCGAGCGCGATCGTCATGTAGAGGATGATCGGCGACAGGAAACCGCGTTCGTCGCGGTGCAGGCGCTTGATGAGGGTCGGTGTCATAGCAGGTTCACCTCCGCCTTCGAGATCGTGTAGTAGCGGCCGTCTTTCCTCTGGCCGCGGGCAAAGACCCAGCCGGCATATTCGAGCAGCAGGAAGCGCGCTTCGACCTTGGCGGTCACCGGCACATGCGGCGAGCGGTTGATGGCGGCATAGAGCGCCATCGGCGCGCGGTCGACAGTCACGGTGACGTTCTGCGGGTCGAACATGTAGCGGGCCTGGTTGCGCATCGCCCGCCAGTTCTTCGAAAGCCCCGAGGCATCGGCAAGGCTTTTCAGCGCCTCTTCGGGCGGCTGGCAGGCGCCGACGCATTTCAGCTGGTCGTAGGGAGCAGCCGGGATCAGCGCCAGGCGGGCGGCAAGATCGGCCTTCCCGGGGGCGGCATCGTCATCGCAGGTCTTGGCGTCGATCAGGCTCCGAATGGTGATCGGAAAGGCCGGGCAGAAATAGACGCGGGCGCTGCGCGCCGCCGCATAGGCGGCATAATGGGTGAAGAGGTGGTTTTTGGCGAGGATCGCGAACTGGAAGACCACGAACATGAAGAACACGAAGACCGGCGTGACAAGCACGAAATCCATCATCGTCGTGCTGCCGGATGTGTCGCCGTGAAGCTCCGATATCCGGCGCCGGCGGGCAGAAAGCCGCGGCAGCAGCAGCATCGCGGCAAGTAAAATCATGGCGATCGCGAAGGTGCCGAAGAGCGCGCCGTGATCCTCAGGGATCCAGAAGGTCCGTGAGTGCAGGATTGAACTCCAGAAGGCACCGTCGAAGATGGGGCGTTCGAGTTCTGCGCGCATTGCCGTTACCTCACGAGTGAAAGAGGGGTGAAATCAGGCATGAAAAGGCACCAGATAAGTCCGAGAGCGGCAGCAACGCCGAAGCGGACGGTATGATGTGTCTCGCGCGGCTTCAGCACCGATGCGGCATCGCGGAAACCGGCAGGCAGAAGCAGGGCAAACAGCCCGACATTCCTGGCCAGCACGCTCCACTGAACCCGCCGCGCCATCGAGACTAGAGCAATCACGCCGCCGACCATCAGCGCGGCAAGAGTCACGTCGATGGCGGGCCAGAGGCCGAGAATGGTGCCGAGCGCCGCCATCAGCTTGACATCGCCGCCGCCGCAGCTTCCGGCTGCGAAGGCGATGATGAAGATCATGCCGGCCGCTACCAGGCCGGCAAAGGCAAGGCCGATCCCTGCGAGCCCCCCGCCGACTGCCGCCAGCATGAAGCCGGCAAGCAAACAGGGATAGGTCACGGCATTCGGGATGTGACCCTGGCGGTGATCGAGCACCGCCGCGGTCATGGCGCAGGCGACGGCAAGAGCCGCCGCCGCAGGCATCATGGTCAGATCATAGGTCGTATCCATGATCCCGGCCCACTTATTGACCCGGCTCGGGAATTCTCTCGGCATCCGAGAGCGCCGTGTTCTTTTCGTTGAACCATTCACCGATCTGTTTGCCGAATGCGAGCAGAAGCAGCATCAGCGGAATGACGATCAGGGCGACGGCGAGGACGATCTGGGCCATGTCGCCGCGCTCGTCCTGGTGAAGTGCAATTGCGAGAGTCTTGAGTTTTCCAAACATCTGCGTATTCCTCGTTCCTGAGTTTGTTTCGGATCGAAGACCTTAGAGAAGTTAAGCAAGCATACGGTATCGATCCGAACCAGCGCGTTGCTCGTTCCAATGATATGTTCTGCTTCAGCTTTTCTTCCCCGGCGGCCAACGCTTGTTGAGCAACACCATTAAGACCCAAGAGTGCGCCCAAGGCCAGCCCTCCGTCAAGCAAACGAAACGAAGGGTTCCAATCGTCTTGGAGGCCTCGTTTGAAGAAACCGCGTTGACGCCGGTAATTTCCAACTAACCGTCTGAACTGCCTATAGATTTACCCTTGCGAATGAATTGTTCTGCGATCTTGAGAACTATCGTCCGCTGCCCCATAATTGGTCAGTTCTTTCAAGGCGATAGAATAGACGGGATGGCGCGGCCATATCGGCCGGCCGCACGGGGACGCGCCCATGGCGTTGCTTGGCGATCTGGATTAAGCTTGTCCGAGATTTTGGGCTTGGGGCCCCTGTCGATCCGGAGCGAGAACGATGGAAACGATGAGCAGCATTTTGATACTTGGATTGGTCCTCATTCCACTGATGATGTTCTTTCCGACCGCGGTCGAGATGATGGCGACATTGTTCGGCATGAGCACGGTTCTCGTCGGGATGCCGCTCTGATGAAGGCCGTTTCAGACGACGCCGCCGAACAGGCGACCTTCCAGGTCCTGACCCGGGCGCTGGACAAGCTCTTGGGCCCGATCCGCTTCCTTCTCGAGGATCCGAGCGTTTCGGAAATCCTGATCAACGGTACGTCCGACATCTTCGTCGAAAGGCGAGGCAAGCTCGAACGCGCCGATACGCGTTTTGCCAGCCGCGAGGACCTGGAATCGGCCGCGCGCAGCATCGCGCAATTCTCAGGCAAACGGCTGACGCCGGAGGAACCGAGCGTGGAGGCCCGGCTGCCCGATGGTTCGCGCGTGCAGATGATCCAGCCGCCGGCTGCCCGCACCGGGCTTTGCATCTCCATTCGCCGTTTCTTAAAAGAACATCGCAGCATCCGCGATCTCGTCACCCAGGGCAGCCTGACGGAGGAGTCGCTGTCGCTGCTGCAGGCGGCGGTCGGGCTGCAGAAGAACGTCATCATCTCTGGCGGCACCGGCACCGGCAAGACGACGATGCTGAACGCCCTGTCGGAAGCCTTTGCCGACCACGAACGGATCATCGTCATCGAAGACACCTCCGAACTGCAGATCCGCAAGGAGCACGTGGTCTATCTCGAAGTGACCAAGCCCGACCGCTTCGGCCGCGGCGGCGCCAGTATCCGCGACCTATTCCGCTCGTCGCTGCGCATGCGGCCCGACCGCATCATCGTCGGCGAGTGCCGCGGCGGCGAGGCGCTCGACATGATCCAGGCGATGACCTCAGGCCATAGCGGCAGCCTTTCGACGGTGCATGCCAATACGCCCTACGACGCCCTGCACCGGCTGGAAACGCTGGCGCTGATGTCGGATATCGACATGCCGCTTCGGCCGCTGCGCGCCCAGATCGCCTCGGCGGTTGACGTCGTCGTGCAGATCGCCCGTTTCAAACGCACCGGACGACGCCGGGTGATCGAGATTTCCGAGATCAAGGGCCTGAACAATGACGGCCAGTATATCGTCGAGAGCATCTACAAGCTTGAGGGCGACGGCCATTCCAATTCCGATGGCGCACTGCTCTGGACCGGCGTCGTGCCGAGCTTCGCTTCCGATGCGCTGGAAGAGATGTCAGGCGGGGAACAGCCAGAATGGGTGAAGGCCAGTCCCGCCTTGCCGGAAACGGCTTGAAACCTATTGGCCGACGCCCATTGGGAACTACCTAAAGGCCCGGAGGTCGAACTGAGCGTCTATAACCGCACGATCACAACCAATTCCCCAGCCTTGCCATTCGCGGTTTGGCGATCGAGATCCACGGCAGTGGGCTTCGTCCGAAGACACAGGCCATCTCCCGCGCCCCGTTGATATTCAGTGTTGCTGTCGGCCGTGAATGATGCAAGGGCTTCGGGCCAACGAAATGGGGGCCGTTCCGAACTGACGGCCGGATTTGCCGTTTTCCGGTAATGAGGGTAGGATCGGCGTAACAGGAGATCGAGATGCTGCTGCAGAAGCTTCAAGAGAATTACGAGGACCTGATGAAGATCGGTGTCGAGGCTCGTGAAGCTGGCCGGAAGATCGGCCTTGAGCCGAGCTGCGCAGACAGCACCGATCACGAAGAAGCTCCCTCCAAGGCTGAAGAGCCGAAAGTCGTCGTCCGCAAAGTGATGACGCGATAATCCATGCCGACATGCACTATTCTGGCTGGCCCGAACGGCTCTGGTAAGACGTCGGCCTTCGGGAAACTGAATCTCGAAGGCGAGTTCATCAATGCAGACGAGATCGCGAAGAAGCTACCGACTGGCGGCTCGAAGAGCATTGAACGACAGGCAGCCGAACTCGCCCTGGAGTTGATCGCAGAGAAGATCGCGCGGCAGGAATCCTTCGTCTTCGAGACGACGCTGAGCAGCCAGCAGTCTCTCAGGCTGATGAGGGAGGCCAAGGAGGCGGGCTTCAATGTCGATCTGTATTACGTCGCCCTGGATAGCGTCGAACGGAATATCGAGCGGGTGAAGTTCCGGGTCGCCCTTGGTGGTCACGACATCCCCGAGGATGCTATCCGGCGTCGATACAAAGGATCGCTCGAACATCTGGCGCAGGCCTTAGCGCTGGCCGATGAAGCGGTCATCGTCGACAATTCTCAGATCCGTCCACGCATAGTTTTCCAGATCCGGGGCGGCTACGTTCTCAACACGAGCCAAATACGCGGCAATCCTTTCCACGAATTGCTGAGCAACAAGGTGCAGAAGTCTTTGACCCTGCGCAGGTAAAGCAAAGGGTTACCTCCGGTAGACAGCCCTTTTTGTCGTTGAACGTTCCAGCTGATTTCGGTCAATCGTCGATCTGTGCCGGCACGGCCCTCACGCGCTATCCTTTTCGGCGCTCGCCGCCATATGGCTGAGTTCGTCCCACAGGCTTTCGGCGAAGCTTCTCAGGACGGTGAGCTCGAAGTCGTCATTGCCGGTGCGGGCGATCTGCACGGAGATGTGGCCGACCATCGTCATCGCGGAACTGCCTTCCGGAAAGACGGCAGGATCGAGATCGACGGCGGTGCCCTTTGAAAGCAGAAGCCGCGAGGAACGGCCTGAGATGCCGATGCGGACGCGGCCGTGGCTCTGGTCCATAACGAAGGCTTTTCCGGCGAGCGCTGCGGTCAGAGCGGCAAGCGTTGCGGGGGCAAGCGGTTCGTCGCCGGCGACGAACCATTGGCGGAAACCTGCCTTGCGGATCGAAGTTTTTGCGAGGCCGGCTTTTGCCAATTCGCCGGCAAGTGCGGTCGACTCGATCGTGCCGAGCACGTGCAGCAGATGGCCTTCGGGCAGGGCTTGAAGCCGGACGCAGGGTCCTGCCGTGCCGGGATGGGCCGCGCCGGCGAGAACTGGTCTATGCTGGGGAAGATCAGGCATGGAGCTTCTCGTTTTCAGGATCGATAAAGACGGGATGGCAGAGCAGCGCCTCGGTGAATTCATTGCGCAGGCCGTTCCAGACCGTCACCTTTTCACCGATGCGTTCCGGACCGCGCCGGACCAGCGCCAGGCCGATCGTATGGCCGAGCGTCGGCGAAAAGGCGCTTGAGGTGACGTAGCCCTGGTCGTTTTTGAGCGTTGCCGCATCGCCGTCGGCAAGGATATGCGAGCCGGTGCGGAAACCGCTTGCCGGATTGAGTGGCTTGACGCCGACGAGGCGGGCGCGCTCAGGGTCCTGCAGGCCTTCGCGGGCGAGCATCGCCTTGCCGATGAAATCCGGCTTGGTTGATGAAACCATGCGGCCGAAGCCGAGGTCGCCTGGCGTAACCGTGCCGTTGATCTCGGCATGGGTAACATGGCCCTTCTCGATGCGCATGACGCCGAGCGCTTCGGCGCCATAAGCGCAGATGCCGTGTTTCTCGCCCGCTGCCATAATGGCGTCGGCAACGCCTTCGCCGTAGCCGGCCGGCACGGCAAGTTCGTAGGCGAGTTCGCCGGAGAAGGAGATCCGGAAGAGCCGGCCTTCGAGGCGGCCTGCGAATAGCGACACCTTGCGGGCGCTCATGAAGGGGAAGGCGGCATCGGAAAGATCCTCGTCGACGATCTCGGAGAGAATGGCGCGCGACTTCGGCCCGGCCACGGCCATCTGCGCCCACTGATCGGTCGAGGAGGCGAAGCAGACGTCAAGCTCCGGCCAGAGCGTCTGGGCGCAGAATTCGAGATGGGTGAGCACGCCCGCGGCAAGCGCCGTCGTCGTCGTCATGAAGAAATGATCGTCGCTGAAGCGGCTGGTGGTGCCGTCATCATAGATGAAGCCGTCCTCGCGCAGCATGATGCCGTAACGCGCCTTGCCGACGGCAAGCTTGGCAAACCCATTGCAATAGATCCGGTCGAGGAAGGTCGCGGCATCCTTGCCGAAGATTTCGATCTTGCCGAGGGTCGAAACGTCGCAAAGGCCGGCATTTCTACGGATGTTCAGCACTTCGCGGTCGACGCTTTGGCGCCATGTCGTCTCGCCTGTGCGCGGGAACCAGGAGGAACGGTACCAGAGGCCGGTTTCGACGAAGACCGCGCCGTTCTTCTCCGCCCAGCCGTGCAGCGGCGATTTGCGCCCCGGCTGGAAATGTTTGCCGCGCGATCCCCCGGTCAAGGCGCCGAAGGAAACCGGCGTATAGAAGGGCCGGAAGGTCGTCGTTCCCACCTCGGCGGGCGAAACGCCGCGCGCTTCGGCCAGAATGCCGATGGCATTGACGTTGGAAAGCTTGCCCTGGTCGGTCGCCATGCCGCTCGTGGTATAACGCTTGGCGAGCTCGACATGGCCGTAGCCTTCGCGGACGGCGAGGCCGAGGTCCTTCAGATGCACATCGTTCTGATAGTCGACGAAAGCCTTGACCTTCGAGCCCTTGACCGACCAGAGCGGCTTTGTGCGCTGAGCCGTCTCGGTGGCCGATGCAAAGGCTGGTTCCGCCGCTGCGAACCCGATCGCCTGCAAGGCCGCGGCCGCCTTTGCGGCGCCATCGCCAAGGCAGGCTGTGGTTTCGCCAAGGCCGGCAGCCGAGCCGGCGACGGAAAGGCCTTGCTGGGCAGCCGGCGCCAGAAACGCCGAGGCTTCGTCCGACCATTGCGGCTTCGCGCCGCGATGGCAAGCAAGATGAATGATCGGGCTCCAGCCGCCGGACATGGCAAGCGCATCGGCTTCGATCCGACGGAAACCGCCGGTGGTTTCGACGCTGACGCCGCGCAGATGCTTGCCACCGAACGCGTCGATGACTCGGGCGCCCTTCAGCACTTCGGCGCGGCCTTGCCAATTCTCACTCGCATCCTTGCGGCTATCGACGATCGCCGTAACCGCGAGGCCGCCAGCTTCGAGATCGGCGGCGGTGCGATAACCGGTATCATTGGTGGTGAAGATCACCGTGCTTTGGCCAGGTGCCACTGCCTGCCGATTGAGATAGCTACGCATGGCGCCCGCCATCATCACACCGGGGATATCGTTGCCGCCGAAGACGAGCGGCCGCTCTTCGGCGCCGGTCGCCAGGATCGCCTGCCGGGCGACGATGCGCCACAACCGTTCGACCGGGCGTTCCGGATCGGGCGTCGCCACATGTTTCTGCACACGTTCGACGGCGCCGAAGACATTGTCGTCGTACCAGCCGAACACGGTCATGCGCGGCAGGCGGCGCACATTCGCCAATCCCTCCAGCTCGGCCAGCAGTTCGCCGAGAAGGGTGTTCGCGGGCTTGCCGTCGATGGCGCCGCAGGAAAGCAGGCTGCCGCCGAGTTCGGGGCCTTCATCGGCGAGGATGACGCGGGCGCCGGCGCGGCCGGCGGTCAGTGCTGCGGCCAGACCGGCAGGGCCGGCCCCGATCACCAGCAGATCGCAATGCGCCCAACATTTCTCGTAATGATCGGGATCAGCCTCGTAAGAGGCCCTGCCGAGACCTGCCGCCTTGCGGATCACCGGTTCATAGAGCTTTTCCCACAGCGCCGCCGGCCACATGAAGGTCTTGTAGTAGAAGCCGGCGCTGAGGAAAGGCGAAAGCAGCCCGTTGACCGCGCCGACATCGAAGCCGAGCGACGGCCAGCGGTTCTGGCTCTTGGCCGCCAGCCCCTCGTAAAGCTCGATCATCGTCGCGCGGGTGTTCGGTTCGGTGCGCCCGCCGCTGCCGGTCGTCACCAGTGCATTGGGTTCGGCGGCACCCGCCGTTAGAATGCCGCGCGGACGGTGATATTTGAAGCTGCGGCCGACGAGCTGGACGCCGTTGGCAAGCAGCGCCGAAGCGAGCGTATCGCCCGGATGGCCTTCCAGCGGCCTGCCGTCGAAGCTGAAGCCGAGGGTCTTGGCGCGGTCGATGCGGCCGCCGGAGGAAAGGCGAAAGCTCGTCATGCCGGTTCTCCGCCGAGCTTCGAAAGGGCGGCATCCCGGACGCCATGGACCACATGGGTGACGGTATCGCGTTCGACGATCAGCCAGCGGCGGCATCCGGAGGAATGGTGCCAGTATTCGCTGTGGCTGCCGCGCGGATTGTCGCGCAGATAGACATAGTCGTACCAGGCATTCTGCCCGGCATCCGGCGCGGGCCTGGCAAGACCGGCATCACCGCGGATCGAGAATTCTTCCTTCGGCCGCGAGCCGCAATGGGGACAGGAAATCAGGCTTGCCATCGTTAGATGTCCTCAGTGCAGATTGGGCTGGGCGCCGACGCCCTTTTCGTCGATCGGATAGCCGCGCGCGAAACGGTCGAGCCGGAAGGCGCGGGCCGTCTGATGCGGCGTGTTGCGGGCGATCAGATGGGCGTAGCAGAAGCCGGAGGCGGGTGTGGCCTTGAAGCCGCCGTAACACCAGCCGGCATTGAGATAGAGATTGTCGATATGGGTGCGGTCGATGATCGGCGAGCCGTCCATGCTCATGTCCATGACGCCGCCCCAGGAGCGGAGATAACGCACCCGCGACAGCGACGGGATCATCGCTAGCCCGGCTTCAGCGACATGTTCGACGGAGGCCAGATTGCCGCGTTGGGCATAGGAATTGTAGCCGTCGATATCGCCGCCGAAGACCAACCCGCCCTTATCCGACTGGGACACGTAGAAATGCCCGGCGCCGAACGTCACGACATTGTCAATGAAGGGCTTCAACCCTTCGGAGACGAAGGCCTGCAGCACATGGCTTTCGATCGGCAGGCGGAGGCCCGCCATATCGGCGACGACGGTGGAATTGCCGGCCGCCGCCAGCGCCAGCTTGCCGCAGCCGATGAAGCCCCTGCTGGTCTCGACCCCGGTAACCTCACCGTTTTCGGTGCGGATGCCGGTGACTTCGCATTGGGTGATGATGTCGACGCCGCGGCTGTCGGCGCCGCGGGCATAACCCCAGGCGACCGCATCGTGGCGCACCGTGCCGCCGCGTGGATGGAAGAGGCCGCCCATGATGGGAAAACGGGCATTGTCGAAATCGAGGAAGGGTAATTTTTTGCGCACCGCCTGCCGGTCGAGAAGCTCGGCATCGACGCCGTGCAACCGCATGGCGTTGCCCCGGCGCGTATAGGCGTCGCGCTGCGCATCGGAATGGAAGAGGTTGAGGACGCCGCGCTGCGAGACCATGGCATTGAAGTTGAAATCCTGCTCCAATCCCTCCCAGAGCTTCATCGACAGCTCATAAAAGGGATTATTGCCCGGCAGCAGATAGTTCGAGCGGATGATCGTCGTGTTCCGGCCGATATTGCCGGAGCCGAGATAACCCTTTTCGAGGACGGCGACATTGGTGATGCCGAATTCCTTGGCGAGATAATAGGCGGTGGCAAGACCGTGACCGCCGCCGCCGACGATGATGACGTCGTAATGCGGCTTCGGCGCCGGATCGCGCCAGGCAGGCGCCCAGGCCTTGTTGCCGCGAAGGCCGTTCAGGAAAATCGAAAGAGCGGAATAGCGCATGGGTCAACCCGAAATGAACCGGCCCATGATGCCAGAAAGAGAGGGAGGAACTTGCGCTATTGGGACATTAATGACTAGAAAAGAGACATGTCCTCGCTCGATAGCAGAAATGTCCAAGAGATCGGCTTCATCCTGATCCCAGGATTCGCGCTGATGTCCTATGCCTCGGCCACCGAGCCGCTCAGGGCGGCAAACCTTCTGGCCGGACGCGAGATCTATCGCCTATCGATCTTTTCACCCGACGGCACACCGGCGCTTTCCTCCTCCGGCGTGACCGTACCCGCCGACCCACTTCCCGCCAGGGGCTCCGGGCTCGGCACCGCCATCATCTGCGCCGGCGGTTCGCCGCGCGACTGGCGCTATCCCGGCGTGCTTGCCTGCCTCAGGCAATTATCGCGCGAAGGTGTGAGAATCGGCGGCATTTCGGGCGGTCCCTATCTGATGGCCGCCGCCGGCCTGCTGGATGGTCGCGACTTCACCATCCACTGGGAACATGCGGCCGCCCTTCTCGAAGCCTTCCCTGATCTTTCGCCTCGCCAGGCGCGCTTCATGATCGACGGCAACCGCATCACCTGCGGCGGCGGCATCGCGCCGCTCGACATGATGCATGTGCTGATTGCCGAGCGCATGGGGCCGGATTTCGCCCGCCGCGTCAGCGACTGGTATCTTCATACCGAGGTCAACGAGCCGGCGGCTCCGCAGCGCGCCTCGCTGGCCGAGCGCTACGGCGTCCATCATCCCGGCCTGCTCAGTGTTCTCGAACGGATGGAGGAGACGATCGAGATGCCGCTCGACCGCTCTGCCATGGCGCGCATCGCCGGCGTCACAGCCCGCCATCTCGACCGGCTGTTTTCTGCCCATCTCGGCACCACCTTCCTCGATCAATACCACAGGATCAGGCTGCAGCATGCCCATCGCCTCTTGAAGCAGAGCCCGCTTTCCGTCTCGGAGATCGCCGTTGCCACCGGCTTCTCCAGCCTCAGCCATTTTTCCCGGATGTTCCGTAGCGTCTACGGCGTCGCGCCGCGTGAGGCACGACGGGAATAAGTTTCTTCAGGGTTGAGGAAATTTCACTATGGCGATAGGGTTGCCTCTCGAATAACAGCGGGGGCGGCAGCATGAGACCCAAGCGTGAAGCGGCAAATCAACCGGAAGAGCCGCATGGCGGACGCCCTGCCTTTTCCCAGGATCCGCACGCCGTTCGGGAACCAAAGGAAAACAACCTCGAAATGGCGATCGGCCATGAGGTGCGCGCCTACCGCAAGAAACTCGGCATCACCGTCACCGATCTGGCGGCCGCAACCGGGATTTCGCTCGGCATGCTGTCGAAGATCGAAAACGGCAACATCTCGCCGTCGCTGACGACGCTGCAATCGCTGTCGCGGGCGCTCGGCGTGCCGATGACCGCCTTTTTTCGCCGTTATGAGGAACCGCGCAATGCCGTCTTTGTCAAGGCGGGGCAGGGTATCGAGCTCGAGCGGCGCGGAACGCGCGCCGGCCACCAATATAATCTGCTCGGCCATATCGACAACAATACCAGCGGCGTCATCGTCGAGCCCTATCTGATCACCCTGACGGCCGATTCCGATATTTTTCCGACGTTCCAGCACGAGGGCATGGAGTTTCTCTACATGCTCGAAGGCGAGGTGGTCTATCGCCACGGCGACCAGCTTTTCCAGATGCAGCCGGGCGACAGTCTGTTCTTTGATGCCGATGCGCCGCATGGTCCGGAGCAGCTGGTGAAACTGCCGAGCAAATACCTGTCGATCATCAGCTATCCCCAGCAGAATTCCAGAAGCTGACTTGCCTTAAAAGAAAAATTTATTCTTCCTAGTTGAAGTTAGCAATTAGTCCTGCTAGTCCTTTCTCACCATGAACGGAGGCACGCGCTATGTGCGGCATTGTTGGACTGTTCCTCAAGGACAAGAGCCTTGAACCTCAGCTGGGAGATCTGCTCTCGGATATGCTGATAACCATGACGGATCGCGGACCGGATTCAGCCGGCATCGCAATCTATGGCGGCGCCTCCGAGGGCAAGGCAAAAATCACCATCCAGTCCGCCAATCCAAGCGTCGACTTCGCAGGTCTCGCCGGCGACCTCGAGAAGGCCGGCATTAGAACTGAGGTGTCGATCAAGAGCACCCATGCGGTCATCGAGCTGGAAGCGTCCAGGCTTGCAGATGTGCGCAAGGCGCTCGAAGAGATCCGCCCGGCGGTCCGTCTGATGGGATCGGGCGAAAGCGTCGAAATCTACAAGGAAATCGGCCTTCCAAAAGACGTCGTGGCGCGGTTCGGCGTCCGCTCGATGAGCGGAAGCCATGGAATCGGCCATACCCGCATGGCGACCGAATCCGCCGTCACCACGCTCGGCGCCCATCCGTTTTCGACCGGTGCCGACCAGTGCCTCGTCCACAACGGCTCGCTGTCCAACCACAACAACCTGCGCCGCGAACTGGTGCGCGAAGGCATGACCTTCGAGACGCAGAACGATTCCGAGGTCGCCGCCGCCTATCTGACGGCGGAAATGGCCAAGGGGAAGGATCTCGGCCAGGCGCTGACAGGCGCGCTCGACGATCTCGACGGCTTCTTCACCTTTGTCGTCGGCACCAAGTCCGGCTTCGGCGTCGTGCGCGACCCGATCGCCTGCAAGCCCGCCGTCATGGCCGAGACCAAGCAGTATGTCGCCTTCGGCTCGGAATACCGCGCGCTGGTCAACCTTCCCGGCATCGAGAATGCCCGCATCTGGGAGCCGGAGCCGGCAACCGTTTACTTCTGGGATCACGACAAGGCCGCCTGAGGGGCGTCTGAAAGCAGGAGCCGGCTCAGACCGTCTCGCGGACCAACGAGGATTTAATGCCTATATTCGATCTTTCCAACACCCCTCTTCGCGAACTGAACAGCGCGCTGCACGCCCTTTCCGAAGGTGCCAACGACACGGAATTCGAAGTCATCAACCCGCGCGGCAGCCATGCCGTTGCCGTTGGCATCGACAGCCCCGTCACTGTCGCCGTCAAAGGATCGGTCGGTTATTACTGCGCCGGCATGAATGACGGCGGCAGGGTGACGGTTCACGGTTCGGCCGGTCCGGGCGTTGCAGAAAACATGATGTCCGGCACCGTCGTCATCGAGGGCGACGCCAGCCAGTATGCCGGCGCCACCGGCCGCGGCGGTCTGCTCGTCATCAAGGGCAATGCGGCGTCGCGCTGCGGCATTTCGATGAAGGGCATCGACATCGTCGTTCACGGCAGCATCGGCCACATGTCGGCCTTCATGGGCCAGTCCGGCCATCTTGTCGTGCTGGGCGACGCCGGCGACGCACTGGGAGATTCGCTCTACGAAGCCAAGCTTTTCGTCCGCGGCGAGGTCAAGAGCCTCGGCTCCGACTGCATCGAGAAAGAGATGCGGCCGGAACATCTGGAAAAGCTTGCCGAGTTGCTCGAAAGGGCAGGGGTTACCGACGTCAGGCCCGAAGAGTTCAAGCGCTACGGTTCTGCGCGCAAGCTCTACAATTTCAACATCGACAACGCCGACGCGTATTGAGGCGAGGGACACCCATGAGCTATCACAACCCCTATACCCCGCCACGCAAGTCCGCGACCTTCGATGACTATACACTCGCCGAAATCCGTCGTGCGGCCGCAACCGGTATCTACGACATCCGCGGCGCCGGCACCAAGCGCAAGGTTCCGCATTTCGACGATCTCTTGTTTCTCGGCGCCTCCATCTCGCGTTATCCGCTCGAAGGCTACCGAGAGAAGTGCGACACATCAGTGGTGCTCGGCTCACGCTTCGCCAAGAAGCCGATCACGCTCAAGACGCCGATCACCATTGCCGGCATGAGCTTCGGTGCGCTTTCCGGCAATGCCAAGGAAGCGCTCGGCCGCGGGGCGACGATCGCGGGCACCTCGACCACGACAGGCGACGGCGGCATGACCGATGAGGAACGCGGCCATTCGCAAACGCTGGTCTACCAGTACCTGCCCTCCCGCTACGGCATGAATCCCAAGGATCTGCGCCGCGCCGACGCGATCGAAGTCGTGGTTGGCCAGGGCGCCAAGCCAGGCGGCGGCGGCATGCTGCTCGGCCAGAAGATCTCCGACCGCGTCGCCAATATGCGCAACCTGCCGAAGGGCATCGACCAGCGCTCGGCCTGCCGCCATCCGGACTGGACCGGCCCCGATGATCTGGAAATCAAGATCATGGAGCTGCGCGAGATCACCGATTGGGAAAAGCCGATCTACGTCAAGGTCGGCGGCGCGCGACCCTATTACGACACCGCCCTTGCGGTGAAGGCGGGCGCCGACGTCGTCGTGCTCGACGGCATGCAGGGCGGCACGGCGGCGACGCAGGACGTCTTCATCGAGAATGTCGGCATGCCGACGCTTGCCTGTATTCGGCCGGCCGTTCAGGCGCTGCAGGATCTCGGCATGCATCGCAAGGTGCAGCTCATCGTTTCGGGCGGCATCCGTTCGGGCGCCGACGTTGCCAAGGCGCTGGCGCTCGGCGCCGACGCGGTGGCGATCGGCACGGCGGCACTCGTCGCCATCGGCGACAATGATCCGCACTGGGAAGAGGAATATCAGAAGCTCGGCACAACGGCCGGCGCCTATGACGATTGGCATGAAGGCAAGGATCCGGCCGGCATTACCACCCAGGATCCGGAGCTTGCAAAACGCCTCGACCCGATTGCTGCCGGTCGCCGCCTTGCCAATTATCTCAAGGTGATGACCCTCGAGGCGCAGACGATCGCACGCGCCTGCGGCAAGAACCACCTGCACAACCTCGAGCCGGAAGACCTGGTCGCACTGACGATCGAGGCATCGGCCATGGCGCAGGTGCCGCTCGCCGGCACCAGCTGGATTCCCGGCAAGGGAGGTTTCTGATTTCTACCGGCCGGGCAAAAGTCCCGGCCGTCTCATATCCATAACCAAGGTGTCTCCAAGAAATCCAAAGGGGAACGAGAATGACACTGGACCTTGCTGCTTTTGCCAGAGACAAAGGCATCAAATATTTCATGATCAGCTACACCGACCTGTTCGGCGGCCAACGCGCCAAGCTGGTTCCGGCGGAAGCCATTGCCGATATGCAGAGAGATGGCGCGGGCTTCGCAGGCTTCGCAACCTGGCTCGATCTGACGCCCGCCCATCCGGACCTGTTTGCGGTTCCCGATGCTTCCTCCGTTATCCAGCTGCCCTGGAAGAAGGACGTCGCATGGGTCGCGGCCGATTGCGTCATGGAGGATCAGCCTGTCGAACAGGCGCCGCGCGTGGTGCTGAAAAGACTGGTCGCTGAAGCTGCGAAAGCAGGGCTGCGGGTAAAAACCGGCGTCGAGCCCGAGTTCTTTCTGATCTCTTCGGATGGTTCGGTGATTTCGGATCAGTTCGATACCGCCGAGAAGCCCTGCTACGATCAGCAGGCGGTGATGCGTCGCTATGACGTGATCGCCGAGATTTGCGACTACATGCTCGAACTCGGCTGGAAGCCTTATCAGAACGACCACGAGGATGCGAACGGCCAGTTCGAGATGAATTGGGAATATGACGACGCTCTTCAAACGGCGGACAAGCACTCGTTCTTCAAGTTCATGGTCAAGTCGATCGCCGAAAAGCACGGCCTTCGCGCCACCTTCATGCCGAAGCCATTCAAGGGACTGACCGGAAACGGGTGCCATGCCCACATCTCGGTTTGGGACATCGATGGCAAGGTTAACGCCTTCGCCGACAAGGAAATGCCGTTCGGGCTCTCCGCCCAGGGTAAAACCTTCCTCGGCGGCATCATGAAACATGCTTCGGCGCTCGCCGCCGTCACCAACCCGACCGTCAATTCCTACAAGCGCATCAATGCGCCGAGGACGATCTCGGGCGCAACCTGGGCGCCGAATACCGTCACCTGGACCGGCAACAACCGGACACACATGGTGCGTGTGCCGGGCCCCGGCCGCTTCGAACTGCGGTTGCCCGATGGCGCTGTCAATCCCTATCTGCTGCAGGCGATTATTATCGCCGCCGGCCTTTCGGGAATTCGATCGAAAGCCGATCCTGGCCGCCACTACGATATCGATATGTATCGCGACGGGCATACGGTGACCGACGCTCCGAAGCTGCCCCTCAATCTTCTCGATGCACTGCGTGAATACGAGAAGGACGAAGAACTGCGCGCGTCGCTGGGGGCGGAGTTCTCCTCCGCCTACCTCAAACTGAAGCATAGCGAGTGGAACACCTATTGCTCGCATTTCACCGAGTGGGAGCGGAGCACCACTCTGGATATTTGACTTCCCAGCCGCATCCGCGGCCATCTCCCCGTGCCGCGGGCACGGGGTCATCTCCTTCGTTCGGATCGCCCCATGACCCAGTACATTCTTACGGTAACCTGCAAATCGACGCGCGGCATCGTTGCGGCGATTTCCAGCTATCTGGCCGACAAGGGCTGCAACATCATCGACAGCTCGCAGTTCGACGATCTCGATACCGGCAAGTTCTTCATGCGCGTCAGCTTCATTTCGGAAGAGGGGCTTTCCGGCAGCGAGATCGGCGCCGACTTTTCAGCCGTCGCCGCACCCTTCGAGATGGAGTACGAATTCCACGACAGCGAGAAGCGCATGAAGGTGCTGCTGATGGTGTCGCGCTTCGGCCACTGCCTCAACGACCTGCTCTACCGCTGGAAGATCGGCGCATTGCCGATCGATATCGTCGGCGTCGTCTCCAACCATTTCGACTACCAGAAGGTCGTGGTCAATCACGACATTCCCTTCCACCATATTCCGGTCACCAAGGCCAACAAGGTCCAGGCCGAAGCCCGTATTATGGAGGTGGCCGAGCAGACCGGCACCGAGCTGATCGTGCTCGCCCGCTACATGCAGATCCTGTCGGACGAGATGTGCCAGAAGATGTCGGGCAAGATCATCAACATCCACCATTCCTTCCTGCCGAGCTTCAAGGGCGCCAATCCCTACAAGCAGGCCTACGGCCGCGGCGTCAAGCTGATCGGGGCAACCGCCCATTACGTCACCGCCGATCTCGACGAAGGCCCGATCATCGAGCAGGACACGGCACGCATCACCCACGCGCAGTCGCCCGACGATTACGTCTCGATCGGCCGCGATGTCGAAAGCCAGGTGCTGGCGCGGGCCATCCACGCCCATATCCACCACCGCACCTTCATCAACGGCAACCGCACCGTGGTCTTCCCGGCCAGCCCCGGCAGCTACGCCTCCGAACGCATGGGTTAAGCGGCCCATGGGCGGCAAGGCGGTGGATACCACCGAAGTTTGGGGGGAAATGCATGCCGGATGGGCTTGCCACGACGCTAAAGACGAATATACTCAGGAAATAAATATTCCGTACAGGAAATAAGAGGGAACAGAAATGGCTCTATCATGGCGTTTCTCCGCCTTGGCGGATCGGCATCGCGCTCTGGGCTCGAAGCTCGAGGACTGGAGCGGCATGGGTACCGCCTGGACCTACGACAAGGACATGTCGGAAGAACATGTCGCCGTCCGCACCAAGGCCGGCCTCATGGATGTCTCCGGCCTGAAGAAGGTGCATCTGGTTGGTCCGCACGCCATCGCCGTGCTCGATTACATCACCAGCCGCGACCTGACGAAGATCTATCCCGGCCGCTCGGTCTATGCGACCATGCTGAACGATCGCGGCCATTTCACCGATGATTGCATCGTCTATCGTACCGGCCCGAATTCCTGGATGCTGGTGCATGGCTCCGGCTCCGGCCACGAGGAAGTCGTCAGGCAGGCGGCAGGCCGCAATTGCGCCGTGCTCTTCGATGACGACCTGCACGACCTGTCGCTGCAGGGTCCGCTCGCGGTCGATTATCTCGCCAAATATGTGCCCGGCATCCGGGATCTCAAATATTTCCATCACATGCAGACGACGCTCTTCGGCGCCCCGGTGATGATCTCGCGCACCGGTTATACCGGCGAACGCGGCTACGAGATCTTCGTGCGCGGCCAGGATGCCGTCATGGTCTGGGACCGAATCGTCGAGGAAGGCAAGGAGATGGGCATCATCCCCTGCTGCTTCTCCGTTCTCGACATGCTGCGCGTCGAAAGCTACCTGCTCTTCTATCCCTACGACAATTCGCAGATGTATCCTTTCGCCGATCAGCCGCCCGGCGACAGCCTCTGGGAACTCGGCCTCGACTTCACCGTCAGCCCCGGCAAGACCGGTTTCCGCGGCGCCGAGGAACATGCCCGCCTCAAGGGCAAGGAACGTTTCAAGATCTTCGGCATGCTGATCGATGCCGACGGCCCGGCCGATCTCGGCGACGAGGTCTTTGCCGACGGAAAGAAGGTTGGCGTCATTACCTGCCCGAGCTATTCGTCGCTGACGAAGAAATCGATGGCAATTGCCCGTCTCGACGTTGACAAGGCGGTTCATGGGACGAAACTCGAAGTCCGCGGCAAGACCGTGACGGCAAGTGCTACCGCTCACACACTTCCCTTCGACGATCCGGAGAAGAAGAAGAGGACTGCCTTGGGTTAAGGAGCACGCCAATGCTCGTTGCAGGCATCAAGAGCCGACCAGTCTACAAGGGCCTGACCATCCAGCCGCGGGCCCGGCGGCACATTTTCGCACTTGAAGGGGAGGGCGCCAAGGCTCTCCTCGACCAGCGGCCGGCGCTTGATGACGCCGTCCTTTCCCGCAGCGAGATCCTCTATGTCGCCCGCGGTTCGCAAGGGTCCGGCCAAGACGAGGCGCTACGTGGTCTCGGCGCCGACATGTTCTTCACCGCCCCTACCATCGCAACGCTGCTCTTCCGATTGAAAGGCTCGCTCGCCACCGCCCATATGGGGACGCGGCTTTATATAGCCGGCACCGAAGGTTTCATCGGCCAGGCGATGCTCGTGGCGCTTGATCACGGTATGGACCAGGCCTCTGTCATCACCGAGCACCGCGGCTCACTGGCCCGGCGGGTGCAATGCGTCCATTGCAAGGGCACCACCGACGACGTCACCACCAGCCCGTTCAGCTGCAGCCATTGTGGGCTGACGCTTCTGGTACGCGATCATTATTCGCGCCGGCTCGCCGCCTTCCAGGGCGTCAATATCGACGCGGAAGTGCCCGGCAGCGCGCCCGATCCGGAGGAGTTGTTCCTTTGAGCGGTGGTACAGAAATTCCCGTCCGCGTGGCGCGGATCACGCCGATTGCCGAGCGCGTCAAGCGCTTTCGCTTCGAGCGCCTCGACGGCAAGCCGATGCCCTATTTCTCAGGTGGCGCCCACATCATCGTTTCGATGAACGATGGCGGTCACATGCGCCGCAACGCCTATTCGCTGATGTCGCCGCCGCATGATTGCGCGGCCTACGAGATCAGCGTGCTGCACGTCGAAGATTCACGCGGCGGCTCCACTTTCATGCATGAAAAGATGCGGGAAGGCGACGAGCTGAAGGTGAGTTATCCCGTCAACCTGTTCCAGCCGGATTGGCGGGGGCGCAAACATCTTCTGATCGCCGGCGGCATCGGCATTACGCCCTTCATGGCGATGATGGAGCAGTTTTCGCGCGAGGGCGCCAATTTCGAGCTGCATTATGCCATCCGCACGCGCGACCGTGGCGCCTATTGGCGGGAACTGCAGGAGCGCTACGGCCCGCATCGGATCAAGATCCATTGCGACGCCGAAGGCGGCGGCATCCCGCTGACGCGTGTGCTCGACAGCCAGCCGCTCGGAACGCATCTCTATGTCTGTGGCCCGTCCGGCATGATCGACGGCGTGCTGAGGGCGGGGTTGGAGGCCGGCTGGCCGGAGCAGAACCTGCATTCAGAACGGTTTCTCTCATCGCTGCCCGGCAAACCCTTCACGATCGAGCTTATCCGTTCCGGCAAGACTGTGAAGGTCGGCCATCACGAAAGCATGCTGGAGGCGATCGAGGCAGCCGGCGTCGACGCGCCTTTCCTCTGTCGCGGCGGCGCCTGCGGTCAATGCGAAACCGCAGTTGCCGTCTGCGAGGGCAAGCTGCTGCATCATGACGTCTATCTGACGAGCGAAGAAAGAGCATCCGGCCGCAAGGTGATGATCTGCGTTTCCCGTTTCGAGGGAAATACGCTGCATCTTGATCTCTAGCGGCGTCGGAAAGAGCGGAACAAGGAGACCTGATATGGCAATCGCCTTCAAACAGGAAACATTCCGGAACGATTTCAGCTACCGGAACAGTCCTGAGAACATCCGTCGTTTCCCGTTTCCCTTCGATCGCGACGAATACATGTATTCCGTCAACATGGAGCCGCATGTGCGCGGCCGGGCGGGCACCGTCTATGAAAACCTGATCGACGTCGACGAGCATTATGTCGCCGAGATGCACGACCGGGCGCTGGTGCTGAAAGAGGATCCGCTGCGCTATCAGGCGTTGCCGCACATGATGAGCGCGCAATGGGATACGTTGGAACTGCTGATGGAAGAGCAGGCGGCGGGTTACCCCGACCACTTCACCCTGGTCCGCAACGGCGACCAGTGGCGCTGGATCAACCGTCCGCTCGGCATCGATGATAGTTTCACCTTCGGAGATGCCTCGACGCTGCCCTGCGAGCCCTTCGAATACATCACCCGCCAGGCCCAAGGCGATTTCTGCATCGTCGACCAGCGCGACGGCAATCTCTGGATGGATGCCGGCATGGTGACGACGCAGGCCGACTGGTCACTCGATTTCGACATCGGCATGAATTTCATGGAATGGCACGGGCCGGTGCCGCTCGCCCACCAGATCGGCGTCTTCGACCGGGCTTTGAAATTCCTGCTGAACCTGCAGCAGGGCAAGCCGACACGGCGCTTCAACTGGACGATGACGATCAATCCGCGCCTCGACACCAGCCCGGAGAATTACCACAAATGGGGTCCCGATCGCACCACGGTGACGCCGGAGAATGTCGGCGAGAAAGTGCATCTGCGCGTCGAATTGCAGAGCCTCTGGCGGCTGCCGCGCTCCAACGCCATCCTCTTCGTCATCCGCTGCTACATGATGAACATGGGAGAGCTCGTCACGGTGCCGAAATGGGGGCGCCGCTTCCCGCGTGTACTGAAGACACTGCCGCCGGAACTCATCGACTACAAGGGGCTGACCCGTTTCCGCGAGACGACGATCGACTGGCTTTCCAAATATGACGACGGAGCGCCGACCAGCCCCGGCATCTATCCCGACTGACGCCGCGCGTCGGTCCTGACGCGCAAAGCGCGCTGTAACACTTTGAATTGCGATATAATCAAGAGGGGAATGCTTCATGACAAGAGTAGCCGTCATCGGTGCCGGTCCTTCCGGGCTGGCGCAGCTGCGCGCCTTTCAATCGGCGGCCCAGAAGGGCGCCGAGATCCCGGAGATCGTCTGCTTCGAAAAGCAGTCGGACTGGGGCGGGCTCTGGAACTATACCTGGCGCACGGGCCTCGACGAATATGGCGAGCCGGTCCACGGCAGCATGTATCGTTATCTCTGGTCGAACGGCCCGAAGGAATGCCTCGAATTCGCCGACTATTCCTTCGAGGAGCATTTCGGCAAGCCGATCGCCTCCTATCCGCCGCGCGCCGTGCTCTGGGATTATATCAAGGGCCGCGTCGAAAAGGCGAATGTCCGACACTGGGTGCGCTTCAGCACGCCGGTGCGCATGGTCCGCTTCGACGAAGAGACGAAGAAATTCACGGTGACGGCGCATAACCGCGTCGAGGACCGGATGTATGACGAAGAATTCGACTACGTCGTTGTCGCAAGCGGGCATTTCTCGACGCCGAACGTACCCTATTTCGAGGGGGTAAAGACCTTCAACGGCCGGGTGCTGCACGCCCATGATTTCCGCGATGCGCTCGAGTTCAAGGGCAAGGACATCCTGCTCGTCGGCCGCAGCTATTCGGCCGAAGATATCGGCTCGCAATGCTGGAAATACGGGGCCAAATCGGTGACGACGAGCTATCGCTCGAAGCCGATGGGCTTTAAATGGCCGGAGAATTTCGAGGAGCGGCCGCTGCTGACCAGGCTCGAAAACCGCACGGCGCATTTCCTCGACGGTTCGAGCAAGGAGGTCGACGCGCTAATCCTGTGCACCGGCTACCAGCACCATTTCCCCTTCCTGCCCGACGAACTCCGGCTGAAGACCGCCAACCGACTCTGGGCCGACAGTCTTTACAAGGGGGTCATCTTCGACAGAAATCCGCAGCTTTTCTATATCGGCATGCAGGATCAGTTCTACACCTTCAACATGTTCGACGTGCAGGCCTGGTGGGCGCGCGACGTGATGATGGGCCGCATCACTCTGCCGCCGGAAGAGGAGCTGAAAGCCAATTTCGACATGTGGCGCGCCCGCGAGGAGACGCTCGAGGATGCCGAGCAGATGATCTGGTACCAGGGCGACTATGTGAAGGAACTGCTTGCCGAGACCGATTATCCCTCCTTCGACATCGAAGGCACCAACAAGACCTTCATGGAGTGGGAACATCACAAGGCACACAATATCATGGGCTTCCGCGACCATGCTTACCGCTCGCTGATGACCGGCAACATGTCGCCGACGCATCACACACCCTGGGTAGAAGCGCTCGACGATTCCATGGAGGAATATCTGCGCAACTGATGAGGCGGGCCATACGCTGCCGGAAGAGGGTCGCTCGCAGCAACCCTCTTCCGGCGCCGTTTGAAACGAATAAATCCATCTGCAACTCTTTTCTTCGGATGTCGCCTTCATGGATTTTCAAACGAGCATTCTCGGACGCATGAGCGGTTTTCTCTACCGCTGCCGCGCCGATGAAAACTACACCATGCTTGAGATGACCAATGGCATCGAGCGCATCTTCGGTTATCCCACTGATGAGATCATCGGCAACAAGACGCGGACCTTCACCTCGATCATGTACGAGGAAGACGTGCCATTGATGGATGAGATCGTCGGCCGGGCTCTGGAGAAGCGCACGGACTGGACGATGGAGTACCGCATTCGCCATGCGATGGGGCATCTGATCTGGGTGACCGAGACCGGCGGCGGCATATGGGACGAGAAGGGCGAGCTTCTCTATCTCGAAGGCAGCATCATCAATATCGAATCGCTCTATCAGCGAATCGACGAACGAACCGCCGACATGCGCGTCACCGCTTCGAAGACCAACGAGATCCTGCAATCGCTGCGCTACCTGAAGCTGCTCGCCGTCAATGCCGGCATCGAGGCCGCCCGCGCCGGCACTGCCGGATCGGGCTTTGCCGTGCTTGCCGCCGAGATGCGCACACTCGCCAACTCCTCCGAAGAGGCCGCGCGTGCCATTTCCGAGGCGCAACGCAAGGCGGAAGGCTGAGCGTTAGCCCGCTGCCGAAATATTTACGATTCAAGTCAAAAGCTGGATTGTTAACCGTCCGGCGCCTACGACGTTTACGACTTATTTTCAATGACTTGCTTCAATTTCGAAGTTAAAATCCTCCTGTCATTATCGGTAATTCTAAGGCTGCGTTAACTTTTTGTTAACCATAGCAGCGCTAGACATGGTCAACGATTTCTTCACATAGATGACCAAAGTGCTAACAGACGCTCGCTCTATCCGCATCAAGGGCCGCTCTTTCCTGGCGGTCATGTTATCCCCGGATCTTCCCATCGATGATTGGTTGATCAGGCTGGACGATCTGGCTGCACGTTCGGCCGGCTTTTTCCTCGGGCGGCCCGTCGTGCTCGACCTGACGGATCTGTCGATCGACCGGCAGCAACTCAAGGACCTGATTGCCGAACTTGCCAAGCGCAATGTCAGCATCATGGGCATAGAGGGCGCTCGGCCTTCGATCCTCGGCTCGGGCATGCCGCCGGCGCTCAAAGGCGGTCGGTCGGTTTCCGATATCGAGGTTCAGGCAAAGGAGCCTGTCGATCCGCCCGGCAAACCGGCAGTGGCAGAGGCTCGTCCGGCCATGCAATCGATCGTCATCAGGGAGCCCGTGCGCTCGGGGCAATCGGTGATCTTTCCGGAAGGCGACGTCACCGTCATCGGTTCGGTGGCCTCGGGTGCCGAGGTTATCGCCGGCGGGTCCGTCCATATCTATGGCACCTTGCGTGGCCGAGCCATGGCAGGGTCCATCGGAAACGCATCGGCGCGGATCTTTTGCCGCAAGCTCGAGGCCGAGTTGGTTGCAATCGACGGCATCTACAAAATGGCGGAAGACATGGCCCCCAATCTTCGCGGACAGGCTGTTCAGCTGTGGCTCGAAGACGACGCGATCATGGCAGAGAAACTGATCTGACGATAGCGCCGCGTCTCTTCGAGAGCCGCAAAGGACGCTTTAACACTTTGAATTACTGGGGCCACGGCAAAGGAGAGACAATGATGGGGAAAGTGATCGTCGTCACGTCAGGCAAGGGCGGGGTTGGCAAGACGACCTCGACCGCCGCATTGGGAGCGGCGCTGGCGCAACGCAATGAAAAGGTCGTCGTCGTGGATTTCGACGTCGGCTTGCGCAATCTTGACCTCGTGATGGGGGCCGAACGCCGGGTCGTCTACGATCTGATCAATGTCATCCAGGGCGACGCCAAGCTGACCCAGGCGCTGATCCGCGACAAGCGGCTGGAGACGCTGTTCCTGCTGCCGGCTTCGCAGACGCGCGACAAGGACAATCTGACGGCTGAGGGCGTCGAGCGCGTCATCAACGACCTGAAGCGCTATTTCGACTGGATCATCTGCGACAGCCCGGCCGGCATCGAGCGCGGCGCGACGCTTGCCATGCGCCATGCCGATGTTGCCGTCGTCGTGACCAATCCTGAAGTCTCGTCGGTACGCGATTCCGATCGCATCATCGGCCTGCTCGATGCCAAGACCGCCAAGGCCGAACGTGGCGAGCGGATGGAAAAGCACCTGCTGCTCACCCGCTACGACGCCAACCGCGCCGAACGCGGCGACATGCTCAAGGTCGACGACGTACTGGAGATCCTGTCCATCCCGCTGCTCGGCATCGTGCCCGAAAGCATGGATGTCCTGCGGGCATCCAACATCGGTGCGCCGGTGACGCTGGCAGAAAGCCGCAGCCCGGCTGCGATGGCCTATTTCGATGCCGCCCGCCGGCTCGCCGGCGAGTTGGTGCCGATGGCGATCCCTGAGGAAAAGCGGAATATTTTCGGCAAGATCTTCGGACGGAGGGCGGCATGAACATTTTCCGTCTTTTCAACAAGCAGAGAACCGCACCGGCCGCCCGCGAACGCCTGCAGGTGCTTCTTGCCCATGAACGTTCCTCGGCTGGTTCTGACCTGGTCTCGCTGCTGCGCGAGGAAATCCTTGCGGTGATCGCAAAGCACGTGCAGCTCGATCACGATAAGGTACAGGTGACCATCGATCGCAACGAGTACGTTTCGACGCTCGAGATCGATGTCGAAATTCCGCTGAATGCGGCCGTGCAGGCCGCTTGAAGTAAGGCGCTGCCTGTTGTCACAACAGGCAGCGCTTGAAGTCACGACTTCCTGGCTTTGCGATTGGCGTAGCGCAGGTCGCGTGCGGCTTTTCGGGCAGCTTCATCGGCAATGACGCGAGCGATCCGGTCTTTGTCGGCCGCTTCGCGCGCGTCGGCGTCGGCGCGTGCCGCAGCCTCGGCGGCTGCCTGGCGCTCTGCTTCCACGGCCTGAGCCCGCTCCAGTTCCTCACGCTTTACCCGGTCCCGCTCGGCGCGCCGTTCTTCCCTGGCCGCGGCGACAGCCTGACGCTCCGCCTGCTTTGCCAGCCGGGTCGGTTCGGCCGTATCCTTAGCGGTACGATACGCATTGAGGAGAGCTGCCTTGGCTTCGGCAGCGGCGCTGCGACGATCGGAAAGCTCGTTGTTTCTGGCGTGTTTCAAATCTGTTACCTGACTGTTTGACTTCGAGACTAGAGCACGATGCCGAAAGCCGCGCGGTTTTCGGAAGACCCTATGCTCTATCTGTTCGATTTGGATCTAGATGATATTATGCCAATCCGGCGCAAAATCATCCAGACTTAAATCACATTTTCTTTTTTCGCTTCGTGGCCGGGGCATTTTCCGCCATCAAGCGATCCTGCAATTCCTTGGCCTCACGGGCCTCGCGCAATCTCAAGGTCTTTTCATCACGGGCGCGCACGGTCTGGTCGATCTCTTCGACCGCACGGCTGCGCGCCAGAAATTGCGATTGTGCGTTTCCGAAGGCGATCTCCGCCCGCTGGCGTGATTTGCTGTGTGTCTCTGTCATATTCATCCTGGATTTTCTTGGGGCGCGCCGCGCGTCTTTTCCGACGCGCAAAGGGCGCCGCAACAGCTTGAATTGCTGCATAATTCCTTAGATCGATTCCGAGTTAAGAAATGATGCAGTGGGGTGCTCGGCGGGCGCAGCAAAAAGGCCAGGCAACCTGCCTGACCTTGCCGGTATCACGCTTTCAACAGTGCCAGTACATCCGTGGTCAAAGGAAAGCAGATATCAATTTAGGCAGCTTGAAGATTGCAAGCGGACATTTTGCCCGACTTGTTATCGCGCTCAAGCTCGTAGCCGATCTTCTGACCTTCGACGATTTCACGCATGCCGGCGCGCTCGACGGCAGAGATGTGAACGAAGGCGTCAGCGCCGCCGTCATCAGGCTGAATGAAGCCGAAACCCTTGGTGGAATTGAACCATTTAACTGTGCCAGTGGTCATAACAAACCCTTTCATAGCAATTGACAGGCCGACGTGCGAGATGCACGGCGGATGATAATCTCGATTTTGAAGAGGGAAGTTCGTCCAGGGCACGTTGTCGGCGTGCGATAACAAAAGTCAAACAAGCAATATCGACAATCCCGATATAATCATCGAACTCGGATTTGTCAACTTTTAGTTTTTTGAAACTCTCAATTCTCTATGTGGTTGCATACCGGCCGCTCTACACATCGCCGCTCGTCGGCCACGCGTCCCGGTCTCGAATGCATGCGTCACGAGCGCGGCCGCGTCTTTTGCGGGTCATAATGCGAAAGCGGCACGATCGTCGCCGGCAGCCGTTTCTGGTGGCCGTCGAGCTTGCCGAGTTCGACCTCGGTGCCGGGGCTTGCATGCATCACGTCGATGCGGGCGAGCGCGATCGTCTTGCCGAGGATCGGCGAGCGGGTGGCGCTGGTGATGACACCGACCTGGGCCCGTCCGATATGGATGCAATCGCCGTGGCCGACAGCCTCGTTGGCCTTGACGTCGAGGCCGACGAGCAGATGGCGCGGATGTTCCTTACGCCGGATCAGCGCCTCGCGGCCGATGAAATCGTCCTGCTTGGATTTCAGCGGCACGGTGAAGCCGATGCCGGCTTCGAACGGATCCGTCTGGTCGGTGAATTCGTGATGGGCAAAGATCAGGCCCGCCTCGATGCGGACCATATCGAGCGCCTCCAGCCCCATCGGCTTCAACCCGTGCGGCTGCCCTGCCTCCCAGACGGCGTCGAACACCGTCAGCGCATCCTTAGGATGGCAGAATATCTCGTAGCCGAGCTCGCCGGTATATCCCGTGCGCGAGACGACAACAGGCGCCCCTTCGAAGCCGCCGATGCGGCCGACGGTGAAGCGGAACCATTCGAGCTCGCCGATTTGAGGCTGGCGCGGCGCCGTCCAGATGATCTGCTTGAGGATGTCGCGGCTCTTCGGTCCCTGCAGAGCGATATTGTGCATCTGATCGGTCGAGGAGCGGACCCAGGCCTTGAAGCCCTTCTTCTCGGCTTGCTGACGCAGCCATATGCCGCTGAAATCATCGCCGCCGATCCAGCGGAAGTTCTTGTCGCCGAGCCGGAAGAGCGTTCCGTCGTCGATCATGCCGCCGTTTTCGTAGCATATGGCGGAATAGACGACCTGGCCGGTGGAAAGCTTGCGCACGTCGCGTGTCAGGCAATATTGCAGCAGTTCCTCGGCATCCGGCCCGGTCACCTCGAACTTCCGCAAGGGCGTGAGGTCGATGACGGCGGCGCGCTCGCGGCAGGCCCAGTATTCCTCGACCGGCCCTTCGGCGGAAAAGCGGTTCGGCAGCCAATAGCCCCGATATTCGGTGTAATCCCGCGTCAGCGTCGAGAGGCGGGGATGGAAGGCGGTTTCCCGCGTCAGTTCGGCGTCGGCATCTGGGGTCATGCGATAGGCCACCGCTCTTGAGAATTTTTCGTTTCCGGAAAAGGTGCGGACATGGATATCCGTCGGATCCCAGCCGTTTGCCGCGTCGATATCGTCGGGGCAGGACGAGGAGACGCAGACGAGATCGGTCAAGGCCCGCATCAGTACGTAATCACCAGGACGCGACCAGGGCTCGTCGAGATAGAGCTGGTTATTGTGGTCGATATTGGTGTTGTAGAAATAGTTCAGCGCTTCCCAGCCCTTGCGGCCGGCAATGCCGTAGGGCGCCAGCGCAGCGTTGAAATTGTCCGTGCAGTTGATGTGGCCGGGATAGCCCATGTCGTCGTAATAACGCGAATTGCAGGCGGTTGCGAAAGCGTCGTGACGGCCGACCGTATCCTGGACGATCTCGACCAGCGGCTCGAAGTCGCGGTCGAAGGCCTTGGAGGGCAGGCCCGGCATCGGGTAGCTGCGGCCGAGCAGCGTGCGGGTCACCGTCGAATCCAGCGCGAGATCGAGGCCCTTGTCGACCTTGCGGGCGGCGAAAGCCTGGAAATCGGTGCACTGCCGCCCATAGACATCGATGATCTGGATGAACTCGCCGGCGCGCACGAAATAGGCTGCCGCGGTCGCCGCCCGGATGCGGATATCCTCGATCGGGTCGGCGGCCGGTTCCGGCAGGGCGGAGGCATATTCGCGGATCAGCAGGCTGCGCTTGATCCTGACCTCGATCGGCGTCGCCGTATCCTGCGCTTCCGGCGACATGGCGCCGGCGGGTGCCGCGACGATCAGCAGGCCCTTGATGGAAATGGTGAAATCCGCCCGGCTCCCCGGGCTCGATCCCGTCCCGAACAGACGCAGCGCTCCGGCCGCCGCAAGATCGGCGCCGCGCCGCTCAAGTGCTGCACGCGTGCGGGCGGCACTCTCATCCTTTGTCTGAAGTATGGCCTTCAAACCCTCGGCTGAGTTGCTGAATGACGTTCCCAAACCCGCTGCCAGGAACCGTCCCCTTTCGTCGAGGAACGAGATCTCGCAGACCTGTCCGCCCTCGCTGTCGATGACGCTGACGCTGTCTCCCGGCTCGACGCGCACGACGACCGATCCGCCGCCCTTTGCCCTGTAGCGCTCGACGCCCTCCGGCAGGTTGGGAATGCCGGGATAACGCACCAGGCTCGCAGTGGCCGGCCGCAGGCCCGTCATAGCAGGATAAAGTTCTCGCATTCTGCCCTCATGGGAGGATCGGCATGCCCTCGGGCACCCACCCATGCAGGTTACAAAATGCCTGGAGAAAGTAAAGTCATGTTGACTAAAAAGAAAATATCTTCACTATGTATAAAGAGTTCAGACTCGGAAATCCGTCGGGAACACGGATCATCAAAATCATCCGGGCGAGCTTGAGACTGAGGGGAGACACGTTCAGGGAGACGTACAAAGATACGTCCGGAACAAATCGAATGGGGAATTTCACCGATGACAGACGCTGTGGAGGCCGGGATTTCCTCCGGCACCGAAGGTAAGCTTATACGCGCGCTCGATTGGAAGGGCGCATTCTGGGTGGCTGCGGGCGTGCCGCCGCTCGTTCTTTTCTCCATCGGCGGCATTGCGGGCACGACGGGTAAACTCGCCTTCGTCGTCTGGATCATCTCGATGGTGATGGGTTTCCTGCAATCCTTCACCTATGCAGAAATCGCCGGCATGTTCGCCAATAAATCCGGCGGCGCCTCGGTCTATGGTGCCACCGCCTGGCTGCGTTATTCGAAGTTCATCGCGCCGCTGTCGGTCTGGTGCAACTGGTTTGCCTGGTCGCCCGTGCTTTCGCTCGGCTGCGCCATCGCCGCCGGTTATATTCTCAATGCATTTTACCCGATTCCGGCGGCGGATTCGCAGATGGTCCTCGACTGGATCTCTGCGCATGCCGCTTCCATCACCGCCGATAGCCCCCGCGTCGCCGAATATATTGCCGCCCACGCCGGCACGACGCCTGATGACGCCGTCAAGGCGTTGCTGAGCACCGATGGCATCGCTGCGCTGACGCCGGCAATCCGCAGTTGGTCGCTTGTCAGCTTCAGCATACCCTTTCTTGCCACCGCCAACGTCAACGCCACCTTCTTCATCGGCGGCATCTTGATGCTGATCATCTTCGCCATCCAGCATCGCGGCATCTCGGAAACGGCCAGCGTGCAGAAGTGGCTGGCAATCATCGTGCTGGTGCCGCTGCTGATCATCGGCCTTTACCCGATCGTCAGCGGCCACATCGTTGGCGCCAACGTCACCGGCCTGGTGCCGCCGACCGCCGCCTATTCCGGCGCCGACGGCACCTGGAGCAATGGCGGCTGGACGCTCTTCCTCGGTGGGCTCTATATCGCCGCCTGGTCGACATACGGCTTCGAGACCGCCGTCTGCTACACCCGCGAACTCAAAAATCCGAAGACCGACACCTTCAAGGCAATCTTCTATTCCGGCCTTGCCTGCTGCCTGTTCTTCTTCCTGGTGCCTTTCGCCTTCCAGGGTGTTCTCGGCCATGGAGGCATGCTCGCCCCCGGCATCGTCGACGGCACCGGTGTCGCCGAAGCGCTCGGGGGCCTGATCGGCGCCGGCCGGGTGATCACTCAGCTGCTCGTCGTGTTGATGATCATGGCGCTGTTTCTCGCCATCATGACGGCGATGGCCGGTTCTTCGCGCACGCTTTACCAGGGTTCGAAGGACGGCTGGCTGCCGAAATATCTCGACCACGTCAACGAAAACGGCGCGCCGACACGGGCGATGTGGACCGATTTTGCCTTCAACCTCTTCCTGCTGGCCATCGCTTCGGATACCGGCGGCTACTTCTTCGTGCTTGCCGTCTCGAATGTCGGCTACATCATTTTCAACTTCCTGAACCTCAATTCCGGCTGGATCCACCGGATGGATTCCGGCCATATCGAACGGCCGTGGAAGGCGCCGACCTGGCTGATCGGCCTCAACACCGTGCTCGCCTTCGTCAATGCGCTGTTCCTCGGCGCCGGCGCCAAGGTCTGGGGTTATTCCAATGCGCTCTGGGTCGGGTTCATTTTCGCCGCCCTGATCCTGCCGGTCTTCGCCTTTCGCCACTATGTGCGCGACGGCGGCAAATTCCCGGCAGGCGCGATGGAGGATCTCGGCCTCGTCGGCCAGGATCTCGGCGTCAAAAAAGCCGGCATGCTGCCCTATCTCGCGCTCGCTGGCGGTCTGGCGATCGTCCTGATCGCCAACGTGATCTTCCAGCTGCCCGCCTGAATTGCCTCCCAAGCAGAAGAGTCGCCATGGAAACATGGCGGCTTTTTGCGTTGGATGGGGCGGGCCAGACGTCAGACAATGGTCTCGCCGCCGTCGACGACAAGGATCTGCCCCGTCATGTAGGACGAGCGGTCAGAGACGAGAAAGAGAATGGGCTCGGCAATCTCGGAGACATCAGCCCAGCGCCCGAGCGGCACTTTCTCGGCGATATAGGCTTCGATCGCGCTACGCCCGCCCATCTGGGCGATGAACGGGTCGTTGAACGGCGTATCCACCCAGCCCGGGCAGAGCGCGTTCACGCGGACGCCATACCCGGCGTAGTCGCCCGCCATCTGCCGCGTCATCGCGATGACCGCATGTTTCGTCGTGGTATAGGCGATCATCTCGCGGTCGTAGAGCACGCCAGATGAGGAAGACGTATTGAGGATGACACCGCGGCCGGCCTTCTTCATCAGCGGCATGACGAAGCGCGCCGCCATGAAATGCGCTCTGACGTTCAGGCTCCACGACCTGTCAAACCCCTCGACAGCCACCTGTTCCAGATCGCCCGCCACTTGAGCGCCGGCGTGATTGTGAAGGATGTCGATGCGGCCGTGGCGTTCGGCGACCGAGGCGATGCCGGCTTCGAGCGCTGCATCGTCGGTCACGTCGAGAACGAGGCTCTCGGCCCTGCCGCCGGCCGCCTGGATCCGGCCGACGGTTTCGGCGGCATTGGCGGCGCTGAGGTCCGCCACCACCACGACTGCGCCTTCGCCTGCCATGATCAACGCACCGGCCTGGCCAATACCCGATCCCGCCCCGGTGACGATCGCAACGCGATTTTCAAGAATCATGGTGTTTCCCGTTCAGTTTGTTGTTTTCTCGCGCATCAGGAAGCGCGCGATGAGGATAAGTCCCAGCGATGCAATGAGCACCATGGTGGCGACGGCATTGATCTCAGGCGTGACGCCGCGCCGGATCGAGGCAAAGACATAGATCGGCAGCGTCGTGTTCGAGCCCGCGACGAAGAAGGCGATGATGAAATCGTCGAAGGAGAAGGTGAAGGCGAGCAGGAAGCCGGCCAGGATCGACGGCAGGATCTGCGGCAGCACGATCTGGCGGAAGGTGTTGAAGGGCGTGGCGTAGAGATCGCTCGACGCCTCGACGATGTCACGGCCGAGGCCGGCGATACGCGCTTTGACGATCATCGTCACCAGCGCCATGGTGAAAAGCCCGTGAGCGGCGATGATCGAACCGTAGCCCAGCGAAAGCTTCGGCGCTTGTTCGCCTGGCCAGACCGCGGCAATCAGCGGATTGACGACGCCGAAGACCTCGACGAGCGCCACCAGCGTCGCGATGCCGATGACGACGCCAGGCACGACGATCGCCGCAGCGAACATCCCGTCGAAGATCGCCCGCGTGCGGGCGCCGAGCCGCTCCATGCCGATCGCCGCCATCGTGCCGAAAACGGCGGCAAGGCCGGCGCTGGTGAAGGCGATGATCAGGCTGTTCTGCAGGGCCTCCATCAGGAAGGTGTTGGCGAGCGCCTTGCCATACCATTGCGTCGAGAAACCGGTGAACTCGCTGGCATTGCGGCCGGCGTTGAAGGAGAACAGCACGACGAGCGCGATCGGCGTGTAGAGAAACAGATAGACTGCGGTAACCAGCGCGCGCATCAGACGAGATCCACCTGGCGGGTGCCGGCAACGCGCCAGGCGATGCGCATGGCGATCAGTAGCACGATGACGACAACGACGACGAGGGTGACGGCGATTGCCGAGCCGAACGGCCAATTGCGTGACTGCAAGAAGAGATCGACCAGCGCATTGCCGATGAAGAAGACCTTGCCGCCGCCGAGCAGCTGCGGGATCAGATATTCGCCGAGCAACAGGATGGTGACGAGGGCGATGCCGGTCATCACGCCTGGAAGCGACAGCGGTAGCGTGATGCCGAAGAAGGTCGAAAGCGGCCGCGCGCCGAGATCGGCGGAGGCCTCCAGCAGGCGGCGGTCGAGCTTTTCGAGGCTGACATAGATCGGCATGATCATCAGCGGCAGGTAGCCATAGACAATGCCGAGCAGCACGGCGCCCGGCGTGTTCAGCAGCCTGACATTCTCGATGCCGACCATCTCCAGCAGATGCGGAATGCCTCGGGCACCCAAGATATACATCCAGGCATAGGTGCGCACGAGAAGGCTGGTCCAGAACGGCACGACGACGAGGGAGACCAGCAGCAGCCGGTATTTGGCGCTTGCCTTGACGGCCAGATAATAGGCGACCGGATAGGCGACGAGCAGGCAGGCGAAGGCGCCGATCGGCGCAAGGATCAGCGTGTTCTTGAAGGCGGCGGCACGCGAGCCGAGATTGGCGAACTGCGCGAAGGTGAAGGCCGCCTGGTAACCGCCCTCGGGCGCCCGCTCGCCGAAAGCAAAGACGATGATGGCGATGAAGGGCAGTACCAGGAACACGAAGAGCCAGGCGCTGGCCGGCGCGACGAGCGCGGCTGTGACGAGGCGTTTTTTCGTGTTCGGTGCAAAGGGCATATGGCAGTCGTCTCAGGTTGGTTTGGAAGGGTCGGATGAGGGCAGGACGCCAACCAGCCTTCGCCTTCGCTCAGGCTGGCTTCGCTGGCGATCTTCGCATCCCCTCATCGCCTCGCTTGCGCTCCGGCCCTTCTCGCGCTGGGGAGAAGGACAAGAGGCGACGTCAGAGGAAGATCAAGCCGACTTGAAGCGTGCCATCAATTCGGCGCGGCCGGGATCGGTCAGCGTCACCGCAGCGCCGAATTCCAGCGGCGTCAGCGACGCCTCGTCGGGATAGACGATCTTGTTCGAAGTGATCTCCTTCGGCAGCAGCGCGATGACGCGGCTGTCGGTGGTCGGCGCACCGTTGGCGATGTGCTCCTTGACGGCATTGGCCGGGTCCATCAAATAGTTGAGCAGCGCATAACCCGCCGCCTTGTTCGGCGCGTCCTTGGGGATAGCGTAATAGTCGGTCCAGATCTCGCCGCCGTCGGTCCCGAGCACATAGGCGATCTCGGGAATGTCACGGTTGAGCTGCGCGCCGTCATTGGTCCAGCACATGGTAAGCCAGGCGTCGGTGGCGCGCATCGCCGGCTGGTAATCGCTGTTGATCGCGAAGAGGTGCGGCTTGACCTTGATCAGCAGTTCCTCGGCCTTGGCGAGTTCGTCCGGCTTGATCGAGTTGAAGCCGTAGCCGAGTGAAACCAGTGCGCTGCCGATCGTCGTCAGCTGGTAATCATGCACCATGGCGCGGCCATCGGCTTCCGTCTGGGCGATCTCGAAGAAATCCTTCCAGGTCGACAGCTTGGTCTTGATCTTCGCGGTATTGACCGAGAAGCCTGTCGTGCCCCAGTTCTTCGGCACGGCATAGGTCTTGCCGTCGATCATACCTTCCTTGGTGAAGCGCGGATTTTCGGTCGCCTGGCTGAAATTCGAAATCCTGGACAGATCGAGCTCATCGATCAGGCCGAGCTTGTGATGGGTGGAGATCGTGTAGTTGGTCGGCACGAAAAGCGACCAGCCGGAGGCGCCCGCCTGCAGTTTCGCCAGCATCTCCTCGTTGGAACCGAAGACATTGACCTCGACGGCAACGCCGGTTGCCGCCTTGAAATTCTCGAAGGTCGCCGGGTCGTGGTAATTCGGCCAGGTGGCGATCGACATCTGGGTACCGAGATCCTCGGCATAGGCAGGGCTCGACAGCGCGCCCGGGAAACGCGACAGCACGGCAGTCGCAAGCCCGAGGCCTGTCACGCCGAGGAAGTGGCGGCGGCTGACGGAGCCGCGCTTCAGGCGCATGAACTCGTCCATGAAGCCTTCAGGAGTAATGGGCAGATTATCCTTGTAGTCTTTGCTCATGTTGCTGTTCCCTTGTTCTGGTTTATGCACTCGATGCCTGAGCGACCCCGCCTGGAAAGACGTGGGCCATGCGAGGATCGAAGCCGAGGAAGACGGCTTCGCCCGGCTCGACCAGATCGCTCTCGTTCATATTGCGTCGGTCGGCGGTGACGAGGAAATCGCCCAGCCCCGGGACGGTGATGGCGTATTCGGCCGAAGAGCCGAGAAAGATGCGGTGCGTAACCGTGCCGGCAAAGGATGTGCCGCCGACAGCCGCCCGCGTCAGCCGGATCGCCTCCGGGCGGATCGCGACGATGGCCTCGCCCGGCGTGAGACCGGGCCGCGTACCGGCGGCAAACGCCGAGCCATCGGCAAGGCGCAGCGTCACGCCGTCAGCTTCCATCGTCGCGCCGATCCGGTTGGTCTTGCCGACAAAATCGGCGACGAAGAGATCGGCGGGGCGGTCGTAGACCTCCTGCGGCGTGCCGAGCTGGCGAATACGTCCGGCACTCATGACGCAGACGACATCGGCCATCGACAGCGCCTCTTCCTGGTCATGGGTGACGAGCACGAAGGTAATGCCAAGCTCGCGCTGCAGGGTCTGCAATTCGATCTGCATGGCCGAGCGCAATTTCTTGTCGAGTGCTGCCAGCGGCTCATCGAGCAGCAGCACCGAAGGCCTGTTGACGATCGCCCGTGCCAGCGCCACGCGCTGCTGCTGACCTCCGGACATCTCGTGGATACGCCGCTTGGCAAAACCGCCAAGCCGGACCATCTCAAGCGCTTCGGCCACGCGGCGTTCAATCTCGGCGGCCGCGATCCTTGGCCGCATCTGCCTCAGGCCGTAAGCGACGTTCTGTTCGACATTGAAGTGCGGAAACAGCGCGTATTGCTGGAAAACCATGTTGACGGGGCGGCGATAGGCCGGCACGCCGTTCATCTCCAGCCCATCGATCAGCACGGCGCCTTCGCTTGGCTGCTCGAAGCCGCCGATCATGCGAAGACAGGTGGTCTTGCCGCAGCCAGAAGGGCCGAGCAAAGCGAGGAACGCGCCCTTTGGCACATTCAAATTTATGTCGGTCACGGCGGTCACCGCGCCATAATTCTTGGTGACCGAACGGAATTCGATATCGTTCGTCGAAACGGATGTCACGTCTGTTCCCCGCGGTTGGTTGGTACGGGCAGTCTATCGCTGCCTTTTTGCCACCGTCGTTGAGGAAAGACTAAGCCTGAGCTTCCTGCGCGGTATATACCCCGAAAGAGGTATTCTTCCCGATTTCTCTTCGTCGGAGGTGTATATGGATGCTGTACGCGTTTCATGGCAATGGTTGAGGGAGGCTGGCGGTGAGCATTGATCTCGAGGGATTGTTTCAGTCGTTCGACGCCACCGTCGGCAAGTCCGTCATGACCGACGCCGAATTCGGAGAGACCTTCCGCCGGATGATGGCGGCGCTGGTGCGTTTCGATTACGTCGTTGTCTTCGCCTATCGCGGCAAGGAGCTGCCAATCGATCTGTACAGCACTTTCGACCCCGAAGAAAACGTCGTCTTCGTCACCCTCTACCAGATCGGCCCCTATCTGCTCGACCCGTTCTACCAAACCGCCCGCGCACGCCGGTCCGGCGTCTTCCGGATGCGCGAGCTGGCGCCAGATCGCTTTTTCTCCAGCGAATATTATCGAAGCTATTACGTCCAGACCGGGCTTGCCGAAGAGATCGGCTTCTTCGTCACGCTCGACGACGACATCACCGTCGTGCTGTCGCTGATGCGACGGGAAAAGACCGGACCATTTCCACCGGCCGAATTCGCGCTCCTGAAAAAGGCAGAGCCTTTGGTGGCAAGACTCGTCCGGCATTTCTGGCCAGGCCTTGGTGCCCGTTTCGACGCACAGCTTGAGGCCGGCATGCGGGGTAAGAAACGCGGCGCAGCGGCGCAGGTCCTGCAGCCGGCCGACACCGTCTGGCGCGACCTCAAGCTGACGAGCCGCGAAACCGCCATCGTCGATCTCGTGTTGCAGGGACATTCGTCGGAATCGATTGGCCTCAGGCTCAATATCTCGACGGGAACGGTGAAGGTTCACCGCCGAAATGTCTACCGCAAGCTCGGCATCTCCTCACAGACGCAGCTTTTGTCGATCTATCTTAAGACATTCGGCAGCGCTGGCGATCGACCGGCACCCCAAAGTGCCGGTCGATAATCCGAAGCCTTGTCCGCTTCTAGGGTTTCACAGGTTTTGGCCGGAAGGCTCAGCGGCCGCCTTCGATCTTCCGATGGCGCTGGTTGATGCCGCCCTTGCCGTAGGGATAGTCCAAAGGCTGGGGAGCGCTGACCTCGTTAAGCCTTGCCATTTCCTCTCCGGAGAGCTCGACCTTCATGGCGCCGAGATTGTCGGCGAGCTGTTCGGGCGTGCGGGCGCCGAGGATGACCGAGGTGATCGCCGGCCGTGCCGCCGTCCAGGCGAGCGCCACCTGCGCCATGCTGACGCCACGCGCCTTGGCAATCTCCTCAACCGTGCCGATGATTGCCCAGGTGCGTTCCTGCGCATTGCGCGGCGCGTAGGATTCGCCGCCGCGATTGGGGTTTTCCCCGAGGCGGGTGGCGCCGGTCGGCATCTCGTCGCGCTTGTATTTGCCGGTCAGCCAGCCGCCGCCGAGCGGCGACCACGGCAACAGGCCCATGCCGGCATCCTGGCAGGCCGCGACGATCTCGAGTTCGATATCGCGCATCAGCAGATTATATTGCGGCTGCAATGTCACCGGGCGTGTATAGCCGCGCGCCTTGGCGATCTCCGAGGCCTTGGCGATATGCCAGCCGACATAGTTGGAGAAGCCGTAATAGCCGATCTTGCCGGAGGAAACCGCATCGTCGAGGAAGCGCAGCGTCTCCTCGATCGGCGTCAGCGCGTCCCAGGCGTGCATCTGATAGAGGTCGATCTGCTCGAGGCCGAGGCGGCGGAGCGAATCGTCGAGCGCCTGGCTAAGATGCCGGCGCGACAGGCCAATATCGTTGGGGCCATTGCCCATCGGAAAACGCCCCTTGGTGGCGACGATTGCCTGACGGGCTTCGGTCGGGCGCGCCTTCAGCCAGCGTCCGATGATCTCTTCCGATTTGCCGGCGCTATAGACGTCGGCGGTATCGATGAAATTGCCGCCCCAGGCGAAATAGTCGTCGAGCAGCTTGTGCGAGGCCGCCTCGTCGGCCTCCGCCCCGAAGGTCATGGTTCCAAGGCAATAGGCGGTTACGACGGTCCCGCTGGGACCGAGCTTGCGATAATCCATTTCTTCCTCCTCATGCGGATGCCCGCAGCCGACGCGCAAAATCGCCGGGGTAGAAGCCGGGGCTTCCGCAATCAATGACAATATCGAGCTTGAGGCGGCCGCTGCCGCCGGGTGACGTCTGGCGCCCTGGGCACATCCGGCGCAGGGGCGAGGGCAGCATAACCAATCCCGCCCCTGCCACAAGTGGGAAAAAAATATTCCCACCCGCCGCCGCAGCCGGCGACGTTATGGATGGTGCGACAGCGAGCCGGCAATCAGATCGGCTGCGGCAATGCCGGTCTCGTAGGCGCCGTGCGCCGTCGAATAACGCGAGCCCGAACAGGCTTCGCCGGCAAAGAAGATCCGCTGGTCATGCGGGGCTGCGAGAACCGCGCGCAGATCGGAGGCGCCGGGCTCGGCGTAGGAATAGGAGCCGCCGATATGGGGCACGGCGGCCCAGGCCGAGATCGCCGCCACCGACAATTGCTTGCGGATCTCAGCGCCGAATTGTGCCGCCAGTTCATCGGCGGCGAAGGAAAACGCAGCCTCTCCACCCTCCCGCTCCAGATCATGCGCGAGGTCGCCGGCAAAATAGGCCTCGACGACCGGAGCGCCGAACGGCCGAAGCTGATAGGTGCCGGTGGCGCCATGGCTGATCGAGCCGAGCATATGGGTATCGGCCGACAGCGCCTCCGGATATGCGAGCTTGAGGAAAAGCTTGTCGGCGAGCCCGAGCGGCAAACGCGCCGCCGCCTCGGTCTTCTCAGGCAAGGGAGGGTGGAAGGCGATCCTGCCGGCGGCAAGCACGTTGGTCGAGACGGTGACCAGCACCGCGCGGGCGCTGAGCCTGCCCTGGTTGGTCTGAATGTCGATATAGCCGGCATGGCGGTGGTCGATGCGCGTGACCTCGACGCCGAGCCTTGCCCGAACCGGCCTGCCGTAACGGGAGATCAAGGTTCCGTAGCCCTGGCGTACCCGCCAATCGGGGCCGGGGCCGGGGTCATATCTGTTGTAGTCGACGACCGACGCGCGTTCCAGTTCGGTGCCGGTGATATAGGTGCCGATTGCCCGGATCTGGCCGTTCCAGGCATTGCCGGGTTCGAGCATCTCGGCCAGATCGGTGTCATCGCCTTCATGGCTCTCGAGACGTTCGAAGTAGTCGCCGATCGCCTCTTGCGCGGCGTGGGTCTGCGCTTCGTCCCGCTGCAGCCGCTGACCGCCGTTCCAGGGCGCCGGTGTGCGGTCGACCGTCAATCCGACCTCGCCGGCAATCGCCGTCCAGGCGTTGGTCCGCGCCCCATGCAGCCAGCCGCAACCGAGATCGAGCCCGATGTCGCCGGCGTCAGGCAATCCGACGGTCCAGGCACGGCCGCCGAGACGGTCGCCGGCTTCAAGCAGCAGGATGGAAAGATCCGGACGCATTGCCTGCAGGCGACGGGCGGCGGCGATGCCGGCGGCACCGGCGCCGATGATGACGACGTCTTCGTCGGCGCTCTTGCCGTTGTCACCAGCCATGCAGTCTCCTTCGATCGCTCACCACTCAGCTAAGCTTCCATGTCGACGAAACGCAAGGGGATAGCACCCGGGGTGCGATGGATTAAAACGCCTCTCCGTGACATAGAGGTTTGATGAGCGTGAACAGAGATTCGCAACTCGACATGTTTACCAGGCCATCGCCGGCGATCGCCAAGGCGCGTGCTCCGATGGCTCGGTCGCCGTCGCAGCCGTCCGCCCGGTCCGAAGAAGAGATGGCGCGGACGCTTGAGCAGAGCGGCAACTATCGCATCTTGAGAAAATTGACCGCCCGGCCGATTGCATCCATCAGGCGGCCGGAATTTTCGCGGCTCGGTATCATTCTCGACACGGAGACGACGGGTCTCAACCACCGCAACGACGAGATCATCGAAATCGGCGCCGTCGCCTTCACATTCGACGATGACGGCGCGATCGGCGATGTCGTCGGCATCTATGGCGGCCTGCAACAGCCGTCGCGGCCGATCCCGCCCGAGATTACCCGGCTGACCGGCATCACCGATGCGATGGTCGAAGGACAGGTCATCGACATTCAGTCGCTGCGCGATCTGATCGAGCCGGCCGATCTGATCATCGCTCACAATGCCGGATTCGATCGGCCGTTCTGCGAGGCCTTTTCGAAAATGTTCGCCGGCAAGGCCTGGGCATGTTCGAATTCGGAGATCAACTGGAGCGGCCGCGGCTTCGAAGGCACCAAGCTCGGCTATCTCGTCGGCCAGGCCGGTTATTTCCATGACGGCCATCGCGCCGTCGACGACTGCCACGCGCTGCTGGAAATCCTCGATCGAGATCAGCGCGACGGTGAAAGCCCGTTCACTGAGCTTTACCGTGCCAGCCAGCGCTCGCGTATCCGCATCTTTGCCGAACACAGCCCATTCGAGATGAAGGATCATCTGAAGGCGAGGGGCTATCGCTGGTCGGATGGCAGCGACGGCCGTCTGAAGTCCTGGTGGATCGAAGTCGGCGAAGACGATCTCGACGACGAACTCTCTTATCTACGCTCGGACATTTACCGGTGGAAAGAGGCGGAACCGCCGATCGTGCGGCTGACGGCCTTCGACCGTTTCAAATCCTGACCGGGCACCGCTCGGATACTGACCGGAAACAACTCCCCCAAAGAGACGACCCATGCAAGTGTCGCATAGGTGCAGTGATGCATTGGCGCTGCAACATTCGAAGGGCTCGTACTATATACAACTCATCGAAGCGAACGAAGCGCCAAGGACTGGCAGCTAAGCTTCGAAAGCCCACGAAAGGGGATCATCATGAACGTAGCACGCTCTTTTAATAACTGGCGCAAGTACCGTCAGACGGTCGCCGAACTGGGCCGTATGTCCACGCGCGAATTGAACGACCTCGGCATCGGCCGCGGCGACATCCACAGCATCGCTCGCGCTGCCATCGCCCGCTAACGGCCCGCAGACTCAGTACTATCGAAGACTTGGCCAGCGCCTGCTTTCTCCGAGGCGGGCGCTTTGCTTTTGGGCTTGCGGCGGATCGGATCCCGATGATGGAGCCTCCCGCTTTTCGCATAACGCATAGCTGCCTTGCAAAGAAGTGCCTACCAACTGAGCAAGAAATAAGTATGATTATTTCTATCGAAGCGATGCACCTCCTCCCGCATCCCTTCGATATGCAGGCGCCCATCCTCCTCCCAGGGTCGTCTGCGGGAACGGCAGCACTCCTCCTCCCAGCTGTCGTTCGGTTTTTTACGAAAGCCTGCCGCACCTCCTCCCGCGGCAGGCTTTTTTCGTTTTTGACCGATCGCGCCGAACAACGACCGCTGGCGATCCGTCGCCCGGCGATCGTGGCTTTTTCCGCGCCGCCGCGCGTCGCGCGCCGATGACATATTGACTTCGAACTTGTCGTACAACTATGTAACCATTCGGTTCATTGCCGAGCGAACGGGCCTTCGCTGGAGCAAAGACGCGTGACGACAACGAAACTGAAGGAAATTTGACATGCAGATCGACGTGAGGCACGCCTCCCATCCCGAGGCCGTGCGCAATTACGACACCGAGACGCTGCGACGCCACTTTCTGGTGGAAACCGTCTTTGCGGGCGGCGAGATCCGGCTGACATATTCCCATTACGACCGCATGGTCATCGGCGGCGCGACGCCGCTTGGCCCCGGCCTGACGCTGACGGCGCCGACGGCGATCGGCCAGGAAACCTTCCTTGCCGAGCGTGAACTCGGCGCCCTGAACATCGGCGGCGCCGGCCGCATCGTCGTCGACGGCACCAGCTACGACCTTGCCAAATATGATTGCCTCTATATCGGCAAGGGCGCCAAGGACGTCAGCTTCGAGAGCGTCGACGCCGCCAATCCGGCAAAATTCTACCTCGTCTCGACGCCGGCGCATCAAACGCATCCGACCGTGCTGCTCACCCGTGAAAAGGCCCGTCACCTGACGCCGGGCGAAGCTGCGACGGCCAACAAGCGGTCGATCTACCAGTTCATCCACCCGGAGGTTTGCCAGTCCTGCCAGCTCACCCTTGGCTTCACCATGATCGAGGCTGGCAGCGTCTGGAACACCATGCCTGCCCATACGCATGACCGGCGCATGGAAGCCTATCTCTATTTCGATCTAGAAGCCGACCAGCGCGTCTTCCACTTCATGGGCGAGCCGCAGCAGACCCGGCATATGCTGGTCGCCAACGAGCAGGCGGTCATCTCGCCGCCCTGGTCGATCCATTCCGGCGCCGGCACCAAGAACTACAGCTTCATCTGGGCGATGGCCGGCGACAATAAGAGCTTCACCGACATGGACCATATCGCCATTGCGGATCTGAGGTGAGCACCGTGGCCAATCCCTTCGACCTTTCCGGAAAGACCGCCGTCGTCACCGGCGCCAATACCGGCATCGGCCAGGCGATTGCGGCGGCACTGGCAGAGGCCGGTGCGGCGATCGTCGCCGTCGGCCGCTCCTCGATGGACGAAACCGAGGCGCTGGTGAAGGAAGCGGGAAGCCGCTTCCATGTCGTCAAGGCCGATCTCGCCACCATCGAGCCGGTCAAGGGGATCGTCGACGAGACGATCCGCACCTTCGGCGGCCTCGACATCCTCGTCAACAATGCCGGCATCATCCGCCGCGCCGATGCGCTCGATTTCACCGAGGAAGACTGGGACGCGGTGATCGACGTCAACCTGAAGACGGCCTTCTTCCTGTCGCAGGCGGCCGGCCGCCACATGGTCGACAAGGGCAGGGGCAAGATCATCAACATCGCATCGCTGCTCTCCTTCCAGGGCGGCATCCGTATCCCGTCCTATACCGCCTCGAAAAGCGGGCTTGCCGGACTGACCAAGCTGCTTGCCTGCGAATGGGCCGGCAAGGGCGTCAACGTCAACGCCATTGCGCCGGGTTATTTCGTCACCAACAACACCACGGCGCTGCGTGAGGATGCCGACCGCAATGCCGCCATCCTTTCCCGTATTCCAGCCGGACGCTGGGGAACGCCTGCCGAACTCGGCGGCGCCGCCGTGTTCCTGGCATCATCGGCATCCGATTACGTGCATGGAACGGTGCTGCCGGTCGACGGCGGTTGGCTGGCGCGGTGATCCGCCCCACTTGATGACGCCGCCGCGCATCTGAAAAGGCGCGCGGCGCTTTAAGCATGGAGCTGGCGTGACCGACGTCGTTTTGCCTTTGCTGCCGGCATGCGTTAGCAAAAGCATAGCGGCCGGCGCAGCCGCATCGACAGGCGGGATTCGACAGGGATGACGGACAGAGACAACGCGGTCACTACCACCCGGCAGCCGCCGAACCTGCGCAGCGGCCTTGCCGACACGCTGATGGCGCGGATCGAATCCGGCGATCTGAAGCCCGGCCAGCGCCTGCCGACCGAACAGGCGATCATGCGGGCGACCGGCGTCAGCCGGACGATCGTTCGCGAAGCGCTTGCGACGCTGCGCGCCAAGGGGCTGATCACCACGCGGCAAGGTCTTGGGGCTTTCGTCGCCAACGATCCGACGCCGAGATCCTTCTCGATCATTCCGAACGACCTGCAGTCGATCGACGAGGTTCTTCGCGTGCTGGAGCTGCGCATGGGGGTCGAATACGAAGCCGCCGGTCTTGCCGCGCTGCGGCGCAGGCCTGAAGATCTCGACCGCATGCAGGATCGCCTCGATGCCCTCGACAAGGCGCTCGAAGAGGGCGGATACGGGGCGCAGGAGGATTACGCCTTCCACCGGTCCATTTTGGTCGCGACGCAAAATTCCTATTACGGCCGCCTGTTCGACACGTTCGGCGATATCATGGTGCCGCGGCAATGGGCGCGCCTGGATAAGATGACATCAGCCGAGCGCAAGCGCCATGCGGCCCGCATGCGCAGGGAACACCACGCCATATTCACGGCGATCCGCAATAGCGACGAGGCCGCCGCGCGCCGCGCCATCCGAAGCCACCTGTCGAAGAGCGCCGCACGCTTCGAAGAGCTGCGCGACGCCAGTATTTCGTCCTGAACTGTTACGGCTTGATCTTCGGTCGCAGCAGCCGCCGCCAGCCGGCGTGATCCGTCTGCAGATCGACGGAGGCGTGAGCGGCGGGAAGCAGCGGTTTGCGCTGGCGCCGGCCGAAGCGCCGTTTGAAGCCCAGGATATTTTCGACGAAGCTCCTGGTGAAGAGCCCGGGGCCGCTTGAATAGATCCGCCATCCGCCGTCGACGGCGATCTTTCCGGCCTTGACGCGCTTCCATTCGGCTTCGGCCTGATAGCGGTCTGGGAAAGCCGCATCGCTGCTACTGAAATAGGTGTTGCGCTGGCGCAGCGAAGCATGCGGCAGCGCATTGGTGACGGCAATGGGATTGACGACTGATATCGCCTTCCATAGCTCATCTGCCTCGGCATCGAGCGCCAGCGTTTCGCAATAACGCAGATGCGCATGCACATACATCAGCCCGATCTCACGGCCGAAGAAGGAGGAGGATTCGGCGCGGCGAAACAGCGTCTCGGGTCCACCGGCATAGGTCGCCGGCTTTTCCATCAGCCGCACGCCGTCGGGAAAGAGCAGATGCTTCTTGATCAGCTTCATATGATCCTGTCGCTGCGCCGGCGTGAACAGCCGGCCGAGCATCGCCTGCGTCATCGAGATCAGCGAGAAGGAGAGGCCGGTGCGCTTGTCGCTCGGATGCAGCAGCAATTCAACGCCGTCATGGGCGGGATCGAAGATGCCGTAGCCGGCAACGACGCCGTCACGGATGAGATGGCGGTTGAAATCCCGGCGCATCGCCGTTGCAACCTTTCTGAGCGACTTGGCCTTCTCGTCGTGACCGAGGCGGCGCTGGATTGCGGAATAGCGGACAATCTGCTCGTAGAGCAGGGCAACGGTCCAGCTGCTGACCATCCAGTCGCGCAGATGCGGATCGGCCGGCTGCAGGGAATCGTTCCAGTCCCCCTCGCCATAGCGGATCAGATGTGTTCCCGGGATGAAGCGTTCGCGGACCGTATCGAGCAGCTTTTCCACATGGGTGGCGATGGTGCTGGCCTTCTCAGACCTCTGCATGGTCTTTTCATCGCGCCAGGAAACCTTCTCGCCGAGGATGGCGAGATCGCCGGTCGCTTCGATATAGTCGCAGAGCGCCTTCAGCGGCCAGACGACAATATCGCCATGGCTGTCGCCCGCCCGGATATTGGCATAGGGCTCCAGCATGAACCATTGCGGCCAGTCGCCGTCGTTCAGATATTGCTCGCTGAAGACTGTTTTCACCACCTCCTTGGCCTCGCCATCATGCTCATAGGCGAGCAGGAATTCGATCGGGCCCTGGCAGGCGTCGCGTGTGCCCCAGGCGGCACCGGTATACTGCTCGAGGCCGTGCGGCACGCTCAGATGCACGATGGCGTCATGCGCGAGCCAGGGCAGGAGGGTCGTCTGCGCGGCAAGGTCGGGCGAGGGGCTGTCGATCGTCACACCGCGCACGGCGTTGCGCCAGAACGTCGATGCGGGGGCCAGCATGGCTTCACTTGTCACACCGGCCTCATAGCGCTCCGCCAGCCGCTCGGCTTCAGCAGCATCGGTCATCGAGCCGACGACGGCGAAGCAAAGCGCCTGCGTCGGTCGGGAGCGCAACGCGACGAATGCGCCGTCGCGTGCAATCCCGTCGGTATAAAGCAATTCGTCGCCGCCGATCTCTTCGATGGCATCGGGCGTCGAACTCACCAGGCAGTAGCTAGCGTCGGGATACCGCTCGCCCCAAAGCCAGGCTAGATCCGGCCGGAAAAGGATGCGTTTGCCTGATCTGTCGAATTCGATCTGGCCGCCGGCGTCATATTCGCGCTCGCCGAGAATGACATGGCCGAACACCAGGAAGCGGCAGGGCTTACCCTCCACCGAGACGGTCCACTGCATAGCGGCGTCCTCGCCGGAGACGGCCGCCGCAATGGTGATCGTCCGGTCGGCGCACTGATAGATCCAGCGGCAGTCGCTGAGCCCCATTTCGAAAGCCGACGGCACCGCCAGCAGCTGCCAGCCGGCGCCGATATCGACCATGATGCGCAGCCCGCTGGCGCGCGTCAGGTTGTAGGGGTCGCGGGACACGGAAAAGAGCTTGTGAAAGGAGGTATTGCCGATAGTCAGCTGTGCGGCGAAAATGCCCTGCATCCAGCAGGTCGCAGCAAGCGTGGAATCGTCGAGCAGCATGTTCTGACCGCTACGCACGATCGCGCCGTGCCGGCGCGCGACCAAAAGTTCCTTCTCGCGCAGGACGACGTGGCGGTTCAGAGCGCCATCCGGCACGAAAAACGACAGCAGCTTTCCATCGACGCGCTCTTCCAGGCTTCGCTTGGGATAGAGCTGGCCGATCGCCTTCTTGTCCAGCGCCTCGACCTTCAGCAGGGCAGCATCCTGGAGCAGGCTGCGGACCGCCGCCGTCTCTGCGAGATCGCCGGCGGCGCCCTCCAGCGCCGCCAGCCCATCGAGGCGTAAAAGGTCGGCGTCGCCAGACGCCTCGGGATGATCTGCGGAAAATACCGCGAAGAAGGTCGCAGTCGCGCCGCTTGCCGGACCCGAGAGCGGTCTCGACTGGATGGCGGCACAGGCCGTCTCCTGCTGCCGCCGTTCGCTCGGCAGGCTGGTGCCGTATGGGCCGACCAGCAGGTCGCCGAGGCGGCCTTTCGCCTGCACCAGCTGGATCGCATCCGTGGCATAGGCCGCCACCCCATCGAGGCAGCCCTGGACGAGCCAGGGATTGCGGCCGCCACCCTGCTTGAGATTTTGCCGATTCATCAGCACAGGGCCGATTGTCGGATGATTGGCGATGTGGTGATCGACATATTGCGAGGCATAGGCCTCGCTGTTCATCAGGAAGCCGCGATCGCCAAGACCGACATCCTGGATCAGCACCAGATCCACCGGTACCGTTACATCCTTGAGATGCTGGATCGAGACACGCCAGAACCAGGCCGTTTCGGAGGGATGCAGCGCCAGGCGGACGTTGTAGCCGACATCGCCGGCTTTGCCGCTCCAGGAAAAGCTCGTCGCATCATGCCCGAAGCCGCCATCGGCACCCGGCCCGACGATCTCGACGACATCGGGCCTTTTGCCACCGACGCGCAGATAAAGCCGACCGATGCCGCCGAACAAGGGCGAACCCTGGATCTGGTTGATCTGCACCGACCCCTTGTCGTCGGCATATTCGATCGCAAACAGCGTGCCGTTCGGCAGCGCCGATATCGACAGGCCGGAACCGTTGCTGATCGTGAACAGGCCGAGCTGTTCGCGTCGGGGCATTTGAAAACTGCGCTTGAGGTCCGGAGCCATTGATATCTCGTGGATTCGTTTCAAAGGGAACTGGAGGATGACGCAAATGGTTGAGAGAAATCTTAGCGGCGATCTTGAGATCGGCAACCTGTCGCGACGGTTTTCACGTCGGTGCCGGCCGCTTGGCAAAGGGTATGCAAAGCAAGGCGCAGCCGGTCAGGATGGCGACAACCATCCAGGCCTCGTTGATCGCCTCAACGCTTGCCGCGGTCTGGACCAGGGGATCGAGCAGCGCCGTCGCATCGGCATCGAAACTGCCGCTATGTCCTGACACGATCTCCGCCGGCGCGCCGACGAATGTCGCCGCCTTGAGGTCACCGGCTTGAAGGCGCGCCCAGAGGCTCTGTCCGAGCGGTTCCGAGCGGGTGTAGATGATGGTGTCGATCAGAGCGATGCCGATGGCGCCACCGAGATTGCGCATCAGATTGAAAAGGCCGCTGGCGTCGGGAATGCGATCGGGCGGAAGCGTGCCGAGCGCCAGCCGCGTCGGCGGCAGCAGGCAGAACATGATAGCGACGCCGCGCACCACCTGCGGCCAGAACATTGCGTCATAATCCGAACGGGGATCCTGAAATCCGCTCATTCCGACACCGATCGCAAATAGGGCAAAACCGATAGCCGACAGCAGCCGCGCATCCATGCGCTTCTCCAGCGCGACCGCGACCGGCGCTGTGATCAGCTGGGCGATGCCGGTGACCAGCATCGTCATGCCGATTTCCAGCGCGTCGTGGCCTCTGACGAAAGCGAGAAACACCGGCATCAGATAGACCGAGCCGAATAGGCCGATGCCAAGCACGAAACTCAAAACCGAGCCGACGAGAAAATTCCGATCGGCGAAATTGCCGAGATCGACGACCGGCCGGTTTCGGCGGAGCGTTCGCCCAGTGAACGCACCTCCCGACACGACGCAGACCGCCAGCAGGCTCAGCACATAGGCCGAGGTCCAGCCGCTGGTCGGCGCCTCTTTCAGGCTGAGTTCCAGCGTCGTCAACGCGGTTGCCATCAACAGCAGCGACAGGCCGTCGAGATGCCTGAGTTCGGACGGATCGGCCGCCTGCTTCGGCAGGAAGCGTGCCGCCAGGATGGCCGAGGCAATGCCCGGAAGGATGTTGATCAGGAACAGCCAGTGCCAGGAATAGGTTTCGGTCAGCCATCCGCCGACGATCGGTCCGACCGTGGGCGCCAGCACCGCCAATACGCCGGCAATCGTCGTCGCCAGCGCCTGCCGCTCGTTCGGAAACAGGATGAACACGGCTGAAAACACCGAGGGGATCAGGGTTCCGCCGGAAAAGCCCTGCAGCACCCGCCAGACGACCAGCTCACCGAAACTGCTGCTGGCAGCACAGCCGGCGGAAGCTGCGACGAACAGGCTGATGGCGACGACGAACAGCCATCGCATCGAAAGCAGCCGCGTCAGCAGGCCGGTGAGCGGGATCGCCACCACTTCGGCGATCAGATAGGCCGTCTGTATCCAGCTCATCTGATCCGGGCCGATATCCAGCGCCGACTGGATGGTCGGTAGCGACGTCGCCACCACCTGAACGTCGAGGATCGCCATGAACATGCCGATACACATGGCGATGAAGCCGAGCCAGATGATGGCGGGCCTTGCATCGGGATGGGCAGGCTCAACTCGTTCCATGCGATGGCCCCGCGGCGCGCGGCATTTCTGCCCCGGTTGGGAATAGCCATCATGTTTGCGATCGAGACGATCGACATGTCAACCGGCATATCAGGGCAAAGGCATCACCGAATGCGATCGGTGGAAGGGAGCCGGGCGTTTTATGCGCCCGGCTCCCTTGGTATCGGCGATTGCGATTAACCGCGGAACAGCGACAGGATGTTCTGGGACGACGAATTGGCGATCGACAGCGACTGGATCGCCAGCTGCTGCTGTGTCTGCAGGGCAGACAACTTGCTCGATTCCTCCTCCATGTCGGCATCGACCAGCCGGCCGACGCCCGAGTCGATGGAATCGGACAGCGCGCCGACGAAGTCTTCCTGCAGATCGATGCGCGTCGAGATCGAACCCAATTGCGCACCGGCCGAGGTCATTGCCGATAGCGCGGATTCGATGGTCGACAGCGCCGACTGGATCTGACCGGTGGTAAAGTTGGTGATGTCGAGCGAGTAGACGGAATCGCCATTTGCATCCGCCGTTCCGAGGATACCCGTGGAGGTTTCGATCGACCCGCCGCTCATGCCGAACAGCACATTGCCGGCGGAGCTGGTATCGAGGGTGTAATCCGTCATTTTAACGGACACGGCGCCGGAGCCGTCGCGGACGAAGGAGGATACGACGCTCTTCGTGCCGTCAGCGCCGGCGACCCAGTTTTCGCCCGAGAACGAGGCCGACTGGGCAATGCTCATCAGCTGCTCCTGCAGCTGGCTGATTTCTTCCTGGACCTTGGACTTGTCGACACCGTCTTCGGTCGCGGCCACCAGCTTAGCTTTGATCTCGTCGACGACGTCGATCGCACTGTCCATTGCCGTGTAAGCAGTATCGACCTTCGCCGCCCCGAGGCCGAGCGCATCGGACACGGCCGACAGCGCCTTGTTGTCGGAGCGCATCGTGGTGGCGATCGACCAGTAGGCGGCGTTGTCGGATGCAGTGTCGACCCGATAGCCGGTGGAGACACTGTTCTGTGTCGTTTCGAGATTGGAGTTGATGCTGCGCAGCGTCTGAAGGGCAGCCATCGCGGAATTGTTGGTATCGATGCTCGTCATCGGAATTCGCCTGCTTCGGAGGTTGGATATGTTGAAATCCGGGGGAACATCCCGGCCGTGGCGAGCAGCCTGATGCTTATCGACCGGTGGTTCCGATCAATTCGCCAACGTTGGATTAATTATCGTACTTAAAAGTACCTTAATGGTTAACGCGGCCAGCCCGGCCTTTATTTTTTTGTTCATCATGAAATTTGACGTGCCGAAAGCAGCCGAGAACGGCTTCAGAGGCCGCCCGGAAAAATTTGAAATCGGCAATTGACGCACCGGCGGGAAACTGACTATCAATATTAAATCAATTTGATTGACTCCAAAAATACATAATGAGGGGAGCATTGGAATGAGATTGAGCAAAAGCATGTTCTGCAAGATTTCCATGCGCGCCGGCTCGGCGGCGGCGACCGCCCTGACGGCGCTCGTCGCGTTCGGGACCGTCGGTGCCGCCGCTGAATCGGTGCTGACGATGCATATCGAGGAGCAGACCAGCTGGGTGCAGAACTTCAATCCGTTCGACCTTGCCGGCCGCCGGCAGAGCACGATGGATTTCATCTACGAGCCGCTGGTGATCTTCAATGCCGAGGATGGCGGCAAGCCGGTCTTCCGCCTGGCGACCGGCTATAAATTCTCCGAGGATATGAAGTCGGTCACCTATACGCTGCGGCCCGATCTCAAATGGTCCGACGGGCAGCCGCTGACCTCGGCCGACGTGAAATACACGATCGATCTGATGCTGAAGAACGCAGCCCTCGACACCGTCGGCGTCGGCGAGACGGTTGCCTCGGTCGAGACGCCGTCGGCGACCGAGGTCAGGATCGATCTCAAGGCCGTCAACTCCGATTTCCCGGAAACGCTTGCCGATCTCGCCGTCGTTCCCGAGCATATCTGGAAGAATGTCTCCGATCCCGTCGCCTTCAAGAACGAGAAGCCGGTCGGTTCCGGCCCGATGACGGAGCTGCGCCGCTTCACGCCGCAGGTCTACGAGCAGTGCCGAAACCCGAACTACTGGGACGCCGCCTCGCTGCATGTCGATTGCCTGAGGCTGCCGCAAATCTCAGGCAACGACCAGATGCTCGCCATCCTGCCGGAGGGCAACATGGACTGGATCGGCTCCTTCATTCCGCAGATCGACAAGACCTTCGTCGCGCTCGATGCCGACCATAACGGCTATTGGCAGCCGCCGGCCGAAACCGTCGCCTTCCAGATGAACTTCAAGAGCGGCAATGAAGGCAACCTCGAGGCCTATAAGGACCTGAACTTCCGTCACGCCTTCAGCCTGGCCATGGATCGCAAGTCGATGGTCGATATTGCCGGCTTCGGCTATCCCGTCGTCAACGAGCATGCGACCGGCCTGCCGCCGCGCTTCGAGACCTGGCGCAACAAGTCGGCCGAAGGCGACAAGGACGCCTTCATGGGCTTCGACACCGAGAAGGCCAACAAGGTCCTCGACGATGCCGGTTACAAGAAGGGTGCCGACGGCTTCCGCACGACGCCGAGCGGCAAGCCGATCGCCTTCCCGATCATCGTTCCGAACGGCTGGACCGACTGGATCGATGCGGTGCAGATCGCCGTCGAAGGCCTGCGTGCCGCCGGCATCAACGCGTCGGTCGCCACCCCGGAATATGAACAATGGCGCAAGCAGATCATCGACGGCAGTTTCGAGGTTGTCATGAACTCCCGCGCCGATGGGGCAACGCCGTTCCGCGGCTATTACCAGAGCCTGTCGACCGCCTATGGCGGGCGCATCACCGGCGCGCCCTCGCGTTATTCGAACCCGAAGCTGGACGCCATGTTCGACCAGTATCTGAGGGCGACGTCTGAGGATGATCACAAGAAGATCTTCAACGACATCCAACTGCTGATCGCCGACGACTTCCCCGTCGTGCCCGTCTTCAACGGCCCGACCTGGTATCAGTTCTCCAGCAAACGTTTCACCGGCTGGGTCACCGACAAGGATCCCGTCATGAATCCGGAGGATCATGACAACAACCGCATGCGCCTGATGCATCTGCTGCGTCTCAAGCCGGTCAGCTAGAGCAATACCAGCAAGGGAGCGGTCCATGCGCATTTCGAGCCGGCGCCTCGGCGTCTATGCGGTCGCCCTGGCGTTCGCCATCGTCGTCAACTTCATTCTTCCCCGGCTGATGCCGGGGAGCCCGGTCGATGCCATGATCGCCCAACTCGGCCCGCGGGCAACGCCGGCCGCCGTCGAGGCGATCAAGGCGCGGTTCGGTGCGGTCGATCAGCCGATGCTCTGGCAATTCGCCGATTATCTGAAGGGGCTTGCCACCCTCGATCTCGGCGTCTCGGTCAAATATTACCCCCAGACCGTCGTCCAGGTTCTCGCCCGGTCGGCGCTCTGGACCGTCTTCCTGGTGACGACCGCAATCATCTTCTCGCTCTGCGTCGGTGTTGTGCTCGGGGCAGTTTCCGCCTGGCGCCGCGGCGGGCGTTTCGACACGATCGTTTCGCCGCTGTCGGTGATCATGATTTCGGTGCCGCCCGTCATCGTGGCGCTGACGACGCTTTTCGTCTTCGCCGTTTCGCTGCGCTGGTTTCCAGTCGGCTATGCCTATGATCCCAATCTCGACCCCGCCTTCAATTTCACCTTCGTCGGCAGCGTCTTTGCCCATGCGATCCCGCCGGTCCTGACGCTGTCGCCGTTTCTGATCGGCGAATTCCAGACGACGATGCGTTCGTCGATGATCTCGGTGCTTGGCGAGGATTACGTGACCATGGGCCGCGCCAAGGGGCTGAGCCATCTGACCGTGATGTTCGGTTATGGCGCCCGCAATGCCATGCTTCCGGTGCTGACCAATCTGGCGCTGATGCTCGGCGCCGTCTTCGGCGGCTCGATCGTGACCGAGATCGTCTTCAACTATCCCGGCCTGGGCCTGACGCTTTATAACGCCAGCATCGCCCGCGATTACCCCGTCATCCAGGGCCAACTGCTGCTGATGACGCTTGCGACCCTCGGCGCCAACTTCCTGGTCGACATCATTTACGGGCTGGTCGATCCGAGATTGCGGGAGGCTGCGTGATGAGCTTTACCCTGTGGCCACTCCTCAAGCAGAAAAAGGCGCTGGCCGGCCTCATCATCATAGCCATCCTCTGGCTGATGGCGCTGTTTGCGCCGCTTGTCGCACCCGGCGAGCCCGGCGCGCGTGTCGGACGCTCGCATCAGCCGCCCTCGATCGAACATGTGCTCGGCACCACGAAGATGGGCCGCGATGTCTATCGCCAGTTCGTCTGGGGCGCCCGCAGCTCGCTCTCCGTCGGCTTTGCCACGGGCATTGCCATCACGGTTCTCGGCACGGCGATCGGGCTGATCGCCGGTTATGCCGGAGGCCGGACGGATGCATTGCTCGACCTTGCGACCAATGCCGTGCTCGTCATCCCGAACATGCCGCTGCTGATCCTGCTCGCCTCCTTCGCCGGCACGGTGGGACCGATGACGATCATGACCATCATCGCGCTGACCTCCTGGCCGTGGGGCGCCCGCATGACGCGGTCGCAGACGATGGCGCTTCGCAATCGTGATTTCGTCACGGCTTCGAAGATGATCGGCGAGCCGGCCTGGCGCATCATCTTCGTGGAAATCCTGCCGAACCTGACGACGCTGATCGGCATCAACCTCGTCGGCAGCATCATCTACGCAATCGTCGCCCAGACGACGCTCGAATATCTCGGCTTCGGCGATCCGCTGAAAGTCTCCTGGGGCACGATGCTCTACAACGCCCAGAATTCGTCGGCGATCATGGTCGGTGCGTGGTGGGATATCGGCGTGCCGGCGCTCGGCATCGCGCTGACCGGCCTTGGCCTTGCGCTTTTGAATTTCACCTTCGACGAGATCGCCAATCCGCAGCTCCGCTCCGGCCCGGCGCTGACGCGCTGGTTCCGTCTCAACCGCGCCCGCAACAGGGAATTGGAGCTTGGCCGATGAGCGACAATCTTCTGGAAATCGAAAAACTCAACGTCGATTACCTCGTCGACAAGGGAGAATTCCGCGCCGTCAAGGAGGTTTCCTTCAACATCGGCCGCGGCGAGATCTTCGGGCTTGCCGGTGAATCCGGCTGCGGCAAGAGCACGATCGCCTATGCCATCACCCGTCTTTCCAAGGCGCCGGCCTGGATCAGCGGCGGCAGCATCCGGCTTGACGGGCGGGACCTGCTCAAGTTGCCGGAACGCGAACTGCAGACGATCCGCTGGAAGCGCATCGGCATGGTCTTCCAGAGCGCGATGAATTCGCTCAATCCGCTGATGCGGGTCGAGGCGCAATTCCACGACGTGCTGCGCCGGCACACCGGCTGCTCGCATGCGGAATCCCGGGCGCGGGCCGAGGAGATGTTCCGCCTCGTCGGCATTCCCACGCATCGCATCGGCGATTACCCGCACCAATTCTCCGGCGGCATGCGCCAGCGCATCGTCATCGCCATCTGCCTGGCGCTGAGACCCGAGCTGATCATCATGGATGAGCCGACGACGGCGCTCGACGTGGTGGTGCAACGCGAGATCCTCGAACAGGTCGTCGACCTGCAGCGGACCTACGGCTTTTCGGTGCTCTTCATCACCCATGACCTGCATCTGATGGCGCAGCTCTGCCGGCGCATCGGCGTCATGCTGAAGGGCGAACTCGTCGAAGTGGGCGACGTCAGCCAGGTCGCCCATGCGCCGCAGCACGACTATACGCGCAAGCTCTGGAATGCCATTCCGCAGCTTCCTGATCATCGGCACCTATCGGGTGTCGTGGCATGAAAGCGGAGGTTAATCCCGTCGTCGCCGAAGCCGTGATCCGGCTCGAGGACATTCAACGCAATTTTGGTCCGGTGCGGGCGCTGAAAGGCGTGTCCTTCTCGCTCTTTCCCGGCCGGGCATTGGCGCTGGTCGGCGAATCCGGCTGCGGCAAGACGACTTGTGCCCGCATCATCGCACGCCTTGACAGGCCGACCGGCGGCAGGCTGTTTTTCCGAGGGCAGGAGTTGACCGCCCGCGGCGAGGCCGCAGATGAACAGCGTTACCGCCGGGAAGTGCAGATGGTCTTCCAGGATCCGTTCTCGTCGCTCAACCCGGCCTTCACTGTCAGCCATCATCTCTCGCGTCCGCTGCAATTGCATCGGCAGAGCGGCTCGAAGGCTGATCTCCCCGAGGAGATTAGCCGGCTGCTGGCAAGCGTCGGGCTGGAACCCGATCTGACCAGGCAGAAATTCCCACATGAACTTTCGGGCGGGCAGCGGCAGCGCGTCAACATCGCCCGCGCCCTTGCCGTCGCTCCAAGCGTGCTGGTCGCCGACGAGCCGACCTCGATGCTCGATGTCTCCATTCGCAAGGACATTCTCGATCTGCTGGCGACGGTGAAACGGGAAAACGACCTTGCCATGCTCTATATCACCCACGACATTGCAACGGCAGCGCATGTAGCCGAGGAGATCGTCGTCATGTTTGCCGGCCAGATGGTCGAATGGGGTGACACCGATAAGGTTCTCTCCGACCCGCGCCATCCCTATACACGATTGCTGCTTTCCGCCGTTCCGGACGGCAGCAGGCCGTTCGTGACGGGCGGCAGCGCGCGTTTCCTCGAACAGGCGGAAAAAGTGCGTTCGCTGAGCCGCCCTGAATCGACAGTGATCGAACAGGTCGGCCCCAACCATTTCATTCGCGCGCTCGGTGTTTCCAGCGCCGAACCCAAGAGCTGATCTTCAAAAGGTCCGATCTTCGAAAGGAAAGAATGACGATGTCCACACCGCGACCGAAAGCCCTGCGGCTTGAAACCCTTTGGAACCCGCCTGCCGACGGCAAGGAATTTTCCTATGTCCTGCGCCTGAAAAACCTCGGCAGCGAGCCGCTTGCGAATTTCTCGCTCTGCGTCAGCGGCCCCGGCCGCGTCGATCCCGCCGGCCGCGTCGAAGGCGCGACGGTATCGCAGCGGCTTTCCAATTTCACCGAATTCCAGCCGCCGGCCGATTTCGCGCTCGGCGCCGGCGAGACATGGACGATCTCGGTCTATGCGCTGAGCTGGCAGTTTCGCCACTGGACGGACGGCGCGACCAGCGCCTATCTCGCGTTTGCCGACGGCAGCACGATCGTGCTCTCGATCGAGCCGACACGTTCTTCAGTCAGCAACGCGCCGCTGAAGCGCGGCGCCGAGATCTATCCGGTGCCCGCCAATGCGCCGGTTCAGGTGTCGATCATCCCCTGGCCGAACCATGTGGCGGTCACGTCCCGCCGTCCGCTGCCGGCCGGTTTTGCACCAAAGGCGCAAAGCGCCGAAGGGGAGGCGGCCGCGCAAGGTTTCGCGGCGCTGGTGGAGCATCTCTTCGCCGTCGAAGGCATCGTGCGCAGCGAGGCGGAAGGCGCAGTCCCGGTCGTCCTGAAGGATGCCGCCGGCTTCGGTCCCGAGGCCTATAGGCTGAGCTTCGACGAGCAGACACTGACGGTCGAGGCAAGCGGCCGGACCGGCTTTCTTTATGGCCTCGTCACACTCGGGCAGATCTGGCGCGGCGCCAGGCTGCATCCAGGCGTCTTCCAGTTTCCGGCATCCGGCGAGATCGTCGATGAACCGGCAATGGGCTGGCGCGGGCTGCATCTCGATGTCGCCCGCCAGTTCTATGGCGCAGCCGAGGTCAAGAAGCTGATCGCGGTGCTGGCCTGGAACAAGCTCAACCGCTTCCACTGGCACCTTTCCGACGACGAGGCCTGGCGCGTCGAAATCGATGCCTATCCGGCGCTGACCGAGGTCGGCGCCTGGCGCGGTCACGGTCTTGCCGTGCCGCCGCTGCTCGGCTCGAGCCCGGCTCGGACGGGCGGTTATTATCCCAAGGCTGTCATCCGGGAGATCGTTGCTGAGGCAAAAAGCTTCGGCGTCGAGATCGTGCCGGAGATCGACATGCCCGGCCATTGCTACGCCATGCTGAAGGCCATACCGGAACTGCGCGATCCGGCCGAGGTCGGCAGCTATTATTCGGTTCAGGGCTTTCCCGACAATTGCATCAACCCGGCCCGTGAGAAGACCTACGAGATCGTCGAGACCATCCTTACGGAACTGATCGAGCTCTTTCCGTTCAAGATCATCCACCTCGGCGCCGACGAAGTGCCGCTCGGCGCATGGTCCGGCTCGCCGGAGGCGCTTCAGCGCCTGCGCGATGTTGCCGGCGGCGCGGTTGCCGATGCGCATGCCAAGCGGCTGAACGTCGTCACCAATACCCATGGCGCCGACGATATCCACGGCTCGGGTGCCGCCGTCCTGCAGGCTGAGTTCCTGGAGCGCGTCCAGCGTTTCCTGGCGAGCCAGGGCTGCATCACCGGCGGCTGGGAAGAGGCGGCCCACGGCGATGTGATCGACAAATCGAAGAGCTATCTTTGCAGCTGGCGCAATGTCGAGGTCTCGGCCGAACTCGCCGAACGCGGCTACGAGATGGTCGTCTGCCCCGGACAGGTCTATTACCTCGACATGGCGCTGAGGCCGGATTGGGACGAGCCCGGCGCCAGCTGGGCGGGAACGTCGGACGCCGAAAAACTATACAATTTCGATCCGGTCGGCGGCTGGACCGCGGGCCAGAAACAGAAGCTCCTCGGCATCCAGGCCTGCATCTGGTCCGAACCGATGACGGATCGCGCCGTTTTCGACCGTCTCGTCTTTCCGCGTCTTTCCGGACTTGCCGAAACCGGCTGGACGAAGCCGTCGGCGAAGTCATGGGAACGCTTCAAGGCGCTCGCAGGGCTGATGCCACTGCTTTACGGGCTGCAACAGTCGTAAGGCACTGGGACCGTGATAGAACGGTCCCGACCGTCGGGGCACCCGATCGGGCTAGCGTGGTAAGTATTGTAGAATATGCGAATGTACGCATAATTTCTGCGGCCGGCGCTGCCAGGCAAGACCGATCGAGGGCTCTGAGGGATCCCAATGGAAACAACCGTCGAGGACGCCGATGTTGGCGTCGTGTCGCCCGAACTCGTGGTCGATGCACTGTTTGCATGCCGAAAGACGGCAGCGATCAAGGCGGCCATCGAGCTCGATCTCTTTACCCATATCGGCGAGGGCAATACGGCAGAATTGCTGGCATCGGCAACAAGCGCCTCGGAGCGTGGTGTGCGCATCCTCTGCGACTACCTCGTGGTCCATGGTTTCCTGACGAAGGAGAGCGGACAGTACCGAATGACGCCCTCGACCAGGATGTTCCTCGATCGCAATTCGCCGGCCTATATGGGCTCGGCCGTCGAGTTCGTCGCCGCACCCGAAATACTGGATAATTTTCTGCGCGATCCGGCCGCCGTCGTGCGAAACGGCGGTTCGGCCGGGCTTGCCAACATGTCCCCGGACAACCCCGTCTGGTTGAAGTTTGCGCGCGGCATGGGCTCCTTTACCGGGCTCAGCGCCAAAATACTGGCCGGCGAAATCTCCGGCTGGCCGAGGTCTCCCAAAAAGGTTTTGGACATCGCCGCAGGTCCAGGCATTTTCGGGATCGAAATTGCGAAAACCTTTCCATCAGCGGAGGTCGTCGCCGTCGACTGGGCCGCGGTCTTGGAGCTGTCGCGGCAGAATGCGGATAAAGCCGGTGTGACTGCGAGGTACCGGACGATCGCCGGCAGCGCCTTCGATGTCGACTGGGGCACGGATTATGATCTCGTCCTGCTTCCAAATTTCCTGCACCACTTCGATATGCCGACATGTGCCCAGCTGCTGCGAAAGATCATCGCGAGCCTTGCAGAGGGTGGTCGGATCGTTGCCGTCGATTTCGTGCCGAACGAAGATCGCGTGTCGCCGCCTTTTCCCGCGGCCTTCTCCTGGGAGATGCTCGCCAGCACGCCGGCAGGCCAGGCTTATACGCAAGGCGAGCTGACCGAGATAGCAAGACAGGCCGGTCTTGCCGGCGTCACAGTCAAACCGATGCCGCCAACGCCGGCAAGTCTCATTCTTTTCGAATAGCCGGTGGGGCCGGCATCCCTATGCCGGGATCAAGGCTACCGTCCCGTCCAGGCTACGGCGAACAAAACATTTCGCGACAGAAGGCGCTTCATTGTCGTTGCCGGTAGGCAGAGGGTGTGACGCCGGTGCCCAGTTTGAAGGCCCGTGTCATGTGGCTCTGGCTGCTGAAGCCGCAGGCCGAAGCGATCTGCGCGATCGGGTCTGTGCCTGATAACATCGATTTGGCGCGCTCGACACGCCGGTGGGCCACCCAGCCATGCGGGGACACGCCATAGCTTGCCCGGAACATCCGCTGAAAATGAAAGGCGCTGAGTTGCCCGATCGCCGCCAGATCCTGCAAGCGGATCGTCTCGTCGAGATGGGCCTCGATATAGTCCAGGATCCGGCGGCTGATATGAGGAGCGAGCCCGCCGCTGATCGCGCAGGGGCGCATCCCGCCAAAACGCGGATCAACGAAGAAATCGTTGATCGTCTGCGTCATCGCTTCTTCAGCCGGCAGATGGTCGCCCGCCGACATCGCTTGCGTCATCTGCCGCAGCGCGCGCGCCAGGGCGGGTGCATCTGCGAAGGTCACTTCGGGAAGAACCATCAGCCTGGAATCGCGGTCAAACGTCTCTGCAAACATCCGGCGCATCTGATCGTCTGGAACATACAGATGGACGAATTCGAAGGGGTCGGTGATTTCCCATTCGGACGAGTGTCCCTGCGGCATGATGCACAAGGCTCCGGGCCGGCCCTGCGCGGCCGGGCTGCCGTCCAGACGGCGCGTTCCGGCGCCGCCGGTGAGATAGAGGCTGAACGTATGTCCGTCCGGCCGCTCGTAGCTCATCCTGTCGCTGCCATTGCTCCAGAGAGCCGCCGATCGCCCGAACCCCAGATCGATCGACTGTGACACCCGGGCAGAGGGAGATGCAGACAAAAAGCTGTAAACCGAGAGGCGGCTATCTTTCACCTATTCTTCCCCACACGTGTGACGTCCTGCGGATAATACCGGTGGAGGGTCCGTGTGGCGAGCAGGAAGTCCAGGGCAAAAAATTTCGTAGCAAGAATCTGCAAGAGACCGGCTCACAGTTGGCCTATCGATCGAGAAAACGAGGATCACACGATGGCAAATGCCGCTCTCTTCATCTCGACCGTCCTGATATGGGGGACGACCTGGATTGCCATTGCGATGCAGGTCGGTCCCGTGCCGGTCCTGGTCTCGGTCTTTTACAGATTTGCGGTCGCAGCCGTGATCCTCGTCGCCATCCTGGCTGTCATGCGGCAGTTGAAGTTCCCTGCCTTGCGCGATCAACCTTTCATTCTTGCGCAAGCGCTCTGCCTGTTCAGCCTCAATTTCATCTGTTTCTACAACGCCGCCGGCTTTATCCCCTCCGGGCTGATCTCAGTGATCTTCTCGCTCGCAACGATCTACAACGCCGTCAATGCGCGCCTGTTCTTCGGCGACCGCGTTACCGGCCGCACGCTTCTCGCAGCAGCGCTCGGAGCCACCGGCCTTCTCCTGCTGTTCGCAGAGGAGGTTGTCGTCGATTTCAATCTGGACACGTTGAAAGGGATCGGGCTCGCGGCGCTCGGCACGCTGTTCTTCTCGCTCGGCAACATGGCGTCGCGTCGAAACAGTGCGGCCGGAATCTCACCGCTGACCGCCAATGCCTGGGGCATGACCTATGGCACGGTTGTCCTCCTCCTGCTGATTGCCGTAACGCAAACGCCGATCGTGGCGCCGCCTGACATGACCTATCTTGCCGCGCTGCTCTATCTCGCGGCGATCGGATCGGTGATCGGCTTCACCACCTATCTCATGCTGGTGTCGCGCATCGGCTCCTCACGCGCTGCCTATGCCACCGTCCTGTTTCCGATCGTCGCCCTGTCATTGTCGACGGTCTTCGAGGGCTACCACTGGACCGGTCTGGGCCTGGTCGGCCTGGCGCTGACGCTTCTCGGGAACGTGGTCATCTTTGCCCGAATTCCAGTGCGTCCCGCCCTGCAGGCCGATGCGAGGCTGCCGGCAGGCGAATGAGCCTTCACCCGACCGGCTTTTGCAGGACGTCGAAGCGCGGATTGGTTTCGGAAAAGATCGGCAGGGCGGCGGCACCGAGGATCGCCGTATCCTTGCCGGTCATGCCGATCATGACGCGCGGCACGCTTCCCTTGCGGTTGGGGTCGATCGGCAGGTGCAGCGGCTCCAGCCGTTCGGCAAGCCGGCGCATCAGCGATGTCGATATGCTGCCGCCGAGCACGATGGTCTGCGGGTCGAAGGCAAGTTCGAGAAAATCGAGGGTCTGCCGCAATGGCTGGACGGCCTGATCGAGCCAGGCGTCCAGGCCTTCGCCGCCTTTGGCGATCAACGCGTCGAGATCGTCGGGGAGGATCTCCTCGGCATTGGCAATGCCCATGAATTCGTAAGCGACGGTCGGCGACACGTAGCGGTCCAGGCAGCCGCGCTTGCCGCAGCTGCAGAGCTTGCCATGCGGCTCGACGATGATATGGCCGATCTCGCCGGCATTGTTGCGGCTGCCCTTGTAAAGGTGGCCGTCGAGGAACATTCCGGCGCCGATGCCGCCGCCGCCGGCAAGAAACAGATAGACGAAACTGCTAAGGCCGCGGGCAACACCATGCAGACGCTCGCCGATTGCGGCGGCGGTCGCATCGTTTTCGACCAGCACCGGCAGCTTGACCCGCTGTTCCAGCTCGTGCCCGACGGGAAAATCCTGCCAGCCGGGCAGGTTCTGCGGGCTGAGCGAGGTGATGCCGCCATCGGCATAGCGGCCGGGCAGGGCCATGCCGACACCGAGCAGCCGGTGTCGGTCGAAGGTGAAGGCCTGCTGCAGATCTTCGACGATCGCCTGCAGCGCCGGCATCGCCCTTTGCGGATCGGGATGTTCGACGTGGCGCTCGATGCGCGCGCAGACGGCGCCGGAAAGATCGGTCAGCACCCCGCTGGCCCGCTGGCGGCCAAGTTCGAGGCCGATCGAATAGGCGCCGGCGGGATTGATCGAATAGGGAATGATCGGCTGGCCGCGCGCCAGCTTCTGCGCCTCGGCCGGCACGAGCAGATGCGACCTCTCCAGTTCCTCGACGATATTCGACACGGTCTGGGCGGTCAGCGCCGTCATCCGGGCGATCGCCGCCCGCGACAACGGACCGTTGGTGCGCACAGCCTCGATCACCACACGCCGGTTGTGAGACTTGGCCTGCTCGAGATTCGTGCCGGAGATCGCCTTCATGTCGCCTTCAAAGGAAATGGTGCCCCACCCTTGTCACAAGACGGATAGGGATGAAAGCCCATTCTACGTTCGGTCTATTGAACCCCGGCGTCAGCAGGCGCAACGGCGTTTCGCCTCTGCAGCAGGCCGAGGATCGCGATCCCCGATAGGCCGGTGACCGCACTCATCAGGGCGGTTCCCGAATAGCCTGTCAGCCAGGTGCCGGCGGCAAAGACAAGCGCGCCGATGCCGGCACTGGCAAAGACATTGACGGAGATCAAAGCACTGCCGAGCCCCGGCCGATCGGCGATCAGATCCTGCAGATAGGTGATCGGAATGCTGATGATCGCCGCCGCGCCGATGCCGGCGAGCAAGGTCAGCGCATAGAGGTGCCATGGCTCGGAGGCAAAGCCGAGAAGGCAGAGGAACACGGCATAGATGATCGTGCCGGCGGCAAGTGCCACCATCTGGCCGGCCTCCCGGGCGATCCGCGACCAGACGATGATGAAGACGATCTCCAGCAAAGCGACGATGCCGACAAGAATTCCGACGTCGCTGAGCGCACCATGGGCCGCACCGGTGGCGATCAGGGGCAGAAGGGCGTCGTTGAGATGCAGCGTGCTGGTAATCAGCGCGACGCCGGCGATATGCGCCGAAATCCGCGGTGAAACTACCTGGCGCAGCGCACCGAGATAGCTGAGGTGATGCGGCACGACCAGTTCCGCGCCCGCCCGCTTCGGCAGGGCGAAGAGGATGATGCCCTGGCAGAACAGACATGAGATGGCGGCAAAGAGATAGGCCGGCAGCATGCTCGATGCGCCCGAGAGCACAAGGCCGGTGATACCGGGGATCAGCACCCAGGAGAGCGAGATCATCGCGCGCACGCCTGAATTGGCCGTCACCATCTCGCTCCGGCTCATGCCATGCATCGCCGCGCGCGCATTGGCAAACAGCAGCGAGTTCAACGCCCCGTAGATCGGCAGCGGCAGCAGCGCGCTGATGATGAAAATGGCCGCAGTGGGAAAGAGGTAAACCATGCCGTAGCCGACGATGCCGAAGATGCAGGCGCCGATCATCGCCGACCGGTATTCGCCAAGCCGATCGGCGAGATTGCCGAGCAGGACGCTGATCACCACGTTGACGGCGGCCGAGGCGAAAGCCAGGAAAGAATAGAGACCGTCGCTCAGGCCCAGTTCGCGGATGCCGACGATCGAACGATAGGGCGCAGTCATCGCCCCCGCCATGCCGAAGGTGAAAATGGCGATCATGCTGGCGCGGATCGCCGGATTGCGGAAGACGTCGGGAAAGAGGCGGCTCATGGGGTCATCGCTCGTCAGGGAAATCGGCAGGCGCGGCCGCGATGGGCAGTCCCGGAGGTCATCTCATGCTATTGGCTCGGAGATCGGAGCCTGAATGTCAATAATGCTCGGATTGCGAGAAGGTTCGCGCCAATTCGGCCTGGCCGGCCGTCAGACCGCAATCGACGGGCAGGCAGACGCCTGTGATGGCTGCCGCCAGCGGACCGGCAAGGAAGCTGACGGCATTGGCGACGTCAAGGGGATCGACAACACGCTGCAGCGGATACCAGCGACGTGCCTCCTCGAAGACATCAGGGTTGGCGGCGGCGCGCGCCTCCCAGGCCTGCGTCTTCACCGTGCCGGGTGCGACGGCATTGGAGCGGATGCCGAACTTGCCGTATTCAACGGCAACCAGCCGGGTGAAATGCAGGAGGCCGGCCTTGGCGGCGCTATAGGCCGGGTGCCCGAAGACCTGCATGCCGTTGACCGAGGCGATGTTGACGACGGAACCCTTCGAGATCTTCAGCATCGGCTCGAAGGCGCGAAAACACAGGAATGCCGCTTCGAGATTGAGCGCAATATCCGCCCGCCAGATCTCGGGCGTCGTCTCATGCAGGCTGGTTGCGCGGGCGGCACCGGCATTGTTGACCAGCGTTCGCACCACGCCGGCGTCGGCGGCGCGGCTAACCAAGCCGGCAATGCTTGCCTCGCTGGTCACGTCACATCCGACGGCGACGAAACGCTTGTCCGGCCCGAGCTTCGACGCTGTGACCGCCGCAGCCGCAGCATCGATGTCGGCGAGAAAGACGACATCATGGTCATCGGCGAGCCGTGCGGCGATCGCAGCGCCTATATCGCCCGCAGCGCCGGTGACGATGGCAGCCGATTGGGTCATGTTCTCTAGCTCCCGCTGATGGCTTTAATTTTCATGGCATTTCAATCTCCAAGCAATTGCCGGTCGTCGCCGTCGCGGTGAATGACGAGCTGCTGCTTGATCCGCCGAAGCGTGGTCGTCGCCTTCGGCTGAACGGCGTAGGCGACCAGGCTCGACAGAATATCGACCGTCGCGATGTAGGCGATGCGCGTCGAGGTCGGCCGGTAGATATTATTCCCTTCGGGAAGGTCGATCGGCACGACGATTTCGGCTGCCTTGGCAACCGGGCTATCCGTCTGGGTGAGAGCGATCGTCTTCACCTTGCCCCCGCGGGCAAGCTCGAAGGCCCGCACCAGCTCCATGTTCCGCCCCGAGAAGGACGAGCCGATCAACACGTCGCCCGGCCGTGCTGCGGCCGCCATCATCAGCTGCATGCTGTGGTCGGAACTTGCGGTGATGCGCAGCCCGAGACGGAAGAGCCGGTTCTGCAGCTCATCGGCAATCATCGACGAATTGCCGCCGGAGCCGAAGGCATAGATCATATCGGCCTTGGCGATATGGGAAACGGCGGCTTCGATCGCGGCCAGATCGAGCGAACGGTGCAGAAGAAAGAGCGCGTTCTGCGCCTTGGTGATGATGTCCTGGGCGACATCGGCCGGGTCGGTGCTTTTCGATTCCGGCTTCAGATAACGCACGCCGATATGGGCGGTCCGGGCAAGCTGCACCTTGAAGTCGGAAAAACTTTCGCAGCCCAGCCGCCGGCAGAAGCGGGTGACGGTCGGCGGCGACACCTCGGCGCGTTCGGCGAGCTCGATGATCGAGGCATTCACCGCGAACTCGAAATCGTTGACGATGATCTCGGCGATGCGGCTCTCGGAGGGAGAGAGCCGGCCCTTGTCTTCCTGCAATGTCGAAAAGATATCCAAGCCCGTTCCCGCCAATGGTTCTTTTGCTTCTACGCTTCCTTCTTCTTATAGGCCACGCAGTCGATCTCAACCTTGCAATCGACCATCATCGACGATTGCACACAGGCGCGCGCCGGCGGATGTTCGCCGAAATACTCCTGATAGATCTTGTTGAAGGTCCAGAAGTCGCGCGGATCGTCGAGCCAGACGCCGACGCGCACGACGTCCTCGACGCCATAACCGGCCTCATCGAGAATCTCAAGAACATTGGCGATCGTCTTGTGGGTCTGGGCGATGATGCTGCCGTCGATGATTTCGCCGTCTTCCATCGCAACCTGGCCGGAAACATAGAGCCATCCGTCGGCTTCGACCGCCCGCGCGAAGGGCAGCGCCTTGCCGCCGGCGCCCGTTTGAACAGTGCCATAGCGCTTGATGGGCATGCTGATGTCCTTGCAAATTATTTTCTTGATAAGTTGACAAATGACCATAGAAAGCAGAATTTGACCAGTGAAAAACGCGAATTATGAAAAGAATTTCAATACGGGGCTAATATGCGCGATCCTTTCGAGAATCCTTTTCCCTCCGACAGCGCCCGGCACGCCATCTGGGAAATGCTCGTTTTGCGCGATATCGATGCTTTTCTCGCCGCCGACTGGTCGAAGGTGGAAGATGATTTCGTCGAAGAGGGCTTCATCGGCATCGATGCCCAAAAGCAGGTCAGCCCCGACACATGGCGCCTTGCTTTTCCGACGCTGTCGGCCTATCGCCAGGAATGGCTGAAGCAGGCGAAGGATTTCGCCGAGCAGAGCTTCGCGGAAGACGCGCGCACGGCGATTTTCACTACGACGACGCTCGAGGATATCGAGATCGAAGGCGACATGGCGCTGGTTCGCAAAAAATTCGACGGCGGCATTTCCAAGTCCGACGGCAGCCGCGACGTGCTGCTATGGCAGACGCTCTATTATTGCAGGCTTCACCAGGGACGCTGGAAGATCTCAGGTTTCACCGGCTACCTGCCGAACCCGATGGGGTAAAGCGGGGCCGACAACACGAAGGCCACTTTCTTGCGCATTTTCACGGCAGCATTGGCGACCGAGACCAATACTTTTTCCCCGATCTGCGTGGATCGCCGCGCATTCGAAGCCTCGCTTTATGCCCCGCCCGGCCAACATCCGGAAACGCCGACGCTCTGCACCGCGCCGATCACCGTCGGACGGCGCGTCACCGCGGAAAAAGGTTGGCAGCTGATCGAGGGAACCGCCACCTGGGCCGACCCCGCCGGACTGGTCAACCGGGCAACCTACGAAGAATTGCGTGACGAAATCCTCGGCCAGTTGAGTGCCGCAACGCCTGTCGACGCCGTTGTCATGGGCCTGCATGGCGCCATGGTGGCAGCCGGATACGAGGATACCGAAGGCGATCTTCTCCAGCGCATGCGCGAGATCGTCGGGCCTGACGTCATCATCTGCGCCGAACTCGACCCGCACAGCCATCTCACGGCAAAACGTGTCGCCGCCCTCGATTTCGCCGTCTATTTCAAGGAATTCCCGCATACGGATTTCGTCGACCGCGCCGAGGATCTCTGGCGCATCGCGGTGGATACGCTCGAAGGACGGGTCAAGCCTGCTATCTCGGTGTTCGACTGCCGGATGATCGACGTCTTCCCGACATCGCGCGAGCCGATGCGCTCCTTCGTCGACAAGATCATGCAGATCGAGAAGGATGATCCCGATATCCTGTCGATCTCGGTGATCCACGGTTTCATGGTCGGCGACGTTCCCGAAATGGGAACGAAGCTGCTTGTGGTCACCGACAACAAGCCGGAAAAGGGCGCGGCTTTGGCGCGCGAGCTCGGTCTCGAACTGTTTTCCAAGCGCGGCACCTTCATGGTGCCGCAGATCGACGAGAGGCAAGCCGTCGCACGCGCGATGGCCGCCACCGCATGGCCCGTCGTCATCGCCGATGTCTGGGACAATCCGGGCGGTGGCACGGCCGGCGATGCAACGGTCATTCTCGCAGAACTCCTGGCCCGCGGCGTCACCAGCGCCGCGATCGGCACCATCTGGGATCCGATTGCCGTGCAGATCTGTTTTGCAGCCGGCGAGGGGGCGGACATTCCATTGCGCTTCGGCGCCAAATCGGCGCCCGGCACCGGCAATCCCATCGACGGCACCGTCAAGGTGGTCAAGCTGGTGAAAAATGCCGAGATGCAGTTCGGCGAGAGCCTCGCCCCTTTCGGCGACGCCGCCCATATCGTGCTTGACGGCATCGACATCATCCTCAATTCGACGCGCGCCCAGAGCTTCGATCCCAGCCTGTTTTCGGTGATGGGCATCGATCCGACACGGCAGAAGATCCTGGTGATCAAATCGACCAACCACTTCTTCGCCTCCTTCTCGAAGATCGCGGCGGAGATCCTTTACTGCTCGGCCGGAACGCCCTATCCCAATAATCCGGCGACGACGCCCTACCGGCGGGCGCCGAAGACCATCTGGCCGATCGTGGCCGATCCACATGGAAGAGAACGCGGAGCCGCCTAGATGCAGGATGCCAGCTTTGCCGTCGTCGCCAAGGCAGGCGACAGGATCGCCGATCTCTCGACGCCGCGTCCGATCATCGACGAAGACCGGCTGGCTGCCAACATCAACCGCGTTCAGTCCTATATGGATGAACACGGATTGAACTTCCGCCCGCATATCAAGACGCACAAGATTCCCGCTCTCGCCGTCGCGCAGATTGCCGCCGGCGCCAAGGGCATCAATTGCCAGAAGGTCACGGAAGCCGAGGTCTTCGCCGAAGCCGGCTTCGGCGACATCCTGATCACCTTCAACATCCTCGGACAGCAGAAAATCGAGCGCCTGGCGAGGCTGAACACGAAAATCCCGGCCCTCAAGGTCGTCGCCGACAGCGAAGTGACGGTCGACGGCCTGGCGGCGCATTTCTCCGGCCACAAGCCGCTGACCGTGCTGGTGGAATGCGATACCGGCGGCGGCCGCTGCGGTGTGCAGACAGCCGAGGAGGCCGCCTCGCTTGCCAAGCGCATTGCCGCTGCCGACGGCCTCACCTTCGGCGGCATCGTCACTTACCCGAAGCCGCAATCGGCCGCTGCCGTCGAAGCCTTCATCACCGAGGTGCTGCAACGCCTGGCATTGGAAGGCATGACCTGCCCGATCGTCAGCAACGGCGGAACGCCGAGCCTTTTCGAGGCGCATCTGGTCAAATCTGCCACCGAACACCGCGCCGGCACCTATATCTACAACGATCGCCAGATGGTGCGCATGGGCCATTGCACCGAGGAGGATTGCGCCATGCATGTGCTGGCGACCGTCGTCTCACGGCCAACCGCCGACCGCGCCGTCATCGATGCCGGCTCGAAGGCGCTGACCTCGGATCTCCAGGGTTTTAGCGATTACGGCCTGATCGTCGGCTACCCCCAAGCGCGGATCAGCAGCCTCTCGGAAGAACACGGGGTGATCGATCTGTCGAACTGCACCGACCCCCGGCCGCAGATCGGCGAGAAACTCTTCATCATCCCGAACCACACCTGCGTGGTGTCCAATCTGTTCGATACGATGGTGTTTCATCGGGGTGGTGTGGTCACCCGCGTCGAGGAAGTCGCGGCCCGCGGCCTCGTCTGGTAGGGGCGTTGCGCGGCGGACGCTTTCGTTGCGATGGCGGACTTAGGTTCTACGGAGTGTCCGCTTTGCCCGCCGTTACCGGACGGTCAGGTTTCGGCTGCTACTCATGTGATAACGCCGCTGTTGGAAGAGCGGGGATGGCTGGATTGGTTTGCCGATCGTAAAGCGCCAACTCCCCGATGGTTGGCGGCTCAAACAGCTTCGACCACCTAAGCAGGTCCGCCCGCGAGATATCGAACGTGCCGACTGGAAGCTCGGCGTTTCGTCGAGAGACACGGTCCCAAAGCTCATCGAAGGGAACGTCGAGGAAGCAGAGGACGACGCGGGCACCAGCTGCTCGAGCTTCGTCCCGGCAGGCGTCGCGTTCTGCCCGCGACCACACTCCCCAATCCACGACAACGTTACACTCAAGCCTGATGGCACGCAGAGCGATCTCCCATTGTAGGCTTTCGACTCTAACCCGGCACGGGCCAGTTTCGGCTTCTGCAGTAGAGATGCCGGGGTAAAGCTTGTGCATCCAGTCATCTCCGGTCAGACGGAGGGCAGATGCTTCTTGTTCGATTATCTTGGCGAGTGACGTCTTCCCTGAACCGGGAAGACCGCAGGTGAGGTAGAGCGTGGGCATGAAAATCTCTGATTTTGGCTTGGCGAGTGGAAGTGGCCCTGCGTGCCGTGCAGGACTGCGCTTCGCTCAATGCCGCTGGGCGCGGCCAATCAAAGGTTTGTTGCCATAGCTATCTTGTAGGACCGCTCTGCTCGGGGGTCAAGACGGAGCGCATGAGTGAGCTCACAGGTGAGGTCGTCTAACCTTGGCAGCGCTGTGGTACCTCCAACAACAGGCTGACTGTCAGCATCCCACCCCATCAAACACGTCGCTCAAGATGTTCAGACGTTATCGAGCGGAAATCGACTGCCGTCGCGAATGACCCGACAGCGGAAGATGGCCGACTTCCGCAACGCGCTATTAGGAGACATACAGGAGCGGATCATGAGGCCGGCCGGCGACGGTCACAGGGCTGGGCAGGCATGCAGATCCAGTGGGAGCGATGCGTCCATCGACTCATCCGCCTTGCGAATCTCGCAGAGGAGGTTGAACTGCTCCAAAAACCTTAGTTGGATGCCGCAGAGGCCAGTCACCATGGACGCCGCCCGGCAGAAATTCGAACATCAGCTGGTATTTCACGCCACCCGGTATCGAAATATTGTTCTCTTCGACGATTGAGCCAACGGCGATCGACCTGCCCTTACAAACCGCGAAAGGCGTCAAGACACGCTTTCTGCACGCCAGGAAAAGCCTTGCGAGACGTCGCGTGGGCGCCATTCGTTGAAGGGACTATCGAGCTCTGGATCGAACACCCCCACCTGCTGGTTGCTGACGAAAAGTCGAATATCTCAGCCATGTTTCCCTCCAAATGGAAACATCTCTCCAAATCCGCCTGTTATGTGCCAGGGCACACGAAGCGCATCCATCTTACTCCGTCGTATCGCAGCACGTCGTCATAGCCGAACGACCAGAGCACATCGTCAGCGATCTGTAGACGGTTGGCGCTGCGAATACCGGGTGAAAGGCCCGTGTAAACCTTCGACAACCGATCCGAAGACCATGTGTAGAGCGATGTCGCCGAACTCAGCCAGATCTGTCCGCGAAACAGCGCGACGGAGAGGAATTCCTCGTTGCATTCGGGATCGCCTACCTGCGTGAAGCCGCTCGTGGCATTGCCCTTCAGAAGCGTACCGTTGCGGCCGCAGATCCAGACGGTTCCATCCTGATCCGCTTCAACAGCGTTCAGCCATTCGCCCGATGGGTTGATCTCCGTCGTCCACATAGCACCGCTACGGGAATAGATGCGGCCCTTGCCGCCCATTCTGGTCACGGCATAGAACGTCCTGTCGGATAGGCACATGCCGCTGACGTCATATTCATCGCCGGGCGCGCCGACGATCCCCAGGTCGAAATGGTCCCACGCCGCCGGCGCGCTGCGCCGGTAAATCTGACCGGCATAGCCGAAGGCGTAAAGCTCACTGCCGAGCTGGCGGATGCCGCCGATATAGCCGAGCTTCAGCGATGTCGGCTTGTAGAGGCCCGCATTGGGGATGTCCTCGATGACGCGGCTCTTGAGCTGGAACCAGACCTTGCCCTCTTCCGAAACGCAGACGAAAGCCGGCCGGTCCACCGTCTCCGAACGGAAGGTGCAGACATCCACGAAAACGTCGTCGAAGTTTTCCAGGCCCCATTCGGCCTTGGATTGTGCGTCGTCGAGGACGATGATCCTGGTCGGAGGATCGAACGGGTCGCTTTCCCCGACATAGGCCAGCAGCATGGCGAGATCCGAGTACTTGGCATACCCACTGCGGAAACGTATCTTGCTCAATACCTAACCCTACTTCGAACCAAAGCCATGCCACAGCCGAACAGTCTTTCTTGGCATATCGGCAAGATGCTTGAAAGCCCCAGAGGGGATCTGTCGCGAGCCGGCTTGTCCGCCTCGGGAGAAAGCCGACAAACGTCTAGGCCGCGGAGCGCTATAAGCCCGCGACATTCTGAACCGTTCCCTCCGTTGCGAAGGTGCACAGCCAGGGATAGTGGGGATTATGCTGTAATCAAACTTGCGTTCCAGCCGATGACATTTGCCGCTTTGCCACGATACTTTCCTTCTAACGAAACGGAGCAAACGCAATGAGCAAATTGACAAGAGTGGAGGCGTTTCAGCGTTTTGAAGCCGCACTTGCCCTATTAGGCGAAGAGGATTGCGATGACGCGCAGGCTGGTCTGAGGACGAAGAACGTAAGGAATTTGGTTAGCTGGGCAAGCCGAGATTCAGCGGTCAGCCCCACGATGTTGCCAACGACGCAGTGGCCAACTGACGTGCGCAATGGGCCGGACCCTGCTATCTGCAGGAGATTGTCCAACGACGTTCGTGAATTGAAAATCACTCCGAACTCCTGCCGGTGGGCAGACGCAATTGCTTAGCGTATCATGTCACCCCGGACCCCGCCCCTCGGCAGGACGAACCGCTGAAACAGAGCCAGTCGTTTCAAGCCGCCGTCGGGTTGATCACGTTCATATCGATTTCGGTCAGTTCGACGCGCCGCTCGAAGGCAATGCCGGCCTCGTCGAAGAGATGGCAACCGGCGGCATATCGCCGCCGTTGAGCTGGATATGCTCCGGGCGGATGCCGAGTGTTCGCCGCATCATCTGTGCAGCGCATGGGAATTGTGGCATAACTGGCCATGGCGATACATGTCTTGGGGGTCCATCGCGATACGGTCGGGACGGAACAGGCGGCGGGCGGTTCGCTTGCGGCCGCCTATTCCGTGGGGGTTTTCTGCTGGCTGCTGTCGGCCGGCGTCTATATTGCCGCGAAATGGGTTTCTTCGGAGATGCCGCCCTGGGCGCTTTGCTTCTGGCGCGTGCTGATCGCCTGGGCGATCCTGATGCCGATCGTGTACCGGCATTTCGGGGCCATGGTCGGGCTCGTGCGGGCTCGCGGCCTCGAGCTGCTCGCCATTGGCGGTGTGGGTCTTGCGATCTGCCAGGGCCTGATTTTTGTCGGCCTCGAACATGCCGATGCCACGACCGCCGGCATCATCATCGCCCTGATCCCGATCATCACCATGATTCTTGCCCGTTTCATGCTGGCTGAGCCTATGGGACGCTGGCAGGTGATCGGATCGATCCTCGCCTTTCTCGGGATCGTGGTCATCATCGTCAAGGGCAGCCCGGCGGCGCTCTTGCGTCTCGACCTCAATCCCGGAGAGCTGTGGATCGTCGCCGGCGCGTTCTGTTTCAGCCTCTACACCGTCCTGCTCCGCCGGGCGAAATTCGATCTCAATCGCCTTGCGCTCCTGGTGCTCCTCCTCGGCGCGGCGGTGCTGACGGCGCTGCCCTTCTATCTGTTTGAGCTTGTCTCCGACGAGCGCTCGCGGCTCAATGCCAGCGGCCTCATCGCGCTCGGCTATGTCGCCATCCCGGGCGGCGCGGTTATGTATTATCTCTTCAATCGCAGCATCGAGGCCTTGGGGGCGGCGCGGGCGGGCGTGCTGCTTTACATCCAGACGATCTTCATCGCCGTACTCGCCTATCTGTTCCTCGGCGAACAGTTGCAACGCTATCATCTCGAAGGCGCGGCACTCATCGTCGCCGGCTTGCTGTTCATCATCCTGCTGAAGCCAACGACCAGAGCGGAGGCGACCAAAGCCTGAGGACGAGCACAATGCCCGCCGACACGCAGCCAGTCGGTTCAGGCAGCCGTCGGGTTGATCACGTTCATGTCGATTTCGGTCAATTCGACGCGCCGCTCGAAGGCAATGCCCGCCTCATCGAAGAGATGGCAGTCGGCGGCATTGATGCCGGTCGAAACAGGCGCGTCGGCGCGGATGCCGACGCTGCCGGGCAGCATGGCGCAGAAATTCTCGGCCTCGCCGTTCAGCGAGGCATAAGCGACCGTATTGGCGCCGAGGCGCTCGATGACCGTCGGCGTCACGGTAAAGACGATATCGCCGCCGTTGAGCTGAATATGCTCCGGGCGGATGCCGAGCGTCAAAGCCTTGCCTGCCATGCCGTCGCGCGGGGTCACCGGCAGAACGGCCGTCTGGCCGAGATAATCCACCTCGACGCCATTGGCGCTGACGCTTTTACAGGTCACCGGCAGAAAATTCATTTTCGGATTGCCGATGAAGCCGGCGACGAACTGGTTGGCCGGTTTGTGATAAAGCTCCAGCGGCGCCCCGGTCTGGGAGATATCGCCGGCGTCGAGCACGACGATACGGTCGGCCATGGTCATGGCCTCGACCTGGTCGTGCGTCACATAGATCATCGTCGCCTTCAACGCCCTGTGCAGCTTGGCAAGCTCGATGCGCATGTCGGAGCGAAGTGCTGCGTCAAGGTTGGACAGCGGCTCGTCGAACAGGAAGATCTTCGGTTCGCGGACGATGGCGCGGCCGATCGCAACACGCTGGCGCTGGCCGCCGGACAGCATGCCGGGTTTCTGCTGCAGGCGCTGTTCGAGGTGAAGGATGCGCGCCGCATTTTCGACCTTGGCCTTGAGCTTTGCCTCTTCCATCTTCTCGACGCGAAGCGGAAAGGCGATGTTTTCAAAGACCGTCATGTGCGGGTAAAGCGCGTAGGACTGGAACACCATCGCGATGCCGCGTTTGACGGGCGGCAGATCGTTGACCCTGACGCCGTTGATGACGATATCTCCAGCCGTCGTCGCGTCGAGACCGGCGATCATGCGCAGCAGGGTGGATTTGCCACAGCCCGACGGGCCGACGAAGACGACGAACTCGCCGTTCTTCACCTCGAGCTGCACGCCCTTCAGAACTTCGTAGTCGCCGTAGAACTTCTGAACTTTGTTGAGAAGGAGCTGTCCCAAAAATCTGTCTCCGCCGGCGGCCTTCGTCGCACATTCGATATAAGGGGAGGGGTCGCGGCATATGCCGCGACCCCAAGAGCCTCAAGAGGGCTTACTTGAAGGCTTCGATTTCGCCGGCCGCCTTCTTGAGCGCGGCTTCCGGCTCGGCCTTGCCTGTGACAACCGACTGGATCATCTCGATCATCGAGTTCTGGAAGCCCTTATAGTCGGTGAAGAGCGGCTCCGGACCACCATAGCTGATGCCGTCGATGAGCGGCTTCCAATAAGGATCCTTGGCGACGAACTCGTCGACCTTTGCGGACGGCCGCAGCGGGGTGAGGCCGGCGCCGCCCTGCAGCTCGTATTCGGACTGGACATCCGGTGAGGTGATGAACTTGGCAAATTCGGTCGCCTTGTCCTCGACGCCCGACCCCTTGAAGACCGCCAGGCTGTCGGTGATCAGCAGCGTGCCGGGACCCTTGGCGTCGGGGCCGAGCGGCAGCGTCGTGATGCCCCAGCTGATCTGCGTCTTCTTCAGACGGTCGGCTGCACCCGAGCCTGCCTGGATCATCGCCACCTTGCCATCGAGGAAGATGGCGCGGACTTCGTTCTGCTCATAGGCCGTCGGGCCTTCTTCGGAGTAGGGGACGATGTCCTTATAGGCTTTCAGCGCGGCGAGAATCTGCGGGCTGTCGAGCGTGACCTTGCCCTCGGCATCCGTCACCGCGCCGTTATTGGTGTAAACCCAATGCATGAACTGGTGCATGGTATTGTCGAAGGTCTTGGCGGAAAGGCCGAACCCCGGAATGCCGGTCTTTTCCTTGATGGTCTTTGCCATCTCGATTTCTTCAGCCCAGGTCTTCGGCGGCTTCTCAGGGTCAAGACCGGCCTGCTTGAAGAGATCCTTGTTCCAGTAAAGCGCCTTGGTGGAGAAGGCGATCGGAACGCCCCACTGGTTACCCTCGAAGGTTACCGTGTCGACGATATGGGGGTAATAGGCCTTCTTCTCGTCATCGGTCATCGGCACCGGGACGATGAGGTCATTCTGCGCGAATTCCTTCAGCGTGCGCGAGCCGACATAGGCCATCGCCACCGGCGTGCCGGCGGCGGCAAGCGTCGTCGCCTTGTCCTGGCACTGCGCCCAGCCGACAACCTCAGGGGTGATCTTCCAGCCCGCGTTCTTTTCTTCCCACTGCTTGATGTATTTGGTGTGGACCGGGTCGATCGTGTCGCCGCAATAGATCCAGCTGATTTCCTTGTCGGCCGCCTGGGCAGTGACCGCGGTCAATGCCGTCGAACCGAGCAAGGCGAGCGCGATAAGGCCTGTCTTGATTGTTATGCTCACGTCGTAACTCCCGTTCTGGTGTTAGCTGTTCACTCGTTTTTTTGATCTTATTGTTTCACCGCACCGGCGGTCAGCCCGCCGACAAGGTAGCGCTGAAGGAAGAAGATGACGAGCATCGCCGGCGCGATGCCGACGAAGGAAGCCGCCATCAGTTCATTCCAGATGACCTCCTGCTTGCCGAAGTAAGCAAAGAGCCCCACCGGCAAGGGCATGTATTCGGTCTTCGAGTTGAACGTCAGCGCGAAGATGAATTGCTGGGCGTAGGCGCCGATGAAGGTGGTGATGGCGACGACGATAATGCCCGGCATCGCAATGGGCAGGATGACGCGGCGTAGCGTGTAGAAATGGCTGGCGCCATCCATATAGGCCGCTTCGTTGAGTTCCTGTGGAATGCGGATCATGTAGGTGCGCAGCAGCCAGATCGCCGAAGGGATCAGGAAGGCGACACCCGGCACGATCATCGCAAGATAGGTGTTCAGCACGCCCATGCTGCGCATGAGCCGGAAGAGCGGGATCAACAGCACCGCGCCGGAGAACATGTTTACCGTCAGGAAGGCGCCGAGCAGGATGCCCATGCCCTTGAATTCGAATTTCGCGAAGGCATAGGCTGCCGGAATGACGAGGCAGAGCACGATCAGCGTGACGATGATCGAGATGAAGAACGAGTTGAAGATATAGCGCCCGAAGCCCGGCACGCTGACCCACATCGTCCGATAGGCTTCGAACGAACCGTTCTCCGGCCAGAAGCGATAGGGCGAGGAGAAGAGCTGGCTGAGGGGTTTGAGCGAAACCATGAAGCCTTCGAAGAAGGGCGCCAGCACGAAGAACAGAAACAGGGCGATGCCGCAATAGATCAGGATGATTTCCCACCAGCGGTAACGGTCGATCATGGCAGCACTGCTCATGCGCGTTTCTCCGGGTTGAGGCGGCGGGTGACGCGGAAATAGGCAAAGCAGAAGAGCGACAGGAAGATGCAGATCAAGACGGCGCGGGCGGCCCCTTCGCCGTATTTCTTCGAACCGATCGCCGTCTGATAGGTGTCGATGATCATCGTCGTCGTCTCGCCGCTCGGGCCGCCCTGCGTCAGGATCCAGATGATGTCGAAGGAATTGAAGGTAGCAATCAGCGACAGCATCGACATGGTGATGATCGCAGGAACCATCAGCGGCAGGGTAATGCGGCGGAAACGGTACCAGCGGCCGGCGCCGTCGGTCCAGGCGGCCTCGTAGAGATCCTTCGGAATGGATTGGATCGCCGCCAGGAAGTAGATCGTCACCAGCGGCACGCCGATCCAAACGTCGGTGATGATCGTTGCCCAGAAGGCGGTGCTGCCATAGGCCAGGAAGGCGACCGGACCGTCGACCAGGCCGAGGCGCTGCAAGACGCCCGATATCATTCCGAACTGGCCATTATACATCCAGCCCCACATGAAGATGCCGATCGCCATCGGCACGATCCATGGCGGCATGGTCAAAAGCCGGAACAGCGAGCGGCCGGGGACGGCGGCATTCAGCATCGTCGCGCCGAAGGTGCCGATCACCATTTTCAACGCGACCGAGAAGAAGGTCCAGATGAAGGTGCGGAAGATGACCTCCGCAAACGTGGCGTTGAAGATCTTCTCGTAATTGACCCAGCCCACCCAATTGGTGGTCTTCTTCAGTGATGCGTCGGTGAAGGAGAGAACGAAGGTATCGACGAGGGGATAGGCAACGATGGCGAGAACATAGAGGACGGCCGGAAGGAGAAGGATACAAGCGAAGATGAAGGTGCTTCTTTGAACACTCATCCTGCCGCCCTCCTCAAGCCGCTCTTGCGTGAAGGGCCTCGTCGAAGCGGTCCCAGACGGGACGCAGATCGACGACCGTTTTTTTCATCCTCGCTTCGTCCATCGCCAAGGCGAGGATGCCGGCCTCGAGCGCATTCAGCGTCGAAACGGGAAGTTCGAGCCCGGTGCGCACGCTTTCCAGCAGATCGCTCGCCATCTGTTCGTCGGCGCCGTAGTGCTGGGAGAGCTCGGTGGCGGCATATTTGTTTTCGATGACCTTGTTGCCGGTCAGCTGTTCGTGCACGTCGAGATAGCCGCGAACGAAATCGCCTTCGGCCATGCCGCGCGAGCCCATGATGGCGAAACGTCGAAACTGGTCGGGCACGTTCAGATTGGTGTGGAAGTTCATGCCGACGCCATTTGCATATTCGACGATCGCCACCTGGTAGTCGATGATATCGGCATCGCTATCGAAGACCTTGTCGGAGCCCATCCAGCCGCTCGGCTTGCGATGGAAAAGCTCGAGGTCGTTGATGCCTTCGCGCGCCGGGTCGTTGGCCGGAATGAAGCTCTTGCGGCCGCCGAAACTCGCCACCCGCTCCGGCCGGGCGCCGACGACGCCATTATAGAGGTCGAGGTCGTGGCAGCATTTCTCCAGCATGAAGCTGCCGGAATAACGCTCGTAGCGGCGCCAGTCGCGCATGAAGAAGGCGCCGTGATAGGGCTCGATATGTTCGGAAGCCTCGATCGAGACGATCTGGCCGAGCTTGCCTTCGGCCTGGATGGCGCGCAGATCCTTGTAAAGCGGGGAATAACGCAGCACCAGACCGACCATCAGCCGTTCATGGCCGAACTTCGCCATCAGATGGGCAAGTTCGATGCTTTCGGCGATCGTCGTGACGATCGGCTTTTCGCAGAAGACCTTGAGGCCGGCTTGCAATCCGAGCCTGATATGATCGAGATGCAGGTGATTGGGGGAGCCGATCATCAGCAGATCGAGCTTTTCGGAAGCGAGCAGCTCCTCCGGCGAACCATAGGCCTTGCCGACTGAAATTCCCTTTTCCGCCAATCCGGGAAGCCCGGCGGGTTCGGGATCCACATAGCCGACAATGTCGAAGCTGCTATCGATTGCTTTGAAGACATAGCCGAGATAGCCGAGCCGGAATCCGAGCCCGATGATTCCCACTTTCATGCCGATCAAGTTCCCAACTTAAGTAATTTATTTTCTTTAAGTTGGGACAAAAATCGAGAGGCGTCAATAGAAAACGGGCCTCACAGCATGAGTATGAAATTAATTTTCATAGATCGGTAGGCGGCTGCCGATCTCGCGCCGCAGGAGCTCGACGTATATTGCCGGATGGAAGCGCCGGCACGCGCTTGGGTAGGGAGGCGAATTCAGACCTCACGCAAAACTCGCGAAATGTTGAAAAGGATCGCGGGTTTACGTGTGTAGGATGAGGCAAGAACCCGAGGCCAGGAGGAGCAATCATGACCCGCATGACAGCCAAGGATTTCCCGCAGGAACTTCTCGAACTCTACGATTATTATGCGCATGGGAGGATCACCAAGCGCGAGTTTCTCGACCGGGCCGGCAAATTCGCCGTCGGCGGCGTGACGGCGGCCGCCATTCTTGCCTCGCTCAGCCCCGATTATGCGCTGGCGACCCAGGTCGAGTTCACCGATCCCGACATAACAGCCGAATACATCACCTATCCCTCGCCGAAGGGAAATGGGGATGTCCGCGCCTATCTCGTCCGTCCGACAAAGGCCGCCGGCAAGGTTGCGGCTGTGGTGGTCGTTCACGAGAATAGAGGCCTGAACCCCTATATCGAGGATGTAGCACGGCGGGTGGCCAAAGCGGGCTTCATCGCGCTGGCGCCCGATGGCCTCACCTCGGTCGGGGGTTACCCCGGCAACGACGAAAAGGGCAAGGATCTGCAGCAGAAGGTCGATCCGGAGAAGCTGATGAACGACTTCTTCGCGGCGATCGAGTTTCTGATGAAGAGCGACCTCACCACCGGCAAGGTCGGCATAACAGGCTTCTGCTATGGCGGCGGCGTCGCCAATGCCGCGGCGGTCGCCTATCCCGAGCTTGCCGCCGCCGTGCCTTTCTATGGCAGGCAGCCGCGCGCCGAGGACGTGCCGAAGATCAAGGCGCCATTGCTCCTCCATTATGCTGGGCTGGACAAGGGCATCAACGAAGGCTGGCCGGCCTATGAAGCGGCGCTGAAATCGGCCGGAAAAACCTACGAGGCCTATGTCTATCCCGACGTCAACCACGGCTTCCACAATGATTCCACGCCACGCTACGACGAAGCCGCCGCCAAGCTCGCCTGGCAGCGAACGGTCGACTGGTTTACCAAATACCTCGCCTGAGCAGGCTGCGGCTTGAACGATCTGCGGGCGGGGAGGGTTTCGCCGCCCGCCTGCTTGCGGCCGTCCGAAGAATGCGCTGTCAGCGATCGCATTGACGCTTCCGGGGGAGGATGCCCGGCGCTGTCGTCGTCTGCTGTCGTCACTGCCTTGCAAGCATGGAGGATGCGGTGCTCAAGGGTGAACGGACGTTCGTAGTGCGGGATGCGGGAGGCTTCGTCGCGCATGTCAACATGCCGGGGTGGTTGAAGCCGAAGCCAACCGATCACGGTCATGGCCCCCTTGCCATGGTCGTCGAATCCCTCCTCGATCCTGGCCGTCTGGTCGCGATGCACGAGCACAGGAACGACGAGATCATTTCCTGGGTGCCCGAGGGCGTCATGCGCCATGACGACAAGGCCGGCGGCCGGCTGCTGATCGATCGCGATCATCTGATGGTGATGAATGCCGGCGCGAGCTTTTGGCATTCCGAAGAGACGCTGGCATCCGATCCGCCATTGCGGATGCTGCAGATCCTTGTTCGCCCTTGCGCGGCCGATCTTGAGCCGAAGATCCAGCACGGACCGATCCCGGCCGCTGCGGCAAACACCTGGCGGCACCTCGTCGGGCCGGAAGGTGAAGGCACGCTGTTTTATGTCCGCAGTGCGATCGATTTCTTCGATGTCAGGCTGGACGCGGGGGTCAGGGTGGAATTCCCCCGCAAGCCCGGCCGGGACCTCTACTTCTATGTCTTTGACGGTTCGGTTGTCGTCGATGCCAGCACGTTTGCCGAAGGGGAGCAGGGGCTGCATCTATCCGATGACAGGCTCGACGTGGAGGCGAAGAGCCCAAGCACTCTCGTTGCGTTTCTGCTCAATCCGAACGCAGCGGTCACCAAGCGGGGGACTGTCGGCGACCACAGGAAGATTCCGCCGGCAATCATCATTCGTGCATTTCTGAGGTGGAGGAAATTTCGTCATCTGTGGTATCATCATTTTTCGCGCCGGTTTTTTCGAGCGAAAGATTGCTCCGACACCAAAGACGGCCCCACGAAGGACCAAGGTCGGGCGACAAGGATACGTGGCTCTTATTGTAATTTTTCCAGGGCCAAAAGCGATCTGAACGGAACAAGCATGTCCGTCATTGGTTTCGAACCTTAGCGTTCAATAGGAGGAGCATTTCATGCCTACGGTTGCCGCGACACCCATTACGCCACCTGACCAGCACCTCGTAACGGCGCGCGAAGCCATCGAGCCGCTTTACGAGAAGCTCGAGCTTCAAACGGAATCGCTGGTGCTGGCTGCGGCGCTGGAAGCCGGATGGTCTTCGGATGAGGCGACGAAGGCGCTTGCGGCGCTCAGACTGCAGGATGCTCTCTCCACCTTGGACGAATGAACCAGCCGCTCAACTCCGAGAATATCCACTGCCCTCGACAACTCCGACAGGGGTTGCCGTGCTGTTTAACATCGGCAGCGTCGGCTATTGCGTGCCGCCGCTTTTGCGTCGCCTCCGGCTGACCATCATTCCGCCGACGATGAGAATAATTCCGGTCGCGTTCGCCCAGAACGACGACGGAACGGCGCTGATATAATCAAGCGCCACCCCGGTTACCATCTGGCCGCCAATGATCAGCAGCGCCGAATTGACCGCGCCTATGCGCGCAATGGCCCAGCTGCCTGCCGCCACGAAAACAACGCCGATCGGGCCGCCCAGATAGATATACCAGGGCGCCTCGGCAGCACCGGCTGGCAGCAGGCCTCCGACAACAAGACCAAGGCAGGTGAGGACAGCGAAGCCCACGGCATGATTCCAGAAGGATGCGATCAGCGGCGTCGTCGATATGCTCAACCGCCCATTGAGCTGACGGCTGAGGCCGACGAGCACGCCGCCGAGGCAAGCGAGGAGAATAAACAGCGTCACGCCCCACCTCGCCCAAACAGGATGATGAGTGCGCCGCCGGTGACGACCAGGCCGAGCGCAGCGATGTCCCGGATATCCGGGCGTCGCTTCGGCAGACCGAACAGTCCCCACCTGTCGGCCGCCAGGCTGAAGGCGACCTGGCCTGCCAGGCCCAAAGCCAGGGTGCCGGAAAGCCCGAGCGACGAGTTGACCGCCGTCGAGGTCAAAATGACCGTTGCGGCGCCGGATACCCCACCGAGATAGGCCCACAAGGGCGCTCTGGCGGTTTTTCCCGCCATCGGCATGCGCCGGCGGTAGAGCACTAGAAGAAGAATGACGGCGGCGATCATGCCTGTGCCGTGAGCGGTCCAGGACGAGAACAGGGGATTGCCGTAACGTGCCAGTTCCCCGTTCAGATGCACCATGAAGGTGAGGAGCCCACCGGTCGCAAAAGCGCCGATGAAGTGGATGGGATTCGAATTACGTCCTGCCTCGATGGTCATTGCAGATCCCGTCAAACTATTGATTGCGCCCGAAATTCTAGATTGCCACCACGGCCCGGGTCTTGCACCTGGCTGGTGCTTTCCGCCTCGGCATCGGAGTGCCAAAGCACGTCGCCTCAAACTTGATTCATGTGACGTGCTTTAGGTCTTTGTTTTTACGCATGTCGTTGTCGCAAAACCGCTGCACATTTTTGCGCGACATGCTCTAAACGGCACCGTTTACATGTAAAGGAAATATCGTGAAAAAATTGATCCGCCTGCTGCTGACGATCGCTCTTGCCGTCGTCGTTTTTACCGGTTTCCGTTGGTATCGTTATGTCTCCAACACCGACAGCCCCTATGATGAAATCGGCATCACTCTCAACAATTTTATGCCCGGTCCGATCAACAGCTGGGGCTGCGCCAAGCTGAAAAATACCTTTGCCAGCTCCCTGCCGCCCTATGGCTGCGCTGGCGGCGACGCGACGCAGTGGAAGTAACGTTGCAAGGCTGCGCCGCCGGCGCAGCCTAAACTCGCGAAGTGCGCCGAATCCGCCGGGTCAGATCGGCCAGACTGCCAGCAGGGCAGGGACACTGACGAGCACGACAATCAGCGACAGTGGCAGGCCCAATCGCGCATAGTCGCCAAATCGATATCCGCCCGGCCCCATCACCAGCGTGTTGCACTGGTGGCCGATCGGCGTGAGGAAATCGCAGCCGGCGCCGATTGCCACCGCCATCAGAAACGCATCGGGCCGAAAGCCCAGCTTGGCGGCAAAGGTCGCGGCGATCGGCGCCATCACCAGAACGGTCGCTGCGTTGTTCAAAAACGGCGTCACGGCCATGGCCGCGACCAGGATGAGAGCGAGCGCGCCGAACGGCGGAAGCATTTCGGCGGTTCGCGACAGCAAATCGGCGATGATGTCGGTGGTTCCGGTGGTTCTGAGCGAGTCGCTGATCGGGATCAGAGCAGCCAGCATGATCAGGATCGGCGCATCGAGATGATGATAGACCTCGCGCAAGGGAACAGATCCGGTGACCACCATCAGAAAGGCGGCGGCAAAAAATGCCGTCGCGACGGGGATGCCGCCGAAGGCCGTCGCCGCCATCGTCGCCAGCAGGATAATGACGGGGATCATGCCGTTGCGGGCATTGCCGAGCTTCATATCCCGTTCGACCAGCGGCAAACATCCCCATTCGCGTAAAAGATCCGGCAGTTTCTGCAAGTCGCCCTGCAAGACCACGACGTCGCCATTGCGGATCTTGATCTCGCCCAGACGCTCGGTGAAGCGCCTGTCCCGGCGGCTGACGGCGAGAAGGTTGAGGCCAGTATTGTGGAAGAGGGAGACGTCCTTTGCGCTGACGCCGATCAAGCGGGAATGTTCGCCGACGATGGCTTCGACGGAGCTGATGTCCTGGCGCGTCTCGGGCTGGTGTTTGCGATCGGACAGCTGAAGCTTGGCTTCGCTGACGATCTTGTCGAGGGCGCTTTGCTCACCCTCGATGATCAGGAGGTCGCCATCCTTGAGCACGGTGTCGGGAAGCGGCGTGCGTCTTTGGCCGCTGCCGCCGATAATCGCCGTCACCATCGCATCGCCGCCACCTGGCTTCTGGAGCCAGCTGACAGACCGCCCGATCGCCCCCGACGGCGTGATGACCTTGGCTTCGGTCGTGTAGTTCTTGATCGCTACCGCCTCATCCATCGAGGTCTCTATCCGCGATCTTTCAGGAAGCAGCTTGTAGAACAGCGCCAGAAAGACAACCCCGGCGACTGATAGCGCCAGGCCGACAGGCGTGTAGTCAAACATTGTGAACGGCTCCCCGGTGATCTCCTCACGCACCCGGGAAACGATGATATTCGGCGATGTGCCGATTTGCGTCATCAGCCCTCCGAGCAGAGAGGCGAACGACATCGGCATCAAGAACATGGACGGTGATACGCGTGATTTCCGTGCCATCTGCACGGCAACCGGGATCATGATCGCCAGCGCGCCGATATTTTTGACGAAGGCCGACAGGGCCGCGACGATGGCAACCAGAATGATCAGCTGCATCCGCGGCCCGCGTCTTTCGGGAGAAAATCGGCGCAATGCGAGATCCATGATCCCCGACCTCGATATCGCCGCGCTGACAATCAGCGCGCTGCCGACGATGATGACGATGTCATCGGCAAAACCGGAAAAGGCCGTTTTGGCAGGGACGATGCCGACGATGATTGCGACGAGAAGAGAACTCACGGCGACGATATCGTATCGGTAACGCCCCCAGACGAAGGCGCCCATCATGAGCGCGATGACGAGAAGAGAAAGCCATTGATCGACCCGCATGTTTGCATCCCTGTGGTGGCAATTAACGTTTGACGCAGGAGAATGATGCGGCGAGCGGGACAATTTTTCATCGATCCTCGCCGCGTCCTGCCGCCGGCAATCGGATGGCCAGTAAAAGCCGGCAGGCGGGGCTTGGCAAAGACGCAGTTGTTTCCAATATTCAACGGGAGAAGGCCATCATGGAACTTCCAGCCGCCAGCCGGCATTCCGTGCTTAAAATGCTGATTCGGAAACGACCATGGCCAGTGACAACCTCTCGACATATCGATCGAAGCGCGACTTTCAAAAAACAGCGGAGCCGAGCGGCGAGAAGCAGATCGCGCGCAGCAATCGCCGTCGCTTCGTCATCCAGAAACATGACGCCACCCGGCTGCATTACGACCTGCGGATCGAACTCGACGGCGTGTTCAAATCCTGGGCGGTCACCAAAGGCCCATCGCTCGATCCGCACGACAAGCGGCTGGCCGTCGAGGTCGAGGATCACCCGCTCGACTATGGCGATTTCGAAGGCACGATCCCGAAAGGCCAGTATGGCGGCGGAACGGTGATGTTGTGGGACCGCGGCTATTGGGAACCCGAGGGAAAGAAGAGCCCGGAGCAGGCGCTTGCCAAGGGCGACTTCAAGTTCACGCTGGAAGGCGAAAGACTGCACGGCAGCTTCGTGCTGGTGCGCATGCGCAATGATCGCGACGGCGGCAAGCGAACCAACTGGCTGCTGATCAAACATCACGACGCGTTTTCGGTCGACGAGGATGGCGAAGCGATCCTGGAAGAAAACGATACCTCCGTCGCCTCCGGCCGAACGATGGAGATGATTGCCGCCGGCAAAGGCCGCAAGCCGAAGCCGTTCATGATGAAAGGCGGCGATGTTCAAGCCGATGCCGTCTGGGACAGCAACCACGGGCTGGCCGCCGAAGAGAGGAAAGAGACGGGCCGAGCCGGCAGAAAGCCGAAAGCGGCGGCAAGGATCGACCTTCCGGATTTCATCGCGCCGCAGCTTTGCCAGACCCTGGAGCGGCCGCCGCCAGGCGAGGGCTGGATTCACGAGATCAAGTTCGACGGTTACAGGATCCAGTTGCGCGTGCTGAATGGCGAGGCCTCGCTGAAGACGAGGAAGGGACTCGACTGGACCGGCAAATATCCGGAGATCGCCGAGGCGGCATCGGCGCTGCCCGACGCCATTATCGATGGCGAGATCTGCGCGCTCGACGACCATGGCGCACCGGATTTCGCAGCCCTGCAGGCCGCCATTTCGGAAGGCAGGACCGCCGATCTCGTCTATTTCGCCTTCGATCTGCTTTATGAGGGGGGCGAGGACTTGCGATCCCTGCCTGTCATCGAGCGCAAGGCGCGGCTTCAGAGCTTCCTGTCGGATGCGGGTGATGACCCGCTGATCCGTTTCGTCGAGCATTTCGAAACCGGCGGCGATGCGGTCCTTCGCTCCGCCTGCAAGCTCTCGCTGGAAGGCATCGTCTCCAAACAGGCCGAGGCACCCTATCAATCGGGCCGCACCGACAGCTGGGCCAAGTCGAAATGCCGTGCCGGCCACGAAGTGGTGATCGGCGCCTATGCCAGGACCAACGGCAAATTCCGATCGCTGCTGGTCGGCGTCTACCGCGGCGACCACTTCGTCTATGTCGGCCGCGTCGGCACGGGCTATGGCGCAAAGACAGTGGAAACGCTGCTGCCGAAGCTGCAGGCGCTCGAGGCGGCAAAATCGCCTTTCACCGGCATCGGTGCGCCGAAGAAGGAGGCCGAAGTCACCTGGCTGAAACCCAAGCTGGTGGCGGAGATCGAGTTCGCAGGCTGGACCGCCGACGGCATCGTCCGCCAGGCGGCCTTCAAGGGGTTGCGGGAGGACAAGCCGGCCAGAGAGGTCAAGGCCGAACGGCCGGCCAAGCCCGCGGAGACCGAGGTGCCGGAGCCGGCGGTCGAGGTGAAGGCGAAGAAGAACGCCGGGCCGGGCCGCCGCAAAGGCGCCAAAGCCGAGGTGATGGGCGTGATGATCTCCAGTCCGGACAAGCCGCTGTGGCCGGATGCCAATGACCGCAGGCCGGTGACCAAGGAAGAGCTGGCGCGCTACTATGAAGCCGTCGGCGGCTGGATGATCGCGCATATCGAGGGGCGTCCCTGTTCGATCATCCGCACGCCCGATGGGCTCGGCGGCGAGCAGTTCTTCCAGCGCCATGCGATGCCCGGCACCTCGAACCTTCTCGAACTGGTCAAGGTCTTCGGCGACAAAAAGCCCTATCTGCAAATCGACCGGGTCGAGGGTCTGGCGGCTGTCGCGCAGATCGGCGCTGTCGAGCTGCACCCCTGGAATTGCCAGCCGCATAAGCCGGAGGTCCCCGGCCGGCTGGTGTTCGACCTCGACCCCGGCCCCGACGTGCCGTTCTCGACGGTCGTTTCCGCGGCCCGTGAGATGCGCGATCGTCTCGACGCGCTGGGCCTGATCAGTTTCTGCAAGACCACCGGCGGCAAGGGCCTGCACGTCGTCACGCCGCTGGCGATCAACAAACGCAAACCGCTTTCCTGGGCTGAGGCGAAGAGCTTCGCGCACGACGTCTGCCAGCAGATGGCCCGCGACAATCCCGATCTCTATCTGATCAAGATGACCAAGAGCCTGAGGAACGGCCGCATCTTCCTCGACTATCTCCGCAATGACCGGATGGCAACGGCCGTCGCGCCCTTGTCGCCACGTGCCCGGCCAGGCGCCACCGTGTCGATGCCGCTGACCTGGACCCAGGTCAAGTCGGATCTCGACCCGAAACGCTTCACCATCCGCACCGTGCCGGCACTGCTGTCGAAATCGCCGGCCTGGGAGGATTATGGCGATGGTCAGCGGCCACTAGAGCAAGCGATCAAACGGCTCGGCAAGGCCTCCGCGGCGGCTTGAAGATCCACGAATGAATTTTCTGTGCGTGCCATATTGCCCTTCGCAAAACTACTCCAAATAGCAGTGAAGCGGATCGCATCGATCAAACGTTGACAATCCTCTGGCCATGAGGTCTAGTGGTCCACTTACCGGACCAGCAGACCTCTGGGGGAGGGCATGGCAATGGATGTTCGAGCGATGCTCGAAGACGCGACGCTGGGCGGCGCGCCGAAGAAGTCGATGAAAGACTTCGTCGTCCAGAAGATTGCGACCTTCATCGCCACCGGCATCCTCAAAACCGGCGACCCGCTGCCCGGCGAACGGGAACTGGCTGCCGCGCTCTCTGTCAGCCGCGAGACCGTCCGCGGCGCGATCCTGATTCTTGCCACACATGGAATTCTCTCGGTCGCGCAGGGAACACGCACGGTGGTGGCATCGGAGGACGTCGGCGAATTGGCTGTCCAGGCGGCGCGTTACCGCGACATTGCGGCCTACAGTCTCGACAATGTTCATGAGGCGCGGCTGCTGATCGAAGCACAGGTGGTCAGGGCTGCCGCGGTCAAGATCGAAGCTCCGACGCTTGATTATCTCCGCAAGTCGATCACGGCACAGGAAGGCGCCTGTGACGATCCCGTGCGTTTCTTGATCTGCGACCGCGAATTCCACACCGCCATCTACCGTTCCAGCGGCAATGCAGTGCTGGCTGACATGGCGGCCGATCTCTATTCCTATCTTCTGAGCCACCGCAGGCGCGTCGTATCGCAGCCCGGGACGATCGCCACGAGCATCGCCGATCACCGCCAGATCCTCGCCGGTCTGGAGACGCGGGATCCGGATGCCGCATGCGCGGCCTTCGCGATCCACGAAACCCGCATTTATACGACAACCAAGCTGCTCCTCGCGTAGTCGCAAGCGAAGAGCGGGAGAAACGAGAAATCGAAGACAGGGGGAATAGGATGCATATTCTCATTATCGGGGCGGGTGGAATGATCGGCCGGAAGCTCGCCGCCAGCTTGGCGCGCAGCGGTTCCCTCGGCGCTCAAACGATCACGCGCATGACGCTTGTGGATATCGCGGCGCCGCCGGTGCCATCAGGCGTCGTCGCCTCGGTCGAAGCCCTGGCTGGCGATATCTCGGAAGGCGGCGCGGCGGAAGCGCTGGCGGCTCGCCGGGCCGACGTGATCTTCCATCTCGCCGCTATCGTTTCCGGCGAGGCCGAGCGCAACTTCGAACTCGGCTACCGGGTCAATCTCGATGGCACGCGCGCGCTATTGGAGGCGATCCGTCATGAGGGAAGCCGGCAAGCCTATGTTCCCCGTTTCGTCTTCACCTCGTCGATTGCGGTTTACGGCACGCCGTTTCCCGATCCGATCCCCGACGATTACGTCCAGGCGCCGCTCACCAGCTATGGCGTGCAGAAGGCGATATCCGAGCTTCTGCTGGCCGACTATTCACGCCGCGGCTTCATCGACGGTGTGGGAATTCGGTTGCCGACCATCGTCATCCGGCCCGGCGCGCCGAACGCTGCCGCATCGGGCTTCTTTTCCGGAATTCTGCGGGAACCGCTCGCCGGCCAGCGGGCGGTTCTTCCAGTTGAGGAAACGGTCAAGCACTGGCTGGCAAGCCCGCGTTCCGCAATCAAATTCCTGATCCACGCCGCGACGCTCGACACATCGTCGCTGGGTGTGCGGCGCACGCTCACCATGCCGGGCGTTGCCGCCACCGTTGCCGACCAGATTGCCGCGCTCTGCCGTGCCGCCGGTCCCGCGGCGGCTGAGTTGATCGACCGACGCCGCGACGAGGTCATTGAAGGGATCGTCGCCGGATGGCCGAAATCCTTTGCGCCCGATCGTGCGACACAACTCGGTTTCGCCGCCGAAACCAGCGTCGACGAGCTGATCGAGGTCTACCTCGCCGAAGATGCTCCGGGTGTGACCGGATGAAGAGATAACGACAAGACGAAGACATAGTGTGTAGCGCTCGATTTCTGGGAGGAGTGAGTATGGCAGGCGTTCAATTCGCGGATGTGCGGAAATCATTCGGTTCGTTTCCGGTCATCAAGGGCGTGGATATCGACATCGCCGATGGTGAGTTCGTGATCCTGGTCGGCCCGTCGGGTTGCGGCAAATCCACTTTGCTGCGGATGCTGGCGGGACTTGAGAACATTTCCGGCGGCGAGATCAAGATCGGCGGGCGCGTGGTCAATACGCTGCCGCCGAAGGATCGGGACATCGCCATGGTGTTCCAGAACTATGCGCTCTATCCGCATATGACGGTGGAGCAGAACATGGGCTTTTCGCTCATGCTCAACAAGGCACCGAAGGCGGAAGCGGAAAAGCGGGTGAAATATGCCGCCGGCATCCTCGGCCTCGACAAGCTGCTCGATCGCTATCCGCGCCAGCTTTCCGGCGGCCAGCGCCAGCGTGTCGCCATGGGCCGCGCCATCGTGCGCGATCCGGAGGTCTTCCTGTTCGACGAACCGCTCTCCAACCTCGATGCGAAGCTGCGTGTCGCCATGCGCGCCGAGATCAAGGAGCTGCACCAGCGGCTGAAGACCACCACTGTTTACGTCACCCACGACCAGATTGAGGCCATGACCATGGCCGACAAGATCGTCGTCATGCATGACGGCGTTGTCGAGCAGATCGGCACACCGCTCGAGCTTTACGACAAGCCGGCCAATCTCTTCGTAGGCGGCTTCATCGGCTCGCCGGCGATGAACATGATCAAGGGCAGGCTCGATCCGGAAAATCCGGCACGTTTCATCGCATCCGACGGCACGGCGCTGCCGGTCTCCAATCCGCCGGCCGACGCCATAGGCCGCGACCTCGTCTATGGGCTTCGCCCGGAATACATCCTGCTCGACGCCAATGGCCTGCCCGGCGAAATCGTGGTGATCGAGCCGACCGGCTACGAGACGCATCTCATCCTCAAGCTCGGCGGCAGCGAGGTCAGCTGCGTCTTCCGCGAACGCGTCAACGCCCGGCCGGGCGAAATGCTGCGCGTGGCGATCGATGCGCCGCATGTTCATCTCTTCGATGCCGAGAGCGGCCGGAGATTGACCGACTGACGCCGTCCGGCGGCGGCGCGGGGGCGGAGGAGCCGTTTCGTCGCCCGCAGGCCGGCAGCATCCCTTTTCGGGGATGCAAGGATCGTCGTTCACCAAGCGGGAGGTGAAGGACGAGGAATTCGCACCCGCTTTTGAGGAGGAATCTCATGAAGATCAGAAGACGTGACTTTCTTGCCGCCTCGGCTGCCGTCGCCGGTGCCGCCGGCCTCGGCATCCGGCCGTCCCTGGCGCAGGCCGAACCGACTTACACGCCGGAAAGCGGCGCCAGCCTTCGCCTGCTGCGCTGGACGCCCTTCGTCAAGGGAGACGAGGAGGCCTGGATCGCCAACACCAAGAAGTTCACCGAGGCGACCGGCGTCGAGGTGCGCATCGACAAGGAAAGCTGGGAAGACATCCGCCCGAAGGCTGCGGTGGCCGCCAATGTCGGCTCCGGCCCCGATCTCATCATGTGCTGGTTCGACGATGCCCACCAGTATCCGGACAAGCTGGTCGATCTCACCGAACTCGGCAATTATCTCGGCAATAAATATGAGGGCTGGTACGACGGCGTGAAGGGTTATGCGACGCGCGGCGACACCTTCATCGCCATGCCGTTGACGGCGATCGGTAATGCCGTCGTCTATCGCGACAGCCACGTGAAGGCCGCCGGTTTCAACGAATTCCCCAACGATACCGCAGGTTTCCTCGAGCTTTGCAAGGCGATGAAGGCAAAGGGCACGCCGGCCGGCTTCCCGCACGGCAAGGCCGTCGGCGACGGCAACAACTACGCCCACTGGTTGCTCTGGAGCCATAACGGCATGATGGTCGATGAAGGCGGCAAGGTGACGATCAACAGCCCGGAAACGCTGGCTTCGATCAACTATGCCAAGGAGCTGTATGCGACCTTCATTCCGGGCACGGAAAGCTGGCAGGACGTCAACAACAACCGCGCATTCCTTGCCGGCCAGGTCTCGCTGATCGCCAACGGCGTCTCGGTCTATTACACCGCCAAGAACGATCCGAAACTCGCCGAAATCGCCAAGGACATCCGCACGACGAACTTCCCGATCGGCCCGGTCGGCAAGAGCGTCGAGCTTTGCCAGACGAGCTCGCTGCTTCTCTTCAAACACACCAAATATCCCGAAGCGGCGAAGGCCTACATCAAGTTCATGATGGAAGCCGACCAGATGAATGCCTGGATCCAGGGCTCCAGCGCCTATTGCTGCCAGCCGCTCAAGGCCTTCGCCAAGAACCCGATCTGGACCGCCGATCCGGTGCACGCGCCCTATGCACGCGCCTCGGAAAAGCTGCGCCCGAACGGCTATGCCGGCCCGCTCGGTTATGCCTCGGCAGCGACCATGGCCGACTATGTTCTGGTCGACATGTATGCGGCCGCCGTCACCGGCCAGATGTCGCCGCAAGATGCGATGAAGGAAGCCGAACGCCGGGCAAACCGCTACTATCGCGTCTGAGCAAGAGGCGGAAAAACAAGCGGCGTGCCGGCCCTCGGCATGCCGCAAACTCCTCCGGGAGTAACGCGATCTGGAGATAAGCAATGTCGATGGCAAATTCGGGGGATAGACGTGGGCCGGTCTCTTCGCTCCTGCAGAACAACAATGTGCTCGGCTTCCTGTTCATGCTGCCGGCGGCGGTGTTCCTGGTCTGCTTTCTCACCTACCCGCTGGGGCTCGGCGTCTGGCTCGGCTTCACCGATACCAGGATCGGCCGCGACGGCATCTTCATCGGCCTGGAGAACTACCAGTTCCTGATGGACGACTCCGTCTTCTGGCTGTCGGTCTTCAACACCATTCTCTATACCTCGGTCGCCTCGGTGCTGAAATTCGCGCTCGGCCTCTGGTTGGCGATGCTGCTCAACCAGCACCTGCCCTACAAATCCTTCTTCCGGGCGATCGTGCTGCTGCCCTGGGTGGTGCCGACGGTGCTTTCGGCGCTGGCCTTCTGGTGGATCTACGATTCGCAGTTCTCGATCATCTCCTGGTCGCTGATGAAGCTGGGGCTGATCAGCGGGCCGATCAATTTCCTCGGCGACCCGATCAATGCGCGCATATCGGTCATCGTCGCCAATGTCTGGCGCGGCATTCCCTTTGTGGCGATCTCGCTGCTTGCGGGCCTGCAGACGATCCCGGCATCGCTGCAGGAGGCAGCCTCGCTCGACGGCGCCACCAGCTGGCAGCGTTTCCGCTATGTGACGCTGCCGATGCTGACGCCGATCATCGCCGTGGTGATGACCTTCTCGGTGCTTTTCACCTTTACCGATTTCCAGCTGATCTACGTGCTGACCAAGGGCGGCCCCGTCAACGCCACGCATCTGATGGCGACGCTGTCGTTCCAGCGCGGCATTCCCGGCGGCCAGCTGGGCGAGGGTGCGGCCATCGCGGTCGCCATGGTGCCCTTCCTGCTCGGTGCGATCATGTTCAGCTTCTTCGGCCTGCAACGGCGCAAATGGCAGCAGGGCGGCCAGGATTAGAGCAATTCCCGGAAAAGTGCGGAGCGGTTTTCCGTCCGGAATTGCGTAAAAACAAAAGCTTTAGAACGGCTCTGCGCTTCGGTGAAAACTGAACCGCTCAGGACCAGGTTCAGGGAGAATGACGATGTCGACACACTCAAACACCGCCGATCAGGTCGTCACCGACAATGCCGAAGGCATGAGCTATCTGAACCGCCTGCCGCGGCGGATCGTCATGCTCTACCTGCCGATGGCGGTCTTCGTCTTCGTTCTGCTCTTCCCGTTCTATTGGATGGCAATCACCGCGGTGAAACCCAACGAGCAGCTGACCGACTATAGCAATTACAGCCCCTTCTGGGTGGTGGGACCGACGCTGGCGCACATCAAATACCTGTTCCTCGAGACATCCTACCCGGGCTGGCTGTGGAACACGATGCTGGTCGCGATCTGCTCGACCTTTCTGTCGCTGGTGGCCTCGGTCCTGGGCGCCTATGCAATCGAGCGCGTCCGCTTCACCGGCTCGCGTTCGGTCGGCCTGGTGATCTTCCTCGCCTATCTCGTGCCGCCGTCGATCCTGTTCATCCCGCTCGCCTTCATCGTCTTCAAGCTCGGGATCTACGACTCGCGGCTGGCGCTGATCTTCACCTATCCGACCTTCCTCATTCCCTTCTGCACCTGGCTGCTGATGGGCTACTTCCGCTCGATCCCATTCGAGCTGGAGGAAAGCGCGCTGGTGGACGGCGCCAACAGGTGGCAGATTCTCACCAAGATCATCCTGCCACTCGCCGTGCCGGGGCTGATCTCAGCCGGGATCTTCGCCTTCACGCTGTCCTGGAACGAATTCATCTATGCCCTTACGTTCATTCAGTCTTCTGAGAATAAAACTATTCCCGTCGGGGTACTGACCGAACTGGTGCGCGGCGATGTCTTCGAATGGGGAGCGCTGATGGCGGGGGCCTTGTTCGGCTCGCTGCCGGTGGTCATCCTCTACTCGTTCTTCGTGGATTACTACGTCTCCTCGATGACCGGGGCGGTGAAGGAGTGACAGCGGCAAAGGGCGTGTCGAACCGCAGCGTCTCAGCTGTCGAACACTGGGCCTTCTTGCGACACGTGGTATAGTTGAATTTCGGTCGTCCAGCTGACGACACGATAAAGGAATTATCCCATGGGAGACCAGAAACGCCCGCTGCAACCTGGAGAAGCCGCACCCGGATTCACACTGGCCGCGGCCAACTTCGACGGAATGGTCTCTTTCGCCGATTTGAGCGGTCGCCCGTTTCTGATCGGTTTCTTTCGCGGGCTTCACTGCCCGTTCTGCCGGCGTCAGCTGGAACAGCTTGCCAGCGTAGAGCCGACGCTGCGCGCCGCCGGGGTGGCGACCGTGGCCGTTATCAACACGCCGGTGGAACGTGCCCGCTTGTATTTCCGCCACCGGCCGACGCCGGTAACGCTTTTATGTGACCCGGACTGCGGCACGCATCGGGCCTACGGTGTGCCGCATGCCGAGTTCCTGCCCGATGGGAGCCGTGAGCAGCCCGAATGGCCCTATGTCGCAACGATGGCGCAGTTCCAGGCGGCCCGCATCAACCCGACCGGCGAACTGCCGGAACCGCTGCACCCGATGGAAGCCAACACGATCCTCAACGCCAAGGACGGCTTCGAGCTTACCGAAGCCGATCATGCGATCTTCGCGAATCACGCTACCCAGCTCGTCGGGCACTTCCTGGTGAACGCGAACGGCACCATCGGCTGGGCACGCATCGAGGCGCTCGACGGGCCGAACAGCCTCTCCGTCTTCCCCACGACGGCGGAGATCATCGCTGCCGCCGGCAGCCTTGGGCACTGACCCGCAGCCGATCACAAACGCTGCACAAGCAAACCGCCCGCCAAGGCATGAAAAGCCTCGACCGCTTTTGGCAGCACGCTTTGCGGATTTTCGCTGGCGGCGATCCAGAGAGCCGCATTGAGAGCCGCGCCGCTCAGCAATCGGGCCGTCGCTTCCGGGTCGAGCGGCTTGAGGATGCCTTGGGCGATAAGGCGCTCCACGGTGTTTTTGGTCACCTGTAGACAGCTATTCTGGCTCGGCCACTGCGAGGGATCACCCAACACAGACGGTCCGTCGAGCAGAACGATGCGCTGGACTTCCGGATTGAGCGCCATCTCGATATAGGCCGCGCCCTCCGCAAGCAGGCCCTGCCAGTCGTTGCCCTCCCGATCCCCAATCTCTTTGGCGCGCGCCGCCATTTCCGTGTCGAGTTGATCGACAACTGCGGCCAGCAGCCCGCGCTTGTCTCCGAAGTTGTGGTACAGCGCGCCGCGTGTCAGGCCGACGTCGGCCGTCAGCTCGTCCATCGACGCTGCCGAGTACCCCTTTTGAGCAAACGCCTTTCGTGCAGCCGCGATCAACTTGACGCGGTTTTCCTGCATCGTTTCGCTACGAGTTTTCGCCATTTCACTCTCTCAAATTCGCATACGGTACGTATATGGGTTGACATACGCCGCGTATACGGAATACATCACATACGTACCGTATATCAACTGGCGAGCGAACTTGTGAAGCCCTGTTCGGGCTCATCGGTCGCTGTCAACAAAAAAGAGAGATCAGAATGACCCAACGCGAAGCAATCTTTCCTGCCGACAGGCACGCTCTTTACGAAGAACACGGCTATTCCGCCGCCATCCGATCCGGCGATCTGTTGTTTGTGTCCGGGCAGGTCGGCAGCCGTTCGGACGGAACAGCCGAACCCGATTTCGAACGCCAGGTGCGGCTGGCCTTTGAAAACCTGAAGGCCACGCTGAGTGCAGCCGGCTGCACGCTGGACGATATCGTCGATGTAACCACCTTCCACACCGACCCTGAAAACCAGTTCGGAACGATCATGGCTGTCAAGCAACAGGTTTTCAGCAAGCCACCCTATCCGAATTGGACTGCGCTCGGCGTAAACTGGCTCGCCGGCTTCGACTTCGAGATAAAGGTCATCGCCCGTATTCCGGCGATTAACTGACATCGCCAAACCTCGGCGGCAGGGGAGCGCCCTGCCGCCGGCGACTGTCGAGAACTTGCCGACATCGGTAGTCGCTCCTATCTCATGTCTAACAGACTGATGGAGCGACGAGATGATGGAACTTGTGGCCGACACGCTCTTCGACCCGACGATCGAGATCATTCCTCCGGAAGAGACAAAAGAGCAGCCCGATGGCCGTGTCTGCCTTTGTTGCCAGCGCCGGTGTCGGTGGATGGACGACGACGGCTGCGGCATCTGCGAGGAATGCCTAGCCTCTTGATAGACGCAGGAAGGGCAGAACGCGATGGCAATCCGTAGCGCCGGGCTTCTCATCTATCGGCGCCTGTCCACGGACCTCGAAGTCCTTCTCGTCCATCCGGGCGGTCCCTTTTGGGCCGGGAAAGACGAGGCTGCATGGTCGATCCCGAAGGGATTGGTCGAGCCGGAAGAGGATGAGCTCGCAGCGGCGAAGAGGGAGACCGCCGAAGAGCTGGGTGTGGCAGTCGACGGCATAGCCACACCGCTCGGCGAATACCGACAGCCCAGCGGCAAGATCGTCGTCGCATGGTCGATCGAAGCCGATCCGCTATTGGACGTGAATGCGATACGGAGCTCCGAGTTTCAAATGGAATGGCCGCCGAAATCGGGCCAGGTCAGGAGCTTTCCGGAGGTTGATCGCGCCGGCTGGTTTTCCCTGGCCGACGCCGAAACAAAGCTGTTGAAAGGGCAGCGACCGATGCTTGCCGATCTCCTGAAGCATCAGGAATGATCGGTGCGAAATGAGTGCTTGAGCCGCGCGTCTTGCTGCACGCATGCGTGAAGCGCGCGGCAGCCATGCGTTGCTTCTGAAGACATGCATCTCCATCTGACAGTCATAGCCATCTGACTCACATCGAGAAAATCGGCGCTGCGGCCGCCTTGGGCACGCGCGAGGAGACAATCATGAACGGCATTTCGAAAACCCTGAACGACATGACGCTTGTTGAACGGTCGAGCCTGCTCGACACCGTCGCCGACGCCTTGGAAGCAACCGCCGAGGAGGCCGAAGGGGAGGGCGACGCCCGTTTCGTCGCCAACTCCGTCTGCATCGCCAATACGATCCGCGGACTTTCGGGGGAGCTTGCGCCGCACAATCTGCGGGCGGCCGAGCTGCTGCTTGAGCAGGGCATCATGCTCGTCCACCAGTTCGCCAATAGGGCGAAACCTGGAATGGTTCATTAGTAGTTGTCGGCAGGTTCCGGATGGCGAACCTGCCGACAATCCGGCATCAATCAGCCTTTTTGCGGTACAGCAATGTCATGAGTGCGAGGATGCATCCCACGGCTCCGACCGAAGCGAAAATGTAGAAGTTCCACTGCGGAGCGAGGCCCGCACCTAGAACCGCACCGCCGATGGCCGGTCCTATCATACCTCCGATACGGCCGATGCCGAGCGAGAAGCCAAGGCCAGTTCCACGGATCTCGACCGGATAGAGATTTCCAACGAGAATATTGGCGAGGATCTGCGTGCCGATCGTTCCCGTACCGGCAAGTGCGACGAGAGCGTAAACCTGGAGGCCCTGATCCACCTGCGTCAGCAACCAGATCGAGCAGGCTCCGAGAAGAAACAGACCTGCCACGACAATTTTGACATTTCCACGGTCGGCAATCCTTGCGCCGATCAGCAGGCCGACTGCGGCTCCGAGATTGAGCGTTACGGAGAAGAGCAGGGCAGAACCGAGGTCATAGCCCATCTTGTTCATAATGGTCGGAAGCCAGTTGACCATGCCGAATGTCAGCAGAAGCGAACAGAAGTGGATGCCCCATGCGTTCAAAGTCGGTAGCAGGCGACCTTCGGAAAACAGCGCCCGGATGCCGACCTGGCGTGCCGCAACGGGCTTGGCCAGGGGATTGGGCAATCCGTACTGGTTTGCGATCTGGTTGGCTTCGGCCTGGCGGTTCTTCGTTGCCAGCCATTCGGGGGACTCAGGGATGAGGCGGATGAAGAAAGGCAGGAGCAGGATCGGTGCGCCGCCGATGATCATCAGCGGACGCCATCCGTATTTCTGTATCAGCAACATTCCGAGGATCCCCGAGATGATGCCGCCGGCCAGATAACCCAGAAGCGCAAAGGAATAGGCGATCGCCTTCCGTTTCGGCGGGGAAAACTCGATGATCAACGCTGTTACTGTCGGAAAAAGAGCGCCAAGCCCCAGGCCGGCGAGAAAGCGTGTTGCCTCGAAAACAAGAAAGTTCGGTGCAAGACCGCTGCCGATCATCATAACGGAGAAGCTCAACAGGCTGCCGATGATGACCTTGCGACGGCCTATCCTGTCGGCGAGTGTTCCCGCAACGAGCGCGCCGAGCAGCATGCCGAACAGGGTGATGGAAGCAGCTCTTCCGACCATTCCGGGCGTCAGGCCCCAGCTTGCTTCACCGAGCAGCGCCGGCGCGACTGCGCCGTAAACGATCAGATCATACCCGTCGAACAGGATCAGCAGACCACAAAGGGCGATGATGATATTCGGGCTGCGAACGCGTTCGTTGAAAATAGCGAGATCTTGTATGGCCAATTTTCCCTCCCCATACATTGCGTACAGGAAGTACGCTCCTGCCAGTGGCAGGTCCGCACCGATCCATGTACAAATCCTCCTGGATCATTGCCGGCGTGGTTCCTCCAAGCGCCAGACTCACCCGCGAGCGGGCGATGTCAAGACAACGATGACACGCTATTAAATACTTGCGAATAAAATATTTGCAACTGCAAACTTCTCAGCTGGCAACTTTTCCCTTTGCGGACATGGCCGGCAGGTTGCTGTGCATGCGGCGCAACGCATTTTTCAGGGCTGCGACCTCCTCGGCCGACATGCCCTGAACCGCGGTGCGTTCAAGCTCCACGGCAAGCGGCATGAGCCTTTCCGTCAGCGCCTCGCCCTGCGGGGTCAGCCTGACGATGACGATACGGCCATTGTCTTCCGGGCGTGTTCTCGACACCAGCTTGCGCTTGGCCAGTGTGCCGACGAGGCGCGAAAGCGTCGAAATCTCGACAGAGACGACGTCGGCGAGATCCCCCAGCGTGCTTTCCCGGCGCTCCTTGAGCATCGCCAGAACCCGGTACATCGCCACGCTGAGATCGTCTTCGGCAATTCTCTGCGCGAATACCTCGGCTATCCGCACGCCGGCGCGATTGAGAAGATACGGAACGGAATCGGTAAGTTTGTACATATCTCTGTCTGCTGGCGGGATTCGGGGCGCTTGCTGAACGTTCTCTCCGACATGCACCTAAATGACCGGGATGACAACATGATTGGCTTTCAGCCGTCGACAATGGCGGGGTAGATCAAACATTTTTCCCGCCTGACTTCTAGATTTGCGTTGACAACAGTTGCAAATGCAATAATTTGACGACGAGGAAACACGGGAGGAAATCATGTCTGCCACTGCTGCTCTCGGCATAGTGCCGGCCCCCGCACCGATCAGCGATGCGTTTCGATCGACCATGCGCCGTTTCCCGGCGACGGTGACGATCATCTCTGCCTGCCGCAACGGTACGGACCATGGCATGACGGCAACTGCCGTCACCTCACTTTCGATGGATCCGCCGTCTCTCCTCATCTGCCTGAACAATCGCACCTACCTGCATGACATGCTGCTTGAGGTGCCGGAATTTGCAGTCAGCATTCTGACCGACAGGCAGGTCGCCCTGTCGGAAGGATTCAGCGGCAAGATTGCGCCTGAGCGGCGCTTCGAGGCTGCCGATTGGGTTCGCCATGAGCGCGGCATGATGGTGCTGGATTCCGCTCATGCCTCGGTTGTCTGCCGTCGCATGGGCGCGGTTCCCTACGGGACGCACACGATCTTCATCGGGCAGGTGGTGGATACACGCCTCTCCGACGACACGATCCCGCTAATGTACGAAAACTCGAAATATTGCGCGCCACAGCACGCGCTTCCCACATCCCAGAATTGAAGGTCGTTCCATGAACAATACAGCTGCCCTGTTTCCCGCCGCAGCGCGGGTCGAGAACGCATGTCTTGCAGATCGCATCGCACCGGTGCTGGACGAAATCCGTGCCGGCGCCCGCGATACCGAAAAATCCGGCCGTGTGCCGGTGCGCAATATCGATCTGCTGCGCTCCGCCGGCTATTTCGATATCGTCAAGCCTGCCCGTTTCGGCGGCGCGGAAGGATCGTTTGCCGAGCTTGTCGATGCAAATATCGAACTGTCGTCGGCCTGTGCCTCCACCGGCTGGGTTGCCGGCCTCCTTTCCGCGCATCAATGGCTCCTCGCCATGTTCGAGGAAAGGGTCCAGCAGGACGTGTGGGGTAGCAATCCGGATGCGCTGCTCTGCGGTTCCTACGCGCCGGTCCGAATGGCTGAACGCGTCGAGGGCGGTTTCCGTCTGTCCGGCGATTGGGCCTTTGCGAGCGGATGCGAAAATGCCCAGTGGGCCCTCTGTGCGGCGATCATTCCGCCAAACGGCGAGGGCGAGCGTCCCATGCCGGCCTTCCTTCTGGTTCCCGCCAGCGACTATGCCATTGCCGAGACCTGGGATGTGGTCGGCCTTGCGGGTACCGGCTCAAAAAGCCTGATCCTCAAGGAAGTCTTCGTTCCGCAATATCGCATACTGAGCTTTCCGGACGCGACCTCCGGCAGAACGCAGGGCGGGCGCTTCTATGAGGGTGTCGGCCTTTTCAACATGCCGCTGCTCATGGGAATTCCGTTCTGCCTCGGCAGCGCCGCCGTCGGTGCGGCGAAGGGCGCATTGGATAGCTACATCGACCACATCGGGACCAGGGTGACACGGGGTGCGGTTGCCGGTGGCAACAACAAGATCGCCGAATTTCCGACGATCCAGCTTCGCGTGGCGGAAGCCTCCGCATCCGTGGATGCTGCCCGCGAAATCATTCTGCGGGATATTGCCCGGGCGCAGCAACTGGCCCAGGCCCGCGCGGATGGTACCGGCGAGATCACCGAGGAAGATCGGATTCTCGCCCGCCGCAGCCAGTCCTTTGCGGTTAGCCTGGCGCTCCGGGCGGTCGAAGCACTCAATGCATCGACCGGCGGCCTCGGCCTCCAGATGTCCAATCCCGTGCAGCGGGCATGGCGCGATGCAAATGCCGTCGGGCGCCACATTTCCATGAACTGGGATGCCGTCGGCACCATGGTCGGCCAACAACTGCTCGGTCTTCCGCCCAAGGGACAGTTCTGATCCGCCATCCTCATTATTTCGATTGAAGACAGGAAAGAGAGCATATCGTGCAAGGCAAGATCGCGCTTGAAGAACATTTCGCCATTCCCGAGACGCTGCAGGATTCGGCCGGGTTCGTGCCGGGCGACTACTGGACGGAACTGTCCGCCCGTCTTCTGGATATCCAGGACAAGCGTTTGCGGCTGATGGATGCTCACGGCATCGAGAAAATGATCCTGTCGCTGAACGCTCCGGCCGTGCAGGCGATCCCGGACAGGGCAAAGGCCCTGGAGATTTCCCGACGTGCCAACGACTTTCTGGCCGAGCAATGCGCTAAAAACCCGAACCGTTTCCTCGGATTTGCAGCTTTGCCCCTGCAGGATCCGGATGCCGCTGCGCAGGAATTGCAGCGCTGCGTGACAACGATGGGTTTCGTCGGCGCACTGGTCAACGGCTTCTCGCAGGAAGGCGACGGATCAACGCCGCTCTACTACGACCTGCCGCAATACCGTCCGTTCTGGGCCGAAGTCGAAAAACTCAACGTTCCTTTCTATCTGCACCCGCGCAACCCGCTACCGCAGGATAGCCGGATCTATGCCGGCCATTCCTGGCTGATGGGTCCGACATGGGCGTTCGCGCAGGAGACCGCTGTTCATGCGCTGCGCCTGATGGGATCCGGCCTGTTTGACGAGCACCCGGCTTTGCGGATCATCGTCGGTCACATGGGCGAGGGACTGCCGTACATGATGTGGCGCATCGACAACCGGAATGCGTGGGTCAAGGTAGAAAAGAACTATCCGGCCAAACGCCCGATTGCCGATTATTTTAACGAGAATTTCTACATTACGACGTCGGGCAATTTCCGCACGCAATCGCTGATCGATGCTATGTTGGAAATCGGCGCGGACAGAATTCTGTTTTCGACAGACTGGCCTTTCGAGAACGTCGATCATGCTGCAAACTGGTTCGACAGCACCACCATCTCCGAAGCCGACCGTCTGAAGATCGGCCGCACCAATGCAGTCTCACTGTTCAAACTCGATCGATAACATGGTCGCACCTTTCAGATACACGGTCAGTGCAGCTCAGATCATCTTCGGGAGCGGTTCTGTGAGTCGCCTCGCCGAGGCGATTGCAGGGCAGGGCGGCAAGCGCGCCCTGATCCTTTCGACCCAGCACCAGAAAGCCGATGCTCAACGTATCGCCGCTTCCCTCGGCCCGCTTGCGGCGGGACTATTCGACGGCGCTGTCATGCACACGCCGGTCGATGTGACCGAGCGCGCGCTGGCGGCATACGAGATGGCCGGTGCCGATTGCGTGGTCGCGATCGGCGGCGGGTCGACGATCGGTCTCGGCAAGGCAATCGCCTATCGCAACGACGCACCACAGATCGTGGTGGCGACGACCTATGCGGGGTCGGAGGTTACTCCAATCCTCGGCCAGACGGAGAACGGGCAGAAGATCACGGTCCGCGGCCCCGGCATCCTGCCGGAAGTGGTGATCTACGACCCCGAATTGACATTGGGATTGCCGGTCAACATCAGCGTCAGCAGCGGGCTCAATGCCATGGCGCATGCGGTCGAAGGGCTCTATGCGCAGGATCGCAATCCCATTTCGTCGATGATGGCGGTCGAGGGGTTGCGCGCGCTGAAGCAGGCTTTGCCGCAAATCGTCAATGCCCCTGGGGACATCGACTCCAGAAGCGAAGCGCTTTACGGCTCCTGGCTGTGCGGCACGGTGCTCGGAGCCGTTGGAATGGCCCTGCATCACAAGCTTTGCCATACGCTGGGCGGTAGCTTCGATCTGCCGCATGCAGAAACCCATGCTGTCATTCTGCCCCATTCCGCTGCCTACAACGCCGCAGCCGCATTGGATGCGCTCAAGCCCGCTGCCGATCTTTTCGGCGGCTCGCTGGGCAGCGGTCTTTATGATTTTGCCGCTTCGATCGGTGCCCCGATGGCGTTGCGGGATCTGGGTATGAAGGAAGCCGATCTGGACCTTGCGGCAGAACTCGCCGCCCGGAATCCCTACTGGAACCCGCGCCCGATCGAAGGAAAAGCGATCCGGGCTTTGCTGCAGAGCGCCTGGGAAGGCGCACGGCCGCATTAACGCGTTAGGAGGAGGGCCGCGTGCCTGAATATTTCAGCGAAGAGAGATCCGCGGAAGCCGTCAACACGCGGATGGGGCCGGACATCAATCCCCGTCTGGCCGAAGTCATGGCGTCGCTTGTCAAGCATTTGCATGCCTTTGCCAAGGATATCAGCCTCACCCAGGAAGAATGGGAACTGGCCATAGGCTTCCTGACCCGTACCGGCCATCTCTGTCACGACCAGCGACAGGAATTCATCCTGCTCAGCGATACGCTGGGTTTCTCAATGCTGGTGGATGCGATCAACAACCGGCGTCCGCCGGGCGCCACCGAAAATACCGTGTTTGGACCGTTTCATATCGAAGGCGCGCCCGTCCGCCAGATGGGCGAAGCCATCTCGCTCGACGGCAAGGGCGAGACTTGCCTCTTCATCGGGCGAGTGCTGGATCTCGATGGTAATCCGATCGAGGGAGCCCGGATCGACGTATGGTCGGATAATGCCGATGGCTTCTACGACGTCCAGCAGCCGGATATCCAGCCGAAATGGAACAACCGGGGCATTTTCATCACCGGCGCAGATGGCGCCTACAGCTTCGTCGGCATCAAGCCGGTCTCCTATCCGATCCCGGATGACGGTCCGGTCGGCCAGATGTTGACGTCCCTCGGCCGCCATCCCTACCGTCCTGCCCATACCCATTACCTGATCACGGCTCCAGGTTATCAGAAACTGGTAACCCACACGTTTGTCGGCGACGATCCCTATCTGGAATCCGATACGGTGTTTGGTGTCAAAAACAGCCTCGTCGCGCCTTTCGAGCGTGTCGATCGTCCGACGGTCTGGCGCTCCGATTTCGATTTCGTGCTGACGCCGGTCGAGAGCAGATAATGATCGTTGTCCGCTATGCGGTATCCAACCCCGGCAAGGCTGCCGAACGTTCCCGGTTGCTCGAGGAACATAAGGCCTATCTGCGCAGCGCGGCGATCCGCATCCTGCTTTCCGGCCCGTCTGCACCGCCGGCCGAGGGCAGGGGTTCACCCGCCGTCGTGATCGCGGAAGTCGAAGCGCTGGCCGAGTTCGAGGCGTTCAGCGCGGGAGATCCCTTCGTCCGATCCGGCGTGTACTCGAGCGTCGATCTATTCGAATGGCGGCCCAGTTTCGGGCTTCTACTGGAGAGTTTCCGACCAGCGTTTTAGGCAGGATGAAAGTGGGCCGGCATGACCGGCCCATCCAATGTTATTCGGCCGGCGCCGGCACCACAGCCGGGGCACCCTGTCGTCCAAGCCGGTCGGCGACCAGCATCGACAGCATCATTTCCACCAGGCCGTTGGCGCCGCCCTTCTCACCGCCGGCACCGCCGACCTGGATCTGTGGCACGAGCGGCAGCTTGCCGTTCTCGATCGCTTCGGCAAAGCGCATGAGCACCTGCGAGTGGAGCTGATAGTCCGGACCGCCAAAGGCCGCGACCTTCTTCTCCGTGGCTTCCGCTTCCGCCAGACCGACCGCGCGCACCTTCTGGGCATCGGCAAGACCGGTCGCCTTGATGCGCTCGGCATCGGCAAGGGCGATCGCCTTGATCCGGTCGGCCTCACCCAGGCCGGCAAGCCGAACCTTTTCCGCTTCGGCCTTGGCGGTGACCTGAATGGTCTCTGCCTGCTGGCGGGTGCGGGCAAGCTGCGCCTTGCCTTCGTTCTCGCTAATCTCGATGGTGAGTGCCGAGGTCGTGATCTTGGCCTGCTGTTCGGCCAGCGCTTGCTTCTCGCGCAATGTGCGCTCCTGGATCGCAGCCGCTTCCTGCAATTTATAGGTCTCGACCTTTTCAACGGCGATCTGACGTTCGCGCAGCTGGATCAGGATCTGCTCTATGCTGTTCTGGCCATTATTGGCGCGAGGCGTGCCGATCAGCACTTCCTGCAGCTCGAGGCTGTAGGAGCCGAACTTCTCGCGCATCTCGTCACCGGATGTGCGCTGGATTTCGCTGCGTTCCTGCAGCAGTTGGATCAACGTCTTGGTCTGGGCGATATTCTTGAAATAGGCCGAGACCATCGGATCGAGCGTCTGTTCGACCAGCCGTTTGATATCGCCGAAACGCTGCACGACGAGCGGCGCCTTCATATAGTCGATATGCACGACGACCGAGAGCGGCAGCACGGGTTCGAACGCATCCTTGGTGATCAGCGACACTTCGGAAAGATTTTCGTCCAGCCTGTGCTCGCCGAACTGTTCCTTCGTCCATTTGAGCACGAAGTTGGTGGTCGGCACGATGATGATATTACCGGCATAGGTGTTGAACGCATATTTGCCCGGCAAAAGCGGCGTCGACCAGACACCGCGTGCGCCGGTCTCGACCAGTTCGCCATGGCGATAGGACGAGCCGGAGATATCCGCGCTTCGCCGGCCGGTATAGGAGACGACAACACCCACGGTGCCGACGTCGATGATCGTCTTCTCCACAAGTTCGACGGTCGCAAAAATGCGGTTGAGGAAATAACTGCCGTCGGCCAGTACTTGCAGCTGCCTGCCGCGATAACCGCCGGCATTGAGAAATTTCTCCGGATCCTGAAAATTATTGTGGAAGTTTGCATCCCTAGGGTTGTTGGCAACAGTCGGCGCGATGATCTCGCCATCCGGCAGCGCCGGACCGTCATGGATGGTGACGATGCCGATCAGGTCCTCGGCGTCATGAATGACGACGGGCTCGAAGCCATTCCGCTCGCTGATCAAAGTCGTCATGTCGGCAAACAGTTTTTGTTCCGACGCGTTCAGGTTGACGGCATAGGTCGATTGCGCGGTCAGCACGATGAACTGCGCAAGATTGATCGCGTAGGTCCCTTCGCGCAGGATCTTTCGCTGCGGCCCTTTCTGGCCGCCCTTGGTGAGAAAGCTGCGCACATCCTGAAAATCATCGGCATCGATATTCGAGGCCAGTGTCTGGGTCGGCGGCAACGGCTCGCCGTCACGGGCAAAGACGTAGCCGATCTGGCCCTGCGGAATGGTGACGAGATTGGCGCGATGCATCGAATACTGGAACGGCATGAAGAAATGCAGGCCGCCGCGCACCACTTCCGGCTGGAAGCCCGCCTCACCGTAAAGCGCAATGAAGCCGGTCTCGACGGAGCCGCGAAAACTCCACAGCTTTTCGAGAATGCCGAGCCTGTCGTTCGGGATATAGCGGATCACGCCGCTCCACCGGAACAGCATGACCACCACGATGACCGGGACGGCGAAAACGATCACCCTCCACCCCATCGGGCCAAGATATTGTAGGTTTTCCATCTTTTTTCTCGTATGGGCGCACGGGTTCATCCACCCGATGGCCGCCCGGTTGGTATTGGATAAGACGGGGAGATGGCGCGCCTATTCGCTCGACGCACTCAGGTGTATCGAACGCTTGGGCTGCTCATTGTCTGGAAAAAATGACCGCGCGTCCCGAGTCCCCAGAGGGGCGGCGTGGTCGTGAATGCTCTCACATCGGTGTCGCTTTGATAGACATGACGATGAGGGACGTAAGGATTGCGCCTATAGGTTTAAAGATGTTCGACGCGGAAATCGGGTAAGTACTTCCAACAATTTTGATATTTCGAGCATTCAATTCTACTGAATTATACCGCTTCAGCTTGTTTGTTTCGGTTCCTTTGCCAAGCATCCGCAAAAAATGGCGATCATGATCCCTCAACTGCCAATGAAGCCGCTCATATCAAAGACGGCCGCATTGTCCTGAACCTCGCGCAGTCCCTTGTAAGAGGCGTGACGTAGACTGCCGTCATCCGTCCAGCCGCGAAACTCGATCTCGGCGATCAGGGTCGGCTGTACGAAGACGTAGCGCTTGCCCTTCAGGGTAACGACCGGCTGGTTCGTCTTCAACTTATCGAGCGTCGTTTTCAGCTGCTCGGCATCACGGGCGCTGAAGCCGGTTCCAACCGCCCCAGTGTAAATCCAGTCGAAACCCTTTTTGCCGGCGAGCAGCAGACTGCCGATGCCGCCGCGGGCGGATGTCGATTGTTCGTAACCGACGATCATGAAGCTTTCGCTTTGGACGCATTTGATCTTCAGCCAGTCGCCGGTGCGGCCACTGCGGTAGGGCCGGTCGCGATGTTTGGCGATAATGCCTTCCAGCCGATGATGGCAGGCGTGCTCGAGCAGGTCTTCGGCCGGCAGTTCCAGCTCTTCGGAAAAGCGGATCGTCCCATCGCCGCCTGGTATCAGGTCTCCAAGAAGGTGCCGGCGCACGGCAAGCTCGGTGCCTGTCAGGTCATGCCCGTCGAGATACAATAGGTCGAAGGCGTAGAGTATGGATTCGGCCGAAGCCCGCTTGCCGCCTCGACCTCCGAGCGAACGCTGCAACGCCCCGAAATCCGATCGGCCGTCATCGTCCAACACCACCGCTTCCCCATCCAATATGGCGGTGGTCAAGCCCAGTTCTTTTGCTGCCGAGGCGATGGCGGGAAAGCGGTCGGTCCAGTCATGGCCGCCACGCGTAATCACGCGCACGCCCTTCGGCTCGATATGGATCGCCAGCCGGTAGCCGTCCCACTTCGCCTCGTACAGCCAATCCGACCCGAGCGGCACGTTGGGCTTCAGCAGCGCAAGGCACGGCTCGATCCTCGTCGGCATTGGATCGAACGGAAGGCTTGGTTGGTCGGGATTGCGCTTGCGGATCGGACGAGATTGCAGCGTCGCGTTGGACTCGTTGAGGAATGGCAATGAGGGGCGGCGCGAACGTGTCATGAATATTGTTTGCCCTTCCCGGACCGGTTTTCAGTCTCGTCTGCGAACTTGATACAGCCTTTCCCACTTGCCGGCGGGACAAGCATGTCCTCATACTCCTGAGGCAATCGATGCGAGTCAACCCAATCGGCCGGCGGATTGTTCCGCGTCGAAACGAATCAAAAATCAAGGACACAAGGCGCATCCGTAGCCCGGATGGCGAGACGTAAGATGCTCTTGATTCCATGCATCTTTTTGCCGCGACGCGCGTTCTAATCAGACGGCAACCATAGGAATGAATGACATGACCAAGCGCGAACTTATCGATACCGGCAGCGACAAACGCTACGTCCGCCGCAATGAAAAGGGGCAATTCAAGGAAAGCGACGATGTCGGCCGCTCACTGTCGGCCGATCGCCGCCAGACGGCAAAGACCAAAGCAAAGCCAGGCGAGGGCGACCGCGGCGACCGCATCACCAAGCACTGAACAGGCGGCGCCCTCCATATCGGAGTTCGATCCGCGCGCAGATTATCGGGCTCTCACGGCAGCTGAGCACCGCTGACTGCGAGATAGACCGAATAAACCGAACGCGTCGCCGCAATGAACAGCCGGTTGCGCCGGGGGCCGCCGAAGGTGAGGTTGGCGACGGTCTGGGGCACGCGGATCTTGCCGATCAGTTTTCCAGCCGGGTCGAAGCAATGCACGCCATCGGCAGCACTCGACCAGAGGTTTCCATTGACGTCGGCGCGGATACCGTCCGGAATACCGCTGTCGATCAGGCAGAAGACCCGGCCGTTCGTGAGCCTGCTGCCGTCGACCACTTGGAAAGCGCGGATGTGACGCGGCAGGCTTTCATCATGGCTTGCTGCCGAATCCGCCACGTAAAGAATTGTCTCGTCGGGCGAGAAGGCAAGGCCGTTCGGCTGGGTGAAATCCGTGACGACGGCCGCAAGTGCGCCGGTCGCCGGATCGAGCCGGTAGACGTTGCGGGTCAGCTGCTCCGGCTCGGCGCGATAGCCTTCATAATCCGACATGATGCCGTAGGTGGGGTCGGTGAACCAGATCGTCCCGTCTGATTTCACCACCACGTCGTTCGGCGAATTGAGCCTGGCGCCCTTGAAACGATCGGCGAGTACGGTGATCGAGCCATCGACCTCCGTGCGCGTAACGCGGCGTGTCCCATGTTCGCAGGAAATCAGCCGTCCCTGCCGATCGCGCGTATGGCCATTGGTAAAATTGGACGGTTGCCGATAGACGGAGACACCGCTTTCGGGGGTCCAACGCAGCATGCGCTGATTGGGAATGTCGCTCCACAGGAGCTGGTTCGCATCGTTGAACCAGACGGGACCCTCAGCCCAGCGGCAGCCGGAATAGAGTTCTTCGAGACCGGCGCTCGTCACGATCATCTGCCGGAAACGCGGGTCGTGGATTTCGTAGATACTGGCCTCGGCCATGGCGGTCTTTCCGTTTATCGCATGCCCGCCCGGCGGCCGCCGGCGAGCATGATGACGCTGATGATGATGAGGCCGGTCATGATCAGGCGAAAGCCCGCGCCGACCCCGTAGGTGTTGAGCATGGACACGACCAGGAACATGAAGAGCGAGGCGCCCCAGATGCCCGGCACGTTGGAATCGCCGCCGGCGACCGCCGTGCCGCCGATCACGACGACGGCAATCGACATCAGGAGATATTCCGAGCCCATGTTGAGCGCGGCGCCGCCGGAGAAACAGGCGAGCAGGTAGCCTGCGACCGATGCCAGCACTGCGCAGAACAGGTAGGTGACGAAACGCGTGCCGTCGACCGGTATGCCGGCCATGCGCGCGGCCGGCATGCTTTGGCCGATCGCCGAGATCCAGCGCCCGTAAATCGTCTTCTCCAGCAGAAACCAGGCAAGCAGCGAAATCAGCAATGCGACGATCGCCACATTCGGCACGCCGAGTGTGTTCGACGTGGTAAACTCGGCCAGCATGCTCGGAGGCTTGATGCGCAAGCCCCGGTTCGTCCAGATCGCGGCGGACTGGACGATGAAGCTCATTGACAGCGTGGCGATGATCGGCGGAATGCGCAACGCCTTGATCAGTGCATAATTGCCGAGACCGACAACGAGGCCGATGAAGATCGCAATCAGAAGACCGGGCAGGATCATGCCGTTTTCGACATTCATCAGCTTCAGAGCCACCGTGCCGGCAAGCGTCATAGTGGCCGGAACCGAGAGGTCGATGTTGCCGGGACCGAGCGTGATGACGAACATCTGGCCGAGGCCGACGACGACCGAGAAGGCGGCGAAGGTGAGGGCTGCCTGCGACAGGCCGAGCGTGCTGGCGCCGAGCGTCACCATGATCGTCAGCAACCAGACGACAAAGGCGGCAAGCCACGACCAGATCCAGGGTTTGCCGAGAAGGCGCAGGCGAGGGCTCATCGGCGTTTCTCCCGCTTCTCCAAGCGGTTCAGCATCAGGCGCAATGCCAGCACGATAATCAGGATCGCGCCCTGAGCGCCGATCTGCCAGTCCGGCGAGATGCGCAGGAAGGACAGGAACGAGCCTGCGAGCGTCAGCGTCAGCGCGCCGATGACGGCGCCGACAGGGGAGATGCGGCCACCGATGAACTCGCCGCCACCGAGGATCACCCCGGCGATCGACAGCAGCGTGTATCGCAGCGCGATATTGGCATCGGCCGAGGTGGTCAGGCCGACGAGGGCGATGCCGGCGAGCACGGCAAACAAGCCGGCAAGACCGTAGGCGCTCGCCCGCGCCGCGACGATCGACCAGCCGGCGCGCTCGACCGAGCGCTGGTTGCCGCCGATGCCGCGGATCAGCACGCCGAGCGAGGAGCGCATGACGAGGAGATGGGCAATGGCGGCGATGGCGATGCTGGCGACGATCGCCATCGGCGCCAGCGGCGGCTTGACGGTCATCAACCAGCGCACCCAGTCCGGCGCCTGGCCGCCGGGCGCCGGCAGCAGCAGCACGGCCAGGCCGCCCCAGACGAAGCTCATGCCGAGGGTCACGACGATGGACGGCAGGTTGCGCAGATGGATGACGACGCCGAGGGCCGCATAGGTGGCGATCGCGCCGGCAAGGATCAGGCTGCCGGTCACCGGGGCATCCCGCAGAAAGGTGGCGGTGACGCAGGCGACGAAGCTGACGAAGGTGCCCATCGAGAGATCGAGATCGTTGACCGCCATGACCAGCATCTGGGCGATCGTCGCAAGCGCGATGGGCACGGCCAGATTGAACAGCAGGTTGAGCCCGACATAGCTCATGGCGCGCGGTTGCAGCCAGAAGACGGCGGCAAGCAGCAGCGTCAGCGACAGGGCAGGAATGGCAAGACGCAAGGCGTCGGACGACAGCCGGAACGTCATGCGGCGCCCCCCTCGAAGGAAGCGGCGATGATGTTCGTCTCGTTGACGACGTCGCCGGCGAGTTCGGCGGTGATGCGGCCTTCGCGGAAGACGTAGACGCGGTCGCAGAGGCGGACCTCGTCCATTTCGGTCGAGTACCAGATGAAAGTGCGGCCGCGCGCCGCTTCCTCGCGGATAATCGTATAGACCTCCTGTTTGGTCCCGACGTCGACGCCGCGCATCGGATCGTCCATCAGAACAACAGGCGCGCGCGTCGCAAGCGCGCGGGCAAACAGCACCTTCTGCTGGTTGCCGCCGGAAAGCGACAGGATGCGGTTTGCCATATCCGGCGTGCGAATCTCGATCCGCCGCTTCCAATCGGCACCCTTCATCTCCTCTTCGCCGGCGAGGATCAGGCCGCGCCGGGTGAGATCACCGAGCGAGGCGATCGAGAAGTTTCGCAGGATGCTCCACAGCTCGAAGACGCCGTTGAGGCGACGGTCGCCGGCGACGAAGGTGACGATTGGATCGCGCTCAGGCAGCCAGTTGCCGGACTGGGCGGCGTGCAAAGCGAGCAGCAACTCGGTCTGCCCGTGCCCGGCCAGTCCAGCCAGTGCGACGATCTCTCCCTTGCGGGCGGTGAAGGGAAGGCCTTTCGTCTGATGAGACAAAATCAGCGGAGCGGTGGATTGTTCGCGCGCCGAACGCGGCCCGGTCTCTTCCTTCGCAACGGTGCCCATCGCTTCCACGAGGCCGTGATGGTCGAATCCATCAGCCGGACGTTCGGCGACCACGCGGCCATCCTTCATGACGACGATGCGGTCGGAGGTTTCGAGGATCTCGTGCAGGATATGCGAGATGAAAATGACGGATCCGCCGGCGGCAACGAAGCGGCGGACATGATCGAGCATCTGGCGGGCAAGACTTGCATCAAGCGACGAGGTCGGTTCATCAAGGATCACCAGCTGCGGCGCAACGCCGGCGTTGGAAAAGGCCATTGCAATCTCGACCATCTGCCGCTCGGCGATAGAAAGATCTCCTACCGCCTGGCTGCTGTCGATGCCATGGCCGGGAAAGACGGCGTCGAGGCTCTTCTCGATGATATCAGCGGCGCGCCGGCGCCAGCCGAAGCCACCGAGATGGCGATGCATGATGCGCGTATTCTCGACGATGGAAAGGTTGGGGCAGAGCGAAAGCTCCTGAAAGACGCAGCGCACGCCGCGGGCGCGCGCCGCGTTGATGCCGTAGCGCTCCAGCCGCTCGCCGTCGCTTGCCACGCTTCCTTCGTGTGGTGTCAGGCCGCCGTTGATGACGCTGACGATGGTGGATTTGCCGGCGCCATTATGGCCGACGAGCCCGACGCATTCGCCCGGCATGACGCTGAGCGTGACGCCGTCGAGCGCCCTGACCGCGCCGAAGCTCACCCTGGCGCCATCGACGGCGATCACCGCCTTCAAAACCTCATCCATGCTGCCCGCCATGCCTGCTCGGAAGGACTGCCGCGCGCCCATTTTCGGCCCGCGCGGCAGTCGCCGGGAGAGTTATTTTGCCGACTCGATCACCTTGATCGCGTCTGCCTGCGTGTATTCCACGTTGGCGACGCCGCCGGCCTGAGTATTGGCGAGGTTCGTTTCAAGATTGTCCTGGTCGATGCGCAGGAAGGGCACGACGAGGTCCTTCTTCACCTGCTTGCCGTCGAGGATCTGCTGGGCGACCCAGAAGGCGAGCGTCGAAACTCCAGGTGCGATGGACACGGACATCGTCTGGTAACCCTTGGCGTCCTTCTGTTCCTTCCACCACTTCAGTTCGTCTTCGCGGTTGCCCATGATGATCACCGGCATCTTTCGGTCGGTAGCGGCAATCGCCTGTGCGGCGCCATAACCGTCGCCGCCCTGCGTCACCACGCCGGCGATGTCGGGCAGGCTCGGCAGAATGCCGGCAACAGCCTTCTGCGCCACGTCCTGCGCCCAGTCGCCGTGAACGGAGCCGACAATCTTGAACTGCGGGAACTGCTTGACGCCGTCGTGAATGCCGGCGGAGATCTCGTCGTCGACGAAGACACCGGCGAGGCCGCGGATCTCGAGCAGGTTGCCGCCTTCCGGAAGTTTCTTCGACAGGTACTCGACCTCGCTACGGCCCATTTCCTTGAAGTTGACGGCGATGCGCCAGGCGCAGGGCTCGGTCACGATGCCGTCGAAGGAGACGACGGTGATGCCGGCGTCGCAGGCTTCCTTGACCGCGCCGTTCAGCGCCGTCGGCGAGGCGGCGTTGAGCACGATGGCGTCATAGCCCTGCAGGATCATATTCTGGATCTGCGCGGCCTGTTCCGTCGCCTGGTTCTCGGCGGTGGTGAAAGGATCGGCTGCGGCAACGACGCCGGCCTTCACGGCTTCGCCCGTCACCTTGCCCCAGCTCGTCAGCATGGCCTGGCGCCAGGAGTTACCGGCATAATTGTTGGAAAGGGCGATTTTCTTGGCCGACGTGTCGGCAAAGGCGGAAACGGGCATCGCGGCGCAAGCAATAGCGGCCGATGCCAGAAGCATCTTGCGGATTGTCATGTCTTCCTCCCTGATGATCGCCGGTCGGCGGATCGCTTCACTCCTGCCTGCCCAATCGGGCCCGAGTGAAAATTGTTCTTGCACTGAGCTTCCTCCTCTCAGTAAGGGCAGGATGCGGGAGATCGACCGAGCTGTACAGGGGCAAGGCAGCAAGTCGTTTGCGGGTTTTGCGCAATTCGCTGCGGGTTTACGCAAGACGGCGCGCTTCCGCGGGCGCTTACTGTGAAGGGATCGCGGCGGGTTGAGGAGCCGGCTGCCGTCTCGGGGAGGAACCACCATGCTGCATCCGGCACCCGCAGCCATGTTCGAACATTATCTCGGCATTTCCCGGCTGCTGGCGGGTCAGCTCGACTTCCGCTCGGCCATCCGTTCGGTTGCGGCCGAGGTTGCCCACATCATCCCGCACGACCATCTCGATGTCTGCGTGCTCCTGGAAGGCGGCAACTACCACACGGCCTACGAGACCGGCATCGAGACCGCCTGGGGCGATCTTGCCGGCGCGCCTGTGGTCAACAGCCCGATCCGCTCGCTGCTCCGCGGCGAGGTGGATTTTCTGCTCACCGACGACGCCATGACGGACCAGCGTTTCCACTTCGAGGGCGCGTTCAAACGGCCGATCGTCGAAGAGTCGCTGAGGAGCCGCCTGCATGTGCCGATGAAGGTGCAGGGCACGATCATCGCCGCACTTTCCTGTTCGTCGCGAACGGCGGGCGTCTATACGATGGAGGATATCGAACGCGCCCGCATCATCGCCGACCTGCTCACGCCTTATTTCTTCGCACTGCAGGCGGCCGAGCAGGCGCAACGCTCGGCCATCGTCGAGGCGGAGGCCCGTGCCCGCGAGGAGGGGCTGCGGCAAGGCGCGCTGAAGCTGACCGAGGCGCTGGAGCAGGAACGCCAGCGGATCGGCATGGACCTGCACGACCAGACACTTGCCGACCTCACGCGGCTTGCCCGCCGGATCGATCGGCTGTCGCGCAACGGCGAGGTGACGCCCGAAGCGCTGGAGCCGGTCTCCCGTTCGCTGCAGCATTGCATGCAGGATCTGCGGCAGATCATCGAACAGGCAAAACCCTCCGTGCTCCAGCTCTTCGGACTTGCTCAGGCGATCGAGCATCATCTCGACCGGTCGACGCGCGACACCGGATCGGCCATCGAATGGGGCCTTGTCGACGAGACGCACGGCGCACTGGAGCGTCTGGAACCGACCGTCAGCGTCGCGCTGTTCCGGATCGCCCAGGAGGCGATCAACAATGCGGTGCGCCACGCCGCGCCGCTTGCCGTCACGGTGCGGCTCGAGGCCGACGAGGAGCGGCTTTCGATCGAAATTTCCGACGACGGGACCGGGCTCGCCAAGGCGCGGGGACGGATCGGCGGAGGCATCGACAATATGAAGACCCGTGCGCGGCTGATCTCGGCGCGCTTTGCGACCGGGCCCGGCCACAACAATCGCGGAACCGCGGTGCGCGTCGTGCTGCCGCTTGGTCCGCACGACCCGGCGAGCGGGCCGAACTGAGGAGAAATACGCATGAAGGTTCTGATCGTCGAAGACGACCCGCTGCACCGCTCCTATCTGCATGAGGCGGTCAATGCGGCCCTGCCGGAATGCGATACGGTGATCGAGGCGGAAAACGGAACCGTCGGCGAGAAGCTCGCCCGCGACCACAAGTCGGCGCATATCGTCATGGACCTGCAGATGGCGAGCCGCAACGGCATCGAGGCGGCGCGCACCATCTGGAAGGAGCGGCCGGAGACCCGTATCCTCTTCTGGTCGAATTATTCCGACGAGGCCTATGTGCGCGGCGTCTCGCGCATCGTGCCGGATGGCGCCGCCTATGGCTATGTGCTGAAGTCCGCCTCCGACGAGCGGCTGAAGCTGGCGCTACGCTCGATCTTCATCGAGAGCCAGTGCGTCATCGACCGCGAGGTGCGAGGCCTGCAGCAGAAAAGCCTCGGCCAGACCAACGGCTTTACCGATTCCGAATACGAAATTCTCGTCGATATCGCGCTCGGTCTCACCGATCGGGCGATCGCCAAACGTCGGGGCCTGTCGCTGCGCAGCGTGCAGAACCGCCTGCAGCAGCTCTACGACAAGCTCGACGTCTACCAGAGCGCCGGCGACGAGCACGAAGACGGCCGCTTCAATCTGCGCGCCCGCGCCATAACGGTCGCTTTCCTGCGCAAGCTGCTGAACTACAGCGCTCTGGAGCGGGCCGAGGCCGAGCTGCAGGACTGGCTCGACGGAAAGTAGTCGGGAGCTCCTGAAGCCACAATTCAGTCCACGCGGGTCAGGCGATGGCTTTCAACGGAGCCCGGCTGCTCGGGGCCGCCTCGGGCTTATCGAACAGGAAACCCTGCATTTGCGCCGGATGGCTTGCATGAAGGATCGCAAGCTGCTCCCTGGTTTCGACGCCCTCGGCAATCACCGGCAGGTTGAGCGTCGAAGCCATCTCGATGACATTCTCAAACAGCGCCCTGATGGTTGGATCGGCGCCGATGCCGGCAAGGAAACGTCTATCGATCTTCAGCTTGTCGAACGGAAAATCCCGGAGGTTGGCGAGCGAGGAATAACCGGTCGCGAAATCGTCCAGGACGACGCGGATCCCTATCGCGCGCTGACCGAGTGTGGAAAGCACGGTCGCCCGATCGTGAACAGCGCTGTCTCGCTGATCTCAAGCTCCAAACGGCAACGACTCTCGCTTGCAAAGATCGTCGAGACGGGTGGCCGCAACGGCTGCTCCGCGGTTTTGGCCGAAGAAAGTCGACCTCCGACAACCGCTATCAGGCACCCGTCAGCGGAATTGAACGCTTGGCGGCTGCCAAGGACGGGCCTGATATGACGCGATATCGGGCCTCGACAAGATTGTATAGTCCGAAGGCTGCCAATCCAGCGGCAACGGCGATGTAGAGGAAGGCTCCAAACGGAAGCTGGCGGACCCATTGCAAGGCGTCTCCCATGCTGCCGGCTTGTTGGGGATCCACCCGGAAACCTGCATAGGCAAAAAGCACCCCGGTGATCGCGAACACCACGCCGCGGGCGATGAGACCGTAAACGCATATCAATGTCACGATACCCTTGCTGTCCGGTATCTTGACGTAGCGCTCGAACTTCCGGGTGATGCCCTTCGCGACCGTCACGATGCCGCCGATGACAAAGCCGGCGCCAACGGCGATCGCAAGGTAGGACCCGAACGGCTGCGACATGATCCATCCCGCCAGACCCTTCTCCCCGGAACCTTCGCTGCCGCCGCCGAGGAAGAGGGCACGGCTGAGTGCATATCCGGCAAGCCCGAGATAGGTGATGGCGCTGCCGAGGAGTGCTGACCGGATCGCCAATGCCTTTGCGTCTTTCCCGTGGCCATCGCTATCTGCCAGGGACTGGGCGAGCCTCCATGCGACAAAGCCGAGAAGTGCAAGACCAATCATTCCGACCCAGATCCGGCCGAAGGGCTGCGCAAGCAGCGTCGAGAGCGCGGACTTCGTTTCCGGCCGGCCGCCAGCGATGCCGGAGAAGAGCGCCAGTCCCGCTATCAGCAGAAAAACGATACCGCGCGCCGTGTAGCCGCCCTTGGCGAGCAGATCAAATCGAAGGCCCTTGGTCATCAGCATTTCCAACTCCGTCGCCAGTGCGCGAGATTAACGCGCCAGCCTGCCGAAAGTTTGCTGAAGGAACTCACAACCGGGCGACGCCGTGGGTTGAGGTTAGAGATGGCTATGCCAACGAGGAGTTCCATAAGACAGATTACGCCACTTTTGCATCTTAAAGTTGAATACTAATTCTTCTATAAGTTGCGCATCATTTAGGCGGGAGATTGCAGATGGGAGTGATTGCAGTGGCGGCTGCGGCATGCGCGCACCAGTCCGTTGTTTCTTATCGCACCTCAAACTCCGGATCGGGCGAAACCTGCATGGCGAGAGCGAGATGATTTGTCTGCGCGGCAAGGCCGATGATCGTCAGCAGTTCGCCGTGTTGGGCATCGCTCATGCCTCGCGCACGGGCGGCGGCGGTGTGAGATTGAACGCAGTACTGGCAAGCATTGGCCGTTGACACTGCGATGTAGATCATCTCGCGCGTCAACGGATCGATCGTGCCCTCGACCGCCATGACCGATTTGAGCGTTTCCCAGACCCGCTTGCGATTTGCCGGATCGTTTGCAAGAGCCCGCCAGAAATTGTTGATGAAATCGGTCTTGCGTGTCGCCCCGATGTCATCGAACACCGCCTGCACGGCTGGAATGGCTGCGGCCTGTTGATCCGACAGAAGTTTGACTGTTGCCATCGATCTTTCCTTTCCGGTGTGCCGATGCACGGCTTCAAGCATGATCTTTTCTTCACCCGCGGAAATTGCTCGGCGATCCGACACTGCCGGCGGAAGATACGAAGAAACGACATTGGCCACCAGCCTCCCCGCCAGCGAGGAAATCGAAGGCTGGTGTTTCAGGAAAACAGGCAAAATTAGAAAATATTGTCTACCGATTTGATAGATTATACGGTTCCATAGCCCTGTCGATTTCAGCGATGAGGTTTTGAACGCCCGATAATTGCTTCTTCGGGCGCAAATGACCTGGCGACTTCTTCCAACATCAACAGGAGATTTCCATGAGCAATCCGGTTCTCGTCGATCAGATCATTCCCGAGTCCGATGTCGTCCCGCTGACGGGCCGTGTCGGAGCCGAAATCAAGGGTATCCGCCTTGGCGGAGATCTTTCGGATGCAACGGTGGCAGCCATCAACCAGCGTCTCCTGAAACACAAGGTCATCTTCTTCCGCGATCAGGGACATCTTGAGGATTCCGAACAGGAAGCCTTCGCACGCCGGCTCGGCGACCTCGTGCCCCATCCAACCCAGGGTCCGGTCGCCGGCACGGCCTCCATCCTGAACCTCGATTCCAGCCGCGGCGGTGGCCGGGCGGACCAGTGGCACACCGACGTCACCTTCGTCGATGCCTACCCCAAATTCTCGGTCCTTCGCGGCGTCGTCATTCCGGCGGCCGGCGGCGACACGATCTGGTCCAACACCCATGCTGCATACGAAAGTCTGCCGGCGCCGCTCAAATTGCTGGCGGATAATTTATGGGCCATTCACAGCAATGCCTATGACTACGCCGCCGTGCGTCCTCGCGCCACCGCCGAAGAGAAGAAGCACTTCGAGGAGGTTTTCACCTCCACCATCTACGAGACCGAGCATCCGGTCGTGCGTGTCCATCCGGAAACCGGCGAGAGATCGCTGCTGCTCGGCAACTTCGTTCAGCGACTGGTCGGCCTGTCGAAAAGTGATTCCGCGAAACTCTACGAAGTCTTCCAGTCCTACGTCACCGCCCCGGAAAATACCGTGCGCTGGCGCTGGAGGGCCGGGGATGTCGCGATCTGGGACAATCGCGCCACCCAGCATTATGCCGTCAACGACTATGGCGACCAGCACCGGGTCGTGCGCCGCGCCACCGTTGACGGCGATGTTCCTGTCAGCATCGACGGCCGCCGCAGCATAACTCATGTCAAGGCTGCGAAGCCGCAAGCAAAGGCGGCGTGATCCCGCACAGATGAGTGTTGTCCGGCACATGAAGCGACCAAGGCTTCATGTGCCGCATGCCTTACGAGAAGGAAAGCTTCTCGCTCGGCCGAGTCAGCGTTTCCGGGCGCAGCACAGCATCGAGATGCTCCTTCTGCATCAGGCCGCGTTCGAGAAGGATTTCGTAGACTCCGCGGCCCGAATGATGCGCTTCCAGCGCGACCTCGGTGGCGTTGCGGTAGCCGATATAGGGGTTCAGCGCCGTCACGATGCCGATCGACTGCTCGACCGTCTGCCGCAGCCGGTCGCGGTTGGCGGTAATGCCTTGAATGCAATTGGCTTCGAGCGTCAGGCAGGCATTGGTGAGGTGGCTCAGGCTGCGGTAGAGGCTGTAGAAGATGATCGGCTCGAAAGCGTTCAACTGAAGCTGACCGGCCTCGGCGGCCATGGTGATCGTCACGTCATTGCCGATCACTTCGAAAGCGACCTGGTTGACGACTTCCGGGATGACCGGGTTGACCTTGCCCGGCATGATCGAGGAACCGGCCTGCCGCGCAGGCAGGTTGATCTCGTTCAGTCCGGCACGCGGCCCGGAGGACAGAAGCCGCAGGTCGTTGCAGGTTTTGGACAGCTTGACCGCCACGCGCTTGAGGACACCCGAAAGCTGCACGAAGGATCCACAATCCTGCGTCGCCTCCACCAGATCCGGTGAGGTCACCAGATCGACGCCGACGATTTCCGACAGACGCTCGCGCACCAGCGCTGCATAGTGAGGATGGGCGGTGATGCCGGTGCCGATAGCCGTTGCGCCAAGGTTGATCTCGCGGATCAACGAGACCGCTTCGGAGAGGCGCGCCTCGTCCTCGGCGAGCATCAGCGCATAGGTTCCGAATTCCTGCCCCAGCGTCATTGGCACAGCGTCCTGCAATTGGGTGCGGCCCATCTTGAGGACGTCGGCAAATTCGATCGCCTTGGCCTCGAACGACCGCCGCAGGATCGCCATGGCGTCGACGAGGCGGTGAACGCCGATCCCTGCCGCGAGCTTCAGCGCCGTCGGATAGACGTCGTTGGTGGATTGCGAGAGATTGACGTGCTCGTTCGGATGCAGATGCTGGTAATCGCCTCGGCCATATCCCATGATTTCCAGCGCCCTGTTGGCAATCACCTCGTTGGCGTTCATGTTGGTCGAGGTGCCGGCGCCACCCTGAATGAGATCAACGACAAAATGGTCGTGCAGCGCACCGTCGCGGATCTCGACACAGGCCGCGATGATGGCATCGGCTCTCTGCCGATCGAGAAGGCCGAGGGTCGTATTTGCCTGAGCCGCCGCCTGCTTGATCGCAGCGAGCGAGGCAATCAGGTCCGCCGATTCACGCAGGGTCTGCCCGGTGATCGGAAAATTCTCGACCGCGCGCAGCGTATGCACGCCATAATAGGCCGTGGCCGGCACGTCGCGATTGCCGATCAGGTCATGCTCGACGCGGATTTTCGCAATATCAGAGATAGTCATGGCTGGACTTTCGAGAAGCGGCTGCGAGCCTGAACTGCGGCGGCGGGCCGGAGAAGATGATGGGGAGACGCGGCAGAATTGCCGCATCCGGAATGCGTCATCGGCTCAAAGCTGCAGGACGAGAACCGTCCCCATCCGATTTCGATCCGCCAAGCTTGAACGGAAAGGACACGCCGCCTGTCGCGACACCCATCGTGTTCACGCGGCTGGGATGATGGAATGTCGCAAGCGGCCTGCGGCATTCCGGCGAACCGATGCCGAGCTGCTCGAGGATTTCCGTCACCACGGCGTAGAGCATTTCGATGTTGCCATCCTCGATCTTGACCGAGATGCCGAGCGCGCCCTCCGCTCCCAATCGCCTGGTATCATTGGAGGCTCGCACACCGATTGCGTAGCTGGCGTCGGCACCGAGCTTGCCGATCATGGCGCCGTCGAATGCGCGCATGAGCACCGTGCAGTAGCGCCCCTCACCCGCAACCATTTCAGGATAGCGCGCCATCGCCTGGAAAATCCGAGCCAGCGCTGCGTCTCGCGTCGACACGCCCTCTCGCCCCTCGCCCCGATCCGCCGCCGAGGCAAGCTTGGCATAGATGCGCGCCAGCCGATCCAAGGGAAAAGCGGGCGTCGGGAGATTACATCCGTCGATCCCCCATTCGACATCGTCGACGTCCAAATCGCAGAGTTCGGCAACCGTCCGCTTCACCATCACCTGCATCGGATGATCCGGCAGATGATAGCCTTCCAGGTCCGCCCCGATCGCCCGGGATCCGGCCATCATTCCGACGTGCTTTCCCGAACAATTGCTGCACACCGCTGTCGGCGTATAGTCCTGCCTGATCCAGGCGCGGTTCACCGTTTCGGAGAGGGAAGGATGACCGCCGCATCGAAGATCGGCCTCCTTGGCCTCAATCTTCGACAGCATGGTCCGCGTCCGCGCAATATGCCGCTCTTCGCTGCTATGGGAAGCGCACATCAGTGCAAGATCGGCATCATCGAACCCGTAAGGCTCGAAGCCATTCGCCTCCAGGATGGCAAGCGCTTGGGCCGGCTTGGCGGCAGACCGGGCAAGCGTCAGGCGGGTCGGGTTTCCCAGCGCATAAAGCAGCCTGCCTTTTGCATCGACGACCGCGGCATGGACGCGGTGACGGTTCTCGACGATGCCGCCACGATCGGTGACGACGAAATCCTCACTCGGGATCATTTCTCTCTCCATTCATGCGACACCCCGGCGGCTTTCGCCGCCGGGGCAAGCCTTGCTATCGAGCGGCTCAGGCCAGATCGAAACCGCCGCGATCTGCGCCCTGCTCGGCCGCAATCATGTGGATGCGCTCACGCATCAGCAGCCAGCCGACCACCAGCGCCGGAATGATCAGCAGCAGGGAGGCAACCGTGTAGGTGCCGACCGGATAATCAAGCGCCATCAGGATGACGACGACCGCAAGGAAGACCAGCGTCAGCACGCCGGTATAAGGCGCGCCGAACATCCGGAATTCGGGCCGTGCCAGCTTGCCTTGGCGCGACAGGTGCCACAGCTTGAGCTGGCACAGGATGATGACGCCCCATGCAGCGATGATGCCGAGCGCGGCGACATTCAAGCCGATCTCGAAAGCCGCTGCCGGAACGACAGCGTTCAGCACGACGCCGAAGGCGGTCACAACAGCCGTCACCGCAATGCCGCCATAGGGGACGCCGGATCGGTTCATCTTCGCCAGTGCCGCCGGCGCCGAGCCGGAAATCGCCATGGAATGGAGGATGCGGCCGGTCGAATAGAGGCCCGCATTGAGCGACGACAGGACAGCGGTCAGCACGACGAGGTTCATGACGACGTCGGCGCCCTGGATGCCGATCTTGCCGAAGAAGGTCACGAACGGGCTCTCGCCGCCCTTATAGGCGGTATAGGGCAAGAGCAGCGACAGCAGCAGGACCGAGCCGACATAAAAGACCACCAGGCGCAGCACGACCGTCCGGATCGCGCGCGGCATGACCTTGCGCGCATTTTCGGTTTCACCGGCGGCTGTGCCGATCAGCTCGATCGAGGCATAGGCGAAAACCACGCCCTGTATCACCACCAGCGCCGGCAGGATGCCGTTCGGGAACATACCGCCGAAATCGGTGATCGTATTCAGCCCAGGAACATGGCCGTCGATCGGCGTGCCGGTGACCACGAAATAAACCCCGATGATCAGGAAGACGACCAAAGCGAGAACCTTGACGAGGCTGAACCAGAATTCCAGTTCGCCGAAGACCTTCACCGACAGCAGGTTCATGGCGAGAACGAGGACGAGCGCCACCAGCGCAAATACCCACTGATCGATCATCGCGATCCAGGGGACATAGGCCTTGAAGAAATTCATGTAGAGAGCGACCGCGGTGACATCGGCGACCGCCGTCATCGCCCAGGTCAGCCAATACAGCCAGCCGACCGCGAAGGCGAGCTTTTCACCGTAAAACTCCCGGGCATAGGAAACGAACGAGCCCGAAGTCGGGCGATGCACGATCAGTTCGCCCAGAGCCCGGAGAACGAGAAATGCGAAAAAGCCGCATAAGGCATAGACCAGCACGAGCGCCGGACCAGCAGCGGCAAGCCGCCCGCCCGCGCCCAGAAACAAGCCCGTACCGATTGCTCCGCCGATGGCGATCATCTGGATCTGCCGCGGCTTCAGCGCCTTTTTGTAGCCGAGGTCCTCCTCGGCGAAAACCTGGCCATCGGCCTCGGTTCTGGTGGATTCCATCACTGTCATTTTCTCCTCCCTATCCATGGGTTCGGCAGCCTCCCGGCCGTCCCTCCGCGCAGGCCGGCAGCAAGATGTTAATCTGCTATGCGGTCTGACAGGTTGGGAAATAAAAGGAAAAGCGGGCTTCCGTCAAGCGTCTTTCGTTCGACGGCGTGCATATATGAGGGCCTAGTCAGTCGATCGGCCAGGCGCCGATGTCTGGGTGCCGGTAGCTCAGGGAAGAGTTCACCGCGTGCTAGCGCGGCTCGGCGCCGATGATGCGATTGACTGCCGCCTCGACCCTCTTGAGATGGATTTCCATCGCGGCCCGGGCTTCGACCTCCGACCCGGTGCGGATGGCCTCGACGATAGCGCGATGCTCTTCGTTCGACTCCTGACGCCGCGGCCCCAACACCGTCAGCAGCCCGGATTGCTGCGCCATCGCCTCGCGAACCTCATCGACGATGTCGCGGAAGACAGCATTCTGCGATGCCGCCGCGATCAGCCCATGAAACTCCGAATCCAGCCGCACCCAAGCCTCGGTATTTTCCTCTTGCTCCATCTGCTTGCAAAGGCTGAGCAGCCGGGACAGCTCGTCATCATTTCGGCGCAGCGCCGCCCAGCCGGCCGCCGATACCTCGACATAGGGACGCGCCTCCATCAGATCACGCGCCGAATAATCGCCGTAACTGATATCTCCGTCGCCGGCAGCCGAAAGCACGTATGTGCCGCTGCCCGTTCGTGTCTCCGTCAGCCCCAAACTCTGCAGCGAGCGCAGAGCTTCCCGCACGATCGGGCGGCTGACACCGTATTTTCCCGCCAGCTTCGCTTCTGACGGCAGCTTCGAACCCGCTGTAAACCGGCCGGAAAGGATGAGGCTGCGCAACTCCTCGAACACCAGTTCCGAGGCGCTTTTGCGACTGAGGACAGCGGAGTCGGACAGCCAGCTTTCTAGATCATTCATCGCTTTGCATCCGATCGGCGGCGCACCCGGCTATCCCGGCCGCAAATTTGAAATCATAGCTTCGACGCGGTTCGTCTTTCATCGGCAATCCCGATGATAGACCGCTTGACCTCCAGCAGGTGCTCGGCCATGGCTGCACGCGCATCCTCCTCGCTGCCAGCGGCAACGGCCAGCAGAATTCGGCGGTGCTCCGCGTTGGACGCCTTGCGCCGTCCTCGAACATGCTCGACGACTTCCGATTGCGTCGAAAGCGCGCCGCGAACATCGGCGACGACTTTCCTGAAGATCGCATTGCCAGAGGCCTCAGCGATTTCTCCATGAAACGCCGCATCCATCCGCACCCATTTCTGGACATCCGCTTCCTCGTCCATCCGGTCGCACAAGGATGTCAGCAGGGTCAGCTGTTCATGCGAACGACGCAATGCCGCCCAGCCGGCAGCCGGTATCTCGATGCAGGGGCGCGCTTCCATGAGATCGCGAGCGGAATAGGCGCCGCCGCCGAGTTGGCGCGCGGGGCTTTCCGAAACGACGAAGGTGCCCCGGCCGGTCCGGGTCTGCGTGAACCCCAGTGTCTGCAACGAGCGTAGCGCTTCACGCACGATAGCCCGGCTGATGCCGTAATGCTCGGCAAGTTGTACCTCCGAGGGAAGACGGATACCGAGAGCCAGTTTCCGATCGACAATGGCCGTGCGGATATCTTCGAAGACCGCTTCGGCAGCGTTTCTTCGGCTTATTTCCGTGTGCTCCGACAGCCATGAATCCATATCCCGCATCGAACGACGATGCGGGCAATCTACAGAGCTGTCAAGCAACCGGACAGGCACTTCCGGAGCTTGCCGACCGGATCCAACGCGCCTCGCGAAACCGCCTACCAGAGCTTCATATGACGGTTGACGTCCTTGTAGAGCAGGTAGCGGAACCGGCCGGGACCGCCGGCGTAGCAGGCCTGCGGGCAGAAGGCGCGCAGCCACATGAAGTCGCCGGCCTCGACCTCGACCCAATCCTGGTTCAGGCGGTAGACAGCCTTGCCCTCCAGTACATAGAGACCGTGCTCCATGACGTGTGTTTCCATGAAGGGGATCACCGCGCCCGGCTCCAGGGTGACGATGTTCACATGCATGTCGTAGCGCACATCGGCCGGGTCGATGAAGCGGGTCGTGCCCCAGCGGCCGTCGGTATCGGGCATGGCGCGGATCGGATGGTCGTCCTCGTGCGTGACGATCGCCGGCGGCGGCTCCAGCCCCTCGACCTCCTGAAAGGCCTTGCGGACCCAGTGGAAGATCGCCGCTGTCGAGCCATCGTTTTTCACGCGCCAGGCCAAACCGGCCGGAATGTAGACGAAGGAACCGGCGCGCAGCGCGTGGCTGACGCCTTCGAGCTCCACCGTCATGCCGCCTTCGACGACAAAGAGGACTGCCTCGGCCCGCTTGTCGGGCTCCGGCCGGTCGCTGCCGCCGCCCGGCTGAACTTCCATCACATATTGCGAGAAGGTCTCGGAGAAACCGGAGAGCGGCCGGGAGAGAACCCACGCCCGTGTCCCCGTCCAATGCGGCAGCAGGCTCGTGACGATATCGCTCATGACACCGCGGGGGATGACCGCGTAAGCCGTGGTGAAAACGGCCCGGCCGGAAAGCAGCTGGGTCTGCGGCGGCAAACCGCCGAGGTTCGAATAATACTCTGTCTTGTCCATTTGTGCGGCTTTCCAGGCAGGTGTCTCTGCATCTGCTTTATGCGCCGCTGACCCATTAGGCAACTCCCAATGGGCCAGGTCAAGCTAGAGCGGCTCAGCCTTACACGGAAGCGCAGAACCACTCTAACCTTTTGTTCTTACGCAATTCCGGACGGAAAACCGCTTCGCACTTTTCCTGGAATTGCTCTACCGATCGGCCATGACCAGGTGGCCCGCCCCGACTTCACGATAGGAGGCGTTTGGAGGCTGGTAGTCGACCGGGCGCATCGGGCTCTTGATCTCGTCATTCGCCACCATGCGCTTTTCGTGACGGCGGTCGGGATCGGGCACCGGCACAGCGGCGATGAGTTTTTTCGTATAGGGATGCTGCGGATTTTCGAAGACGGCAGCGCGCGGGCCGATCTCGACAATCTCACCGAGATACATCACCGCCACCCGGTGGCTGACTCGTTCGACCACCGCCATGTCGTGCGAGATGAACAGGAAGGCGAGGTTGAGGCTCTGCTGCAGGTCGAGCATCAGGTTAATGACCTGCGCCTTGATCGACACGTCGAGCGCCGACACACTTTCATCGGCAACGATGACCTTCGGCTGCAAGGCGAGCGCCCGGGCGATGCAGATGCGCTGGCGCTGGCCGCCGGAAAACTCATGCGGATAACGCGCGGCCATGTCCGGAGACAGGCCGACCTTGAGCAAGAGGTCGGCGACCACGTCCTTTGCCTGTTTCGAACTGCCCATCCGGTGTTCGAGATAGGGCTCGGCGATCGCCGCGCCGACCGTCATGCGCGGATTGAGGCTGGCAAAGGGATCTTGAAAAATCATCTGCACGGATTTGCGCATCTCGCGCAAATCCTTCCTGTCGAGGCCGAGCACCTCCCTGCCCTCGACCAGAACGGAACCCGCCTGCGGCTCGATCAGACGCATGATGGCGCGCCCGGTCGTCGATTTGCCGCAGCCGGATTCGCCGACGAGCGACAGCGTCTCGCCGGCATGCAGATCGAAGGAAACGTTTTCGACCGCGTGCACCCGGCTGGTCAGCCGGCCGAACAGGCCGGTATGAATGTCGAATCGCTTGGTGAGGTTTTTCACCTCAAGAACCGGCGTTGCGGCGACGGTATCGGCCGCCTCGGCCGGAATGTCCGATTCCCCTGTCGTCGTGTTGACCACCGGAAAACGCAACGGCCTCTGCCTGCCCTGCATCGAGCCGAGCACCGGCACCGCGGATAGCAGCGCCCGGGTGTAGGGATGTTTGCCGCGATGGAAAATATCGGCGGTGGCGCCGCTTTCGACCTGTTCGCCACGATACATCACCACCGTCCGGTCGGCGATTTCGGCGACGACACCCATGTCATGGGTGATGAAAAGAACGGAGGTCCCCTCCTCTTCCTGCAGTATCTTGATGAGGTCGAGGATCTGGCCCTGGATAGTCACGTCGAGCGCCGTCGTCGGCTCATCGGCGATCAACAGCTTCGGCCGGCTGGCGAGCGCCATGGCAATCATCACCCGCTGGCGCATGCCGCCGGAAAAACGATGCGGATATTCGTCGAAGCGCGAGGCGGCCGACGGGATGCGGACTTTTTCCAGCAGCCTGATCGCCTCCGCCCTGGCATCGGCCCGGCTCATATCGGAATGGCAGAGCAGCGCTTCAGAGATCTGATCGCCGATGGTGAAGAGCGGATTGAGCGATGTCATCGGCTCCTGGAAGATCATCGCCACCTCATTGCCGCGCACCTGCCGCATGGCATGTTCCGGCAGTGCCAAGAGGTCGCGGCCGCCGAGCATCACCCGGCCCTCGACGCGGCTGGTGTCCGCCTGCAGCAGCCGCATGATCGACAGCGAGGTGACGCTCTTGCCCGACCCGGATTCGCCGACGATCGCCACCGTCTCGCCGGGTGCGACGGTGAAAGCGACGTCGCGCACGACCGGTTTCCAAGCACCGTCGACCAGAAAGGAGGTGGTCAGCCTCTCGACGGAAAGAACGGTACTGGCTGTCTCGATCGATTGTGCTTGGACGCTGCCCATGTCGGTTCCTTTGCAGTTCAATCCGGCCAGCGCAGCGCGCCGTCGAAGCGGTGCTTGCTGCGGTTTTCGATCGGCGTCGCGATGATCTCGTTGGAGGCGCGCGCCTTGTCGAGTTCTTCAGCAAGACGGTTTGCGACGATTGTCTCCTGGCCCGGATGCAGGTTGCACGGGTCGAGGTAGAAATAGCGGTGCTCCACCTCATGGTCGCGCACGATGATCGGCGGGCTCCCTTTGGCAAGCGCGTCGGCCAGATCCCAGGCGGTGATATGTGCCTGCTCGGCATCGACGATCAGGCGCAGACGGTCGAGCGGATTGTTGGTCGGGTCGGGTTCGATCAGCGCGATGACGCCGGGACGGCCGTCGAGTGTCTTCTTCCACAGATCGAGATAACCGGTCTCACGTTCGCGGATGCCGGCATGATCGCGGCTTTCCCAGGCCTCGAGGGCTGCCATGACGCCGAAGATGCTCTCCTTGCCGACCTTCATGCCGCGGCCGATGCCCATATTCTGCAGGAAGGCATGACGCACCAGCTCCTTCCTTCCGGCAACGATGCCAGAGGTCGGACCACCGAGGAATTTATGGCCGGAGTAAAGGGCGATGTCGGCCCCCTGCTCCAGGAAGATCCTGAGATCATATTCCGAGGCCGCATCGACGATGACGGGAACACCCTTGGCATGGGCGATCTCGACGAATTCCTTCAGGTTCAAGAGGCCGTAGTCGACCACATGGTGGGAGACGACGTAGACGGCGGCGGCGGTCTTGTCGGTGATGGCATTTTCCATATGGAAGCGATGCGTCGAGGTCGCCTGCCCGACAAGCACGACCTTGCCGCCGGCCAGCCGGATCGCCTGGTCGACCGGAGCGCCGTAGCTGACGACATGGCCCATCTGCACCAGCACTTCGTTCTTCTCGAGCGTGGCATCCGGCAGCTTCTCGATCGTCAGCAGATTGTCGCCGGTGATGGCGCCGGCGACGGCCAGCGAAATGCCGGCCGAGCAGGAGGCGGTGACGAAGCCCGCCTCGCCGCCGGTCAGCCGGGCGATGACGGCGCTTGCCTTGCGCTGCAGGTCGTTGATCTCGACGAAGTGCGGCAGGATCGATGCCATCGCTTCGATCGCCTCGGGCACGACGATCGAGGCGCCGAGGCTGGTCATCGTGCCGGATACGTTGATGACGGGGCGAAGGCCGAGCGAAGGTCGGATATCAGTGGGCATGAAGGTCTCCAGACGTCTGGGGCGAGGAACGGGTCACGGGTGGACGCTGCTCCAAATATGAAAGCTTTCGTCAACCATGCAAGGCGACGATCGCCTCGATCTCGACGGTGATATTGCCGGGCAGCGAGCCGAAGCCGACGGCCGAGCGGGCATGTTCGCCGGCCGCGCCGAAAACCGCAATCAGCAGATCCGAGCAGCCGTTGATGACGCTCGGATGATCCTCGAACTCAGGCACGGCATTGACCATGCCGAGCAGTTTGACCACCCGCTTGACGCGGGAGAGGTCGCCGAGCGCATCATGCATGACGGCGAGCAGGTTGATGCCGGTCAGCCGGGCATGCCGGTAAGCCTCCTCGACACTGACGCCGGCGCCGACCTTGCCCGTGTGCAGGAAGCCATTCGCATCGCGCGGTCCCTGGCCGGAGAGATAGAGCATATTGCCCTCCAGCACATGCGTCACGAAATTGGCGATCGGCGGCGGCGGCGGCGGAAGCTTGATGCCGAGGGCTGATAACCGTTGGTAAGGCGAGTTCTCGACCTTGCTGGCGGCGGTGGGAAACTGATTCACGCAAACTCCTGTCATGCAATTTTCAATTTGGCGAATTTGGATTGGCCGGCGTTCGTCGGCGGCTCAAAGGTCCTTGCGAAGTCTTGGATCGAGCATGTCCCTGAGGCCGTCACCGACCATCTGCAGCGACAGCACCGAGAGGATGATCGCCACACCCGGAAACAGCGTCATCCAATCGGCCTGGCCGATATATTGGCGGCCGGCGGCAATCATCGTTCCCCAGGTCGGAATCTCCGGGCTGACCCCGAGGCCAAGGAAAGACAGGCCGGCTTCGGCAAGCATGGCACTGGCGAAGAGGAAGGTGGCCTGCACCAGGATCGGCGAGAGCAGGTTGCGCAACACGTGCCGCGTCATGATGTGAAAAGTGGAAATGCCGAGCGCCCTTGCCGCCTCGACATAGGGCAGTTCGCGAATGACCAGCGTCGATGCGCGGACGATGCGGGCAAGGCGCGGCGCATAGACGATCGACAGCGCGATGATGACCGTGGTCAAGGACGGGCCGAGGGCAGCGACGAGGGCGATCGCCAGCAGAATATCCGGAAAGGCCATCATCGCGTCGATCAGCCGGGCGATCGGCGTATCGAGCTTCTGGAAAAAGCCGGCAAGCAGGCCGAGCGTCACGCCGATGACCGCCGACAGGCTGACGACGGCGGCGCCGACCAGCAGCGACAGGCGGCCGGCAAAGATCGTGCGCGAGAAGACGTCGCGGCCGAACTCATCCGTGCCGAAGAAGAAGGTGCCGCTTGGCGGTTTCAGCCGGTTGACGATCGAAAGCTTGGAGGGCGAATAGGGCGCGACGACAGGCGCAAAGACCGCGAGCAGCACGAAGATCGCCAGGATCAGCAGGCCGAAGGCGACCGTCTTGCGCCTCAGCAGGCGGCGGACGAATTTGCTGCTTTCGCTCTCGGCTGATTTGATTGCGATATCGGCCATCAGTAGCGCACCCTCGGATCGACCAGCAGATAGAGCATGTCGATCGCAAAATTGATCAGCACGTAGAGCGCGGCGATGACGAGCAGCGCGCCCTGGATGACGGGATAGTCGCGGCGCAGCACCGCCGAGACGACGAGATTGCCGACGCCCGGCAGACCGAAGACCGTCTCGGTGACAACGGCGCCCGATATCAGCACCGCCGCGGTCAGCCCGAGGACCGTCAGGATCGGGATCAACGCGTTCTTCAACGCATGCTTGAGGATCACCTTACGCTCGATCAGCCCCTTGGCGCGCGCCGTGCGAATATAATCGTCGCCGAGCACATCGAGCATCGACGCGCGGGTGAAGCGCAGGATCAGCGCCGAGGAAACGATACCGAGCGCAAAGGCCGGCAGCGTCAGGTGATACATGCGCTCGAGAAAACTCGAGCCCGGCCCGCCATAGCCGGAGACCGGGAAGAGGTTGAACCGGACGGCGAAGAACTGCATCAGGATGAGGCCGAGCCAGAAGCTTGGAATGCTGGCGGCAAACATCGCCAGCGTCGTTGCCGCCTGGTCGACGAAGGAGCCCCGCCGATAGGCGGCATAGATGCCGATTGGCAGAGCGATGATGCTGGCAATGGCAAGCGAAAACAGCGTCAGGAAGAAGGTCGGCTCGGCGCGGTCGATGAGCGCCGAAGTCACCGGCATGTTGAGGAAGATCGACTGGCCGAGATCGCCCTTCAGCAACTGGCCGATATAATAGACATATTGCAGGCCGAGCGACTGATCGAGGCCGAGCCTGCTTCTGAGATCGGCAACATCCTGCGGCGTCGCATCCGGTCCGAGCATGACGGCCGCCGGATCGCCCGGCGTCACGCGCACGATGACGAAGACGATCGTCACGACGAGAAACATCACGACGATCATGCCGAACAGGCGCTGGAGGATGTAGCGTATCATGAATGCCGGCCTTCAAGCCCTTGCAGATGCATCAGAAAAGGTAACCGGCGCCGGCCTCGAAGGACCGGCACCGGCGGCGGTGCTTACTTCTTGATCGAAGCGTTCCAGAAATACGGCCACGGGGCCGGATCGACGCCGTCGAGCTTGACCGACTTTGCCGAGACGGCGTTGAAATCGCCGATCTTCATGAAGGGCGCGTCTGTATAGATAGCCTTCTGCACATCGGCCCAGAGCGCCACGCGCTTCTTCGGATCGACTTCCGAGGTGAAGGCATCGACGGCGGCCTTGCGAGCCGGCGTATCCCACCAGCCGGGCGAGCTGGTCGACAGCGAGCCGATCAGCGCCGGCTCCGGCAGGAAGGGGCTGTGGGTGATGTAGATATCCCAGAGCTTCGGATCGGTGCGGCGCTGCGTCAGCGTCGCCCAGTCCACCACCTGCATATCGACGGTGAAGCCGGCAAGCTTCAGATATTCGGCGGCGACCTGCGCCATCTTATAATGGAACTCATACTGGCGGCTGGTCAGGATACGGATCGGCTCACCCTTATAACCGGCCTTCTTGGCGGCAGCGGCCGCCCCTTCCGAATCGGCGACGTTATAGGCGCCCTCGACGCCGGCATCCGTCGACCAAGAAAAGGACTTCGGATAGATGGCGCCGTCGAGCGCATAAAAATCCTTGCTGCCGAAGGCCGCGGCCAGCATGTCTTCCATGCTCAGCGCCTGGCGGATCGCCTTACGGATCTCGACATTCCCAGCAACACCTTCCTTGGTGTTGAAGACGAAGACCGGATAACCGAAAGGCTTCAGCATGACCGGCTGCGAGGCGGCCGAAGCCTTCACTTTGTCGTAGGATTCGACCGCGATCGAATCGACATAATCATACTGGCCGGAGACGGCGGCTTCGACGCGGGTGTTCGCATCCGGGACCGGCACGAAGCGGATCTCATCGAGATATTGATGGCGGGCGCCGCCATAGCCGTTGCTGTCGCCTTCGCGGGATTTGTAGCCATCGAAGCGGACGAGCTGGATATACTGGTCAGCCTTACGCTCCTTCAGCATATAGGGACCGGTGCCGATGAACTCCTTCATCGGCTCGTCCTGCTTTTCGGCCGGGATGATGATCGCCGCCGAATTGTTGAAGGCAAGCAACGAGGTCAGCGGCGCATAGGGCTGCTTCAGCGTGATGGTGACGGTCGAGGGATCTGTGGCGGTGACCTTGTCGATAAAGCCGGCCACCTGCTTGCCGCGCGAGGCGATCTTCATCCAGCGGCCAAGCGAGGCGACGACATCTTCCGAGGTCATGTCGCTATTGTCGTGGAACTTGATGCCGGTCCGGAGCTTGATCGTATAGGTTTTACCGTCGGCGCTGATCTCAGGCAGGCTTTCGGCCAGAAGCGGCGTGACGTTCCAGCTTTTGTCGAACGTATAGAGCGTTTCGAAAATATGCTGGGTGACGATACCGACGAGATCGGCCGTCGACGACATCGGATCGAGCGTCGGCGGCTCACCGATCGTCGCAACATTGATGACGCCGCCCTTTTCTTGGGCAAGGAGGGTCGAAGGCAGGGCGACGAGCGCGGTGCCGAGGAGAAATGCGACAAGTGTTTTCATGTAAGGGCTCCCGGTTCAGTTCCACAATTATGTAATTCATCTTTTTGTAACAGAATAGGAGATGGATCGTTCCTGTCAAGCACGGACGACGGATTATGCAGCCGCCGATAGCGCGACATGGGAGAAACGCCCTATCTTCAGCTGCGGCTGGCGCCGTTGCTCGAAGGTTGCGTGATATAAAGGCCAGGCGATCGCGCTGCGGTCAGTTTCAGCGGAACGGGAGAAAAGGATGGGCATCGATTTCAACGAGGGAAAATGGCTGAACGAACCGGCGACCTGGCACGCGGATGAAACCGCCCTCACCCTGACGACCGATGGGAAAACCGATTTCTGGCGCGAAACCCACTACGGCTTCACCCGCGACAGCGGCCATTTCCTGGCCTTTCCCACCACCGAGACCTTTACCGCCCAGATCCGCATCCAGGGCGAATTCCAAACCCTCTACGACCAAGCCGGCCTGATGGTACGCCTCGACGAGAAACGCTGGGTAAAGACCGGCGTCGAATTCACCGACGGCGAACCCTTCCTCAGCACCGTCGTCACCGACGGCAGGTCCGACTGGTCGGTGTCTCAACCCTTCAAGCAGCTCGAAGATTTCCACATCCGCGTCACCGTCGCCAGCGGCGCCCTGCGCATCCAGGCCTCCCGCGACGGCCGCCACTGGCCGTTGCTGCGGCTAGCGCCTTTCCCGGCGGCTGACCGCTATGAGGTGGGGCCGGCTGCCTGCACGCCGGAGCGCAGCGGGTTGACGGTGCGGTTTTCGGAGTTTTCGATTGGGCCGGCGATTACGACGGGGCTGCATGATTTGAGTTAGGGAACGCTGTAATGCACACCGGACGCCGTTAGCGGTCGTGACCTGCCACTGAGAATTTCCTCCAGAATGGATTAGAGTCCGGCCTATTAAGGGACGGACGAATGAAGAAGCAGAGATTTACGGAAGAGCAGATTATCGGTGTGCTGAAGGAGCAGGAGGCTGGCGCGACGGCAGCCGACCTCTGCCGCAAGCACGGGATTTCAGAAGCAACGTTTTATAACTGGAAGGCCAAATACGGCGGCATGGAAGTCTCCGAGGCGAAGCGGCTGAAGGCGCTTGAGGACGAGAATGCCAGGCTAAAGAAGTTGCTGGCCGAGCAGATGCTGGATGCGGCCGCACTCCGCGAGCTTCTTGCAAAAAAATGGTAGGGCCTGCCGCCAAGCGTGAAGCCGTCACGCATCTGAAGGCCGTCATGGGTCTTTCGGAACGGCGGGCCTGCCAGATCGTATCCGCCGACCGCAAGACGATCCGTTATCGGTCCAATCGACCGCCGGAGGTCGATCTGCGAGCGAAGCTGCGTGACCTCGCTAATGAGCGACGGCGTTTCGGCTACCGGCGGCTATTCATCCTGCTTCGGCGAGACGGGGAGCCGTCCGGGGTCAATCGCATATACCGTCTTTATCGCGAGGAAGGGCTTTCCGTTCGCAAGCGAAAAGCCCGTCGGCGTGCTGTCGGCACGCGTGCGCCGATCCTGGTCGAAGCGAAGGCCAATGCCCGCTGGTCGCTGGATTTCGTCCACGACCAGTTTGCCTGCGGTAGACGCTTCCGGGTGCTCAATGTTGTCGACGACGTGACGCGTGAATGCCTGGCGGCAATCCCCGACACGTCGATCTCCGGTCGCCGTGTTGCTCGGGAACTGACGACGCTGATCGAACGACGCGGCAAGCCTGACATGATTGTCTCCGACAACGGCACCGAATTCACCTCGAATGCCATTCTGGCCTGGTCGAAGGATCACAAGGTCGAGTGGCACTACATCGCGCCGGGAAAGCCAATGCAGAACGGCTATGTGGAGAGTTTCAACGGTCGGATGCGCGACGAGTTGCTCAACGAGAGCCTCTTCTTCGGCCTCGATCACGCCCGCAGCGCCATCGCTGAATGGGCTGAGGACTATAACCATTTCCGGCCGCACTCATCGCTCGGATATCAGACCCCGGCAGACTATGCCGGGACCATCGCCGCAACCGGCTCCAACGCTGCGCAAGATGAAAGCTTCGCGTTTCCGCCGGTTGCTCACACCGCGCCATTTGGCGTATTCAAAGCCGCCGAGGCTCTAACCGCCGCTGGATGAAAGTTCAGTGGCAGGTCACCTTGGATGCTTTGAGATATTGGTATTAGCTTGGGATGTTGCTTTTCCCTGTACGCCACCAAGCGCTTTAGGGTCTCTATGGCATCATGCGGCGCTTCATATCTCATCTCGGTTCCTCAGGAGCCGGCATTGTTCAACTTCCGTGCAGCTGAGTGCAAACCGACACATGTCCATCAGCCCCGCCACGGTGCCCCGACCAGGTCACTTGAAAGCCGGAAGAGAGGACGAGCTGTGATCTTCTGACTACCAGAGCTCATTTGCCGATTGCTCGGGTCGCTACGCTAGCCACAATCAAGACCTACTCTTCCTCATCCCAAAAAGAGCCGACAGGACCGTATTCCCCGTCGACTACGATCGGGCACCACCCCACAGCGCGATTAAAGAAGGCCAGATCAACAATCTCGTATTTGCCCTCCTCAAGTGGCACAAGGCTTACTGTCCCAAAGCAGTAGTGCGTATATTTTCCACCTGCTCCCGCCGGCGCGCGTTCATCTATCTTTCTGTTGTCCCAATCGCTGATTTTGCCGTTTGCCATGGGAAGTGGGTCCACAAAGGCGATTTCGAATTCAAGGCCACGGATACGGCACAGGCAAGGTATTCCTTTCTGCTCGAGCAACGATCAGTCAGCAGGTTCTTTGCGATGCTAAGTTCTATTTTCATCAAGGCCCCTTAGCCTCCACCGCTCGATGTTCTCATCGCCCATGACCCTCCGGCAAACCGGAGCGGTTCAATGACCGCTACAGAAATTCGTCCGGAATATTCTTGACTTGCCCTTCAAAACTCCAGCTTTCAGGCCTTTCTTTCGGGTCAAACCATTTCATTCCGTCCGATATCCACCGCTGGCGTCTATTGCGTGCGCTTGCCGGATTGCAATCCTCATATCCGAATTCGGTTCCGCAGCACGGACATATTTCCCAGGTGGGAGAATTGCCGTCTTCACCCCATGGTGGCGCAGATAGGTGATAGCCGCATACCCGGCAGTAGTTATTTTTTCTGTGCATTGAAGTAGTCCAAGTTGGTCGGGTAGCCGTGCTCCGTAGGGTCGGGTCTAAACATTGTTCTCGGCGTCCCGTCCGCACTCTTCACCGCGAATGTGTTAGTCGTAGGATTATACAACACGGTATCGCCGTTGGAGCGTGTTATCGTGAGAGTCCCCGTCGGCGGATTTGCGACAAAATCCCTCGCACCTTGAACATACTGAAGCGAATTCTGGTACTCGGGAAATTCGGACACATGCTTGTCCCAATGGCCATATGCATTCTCTACAGCGGTCTTTGAACCGGTCGAAGACCAAAACGAACCGCCCGCGTTGTTTGTAGCGATAGCAGCCCTTTGGGCCGCGGCCATGTTATCGTAGATTGCGCCGTTCGGCCCCGCATATACAACATTGCCTTCTGGATCAAGAACACGAGAAGAACCCGCTGGAAGGCCGCTAACATCCGCCGATGCTGCACCAACGCTGGACCGAAAGGCACTGTACCCCTCGGGCACAAGAACCGTCGTTCCATCGGAGGTAACGATCGTTTTAAATACAGTGCTTTCACCGTTAAAAACTGATTTTGGAGCAGTGCTGCTCAGACCACCAGTCGCATCTAGCGCAATCAAAAATGCACTTGGCATCTTGCTCGCGGCGATGGCCGCGTAGCCAAATTCCATGGCCTGAATGTCACCCGTCTTAAAAGCTGCAACTAATACGCCGACTGCGGCGCTGACGTCTTTCGACTTGAGTATCTTCCATTGTTCGGCGCTTATTGTGCCTTGATTTGGGTCATTTGGATCAAAGTACACAACAGCCTGCGCCAGCGTCCTCATTATCATAAATTGATCGATGAGACTGATCGGATCACCGGCCGTAGAAATGCCTTCGAACATTTCGGCAGCCGCTTTTCGAACTTCGTTGCGTGCATATTTGCAGGCCTCCGTTGAACTGCCCTTGCAAGCGGCAAGAAGGGCGTCACGTGATTCGTCGAGCTCCTGTAATCGATCCAGCTGGCGGCAGGCATCTGCATCCGCGGCGGCACATTTCGCTCGCAGCTTATCTCCCATTTCTATTTCGGCGTGCTTGAGATAATTGTACTGATAATTTGCAGCACCATATTCAGCGCCACCCACAGCTCCGCCCACACCAGCCGCAAGGGTTGCGCCAATCAGCTTGGCAAGCGCGTTGCCCTCCGGCGTTCCTTCGTATTTTGTTCCCTTGAGCATGCCCTCAACGAGCTTGGCGATGGCTGGCGCCATCAAGGTTGTGGCAGCGCCGCCCAGAGCGGCTTTTATCGCGCCCTCCCAGCCGTTGACGCCACCAAGGATGCCGCCGCCGATGGCGTGCAGCAGGGCGCGCCCCCGGCCGCCTTCAGCCCAGAAGTCGCGTTCGGCCTGAGTCGTCGACTGCTTGTACAACTCGGAAGCAATGTCGCCGACCAACCCCGCCATCGTCTTCTGCGCTTCCTGCAGATCGGCCTGCGTCTTGTATTGATCGCGCAAAATGTTCTGCAAGTCCGGCAGGCCGCGCAACGAGGTGTTGGTGTTGTCAGTATCGCGGCGGATCGTGCCGATGTCCTGGGTCTGGTGCTCCGGATCGGTGATGGTGATGTCGATGTTCCCGCCGACGGCCGAATAGGCCTTGCCGGTTGCGCTCTCCCCATCCTTGACCGACGCGAGGCTCAGGCCGCCGGAGCCGATCGAGGCACCGTAGGTGTCGGCCTTCCAGCGCGAATGGGTATCGATGTCGGCAACATCGAGCGTGCCGGTTTCGAGATGGTTCAGTTCCGCCGGCGCCTGGCCGGTGAGCAAGCCACCCACGAGTGTCGTTTTTTTGTCGACGATCAGCTCGAGACCTGCGGAGCCGGCATGGATGCCGGATTGCTCGGCGACCACGGCGGCGTCGCCCGTCGCCTTCTGGGTCGAGCCGGAAGCGCTGAAGCCGTCGGAGCCGATCGAGCCTGAGAGATTGAGCTGGCGAGCCTCCGCAGTCGCTGTGTCGACCAAGCTTTCGACCGTGAGATTGCGGACGGCGGCGGTCACGGAATTTCCGGTGACGGTGGCGCCTCTCAAGGTGAGGTCGTTAGTAAGAATGGTGACGTCGCCGGTGCCGTTTACATGACTATTGTAATAAGTAAGCCCCGTCGTGCCGTCATTGCCCTTGCCGTAAGAGCCGGTGACGTTGACGCCAGGCGTGCCGCAGCCAACCTTCGTGCCGCACTTCCAGCCGACGCCAACACCAAAGCTGTAGGATGAGTTCTGGCTAGATGTCTCCGATGTGCCGGTCGCCGCATTGAGGTTGATATTGCCGTTCTGCGCCAACAGGACGATATCGCCGGCCAGCGGATCGTCGGAGATCGTCGGCAGACCGAACTTGTCGTAGCCAGCGGCGATCTGGGCGCCATCACTGGTAATCGAACCATCCTGCGCCTTTAGGGTGGTCGAGCGGCCAGCGCGGATGTCGGTGACGACAGGCGTCGAGGACGAGGAAGACGAGCTGTTTTCCTGATGGTTGACGCCGGCCGACAGCGAGATCGAGAAGTTGAGTCCTTCCGCTTTAGGATCGGCGCTCGTCAGCTGCTGATAGGCTTCCTTCAGGCCCTTGTAGCCCTGATAGAAGCCGAGAGCGGCGATGGTGGTGTTGGTGACCGCGTTGACGCGAGTGTCGCCGGTCAAGCGCTCGGCCGAATTCATGATGCTCTGGGCAGCACTTCCCAACTGGCTGGAAACGCTGAGCGTCACGCCGGCAAAGGTCTTTTCGTGGATCTCCTCGTAATTGGTCTTGTCCGCGGCTGAGAGAAGATTGATGTCCTTGGTGGCGAAAAGGATGACGTCGCGCTCCGCCGAGGCCCCTGCGGCCTGCAGATTGAGATTGTTGCCGGCCGAGATGTTGAGATCGCGGCCGGCGGACAGTGTCGAAGCCGCATTGGTGTCGGATTGTTGTGCCGAGTTGTCCTTGCTCGTCTGCGCGCCGATGCCGACCGAGAAGCCGCCGCCGCTCGAACCGAAGGAAATACCGAAACCGGATTTCTTCTCCTGCTCTGACTGCGAGAAACTTTCCGCGCCGGGGGTGATGTTGACGTCGCGCTTGGCCGACAGGTTGATGTCGCGCTCAGCGTCGACGGACGAACCCATGATATTCAGGTCGGTTGCCCGCGCTGTCAGGTTGACATCCGTTCCGGCGGAAAGTGCCGAGCCGACATTCAGCGTCGAGGCCTGGGCGCCCTTGTTCTGCTGGCTGCCGTAGATCGAAATAAACCCGCCACCGCCGCCGACACCGAAGCCGGACTTCTTGCGCTGCTCCTCGAATTCATGCGTCTCCTGCGCCCCGATGATCGAAACGCTGTCGGCCGCGACGTTGATCGAGCCGTCGGCATCGACCTTTGAACCGGCGATGACTGCTGCCTTGCCTGCGTCGAGATTGATGTCACCGCTGGCGCTCAACTGCGAGCCGACCGTCGTCTCGTCGTAGCTCTTGTGGTTGGACGAGCCCTTGGACAGGAAGCCGCTGCGCGAGCCCTTGTCGTCCTTGGCACTGGTGTCCATTCCGGAGGCGATGATGAGGTCGCCCTTGGTGGTGATGTTCAGGTCTGCCGGGTCGGTGCCATCGGCCTTGCCGGCCTCGATCTTCGAGGCCGAGATGACCGTGTCCGTGCCCGAGGTGATATCGACACCGCCGCCGCCTGATATGGCGGAGCCGACGGCTGTCGTCGTTTCCAGATGGGTGGTCGTCTTCTCGCTCTTGCCGAGGAAACCGCCCTTGATGCTGAGTTTGGTGTCGAGGGTGGCAGTGTCGGTGGCTTCGGCGATCGTCACGTCGCCGTCGGCCTTGAGAGCGAGCTTGCCGTCGGCGGCGAGCTTGCTGCCGACGATGTTGAGGTCGTGATCGCCGCTGCCGCTGCCTGCCGTCACCGAGAGGTCGCCGCCGGCCGATATCCCCGAACCGAGATGGGTGATCGATGAGGCGGACTTCTTGCCGAAGGTGGATGCGGAATGCTCCTGCGCGGCTGTGATGTTGATATCGTCGCCGGCGCTGAGCGCGACATTGCCGTCGGCCTTGACGGAGGAGCCGGAGAGCAGGATGTCGTCGTCGGCCTTGATCGTCGCATTGGTGCCGGCGGAAAGCTGCGATTGCTGCTGGTCGGTGGAGAGGGTCCTGGTGTAGCCGGATTGGTTGTTGCGGGCGACATCGGTCGACACCACCGCCACCGAGCCCTTGTCGGCGGTCACATCGAGCGTCGTTCCCGCCTTGGCGGAGCTGCCGATGACGTTGACATTGTCGGCGGCTTTGATCGTTAAGGCCTTGCCGCTGGCGACCTGGCTGCCGGTGGCATTTTCAGCGTGACCGCCTGCGGTCATCGCGGGCTGGCCTGCATTGTCGACCTTGGCGGCATCCAGCGTCACGTTTTTGCCGGAGAGCGTGGCGTCGCCTGTGGCATTGGCCTTAACGCCCTTGAGCGCGAGATCGCCGCTGCCGCCGGCAAGCTGCAGAGCGCCGCCTGCCGTCACGCCGGCATTGGTGTTGACGACATTCTGGCCGCCGATCGTCATCGTCTGGGCGGCGAGCGTAATGCCGTTGGTGGCATTGAGCGCCGTGTCACCGCGCGACAGGAACGTGCCGCTGCCCTGGATGGAGCTGCCGGAGACGGTCAGGCCGCCGGCGGATGCGATCAGGCCGGAATTGTCGAGATTGCCGACATTCATATTGACCGAGCCGCCCGCCATGGCCGCACCGGCGCCGGAAAGCTTCTGCCGGTCAGCGGCGGCGACATAAACGACAGGAGCAAGCACCTGCACGCCGTTGACGGTCTGCCACTGGTAGAGGACGATCGAGTCGGTGAGAGCTGCCGCCTGCTCAGGCGTGAGGCCTTGCCCGACGGCCAAGTGGTGCTTCATGGCATAATCGGCACCGTTGTCGAGCAAAGTCTTCATCTGCGCGATTGCATTACCGCCGGCGATAAAGGTGCTTCTGCCGAGCCCTTCGCCGACGAGTTGCCGCAACTGCGTGTCGATCAGTTGGTTCTCGAAATAGGCGTCGCCGAGGAAAGGAACCGTGACGTCCGGCTGATAGCCGATTTTGTCCATGAAATAGCCGGAGCCATAGAAGGTGCCGACATCGAGGTAAGCTGCGCGGGTTTCGAACAGGAAGGTCTGGTTGGTTATCTTGCCGCCGAAGCCGCCGGAGTTCGGTTTGGCCGGGGCGCAAGGGCGGCACCACCGAGGCCCGAATTGACGTTGAACAGCGCGCCGCCCGCCGTCAGGCCGGAGAGCGCCGACAGCGGATCGCCGGGATTGCTTGCGGCGGCCACGCTGGCGCCGCCGGCCATCGAGCCGGCTGCGGAGGTATTGTTGACGTTGCCGAAATCGCGGCGCCGAAAACCCGCTACCTTACTATGCTTATTTCTGCATACCCTCATCCTGCCGAACGCAGGTAATTTAGAAGAGTTAACTGCGTTCGAGACGAATGAGATCCTATAATCGCCGAAACCTGGTTTGCGGAATCGTTCCCAGTCACATCAGCCGGTTCGGTGGTCCGTAATCACTCTGGAATATGCGCCTTGATCCGCTTGCAGAGGAATTCAAAGAAATTTGCTGAGTACAAAACCTCGTCGCCTGACGGGAGTCTCAAATATACGGGGCACTCCGTATCTGAACGAGATAAGTAATTGAAAAAATAAATTTCTCCATAATCGGTCTCGCTGACAACGATCTTACCCTCAGGCAGAAGTCCATTCCTTTGCCCGACTATATATTGATATACAATATCTCCACCGTTTGCCGTGTCAAAATCGAGCCCATATATGCTGTATATTTCTTCTCCACCTATTTCACCTCCGCAATATCTGTTTAGAAACCATTTATACGAAGCGCTAAATGGAAATCCCAACCGCTGTTCTGCCCTCTCAATCCAATCGTCACCAACCGAATCAACTTCGCTGCCGAATTTGACGATTTCGGGATACGAGGCAACTAGCTCTTCGACTTGCTCAGCAGTCACACCACTCATAATCAGTGCCCATATGTTGTTGCACGGCTTGACTTGCGCGATCTGTGCGACTTCGCAGGCTTCAGTGCCTGCCGAACCGGTGCAGCGATAATACCAGTCGTCGAATTTCTGCGATTTTACCGCCGGCGCCGATTGGGCTGCCGTTTGCACCTGCTCCGGTGTCTCGGCGCCGGGAGATTGCGAAAAAGATGGGGTCGCACAGGCGATCGATATCAGAATGGGGGCGATCGTCCGGAGGCCCCGCTTCTTGCCGCTTTTCAAAAATTTCTTCATTTAAAATGCAACTTCAGGAAGATTTTATTCTCATGCAAAGTCATATCGCTACAATCCGCCAATCGGTCAACCTTAACGTGTCAGCACGGTAAAGTTTGCGTTAGGTATTTGCTTCGCGTTCTGGGAGATTACGTTCGGTTTGTCCGAGACCCAACCCACAACAAAATCGCCAATGGATTCCAAAATTCGAATGAAACCGATTGGCGATGACCATGAGACGACGCGCAACTTACGCGAAGCTGGCCAATAGCTCGTTCTCATTGAAAATCAGGCGCATAGGTGGATGGGATGAATAATTCCGCGCGATCGGAAATCCACAGAAGTTTGCGGAAGATGAGCCGCACTCATTTTGAAGAAGAGACACTGCAAGGTGTTTGCATCATTTCCGATGCCGCTCACAAATACAGAGATGTATTTTAGAAGTTCATTGCACCCCCGGTTGCTATTGTTGTTCCTTCGCAAAAAGAGAGCACAACCGAATGGCGAAATGGCAGCAGCCGGCGCCGCCCGGAACGGAATCCGCAGATAGACCGTCGCGAAAAACCATGTCCACCTCGAATCGGCAATGATCTTTCCTCGCTCGTGAAAGGCGGGACAGCCGGCACCGGCTTTCATGCGCCGCGCAGTCGCAGGACTGTCATTTTCGAGATGACATCCGCCCCGTTCTCTGCGAAAAAGATCGTGATGAGAGACAGGGGCGTTCGTCGATAGACGGGCTGAGAAGCACCCTTCGAACCTGAACCGGATAATGCCGGCGGAGGGAGTCGCTCGGGGCCGCGGCTTCGCCCGCACGACTTGCCCCGTGCCCGCCCCCGCCTGAAAGGGGCCACATGCAGACCAGGACCACACCAGGAACAATGCTGAAGGCGATGCGCGAGAAGCCGCCGCTGGTTCAGTGCATCACCAATTACGTCGCCATGAATATCGCCGCCAATGTTCTGCTTGCCTCGGGCGCTTCGCCGGCCATGGTGCATGCGGCTGAGGAAGCCGGCGAATTTGCCGGCATCGCCAACGCACTGACGGTCAATATCGGCACGCTGTCGACGCAATGGATCGACGGCATGCAGGCGGCTGCGAGGGCGGCGACCTCGGCCGGCAAACCCTGGGTGCTCGATCCGGTCGCCCATTATGCCACCGCCTTCCGCCGCGATGCGGTCGCCGGCCTGCTGGCGCTCAAGCCGTCGATCATCCGCGGCAACGCCTCCGAGATCATTGCCCTTGCCGGCGGCGAGAGCCGCGGCCAGGGCGTCGACAGCCGCGACCCGGTCGAACAGGCGGAGGGATCGGCGCGATGGCTGGCGCAGCGGCAACGGGCCGTGGTCGCCGTGACCGGCGCTGTCGATTTCGTCACCGACGGTGAGCAAGCGGTGCGTATTACAGGCGGCTCGGTTTTGATGCCTGAGGTCACCGCCCTTGGCTGCTCGCTCACCTGCCTCGTCGGCGCCTTCGCCGCGACCGCACCCGACGATCTGTTCGGGGCGACGATCGCAGCGCTTGCAACTTTTGCCATCGCCGGCGAGGAGGCAGCGCTCGGTGCGGCCGGTCCCGGCTCCTTCGCCTGGCGCTTCCTCGATGCGCTGCACGCGCTCGACGCCGAAACGCTGGATGCCAGGGCAAGGATATCGGCCGCATGAAGCATTTCGATCTTTCGCTCTATCTCGTCCTCGACCCCGATCTCTGCGCCGGGATCGGCATGGTCGAGACCGCGCGCCTTGCCGTTGCCGGCGGCGCGACGATGGTGCAACTGCGTAATAAACAGGCCGGCACCGCCGCGATGATTGAGATCGGCCGCGCCTTGAAACAGGCGCTCGATGGGACCGGCGCCCTGCTGATCGTCAATGACGATGTCGCGGCGGCAATCGCCATCGGCGCCGACGGCCTGCATATCGGCCAGGAGGACATGGATGCGGTGACGGCGCGGCGGATGATCGGCCCCGAGATGATCCTCGGCCTGTCGGTCGAGACCGCAGCGCTTGCCGCTGCCGTCGATCCCGGCCTCGTCGATTATACCGGCGTCGGACCGGTGTTTGCGACGCCGACCAAGGCCGACCACAAGCAGCCGATCGGTTTTGACGGTCTGGCGAGGCTGGTGAAGGCCTCGCCGGTGCCGTCGGTGGCGATCGGCGGCCTCAAGGCGGAGCATGTGGCCGAAGTATTTGCCGCCGGCGCCAAGGGGCTTGCCGTCGTCTCGGCGATCGCCGGCACGCCGGACCCTGAAGCAGCGACGCGCCGCATCGCCGCCGAAATCCGAAAGGTCCGCCGATGATCCGCAATGTTTTATCCATCGCCGGCTCCGATCCCTCGGGCGGCGCCGGCATCCAGGCCGATCTCAAGGCCTTTTCCGCCCGCGGCGTCTACGGCATGGCGGTGGTGACGGCGCTGACGGCGCAGAACACCCAAGGTGTCAGCGGCGTGCATCTGGTGCCGCCGCAATTCGTCGCCGACCAGATCAACGCGGTGTTTGCCGATGTGCGTGTCGATGCCGTCAAGATCGGCATGATCGCCAATGCCGGCATCGCCGAGGCCGTCGCCGCCGCCCTTTCCGCAGCACCGGCCGACCGCCGCGCCATCCCCATCGTCATCGACCCGGTGATGATCGCCAAGGGCGGCGCCGCCCTGCTCGCGCCCGAAGCGGTCGACGTGCTGACCCGCCGGCTGTTGCCGCTTGCCACCCTTCTGACCCCGAACCTGCCGGAGGCCGCCGCCCTGCTGCATCAACCGGTCGCGACCAACCGCGCCGAGATGGCGGCGCAGGCCGAGCAGCTGCGTGCGCTTGGGCCCGGCGCGGTGCTGGTCAAGGGCGGCCATCTCGACAGCGACGAGAGCCCCGACGTGCTGGCCACGGCCGACGGTCTGCACTGGTTCGAAGCCAGCCGCGTGCCAACCAAAAACACCCACGGCACCGGCTGCACATTGTCCAGCGCACTGGCGGCCGAACTCGCCAAGGGCGCCGCGGTGCAAGAGGCGGTCGCCATCGCCAAGGAATACCTCGCCGGTGCGGTCGCCGCCGCCGGAAACCTCAGCGTCGGCTCCGGCCACGGTCCAGTGCAGCATTTTCATGCGCTTTGGAAACACGGCGACTGAAGGTGCGTGCCGTGAAGGGCAGGAACCTCATCGTCAATGGTGGCCTGATTTTAACGGTGATCGCGTAAAGCAGGCATTGCCAGGCAAGAAGATCACATTCGGCATCTGAGATTGCTGATGCCCGCCCCTCATCCGGCTGCCGCCACCTTCTCCCCGCTCGCGGGGCGAACGGAATATGCCGCACCCTCTCGGTTCCCCACCAACCTCTCGCAGGGCACGTCCCCTCGCCCCGTTTTTACGGGGGTCCGAAGGACGGGCCGAGACGAGTGGCTCGGCCCCGGTCAGGTTAGGGTGAGGGGCGGCCGCTGGCGGGAACCGGACTTTTTCAGCGGCTTGAAACGTTCGGCGCCCGCCCTGCGTTGGAACCCGCGTCACCGCAGCAGGCGGTTCCTAGCTCGAATTCAAAAATCCCTGTTGACAAGCCCGGTGAGATAACCAAGTCTATACCATTAAAAGGGGATATGTTCCGCAATAATGGAATAAACGGAGGAATGACAGGTGCCAGACCTGCTTGTGAGTCTATATTCCACTAAGCTCGCCGACCTGCAGCAAAAAGCCGACCGCGTCGGCGTCTCCATTCGTCCGGCCCTCCCCCCGGAACTGCATCTCGTCGTTGACTGGGTTCGTGAAGGCTTCAGCGAGAACTGGGCAAGCGAGGTCAGCGTCGCGTTCTCCCGTCAGCCTGTTGCCTGCCTGATCGCCGTCGAAGGCGGCAAGCTTTTGGGCTTTGCCTGCTACGACACGACGGCGCGCGGCTTCTTCGGCCCGACCGGCGTCGACCCTGAAGCGCGCGGCAAGGGCATTGGCCTCGCGCTGTTTTCCGCCTGCCTGCGGACGATGAAGACGCTTGGCCATGCCTATGCCTTCATCGGCGATGCCGGCCCGGTCGATTTTTACGCCAAGACATCAGGCGCAACCACCATCCCCGCCCCCGATAAGGGCATTTACGAAGGCATGCTGAGAAGCGCGCCGAAATGAGATCCCGGAGTTACCGAATTGTCCTCGACCCCCCTCGCCCTTTTCGTCGGCCTTCCGAACCCCACCATTTTGGACGATGAATTCGCCCTGTTTCGCGAGACCAATCCGCTCGGCCTCTTCGTCGGCCGGCGCAATCAGCGCCAGCCGGAGCAGACGAAGCGCCTGATCGAACGCTTCCGCGAAGCCGTCGGGCGCGACGACGCGCCTGTCTTCACCGACCAGGAAGGCGGCCGCGTTCAGCATCTCGATGCCGGCCCCTGGCCGCTCTTTCGCAGCTTCGGCCAGTTTGCCGAACTTGCGCGCCGTGACTTCGATCTCGGCAAAAAAGCACTGCGCCTTTCCTCCCAGGCCATGGGCGCGATGATGACGGAACTCGGCCTTTCGAGCGGCTGCTCACCCGTTCTCGACCTCGTCTTCGAGACGACGAGCGCGGTCATCGGCGCCCGCTCCTTCGGCCCGGATCCCGACGTCATCGCTGCCCTCGGCCGCGAGGTCGTCGACGGCCTGCTCGAGACCGGCAACATGCCTGTGATCAAGCACATTCCCGGCCATGGCCGCGCGACACTCGACTCCCACAAGGAGCGCCCGGTCGTCGATGCCAGCCGCGAGACGCTCACCGCCACCGATTTCAAGCCCTTCGTCGCATTGAAGGACACGCCCTGGGCGATGGTCGCCCACGTCGTCTACTCGGCCTATGACGCGGAACTGCCGGCGTCGATCTCGCCTGTCATGCACGACGTGATCCGCAACGACATGGCTTACGAGGGCGTGCTGATCTCCGACTGCATCTTCATGGAGTCGCTCTCCGGCACGCTGCCGGAACGCGTCAGACAGGTGCTCGACGCCGGCTTCGACATCGCCCTCCACAGCCACGGCGACATTCCCGAAAGCGAAGCCGCCGCTAAGGCGGCCCTGCCGCTGACGGAAGCTGCCCTGAGGCGCATCGCCGCCGGCAAGGCTCGCCTCGGCAATCTCAAGATCGACGTTCGCGCCGCCCATGCCGAAGTCGAAGCCATGTTTGCAAGCGCGCAGATTATTTTCACCGCATAAGAAAAGGGGAATAAAACATGAAAAAATATCTTCTTGCCGCCGCAGCCCTGACACTGCTTTCGGGCTCCGCCCTGGCGCAGACGGTCCTGACAGCGAATATCGAACCAGCGACGACCTGGGTTCGCAACTTCAACCCGTTCAACCAGACCTCTTCGCGCCAGTCGACGCTCGACTTCATCTACGAGCCGCTTGTCATTTTCAATCGCTTCGACAGCAACAAGCCGGTCTACCGCCTGGCCGAAAGCTTAAAACTCTCCGACGACCTGAAGAGCATTGATTTCAAGCTGCGGCCGAACCTGAAATGGTCCGACGGCAAGCCGCTGACGTCAGCCGACGTCAAGTTCACTTATGATTACCTGAAGAAGTTCCCGGCGCTCGACTTCGTCAGCATCTGGACCTTCATCACCGACGTCAAAGCCGTCGACGGCCAGACGGTGCGCTTCACGCTCGCCAATCCAAGCTCGCTCGCCGCCGAGCAGATCTCGCAGCTTCCGATCGTTCCGGAACATGTCTGGAAGGACGTCGCCGATCCCGTCACCTTCGCCAACGAGACGCCCGTCGGCAGCGGCCCGCTGACGGAGGTTCCGCGCTTCACCGGCCAGACCTACGATCAGTGCCGCAACCCGAACTACTGGGACAACGAGCACCTGAAGGTCGATTGCATGCGCTTCCCGCAGCTTGCCGACAACAACCAGATGCTGACGGCAACGGCCGACGGCACGCTCGACTGGGGCGTCTCCTTCATTCCCGATATCGACAATGTCTATGTTTCCAAGGACCCGGCGCATTTCCACTATTGGTATTCGCCGAGCAGCATGGTCGCCTTCCTGTTCAACCTGGAAACGGCGAGCGAAAACAACAAGAAGGCCTTCAACGACCTGAAATTCCGCCGCGCAGTCTCGATGGCGCTCGACCGCAAGACGATGATCGACGTCGCCGGCTACGGGTATCCGACGCTGAACGAAGACCCCGGCCTGATGGGCGAGCTTTACAAGAGCTGGGCGGACCCGTCTGTTAAGGCCGACTTCGGCAAGTTCGCAACCTATGACGCCGACGCCGCCAAGGCGCTGCTCGACGAGGCCGGCTATAGGGACAAGGATGGCGACGGCTTCCGCGACAATCCCGACGGCAGCAAGATCTCCTTCTCGATTATCGTTCCGAGCGCCTGGACGGACTGGATCGACACCGTCAACCTTGCCGTCGAAGGCATGCAGGCGGTCGGCATCGACGCCAAGATCGAAACGCCTGAGGAAGCCGTCTGGACCGGCAACCTCATCAACGGCACCTTCGATGCGGCAATCAACAGCCTGCCGGCCTCGGCCTCGCCCTATTACCCCTACAAGCGCGCCTTCAGCGCTTCCGACAAGGGCAAGACCCGCTTCACCGCGCAGCGCTGGTTCAACCCGGAGGTCGAGAAACTCGTCACCGAGTTCACCCAGACCGCCGACCTTGCCAAGCAGAAGGACGCGATGAACAAGGCGCAGCGCATCGTTGCTGAAAACATGCCGATGATTCCGGTGTTCAACAATCCGAACTGGTATCAGTACAACACCAAGCGCTTCACCGGCTGGTCGACCAAGGAAAACCCCTTCGTCAATCCGTCGATCTCGCGGACCAATCCGGCACGCCTCTTGAACCTGCTGGCTCTCCAACCGGTCAAGTAAGCATCACGATACCGGGAGCGGCGTCAGAGCATGATGCCGAACAGTGTAAGCGGTTTTCGGATGACATCATGCTCATCCAGAAGCGCCGTTCCCGTCACGACGGAGTTCCCATGGCTTTCCTGCTTCGCCGCCTCGTTTTCTACATGGCGGCCTTCATCGCGGCAGCGACGATCAATTTCTTCCTGCCCCGTCTGATGCCGGGCGATCCCGTGCAGATCATGTTCTCGAGCGCCGGCACCGAGTTGCCGCCGGAAAGCCTGCAGGCGCTGAAGCTCACCTTCGGTTTCGTCGACGGTCCGCTTTGGCAGCAATATCTCACCTATCTCGGCAGCATCTTCACCGGCGATCTCGGCCGTTCGATCAAGTATTTCCCGCTGCCGGTCACCTCGGTTCTCGGCCATGCGCTCGTTTGGACCGTCGGCCTGATGGGCACGGCGACGATCGTCAGCTTCGCGCTCGGCACCCTCCTCGGCATCGTCGCCGCCTGGCGCCGCGGCAGCCAGTTCGACGTCATCGTCTCCGTCGGCGCGATCTTCGCGACCTCGGTGCCGGCCGTCGTCACCTCGCTGATCGTGCTCTTCATCTTCGGCTTCACGCTCGGCTGGTTTCCGAACGGCTATGCCGCCGACCCGTCGCTCGATCCGGCCTTCAGCCTGCAATATCTCGGCAGCGTCGCCTATCACGGCATATTGCCGATGGTCACTCTCTGCACGGTGTTGATCGGCGGCTTCACCGTCACCATGCGCAACAACATGATCAACCTACTCGGCGAAGACTATATCGTCATGGCCCGCGCCAAGGGCCTTTCCGACCGGCATGTGATGCTCTGGTATGCGGCGCGTAACGCCCTGCTGCCGACCGTCTCCAGCCTTGCCATCGCCATCGGCACCATCCTCGGCGGCTCGCTGGTAACCGAGGTGGTCTATAACTACCCCGGTCTCGGCAACATTCTCTACCAGGCGATCCTCGCCCGCGATTACCCCGTCATCCAGGGCCAGCTCCTGATCATGACCGCGACCATGCTGATCGCCAATTTCATCGTCGACATCAGTTATATCTTGCTCGACCCGCGGCTGAAGGGAGCGTGAGATGAAGACCCTGCTTCGAAACCGCAAGGCGCTCATCGGCCTCGTCATCATCGCCGTCATCATTATCGTGGCGATTGCAGCACCACTGCTGACGCAATATGATCCCGCCGCCCGCACCGGGCGGCCGCACCAGCCGCCGTCGCTCGACCACATCCTCGGCACCACCCGCCTCGGCCAGGATGTCTTTGCACGTTTGATCTACGGCGCCCGAACCTCGCTCGCCGTCGGCTTCGGTGCCGGCCTGTTGATCACCTTCGTCGGCACCGCGCTCGGCATCATCTCCGGCTATCGCGGCGGCAAGACGGACGAGATCATCAGCTTCTTCACCAACATGGTGCTGGTCGTTCCCAACCTGCCGCTGCTGCTGGTGCTTGCCGCCTTCATCGGCCAGGCAAGCCCTATCATCATCGCGCTGATCCTGGGGGCCACCTCCTGGGCCTGGGGTGCTCGCGTCACCCGTGCCGAAACGCTCTCCGTCAAGCACAAGGATTTCGTCAAATCGGCCGAGATGATGGGCGAGCCGCAATGGCGCATCATGACCTTCGAGATCTTCCCCAACGTGATTTCGATCGTCGGCATCAATTTCATCGGCAGCGTCATCTTCGCTATTATCACCGAGGCGACGCTTGAGTTTCTCGGCCTCGGCGATCCCCGGGCGATCTCCTGGGGCACCATGCTCTACAATGCGCAGAAGGCCTCGGCGCTTTCGGTCGGCGCCTGGTGGGATATTCTCACCCCCTGCTTCGCGCTGGCCTTTCTCGGCATCGGCATGTCGCTCCTGAACTTCGCCGTCGACGAGATCGCCAATCCGCGGCTGCGCACCGGCAATCATCTGAAGCGCTGGTCGCTGCTCGTCCGTTCCGGGGAGGGCCGCCTGTGACGCAGCCGCTGCTTTCGGTAAGGAACCTCACCATCGATTATATCGGCGAGGAGAAGGATTTCCGCGCCGTCGACGATGTCAGCTTCGATGTGGCGCCTGGCGAGGTCTTCGGCCTTGCCGGCGAATCAGGCTGCGGCAAGAGCACGATCGCCTTCGCCATCAGCCGCCTGCACAGGCCGCCGGCGCTGATCCGCAAGGAGAGCCGCATCCTGCTCGACGGCCGTGATGTGCTCGGCCTCGACCGGCAGGCGCTCAGCGCGTTCCGCTGGCGCGAAGTCGCCATGGTCTTCCAGAGCGCCATGAATTCGCTGAACCCGGTGCTGCGCATCGAGACGCAATTCTACGACATGCTGCGCACCCATAAGGGCATGAGCCGTGCCGCGGCCCGCGAACGCACCGCCGAAATGCTGACGCTCGTCGACATCGCGCCGGATCGCATGCGAGATTATCCGCACCAGTTTTCCGGCGGCATGCGCCAACGCATCGTCATCGCCATCTGCATGGCGCTCGATCCGAAACTCGTCGTCATGGACGAGCCGACGACGGCGCTTGACGTCGTCGTCCAGCGCGAAATCCTGCAGCGCATCAACGAGCTGCGCCGTAACTTCGGCTTTTCCGTGCTGTTCATCACCCATGATCTCGGGCTGATGGTGCAGTTCTGCGACCGCATCGGCATCATGCTGTCAGGTCAGCTGGTGGAGCAGAACGCCGCCGAGGCGATCTACAGGACGCCTGAGCACGACTATACGAAAAAACTCTGGGCCTCCTTCCCGTCGCTGCATGGAGGAGTGCTGCTATGACCGACGCCATCCTCGCACTCGACGCGGTGACCAAGACCTTCGGCCATGGATCCGGGGCCGTGCATGCGGCCCGCGCCATTTCCTTTTCGCTGCATGCCGGCCGGGCGCTGGCGCTCGTCGGCGAATCCGGCAGCGGCAAGACCACTTGCGCCCGCATGGCGATGCGCGAATATCTGCCGACATCGGGCCGGATCCTCTACAAGGGCCGGCCGGTCGAAGCGGCGAAATCGGCCGAGATCGCCCGCTACCGCCGCTCGGTGCAGATGATCTTCCAGGACCCCTTCGCTTCGCTGAACCCTGCCCACACCATCGCCCACCACCTGCGGCGGCCGCTGCAACTGCACCGGCCGGAGATCAGGGGCACCGCGATCGACGTGACGGTGCGCGAACTGCTTCAGCGCGTCAGGCTCGATCCGGACCTCGTCGCGCCAAAATATCCGCATGAACTCTCCGGCGGCCAGCGCCAGCGCGTCAACATCGCCCGCGCGCTCGCCGTCAAGCCGGAGGTGATCGTCGCGGACGAACCGACCTCGATGCTCGACGTCTCGGTGCGCCTCGGCGTGCTGAACCTGCTGAACGAGATGAAGCAGGAGATGAATCTCGGCCTGCTCTACATTACCCATGACATCGCCACCGCCCGGTATGTCGCCGAGGATATTGCCGTGATGTATGCCGGCCAGATCGTCGAATGGGGCAGCGTCGCCAGGGTGATCGACAATCCGCAGCATCCCTATACCAGGCTGCTGCTCTCGGCCGTACCCGATCCGGATGTCCGCTTCGAGGATCCGAAGTCCCGGCTGAGGCCCGACGAGGTCGAGGATATCCGCCGCCGTTCGGCCGCGCCGCGGGACGAGATCGTCGAACTGGAGCGCGATCATTTCATGCGGATGATTTGAGAGCCGTTTGCCTGCGCCTCAGCTGAGTTCCTGGGCGAGCCCGAGGAGAAGCCCTTCGGGCCCTCTTATATAGCAGAGCCGATATGTGTCTCCATACTGGACGACTTCGCCTACGAGCTGCGCGCCCCGCGCGCGAAGCCTTTCGAGCGTGTCGTCGATGTCATCGACGGTGAACATGACGCGGAGATAGCCGAGCGCGTTGACGGGAGCGTTGCGGTGATCTGCGACGACATCAGGCATGAGGAAGCGGGAGAGTTCGAGCCGGCTGTGGCCATCAGGTGTGCGCATCATGGCAATCTCGACACGCTGATCGCCCAGTCCAGTGATACGTCCGGCCCATTCTCCTTCGATCATGGCCCGTCCTTCGAGTTCGAGGCCGAGTTCGCCAAAGAAATCAATCGCTGTTGCGAGGTCTTCGACGACGATGCCTACATTGTCCATCCGCTTGAGCGCCATGTTTCCAATCTCCAAAGTGTCGTTGCAATCTACGAGGTGGCGCCTCGTCCAACCAAGGACGTTTGAGGAGCCCGAACACCGACAGCCGTCCAAACCAATTCGCTGCTGTCCACATCGGAAGCTTGAACCGCCTCAAACCAGCGTCCCGTTTTCACACGGTGACGCCTGCTGACTGGCCCCGCTCATAACCCTATGCTAGGGGACGGTTCCTTTTCATGCGAGGCGAAACCGTCATGCTGCCCTGGATCCAGCTCGATTCCGCGACCATTCCCGGCGAAGGCGGCGAACTCAGGCTGAAGCAGCGCGGCAGCGAGTTCTCGATCATGCTCGGCGCCAACGAGCTGATGAACAGCCGCCTGAGTGGCTCGGAGGAAGCGCTGGCGACGCTGTCCTGGGAGCGGATCAGGACGCATCCGAAGCCGAGGGTGCTGATCGGCGGGCTCGGCATGGGCTTTACCCTGCGCGCCGCTCTCGCCGTGCTTCCTGAAGATGCCGGCGTCACCGTCGCCGAACTGGTTCCTGCCGTCGTCACCTGGGCGCGCGGGCCGATGGCCGAGGTCTTCAAGGGCTGTCTCGACGATCGGCGCGTCGCCATCCATCAGGGCGATGTTGGCGAGGCGATCCGCGCCGGCAAGGGCGCATATGACGCGATCCTGCTCGATGTCGACAACGGCCCGGACGGACTGACCCGCAAATCCAACGACCGGCTCTACGATTTCGCCGGCCTTCGCGCCGCCCGCGACGCTTTGCGCCCCGGCGGCGTGCTCGCCGTCTGGTCATCCGGTCCAGACCCGGATTTCACCCGACGTCTCAAGGACTGTGGCTTCTCCGTCGAAGCCGTCAACACCCGCGCCAACGGCAAACGCGGCGGCGCCCGCCACGTCATCTGGCTGGCGGTGAAGCCGGCCGGCTGACGAAAATCGGGATCAACTGGCCGAAGCGATTCTCCGCGCGGCGTTGATGGCGCGGCGAGCGCCGGCGCGCAGTTGCGTGGTCTCGGCGCCGGCAATGACCAGATCGAAGCCGAACTTCAGCAATTCGCCGGCCCGCTCGCCGTCGGCGGCATAGGCACAGGCGAATTTTCCATGGGCGCGGCAGCGCGCAACCGCGTGCTGCATGGCGCTGTCGATTTCGGCGGCGTTCGGCGCCACCTGATCGCCATTCGACAGTGCGATCGAAAGGTCGGACGGACCGATGAAAATGCCGTCGATGCCGGCAACGCCGAGAATGGCATCGATCGAGTCGAGTGCTGCCCGGGTCTCGACCATGGCGATGGCAACGGTCAGCGCGTTGGCGTTCTTCAGATAGTCGTCGGCCGACAGGCCCATATGATTGAGCGCCAGCGACGGTCCCCAGCTGCGCTCGCCGAGAGGCGGATACTTCGTGGTCTTGACGAAGGCTTGCGCGTCTTCGGCCGAATTGATCATCGGCGCGATAATGCCGGAAGCGCCGGCATCGAGCAGGCGCGAGGCGGAGGCGAAATCGCCGACCGGAATGCGCGCGATCGCCGGCTTGCCGGCAAGACGCACCTGCCCGACGGCGTTCGCCGCCGACGGCATGTCCCACATCCCATGCTGCATATCGAGCACGATGGCGTCGAAAGCCTCCTGCGCCAGATGGTTGGCGAGGGTGGCATCGGGAATGCCGATCCAGGCGGAGATCATGCCCCCTTGATGGCCCCTGATCCGGGCCGCAAAACCATCGATTTCAGCTGCACTCATGCCATTCTCCTCATTCGCCGGCCTGCCGAGACCAGAGTCGCCTTCGACGCCGGATGCTGCAAGTAGCAGCGTTTCACCCCCGCCGCAGCCGCGAGATGATAAACAGTACGACAACCCCGGCTCCGGCCAGGATGACGCCCCAAAGCACCCAGATCGTTTGGGCGATCATGAAGCTCGAGGCCGGATAGGGAAAATAGCCGCTTCCCTGTCCGATCCAGATCAACCCGAGGAGGACCATAAGCAGTCCGATGATGTATCCGATGGTTCGCCGCATGCTGCCCCCCGCTTTCGTTATGGATTCGCTCCACAATGGCGACCGGCGTCGTTCATGACAAGGCTTCTCCTGGGCACAAACGTCGGCGTTTGAGGCATGGTGAGCCGCAAGCCTGCTGCTAGCCACCCAGATCGGCGGGCATCCATGTGGCGCTTTTGAAATCCCGATATAGACCAGGAGAACGAGATACACCCGCCAACTTACCGAATGCCCTTTCTATTACTCACGTTGCATAGATCGCTAGCAAGCCACGATCTAGAACGGGAGAAGAACTCCATCGAATCTCGCAAATCCGAAGGAATCACAACTCGCTGAAATCACTCAATTTTTTTAGGCAGCCTCTCATGCGCTTCAGCAACCCAGCCATGGTCATAGTGATTATTGCTGTACGCCCAATGATTGACTTTAGATTCGTGAAAATATCAATCACTATGAGCCGCGTACAACCCCAACTAACGAGTCCAAGGCCGAACCATATTGCTTGGCTTATCTTTGGTCTCTGATGATGTTGAACGCGAATTCTGCTGGGTAGAGCACGCCGGACATTGCCGTGCTGGAGTTTCGATGAAAAAGGTGGCGCCATGACCCATATTGCACTTCGCTCCCTAGCCAAGGGACTGGGTTCCTTTGTCCTTCCGCAACTGCGAAATACGCACGTAGAAGGGGGCACTGCTTCTGCGCGCCACTGTTATGACCTCTTCTTTCGCCACTACGGTCACCTAGCGCCTTGGCTGAACGGCAAAAGACCTGAAGTATTGGTCGAGGTCGGCCCCGGAAGTTCGCTTGGCGTTGGGCTTGCTGCACTGCTTGCGGGCGTCGACACGTACATCGGGCTGGATTTGCAAGACCACCGGAGCATCGAGCACGATCTTGAAGTCCTCAACGGTTTGATTGAACTCTTCGGCGAGCGGGCCGCATTTTGGGATAACACCGTATCGGGCGACATCTTTTTTCCGCCGTCACCGACAAACTTCGCCTGGGATCGGATAGATGGGATCGTGCAACAGCGCCTCAGTGCGGAGGCAATCGACGCGCTGAAGGCGGACCTCGTGAATGGCAGCGAGCGATTAAAGTTCGTCGCACCATGGACCGATTTCAACGTACTGCAGGCGGGTGTGGCCGACTGGCTGATGACGCATTCAGTCATGGAGCACGTGGACAACCTCGTTGATACCTATAACGCTATTGCCCGGTGGCTGAAGCCAGGAGGGTTTGCGACGCACCTGATCGACTTCCAATCTCACGGTCTGTCAAGCGACTGGAATGGGCACTGGGTTTTGAGCGCGCCCACGTGGACGATGATGCGTGGACGACGACCCTACCTGATAAATCGGAAGTGGCGCAGCCATCACATCAATCTGATGCAGGAGAGCGGCTTCGAAATCCTTGCGGAACTCCAGTACATCCGTACGGACGGACTGGGACGGAAGGAATTTCGAGCGCCGTTCACGTCAATGCCAAATGGTGACGACAAAGTTGCGATGAGTTTCTTTGTGACGAGAAAAATCGGCTAAGAGTCGGCAACTATATCCATATCTTGCGAGGCGTCTGGTGAGCATGCGGATGTGGCGATGGTTATCCGGGATAACCGCCGTCAGAGCCTTTCCGTTATGCGGCGCGGCTCGAGCTAGCCGACCTTCCCCGCCTCGTTCATCAGCCAGGTGCCGAGCCTTTCGCTATTTGCGCTTGGAGACCGCGGCGGCACCAGCCAGTAACCGCGGTCAGGCGCTTCCAGCGGCGGGCCGGCTTCGACAAGCATATGCGCAGAAAGTAGCGTATCGACGAGCCCCATCCAGCCGATCGCCACGCCCTGCGCGCTCAGCGCCGCCTGAATGACCAGCGAATATGTATTGAAGCTGATATCGCCGCGGCCGGCATGGATATCGCGCAGCACCGCGAATTCGGTCAAATAACTGCGCCAATCGAACCAAGGCGATGGCATCGGCGTGTCGAGATGGATCAGAACCGCCTTGGCAAGCTGCCTCGGATCGTCGAACGGGCCGTTGCGATCGAGAAATCCCCGCGTGCAGACCGGCACGACCTTTTCCTGTAGCAGAAGCGTCCCGATGGCGCCGAATTCCGCCCGCGTGCCGAAAACGACCGCGACATCCGCCTCGTCGCGAAAACCGGCGGCAAACCTCTGGGTTGCGACGATCTGCATGTCCGTGTCCGGATGAAGAAGCCGAAAGCCGTCCATCCGCGGAATCAGCCAAAGCGATGAAAAAGCATAGTCGGTTCTGAGCCTGGCCACCGGTCTTTGGGCTTCGGCACGGAAACTGCGGGCGAGTGCGTCGATGTCACCGACCGCCTTGGCGGCCACCCCAAGAAGCCGCTCGCCTTCCCCGGTCAGCGCCACGCCGCGATGCTGGCGGTGCAGCAGGCTGACGCCGAACTGCTCTTCCAGCCGGCGGATCTGATAGCTGACGGCAGGCTGGGTCAGTCCGAGCAGCGTTGCGGCCGCCGAAAAACTCCCAAGTCTTGCGACCTCGACGAAGATGCGCATCCATCCAAGCTCCAGCGGGTGCTCTGGCATAAAAATTCCTTTTGTCAGCCATCGAAAAATGCCGGCTTTACAGCGGCAGTTATAGGCGCTTCAATAAAATCATCAAATAGCATAGGAGAACCAGATGGCGCGCCCGAATATTCTCATCCTGATGGTGGATCAGTTGAATGGGACGTTCTTTCCCGACGGGCCTGCCGATTTTCTTCATGCGCCACATCTGAAATCATTGGCTGAGCGTTCCGTGCGCTTCGCCAACACCTATACGGCAAGCCCGCTCTGCGCACCGGCGCGGGCGTCGTTCATGTCCGGACAACTGCCGAGCCGGACGCGGGTCTACGATAATGCCGCGGAATTCGCCTCCGACATTCCGACCTATGCCCATCATCTGCGCGCCGCCGGTTACCAGACGGCACTTTCCGGCAAGATGCATTTCGTCGGTCCCGACCAGCTGCATGGCTTCGAGGAGCGCCTGACGACGGACATCTATCCCGCCGATTTCGGCTGGACGCCGGACTATACCAAGCCCGGTGAACGCATAGACTGGTGGTATCACAATCTCGGCTCGGTGACCGGCGCCGGCGTTGCCGAAATCACCAACCAGATGGAATATGACGACGAGGTGGCCTACCACGCCGCGCGCAAGCTCCATGATCTCGCGCGCGGTCGTGATGAACGCCCCTGGTGCCTGACCGTCAGCTTCACCCATCCGCACGACCCCTATGTCGCGCGCCGCAAATTCTGGGACCTCTATGAGGACTGCCCGGCCCTTGACCCGGCTGTGGCGCCGATTGCCTTCGAGCGGCAGGATCCGCACTCGCAGCGGCTGATGAAGGCCTGCGACCACGATGCCTTCGACATCAGCCCGGACGAGATCCGGCGGGCAAGGCGGGGCTACTTCGCCAATATCTCCTATGTCGACGACAAGATCGGCGACATTCTCGGTGTCCTGGAACGGACCCGCATGGCCGAGAATACCATCATCCTTTTCGTTTCCGACCATGGCGACATGCTCGGCGACCGCGGCCTCTGGTTCAAGATGAACTTCTTCGAAGGATCGGCGCGTGTCCCGCTGATGATGTCGGTGCCCGGCTGGGGCCCCAAACGCATCGATCAGCCCGTCTCCACGCTCGACGTGACGCCGACGCTCGCCGGTCTTGCCGGGATCGATATCGCCTCGTTGAAACCCTGGACCGAGGGCGAAGATCTCGCAGCGCTTGCCGCCGGCACCGGCAGCCGCAGCCCGGTGCCAATGGAATATGCCGCGGAGGGTTCGGAAGCGCCACTCGTCTGCATCAGGGACGGGCGATACAAGCTCTCGCTCTGCGACAAGGATCCGCCGCTGCTGTTCGACCTCGAGGCCGATCCCCAGGAACTCGACAATTTGGCAGGAAAGCCGGCGCACGCCGACACCCTGGCAAGGCTTATCGACCAGGCCGGGCGGCGCTGGAACCTTGCCGATTTCGACGCCGCCGTGCGCGAAAGCCAGGCGCGGCGCTGGGTGGTCTACGCGGCACTGCGCAACGGCGCCTATTATCCCTGGGACTATCAGCCGCTGCAGAAAGCCTCGGAGCGCTATATGCGCAACCACATGGATCTGAACGTGCTGGAGGAAAGCCAGAGGTTTCCGCGCCAGGAATAGCGCGGCAAGCAGTCCGGTTATGCCGTCCTGCGCGCCGGCGCCTCGCGCAGAAAATCTTCGATGAACTGCTTTTGCAGCAGGATGCCGTCCCATTCGTCGGGGAAAAACGGCGAATCGTAGATCAGCGTGAAGGGACCGGCGTAACCGGCCCTTTCGCACATTTCCAGGCACTTGCGGTAATCCTGCGCGTCGATGCCGGCAACGCCATAATCGGCCTTGGCATGGCAGATTTCCGCCCGGCGCATGATATCGGCCAGACCTTCATATTTGTCCGGCGCCGCCCAGTTGCCGAGGTCGCCGTTGAGCCCGACCTTGCCGTCCAGTTGGTCGAGCAGCCAATTCATCTCGACGGGAGACGGCAGCAGGTCGAACCAGTTCTCGACGACGACACGCACACCGCTGCCGTCCGCTTGTTCGCCCAACCACCTGAGGTGACGGGCGGCGCGGGTCAGGTTTTCCTCGGTCGGCTTCTGCTTGCCGGCGATAACGCGCATCCTCTGCGCCCCGAGCGCGGCGGCGATATCGATCCACTCCGCCATCCACCTGACGTCGCGTTCGGCCGTCTCGGCATGGCTCGGATCGCCGTCCTCGACGAGCAGCGTCTGGAAAAGCACGTTCGATGCAGTCATCGCATCGCGCAGCTCGCTTATATAGGCTGCATCAAGGCTCGGCAGATGGAATGAACAGACCTCCAGCCGGTTGATACCGCGCGCCGCCAGCGGCGCCGGCATATCGATCAGTTCAGCGGTGCCCCGACCATAGGGTTCTTTGGCTGCCGCACTTTTCTCCGGATCGGGGCTATAGGCATAAACGGCGCCGAGCAGCCGATGCAGCGACCATGTCGAAACCGCGAAACGTCCGTTTTGCAAAATCTGCACGTGCCGTCCTCCATTCGCCTCATGCCATCAATGGCAATAAACGTCCGGCGGTTCAATTGCCAATTCAGGCAAAATCCCCACGGATGACCGGCTCGGCGGCAAGAGCTGTCCCGAGCAGCGCCTCGTCGCGATGGGCTGTCGCCGAAAGCAACAGGCCGACCGGCATCCCGGCCTCACCCGTGCCGCAAGGAATGGAAACGCCGCACCAGTCGAGGAAATTGCCGAGCGCGGTATTGCGCAAGGTCTTGTTGTTCGTCGCAAAAAACAGGTCATCATTCTGTTCCAACGGTGCGATCGGCGGTGCGACATGGGCGACGGTGGGAAAAGCGATCAGCCGGTCGCCGACCAGGCGCTCGACCTCGTCGATCAGGCGGCCGCGCGCTTCGAGGATCGCCAGATAATCGGCCAGCGTCGTCTTGGCGCCGAGGCGTGTGCGCATGACGACTCGGTGGTCCATCCTGTCTGCGTTCGATCCGGCCAAGCGATCACGGTGAAGCGCGAAAGCCTCCGCCGTCACCAGCGGACCATATCTCGTCATCAGATCGAAAATCTCGCCGAAGGCGGGAATGACGGTGCGGGAAACGCGGGCGCCGGCCCGTTGAAGCCGTTCCAAAGCCGTTTCGAAGGCGGCAATCACGCCCGGTTCGGCGCCGTCAAAGACGATATTTTCAGGCACGAGCAATTCCAGCCCGTGCAGCGGACGTTCGACGACGTCAGGCGCCGTCAGGCCGCGCATCGCCGCATCGATCCAGACCGCATCCCTCACGCTGCGGCAGAGCGGCCCCAGCGAATCGAGGCTCTTGGCCAGCGGATAGACGCCTTCCATCGCATGACGCCCGCGTGTCGCCTTGTAGCCGACGATGCCATTGAAGGCGGCGGGAATCCGTACCGAGCCGCCGGTATCCGTGCCCATCGCGACCGGCACCAGTCCGGCTGCAACGGCGACACCGGCACCCGAAGACGAACCGCCGGGGATGCGCGGCAGATCGGCGCCGCGCGGATTGACCGGCGTGCCGTAATGCGGATTGATGCCCAGGCCGGAAAAGGCGAATTCGCTCATATTGGTGCGGCCGACGGCGATCATGCCCGCCTGCCGGAGGAGGCCGACGACGGCAGCATCGTGCCTGGCCGGCGCCTCGCCGGCGAGGACGACCGAGCCCGCCGTCGTTGGCAGTCCTTCGATATCGAAAAGATCCTTCCAGGCGATCGGAATGCCGTCCAGCAATCCGAGCGAGCGCCCGTCCCGCAAGCGCTTCGAGGCGGCACGCGCCTCCTCTAGCGCTCGGCCTTCCAGCAGTGTCGTGAAGACGGCCTTGTCGGCGTAGGTCGCAATGGTTTCGAAGACCGCCTCGGCTACGTCGACCGGATCGGCGGCGCCGCCTTGGATGAGAACGGAAAGCTGGGCGACCGACATTGCGCCGAAGGATTTGCTCATGGGACGATCCTGAAGAAAGAAGATGCTCCCGATTATCCCGTATCGTTCCAGCGAGCCAGAGCTTCACGATATTTTGCATTTATTAGGACGATTTTTTGAACACTGAGTTTGCAAATCGCCCCTTCAATTCCTGCGATTAAAGACACACATGCTGCACGCATGCGGGAGTCGGTCCGCCATGAGGGTTGAGAATTTATTCTTGAGAGGCCGACATCGCATGTGTTGCAGGAGTAATTAAAATGACAGATTGTGAAACATTGACTCGTCACCAGGATACGGTGACCCTCCATGTGAAAGAGGACGAAACCGCGGGTTTGGGTGAACGCGACTACGTCGAACATGTCAGCGCCCAGAAACTTTCGGGTTTCGAACGTGTTATCGTGGTCGCTGCGCTGGCTCTCTTGAGCTTTGTCGGTTTTGCCGCATATTCTTCCAGCGAGACGGACCCGGTGACGACATCGGCCATTGCGGCCCCCGCCGGCGATAACACGACGCACCATCAGCCTTACGGCCATTGCCGTGAGAGCAGCCCTTACGCAGAAAGGGTTTGCTGAGGGCGAGCCCAGGCAGAACCAGTTCGCCCGGGCAAACAACTCCGCCGGGCATGGAGACCTTGGACCAGGCTGCATCGACAGCAAGAAAGGGAAAGGACCATGGCCGGCGGTGATATCGACTACAATCTCGACCGCTTCGTCGACGCTCAGAATGGCATCTACGAAAAGGCGCTCTCTGAGCTGAAAGCCGGGCGCAAGACATCCCACTGGATGTGGTTCATTTTCCCGCAGATCGCTGGTCTCGGCAGTTCGCCGATGGCGGAAAAATTTGCGATCCGCTCGGCCGAGGAAGCTGCCGCCTATCTAGCCGATCCCATTCTCTCCAGCCGGCTGTTGCGCTGCGTCGAGGCTATTTTGTCGGTCGACGGCCGATCGGCGCACCAAATTCTCGGCTCGCCCGATGACCTGAAGCTGCGCTCGTCAATGACCTTGTTCGCGGCGATCAGCGACCATGGTTCGCCGTTCCACCGGGTGATCGAGCATTTCTATGAAGGGAAATTCGACGATCGGACGATGGAGATCCTCAGCGCCGGTAGCTACCGCTAGCGGCGGGCCGGCTTTCCAGCGCGTCAATTTCATCGGAAATTTCGCTCAGCCGCTGACGCAGATCGCTGTCGGTGCCGTCATCGACCTCTTCCTCGCCGAAACAATAGCGCGCATCGTGTAGCTCCAGCTTGGCTTCGAGCTCGGCGCGTTTGTCATACAGGCGCTTGAGATAGACGTAATTCATCTCCGGTCTCCACATCGCCTCCGGTGAGGAAAAAACGGTATGGAAGCGGTAAGGTTCCCCGACGGCTCTTTACTCGGCCGGAAAAACGCGATGCTGTAGACGGCGGTCAGGCGAAAGAAGCGATTGCCGCGTTGCAGGCCTTGGCGAAATGACCGCAGCAGCCGGCAGCGCCCATGGCCTGGCGACTGACGCGGGCGCCCTCGAGCAGTAGCGTTAACGTATCGGCAAGAAGCTCAGGCTCGCGCGAGCCGGCCGCCGAACAGAGCGCGGCGAGGCGGTCACGCTGTTCGGCCTTGTGCCGCTCGATCATTTCGTGGGCAGGGTGGCCCTCGCCCTTCAGCTCAATAGCGGCATTGGCGAGATCGCATCCGGCGGGCTCGCCATTCAGACATTGCGCCCGCGTCTCCACCCAGGCGTAGAGCTGAGCGCGCGGATTGCCGGGATAGGCAGCCTCCAGCTCGCGCCAGATGGCACCTGCTTTTTCGGAGGCGCGGCGCAGCGTCTCGCAGACGAGTTCGTCCTTCGAGCCAAAATGCCGGTAGAGCGTCATCTTGTTGGTCAAGGCCGCGTCGGCGATGGCATCGACGCCGATGCCGCGGATGCCGCGCTCGCGAAAAAGCTCCGATGCGGTCGAGACGATACGTTCCCTGGGCGGGATGCGCTCCTCTGAACCGGCTGCGGAGATTTCATTCGAAGTTTCTGATTTTTTTGCGGACGTAGTCCTTGACATCAATGTGACCGATCGGTAACAAATGCATTGTTACTTACCGGTAACACCACGAAACGCGAAAGTCAACGAGAACACGGCAGCGCAAAGTGGAACACGGGCAACCGCCCACGAAAGGAGGACAACCATGAGAAAGACCAGAGAAGACCTGACGATATCCGAAGCCCTTCGCGACCCCCTGATCGCCATGGTGTTGCGCGCTGACGGCGTGAAGCTTGAAGATTTCAAGCAACTCCTGGAGACGGCCGCCGGTAAACGCGAACCGCGCCCGACATCGGTGGGTAATGTGATCGGAGCGCTCGCAAGCCGCGCCAATTTGCCTGCGATGCCCTGCTTCGGCTGAATACGCCGCCTGAACATTTCGGGGGATCTCTCCCTGCCCCCGGCAAGGGCCGCCGTCATAACGAGACGGCGGCCCTTGCCGTTTGTAATGGACAGAAAGCGCCCAAGGCGTCGCGGCCAAGGCCGATGTCGAAGGCGGGCGACGCATCAGAGGATCGGCTTGCCGCCGGTGACCGCGATTGTCGCGCCGGAGACATAGCTCGATAAGGGGTCGGCCAGCATTACATAGGCCGTTGCAAGCTCGGCCGGCTGGCCCGGCCGTTTCATCGGCACCTGCTTGCCGAAATTGCTGACGCTGTCTTCGGGAAGCGTCGAAGGGATAAGCGGTGTCCAGATCGGACCTGGCGCCACGGCATTGGCGCGGATGCCTTTCTCGGCCAGAAGCTGGGCGAGGCCGGCGGTGAAATTCTGGATCGCGCCCTTGGTCGTCGCATAGGCCAGCAGTGTCGGGTTCGGATTGTCTGAATTGATCGACGCGGTGTTGATGATTGAACTGCCTGGCTTCATGTGGGCGACAGCTGCCTTGGTCAGGTAGAACATTGCATGGATATTGACCTTGAAGGTCAGTTCCCACTCTTCATCGCTGATCTCGTCGATGCTTTTGAAGCTTGCCTGATGGGCGGCATTGTTGACCAGAATGTCGATGCCGCCGAGCTCCTTAACCGCCGTTTCGACGATCTGCCGGCACTGGGCTGGATCCTGGATATCGCCGCTGACGAGCACCGCCTTGCGCCCGGCCAGCTCCACCAGCCGCTTCGTCTCGTCGGCATCCTCATCCTCGTCGAGATAGGAGATCACCAGATCAGCGCCTTCCCGGGCATAGGCAATTGCCACCGCCCGGCCGATGCCACTATCGCCTCCGGTAATGATCGCCCGCTTGCCCTTAAGCCGTTCGGAACCGCGATAGCTCTCCTCGCCGTGATCGGGAATGGGATCCATCTGCGCGGTAAAACCGGGCATTGGCTGCTTCTGCGATGGAAAAGGGGGCGTCGGATACTTTGTCATCTTGTCCTCCTGGGTTCAGGGGGCAACTCGGGCTGTGGCTTGTTGTTCCAAACGGGATTACGACGGAACTGGTTTCAGATCAGGATGACGGGAATTGATCGAGGATGCATCGTGGCACGTGTCGACCTGGCGGAAGCCGAGGCTCATCTCAGCGAATTGCTCAGGCGCGTTGAAGCCGGCGAGACTGTCGAGATATTGCGGCATGGCAAGCCGGTGGCGCAACTCGTCCCCGTGAAGACGCCTAAAAAACCGATCGATGTCGAGCGCCTGAGAACCTTGACCGCCTCGATGGAGCCTCCGGCCGAACCGGTCGATTCCGAAACCTTCAATCGCGATATGCGTGACACCGATCGGTATTGATAATACTTCGGCACATCAGTTCTTGGTCGCCGCAGCCTCGACAATCGAAGCCGCACGGAGGACGAGCAAGAATGGCTGGCCGAGTTTGCCGTCGAAGGGATGGCGTTATGAAGGCGAAGGCAGCGTGACGGATGGATGCTTGAAATCGCACTCTCCAGGATTCCCCCGCCGCCGCATCCGCCCAGACCATCGACCTACAAGATGTTGCGATTTGCCACGACGACCGCCATGCCATAGTAATGTAACATGACTGCAGTTTTCATGAGGTGCGGAATTGGACGGCAAGACATCACCCGCAGTTTACACCGAAGACGAGACCCATGCCGACGAAGTGGCCGCCAAGGGTGCGCGCCGCGCGCGCGTCAGCGGCATTGACCGCGCGCTTCAGGTGATCGATCATCTCTATGAGACCGGATCGCCGGCCGGCGTCTATGCCATCGCCAAGGCGGTGAAGGCGCCGCTGTCGACGGTTTATGTCATCGTCGACGATCTGGTCGAGAAGAACATGCTGACGCGCCAGGCTGATGGTTCGATATGGCTCGGCGCCCGGCTCTACCATTACGGCCTCGCCTATGCCCGGTCGCTGGACTTTATGAGCATCGCCACCCACGAAATGCACGATCTCTGTCGCCAGGCCGGTGAAACCGTGCAGGTCTGCGGCCGCGACGGCGATTATATGCTTGTGCTTGCAATGGCCGACGGCCCGAGCCACTTCCAGGTGGCGTCGCGCGTTGGCACCCGGGTGCCGCTGAACTGGACGGCGTCTGGCCGCCTGCTCGTCGGTCACCTGGCCGAGGCGGAGCGGATCGAACTGTTCAAGCGCTGCGCCCGCTCGTCACCGACCGGCCGCGCCGAGATCGATCCGGGCACGCTGTCGGAATCGGCCGGCAAGGCGTTTGAGGCGCGGCTGTCGATCCAGGCTGGAGAATCGGATTATGCGGTTGCCTGTATCGCCTCGCCGATCTGCGACCGTGACGGCCAGTGCGTTGCCACCATTTCCATCGTACTGCCGGAACAAAAGGCTTTTTCCGACGAGAACCACTATACCGCGCATGTGCGCAGTTCGGCGGAGCGGATCGAAAAGCTAATGGGCTGGCGCAACCGCTGAGCGCTCAACCGTCGGATCTGACTGCGTGATGGCTAAATTGCTATCATTGCCGTCTGAGGATTCTGAATATCGCCGTTCTGACAGTTCGAAATGTTCCTGATGAAGTGCATCGCGCATTGCGTCTGCGCGCGGCAATGAACGGCCGCAGCATCGAAGCGGAAGTTCGTGAAATCCTGGAAGATATGGTGAAGCCCGAACAGCGCATCCGCATGGGGGATGCGCTGGCGACGCTCGGTCGGCAGTTGGAGCTGACCCATAATGATTTCGCCGCGTTTGGCCACCGACGGGCACCGGCGGAACCATTGAAGCTTTGATGGTCGTCCGTGAGCCCCTTTCAGGCGGCAGGACTTACTGTCTAACTCCCTGCCCGCCTCGCGGCTGATCCTACCGGTATGAATAACCGTGGCTGTGGCGCACGAGCTTGCGTGCCCGCGGCACATAGCGGCTGGCGGCGAAGGCATCGGCTCCGATCACCGCGTAGCGGGGCTCGAACAGCTTGTGGAGGACCGATACCTCACCGTTGGAATCCGTCGCCTCGAGCTCTGAATCGACGAGGTCGAAAATCGTGAATTCCGCCTGTGCACCGACCGAAAGCCGGTTCTCCATCGACAGCTTGATGACGGATGCCGGCGCATGGGTGACGGCCTCCACCACCTTGTCGAAGGGCATGCTGACGCTGAGCAGCTTCGACATCGTCGTCGCCAGATCCCAGACCGGGAAGTTCATCGAATGGCCGTGCAGGTCGGTCGAGATCGAGAACGGCAGCAGCCCGCGCGCGATCGCAGCTTCGGCGACCTTGAAAGAGAACGAGGCGCCGCCATGGCCGATGTCGAGGCGAATGCCCTCGGAGGCGCAGCGTTCGGCAAGATTGAAGAGGTCCTCGTCCTCCATGATGCTCGAGCCGGCCTTGCCGTTGAAGCAATGGGTGACGACGTCGCCGGGGCCAAGGATCTCCAGCACTTCGTCATAGAGCGCCGGCGGCTCGCCGACATGCACCATCATCGGCACTTTGAGGATCTTGGCGATCTTCTTGCCGAGCTTGACGGGCGTCACGCCCCACGAACCGGTGATGACATGGCTGGCGCGCACCTTGATGCCGACGATATGGTCGCTGTTTTCACCGTAGACTTCGAGGATGCGATCTAGATCGATATCTCTGATATCCCTGAGTTCGGCGACGCGGTTGCAGGCGACGAGACCGATCGAGCCGAGGTTCAGGAACGCCTTGATGCGCTCGCGCGAGGGTTCGATGATATATTCGCGGAAGCCATGGAAATTCGCCTCACCGGCCGAACCGGCATCGACCAGGGTGGTGACGCCGCGCTCGACACCGCACTCGGACGGGCGGATGGAAATGTCCGTACCGCCGTGCCAGATATGCACATGCAAATCGACCCAGCCGGGCGAGACGAAGGCGCCCTTGCCGTCGATGCGGGTCACGTCCTGCGAGACGGCTAGCGAAGGACCGATCTCCGCAATCCGGCCGTCACCATTGACGAGAATGTCCAGCGCCCCGGCCGGCGCGCCGGCGCCGAAAGCCATGGGTCTGACATTGGTCAGCAGGAGTGGTTTTTTCGGCTGGTCCCCGGACATGATCTGCATTCCCTTCGAAGTCTGGATCGTTCGGCACCCGGTGCCGATCCGTCTACTGGTCACTATGGAAAGGACCACGGAAACGTATCACGCTCCATAGATTCCATAATTATGATATATAAATCTTTATAATAGAATATCGGCGCCGACACCTCTGTCAAGGAAAATGACACGGTCTTTACTGCCGCGAGAACGCCGGTGGCGCGCCGCTTTCGAAGCGCGCCCTTCTCGAACAGCTGAAAAATTGGTGTTTGTTTTCAGTCGGAAAGGAGTGAATACTCAACCTGTTCGAGATGATCCGGATCGGCAAAGGCGTCGATCGCGACGATCACGCCGTCGGCAATCGTAAGCGCCACGACGACGCGAACCTCGCCCTCGATGCGAACGACGAATCCGACGTCGCCGTCGACCATGGCGGCTTCCGCCGCCTGAGCCCGGCCCTTGAACAGTTCGGCGACCGCTGGAGCGCCGCGAATTTCGCCGACAGTTCCAAATCGGGCCGCCGTCGCATCCGGCCGGAAAGCGACATCGGGGGCGAGCACCGCAATCAATGCCTCGAGATCGCCGTTGCGCGATGCGGCAAGAAAGGCCTCGGCGATCGTGCGTTTGCGGCCGAGATCGACGTCCGGCGCCTCATCCATGCCTTGCACCCGTCGGCGGGCGCGGCTTGCGAGCTGCCTCGTGGCGGCGGACGAACGGCCGATGATCGGCGCGATCTCGTCGAAGGGTAGATCGAACATGTCGTGCAGCACGAAGGCGACACGCTCGGCGGGCGCCAGCGTCTGCAGCACGACGAGCAACGCCACGCCGACCGATTCGGCGAAGGCTGCATCGCGCTCGGGATCCGTTGCCGGATCGGCGATTGCGGCATGGACCGGTATCTCCAGCGGCTCCTCGCGCCGGGTCTTGCGCGCACGCAGCATATCGAGACAGATGCGCGCCACGACGGTCGTCAACCAGCCGCCGAGATTACCGACATCTGATGTATCGGTACGGTTCAGGCGCAGCCAGGCCTCCTGAACCGCGTCATCAGCTTCGCTGCGCGAGCCGAGCATGCGATAGGCGGCCGCCTTCAGATGCGCCCTGTTCGCTTCGAATTGATCGGCCAGCCATTTTTTCTCGTCCATCCGTCACATTCCTCCGCTGCGTTCCGTCAAGACCATGACGAACGAAACCCGGCCGATGTGACAACGCCGGCGGATCGTCAAATCGTAAACCCATCAAGGAGACATACCATGCAGGAGAGAATGGGTAATCCCGCCCTCGTCCTTCCCGATGCGATGCAAGCACTGGCTGCCCTCAGCAAGGTCCCGACCGAGACCGGCCTCTCACCAAAGCTGCTCGAACTGGTCAATCTGCGCGCCAGCCAGATCAACGGCTGCAGCGTCTGCGTCGACGGTCATCCCCGCATCGCCAAGAAGCTCGGCGAGACCGACGAACGGCTCTTTGCCGTCGGCGCCTGGCGCGACTCGCCCTATTTCAGCGATGCCGAACGCGCAGCTCTTGCACTGACCGAGGCGGTGACCCGCGTCAGCGACCGCGCCGATCCGGTGCCCGACGATATCTGGGACGAGGCGACCCGGCACTACGACGGCAGGAGCCTTGCCGCCCTCGTCATCGCCATCGCCAATATCAACGTCTGGAACCGGCTGAACATCGCCACCCGGCAGATCGCCGGCGCCTGGAAGCCGTAAACGGCGATTGCCGGCAGTGCATCACCCCTGCCCTGCCGGCAACCCTACTTAGTTTACGCAGAAGCTCAGATGATACCGCCGCCACCGGCAGCCGAAGCCGGGCGCTCGGCCGCCACCTTGTTGCGGTAGCCGCTGGCCCGGTAAGCGGCGATCGGATCGATCGCACCGCCGGCCCTGCGCCGGGCTTCCGCCAGGATCGGCTCGACATCGGCGCGGTAGGCGCACTTCAGAGTTTCCGACGCCATCAGCGCGTCATTGTCGTCCTGGTAGCCGGAAAGCGCCTTGCGGTCGACGATCAGCGCCTGCGCATAGGCGCGGCGGATTTCGTTGGCGCTGTTGATCAGGCTTTCGATCGGGTCGGTGACATTGTGCGACTGGTCGATCATATGAGCCGGATTGAAATCGTTGACGCCGCGCTGTTCGGCATCGACCAGTTCGTTGAAGACGAGGAACAGCCGGTAGGGATCGATGACCCCGGCGTCGAGATCGTCGTCACCATATTTCGAATCGTTGAAGTGGAAGCCGCCGAGCTTGCCGAAGTGGATGAGGCGGGCGACGATCATCTCGATATTGGTATTCGGCGCATGATGGCCGAGATCGACGAGGCAATAGGCCTTGGGGCCAAGCGTCTGGGCGATCAGGTAGTTGGTGCCCCAATCCTGCACGATCGTCGAATAGAAGGCCGGCTCGTACATTTTGTGCTCGGAGAACAGCTTCCAATCGTCGGGCAGCGCCTTGTAAATGTCAGCCATCGAAGCGAGGTAACGCTCGAACGCCTTGGTGAAATTGCTCTGGCCGGGGAAGTTCGAGCCGTCGCCGATCCAGACCGTCAGCGCCTTGGAGCCGATCGCCTTGCCGATTTCGATGCATTCGAGATTGTGTTCGACCGCCTGCGCCCGCGTTGCCGCATCGGTATGGCTGAGCGAGCCGTATTTGTAGGAATGGGCTTGTCCCGGCGCATCGGAGAAGGTGTTCGAATTCATCGCATCGAAACCGAGGCCGAGCGCATCGCCCTTGGCCTTCAATTCCTTGGCATCCGCCTTGTCCCAGGGGATATGCAGTGAGACATTCGGGGTTGCCCGCGTCAGCTGGTTGATCACGGCGCAATCGTCGAGCTTGTCGAAGATACCGCGCGGCTCGCCGGTGCCCGGGAAACGGGCAAAGCGCGTGCCACCGGTGCCGACGCCCCAGGAGGGAACGGCGACGAAGAATTCCGCTACCTTGCGGGTAATCGTCTCGATATCGATGCCGCGGCGCGCAAGTGTTGCACCCAGCGCCTCGTAATCGGCTTTCAGCGCCGCTGCCCGCTTGTCGTTGTCGCTCGCGACCAGATCCTGCGCGATCCTGAACTCGGCCATTTTTTCCTCCCGGTTATGCAATGTCTACATTGGGACTGCCGTGCGGCCGCCCCTCATCCGCCTGCCGGCACCTTCTCCCCGTTCAGACGGGGAGAAGGGGATATGCCGCGCCGTCTCCGTCCTTCCCAACATCTCGTTGGGCAAGTCCCCTCTCCCCGTCGCGACGGGGAGAGGGTTAGGGTGAGGGGCAGACACATCCGCCGCCAATCATAAAATTACCGCGTAAAACTCTGCACGTTGCCGGCATCGACGTTGATGATGTTGCCGGTCGATTTTGCCGAAAGGTCCGATGCCAGGAAGTAGATCGCCTCGGCGATATCTTCCGGGAACACGTTGAGCTTCAGCATCGAACGCTTGCGGTAATGTTCCTCGAGATCGTCCACCTCGATCTTCGAGGAGGCGGCGCGCTGTTCGCGCCATTCGCCGCTCCAGATCTTCGAGCCGCGCAGCACCGCATCCGGGTTGACGGTGTTGACGCGGATGCCGGCATCGGCTCCCTCCAGCGCCAGGCAGCGCGCGAGATGGATTTCGGCGGCCTTTGCGGTGCAATAGGCAGAAGCATTCGGCGAAGCCGCAAGTCCGTTTTTCGAGGCGACGAAGACGATGTTGCCGCCGAGCGCCTGACGGCGGAACAGGCGGAAGGCTTCGCGCGACACCAGGAAATAGCCGGTCGCCAGGATGTCGATATTGCGGTTCCACGTCGCAAGCTCGGTGGCTTCGATCGGCGCGGAAGAGGCAATGCCGGCATTCGAGACAAGGATATCGATGCCGCCGAATTCCACCGAAGCTTCCGCGAAGGAAGCGATCACCGCATCCTCCTTGGTGACGTCGAGCCGGACGCTGCGTACGGCGTCGGCGCCGTATTTCTTGACGAAATCGGCTTCGGTGCCTTCGAGTGCGGTCTGGTCGATATCGGCAAGCACTACGCAGGCGCCCTCGCCGACGAGGCGCGCAGCCGTCGCCCGGCCGATGCCGCCGGCGCCGCCGGTGACGAAGGCCACGCGGCCGGCAAGGCTCTTCGGCTTCGGCATGCGCTGCAGCTTGGCCTCTTCGAGCAGCCAGTATTCGATATCGAAGGCTTCCTGCTCCGGCAGGCCCTGATATTCCGAAACCGTCGAAGCGCCGCGCATGACGTTGATGGCGTTGACGTAAAATTCGCTGGCGATGCGGGCCGTCGCCTTGTCGCGGGCAAACGACAGCATGCCGACGCCGGGAACGAGGAAGATGACGGGATTGGCGTCGCGCATGGCGGGCGAATTGTCATGCTTGCAGTCGTTGTAATAACGGGCGTAATCGGCGCGGTAATCCTCCAGCGCCTGGTCGAGACCGGCAACGATCGCATCGACATCCGGCCGGGCCGGGTCGAAATCGACGATCAGCGGACGGATTTTGGTGCGCAGGAAATGATCCGGGCAGCTGGTGCCGAGCGCGCCCAGCGGACGCAGATCATTGGAGTTGACGAATTCGAGCACGGCGTCCTGATCGTCGAAATGGCCGAGCTTGCGCTCCTGTTTGCCGATGCGGCCGCGGATCTCCGGCATCAGCCGGGCGGCGATGGCGCGGCGCTCGGTGACGGGCAGGCTCTGCGTCAGCGCGCCGCCGAAAATCGTCTTGCCTTCGGTCTTTTCGGCAAACCAGACGATTGCCTTGTTGATGATCTCGAGCGTCAGCTCGTAGCAGGCCTTGGCATCATCAGCCCAGGTGAAGAGGCCATGGCTTTCGAGCACGACGCCCTTGGCATGCGGGTTGGCCTTGACGAAGGCTTCGAGATCGAGACCGAGCTGGAAGCCCGGACGGCGCCAGGGCAGCCAGCCGATCGCATCGCCGAAGATCTGCTGCGTCAGTTCCCGGGAGTTCTTCGAGGCGGCGATCGCGATGATCGCATCGGGATGCATGTGATCGACATGGGTGAACGGCACGAAACCATGCAGCGGCGTGTCGATCGAGGCAGCGCGGGCGTTGAGATTGAAGGTGCAGTGCGGCAGGTAGCCGACCATGCGGTCCTCGTCCTCGACACCCTTGTAGATGCCCTTCAGCGCTTCCAGCTTGTCCTGGTAGAGCGTGGCGAAACCGTCGAGCTTAATGGTGCCGACATCGCCGCCCGAGCCCTTGACCCAGAGGACGTTGACCTTGCTGCCATCAAGCGGGTCGGTTTCCATCACCTTCGCCGAGGTGTTGCCGCCGCCGTAATTGGTGATGCGCTTGTCGGCGCCGAGCAGATTAGAGCGATAGAGAAGCTTGCCGGGCTCGTCGAGGCCTGCCGCGTAGCCATCATCCCACCGGTTCTCCAGAAGCCGGACGTTCGCCGCCATGTCATCCTCCCATACAGGCTTGTGAGGCGCAGCGATCAGCGCGCCCTTTCGCTCACGGTATCGCGCATCAAAAGTGTGCTTGTCAATCGAAAACGATCAAATTCGATTATGCTGCATCGCAATATGAAAATTTATGATCGTTTGTGATTGACAGTGTTTAACGGATACGAAATAAATACGACAAGAGGAGGAGCCCAATGCACGAACGCGAACGCCATCGCATTATTCTAAGCGCCGTTCAGGAAAAGTCCGTGGTAACGATCCAGGACATTTCCGAGCTGACGGAAGCTTCCGAAGCGACAATTCGGCGCGACATTGCGGCTCTTCATGTGCAGGGCAAGATCCGTCGTGTCCGTGGCGGTGCGGAAGCGGTGCATCCGCCGCAGCTCGGCAATCTTGCCGGCCGGCCCTTTCGAGTTTCAGAATCAGTCAACATCGATAAAAAACGCGCAATTGCGCGGGCGGCCGTCGACCTCTGCGAGGCGGGCGATGCCATTATCATCAATGGCGGCACGACGACCTTCCAGATGGTGCATTACATGGCCGGCCACCGCATGCAGGTCATGACCAACTCTTTCGCGATCGCCGAACATCTGGTGAAGCATTCCAAAAATTCGGTGACGGTACCGGGCGGCGCGATCTATCGCGAGCAAAGCCTGATCCTGTCGCCCTTCGACAATGACGCGATCCGCAATTTTTATGCGCGGCGCATGTTCATCGGCGCGCAGGGTGTCGGCCCGCTCGGCATCATGGAGGCGGACGCCCTCATCATCCAGAGCGAGCAGAAACTGATGCACCAGGCCGACGAACTCGTCGTCATGGTCGATTCAAGCAAATTCAGTCGCCGGTCGAGCCTCATTCTCTGCGCGCTCGACCGCGTTTCTGTGGTCATCACCGATGACGGGATTTCGGAAGAGGCCGCTCGCATGATCGAGAGTGCCGGCGTCCGGCTCGTCGTTGCGAGCCCGGTGGCCCAGGTGAAGGAGGATTCCTCGTCGGTCGCATGAGGCGCCGCCGAGGTGTGGAAGTCTAATCTTAATGGGAGGAAGTAACATGAAACTTGCAAAGTCACTTGCGCTCGGCGTAGCGCTCGCTGTCGCCATGATGGCCGGCACCGCCAGCGCCAAGGACATCAAGATCGGCCTGGTCGTGAAGTCGCTCGGCAACGGCTTCTTCGACGCCGCCAACAAGGGCGCCCAGGAAGCGGCCAAGGAACTCGGCGGCGTTGAAGTGATCTACACCGGTCCGACGTCGACAACGGCCGAAGGCCAGATCGAAGTCATCAACTCGCTGATCGCCCAGGGCGTCGATGCCATCGCCGTCTCGGCCAACGATCCCGACGCGCTCGTTCCGGCGCTGAAGAAGGCTGCACAGCGCGGCATCAAGGTCATCTCCTGGGATTCCGGCGTCGCACCCGAAGGCCGTATCCTGCAGCTCAACCCGTCGTCCAACGAGCTGATCGGCAAGATGTGCCTGACGCTCGTCAAGGACCACCTCGACGGCGGCAAGGGTGATTTCGCCATCCTGTCGGCAACGACCACCTCGACCAACCAGAACATCTGGATCGACCAGATGAAGAAGCAGCTCAAGGATTTCCCGGGCCTCAACCTCGTCACCACGGTTTACGGCGACGACCTCTCGGACAAGTCCTATCGTGAAGCCGAAGGCCTGCTGAAGTCGAACCCGAACGTCAAGGTCATCGTCGCTCCGACAACGGTCGGCGTTCTCGCCGCTTCGAAGGTCGTCGAAGACAAGGGCCTTGTCGGCAAGGTCTACGTCACCGGTCTCGGCCTGCCGTCCGAAATGGCCGGCGCGATCAAGTCGGGCGCGACCAAGGAATTCGCCATCTGGAACCCGATCGACCTCGGCTATTCCGCAACCCAGATCGCCTATCACCTGGCAAAGGGTGATACCGACGGCAAGCCGGGCAGCGAAATCGAAGCCGGCCGCATGGGCAAGATCAAGATTGGCGACAACGGCGAAGCCGCCATGGCCGACCCCTTCGTCTACAATGCTTCGAACATCGACCAGTTCTCCAAGGTCTTCTGATCCGGAGCAACAACAGAAAAGCCCGGCGGTCCGATGGCCGCCGGGATTTCCCATTCGACACTGGTAGAAATCTGATGAACGCCGCCTTTCAACAAACCGCCACGGATAGCAAAACCGGCGATGCGACCGCCATTCTGGAAATGCGCGGCATCTCCCAGATCTTTCCGGGCGTGAAGGCGCTCGACAATGTCAGCATCGCGCTGCACCCCGGCACGGTAACCGCGCTGATCGGCGAAAACGGCGCCGGCAAGTCAACGCTCGTCAAGATCCTGACCGGCATCTACCGCCCGAACGAAGGCGAGATCCTGGTCGATGGCCGGCCGGTGACCTTTGCCAGCGCCCAGGCCGCGATCGATGCCGGCGTCACCGCCATCCATCAGGAAACCGTGCTTTTCGATGAGCTGACGGTTGCCGAAAACATCTTCCTCGGCCATGCGCCGCGCACACGGTGGCGCACCATCGACTGGCAGGCGATGAACAGCCGCGCCAGGGCGCTGCTGACCGCGCTCGAAAGCAATATCGATCCGACGATCCGGCTCAAAGACCTCTCCATTGCGCAGCGCCATCTGGTGGCGATCGCCCGCGCTCTGTCGATCGAGGCCCGCATCGTCATCATGGACGAGCCGACGGCCGCCCTTTCCCGCAAGGAAATCGACGATCTCTTCCGCATCGTCCGCGGCCTGAAGGAACAGGGCAAGGCGATCCTCTTCATCAGCCACAAGTTCGACGAGGTCTACGAGATCGCCGACGATTTCGTCGTCTTCCGCGACGGCCGCGCCATCGGCCAGGGCCGGCTCAAGGAAACGCCGCAGGACGAAATCGTCCGCATGATGGTCGGCCGCGATGTCGAGAACGCCTTTCCGAAGATCGATGTCGCCATCGGCGGCCCGGTGCTGGAGATCCGCAACTACAGCCACCGCACCGAATTCCGCGACATATCCTTCACGCTGCGCCAGGGCGAGATTCTCGGCATTTACGGCCTGATCGGCGCCGGCCGCTCGGAACTCTCGCAATCGCTCTTCGGCATCACCCGGCCGCTCTCCGGCACGATGATGCTCGACGGCCGCGAAATCACTATCCACTCGCCGCAGGATGCGATCCGCGCCGGCATCGTCTATGTGCCGGAGGAACGCGGCCGCCACGGCCTGGCGCTGCCGATGCCGATCTTCCAGAACATGACGCTGCCCTCGCTGACGCGCACCTCGCGCCGCGGTTTTCTCAGGGCAGCAGAAGAATTCGCGCTCGCCCGCAAATATGCCGAACGGCTGGATCTGCGCGCCGCAGCCCTTTCCGTGCCGGTCGGCACGCTCTCCGGCGGCAACCAGCAGAAGGTCGTCATCGGCAAATGGCTGGCGACGGCGCCGAAGGTCATCATCCTCGATGAACCCACAAAGGGCATCGACATCGGCTCGAAGGCGGCCGTGCACGGCTTCATCAGCGAACTCGCCGCCGAAGGCCTGTCGATCATCATGGTCTCCTCCGAACTGCCCGAGATCATCGGCATGTCGGACCGTGTCCTGGTGATGAAGGAAGGCCTGTCCGCTGGGCTTTTCGAACGCGCCGAACTGTCGCCGGAAGCGCTGGTGCGCGCCGCGACCGGCAATGCATGAGGTTAAGAGCATGGCAAGACTGATCAGAAAACGCGAAACCCTGCTGTTCCTCATTATCGTCGTGATGATCGCGATCTTTTCGACGCGGGCGGCCGATTTCGCCACGCCGGACAATCTCGCCGGCATCTTCAACGACACTTCTATCCTTATCATCCTGGCGCTGGCGCAGATGACGGTCATCCTGACGAAATCGATCGACCTCTCCGTCGCCGCCAACCTCGCCTTCACCGGCATGGCGATCGCGATGATGAATGCCGCCCATCCCGATCTGCCGCTCGTCGTGCTGATCCTGATGGCAATCGTCATCGGCGCCTGTCTCGGCGCCATCAACGGCTTTCTCGTCTGGGCGCTGGAAATCCCGCCGATCGTCGTTACCCTCGGCACGCTGACCATCTATCGCGGCATGGCCTTCGTGCTTTCGGGCGGCGCCTGGGTCAATGCCCATCAGATGACCCCGATCTTCCTGTCGGTGCCGCGCACGCCGATCCTCGGCCTGCCGGTTCTCGGCTGGGTCGGTATCGTCATCGTGCTCCTGATGTATGTACTGCTTAGATATACTCAGTTCGGCCGCTCGGCCTATGCGACCGGTGGCAATCCGACCGCCGCCGTCTATGCCGGCATCGATACGGGCTGGACGAAGTTCCTCGCCTTCGTCCTGTCCGGCGCGCTCGCCGGCCTGGCGAGCTATCTCTGGGTGTCGCGTTATGCCGTCGCGTATGTCGATATCGCCAACGGCTTTGAACTCGACAGCGTCGCGGCCTGCGTCATCGGTGGCATCTCGATTGCCGGCGGCGTCGGTTCGGTCGCCGGCACCGTGCTCGGCGCGCTCTTCCTCGGCGTCATCAAGAATGCGCTGCCGGTCATCGGCATTTCACCGTTCACCCAGATGGCGATCTCCGGAACCGTCATCATTCTCGCCGTCGCCTTCAATGCCCGGCGCGAGCGCAACCGCGGCCGTATCATCCTGCGCGACCGCGCCGCAGCCGAGATCAGAACGGAGGCCGCAGCATGAGCACCATATCCACGCCCGAAAAGCGGGTCATCCCAGACCGGCTTGGCACGCCTTTCCGCCGCATCGCCGCGAGCTGGGAAGTGCTGCTCTTTGCCGTCGCCATCCTGATCTTCATCTTCAATTCCCTGGCCTCACCCTATTTCCTCGATGCCTGGAACCTCTCGGACGCCACCTTCAACTTCACCGAAAAGGCGATGATCGCCTTCGCCATGGCGCTGCTCGTCATTTCAGGCGAGATCGACCTCTCGGTCGCCGCGATCATCGCGCTCGCCTCAACGGCGATGGGGGCGGCAGCGCAGCTTGGCGTCGGCACACCGGGCCTGGTGCTGATCGGTATCGGTACCGGCCTTACCTGCGGCATCTTCAACGGCGTCCTGGTCTCGGTGCTGAAACTGCCGTCGATCGTCGTCACCATCGGCACGATGAGCCTTTTCCGCGGCATTTCCTATATCGTGCTCGGCGATCAGGCTTACGGCAAATATCCCGCCGACTTTGCCTATTTCGGCCAGGGCTATGTCGTCTGGGTGTTCTCCTTCGAATTCGTGCTGTTCATCGTGCTGGCGATCGCCTTTGCCGTGCTGCTGCATGCGACGAATTTCGGCCGGCAGGTCTATGCGATCGGCAACAATGATTTTGCCGCCCGCTTCTCCGGCATCCCGGTCGAGCGCGTCAAATTCATCCTGTTCCTGCTGACCGGCGTCATGAGCGGTGTCGCCGCCGTCTGCCTGACCTCGCGGCTCGGCTCGACCCGGCCGTCGATCGCCCAAGGCTGGGAACTCGAGGTCGTCACCATGGTCGTGCTCGGCGGCATTTCGATCCTCGGTGGCTCGGGCACGATCGGCGGCGTCGTCATCGCTGCCTTCGTCATGGGCCTCGTCACTTTCGGTCTCGGCCTGCTGAACGTGCCCGGCATCGTCATGTCGATCTTCATCGGACTGCTGCTGATCATCACCATCGCCATTCCGATCATCGCCCGCCGCATCAAGCTCATGAGCTCCCGATGACCTTAGAAAAACACGCCTTCAAGATGCAGCTTCATCCCGGCATGGAGGCCGAATACCGCAAGCGGCACGACGAGATCTGGCCGGAACTGGTCGATCTGCTGCATCAGTCGGGCGCCAGCGACTATTCCATCCATCTCGACCGCGACACCAACACGCTATTCGGCGTGTTGACGCGGCCCGCCGACCACACGATGGCAAGCCTGCCGGAACATCCGGTCATGAAGAAATGGTGGGCGCATATGGCCGATATCATGGCGACAAATCCGGACAAATCGCCGGTGCAAAGCGACCTCGTCACCCTCTTCCATATGCCATGAACGCCAGCTCCTATCGCCGCATCGCCGTTCTCGATATCGGCAAAACCAATGCCAAGGTCGTCGTGCTCGACAGCGAAACGGGCGCCGAGATCGCCGTCGTGAAACGGCCGAACATTACGATCAAGACCGGTCCCTACCCGCATTACGACATCGAGGCGCTCTGGTCGTTTGCGCTCGATGCGCTGAAGCGCCTGGCGGCGGAAACAGGCTTCGACGCCATTTCGATCACCACCCATGGCGCCGCCGCCGCGCTGCTCGGTCGGGACGGCACGCTCGCCATGCCGGTGATCGACTACGAACACGAATATCCCGAGGCGATCCGCGAAGCCTATACGGCCTTGCGTCCCTCCTTTGACGAAACCTTCTCGCCGCGCCTGGCGATGGGCCTCAACGTCGGCGCGCAGCTGCATTACCAGAAGAGCGCCTTTCCCGAAGAATTCGCTCAGGTGGCGACCATCCTCACCTATGCGCAATATTGGACGGCGCGGCTGACCGGTGTCGCCGCCAATGAGCTGACCTCGCTCGGCTGCCACACCGATCTCTGGAACCCGAAAACTTCAAGCTATTCCTCGCTCGTCGACAAGTTGGGCATCCGGGATCTGATGGCGCCGATCCGTTCCGCCTTCGATGCACTCGGCCCGGTCCTGCCCGAGATCGCCGCCGAGATCGGCCTTGCCGCACCCGTGCCGGTCTATTGCGGCATTCACGATTCCAATGCCTCGCTGCTGCCGCATCTGGTCCATCGGGAAGCACCCTTCGCCGTCGTCTCCACAGGCACATGGGTCATCAATTTCGGCGTCGGCGGTGATCTCGATCATCTCGACCCGAGCCGCGATGCGCTTGCCAATGTCGATGCCTATGGCCGGGCCGTCCCCTCCTCGCGTTTCATGGGCGGCCGGGAATTCGAGCATCTTTCGGCCGAAATCGGTCCTGTCGACGAAGAAGCCGCCCGGGCGGCAATCGGCCCTGCCGTCGAAATGGGCATGATGCTGCTGCCGAACCTCGCCCCCGGCTCCGGCCCCTTTCCCGGAAAGGTCAGCCGTTGGATCGGCACTGAGGCGGCAAGCCGCGAGGAGCGTTTTGCCGCCGCCTGCCTCTATCTCGCTTTGATGACCGATGCCTGCCTCGGTCTGATCGGTGCCAAAGGCCCCATTGTCGTCGAAGGGCCTTTTGCCCTGAACGAGACCTATCTCAGGCTGCTCGCCGCCCTTGCCGGCCGCGAGGTCATGGCCCTCCCCGGCTCGACCGGCACCAGCCAGGGTGCGGCCCTTCTCACCGGCATCCGGCCGGTGTCCGGCGCCGAGACCCATGTTCCGCCGACCGAGATCGCGGGACTGGCCGCCTATCGCGATCGCTGGTACGCGGCGATGGAATAAGAGCTTTTCCAATAACCCTCTTGTTCGTCCCTGCCTTGCCGTTAGTGTGCGCCTCGAAAATCAGCTCGAGGAAACAGCATGACAGAGACATTCGATCCGCGCGCCCTTGCCGCCCGGCTTCACAGCCTGCGCCAGGCCGGCCGACAGGAGGAAACCGGCACTTTCACACTGCCGGCCGATCTCCAACAGGCGATGGAGGCGCAGAATTTCTTCGCCGCGGCCGATGGCATCTCCAGCAACGCCTGGAAAGTGACGGTCTCGCCGCAGGGCCAAGCGGTTACCGCTCCGCTGCATCCCTATGCCGAGGCCGTCTCGGGCGCTGACATTCCCTGGTATCCGGGCATGAAGTTCGAAACCGAGATTGCCGTGCGCCTCGGCAAGGACCTGCCGGTCCGTACCGGCACGCCCTACAGCCGCGCCGAAGTGGTCGAAGCGATCTCCACCGTCCATCTCGGCGCCGAGCTACTGGTCAGCGCGGTAAAGGAAAGCGGCGGCGTCTCCTTTCTGCTGTTCGTCGCCGACCGCCTCGGCAACAGCGGTTATGTGCTCGGCCCGACGCTCGACAAAAGCGTTGTCGATACCGCCGGCAGGACGCCGCTGAAGGTTACCCATGCCGGCCGCACGATCTATGATGGCCCGGCGGAGCATCCGAAGGGCGACGTTCTTACCTGGCTTGTCGATTACGCCAATGACGGCTTGCGTCCCGAAACATCGCTGAAGGCAGGTGCACTGACCACGACAGGTACCTTGAGCGGCGCGATCGTGCTGAGCGAACCCGGCGAGATCGACATCCTGTTCGGGGATGCCAGACTGAATTTCTCGGTGTCGAAGGGTTGATTTGACGCGGGTTCTCCAGCGGCTGTTTTCGACGAGGCATCCAGTCCGCGTGCCGAATGGAAATCAATAAGTTGACAATCCGAGTTTAGTTTTGCAGGGAAAGGGAGGGCTCGCCCCTCCCGAGCCCGTTCGCAGCGCCGAACCTGGAGCAGATCATGCCTTCGCCTTTCCTTGCCCTGTCCGCAATCGACCATGCCATCGGGCCGAAATCCATCCTGCATGGCATCGACCTGACGCTCGAGCAGGGCCGCATTTACGGCCTGGTAGGGCCGAACGGTTCCGGCAAGAGCACGCTTTTGAAGATCGTCGCCCGCCAGGTCGCGCCGAAATCCGGCGCCATCGCCGTCAACGGCAAGCCGGCGGCTGAGTGGGGTGCCCGCGAATTTGCCCGGCACGTCGCCTATATGCCGCAATTCACGCCGGCGACCGACGGGATGACTGTGCGGGAACTGGTGGCGCTCGGCCGTTTTCCCTGGCATGGCACGCTCGGCCGCTTCACCGCGACGGATCACGATATGGTCGAGGAGGCGATCGCCCGCACCGAACTCGAGGATTTTGCCGATCGTCTCGTCGCCAACATGTCCGGCGGCGAGCGCCAGCGCGCCTGGATCGCTATGATGCTAGCCCAGAACGCCCGCTGCCTGCTGCTCGACGAGCCGACATCGGCGCTCGACCTCGCCCATCAATCGAGCGTCCTCTCGCTGGTGCAGGAGCTCAGCCACGAACGCGGGCTGACCGTCGTCATCGTGCTGCACGACATCAACCTCGCCGCACGTTATTGCGACGCGATCATCGCGCTCAATCGCGGCCGCATCACCGCCGAAGGCACGCCTACTGAGATCATGCAGGCTGAAAAGCTGCAGTCGATTTTCGGCGTCGGCATGGGCGTCTTCCCGCATCCGGTACGAAACGAGCCGGTGAGCTATCTCTTGTAGGACTTCGCCTATACCTTGCCGCGGAACATCTCGATGATGGCAGAGAAATCCCGTCCGCCATTGCCCTGCTTTTCGAAGAGCGCAAAAAGCTGGGCTGCTTCCGCACCGAGCGGCGTCGAGGCACCGCTTGCGAGCGCCGCCTCCTGCGCAAGCCTGAGATCCTTCAGCATTAGTGCTGCGGCAAAGCCCGGCTTATAGTCATTGTTGGCCGGCGAGGTCGGCACCGGTCCGGGCACCGGGCAATAGGTATTGATCGACCAGCACTGACCTGATGAGGTCGAGGCGACATCGAACAGCGCCTGGTGGGACAGGCCGAGCTTTTCGGCGAGCACGAAGCCTTCGCAGACGCCGACCATAGAAATGCCGAGGATCATGTTGTTGCAGATCTTTGCCGCCTGGCCGGCGCCGGCCTCGCCGCAATGGACGATCTTCTTGCCCATGGCCTCAAGGATCGGCTTCGCCCTGGCGAAGGCCTCGTCCGAGCCGCCTGCCATGAAGGTCAGCGTGCCGGCGGTCGCCCCGCCGGTGCCGCCGGACACGGGCGCGTCGAGCGACAGGCAGCTTGCGGCCTTGGCCATCTCATGCGCCTTACGGCTGCTTTCGACGTCGATGGTGGAGCAATCGATGACCAACGTTCCCTGGGCCGTGGTCTGCAGGATATCGGTCCAGGCCGTCAGCACGTGTCTGCCCTGCGGCAGCATCGATATGACGATCTCCGCGTCCTTGACCGCCTGGCTGACATGGCTTGCCGGTTTGACGCCGCTCGCCTCGGCCGCTTTCAGGACGGAGGCCGCGAGATCGAAGCCGAGAACCTCGTGACCCGATTTGACGAGATTGGCCGCCATCGGCCCGCCCATATTGCCAAGCCCGATGAATGCGATCCTTGCCATGGTCTTCTCCTACCTGTTGTCTTCGAGGATCATCGCCGCCGCCTTTTCGGCGATCATGATCGTCGGCGAATTGGTGTTGCCCGAGGTGATCGACGGCATCACCGAGGCGTCGGCGATCCTGAGCTTGCCGAGCGCCCGGAATTTCAGCCGCGGATCGACGACGCTGTCCCGGTCGGCGCCCATGCGGCAGGTGCCAACGGGATGGAAGATCGTCGTGCCGATCTCGCCCGCCGCCCGCTCCAGATCGGCCTCGGTCTGATAGCTCGGGCCCGGCTTGAATTCCTCCGGCCTGAAACGGGCAAACGAAGGCTGCGCGACGATCTTGCGCGTCAGGCGTATTGAACGGACAGCTATGTCACGATCGCGCTGCGTCGAGAGGTATTTCGGGCTGATCGTCGGCTGGGCGGCAAAATCCGGGCTCGACAGATGCACCGAGCCGCGGCTTTCCGGCCTCAGATTGCAGACGCTTGCGGTGATTGCCGGGAAAGGATGGACGGGATCGCCGAACTTCTCCAGCGAGACCGGCTGCACGTGATATTGCAGGTCAGGCGTTTCCCGGTCCGGACCGGAGCGGGTGAAGATGCCGAGTTGGCTTGGCGCCATCGCCATCGGCCCGGAGCGGCGGACGAGATATTCGAGCCCGATCGCCGCCTTGCCGATCAGCTTCGTCGCCTTCTCGTTCAGCGTCGGAACGCCGGTCACCTTATAGGCCAGGCGCAATTGCAGATGGTCCTGCAGGTTCTCGCCGACACCCTTCACCTCGGTGACGACATCGACGCCCGCTTGGCTCAGAACCTCGCCCCTGCCGATGCCCGACAGTTCCAGAATATGCGGCGAACCGATAGAGCCGGCCGACAGGATGGTTTCCTTCGCCGCATAGGCGCGTTTCGCCACACCGCCATGCTGGAATTCGACGCCGGCAACGGCGCCCTCTTCCACCAGCAGCCGTCGAACCTGCGCCTTGGTCAGCACGGTGAGGTTGGAACGCTTCATCGCCGGGCGCAGGAAGGCCTTCGAGGTGTTCCAGCGGATGCCGGAACGCTGGTTGACGTCGAAATAGCCGGAACCTTCGTTACTGCCGCGGTTGAAATCCGCGGTTTCCGGAATGCCCGCTTCTCTTGCCGCCTGCTGGAAGGCATCGAGCACGGCCCAGCGCACGCGCGCCTTCTCGATGCGCCATTCGCCGCCGGCCCCATGCATCTCGTCTTCGCCGCGATAAAAATCCTCGGACTTGCGGAAGTAGGACAGAACATCGTCCCAGCCCCAGCCGGTGCAGCCCATCTGCCGCCAGAGATCGTAATCGCGCGCCTGACCGCGCATGTAGATCATGCCGTTGATCGACGAGCAGCCGCCGAGCACCTTGCCGCGCGGATAACTCAGCGCCCGGCCGTTCAATCCGGCCTCCGGCGCCGTGGTGAAACACCAGTCGGTGCGCGGGTTATTGATGCAGTAGAGATAACCGACCGGGATATGGATCCAGTGGTAATTGTCGCTGCCGCCGGCTTCCAGCAGCAGCACCCGGCTCCTGCCGTCGGCCGACAGCCGGTTGGCAAGCACGCAGCCGGCGCTGCCCGCTCCGATGATGATATAGTCGTAACGATCCATTTGCCCTGCACGAACTCCAAATGCTTCCGTCCCTCTCCCCGCGGTGCGGGGAGAGGGAAGTCGCAGCGCCGCCGCCCGTCTCTTTTCCAGGGGGAAAAGGATTTTCCCTGGAAAAGAGAGGTCCGCCCGTTCAGCGGCGATAGACGAAGCCCAGTTTCCGCCCCAGCCGCGAAGCATAGAATTCGCCGATAATGCCGCGGCGGAAGATCAGCACGCAGACCATAAAGACGATGCCGGTGATGATCGTCACCGGGAATTCCGAGGTGGCGAGGTAGTTTTCCAGCGCCACCACCAGCCCGGCGCCGAAGAGCGGGCCGATCAGCGTGCCGATGCCGCCGAGCAGCGTCATCAGGATCACTTCGCCCGACATCTGCCAGGCGACGTCGGTCAAGGTCGCGAACTGAAAGACGATCGACTTTACTGCGCCGGCCAGCCCGGCAAGGGCTGCCGACATGACGAAGGCGCCGAGCTTATAGCGCGCCACGGAATAACCGAGCGAGATTGCTCGGCTCTCGTTTTCGCGGATCGATTTCAGGATCATGCCGAAGGGCGAATTGATGAAACGCCAGATGATCAGCACGCCGATGATGAAAACAGCGAGCACGAAATAATACATGTTGGTCGAACTGTTCAGATCGATGAAACCGAAGAGGTGACCGCGCGGCACCGACTGGATGCCGTCCTCGCCTTCGGTGAATTTCGCCTGCAGGCAGAAGAAGAAGAACATCTGCGACAGCGCCAGCGTGATCATCGCGAAATAGATGCCTTGGCGGCGGATGGCGAAGAAACCCATGACGAGTCCGAGAAACGCCGCACCCGCCACGCCGATCAGGATGCCGAGTTCCGGCGGCAGGCCCCATGCCTTCACCGTATAGGCGGTGAAATAGGCGGCACCGCCGAAGAAGGTCGCATGGCCGAAGGAAAGCAGGCCGGTATAACCGAGCAGCAGGTTGAAGGCGCAGGCAAAGAGCGCGAAGCAGAGCAGCTTCATCAGGAAGATCGGATAGAAGAAAAACGGCGCCAGCAGCAGGAGCAGCAATCCGACGGCGAGGAAGCCTGCCTGCACCGAAACGGCGGTGCGGCTTCTGTCCGTTCGAATGGTGTCGGTGATGTCGGTCATGTCAGGCATCCCGGCCGAAGAGGCCCGCGGGCCTGATGAGAAGCACGATCGCCATGATGACGAAAATGACGATGTTGGAGGCCTCGGGGTAGAAGACCTTGGTCAGGCCCTCGGCAATGCCAAGCACATAACCGGTGATGATCGCGCCCATGATCGATCCCATGCCGCCGACCACGACGACGGCGAAGACGACGATGATCATGTTCGAGCCCATCAGCGGCGAGACCTGGTAGATCGGCGCCGCCAGCACGCCGGCAAAGGCGGCGAGGCCGGCGCCGAGCGCGTAGGTCAGCGTCAAGAGCACCGGCACGTTGACGCCGAAGACCTGCACCAGCACGGCATTTTCGGTGGCGGCCCTGAGATAGGCGCCGAGCTTGGTCTTCTCGATCAGCAGCCATGTGCCGAGGCAGACGACCAGCGAGACGACGACCACCCAGCCGCGATAGATCGGCAGGAACATGAAGCCGAGATTGGCGCCGCCGGCAAGGGCCGGCGGCGTCGCATAGGGCTGGCCGGAAGAACCGTAGAGATAGCGGAAGGTGCCTTCGACGGCGAGCGCCAGGCCGAAGGTGAAGAGCAGGCCATAGAGCGGATCGAGATCATAGAGCCGACGCAGGAACAGCCGCTCGATGATCGCACCGGCAAACCCGACAATGACGGGCGCCAGGATCAGCGACGGCCAGTAGCCGATGCCGGCATAGGTGAGCAGCAAATAAGCGACGAAGGCGCCGAGCATATATTGGGCGCCATGGGCGAAGTTGATCACCCGGAGCAGACCGAAAATGATGGCAAGGCCAAGGCTGAGCAGTGCATAGAAGGAGCCGTTGATCAGTCCGATCAGCAGCTGGCCGAGCAGCGCCTGCAGGGGAATGCCGAAGATCATCGTCATCTGGTCACACTCCCAGAACCTTGTGCAGCGTATCCATGCGCTGCGGCAGTTCACCGACCGGGAATTCCGACACCATCTGCCCATGATCCATCAGATAGAAGCGATCGGCAATACGGCTTGCGAAACGGAAATTCTGCTCGACGAGCAGGATGGTCATGCCGCGTCCCTTCAGCGTCTGCAGCACTTCGCCGATGCGCTGGACGATCACCGGGGCAAGTCCCTCGGTGGGTTCGTCGAGAATGAGCAGCTTGACGCCGGTGCGCAGGATCCGGGCGATCGCCAGCATCTGCTGCTCGCCGCCGGAAAGCTTGGTACCTGGGCTGGCGCGGCGCTCGTAAAGATTGGGGAAGAGCTCGTAGATCTCGTCGAGCGTCATGCCGCCCTTCGCCACCACAGGCGGCAGCAGCAGGTTTTCCGAAACGGTGAGCGTCGAGAAGATGCCGCGCTCCTCCGGCACGAAGCCGATGCCGCGATGCGCCGTCTTGTGCAGCGGCACCTGCATCATGTCGCTGCCGGCGAAGCTGATCCTGCCCTTACGGGCACGCACGATGCCGGTGATGGTGCGCAGCGTCGTCGTCTTGCCGACGCCGTTGCGGCCGAGAATGGTGATCGTTTCGCCCTCGCCGACGCGCATGTCGATACCGTGCAATATGTGGCTTTCGCCGTACCAGGCGTTCAGTCCCTGGACTTCGAGGAGGGCGGCCATCAATGCTCCTCCGTGCCCATATAAGCGACGCGCACACGCTCGTCCTGGCTGACTGTCGCATAATCGCCCTCGGCGAGGATCTCGCCGCGCTGCAGCACGGTGACATGCTGGCAGATATTGGCGACGACCGAGAGATTGTGCTCGACCATCAGCACCGCCCGGTCGCGGGCGACATCGCGGATGATCGCAGAGACGACGCCGACATCCTCCAGCCCCATGCCGGCCATCGGCTCGTCGAGCAGCAGCACCTTGGGATCCAGCGCCAGCGTGGTGGCGATCTCCAGCACGCGCTTGCGGCCATAGGAAAGATCGGCGGCGATATGATCGCGCTCCTTGGAAAGCCCGACGCTGGCGAGCAATTGCTCGGCGCGCTCGTTCAGCCGGTCGAGCGCCGACAGAGGCCGCCAGAACTGCGTGGACAGATTGTTCGGTCGCTGCAGCGCCACGCGCACATTGTCGAGAACGCTCAGATGCGGGAACACCGCCGAGATCTGGAAGGAGCGCACCAGCCCCATGCGCGCCACCCTGTCGGGCGGCGTCCTGGTGATATCGGTGCCCATCAGCGTGATCGTGCCCGCCGTCGGCTGCAGGAATTTGGTCAAAAGGTTGAAGACCGTGGTCTTGCCGGCGCCGTTCGGGCCGATTAGCGCATGCACGCTGGCGTCATGCACATCGAGATCGACATTCTTGACGGCCGTGAAGCCGCCGAAATCGCGGCGCAGGCCGCGGGCGGACAGGACCACCCGCGGCTTTACCTGAGTTTCAATCGCGGAAACCGCCATCGTGCTTACTTCACCAGATCGCAGCCGCTCTTGGCTGGATCGATATAGGCCTCCTTGCCGGGAATGGTGGCGAGAACGTTGAAGTAATCCCACGGCTCCTTGCTGTCAGCCGGCTTCTTGACCTGCAGCAGGTACATGTCGTGGATCATGCGGCCATTGGCGCCAACCGTGCCGCCGCGGCCGAAGACGTCGTCGACCGGCATTTCATGCAACTCCTTGGCGACGGCTTCGGTTTCGTCGGTGCCGGCCTTCTGCACCGCCTTCAGATATTGCGTCACCGCCGAATAGGTGCCGGTATGGATCATGTTCGGCATCTTGTTGGTGCGCGCAAAGAACTTCTTGGCGAAAGCGCGGCTTTCGTCGTCGCGGTTCCAGTAATAGCCTTCGGTCAGGGTCAGTCCCTGCGCTGCCTCGAGGCCGAGACCATGGACTTCGGCGAGCGTGAAGAGCAGCGCCGCCAGATGCTGGCCGCCTTGGGTGATGCCGAATTCGGCCGCCTGCTTGATGGCATTCGAGGTATCGAGGCCGGCATTCGCCAAGCCGATCACCTTGGCGCCGGATGATTGCGCCTGCAGCAGGAACGACGAGAAGTCCTGGGTCGACAACGGATGACGGACGGCGCCGACGACCTTACCGCCGCTCGCCTTGACGTAGTCGCTGGTCTGCTGCTCCAGCGAATAGCCGAAGGCATAGTCGGCGGTCAGGAAGAACCAGCTGTCGCCGCCCTGCTTGACGAGCGCGCCGCCGGTGCCGACGGCCAGCGCGTGCGTGTCGTAGGCCCAATGGAAGCCGTAAGGCGAGCAGGCCTTGCCGGTCAGGTCCGTCGTCGCCGCACCGGTGACGATGTCGATCTTCTTCTTTTCCTTGGCGATCGCCTGCACGGCGAGCGCCACCGACGAGGTCGTCAGCTCCATAATCGCATCCACCTGCTCGGTGTCATACCACTGGCGGGCGATGTTGGAGGCGATATCGGGCTTGTTCTGGTGGTCGGCATCGACGATCTCGACCGGAACGCCGAGCACCTTGCCGCCGAAATCCTCGACCGCCATCTTGGCGGCCTCGACGGAAGACTTTCCGCCGAAGTCGGCATAGACCCCCGACTGGTCGTTCAGGATGCCGATCTTCACCTTGCCGTCGGTCGCGCTCTGCGCGAGCACCGCTGTGCTGCTCGCCAGCAGAAATGCAACTGATGTAATGAGATTCTTACGCATATTCTCTCCTCCCAGAGATGAGCCAAATTGCGGATCTGTTCAGATTTGGCCAGCCGCACTCCTCAGAACGGCGGACCCTCGCCTTACGATCACGGAAATTCCTCGTTGAAGCAACGGGTGGTTTACAACTAATTCCAAACAGTATCTGTTCGTTTTTGAACAGATCGGGATCGCGATGAACAATCCACCGCAGTTTACTTGGGACGATCTTCAGTTTTTTCTAGCCGTCGCCCGCACCGGACAGCTGTCGACGGCGGCCCGCCAGCTGCGTTCCAGCCATGCCACCGTTTCACGGCGCATCGACCGGCTGGAGTTCACCCTCAAGGTCAAGCTGTTCGAGCGCAATCCGCGCGGCTATGTGCTGACTGCCATGGGCACGCGCTTCGTCGAGACGGCCGAAAAGATGGAGCAGGAGACCGAGCGGCTGCGCGCCGATCTTGCCGACGGCTCGATGGCGCAGCGCGGCCTCGTGCGCCTCAGCGCGCCGGAGGGCTTTGCCAATTTTTTCTTCGCCACCGTGCTGCCGCGGTTTGCCGCCCAGCATCCGCATCTCTCGCTCGAGCTGGTAACGATCCAGCAGATCATGTCGCTGTCGCGCAAGGAGGCCGATCTTTCCGTCGTGCTCGACGAGCCGAAGGGCGGGCCGTATTTTGCCGAGAAGCTGACCGACTACCATCTGCAGATCTACGGCTCGCGCGACTATCTGGCGAAAGCACCTGACATCACCTGCCGCGAAGACCTGCTTGAGCATCCCTTCGTCAGCTATATCGAGGAGATGATTTTCGCGCCGGGCCTGGATTACCTCAGCGATGTGCACCCGCGCATCAAGCCGCAATTCCAGAGTTCCAGCATCTTCGCGCAGCTCACCGCCACCCGAAACGGTCTCGGCCTCTGCATCCTGCCCTATTTCTTCGCCAGCCGTTATCCCGAACTCGTGCGCGTGCTGCCCGAGGAGATCGACCTCAAGCGCCACTACTGGATCACCTGCCATCGCGACCTGAAACAGGCGCCGCGCGTGCGCGCCGTCATCGACTTCCTGCGCGAGGCCGTGCGCGGCGAGGATGCGCGCTTCGTGCCGCCCTATGTCACCGCCGCGGGCTTGCCGCGCCGGCCAGACGCCGAGACCTCACCTATTTGAGAAACTCGGCCCGGTGCGGCGTGAAGCTATCGATCAGCCGGCCCTTTTCCAGCGCCTTGACACCGTGGACGAGATTGGGGGGCACGATGAAGCTGCCGCCCTGCTGCAGCACCTCGGTGCGGCCATCGATCGTCACTTCGAAACTGCCCTCGGCGACATAACTTGCCTGAATATGCGGATGCGAATGAGCAGCACCGACGGCACCGCTTTCGAAGGCCACTTCCACCATCATCATCTCCGGCAGATAGGTCATGATACGCCTGACGACGCCGGGCTCGGGATTGACCCATTCGGCGCCTTCGGCCGATACGAACAGATCGCTTGACGACATTTCCGTCTCCTCGTTCCAGAATCGATCGCGGGCAAAGTGGATCATGCCGACGCATTTGAAAAGTGGCCCGCCCGGTCTTTTCGATAGCATCGCCTTCTGTTGACGCGCTCGGCTGGCGGGTCTATCGACCTTTGATCTGGCAAGCCTGAATGCAAGGGTGAGGAGACGCCGACATGCAGCATACGCGCGAGGTTTTCGACTGGACCGATCCGTTCCGGCTGGTGGAGCAGCTGACCGACGAAGAGCGCATGGTGCAGGATACGGCCCACGCCTATGCGCAGGAGAAGCTGGCACCGCGGGTTCTCGACGCGTTCCGCAATGAAAAGACCGACCCCGAGATCTTCCGCGAAATGGGCGAACTCGGGCTGCTCGGCCCGACGATCCCCCCCGATTACGGCGGCGCCGGTCTCGGTTACACCGCCTACGGCCTGATCGCCCGTGAGGTCGAACGGGTCGACAGCGGCTATCGTTCGATGATGAGTGTGCAGTCCTCGCTGGTCATGGTGCCGATCGAAACCTTCGGGTCTGAGGCGCAGAAGCTAAAGTACCTGCCGAAACTTGCGATCGGCGAATGGATCGGCTGCTTTGGCCTGACCGAACCCGATCACGGCTCCGATCCCGGCTCGATGGCGACACGTGCCAGGAAGGTCGACGGCGGCTACAGCCTCACCGGCTCGAAGACCTGGATCTCCAACGCGCCGATCGCCGATGTCTTCGTCGTCTGGGCAAAGACCGAGGACGGCCTCATCCGCGGCTTCATCCTCGAAAAGGGCTGGAAGGGACTTTCGGCCCCCGCCATCCACGGCAAGGTCGGCTTGCGCGCCTCGATCACAGGCGAAGTGGTGATGGACGCGGTCTTCGTGCCGGACGAAAATCTTCTGCCCGACGTCACCGGCCTCAAGGGACCGTTCACCTGCCTCAACTCGGCCCGCTTCGGCATTGCCTGGGGCGCGCTGGGTGCTGCCGAGGATTGTTATGCCCGAGCACGGCAATATACGCTCGATCGCAAGCAGTTCGGCCGGCCGCTGGCCGCCAACCAGCTGATCCAGAAGAAACTCGCCGACATGGCGGCGGAGATCTCGCTCGGCCTTCAGGGCTGCCTGCGGCTCGGCCGCATGAAGGAGGAAGGCCATCCGCCGGTGGAGCTGACCTCGATCCTCAAGCGCAACAGCTGCGGCAAGGCACTGGAGATCGCACGCGCCGCCCGCGACATGCTCGGCGGCAACGGCATCTCCGACGAATTCGGCATCGCCCGCCATCTGGTCAACCTCGAAGTGGTCAACACCTATGAGGGCACGCACGACATCCACGCGCTGATCATCGGCCGGGCGATCACCGGCATCGCCGCTTTCTCGAACTAAATCACCCGCGAGGCAAGGCGAATTGCCACGCGCCTGACAATGTGCAACCTTCCCGGCTGCGGCGCGAAAGCCGGCAATGAGGGGGATCGCGCATGTTTCTGCTTCTTGCATTGCTGATTGGTGTCATATCGGGCCTTCGCACCATGACGGCGCCCGCCGCCGTCGCCTGGGGCGCAGCACTCGGCTGGTTCGATGTCTCGCAGACGCCGCTTGCCTTCATGGGCTATCGCTGGACGCCGTGGATCTTCACGATCCTTGCCGTCATCGAGCTGATCGCCGACCAGCTGCCATCGACGCCGTCGCGCAAGGTGCCGATGCAGTTCGCTGCCCGCATCGTCTCGGGGGCGCTCTCGGGCGCGACGATCGGCGCCGCCAGCAGCCTGCTGTTCGGCGGGCTGATCGCCGGCGTGATCGGCGCCGTCATCGGCACCTATGGTGGGGCTGCCGCCCGCAGCCGGCTTGCCGCCTCATTCGGAAAGGACCTGCCGGCCGCCCTCATCGAAGATGCCGTCGCCGTCATCGGCGCGGTGCTGATTGTGGGGGCTGTGTCATGAAGAGCTTCGACGCCATCGTCATTGGCGCCGGCCAGGCCGGTCCATCGCTTGCCGCCCGCCTGGTCGAAAAGGGCATGAAGGTAGCGCTGATCGAGCGAAAGTTCCTTGGCGGCACCTGCGTCAATGCCGGCTGCATGCCGACGAAGACGCTGGTCGCCAGCGCCCGCGCCGCCCATGTCGCCAGAACCGGCGCCGCCTATGGCGTCAACATCCCCGGCGAGATCGCCATCGACATGAAGGTGGTGAGAGCCCGGGCGGAAACGGTGACGATGAATGCCCGCAACGGCCTCATCGGTTGGCTGACCGGCATGGACGGCATGAACGTGATCTATGGGCACGCCCGTTTCGAGGGCCCGAAGACCGTCGGCGTCAACGGCGAAACGCTGACCGCGCCGCGCATCTTCCTCAATGTCGGGGCGCGGCCCGTCATTCCCGAACTACCTGGTATCAACGATATCGATTACCTCACCAGCACCTCGATCATCCATCTCGACACGCTGCCGCGGCATCTCGCCGTCATCGGCGGCAGCTATATCGGGCTGGAATTCGCCCAGATGTATCGTCGCTTCGGCGCCGAGGTCAGCGCCATCGAGCACGGGCCGAAGCTCGCATCGCGCGAGGACGAGGATATATCGGACGCGATCGCCGACATCCTGCGCGCCGAAGGCATCGGCGTCCACACCGATGCCGGCAATATCGCCTTTGCGCGCAATGGCAGCGGAGTGAGCGTCACCGCCGGTTCGGCGAAGATCGATGCGAGCCATGTGCTGATCGCCACCGGCCGCAAGCCCAACACCGACGATCTCGGCCTCGATGCCGCCGGCGTTGTCACCGATAAACGGGGGTTCATCACCGTCGACGACCGGCTCGCCACCAATGTCGAGGGCATCTTTGCGCTCGGCGACTGCAACGGCCACGGCGCCTTCACCCACACCTCCTACAATGATTTCGAGATCGCCGCCGCCAACCTGATCGACGGCGAAGACCGCAGGCTGTCGAGCCGTATCCCGGCCTATGCGCTCTACATCGATCCGCCACTCGGCCGCGTCGGCATGACCGAGAAGCAGGCGCGCGCCACCGACCGCAAGATCATGGTCTCGACCCGGCCGATGAGCCGCGTCGGCCGCGCCAACGAGCGCGGCGAGACCAAGGGCTTCATGAAGGTGATTGCCGACGCCGAGACCAAGGAAATCCTCGGCGCGGCGATCCTCGGCATCGAAGGCGACGAGGTGATCCATGGCTTCATCGACGCGATGAATGCAGGAACGACCTATCCCGCGCTCAAATGGTCGGTGCCGATCCATCCGACGGTGTCGGAGCTGATACCGACGCTGCTTGGGGATTTGAAGCCGGTTTAATTGCGCATTGACGCTTCAAGAGTCGGGGCCGGAGACTGCTAGTGTCTATCGAACTGCTGATCGAGAATTACGGCCTGCTGGCGATCTTTCTGGGCGCCGCCTTCGAGGGCGAAACGGCCGCCTTCCTCGGCGGCGTGATTGCCCATCGCGGGCTGCAGACCTATTGGTCCGCATCGCTGGCGGCAACTGCAGGATCCTTTGCCGGCGACCAGATGTGGTTCTTTGCCGGCCGTTATGCCGCGCAATGGGGCTTTGTCCGCCGGCTGATGGAAAAGCCGGCGCTGGCACGCGTAACCCACCTTCTGGAAAAATATCCCACAGGCTTCATCCTGGCGTTTCGGTTTCTGGTGGGGCTGCGGACAATCAGCCCTGTTGTCATCGGGACGACGCGCATACCGACCGGAAAATTCGTCGTCTTGAATGCCGTTGCCGCGCTGGTCTGGGGGCAATTATTCACGGCGCTCGGCTATCTGTTCGGGCACGGCATCCAGCAGACATTGGGCCACCTTCCCCTTCACCGCCATCTGCTCATCGCAATCGGAGCCGCGGCTGTCGTCGCAGGCGCGGCTCTTGCCTTTCGCAAAATGATGAAACCGAGTGCCGGGCCCTCCTAGAGCCAAGCAGCCGTTATTCCATCACGATCTGCAGCTTAACATCGCTCGGCCGCGCTTCGACGGCGCGATCGAACGCCTGGATCGATTCTTCGAATCTAAAGGTCTCCGATATCAGCGGCTTCAGGTCGACGCGACCCGAAGCCAAGAGCGCGATCGAGCGCTCATACTGGTGCGCATAGCGGAACACCGTCTCGATACGGATCTCCTTGGTGGAGGCCGTCGAGACGTCGAAGCCGATCGGGTTGACCGGCAGGCCGACGACGACGATAACGCCGCCTGGGCGCGGCAGCGCCATGATCGTTTCCCAGGCTTTCGGCGACCCGGAGCATTCGAAGACGACATCGGCACCCCAGCCGTCGGTCAGCCGGCCGACCTCTTCGCTCAGGTTCTTCTCGCGGATATTGACCGGAATGACGCCCTGGTATTGCGCAGCGATATCGAGCTTCGGCTGGGCGAGATCGGCAACGATCGCGCGGGCGCAGCCGCCGGCAAGGGCGGCGATCGCCACCATCGTGCCGATCGGCCCGGCCCCGAGGACGACGGCGGTGTCACCCGGCGTTATCTTCGCCTTGGTCGCGGCCTGCATGCCGACGGCGAAAGGTTCGACCATGGCGCCTTCGGCGAAGCTGACATTATCGGGCAGCTTGAAGGTATAGTTGGCCGGATGCACGACCTCCGGCGTCAGCACGCCGTGGATCGGCGGGGTCGCCCAGAAGGTGACGTCAGGATCGATATTGTACAGGCCGAGCCGGCTTGCCTTGGAATTCGGATCGGGAATGCCGGGTTCCATGCAGACGCGGTCGCCGACTTTCAGATGCGTGACGCCGGCCCCGACTTCGACCACCGTGCCCGCCGCCTCATGGCCGAGCACCATCGGCGCGTTGACGACAAAGGGGCCGATCTTGCCATGCGTGTAATAATGCACGTCGGAACCGCAGACACCGACCGTGTGGATCCTGATTTTCACCGCGCCGGGGCCGGTTTCGAGCGGCAGATCGATATCGCGAAGGGCTAGCTCATGCTGGCGCTCCAGCACCAGCGCACGGACTTTGGTCATGATCGGTTTCCTTCCCTATGGCGCCGCGGATGGATCGGGCGTCGTTGCTGTGACTATAAGACCGTAAGGGGCGGCAATTCAATCGCCTCGCGCCAAGCTTCTGCTCAGCATGTGATGAAATGCCCATTTTCCATAATCCAAAAGATTCCCGATCCAAGACCTCTGTATGATTTCAGCCGACGCCGTCGGGGAGTACATTCTTAGTGCGAGATCCCCGCCGTGAGGACAGGTAAAAGAGATGAAGAAGGATCGTGACGATGTCGGCAGAAATCGGTCCTACCGCGCGACGATAGCAAGGTCATTCCGGGACCTCTGGCAGCGGCTTGTAGATACGATCACCGCGCTCAGCGAGGGCCGCCAGCCGAGGCCGGCGCGTGTCGTTATACGGACGAGGGATCGAAATCACCCCAAGCAGCGTTAATAGCCATGCGCCGGCATGGCGTTTCGGAAGCATGGCGGCACCGGGCACCATGCGGATCGGCAAGATAAGGAAGACTATCATGAAGTCGATCGTGTCGTTCTGCCTGTTCGCATCCCTTCTCTTCGCGGCAAACGAAGCGTCTGCGGCCGTCGAACTAGCATCGCTCCCGCCGCATCAGCAGGCAGAAAAGCTGGTGCCGGCCAATCTGGAACTCACCTTCCCCGGCCCTGTCGATCTTGCCCGCTCGACGGCTATCCTGCTGGATGCCGAGGGGACGGCGCTGCCCACAGGCAAGCCATTTCTCTCCGGCCATGAAGGATCCGTGTTCAAGATCCCACTCGATCCCTCTATGGCGCCCGGTCTCTATACCCTCGACTGGCGCGTCCACTCGATGGACGGCCGTAGCGCCGAGGGCCAGTACCAGTTCCGGGTCGATCCTTAGGCGGATCTCCCGCCTCGCATAACCGCATTTATAAGATTTTTATATTGATGGCGGCTCGCCCGTCTCGAACCTTTATGCGCTTCGGTTCCATATTGACCTCCGAGAGATCGACAAGATCATCTCCACGCCAGAAAGCATGAACGGCGACACCTCAGCAGGGTGCGCGCCCTTTGTCTTGTCTGACTCCCAGAAAACAACCGGAGTCACGATCATGATGGATATCATTCTACTCGGCACCGCGATCATATTTTTCGCGCTGTGCTTTGCCTACACCCGCGTTTGCGACAGGCTTTGACAGAGGAACCGACGATGACCCTCGATTATGTCTTGAGCGGTGCCGTGACCGTGTTTCTCACCGTCTACCTCACTTACGCGCTCCTGCGTCCAGAACGTTTCTGAACAGAACTGGCGCTTTTGAGGTCACGCATGCGCGACCGGGAAGCGGCCGGGTATTGAAAGTTACCCCAAATGACCCTCAATGGATGGCTTCAGATCCTGCTTTACTGCGGGATCATCCTCGCGCTCGTCAAACCGCTCGGCGGTTACATGACGCGTGTCTATAGCGGCGAACGCACGTTCCTCTCACCGGTTCTCGTTCCGATCGAACGGGGACTTTACGCCATTGCCGGCACCAGCGAGCGCGAGGACCAGCACTGGACCTCCTATGCCTTCGCCATGCTGATGTTCAACCTGCTGGGTGTGCTCGTCCTCTACGCGCTGTTGCGCCTGCAGAGCATCCTGCCCTATAATCCGGCCGGCATGGCGGCCGTCCCGCCGGAGCTTGCCTTCAACACCGCCGTCAGCTTCCCGACCAACACCAACTGGCAGAATTACGGTGGTGAAAGCACCATGTCGTATCTCTCCCAGATGGCCGGCTTTACGGTGCAGAACTTCCTGTCGGCCGCAACCGGCATGGCCATCGCCGTCGTCTTCATCCGTGCCTTCGCGCGTGCATCCGGCAAAGCGATCGGCAATTTCTGGGTCGATATGATCCGCGGCACGCTTTATATCCTGCTGCCGATCTGCCTCGTACTGACGCTGGTCTTCGTCTATCTAGGCGTGCCGCAGACGCTTGGACCCTATGTCAATGCAACGACGCTTGAGGGCGCGCAGCAGACCATCGCCGTCGGCCCCGTCGCCTCGCAGCTTGCCATCAAGATGCTCGGCACTAATGGCGGCGGCTTCTTCAACGCCAACTCCGCCCATCCCTTCGAAAATCCGGATTCAATCTCCAACCTGATCCAGATGGTCTCGATCTTTGCGATCGGCGCGGCGCTGACCAATGTCTTCGGCCGCATGGTCGGCAACCAGCGCCAGGGCTGGGCGATCCTCGCCACGATGGGCGTGCTGTTTCTCGCCGGCGTCATCGTCACCTACTGGGCCGAAGCCGCCGGCAATCCGCTGATGCATGCCTTCGGTCTTGGCGGCGGCAATATGGAAGGCAAGGAGGTCCGCTTCGGCGTCGCCCTCTCCTCGCTGTTTGCGGTCATCACCACGGCGGCCTCCTGCGGCGCGGTCAATGCGATGCACGGCTCGTTCACGGCGCTTGGCGGCCTGATCCCGCTGATCAACATGCAGCTCGGCGAAATCATCGTCGGCGGTGTCGGCGCCGGCTTTTACGGCATCCTGCTGTTCATCATCGTCGCCGTCTTCGTTGCCGGCCTGATGGTCGGCCGCACCCCGGAATATCTCGGCAAGAAGATCGAGGCGAAAGAAATGAAGATGGCCGTTCTCGCCATCCTCTGCCTGCCGCTCGCCATGCTAGTTTTCACCGCCATGGCCTCGGTTCTGCCCTCTGCCGTCGCCTCGATCGGCACTTCAGGCCCGCACGGCTTCTCCGAAATCCTCTATGCCTATACGTCGGCTGCGGCCAACAACGGCTCGGCTTTCGGCGGCCTGACGGGCAATACGCCCTGGTACAATGTGACGCTCGGCATCGGCATGCTGATCGGCCGGTTCCTGGTCATCATCCCGGCACTGGCGATCGCCGGCTCGCTGATTTCCAAGAAAACGGTTCCGGCCTCGGCAGGCACCTTCCCGACGGACGGCCCGCTCTTCGTCGGCCTGCTCGTCGGCACCATCCTGATCGTCGGCGGCCTGACCTTCTTCCCGGCCCTGGCGCTCGGCCCCATTGTCGAGCACCTGGTGATGATCGCCGGTCAGACCTTCTGAGGCGACGCCTCCGTCACAAGTTTCGTTCGCCATCCTCGTTTCCAAGCTGGAGTCTCTTATGAGCCAGGCAAAATCCGCGAGTATCATCGATAGTCGCATCCTCATTCCGGCCGTGGGCGCCGCCTTCAAGAAGCTGGACCCACGTGCGCTTGCCAGAAACCCGGTCATGTTCGTCGTGGCCACGGTCTCGGTGCTGACCACTGTGCTTTTCCTGCGCGACCTCGTGGTCGGCAACGGCAATCTCGGCTTCTCATTCCAGGTCAATCTCTGGCTCTGGTTCACCGTGCTCTTTGCCAATTTTGCCGAAGCCGTCGCCGAAGGCCGCGGCAAGGCGCAGGCGGATTCGCTGCGCAAGGCGCGCACAGAAACCCAGGCGAAGCTGCTGACGGCCAATAATGGCAGCGACTACCGCATGGTGCCGGGCACCAGCCTCAAGGTCGGTGATCTGGTGCTGGTCGAAGCCGGCGACATCATCCCGTCGGACGGCGAGGTCATCGAAGGGGTCGCCTCCGTCAACGAAGCGGCAATCACCGGCGAATCTGCCCCTGTCATCCGCGAATCCGGCGGCGACCGCTCGGCGGTAACCGGCGGCACACAGGTGCTGTCCGACTGGATCCGCGTGCGCATCACCGCGGCTGCCGGCTCGACCTTCCTCGACCGGATGATCGCCCTTGTCGAAGGTGCCGAACGCCAGAAGACGCCGAACGAGATCGCGCTCAACATCCTGCTTGCCGGCATGACGCTGATCTTCGTTCTCGCCACCGCGACGATCCCGAGCTTTGCCATCTATGCCGGCGGCTCGATCCCGATCATCGTGCTCGTCGCCCTCTTCGTCACGCTGATCCCGACGACGATCGGCGCGCTGCTGTCGGCGATCGGCATTGCCGGCATGGACCGCCTCGTCCGCTTCAACGTGCTTGCCATGTCCGGCCGCGCCGTCGAAGCCGCCGGCGACGTCGACACGCTGCTGCTCGACAAAACAGGCACGATTACCCTCGGCAATCGCCAGGCGACCAGCTTCCGTCCGGTTCGCGGCGTTTCCGAGCAGGATCTCGCCGATGCTGCCCAGCTCGCCTCGCTTCCCGACGAAACGCCGGAAGGCCGCTCCATCGTCGTGCTCGCCAAGGAGAAATACGCCATCCGCGGCCGCGACATGGCGAGCCTCAAGGCGACCTTCGTACCCTTCACCGCCCAGACCCGCATGAGCGGCGTCGATCTCGAAGGCGCCTCCATCCGCAAGGGCGCAGTCGATGCGATGCTCGCCCATGTCAACGGTAACGCGTCGTCGAAGAACGGCAGCGAGATCGTGCGCGAACTGCAGTCGATATCAGATGAGGTCGCCAAATCGGGCGGCACGCCGCTGGCGGTTGCCCGCGACGGCAGGCTGCTCGGCATCATCCAGCTGAAGGACATCGTCAAGGGCGGCATCCGCGAGCGCTTCACCGAACTCCGCCGAATGGGCATCCGCACCGTGATGATCACAGGCGACAATCCGCTGACGGCCGCGGCGATCGCCGCCGAAGCCGGCGTCGACGATTTCCTTGCCCAGGCCACGCCGGAGATGAAGCTGGCGCTGATGCGCGAGGAACAGGCCAAGGGCAAACTCGTCGCCATGTGCGGCGACGGCACCAACGATGCGCCCGCACTCGCCCAGGCCGATGTCGGCGTCGCCATGAACACCGGCACGGTCGCCGCCCGCGAGGCCGGCAACATGGTCGATCTCGACTCGGACCCGACGAAGCTCATCGAGATCGTCGAGATCGGCAAGCAGCTGCTGATGACGCGCGGCGCGCTGACGACCTTTTCGATCGCCAACGATATCGCCAAATACTTCGCCATCATCCCGGCGATGTTCCTGACCTTCTACCCGCAGCTTGGCATCCTGAACATCATGGGACTTTCGACGCCGCAAAGCGCCATCCTCTCGGCGATCATCTTCAACGCGCTCATCATCATCGCGCTGATCCCGCTATCGCTGAGGGGGGTGCGCTACCGCCCGATCGGCGCCGGCGCGCTTTTATCGCGCAACCTGCTGATCTATGGCCTCGGCGGCATCATCGTTCCCTTCGTCGGCATCAAGGCGATCGACATGGCCGTCGCAGCCCTCGGCCTCGCTTAGCGGAGAACCGGTTCCGGTTCCCGCGGAAACACGTCAAGGAGTAAGAACAATGTTGAAAGAACTTCGTCCGGCTGTCGTCATGATCGTTGCCACCACCGCCATAACAGGCCTTCTCTATCCGCTGGCCATGACCGGTGCTGCCCAGGCCCTCTTTCCTGCCCAAGCGAACGGCAGCCTGGTCGAGAAGAATGGCCAGGTGATCGGCTCGGCGCTGATTGGTCAGGCCTTTACCAGCGACACCTATTTCCACGGCCGTCCTTCGGATGCCGGCGACGGCTACAATGCGGCCGCCTCCGGCGGCTTCAATCTCGGCCCGACCAGCCAGAAGCTCATCGATCGCGTCAAGGGCGACTACAACGCCGCCAAGGCAGCAAACCCGAATGCGGAGGTGCCGGCCGACCTCGTCACCGCGTCGGGCAGCGGTCTCGATCCCGATATTTCGCCGGAGGCCGCCTATTTCCAGGTACCGCGCGTCGCCAAGGCACGAGGTGTGGATGAGGCCAAGGTCAAGGCGTTGGTCGACGGCGCCGTTCACGACCGCGAACTCGGCATTCTCGGCGAGCCGACCGTCAATGTTCTGGCGTTGAATCAGAGCCTTGATGCTTCTATGACTGAGTGAATTTGGCGGGTTCAATGTGGGTTTGGCGATGAGGCCAACCCCACTCGCCGTCATCCTCGGGCTTGACCCGAGGATCCATGCCACAGCTACCAGTGGATGCGGTTTGGATGCTCGGCTCAAGCCCGCTCAAGCCCGAGCATGACGGAGGGTGGGGCGGACGCAACGCATTCTCAGTGGCTTCATTCGCAGAAAGACGATGCGCATGCCAGACGACAATCGCGACCAGCCCGGCAGGCCCTCGCCCGATGCGCTTCTCGAAAAGGCCCGCGCCGAAACCCGCGGCCGTCTGAAAATCTTTCTGGGGGCCGCCCCCGGCGTCGGCAAGACCTATGAAATGCTGATCTCCGGCCGCGCCAAGATCGCCGACGGTCTCGATGTCGTCATCGGCGTCGTCGAGACCCACGGCCGCAAGGAGACCGAGGCGCTGCTCGCCGGCTTCGAGATCATCCCGCGCGTCGAAATCAGCTACAAGGGTCGGCCGCTCGAGGAGATGGACCTCGACGACATCCTCGCCCGCCGGCCCGATCTGGTGTTAGTCGACGAACTCGCCCACACCAATGTCGAGGGCAGCCGCCATCCGAAGCGCTATCTCGACGTCAAGGAATTGCTCGATCGCGGCATCGACGTCTATACGACGCTGAACATCCAGCATGTCGAGAGCCTGAATGACGTCGTCTCGCAGATTACCCGCATACGCGTGCGCGAGACGGTGCCGGACTCGATCATCGACCTTGCCGACGACGTCGAGATCATCGACCTGACGCCGGATGATCTGATCAAACGGCTGCATGACGGCAAGGTCTATATGGCGCGCACCGCCGAGCGGGCACTGACCAACTATTTCACGCCGGGCAACCTGACGGCATTGCGAGAGCTTGCGCTGCGCAAGACCGCCCAGCGGGTCGACGACCAGCTGCTCACCCACATGCAGGCCCACGCGATCTCCGGCCCCTGGGCGGCGAGCGAACGCGTCCTTGTCTCGGTCGACCAACATCCGCGCTCCGCCTCGCTGGTGCGTTATGCCGCCCGCATGGCCTCGCGGCTGCGCGCGCCCTGGGCCGCCGTCTATATCGAGACCAACCGCTCGATCAATCTGACCGAAACCGAGCGCGATACGGTCGCCGCAACGCTGCGCCTGGCCGAACAGCTCGGCGGCGAGGCGATCACCATTCCCGGCCGCGAAGTGGCCGAAGAGCTCGTCCGCCACGCCGCCGCCAACAACGTCACCCATATCGTCATCGGCGCCCCGAAGAAGCCGACCTGGCGCGACTGGTGGGATCGCTCGATCACCGATGAGCTGATCCGCAAGGCCGGCGAGATCAGCGTCCATGTCATCTCGGGCAGCGAGAAGGACGGCACGACCTCACGCGGCGTCAAGACCGTGGCCACCGCGCCGGCATTCGATTTGCGCGCCTACCTGCTGGCGACAGGCTATGTCGCCGTCGCGCTTGGCGTCAGCGTCGTTCTCGATCAGGTGCTTGACGTGCGCAACCTTGCCCTCGTCTTCCTGATGGCGGTGCTGACCTCTGCAGTCCTCCACGGCTTACGCCCTGCCCTTTACAGCTGCATCCTCAGCGCGCTCTCCTTCAACTTCTTCTTCCTGCCGCCACGCTACACGCTGACGATCAGCGATCCGGAAAGCGTGCTTGCGCTTTTCTTCTTCCTCGGTGTTGCGATCATCGCCAGCAATTTGACCGCGACCGTGCAGCGCCAAGCCGCCGCTGCCCGGCAGCGGGCGCGCACGACCGAGGATCTCTATCTCTTCTCCAAGAAGCTCGCCGGCACCGGCACACTCGACGACGTGCTCTGGGCGACCGCCTTCCAACTCGCCTCAATGCTGAAGGTTCGGGTCGTGCTGCTGCTGCCGGAAGAAGACCGCATCGCCGTCAAGGCCGGCTACCCACCGGACGACACGCTCGACGATGCCGATATCGCCGCCGCCCGCTGGGCCTGGGAGCACAATCACGCCGCCGGCCGTGGCGCCGATACCCTGCCCGGCGCCAAACGTCTCTATGTGCCGCTCAGAACCGGGCGCACCGCTGTCGGCGTCATCGGCCTCGACAGCGACCGCCGCGACGGGCCGCTGCTGACGCCAGAGCAGCAGCGGCTGCTCGACGCGCTGGCCGACCAGGCGGCGCTTGCCATCGAGCGCGTCCAGCTCGTCGCCGATGTCGACCGGGCAAGGCTTGCGGCCGAAGCCGACCGGCTGCGCTCGGCGCTGCTGACGTCGATCTCGCACGACCTGAAGACACCGCTTGCCGCCATCCTCGGCGCCGCCGGCACGCTGCGCGACTATTTCGCCTCGATGCCGGAGGAGGACCGCACCGACCTGCTCGCAACCGTCGTCGACGAGTCCGAGCGTCTCAACCGCTTCATCGCCAACCTGCTCGACATGACCAAGATCGAATCCGGGGCGATGGAGCCGAACTCTGCGCTGCATTATGCCGGCGACATCCTCGGCAGCGCACTGCGTCGCGCCGCAAAAATCCTAGAGCACCACAAGACCGAGATGCGCATTCCCGCCGACCTGCCGATGGTGCGCGTCGATCCGGTGCTGTTCGAGCAGGTAATCTTCAACCTCTTCGACAACGCGGCGAAATATGCGCCCGAGGGCTCGGTAATCCACATCGAGGGCTGGTCCGATGCCGACCACGTCGTCCTGCAGGTCTCAGACGAAGGCCCGGGCATCCCGCCGGCCGATCTTACCCGCGTCTTCGACACCTTCTACCGCGTGCGCAAGGGCGACCAGGTGCGCGCCGGCACAGGCCTTGGACTTTCCATCTGCCGCGGCTTCATCGAGGCGATGGGCGGCAAGATCACCGCTGGCAACCGGACAGGCCGCCCCGGCGCCGTCTTCACCATCCGCCTGCCGAAACCCACCGACATTCCGAAACTGGATGATTGAGATGACCGGTTCAGCCGTCAAAATCCTCGTCGTCGACGACGAACCGCCGATCCGCAAGCTGCTCCGCGTCGGCCTGACCGCGCAGGGCTATGAGGTGCAGGAGGCGCCGAACGCTGCAAGCGCCCGTCAGTCGGTCGCCGAGGCCATGCCCGACCTCGTCGTGCTCGACCTCGGCCTGCCCGACACATCCGGCCATGACCTGTTGCAGGAGTGGCGCGAGGAAGGTCTTTCCATGCCCATCGTCATCCTCTCCAGCCGTACCGACGAAGCCGGCATCGTCAAGGCGCTGGAAAGCGGCGCCGACGACTACGTCACCAAACCTTTCGGCGTCAACGAACTCGGCGCCCGCATCCGCGTGGCGCTTCGCCACCGGCTGCAGCAGCAGGGCGAAAAAGCGATCTTCCAGACCGGCGGCCTGTCGATCGATCTCGTCAAGCGCATCGTCAAGGTCGATGGCCAGGACATAAAATTATCGCCAAAGGAATACGACATCCTGCGCGTGCTCGCCCAGCACGCCGGCAAAGTGCTGACACACCAGTTTCTTTTGAAGCAGGTATGGGGACCGGCGGCGGATGTGCAATATCTGCGGGTCTACATCAGGCAGCTGCGGCAAAAAGTCGAACAGATTCCAGACCAGCCGCACTATATCACCACCGAGACCGGCGTCGGCTACCGGCTCAGGGAACCGGATTGACCTTCGTTGCCGCCTGCGCCCGAGCCGTATCGTGCCCAAATCGTATCGAGACCAATCGTATCGAGCCCAATCGTATCGAGAATGACATGAACCTTCCCAACATCATCCGGCCGGAGCACACCTTCATCGGCGTGTCGGTCCCGACGAAATGGCGCGCGCTGCAGACCATAGCAGACAGAGCCGCCAAGGCTTTCTCCATCGATGCGCAGATCATCCTGAACGCGCTCGAAGCGCGCGAGAAACTCGGCTCCACGGGTATCGGCAACGGCATCGCCATTCCGCATGCGGCGATCGACGGCATGACCAGCCCGCGCGGGTTGCTCCTCCGCTTCGCCCGGCCGTTGGATTTCGAGGCGATCGACGATATCCCGACCGATATCGCCTTCGTGCTGCTCTTCGGGGAGAACAATCGCGGCGAATATCTGAACGTGCTTTCCGCCATCGCCCGGCGGCTGCAATCGGACGGCACCCTTGTCGCCATGCGCAAGGCAAGGACGGTCGACGAATTCTATTCCGATTTCATCGCCGATTCTCGGGTGTAGAAAACATAAAAAAGGGCGGGGCCCGAAGGCCGCGCCCGCCCGTCTGTAATCAGACGATCTTAGAAATCGCGCTGGAAGCGCAGGAAGCCGAACACTTCGTCGTCGCCTTCGTCCTCATCGTGATATTGCACGCTGAGCTTCGAACGCAGGTCTTCGACGATCTGGTAGTCGATCGTCACACCAGTCGTGTAGGCGCTGCCGCCGGTGAAGCCGTTGCCGTCAGCTTCGAGAGCGATGTTTTCAAAGTACTGGAAGCCGGGGGTGATCTTCCACTTGTCGTTGATCTTCAAGGCGTACTCTGCTGCGATCGTCCATTCGGACTCTTCGTAGTAATAGTTGGCGCCGCTTGCCCAAACGCCGGCGATGCCGAGCGTGCCCGGGCCGATGTCGGCATAGACGATACCACGGACAGCGACTTCGCTGGTGTCGGTGTCATAACCGGCAAGCAGGTAAGCGCTGATGGCGCCGGCCTTGTAAGAGACCTGGCCTGCGACACCAAAGTTGTTCGGGCCGTCGCCCGGCTTGGTGGCGTAGTCTTCTTCCAGTTCGTCGACCGAGATGCCGGCCGCAAAAGCGCCGGACTCGTACTGATAACGGATCGAGTTGTGGGTCGTCTCGTTGCTGGCGAGCGTATCGGTCTCGCCGCTCATGTCGTCATCCCACCAGCTGTAGAGCTTACCGACGCGGAAGCCGGCAATGTCGATATAGCCTTCGTCCAGCAGAGCTTCCTGATCGGAGGCATTGTCGGCATTGTAACGCAGCGTGATGACGCCGGTGAGCGTGCCGTACTCGGTGTCGTTCTTGGTCTGGAAGGTGACCTGACCGCGAGTCCAGAAGTTTACGTCGGAATCGCCGGAGATCTGGTCACCGAAGCGCACTTCGGTACGGATGTAACCGCCGATCGAAAGGCATGTTTCCGTGCCTGGAATATAAAAATAGCCGGTACCGTAGGCGTCGCAAACGCGAACATATTCCACGGGCTCGGGTTCCGCCGCCACGATGGCGTCGGCAGCGCGGGCTCCGGATGCCGCGGCAAGGGCGGCAACGGAGGCAAAAAGGATAGTTCTGATATTCATTTTAAATGGCCCTTAACAGGTTTGGAATGCGAGGCGCACTTCAAGGGTTGCCCCCGCGAGCGGTCGGCGAATACGGCCGCACCGACGCCATATAGGAATCCGCAAGTGTCATCGTGGCAAAAACCCGGCAAAAATCCGCATGACCGTGTCTCTTTCGTGGAGGAACTGTGGCCAAAAGAACACGACCCTTGCGCAGGAGGCGAGCTCCCCGATTGGCCGCGGCCAACTCCGGGTCGTCCATTTCAAGATGAGCCATCAAATGGAATGACATTCTAAGGGTACGGCCAGAACCGGAACAAACTTCGTTTCATTATACGACTGAGTTGATAGAGTTAAGACAGACAACAGGAGGGTTCCCATGCAGACACAACGGCTAACCCGGCTCTTCGCGGCCGCGGTCATGGCAGGCAGCTTCGCGATCGGGAGCATTGCTCCTGCATTCGCGGATCAGGCGTTGCTCAACGTATCCTATGATCCGACCCGCGAATTGTACAAGGATTTCAATGCCGCCTTTGCCGCCAAGTGGCAGAAGGACAATGGTGAAACCGTGACGATCCAGGCATCGCATGGTGGTTCCGGTGCCCAGGCCCGCTCGGTCATCGACGGCCTCGACGCCGACGTTGTCACGCTTGCGCTCGAAGGCGATATCGACGCCATCGCCAAGGCGACCGGCAAGATCCCGGCTGACTGGAAATCCAAGCTGCCGAACAATTCGACGCCATATACGTCGACGATCGTCTTCCTCGTCCGCAAGGGCAATCCGAAGGGCATCAAGGATTGGGGCGACCTGATCAAGGACGACGTGCAGGTCATCACGCCGAACCCGAAGACATCGGGCGGCGCCCGCTGGAACTTCCTTGCCGCCTGGGCATGGGCCAAGCAGGCCAATGGCGGCGACGACGCGAAGGCGCAGGACTATGTGGCCAAACTGCTCCAGCACGTTCCGGTTCTCGACACCGGTGCGCGCGGCGCGACGACCACCTTCGTCCAGCGCGGCCTCGGCGACGTGCTGCTGGCCTGGGAAAACGAAGCCTATCTTTCGCTTGAAGAGCTCGGCCCCGACCAGTTCGAGATCGTGACGCCGAGCTTCTCGATCCGCGCCGACCCGCCGGTCGCCGTCGTCGACGGCAACGTCGACAAAAAGGGCACGCGCAAGGTCGCCGAGGCCTATCTCAACTACCTCTATTCGGACGAAGGCCAGAAGATCGCCGCCAAGCACTACTACCGGCCGATCAAGCCGGAAGTCGCCGATCCGGCCGACATCGCCCGCTTCCCGAAGCTGACGCTTGCGACCATCGACGACTTCGGCGGCTGGAAGACCGCACAGCCGAAATTCTTCGGCGACGGCGGGGTATTTGACCAAATCTACAAGCCGGCCCAATAATACGCTTCATGAAAGCACATAGCCCCACGCGGTGGCGGTTCAAGAGGCCGAGCGTCATTCCAGGTTTCGGAATGGCGCTCGGCCTTACCTTGACCTGGCTCACCCTTCTGATTCTCATCCCGCTCTCCGGTCTTGCCGTCCGGTCGAGCGCGCTCGGCTGGGAGAAATTCTGGTCGATCGCGCTCGATCCGCGTACGCTGAATGCGTTGCGCATCAGCTTCGGCACCGCTTTTATCGCTGCGATCGTCAATGTCGTCTTCGGCATCATTCTCGCCTGGGTCTTGGTACGCTACCGCTTCCCCGGCAAGCGCATCATCGACGCCATGGTCGATCTGCCGTTCGCGCTGCCGACCGCCGTCGCCGGCATCGCCCTGACGACGCTTTACGCGCCGAACGGCTGGATCGGCCAGTTCCTGACGCCGCTCGGCATCAAGATCGCCTTTACGCCGGCCGGCATCGTCGTGGCGCTGATCTTCGTCGGCCTGCCCTTCGTCGTTCGCACCGTGCAGCCGATCATGGAGGAAATCGACAAGGAAGTGGAAGAGGCCGCGGCAACGCTCGGCGCCAACCGCTTCCAGACGATTTTCCGCGTGCTGCTGCCGGGGCTGGCGCCTGCCGTGCTGACCGGTTTCGCGCTTGCCTTTGCCCGTGGTGTCGGCGAATACGGCTCGGTCATCTTCATCGCCGGCAACCTGCCGTTCAAATCGGAAATCGCACCGCTGCTGATCGTCATCAAACTCGAAGAGTATAATTACGCGGCAGCGACCGCCATTGCGGCGATCATGCTGGTCCTCTCGTTCGCTATGCTGCTCGTCATCAATCTCATCCAGAGCTGGAGCAGGCGGAGGTATGGCTATGGCGCTTGATGCAACCGTTCAACCCGTAAAGCTGCGTTCGGTGACCACCGAAAACAGGGTCGCGCGCTTCACGCTGATCATCATCTCGCTGGTCTTCCTGCTGCTGATCCTGCTCTTGCCGCTGGCCGCGGTCTTCGTCGAGGCCTTCCGCAAGGGACCCGGCACCTTCATCAAGGCGCTCGGGGATCTCGAAACCTTCTCGGCGATCCGCCTGACCCTGATCGTCGCCGGCGTCAGCGTGCCGCTCAACCTCGCCTTTGGGGTCGCTGCCGCCTGGGCGATCGCCAAGTTCGAGTTCAAGGGCAAGGCCTTTCTGACGACGCTGATCGACCTGCCTTTCTCCGTTTCGCCCGTCATCTCCGGTCTTGTCTTCGTGCTGCTGTTCGGCGCCAATACCTGGCTCGGCCATTGGCTCAGCGCCAACGACATCAAGATCCTGTTCGCCGTGCCGGGGCTGATCCTCGCAACGATGTTCGTCACCTTCCCCTTCGTCGCCCGCGAACTGATCCCGCTGATGCAGGAACAGGGAACTGCCGACGAGGAGGCAGCCCTTTCGCTCGGCGCCAGCGGCTGGCAGACCTTCTGGTACGTGACTCTGCCGAACATCAAATGGGGTCTGCTCTACGGCGTGCTGCTCTGCAACGCCCGCGCCATGGGCGAATTCGGCGCCGTCTCGGTCGTCTCCGGCCACATTCGTGGCCAGACGAATACCATGCCGTTGCAGGTAGAGATCCTCTATAACGAATATAATTTCACCGGTGCCTTTGCCGTCGCCACGCTTTTGGCCTTGCTTGCACTCGTGACTCTTGTTTTGAAGACGCTGCTGGAAATGCGTTACAGCGCGGAGATCTCCGCCAGCCGGCGGCACTGAAGGATTTGGAATGGAAGTACGCGTTCAAAACATTCGCAAGGAATTCGATCGTTTTCCGGCCCTGCACGATGTCTCGCTCGACATCCGCACCGGCGAACTTATCGCACTGCTCGGCCCTTCGGGCTCCGGCAAGACGACATTGCTGCGCCTGATCGCCGGCTTGGAAAGCCCGACCGAGGGGCAGATCTTCTTCGGTGACGAAGATGCTTCGAGGAAGACCGTCCAGCAGCGCAATATCGGCTTCGTCTTCCAGCATTATGCTCTCTTCCGATACATGACGGTGCTCGATAACGTCTCCTTCGGCCTGAGGGTCAGAAAGAGTGCCCGGCGTCCCCAGAAGGCTGACATCCGCCGGCGGGCGCTGGAACTGCTCGACCTCGTCCAGCTTTCCGGTCTCGAAAAACGCTATCCGGCCCAGCTTTCTGGCGGCCAACGCCAGCGCGTGGCGCTTGCCCGCGCCATGGCTGTCGAGCCAAACGTGCTGCTGCTCGACGAACCCTTCGGCGCCCTCGACGCCCAGGTCCGCAAGGACCTGCGCAGATGGCTGCGCGAAATCCACGACCGCACCGGACACACCACCGTCTTCGTCACCCACGACCAGGACGAGGCCTTGGAGCTCGCCGACCGCGTCGTCGTCATGAGCCAGGGAGCGATCGAACAGGTCGGCACGCCGGATGAGGTCTATGATAATCCGAACTCGCCCTTCGTCTTCGGTTTCATCGGCCAGTCGAACTGCCTGGAGGTCGAAATCTCAGGCGGCGACATCCGCTTCGAAGGCCGGTCGCTCGGCCTCAATGCCGAGGGCGAGCCGGACGGCACGGCGCAGCTCTACTTCCGCCCGCACGACGTCAGGCTCTGCGAATCAGCTGAAAACTGCATCGCCGGCCAGCCGGTCTCCAGCCGCCGCGTCGCCGGCACCCGCCATATCGAACTGGATATCGGCAACAACCGCCCGCATATCGAGATCGAGTTGCCGCCGAGCGAGGCCGACAGGCTCGACCGGAACCGCGTGGCCTTCAAGCCGACCCGCTGGAAGCTGTTCCGCAGCTAATGGAGAATGCGCGTTACGAGGACCATTTGACCGGAATCGCAGATGGCGAGAGTCCCTCACGCGTTTTGTTATCTATGGTTGTTTGTATTTCAATCATATGACGAGTAAAAGATTTTCGCGGTAATAAGTAGGACTAATACCACAGGAGGCACCTTGCGTTGAGGGCGGAGATTTCCTTTGGAAAATCCCTGATCGGGATTTTGTTCGTAGGGCTGGCGGCCGCAGGCTGCACGACGACATCGAAACCGGCGGCAACGGCGGCGAAGACAAAGCAGGTTCAACCGGCGAAAGTTACCTTCAACTATACGAAAAAGGACCGCGACTGCCTGCAGCGCGCGATGTATTTCGAGTCGCAGCACTCGGATGAGGACGGCTACCTGGCCGTAGGCACGGTCATCATGAATAGGCTCACGTCCGGCGCCTATCCTCCATCGATCTGCGGCGTCGTCGCCCAGGAGAAGCAGTTTGCGCCGGGCGTGATGACGCGCGAAGTCAAGCCGCAAGCCGAAACCGAGCTTGCGACGGCTGCTGATGCGATCCTGCTGAAGGGCGCACGCCATCCTGCGGTTAAGGATGCGATGTTCTTCCACACCGACGGGCTGAAATTCCCCTATAACAACATGCATTATGTGGCAGTCGCCGGCGGCAACGCCTTCTATGAGAAGCGCGACGCCAATGGCATGCTCCAAACCCCGCCGCCGCTGCCCGCCTATGAGGTCGCGATGAACTATGTGCCGGGCGAAAGCATGCTGCCGCCGCAATTCGAGGCGCTGATCCCCTCGGCCGTTCCGGTTCCTCTGCCGGCTCCGGACCCGATGGCGACGGCGAGCACGGCGCAGATGCAGATCACAACGCCAGTCACTCTGCCAGAGACAGCGCCGGTGACCTCACCGGCCCCCTCGATCGAGCCCGAACCGGGAATGCCGATCGCGATCCCCATCCCCCGCCCCGCCTATGACAGTGTGATGCTGCGCGGGAGCATGCAGGCGGATGGCGGCTAACGCCGCCGTTTCGGTTTGCATGAGGTAAAAGCGCGGCCTTAAGCGCGCTCTTCCCAGACCCTTGCAAGCTCCACGATCGTCTGGGCGGCCTTTTCCATATCCTGGCGGCTCACCCATTCGAGCGGCGAGTGGAAGGCATGGCCGCCGGCGAAGATGTTCGGGCATGGCAGACCCATGAAGGAGAGGCGCGAGCCGTCCGTGCCGCCGCGGATGCTGCCGCGCACTGGCGTCATGCCGGCGCGCCGCACGGCTTCGATGGCGTTGTCGACGATCTCCGGGTGCCGATCGAGCACCACCTTCATGTTGCGATACTGCTCCTTGACCTGGAAATGATAGGTCGAGCCGGGATAGCCAGCCATAACGTCCTTGACGATGGCTTCGAGCATCGTTTCCTTCTCCACCAGCCCCTCGTCGGTGAAATCGCGGATGATCAAGCTCAGCGAAGCCTTCTCCATCGAGCCGGAGACCCCGACCGGATGGATGAAGCCCTGCTTGCCCTCGGTGGTCTCCGGCGCAACATCCCGCGGCAGCCGGTCGATGATGGCGCCGGCGATCTTGATGGCATTTTCCATGCGGTCCTTGGCAAAGCCCGGATGGATCGCCACGCCTGAGATGGCAATCTCGACGCCATCCGCCGAAAAAGTCTCGTCCTCGATATGACCTGATGTCTCGCCGTCCATCGTATAGGCGAAGTCGGCGCCGAGTTTTTTCAGGTCGACCTTGTTGACGCCGCGCCCGACTTCCTCGTCGGGGGTAAACAGTATCTTGATCGTACCGTGCTTGATCTCGGGATTGGCGACGAGGATCTGGGCCGCGGTCATGATTTCCGCCAGTCCCGCCTTATCGTCAGCGCCGAGCAACGTCGTTCCATCGGTGGTTACGATCTCGTTGCCGATCTGGTTGTTCAACTCGGGATGCTCGGCAACACGGATCACCCGGCTCGGATCGCCGACAAGTTTGATATCCCCGCCGGCATAATTCGCAACGATCTGCGGCTTGACGCTGGTGCCGCTGAAATCGGGTGCCGTATCCATATGCGAGCAGAAGCAGATGACCGGCACGACCTTGTCGCTGTTTCCGGGAATGGTCGCATAGACATAACCATGTTCATCGAGATGCGCATCCGCAAGACCGATCTTCAGCAGTTCGTCAACCAGTACCCGTCCGAGATCCTTTTGCTTTTCGGTGGTCGGCTGCGTCGGCGAGGAGGGATCGGATTGGGTGTCGATAACGACATAACGGAGAAAGCGGTCGAGTACAGTGTCGGTCATGGCATCCACTCCAGCAAGATCACGCAGGGGATATAACCCTTGCGGGCGATGCGGCAAAAGTTTTTTCCGCTCGCGGCACGTGAGGTTTCACCGTTCAACCTGTCTCTTGTTCTAAGCGGGCGCAGCAATCGATACTATATGCGAAATGAGCCTCCCGTCGCTGACGTCATGCACGAGGAAGGATGGCGCGTCGATAATAGGAAGATCGTCGCGGCCCTCGAGCAGAAGCGGATTGGGCGGGCAGAGCGAGCCGCAGGTCCGGACGGGGATTGACCCCAGCCGTCCAGATATAGGTCGGTGGACATGACCGCAGAGAATCGCCAGCGGCTGCCTGTCCATTCCCTCCAGGGCGCCGAGAAGCGCATGACCGTTCCTGCATCCGACCTGGTCCAACACCTCTATACCGATCCTGAATGGCGGCTGATGCATGAACAGAAGGACCGGCGTCGTCACCGCCGCGAGCGCACTCGTCAGCCACGGCAGATGAGGCAAGAGATCGCCGTAGCTCTGACCGGCTACGGTCACATCGACACCGAACAGGGTAAGATCATCGACGGCTACCCGGAAATGCAGCGGTCCCGGTGCACCGAGCCATGTGCCGATAGCGGCAAATTCGGAGCGCATCAACTGCACATCATCGCCGTTGCCTGGCAATAGATGCACGGGGCAGTCCAGCGCGTGCAGGCTTTCGGCGATTAGACGATAACCCTCCCGCCAGGCATCATCCACCAGGTCTCCGGTGACAACAAGCGCATCCGGCCGAAACACACGCAGCCACCCTATCGCTCTCCCCAGCGTCCGAAGCGAAGAAAGGTCCGGGCGTGCATGGATATCGGATATCTGCGCAATAAGCATACCGTACCTCCGGGCTACTGGCGAAGAGAGGATGCCGAAACCGACGGTGACGAGCTACCTTTCTCAACTGCTCAATCGATGCGTTTTCCCTCGTCGTCGAACACATGCAGATATTGCGCCGGGAAGGCCACATTGACCTTCGGACCGGCCTTCAGGGCCTCGCGGTCCAGCGTGAAGATCTTGAACGGCAGGCCGTGCAGAGCAAGATGCAGGATGATGCCAAAACCTGTGGGTTCGACCAGTTCCGCATCCGTGGGAAGGCCTGCGCCGTCGGTCGTCATCACCACATGCTCCGGCCGGATGCCGAGAGTCACCTTTGCGCCGTCGGAAAGCGGCAGCGGCTTTGCCAGCGGCACGATCGTGCCGTCCTTCAACTTCACCCCGCCTGGGACATAGCTCGCCTCGAGGAAATTCATCCCCGGCGAGCCGATGAAGCCGGCGACGAAGAGGTTGGCCGGGCGGTCGTAGAGTTCCAGAGGACTGCCGACCTGCTGGACCACCCCGCCATGCATGGCGACGATCCGGTCCGCCAGCGTCATCGCCTCAATCTGGTCGTGAGTGACATAGATCGAAGTCGCCTTTAGGTCGCCGTGCAGTTTCTTGATTTCGGCGCGCATCTGTTCGCGCAGGCGCGCGTCGAGATTGGACAGCGGTTCATCGAACAGGAAGGCTTTCGGCTGGCGCACGATGGCGCGGCCCATGGCGACACGCTGGCGTTGGCCGCCGGAAAGCGCCTTCGGCCGCCGTTCGAGCAGCGGATCGAGCCCGAGCTTGGCGGCGGCAGCGGAGACAGCACTTGCAATTTTCTCCTTGGCCGTCTTCCGAAGTTTCAGGCTGTAGCTCATATTGCCGGCGACGTTCATATGCGGATAGAGCGCGTAGGACTGAAACACCATGGCGATGTCGCGGTCCTTAGGGTGCAGCTCGTTCACTCTGGCGCCGGCAATGCGGATCTCGCCTGATGTGACTTCCTCCAACCCGGCGATCATCCGCAGCAGCGTGGACTTGCCGCAGCCGGACGGACCGACGAGCACGACGAATTCACCATCCTGGATTTCGAGGTCGACGCCGTGCAGCACCTGCACATGGCCATAGGCTTTGCGGATATTCTGGATATCGATCGATGCCATTTGTTTAACCCTTGACCGCGCCGGCCGTCAGGCCCTGGACGAGATAACGCTGGATGAGCAGAAAGAAGAGGCCGGCCGGAATGAGCGCCATGACGCCTGCCGCCATCATCTGCCCGAAATCCACCGAGAATTTCGAAACGAAGGTGAGAAGTCCGACCGGGAAGGTCGCCGCGTCATTGCCGTTGATCAGCATCAGCGCGAAAAGCAACTCGCTCCAGGCCGCCGTGAAGACAAAGCCGAGCGTGGCGGCGATGCCGGGCAGCGTCAGCGGCAGTATGATCTGGCGAAATGCCGTGAACTGCGTCGCCCCGTCGATCATCGCCGCCTCTTCGAGATCCCTCGGGATACCGTCGAAGAAGGACTGCATCAGGAAGGTGGCGAAGGGCACGTTGAAGGCGGTGTAGACGATGACCAGCCCGGTCAGGCTGTTGGTCAGATGTAGGGGTGACAGGATCTTGAAGATCGGTGCCACCAGCATGACCAGCGGAAACATCTGGGTCAGCAGCATTAGCGCGACGATCCAGTATTTTGCCCGGAAATTGAAGCGCGACAACGCATAGCCGGAGAGCGAGGCGCAGATCGTGACCGTCACCGCGGTCGAGGCCGAGACGATCAGGCTGTTCTTGAAAAAGGTCGGAAAGGCGCTGTGCCGCAGCACGAAGGCATAATGATCCCAGGTCGTGCGCGACGGCCACATGCGCACGCCTTCGCTATAGAGCAGGTCGTTCGGCGTCACCGAGACCTTGAGCAGCCAGAACAGCGGGAAGAGCGCGAAGGCGATATAGCAGAGGATCGCCAGACGGTGCGCGATCGTTGGCATCACGGATCGTCTCATGGGCTCAATCCTTGTTCAGCAGCGTCTGCCGCAGCAGGATGATCAGCATCGAATAGGCAAGCAGCAGCACCAGCAGCACCAGCGCGATCGCCGAGGCATAACCGAAATCGAGCCGCTTGAAGGCGGTGGTGAAGATGTAGCTCGCAACGATCTGCGTCCGGTCCGCCGGTCCGCCATTGGTCATGACAACGATGAGATCGGCGAAATTTGAGATCCAGACGGTGCGCAGCAGCACGGTGATGGCGATCGTAGGCGCCAGAAACGGCAGGGTGATCGAGCGGAAGCGCTGGAACCAGCCGGCGCCATCGATCGAGGCCGCCTCGTAGAGATCGCGCGGGATCGCTTGCAGCGCGGCAAGAAGCGTGATCGCGAAGAACGGAATGCCCCACCAGACATTGGCGGCGATCGGCCCCCACATCGCATAATTGGGATCCGACAGGATATTGCCCGGCTCATGCATCAGCCCGAGCGCAAAGAGCCAGTGCGGGATCGGCCCGATGACGGGATTGAACAGCCAGGCCCAGTTCAGGCCGGCGAGAAAGGACGGCACGGCCCAGGGCAGGAAAACCAGCGCCTGCGCGATCGCCCGGCCGGGGAATGGCTTATCCAGCAGCAGCGCCAGGATGAGCCCGAAGACGAACTGCAGGACGACGGACGCGCCCGTCCACCAGAGCGTGTTCCTGAGCGCCCCGTAAAAGGCCGCATCCCCGGCAAGCTCGCGGAAATGATCGAGCCCGATGAAGCCGCCGGAAAACGGATTGAGCAGCTGGATATCGCGAAACGCATAGGAAATGCCGACCGTCAATGGCACCAGCATCACCGCGATGATCAGGATCAGCGAGGGCGCGCTGTAGAGATAAGGCTCCGAAGCATCGGCAAGACGACGCAGCCATGGCCTGCGGTCGCGACGCATGTCGAGCGTATCGGCGGAAATGGTCATTGGATTGCAGATTCCATGTGTCTTACCCGGTTGGGAACTTGTGATGCTTCTGAACGGAGAGACCGGAGCCCCCTCATCCGACCCTACGGGCCACCTATGCCTGGGTCGAGCCACTGGTCTCGACCCGTCCTTCGGACCCCCTTGGCGAGAAGGAACGGAGGTGTTGCGGCTATCACCTTCTCCCCTGCGGGGAGAAGGTGGCGGCAGCCGGATGAGGGGACTTCAATCTCAAAGCCCTCAGTCTTTATTTCTTCGACAAGAACTTCTGCTGGGCCTTGGTCAGATAGTCCGCCCACTGATCAGCCAGATCCTTCGCCGAGATATCGCCGAGCAAGGCCTGCTGCGAGGTCTTGATCGCCAACGAATCCTTGAAGAAGGCAAACTCTTCGAGGTAGGTCGGCATGACTGTTGGTACCGTGTTCGGGTCCGCCAGTTCCTCGAACCAGCCCTTGAACTGGTCACCGGCATAGAAGGGATCCTTCTCCGCCGCCGTATAGGCCGGCAGCGCGCCGATGCGCTTGTTCCACTCGATATTGCCTTCCGGCCCTTCGAGGGTGGCGATCAGCTTCCAGGAGAGATCCTTGTTGCCGCTGGTCGAAAACATCGACCAGCCGCCATAACCGATGGTCGGAAAGGACTTGCCGTCGGGACCCTTCGGCAGCGGCATGACACCGAAATCTTCCTTCTTCATGCGTTCGGCAATGGCGATCAGCGCATCCGGATCCTGATCGAGGAAGGCGCAGGTGCCGGAATAGAATCCGGCGACGACCTCGTTGAAGCCCCAGTTGACGCTGTCCTTCGGCGCATAACCCTTCTTGTAGAGATCGACCATCCATTCGATGCCCTTGGCCCAGCCGGGGCTGTTCATCGTCGAAGTGCCGTCTTCCTTGAAGTACTTGTTGTCGCCGGCCATCGAGGCGGCAAAGATCATCCAGCCGTTGAGGCCCCCCGCGCCGCCGCGCATGCAGTAACCGTATTTGCCGGGCAGTTTGGAGACTTTTTCGGACGCGGCGGTGAATTCCTCCAGCGTCTTTGGTGGCGCTGCGACGCCGGCTTCGGAAAGCAGCTTCTTGTTGTAGAACATCGCGCGGAGATAGAAGCCATAGGGCAGCATATAGGCGGTGTTCTTGACGTCGCGGCCAAGTTCGAGGGCGCGCGGCGTCAGCTCCTTGGTGTGCTCCCACTTTGCGAGATAGGGCTCGAGGCTTTCGAGCATGCCGTTATTGGCATAGAGCGACAGCCAGGTATCGGGCATCTCCATCACATCGGGCACGTCGCCGGCCGACACCATCGTCGCGAACTTCTGGAAGGCTTCGTTCCAGGGCAGCGAGATGATGTCGACCTTGGTGCCAGGATTGGCGGCTTCGAATTTGCCGACGATCGATTTCAGCGTTTCGGTCCGCTCCGGGCTGGTGATGACTTCGACAAGCTTGAGCGTCGTATCGGCAAAGGCCGTACCCGCCATCATCGAAGCAAAGAGCGTCGAGATTATTAGCTTTTTCATGCTCAGTTCCCCCTTGTTAGGTTTCTCTCAGGTTTCAGGATTGTGAGGCGGCGGCGAGCGCCTCCTCGAGGTCTCTCCACAGGGCTTCGGTTCCTTCGAGGCCGACATGGAGACGTACGGATCGCGCATGAATGCCGAAGCTTTGCGCGGAATTCGGCTGTGCCTTCTGCTGCAGCACCACCTCGCCCGGTACGATCAGGCTTTCATGTCCACCCCAGCTTACACCCAATTTGAAGAGCTTGAGATGATCGGCAAAGGCGCGGATATCGACGCCTTCGCGGAGGATGAACGAAAACAGGCCCGAGGTGCCGTTGAGCCCGGCAGGCAGACGATTGGCGAGTCCCGGATGGCAGACCGTCTCCACCACGTCGACTTCCTGTAGGCGCCTAGCGATGGTGAGCGCCGATGCCTCGTGGGCCCGCATGCGCAGCGGCAGCGTGCGCAGGCCGCGGATCAAGAGCCAGGCGTCGAACGGCGAAAGCTTGCCGCCGAGATAGGGATAGGCCTCGGCCTTGATGCGGGCGATCATCGCCTTCGAGCCGGCGACGATCCCCGCGACCACATCGCTATGACCGCCGAGATATTTCGATGCCGAGTGGATGACGAGATCGACGCCGAGCGTCAGCGGCCGCTGGAAGAACGGGCTTGCCCAGCTGTTGTCGATCATCGAAATGACGCCGTGCCGCTTTGCGAGGGCTGCGAGCGCACCGACGTCATGCGCCTCCATCACCCAGCTCGTCGGGCTTTCCAAGTACAACAGCTTGGCGCCGGGCAGCGCCCTGGCCACCGCCTCCTCGTCGCGCCCGTCGACATAGGTCACCTCGATCTTCATACGCTTCAGGATGGTACCGAACAGGCGGAAGGCATCGGGATAGACGTGCCTGACGGCGACGATGCGGTCGCCCGGTTCGACGAAGCTTAGCACGGAAGACGAAATCGCCGCCATGCCGCTCGCAAAACCCAGCGCGTCCTCGGCACATTCGAGCTTGGCCAGCATTTCCTCGAAGGCACGCACCGTCGGGTTCAGCCCGCGCGTATAGGTCGGCCGCACCTTCTCGCCGCGATAGACGGTGATCATCTCGTCATAATCGGAAAAAGTGAAAAGCGAGGTCTGGAAAATCGGCGGCACGACGGCGTCGGCGAAGTTGCCGTCGTCGTGGGCAGTGATGAGGGAAGCAAGATCGAACGGGTCTGCGCCGTTGCTCATTTGGACATTTCCTTGATGTCTTCCTCGACGATGCCGAGAATTTTCAGCGTTTCCGCGCGCGCCGCCTCGGCATCCCCGGCAGCGATCGCGTTGAAAAGAGTGCGGTGAAAGGGAAAGGAGCGGCGGGCAAAATCCTGCCGCTCGAACGGATGCTCCCAGAAACGCTCAAAGGTCTCGCGCATCTGCTCGAGGAGCTGGCGAAACAGTGGATTGTGAGTGGCGTCGTAAATGGCGAGGTGAAAGGCCAGATCCTCGGGCCCGGATGTGCCTTTCTCCAGGTGCACCCGCTCCATCGCGTTCAACTTTTCCTCGATGACGACAAGATCCTTCACCGTGCGCCGCCGCGCCGCCACCATGCCCGCCTCGCATTCGATGCCGCGGCGAACCTCCAGCGTCTGTAAGAGCACGTCGCGCAGGTGAGCGGTGTCGAACGACAGCGGCATATGGATCGTCGCCCTGGACACCGGCTTCAAGAGATAGGTGCCGCTGCCCTTGCGCGTCTCGATGACGCCGAGTGCCTGGAAATGGCGGATCGCTTCGCGAATGGTCGAGCGGCCGACGGCAAGTGCCGCCATCAGCTCACGCTCTGCCGGCAGCCGATCGCCCGCCTGCAACCTGGCTTCCTCGACATAATCCGCCAGCGCATCGGTCACCTGACGCGCGCGGTCCATGACCGGAAGCGGCCGGATTACCGGCCTGTCACGACGATTTGCCTTCATGGTTCCCCATTTTCTTATCAGGCAGCCCGCAGAATTGGTCTGACATCTTAGCATTTCTGAAAGAGGAAAGGGCGTCAAGCGGTGTTTACGATGGTACCGAAAATTTCGCCCTCGAACCGAATAGTCTACGACCCGCTCCGCCGATGGGTCATGATGATGATCGGCCGCTGCTCTCGGTCATGCATCGACATCCATCGATATCGTGACGTCCTTGAAAGCGTCGAGATTGGCCAACCGCTCGACCAGCGCCTTGCGGATCGCAGTGTAGCTGCCGGCGCCGAGTGCTAGTCTCTTCGGCGCGAGGTTTTGTCCGGCGACATCGATCATCGCCTGCACCATTTTGACCGGATCGCCCTTGGCTTCGAACGTGCCTTCGGCGATGGCGCGCCGGATTTCGCCCGCCGGTGTGGCTTCATAGGCTTCCATCGGCTTGGGCGCCACGAGGCCACGCCCGAAATCAGTGCGTGCCGGGCCTGGCTCGGCGATGATGAAGTCGATGCCGAAGGGTGCGACCTCCTGTGAAACGGCTTCGATGAAGCCTTCGATCCCCCATTTGGTCGCGTGGTAGAGGCTGAAATTCGGATAGGCGATCTGTCCGCCTTCCGAAGATACTTGCAGGATGCGGCCGCCGCGCTGCGCCCGCATATGCGGCAGTGCTGCCCGGATCACCTGAATCGAGCCGATCAGGTTGGTATCGATCTGATGGCGGATCTGTTCGTCACTGACCTCCTCGGCAGCGCCGAACAGGCCGTAACCGGCATTACTGACGACGATGTCGATCCGGCCCATTGCCTCGAAAGCAGTGCCGACGACCTGACGGACCGCCTCGTCATTGGTGACGTCGAGCGTGGCGATCCAGAGGTTCTCGCCGTGACGCGCCTTCAACTCGTCGAGCGCTTCCGGCTTGCGCACGGTTGCCGCGACGCGATCGCCTCGCGCCAGCAGGTTCTCGGTCATGATCCGTCCGAAGCCGGAAGAAGCACCTGTGATCATCCATGTCTTTGTCATCGTCTTGCCTTTCATGCCGCGGGATTGCGGCTGCTCTTGAAGGCAGAGATAGATCGATTTACTGCTGTTTTAATCCGTTGAATTCTGCACGAGCTGGTGAATTTCACCCATGAATTACAAGCCGACCTTTGCCGAGCTGACCGCGTTTTCAGCAATCATGACCCATCGTAGCTTCCGCAAGGCCGCCGATGAACTCGGCCTGTCGCCTTCAACGCTCAGCCATATGATGCGCGCACTCGAAGCCAATATCGGCGTACGCCTCCTCAATCGTACGACCCGAAGCGTCGCCGCCACGGAAGCCGGCGAGCGTCTCGTCTCTCGGCTGGCGCCGTTACTTCGGGATTTTGACTTGGCGCTTGAGGAGGTCAACGAGTTCCGCAGCCGACCCAGCGGCCGGCTGCGGATCAATACGAGCGAGATCGCGGCGCGGGTGCTACTCGATGCCGCCGTTCCCACGTTCTTCGGTCGCTATCCCGACATGTCGGTCGATCTCGTCACCGACAACCGGCTCGTCGATATCGTGGCCGAGGGTTTCGACGCCGGTATCCGGTTGCGCGAGGCCGTGCCCCTTGACATGATCGCGGTGGATTTCGGCGGCGACACCCGCTTCGTTGCCGTCGCTTCGCCAGCCTATCTCGCGAAACATTCGTCGCCGCAGACACCGGACGAACTCAAAGCTCACGCATGCATCCGCTTCCGGCTGCCTAGCGGCAAGCTATTCCGCTGGGAGTTCGAGAGGCATGGCCACGAACTTGCGGTCGACGTTGCCGGTGCACTGACGCTCGACCATGTCGACCTGATGGCGCAGGCCGCCGCGAAAGGGCTCGGCATCGCCTACGTCTCGGATCGCACAGCGCGACCTTTTCTTGAAAGCGGCGCGCTTGTCACTGTGCTTGACGACTGGTGCCCGGCCATACCCGGCCTCTGCCTCTATTATGCCGGCCATCGGCATGTGCCGCAGGGCCTCAGGGCATTTATAGAAGTGTTGACCGAGATGGAGCCGCGGCACGGGCGATAGGCTCAGGCTATTTCGACCCCGAACCGGATACGGCGGACGATGAGCGAGGCTGCGCGCGACCAGCCAGTAGCCGCCGTGAGGAATGGCGAGGTCGAAGTGGCGAATCAGCCGACCGGCCCTGATCCCATCAGAGCTATGCCCTGCCCCCGCAAGCGGTCGGATCACTAGGCCTGTCGCTGCTATTTGCCTTCGTAGTTCCCCATTTTCTAGGGTCACTCCTCGTTTAGGCAGCTACCGGAGCTGTCAGGCGGTAAATCAACCTTGCAGCCTCTTTAGACGTCATCGCACCGCGACGAGCCAAGCTGAACAAAAAGGTAGCCGTTTGCGACTTCGAACTTCTTGAGAAGATCCGCCCCAACTTCATCTCGCGTAACCGCTTTAAAGTGTCGCCACTTGTGTTTCCTGGCATTCGCGGGGACAGGCGCTCCCTCCCGCAAAAAGAGCGTCAAGTCAGGTTCATCGTCTGATTTGTAGATGGAAATCCTCATCAGGTTGGCCCTTTCTCGCAGTGCAAAATATTGTGCACCGCAAAACAGGGAATGGCAAATTATCTTTCGCCGGGTAAGCTAAAATTACGGTCTCGCAAGCGATGATCAGTGTATACCAAATGCCGATCAGCATTTGGGAGACGACGTGCCGCCTGAAGTGCGCGGCATAATCAAATTCCAATGTAGAGGTGATAACGGCGGAGGGCTTAGCGGCGCTCCAACGATCACCGGTAAGGAAGCACCCCAGATACGGCCACGAGAGGTGCGGATACCGAGGCCAGATTGACGACGTCCATCTTCGTCAGGGTAGCAAATCCGATCCCAGCGCCGATCGAGAAGCCCAGGCGAGAGAACGATAGCGCCAGACGGAGGGCCCCGCGACGGCAATCTAGCGCTCGGTTCACAGCCGGACTTTTTTTGCGCCCGTCGTCTGGCTGGCGGATAGTTTGCAGGTCGGAATCTTGTTTTCGGAAATTTGCGCGGGTTACAAAAAGCGATGCCTGGCAATAACAATGGCTTATCAGACAAAGTACCGGCAATCTTGTCCTGCTCATTCCCGCTTCGGTAGCGAGTTTAAGTCTCTCACATACGAATGCCGCGCCCACGGCTCACAGCCCGCTGGCGCCGTTCCGCAATAATCTCCTCACTGCTTTCATGGCGAACCGTCTGCTGCAGGACCTTCAGCCTCTCCTGCATTGCCGCAAAGGCCCCACGTTGCGCCGGCGACACGTGATTGATGAGCTCCTTGTCACCGCGGATGAGGGCATTGCGCCCGAAGCGCTGGTCGAGTGCCTTGCTGACATCAGTAAACTCCCGACGGATGTTTGCATCGAGAGGTGCAGCCGGAATATTCAGCTTGCGACCATTCTTTCGCTGCGCCACCCGTTGCGCGAGCGCCTCCTCTGCCCCTCTCGACAGGCCGGGAATGGCAACCGCCATGCGCTGCCGCTCTGCCGTAATGCTCCGTCGTTCTGCGTCAAGCAGATTGACATAGGACGACCCGAGCGTGCGCAGGCGGACGGCGGCTTCCGGCACCGCCTGCGCCGCCTCTTTCCGCTCCCGGCCAGAGGCCAGCATCTTATCCATCAGGCGGTCGGAACCGCGCAGTGCACCGTAAGCGGCTGGATCATTGGACACCGCGGCGGCGATGCGATCGGCAGCAAAACCTTTCAGGATCAGCTCCTCGATCATGCTGACGGCCCCGGCCGGATCGCGCCAGATCGTCCTTGCAGTATTCGCCAGTGCCGCACGCTGCTGGTGATAGAGAGGAGCTGCGAGCACACGCGATCGCGCCTCCTCGTCGACCGGCGTCTTGAACTCGGTGACGGCGGCAAGCATCGGCAGCACGGTGACATTCTCCTTCGCTGGCTTCTTGCCTGGCCCCGCCTCTGGCTCCATCGGAACGGCGCTGGCCGCGGCGACGATCTTCGAGCGATCCTGACGCTCGGCAAGATGCTGCTCCGCGGCAAAACGTTTGACGGCTTCGAACAGGTTGGTGAGCTTCTCACGCTGGGCAGCCGCTAGATCGTCCGGCATGCGTTCGGCCACGTTGCGTCCGGCAACCGCATCCGCCTTCGACGTGAAGGCGCTCCAGCCGAAGCGGGTCGTCAACGCCTCGCTGACCGCCTTGATCTCCTGCACGACCGAGCGGTCCTCGGCGGCAAGCGCAAAGGCGCTCTTATAGGCGTCGTCACCGCCTTGGCTGCGTACCGCCTCAATCTCCATAAGCCGCGCCATCGCATGTTCGGAGAGCGCCGGGATCGACAAGGCCATATAGGAGCGCCGCGTCTGCTCGCGCAGTTCGAACCGTTCGGCATTCCTGCGGAACTCGGTTGCGTGGGCCCGTGCGAGCGGCCGCAGTTCGTCCACGGCCGACATTGCGGCGCTGCGCTCCTCACGTGCCGCGCGTCCGTCGACGATCAGTTCGGAACCACGCAAGCGGCCAAGCCGATCAGGGGCTGCGGCAAGATCGTCGGCAAGCTTGCGCGGTTCAATAGCCGCATCCGATGCCAGCGCATTCAGGGCGGCAAGCGCTGCATCCGGATCGCGATAGATCTTCTCCAGCAGCGGTTGAAGGATCGCTTCCCGCTCTGTCCAGGCCGGTGACGAACGCTGCGCCAGCCGCGCATCCTCCTCGACGGTTCTGACGAAGGAACTGGCCGGCGGGATCAGATAGCGTGCTTCGCTGGAGGTCGCTTCGACCATCCTTTCGCTCCGCTCTTCATTGTAGGCGACCCGCCGTTCCCGCTCGATGGCAAAGCCGAGCGCCACGCTTGCCCGCTCCCAGAGCCTTTCCACCTGCTCCCGCTTTGCGGCAATCCACGCAAAGCGCCGGGAGAGGCTTTCCTCCATCTCGACTGCAGCCAACGAAAGATGATCGATGCCGCGGCGCCGGGCGAAGTCTTGCGCCTGGGCGCGATAACCGGCCCCACTTTCAAAATCGAGCGTCGTCGTCTTGGCGCCGGAGCGCGACAATCGCTCGACGAGCTGTTTGAACATATCCGGCCGATGGCTTTCCCGCTCGAGGCGATGCTGGCGCGCTTCGGCGGTTTCGATCTGTCTCGCCGTCCAGACGTTGCGATCGACTTCCCTCTCCTCGTAACGCTTCTGGCCTGTCTCCTCGTCGACGACTGCTATCTGGACCTTGACCCGCTCGACGCCATCCTTGCGCAGGGTGACGGTATCGCCTGCAGAGATGCCCGCCTCCTCGAGCGCCTTCGGCAGGCTGACGCCCCAAAGGCGATGGACGGTTCCGTCCTCCGTCCTGACATCGGCATAGGGACTGTCGTCGGCATCTTCGTCATTCGGCCGGAACTTGGCTTCTCCGGTTTCGACAAGCTCGCCGGTCACACCGGCGGCATGATCGACATGCAGCTT
>NZ_JH719392.1:0-238844 GCF_000271845.1 Rhizobium leguminosarum bv. trifolii WSM2297 | reverse complement strand
CTTATTCGGCGGGGCGTCGCTGGTGCGTTATTGGGGCCGGATCGGCACCAACGGACAGGCGAAAATCAACACCTATGATGATCCTCACAGGGCGAAAGCGGCTTATTGGCAGCTGGAGCGGGTCAAGCGTCGTCGCGGCTATAAGGAACCTGAGGCCAGCAAGAATTCCGCCTCGCATGACGTCGCAATTTTCGCTGGGAAGCGAGCACACATCCCGACATTGTTGCCCAGCCTGCAAGCCGAGAACGTCGACGATTAAGAGGCGACCGTCGCCGCCGCCAAGACATCTTGGGGCTGCCATTATCGCCAGGATTGAAGGGCGCGCGCTGCATGAACGGCGATGCCGGTCTCGCTTGTGATATCCCTTACGATCGGCGCCAGCGAGCCAAGTTCGTCTTCGGCAAGTGCAACCAGCTCTGGATAGTCGATATCGACGCCACTGTCGTCGGTAGCCAAAGCGTTCATCCAGTCGCTGCCGTTGACGCGGAATTCATGCGTGTCGCAATCGATTTCGAGATCGTCGAGCAGATTGATCGTGAAGCGCCGGAAAATCTCGATCTCGCCCTCCAACTGATAGGCGGCGAACTCGCCCTCGCCAGCGAGAAGGTTACGTTCCAATGCCATGATGACGTGGATCCGATCGATTGCCGCGTCGAGCCCCTCGACCAGGCGATCGTGAAGCTGTCCCGAGAAATCGTTGTCGCAGCCGAAGCGGTTTGCGAGGACGACGAGCCGAAAGCCGGCAAGCTTGGTGTAGAGCATGAGGTTCTGATCGGTTGTCATGATGTGATCTCCTTCGTTGATGACGGAGATCGGCCACTCCTTGGCAAAGAGGGGTCAAGGACCGCGGAACGCGGCTCGCAAGCGGGGGAACCGATTTTTCCAGAGCACAGCGGCGGAAAAATTGGGGGAGACCGCGCCGTCCTTGACGCCGGATTTGCTGGAGTAAAATAGGACGTCAAAGAGAGAAGAGACCCGCGGCCCCGAAGGGGACGCGACCGTATCCGGCGTGAGCCGGCGGGAGTGTCGAGGGATAAAATCCCTGACAGATCGGCGCGGCCGGTCGATCCGGCCGGCCGGGCTCATGGACGTGGCGACAAGCCTCCGTCAAAACGGAGGCTCGGGGTCGATGCGGCCGTCCTGTTCGGCCCAGATCACCTCGCGTTCGGCCAGCGCCAGTTCCAGCTCGTTCTCGATCTGGCGACGCTCGGCCGGATCGGCGTTCCGCAGCTCGGCGGCCAGCAGCTCGATGATTTCGTCGATGCAAGTGGTCATTGTCGTCTCCTTGACGTTGTGAAAGACGACGCCCGCGGTCATGGCGGGATGGAGGGGTCAAGGATCGCGGAACGCGACCGGCGGAGCCGGCGAGTGGGGGAGCCGATTTTGTCGGAGCGGAGGGAACCGGAGCGGCGGCAAAATTGGGGGAACCACTCGTCCTTGAGGCCTTCATGCCGCCATGGCACCCTTCGACCGACTGAGCAGACCTTCCCCTCCCCGTATCGCACCAGAAAAGCCGGCAGCGGGCTCGATGCCCGCTGCCGGCTTGATTGTTGCGGGAAGGGCCAGCCCCGGTGATGGGGCCGGCCCAGTCGCCTCAGGCCGGGCTGTTCCAGAGGATGACCTTCTTGCCGGGCTCTCCGCCGGGAGCCTGGGCGACGTTGCCGAAGATCACGCCGATCTCGGGAGCCTCCAGCTTGACGGAGAGGTACTCTTCGCCAGTCAGGCGAGCGATGCGGTTCCAGGCGGCGCCAATCTCGAAGCCGGTCTTGCGGTGGATGATGCGGTAGTCCGGCGCTTCGTCGCTCGCCTTGCTGGCGTTCGGGACGATGGCGATCGGCGCATTCACCCGGATCGTCGCGAAGATGCCTTCGAGGCTGCCGTCGGTCTTCTGGGTCAGGGTTGCGATCGTGGTGGCCATGGTATGTCTCCTTCGGTTGCTCGGGACCATTCCCGATGGCGCCCGAAGAAGGGGCCGAGCCGCAGGCGTCACCGGAGCGCCAGCGCAGGGGAACCCCTTGCGGGTTGACGCTGATGGTGGCCGGTCCCTTAGAAAGGCGACACAAGAAAACGGGAATGGTCCTGAACCGCGACCGATGGGAGAGACTGATTAGGTCATCCGATAGCGCCCGTGCCAGGAGCTCCTGCCCTGATGTCCTGGCGCGATCCAGATGGTTACATGCCTTCGGCGTATCTCCCCAGCCGCTCAGTAGCCCACGCAATATCTCTTAGCTATCAGCTATCAACACTGGAACTAATTTCATCCCGTTGCGGCGCCATCAGGGGCTAATGTCCCACGGCCCGCTCCGCGATGTCTTCACGACCTCGTTCTGCAGTAGACCGGTTTGAACGCCCAGGCGAACTCTGCGACCGAAGATAGCCGGACATGCGCCGTTAATGAAATGCTGGCCAGTTTTGTAGTCTTAGGCTGTAGCGTGTGTGTCGACGCTCCCCTGTGCGAGTTAGTGCGCCGATCAATGAAGAAGGCAATCCGATCAATTGTGGGCACTATCGTCGTCACTGAAATGCCGAACTGCGCCTATCACCTCGCCGGAAATTTTTGCTCAAACGGCACCATACTCTCTGCGTCATACGAGAAGTTCGGCCGATCGGTGTGTTGCCAATTCCATTGCGTGAGTTATAGCCGCCCTTTCATACCTCAAGTTGGCGCCGGATACGTGAGCTATTGCAAGTCATTCTATCGCTCACATGGTCACCGGCGACGGATCAGCGTGTGCCTTTGACCGGTAGCATCAAGTTCATGAACTTTTATTCCTTTAACCGAGACGATATCCCCTTGCCGGCCGATGCTGTTCATCGCCGGCGACCAGGCGCACTCTAGGGAATTCAGCGAAGATACCTACAAGCGTGCCGCCGAACCAAAGGAACGCGTCTGGGTCAGGGCGCAGGCTATGTCGATCTCGACGACCGCGTGGAGCTGATTTCCGTTCGGGTGACTGAGCGTTGCCCACGGTCTTCTGTTAACTAACCACTGGCTCCAAATCGACCAGCGCCTTGATCGGCAGATGATCCGAGGCGATACGCGCGAGCGGCGTATCATGCGCCTCCACCTCGGAGATGATCCCCTTGCGGTTGGCGATGATGCGGTCGAGTGCCAGGAGCGGCAGGCCGGCCGGGAAGCTCGGGACTGCGGGCGGCAGTTCTCCGAAGGCGGATTGGAAGGTGTTGAGTGAGGAGCGGTCGCCGAGCCGCCACTCGTTGAGGTCGCCGAGCAGAATGGTCGGCATCTCCCGTCTGTCATTGATGAGTTCGACCAGCATGCGGGCCTGCTGGGCTCTGTTATGGCGCAACAGGCCGAAATGCGCGGCGATGATGCGCAGCACCCCGCCCTGCTCGAGCTCGATCTCGGTGACGAGGGCGCCGCGCGGTTCCAGGCCCGGCAGCTTGACCTGATGCACGTCATGCACCAGCCCCTTCTTGAAGAGCACGACATTGCCGTGCCAGCCATGCGCCTTGGCCATGCCGGCCACCGGCACCGGGATCAGTCCGGTCTCCCGCTCCAGCCGGCCGAGGTCGAGAAGGCCGGTGCGCTCGCCGAAGCGCGTATCGGCCTCCTGCAAAGCAATGACATCGGCGCCGATTTCATGGATCACTCGGCTGGTGCGTTCCGGATCGAAGCGGCGGTCGGTGCCGACGCATTTATGCACATTATAGGAGGCGATCAACGTCCCGGCGCTGCGCGGCCTTGTCTCCGTGTAGGTCGGGTCGAGCCGCTTTTTCCTGCTCCGGATCGAGGCAAGGATGCTGGCGGGAAGATTGTGTTTTCTGACGTGCATCGGCCGGCGCACTTGTTCCGTTGATCAAAAAAGGCTTCTCTCGGCAGTATAGGCGGCCGGGCAAAACTTGCCATGTCCGATCGCAAATAATCCCCTTCAGAGATAGGGCGAACCCAGCCACAGCACCTTCTCGAGCAGCCGCACGGGGAAGGGCCGGGCTCGCAAACCGTCAAGCGTCACCGGCGTTGCCGATTTCAACGTTTCCTCGATATGCTCGTCGATCTCGCCCGCAAAGCCTTCGTTCAGCACTTCGAGATCGATCTCGAAATTCAGCCTGAGCGAGCGCGGGTCGAGGTTGGACGAGCCGACATAAGCCCAGGTGCCATCGATCGTCAAAAGCTTCGAATGGCTGAAGCTGCCGGTCGAGCGCCAGATCCGGCAGTAACCCTTGAGGATCTGGTCGAATTGCGCCGTCATCGCCCGGTCGACCAGCACGAGGTTGTTGACCGCGGGCACGACGATATCGACTTCGACGCCGCGCCGTGCGGCTGTCACCAGCGCACTGATCAGCTCGCGATCCGGCAGAAAATAGGGAGACATGATCCGGATCGACTGGCGCGCCACGGAAAAGGCGCCCATCAGCATCTTGTGGTTCGTCTCGACGCTGCGATCCGGCCCGGAGGCGACGACGCGCATCAGGATCGGATCGCCGGGGCTGCGCTGCGGTGGCTCGATGCGCCATGCCTCAGCGTTCAACAGTTCCTGAGTGGAGAAGCGCCAATCCTCGGCGGCAAGGTCGAAGAGGTCGGCAACGACCGGGCCGGTGACGCTGAAATGCGTGTCATGCGCAAAACTCTCGCCGCTCGCCTCCTCGCTGAAGCCCGCCCTGATGTTCATTCCGCCCGTCAGCGCGATCTTCCCGTCAACGATCAGGATCTTGCGGTGGGTGCGCAGATTGGCATAGGGCAGCCGCAAGCCCATGATGACATTGCCGTTGAAGACGGCGACGGTGACCCCGCCCTCCCGGAGATGGCCGAGAATGCTCGGCACCGAATACCGTGCACCGACCGCGTCGATCAGCACCCGAACCTCGACCCCGCGCTTGGCCGCAGCGATCAGAGCATCGGCGATGCGAAGACCGATCGCGTCGCGGTCGAAAATATAGGTTTCGAGCAGGATGCTGCGCTCCGCCGCGTCGATGATCGATTTCATCGCCGCATAGGCCTCATCGCCGGTCTCCAGCATGTCGATCGTATTGCCTGAGGTCAGCGGATTGCGTGTCACCCGGTCGCCGAGCGTCTGCAGCGCCGCAAAGCGGCGTCCGAACTGGCTGATTACCGTCTCGGCCTCGGCGTCGAATGTCTCCAACTCGTCGAATTCGGCGGAGGGCAGCAGCGCGTCGCGGCGAATGCTCAGCGATTTCCGGCGAATGCGGTTGATGCCGGCAATCGCATAGAGCACTGCGCCGATGATCGGAGAGAGGATGATGACGCCAACCCAGCCGATCGCCGCGCGCACCTCCTCCTTGGTCATGGCGGCATGGATCGCCGCCGCGGCCCCCATGGCGATCGAAACGACAAAGAGGATATGCGGCCAATAGGTCGACAAGAGATAGAACATCGCTGGCAAATATAGCCGGGAAACGGCAGCGTTCAATCGCGCCTGCTCTCTCCCATGACGCGAATTTTTCGCAGTGATCATTTTTCCGGTCCGGGCCGCCCGTTTCGCCGCGGGAACAATCCCGGTGCACGACGATTGATCCCGAAGAGATGAGGATCGCATCATGACCATCGCCGCAAGCGTCGGCCCCGCCTTGGCACTCGACGTCGCCAATGCGGCAAGCATTGCCGAACTGCGGCATCACGCAGAAGGCTGCACCCGCTGCGATCTCTACAGGAATGCGACGCAAATCGTCTTCGGCGAAGGGCCTGGGAAAGCCGAGATCGTCCTCGTCGGCGAACAGCCGGGCGATCAGGAAGATCTGGCAGGCAGGCCCTTCGTCGGTCCCGCCGGCCGGCTGCTCGATCGCTGCCTGGAGGAGGCCGGTCTCGACCGCCGGCGCTGTTATGTCACCAATGCGGTCAAGCACTTCAAGTTCACCGAGCGCGGTAAACGGCGGCTGCATGCAAAACCCAATGCCGGTGAGATCAGGCGTTGCGCCTGGTGGCTTGGCGCGGAGCTCAATATCATCAAGCCGAAACTCGTCGTCACCCTCGGCGCAAGCGCGCTTTATGCGCTGCTCGGGCCAAAGGCGAAGCTGACGCCGGAGCGCGGCCAAATCCTGCATCCGGCAAACCGTCCGCCTGTTCTGGTTACCATCCACCCCTCCTACCTCCTGCGCATTCGCGACGAGGCGGAGCGACAGCGGCTACGCCTGGAATTCGTGTCAGATCTGCACAAGGCGGCGGAGTTTCGGCCCCGATGAATGGCGATTTTCAACCCTGATATGCTGCAATGCGAAATATTTGCAGTTGCAGCACGATTTCGCTTGAAAGAACTCTCCGCCTCTGGAACCATCCATGCAGTATCGCGTTCGAACGACGGCATCATGCGACTGGAGATCAAGCGATGGCAGAAACTCGGGACGAGTGGATCAAAAAACGTGCATACGCCCTCTGGGAAGAAGAGGGCTATCCGACAGGGCGAGAATCCATCCATTGGGAACAGGCAAGACACGAGCGCGAAGCGCTCGAGGGCTCCGCTGCTTCTTCCGACGGCAAGGAGGTCAAACCCAAGGCGAAGCGCAGCGTCGCCGGCAGCAAGACGAACGGCGTCGTGACACCGGCACCAAAACGGACGGCGAGCCGCAAGACGGCCCTTTGAATGCCGAAATCAAACAGCTGGATCAAAAAAGGGCGTCGTCGCGGCGCCCTTTGATGCTTTTTGTCATAAGCTTGAATTAGTTGTGCATTATCGAATTTCCGGAGGATGGGCTTCCATGCGGGGGTGACAGAGGCCGGATGACGCTGCAAGCTATGAGGCTTCATAAAAAAGTTGAGCCCTCGCCCGACAACCGGGAACAAGAATATACGCTTGCGGTTTATGGCGAAACCGGGGAAGTTGCCATGAACGACCGCTGTCCGAATATCCTTTCCGTCGCGCTTGCCGCGACCGGCGGCCGCGCTTCGGGCGCGATCGCCTAGGGGGATGGAGATGTCGCTGCTTGCCATCGCCGCCCTGCTCTATCTCGGTCTCGCGCTGGGCTTCATCCTTGTCGTCGACAATCTTGTGGGCCTGGTTTTCCGCGACCCTCGCGCGCCGGCGCAGCCGTCCTTTTTCAATATCGGCCGCGCTTTCGCCGCATCGCAAAAGCTCTCTCGGAAATAACAGCCCGCGGGCGACTGTTCTGCGCTTCCGTGAAAACCTGAACGACCCTGGCCGGAACTTTTGGGCTCCGCACCAGTTCAATTCCTTTGTCGGTTCTGCCACCGGCCCGCTGGCAAAGGATTTAAGAGATGGCCAAATCGAAAAAGAAATGGTCGCAGGACGTTACCAACCACAGTGACGCGATGGACCTGAAGGATGGGGTGTTCAAATCGGACGACCCCAAGAAGATTGCCCGCTCCGTCAAACATTCCGCCGAAGAGAGCGATCGCCGCAAGTCGAGCCCGTTCCGCGCGGCCATGTCGATGCTGACCTTTTACATTAACCGCGCCGGCGACCAACTGACGAAAAAGCGGCGCGGCACACTTGAAAAGGCCAAGGACGAATTGCGAAAAGACTTCGGTCGTCAACCGAAGGGATGAGCTAAATGGCATACGAGCTTTATTATTGGGACGGCCTTCAAGGCCGCGGCGAATTCGTGCGGTTGGCGCTTGAGGAAGCTGGCGCCGATTATGTCGACGTCACCCGTGAGCCCGGTCGCGGTACGGACGCCATGTTCGCCCTCATGAAGAGCGAAAGCGAACCGCATGTTCCCTTTGCCCCGCCGTTCCTCAGGGATGGAGACCTCATTATCCCGCACGTCGCCAACATCCTGTTTTATCTCGGCCCGAAGCTCGGCCTGGCGCCCGAAGATGAAGGCCTTCGCCATGTCGCCAACGGCCTGCAACTGACCGTCACCGATTTCATCGCCGAAGTGCATGATACGCATCACCCGATCGACATGTCGCTATATTACGAAGACCAGAAGCCGGAAGCGAAAGCCCGCTCCGCCGCCTTCATCCGCGACCGCATTCCGAAGTTCCTCGGTTATTTCGAGCGCGTGGTGCGGCAGAACCCTGCCGGACCAGACCATATGGTTGGCGATGCGCTTACCTATGTCGATCTCTCGCTCTTCCAGGTGATCGAAGGCCTGAGTTACGCTTTCCCGAAAGCCATGGCGAAGCGCAAGGCCGAATATCCCACCCTGCTCGCCCTGCATGATCGGGTGGCGAAACGCCCGAACATTGCCCGCTATCTCGCTTCCCCTCGCCGCCTCGCCTTCAACGAGGACGGGATTTTCCGGCATTATCCCGAGCTTGACAGCGCGGAATGAGCAGAGGATCACTCATTCCAGCGGTGCGGCCGCATCGAAGAAATCGCGCCATGGGTCGCTCGGACGGGTTTCCAACCGCTGCGGCACATTGGCGAGCGTGAAGGCCGCCGGGCCGCTGACCTCGTTCAATTCAGACCAATCGAGCGGCACCGAAACCGGCGCGCCCGGCCGCGCCCGCGTCGAATAGGCGGCAACCGCTGTATTGCCGCGGCCGTTGCGGAGATAGTCGATGTAGATATGCCCACTGCGTTTGGCCTTGGTCGCGGTTGAAAGATATTTTTCCGGCGCCTGAGTCGACATGCTTTCGGCAAGAGAATGGGTGAAGTCCTTCACCTCGGCCCAGCCGGCCTTCGGCGCAAGCGGCGCCACCACATGCAGCCCCTTGCCGCCCGACGTCTTGACGAAGGCGGCTAGGCCGCGGGCTTCCAGCCGCGCCTTGACGTCAAGCGCTGCCGAAATCACCGCGCTCCAGGTCACGTCCACGCCCGGATCGAGGTCCATGGTGATCATATCCGGTTTTTCCCAATTTTCGGTCGTCGTGCCCCAGGGATGAATCTCGAGCACGGCCGATTGCACCAGCGCCCTAAGACCGTTGAAATCGGCGATCCGCAGCAACTTGTCGCCGTCCGTTTCCTGCGGATCGGCGACCTCTTCGATATGGTCATTCATGCCCTTCCAGGCATGTTTCTGGAAAAACCGCTGGTGGCCCTTTATCCCGTCGGGCAAACGCAGCAGCGCCAGGGGCCGATTGACGACATAAGGCGCCATGAACGGCCAGACTGTGGCATAATAATCCGCGAGCCCCTGCTTGCTCACGCCCTCGTCCGGCCAGTAGAGCCGGTCGGGATGGGTCAGTACGACGTCCGATGCGGGTGGATTTTTCTGGCTCATTCCTCGATCTCGCGTGTGAGGAAATCAAGTAACCTGTTTTCTTCGGCCCGCAAGCCCCGCAGCGGTTCGGTGCCGCTCTCGATCAGCGGATGATCGTTGCCAGCAAGCGCGATGATCGCTGGATGGATGTAGCTCGAGCGTGAGATCGCCGGCGTGTTGTGCAGCGCCTCGGCAGCAGCCTCCGACATTTCCTTGACCGTCGGCCGGCCGCCGCCGGCGATCTTTTCGCGCGCCGCACCGAAGGCCGCCAGCGACCCGGCCCAGGTGCGAAACGTCTTCGCCGAAATGGGAATGCCGGATATTTCGGCCAGATAGGCGTTCAGCCGGCCGGAATCGACCGGCTTCAGCGCCCCGCTTTCATCCTTCCAGACGAAGAGCTGGCGCCCGGGCAGGTCGGCGATCTCCTCCAGGATCTTCTGCAGCCTTGGATGTTTGAGACTGCGCTGCACGCGTTTGCCGCCCTTGGCGCGGAATTTCAGTTCTATCTGCCCATCGACGATCTTCAGATGGCGCTTGAGCAGCGTCGTGGCGCCATAGGTGCCGTTTTCCCTGACATAGGCCTGATTGCCGACGCGTAGGTGCGCCTCGTCGAGTAGGGTCGTCAGTGCTGCCAGCACACCATTGATATCCTCCGTGCCGGTGTCGAGATGGCGCAGCACGGTGCGGCGTATTTTCGGCAGCGACCGGCCGAATTCGATCAGCTGATGGAACTTGCCGGCGCTGCGGAAGGATTGCCATTCCTTATGGTAGCGGTACTGCTTGCGCCCGCGCGCATCGTAGCCGGTCGCCTGCAGGTGGCCGTTTTCGTAAAGGCAGATCCAGACATTCTCATAGGCCGGCGGCAGGCCGAGCGCGCCGATGCGCGCCCGCTGCAAGTCGTCGGCAAGCGTGCTGCCGTCCGGCATCACATAGCTGAAGCCCTTGCCCTTCCTTCGTCTGCGGATGCCCGGTTCGGTATCGCTGACATAGACAAGGCCAAGTTCGGTGATGGCTCCGGCATTCATGCTCTGTGCGACCTGCTACTTGCTGCGGCGGCCGAACTGGAACCAGCGGCGGCGCTGGGCCTTGGTCGCCCCTTCCGGTGGTTCGGTCTGTCCTGTCGGCGCAAAGACGGCGACGCTCTGGGCGTAGACCATGACCGGATTGTCCTGCTCGTGCACCTCGAAAGCTCCCGTCTCCGTTCCCGTGTCGAGAATCCTCGACCATTGTTGCAGCCCGTTGACGACAGGCAGGTGGATCTGACAGTCGCCGCCGGCGTTGAAGACCAGGAAAAGGTCATCCATCTTCTCGGTATCCGGGGCGTGCACACTCTTCGAGATATAGACGCCAAGCACCTGCAATCCGTCGTCGTTCCAGGCCCCGTCATCCATGAAACTGCCATCCGGCTTGTACCAGGCGATCTCGATACGCCCGTCCTCGCTGGTCTCGCCGGTCAGGAACCGCTCCTGCCTCAGCACCGGGTGGGCCTTGCGGAAGGCCACGGCCTGCCGGCAGAAATCGAGGAAGGGATCATCGAGCCCATCCCAACTGGTCCAGCCGATTTCATTGTCTTGGCAATAGGCGTTGTTGTTGCCGTCCTGGCTGTTGCCGAGCTCGTCGCCGGCTAGGATCATCGGCACGCCCTGGGAGAGCATGAGCGTCGCCATCATGTTGCGCCGGCGCCGGGCCCGGGCGGAATTGATGTCGGCATTATCGGTGGCGCCCTCGGCACCCATATTGTCGGAATGATTGTCCGAATGACCGTCCCGGTTATCCTCGCCGTTCGCCTCGTTGTGCTTGCTGTCGAAGGAGACGGTGTCCATAAGCGTGAAACCGTCATGGGCCGACAGAAGGTTGATCGAGGAGGTGGCGCCCCGGTCTGAATGGTTGAACTGCAGCGCCGAGCCGGTGACGCGCGCCGCCAACTCCGATACCATGCCGCCGTCGCCCTTCCAGAAACGCCGCACGTCGTCGCGGAACTTGTCGTTCCATTCGCGGAAGGGGTGCGGGAAACCGCCGACTTGATAACCACCCTCGCCGATATCCCAAGGCTCGGCGATCAGCTTGACGCCCGACAGGATCGGATCCTGGCGGATGGCGCCGAAGAAGCCGCCCTGGCGGTCGAATTCCAGATCCTGCCTGCCGAGCGTGCTGGCAAGATCGAAGCGGAAGCCGTCGATATGCATGACGCCAACCCAGTAGCGCAGGCTGTCGAGCACCATGCGCATCACCATCGGATGGGCAACATTCAGTGTATTGCCGGTGCCCGTCGTATCGAAGGTGTGGCGGGGATCGTCGGGGGAGAGGATGTAATAGCTCGCATTGTCGAGCCCGCGGAAGGACAGCGTCGGGCCTTTCTCGCTGCCCTCTGCGGTGTGGTTATAGACCACATCCATGATGACCTCGATCCCGGCCGCATGGAACTTCCGCACCATGGTCTTGATCTCGGTGATCTTGTCTCCGGACATGTAGCGCGATTGCGGCGCGAAGAAGCCGAGCGTCTGGTAGCCCCAATAATTGTTCAGGTTCTTTTCCAGGAGGTAACGATCGTCGAGGAAATACTGGATTGGCAAGAGTTCGATCGCCGAGATCCCGAGCTTTACGAGATGTTCGATGATCGGGTCGCTGCACATGCCGAGAAAGGTGCCGCGCAGCCGGTCGGGCACCTTCGGATGCGTCATCGTCAGGCCGCGCACATGCGCCTCGTAGATGATGGTGTCGGGCCAGGGGCGGCGGATTGCCTGTTCACCCGCCCAATCGAAGTCCGGGTCCTGCACCACGCCCTTGACCGTGAACGGCGCGCTGTCGCGGTCGTCGAATGAAAGGTCGTCCTCGCCGATCTGGTAACCGAACAGCGCATCATGCCACTTCAGTTCACCCGTCACCTGTTTGGCATAGGGGTCGAGCAGCAGCTTGTTTGCGTTGAAGCGATGGCCGGCGGCGGGATCGTAAGGACCGTGGGCGCGATAGCCATAGACGGTTCCCGGTCCGACGCCGGCGATATAGCCCGACCAGATGTCGCCCTCGCGTTTTGGCAGCGGCAGCCGGGCGATTTCGTCTTTTCCGTCAGGTGAAAAGAGGCAGAGCTCTATCTGTTCCGCATGGGCTGAGAACACAGCGAAATGCGTCCCGGAACCCGTATACTCCGCCCCCAGCTCCGGCTTGAGGAAGTCGAGTTCCGAAAATGAAAAGCTCATGATGCCCCGCTTGATGAAAAGACCAAGCGGAAAACGTCACGGGGGTTCGAAAGTTCCCTCATCAGGGGGAAAAGGCAAAGCCCGCTCGCGCCGGCAAGCGGCTACGGCATCAGCTGGCCGCCATTGACCTCGATGATCTGGCCGGTGATGTAGCCCGATAGCGTCGGCGAGGCGAGGAAGAGATAGGCGCCAACGCAATCCTCCGATGTGCCGACGAAACCCATTGGGATCGACTTGCGCTGCAGCTCCATCTGCTCGTCGTCGGTATAGCGCTCGTGGAAGGGCGTTGCGATGACGCCAGGGGCCACTGCATTGACGCGGATCCTGTCGGCGACGAATTCCTTGGCGTGACCGCGGGTGATCGTCGAAACGAAGCCCTTGGATGCCGCATAGAGGATCGCACCATTGCCGCCGCCGTTGCGGGCGGCAATCGAGGTGGTGTTGATGATGAAGCCGCCCTGCTTCTTCAGCCAGGGATGGGCCGCACGCGTTGCCGCCAGCACCGAGCGGGCGTTGAGATCCATGACCGCGGCATAATGCGCATCGGTATATTCCGAGGTCGGCTTTCGCCCCAGCATGCCGCCGGCATTGTTGATGAGCCCGTCGAGATGGCCGAAAGTCTTCGCCGTCTCCTCGACGACACGCTCCGTCTCGCCTTCCCGCGACACGTCGCCCTGGATCAGATGCACCGCGCCGCCGGCAGCCCTTATCTCCTCGGCCAGCGCCTCCGCCGGCTCGCGGCTGGCATTGTAATGGACGCCGACCTTGGCGCCTTGGGCGGCAAAGGCGCGAGCGAGCGCCGCGCCGATGCCTGTGGAGGCGCCGGTGATCAGCACCGCCTTGCCGGCAAGATCCGGCAGTTTGATCGATGCGAGCGATTGAGCAAGTTCCGCCATAGCTAAGACAGCCTCCCGAAAACCAAGGACATAGGTGATGAAACAGACAGGGGAAGTCTATCAGCCGAAATCGGCGAAGGGCAATGCACGAAAGGGCGATTTCGGAATAACGACGTGCGTAGAAACAAAAGGGCTGAAACGCGTCGCATGAATCATGCGACGCGCTTTGGCAGGCAACCCCACAAATGCACGGCCGCAGGTCGAAAAATTCTAGTCGCAGGTTTCTGCAATTTTCTTCAGTTCGACAGCCGGCTCCAGAGTGACGGCGTCCTTCTTTCCGACGAAGCGGTAGGTCCCGCGCCACAGGCCGTCCGCAGCTTCCGAAATGCGCAGCCGATGATCGCCGTCCTTGCAGCTCGCATCATAAGCCAAGTCACCCATGTCGGTAAAATCCAGTTTGCATTTGGCCGCCTGCGCTTTGGGTAGCACCGGGTATGTGGCTCTTCACGGTCATAGCAAATCTGGAAGACCTGCTCATCGTTCTTCAGTTCGGGCGTCGGAACAGGCGTAAAGATCCTTACCTGCCAAAGTCCCGTCGGAAGGCCGGTCTGCTCGGCGAAAGCCGCGGCCGGAGTCAGGACGAATGCGGCGGCAAGAACACAGCGTATCATGGTTTTCGCTCTCCTCATTGGCACTCGCCGACCCGCTTGACCCGAACGTCGGTTGTCGGCTGCGGCATGTCGTCGCCGCCTTCATAGACCTCGTTATAGGAGATCTGGCCGGTGAAGCTTTCACCGCCATTCCCCGGCTGGAGATAGGGTCCCCATGAAGTCCCGATGCCGCCGTGGTCGCATTGCGCGCTCATCTGAACACCGCTGTCAGAGAAGTGGATCTTGTCGATCAACACGCATTTGACGCCCGAGGGTTTTGGCATCAGCGGCAGTGTGTCCGCGGTCATGTCGTTCTTGACGCAGATGTCGCGGCTGGCGTCCACCACCTTCATTTCCGCATCCGTACGCTGGAGGATCTTCCAGGTGAAGCGCCAGAGACCTCCCCATTCCGGTCGCTCCGTCGGCGTGTCAAGCCGTGCCGGAGCCTACGACATAGCTGTCGTTGGCGGCATTCTGGATCATTGCGATCGCGATCGGTGGAAAGATGAAGCTCCAGATCGCGAGCCAGGCAATGGAAACCAACGGTCTTTGGCCTGCATTGCGTGCGCGATGGTTGAGGAGATCGCCAAGGGTCATGACCAGAACGGCCAATCCGAGCGGCACAAGGATAGCAATCAGCATGGCCGCAAGCGGCGTCACCGGACGCTGAGACTGCGCCGCGCCCGCCAACTCCCCGTGGATACGATAGACCCAAAAGGCAAAATAGATAAAGGCGGCTACAGCAATGCCGAGGGCGAGAAGTGCTGGAAACAAGGTGATGGGGGAATAGGTAACGTCGAAACCATTCGCCTGAAGCAGATAGATGCCGAGCCCCACCAAAAAGCTGAGGATCGGCGGGATGCTGAGGATCAAAGCGACCAGGAGAGGTGATCGCCGGCGCGGCGTAAGCGGCCGGTGTCGCGGACGCGGAGGTTCATCGAAGGTCAGGTGCGCGGCCGGCAGCAGCAGTATGACAGCGAGGAGCAGGCAAGCCAGGAAACCCAAAACGACGGGCAGACCAGCTTGATCGAGTTCGGCCAACCACGAAGCACCGATCGGAGCGATGGCCGAGATCAGTATCGTCGTTGAGATGAGCGTGAGAGCGCAGCCGAAGTCGATCTTGCCCGGCCTGCCGCCCACCAGGAAGATGGCGATCGCGAGAGGAAAAACGGCCCGAACCGTGCCCAATGCCAAACCAAATAGAATTAGAAACGCCGGCGAGCCCCAAAGCGCGGGCGCGGGCAGAAAACTGATGGCGACCACGGCGCAGACGACAAGCGGGCAGATTAAAGCCGACCGCGCATGCCGGCTCGCGACGACAAACGCCAGGAAGGCCCCGACACCCCAGCCGAGAGTGGATCCGAAATAGAAGATCCCGATAGTCTGAGCGCTGCTGCCCGTCATTCGCGAAATCATGGGAAGGACTGTACTAAGACCTTGGCCACCGATCGCCAAAAGAAGCGAAGCCAAAAAGAGAGCCCAATAGCGATAGGTGCTCAGAAAATCGGCCAGCGTCCAATCGGCATTGCTGGAGTGGGCAGACGTGTTTTCCATAAGTGAAACTTGCTCTCATTCAGTTTGACACTGTTGATCGCTATTGCGCTTCCACCGCGCACAGCCCTGTACACTCTTTGCGCTCGAACGCTGATTTGAACGCAAGCGCATTCTCCCGCTCTGGCCCGGCCAGGACAGGCAGCACCGCCTCGATTTGCGCAATCATAGCCGCCCTGTCCGCTGGCGGCGTCGACGCCGACATGGTTGCGGCGATGTCAGCGAGGCTGTTCAACAGAATATTGCGGTTGGCCGTATGCAGCCCAGGCGAACGCAACATCAAGACGGCACCGGTGACCATCTCGTTAATGCCAAGCCGCATCTGCTGCAGTCCCGTCCGGCGTGGCTTCGTCATTTCAGCGGCCGGAATCGTTGTGACGAAATCTGCGATGGCCTCGAGCTCGGCGGCCTGCACCCGCAGCAGATAGGCGGCAGCTCGCGCGATCTCATCCTGGTATTTGGAGGTATTGGCGGACGTATCAGGCACCGCTGCGGATTGCGGCGTGAACAGGACATAAGTCTTGTAAAGGGCGCCTGCCCGATCGGCGGTAGCAAGAAGTGCCGGCAGATCGGCCGAGACATAGGGCGGCGTGCCCACCGTCGCCTGTACGTCCCAAAACTGTGCGAGAACTTCGGCGTGATCGGGATTCGACCAGCGCGGCAAATCCCCTTGCGTACGGGTCTGGCGCGCCAGGCCATCCACCGCTTGAAACCTTATCGCCGCTTCACTCTGGTTTGAAGGCGAGACACCAGCCTCGCCAAGCGACGCCGAAAGAACAAAGGAAACTGCGAACAAGAGCGTCAGGAGCGCGCGTCTCAACGGATTCTCCATCAAACGGACATGGCGATCCTCACCACTCTGAAACACATTTATGCAAGTAGCAACCGTACGATGTGTTTCCGTTCGGCGAATGCTTTCCCTGAATGTGACGTCATCGCGAAGACACCCCAAAGACCGGCTGCGGCTTCTGTCGCACGAGTGGCGGGAATGCCAGCGCGATCCCAGCCGCCCCAAGTCCAACCATCGCCGAGCCGATGAACAGCCAGGAATAATTGGCGAAGGTGTCGAATATCCAGCCGCCGATAAGAGGACCGAAGGCCATGCCGAGGCTGGAGAGCATCGTCGCCGCTCCCAAGACGGTCCCGATGATGCGCTGGCCGAAATACTCCCGCGCCAGCACCGCATAAAGCGGCATCACGCCGCCATAGGCGCTGCCGAAGACGATGGCGAGCGCATAGAATTGGGCCAACTCGCTGACCAAGAGATAAGTCGCAAGGGCTGCCGCCTGCACCAAGAGGCCGGCGACCAGCACCGGCTTCACCCCGATCCTGTCGGCGAGGGTGCCATACAGCAGCCGGCCACCGAGACCAGCCAGACCCTCGACGCTATAGATGCTGACGGCCGCCATCGGAGCGACGCCGCAGATCGTCGCATAGTTGACCATATGGAAGATCGGTCCGGAATGGGCCGCGCAGCAGGCAAAGAAGGTCAGGCCGAGCACGATGAACTGCGGCGACCGGAAGACTTTCGACAGTTGTGGCCGGGCGCCGCCAGCCGCGAAATCGGTGCCGATATCGGCAGCTTCGGCCGGCGGGCGCCGGACCAGGAAGGCGACCGGCACCAGAAGCACCCAGGTGGCAATGCCGATGATCAACATGGCGGGGCGCCATTCATAGGCCGAGATCAGCCAGCGCGCGAAAGGCGAGATGGTCATCGGCGCGACGCCCATGCCGGCCGAAACGAGCGACACGGCAAGACCGCGGCTTTCGTCGAACCAGGCCGTCGTCGCCGCGATCATCGGCGCGAAGAAGGCGCTGGCGGCGAGGCCAACGAGGATGCCGTAGGTCAGTTGGAACTGCAGCAGCGTTTCGGCCCGGCTCGCCAGAACCAGTGCCAGGCCGAGCAGCAGGGAGCCGATCAGCACGACGATGCGCGGGCCGAAGCGGTCGCTGGCCGCACCCCAGAAGAACCCGCCGAAGCCCATGACGATGAAATTCAGCGTCATCGCGCTGGCTATGCCGACATGCGACCAGCCGGTGGCGGTGGCGATCGGTTCCTGGAAAATTGCCAGCGAGAACATCGCACCGATTGCCACGCACGACATCAAAGCGCCGACAGCGACGATGACCCAACGATAGGAAACACTCATGCTTCATAACCTCCATGCCGACAGAGTGATCGCGACGCACACGGCTGCTCCGCCGCAATCCGCGCCTCGCGATCTAAAGACGTTCGAGCCGCTGTCATTTCGACAGGCTGCTTACATCTTTTTTCGGTGCACAGTCCTACAGCGTTCGAAACATCACCAATGCGTCGACATAACCCTCGGTGGGATGAAGGAAGACGCCGGGAAGACGGCCGACGATTTCGAAGCCGAGGGATTGCCAGAGCTCGACGGCGCGGCGGTTGCTGCTGACGACGAAATTGAACTGCATCGCCCGAAAGCCCTGGGCGCGGGCGTGCTGCATGGAATGTTCCTGCATGCGGCGGGCGACGGCGCGGCCGCTCGCGGCGGGATCGGTCATGTAGCCGCAATTGCAGACATGGCGGCCGCCACCGGCCTGATTGGCCTTGATGTAATAGGTGCCGAGGATCACGCCGTCCTCTTCCGCGACGAAGGTTTCGCGGTCCGCTCCTATCCAGTAGGTGAGCGCATCGGCTTCGGAGAGATTGCGGTCGAGCGCATAGGTCTCACCGGCGCGGATCGTCGGGCCAATGATCCTCTAGATGGCGTTTCGATCGTTGTTGTCTGCGGCTCGGATCAGCATGCCCGATTTCTATCGAAGCCGGGCACCTGGCGCAACGACGCGATCAAACCCGTTCGAGCGCGATCGCAATCCCCTGCCCGACGCCGATACACATCGTCGACAGCGAATATTTTCCGCCGGTCTCCAGAAGCTCGAGCGCCGCCGTGCCGGTGATGCGGGCGCCTGACATGCCAAGCGGATGGCCGAGCGCGATCGCGCCGCCGTTGCGGTTCACCCGTTGATCGTCATCGGCAATGCCGAGCGCCCGCAGCACCGCCAGCCCCTGGCTGGCAAAGGCCTCGTTGAGTTCGATCACGTCGAACTGCTCTTGAGTTATGTCGAGCCTGGCCATCAGCTTGCGCGAGGCCGGGATCGGCCCCACGCCCATCACCCGTGGGGGAACGGCGGCGGCCGCGCCGCCGAGGATGCGGGCGATCGGCGTCAGACCGTATTTTCGCGCCGCCGCTTCGGAGGCGACGATCAGCGCTGCCGCCCCGTCATTGACACCGGAGGCATTGCCTGCGGTCACCGTACCGCCTTCCTTCTTGAAAGGTGTGGAGAGTTTTGCCAGCGTCTCGATCGTCGTCGCACGCGGATGTTCGTCCTTGTCGACGATGATGGCATCGCCCTTGCGCTGCGGGATGCTCACCGAGGTGATCTCTTTCGCCAGCCGCCCGCTCACCTGCGCGGCCGCCGCCTTCGCCTGGCTTCGCACCGCGAAGGCATCCTGATCTGCGCGGCTGATCTGATAATCCTCGGCGACGTTCTCGCCGGTCTCCGGCATGGAATCGACGCCGTACTGCTTCTTCATCAGCGGATTGACGAAGCGCCAGCCGATCGTGGTGTCGTGGATTTCGGCCGCCCGCGAAAAGGCCGTCTCGGCTTTCGGCATGACGAAGGGCGCGCGCGACATGCTTTCGACGCCGCCGGCGACCATCAGTTCAGCCTCGCCGGCGCGGATGGCGCGCGCCGCCGTGATCACTGCATCCATGCCGGAGCCGCAGAGCCGGTTGATCGTCGTGCCCGGGACAGTGATCGGCAGACCGGCCAAGAGCGCCGACATGCGCGCGACATTGCGGTTGTCCTCGCCCGCCTGGTTGGCGCAGCCGAAGATCACGTCGTCGACGGCTTCCCAATCAACAGTGCCGTTGCGTTCCATCAGCGCCTTCAGCGGGATGGCGCCGAGATCATCGGCGCGAACCCCAGAGAGCGAGCCGGCGAAGCGGCCGATCGGCGTCCTGATATAGTCGCAGATAAAAGCTTCGGTCATGGCTGTTCCTTTAGAGTTTCGGGACGACGAGGTCGGCAACCGGCCCTGCAACATGCAGCGGCGCACCGGTCATCGCCTGCAATTCCGCCTGCGACATCGCGGTCAGCTTCTCGCGCAGGACGAAGCGCCCGTCGACGATGTCGATGACGGCATGGCTGGTGTAGACGCGGGTGATGCAGGCAACGCCGGTCAGCGGGAAGGTGCATTTCTCCACCAGCTTCGGCTCGCCTGTCTTGGTGACGTGTTCGGTGATGACGCAGACTTGCTTAGCGCCATGCACGAGGTCCATGGCACCGCCAACGGCCGGCACGCCCTTGCTGCCCACCCGCCAATTGGCGAGATCGCCATTCTCCGCGACCTGATAGGCGCCGAGGATCGCAACGTCGAGATGGCCGCCGCGCACCATGGCGAAGCTGTCGGCGTGATGGAAGAAAGCCGCACCCGGCTTCAGCGTCACCGCCTTCTTACCGGCGTTGATCAGATCCCAGTCCTCTTCGCCTTCGGCTGGCGGCTCGCCGAAATTCAGGATGCCGTTTTCTGTGTGGAAGATTGCCTGACGACCGGGCGGCTGATAACGGGCGACCATTTCCGGAAAGCCGATGCCGAGGTTCACATAGGCGCCGTCGGCGATATCCTGGGCGGCCCGCCAGGCGATCTGCGCATTGGAAAGTTTGATGTCATCCCTGATATCGATGGTCATACGTAGGCCACTCCGGCTCGAATGAGCTCTTCTTCCTGCTGAGGATTGGGAACAGTGACGACACGGTCGACGAATATGCCCGGCGTCACCACATGCTCCGGATCGATGCCGCCGGCCGGCACGATCGACGAGACCTGAACGATGGTCTTGGCAGCGGCCATGCACATCAGTGGATTGAAGTTGCGCCCGGCCTTGTTGTAGGTGAGGTTGCCCTGAATATCGCCGATCTCAGCCTTGACGATGGCGAAATCGGCCTTCAGCCAGCGTTCCTGCACATAATGGCGGCCATCGAATTCGGCGATGACCTTGCCCTCGGCCAATTCGGTGCCGTAGCCGGTCGGCGTGTAGAAAGCCGGAATGCCGGCGCCGCCGGCGCGGATGCGCTCGGCCAGCGTTCCCTGCGGCACCAGCTCGAGTTCGATTTCGCCGGCCAGGTATTTGTCGGTAAAGGCGCGCGGATCCGACGAACGCGGAAACGAGCAGATCATTTTCCGGACCAGGCCGGCGTCAATCATCGCGGCGATGCCGATGCGGCCGTTGCCGGCATTGTTGTTGATCACGGTCAGGTTCTTCGAGCCCTTGTCGATCAGGGCATGAATGAGCTCGATCGGCGCCCCGGAGCCACCGAAACCACCGATCATGACGGTCGCGCCATCACCGATCTCCGATACGGCCTCCGCCGTGCTCCCGACTGTCTTGTCCATGCGGGACTCTCCTTGGCTAGATCGAGAACTGCTCCTCCGTCCTCAAGGGTCAGGCATAAGGCGGGACGGTCCGCTCGGCAAGAAATTTGTGCGTTATTTGACATTTGTTCATATATCGCACAAATTCAGTCAATCGATTGGAGAACCGAACCATGCGCGAAACGGATTTTGTCAGCGGCTTTGCCCGCGGCCTGAAAGTCATCGAAGCATTTGGCGAGACGCGCCAGCGGCTATCGATTGCGGAAGCCGCCAAGCTGACGGAGCTCGACCGCGCCACCGTGCGCCGCTCGCTGCTGACGCTGGCCGAACTCGGTTATGCCGATTATGACGGCAAGTTCTTCACGCTGACGCCGAAGATCCTGCGGCTCGGCCATGCCTATCTCGCCGCCACACCGCTGCCGGCGTTGTTGCAGCCGCATCTCGATCTTCTCTCGCAGAGGGCCGGTCAGAGCGCCTCGGCCTCAGTGCTCGACGGCACCGAGATTGTCTACATCGCCCGCGCCGCCCAGCGCCGCGTCATGTCGATCAATCTCACCCCCGGCAGCCGCCTGCCCGCCTACTGTGCCTCGATGGGCCGCGTGCTGCTGGCCGCCCTTAGCGAAAACGAGGCGCGTGCCATCCTTGCCCGCAGCGAGCTGAAGCAGAACACGGTCAATACCAGGACGGACCCTGATGAGCTGATCGCCGAGTTCCGTCGTGTGCGGACAGAGGGTTACGCCATCATCGACCAGGAACTGGAGATCGGCCTCTGCTCGATCGCTGTACCGATCGACAACGATCGCGGCGAAACGGTTGCGGCGATCAATATCGGCGCGCCGGCCGCCCTCGTCCCGGCCGCGGAGATGAAAGAGCGGTACCTGCCGCTGCTGAAGGAAACGCAGGCCGCCTTGCGGCCGCTGCTGCGCCGGTAACGGTAAACATGGAGAGGGAGCGGCCCCTGTGGAAATCGGGGCCGCTCGCAAAACGTCAATGCGTCAGGTCGAGCGCGGCAGTGAGGTCACCCATCGGCGGGCGGCCGTTATCACCCAGCGCCTTGTCGCGGGCGACGATGCCGGGCAGCACCGGCAGATCGTAGCGCGCCGTGATCAGCCGGAGGATCGATGTCGTGTCGTACTGGCTGTGATCGACCGTGCCGCCCTTGGCGAAGGCGAGATGATGAAGGCCGGGATGCGGTTGCCCGGGCCCCAGCGGTCGGCCTTCGGCGGCGCGACGTGATCCCAGAAGCCGCCGTTTTCGTCATAGGTGACGATGACCAGCATATGGCCCCATTGTGGGCTCTTCTCGAGATGGGAGACGATATCGGCAAGATGCTGGTCGCCGCTCGAGACATCGGCATAACCGCCATGTTCGTTGAGATTGCCCTGCGGCTTGTAGAAGGAAACCGCCGGCAGTTTGCCCGCGTCGATATCCTTCAAGAAAGCCTCGCCGGCAAGGCCGCCGTCCTTCAGGTGTTCGGCGCGCGCCGGGGTGCCGGGCGCGAAATTGGCGAAATAATTGAACGGCTGGTGGTGGAACTGGAAGTTCGGCACCGGCGTGGCGTTCTTGCCGTCAAGGGCTGCCTGCCAGGCGCCGCTATACCAAGCCCAGCTGACGCCCTTCAGCGACAGGAGGTCGCCGATGGTGATCGCATGCTGCGGCGGCAGCGTCGTTGCGGCATTGGGATCGGCCAAGGCTGGATCACCATCCTTGGCCGGCGGATTGGCGCTCGGCTGGTAGGGCGGCTGCATGGTGTTGACGGCGTAAAAGTCCGGTGTCAGCGTGCCGTCGGAGACGAATTTCGGTGCGCCCTCCAGCGCCGACTTCGGGGCGTTTTCCGTGACCGTCAGCGACGTGCCGTCGGCATCGACCTTGGCGATCACAGGCTTGGCCGGGCTCTTGTCGGCATCGGGATAATAGGGCGCGCAGGCGCAGACCAGCGCGAAGTGATTGAGGAACGAACCGCCGAAGGCGCCCTGGAAGAAATTATCGGCAAGGACGTATTTCTTCGCCACCTGCCACATCGGCAGGATGGAGCCGTCATAATGGCCCATGACCAGGCTGCCGGAATCGGCCCAGGCGACGAACTTGTCGTTTTTGCCGCCGTCGATCTGCATCTGCTCCTGATAGAAGCGGTGCCAGAGATCGCGGGTGACGACCGATGGCGCCTGCGCAAAACCCTTCGGATCGTCGATCGCGAAGCTGGCATTGGCAAGATGGGCCGACTGCGCTTCGGTGATAGCGGGGGTCACGCCCTTGGCGGTCAGGCCACCCCAGGCCGGCGGCAGTTCGGCGAGCGGCTGGCCGTCGCGGTCGAGCTGGCGGACCTGATCGGCACCGACGTCGGCGAGGCCATTGGCGCCGGGAAAGCTGCCGTAGAGATTATCGAAGCTGCGGTTTTCGGCATAGATGACGACGATATTGTCGATCTTGTCGTAACCGGCGGGTGCGGCATGGGCAGCCGTCGCCATGGCGAGCGGCAGCATCGCCGACCCGGCGAGACAGATTGTGGCGAGGCGTTTCAGACTTTTCACAGGGGTACCTCATGGCTTTGGGCGTTGGCTAGAGGGAGCGAGACGCTTGGGGGCGACCTGACGCTATTCCCGCCATCTTTCAACTTTGTGACATGCGACGGTCACGAAGCGCCCGCGGGATAACCGTCATCAATTTGTTGCAGCGAGGTTCGATCATGAAGGAGACGAATGCCAAGTCATTGGGATCCTTATCATGATCACCGACACTATCCGGCTTGCGCGATCCGCCATGGTGGTCGGACTCGGTGCTGCAGCGTTCTGTCTGGTCATTCTGCCGCTGCGGCAAAGCAGCGCGGCGGCCGCCTCCGGCGTGCATCCCGGACCGATGTCGCGTGCCGAGGCCTTCGCCCGGGCCGAGACACTGGCCGCACTCGGCCGCAAGATATTCTCGGATACTTCGCTGTCGGCCTCCGGCCTGCAGGCCTGCGCCTCCTGCCATGATCCGGCCCACGCCTTCGGCCCGGCATCGGCGGGGCCGGTCGAAATCGGCGGCAAGGATATGAACCAGCCTGGCCTGCGCGCCGTTCCGACGCTGCGTTATCTGCAGGCGGTGCCGGCATTCACCGAGCATTATTACGATTCCGAGGACGAGGGCGACGAAAGCGTCGACAATGGCCCGACCGGCGGCCTGACCTGGGACGGCCGGGTCGATCACGGCGCCGACCAGGCGAAGATCCCGCTGCTCTCGCCCTTCGAGATGGGCAACAAGGATGCGGCCGAGGTCGCGGTCAAATTGCGCAAGGCGCCCTATGCCGCCGACATCAAGGCAGCCTTTGGCGAGAGGGTGTTCGACAATCCGCAAGACACCTTTGACGCCGCCGCCGAGGCGCTCGCCACCTTCGAGCAAAGCGGCCCGGATTTTTATCCCTATTCCAGCCGCTACGACGCCTTTCTCGCCGGCAAGGCGACGCTGACTGCGCAGGAATTGCACGGGCGGCAACTGTTCGAGGATCCGGAAAAAGGCAACTGCTCGAGCTGCCATCTGAGCGAACCGGCAAATGACGGCGAGCCGCCGCTCTTTTCCGATTTCGGCTTCCTCGGGCTCGCCGCCCCCCGCAACATGGCAATCCCGGCCAACGCCGATCCCGACTATCACGACCTCGGACTCTGCGGCCCGCTGCGTACCGATCTCGCCGGACACAACGAATATGCGGCCTGTTCCGCACGCCGACGCTGCGCAATGTGGCGCTGAAAAAGAACTTCTTCCACAACGGCTATTTCCACACGCTGCGCGACGTCGTCTCCTTCTATGCGACGCGCGACATCGATCCTGGCCGCTGGTATCCGAAAAATTCAGACGGCACGATCCGCAGATATGACGACCTGCCGCAAGCCTACTGGGACAATCTCAACCAGGACCCGCCCTTCGGCAGGAAGCCGGGCGATGCACCTGCCCTCACCGATCCGGAGATCGACGAGATCGTTGCCTTCCTGGGGACGCTGACCGATGCTGATCTGCAGCCTGAGGCAACCGGGCACTGAGCAATTTTTCGGCTCCGTGACGGAATGGGCCGAATTACAACAATCCCCGGCCGCTAATTCCACAGCCGATGCCTGCTGATGGGACTAGGCAGGACACCAGGATAAGGAAACTGGACGATGCGATCGACTATTAACCTCGATGACGCTCTCGTGGAAAGGGCCAGGTCCCTCACCGGGCACAAAGAAACCGGCGCACTCGTCCGCCAAGCGTTGAAGACGCTTGTCGGGTTGAGTCCGGAAAACGCCTCATCGCGCTTTATGCCGATCCGCAGCCGCGGGCGCCGAGACACTGACCAGGGTCGACCCATTCCCTGAAGCCTGCGGCCGGGGATCCACTTCGTCACCGTTGCTTCGGAGATGCGATCAGTGATTGATGCCAAATGGAGGCAATGATGGCCAACATAACGATACGCAACCTCGATGAGGGATTGAAGCAGCGGCTGCGCGTTCGCGCCGCCGCGCATGGCCGTTCGATGGAAGACGAAGCACGCGATATTCTGCGTGCGGCGCTTGCGACCACCGAGCCGACGGCGCGCAATCTTGCCGATGCTATTCGCGCTCGCTTGCAATCGGTCGGGGGAGTTGAACTGGAAATCTCACGGCAGCCCATCCGGGACGAGCTGGACCTTTGATGTGTGTACCATACAAAACGGTCGTGACCGGCCTAGTATTCCCCACTTGATGTATCATAATTTCCGATATACATCATTTCATCGGAAATAGTGGGGAAGTGATGGAACGTTCGTTTTTGACGATTGCCGCTGGTGAGAACCATGAGGCAGTTCGGGCGCTTTCGGCGCCGGCGCGGGTGGAGATGCTGAAGCTGCTCTGCGCCAAGGGGCCGCTGAATATCAACGACATCGCGCAGGCGCTTTCCCTCCCCCAATCCACCGTGGCGACCGGGATTCAGATTCTGGAAGATGCCGGGTTGGTCGATTCCCGGCTGGCGAAGGCGCGCAAGGGAAACCAGAAGATCTGCTCGGCGATCTACAGCGAAATCCTGATCAGCTTCGAGGAAAGTGCGGCGCAAAGGGCGAACAATGTCATCGAAGTCGAGATGCCGGTGGGGCTTTATACTAGTTGCGACGTGCATGCGCCCTGCGGTCTTTGCTCCACCGAGAGCGTCATCGGGCCGCTCGATGTACCCGACTATTTCCTGGATCCCCAGCGCATGCAGGCCGGGCTCGTCTGGTTCGGCCGGGGTTATGTCGAGTATAAATTCCCCAACAATGCCAAGGTGTTGAACAAGGATATTCGCGCCATCGAATTTTCGCTGGAGCTGTCGTCCGAGGTCCCCGGCACCAATCCGGACTGGCCCTCCGACATCACCCTCTGGGTCAATGGCATGGCGATCGGAACATGGACGTCGCCGGGCGATTACGGCGACAAGCGCGGCGCCTTCACGCCAGCCTGGTGGAAGCTCGAGGGCTCGCAATATGGGGCGATGAAGACCTGGCGCATCTCGACGCGCGGCACCTTCATCGACGGCATCGCCGCATCGAATGTGACGCTCACCGATCTGGCGCTGGCCCAGCACTCGTCCATCCGGCTCCGGGTCGGTATCGCGGAGAATGCCGGCCATACCGGCGGCGTCAATATTTTTGGCCGCGGCTTCGGAAATCACGGCCGCGATATCATCATGCGCCTGCACGTCTGATGAACTCAATATCGGAAATCGTGATTTTAATAGCGAACTTCTTTTCCACATTAGCGATGCATGAAATAAACTAAACACAATGTAATTAAATGATTTTCTGGAAATTTTCATTAGTATGATTAAATATGCAGCTCGGTTGACAGAACGACATTCCTGATATCAAGTTAGAGGCAAGAAAACAAAAATCTTGATACATAAACGGGAGGATCCGTTGAAGACGAATGTCGTTGCCCACCGCGATTTCCGAATCGCGACTATTGATGCCAGGCTCTACAGCTCGTTTCTCGAGCATCTCGGCAGAGCGATCTACGGCGGTATCTATGAGCCCGGACATCCGACAGCCGATGAGGACGGCTTCCGCCGCGACGTGCTCGATCTGGTGCGTGAACTCGATACGCCCTACTGCCGGTATCCCGGCGGCAACTTCGTCTCGGCCTATAATTGGGAAGACGGCGTCGGCCCGCGTTCGGAGCGCCCGGTACGCCTCGACCTTGCCTGGCGCACCCGTGAAGCCAACCAGATCGGCGTCAACGAGTTCGTCGACTGGTGCAAGAAGGCCAACACCAAGCCGATGCTTGCCGTCAATCTGGGATCGCGCGGCCTCGACGCCGCCCGCAATTTCCTCGAATATTGCAATCATCCGGGCGGCACATACTGGTCGGATCTGCGCCGCAAGCATGGCTGGTCCAATCCCCACGATGTCAAAATGTGGTGCCTCGGCAACGAGATGGATGGCCCCTGGCAGGTCGGCCACAAGTCGGCCTATGAATATGGCCGGCTGGCGGACGAGACGGCAAAAGCGATGCGCGGCTTCGACAAGTCGCTGGAACTCGTGGTCTGCGGCTCGTCCAATTCCGACATGAAGACCTATCCCGATTGGGAAGCTCAGGTGCTCGAGCAGTGCTATGACAGCGCCGACCATATCTCGCTGCATATGTATTTCGCCAACCGCGAGAAAAATACGCTCAACTATCTCGCCCGGGCGACGAAGCTCGACCGCTACATCACCACGATCGGCGGCGTGATCGACTACGTCAAGGCGAAGAAGCGCTCGAAGAAGACGATCGGCATTTCCTTCGACGAATGGAACGTCTGGTATCATTCCAACCAGCAGGACAAGGAGATCCTGGCGCGCGACGAATGGCCGGATGCGCCGCATCTCTTGGAAGACGTCTATAATTTCGAGGATGTGCTGCAGGTCGGCGGCATTTTGAACACCTTCATCCGCCGCTCCGACCGGGTGCGCATCGCCTGCATCGCCCAGCTCGTCAACGTCATTGCTCCGATCATGACCGACGACGGCGGTGCTGCCTGGCGCCAGACGATCTATTATCCCTTCTACTACGCCTCCCGTTATGGCCGTGGAACGGCGCTGCAGCTTGTTGTCGACGGTCCGACCTATGACAGCGACGAGGAAAACGACGTTCCCTATCTCGACGTGTCGGCGGTGCATTCCGAAGACGGCAGGACGCTGACCTTCTTTGCCGTCAACCGCCATCCGACCACGGCACTCGATCTCGATGTGCGACTGGAAGGGTTCGGATCTGCCAGGGTGATCGAGCAGGTGGAGATGACCCACGGCGATCTCGAAGCGGTCAACACGGCTGCGCGGCAAGAGACCGTCGCTCCGGTCAATGTCGAGACTGCGAAGGTCGAGGATGGACGGGTGCGGGCGGCGCTGAAACCGCTGTCCTACAACGTCATTCGGCTGTCGGTGTGACAGCCGCCGCCGGTAATCCCGACATGGGGCCCGGCTGAGAAATTTGGCTCGACTGCGAGGAGGCAGGCGGGCCGGACGGATGGTTCGCCAGAGCCCTGACTCGATTGCTCGGGTCCGATGTCAAAGCGAACCGACAACCGCGACGTACCCATGCGTGCCTTAGCGGCCGCCGCATCGTCGCTTTTTAGGGAGGAGTTCATGCAACAGTGGAAGAGGTTCGCATTCGGCGTCGCGCTGGCCACAATCGGCCTGGCGGCGACTGCCAAGGCCGATGACTATACCTCCTTGCCGCGCAAGGAGACGCTCATCGTCGAAAATCCGGAAGGGACGATCAAGAATCCCGGCTGGTTCAACATCTGGGTCAATGGCGGCGGCGGTGTCTCCACCGGCCTGCAGCAGCTGACCATGGATACGCTCTGGTATATCGACCCTGAACAGGGGCTTGGCGGCGCGTCCTGGGACAATTCGCTCGCCGCCGACAAGCCGCAATATAATGCCGATTTTACCGAAATGACCGTGAAACTGCGCAAGGGGCTGTTCTGGAGCGACGGCGTCGAGTTCACGGCCGACGACGTCGTCTATACCGTCAAGACGCAGATGGACCACCCCGGCATGGTCTGGAGTGCGGCCTTCTCGGTACAGGTGGCAAGCGTCGAGGCGACCGATCCCCAGACCGTGGTGTTCAAGCTGAAGAAGCCGAATTCGCGCTTCCACGCTATCTTCACCGTGCGCTGGAACGGCGCCTGGATCATGCCGAAGCACGTGTTCGAGAAAGTCGAAGATCCGCTTCGCTATGATTTCGCCAATCCCGTCTCGCTCGGCGCCTACAAGCTGAAGTCCTACGATCCGCAGGGCAAATGGTACACCTGGGAGAAGCGCGACGACTGGCAGCGGACCTCGCTTGCCCGCTTCGGCGAGCCCGCCCCGAAATATGTGACCTATACCGATCCCGGCCCACCGGATAAACGCACCATCGCCCAGCTCGAGCACAATCTCGATATCATCCACGACAATACGCCGGAGGGCATGTTCACCCTCAAGGAGAAATCGAAGACAATCGATACCTGGTTCCCGGGCTTCCCCTTTGCCCATCCGGATCCGACGCTGCCGGCGGTCATTTTCAACACCCAGGATGCGCCCTTCGACAATGCCGACGTGCGCTGGGCGCTGGCCCTGCTGATCGACATCAAGGCCGTCGATATGGCGAGCTACCGCGGGGCGGCGACGCTTTCGGCGCTCGGCGTGCCGCCGACGGCGGCCACGATGAAAGACTATCAGGCGCCGATGCAGGATTGGCTGAAGAATTTCGAGATCGATACCGGCAAGAGCAAGATCAAGCCTTATGACCCGACAGTCGGGCAACAGATCGCCGATATCCTGCGCAAGCAGCCGAAGTTCAAGGACCAGATTCCGACCGATCCTGAGGCGATCAGCGGTGCCTTCGGCTATGGCTGGTGGAAACCCGATCCGAAAGCCGCCGGCGAACTGCTTGAGAAGGCAGGCTTCAAGAAATCCGGCGGCAAATGGCTGACCCCTGATGGCCAGCCCTTCAAGATCCGGATGACGGTGGAAGGCGACACGCGCTCGGTCTTCACCCGCGCCGGAACCCTGATCGCACAGCAATGGGCGGCCTTCGGCATCGACGCCAAAGCCGTGCCGGCCGCGAAACTTTGGCAGACGGCGCTGCAGCCCGGCGATTTCCAGGTGGCGATCGCCTGGAGCGTCGAAACCTGGGGCGGCGATCCCGATCTCTCCTTCTTCCTCGACAGCTGGCACTCGCAGTTCGTGGCTAAGAAGGGTGAGGTTCAGCCGCCGCGCAACTGGCAGCGCTGGTCCAATCCGGAGCTCGACAAGATCATCGAGAGCATCCGCGGCATCAGCGCCGACGATCCCAAGGGCATGGAGCTCGGCAAGGATTATCTGAAACTGGTCGCCCGGGAAATGCCGACGATCCCGCTGATGTCCTATAACGTCTTCACCTCGATGGATACGACCTATTGGACCGGCTATCCGACGATCAAGGACCCCTATACGGATCCAGTGCCGAACTGGGCGAACTCCAGGCTGATGATGGTCAAGCTGAAGCCCGCCCAACCGAAATAATCCTCCCAACGCCGGCGCGCAGCCACGCGCCGGCCCCTTATCGGCGGGCTCTGCCCGCCGATCCTTTCCATCCGATGAAAGGGAACCAGAGAGGAACCACTGCCTTATGACGCCCTATCTGATCTTTGTGCTGAAGCGGTTCGGTCAGTTTCTGCTCGTCGTCTTTCTCGGCGTGACGATCACCTTCTTCGTCACCCACCTGACCCCGATCGATCCGGTCGAAGAAAGCATCGGCGCCATCACCCAGATGGGACAGTCCGACCCGAATGCGATCGAGCTGATGCGCCAGTCGCTGCGCGAGCTGTACGGCATGCAGGGCTCGATCTGGCAGCAATATCTGCACTTCTGGCTGCGGCTTGCCACAGGCGATCTCGGCCCCTCGCTTTCGGCTTTTCCCACGCCGGTCACCACCATCATCCTGCGCTCCCTGCCCTGGACGATCGGGCTGATGACGGTGTCGACGCTGATCACCTTCGTGCTCGGCAATGCGATCGGCGCACTCGCCGGCTATTACCGCAAGGATATGGTGCTGAAGGCCGTCAGCCTCGTCTTCATCGCCCTGCTGCCCATTCCCTATTATATTCTCGCCTTCGTGCTTCTCATCGTCTTCGGCTTTATCTGGCCGGTGCTGCCGATCAATGGCGGCTATGAGATGAACGCCAATCTGGACCTCTCCTTTGCTCTCGTCTTCGATATCCTCAAGCACTCCATCCTGCCCGCCCTATCGCTGATCCTTGTCGGCGCCGGCAGCTGGCTGATCGGCATGCGGGCATTGGTTTCCAACATCATCACCGACGACTATGTCGTCTTCGCCGAACTCGGAGGCGTTCCCAAGGGAAAGATCCTGCGCTCCTACATCGCCCGCAACGCCATGGTGCCGCAGTTTACCGGGCTTGCCATGTCGCTCGGCGCGATCTTCAACGGGACCGTCATCACCGAAATCGTCTTCGGCTATCCGGGCATCGGCAATCTGCTGATCGAAGCTGTGCATGCCGGCGACTACAGCCTGGTGCTCGGCCTCAGCGCCCTGTCGATTGTCGGCGTCGCCGCCGCCGTCTTCATCATCGACGTGCTGAGCCCGCTGATCGATCCGCGCATCAAGGTGGAATAGGCATGTTTACCATCATCCGCGACCTCGCCCGCCAGAATATGGAATTCCTCTGCGGCCTGCTGCTCTTTGCCGTCATCGTCGGCTTCGTCATCTTGTCGTATTTCTCGCCCTATGGCGCGACCGACATCTATCTCCTGCCGCCCGATATGCCGCCGGACGGCGAATATTGGCTGGGCACGACCTCACGCGGCCAGGACGTTTTCTGGCAGCTGACGACGGCGCTGCGCAACACGCTGTTCTTCGGCATCGGCGTCGCCTTTCTCTCGCGCATCATCTCGCTGGTCGTCGGGCTGGTCGCCGGTTATGCCGGCGGCGCGGTCGACCGGGTGCTGATGGCGATCAACGACAGCGTCATGGTGATACCGCAATTTCCGCTGCTGATCCTGTTCTATTTCGTGCTGAAGGACAACATGACCTGGACCGTGCTGATCGTCATCATGGCCTCGCTCGGCTGGTCCTATGATGCCCGGCTGATCCGCTCGGTGGCGCTCGGCCTGAAGAGCCGGCCGTTTACCACCCAGAGCGTCTATTCCGGCATGACGATGCGCAAGATCCTCGTCGAGGAGCACCTGCCCTATGTGCTGCCGATCGTCTTCGCCACGACGATGAACAACATGATCTGGTCGATCGGCATGGAGATCACGCTTTCGGTACTCGGCTTCACCGATATCGAGACGCCGACCATGGGCATGATGATCTACTGGGCCAATGCGCATTCGGCGCTGATCGCCGGAATATGGTGGTGGGTGGCGGCACCCGTCGCCGTCATCGTCATTCTGTTCCTCGCGCTCTTCCTGCTGTCGATGTCGATGAACGAATACAATGATCCGCGCAGCCGGCTGAACCGGATGGGAAGTTAGCATGGAGAATTTGGTCGAAATCGAGAACCTGAAAGCCTATTACCGCGCCTTCCTTTTTGGCGTCGATCGCGAAGTGCGCGCCGTCGACGATATCAGCCTGACGATCGGCCGCGGCGAGGTCTATGGCGTTGCCGGGGAATCGAGCAGCGGAAAGACGACCCTGATCAAAACCATCGCCGGCGCCATCCGGCCGCCGCTGCGGGTCGTATCGGGCAGCGTGAAATTCCATTTCGCCGGCGGCACCCAGGATATCTACGCGATGAAGCCGGAGGAGCGCATGGCGCTGCGCTGGCGCCATCTCTCCTATATCATGCAGGGGTCGATGAACGTGCTCAATCCGGTGCGCCGGATCCGCCATTCCTTCACCGATTTCGCCTTCCGTCATATGCAGGTGAGCAAACAGGTCTTCTTCGAAAAGGTCGCCACCCATCTGCAGCGGCTGAAGCTCGATCCGCATCTGCTCGACGCCTATCCGCACGAACTGTCAGGCGGCATGCGCCAGCGCATGACCATTGCTCTGGCCACCATCCTGACCCCGGAATTCATCATCGCCGACGAACCGACGACCGCGCTCGACGTGATCGTTCAGCGCGATGTGCTTAATATGATCCGCGAAATCCAACGCGAGATGGGTTCGTCCTTCCTGTTCGTCACCCATGACATGGGCGTGCACGCGACGGTCTCCGACCGCATCGGCATCGTCTATGCCGGGCGGCTGGTGGAGGAAGCGCCGACCGCCAAGCTCTTCAGCATGCCGCTCCATCCCTATACGCAGCACCTCGTCGGCAGCCTGCCGAGGATCGGCGATCCCACAACCAGGCCCTCGCTGGAGGGGAGGCCGCCGAACCTTGCCATGCCGCCGGAAGGCTGCCGGTTTCATCCGCGCTGTCCCAAACGGATGGAGATCTGCTCACAGAAGGTTCCGCCGCTCGTCACCGTCGAGCCTGGACGGCGAGTGGCGTGTTTTGCGGTTACGGGAGATCCGGTTTGAGTGCTCTGCTTCGCCTCTCGCATGTCACCAAGGTCTACCGCCAGGGCGGCCTGCTCGGCCGGCGGCTGATCACCGCGGTGAAGGATGTCAGCTTCGAACTCGGCGAGGAGCCGGAGATTCTTTCGATCGTCGGCGAATCCGGCTCGGGCAAATCGACGGTGGCGGCGATGATCCTCGGTCAGACCGAACCGACGGAAGGCGAGCTGCAATTTGCCGGCAAGACCGTCGCCATCCACAACAGAGCCGAACGCACCGCCTTCATGAAAGAGGTGCAGCCGGTTCTGCAGAACCCCTTCGAAGCCTTCAATCCACTGAAGCGGGTCGACCGCTATCTCTTCGAGACCGCCCGCAATTTCTCGGCCGGGGGAAAACGGCCGGACCGGCAGCAGGCGGAGAAGATGGCCGACGCCGCCCTCCATCACGTCGGCCTGACGCTGGAAGAGGTGAAGGGCCGCTTTCCCCACGAACTCTCCGGCGGCCAGTTGCAGCGCGTCGCCATCGCCCGCGCGCTGATCCCGCAACCTCGCCTGCTGGTCGCCGACGAACCGGTCTCGATGGTCGACGCCTCGCTGCGCATGGCGATCGTCAACCTCTTTGGCCGCCTGAAAAACGAGCTCGGCCTTTCGATCATCTACATCACCCATGATCTGGCGACGGCCTATTATGTCAGCGACAACATCATCATCATGCGCAAAGGTGAGATCGTTGAACGGGGGCGCGCACGGGCGGTGCTGGATGATCCGCAGCATGAGTATTCTCGGGCGCTGAAGGATGCGGTGCTGGCAGCTGATTTTAGCCCGGCGATCTAAACGCCGCGGGAACGTGGCACAAGCCGGCGTCTGCCATCCGGCGTCATCCAGGGCGCTATTTAGTCGTGCAACCGACCATCAGCGTCATGGATCGGATGGCGAGGGTGGGAAGTCGACCACATCACAGAAGGCGCGTCATCGGAACCGAATGCACGAGCATGCCGCGGATGGGAAGGATTTCTGCGGCATCAAGCAGCCGCAGTCCTGCGTCGCGGATTAAGCAGGGTTTTCACCTCCGTTATAAGGTTTTGGCAGAAACTTATAACGGCGGGAGTGGCCCGATAGGCGTAGGTTTCTAGCTAACACTTATGACGTGGCGGTTGATATGAGTGCCATGTCACGATGACGCGAGCAGGTACCGTCCGGGAGGCGGCGGAGGACATGACCCAGCGCGGGATCTCCTCCGTGGGGCCGTAGGAGACTACGGTGATGGCGCGCGCCAAGAAGTTTTTTCGCAGACATCGTTGCGATCTGACAGCGGTGAATGGCTAATTACCTTCCACGGCACCCGAAGCGGTCTTTGCCGGGTACGCCTCCGCTTGCAATAGCACTTTGTTTTCGCCCGCGTTGGCCGCACGCTTGTGCAGCGCGACCGCCCCCTCGGGTACAAGCCGGCTCGCCTCGGATCCTAAACTGCGGGGGGAAGCGCTTACGCGGCCGCACCAATTTTGCGCCGTATCTGACGAGCATCCCGCGCCGGCGGCGCGCCGAATTGCCGAAAATACTCCCGGCTGAATTGTGACGCGCTTTCATAGCCGACGGCGAACGCCACGTCGGAGGCGCTATGTTCGCCGGCAAGCAACAACTGGCGCGCCTCCTGCAACCGAAGTTGTTTTTGATATTGAAGGGGGCTGAGGCCGGTCATTGCCAGGAAGTGGCGATGCAGGCTGGCGCGGCTCATGCCGCTTGCATCGCATAAGGCCTCGATGCGCAGTCGGGTGTTGTAATTGTCCCTGATCCAGCCAGCGGCGCGCCGGATGCGACCCAGCGCGCCCTCGGGTTGGGCAATCTGACGCAACAGCCGTCCCTGCGGACCTTGCAGGAGACGATAGAGCAATTCCCGTTCGATCATCGGCGCGAGAACCGGGATATCGGCCGGCGTGTCGAGCAGCGACAACAGGCGAAGCAACGTGTCGCGCAGCGGAGCGGTCATCGGGTTGATCGCGATGCCGATACCCTTTGGATCGTTCTCGCGCACCGGGGGCATGGTCGCCGCCAGTTCGGCCAGTATGGCCGGGTCCAGCACGAGTGATACCGCGACATAGGGTTGCCCCGAAGGGGCATCCAGAATCTCACCGGTCAACGGCAGGTCGAGGGCGCTGATGAGATATTGGGCGCTATCGTAGCTCAGCAGATTGTCGTTGATTGCGACGCGCTTTGACCCCTGCAGGATGAAGCAGATCATCGAGCGGTACAGGCACGGTGCCTTGCCGCTGGAAGCTTGCCCAACGCCGATCTCCACGCGCGGAATCGACGTGACAGTCGACCCAGGTGGCGCGTGGCGCAAGGCAATGTCGAGATGCGGCGTAAGGTCATGGGTCATGATCCACTTATGCCACCGCTTCGCCGTCAGGCCAAGCGGTTGAGACAATCGGGCAAAAGATTGAGCCTATCGGGCGGGTTTGCGCACGCACCATCATCTATCTTGACGATATCAAGAGAGCGCCCGAAGGCGCGACAATCCCGCAAAGGCAGACAATGACCAACCAGATCGCACTCATTACCGGCGCCAGCCGCGGACTCGGCCGCAACATGGCCCTTCACCTCGCCAAGCGCGGTGTCCACATCATCGGCACGTACCGCAGCGGTGCTGCAGAGGCCGAGGCGCTGAAGCAGGAGCTCGAGGCACAGGGCGGAAAGGCTGCGATGCTGGCGCTCGACGTCACGGATAGCTCGAGCTTTCAGGCGTTTGCCGAGGCGCTGAGCGATACGCTGAGGACCGATTTCGGCCGTGAACGGTTCGACTTTCTCGTCAACAACGCCGGCAATGGCATCTTTTCAAACTTCGTCGACGCGACCGAGGAGCAGTTCGACTCGCTGGTGACGACGCATCTGCGCGGACCGATCTTCCTCACTCAAAAGCTTCTGCCGCTGATCGGTGACGGCGGCCGCATCCTCAACGTCTCGTCCGGCTTCGTGCGCTTCACCATGCCGGGATACAGCCTCTATGCAGCCATGAAGGCGGCGGTCGAGGTTCTGACGCGGTTCATGGCGGTCGAGCTTGGTGCGCGCAAGATCCGGGTGAACGCCATCGCCCCCGGCGCCATCGCGACCGATTTCGGTGGCGGGGCGGTGCGCGACAATGATGATGTCAATGCGTATGTCGCACAGGGCATCGCGCTCGGTCGCGTCGGGCTGCCGGACGATATCGGCGGCGCCGTTGCCGCGATCCTGTCCGACGACATGGGCTGGGCGAACGGCACGACCTTCGACATCTCAGGCGGGCAGATGCTCTAGGGCCGCGCGCAGCATCTCCTCGCAATACTCATCGGCTGACTGAATGGCGGGCTTGCCGGAGGCGACAGTTCTTAGCGCACTGCGAGAGCTGGCCGCCGGAGCTCTTCCAGTCGCTCCAGACATAAAGGACGCAACCATGCCCACGCCAATCGAGACCATTGCCGCCTTTTTTGCCGCGTATCCGGAAGATCACGGCAGAGTGGCCATCCCGCGGTGGTTCACATCCAAGACGATTTGGATCAATGAGGGCGTTTCCTCCACCACCGGCATCGAGGAAGCCATTGCCATGATCGAGGCGCTGGAGAAATCGACGCCCATTGCCACGGTCCATTTCGACATGCTTGCCATCGCTGCGGACGGGTCTCGCGTGCTGACCGAACGCCTGGACCGTTTTGTGCGCGCTGACGGCAGCGAGATCGCAGCGGCCAAGGTGATGGGCATTTTCGAGCTGGACGGCGATCGCATCGTCGCATGGCGTGATTACTTCGACGTCAGCATCGTCCAGAAAATCGCCAACGGTTGATCGTTATCGCCCCGCCTGCTCTCGAGGCCCGGACATGCGCCGAGCGACGTGAACAAGCGTGATCACGAGCTCAGGGCGCCATTGAGATCATGTAAACCGACCATCAGCATCATGGGATCGGATGGCGAGGGCGGGAAGCCGACCGCCTCATAGAAGGCGCTGGTGTCAGCGGAAATCGCAGGCACCAGCATTTCCCACCCAGCCGGTACGCCTATTTCCCGTCCGTCTTTCCCGGTTTCGTGGCTGCATTCAGGTCGCCGTCATGCAGACCCACCTCGTCTGCAAGAATGGCGGCGGCCTCATCGAGCAGGACGTCCTTTGCGTTCTTGCGGGCGTTTTCAAGCGCGATGTCGGCGCTCAGGCTGCGTTCGCCCGACTCCAGGCCATCATCTCCAGACGGATTGTCGCCATCACTTGCCTGCGCCCGATCCTTGAACCGCTTCTCGCGCGCCCCCGCTTCCTTGCGGCGTTCGGCTTCATTCAGGGAAACAATGCCTTTCTCGCGCTGCGCCTTCAGGTCGGCAATGTCCTTCACCAGACGCTGGAAATCCGGATCGCCCTTCACCCGCGCGTCATGGCGGCTTTGCAATGCTGGCAGCAACGCCGGGACATTGCCTTCGGGCGTATACTTCGCCGGCTTAATCTCCGCCCATGGCAGGGCATTGTCATAGCTGGTCTCGCCGAAGCTCTCCAGATCGGACAGTCCGGGCAGGTTGATGTCGGGGGTTACGCCGCGCAGCTGTGTCGTGCCGCCATTGACCCGGAAAAACTGGGCAATCGTCACTTTCAGCTCGCCATATTCGGGTTTGCTGTTGTGAACCATCTGATCGAGATCGACGACCGTCTGAACCGTGCCCTTGCCGAAGCTGGGTTCGCCGACGATCACGCCGCGGCCGTAATCCTGGATCGCTGCGGCAAAAATCTCCGAAGCCGAGGCAGAGCCGCGATTGATCAGCACACCCATCGGGCCTGCCCAGACAGGCTCTGCAAGATCCGAGCTTTTGACCTCGATCTTGCCGTCGCTGCGACGCTGCTGAACGACCGGGCCCTTGCCGATGAAGAGGCCGGTCAAATCGATCGCCTCGTCCAAGGAACCGCCGCCATTGTTGCGCAGGTCCATGAGAACGCTGTCGACGTTTTCCTGCTTCAGCTCGCCGAGGAGCTTGGCGACATCACGGCTGGCGCTTTTGTAATCATTGTCGCCTTTGCCCTTGGCTTCAAAATCCTCATAGAAGACCGGCAGGGTAATGATCCCGATCTTGCGCTCGGTGTCACCCGACTTGACCGACAGAACAGTCTTCCTGGCAGCCTGCTTTTCCAGACTGATCTTATCGCGCACCAGGCTGACGACGCGATGCGTGGCATCGGCGCCAGCATCGGCCGGCAGGATGTCGAGGCGCACGACGGAGCCTTTTTTCCCGCGGATCATCTGCACGACTTCATCAAGGCGCGTGCCTACCACTTCCTTGATCGGTCCGTTCTTGCCCTGACCGACGCCGGTAATGCGGTCTCCGACCGCAAGCTTGCCGGAGAGCTGCGCCGGCCCGCCGGGCACCAACTCACGGATCGTCGTATAATCGTCGCGCTCCTGCAGCACCGCACCGATGCCAAACAGCGAGAGCTTCATCGACACATCAAAATCGGCTGAGGCGGCGGCGCCGAAATAATCCGTGTGCGGATCGATCGCGTTTGAATAGGCGTCCATGAACGACTGGAAAACGTCGTCGCTCTTGAATTTGTAGGCGCGCTCCAGCGTGTTCTCATACCGTTTGTCGAGTGTTTCGCGAATAGCCGCATCGGCTTTGCCGCCGAGCTTCAACCGCAGCCAATCGCTCTTGACGCGCTTGCGCCACAGCTCATCGCTCTCGGCTTGCGACTGCGGCCAGGGCGCTTTGTCGCGCAGCACCGAGTAAGTTTCCTGCCCACTGAAATCGAAGTCCTGCTTCAGCAGGCTGCGCGCGTAGGTCATGCGGTCGACGACGCGCTGTTCATAGGCGTTGAAGATCGCAAACGGGATCTTCAAGTCCTTGCGCTCGATTGCATCGTCGATCTCGCTGCGCTCGGACGTGAACTTGTCGATATCGGCCTGCAGGAAAAGCATGCGGTCCGGATCAAGCGACTTGATGAACCCATCCATGACCCGCGCCGACAAAGCATCGTCGAGCGGAACGGGCTTGTAGCTGTAGCGCGAGAGAAATTGCGCGCTCAACTGAGCGGCTTCCGCCTGCCGCTCCAGCGGCGCCAAAACCGGCGGCGATGCGACTTCAGCAGAGGCGGACTGTACGATTGCAAGAAATGCACCGAGAAAAACGTAAGCTATGCGCATGCAGCGTTGATCCAATTCTTCATGCCGAGGGTGGATGTGTGATCTAAGTGAGGCAATTGTGGTTTTTTGGCAAGCAGGGAGGAAATTGGATGGTCTGCGGAGCGGCAGAAAAGGCTCCGGCGTCATTGGCTGGAGGAAAATGAAGCACATCGGAGCTTACAGCACATCGCCGCGCAAACGGGAAAAGCAGCAATTTCATCGCACGATTCTTCGGCGGATCTGCAAACCAACACTGCTTGCAGACGGCTGCCATAGTCTGGCGGAGGAAGATCTCAAAGATGCCTGGAAATCGGCCGCCTGGACCGGAACCGAACCTATGGCCCGTTCCGCGAAAGACGTTTCGAATCAAGGTTCCTGGCCATGCTGAACGGAAGCACGTTATCGGATTCAAGCCGAGCCGCCGGCGCGGGCCGTCCAATGTAATATCCCTGGATTTGGTTGATTCCGTACTGCTGCATCAGCAGCTGGTGTTCGATCGTCTCGACGCCTTCAACGAGGATCCTGACGCCGCGATTGCGCAGCAGGCTGATGATGTCGAGCAGCATCCTCTTGCCTCTCTCCGTATTGGTGTCATGGAGGAAGGATCGATCGATCTTGACGGTGTCGAATTCTATCAGCCGAAGCCACGAGAGGCCCGCGAACCCTGTGCCAAAGTCGTCGAGCCAGACTTGAGCGCCGAGCGCTCTCAGGTCGCTGATGCAGCGAACCACGTCCTGGTCGATTTCCAGCTCCACGCCTTCGGTAATTTCGAAAGCGAGCCGAGCGCCCGCCACATCGAATTCCGCCAGTGTTGTTGCGACATAGCTGGCGAAACCCGGCGTCTTAAGTTCAATCGGCGAAACGTTGACGCTGGCAACTTGCACCAGGTCGGTTGCCAACATGTCCCGGCAAACAGTGCGAACTGCCCACCGGCCGAGTTTAACGATCGAACCTGTTCTTTCCGCAACCGGGATAAATTTAACAGGCGATACGGCCGTTCCGTCCAACATCCTCAAACGCATCAAAGCTTCAACACCGTCCACGTTACCGGTCTGGACGTTGCGGATCGGCTGATAGACGAGGGAGACGAGGCCGTGTTCAAGCGCGATCTTCAGGGTCGCGGCGATATCCTCGCTGTCATCGCTGCTCTGCGGGTCGTCAGGATCGAAGACCACGACGGTGTTGCGACCCGTTGCCTTGGCGGCATAAAGCGCGCGATCCGCTTCATGAATGACCTTGTCAACCTGCTTTGTCTGGTCTCGCGTATAGGACAGACCGACACTGACGGTGATGACAGCGGTTCCGTCGCGCCTGTGCTCGTGTGGCCAGGCCAGCGCGCGGACGGCAGCACACATTGTTTCTGCGAGCGCGGCCGCTCTTTCCGTATTTTGCATGGGAGTGATGACGATGAATTCCTCGCCCCCATATCGCCCGATGATCGAGCCGTAGGACGAGGCCACGCTCTGGAGAAGCTGGGATACGGCGACAAGGCACCGGTCACCTTCCTGGTGGCCATAACAGTCATTATAGTGCTTGAAGTAATCGACATCGATAAGAAGGACGGCAAAGGGCGCTCTCTGGTCCCGCCAGCCTTGCCAATGATCACGCAGGCGTTGATCGATTGCCCGGCGATTTTCGAGGCCCGTCAACGAGTCCGTGTTCGAGAGGTGCAAAAGAGCCTCGCCCCTTTCGTCGGCGGCCGCCTGCTGCAAACTGGCTTCAAGAGCATTCAGGAAGACTTTATAGCGCTCTCGGTTGAGCTGAAGGTTCACGTAAGACGTAAAAATAAAGCAGGAAATACAGAACGCACCAAGGATCAGCTTGTGGAGAAGCAACATAGGCGCGAACAGATAGAGGGCGCCGACGAAGATGAGCACGTTCGTGACGGAGGCCGCAAGAGCAAGCGGAAACCGGAAACTGAAGAACAGGTTGACGCTCATCATGAAGATCGCGCCAAAAACCATATAGTATGAGAACGCGTCCCTGACCGTGGTCATCTGGGCGGTGAGAAGCCAGACAAGATAAGCTGCGAGCACGGACGCCGCCGCTGCCATGTCGACCGTATCGGCTTTTGCATTGCGGTAGAGCAAGAGTTCCAGCATGCCTAGCGCGCTGACGCTTACCGCCAATCGGCCAGCGACCGTGTAGCCGACGACATCGCTAATAAAAAGATAGTCCGCGAAAGCATAGGCAAGGTAAACTGCCACCGCGATCCAGAGGCCGCTGCGCGTGGCGCACTTTCGGCCGCTCTCGCTGTTCTGCTTATAAAGGCGACGCAACTGTTCTGGCGACGGCGTCGGCCCAATCGTGGCGACTGCGGTCTCGGCTAACATGTGCATCATGCCCGTGCCACCCAACATCTTGCAGCAGTTGCCCTACGCAGACCGCAAACTGAAGTTGGATAGCCCCACGCCAGCTCCACATCAACCGATAACAGTCAAATAGCGCCCAATCTGGCGGTGTATCTCTCGGCTTCACTAATATTTTCTAAAATTAAGTGGTGCAGCGGCGACCACTGCCACAGGCCTTGACTTGACGTTAAGAGAATGGTGAGGATTTTATCTTAACTCTTAAGTTGTTATTTACCAGTGAGGTTCCGTGGCACAGCCGCTCTTTTCCCTTGATGGCCAAAGCTTGATCACCCCGCAGTCCGTCAGCAATAATTTCCTCTCACCCAACCAGGATCACCAAACAGGCCTGCTGCGCACTGCGGAGGCCGAGTTTGCAATTGTCATCAGCCTTGCAATGCAGCGGTTCGCCGCCGGCAAGGACCTGCCTGAGGCCGTCAGGTGGCTGATTGGTCAGCTCCACGACGTCCGCCAAAAATGCGGCGCGGCCGTGTGGCAGAAGCTCATCCCGCTAATCCAGGCCCACCCCTCGGCAAAGATTCTGCAGCAATGCCCGTTCACGCGCTGGTCCTTTGAAAAACCGCGAGGCTATTCCGGTGATGCCAGTCTCATAGACTTTATTTACGGACATCCGGCGGTGGCCGAAGAAGTGGCCAGATCCACCCATCTCGGCCTCGATATCTTCGAATACACGATAAACGCTCCAGGCCCGGTCGCCGTCAGGGAACGTCGCGACATCCTGACCCGCTACGTCGATGAGACCGCTGCGCGAACGGGTGGGGATACCGAGGTCCTGGCCATCGCCGCCGGTCACCTTCGCGAAGCGGAGGCATCGACAGCACTGGCAGAAGGCCGCCTTAAACGCTGGGTTGCCCTGGATCAGGATCCCCAAAGCATCGGCTCGATCTCAAGCCAATTCCATGGGACGGCTGTCGAGCCTATCGATGGATCCGTGCGCGGCCTGCTCGGACGAAAGCATCAGCTCGGCACCTTCGATCTGATCTACGCAGCAGGACTGTACGATTACCTCACCGATAAAGTCGCAATCCGACTCACCCAGATCTGCATGGACATGCTGAAACCGGGCGGCGTCTTCCTATTTGCCAACTTCTCCGATGAGATGGCCGATGACGGATACATGGAATCCTATATGAACTGGGAGCTCCTCCAGCGGTCCGAGGCCGACATGTGGCGTATTGCCAGAAGCAGTGCGCCGGCAAATACGGTTGATTGCGCGGTCTGGTTCGGCGCCAACCGCAATATCATTTACAGCACCATCCGGAAGCTGTCGTAGGCCTTGACGGTCCGGGCGCTTCACAAATCCGTCCGGTCCAGCGATGCAGGCGCCCTGCGGCTACGCAAAAAGCCGCAGGTCCCTGAACGCGACCTCGCCTCGTTCGCGCCCGCCACCAGACTGCTGTACACCTGTGGCTGGTGAGCTGGGCGCAATGGCTGGCATTTGAAAAAGGCATTACCGCAATTGATCTCCTGTCGTATCGATGAGGCTGCGAGTGGCCAAACCAAACGACCTAACACCGAGGCGCCTCTGGCGATAGTCACGTTGCTATAACAACCTCCGTCGCTCACGCATGCGTCGCAGGCCGTTAGCCGAAGTCGGACCGATATCATTTAGGCCGATGTTAGCACCTATATTCAGGGACTTCCCCGCCCCGAAGCGGCAGGTACCATTTCAAAACCCTAGGTAGGAAATTGTGGCGGGGACGCTAGTCCTACTGCTGAGCCTCCACCTAAGGCTTTGACACGAGGATGTAACTCGTGCTTAGTGTCCTCAGTCCTAGGACAGAGGACAGGAAACATGAAGAGCCAAGACGTAGTCGTTCTGCTGAAGTTGATCAGCCTGCAGGATCAAGAACTCACGAAGGGTGCAGATGAGCTGCGTGCCGAATCCGTGGGTGGCGATCCCTACTCAGTGCGCAACCTGGAAGCCCTGCTCGGCATCAGCAAGACGGAGATCGCACAATCGATCAAAAGAAGCGTCGCATCCGGCATCGCACGCAAACACAACAGCAAGAGCGAAATCAGACCGCACCGCCGTAACCTGTTCGGTTTTATCACGAACGGACTGCGGTTTGTATTTCCCGCCCAGGTGGGCTCGATGCAGCGTGGCGTCCCGACGGCCTTCGCCGCGCCAATGCTTCAGGGGCTTCTCGTGAGCGGAACCTACAATTATGTCTGGCCCTTCGCCAGCGGTCGGGAGATGGGTCAGTCAGTCGATCCGCTTTTCAAAAGTGTTCCGGACGCTGCCTTGAAGGATGATCGGCTCTATGAATACCTGGCGTTGGTCGATGCGATCAGGCTTGGAAATCAGCGGGAGGTCGGTCTTGCAACCGACCATCTCAGGTCAAGGATCTTGAGCAAATGACTGCCATCAGCGCTCAACTACTCGAAATGTTGAAGGCTGTCGCATCTGCATTGGGCGAAGACCTCCGTGAGCGCCTGGTTTTCGTCGGCGGATGCACGACTGCATTGTTCATAACGGATCCCATAACGCTTGAGGACGTACGCGCCACCGACGACATCGATCTTATCGTCGATCTGACGGGACCTCCGCATGGGCTGTCCTTCAGGACGAGCTCCGCCAAAAGGGCTTTATGGAGGCGGCCGACGAGGAAGTGATCTGCCGTATGCGACTTGGCCAACTCAAGGTCGATTTCATGCCGGACGACCCATCGGTCCTCGGCTTCAGCAATCGCTGGTATGCGAAGGGTATTGAGACGGCGACCGCCTTCCAGCTCTCCGACGAGCTGACCATACTGGTCTTGACGCCGCCACTATTCCTCGCCACCAAACTGGAAGCCTTTGCCGGCCGGGGCAACGACGACCTGTTCATGAGCCGAGATGCAGAGGACGTCCTTCTGATCGTTGATGGGCGAGATAATCTTCCCGAGGAGGTAGCCGCCGCAAACGCCGATGTCCGTGCCTTCATTGCCGAGCGATTCGAGGCTCTCTTGGATCATCAAGATTTCGATGATTTCCTCGAAGGCAATATCCGCGGGCCCATCGGTCGTGTCGAGATCGTGAAGAGCCGCTTCATCGCGATCAGCCAGAGCGCGGATGGTATCACACATGAAAATTGAAGCTCGTTGGCTGAGCCGGCCGGGTACCCGCACCCGAGACAATCGGGACCATGCAGGATCAGGTGTACGGCCCGGCGAGTTTCTGGGAATTGTGGTTGACGGCTCGACGGCCAGAGCAACCAATGGAGACTACTTGTCGAGCTGACTCGATTGGTTCGTACAATCCTGCGATGAGTTGAATGCAGACCTCACCGCCTCAGATCATTCGCTGTGTGCTCAGGCGATGCAGAGGCTCGGCCAGATCAGCCCGAAATGAGACGTAAATCTCCAACCCCAACAGCTTCCTCTTTAGAATCTGAGCTGCCCTCGCCTAAAGTGATGCGCCGTGGGTTGAAATAGTCGTCATCAGATCCATCATTTTCTGCATGAAACGAATAGTTATCATTCCGTGCGTGGCGTTTCTCGCCGCCTGTTCGCACACCGAACCTCTCGAAGTGTCTTCTGCGCCCTCCGTTTCACCCGGGGCCGTCCCAGTCAGCGATCAAGCTGTTATTGCAGATGTGGTCGGCCGCGGAACTGTCGGAACGAAAGCTCTCGCCTGGGCAAATCCGTCGACCGGGAGCGCCGGAGTTATCGAACAGATTGACACTGACGACAGGCTTGATGGATGTCGCGGTTTCGTAACACGTCGCCAGTCACTGGAGGGTACTACGCGCTTTGACGGCGTAGCTTGTCCTTCTGGGAATTCTTGGAAGTTAGCAACGACGCACTAGCCTAACAACTGGCGACATTTGTTGGATTGGTCCTAGCGGCGTCCTGGGATAGTTGGCTTCATCAGCACGGCGGGATGAGGAACAGCTATCGCTGTCGAAGGCGCGGTCGGTAGACCGTTGCACGCGCCGATCGCCTCATTCTCCTAAGGTCTACCGGCTGCGATGGAATCATCGAAATCCTGGCCCTGGAAATAATAGACCGCCATATCCAAAACGTTTTGGCTTGACTCCCAAAACGTTTTGGAGAATCTTTTCCTCACTTCGGGAGGAAGATGTTGGCCAATCTCAAACAGCTCGCGCAATCGCTGGGACTGTCGATCACCACGGTGTCGCGTGCGCTCGACGGTTATGCCGATGTATCCGCCGCCACGCGCGAACGGGTTCGTGAGGCTGCCGACAAGGTCGGCTACCGGCCGAATGCGTCGGCTCGCCGCCTCCGCAGGCAGCGCGCCGAGCTCGTTGCGGTCACGCTGCCGAGCGATCCTGGCCATATCGGCCCCCCGCATTTCCTCGATATGTTGTCCGGATGTGCCGAACACCTTGCTGCTGCCGGCCTCAACTTGGTGATTGCGCCGGTGCCGCGCGGCGAGAGCGAACTCGACATCTGCCGCCGCTTCGTCGATGGCCGCCGCGTCGACGCCATGCTTCTCGTCCGCACCAAGCGGAAGGACGAGCGCGTCGAGTTTCTGCAGTCGCGCGGCATTCCCTTCGTCACGAACGGCCGCACGGAAAGCCTGCTGCCCCATCCTTATATCGACGGCGACGGCTTTGCCGGCTTCCGGGCCGCGACGCTGCGCTTCCATGCCGCCGGCCACCGCCGTATCGGCCATATCGCCGGGCCGCAGGAATATTACTTCGCACATGACCGCTGCCGTGGCTGGCGGGCGGCGATGGAGGAATGCGGCCTAGCGACCGACCTCTGTGCCGAAGGCGCGCCGTTGGAACAGGGCGGTTATCTCGCGGCGCTTGAACTTCTTCGCCAACCATCGCGTCCAACCGCACTCGTCTGTACCACGGACGAAATGGCGATCGGGGCGCTGAGGGCGCTACGCGAGGTCGATGGCGGCAACCAGATCAGCATTGTCGGCCATGATGACCTGCCAATGGGCGCCTTCACCAGCCCGCCGCTCTCGACCATGCGCATGACCGGTGAAAACCTCGGCGCGAGCTTCGCCTCGCTGCTGCTGCGCGCCATCGCCGGGGAGCCTGCCGCAGAACTCCAGGAGCTTCACGCGATCGAGTTCGTCGATCGCGACAGCCATCGCCGTCCCGCAAAGGCGGCATAGACAGAAGTGCAAACAAAGAACAATGAAGGAGGAGAAGATGAAACATATCATGTCATTTGGAATTCTGGCTTCCACCGTGCTGGCCTTCGCCTCGCCTGTGCTTGCCCAGACGGTTTTCGTGTCTACCCAGCTTCGTCCGATCGAAGAGGCGACCGTTGTCCGCGAGGAGCTGTTAAAGGATGTCGGCTCGGTTGATTACGTGGTCGAGGAGCCGCCGCAGTTTGCTGTCCGCATGGAGGCCGAACGTCAAGCCGGTAAGCGCACCGTCAGCCTCGTCGGTGCGCTGCATGGGGAGCTCTCGCCGCTTGCCGACAAGGACACGCTCGAGCCGCTCGACGATCTCGCCAAGAAGCTGGCAGCAAGCGGCATGCCGCAGTCGTTGCTCGACCTTGGCAAGCTCGGCAAGCCGACCCAGCAGTACATTCCCTGGATGCAGGCGACCTATGTGATGGCTGCCAAGAAGGACGCGCTGCAATACCTGCCGGCTGGCGCCGACGTGAACGCGCTGAACTACGATCAGTTGATCGAGTGGGGCAAGAATATGCAGGAGGCGACGGGTCAGCCGCAGATCGGTTTCCCGGCCGGCCCGAAGGGGCTGATGGCGCGTTATTTCCAGGGCTATTTCTATCCCTCCTTCACGGGCGGTGTCGTGCGCACCTTCCAGAGTGCCGATGCGGCCGCCGGCTGGGAGAAGTTGAAGACGCTGTGGGCCAATGTGACACCGAACTCCACCAGCTACGATTTCATGCAGGAGCCGCTCGCTGCCGGCGAAGTCATGGTGGCCTGGGACCACATCGCCCGGCTGAAGAATGCCATATCAGCCGCACCGGATGATTATGTGGTCTTCCCCGCTCCTGCCGGCCCCAAGGGTCGTGGCTACATGCCAGTCGTTGCTGGTCTCGCCATTCCGAAGGGCGCGCCCGACAAGGCCGGCGCAGAAAAGATCATCGAGCACCTTTCCATGCCGGACACGCAGCTCCTGACCGCCTCCAAGGTCGGCTTCTTCCCGACCCTGAACGTCAAGCTGCCGCCGGATCTCGACGCCGGCGTCGCCCTTCTCGCGGGTGCTGTCACCGCCACCCAGGCGTCCAAGGACGCTGTCATCTCGCTGCTTCCGGTCGGCCTCGGCGACAAGGGCGGTGAGTTTAACAAGGTCTACATGGACAGCTTCCAGCGCATCGTGCTGCAGAACGAACCTGTTGCAGACGTGCTGAAGACCCAGGGCGCCACGATGGCCAAGCTGATGACCGACACGAAAGCTGCCTGCTGGGCGCCTGATGCCAAGAGCGACGGCCCCTGCCCGGTCGAATAAATCCGCCCGGGACGCGTCCGGGCGAAATGCCCGGGCGCTCTTTCAACCCTCTGCTCGTCGAGGCGGAAGCCGATGACCAATAGCCGACCCTGGATTCCCTATCTGCTGATCCTGCCATCCGTCGCCTTTCTGGCGTTGCTGTTTGTCGTGCCGCTGGCGCAGACGATCTGGCTGGCGGTTTCGGACAATGGCGCGCCGTCGCTAGCGAATGCCGAGCGCATGGTAACCGACATCAATTTCACGCGCTCGGTGAAGAACACCTTCCTGCTGACGATTGCGGTCGTGCCGGTGCAGATCGCCCTTGCGCTTGCCATGGGTACAATGGTCGCCAAGGTCGGCCGCGGGCGCGAGACGATCCTGTGGATCTGGACAATCCCGCTCGGCATCTCCGATCTCGCCGCCGGTCTCGTCTGGCTGTCGATCCTGCAGAATACCGGCTATCTGAATTCGCTGCTCTTCGGCCTCGGTATCATCGGAAGGCAGGCAAGCTGGCTTTCCTACCAGACGCCGGTCGCGCTCTTCATCGCGATTGCGGTTGCCGAAATCTGGCGCGGCACGGCTATCGTCATGGTCATCATCGTCGCCGGTCTCAACCAGGTTCCGAAGGAATTCAAAGAAGCTGCCGAAATCTTCGGTGCAGGTCCGTGGACACGCTTCTGGCGCATCACCCTGCCGCTGATCCGCCCGGCGCTGCAATCGGCGCTGATCCTGCGCACCGTGCTCGCCTTCGAGGTCTTCGCGGTGGTCTATGCGCTCGGGGGACGCAATTTCCCGGTTCTCGTCGGCGAGGCCTACAATTGGCAGAACCAGAACCAGAACTACAGCGTCGCTGCCGCCTATGCGGTGCTGATCATGATCATTTCGCTTGCCGCCACCCTCATCTATCTGAAAGCCTTGAAGGTCGATCCGGAGCGCCTGCCATGACCACGGATACCATCAGCACGACCACGGACATCCCCAGCGCTGCCGGCTTCGTCTCCTCGCGCCGCTGGCTTCTCTGGAGCGGCATCGTCGCGCTCTGCGCCTGGGTTCTGGTGCCGATCTATCTGGTCGCGCTCGGCGCGCTCGGCGGTCGCCAGGGTGTCTATATCTGGCCGAAGACCGGCCTTCCCACGGGCATTTCGCTCGAGCCCTTCCTTCTCTTTTTGAAGACCGAAGGCGTCGTCCAGTCCTTCCTCAATTCGCTCGGTGCTGCAGGTATCACGGTCGCCTTGTCCATCCTGCTCGGCGCGCCTGCCGGTTATGCGCTCGCCCGCTACGAGTTTCGCGGCAAGGACAGCTACCGGCTCCTGGTGCTGCTGACCCGCGCCTTTCCGCTGGCGATCCTGGCATTGCCGCTGACAGTCTCCTTCATCCGGCTCGGCCTCTACGATACGATCCTCGGCGTCGGCCTCATCCATACGGTCCTGGCGCTGCCGTTTGCCGCACTCGTCACGCAGGGCATTTTCCTCGGCGTGCCGAAGGAGTTGGAGGAAGCCGCCTGGGTATTCGGCTGCACCCGCATCCAGGCCTTCTTCAAGGTGGTGGCGCCCTTGGCGCTTCCCGGCATTGTCGCAACCGCGGTCTTTGCCTTTGTCATCTCGTGGAACGAGGTCTTTGCCGCCTCGGTGCTGACAGTGCGCAACCGCACGCTGACCGCCTACCTGCTGACGGTGCTGTCGGAAAGCCCGATGCACTATCGCTTTGCCGGGGGTCTGATGCTCATCCTTCCCTCGGTTGTCTTCATCTTCGCGGTCAGACGTTACCTCTTCGCGATCTGGGGCATTTCCTCCAAATAACGGGACCAGAGATATGGCCAATATTGTCATCGACCGCATCCGCAAGAGCTTCGGAGCCTTCCAGGCGCTGAAAGAGGTCTCGCTGACGATCAACGACGGCGAATTCGTCTCGCTGCTCGGCCCGTCCGGCTGCGGCAAGACCACGCTGCTGCGCATCATCGCGGGCCTCGAGACTGCAACATCGGGAGATGTCGGTATCGGCGACAAGTCGGTGATCGGCTTGCCTCCCAAGGATCGCGGCCTTGCGATGGTCTTCCAGAACTACGCGGTCTTTCCGCATATGACCGTCTATGAGAATGTCGCCTTCGGGCTGCGGATGCAGAAGGCCGACGACACACGCGTGAAGGCGCAAGTCGAGAAGGCCGCCGGCCTGTTGCATATCGAGCAATATCTCGACCGCTACCCGAACAAGCTTTCCGGTGGCCAGCGCCAGCGCGTGGCAGTCGCCCGTGCCCTTGCCGTCGAACCGAAGGTTCTGTTGATGGACGAGCCGCTTTCAAACCTCGACGCGCTGCTTCGCCTCGAAATGCGCACGGAGCTCAAGACCGTGCTGCAAGCAGCAGGAACCACGACGATCTATGTCACCCACGACCAGACGGAAGCCATGGGTCTGTCCGACCGCATCGCCGTCATGCATGGCGGCATCGTCGAGCAGGTCGGCCATCCGGTCGAGATCTACAATCACCCGGCAACACGTTTTGTCGGCGGCTTCATCGGCAACCCGCCGATGAACTTCATCCAGGTCCCGGTTTCGAACGGTCAGGTGGCGGCAGGCGCCGAACAGCTTACCGCGCCACAGAAATCCGGCGATCAAATCATCCTTGGCCTGCGCGGCGAGGCCGTCGAACTCGCGCCGCTGCCACAGGGCCTCGAAATGAGGGTCCGCGTTGCCGAACCGATGGGATCGCACCTGCTTTTGACCGGCTCGATCCGCGACCAGCCGGTGCGCGTCATCCTGCCGGCCTCGGAAACCGTAAAGAGCGGCGACACGATCGGCCTGAAGCTCGACCAGAAGCGCATTACCTGGCTTTCGCCCGAAAGCGGCAAGTCCTTTCCGGCCGCTTTGGCCTAAGAACACCGGAGTATCCGAAATGAACGTGCATATCGACCAGGCGAAGCGCATCCTCGCCGCGAACGATCGCGGCGGCTATACCGTGCCGACCGACCGCCTCTACCCCTTCCAGTGGAACTGGGATTCGGCCTTCGTCGCCATGGGCTTTGCGCTCTACGATATAGACCGCGCCTATCGCGAGCTCGAGCGGCTGGTCGAGGGCCAGTGGGCGGACGGGATGATTCCGCATATCGTCTTCCACGCGCCAAGCGATACCTATTTCCCGGGGCCGTATGTCTGGCGCACGAAGCATCGGATCCCGACCTCCGGCATAACCCAGCCTCCAGTCTTTGCGATCGCACTGCGCAGGCTGCATGAAGCCGCAGGCAGGAATGCCGAGGCGCGCACCCTGCCCCTCTACCAGGCGGCGCTGAAATGGCATCGCTGGTGGTATTCCGCCCGCGATCCGGATGGCACCGGTCTCATCGCGCTGTTGCATCCCTGGGAAAGCGGCAGCGACAATTCTCCCGCCTGGGACATCGCGCTCGCCCGCGTACCGACCACCACCGATACGCCTGTCGAGCGCAAGGATACCGGCCATGTGGATGCCGACATGCGCCCGCGCGACGAGGATTACCGCCGCTTCATCCATCTCGTCGATACCTATGCCGCCTGCGGCTGGGATCCGGCGAAGCAATGGGAAAAGGCGCCATTCAAGGTCGCCGAGATCCAGACGACCGCGATCCTCCTCAAGGCCGGCGAAGACTTGGAAGCCCTTGCCCGCGCGTTTGGCCGGGTAGACGACGCGGCCGAGATCGCAGCGTTGAATGCGTTGACCCGGAAGGGGATTCTCGCCCAGTGGCGCCCTGCCCTGTCACGCTTCGTCTCGCGCGATCTCATTTCTGGCCAGGATATCGAGGCAGCAACACAAGCCGGCTTCATCCCGCTCCTCTCGGTCGACCTCGAAAAACCGGTCGCGGATGCATTGGTCGATGAGATGAAGACTTGGTCCAAAAGCCTCAAGGTCGCCTTTCCGACCACCAAGCCGGGTATTGCGAGCTGGGAGCCGAAGCGCTACTGGCGCGGACCCGCCTGGGCGATCATCAACTGGCTGCTGATCGATGGACTGAAGCGCAATGGCCACGCGGATAGCGCCGAAGAGCTGCGGAGATCGACGATTGCGGCGATCGAAGCGGAAGGTTTTGCCGAATATTTCGACCCCGTCACCGGCGAAGGCTGCGGCGGCCTCGGATTCTCCTGGACGGCCGCCGCGTATCTGTGGCTCGAGCGACGCGTCATCCCTGCCCACAAGAGTCGGATGCCACAACAGAAATAAAAGCCGCGATGATCTCCGAGCCGATCCAATGAACGATGACCTTGAGCCCAAATCTGTAATTTAGGCAATGTGACTGTCATGCCTTGATGAGAATCGAACGGCCGACCCGCAACTGCGCATCGAAGCTCCTGAAAGGATTTGAACCCATCGCGACATCGTCCAATGGATTAGATAAATTTAGATATAAATTCTGAGCGACTTCGACCACAGGGCCGAATCGATCAACTCGGCCGCATCTCGCAAAACTTTCAGTTATTGTCATTGCGACGCTTCAGCAGCGGCGCTCGAAAAAGAAATTTGCCCAAAACACATTTCACTGTGTGGAACTGTTGTCGCAGCGGCGCGTTTGGCGCGAGGATGCGCTTTGGTCCGCTCCCCAGCAGCTATGGCGCAGCCACCTTTCCGTCTGAACAAACTAGCCCCGCTAACCTGAACTGACCCCCGAAGTTGGGTGTCCAACTTTCGGGGGTCAGTTCAAACAAGCGGGGCTTTTTTTTATCTTCGATTCTGTTCTCGAAGAGTGATGGAAAGCCTGGCTGGTTCTACGGGGTAGCTCGCGTGGCGCGCTATTCGTTAAATGATCTCGCTGGGACGGGTGGGCTGCAAATCGCCGGGTGGGTGATTATGCGCTCCAGAGACAAGAGAGGGGCACAGCAGCAAGTCTGTCCCCGAACGGCAGAACCTTGTCGCCGTCATAGAGCACCCAGCCCGCTCTGAAGGCGACTCCGGTTGCGGCTGCGACTTTTCTCAGCCCCTTGAAGTCGGCCGGTGTCACGGTTGCCGACGCCTTGATTTCAAATCCCGCAATGCTGCCCATCTCGTCTTCGAGAATGACATCGACTTCGTCCTGATCCTTGTCGCGGTAGTGATGAATATTTGTTTGAACGGCGCTCCAAGTCGAGAGCCTGAAGATTTCGTTCACGGCGAAGGTCTCAAGTATCGGCCCGAAGAGCGAGCGCTCTCCTCTGACCCGATCTGCCGTGATCCCAATCAAAGCCGCCAAAAGCCCGCTATCGAGAAACAAGAGCTTCGGGGTCTTCACAAGGCGATTAAGAGGATTGCGGAACCAAGGCTCTATACGCCGGACGAGAAACAACTGCTCAAACAGGCCTATATAGCGGCGAGCGGTTTTGTCATCGAGACCAACTTGGCCAGCCAGTTGTGTGAAGTTGAGCAATTGTCCGGAATGATGGGCAAGCCCACGCATCAGTTGCGGCATCTGATCCAGGCGCTCGACATCAGCAATGTCGCGCACATCCCGTTCGACAATAGCGCGGATATAGTCTCGGGCCCAGGCGGAACGGCGCTTCGGGTCTGAGCGGGAAAGCATTTCAGGATAGCCGCCAAACAAGCAGAGCTCGATCAATGCATCTCCGGTCAACGGCTGTGATGGGGTGGTTGCCTGACCTGCGAATGCAGTATCTAGAAAATTTGTTGTGCCGTTTCGGATTTCCGCCTGGGCAAGTGGAAGCAAGGTAACGACTTCCATTCTGCCTGCAAGGCTGTCCGATACCGTGGGCAAAGCAAGGATATTCGCCGAGCCAGTTAATAGAAATCGACCCGGTCGGCGATCATCGTCGACTGCCAGTTTGATCGCTCGCAGGATCTCGGGAACCCGCTGAACTTCGTCGAGTATTGCGGTGTCAATCTGGCGAATAAATCCGACAGGATCTGTCCTGGCGGACAACAAGGTTGTCTCGTCGTCGAAGGTAAAGTACGGTCGATCTGACTGCAGCAGCGTTCGTGCCAAGGTCGTTTTTCCACATTGGCGCGGTCCGTTGATCAACACCACCGGGGTGTCCTTCAAGGCGATTCGGATCCTATCGGTTGCACCCCTGGGGTAGAGCATTCCGGCTTTTCCTCGAGTCATTAAATCATGCGGGCACGTGGGGCTCAAATGGTCACCCTCCCCGTCCGATTCGGAATTTATTCCCGTCTAATTCGGATTTCAAGCTCGTCCGTTTCGGATTTATGGACCGACTATCTCGGATTTAAGAGTCATGTTACGGCGAAGGATCCCGCGTCTCCGATAGTCGACACTGTGGCTGCGCGTTGCACCTCGTTGGTGGACAAGCCGACGAAAGTTATGATTGGGGCATGCGCGCTGCTATGAGACGCAGAAGTCGCGCGGTGGTGGCATGCCGATCCGGATTACACCCGAGCCATGTTTAAGTGCCGGGCCACAACTCGCGCCAATACTACCATGTTCCTCGGATTTGGACGCGCAGGACCATCGATATGATCGGGCAGTACCCGGCGGTTTTTGATGGTGCCGACGACCGATATGAAGAAGAAGCCGGCGACCATCAACTACGAGAGAATGTCTGATGATCCCTGCAATTCGGGGCGGTCGCCCGAGCCGATGTCCGTCGCGATCATCCTGCTTGCGGCCGGCAGAGCGAGCCGCATGGGTGTGGGCGGACCGCACAAGCTTCTGGCCGAATTCGCCGGCGTGCCCCTCGTGCGCCGATCAGCCGAACGCGCTCTTTTAGGTGGCGGGTTTGGTGCGAGGATGCGCTTTGGTCCGCTCCCCAGCAGCTATGGCGCAGCCACCTTTCCGTCTGAACAAACTAGCCCCGCCAACCTGAACTGACCCCGAAGTTGGGTGTCCAGCTTTCGGGGGTCATTTCAAACCAGCGGGGCTTTTTTGTTCGCGGTCGACTCGTGATCCGGGAACCTATTCAGGTAGTTATGGGTTTCGACGACGGACCGCGCGGCTTCAGTATCTTGTACTGCTGCACCCCTGTTCGCAGTGGCCGTGCGGTCCGCCGAGGCCGGCCACCCTCAAGGCGGCAAAGGGTGCGTAACTGTCCAGGAACCGCCGCCTCCCATTGTAGTTAACTACTCGGATCGTCAGATAGCGTTGCCCTGCGCTGTTTGCGATCTACCCCCTCCACGGGGTTCGGGCCGCGCAGAGGGCAATGGTCAACTCCTTCTCCTACCCCTTCTGCGCGGCCCCCGATGTGAGAGGGCCTCGATGCGGGTGCGGAGGTTCTGTTTTTTTGCAGATGCTGGACGAAGACAAATTCACCGTCCTTTTCACAAAACGGATTTGGGAGCTCTCGGCCGAGAAAGGCTTGCCGTTTGGCAAGGAACCCTCTGAATATGCGCGGACCGTTGCGCGAGCTTATTGGCTATCGCTCCATGCTGATGGCTTGAGCCCTGAAGAGTGTGCAGACGAGGACGCCTCCTATTGGCCCTGAAGCCCAATCACCGGCCATCATAGAATAGGGCGCCGATTTTCTAGCCTGACATCGCCGACGATATCGAAGGGCACGTAATTCTGTCCGAAAGCGTACAGGAACCAGACAGGTTTTCTGTTGTTATTTCGTAGGGACCGCGCGAGAGAGTCCTGCGCTCGCAAGCCTCTCAACATCGCCCGCCCCCCGCGCGGTCTCGTCCTTTCCTCTTTCGGTCAAATGCCTCGTTTCGGCGGGGCATTTTTGCTAGCACAGCAATCCTCAAAACAATTGCGTCACGATAGATTGTTGACTCCGCTCCTCATGTGAACATAATAAGAACATCGGCGAGCGGCCGGCGTCTGATAACAGCAAGTATGGAGCACGGATATGCGGGAGCAGCCGATCGGCGAAGCCGTGGACGATGAAATTGCGGAGGTGCTTGCTTATCACAAAGGCGATGTGCAAGCTGCGATAGCAACGCTGCTCGGTGACATTCGCTACCTTCGCTGGCAGCTAGTATTGACCGAAGGCGCCATGGGCCGTGGTATCACGCGGGGGTGGCGTCCGAGCTACGAGCGAGATTGATATGCTTGACCGTGATCAACTCAAAACCGTGGCCTTCGATGTGGCATTTAACGACTGGTGGCGGTCGCAACCAGGGTCTTTCCGCGACAGCGTTACCTCGTCGGCTGCGCGCGTTTGCTTTCGCGCAGGATATAGCGCCGGCAAGAACGCCACCGAGCGCCGCTTTGTTTTCAGAGCGGGCCGAATGCGCATAACCGTCTGGGCAAGTGGCCCGACGGCAGCAAAGGCGAAAGCCGAAATAGAAGCCGATTTCCGGGCAGCAAAGAAGGGGTGGCCCAAACCGAAGGCCGGTTGGCAACTCCAGGAGGAGGTAGCGACAGGCCGGCGCACGAAGACGCATGTTCAATCCAGCAATCATTGGGCGAACGACCAACTGAGCGATTGATGGCCGCCCAACGTACAGGAGACTATTTGCTTAGGGTTTAGCAAGTTATCGCTGAGCGGCCGAACTAACAATACCAAATATCAATGCAAATTATAGTTATATTATCCTCTGGATATCATTTTTTTGTGTCTTATTGACGAACCATACAGTCCTCTTTTTAGCCTTTCATAATATAGATGGAAAAACATGCGCTTGCAAAAGTAATATTTATTGAAACCATTTGTAAAGAGTGCATAATAGTATTTGCATCGCCGCGAGGCGTTATGCCTACAAAACACCCCTACTACTGATCCCCGCTCTCGCGGGGGTTTTTTTAACCGGTGGTCACCGTCCTGCCGGAGGTGTTTGATCGGCTGCGCGAAGAAGCTTAAAAAGCAATTCACCCTGGTTGATCATTCGGCCGGCTGGGCCGATGTTCCAGGACATGCCAACTCGATACCAACCCCTCTACCAATGGCGCGGCACCAAGATCGACGAGTCCAACCAGCCGACTGACTCGACTGGCTGGGCTATGACGGGGAGGTAATCATCGGGAGGATTCGGATGGAGATTTGGCGGCCCGAAGAGTGGCCAATGGCATTGGAGCGGCATTGGCCCGCAAGTCCGTCAACGGGTGATCCCACATCAAGGAATCGAAGTTGAACCGAGCGAGGCTATGCGTAGGGTCGAGCAATATTACCACCGGTTGATGCGGCACAACGGAGGTCGAGGAAGCAAGGATGATCGCTGAACTCAAGGGACAGCGCCCAGTGGTGTGCGAGGACACCATACCCCGGCTGGGACGGTGCAGCTGCGGCGGCTTGGGGAGAGTGCTCTATGAGCCTGCGCCGGAAGTCGCGTGCCTGAAATGCGAGGAGAAAGTCATTCTGGAGTCTCGGCCATTTTTCCGCAGCCCCGCCAGCCAGCGCGAGCACGAGGCGTGGCGGGCGGTGATCGCCTGGAATGATTTGAAGGGTTGCTAGACGATCGCCAGCGCCACCCGAGACCGGAAACCATCCCGGCGATGACTTGGTGCGCAGCATTTTCCTATTGGAACAAAAACAAGGGGTGGAGTGGTCCAAGATGATCGCCGGGCTGGTTGTGCACCCCGGAGCAGAAAGACGTTCTCAGGACGCTCTCGTTCGGTCACTGACCACATGTGCGTTTTGGGGAGGGGTCGCGCTGGGCGGGGCAAGGCGCTGGGTCAATTCCGGGAGAAGACATTCCTCAGTGTGTTTGGATTGGACCAGATCGACCGCAACCGTGAGAGCTCTACGTCCATCGCTGCTATCAATGTCGCGATGATGCAAACGGCACCACTCGCGAACCGCGGAAGTAACGAGTTCGATTTCGAAATCTGTAAGGGATATAAGGGCAAGCAACATCTCGGTGCTCCTCCGAAAATGCACTCCCAAGCGACCACTACCATCAGTTAATGCGACCGATGGAGGGCAGTATACTCCCCATTCAAGTCATCGCCATTCAATTTTACATAGTGACAAAACTGGATGAACCGCCATTTTCAGCGCTGCGACCGTGCTGCTCGCATGCTTTCCAGACCATCGCCAGCGTCAGGCCGAGACCGGAAACCATGCCGGCGATGAACAGCGCTATCGTGAATTCGGCGGCCTTTCCAACGGCTTTGCGATCGGCTCCACAACGCTTTAAACCCCTGTTTGTTGGAGCGGAAGCGGCGGCTGGAATCGCCCATTTCTGTCAATCGGAGCTAGTTCGTGGATTCCAGAAAGCTGCCGCTTATCACAATAGAGCGATGCCAGCTTCGCGCTACCGGCGCTGTTCCGGGCCCGATAGCCCCAGCGGCGAGACAGGTTTTCCGCTTATGGGGCTTATGCCGCACTTGGCCTTGGCAGCTTGCCCGGCGCGTTGGAAGAAACGGATTTCCGTGGCGATGCTTTCGCGGAACGGATCGGTTTGGTTGAAGTAGTCGCGGTCCAGACCGAGCTTTGCACCGTCTGCATCGCCCTCGTAATAGGTGCCGAACAAATGATCCCAGATCGGGAAATAATTGGCGAAATTCTTGTCGTGATGTTCCCGCACTCGGGAGTGATGGATGAAGTGGTCGCGTGGTGACTGGATCACGTATTTGCCAAACCAGCCATGCCAGGGGATGGCACTGTGCTTGACCAGACCAATGGCGCCAAAGGTGATGGTCACGACGGCGAATTCGGCCGTTGGCAGGCCGATAAGCAGCGCCGGAACGACCATAATGGCCATGTTTATGGCCTTCTCCAGCGGATGCTCCCGCGACGAAGTTAGCGCGTTGAACTCTTCGGCTGCGTGGTGAAATTCGTGCAGCCGCCATAGTACGGGCAGCCGGTGCATGAACCGATGCTGCCAGTAGCTCAAGAAGTCTGACAGCACCAGGAACAAGAGAACATGTGCCCAGCCTGGCAGCCTCCGGGCAAGGTCCAGGTGGGGGGCATCCTGAGCCGCGTGGGTGATGGCATATGACAGACCAAATGATGCGAGCGCCGCGAATAGCGTAATCATTCCCGTCGCCTGAAGGACGAAATAGACGATGTCGGTGATTGTGGATTTGCTGCGTTCGAAGAAAACCCGACGGAACCCGGAATTGCCGAACCCCACATAGCTGAGCTCCACCGCGAAAACCGTCAGAACCAGGCCAATGGAAATGGCGAAACTGAGCGCCATTGCTCTACCATTCAGATAGTAAGTGCCGTAAAAAAAGCTTCCAAGCTTGTGCAGGCAGTATTCGACCAGCTCCATGCCACTGCTCCAAACACGAACCCGTAAAAGCTTAGTTCTGACGATGTGCGTTTGCCAGATTGCTCAAAGGACGATCGGGGCGTCCTTTTGACGTATTGAAAGATCCTCGATGCGCCCGGGGGTGGGAAAATCATTCAATGATAGCAGGGCTCATTGTCTGCGCCACGCTGACCGTCGCCGACGGCGACACGGTAAAATGCGATGGGCAAAACATGCGACTGATGGGGAAAGGTGTTCCGTTCGTCTCTGGGATCGACACGCCGGAGATCGGTTCACACGCGAGGTGCATCAAGGAACGGAAGTTAGCGCTCATTGCCAAAGGGCGGCTGAAAGAGCTTTTGGCTGAAAAGGGCTTGCGGGTGATGTTCAGCGGCACGGTGGACAAGACACAAGCGCACCGGCCGCTGGTCAACGTCTATCGAACGAATGGTGAAGAAATCGGCAAGAAGCTGCTGGGAGAAGGGTTTGCGCGGACCTGGGCGCCAGGGCAGCGGAACGACTGGTGCGACTAGCTGGCGAGCCTACCCTGGCGCTCGCGGACAGGCGGGCTCCAGCAGGTTTGAATGTTGAGATAAGCATTTTGGATAAATATTCGCCGTGCTCTAACGCGGTTACAATCTTCCTTCCAGAAGAAGGAGTGAACCATGAAAGCGATCACGGTTTCTCGCCTCATTATCCTATCGGCGCATGCGGGTACTCTCTTGATCGCCGCACCACGCCCTCCGGTTGAGAAAATGCCTGGTAGCGATTCAACTGTTGAACAGCCCATACCCGTGAACTAGCCCGAGAACCGTGAACTGGACGCGGTTGAAAAATGCGCATCTTCTTCAGATTTCGTGGGAAGCCCCTCTGCTCTTTTCGACCGCATTGATCAGCCGATGCAGTTTAACGGCGCTTTCGAACGTCGGCCCGTGGCGTGTACCCGACAACAGATCGGAGGCAAAGAGTTCGTATAGTTTCTTGACGTTCCCGGTCAGAACATTGTCATCTGGCCCAAAGTCGCTTGGGACGGGGATGGGATGGAGGTTCTCGCCAACTTGCGCACCGGAGAGGTTGAACCCGCCGATGCCCACATAGCCCACCGGGCTGGTCAGCAGCAGGTCTCCCTTGCTTCCGTTGATCTCCAGATGGAAATTTGTCGCGCGCGACAGCCCGCCACGAAAGTGACTGATCACCAGCGCGCCGGATGCAAGTCTGCCAGTAAAGGCGATCTGGTCCGCGACGGCGAGCGGAACAGCCTCCTGGCTTTCGACTATCCTTATCGTCGCGCGACGAGTGACCAGCGTCGCCGAGGCGCTGATGAATTCATCGTCCAATGCGAATGCAAGGGCATCCATCGTATGCGCGAACGGCACGTGCACCATGCTCGCGCCTTTGGAGGGATCCAGCGTATACCGGAAGGCATCCTCGAGTTCCTCTCCCCATGTGATCCCGGAGCCGATCACGGTGGCGGAGAGTACCTCACCGACATAGCCTTCAGCGACAAGCTTCCTAATGTGCCTGATGGTCGGGTTTGCCCGGGTCTGAAGGCCGATCATCGTGCGAACGCCCTTGGAGGCGGCAAGCCTGTTCATGGCTTCCGCGTCCCGGAGGTTCATGCCGAGGGGCCATTCGGAGAACACCGACTTCCCGGCCTCGAGGGCGGAGGTCACAAGCTGGAGGTGCTCCGGCACCCTGACTGTAACGACGACCAGGTCGACATCGGGATGGCTCACGAGTTCCTCGGTCGATGAGACAGCGTGATCGAACCCGAACTTCTGGGCCGCTGCCTGTGCGACTTCGATCCGGTTGTGACTTAACGCCGAAAGTCGAAACTGCGGTAGGTCCCGAAGCGCGGGAACATGGGCAGTCGATGCCCAGCCACGGTCGGGGTGTACCCCGATGATGCCAACTCCGATCGGTGTTTGTGTCATTGGACGCCCTCCTTTGGCGTGATTTCCAGAATGGAACGACGGTGTACGAGCTTCGCGATCCGCCACTGTCGGCCGTCAGCTCCTACCCACGTAGTTTTGTCCGTAGCCACAAGACCGGAATGGCTCGGACATCGCATTCAAGAAGGTGTTCAAGCGCGTAACCGGACACGCTAGCCTCGTTCGAGCCGACGAAAGGCATACTTCGAGTCTCTGAGTGCCCGGTGCTGACTAGCGCCCTGGCTCGAGAAGACGGAGCGACACGTCCCAAAGCCTTTCAGCGTTGGCACGGTCGAGCGCATACCCGGCCACGCCCTCCAACCGCGACTCCGGGCGGCTTTCGACCACCGGAGCTTCGGCGCAGTTTTCGAAATATCGCCCGCCCGTTCCCTCCACCAGAGGCGAAGCGGCCAGGAGCACCGTAGTCGCCGCGCCTTCCTCGGGCGTCTTGCGGAGATGCTCGGGTGTACGGAGGCCGCCAGTATGGCGTTGCAGATTGGTCGCGATAGCTCCGGGGTTGAGCGCGTTCGAACTTATCCCGTCGTCGTCCCATCGTTCAGTGATGCCAACGGATAGGAGGGTGCAGGCGGTCTTCGACTGCGCATAGGCCAGCAGCGGATCGTAAGGCATGAAGCGAAAGTGCGGGTCGTCCCAGAAGACCGGGCCGAAAAGGTTGCCGCTCGAACTCACGGACACGACGCGCGCGCCGTTGGCCAGGGCAAGGGATCGCCGGAGGCCCAACGCCAGGGCGAAGTGCCCTAGGAAGTTCGTTGCAAACTGCATCTCCCATCCTTCGGACGTGCGTTGCAGTTCCGGCAGCGCCATGATGCCGGCGTTGTTGACGAGCGTGTGTAGCGGGCCTTCCCAGTCATCCAGGAAACGCGTCACTGATCCGAGATCGGACAGATCGAGAGGCCGCACTTGGATGTTGGGGTTCGCGGTCCTGGCCCTGAGGTTGCGAGCTACCGCCTCGGCCGCGTCCGTACGGCGGGCGGCGATGACAACGGACGCCCCTGCGGTGGCCAGCGCCGCCGTCGTCTCGGTCCCTATTCCGCTCGCGCCTCCGGTCACGATCATCGTTTTTCCATGCAGGTCGATCCCTTTCAATACGTCCGAAGCCGTTGAATGAAATCCGAATGGGAGTTGAGGCATGGCACTCTCCTTTGGGCTTTGTGTCCTGGCCGGATGGGCTAAAGGTCACTCGGTGATCTTAACGAAGCCCTGCTGCACGAGCTGTATGGTTCGCGCCATGGCATCGAGATTGACCTTGATGCCGGGCAGAAGATTCGCGTTGCCCCAGCCGTTGACCCTTGCGGTCGCGCCGCAAAGCTCGACCTTGACGCCAATATCCATGAGGTCAGCGACGAGTTTCTTGTACGGGTTGCCTGTGGCGATGTTGCGCGACGAATTATAGGCCTCATCGTCGAGCGTGACGTGACCCGCGTTGGTGTGGAACACCACGACCACTTCAGACGATGCTTTCCAGTTCGCGATGTCCGTCGTGATCAACTGAAGATGAAACAGAGCCGCGGGCAAGTCGCCTTCGAACTCCAAACCGCCGATGCTGTGAACCGACTTCACCTCTCGCAGTTCAACCGGAATATCGATGAACAGCGCGCTTTTCGTTTCCGACATAGTCGTCTCCTTCGGGTGGATTGAGTCTGCGGATAAATCCGGGATGCCGCTGGAAGCGTCCCGCACGCGCCCCATAGGGACTGGGGAGGAGCGCGGGGACGTCTTGGGTGAAATCTGTCGAAGCTAGACGCCGGCGTAGACAAGCCTCGTGAAGAACGCTGGATCGATCACGAACTGACCCCACTTCGCATCGAACGCCGACGTGGGCTTTGCCTCGACCACCTCGTCGAGCGAGCGCCCCTGGCGTTTGAGCTTTGCCACGTTCTCGCGGATAGCGACCAGCATGTCGCGGAAGTCACGCAACTCGGTTCGGTTGCTCACCGGATTTCCATGACCCGGAATGATGATGGTCTTGTCGGTGGAGGCGGCGAGATTCGCCTCCGATGCCGCGATCATTCCGTCGATGCTGCCCCCCGTCGAGTGATCAATGAACGGATAAATGCCGTTCCAGTACGTGTCGCCGACGTGAAGGACGTCCGCCTCGCGGAACATGACTGAGATGTCGCCATCGGTATGGGCCGCACCATAGTATTTGAGGAGCGCGGTTTCGCCGTTCAGCTCGAGCGTGTGCTCCTTGGAGAAGACATGCTGCGGCTCTCCGCTTTTCGCGACCGGGAGGAAATTGTAGTCCCAGTCTTCCACCCGCTGGACCTTCGACAGATACTTGCGGGTGTTTTCATGCGCTATGATCTTGGCTCCTCCGGACCCGATCCAGGCGTTCCCGTCTGCATGGTCGAAATGCCAGTGCGTATTGATCAGGTAGGTGACGGGGGCTGGCGAGATTTCCGCGAGCGCCTTGGTCATTTGCTTGCGCGAAACGCTGATGCCCGCGTCCACCATGACGAGGCCATCCTTGCCGCTCAGCACCGCGACGTTGCCGCCGGAACCTTCGAGAATGGTAATGCCGTTTCTCAGCTTGTGGGTGGAGATGACGGACTTGGCGGCGCTGTCCTTTATGATGCTGACCAGACCCCGTGCCTCGGCGTAGGCGTCGCGGGGGCTCAACCACCCTCCGGTGGCGGCAAATCCCGCCGCCCCGATACAGCAAAGGCAAAATCCACGGCGCGAGAGCATGTGTTGGGATGTCATGGCATACCTTTCCGCAGCCGGTCTCGAGCGAGCCGACGGCTTCGAACTGGAGTTGGCGGTAGAGGCGGGCCTCGCGGCCCGCCCAGCGGTCAGGCCTTGATGAAGGCCAAGAGGTCCGCGTTGATCACGTCGGCGTGCGTTGTGAACATCCCGTGCGGGTAGCCGTCATAGACCTTGAGCTTCCCGTTCTTGAGCAACTTCACCGACAGCTCTGCGGAGCCGGCGATAGGAACCACCTGGTCGTCGCTGCCGTGCATTACGAGGACCGGGACGTCGATGACCTTCAGGTCTTCCGTGAAGTCAGTCTCGGAGAAGACCTTGATGCATTCGTAGTGCGCATTTGCGCCGCCCATCATACCCTGACGCCACCAATTGCGGATTGTCCCTTCGGAGACGGCCGCGCCGGGGCGGTTGAAGCCATAGAACGGCCCACTCGCGATATCGAGGTAGAGCTGCGCGCGGTTGGCGGCCAACGCCGCGCGGTAGCCGTCGAAGACCTCGATCGGAAGTCCGCCTGGGTTCTTGTCGGACTTGACCATGACCGGAGGAATGGCGGAGATGAGGACTGCTTTTGCGACCCGGCCCTTGCCATGTTTGGCCACATACCTGGTGACTTCACCGCCGCCCGTCGAATGGCCGATGTGAACGGCGTCGCGGAGATCGAGAGCCTCGGCGAGGGCCGCCACGTCGGCTGCATACGTGTCCATGTCGTTGCCACCGGACGTCTGGCTCGAGCGGCCATGGCCCCTGCGGTCATGCGCAATGACCCGGAACCCCTTACCCAGGAAAAACAGCATCTGGTTGTCCCAGTCGTCAGCGCTGAGAGGCCAGCCGTGGTGGAAGACGATCGGCTGACCGGAACCCCAGTCCTTGTAGAAAATCTGCGCACCGTCTTTCGTCGTGATGCTGCTCATGATCTCACTCCCGGTTTCGATGTTTGCATTGGTTGGATTTGAAGACGCCGTGGCCGCAAGTGCCTGCAGCGGCAGGGCGGCGAGTGCGGTGGCGGCGGTCCCTATTAGAACCTCGCGTCTTGTCGCGTCGGGTATCGGAAAATGTTCTCTGGAAGTCATGGTCCTGTCCCTTTTTCGGCGAGGTGGCTCGGCGAGGGCGAATCCGGCCTTCTGTGTTCGCCCCGGCTCAGGGCGATCAGCCAACGACTGGCGCAGCCGCGGCCCACTCTTTGCGCGTGGTCGGATTGCCGTCGATCGTCTCGACGATGTCTTTCGATTTCGAAAGAGTAGTCATCAAGGACTTCGGCCCCTCGAACGGCCTGCCGCCGATGTGCCAGCCATCCGTGTGCAGTTCCTCGATCAGTACCCAGACGACCTCGCGGAAGGCCTCCGAGCCTTCGAACTTGACCATGACGTCGGTCAGCGCCTTGGCCATGGCGTGTTTTTCCTCTGGCGTGAAGACGCCGTCGACGAGCTTTACGTTTACGAATGGCATAGCTTTTTCCTTGGCTGGGGGAGACGCCCACCTAGTCGGCGACGTCGATGACGATCTTTCCGTTGGCAGTGCGATTTTCGACTTCGGCATAGGCTGCAGAAACGGTCTCGAAGCTGAAGCGGCGCGGGTCGAGGAGAGGAGTGATCTTTCCGGCTTCGGCAAGGTGTTTTGCCTCGCGCAGGATTGTGCCGTGGTGGGCGCGGCCTTCTCCGGTCAGGATCGGCAGGAGCGTGAACACGCCCGAGTAGCTTGCGGCCCGGAAGGAGAGCGGTCCGAGTGAATGTGTGCCCCATCCGAGACAACTGACGACGTGGCCGAACCTGCTCACGGCGTTGAACGCGGCATCAATCCCCGCCCCGCCGACGGTATCATAGACGACGTCGAAGCCGCGTCCGCCCGTGTGGTCCTTCACGTACTCCTCGACGGTTGTCTGATGGCGGTCGATCGCAGTCGCGCGCAGCTCTTCGATCTGCCTCTGCTTCGAGGCCTTGTCTACAGCGAAGACCTCGGCTCCAAAGGCGCGTGCGATCTGGATTGCCACATGACCGACCCCGCCCGCACCGATTACGAGTACCTTTTGTCGTGCCTGCACCACTGCGCGATCAACCAGCCCTTCCCAGGCGGTGATGAAGACCAGCGGCAGTGCCGCGGCCTCGCGCATGGTAAGGTTGGTTGGCTTGAGTGCCAGCAGATCGGCATCGACGGAGACGAAAGTCGCCAATGAACCCTGCAGGCCGCCAACCCCGCCAGTCAGGCCGAAAACCTCGTCCTGCGGCTTGAATGCCGTGACGCCAGAACCCACTGCCTCGACGACCCCGGCTAGGTCCATTCCGAGGACGGCGGGCAATGGATGGCGGGCGTGCGGAGCCTGTCCGCTCTTGATTTTGAGATCGAGCGGGTTGACGCTGCTGGCCTTGACGCGGACGAGAACCTCTCCCGCCGCAGGAGCCGGGCAGGCCATGCGGGTCCGGACAAAGTCCGAGTTCGTTTCGGAGAGGACGAGCGCGTCCATTTCGGTGGGAGTGGTGGTCATCATCGGTATGCCCTTCATGCTGCGCTGCCGACAATTCGGCGACGGGCAGAAGATGGCAGACCAGCACGGTCACCAGCCAGTGAATCGTAGTGAATTCTTGTGACGGGCTGTGCGGATATGACAGGTCGTGATCAGGAATATTCGGTCAGCATCGCCTTCGCCGTCCTCAAGTCAGCGGTATCGAAACCTTCGCTGAAACGGTCGTAGACCGTGGCCAGAAGCTCCCGGGCGCCAATCCTATCGCCGCGCCCGCTGGACGAGCGAGCCAGGCTTATGGCTCCTCTCAGCTCCAGCGAAAGCGCGTCCTGCCGTCGCGCCAGCTCCACGGAATGGAGATAGCACCGCTCGGCGAGGTCGCCGTCTCCGCGGTGAAAAAGGATGTCGCCCTTCAGACGATAGAGCTCAGTGATGTACCAGAGTTCGTCCTTCTCTTCGCTTGCAGCAATGGCCGCATCCACGAGCGAGCGCGCTTCGGCGTGCCCGCCAAGCGAGGCGAGACCCTCGGCCAGGGAGCAGACAAATCTGACATTGTAGAGGTTGAAGAGCTTGACCTGACGCAGTTCCGTCAGTCCACTGCGGAGAAGCGGAACGCCTCTTTCGGGAAGTCCCCGCTGGATCAGCAGAGCCGCTTTCCAGCAGCGGCCGAACACCTCCCATGGACCAAGCCCATTTAGTTTCGCCAGGTCGAGTAGTTCCGTGATCGCGGAATCAGCCGCCGCAAGGTCCCCGACATGAACGAGGATCGGGCACGACCACCTGGCCAAAGATTCGCAGAGGGAGATCGCGTGACCGGAGGTTCGCGCCGCCTCGACGGCGGTTTCGGCGGCTCGCACGGCTTGATCCGGAAAGCCCTGCATCCACAAGAGCTGAGCAGGCTGTATTCGCGCGGAAACGGACTGACCGAACCTGAACCTTACCGAACCACCGGGTGGAATGTCCGTGGAGACGTCGTGCGCCAGCATGAGATCGGCGTGGCGACGTGCACCTCGGAAGTCTCCCATGCAGAAGAGCGTCATGCTCAGCATGCGGTCGCCGATGAACCTGTCGAGGCCATTTTGAGCAAGCCTCACGAACCGATCCGCGTTATCGCGCGACGCTCGATATTCACCCATGCCTACTTGTGCGACCCATAAGCCCCAAAGGGCTTCTGCCTGAGCGTCGACGTCTCCCAGGTCTTCGGCAATTTCCAGCGCCTTGGCGAAGGCCGCCGGAGCCTGTGGCGCGAATCCGACTTTGAAGGCCTGTGCCAGACCAAGCGCTCTATAAAGCTGCATGACCTGACGGGCGCGCCCGTCCCGCCTTTCCCCCGGATCGACGCCGAGCAGCGCACGTTGCACACATGCCAGGCACTCGTCTACCAGAGACAATTGATACCACAGCGGAACTGCGGCAACCGTCACCGCGATGCCCACCTCCGTGTCGCCGTCATCCGAATATGCCCAATCCAGGACATAGCGGACGTTGTTGATATGCGTACCGTACTTGTAAAGCCATTCCTCGCTCGACAGCGTTTCGACTTCTTCGTGCGAATGATCGAGAACCTCGCACAGGTATTTCGCAAGGCGTTGTACGACTGGTCCGACCTCCCCTTCCTCCTGCAACTTGCTCAGTGCGAAAGCACGTGTCGTATCGAGCAAACGGTATCGTGCTGCCTTGCCGTGCGTGTCGACAGCCAGAAGGGATTTTGCCACGAGTTGCGCAAGTTGGCCGAGTACATCGCGTTCGCTTACGACGGGATCGAAAGCAACGGCGGCGGCAGCCTCGCGACCGAATTCACCAGCGAATACCCCCAGGGCGCGCAGCACCGTTTGCTCGTCCGTGGAGAGCGCCCCATAGCTCCAGTCGATCATGGCGGCCAACGTCTGGTGGCGTGGAAGAGCGGTGCGCCTTCCACCCGTCAGCAATCGTAGACGATCATTGAGGAGCTCCGCTATTCCGCGCGTACCGAAAGCCTCAACGCGACCAGCGGCAAGCTCGATTGCGAGGGCAATGCCGTCAAGCTGACGACATATATGGGTGACGATCGGAGCTTCATCGTCATCGAACGCGTACTCGCTTGCTGATGAAGTCGCTCGCTCCACAAAAAGGCGAATGGCTGGAAATGCCAATGCATCGGCCGCAGTGAGGCCCGCGCCGAGCGGCGGCATATCGAGGGGCGGAAGCCTGTAGACGCTCTCGCCCTCCACCCGCAAGGCCTCGCGACTGGTAGCCAGAACGGTGATGCCGGGGGCCTCCCGAAGCAAGGTCTCCGCCAGTCGCGCGGCGGCGTCGAGAACGAGCTCGCAACTATCAAACACCAGAAGCATATGCTTGTCACGGAGGTGCGCGCTCACGAGGGAAATCGGATCGCCAGTTATCTCCGGGAGCCGAAGCTGTGACGCCAGCACCGACGGAAGTGACGAAGGATGCGACAGTGGCGCCAAGTCCATGAAGCACACGCCGTGTTGATACGATGATGAGAGTTCCTCCGCCACGCGAATGCCGACCGTTGTCTTTCCAATGCCGCCCGGACCGACAACTGTGACCAGGCGAAACCGTTGAACGCGACCTTCAAGGATTCCGATTGCCTCCTCCCGTCCGATCGGTCGCGTCAGTTGCTTTGGAAGGTTGTTTGGCGCGGCCTCCTCGACAGCGCGGATCTTGACCTCGGAGCGGGAGAGCGGAGCGATGAACCGGTAGCCACGCGCTGGGACGGCGGCAATGTATCGCGCAGCGGATTGGTCTTCGCCCAGTGCCTTACGAAGCACGGCGATCTGCGCTCTTAGGTTTGACTCTTCGACTATCGTGTTCGGCCACGCACGTGAAATCAGTTCGTCCTTCGTCACGAGCTCGCCCGGCCGCTCGGTCAGCGCGATGAGAATTTCGAGCGCCCGCGAGCCGACGGCTACCGACTCCTGATCTTTGACAAGGAGGTGACGCCCCGGGTACAGCCGGAATTCGCCGAAGGATGTCGCTACATCCGATGGATCGGTTGCGTTAAGTAGTGCCTGCCATTCCATTCTGATTTGCCCTGATAACTGAGCGGCGCCAGCTTGAATACCGAGTAACGCCGCGCATTCTAGTCGGACCTGTCAGGTTCGAGGCTGACAGCACAATATAAACCTGATTGATAAGTGTATGGTATGGGCGTAGCGGGACGTCCGTCTTCCCTTAGAGAAATCAGTACATGCCGAGCCGCCGTCGATCACTGAAAGGTACCGCGAGATAGAACACTGTGCTTCAGGTTATTACAATATCTAAACCCGTCAACACCGCGCTCATTTGCCACAAGCTTTCGGCCCTCGCCGGGTCGATCGCATACGGCCGCACCCCGAAGGGGTTGTCGGTCTGAACGGACGCGATATCGCAGTTCTCGCAGTAGACCCCGCCTGATGAACTCAGCGCCGGGGACGTTGCGCACCAGACCGTCGTTGCCGCCCCTTGCTGAGGGGTTTTCTTATCCATCGTGGGATCGATTACGGGGGTCCCGTCTGCTTCGAGAGCGCCGACGGCGTCGAACTCGGATCGGGATAGGTGGCGAATGCCGGGGGTGACAATCATTCCGGGATGAACAGAAAAGGCACGAACGCCATGCCCACGGCCGCGCCTGTCGAGCGATACAGCGAAGAGGGCATTCGCTGTCTTGGATTGCGCGTAAGCCATCCACTTATCATAGGGACGACGCGCGAAATCGATATCCTCGAGATCGACATCGGACATCTGATGGCCCCGGGACGACAGGATGACCACCCTGGATTTCCCGGCGGCGAGCAATGCTGGCCATAGCAGCACGGCGAGCTCATAGTGTCCAAGGTAGTTGATGGAAAAATGGCCCTCCCTGCCACGTTTGTCGCGGAAGAGCGGCTGCGCCATTATCCCTGCATTGAGAACCAGAATGTCGAGCCGTGGCTGGTGCTCGAGGAAGGCTTTCGCAAAGGCTTTAACCGACCCTTGATCCGCGAGGTCGATCGGCCAGACCGCAATCCCGTGGATGCCGTTCAATGCCGCGCGGGCGGCGACGGGGTCAGGAGCGGTAACATGCACGCTTGCCCCCGACATTCCAAGCGCGCGGGCTGTCTCCAGCCCAACACCAGACGAACCGCCTGTTACCAACGCAACCCGCCCCATGAGGTCCACACCGCGAGCTACCTCGGCAGCCGACATGGCGGCCCCGAAACCGGTCAGCAGTGGTTGTTGAACTCCTCCCATCCCGCCCCCACGAGTTTAATCGCGACCCACGATCGGCGCTGGCGCACCGTACCTCGTTTCCTGCTTCCTGTCGCTACGCTCCCTCCGGTGAGCCAAACGCAACACGGCAACCGCTGTTCGGCCGTATCGGCTCCTGACCTCGGCTCAATTACCCCTTCGAATAATCTACAAGCCACTACCGTCGTGAGGATCTCGGCTCGGCCCAGGGCACAAACGTAAGAATAACAAAAAAGGCCGGGACGAAATCGGCCAGCCACTAACGAAAATGTGGAATCGAGGGGCTAGCCTTCCAGGTCACGGGGTGACATCGCCAGCAGCTGCTTGGTTGACGCCCGTGCTTGGCTTTTCAATGATGCTGGTCGCGTGTGGTAGTGAGATGAGAGGCCGAAAGATGGTCAGCCGCATCAGATGCTTCCATGACCGGGCTCGGGGGCCGGCAATGCTAAAGGAAATTATTCAACCCAATTTAATGGGTTAATAACCTTTAAAAAACGCTTTAATTGATCCACTAAAGGGGTCAGTCAATGCGATTAACAATTCAAACCCATTTTTGACGGCAAGTGGCATCCCGCCGGCACGCTTGAATTCAAGGATGGCGCGGCAGGCTTTCAGGGCGCGTCGATCGTCGACTACGATCTCGACTATTTCGTCACTGTGGCATTGGCGGAGTTTGCGGCCGCAAAGACTGTCCGCGACCATCGGGCCTTGTCAGTCCGTTATTCCGTTGATCTCGAAAATCGATCTAGCCTCAGCTGGCCGCCCTACCTTTTGGATCTCGTGCCCCAGGGACATGCGAGGCGAAAACTTGCCGAGCACCTCGGCCTTGCTGAAGGTTCGCGCACTTCCGATCTCCCGTTGCTTCTGCTTTCGGCGACGGGCGGCATTGGGAATATGCGGATCAAGGAAGCACCCGAGGCCGAAGCGGAACGACTTCGCGGTGTTGAGCGACAAGGCGTCTGCGACCTCGCTGAACACCTGGAGCAGGCGCCGACCATGGCGAAACATTTGGGGGCATCTTCGGACATTCTGGAACGTGCGATGGGGACGCTGCATGGAAATCGCGGATAGCGTTTTGGCAACGTGCCTGTGATGCAGGGGGACAACTAGATGGCGCGCTGGAAGAAACCCACGAAAGAAGAGATTCTTGAAAACCGACGAACACTGGCTGAGCGTGCTCGAACCGGCGATCTAAGGCTACCTGATGCTGTGGCAGAGATCCGAAAGGGTATCGGCATGACCCAGGAAGAGTTTGCTAGAACGCTTGCGCTAACGCGGCGACAAGTTGCTGAAATGGAAGCTGGGACGGCGAACCCGACGCTTGAAACATTGGACAAGATAGGGCGGTTATTCGGTTTTCGAGTTGGTTTTGTACCCAAAGGCGGGGTGAACTAAGCAACCCCATCTAAGCACGCGAGAGACGCACTCCCGGCAAATCCACACTTAAAACTCTCGCGCCATAGGAGATCTTCATCGTCGCCGGCGCTCTTTACCTGTTTCTCACCCTCCTGATCACGTAAGCGTTCCAGATCCTTGAGACACACTGGGCAGAACCAAGCAAGCGTCAACACTGGCGGGCTTGTGCCCGCCGACTTTCGTCGCTTTCCTAGCGATCGACGTCTGTCTGTTCTTCCATCTCTTCGTCGACAATCGAACTGACGAGGGCAACCACGCGACTGCGCACACGCGGCGAAAGCAGTAATACGTCTTCGATCAGACGGCGCCCTTCCGCCGTGGAAATATAGGCAATCCTATCATCGACTTCGGCTGTGAGTTGCTGGTCCTGCAAAGTTTCGGGATCTGGAAGGCCTTCGAAAAACTTTGAAACGGGCACCTTAAGGCAATTGGCAAGCTCATAAAGCATGGAAGCGCTGACGCGGTTTTTGCCGCTTTCATATTTCTGAACCTGCTGCAAACTGACGCCGATACCGGCGCCAAGATCGCCGAGAGATACATCTGACTGTATCCGGCGAATACGGATCTGCTGTCCGACATGCAGGTCGACCGGATGCACCGAATCGCGTGCAATACTCGACTGTGCCGCTTGCGCTCGCCTCGACGATCGGATTTGGACAGCTGGTACATGGCGATTCATGGTCGACACCCCCAATGGAGAGTTTCATGCGGTGCGCCCCCGCTGAACTCGCTCAACCCACTGATCGGGGAGTTGGAAACCGTACAAGACGGTCCTGTGGCCTTTAGTTCCGAGGAACCTGGACATACGCCACAGGCTCCTCGACCTAAGGTCAAGGAGTGTGATGCCGAATCGGCCGGCACCAACCGCTTGTAGGGGTTTCCACACCCCAAGGCAGCGCGTACTGCCTCGCCAAAAAGATAGTTGAAATCCGCTTGCTGTGCAACCGAATTCGTTACAAGATTCAATGGCTTCGGCTTATGGACGCGCTTTCGCCCGAAGAGCGGAACGTTTCCCGGGAGGCCTAGCCGGAGGAGTGAAACCCGATAGCTGTGGCCTAATACGGAATTCGTATTGCCTCCGCTGCAACATCCGGCAGACCGATGTCGGGCTGCCTTTGGCTGAGAAAGAGACGGCTTACGCCGCCTCCTCCTCGTTGAGGTCCGGCTGCAAATCATGCAGGTAATCGACGGCCCGCTGCGCATGAGCTGCCGCTGAAAAGATGGCGCGCTTGTCGTTGCCCAGAACTTCGAGCCAGCCATCGAGGTAGCTTGCGTGATCGGGGCGTGGTTCGAGCTCCGGAACGATGCCAAGATCGGCGCAGAGAAAGCAACTGCCGAGTTCGGCAATCAGTTCTTCCCGGGCGCGTTCGCTCTGGTCTTTCGCGTAGCGGCTGAGATCACGATCAAGCCTCCGGGGTGCCGCGGTCCAGTGCGTCATCTCGTGGCTCAGGATGGCAACAAAAGAGGCGTCGTCGCGGAAGGCATCCAGGTGTGGCATCTGGATGTAATCACGGGCAGCAGCATAATAGGCCGCTGATCCTCCGTGCCGGATCATGGCACCGGTATTGGCAAAGAAGCGGCCGGCATTGCCGATGCGGCTCATCGGGTCCTCCACAGGTGCGATGCAATGAGTGGGTCGATCGAGACCGGTGATCTGATCGGTATTGAACACCGTGTAGGTCTTGAGGAATGGAATATCCCGTTCGATCTCCGCGCCTGTTTCCGTCGTCTCGGCACGGATGAAAGAACTGGCGAAGACAACGGTGGTGCCGGTTTCGCCCTTGCGGACGGCAGCGCCGAGTTCCTTTGCCTGGCGAAAGGTCATCCAGGTCGATGACGCAAAGCCGCGGGCGATGGCTTCCGACCAGAGGAGCAGAATATTGATCCCGGTGTAGGCTTGGCCGTTGTGGCGCAGTGGCCGGCTGACCTCGGCTGTCGCATCTTTCGTCGTCCAGGGTCTGGTCCATGGCCGTACGCCCTGTTCGAGATCGGCGATGATCTTGGTGGTGATGCGGCTGTAAATATCGGATCGTTGATTGGATTGCTGCGTGCTCATGTCTGAACCTCCGTTTGGAGGTCGCGGCCATCGCGACCTGCTACGGCGGTCTGAAAGCCAGGCAGCAAGCACCGCCTGCACCCGCAGGGCCGCAACGAAGTGGAGGACGGCAAAGCCGTTGCCGGCGGCGCGAGCCTGGCAGGACCAAAAGCCGGGGCAGGACGCGATGATAGCACCACCAAGGCAGGGTGGTGAAGGAGGCACAGTAGCAAATCCAAGCTGCATGACGTCGCTCACATCGCACATGAACCCATGAACCGCATCGGGGATCGTTTACCTGCGCGGCCTCCCGACCGGGGCGGGCGCGGCGATGCACCCAGTCCTCTCAAGGCATGCCCGCCGTGAATCTGGCCAACGCGCGAAGACCGGTCGATGCCGGTGCATAGGGTCATGTCTCATCCCCAGCGCTTTCCGGCCATGGTCCGTTACACCCGCGCCGTGCGAGCGGTTGTGCGGCGACGTCGAGAACCCGGCAAGATATTCGCCATAGATTTCCGGAGTGACTGTGAACAGGGTCCGGTCGAGCAGCAGTTCCTCAGCGCGGTCCGCGGAACCCCAGGACCGAATCCGGGCCGTCGACCTGCCAAGCCATGCGGTGGCCCGACCGATCAATTGCGGGCCGCAGCCTCGATGCCCACTCCGCAGCGACACGCTTGCGTCCGGACCTTGTTCCTGTGCCAGGAGGACATAGGGATCTGGGAACTCCTTACTAGCCCCGAGAATGCGGCAGCGTCCGACACACGGCGCGATGGCATGGAGGGACGACGAGAAAACCCGGCTGGTATGCTCGCGTTGCTGACGGCGCCGGTTGACAAGCAGCAAGGCTATACGCAACGAATGGTCTCGCGTCGGTAATTTGCGTGACGCGCGCGAGATAGGTCGCCACGCGAAATCAGGTATGCCGGCCGTCGCTGTTCAGGCGGATCGTAAGGCCATTTGCAGTTGTGGTTTGAGGCAACCCGTGTAGAATTCGCGCTGAGTTTTCAAAGTCATTTTAAGCCGCCTCGCGATCATTGCTCTCCATGATGAAAACATCCCTCAACCATATGCCACTCCGCAAACAGCGTGAGATTGGCCGCGTTCTGGAAATCCTTCACGAGGAATTCGAAGACGCGTTGAAAGACGGAACGGCGGAATTCAAGAAGCGTGGCCGGATCCTCAAGATCATCCTGTTTGGTTCCTACGCCAAGGGCGGCTGGGTGGATGAGCCCTTCACGATGAAGGGCTACCGCTCGGACTTCGATCTGCTGATCATCGTCAACAACCGCAAGCTCTGCGACTTCGCCGAATACTGGCACAAAGCTGCCGACCGGCTGATCCACGACAAATCGATCGAAACGCCGGTGAGTTTCATCGTCCACTCCAGGCGAGAGGTGAATTCGTACCTCAAAGAAGGCCAATACTTCTTCTCCGACATCCGCAAGGAAGGCATCGTTCTGTACGAACTCGATGATGAACCACTTGCGGAACCGAAGGCCCTCTCTTCGGCAGAGCTTTTCAAAGTCGCGAGCGAACACTTCGACCAGAGGTTTCAGGCCGCCACGCGCTTTCTGCAGATGGCAACGTTAGCAATTGAGCGTCATTACATAGAAAATGCAGCCTTCGAACTCCATCAGACGATTGAGCAGGCCTATTCCTGTGTCTTGCTGACGCTCACCAATTACGGTCCGCCATCTCACAACATCAAATTCCTCCGCTCGCTCGCCGAGGAACAGGATCGGCGCCTGGCTGAAGCTTTTCCTCGCGATCAGCATCGCGAGCGTGCTTGGTTCAACACGTTGAACGAGGCTTATGTTAAAGCACGGTATTCCAAACATTTCGAAATCAGCGAGGAGGCGCTCAGCTGGCTTGCAGAGCAAACCTCGTTGTTGCTTGTGTGGGTCAAAACAATCAGCACCGAGCACCTTGAGATTCTTCGGCGAAATGGTGGTGACGGTGGGTGGCCGGCTGTTCGTTCCCGATAGAAGCGGAACCTCAGACTCTGTGATTTGACAATTGGTGCGGTTTGATGGGAATCAACCGTAGGTTAAGTCACTTCCGGCAATCATGCTTGAATCTGGTTTCAAAGCCTAAAGGTTCGAATCCAGGTTCCCCAGCCAATTCTCCCTAAATCCCCTTAATTCCTTGATTTTCCAGTCGTGCCGGATATCGTTTTGGCATCATTGGCGACCTGATGCCCAGAACTGTAGCCCACAGGTGATGCCCACGCGGAAACTGCGTGGGACGTCGCAGGTGGCAGGCAGGGGGCAACTACCCATGGCGGTCCGCCACGACGTCGAGAACCTTATTCGCCGCGGCAATATCTTCTACTGGCGCGCTCGTGTTCCCAGTTCTTTCGCGCGGTGCCAGCCGGGCAGCCGGCTTTCACTGAGCCTTCATTGTTCCGATCATAAAAAGGCCCAGGCAATCGGCAGAAAGCTCAACACGCTGATGGCCGAACTGAGGATGAAATCGAAGGAACCAATGTCCAGGGCGCAGCTTCAAAAGCTTTGCGAACACGAACGGGACGTGATGCTCTTGCATCTCGAAGACGTCTCGATCGCCGCGAGACGCTATGGTCGCCCGGCTGACATCGAAGAGCTGGAACTCGATCTGGAGAATGGCTGGGCTTATAAGCTGCTCGCTATGTTTGGCATCCGCCAACGCCTGACGCTGAAAGAACGCTGCATCGGATCCAAGTACCTTCTCGACAACGGGATACCGGCGTCTCATATCTCTGCGATCAGATCGAACTATCTCGAACTACTCCATGAAGCGAACACCCGTGGCTTCCAGGATGGAATTCGAATGCTGATGCATCAGTTCGATATCAGCCAAAATCCCCTCAACCACGAAAAGGCAATGAAGGCCTATTTCAATGGCCGAGCGGAAGCGCTGTTCGACGTTGCAGAGAGGCATCCTCTCGCAGACCGAAATCTCAGTGAACTCACTGGTGGGTCAAGGCCGAATCCGCAGCCTGTTGCCAACGAACAGGCAACTGAGGTCACCATGCCACCGGTGCATCTGATCGCGATTCCGGTCGATGTTGCTCCGACACCAAAGTCTCCCGAGCCCTCCCCAATCGTCACGCTCGATCTTTCTCCATCACCGCAATACGTTGCCATCGAGAAAGACGACGGCCTGAAAGCGCGGCCGGTTGTTCAGGTCGCGGATTTCGAGGCCGAGTGCGAACAGCTCGTCCAGAACATGAAGGACGCTTGGGACGACAGTACGGCGCGTGATGCCCGCGCTTTGGTTCGTATGTTCAAGAGCGTGCTTGAAGAATACGGCATCGAGCACACCGGTCAGATCAGCCAATACCACCTCGGCAAGCTGCGCCAGCACTTCAATAACATTCCGATACGTTGGGGACAGAGCGCCAAAATGAGGGCGATGTCGGCACCCGAGCTACGGGCCGAAGCTCAGAGGCTGCGCGAGCAGGCCGAGACGGAGGGCAAGGAGGCGGCCGTCGGCTTGAGCGCCGCGACCATCCGCAAGCACTTCGGAAACCTGAACCACTTCCTCAAGCATGTGCGCGGGCACGGCTTTGAGCTCGACGATTGGAGCTTCGAGGGGCTGAGACCGAAAAAGCCCAAGGCCGGTTCTATCCGCAGGCAACAACACAAGCCGACGCCGGACGAGATCCGGCCGCTTTTCTCCTGCCCAGTCTATACCGGCTCCCTGAACCACGATCGCGGCCGCGGTAAGCCAGGTCCATATGTCTTCCATGACGCGGCCTACTTCCTGCCGATCATGTTCACCTATCTTGGCGCCCGCAGAAGAGAGTTCGCTGGTCTTTCATTGAACGATATCGAGGAAGATGACGATGGTCTGGTGATCGTCCTTCGGACGAACGAGTTTCGGCGACTCAAGACCGAGCAATCCGAGCGAGTAGTGCCTATTCCCGACGAACTGATCGGTTTGGGCTTCATGGACTACTGCGTTGCTCTACAGACGCTGGGATACAAAGCCGTATTCCCGGACCTTATTTCCCACAAGACAACGAATGATCCGGGCGACCGTTTCTACGACGTTTTCATCCCGATGATGCAGCGGTCGTTGGGGGACAAAATGTGGAAGCGCGCTTTCCACGCGCTCCGTCACGGTATGGCAGACACGTTGAAACAGGCAGGCGTTTCTACGGAGGTCATTGACGATATTTCCGGGCGTCTCTCTGATGGAAGCGAAACCAACAGTCGTTATACGAACCCCGCCGGTCTCCCATTGATGCGCGACGCCCTCGGCAAGTATCCGATCATCACGTCAGGGATCGAGGCGAAGCCGATCAAGCTACTGCCGTGGATCGAACAACGGGTGCCGCCGCCTTGGGCGCGCGAGGCCAAAACCGAGGCGAGACGCCGGAAATAATTTCCGACGTCTCGTTGAAAGTTATGCGGCCTCCCAGACCTGATTGAGAATACGGGCGGCGAGCGCTGCCTTATCTTGGGGAAGGAAGCGCCCGTAATGCTTGGCGACCATGTCGGCGGTGTCCTGGATCGCGTAACTCGCCTGCTCGTAGGAGCCGGTCTGCTTCAGGATGTGGGTCGCCAGCACGTCGCGGACATTATGCGGTCCGTGCGGCAAAAGACCCTTGATCGCCCCGCGCCCTGTGTACGGGTTGTAGATCCCGTAGCGCTGGATCGTCAAACGCCAGGCCTCGTAGAAGCTGGTGATGTCATAGGCGGCATCCGTGCTGGTCGTCTTGACAGTCTTGACGAAGAAAGTACCGGGATCGGCGGCCGAGCGCAGCAGTACCGCGCGATGTTGCTCGACATAGGCGTCGATATATTTGTACAGATCCAGAAGATCCGGCAGCACAAGACGAAACGGCTTGTCGCCGAAGAAAGATGAGTGAGCATTCTTGAACGCGACCGCCGGGATGAATACTTCCCAGCCGCCCTCGCGGTCGCTCCAGCGGATTTCGCCGCGCTTCATCTTCTCGAGAACGCGCTCCGAACGTGGCATGTAACCTTTGGGGCAGAGCATGAGTTGCCGAAGGTTTTTCTGCCGCAGTCCGAGATGCAAACCCAACCTCAACATCAAAAACGCGCGAACGGCTTCGGCAGCGGGCCGAGGATAACGATGTTCATCCGGCGTCAGGCGGATGATCTCCTCGGTGATCTTGCGGTACTCGCCGACAGGGCTTGCTGCCTCGAGGACCGGCATGATCGGCTCGAACGGATCGCGGTGGACACGGGCGATCCGCTGGATTTCCTTCACACGATGAGCAGCATGTTTGTGGAAGTCGTCGCAGGCTCCATGCCAATCCGCATGGGCATAGTCGATCTCATTTTGCGAAACGAGGCCAGCGATCGGCTGGACTCGCGATAGAAGTTCAGGATGTTGCCGAAGCCATCCGGTGCCCTCCTTAGTGATCGCCAAGGCGATCCGTAGCATGTCGACTTCCCAGGCGGTGTAGAAGCCGCGCCGGGTTTCCCGCCATTGGAGGTACCAGTCCCAGACGCCGGGAAAGAGCAACAGGCCGAAGGTCAGTTGACGCGGCGGCACGCCATAGCCCCTGACCTCCCCATCCTTAGCTGCGGCAAGGGCGCCGAACATGAGCCCGAGATGCTCGATCTTTTGAGACGCCGTCTCCTCCCCCCAGACACCGTTTCGCTGGAAACCAACCGACGTGAGAGCCGACGTCTTGAAGCGCACCAGGTCGGCCATTTCCATGGCCAGCGCCGGTGGCGCCTCGATGACACCAGACAGCAGGTCGGGATCTTCTATCCAGGTTTCCTCATAGTTGGCGGGAACGATAATCTTGCCATCCCGCGGCGCCCGACCGCCATAGGACACGCCTGGAAAGCGGATCGCATATCGCTGCTTGGCGGCCGCCGCCTGAAACTTTCTGTAGTCGGTCGACCCGCTGATGATAACGCGCCGAACCCATTCAACGATCTCTTCGCGCTTCTGGAACGGCGTGAGCGTCCGGTGATCGGATTTTGGTTAGGTGCGGGATTGGCGCAAGTTACGACACAGATGATTCATTTGTGACGTAACAGGGTATGAATGGCCAAGGTTGAGATTCTGACGGGTGCCGAGCGACAACGTCGCTGGTCGACGGAACTGAAGCTTTCGATATTGCAAGAAGCGTTCAGCGCGGATGGCACCGTTTCGGATGTCGCGCGCCGGCACGACGTTCTTCCACAGCAGATTTACGCCTGGCGAAAGAAGCTCTTGCCAGCCGAATCTCCCCAGACGTTCATCCCGGTATCGCTTATCGGAGCGTCGGAGAGCGTTAGTGACGGTTCCAAGAGGAGCAGTGCTCGGTCGAGATGCAAAGACGTTGAGATCGTCCTGAGGAATGGCCGCTTACTGAGAATTGCAGCGGACATGGATCTCGAAGTGCTATCGTCACTGGTCGCTTGTGTGGAGGCGGCATGATCGGGCCTTCGGGGAATGTGCGGGTTTATCTGGCCTGCGGGGTGACCGACATGCGGCGTGGCATTGATGGACTGTCGGCGCTTGTCGAGACGGCTATCAAGGAGGTGCCGGGCTCCGGCGCAATCTTCGGCTTCCGCGGAAAACGCGCTGATCGGATCAAACTTTTATGGTGGGATGGCCAAGGGTTTTGCCTGTTTTACAAAATTTTGGAACGCGGATACTTTCCCTGGCCGACGGCGAAAGATGGGGTTGCGCATCTGACGCAAGCTCAGTTGTCGATGCTTGTTGAGGGGATCGACTGGCGCCGACCTGCGTGGACTTCTGCTCCCGGACGAACGGGTTAAAAGCTATATTTTGCAAGGACATCCGGGGCAAAATGCTGGCACTTCCGGCGCAAATCGGCTATGTATGCGGGTATGGAAACAACGCCGCTGAACAGTCAGGACGAGCTAGCTGTTTTGCGTGCACTCGTCGCGGAACAGGCGGCGAAACTTGAGAGCCAGGAAGCCGAAGTCATCAAGCGCGACTCCATTATCGGGCTTCTGCGCGCGCAACTGGAACTGCTCCGCCATCGGCAGCATGGCGCTTCTTCGGAAAAGATCGACCGGAAGATCGAGCAATTCGAACTGATGCTGGAGGAGATCGAGGCCTCTCGTGCCGAGGCTGAGATGCGCTCCGGGAAAGCTCCTTTGCCGGAGTTGAACGACACCCCGGACAAGCCGAAGCGCAAACCGTTGCCCGATGGTCTTCCCACCGAAGAGCTGGTCTATGCCGCGCCCTGCAATTGTCCGACGTGCGGAGGCACATCATTCCTGAAGGCAGCAGACAAGGTGGTCCAGGTGATGGAGCACGTGCCGGCGTCCATCAAGATTGTCCGTCATGTCGAAAAGCGCATGATTTGCAGGGAGTGCGACACGACGGTAGCGGGTGAGATGCCGACCCTGCCCATCGAACGCGGCAAGCCCGGACCGGGATTGCTCGCCCATATCATGGTCGCCAAATTCGACGATCATATCCCTCTCTACCGCCTATCCGAGATGTACGACCGGCTGGGGATAGACATCTCTCGCTCTGTCATGGCGGACTGGGTTGGCCGCGTGTCGTTTTTGCTTGCGCCGCTCGTCTTGGCTATCAGGGCGCACATCGCCGCGCTTGACCGAATACATACAGACGATACCCCGGTCGATGTTCTCGACCCTGGGCGAGGAAAGACAAAAACTGGCAGGGTTTGGGTCTATGTCTTCGATGGCAGCGGTTATCAAGATCCCACTCCCGGAGCAATCGCCTATTACTATAGCCCCGACCGAAAGGGCGTGCATCCGGCTGACCATCTCGCAAACTTCAGCGGCGTGATGCATGCTGATGGCTATGGAGGTTACAAGAAGCTCTACGGCAACCAGATCGTCGAGGCCGCCTGCATGGCGCATGTGCGCCGCAAGTTCCACGATGTGATCAAGCTGAAGCCATCTCCGATCGCCGACGAGGCACTGTCGCGCATCGGTGCGCTCTACGATATCGAGGATCGCATCCGCGGCATGTCGGCTGAGGAGCGACGCAAACTGCGCCAACAACATGCCAAGCCCATACTGGGAGAGCTGAAGGTCTGGATCGAGGCTACGCTTTCGACGCTGCCACAGAAGCAGAAGCTGGCGGAAGCGATGCGATATGCCCTCTCGCGGTGGGCAGCGTTGAGCGTTTACATCGACGATGGCCGTGTTGAGGTCGACAACAATATAGCCGAGCGCGCCATGAGACCGCTTGGAATCGGAAGAAAAAACTGGCTCTTCGCCGGGTCAGACAAGGGCGGTGAGCGCATCGCCAACATCCTGACCATCATCGAGACTGCCAAGCTCCATGGTCACAATCCGGAGGTCTATCTGACAGACGTCCTGACTCGGATCCAGAGCCATCCCAAGGATCGGCTCCAGGAATTGCTACCGTGGCAGTGGGTGCCGGCGAAAGACCGATGCGAGGCTGCGTGATGGCACGCTCGAGGTTCATCTACACGCTCAAAGAAGTCGCCAGCATGATCGGCGAGAACCTTGAACTACTCGAGGAAGTCACCGCCAACTCGGACAATATCGCCGAGGGCGAATTGGTATATGTCCGCGATGGCAGTGAAGATGGCACAAAAGGCCTGACCGAAAATGGAATTGACGACCTTCGAGATCTCCTGGCCGACATAAGGACGTGGGATGGTGGAATCCGCCAGTTCCTCGTCGATGAACAATGCGATCCCGAGATGATCGAGCGCGTCATGGCAGATGAGCTAAGCCGCAAGTCCTAAACCGCGCCTCGTAGACGCAAAAAATGCATTCGCCGGACGCTCACGGAACGGCAGCAAGTTGAAGTCCTCCGGCAGGTGCCACGCGAGCCGCCGCCGCTCCGCGGGTTTGATCCCGGACAGGTTGAAACCCGAAGCGGATCGTGACGGGTGCGAGAGCTTTGCCTTAAAATAGCCCTCCGGAAGCCGATAGCGCCGCTCGATGCGGGATAGCACGTGGAAACTCTCGGTGCTGCGCGGCACCCTCCTGCCTTCGATCCAGCTCAACAGCGTATTCTTGTCCGTCAGATCGTCAGGGCCGATGATGCCGCGATAAAGCGTCCAGTAGGTTTCTCCGTGGCGCCGAAGATGCAGTTGCAGTGCCTCCGCGAAGTCCGTCGGATCTTCCCAGACCTTGAACAGGGCTTCTGGAAACTCGACGGCGACGCGGGCAGACGCCACGCCGGCAGGCTTCGACTTTACTGGCGGCTCCTGCACTTGTGGCGCCGCTCGGGCGACCGCTGGCGGCGCCGCCTTGGTCCTCGACGTCTTCGCTGGTTTACGCACGTCAGGTTTCTCGGCACCGGCGGCGAGGCGAGTATCGCGGATCCACCGAGCAATCGCATCCAGGGCAGGATCGATCTGACGCGCATTCGCAGCGAGTTCCTTGGCATCAATGCCGGACGCCGCTGCAACGACGTCCCAGTCGGTCTTCCCGTTCGTTCGAGGCGCTGACCGCCTCGCTTTGATGAGGGAGTACAGATAATCCCTCAGCCGACGTAGCTCATCGACCCTCAGCAAAGGCGAGAGGCGGAGCTGGCAGAAGGCGTCGATCTTGCGTTGAAAAGTTTTCGCAGAAAATTCGTTCATTTCCATTCACATAGCTGTTGTTGCGTTTCCCGCGGATGCGGGGCACGCGGGCTATGTGATGGCGATTAAACTCTGGTAACTGACCGGCCATGAAGGCGGTGGACTCTGAAAAAATGCGAGGCGCAGGGTTGGCAGCATGAGTGTCTGGTAGTCAGGAACCGACATCAGGGGCCTCGTTGCTTGAAATAGGGCTCGCACCAGGCAGGCGCAACTTGCGATATGCCTCGGATGAAAGCCATCCAAGCACGACCTTCTGAAACGACTTGTCGTTCATAAATCGAGCGAAAATCTCCTCGTTCTGGTCCATGCGTTCAACGAAAAGCGCTTCAAGCAAGTTCTTGAATACAAGCTCGAACTTTTCGCCAGGGTTGACGGACGCGGCCTGCTTCAGCGCCACGTCGGAAACAGCAGCCTCTACGATCTGATCAAAAAACAGTTGATCTGCCTGATTGAAATCAGTGCCGAACCGGTCGTTAACGACATCGATGAGCCGGGACAGTGCAAGCGGTTGCTCGCGAAGCGTACCGGATCCTAACTCGGAGGGGCCATCAAGCCGATTGGCCTCTCCATTGCTCAGGCTGATCGAGCCTTCGCTGATCTTCTGCAGGCGATAATACTCAAGCCGCACCTCGTCATCGAACTGGTAAGACGGCCCAGCGCCGCGCTTCGGCAGCTTGGTCGCGAGGTGCCGCAGGAAAACATACAGGCGCTCAAGGTCCGTATCCTGATAGGGAATGATCTGGCTGAGGAACCCATAGAGGCTACAGAAAGCCATCAGCTTGCCCCGCCACAGCTCGGCCTCGTCTGGCTTTTCCTGTTGAACTTCCTTGAAGCGGGTCACACACGGATCAAGTGCCGCATTCATCAACTGATGATCGTTCGGGCTCTGGCGTTGGCGCGGCTTGAAATAGACGGCGCTAAAGCGTTCAACGTCTTCGCCGATATAGACTCCGTCGGCGTCGAGTTCGCTCTTTATCTCATACATTCGGGCTGGGTCGACGTCCTCGCCCACCTCGGCGCCCTCGAAATAGGTCTTGAATGCCTCGCGGATTTCATCTCGTTCGTTTACGAAATCGAGGACGAAGGTGTCTTCTTTCAGCGGATGGATACGGTTCAGGCGCGATAGTGTTTGAACTGCCTGAATACCAGCAAGCCGCCTGTCGACATACATTGTGTGCAACAAGGGTTGGTCGAAGCCCGTTTGGTACTTCTCGGCGACGAGCAGCACCTGATACTCCTGGGTGGCGAAGACCTCTGGCAGTTCCTTCTCACGGACGCCGAGATTCATCCCCTCTTCGGTGTAGGCGACATCCTTCAGCTTGTCGTCCGTGACAATGCCGGAGAAGGCCACCAGCGACTTGATGGCATAGCCCTTATCCTTGATATAGCGGTCAAAGCTCTGCTTGTAGCGGACCGCTTCGAGACGCGAACCTGTGATTACCATTGCCTTGGCCCGGCCACCGATCTTGTGCTGGGTCGCGGCGTGGAAATGCTCGATCATCACCTCCGTCTTCTGGGCGATGTTGTGAGGATGCAGCTTGAGAAAACGGGCAAGCGCGCGAGCAGCCTTCTTCCGCTCGACGTTCGGATCGTCTTCGCTCGCCCTCAGGAGCCGGAAATAGGTGGCGTAGGTCGTGTAGTGCTTCAGCACGTCGAGGATGAACCCTTCCTCAATTGCCTGTCGCATCGTGTAGCGATGGGCGGGCTTGTCATCGCGTCCGAACACCTTGAAGGTCTTGTGCTTCGGCGTTGCGGTGAAGGCAAAGAAGCTCAAGTTTGCCTGCCGCCCGCGCTTCGCCATCGAGCGGTAGAGTTCCTCCACATCCTCTTCGTCGTTCTCGGCCCCGTATTTCGCGGCTTCCTCGCGAAGGCCCTGACCGCCCAGAACCTCCTTCAGATCGGTCGCCGTTTCGCCGCCCTGCGAGCTGTGCGCTTCGTCGATGATAACGGCGCAGTGCCGTGACCTTAGCGTGCCGCCATTCGCTTCCCCGCGCTCCTCCGCCATCTTCGCGAGCTGACGCGAGACGAAGGGGAACTTCTGTAAGGTAGTGATGATGATCGGCACGGCGCTTTCGAGCGCTTCCGCAAGCTGGCGCGAACTCTCGTCGATTTTCTGCACGACGCCGTGCTTGTGCTCGAACTGATAGATGGTGTCCTGCAACTGCTTATCCAGCACCACGCGATCGGTGATCACGATCACGCTGTCGAACACGCGTGCGTTCTTGTCGTCATGCAGTGACGCCAGCCGGTGTGTGAGCCAGCCGATGGTGTTGCTCTTGCCGCTGCCGGCGGAATGCTCGATCAGGTAGTTGTTGCCTACGCCTTCGCGCTGCGCCTGATCCACCAGCGAGCGAACCGCTTCGAGCTGGTGGTAACGCGGAAAGATCATCGTCTCCCTTTTTACCTTCCGGCCCTGATCGTCGCGCTTTTCCTCAACCTGCAGGTGGATAAAGCGCGCCAACAGATCGAGTAGGCTGTCACGCTGCAACACCTCTTCCCAGAGATAGGCCGTGCGGTAACTGCGACCCTTGGGGTCGGGCGCATTACCAGCGCCACCGTTGTTGCCCTTGTTCAAGGGCAGAAAATGGGTGGCTGCTCCCGCGAGCCGCGTGGTCATGAACACCGTGTCGGTGTCGGCTGCGAAGTGGACGAGCATACGCCGCTTGAACTCGAAGATCGGCTCGCGCGGATCGCGGTCGTGGCGGTACTGGTGCAAGGCGTGCTCGACCGTCTGCCCGGTCATCGGGTTCTTGAGTTCGACCGACGCGACTGGAATGCCGTTTACGCTCAGCGCAACGTCTAAGGACTTTTCAGAGTTTTTTGAGAAATGGAGTTGCCGCGTGATCCCGATGCGGTTGGCGGCGTATCGGGCTTCCAATTCGGGGTTCAGCCCATGCGCCGCCTTGAAGAAGGCCACACGCAGAGTCTTGCCGTAGCACTTGAACCCATGCCGCAAGGTGGACAGTGAGCCCTCCCGATCCATCCACTTGGTGAGATCGGCAAGGACTTGGGCGCCGGTCTTTTCCCCGTGTAGTGCCTCCAGAGCCTTCCATTCCTTCGGCTGTGTGTCGCGGATGAAGGAGAGGATTGTCTCAGGGAATATGGCGCGAGCGCGGTCGAACCTCGACGGAGGTTCCAGCACGGCACCGTTCGCCAGCATAGTGGCCTCGATGACGGTTTCGAACGCACCTTCTGAATGCCTAGCGTAGTTCATGCCGTTCTACCTCACAGCTTCTGCCGAAGAAACCAGACTGCGACTGGACTAAACGGCTGATACTCCGCCGCGTTGATGCGGTAACTGATCTGTTGTTGGACCTTTTGTCGAGCATCTGGTGTGGAACGCCACCATTGGAGTACGGAATCCAGCACGGCCTTCCGACTGCTCTTCAAGTAACTGAAATTCAAACCTAAAGTGCCATTCAACTGTGTGTTGAAGTCTTCGTCCGGGCTTGAAATTGTCCCGTCGGCGAGATACTTCAGCCTTGTTTCAATGGCATGAGCGGTATCTGCCGGATTCCAATTAAGATCGCGATTGGCCTTTTTGGTGTCGCAGTGCTGAGCGGTCGGCGATCTCCCTTCCCCGCCAAGGCACGCGCCGAGCAGATTTGCGTAGACAAGTTGCTGCTGGGGATAGTTCGCCTGGCTTTGCCAGTGTTCAATCTTCATCGCGGTCGATTCCGCCCGAACACGCCCGGTGCAGTAACAGCACAGGCCCTTTTGCTCGCCGACCAGAGCTGCGCGTAGGTCGTCTTTCTGAGCGTAGTTATCGTAGTCGCTATGCGCCTGAGCCCGGTGGTACGTGAGACTGTTCGGTTCGGCGCCTTTAGTGATCATCCTCACGCATCCCCCTCCATGAAATCGAGAAGGGTCATTGCGCGCGTAATCTCCGGGTCATCCTCACCGATATCTGCAGAAAGCTTTTTTATTTCAGCCCTTGCAGCGTCTACTTTTCCATCGCCTATGAGCTTCGCAATTTTCGCTATCTTGGCTTCCACGCCTGCATTCCGCGATTTGGTGTCCATTACCTCTTCGAGGACACGGCTTGAATCGATCCCGAATGAGCGCGCTGGCGAATAGACATGGCCGTCCTTGATGAGCAGGATCCTGTCGTGAGCCACTTCTCCAATCACCTGCGGCGAATGAGTGGTGGCAATAAACTGGCAGCCACGGAACGTCTCCGTCAGAAGAGGCACGATCTGGCGCTGCCAAAGCGGGTGCATGTGCATATCAATTTCATCGATCAGAACGACTCCGACGCCGTCTCTGACTGGGTCGTCTAAGACTGGATTGGATTGCGAGAGGCGGCGAGCAAGGTCGAGAGCCAGCGCAAGCACGCCTCGCTCTCCCTCAGAGAGATACCGCACGTCGAGTTCAACGCCGTCCTTTGAGATCAACAGCCGTGGCTTGTCCGCGCCGTTGGTCGCCCGCAGCCCTGTGCAAGTCGGCAAGAAACGGGCTGCGGCGGATTTCAGGGCCTCAAGATGGAGTCTTGCACGCGGCAGTTCTTCCGCCAACGCCTCTTGCGCCAGCATCCACGACGCCATGTCTCGTAGATGAAGGGGCCGGACATCGGAAAGCGCATCGGCAAATGCCGCAGCCTGACCTCCGCGGCTTCGACCAATCTTGATTTGCTCATCGGTGGGATGCGATCTGCGCGTTCCGAAGTAGATTGCAATGGGTTGATTGCCTGACGGATCGACCTTCGGCCAGTGTGGGGGTGACAGCTCTTCCCTTTCAGGCGTGTCTAACGTCGCGTTCCGAACAGACCCCTCTTCATCCGGAATAAACTGTTCTCTCGGCTTGTGCAGCAGTAGGTTCCGTTGCCCTTCGGGGAAGTCGAGATCCAGATCGACGGTCAGCGAGGCGCTTACCTGCCGGATATCCTGGGCGGCGAATGCCAGAGGCGTCGAGCGGCTCGCCGTGAACTTAGGCAAAACCCGAGACAGTGAGACCCGCAGAGCCTCGAGGACGCTGCTCTTGCCGACGCCATTGACACCCACCAGTAACGTGAAGTGCGGATCGAATTCGAACGTCGCATGGTCGAAGCCGCGAAGGCCGGCAACGCTGAGCCGTCTGATCTTCATGCCGCCTCCGGGATTTCGATTTGGCCGGTCACGGCCGCTGCTATCAGGGCTGCCCGGCGCTCCCTCAACAATGCGATGGAGTTCTCGGTCGAGGCGCGCAGGCGGTCGATCTTGGCGGTTTCTGCCGTGATGTGGTCGACGAGCTGTTGCTGTTCATGCAGCGGCGGGACCGGCATGAAGATGTCTCGAAACCCATCCCAGTAGAGGCGCAGTCTGTCCCAGGTAATGCCTTGAGAGTTGCGCCCGCACTCCGCGCTGAACGACGCTGTGCGGAAGAGTTGGCCAGCGTACTCGGGAAGAAGCTCCGCCTTCGCGGTCGCGACGGTGTAATCGGGGCTAACGAGACCATCAACTGGTGCAACACCCACGGCACCCTGCCACATGCGCATCTTGTTGAAAGCTATGTCGCCACGGCAAGCGATCTTGTAGGTGTTAAAGTCTGCTGCCGTCCCTTCAATCTTGTCGCTCGAGAATTCACGAACTGCAACGCCCGAGTTGATGGAGACCTCCAGCAACGGCAGATCGGGTTCGTTTCGCTCATCACGTTGGGAAAACATGGTTGCGACCCGGCGAACCTTCCAATGCGCAGGGATATCGCCAAGCCAGTCGATGCCGGATGGACGCAGCGGGGCTGAAGGTTCGAGGCCACGCATGACAGCCTCGGCCACGATAGCGCGTCGCTTCTCGGCCATCAGTTCAAGCAGCCGCTGCTTGGCGCCGATCAGGGTGTCGATCTCGGCGGTTTCCGTTTCCACGTAGTCAGCGATCATCTTCTGCGCAGAGATTGGCGGCAGCGGGATTGCAATGTCACCTATCTCAGAAGCATTGATCGCCGGGTAACTGATGCCCGTAGATCGCATCTCCACTTCCGCCAGAAAAGTCGGTTCGCGAAGGACATATCGGCAGAATTTCGGGTCCATCATGTCAGGACGAGGCCTGATCACTGCAAAGCCAGTTGAGACGATAAGGTTCTCGGGCGGAGCTGTAATTGGCGCAATAGCCTGAAGGTAAGTCCGGACAGTAGAGATGATGACATCACCGTCACGAACAATTCTACGCGCCCGACTCGGCGCAGCTTCGAAGCGATAGCTCGCGACCTGATCAACGGTCCCTGACGAATTCACGTTTCCGATATCGATGTACTGAATCTCAAAATCAGGATCTACATCTTCGGTCAGCGTTTCATCGTTGATCGTTGCTGCAAACTTCAGTCGGTGCCGCGGGAATTGGTTTTGGGCCATCATTCCGTCACCTCCCGCAGGAGGCGCAGGATTTCCTCTTCCGCCTTTTTCAGGTCCGCGTCGATGTCGACAAGCTTGCGAGGCGGCGTGAACTGATAGAAGTGGCGGTTGAAGTTGATCTCGTAGCCGACCTTGTCTTTGCTACGGTCCATCCAGGCATCGGGCACGTGTGGCAGCACCTCACGTGCGAAGTAAGCGTCGATATCCTCTTTCAGCGGGATGTTCTCGAAATCGCGCAGGTCGGGGTCCGCCTCGAAGCTTTTCCCAGACTTCACTTGCTTGGCCTCGGTATCCTTCACGGTGAACACGTTGCGGAAAAGCTTGACCTCGGGCGCACGCCAGCGCGACTGCCGCTTCTCCAACAGCTTCTCGATGCTGCCCCAGACCTTGTTCCAGTCCAGTTCCGGTTCGCGCCCCAGCGCCTGGTCGATTGCCTGGATGTCGTCGAGCAGATGCGCCGCGGCGTCGAGGAAGCGGGCCTTATCCTCGACCGACATCCGGTAGCGCAGCCGAAGGGGACGTTCGATGGTGACGCGGGTGTAGCCGAAGTCGTCGTTGTCGAAGATCTTTGACTTCGCATTCGGCGCGAACGCCCCATAAAGGCGCACGATCTCGGCGATCTGATCGGGCTCATCCGGGCGGTCGTCGCCTTCGGGTGCCTTGCCCGCTCCGATCTTGCGACGCTTGTCACCCTGACTGCGGCCCATCGGCATATGTATGTCGCGCGCATCGACTAGCTGGATAGTGCCCCTGCGATGCGCGGGCTTGTTGTTTGTGACGATCCAGATGTAGGTGCCGATCCCGGTGTTGTAGAACATCTGCTCCGGCAGGGCGACGATGGCCTCGAGCATGTCGCGCTCGATGATCCACTTGCGGATATTGCTTTCGCCGCCGCCCGCGCCGCCGGTGAACAGGGGTGAGCCCGAAAATACGATGGCCGCCCGCGAGCCATACTTCTGCGCCTTGGGATCGACGACTTCGAACTTCGAGATCATGTGCTGCAGGAACAGCAACGAGCCATCGTTTACGCGCGGCAGGCCTGCGCTCCACGGGCTGCCCTGCGGTGCCTTCTCGTGCCGCCGGACGATTTCCTTCTGCTGCCTCTTCCAGTCCACGCCGAAGGGCGGATTGGCGATGAAATAGTCGAAGGTCTGGCCCTCGAACTTATCATCGGTGAAGCTGTCGCCGAACTGGACGTTCTCGCCTCCACCGTTGTGGTCGACCTGCTTCATCAGCATGTCGGATGCGGCCGTCGCGAAAGCGCGCTTGTTGTAGTCCTGGCCGTAGACGTAGAGCTTCGCGTCCTTGTGGTGATCGCGCATGTATCTTTGCGCTTCGGCGAGCATGCCTCCCGTGCCACATGCCGGGTCGAGCATGCGCATCACCGTGCCTGGCTTGCTTAGGACGTCGTCGGCATCCATGAAGAGTAGATCGACCATGAGGTGGATCACCTCACGCGGCGTGAAATGGTCGCCCGCTGTTTCGTTGGCCAGTTCGTTGAAGCGTCGGATGAGGTTTTCGAATACGAGGCCCATCTGATCGTTCTTCACCCGGTCGGGATGAAGGTCGACCTTCAAGAACTCCTTGAGCACTAGATAAAGAATGTTCGCTTCATTCATCTTCTCAATTTCGTTGGTGAATTCGAAATACTCGAAGATCCGGCGAACATTCGCCGAGAAGCCGCTGATGTAGGATTGGAGATGCCCCACGAGATCTGAGGTGTCGCCGATCATCGTTTCGAACGTCATTGACGAACGGTTGTGGAAGCGGTGCCCAGAAGCTTTGTTCAGCATCCGATCAAGGGCATCATCTTCCAGCTTGCCACCCTTGCGTCGCGCATATTCCGCCAGAACTGGGCCCTTGGTGTCGGCCAGTACGCAATCAAAGCGGCGCAGAACGACAAGCGGCAGCATGACGCGCTCATACTGCGGCGGGCGATAGGGCCCACGGAGGAGGTCAGCGATCTGCCAGATTAAGTTGGCCAGGTCCGAGTGGCTTGCCATGCTATTCCACCTTGCCATTAAGAAGCTTGTTCATTCATTCATTCCACGTTCTGCCCAATCGCCTGCATTTGGCGACGAACTAGATACGAAAGCTTGCTTCAAGCTGAGACAAACTCCCTTTCGACATCGATGGTATGAGTACCGACGTCACCACCGGCACGCAATGGGAGCGCTTGTGATCACCATGGCGGAGCGCGAGGACAAACGGGGCGAAATGTGACTGGGGACCGTTTTCGGCAGCAATCGATCGGTGGCGGCGTCGCGCCGAAAGCGGCTGTCAGTATAAGGAATGACCGCATATTTCTTCGCTAGAACGAACACCCTTAGAAAGGCTCCGTTACATGATGAACGACGCCTATGACGGCGGCAGAACAATGCCGCACAATACGCTCGGTAGTGCCGTAACATCCTCGGCAGAGCGTCTTTCCTCACAACACGCGGCACTCTCGCAGCAGGTTTAACGCGGTTTCCAAACGGTCGGGGGTGGCCTCTGGCGGGTTCCCGAGCGTGGTACCCGGCGTTTGGGTCCAACCTCCTTCATCCATGACAATCCGAAGTCGCAGGATCGTTTTGCCGCGTCCGCGTGCGTCGGCCAGTCCTCGATTAACACACCAGTACGTGTGCTGAGCCATTACCCATGTCTCGATGACCCGGACCAAGAAATCCCGCGGAGTAAAATCTCGCCATTGCTCGGCTTCTTTGCGAGCCCGAGCGAGCGGCAGGCGATCAAACGTCTCGAACTCCAACGCCTCGTCTGGCGCTTCTCGCAAGCTGTGGCGCAATCCGGCGAGAACCGCCACGGCAATCCGATCCCGCGATCGCAAAGCGGCCTTGATCAGCTCTAGGACTTTAACCGGGCTCCTGTTCGCCCGCGACGAAAACAGCCAGGTGGAGGCCGTTTCGGGCATCTGCGTCTTGTCTAGCTGCGCAATGAATTCATCGGCCAGTGCCTGGCTATGAAGCGGCCCGTCACCGAGCGTTTCAACGGTCCAGAAGAAAAGTCCTTCCAATGCGAGACGGAAAACTTGGCGCACTTGGACGGCACGCCAATCGGATGCGATGGCCGGGCGCGTGTCAGAGGCATCCCACGCTTGCGGCGGGTCCGACATGCGCGCCCTGATCTCGTTGACGTCATAATCTTCGATGCCCAGATCTTCAGAGCCTGCGCGGATAAGTTCGATCCCGTTTCGACGAGCAGCAGGCGCCTTCGATCCTCCAAGCCGTTCGTAAAATGCATCACGTTCTAACTTCAGAGGCTTCTCCATTGACCACATCTTACCCCATCGTTCAGCGTCCTCGCGCTTTACCCTTACCCGACCAAATTGACTAAACGCACGATGATCGAGTTGGCCTTCAAATTTCCGCTCGAAGGCGTCAAGAACAGGATCGAGCTCCGGCGGGGTACCGAAGACACCTACTCCTTCATCTGCTCTTTTGATCCAGCCCATTGTTTGCAGGCTGGGCCCATAGTTCAGCGGAGAAATGAGACCCGTCGAATAGCGACGCATGTCCCGCCGGCGCTTCCACTCCTCCCCGCCGAAAACATAACTTTCAGCATCAAGCAATTCCCGCATTGCGACTGCCCCTGGGAGGTCTGCGTTTGGGTCGACCAAAAACTGTGACCAGGCGTAGATTGCTTCAATTCGATCTACGAAGTCGCGCATCTCGAAGTCGGTAGCACCCTTTTTCTTGTCGTTCTCGAGAATACGGCGAACTCGCCGCCATGCCCACGCCATGATGACGTAAGGTCGGATATGCCGGGCGACGTTGTTAAGATCCGGAAACACTCGGTCCATCAGCCCAAAATTGATCTGGCGGAGTCCTAGAGGATCGACGCCGCCGGGACTTATGCCAATTTTGCTCGCAATCTGCGGCTCCTCTCTGGAAGCCGCTTCCTCAAGAAGTTCGGTAACCGACATCGGCATCAGATTTCCTCGCATAGAATAATACGACCGCAACATTCAGTGACGCCGAGCTGACGGAGGTCGGCGGAGCGTGCCAACGGCAAATTCATGCGACAACGCGGGCAGCCGGAGGGCCGCTTCTTGAAGACCGAGAACTTGCTGAAAAGGTCTCGATCGGTCAGGGCCTTCTTAAGCTTTTCCCATTGGTCCGACTTCGACAAGAGCACGGATCCTTCAAAAGGCATCCCTAAGGTGGCCGCAAGCAGATAGGCACAAACTTCCTCGCCACCGGTCTTGGAGCGGACGATGCATTCGATGAACTCCGCAGGATTGAAATCCTGCGTAAGCAACTCCATAAAGACCGGTATGGTCTCGAAGATGCCGGGGGTCAGCGTGCTTGGATCAACGCCGCGAAGTAGCAGGGCACGCCTCGCCCTTCCAGCGCCATTTGGCGCGACATCCGTCCCGTAGTATACTAAGAAGGCCGCCAACGCCTGATCAGCGGCCGAGCCGGTGAACGACGTTATTGCGGGCAGCAACTGACTAATCCACGATCGTACCTTTGCAGACGGCGGTCGTATTCGATCAGCGACGAAATGCGTCAGCGTGAGGGCAAGAAAGGGATCTGCTGCAGGACTTTCCGAGTCGAGCATCTTAGGAAGCAGGGCCTCGAAATGCTCGATCGACTTTGCATTCTGCTGATCATTTTCCCGAGTGCGCTTCGCGTTTGTTTTCTTACCGTCGTCGGTGGCGTCGTCATCTCTTTCGGAGTCCCAAGGCCCGCGCGGTGTCGAGAATGCCGACCGCAGCAATGCCATCGCGTTCTTCCAAGCGGCGGAGCCGTTCGCGCTGTCTCCGCCGCGAATATCTTCAATCGAACCCTCGAGGCTTCCAAGGTTCACGAATGTCGCAGTCTCGCTTTCGTGGCCCCCCGCAGAAGCCGCTGATTCCTTCGCAACGCGAGGCAATCTCTTAGGATCCTCACGAAACCATGCCAACACAGCTGCAACGTCTGCTGGGGTTTCATTGCCTGCAAGGACTGCGAACAGACGGGTCGCCATTGGACCCACCCTTCGCACCAGCTCTGTTGCGGCAGTGATGGCAACGAACCCTTCGACCACTGTCTCTTGCTGCTCTAGCCGAAGAACAAGACGCCCAATTTCCCAAGCGTCCTGTTCGAGGCCATACGCCTCAATGCTCAGGCGGCCGGTAGCATCGATGTTAGCATAGCCAAGCTCGCGAGTTTTCCGAACTGTTCGCACGCAGACTTTCACTCGCCCACGGACTTTAGGGGTGATGACGGTGGCTTTGATCGCGCCGCTATCAAGCGAAGCCCGGAGAATACCGACACTGCCTGTGATCTCCTCGCCTTCGTCTGCCGCCTTGGTGCCTGGCCGTTGCGGGACGTCTGCGGAAGACGTCTTCCATCCTATGAATGTTTGTCGTTGGATACGAAGGACCGACGCCTCGACGTTTGCCCCGAACAGCCCAGCATGTGTGCTGTTGGCGCTGCCGGCTACCAACAGCCTCCCCCGTTGGCACAGGATCTCGATCGACTTTGCGTGAAGAAGACGGCCATCAGCCTTGAACGGTAGCGAGACTTCGACTGCGTCGCGTTTGCGTTTTCCCTCGAACGGCCACGAGACCGCTCCGATACCGCGAACGTTGCCATCTTCGTGAACGTGTAGCCGAACATCGTCGCACGACAACAAGTCGGAAAAAGCGTCGACTCCGCGTCCGTCAAGGTCGTGGTATGGGGATACGAAAGTGATCCTTCGGGCACCGCCGAGTTCATCAGCGAACCGCGCGATCTCCGAGCCGATGGAGCCGCCGACGCTGTGGATGACTCGTACCGCGCCAGTCCTTGGTCCGGTACGGTTCGCAGCGCGAAGAGTCTCTGCCAATCGAATGAAAGCAGGGCCTGCCTCCGTCTGAATGCGTTCAGACATGGCGAGAAGCTCGAACATGTCTGCCGCGTCGGCCATGGCGTCTGAAGCGAAACTTGGATGGAGGTGTTCTACAACCTCCAGATTGCCTCCCCAGCCGCCAAACGTGAGGTTACCCGAACCGACGAGAACATGGGCGTCGTGCGCAGACGCGAAGACACTTATCTTTGGATGAAAGACGCCCGTTGTGCAGCCGACTGGCTCGATGTCGTAGTCGCGACCCGCACGTCGAGCGCCTTCCTCGCTCAGTCCCGATCGCACCCCTTCGGGATCGGCGAGGATTAGAGCCGACCGACTGCCGCCTCGGACTAGACGATCAAGGACAACTGCCTCGAAAAACGACAGACTCAACGCATAGGTCGTAAACGCGACGCGTTCCCACGGCGCTGCCGATACCAAGTCTAACGGATTCAAGAATTCTCCCTCTAAGCCAACTCGAAAGTCTGCCACTGCAATACGATCGAGCGAATACTGTAATCGCTATGATTGTTTATATTTACCCGCAACGCAACTCGATTTGAGAGGATCCACCCACGACGATGCTTCACGTCCGTTGTGGCGGGGACGCCTTGTTCCTGCAGGATGGAGACGCTGAAGGTGAACGGTGGAATACGTGTACAAATCTCGCCTAGCTACTTGGTGGCGAGCTGTTAGAAGCCTATATTTTAGTCTCTGCAGACGAATATTAAATATGAGGTCTGAGTTGGCTGTCACCGCTTTCATTTCATACTCGCATGCCGACACGAAGCATCTGGAAAGACTTCATAAGCATATGGCTCAACTGCTCAGGGACGGTGTCTTCGAGACGTGGACTGACCACGCGATTGTACCGGGATCAAACCTCGACAACGAAGTATTCACGGCATTGCGTGCTAGCCGAGTCTTTATCGCCTTGGTCAGCCCTGATTACCTCGCTTCGAATTATTGCTACGAAAAGGAATTCGAGGCCGCGCAAAAGCTTGAAGCCGAGGGCCTCCTTCACATCGTGCCGGTGATCGTAGAAGCCTGCGACTGGCTCTCGTCGCCTCTAAAGAGTCGGATGGCGCTGCCGAAGGACGGCAAGCCGATCCCGGAGTGGACGAACGAGAATGTTGCATACCTAAATGTCATCCAAGGCCTCCGTGCAGTAGCGACATCCATGCACAAGAAGACTTCAGGTCCGACTGGCGAACGGGACGCACAGGAAGTGGGTGGTCGCCGCCTGAAGGTCAAGCAAGAGTTCGACACCATCCAACGGCGAGATTTCGCAGACGAGGCCTTCCGTGTCATCCAGGATTATTTCAAGACCTCATGCGAGGAACTGAATCAGGCCGAGGACCTTCGGGCCCGCTTTGAAAAAATGAGTGACAATTCATTCACGTGCACTGTCGTGAACCGTGGCTACAAAGGCGGCCGTGACGCGCACATCACGGTCCACAACAGCAAGGGCGGCCGTCATCACTTCGGCGACATCAATTACTCATGGCAGTCCCATGGCGAGTCAAACACGTCAAACGGTCATGTCCAAGTCGACGCCGACGAGTACAACATGTTCCTCTCGCTGAACGATTTCATGAGCAGCGAGAAGAAACGTTACGACGCGAAACAGGTCGCCGATGTCCTCTGGCTCGAATTCACCAACCAGGCAGGGATCGAATATGCCTGAGGTGAAGCGCTTCCAATGCCTGAACTGCGGTCATCGCTTCGAGATTGACGTATTGGCGCCGGATGAGAAGAAGGAGGCAAAGAGGAAGGACGAGTCGGTCTACCCGGTGGCCTGCCCGAAGTGCCGCCGGACCGACGTAAGGGACGGCTGGGGCTATGGGGCCGTAAGCGGACCGGCGTCTTTCACGTCAGAAATGAGTTAAGCAGCCGTTTGGTGCCCAATTTTTTCAGCCGCGCCCGTTAGAAGGTGTGCAGTTTGGTGATCTTTGAGAGGTTGCCGACATGGAGGATCAGCGGATCGGTCGCGGTCGTGCCAACGGTCACTTCGCCACCATCCTTTTCGAAGGCGCATTCGACATTCTCGACCGCAAACGCGCCCTTTCGGCCCATAACGATCCGATGTTCCTTCTGCCATGCCCAGCCCTCCGGCTTGATGAAAGCAACCCGCTCCGGGAGCGCCCAGTCGGCGTTGGGCGCCGCCGTCAGTTTCTGGTAGTCGACCTCACGACTATATACGCCCCTGCGGTCAAGTTTTGAACGCAGCCGAACATGCATCGATATTCGGCCAAGCAGGCGGTTCGGCTCTTTGACCTCGACACAGAATGGGCATTCGAACTTCGCAGCGATCTCGGGCGACAGCTCAGTGCTCAGGCAATAGACAAAAATGTCGTCAACCCGGACCGAAGCGTGGAACCGCCAGCCGGGCGGCATCTCAACGACATCGCCATTTTCCTTCGTGAGCACTAGGCCCTCTTCAGGCTCGTAGCGTAGCTTGCCGTCGTCCGGGTCGCCGCGCACCAAGTCGTCTTCGTAGGCGCGGAAGTAGCCCAGGGGGCGCGCGAAAATCTGGCCCTTGTCGATCAGCGCGCGGGCGTAAGCTTCCTCGGCAAGATACTTATAGAGAGACATCGTAGCTTCGCTGCAATTTCACGCCACTTTGGGCGGTCGGCCAGCCGTCGATCGCAAGCGCTAGAACAAAGCTCATAATTTGATGAACCGCGGAGCGAGCCGTGCAACCAACCCAGCGCCGCACTCGGAAAAACCGAACAGGCTGAGTACCGGACAGGAAAGCTGGGCGACCACCTCGTGCCAATTAGCGGCAAGGACCGGCACGTCCCAAGTACCGATGGTGGTGCGTTGATCGGCGCGCGCATGCCGACCGGCTGACCAATAGGTATCCCCGAAGTCGTCGATCTCGCGCCCGGCCAAGCCGCGCCAAGTGCATCGAAAGACGACGCGGCTGCCGCCGTATCGCTCGGCCACGATCCGCGCGTGCGTCACTAACTCCGCTGTTTCGCGAATCACGGTTTCAGGGCTGAGCCAAGTACCGGCCGGACGCCCCTTCGCCTCGAAGGTCCGTTGCCGATCTTCGCGATATGGGCGGATAATAGTTGCTCGGCCATCGACGGCGTAGCGCCAATAGTCGGGTAGGCTCGTATCGAAGTCTCCGTCGCCAACGAGATTGCTTTCCAGCACGTCGACACCGCTACCATCGTCGAACTCGGGGTGCAGCGCGGCCGCAATCTCCGGCCGCGTGAAGGGGTAGAACATGCTCCATCCGGTCCAGACGGTCTTGCGGACGTCGCGGTTCACCTGTTCGAGAACAGGCTGCAATTCGTTCGCCGGTATCGCAATACCGGTATCGGACAGGATTAAATAGCTCAACTGGCAATGATTAGCACCGATATCGACCAGCCAGCGCAACGCGGCCGCCTTCTCGAGGGTCGTTCGCCAGCGCGCGTCACTCTCATCATGCCAGTTCTTCAGCCGATCTGCTATCGCGGGCGGTGGTGGTTCGGAGATGGGCTGGACGGCACGGGCAATATCCGCCAGCAGATTGTCTCGATCGGAGAGAACGCAACGCCGGATCAACGATTGCCAGTCCTCGATGCCTATAGCCGCTTCGCTTTTCGGTCCGGGTTTACGGACATAGTAGGTGCCGGCCCGGATCCCCTGTGGCTGGCCCTTCTGATCGTGTGGACCATCGGCCTTGGAACCGATCGGTGTCGATCCGTGCGAGGGCACGCGCACGACCGGATAAATGAGGCCGGCGCTCGACTGAACGAGTCGGACATCGCACTGGAAAGCGGGCGCAAGATATCGGGTGACGATCCGACCGAATGTGTCCCGGCTATATCCTGAAAGGTCCGTCGGTCGGTTAGGCGCGACGCTTTCGTCATCGCGAAAGCCGAAAACAAGATAGCCGCCCCCATGGTTGGCGAGCGCGGCGATATGCCGTGCGAGCTTGGCCTGCGCGACCTTGTCACCAAGATCGATCCAGTCCTTGAGTTCAATATCGAGCGTCTCGCGCGGGTAGTCGATCAGGTCCGTTAGATCACTGCGCTCAAACGTGGTCTTTGCCATCGCTCTCCATCCGCACTACTAAAATCAGGCTAGTGCCATCGTTCCTCAACGTCATACATTTTTGGAGAATTTCGCTCTAGTGGCAGCTTCTGGAAAATGTTGCCCGATCTTAGAATGACCAAGTTGAAGGCGCAAAGCGGTCATCCACGCGGTAGCGGCCAGATGGCGCGTTCGGTCCCGTAAGCGGAAATTATTGCCGCTCGCCTGTCCTGTTGACTGATGCCCAAAGCCAGGGCACAAAGGTGGCATCCACGGTCGCTCGCGATGGGAAAACACAGGGGATTTCAAGGCAATCTCGCTAAGCCTTTGAAATCACGTGAGAATCCAAGGTCACCAGGCAAGCGATTTTTGAATATATTTTCGCTGTTTAGAAGCTGCCATTCCCCACTGAAAAAATGACGTCTACAGCTACTTGGTACAATTTTCAGTCAGAAACTATGTGACGTTCTCCAGATCCCGAGAACGTCCAGAGCTCAGTAAAAGACGGCTGGGGACCGTATTCGGCTGCCGCAAAAAAGGGCCGCGCCCAACGACGGTGTTGGGGCCGAAATCAGGCTGACGCTCCCAATGTTACAGAGCGGAAAGCAGACGTTGAGTCTGTAACCGCAAAGGTCTCAAACGGGCTCGAAGCTGATCTTTTGTCATTGTCCACGCTGTGCGATGACACCACATCGCACAGTCAAAATACTGACGTTCGTGACGAGCAAGCTATCAGCCGAACACAAGCTCTGGCACAACCACTTCCCAAACATCTCGGTTAAGGTGCACCCGGAACTCTTCCTGACTGTCGGCCTTGCGCCAGCGCACGATGGCGCCGACCTCGCCGCGGAGGAAGTTTAGTCCTTCGGGAGGTGACCAGCTTTTGGCCATGCGTCCGAGAATTTGCCCCCGAGCATCCTGCATTATCCAAGTGAGGCCATCGCGCACGATCTGAAGTGGGGCTCCCGCCTTTGCCGCCGAGATTGCGACAAGCGAGGGATGATCCGGCCCGAGACGCCCGGCCCACGACAGGTCCACGGTCTTGAGGTTCGGCACTTGGTATAGCACAGCCGGAGAACCGGCGGCATCAGAGATGTCTGGCGCGGTGCGGCGCAGCGCATACTCTTCGCCGTGCGGGACGAACGAATGCTGTCCTTCGGCAATGATGGCAAGGCTACGTCGCGCTCTGGTCATGGCGACATAAAAGAGGCGGCGCGGCGCATCGGGATCCTCGCCCTTAGAGGGCCGGTCCCAACCGCCATTCAGGATGACGACGTCCTCGAACTCCAAGCCTTTCGATCGATGCGCCGTCAGCAGCAGCAGTGCGCGCTGATCGCTGCGCGCATCATGGGCCCACTCAGCGAACCACTCGACGAGGTCAGGCACGGGCATGGTTTTGTTCGCAAGCTCTTTCGCCAGAGCGGCGACGCCTTCGGCGATCAGGTCGGTCCAGCGGTTGGACGGTATCGCGTTCAGCATGCCCACCAAATCACGGACGCCCAACAAACGTCTAGGATCGCTGCGCAGGAGGTCGATGAACTGCTGCATTTCGCGCAGACGCCAGATGCTGGGCAGGCTCTCATTTGCCATCTCCACCGGAATGCCCAGCGTTTCGGCATAAGCGCGCACCGGAGCCAACCGCCGCCAGTCACGAGCTATGACCGCCGCACGCGACCAACTCCACTCCGGATCAAGGCGCGATAGGCGGACGAGTTCATCAACTGCGGTCATCGCCTGCACCACATCGCCGGATGGGCAGTCCAGCACTTGCACCCGCCCACGGGCCACAGGATCGAGCGCCGCCATCTCTCCGCCTGGCGGCACCGCGCTGCGTTTGCGATCGATGTCAATGTCGTGACCGGCTTTCATACGGGCCGAGGCTGGCGCAATGACCGCGTTGGCGGCCGCGATGATATGCCCAGTCGAGCGATAGTTCTCGATCAGGAACACCGGTCGTGCATTATAGTCGGCCTCGAACTGGCGGATGAAGCGGATGGATGCCCCAGCGAAGGCGTAGATGTTCTGATCGTCGTCGCCCACCGCAAACAGGCTGAGCCGAAGCTCCTTATCGTCCAGTGAGCGGCCTGCAACGGCGGAGATCAACGCATATTCCTCAGGGCCAATGTCCTGATACTCGTCCACCAGGATCCAGCGATAGCCCTGAATTAGCGTATCGCGTTGTGCCTCGGCCTCGGTTTTGCTGAGTCCCTCGCCGTTCAACTGGCGCACTGCTTCCAAGACGATCCCGTCGAAGTCGTGTGACGTCTCGTTCGAAGTTCCGGCAAAGCTCGCGCCCACCAATCGCATCGCGAGGGCGTGGCAAGTGGAGATGGTCACGGCAGTCGCGTCATCGCCAATCAGATGCCGCAGCCGGATACGTATCTCGGCGGCGGCATGCCGGTTGTAGGTCAGCACCAGGATGCCGCGGGGGTCTTCGCGGCGGACACGGATCAGGTAAGCGATGCGGTGCACCAGAACACGCGTCTTGCCCGAACCCGGTCCCGCCAGCACAAGGACGTTTGTCTGTTCGCGGTCGTCAGCGACGATTTCTTGCTGAACTGGATTCTTCAGCGCCTCAACGATCGCTTTCCAGGAGCTGCCAGTGGTTTGACGCCGGATCTCACCGCCCTTGCCGGGCATCCAGCGACGCAGAAAGGCATCGCGTTCCAGCACGAAGTAATCCTCGGACAGCCGATGCGCCTGATCCATCGCAGCAAGGCCCCTTTCGGCATAGGTCGCCATCACATGGGTCTGGATCGTCTGCTCAACGTAGTGTTCCTCCAGGGGTGTAAAATCCTTCACGGTGAACTGGCCGCCCGAGGTGTTCAAATGGACCGTCATTGCCTGCCGGAAAATCGTTAGCCCTTTGCCCAGCGTTACCACCTCCTGCTCGTGCAGCCACAGAAGTGCGCGCTCCATCAGTTTTGTCATGTCCTGAATGCCGCTGCCGCGTAGCAGCGCGTCTCCTGTCAGGGTGGCGAGCAGATCACCCACCGTGGTTTCGACCTGGATATCCTTGCCGCGGCTGCCCTTTGGCAACCTTCCCAGAAGGTGTGCTAGCAACAGTTCGCCACCCTGCCGCCGCAGGTTTGCCGTCTGTTCCAATGCCTGCCAGGACCGTTGCAGCGTGACCATCAACGTGTTGCGCGAAGCCTTGCGCAGCCGCAAATTGCCCTTACCACCATCCTGATCGCGCCCGTCGCGGCCCATGCTGCGCAGCAGCTTTTCCACGATGTCGGGCCGCACAGCGCTGTGCCCCTGATTTCGGAGCGCCTGACAGGTTTCGGCCAGATGCAGGGGAATGCCTTCGGCACCTTCGGCATCGGGGGCTGCCTCACGCATCAGGGCAATCAGCGCCGTTTCAAGCCGCGCGGCCTGCGCCAGACGCTGCTGGGAATGACCGTCGACTGCAACGTGGACAAAGATCGTGACGACGACGTCGTTGCGGGCGATCCCGAGCGCCTCGAGATCGGCCAACGCCTTGTTCAGCATGCCCCCTGTTAATCCGCTGATCCCGGCCAGCTCGTCGGTGGAAATGCCCTGATTGGGCGGCGCGTTCATCAAGTGGCGCGTAATATCCAGAAGCTGCTTGCGGCGGGTGCCGGTGATCGCGGCCTTAGCCAGGATGGCCTCGACTTCCTCCAGGTTGCGGATCCTGAGGGATGAGGGAAAGACCTGAACCTTGTTCTCCTCTCGGCTCAGCAGCGTGGCTTCCTCCAGCCAGGACACCGCGGTCTTCACCCTGGTGTCGTCGGTGTTGATGTCGCGCTCAAACTCCTGATCGCGTTCAGCTCGGACAACTTCGCCTGAGGTGGCCACCACGGTGCCGGTCTTCTTCGTCCGCTCGTCAAGTCGCCGCAGGGCCTTCAGGATCGCGCCGATTTCGTGCCGGGCCAGACGCGAGCGAGCCGAAAGCGAGAACTGGCGCTCGACGTCCTCTTCGGCAAAGAGCAGCACGCAATTGGCATGAGCGCGGTCGCGGCCGGCCCGCCCGGCTTCCTGCAAGTAGTTTTCCAGTGATCCGGGAATGTCGCCATGGACCACCAGTCGGATGTCGGGTTTGTCGATCCCCATGCCGAAGGCGTTCGTCGCAGCGATAATTCGCAGTTCGCCGATGCGAAATCGTTCCTGAATGTCACGCTTCTCCTCGGACGTCAGCCCGGCGTGGAACCGTTCCGCAGACAGACCCTGCTGCTTGAGGAACTCGGCAACGCGCTGCGTCTCGCTACGCGTGGCGCAATAGACCACTGCACCCGAAGCACCCTCCTGTGGTAGCTTGGTCTCGATCACATCGAGGATGTCGGCCAGCTTGGTGCCCCGCTGCGTCGGCCGGACCTCGAAACTGAGATTGGTGCGCACTGCGCCACCGTCCAGCAGCAAAAGTTCGCATCCAAGCCGTGACTTGAAATGCTCTCGGATGTCACGCACCACTTCGGGTTTGGCGGTGGCGGTCAAGCAGAGCACTTGCGCGGGCGCTTCATCCCCCGAGGATTCCTTGATGAAGCGGCTGACATAGCGGTAGTCCGGCCGGAAATCGTGGCCCCATTTCGACACGCAATGCGCCTCGTCCAGCACCCACAGCCCGATCGCGCGCTGCGCGAGAACCGATCGGACGGAGTTGCTGCGCAGTTGCTCGGGCGAGATCAGCGCCATTGCCGCCTCTCCCATGCGCACCCGGTCCAGCGCATCCTGCCGCTCAGGCATCGAAAGCATTCCGTTGATGGTTACGGCAGAGGAGATTCCTGCCCGCGCCATGCCCTGCACCTGATCGGCCATCAACGCGACCAGCGGCGAGATCACCACCGTCAGCGCTCCGGTCTTATCGAACTTCGACAGGGCGGGGATCTGATAGCAGACCGATTTGCCAGTGCCGGTCGGCAGAATACCGAGGACGCTCGACCCGCGCATCGTCTCATCGACGATCCGCTCCTGCAGGGGGCGGCCCATATCATCCACCGGCTCAGCGCGGAAGGCATCGAACCCGAACCAGCGCGACAACGCGCGGACCGGGTCGTTCTTCTCGCTACACCAGGTGCAATCCGGGCTTTTGCAATTGGCGTCGCGTAGGTGCCCCACGATCAGTGCAGCCTCGCGGAACTGCGCCCGTATCCAAGGTGGCATGACGGAATCCCCGCCCGCGACCAAGATCCAGGACAAAGCATAGGCCATCGGCCAACCAAGCTGCGGGTTCGATAGGCGGTTCAGCGTCTGCTCGACCCGCCTCTCGCAGGCGCGCCCCGCCAGAAGCCGTGAGATCGCTTCTCTTGCCACAAGAGGGTCGGGCGCAGGAGCACCGCGAACCTCCCGAAACACCGCGTCGAACCCGTCTGGGTTCTCTATTCTTGTAGCAAGGAAATGAAAGGCTGCGACGGCATCGGGTTGGTCGGCGTTCTGCTGGGTCAGAGCCGCGAGTTGATTGCGCAGTACCTGAAACACCAGTCGCGCATCCAATTCAGGGTCATTGATATGGCCCGCTTGCAGGCGCCCGTCATGGTAGTGCTTGACCAGGTGGTGGTAGGGATTACGCGGAAATGCGAGCGGATTGAGCCATAGAGTGTCTATCGGTGATCTAAGAATATTCGCCAGCCTGGGCCGCACCGCGAAAAGATGAGGCAAGTCATGCCGAAGTATGTTGTGGCCGAGCAGATGCACGCCGCCAGTTGCTTCTGCTTCCAGGCGATCTAGGGCTGCCAGGAGATCGCGCTTTTTTGCCAGTATTGCGGGCCGAGCATCATCGCGCACCGCCGCAAAAGCGAAGATGCCGGCGGTTGCAGGATCAACTTCTAGGTCGATCGAAACGCAACGCTGTAGGAAGAGTTCTAAAGGTTCAGTCATATGCAACAAGCTTTATTCACGTGATGAAACGACTAGCAATCATGGTCGCGCGTTTGGCGAAAGGTCAACGTTCAACTTGTGCTACACAAGAACTTTGCCGGATGGCCACCTATCTAGCTCAGTTTTATAACGCGATCCTGTACCGTGGCCACTGTCGCGACCGCCCCTGATATACATCACAGAGGGCATGTGCGCCGGAGTTCTTGGCGCGGTGGTAACCAGTCGCAAAGCAATATCCGCCCAATGCAGCATCTCTCCCCCATAGTACACAGTACTTCGATGCCAAAAGATAACGCGACGGGCTGGGGACTCTAAAGGCGGGCTTGCAACCGGAGGGTTGAGTGGACATCCGCTTTCGATCCGGCAGGCACCATGTGCTCAAGATCTGCGTTGAGGGCGCGAAGCTGCCGGGCGCTATGGCCGCCTGACCGCAAACTTGAGGTCCGCACGCGGAAATTATTACCGCTCCACCGTCCTGTTGACTGATGCCCAAAGCCAGGGCACAAATGTGACATCCACGGTCGCTCGCGATGAGAAAAGAGAGGGGATTTCAAGGCTTTTCCGCTAAGCCTTTGAAATCATGTGAGAATCCAAGGTCCCAGGCAGACTATTTTGGGACCTTCATATCCCACCTTTTGATCGCTAATTTTCCTGACAAAGATCATAGTTTTTACAGCTAGTTACCTACAATTCGTGGCAAATCGTTGTGTGATTTCCCAAGATCGAAAACGCTATCCGCCGCCGCACGAAAGCTGGCTGGGACCAGACCGTGCACTCTTGGCCACAAAGCGTAGGATAGCGGCCGTTCGGTCAAGTAGGGAATGCGGCGGCTCCCGCCCCTGCAGAAACGGGAGGGTTCTGTAGTCGGATCAAGAAACGCCTTTCGCCAAGCGGTTTGGCGGATGACGCAGGTCTGACGAAGACTCTCCAGATTTCCGTTCCGTCGAGCTGTTGTTTTACGAAAGAGACCAGAGATGTTCCCCATTTTTGGGAACAATCATTTTCTTTAAGCGTGCTGCGATATCGTCGTCAGTGCCGAGTGCCACATCGATGCTCACAGTTTCAAGTGTCGTCGCCTGTCCGGAAATCCAGAACTGCCCTTGGATGCCATCGCCCCCCAAAAGCCCGGTGTGGTGGGGGTAAAGCAGCGTCAAGCGAGGTGCCTTATAGAGATGGGCGTAGGCCATCATCTGGTAAATATCGGATTGGGAAACGCCCTGTTTGGGATCATCGATCCGGCAAGATATCCGCTTCCACTTGGTGTCGATCACCTGAACAACCTGATCGCCGCGGCGGATCAGGATGTCAGGTTTGGTCTGAAAAACCTGACGGCCACTATCTTGCGCCGTGAGGCAGTACTCTCGACCACCTTGCAGACTAACACGGTACTCTGTCCCGGCCATCGCGCGCGCGACCAGTCGCCCGACGTACTCTTCGAAAAGCGTGTTCATTTCGAAAAGAAGCGCAGTTCCTTGTCCGGCACCGGAGTTCGTCGTCTGGAATTGGTTGCGTAGGAACATCCGCGCCATCTCGAACAGATCCTGCCAACCGCGATTGGTCCGTTCGATCACGACCTCGCCCCAACGCAGAGCGGGCACCGGAACAGTCGAAATGTCGGCGTAGACAAATCCCAGTTCCCGAATTCGTTGAAGGTTACCGATGCTACGCGACAGCCTGGAAAGATGTGCAAGTGCGGCCTTCATGATGCGGTTCAAGGCGATGTCGGTCGACAGCTCTTCAAATCGGCATGCAAGGCGGCCGGGGTTCACCGCATGGCGGGTGAACTGGCGAGGCACGTCGAGCGTGCCACGCAGTGCGGGCAAGTCGTCCTCGTGGCCAATATATCGCCGAGGCATGCCGCGACGCACGGCTTCTGTCAGCTTGTCACAAAATATCCGGATCAGGATTTCGAGAAGCGTTTCGTGCTGCCACTCCAGATCCGACAAGAGCCCAATCTCGATCTTCATGTCCAGCGCGACGGCGAGCATGTGGACAAGACGCTTGCGGATTTCGCTCCGCTCTTCGATCGAGCCGTCTGCGGCGGGCACGTCGATCTTTGGAAGGATCTCCAGGCTGCAATCTTCAGCGGCGACGACACCCACAACGCCGCGGGCCCGCAATTCATCCCGACGGTCCTCCAGCACGCCACGTTCGCCCCGTCCGGCAAAGGTCGACGCCTTGGCGACCGCGGCCAAACGATCCGCCATCAAGTCCGGGATGCAACCGGGCCCGTCACCGCGTGGGAGCGACCGGTATTCCAGCACGCTGAAGGCGGCCATCAGACTTCGAACTTTGTGAAATCAAAGCCGCCATTCTTGTCACCTTGGACCTCTGACCGGACGCGCCATCGATACCGCGCGCCGGAGAACGTGTCGGTGTCCAGCCCGGCTGGAGCAGTGATGACTTCTCGCACCAGGAACCGTGGACTGTCTTGCGCCGCATCGCCCAGAACTGCGGCAACCTTCGACCAGTCCTCGTAAAAGTACTCGGCCAGCAAGGGGATCACCTTGTATCGCATCACCGACGCGATCTTGGCGCGAGTGTCGCAGCCGGTGAAATAGGCATGCCCGATTTGGTGTTCGCGATCGAACAGATACTCGATCCGTTCATTGATCGTGCGCAAAAGCTTCCGCAGGTCGATCCCTTCTACGTCAGCCCGCAGCACATCGGGATCCGGCATCAGCTCGCGGAAGGTGAACCGGCGGCGGAGTGCGGTGTCCAGAAGCGCGATCGACCTGTCGGCCGTGTTCATCGTGGCGATGATGTGAAGGTTGGACGGAACACCGAAGCGCTTCTTTGAATAGGGCAAGGTCAGCCGGATTTCATTCGCCGTGCCAAGCCGTTTGTCGGGCTCCAGAAGCGTGATCAGTTCCCCGAATACCTTCGAAATGTTGGCCCGGTTCACCTCGTCGATGATGAGGACGTGGGGACGTGGATTGGCCGGCGCCTCGGAGCCGAGGACTTGGGACTCCAGAGCCGGCCAGTCGATCAGGTCCCGCTCGAGCGGATAGATCGGATGAAACGAGGTAAAGGGTGTCTCGTAGAACGTGGATCGATCGATCCCTGCTGGATGGGTCCATATCCATTCCACCGGCCGCGCGTGCCTCGCCGCCGCACCCTCCGACGATGGTGTGAACTTGTAGTCGCCGGCGAAGCGTCCGAATGCAACCACCCTGTTTCGACCAACCGTGAGAATGACATAGGCCCCATCTGCCGCGCCCGATCGCACCAGCCACGTTCCATAGACCGTAGCATGATTGCCCTTGACCGAAGCATCATCGACCTTCCGGCGTTGCTTGATCGCCTCCCAATCCTCGTATTCCGGGGCGGACCAATCCGTATCGCCCCCGAAGCCCCAAGCAATTTCCTTCTCGTCGATGGCCCGCTGCAGATCCGCCCGCCAATCCTCGCCGGTGAGGCCGATGCGATAGATCCGGCGCGTCCGGTCTAGCCCACCAGCCCCGGCGTCGCCGCGATCGTCTGCGGCTCGTTCGCTTATGCGTTTGAAAATGCCGGCCTGTGGCTCCAGCCGGAACCCCGAGGAAACTTCTTCTTCCAGCGGCGCCTCGGGATCAGGCGATCGACCCGTCGTTGGTCTCAGGCCCTCGACGAATTCCTCATAGGACATCGACTGATGGAACGTGACGAACTCGATGCGTCCGCTGTCCACGAGGCGGCGGTACTCGGCCATCAGCGCGTCGCGTTTGTCATTGCCTAGGAAGGGTTTTGCTTCCGTGTCGCCCAAGCAAAGCCGGACAGCCTCCCAGGCTGTTTGGTACGTCTTACCCGTACCAGGCGGGCCGTAAAGGATGAGATTGGTAGCGGGCGTCTGGGCGGAGTAATCAGGGCTCATGCTGGACTGCCCTTTCGAGGGGGTGAGTTGATAGGTCAGTATGGTCGCCGAACTTTCATCGACCCCGGTCTGTGTTGGCTTGGGGACTCTCGCCAGTTCCTGAAACGCCTCGCTACGCAAGGCGGACCAAACATTGCGATAGTGATGGGTAGGGAATAGTTTTTCCGACACATCTCCAACGCGCACAGCCACTTTCGCATCGCCCCTCTCACGGGCGGGCTCAATGAAATAGTTCAATGCGACAAGCCGTGCGCGATCTGCACCTTTTATGAGATAATCCTTGTCTGGTGGAACAACAGGCTTGTCGTCTTGATCAACGATGATGAAGCCTGAGTTGTGGAGCGCCGCTGCCGAGTAGGTGGGACCACCCCATCCGCCTGAACTGCCTTTGGTTCCGTTCGCGCAGAAATGAACCGGTTTTGACGGATAAACTCGGTTAGGCCGCAGTCTGGTTGACCTTACCCAATAGTCCCGCGGCTCACCGAAAGCCTCGAATACGTCCGCATTCGCCCCGCTGCTTCGATAGGAGTCATAAGCATCCATTGCAGCTTCAATCGCGTCGCGCCCCATGGGTTCAGGTTCTAAAGCTTCCTCTTTTCTGACAACCTCGTACCCCAGTCGCTCAAGCGTGCTGAAAGCCTGTGTTTCACCGAAACCATGGAAGAACTCCTTAGCCGATAGCGCACGGCCATTGGGCAAATGCGCAAGAGATCCCGCGACAGTTGCCTTGGCGGGATAGGTCTGCTCCCCGACGCTTCCTTTGACCCAAACTTGCGGACGGACGAATCCAGCTCTCGAAAGGAAGCCATTCAGGCCCAATCGGTCGCAATCGAGCATCGCTGCATCGATTTCCTTCCTGGTCAGGAGGTCGAGTAATGCCTGTTGCGATTCAGAACCAGCAGTCACTGCGCCGTCCAAGCCGTCGTTCTTCCAATGGCTGCCGTTGCTGTTGCCGTCGATGACGACCCCAGCAGCGGCGCTTTTGCTGGAAAAGACATGGTCCTTGGCAAATCGAAAGAGTGCCGGATTGTCATCAGGCACCAAGATGCCTGAAGCAACCAGCCGATCACGCTCAGGGCGATTGCGCTTCTCCTTGGGCGTACCCTCACGCATGGTGGTCGATCCGACACGAACCAGAAACTGCGTGCTGGAAAGCTCCTTGCCGTATGCCAAGGCCTGCTCCTTCCTGATAACCAGCCAGCCATCATTGTCAATCATGCACTTCCCTCTCCGAAAGGTATCATCTGCAACGCGCACAGCGTATTCACCAGCCGCATCTGCTCGACGGTATCGCACTTCGCCTCGCGCAGACGCGGCGCGCCAAAGACCAGCGTCAATCCTTTCGCGCGGGACACGGCCACGTTGATCCGGTTCAACGAAAATAGAAACTCCGTCCCACGCGCAGTTTCGTCGGCCGACGATGCAGTCATAGAGACAAGGCAGACCGGCGCCTCCTGTCCCTGGAACTTGTCTACCGTGCCGACACGGATAGCTTCCGGCAGCGCGTCACGCAACGCGTTGACCTGCGTGTTATAGGGAGCGACGACGATGATGTCGCTTGCGCGCATCGGGCGCGTGGTGCCGTCCTTGCCGGTCCATGTGCCCTTCAGCAGATCGGTCGTGGCAGCGGAGATGGCCGCGACCTCCTCGGACGCAATCTGCGCGTTCCCTTCGTGGGGCACCGGCACCCAGAACGCGCCGGCCGCGGGGAAGCTTGTGCCTCGAACGGCCTGGAGTGCGGTGTCGGGATGGCTTTCCAGTCTCCCCTCGTAGACCTGATCCGAGACGAAGCGGCAGACATCCGGGTGCATCCGGCGTGAGACGGGCAGGAAGATGCCCCGGTCCGACGGCACGGTAGCGTGGTCGCCCAACATCCAGTCGAGGCAGGAGAGGTTCGCGGGTTCCGGGTGCGCGCCTTGAATAACCTGCGGCAGTTGACGTGGGTCACCCACCAGCACGATGTTGCGCGCCGCCCGGCCCATCGCTGCCATGTTCGCGAGACCGACCTGTCCGGCCTCGTCCACGAAGAGGCAGTCGAAAGCCTGCACGTTCTCGTCGCGGGCAAAAAACCAAGCGGTGGCACCGACCACATGTCTGCCAGCAGCAGCATCTCCATTACTGTTAGTGCGACGAACGAGGCAATTGTCGGGGTAGCTATCCTCCTCGGCTGAGGTCTTGTGGACGAGATCTAGCGTGATCGGCAGATCCTCGTCTTCCAGGGCGCTGAGACAGCCCATCAGCACGTTGCGGATCGCCTCATGGCTGTTCGAGGTGACGCCAACGCGCGCGCCCTTTTTCACCAGCGACAGGATCGCTCGGGCGGTGACATAGGTTTTGCCGGTCCCTGGTGGTCCTTGGATCGGCAGCACGGTGCCGTCCATCGCGCCCACAGCGGCGATGATGCCCGCAACCGGATCGGCAACGGGCTGCAACGGGCCGGTGGTGAGGCGGGGAACCGCACGGGACAGCAGGTCATCGACAGCACGATAGGCGCGCGGGCCGCACTGATCGGCGATCACGTCGCGCAAAGCCGTGGCGATCACCTTGGTGTCCACTGGCCAATCAGGATGCAACGTCAGCCGGTCAGTCAGAAGATGATCCTTGCCCGGCCCGGCCTTAACCGTGATTTGCCTCGTCCTGCGATCTATCTCCTCAATACTGACCGAGACGGGCGGGCCGTCGACGACCGGCACGGTGGCGCTCTTTCCGCCGCGCAACTTGGTCTCCTGCGGCGGAAAGCGGTAGCTCCGCGCGAAGGAACGCTTGACAGGCGTCACTGGGCCGATCGTCACAAGCCCCGCAAGCGCGTCGAGGTCGTCGATCAGATCTTCCTCATCTTTGGTCGCTGAATCGAACACCGCCCATTGCGCGGGCTTGGCCTCGCGCCTGTGGAACAGGCCGAGGTTGAATAGCATCGCCTGCCGATCCTCGGGCAAACCCGCTGTCGCAAGAGTGGCGCGCAACTCTTGCGTCTCAGCGTCCTCCTCGGTCTCTTTCGGTCCTGCGTCCTGGCCAGGCTGCGGCCAAGGGCCCGGCGGCCGGATGCTCACCAACCAGTCGCGCAATTCTTCGGTCGAGATACAGTCGATGCGGTTGTAATCCTCGATCTCATTCAGGATGTGCTGGTCGCTCGTCTCGCGCCAATTCTCGTAAGCGACAACCGACCCGCCCGCCGTCTTGACCTCGCCCTCACGCTTGCGGTCGTAAAACGCCTCCATCGACTTGATGGAATAGTTCTGCTCTGATCCGATAAGTCCGCCCCGCACCACGGCGAATAGGTTAACAAAGCGCCGCTCGCGCAGCAGGCGATCGAGGAGGGCCTCGCCGATCCCGTATTTCGCAGTCAGTCGCCGAAGCGCGGTAATCTCATAAGCAGCGTAGTGGTAGATTCGGGCCTGCGGGTATTCCTCCAACCGCGCGCGGAAGAAGGTCAGAAGATCCTCCAGCGCCCGTGCCTCAGCGGCGTGATCATGCGCCCAAAAGGCCCGAAACTGCCCGTCGTGCCAGATACCGTGCAGATACTCGAGCCCACCGTCAAAATGCGGGTCGCCCTCTATGTCATAGAAAAGATCGCCTGACTGCGGCTCAGGCAGCAAGTCAAAGCCCTTGCCCGGCTCCGGGGCGCGCAATTCGAAGGTTGGTCCGCCCGACTTTCTGGCCTGCTGCAACCGGGCTTGCGTCACTAGACGAAGGCGGGTTCCTTCGGCCATGCCTCGCACGGGTTGGTCGAGTCCAGCCAGTGCCTCCATTGTCGCAGTGCCCGCAGCCTCCAGCTTCTTCACCTGCCCACGGTTGATGTTGGCGACATTGAACAGGCTGTCCTCGGCCTGCCAAACGCTTTCACAATGACCCGCCCAACGACAAAGGCCGCAATCGGCGCAAGGGATGGGCCGTGTCGGTTGCGGGTCAGCCACGAACCTCTCAAGCCGCGCCCGTGCGGCCCGTGCGTAATGGGCGTAGTCAGTGAGCCGCAGCATGGCGCGTTCGCCGCTGCCCAATTCGACATATGCGAATTCTGGCGCCACACCCTGAATCTCGATCAACAGGTCAGAATAGAGGACGAGTTGCAGCACATGCTTTGGATGCGGTCGACGTTTCAGCTTGGTGTCTGCCACCTCGTAGCTAAAAGGACCAAGCGTCGAAGGGCGATCCACCCGCATCAGGAAATCCGACCATCCGCCCCAGTTGCCTGACAGGAACGCTCCCTGGAACAAGACCTCGGCCCCTTGCGCCAACGCATCTCGAGTGGCATCGGCATCCGCGGCCAGATCACCACGCGGGATCTCGACCACCGCCCGGCCCGAGACTTTAAGCCTTTCCAAGTGCGCTGCTTCGTGTGCATCGCCCTGTTTTTGCAGCAGGGCCGCATCTTCGCTGTCTTCACCAGGTTCCGGCCCCTCGCCGCGCAGCCGCATCAGGTCGAGTGTAGTCGCATGAGCGCAACCCATGAACCGCATCAGGTCGGTCGCCGAAAAAAAGATAGTGCCGCCAATGTCTCTCATGGTCGCCCTACAATCTCGAATAAGAGCAACCCGAAGAAGAATCGTCTCGCCAGATCGCAGCTTCTTAAATAAACGCCATGGGTGTCAATTCGCGTCAGACACCGCAATTGATTGAATTGATGCGCAGTGCCCGAAAAAGCTTTCTCTTGTCAGCCGGCGGGCGCCCGCACGATCCGCAGGCTTTTCGCCGCGATCAGCGATCCAGGTTTGCCTTTCGAGCTCATGCGAAGAGCAAAGCCACGCTCGATTAGCACCGCCGCCTCCTCCAGCGTCTTCACATAGGTCGCATTGTCGGCATGATGCCGGTGCTTGCCATGCGCCGGGTCGGCGAGCTGATAGCCTTTTGAAGTGACGGACGGTTCCTCCACCGCGCCGCTGCGAGAGGAAATCCGTTCGATCCTAATGACACTTCCGCGCATTGCTTTTCCTTTCAGTGCTCTCGTACGCCTGCCGCGCCACTTGTCATGTAACTCATCTGGCAATCGGCTCGACAGGACGCAGAAACATTTCTAGCTTACGGGGGTGACAAATTCTGGCAGGCTGACGGTGCGCATGTCTTCTTTTTCAAAGGCACAGGATCTAATACGCCTCGCGCAGATGGCAGCGGCGCGGCGGGGCGGCATCGGCCTCGAAGATATCTGTGCGGAGTTTGGTGTGTCCCATCGCACAGCCCAGCGCATGACCGAAGCACTTGAGGGAACCTTCGGCAACGTGGAGGCAGAGGATGGGCCAGACCGTAAACGGCGCTGGCGGCTAGTCGATCCCGGCCTCGCCCGGCTTCAACTGCGGTATGAAACTGGCATTGAAGCGTTGGAGATCGCTGCTCGCACTGCCGAGGCTGAGGGTCGACTACGCCACTCCCGCGCGCTGGACGACCTGCGTGAGGGAATGTTAGCGCGGGTTCCGGCGCGAGCACGGGTCGAAGCCGACGCCGAGGCGGTTCTAACGGCCATGGGCCAGGTAATGCGACCTGGCCCACGAGTTCGCTTGGCCCCAGACATCCTCGATGCGATCATTGAAGCTCTTCGCGGCCCCTTCCGCCTGCGGGTGCGCTACAATCAGGATGGCGCGACACGTATCCTGGAACCACATGGGGTGCTGCTGGGCCACCGGACCTACCTTGCTGCTCGCGATCCGGCCAAAGCGGACGAGGTGCGCAACTTCCGCATCGACCTCATTCACGAGGCACAAACCCTGAACGAAAGCTTCACGCTGCAAGAAGGGTTCACTATCGGAGACTACGCCGCGCAGGCCTTTGGTGTCTGGCAGGATCCAGAACAATTCGGAGAGGTCATCTGGCGATTTGCACCGGAGGCTGCTGAGCGCGCTGCCGGCTTCCGTTTCCACCCCCGGCAGGTGCTGGATCGCCAGGATGACGGGAGCCTTTTGGTCCGGTTCAAGGCATCGGGATGGCTCGAGATGACGTGGCATCTCTATCAATGGGGCGACAAGGTTGAGGTGATCGCGCCCAAGGGACTGAAGACCCTAGTTAATGGCTATCAAAGGTCGGATTTCAAAGCCTTGCCATGATCGGGTTCCGAGCAGGGACCTCAAAGCAGAATATTTCAGGCCGCATTTCCAATGCCCCGTTCGCGGTTGCCGTCGCGCGCCGCGAAGCTGGAAGGTCGCGTGGATGGTCGCACACAGAGACAACGTCTGTTTCTCGAGATGAAACATCGCATGGCAACGACAGATATGGGACGCAAGGGGACAAACGCGCGGTGATCGTTAGAGGGAAAGTTGGGACCTCAAAAGCGGAAATAATTGCCGCTCCTCCCCTCCGGTTGGGCACAAGGGTGGCATCCACGGTCGCTCGCGACGGAAAAACAGAGGGAATTTCAGGGTTTTTTCGCTAAGCTGTTGAAATCATGTGAGAATCCAAGGTCCCCAGGCAAGCCATTTTTTGGACCTATTCCCTCTTTCAGTAGTTTCCATTCCCCACCAGAAAAAGGTGGCAATTATTGCCGCTCGCCCGATCCTGTTGACTGATGCCCAAACCCAGGGCACAAAGGTGGCATCCACGGTCGCTCGCGACGGAAAAGCAGAGGGAATTTCAAGGCTATCTTGTTAAGCCATTGAAATCATGTGAGAATCCAGGTTCCCCAGGCAGGCACAATTTACGCCTGTACCGCCTCATTCTGATCTTATGATCGTCTCCAGAAATCCTGCAGGTTTTACAGCTACATGTTACCTTTTCCGCGCCGCTAGCCGCAGCTTCGCGCTACTCCGATTTCGCAATCTACGATCGCACTAGAATTAGCTGGGGACCCGGTTCCCTAAAACACGATCTTCCGCTTCGCGCCAAGAACTGTCATCCGCAAGCCGGTCGACGCAGGCTCGTTTCGACCCACGACTGCCATTCACGAATGACTATCGCAATTTCCGGTGATGGCGCGCAACCAGACGTTCTCCCCGGAGAACGATTGGTGCGCTCCACCTCGGTCGCCGGCACGGCTTCAGCGATCGGACGGTATCGTTCACTCGCTCTCGGCGCGCGTCGCACGGTCGCACTGTGATCTTGCGGGCGCGCGGATTAGGTGTATCGAGCCTTTCAAGCCAGGGTCATGCCGCCGTCGGCATGAAGTTCGATCCCGTTGACAAAGCTGCCCGCCTCGGAGGCGAGAAAGAGCGCGGCCCGCGCCAGCTCCTCCGGCCGCCCCATCCGCCCTGCCGGGATGAGCGATGCCATGTGATCCTCAAATGCGGGGCGTTCGGCCTCCGACACGCCGAGCTTGCCAAGAATTTCCGTCTCGATCGGCCCCGGACTAAGTATGTTGACGCGGATGCGGCGTGCCTTGAATTCGATCGCCCAATTCTTAGCGAAGGCGGCGACGGCGGCCTTCGAGCCGGCGTAAACCGCGTGGTCCGGCAGGACCTTTGTTGCCGCCAGCGAGCTCGTGACGATGACGCTGCCGCCATCGCGGATCAGCGGTGCGATCGTCTGCACACCGAAAAACACACCGCGCGTGTTGATGGCGAAATGGCGATCATAGTCTTCCGGTGTCACATTGCGGGACGCAGTGAGATTGATGACGCCGGCATTGGCAATATAGATATCGAGGCCACCAAAATGGTTCTCTACCATGTCCACCACCTTGTGGTGATGTTCGAGGTCGGCGACGTCGCCCACGATACCAATGGCATGACGCCCGATGTCGCGCACCGCTTGGTCGACGACATCCTGCCGCCGGCCGGTGATGATGACCCTCGCGCCTTCTTCGGCGAAAAGCTTGGCAGTCGCCCTGCCGATACCGCTATTGCCGCCGGTAATAACGGCGACCTTGTCTTTGAGGTGCTGCATTGGTTATCTCCTTTCAACTGTGGTTGAGATAAACGATGGGCACCCTCAGCCGTTAGATCATGAACGGGCACATGATTTGTGCCGCGGAGTCGCGAATGCCGAATCTACTGAACGAGACGTCTGGATTGATGGCCTTCGTGCGGACGGTACAGGCCGGCTCCTTCAGCGCCGCGGCGCGCGCGCTCGACACCACGCCATCGGCAGTGTCGAAGAGTGTGGCGAGGCTTGAAAAGAAGGTCGGTGCGCGCCTCTTCCTGCGCTCCACCCGCGCACTGACGTTAACGCAGGATGGTCAGATTTTCTTCGAGCGCGTCGCACCGCTCCTGCAGGATCTGGATTCCAGCGACGAGGTGATCGGGTCCGATGCCGCGCTCTCCGGCCGCCTGCGCGTCAGCATGCCGAGCGAATTGGCGCCCCTGCTGCTACCGCGGCTGTTTACGGGCTTTGCCGCGGACAATCCGGACCTGCATCTCGATATTGGCCTTACGGACCGATTCGTTGACCTGATCCGCGAGGACTACGACGTCGTGCTGCGCGCCGGCAATCCGACGCAGGGCGATCTCATGGTCCGCCATCTGGCCGACCTGCCGCTGGCAATCGTCGCATCTCCGGCTTTTCTTGAGACCTCGGGCAATCCCCCGCTGCCTGTCGAACATCTGGCAACCGTGCCTTTTGCCCGCTACGCGCTCGGCGGTTTAGTCCAGCCTATACGCCTGGCGGACGGCAGCAGCTTTGTTCCCACGGGTCGCGTCTATTGCGATTCAGGCGCCGCGCTCATCCAGGCGGCGCTCGCAGGGGTGGGTGCCGCCTATCTGCTGCGGTGCCTAGTGGCGAAGGAGTTACAAGCTGGTGCGCTTGTAAGTCTTGCATCGGAGATCGCGCTTCCAAGCCTGCCGTTCAATGCACTGCATGCCTTCGGCCGCACCGTGCCATTGCGCGTCAAACTGTTCTGCGACTTCATCGCAGGCGAGGCAAAGGCCATCGAGATGATGTGAGCACAACGCATTCCCCGGCCGGATCTATCCCGTCAGAACGAGGCGCCACCGGCCTCGCGCGTTGCGATGGGCAGCGTCTCCCAGGCCCTGATCAACTCGCCGATCGACCCGGCCTCCATCTTGCGCATGACATTGGCGCGGTGCAGCTTGACCGTGACCTCGCTTATCCCGAGGTCGAAGGCGATCTGCTTGTTGAGCCGCCCCCGCGCCACTTCGCGCAGGATCTCGCGCTCGCGGTGCGTCAGCGTCTCCAGGCGCTCGATGTTGCGCCTGACGATCAAAGCGTTGGCGCGTCGCGCCGCGTCGAGCGCGATGCCGGCTATCACAGCGTCGAGCAGCGTCTGGTCGCGCACCGGCTTGGTAAGAAAATCGACGGCGCCCGCCTTCATCGCCTGCACGGTCATCGGAATGTCGCCATGTCCAGTCAGGAAGATGATCGGCTTCGCATTGCCGCTCTCCGCCAGATGATGCTGCAGGTGAAGGCCGCTCGCCCCCGGCATGCGCACGTCGAGGATCAGGCAGCCGGGGCGGTCCAGTATGTCGGCGTCGAGCACTTCACGGATCGAGGCGAAGCTCATGGGCCGCAGGCCCGCTGAGAGGATCAGCTCCGACAAGGCCTCGCGAACGGCCGCATCGTCATCGACGATGACGACGATTGGCTCACTTGTGTCATTCTCATGCTGCCGCGACCGCGGTGCCGATCTGCGGAGCGGCTGGTCAATTCTCATGTCACCCTCCATTTCTCGATGTCTGCAAAGCTTCCCCTATCGCAATGAGCAAGGCAGGCGCATCGAAAGGCTTGCGGAAAAAGCCGCTGATGCCCCGCGCGCGGCCCTGGTCGGCGATCTCGTGGCGGCCGGTGACCAGGAATACCGGTAGTTCCGGACGCGCCTTGTTGACGATGTCACGAAGCTCAAAGCCGTTCGTGCCCGGCATGCCAATATCGGTGATCAACAGGTCCAGGTTCGACAGGCCGTGGGTCAGCAGATGCTCAGCCGAGCGGAAACAGCAAGCTGCATAGCCGGCGGATTCCAACAGCTCCTCCAGCGACTCGAGCAGCCGCGGGTCGTCATCGACTATCGCGACGATCGGTCTTGTCTTCTCCATGCTCAATTTCCTCCCGCCCGGCGTGAATGAGTGATCGGTATTCCCAATCGTTCCGCTATGCGCACGAGGTCGGCGAGCGATGCCGCCGCCATTTTTTGCATCACATTCCTCCGATGGATTTGCAGCGTCACTTCGCTGATTCCGAGTTCCGATGCCGCCTGCTTGTTGAGCAGGCCGCTGACCACGAGCGGCAGCACGTCGCGTTCGCGTGGCGTCAGTTCGAGATAGCGCTGTTTCAACAGGCTCAGCTCAGCCCGTTCCGATCGCCTTTTCCGATCCTCGGAAATCGCCGTATGCACCGCGGCTATAAGATCCGTGTCGCTGAACGGTTTGGTGAGAAAATCCACGGCACCGTGCTTGATCGCCCGCACCGAGGAGGGGATGTCGCCGTGGCCCGTTATGAAGACGATCGGCGGATGATCGCCCTCGGCGATCTGCCGCTGCAGTTCGAGGCCGTTGATATCGGGCAATCCAACGTCGAGTATCAGGCAGGCAGGTAGATCCGGCTTCTCGGTGTCCACATAGTCGCCCGCCGAACCGAACGCGATGGCACGCATGCCGTGGGTCTCCAGGAGCCCGCCGAGCGCCTCCCTGATGCGTTCGTCATCGTCGACGATAAAAACAACATGGTCATCCGTTGTCATGGCGCCGCTTTCCCCACGGGCGGTAAGGTGAAAATGAACCGCGCGCCATGCGGTTCATTTTTCTCGGCCCATAAACGCCCGCCATGCGCCTCGACGATCGAACGGCAGATGGCGAGACCCATGCCCATTCCGTTCTCTTTCGTCGTGAAGAAAGGTTCGAAGATCTGATCCGGGAACTCGATGCCGTTTCCCCGGTCACCTATTTCGGTCTGTACTTCACTGCCCACCCGGCGGGCGCGCACGTCGATAGCTTTTTCCCCTGCGACAGCGTCCATTGCCTCCATACCATTGCGGATGAGATTGACCAGAACCTGCTGGATCTGGACGCGGTCGACCGCGATAGGCGGAAGCTTGCCTTCCACGTCGATGTCGATCCGGATGCGACGGCGCAAAGCCTCTCCTGCCACCAGATTACACGCCTCGGCGATAACGCCGGAGAGCGACAGGCTGATCCTGTTCTCCACGGATTGCTTGAACAGCGCCCGGATACGGCTAACGACTTCCGCCGCCGAATTGGCATCGCGGATGACCCGTTCGGTCGTGATCTTGGCGCGCTCGAAATTGACGGGCTCAGCCGATAGCCAGCGGTAGCACGCGTGCGAATTGGCGACGATCGCCGCAAGAGGCTGGTTCACCTCATGTGCGATAGACGCGGAAAGCTCCGCAAGGCTCGCCGCCTGGCTGGCGCGCGCCAGCCTCTCGTGCGCCAGGCGCAGCTCTTCCTGCATCTGCACCTCGCCATCGATATCCAGGCAGATGACGTTCCACTGCACGATGGTGCCGTCGTTGTCGCGCATCGGGGCTGCTCGCGTCTCGACCCAGCGATATTCGCCATCGAAACGGCGCAAGCGGTGCCTGCGTGCGTAGGGCTCGCCGCTCGAGAGGCAACGAGCGTACTGTTCCTTGACCCCCGCAAGATCCTCTGGGTGGACTCCGGCGTCGAGGGTGCCATTCAGCCGTGATTTCTTCGCGCCGTCCAAGTCTTCCAGTTCGTAGCCAAGGAATTCCCGGAGTTGCTGGCTGCGATAGACCGGCTCGCCGTTCGGCGCGGCGCAATCGATCATTGCCGGCAGCGTCTCCACCAATTGCCAAAGAAAGCGTTCTCTTTCTCGTAACGCCTCCTGCGCGAGCATCTCATCTTCGATATCGATCGAGATCATATACCATTGTACGATCGCACCATCGGTATCGAGCAGAGGCTGCGCGCGAGCTTCAATCCACCGATAGGTTCCGTCCTTGGTGCGCCGACGAAATCGGTTTACGAAAGGCTGGCCGGTCGCAAAGCCATTAATTGCTCTCTGAAACATGGTCGGAAAGTCTTCCGGGTGAGCCAAATCTCGCGCCAGCGCATCGAAATTCTCGATGTCGGGTGTCGGCAAACCGACATTGTCCAGATATCGTCTGCTCGCATAGGTCATCTTGCGCGATGGAGCAAAGCTCAGGATATTGATCGGCAGGGTGTCGATCATCTGCTCCAATTGCCGCTTGCTGCTCTTCAGCGCTTCCTCGGCCTTCTTGCGTTCGGTGATGTCGATGAAGCCGACTAGGCTCTTGTCTGCGATGGCGCCAGGGCGGGCGGTTGCGAAAACGACGTCCATGACGCTGCCGTCCATTCGCGCCACCTTGGTTTCCTCTTGAAAGACCTCCTCGCCGCGATAACGCGACTCTATGGAACGGCGGATGGTGGCGAGGCCTGGCTGCCAATAGCGAGTGATAGGACCCCGCATCTCCTCCTGGTCATTAGCCCCAAACATTTCCGTCAAGTGGCGGTTGGCCTCTTCGATTTCGAGGGTCTCAAGGGCGCGCGCCAGAAAGTCGGGATGCTTATCGATATAGACTTCGAGGTCCGTGACACCCTCGGCCCGCAACTCCTTGAACAACGGAACCAGTTTTCCGGCATCCACCTGGGCGAGCCCGATGGGCATATAGTGAAACACATCGCGATAGCGGCGCTCGCTTTGTTGCAAAGCCTCTTGCGCGATCACGAGATCGTGGATATCGACGCTGACGCCGTACCACTGCAGGATGGCGCCGGTATCGTCCCGCAACGGCTCTGCGCGCGTCTCGGTCCAACGATAGGTGCCGTCGGTCCGGTGCTGACGATATCTTTGGATGTAAGGATCGCCTGTGCGGAACGAATGCTGGATGGCCTGCCGGGCCGCGTCGGCATCCTCCGGATGAATGACACTGAGCGATGGCGACCCATCAGGCGCTGTAATATCCGCCAGGCTGGCCCCTGTTACATCTCTGAACCGTTTGTTGATGTAGGATGGCATTCCATCCGAGGTTGTCGCCCAAATTAGAGCGGGCACCGCGTCGATGAGCTGCTGGAGCTTTCGTTCGCTCTGTTGCAGTGCTTCCAGCGCCTGCACCTCGTCATCGATGTCGATCGAGATCGCAAACCATTGTACGATCTTCCCGCATTCGTCTCGCAATGGTTCCCCCCGGCCATCAACCCAGCGATAGACGCCGTCCGCGCGGCGCATGCGATACTTCATCGAGTATGGTTCGCCTGTCGAGACAGCATGGCGCACCGCCTGCAGTAGACCGGACGCATCATCTGGGTGAACCAGGGTCTCAATGTTTGCCGCCAACTGGCTTGTGCCTGGCCTCTTCAACTGTTGCAGGTCAAACCCGAAAAAATCCACCAGGCGCTTGTTGAAGAAGGTAGGCTCGCCTTCGGGCGTCAGCCGTCTGATGTGGACTGGGACCATGTTCACGATCTGCGAGAGCTCTCGCTCGCGGTCGCGCAGGGCCTCCACGCTCTGGCGTAATGTCAGCAACGCGAGCTGGTGCTGCCGGGATATGGCGGCCACGACCAGGGCCGAAAATGCCGAGATCGCCAGGAAGAGTTGCAACATAATCTGGTTGTGGCGCTGGCTCTCGGCATTTCCGGCGAACTGGCTGGCGCCGGATATCGTGAAGATCGCAGTTATCAGCGCGAGGAGGGCAAGAGTAACGGCAGCCCCCTTGAATTCGAAGCGCACCGCGGCCCAAAGCAGCGGCGGCATGATAATATAGGCGAAGGGCAGGTAGCCGCCGAGCGAAAGGGCAGCGACGCCGAGAAGGATAAGTCCTACGACGCACGCTTCAATCCATCGCGCAGCCGATAGCTCGGCCTTGCTGTTCCAGTTCTGGATCACGACCAACGCGAGCGGCCCGACGATCAGGACGCCAGTGGCATCCCCGATCCACCAGAGCGGCCAGGCCCCTGAGAAGGTTTGTGAAAATATGCCGAACCAAACAAGCGTCGCACTTCCGATCGTCGCGCTCACCACCGGGGCAACTCCGGCACCCAACGCGATGAATACCAGAACTTCCCGCAGGGTTTCCAGCCGAACCGGCCGACCCAAAACCCGGTTTACGAGCCACGCGCCGACCATGGCTTCGAGCGCGTTGCCGGCATAAATCAGGACGGCGGCGGGCAGCGGGCTGTGGAACCACAGGACATTGCCGAACAGCTCGCCGAGGCAGCCGACCAGCACCCACCACGGCCAGCTCTGCTTGGGTGCGAGCATAAGGGTTGCAATGAAAAGCCCGCTCGGAGGCCATATGGAAATGCCTGTTCCGGGTACGATTGCAAGTGCCTGTGCGAAGCCACAACCCAGGACATAGGCCGCAAAAAACAGACCAAGGCGCATGAGTTGGGGGCGGTACGACCAGACGCGCGTCATCGGCGGCTCCTGCAGGGACATAAAGCTTGGGGGGCGCCAGCATATCGAGTGGCTAGTCTCGATAGCAGCAGCAGCGATCCAGTGTCGTACCCTATTCGCGCCACTGCGCGGCCGCAACTTATGGAAATCCATGTATTTGCGGCGCTGCCGTCGCCGCCCTGGTGGAAAACCGTCAAGCCTCAATAGTATCCGACATCCGATTGGATGATTCCTGTTTCAGTCCAAAAGCCGCAGGGGCATGGCATCCTCGTCAAAGTCCGTCGACCGGCTGACCTCGTTCCACTGGAGCGCGGCCGTCGATCGGACCACATCATTCTGGGCAATTCGTGCCAGCGCGTCGCTTCCGAGGACGAGCTGTTCCGGCAAATCGTCGCGGCGTGAAAGATTGAAGATGACGGCGGCCACCCTGTCGGGATCGCCGGGCTCGGTGCCGGCATAGCCCTCCGTCATCTTCATGACCGCGCCGATGGTCGGTTCGTATTCCGGCAGCAGCGGGGGGACATGGCCACGGGCGACCCGTGTCCAATTCGTGCGGATGCTGCCCGGCTCAATGGCGACGGCCTTGACGCCGAACGGCTTGACTTCCTTGGCAAGCGAAGCAGTGAAGCCGCTCACCGCCCATTTCGCCGCGCTATAAGCCGTGGAACCGGGACTGCCGAAGCGCGCCGAGCTGGATGAGATGTTGATGATATGTCCCGATTTCTGCTGGCGCATTACGGGGAGCGCTGCGCGCGTCAGATTGACCACACCGTAGAAGTTGGTGTCGATCTCAGCCTTGAAATCATCTTCCGAGATCTGCTCGAAGGGGCTGAGATGCGCATTGCCGGCATTGTTGAGCAGTACGTCGAGGCGGCCGAACCGTTCCATTGCCGCTGCGACTGCGCCTTTCGATGCGGACGCGTCTGTCACATCGAGTTCGATGAGTTCCACGTGCTCTTCGTAGCGGCGCGCAAGGTCGAGAAGGCGGTCGACATTGCGGGCCGTTGCGATGAGGTTGTCGCCGCGTGTGAGCACGAGTTCGGCCGCGCTACGGCCGATCCCGCCGGCACTGCCGGTTATGAGCCAAGTCTTCGGCATGTTGGCTGACCTCTGAAACGTGATGATGGAATAAGGATCGAGGAACTGGCGCGGCAAGGCCGCGCCAGTTCAGGACGGCTCGCGGAGCCCGGCGGCTTGCTCCACGAGCCGTGGCCAGCTCAAGCCTTGAGGAAGGCGAGCAGGTCGGCGTTCACCTGGTCCTGATGCGTGGCGGTGATGCCGTGCGGCGCGCCCGGATAGTAAATCTCCTTAGCACCCTTGATCAGCCGCGCAGACTTGACGGCGGAATCCTTGATCGGAACGATCTGGTCGTCTTCGCCATGCAGGACGAGTGTCGGCACGTCGAACTTCCGCAGGTCTTCCGTGAAGTCGGTTTCGGAGAATGCCTTGACGCATTCATAGGCGTTGAGCAGGCCGGCCTGCATGCTCAAGCGCCAGAACTGGTCGAGGGTGCCTTGGGAGACACTCGAGCCCGATCGATTGGCGCCGTAGAATGGCAGGGCGAAGTCTCGGTAGAACTGTGAACGATCCTTGACGAGGCCGGCGCGGATCGCGTCGAACACCTCGATCGGCAGGCCTTCCGGATTGGCCGCCGATTTGACCATGACCGGCGGCACGGCGCCGATGAGGACGGCCTTGGCGACACGCTTCGTGCCATGCCGGCCGATATAGCGGGCAACCTCGCCGCCGCCGGTGGAGTGGCCGACCAGTGTTGCGTCCCTGATGTCCAGCGCCTCGATAACCGCGGCCAGATCGTCGGCGTATCCGTTCATGTCGTTGCCCGACGTCGGTTGGCTGGAGCGTCCATGGCCGCGGCGATCGTGCGCCACGACGCGGAAGCCGTGCTGGGCGAGGAAGAGCATCTGGCCGTCCCAGGCATCGGAATTCAGCGGCCAGCCGTGCGAGAAGGTGACGACCGGGCCGGTCCCCCAGTCCTTGTAATAGATTTCTGTGCCGTCCTTGGTGGTGATCGTGCTCATGGCTTGCTTTCCGTGATTGATGGTGGCGGGGAGAGGCTGCTTCGGAGTCTTTGCGGTGGCGATCGCGGGCAAGCTCGCTACGATGCCGGTGGCGAGGCCGCCGAGCAGAGCGTCGCGGCGTGAGACGCTGACAACCGATGGGTTTGAAATGTCGCGCATATTGTTATCCTTCACGATGATTGAAGTGCGAATGAGGGCGGTGACCGCCGACCCGGAAAACTGTTGGTGGAAAGCGTCTGCGGACTGTGGGATCGTGGCGTTGGGCGGGCGATCCCATTCTCGGTCGGTAATGGTTGCGGCAGTCCTGAAAACCGACGCCGGCCAGCGGGGTCAGGAACCGTGCATGCAATTTCGTTTGAGGAGAGACCTCCAGACCGACAATGCTGCCATTCACTTGGCGGACGCCACCTCTTCGATGAGGGCGGCGACTTCGCCGGGATGCGAGACCATGAGTGCGTGCGAGGCTCCGTCGACCACGACAGTCTTCACGGCGTGTGCCCGCTCGGCCATGAACTGCATGACCGCTGGCGGAATGTTGCGGTCGGAGGATCCGTAGATCATGTAGGAAGGCAGCTTCCTCCACGACGCGGCGCCGGAGGGCTCAGCGAGCGCGGCCTTAGTGACGGGTCGCTGCGTCGAAGCCATCAGCGCCGCCTTGTCATCTGAAACGTCGGCGGCGAACTGGAGATGAAATTTGGACGGCTGGATGTAGAGATCCTGCGTGCCATCCGGCAGCGTCACGGGCGCGAGCGCACCGGCAAGCGTGCTGCCGGGGAATTTGCCCGACAGGGTGAGGCTGGATTCGCCGGTATCCGGCATGAAACCCGCAACATAGACCAGGGCTTTCACGTTCGGATTGCCGTTCGCGGCTTCAGTGATGACCGGTCCGCCATAGGAATGGCCCACCAGGATCACTGGTCCGCTGATGGCACGGACGACGGATGCGACGGATGCGGCATCCGACGCGACGCTGCGAAGCGGGTTGGCCGCCGCGATCGCTACATAGCCATCCTTCGCCAAGCGGGTGATCACCGCGTCCCAGCTCGACGATTCAGCAAAGGCGCCATGAACGAGAACGATTGTCGGTTTGAGATCGTGATCTTGGGACTGTGCGGTGGCGACGGCCAGCGTGGCGATCGCGGCGCCAAGCGCCAAGACCTTCATAATTTTGAGCATCTGCTTTCTCCTAACGCAGCGGTTGCCTATGCCGGGAGAATGCGTGGGTCTGCGATCGCAAACCATTCTACGTGAGATGCGCCCATCCACTACTGAGGTATAGGATGAGCTGGCACAAATGACGGGAAATCTGATCGATCGGCCAGGCACTTCTACATCAGAGACCAGCCGGGCGCACCTTCTGGCCAGATGGTTGATCCGCGACGTCGGGGATAGTTCGTGATCCGGGCGATACGTCCAGCTTTCGATCGCAATCAATCAACGGAGAACAGGATGACCAAGCGTTTGAACATACTGGCCAGGACGAATGGCGGCATCGATGGCCTCGTCGCCGCCGAGGCATGGATCGCCAGAAGCTTCGATCCCAGACTGATGGAGCTCGTGAAGATGCGCGTGTCGCAGATCAACGGCTGCGCCCATTGCCTGCACATGCATCGTCAGGAAGCGCTTAAGCAGGGCGAGACGGAAGAGCGGATGCTCTTGCTGGACGCCTGGCATGAATCGCAGCTTTACACGGATCGCGAACGTGCGGCGCTCGCGTGGGCCGAGTCGCTGACCTATATCGCCGAGAGCCGCGCGCCGGATGCGGATTATGAAGCCGCTCACAGCGTCTTTTCGGAGGACGAACTTATGGCGCTGTCTATCGGTATTGCAATGATCAACGCCTGGAACCGGCTGGCGATCGGCTTTCGGCTGCAGCATCCGGCAGATCACAATCGCGCTGCTTAATCGCTGAGCAGATGCGAACGCGCCGGGCGGATCTATCCGCCCGGCAATGTCCAATCCAAAGCTTTCAATACGGTGATGCGCCATCCATGAGCAGGAAGGAGGGGCGGGACATCGTTCGACCGGCGAGTGCCCCTGTTCTTTCATGCCAGCCTCTTCGCTGCCAAGTCTCGGCCGCATCCCACCGAGAGCATGAGCTGCCCTATCCTCAGGTATGGCCTTTCCTCTCCCTTGGCCGGATCGACCGTCAAACGCGCCTCAACATAAAATCCGCTCCGTGGCTTGTGGCCGTTTCGATCACGCAAAACAGGAGCGCATCATGTCGCAGACAGAAACAAAACCTCACACGATTTCTCAGCAGGAGACAGACATGAACAACCCTCCACAGCCCGTTAAATCAGCCCCCGACGAACTGGTTCCATCGCGCTATGCGGTGCAGATCGGTGATATTGAGGTGCTGGTGATCAGCGACGGCGTGCTGCCGCTGCCGACCAAGATGCTGGGATACAATGCCGACCCGGCCGACCGCGCGGCTTGGCTGAACGAGATGTTCCTGCCGCCGGACGCTTTCGACTGGGCGCTGAACGTGGTCGTGGTGCGCAGTGGCAAGCAGACCATCCTCATTGACGCCGGCCTGGGGCTGGACCCGGAATTGAACCTTCCGCGGGCCGGGCAATTGATCAAGCGACTGGAAGCCGCCGGCATCGACCTTGGATCCGTTACCGACGTGGTACTGACTCACATGCATATGGACCACGTTGGCGGGCTGATCGTCGACGGGGTGAAGGAGCGGCTGCGTCCAGACCTCAGGATCCATGTGGCGGCGGCCGAGGTCAAATTCTGGGAGGCGCCCGATTTCTCTCATGTGTCGATGCCGCCCGGCTTCCCGGACGCGCTTCGGGCGGCCGCCAAGCAGTTCAGAAAAGAGTACGACAGCCACCTGCAATTGTTCGATGATGAGTACGAGGTGGCGCCGGGCGTGGTCGTCTCTCGCACCGGCGGCCACACACCTGGCCATAGCGTGGTCCGCGTGGCATCGGGCAAGGACCGGCTGATGTTCGCTGGCGATGCGGTATTCGCGGTCGGCTTCGATCACCCCGACTGGTTCAACGGCTTCGAACACGATCCCGAAGAAGCTGCCCGCGTCCGCGTTCGTCTTTTGCGAGAGCTGGTGGAGACCGGCGAGCTTCTGGTGGCCACTCATATGCCGTTCCCCTCCGTCGGCCATGTGGCAGCCGACGGCGATCACTTCCGTTGGGTGCCGGTCTTCTGGGACTACTGACCGCCTGGTGCAATAGAGCCGAGCCGGCGCACGGCCTTTAAAGCCAAGCCCGGCTCGGCCGAGTGGATCTGCGGAACCGGCAAGGCCGGCCCGATCCTCGACCAATCGTTCAGAAACGAATGAACAATGCGGTGCGCGAAGCGGCCGCGCATGGAGAAGCTCATGAAAATCGTCATCATCGGCGGAACCGGCCTTATCGGTTCGAAGACGGCAGATCGCCTCCGCAAACAGGGCCATGAGGTCATTGCCGCCGCCCCGAATACCGGCGTCAACACGATCACCGGCGAGGGTCTCGCTGAGGCGCTGACTGGCGCCTCCGTCGTCATCGACCTCGCAAACTCGCCTTCCTTCGAGGACAAGGCCGTGCTCGAATTCTTCGAGACCTCGGGCCGCAACCTTATGGCGGCGGAAAAGGTCGCCGGCGTGAAGCATCACATCGCCCTGTCCATCATCGGCACGGATCGCCTGCCCGAGAGCGGCTATATGCGGGCCAAGGTCGCTCAGGAAAAGATCGTCAAGGAATCCGGCATTCCCTATACGATCGTCCACTCGACCCAATTCATGGAATTCCTCGGCGGCATTGCGCAGTCCGGCACGGTCGGCGACACCACCCGCCTGTCGACGGGTTTTCTGCAGCCGATCGCTTCCGATGATGTCGCAGATTTCGTGACGGATGCGGCCCTTGCGGCGCCGATGAACGGCATCATTGAGATTTCCGGCCCAGAGCGTGCTCGGCTTTGGGATTTCGTCGCCCGTTACCTGAAGGCGATGGGCGACACCCGGAAGGTCGTGGCCGATCCGGAAGCCCAGTATTTCGGCACCAAACTGGAGGACGGCTCGCTCGTTTCCGACAACAATCCCCGTATCGGCCGCATCAATTTCGAACAATGGTTCGCGACATCCGCACGCAAATAAGGGGATGACTATGTGCCGCCACGGGCGGCGCCTCGTCCAAGCTTCGAGAAAGGAAATTCGAGATGATCAAGTCAATCCTCGCCCTTGCCATGACGGCTCTCTTGTCTGCCACGGCGGCGACCGCGCATGATGCCGGCGACAAAGATGCCAAGGTTACTCTCGTCTATGAGCATGAATTGCCGAATGCTCCTGGCAAGAGCATGAAAGGCGTTCTGGTCGAATACGGCCCCGGCGGGTTCTCTTCGGCCCACACCCATCCAGACTCGGCCTTCATCTATGCGACGGTCCTCGAGGGTGCGATCCGTAGTCAGGTCAATGACGGTCCGGTCAAGGTCTACAAGGCCGGCCAGAACTTCTCCGAGATGCCCGGCGATCGCCATGGCGTCAGCGAGAATGCCAGCAAGACCAAGCCGGCGAAGCTCCTGGCGGTCTTCGTCGTCGACAGCAGCCAGAAGGAACTGACCTTCCCGATCAAGAAATAGCTGCGCTGGGGCGAGTGCCATCTGCATTCGCCCCATCCCCCTGGCAAATCATTACCGGCGAGCCCGTCATGTTTGGCGAACATCATTCCCTTCCGCTTCTCCTCATCAACCTTCTGGGGCTTGCCGGAATCGTTATTTGGCATATCCAGGGACGCAGCCGTCCGACCGCCCGCCTGATCGTACAGGTCCTGTTCTTTGCCGGAATGAGCCTCGTGCTTTGGCTTGCCGGAGTTTCGCCTTATCGCCTCGACGATGCCGAGCTTCAGGAGGCCGGCATCCTGCTGGCCAAATCCGCAAGGGTTCTCTGGTGGCTCCATCTCGCATGGACGCTAATCGGCTTCGTGCAGATCTATATCACTCTCAACCACAAGCCGCGGGAAGCACATCTGCTGCAGGATTTGATCGTCGGTGTCGTCTATCTCGGCGTGACTCTGGCAGTCATCGGCTTCGTCTTCGGAGCGCCGATCGGCCCTTTGGTTGCAACCTCTGGCGTGGTCGCCATCATCATAGGCCTGGCGCTGCAGAACACGCTGGCCGACGTCTTTTCCGGGATCGCGCTCACGCTCGGTCGTGCTTATGTCATCGGCGATTGGATCCAGCTTGGCGACGGGACGGAAGGGCGCGTCGCCGAAACCAACTGGCGCTCCACCAATCTTTTGACCGGCGGACACAATGTCGTCGTCCTGCCCAATAGCGTCCTTGCAAAACAGGGAATGACCAATCTCAGCCGTCCTGACGAAACACACTGGATCGCACTTTCCGTGCACGTTGCCGCCACCCAGCCGCCATCCGTGGTTGAAGACCTCATGCTGGGCGTTCTGCGGAGCTGCGAGCGAATCGTTAAAATTCCGCCGCCGTCCGTCGCGCTCAAAGCGATTGATGCAATGGCTATCGAGGTCGAGCTGCAGTTTTGCGTGGCGAGCCCGGCCAGCCGAATGCCGGCCAAAAATGAGGTCATTGATCTCGTCTATCGGCACTGCAAGACGAACGGCCTCTCATTGGCAATGCCGGAAAAAAGCTTCTTCTGCCTGCCGCCTCCTGAGAGTGTCGAGCCCGCGGCAGCTATCGCCAGGCCGCTCTCATCCAGCACGGTTTAGCCATGGACATCGAACTGAGGCGCAAGATTGACGAGCTTGAGCAGCAACTGCGCGCCGCAGCGGCTGAGAACGCCAGCCTGCAATCGGAGCTTGCGATTGCGCTGGAGCGCCAGACCGTCACCGCACAAATTCTCAACGTCATCTCCATGTCGCGAACCGACGTGCAGCCGGTTTTTGATGTCATTTCCGAGAGCTCGCGACGGTTGCTCGGCGGTCAAACGGCGCTTGTGACGCGCGTCGTGGCCGGCATGCTTCATGTGGCGGCCTGCACGGCGGGAAGCCGGATCAGCCACGAGGAGATCCGGGCTTCATTTCCCACTCCGCTGACATCCTCGGGGATTCACAGCCGAGTTGCACTGAGCTCCGCCATGGCGTTCCGCTCCGATATCGAAACCGAACCCGGTGTCCCCCAAGCCATCAAGGACATGGCGCGCGCCAGGGGATATCGAAGCATCATCGTGGTCCCCATGCTTCGCGAGGGCATCGCTATCGGCACGATCGGTGTTTCGCGTGCCGAGCCGGGGACCTTCAGCGACAGCCAGATCAACCTTCTCAACACGTTCGCCGATCAGGCGGTGATCGCGATCGAGAACGCGCGGCTATTCGAAGAAGTCCAGGCGCGGACCACGCAGCTCGCCAAGTCCCTCGACGATCTGCGCGCCGCGCAGGACCGTCTGGTCCAGACCGAGAAACTCTCCTCGCTCGGCAAGCTCACCGCCGGCATCGCGCACGAGATCAAAAACCCGCTCAACTTCGTCAACAACTTCGCTGCCCTCTCGGCTGATCTTACGGACGAGTTGAACGATGCGCTGGCTCCGGTCGCCCTGGCGGATGATGTTCGCAATGAGCTCGACGAACTGCGCGGGATGCTGAAGGACAATCTGCAAAAGATCGTGCAGCACGGCAAGCGCGCCGATTCCATCGTCAAGAACATGCTGTTGCATTCGCGCGGGGGTGGCGGCGAACACCGGTCGACCGATGTGAATGCGCTGGTGGAGGAAAGCCTCAACCTTGCCTATCACGGCGCGCGCGCGGGGACACCGCATTTCAACGCGACCCTCAGGCGCGCGTTCGATCCCGACGCCGGCACCGCCGAAGTCTTTCCGCAGGAGATCACGCGCGTGCTGCTGAACGTGATGTGCAATGGCTTCTATGCCGTGGCCAAGCGTAGCATTGAGGAGGGTGCCGGATTTGAACCTACGCTCAGCGCCAGCACGCGCAACCTTGGCGATACCATTGAAATCCGCATCCATGACAACGGCACCGGCATTCCAGCCGAGGTCAAGGAGAAGATGTTCGAGCCCTTCTTCACGACCAAGCCGCCTGGCGAAGGCACCGGTCTCGGATTGTCGATGAGCCACGATATCATCGTGAAGCAACACGGCGGGCGGATCGATGTCCAGACCGAGCCCGGCGAATTTACCGAGTTCACCATCCTGCTGCCGCGCGTCAGCAATTTTTCGGACAATAACAGCAGAAGAGGCGAGCCATGACGGTGTTGGTTCTGGTGGTGGATGACGAAGCGGACGTCGAGGTCTTGTTCCGCCAGCAATTCCGCCGCGATCTTCGCGCCCGGCGCTTGCGTCGTTGTCACGCTATTTTTCGCCTGAGCTTGCCAAGCACCTTTCCGCAGGCGGTATTGACGATGACATGCAGGTTCGCTGGCGCGACATCGCAGTGATCTTCACCGACATCACAGGCTTTACCTCACTCGTCGAGACAGTCGCTCCCGAGGTGCTGGCGGAGTTGCTTAATGAATATGTCGGCGGTCTCACGGATGTCGTCTTCGCGTATGAAGGAACGGTGGCCAAAGTGATCGGCGATGCCATTCAGGTGCTGTTCAATGCACCTGGCGACCAGGCCGACTATGCGACCCGCGCGATCGCCTGCGCACAGGCGCTCGACCAATGGGCCGAGGCGTTTAGCGAGCGCTGGAAACAGAAAGGCGTTGACTTCGGGACCACACGTATCGGCGTTCACGCAGGCCCCGCACTGGTCGGCAACTTCGGTGGCGATCGCTTCTTCGATTTCACCGCCTACGGCGATACAGTCAACATTGCCGCGAGGCTGGAGACCGCGAACAAGACGCTGGGCACGCGGATTTGCGTCAGCGACAGTGTCGCGAGCGGGGTAGAGGAATTCAGGGGACGGCCGGTCGGCGATCTTGTCCTGCGCGGGCGCAGTGAGCCATTGCGCGCCCACGAGCCCTTGTCGGCTGCGCAGTTCAATGCGCCGGTCACGACGCAGTATATGACAGCCTTTACCAAGCTCGAGCAGAATTGCGCCGCAGCCATGCCTGCTTTCGCCGCGCTGGTTGGCATATACTCCGATGATCCGCTCGCCAGCTATCATTTGAGGCGGCTGCTCAACGGCGCCTCGGGCATTCGCATACAGGTGGGATAATCGAGCGCGAGGATAAGAGTCTGGTACAAGCGCGCGATCCGGCGACTGATCGTCGCCGCCTTCGGATTGCATGAAGATGATCGGCGTGGCGCTGCGACTTTTGCCACCATCCGACGGAATCGCGCAAGTATTCCAATGCGAACGATCAGACGGCGATGGCGTCGATATCGGACAAGCCGCACCCCTGGAGCCACACACGCCAATGCCACGCGAATGGCTTAGATCTTGCGATGCTAACCAGCCAGCGAAGGCGCGCTCCGGGTCCAGAAGCGGAAATTATTGCCGCTTTACGCGCCGGTTGACTGAGGCCCAAAGCCAGGGCACAAAGGTGGCATCCACGGTCGCTCACGACGGGAAAATATGAGGAATTCAAAGACGATTTAGCTAAGTCTTTGAAATCATGTGAGAATCCAGGTTCCCTAGCCAAATCTCCCTAAACTCCCTTGATTGCTTGACTTTCCGGTCGTGCCGTCGATCTGATCGTTGGCGGTGAAGCCGTCCCTGGCGACGAAGTGCGGTCCTTGATGTCGGCCACCTAGTAGACTGCATTCCCCAGGCGCACCGCGTCGGATAGCGATCAGACCGGAGCGCGTCGCCGTCGATATTCCTCAACCCACCGTCCGCAAAAAAGCCCCGCGGTTGTTGCGACCGCGGGGCTCTTTGACGCCTGACCAGGGAGAGTAGGTCAGGCAGCCTTGACTTTACTGGATGTGCGGGCCCACTCGGGCAGCCAGTCCCCGTGGGTGGCGAGCAAATCGTCGACCAGCGACCAGATCTGGTCGAGGTCGAGTTCGGCCGCCGTGTGCGGGTCCATCATCGCGGCGTGGTAGATATGCTCGCGATTTTCGGTCATCAGCGCCTGCACCGTCAGTTCCTGGACGTTGATGTTGGTGCGGATCAGCGCAGTCAGCTTGCGGCGGCAGGTCGCCGATGAAGGTCGGCTGGATGCCCGAGGCGTCGACGAGGCAAGGCACTTCGGCGGCGCAATTTTCGGGCAGCGAGGTGATGCAGCCGTTGTTGCGGACATTGCCGTAGATGACAGAAGGTTCGCCGGTCCAGACCGAATTGATGATTGAGGAGGCATATTCCTTCGACGGCTTGACCTCGATCTTGTCGGCCGAGCGATAGGCCTCGGCCTGGCCCTTCCAGCGTTCGATCTGCTCGATGCAGCGCTTCGGATATTCATCGAGCGGAATGCCGAACTTCTCGATCAGGTCGTCGCGGCCTTCCTTGATGAAATAGGGCGTGTATTCGGCGAAATGCTCCGAGCTTTCGGTGACGAAATAGCCAAGCCGCGTCAGCATCTCGTAGCGCACCTTGTTCGGGCAGCGCGGGTTCCAGCCGGGCTTCGGCGCCCTGCCCTCGCGATAGGCGCGCAGGAGATCGGGATAGAGGTTGCGGTAGGAGCCGTCGGCCTGGCGATGCTCGAATTTGAGATAGAAGGCCATGTGGTTGATACCGGCGGCGCGGTAGCGGATTTCCTCGTAGGGAATGTCGAGGTCATGGGCGAGCTCCATCGCCGTGCCCTGCACCGAATGGCAAAGGCCGACCTGGCGAATTGTCGGGTATTTCTCCGAGATCGCCCAGGTGTTGATCGCCATCGGGTTGACATATTGCAGCATGATCGCCTCGGGGCAGACGGCGAGCATATCCTCGCAGACCTTCCAAAGATGCGGCACGGTGCGCAGCCCGCGCATGATGCCGCCGACGCCGAGCGTGTCGGCGATCGTCTGGCGCAGGCCGTATTTCTTCGGCACCTCGAAATCGGTGACAGTGCAGGGTTCATAGCCGCCGATCTGGAAGGCGACGACGACGAAGTCGGCGCCGGAAAGCGCCTTGCGCTGATCGGAATAGGTCTCGGCCTTCGCCTTGACCCCGAGCGTCGAGATCAGCTTGTTGACGACGACCGCACTTTCCTCAAGCCGCTGCGGATTGAGATCCATCAGCGCGATCGTCGCACCGGATAAAGCGGGACGCTGCAACACGTCGCCGATGATGTTTTTCATGAAGACGGTGGAGCCTGCTCCGATGAATGTGATTTTGGGATTTGCTGCCCGCTGAACCTGCGTCGAGTTCCTCGAATACAATGAAGGTGCGTCAACGTAGGTATAAGCTCGATGAACTGCTGGAGGGTTACGACTCTAACGCTCCCCGGTCACCAGAAGAACAAGTGTGGATCAATGCGCCGGCCGTGGGAAATGGTAAGACCTAATATTCACGCCCCCGGCGAAATCTGGTGGCCCGATATGCATCCGTCTGTGGGCAAAGGGCAACGCGGACGCTACGCGGGCTTCGTCCTGTCGGCCTTCATGCGGCCATCTCGTGAAGCGTGTCCGTCATCTCCCACACGTCGTAAGGCTTCGAGAAGAACACGCCGCCCTTGGGAAGATCCGACGCCTCCGGCTTCTGCTTTCCCGACACCACGATGATCCGGATAGGAGGCCACCGGTCCCGGACGGCCGCAGCCAGCTTGAGGCCGTCCATAGGTCCTGGCAGTTCGATGTCGGTGAGCAGTATGCGAATGTCGATTTCGGTTTCCAGGAGAATTATCGCGGCTTCGGCATCGCCCGCCTCCAATGCCTTGAACCCGGCTTCTTCGACGAGGTCTACTGCGAGCATGCGCAGGAGCGGCTCGTCTTCAACAATCAGAACTTTCGATAGCATCAACACATCCCCTGCGGCATCCGCGGATAAGGTGAAACCTGCATGACGGCCTCTGGTTCCTGCACGGAGAAGCCTATTTCGGACCCGCTGACCGCCTCGCCTGAGCGCTGTCCATTTTTTGCGAATGCGTTATGTTACCCAGATGCATATCTTCAAGAGAAACAATGTCTTCGTGCGCTGTTCAGGCGACGACGATCGTGTTCGCCCACGGCTTTGGTTGCGACAGCAACATGTGGCGGTATGTGGTCCCTGCCTTCGAGGGCCGCTATCGCGTCGTTCTGTTCGACAACGTCGGTGCTGGTGAATCTGATTTGTCCGCCTATTCGTTGGAGAAGTACGGAACGCTCGACGGCTATGCTGCCGACCTCGTCGAGATCGTAGCGGCCGATGGACAATCAATCGCTTGTCATCGGCATAACCAAGCATCAGCAGCGCTGCTGCCGAGATGTCATCAGGACGCCCATGTTGGACTTCATAAACATTTGCGAGCCAGCCCGCGATGCCGCCAATGATAATTGCCGCGATCCAGCCGATGCCTGCATTTTCCATATTGTATCCCGAGTTTGAATGTCTGACTGACGAAACCGTCAGCCAGCCAGCAGCGAAACACGCGCATGACGACGGATGGTTCCGCCGGGCGATCAGCCTGCGGCCGGCCATTCGTTTGCGGGCTCGTCAAGCGACCCACAAGTTTTTGAACGCTTCCCGAACCTCGACGCGGAACAGTGCGTCGTTCCTCCAGCGCTCGGGCTTGTAGATGTCCATCTCGGTCGGCATGACGTTGAAGTCGCCCGCGAACCGGCAAGATCCAAAATTGTTTCAATCTCAGACGCGTAGTCATTTAGTGCACAAGCCATTGGATCAGCTACGATGAGGGAGCGATCCTGGGCGGGGCTTCCAGCCAGTCGGCGCGCCAAATCAAAGATAAATTGCTGCCGCCCTTACTCGAAAGGTCTACGCCGTCGCGAGTGCTCCCAGCACCCGCCACAGGTCAATGCCGGTCGCTTACCGCCACCAATGTTTTCCTGTCCGATATCACCGCCCGATCCCATCACGTTTGCTGTGCGAGCCCGCGCGCCGGACCTTCGAGTTAACCGCAAATCACGCAAGAAAAGCATTCGCGCTTTATGTTCCGGACGGTGGAACGAAGAGGCTCGCCTGGGGTTTCTTCCTCACGAATCTGAGTTCGGCACGAGAGGAAATTCCCATGAAACCGTTCATTTTCGCCGCAGCGCTTCTAGGCGCTTCGGCATTGTCAGCCATGGCCCAGACGGCGCCCGCAACGACAAGTGACGGCAAGACGCCGGCCGTCGCAACTCCTGACTCGAACAACCCGACCGCCCCGGTGGAAGGCGCAAACAGTTTCACCGAGGGTCAGGCCAAGGACCGGATTGAAAAGGCCGGCTATACCGAGGTCAAGGACCTCAAGAAGGATGACAAGGGCATCTGGATGGCGTCGGGCATGAAGGACGGCAAGGCCGTCGTGATCGCTCTCGACTACCAGGGCAACATCGTCGCCAAGTAACGCAACAGACCCTTCCGGAGAAACGACCATGAGAACCGTAACTGGACTTTTCGATGATTATACCGACGCCAGTTCTGCAGTCAGCGCGCTTGAAGCCGCCGGCGTCCCATCCAACGACATCAGCATCGTTTCCAACAATGCCGACAACCGCCACGGCGAGCATTCGAATGCAGGCGAAGGCGCGGGCACAGGTGCCGGCATCGGCGCAGTCGTCGGCGGCGCTGGCGGCCTTCTGACGGGCCTTGGCCTGATGGCCATTCCGGGCGTCGGCCCGGTCGTCGCAGCCGGCTGGCTGGCGGCAACCGCAGCCGGCGCTGCCGCCGGTGCGGTCGCCGGCGGTGCAACAGGCGGCATCATCGGCGCAATGACGAGCTCCGGTGTCTCTGACGAGGACGCAAATGTCTATGCTGAAGGCGTTCGCCGCGGCGGCTCGTTGGTCACTGCGAGGGTTGAGGACGCGCTTGTCCCGGAAGCAGAAGCAATCCTCAGGCGCTCCAACTGGGTGGACCCGGCCGCACGCCGTGCCGCTTACACCAAGGAGGGTTGGACCAAGTTCGACGACACGCTCGACCCCTATGGCCCGGAACAAATCGAACGCGAACGTAGTCGTTATCGCCTCTGAACTCTATGCATGCGCGCGCCAACTAGCGGGCGCGCTGGGCTCGGCATAGTATCGGGCTCGGGATAAGTGCCGTTATGCCGAATTCGGCATAACGGCACGAACATATCCCTCGCCCGTACCCCAAGAGGCGCTTTTTCGCGCGAATCCGGACTGCCCGGCGAACTATAGGCGAATTCTTCGCCGCGACCGGTCGGCGGTCGGAACGCACCGTCGCGCTCGGAAAGGCTCTACAGGTCGGCCGAGAGATCGAAGAGCTGCTGAGCGCCCAGATGAACAACCTCGCCTTCCCCCTGGATCCTGCCGTTGATCGCCATCATGCTGGCGCCGAGCACGACGCGACGCGACCGTTCGAAGAGCTTCGGCCAGACGACGATGTTGGCAATGCCGGTTTCGTCATGGATTGTGAGGAAACATCACGCCCTTTGCCGATCCTGAAAATTCGATGGGACGGGGAACGGCCCGCCAGTTTGCGATTTCAGAAGCGCTTCTTGAGGAAATGGGTTCTTTCGCAGCCGGATGACAGTGGTTTTAAAGTGATGATTTTGGTTGTCTGTCAGTTGCTCAGAAACCACCGCCACCGCTGGTGCCGCGAGAACTGGTCGGCATTGCAAGCTAAGGGTTACGACAAGCAGGGTTGAAGGTGAGAGTGCGGACACGTTAGCGCTCGGCTGGCATTCGTCGGCGACGAAAAGAACGGCAATATCGCTGTGTTTACCATCCCTGTCGGGTCCCGGCGCAATGGAAAACTCGCCAAAGAAGCATCTCAATGACAAGCCGGACTTTCACGACAGTGTGGTATGTGCGCCTTCTGACCCGCTGGCCACAACGGCCGTAACTGCAGCGACCAGAGAGCATGTGCTCTCGGCAGGAAAAGGCGCAACCATCGTCTCGAAAAGGAAATGCGTAGACAGCTCTGGCTCGAGCGCAGCGCTAAGCAGTGCGACAAGGTGGGAACATTACGTGCGATCGCATGGTTCGGGCGTCTGACATCACGCCGCGGGACCTCCATGCCATTATTGCCAGCCGCGCCTAGGGCGCTACGACGAATAGTTATCATCAGCGACTTCCAGGACGGCGACGCCGAAAACGCAGAGCCTCGCACCCCGGCGTGGTATCGCGAACAGTGGCTCGCGGGCAATCGGGGACCTCGCCCACAACCCGCTGATCGGGGCCCAAACCTTCAGGTAATCGGCGGCTATATCGAACGGCTACCGCTCGCCGTTCTCAAAGCCGGTCTTGTGGACTGCGCCGAGGTCTGGACACATTGGCACGGCGCTACGCCACCGATTGATCAGCCTGTCACCAGCCCATTCCTGACCCGCCGGGCATTTCAGGCAAACGGGTCCGAAACGCCGTTTTCTTCCAACGACATGCTCGGACACCTTGCCGCCTTCGGGCCGCCGTCGATCCTTTGTGTCTGGGGTCTTGGTGTGAGTGAAGACGTGTTGTTGGCATGCCGCGACAGTTTCAAGATTTATAACTCGATCGACGCGCCCGCCCTGCGCGTTCCCTTTGAGGTGAGCCGCCATTTCGACCTTATCCTCACTGGCTCCGAATGGCAGTCGGAGGCGGTATGCTCGCACCATCCGACGATACCCACGATCATCATGCCTATCGGACCGGAGTTTGCCTCCGAACTCACCTTCAGGCCGATCGACGTTCCGAAGACCTACGACATGATCTACGTTGCTGCCGCGCAAGCCTATAAGCGGCACGACATCCTGTTTCGCGCGCTTGCCAAGCTTCCCGGTTCGATGCGCGCCCTTTGCGTCTGCGGGTACGGCGAGATGATCGACACATTGCGAAGCCATGTCTGCGAACTCGGCATCAATGTCGACTTCATCGATCCACCCGGCGTGCCGTTTGCGGAGGTGAACAGGCTGATGAACCAGGCGCGTATCGGCGTGGTCTGCGGCATCGATGACGGGGCACCGGCGATCCTTACCGAATACATGTTGGCGGGAATACCGGTCCTGGCCAACAGCCAGCTGCGCTGCGGATTGCAATTCATCACTCCCGAGACGGGCCGAGTGGCCTCGCCCGAAGATTTTCACGAAGGCATTCGCGACATGCTGGCCCGGCTCGATACGTTCAAGCCCCGCCAGGTCGTTCTCGCCAACTGGACGTGGCCGCACAGCCTGCGAAAGCTGAGTTCCTTCATTGGCGGGTCAGCCGGATAGAACGCCATCCGGGAACATTCGTCGCCATTCGCAGTTCGGGATCATTGCGATTGCGAGGCCCCTCGATGAATCTGCTGAATTCCGTCCCGCAATTGTCCGACGACAGCCTGTTGGATCACGCGCCGCTCATTTGTTTTTCGCATCTCAGATGGGACTTTGTGCTCCAGAGGCCGCAACATCTGATGGAACGGTTTTCGCGTGGGCGGCCGGTCTTCTATTTCGAGGAGTTCATCCCCACCGACCATCATTTGGCCTATCTGGAGATACACCCCTTCGAAGGAACGAGCGTCAAGGCTGTTCGCCCGCGGATTCCCCATTGGTGGAACGAGGCCGATCGAGAGGCTGCTCTTCGCAGGCTGTTGGACGACCTGATTTTGCTCCACGGCGGCAAGCGTCCGATCCTTTGGTTCTATACGCCGCTGATGTTTGCCTTTGCCCAGCATGTTGACGCGGTCGCGGTTGTCTATGATTGCATGGATGAACTCGCGAACTTCAAATTCGCCCCGGCCAATCTCAAAGCCTGCGAGCAGGCCTTGATGGCTAGCGCCGATGTCGTTTTTACCGGCGGCCTCAGCCTCTACGAGGCAAGACGGGACCAACATGACAACATCCATGCGTTCCCGTCGGGGGTCGATACGCATCACTTCCGCGCCGCCCGAGGCTCGTTACCCGTTCCAGCCGACCAGGCGGATATTCCTCAGCCTCGTCTCGGCTACTATGGGGTGATTGACGAGAGGCTCGACCTCGATCTGGTCGGCAGCGTCGCGTCGGCCCGGCCTGATCTTTCCTTTGTGTTCCTGGGACCGATTGTGAAGATTTCGCCGGACGATCTACCCCGAGGCGCAAACATCCATTATCTCGGGCAAAAGGCCTATTCCGATCTTCCGGCATATCTATCGGGCTGGCAGGCCGCGCTGATGCCGTTCGCACTAAACGAGGCCACGCGCTTCATCAGCCCCACCAAGACCCCCGAATATCTCGCCGCAGGCCGGCCGGTCGTTGGAACACAAATCGTCGACGTCGTGCGCACTTACGGCGACGTGCCGGGAGTGTTCTTGGCAAATGGCGCCCAGGCCTTTGCCGAGGCCTGCGAAGCGGCACTCATCTTGTCCCGCTCCGACACGGCCTGGTTGGATGTGGTGGACGGGGTTGTGGCGCAATCGTCATGGGACAGTACCTTTCGCAGAATGTCCGCGCTTGTCGACCAGGCGGCAGCGCAAAAAATCGTTTCGGCCGCCGTTCCCGAGAGATTTCGCGCCGGCACCAACCGCCGACCACCTTCGGATACCTTCGACTATCTGATCGTCGGCGCGGGATTTGCCGGATCGGTTCTTGCCGAGCGGCTCGCAGCCGATGGTGGCAAAAAGGTCCTTGTCTGCGACAGGCGCTCCCATATCGGCGGCAACACCTACGATCACTATGATGAGGCGGCGATCCTGGTTCACAAATATGGCCCGCACATCTTCCATACCAACAGCGAGGACGTCGTCGCCTACCTTTCCCGCTTTACGGCATGGCGGCCCTATGAACATCGAGTGCTTGCCCAGGTCGGCGATCTGCGCCTTCCGATTCCCATCAATCGCACGACACTGAATGCTCTCTACAACATCGATCTGACCAACGATGCCGAGACGGCGCGGTTTTTGGCGGATCGGGCGGAGCCTTGCGATCCGGTGAAGACATCGCGCGACGTGGTGATATCGCAGGTTGGCGCGGAGCTCTATCGGACCTTCTTCGAGGGCTACACTCGCAAACAGTGGGGGCTCGACCCCTCCGAACTCGACCGATCTGTGACGGCACGTATCCCCACCCGGACCAACACCGATGACCGCTATTTCCTGGACCGCTTTCAAGCCATGCCGCTTGACGGCTATACCCGCATGTTCGAACGGATGCTGAACCACGACAATATCACCGTGATGGTCGCCACGGAGTTCGCCGATCTCAGGAATGAGGAACTGGCTGACCATACGATCTTCACAGGTCCCATCGACGAATACTTCGGCCATTGCTTCGGGCGCCTGCCCTATCGCAGTCTGAAGTTCACCCACGAGACACGTGATGTGAGGCGACTGCTGCCGGTCGCGGTCATAAACTTCCCGTCGGAGGATGTGCCCTATACGCGCGTCACCGAATACAAGCACCTCACGGGTCAGATCCATCCGAGGACCAGTATCAGCTATGAGTATGCAAGTGCCGAGGGAGAGCCCTACTATCCGATCCCGCGCCCGGAAAACCAGGCGCTTTACAAACAATACGAGACCCTGGCGCGTACGTGCGGCGACGTAACCTTTGTCGGGCGGCTTGGTACCTACAAATATTACAATATGGACCAGGTCGTCGCCCAGGCGCTAGCGACATATCGGCGCCTGCGGGATCGGCAAGGAACCAGCGGAACCCTCGCCGGCGCCCGGCATGACTAGAAAACCTCACGTCACTCTAGCGACCGATAGCCTCAATCCTTCCGGGATGGGCGAACACATGCTCGCTCTCGGCCGCGGTTTGAGCGAATGCTGGGACGTCACAGTCGCGATCATGTCCGAGGATCCGACGGGCTTGTTGGTGCGCGCGGCGCGCTGCGGACTGGCAATCAAGCTGATCCAGGATACAGACGAGTTTCACGAGTGGCTGTCGAGATCCAGAATCGATATTCTGCATGTCCACGCAGGGATCGGATGGGAAGGGCATTCTCTCGCAGCGGCGGCCGATGCCCGAGGCATTCCGATCATACGCACCGAGCATCTCCCATATCTTCTCAATGACCCGGAACAAATCGAGTGTTACCGACGCGAAACCGAGAGATTGGCGCATCTCATCGTCGTTTCCGAAGCCTCACGTCAAAGCTTCCTTGAGGCACGGGTCGCGCCCTCGCGTTTGACGGTGGTCCGAAACGGCATCTTTCCGCTGCTGCCCGTGCGATCCGCCATCGATTTTTCGGAGGGACTCGGCCTTGTCGGAAAGACGGTCCTTTTGACCGTCGCGCGTTTCACCGAGCAGAAAGACCAGGCGTCGCTGGTGCGCGCTTTGCCGGCCGTCTTGGAGGGCAATCCTTCCGTTGTCTTGCTTCTTGTGGGGACTGGTCCCGAAGAAGAGCGCGTGAGGGCCCTGGTAACGGATTTTGACCTGGCCGACTACGTCCAGTTTCTAGGGCAAAGGGACGATGTCGCCGAGATCATGGCCATCGCCGATCTTTTCGTTCTTCCATCGCACTTCGAGGGGCTTCCGCTGGCCGTTCTGGAGGCCATGTCGCTTGCGGTGCCCGTGATCGCAACCCGCATTGGCGGGACGGTGGAGGCGCTCGGCGATGATCATCCTTATTTCACCCAGCCGGGCAATCCGGCGGAGATTGCCGCAGTCATCAATCGCGCGCTAGCCGATCCCGGTCGACTGGCGGCAAGCGGCCGGTCCGGCCTTGAACGTTTCAAGCGGGACTTTTCCGTCTTTCGAATGGCCGCTGAGACTTCGGCGGTCTACGAGCGGCTCCTGAACCAGCCGCGAAACCGGACACAAAAGGACAGGTCAATGGAAAAGACACGGCTGGGCTTCATCGGCGTCGGCGGCATCGCGCGCCGGCACCTGGACGTTCTGGCGAGCTTCGACGATGTCGAACTCGTGGCATTTGCCGACCCTGATCTTGGACGGGCAGACGAGGCGGCGATGCGCTTCGGCGCGAGATCGTTCGCGCATCATCGCGAAATGCTCGATACGCAACAGCTTGACGCGGTCTATATCTGCATCCCGCCTTTTGCCCATGGCGAGCCCGAACGCGATCTCATCCAGCGCCAGATACCGTTTTTTGTCGAAAAGCCGGTGTCGCTGGGCCTGGCGCAGGCCGAAGACATCGCTGCGGGCGTGGCCAACGCCAACCTCGTCACCGCTGTCGGCTATCATTGGCGCTATCTCGATATCGTCGACGAGGCAAAAAGCCTGTTGGCAGACAATCCCGCACAGCTTCTATCAGGCTACTGGCTCGACTCGACCCCCCCGCCGGAATGGTGGTGGAAAGAGGGGAAATCGGGCGGTCAGATTGTCGAACAGGCAACCCACCTCCTTGATCTCGCCAGGTGGCTCATCGGAGACGTCACGGAAGTCTACGGGCGCGCCAGCTACAAGGACAGGCCGGAATTTCCAGGCCTGGACGTACCGACGGTGACGACGGCAAGCCTCACCTTTGAAACGGGCGTGGTCGCCAATATAGCTTCCACCTGCCTTCTCGGCTGGAGCCATCGGGTCGGCCTGCACATTTTTGCCGAAAGGCTGGCAATCGAGCTGACCGATCGCGACATCATGGTTGATATTGGACGCGGTCGCCCCGTGCGCACCGCCGACGGCGATCCAGTCTGGCGCGAGGACCGCGATTTTATCGACACCGTGCGTGGCGGTGAAAACCGCATCCGATGCCCCTATGGCGACGCTGTAGCAACCCACCAGCTTGCCCTGGCCGTCGTGTCCTCGGCTCGGAGTGGGTCGGTCGTGCACCTCGACCCCTCGGGGATCAGACGGCCTCAACCGGCGCCGCTGCAGCCGCAGCCGCGGCTGCGGCAGGGGCTTGCATCAGGCCATCGCAAGATATGCTCGCTTGGCGTCGAGGCGCCAGGCCGCGCCTATTTCTTCGACTATGACGAAGGACCGCCGGCAGATGGCCAGTTGCGGCTTGACACGCTGTTCACTGGTCTGTCCGCTGGTACCGAGCTGACGTTCCTGAAGCATACCAATCCTTATTTCCATTCCCGCTTCGATGGCGGGCGTGGTGTCTTTATGGAAGGCGAGCCCGATCTGCATTATCCCGTTCCATTCCTCGGCTACATGGAGGTCGCGCGCGTTTCGCAGTCGCGTGCACATGGTTTCTCCGAGGGCGCGGTGCTAGCGGCGAGTTATGGCCATAAGAGCGGCCATACGGCGGACCCCTATCACGATCTCTTGGTCCAGATGCCCCTCGAACTCGATCCCCTGCTCGGCATCTTCGTCGCCCAGATGGGGCCGATCGCCGCCAACGGGATCCTCCATGCCGACGCGGAAACGTTCGGGGCCAATGTCCCCGCACTCGGTGCGGGTGTCGCCGGTCGTCCGGTGATCGTTCTCGGGGCCGGCACCGTCGGTCTGATGACGGCGCTCTTTGCCCGCGTGCTTGGCGCCTCCGACGTGTTGATTGCCGACCCTTCCGACTTTCGCCGAGAAAAGGCGGAGGCGATGGGGCTGACCGCGATGACGGAAGATCAGGCTTGGCAGCATGCCAAGGCACGTTGGCACGACGGGACGATGGGACGCGGTGCCGATCTTGCGTTTCAGACACGAGCTCACCCCGGGAGCCTGCATACGGCCCTCAAAGCTTTGCGGCCGCAGGGTACGGTGATCGATCTTGCCTTCTACCAGCACGGAGCGGACGCCTTGCGGCTTGGCGAAGAATTCCACCACAATGGCCTGAACATACGGTGCGCTCAAATCAACCGCGTTCCCCGCGGGCTCGCTCCACTCTGGGATCGGCGCCGGCTTGCGTGTGCGACTGTCGACCTCCTTGCCTCGGACGGAACGATGATCCGTGAGCATATGGTTACCCATGTCGTCCCTATCGACGAGGCACCATCCTTCCTCGCTGATCTGGTCGAGAACCGACCGGAGTTTCTGCAGGTCGTCTTCAAGGTTGGCAAATGACCATCGAACCGACGCCGATACGGATCCTATTCGTTTTTGCTTGGCTGGTCGTCGGGGGAGAGGAGACCGAAGTGCGACTGCTGGCCAAACACCTCAATCGCCGCCGGTACCGCATCGACGTCGTGGCCTGCTTCAAAAAGCCCGGCATGCCCGAGCAGACCCATGTCCAGCTTCGCTCGCTAGGGATCGACGTCGACACCACGCCCTACGACCTGTCGTTTAACGACACCGTCAACTACCTTGCCGGAAAAATCTCGAGCTACGACGTCGTGATCTCCTGTCAGAACGTCGCGGATATCTATCCTGCGTTGGAGCGCCTGCATCTTCGCCCGCCGCTGATCGAACATGGCGGGCTCGTTTCTGAAGCACTCGCCGGCCCTAAACATTTGACGACCCGCTACGTCGGCGTATGCCGTTCCATCCGCGACGCCGCCGCATCGCGGATGCCGGGACGCGAGCATGATGCGCTTGAGATTCCTTCGATGGTCGACCTCTCGGCGTTCGATCCGGGATTGCGGGGACCGACCCGTAGGGCCCTGGGGATTGCCGGGGACGAGGTCCTGATTGGCTGGGTCGGCCGGCTCGACCCCAAGAAGAACGTCGAGGACTTTATCGAAGCCGCTGCTCGGGTGAGTGTCGCGGCCAAGCATGCCAGGTTCGCAATTGTCGGCGGGCCTGATGCCTTCGTGCCGGACTATGCGGTTCAACTTAAGGCCATGGCGGCCCAACGCGGGCTGGGCGGTGTGCTTCAGTTTCTGGGCGACCGGCAGGATATCCCTGCCCTCATGGCGTCATTCGACATCTTTGCCTGGCTTTCAAATGGCGAAGGTATGCCGCATGTCATTGGAGAAGCCGGTGCAGCAGCCCTGCCGGTGATCGCGACGCCCGATAACGGCGCGAAGCAGCAAATAGACGACCACATATCCGGCGTATTTGTCCCCTATCGGGATGCCGCCGCCGTGGCCGGACATATGATGGCTCTGTTGCGGGACACGCAACGCCGACACGCACTTGGCATCGCACTACGGCGGAAGGTTGAAACCACCTATTCAATCGAGGCGGTTTTGCCGCAGTGGGAGCAGCTGCTGGAGGATGTCTGCAGCAAGCGCCAAGCGGCTGGCCCGACCGGTCTGTTCAGGTCTTTTCTGCAGGGAGGTTTCGAATGCTCTACCCATCGCCTTCGGCCGTGGGAAGGTGAGACCATGGGCCGCCGTCTCGATATGATCGCCGCCGTCGGCCACGATCGCTACGCCGAAGAGGACTACCGGCAGCTTCTAGGCATGGGGATTTGCACGGCGCGCGACGGCTTTAGATGGCACCTTATCGAGAAATCCGGTGGTTATGACTGGTCGAGCGTGCGACCGATGGTACGGGCGGCCGCGGTGACCGGCACGCAGGTCATCTGGGATCTGCTGCATTATGGCTGGCCGGACGATCTCGACATCTGGTCGCCGTGTTTTGTCGATCGCTTTGCTGCCTTCGCCGGCGCTTGCGCCAAGCTGGTGCGCGAAGAGTGCGACAGTGTTCCCTTTTACTGCCCGGTCAATGAGATTTCGTTTTTCTCCTGGGGCGGCGGCGATGCCGGCTATCTGAATCCTTTTGCCAATGGCCGTGGCTTTGAACTGAAGGTGCAGCTGGCGCGCGCCGCTATCGCTGCGATGGACCAAATCAGGGCAATCGACCAGCGCGCGCGCTTCGTTCACTGCGAGCCGGTAATCAACGTCACCGCGCATCCCTCACGGCCCGAAGAGCGGGGCATCGCCGAAGGTCACCGCCAATCGCAATACCAGGCGTGGGACCTCATTGGCGGACGGTTGTGGCCACAGATCGGGGGACGCGAGCGCTATCTCGATGTCATCGGCGTTAATTATTACTTCAACAACCAATGGATTCATGGGCGCGCGCCGATCGACATCGGGCACGAGTTATACAAGCCCCTCAATGAAATTTTGCGCGAGACTTTCGCCCGATACGGCAGGCCAATCCTCATCGCCGAGACCGGTATCGAGAACGAGCGACGGGCGACGTGGTTCGAATATGTCCTTGGCCAAGCTTCCCTCGCGATGCAGTCTGGCGTTCCGTTGGAGGGACTATGCCTCTATCCGATCGTAGATCATCCAGGTTGGGACGATGGCCGTCACTGCGCAAATGGCGTTCTTTCGACCGAGGTCACGACTTCCGGACGAACTGCCTACGCACCGCTTGCGACCGCCATTCAAGAGGCGGGGGCTCGAGTCCCTTTCGCCGCCCGCGAGTCGGCCAAAAGATAAAATTCCGTCGCAAGCCGCCCGATGAGAACGGGACGGCAGATCAGCCTTAAGCGCGAACGGACCAGCGTCTCGTCATGCGCTGAACGCTAGCAGGACACGTTCCTGGTCAAGCCGCCAAGCAAGCATTTTTTCCCGACGACAGTTTCCGGGAAGTTGCGGTGCCCGTCTATCTCGATATTCCCGCCAGCGGGAGCTGCGTCATAGGAGCGGTTGGCCAGATCGGGCAGGAACCTGAGGCTCCACTTCTGGATTGGCTAGAACGAACTTGCCCGTGAGATCGACTATTTTTTTATGAGATTGCCGGCGGTGCATTGGGGTTGGCCTCCTGCTCGAAGCATCGGGCCACCTTTTGCTGGTGGATGCCGACCGGCCGGGAGAGGAGGCCAGGGTTTACGGCTGATGCGGACCCTTCCGACAGCCAGTCGCCGTGATCAGCCAGCGCAATCCCGTCAATAGGACGATGGGGAAATGAGGATCTGACCGCCGTGACCGGTAACTCACCACCAGTTGCAAACAGCTCCATGGTCTGGCGATAAAATTCGAAAACGATTGGATTGGTCGCCTTGAACCAGTTGATCATGTCGGTACCTTTGCCTTGGGAGGGCGAGGACGAGCGGCAGCTCGACGGGTCCGGGATTTAAGGTCCTGTAATTGACGCCGACTTACATCTCAAAGAAAAAGCCCCGCGGTTGTTGCGACCGCGGGGCTCTTTGACGCCTGACCAGGGAGAGTAGGTCAGGCAGCCTTGACTTTACTGGATGTGCGCGCCCATTCGGGCAGCCAGTTGCCGTGGGTGGCGAGCAGGTCGTCGACCAGCGACCAGATCTGGTCGAGGTCGAGTTCGGCCGCCGTGTGCGGGTCCATCATCGCGGCGTGGTAGATGTGTTCGCGATTTTCGGTCATCAGCGCCTGCACCGTCAGTTCCTGGACGTTGATGTTGGTGCGGATCAGCGCAGTCAGCTGCGGCGGCAGGTCGCCGATGAAGGTCGGCTGGATGCCGGAGGCGTCGACCAGGCAAGGCACTTCGGCGGCGCAATTTTCGGGCAGCGAGGTGATGCAGCCGTTGTTGCGGACATTGCCGTAGATGACAGAAGGTTCGCCGGTCCAGACCGAATTGATGATTGAGGAGGCATATTCCTTCGACGGCTTGACCTCGATCTTGTCGGCCGAGCGATAGGCCTCGGCCTGGCCCTTCCAGCGTTCGATCTGCTCGATGCAGCGCTTCGGATATTCATCGAGCGGAATGCCGAATTTCTCGATCAGGTCGTCACGGCCTTCCTTGATGAAATAGGGCGTATATTCGGCGAAATGCTCCGAGCTTTCGGTGACGAAATATCCCAGCCGCGTCAGCATCTCGTAGCGCACCTTGTTCGGGCAGCGCGGGTTCCAGCCGGGCTTCGGCGCCCTGCCCTCGCGATAGGCGCGCAGGAGATCGGGATAGAGGTTGCGGTAGGAGCCGTCGGCCTGGCGATGCTCGAATTTGAGATAGAAGGCCATGTGGTTGATGCCGGCTGCGCGGTAGCGGATTTCCTCGTAGGGGATGTCGAGGTCATGGGCGAGCTCCATCGCCGTGCCCTGCACCGAATGGCAAAGGCCAACCTGGCGGATCGTTGGGTATTTTTCCGATATCGCCCAGGTGTTGATCGCCATCGGGTTGACATATTGCAGCATGATCGCCTCGGGGCAGACGGCGAGCATGTCCTCGCAGACCTTCCAGAGATGCGGCACGGTGCGAAGCCCGCGCATGATGCCGCCGACGCCGAGCGTATCGGCGATCGTCTGGCGCAGACCATACTTCTTCGGCACCTCGAAATCGGTGACCGTGCAGGGCTCATAGCCGCCGATCTGGAAGGCGACGACGACGAAATCGGCGCCTGACAGCGCCTTACGCTGGTCGGAATAGGTCTCGGCCTTGGCCTTGACCCCGAGCGTCGAGATCAGCTTGTTGACGACGATTGCACTTTCTTCCAGCCGCTGCGGATTGAGATCCATCAGCGCGATCGTCGCACCGGATAAAGCGGGACGCTGCAACACGTCGCCGATGATGTTCTTCATGAAGACGGTGGAGCCTGCTCCGATGAATGTGATTTTGGGATTTGCTGCCATTATAGCCTCCGGCATTCGATAATCATGCTACCTCGAAAGCGGCCTTGACGAGCCGTTCGGTGTAGGCGGTCTTGGGATGGGTGAGAACTTCGTTGACGGGCCCTTCTTCGACGATCTTGCCATGCTGCATGACGATGACGCGATGGCAGAGGGCTCGCACGACCTTGAGATCGTGGGAAATGAAGAGGTAGCTGAGACCCCGCTCGTCCTGCAGCTTGCGCAACAGTTCGATGATCTGCGCCTGGACGGAAAGGTCGAGTGCGGACGTCGGCTCGTCGAGCAGGATGAATTCCGGCTCCAGCGCGATGGCGCGGGCAATGGCGATGCGCTGGCGCTGGCCGCCGGAAAATTCATGCGGGAAACGCGACAGGATATTGCCGGGCATGCCGGCGGCAATCAATGCCTCCCGCACCCGGTCCTGCCGTTCGCTCCGGTTGGCGCCCAGACTGTTGACGACGAGCCCTTCCTCGATGATCTGGCCGATCGTCATGCGTGGATTGAGCGATGAGAACGGGTCCTGGAACACCACCTGCATGCGGGCGCGAAACGGCCGCATCTCGCCCCTGGAAAGCCCGTGGATCGGCTGACGGTCGAAATGGATCTCGCCTGCCTGCGGTGTATTCAGCCGCAGGATCGCCTGGCCGAAGGTGGTCTTGCCAGAGCCGGATTCGCCGACGAGGCCGAGCGTTTCGTGACGACGCAGCGTGAGGCTCAGGCTGTCGACGGCTACAAGCTCGCGCATCTCCGGCTTAAGAAAAGTGCCGTGGCGCATCATGAAGCCGACGCGCACGCCCTTGGCATCGAGGATGACATCCGACCCCTCCGGCAGCGGATTGGCCTGGCCACGCGGCTCGGAGGCAAGCAGATGCCTGGTATAGGCGTGCTGCGGATTGGCAAACAGCGCTTCGGTGACATTGTGCTCGCGCACTTCGCCATGCTGCATCACATAGACGTAGTCGGAGAACTGCCGCACCACGGTCAGATCGTGGGTGATGAGGATGACGGCCATCCCCAGCTCTTTCTGCAGGTTGCGGATCAGATTGAGGATCTGCGCCTGCACGGTGACGTCGAGTGCCGTCGTCGGCTCGTCGGCGATCAGGACGTCGGGATCATTGGCGAGCGCCATGGCGATCATCACGCGCTGGCGCTGGCCACCGGACAGCTGATGCGGATATTGCATCAGCCGTGCGGCGGGATCCGGGATCTGCACATGTTCGAGCAGTTCGAGTGCGCGCTTTTGCGCATCCCTCCGGCTCATCCGGCGATGGACGCGGATCGCTTCGACGATCTGGCTGCCGATCGTATAGATCGGGTTCAGCGAGCTCATGGGCTCCTGGAAGATCATCGAGATGCGGTCGCCGCGCAGCTTGCGCCGCGCCCGCTCGGAGAATTTGAGGATATTATCGCCGTCATAGGCGACCGTCGAGTTCGCGGCGACGACGGCGCGCTTCGAAAGCAACCCCATCACCGTTCGCGCCGTCACCGATTTGCCGGAGCCGGATTCGCCGACGATCGCGATCGTCTCGCCGCGATAGAGCTGGAAGGAGACGTCCTTGACGGCTTCGACCATGCCGTCCTCGACCTTGAAGTTCACCGCCACATTGCGGGCGTCGATGATCGGCGTGTCCGAGCGGCCATCATGGTCGTGGCGGACGGGCGGGGCGAAGGAATTGACCAGTGCGAGAGCCATATCAATCACCTCAATAAGGATCGACTGCGTCGCGCAGTCCGTCGCCGAGCGCATTGAAGGCGAAGACGGTGACGAGCACGAAGCCGACGGGAGAGAGAATCCAGGGATAGGAGCCGATGACCGAATAGGTCGCCGTATCCTGCAGCATCAGTCCCCAGGAGATCAGCGGCGGCTTGACGGCAAAGCCCAAGAAACCGAGGAAGGATTCCAGCAACACGACACTCGGTATGTGCAGCGTCACCGCAACGATGACGTGGCTCATGACGTTCGGGAAAATATGCTGCATGATGATGCGCTTGTCGGTGGCGCCGACCGCCATCGCCGCCCGGACATAATCGATGCGGGCAAGCGCCAAGGTCTTGCCGCGCACCTCGCGCGACATCTGCGCCCAGCCGAGCGCCGACATCACGACGATGACGAAGGCGAGGAAGACGTTGGTCGGCGCCGTCACCGGGATCAGCGAGGTCAGCGCCAGATAAAGCGGCAATTGCGGGAAGGCGAGCACCAGTTCGACGAAGCGCTGCAGCCAGACGTCGAAAGTGCCGCCGAAATAACCCGACACCATTCCGACCGTCGTGCCGATCAGGGTGACGATGAAGACGACGGTCAGCGCGATCGTCAGCGAGATCCGCGAGCCGATAATGGCGCGCGACAGCACGTCGCGGCCGAACTTGTCGGTGCCGAGGAAATGCACCGGCTGGCCGTCGGTCGAACCGAAGAAATGGCGGTCGGCCGGAATGAGGCCGAGCAGCTTATATTCGGCGCCCTTGACGAAGAAGCCGAGCAGTCGCGGATTGTCGTAATCCATGCCGACGATCGGCTGGAAGGTGACGGGGTCGAGTTCTTCGGAATCCGACAGCGCATAGACGCGCGGCTGGAAAACGAAATTGCCGTCCTTGTCGTGGAAGCTCATCACCTGCGGCGGCGCGAAGCCGACATCGGTCGCCTTCGGATCCATCGGCGCGAAGAAATCGGCAAAGATCGCCATGATCAGCAGCAGCCCGACGAGCACCAGCCCGGCCATGCCGGTCCAGGAGCGCCGCAACCGGCGCCAGACGAGCGCCAGATAGCTCTCATTGCCATGCGAAGGCTTCTTGATCGCAAGTTCGGTTGTGGGCGGGGTGGCCGAAGAGTCGAAAGCAAGCATCTCAGGCTCCTCCGTATTGGCGCACGCGCGGATCGAGCAAGGCGAGCAGCATGTCGGCGATGATATTGCCGACGATCAGCGTCGCCGACAGCACCATCATGAAAGTGGCGGTGACATAGACGTCGCCGACCGCCATCGAGCCGACGATCGCCGGGCCGACGGTCGGCAGTGCGAAGATGATCGCGGTTTCGATCTCGCCGGTCAGCATATAAGGCAGGACCACACCCTGGTACATGACAAGCGGATGCAGCGCGTTCGGCACCGCATGGCGCATCACCACCGCTGCGCCGGTCAGCCCCTTGGCCTTGGCCGTCTCGACATACTGCGCATTCAGCGTATCGAGCAGATTGCCGCGCATGACGCGCATATTGTAGGCGAGCCCGCCGAAGGTCGCGATCGCGACGACCGGCCAGACATGGTGAACGAGATCGACGAATTTCCCCCAGGACCACGGCGCACCGCCATATTGGGGCGAGAAGAAGCTGCCGATTTCGGAAACGTTGAACTGGAAGACCAGGAGATAGACGATGATCAGCGCCATCAGGAAGCGCGGCACCGTCATGCCGAGGAAGGAAATCCCCGAAAGCGCGCTGTCGATCCAGCTGTATTGGCGCGTCGCCGCCCAGATGCCGAAACCGATGCCGAGGACCGAGGCGAAGATGTGGCAGACGAGCGCGAGAAGCAATGTGCGCGGCAGGCGCTCACCGACGACATCGGCGACCGGCTTGTTGTAGAACATGCTGTATCCGAAATCGCCGCGCGTGACGATGCCGCCGATCCAGTTGACGTATTGGACGACCATCGGCTTGTCGAGGCCGTGTTCGACGCGGTAGGCCTGGGCCTGGGCTTCGGCCTGGGCGTAGGAGGCGCCGCCCTGATTGATCAGCTGCGATCTTATATAATCGGCATAGTCGCCAGGCGGGGCCTGGATGATCGCGAAAGTCACCACGCTCAGAATGAACAGAACAGGGATCGCGGAGGCTATGCGCACGAGCAGGAATCGTAACATCGGACGGTTCGCTTACCTTGCCGCCGGTCGCTCCTTGTCGGCGCGGCCGGCTTTGTTGGTCATATCAGGCCGCGCGCCACGCGCGGCCTGACTCTCATTTCAGCTGGGAGGGAACTCTCCAGCGCCGCATCATCGAATGCGACGCGCCTCTGTATCAGGCATCAGTTGATCGGGCCCTTGTCGCCGGGTTTGCCGGGCAGCTGCTCTGGGAACAACTCGTATTTGCCCTGCTTGTCGGCAGCCACCCACAGGCGTTCGCGGATCACCGAATCTTCGGCCCAGTTGAACATCATGATCGGCGTCCCCTGCGGCACGTTCGAGAAGCGCTTGTTGACGATCAGCGCGCCCGGATATTCCGTCAGACCGACGGTGTTGACGTGCTCGGTCGAGATCTTCTGATACTGCTTCATCAGGTTGACGCGGTCGTCGTTGTCCTGGCTCGTCCTGAACTTGTTGACGACGTCGACAAGCTCATTTTCGAACGGCATCAGATCGAGCTGGTCATCCTTGCCGGCGCGATGGTGCCAGCTGGTGCGCGGACCGACAGGGGCAAGCTGCTCGGTATTCTGCACCACCGACGACAGCTCCGTCGTGTTGCGCTGGATCAGCCAGTCGAAGCGGCCGGCATAATGGGCATCGTCACGCTTGGCGCCGTCGAGCGCGTTGATGACGATCTTCAGGCCGAGCTTCTCCATCTGGCCGACGACACCTTCTGCAAGGCTCTTGTCGGTCGTGTACTGATTGTTGATCAGCATGACGATTTCGACATCCTTGCCGCCCGCCGTGCCGGCCGGGAAGTTCACGATGCCGTTGCCATCGGTATCCTTGAGGCCTGCCTTGGCGAGTTCCGCCTTGGCGCCCTTGAGATCGAAGGGATAGTAGACGGTGGAGTTGCGGTCGTAGAAGCTGGTGCCGGAGGAAAGCCCGCCCGGATAGATCGCGGTGAACGGCCCCTTGACCAGCGAGTCACCGATCGCCTTGCGATCGAGCGCCATGGTGACGGCCTTGCGGAAGTCCTCATTGCGGTTCAGCTCGCGGATCGCCTGGCCGCGCTCATCCGGGTTGCCCCAGCCGTTGGCGGAGAAGTTCATGCGCAGGTTATAACCGATCAGCCGCGGGCCGAAGGCAAGCCGGGCCGGCGCGGTCTTTTCGGCGGCACGCTTCAGCGAGGCGACGAAGTTTTCCGGCTGCTCGAGGTTGGAGAAATCGGCGGAGCCTGCCACGGCCTGAACGTCGCGGTCGGCCCAGGTCGAGAGCTTGTAATGCAGCTCGTTCAGATAAGGCAGCTGGTTACCCTTCTCGTCGACCTTCCAGTAGTAGGGGTTGCGGCGCATGACGATGATGTCGTCGGAACGATATTCCACCGGCACCCAGGCGCCCATCACCGGCATGTTCATGAACTCCGGCGGAAAGGCGTTCTTGAACTGGTCGTAGGTGTTTTTCGAATATTTCGGATGCTGGGGTTTGAGGATATGCGACGGACCCGGGCAGAAGTTCGGGTAGGACATCGTGTAGAGATATTGCTTCGGGAAGGCCTCCTTGAAGGTCCATTCCACCGTGTAGTCGTCGATCTTCTTCAGCGTCGTGCCGACACCGAAAGCCTCAGGCGATGCACCGCCGCCGAGCGGCGAGACGTTCGGGTCGACGACTTCGTCATCCCAGTAGAACATGATGTCGTCAGCATTGAACGGAGCGCCGTCCGACCATTTGGCACCTTCGACCAGGTGCATGGTCAGCTTGTGACCGTCTTCCGACCAATCCCAGCTCTTGGCAAGGTTCGGCAGCGGCTCGGTGTCCTTGGCTTCCACCTGGAACAGCGGCGCGGTGCGCGTCAGGCATTCGGAAAGGCCGATATCGATGCCGCCCCAGCCCTGCGTCTGACCGGCTCCATAGTTCCAGCCTTCCGGCCGGCCGCCGATGACATGGCGCATCGTATCGCCGTAGACGCCGATGCCGTCGGGCATATTGCCTGTCTTGAAGACCATCGGCTCCTTCGGCAGGCGGTCTTTCACCGGCGGCAGCTTGCCGGCGGCGACGAAATTCTTCGTGACCCAATCGGGCTCGTGATATTCGGGCAGCGCCTTGAACTCCAGGATGGAGTCGCGCGCCACATATTTGATCTTGCCTTCGGCAGGGAATGCCGGCGGCACCGGCGGCACGGTTGCCTCAGAGGCATATGCATTCAGCGCCAGGACCGAGACGCCGAGCGCCAGTCCTGCCAGAATGCCAAGGTTACGGAATTTCATCATCGTTTCTCCCTCTTGTTCCGGAGCGCGGATCTCACGGGCTCCTTTTCCTCGAACGACATGAAGGCGGGCCGGCGGCCCATGGATTTCCCTCCCGGAAACCCATGACGACCCCTCCTTTACGAAAATCAGACGGCCTGCTTCAGCGCCGCCTTTTCCGCGCGCAGCTCTTCGATCGAGCGAACGTTGCGGCGCGCAGCTCCCGCCCAATCGCGGGTCTGCACCTTGGATTTCGACAGCCGCTCCTTGGCGGCCGGCACAGCATCGGCATATTGCGGCAGCCAACGCGCCTGGGCAACGACCATCTCGTCGACCATCTGCCAGACTTCTTCCGGCGTCGATACGGCTCCAACAAGCGGATCGTGCAGCACGGCAAGCTTCAATAGGTCGATGTCGCCTGTTATGGCGGCATGCACCGACATGCGCTGGACGTTGATCGAGGCAATGCAGGTGGCGGCACAAGCTTCCGGCAGCGTGACGCCCGAGACCATGTTGATGCCGAAGCGGTCGACGAAACCAGGCGATTCGATGATCGCATCGGCCGGCAGGTTGGTGATGACGCCATTGTTCTTGACGTTGAAATGGCCGCGATAGACCCGGTTCGTCTCCAGCGCCTCGAGGATATGGCTCGCATGTTCGTTCGAGCGCTTGGCCGGATCGATCGGCTTTGAGGCGGATTCCAGGAATTGCGGGAATTCCGTCTCGAACCAGTTGCGGGTTTCGGTTGAATGGCGGAGATAGCCGCCAGTCTCGCCGTGGATCCAGTCGGACATGTCGATCCAGCGGGTAATTTCCTCCGGCCGCTTGCGGTACCAGGGCAGGTATTCCGAAAGATGGCCGTTGCTTTCGGTGGAATAGACGCCGAAACGCTTCAGCACGTCGATGCGCAGCTTTTCCTGCTGCGAATAGACCGGATGCGCCTCGAAAGCGGCAATCAATTCGTCCTTGCCGATCTTGCGACCGTTGAGGCGCAGGTCGATGAACCAGGTCTGGTGGTTGATGCCGGAGCAGACATAGTCGAGCTCACCGAGCGACTTGGCGCCGAGCACTTCGGCGATCTGTTCGGCGCCATGCTGGACGCCGTGGCAGAGACCAACGGTGTCGACCTTGCCATATTCGATCGCCGCCCAGGTGTTCATCGCCATCGGGTTGGCGTAGTTGAGGAATTTGGCACCCGGTTCGGAGACCTCTCTGATATCCTTGCAGAAATCGAGGATGACCGGGATGTTGCGCTGGCCGTAGAGGATGCCGCCGGCACAGATCGTATCGCCCACACACTGATCGATGCCGTATTTCAGCGGAATGCGGATATCGTCGGCATAGGCTTCGAGGCCGCCGACCCTGACACAGCTGATGATGTAGCGGGCGCCGGTCAGCGCCTGGCGCCGGTCGGTCGTCGCCGTGACCTTGGTCGGCAATCCGTTCGCTTCGACGATCCGGTCGAGGATCGCCTTGATCATCTCCAGATTATGTTCGCTGAGATCGGTCAGCGCGAATTCGACGTCGCGAAACTCCGGAACACACAAAATGTCGGTAAACAGCTTCTTGGTGAATCCAACACTGCCCGCACCGATAATAGCGATTTTGAAACTCATGATCTTCACCTCGACCCAATCGAATGCTACAGAAATGACGGCCACGGAGGACCAGGCCGCATGCTGGCGCATGGGACTGAAAAAGCCGAAAAACTGTCTGTTTTCCTCCCGGCCGCTCTTTCGGCCGTCGTCTCTTCTCTGTTTGTCGAGCGGGATTATGCCCGAAATCGGCAGGGCGACCAGAGAAGGATTATGCTTTCAGGGGTAATTTTGTGCTGCAGAATTTGATTGCCAACGGACAGTCGATGAGGACGGTTTCGCTGCCCCGCGGCCGCCAACGATTGCATGCCATGCCGACCAGCTCCGGCTATGAGGTGCGCGAGAACGAGCCCTATGACTGGGACGGCCGAAGGCGCGGCCAGACGCCGTTCACCGTGCTGCAGCACACGATCAGCGGCACCGGCCGGCTGCGCTACCAGAATCGCAACTATCGGCTCCAGGGCGGCGACACGCTGCTGGTGCTCGTCCCGCACAATCACCGCTACTGGCTGGAGAAGGGCGACCGCTGGGAATATTTCTGGATTTCGATGAATGGCGAGGAAACGCTGCGCATCCACCAGCTGGTACTGTCGACCGCCGGGCCCGTGCTGAAGCTGCAGTCATCGACGATCGATCATCTCGCCGATTGCAGCCTGCGCCTCGTCACCGGGGCGACCTCTCCGGGTGCCGCCTCGGCGATTGCCTATGAAGCGGCGATGGCGCTTTACGACGACGTCTTCGGCTCGCCGGCCTTTGCCGCCGAGCTCAGCCTGATGCAGCCGGTGATCGACCATATCAACGCCAATCTCGAAAAGCCGCTGCCTGTCAGCGAACTTGCCGGCATCGTCGGCCTCAGCCGCGCGCATTTTTCGCGCAGTTTCGCCGAGAGCGAGGGCATGCCGCCGGCCGAATTCGTGCTGCAGCAGCGCTTGCAGCGCGCCGTCAAGCTTTTGACCAAGGCCGACTTTCTGCCGGTCAAGGAAGTTGCCATCATGTGCGGCTTCGAGGATCCTAATTATTTCTCCAAGGTCTTCCGCCGGGTTTACGGCACCAACCCAACGGAGTTCCGCACGACCGGCATGTATGCCAGCATCGGCAAGCTGAGATAGCCGGCGGTCTGTTTCTGCTGCCGCGCGCCCTCCTCCTCAGGCCCGCACCTCGAACACCATGTTGAACGGAGTTTCCGTCGCACGGCGGAAATGCTTGAAGCCGGCGTCGAGCGCCACCTTGCGCAGCTTCATTTCTCCCGCCTGTGCGCCGAGCCCGAGCCCCACTTCCTGGGAGAGCGATGCTGGCGTGCAGATCATCGTCGAGGCGCCGTAATAGACGCGTCCAACCGGATTGAGATTGTCCTTCAGATGATCATGGGCAAAGGGCTCGACGATCAGCCATGTGCCGTTTGGAGCGAGCGTTTCCTTGACATGCCGGCCGGCGCCGACCGGATCGCCCATGTCGTGCAGGCAGTCGAACATGGCGACCATGTCATAGCTGCGCCCTGGAAATTCGGACGCCTTGCCCTGCTCGAAAGTGACGCGGTCGGAAACGCCAGCCTCTTTTGCGGCGGCCTTTGCTCTTTCGATCGAGGGCCCGTGATAATCGAAGCCGGTGAAATGCGACGCGGGATAAGCCTGCGCCATCAGGATGGTCGATGCGCCGTGACCGCAACCGACATCGGCGACGTTGGCGCCGGATTTGAGCTTTTCTTCGACGCCTGCGAGAGCCGGAATCCATTCGTTCACCAGATGGCTGTTGTAGCCCGGACGGAAGAACCGCTCGGTTCCCCGGAAGAGGCAGTTGCTGTGCTCATGCCAACCGAGACCCTTACCGGTGCGGAAGGCATCTGCGACCTTCGGCTCGTCCATCCACATGGATTGCACGACCTCGAAGGCGCCGACGAAGAAGGCCGGGCTGTTTTCCTCGGCAAAGACCATCGCCTGCTCAGCCGTCAGGCTGAACCGATCGGTTTTTTCATCGTAAGCGACATAGTCTGCCGCCGCCTGAGCGCTCAACCATTCCCTAAGATAACGCTCCTTCACCCCGGTCTTGGCGGCCAGCTGCTCTACGGTCAGCGGTGTTCCGTCGGCCATCGCCTTGAAGATCCCCACCTTGTCGCCAAGCACGACCAAGGCACCTGACACGGCGGCGCCGACATCGCCGATGAGACGACCGACCAGCGCATCGAGTTTCTGCATATCCGGCTCACGCATTGTTACCTCCCAGCGTGACAAACGCCTGTAGATTAGGCTTTAATAATATTCAGTCAATCAACCGTCCCCATCGCCCAATCAGGGTAGCTCAACGGTCCTATTGCGCGTCGGCAAGACGTGCGCTTGCCTTCTCCGCCTGTGGTTACATCTTAATATGGCCGACCAAGAGCAGGCCCTGATTTCTCGGAAACCACGGAAACGCTCTCCCCTTCTTTCAATGTCAGGTGGTTGTTTTGTGCCTATCTCCAGCTCAATGCCGGGCCGCGCGGGCCCTCGTCGGATGGTCCGAAGATGACTTGTCTTCTGTGTCGAAAATCGCCAAACAGACGATTGCCGATTTCGAGGCCGGGACGCTTCCCCCGTCTGAGCGAATCCTGCAGGATATGAAGCGTAGTTTGGAGGATGCGGGCGTGCTTTTCATTGCAGAGAATGGCGGTGGTGCCGGCGTTCGCCTTGCGAAAGGCGCCAATGCCTCGATCGACACGAACGAAACCGAGACGGTTCAATATGAAGAACATCTCAAAAACGACGCCCCTCCCGGCGCTGGCGGCTGAATGACAAAGAAGCAAAAGCTTGAACACTCCGAACTGGCGGGGGAATTTTCCGATGACGGCGTAACCGTGCTCGTCGATATCTTTCGAACCGCCGGCAGCAACGAGGACTGGACGATGGAGGTCGTCACGCAAGGCGAGGATCTGATCCGCTGGGACGAGCCGTTTTCGACCGACCGGGATGCCTTCGACGAATTCCTGGCCGTGGTGGCGCGGGACGGGATACGATCCTTTCTCGAAGATGAAGAGCCTTCCGTGCATTGAGGGATATCTGTGAAAAGCATCAATGATCTGGTCGCCTCGGCGAAGACCGTCTGCGACCGATATCGGGCCGGGCGGATGGAACGCGAGACCGTGCGCGAATGGGTTCTCGGCCTTGGCGCCTATCCGTCGCCGCACGGAGACCGCGTGCGCGAAGCCGCCGAATGGTTCCGCCTGCACAATCGCGAGCCCGTTTCCGATGACATTGTGCTGGTCGATATCGACCGGCTCAAGGCGATTTCAGCGCCGTGATCCCGGGGCGTGCGAGGGGGCTGGCCAGGTGCAAGGGCTCGCACATACGAAGCCAGCCGTTGCCTGACCGTTCGATGCAGGATTGATCGCCACGCGCCGGCGCGATCCTGAACGAGAGTTGCGTCCTTCCCTGGAGCGGTTCAGCTCTTCATGGAATCGCAGAACTCCTCTAACATCTTATTTTTACGCAATTCCCGGGAAACCGCTTCGCATTTTCCTGAAACTGCTCGAGCGAGTTGATTTCGATGCTTGATAGGCTGACATGGTCCGGGGTGCTTGCCGATCCTGTCGTACAGGCCGGAACGCTGGCCGTCGTCGGCGCGATCATCACGCGAATAGCGCTTCGCCCCTTCCCAAGCTGGAAGCTCGCGGGCCAGGTATTCTTCTTCGCAGCGCTTACCATTCTGTTGCTCTATCACGACATCGTGCCCTACGAGGTCGGCCCGACGCCGGATTCGACATTCGAACGCGTCTTCATCGCCCTTGCCAAAGTGGTCTGGTGGATCAACGCCGCCTGGGCGCTGATCGGCTTCGTGCGCGTCTTCCTGATCTTCGAGCGCCAACCGCGGGAGGGCCGGCTCGTTCAGGATCTGGTCATTGGCCTGATCTATCTCGGCGCGATACTCTCGGTGGTCGCCTATGTCTTCAGCTTTCCCGTCGGCACGCTGATCGCCACCTCGGGTGTCTTTGCCATCATCCTTGGCCTTGCGCTGCAGAGCACGCTCAGCGACGTGTTTTCCGGCATCGCCCTCAATCTCGGGCGGCCCTACATCATCGGCGACTGGATTGTCCTCAACGACGGTGTCGAAGGACGCGTCGTCGAGACCAACTGGCGCTCCACCCATCTGCTGAACGGTTCGAACGACCTCGTCGTCCTGCCCAACAGCTTCCTTGCCAAGGTTGGGCTGACCAACCTCAGCAGCCCCGACCGCAGCCATGGCGTGACCCTGACGGTCCGTGTCGTGCCGACGATCGGGCCGACGGCGATCCTCGACGTCATGCAGACGGTGCTTCTGAGCAGCGGCTCGATCCTGACCGAACCGAAGCCCGGCGTGCAGATCAAATCGTTGAATGCCGACGCGATGGACGTGGAGCTATTCTTCCGCGTCAGGGATATCGGCCATGCCGGACCGGCGAAGAATGAGATATTCGATCTCATCTACCGCCATATCAAGGCCGCAGGCCTCACTCTCGCGCGGCCGATCGATGCCGCCGGCCCGCCGCCCGATCAGATGCTGTCGGAAGACGTGGTGAAGCCGCACCGGCCGACGCCGCTCAAGCTTCTCGATGCCGTGCCCCTGTTTGCCTCGCTGACCGAGGACGAAAAGGAAACGCTCGCGGCCTCCATGTCGCGGCGGACCTACAAGAAGGACACTGTTCTCCTCGAACAAGGCGACACGGTCGCATCGCTGATGATCGTGCGCAGCGGCGCGCTTATCGCGACCCGGCAGGAAGGCCACAAGGAAATCGAACTTGGCCGGCTGGCGCCGGGAGACTATTTCGGCGAAAGCGGGCTGCTGATCGGCATCGGCGAGGCGGCGAGCCTGCGCGCGCTCACCTTTGTCGTCGTCTATGAGATTGCCCAGGCCAGCCTGACGCCGCTGTTGCACGACAGGCCGGGGATTGCAGAGGAGCTGGCGGCAACACTGTCGCGCCGCATCGAGACCAGCCAGCATTCCTTCGCGACCGACGGCGTCACTCTAAACGGCGGCTCGATGACCTCGCTGGTGACACGGATCCGCCATCTGTTCCAGGTGCCGCAATAGCGGCCTCGTTATTCATGTCGCCCTGGACGGGATTTGGCTGCCCCATGAATCGGTTCAGCTCTTCCTGTTTCGCATTTTTCAGGAATTCCTCTAGCCTCGATCGGGCTGACGCAATCACACCGGTACTCGACGGCGTAGGACCAATGACGATGACGAGCCTGAGACATAATAGCGGCATCGCAGCTTTGTTGCGAAGAGGTCTGGAGGTTCCGCAGCTTTGGTAAATGTGACACCGTTACGAGGCTGACACGGCTCTTGCGCCTTCCGCACGGAGCGTTCCAGCCGCGAAGCGCAAGTCGAGCGCGGCTGGCCAATTCTAATTCGTCCGATCAATAGAGGAATAACACGTGGCAACATTTCCGGAAAAGGCAAAGGTCGTCATCATCGGCCTCGGCGGTATCGTCGGCGCCTCCATCGCGCATCATCTCGCCGAGCGCGGATGGGACGATATCGTCGGCATCGACAAGTCGGGCATACCGACCGATATCGGGTCGACAGCCCACGCCTCGGACTTCTGTTACACCACGAGCCACGACTATCTCTCCGTCTGGACGACGCAATATTCGATCGATTTCTACGAGAAAATGGGCCATTACGCCCGCATCGGCGGCCTCGAAGTGGCGCGCACCGGCGACCATGCCTGGATGGAGGAAATCAAGCGCAAGCTTTCCTCGGCACGCGCTTTCGGCACGCGCGCCCATTACGTCAGCCCTTCCGAGATCAAGGAGAAGTTCCCGCTGATCGAGGAAGATCAGGTCATGGGCGGCCTTTACGATCCCGACGCCGGCCTCGTCATTCCGCGCTCACAAACCGTCGCCGGCAAGCTGGTCGATGCCGCCGAAAAGGCCGGCAAGCTCAAGGTGTTCGGCAACACGCCGGCCAAGTCGCTGATCGTCGAAGGCGGCCGCATCAAGGGCGTCGTCACCCATCGCGGTACGATCATGGCCGACCACGTCATCGTCTGTGCCGGCCTCTGGGGTCGCCTGATCGCGGAGATGGTCGGCGAAGACCTGCCGGTCATGCCGGTCGACCACCCCCTCACCTTCTTCGGTCCCTATAACGAGTTTGAAGGCACCGGCAAGGAGATCGGCTTCCCGCTGCTGCGCGACCAGGGCAACTCCGCCTATATGCGTGATACCGGTGACCCGGCGACGACCGAGGGCGGCCAGATCGAGTGGGGCTATTACGAAGCCACCAATCCGCGCATGTGCCATCCGCGCGATATTCTCGAAAAACACGAAGCCCGGCTTTCGCCCTCGCAGCGCGACCTCGAGATGGAACAGATCATCGAGCCGCTCGAGCGCGCCATGGAACTGACGCCGATCCTCGGCGAACTCGGCTATAATGAAGGTCACTCCTTCAACGGCCTGCTGCAGGTTTCCGCCGGCGGCGGCGCATCCTGCGGCGAGAGCCAGAAGGTTCGCGGCCTCTGGTATTGCGTTGCCATCTGGGTCAAGGACGGCCCGGGCTACGGCAAGCTGATCGCCGACTGGATGACCGATGGCCGGACTGAAATCGATCACAACAGCATCGACTACGCCCGCTTCTATCCGCATCAGCTGACCGAAGAGTTCATCGAAAACCGCTGCTTCGAAGCCGCCCAGAAGATCTATTTCCCGGCCGTTCACACCCGCGAACCCTATGCATCCAGCCGCAACGCCAAGCGCTCGCCGTTCTACGAGCGCGAAAAGGAACTCGGCGGCTACTTCATGGAACTTGGCGGCTGGGAGCGTGCGCACGGCTACGCCGCCAACGAACACCTTCTGGAGAAGTACGCCGACCGCGTCCCGGTTCGCGAGAACGAATGGGACAGCCGCCATTTCTGGCGCGTGTCGAATGCCGAGCATCTGGCGATGAGCGAGGATTGCGGCATCGTCAATCTCAGCCACTTCCACATGGTCGATATCGAGGGACCTGACCATGTCGAGCTGATGGAATGGCTGTGCGCCGCCAAGGTCGGCGGCGATGCAAACATCGGCAAGGGCGTTTACACTCACTTCCTCGACGACGAAGGCATGGTGCGCGCCGACTTCACCGTCTTCCGCATGGCCGACCGCTGCCGTCTCGTCAACGGCGCCGATGCCGGCCCGCGCGACCTGCACTATATGAAGCGCGTCGCCGAAGACCGCGGCCTTGACGTGACCATCACCGACGTCTCGGAAAAATTCGTGACCATCGGCATCTGGGGTCCAAACGCGCGCGACACGCTGAAGAAGGCCGTAGCGGATCCGGCCGGACTCGATCAGGAAAACTTCGCCTTTGCGGCGATCAAGCCGATCGAAATCGCCGGCAAGCCCGTCACCGCCTTCCGCATCTCCTATGTCGGCGAGCAGGGCTGGGAACTGCACATGAAATACGAAGACGGCCTCGCCGTCTGGGATGCGCTGCGCGCGACCGGTGTGATGGCCTTCGGCGTCGAAACCTACGCAAACTCGCGCCGCATGGAAAAGAGCCTTCGCCTGCAGAACGCCGACCTCCTGACCCAGTATAATCTGATCGAAGCCGATCTCGCCCGTCCGAAGGTCAAGGAAGCCGATTTCCGCGGCAAGGCAAAGCATCTGGAATATAAGGCCCGTGAGCACCAGCCGGCCATGCTCTGCACGCTTGTGATGACCGACAATACCGACAAATCGGGTGTGAAGCGTTATCCCCTCGGCAACCTGCCGGTCGTCGATCCCGCCACGGGCGAGGTCCTAGTCGACGAGCTCGGCCGTCGGTCCTACACCACGTCGATCGCCTACGGCCCGACTGTCGGAAAGAACATCGCTTTGGCTTACTTGCCCTGGTCGCATTGCCAGGTCGGACGCAAGCTGAATGTCGAGTATTTTGCCGAGACTTATCCGGTGGAGGTTGTCGGCGTCGGCTACAAGCCGATCTATGACCCGGAAAATCTGAAGCCGCGCACCTAACGCATCGGCCCGGAATCGATTTTCGGAAAGCACGATGCGAGGATTGAAGTAGTACAGCGCCGCGCGTCAAAAAAGCGCGGCGCTGTAAGCACTTAAGCCCTTGTGGCGTCGCAAGGATGGGGCACGAAAAACATTAAGCCTCTTGACCGAAACGAGGAAATTTCGGAGTTCCTCAGATGAAGGCCGTATCGAAAGGCCAGGAAGGTCCCACACTTAATTCCTGCCGTGAAATGCCGGCTTGACAAATTATGAGTCTTTACTCATAATTTCCCCAGATGGAAAACTTACCCCGCCCTACCAGAGCGCTCCTTTGGATAGCGTCGAGCCGCAAAGACTATGCGGATTTTCCGCCCAAAGTTCAGGAAGCTTTTGGCTTTGAGCTGTTTCTGGCGCAGACGGGGCAACACCCTCCATCGGCAAAGATGCTCAAGGGTCTCGGCACGGGTATAGTAGAGCTGGTCGAAGACCACGACAGCGATACCTACCGCGCCGTTTACACCGCCCGTTTTGATACGGCCGTCTACGTGCTGCACTGCTTCAAAAAGAAGTCCAAGAGCGGCATCAAAACACCCCAGAGCGATATCGAGCTGATCAAACGCCGTTTCCGTGATGCGGAAGCCGATTATGCAGCGAAACAAAATGAGGAGCGCAAGCGATGAAAACCGAACATGTCGAGGTTCATGCCGGCCACCCCAACATCTTTGAAGAGCTGGGACTACCGGACGCCGAAAACCACTTCTTGAAAGCGCAGATTGTGGCAGCCCTGCACCGCCTCGTCAACGAGCGCAAACTCAACCAGGCGAAGGCCGGGACCCTTATGGGTATTACTCAGCCGGAAGTGTCCCGCCTCTTCCGGGGCCATTTCCGGGAATACTCCGTTGAACGCCTCATGAGTTTCCTAACAGCTTTCAACCAGGACGTTGAAATTGTCGTAAGGCCTCATGCCAAGGCCGGAGAAACCGGCAACATAACCTTCAATGCCGGCATGGCTTAACGAGATCGGCCCGCCCGACATACTGATTATTCGTTGGCAGGCGGCGTCGAGCTCGCCCGCCCGCTTGTAGAATGTGAAAGCGCTACCGCCTGTTGCCATTTCCGGCTTCGACGCCATCGTCAATGGGACGGCTTGAAACGAACCGTTTCGAGATCAGCCAGCAGCCGAGCGCCCAGAGCGCACCGGCGCACCATCCGGCGAAGACGTCAGTCGGGTAATGGACGCCGAGGTAGATCCGGCTCAAGCCGATGATGACGGCCAAGAAGACGCCGGCGCCCATGACGAAAATCCGCGTCGAGGGGTATCGCTGCGTCCGCGCCAGCAGTGCCCCGAGCGTCAGATAGGTCACCGCCGAGACCATGGCGTGTCCGGAGGGAAAACTGAGATCGCTGACCTCGACGAGATGCGGCACGATATCGGGACGCGGCCGGGCGACGAGGATCTTCAGCACCGTGCTCGCCAGCCAGCCTGATAGCACCGAAGAAAAAACGAAGATGGCGATCGGCCAGCGCCGGTCGAGCAAGAGATAGACGGTGACGAGGACGGTCATCAGCGAGAGAACGGTGATGCCGCCGAGGCTGGTGATGTCGCCGACGGCATGCGTCAGCCAGGCGGGACCGATCGGCGCGCTGAGATCGCCCTGATGTCGCAGCGCCAGCAGGATCGCTTCATCGAAGCGGAGAGTCTCACCCTCGAGCACCTCGCTCGTCAGCCGCTGCAGCAGGAAGAGCCCGCCGGCGATCGACGCCACAATGATCAGTGCCAGCGGCTCATAGGCGTTGAGCCTCGCCCAAACCCCGCGTCGTTGAACGTCACTCATGCCGGCCGTCGCACTCCCTTCATGATGTCTATCCCGTGCCAGATTGGCAATGACGCTCCAGGATTCAAGACCTTGCGGCATTTATGGGCTTTCCCCGGAACGCCCGGTAGCAAAAGCTCAACCTTCTCATGCTATGGCTGGAGCCGATTGCGTTGGAGACGATTTCGACGATGAAAATTTTGACGGCGACGGTTCTGATGGCAGCCGTCCTGCAGCCGGTCGCAGCCCTCGGCGAGACCGAATGGATGGGCGGCGCGCGGCAATGGTCGGTCGGTTTTGCGAACGAGAGCCCTGCCTATTGCCGGCTGCTCTGGGACAGCGAACTCGGCAAGACCATGGAATTCCGTCAGACTGTCACCGAGACCTTCTGGCTGGTGACCAAGACCAGCTGGGACATTCCGGCCGGCACCACGACCGAGGTAACGCTGACAGATCGCGGCATGACGAAGGTGGTCGCCGCCCAATTCTTCGACAAGAACACGCTGCGACTCTGGCCGCCGGCCAGCAAGGACAGCGGCGGATTGAAAAAGGTCATCAAGAATTCCTTTGCCGGAACCCCTGACGTGCAGCTGACCTTTGCCGGCGACGAAGGCGACTGGACGCTGCCGCTCTCGCGGGTGGACCAGCTCTACCCGACGTATCGCCAGTGCCTCAAGCGTCTCGAAGCCGGCGGAAAACCCAAGCAGGTTTCCGAAAGCGGCAAGCCGTTCTGACGGCCTGCCGGATTCACGCCATCGCTGGTGGCGCGGTTTCGCGGATCAGGCTGCGCACCGCCTCGATATCGCCGTTGAGCGGCCGCTCGTCGCCATAATGGGAAATACGCTGCCGCACCGCCTGATAGACGAGGTCGGTGCCTGCCGCCCGCGGCGCGCTTGCCGCCAGGAAATCATGCGCCTGGGCGGCGGCCATCAGCTCGATCGCCAGGATATATTCGGCATTATCGATGATCGTCAGCAGCTTGCCGGCGGCAGCTGTCGGATGCGCGAGAAAATCCTCCTGCAGGCCTGAGGTCAGGCCGCCGTCCAAGGCTGCGGGCGCGGCAAGGCGGCGGTTGTCGTTGCTGAGGGCAGCTGCGGTATATTGGGCGATCATGAAGCCGGAATGGCTGCCGGCATCGCTTGCCAGAAACGGCGGCAGGCCGCTCACCAGCGGGTTGACCAGCCGGTCCATGCGCCGTTCGCTGATCGCGCCGAGCTGCGCCAGCGCAACGGCGAGGCTGTCAGCCACCTGCCCCAGTGCCGGGGCGACGGCATGGGCCTCGGAGGAGACAACGGGTTGGTCGGGCGTGCCCGAGACGGCCGGGTTGTCGGTCACCGAAGCCAGTTCCTGATTAACAACGCGGGCGGAATTGTCGAAGACATCGCGGGCCGCGCCATGCGCATGCGGCACCGACCGAAGGCTGAGTGCATCCTGTGTGCGCCGACCAAAGGCAGCAGCGACAAGGCCGCTGCCTTGAAGCCGGGCGCGCAGCGTCGCTCCCACTTTTTGGATCCCTACCGATGGGCGCAGCGCGAGCACCGCCTCGTCGAAGGCGCCGATCTGGCAGCCGGCCGCTTCCAGCGTCAGCGCTGCAATCGCATCGGCCCAGTCGAGCAGCCGTTCGGCGCGGCAAAGGGCGGTAGCGGTGAGCCCCGTGGCGCAGGCCGTGCCGTTGACAAGGCTCAGGCCCTCCTTGGCGCCGAGCACCAGCGGTTCGAGACCCATCGCCGCTAGCGCCTCGCGGCCGCTCAGGCGCCGGCCGGCGAGCACCGCACTACCTTCGCCGATTACGACAAGCGCAATATGGGCATTATGGACGAGATAGCCGGCCGAGCCCTTGGACGGTACGTCGGGAATGCAGTCATGCTCCAGCATGGCTGCGAGATGTTGGACGATCTCGCGCCGGACGCCGGAATGGCCGTGGGCGAAATTGGCGATTTGAGCAGCGATGATGGCGCGCACCTCGCGGGCACCGAGCAGCGACCCGACGCCACAGGCGTGGCTGAGCACGATGCTGCGCGACAACAGGCTCTGCGAGGCCCGGTCGACCACGGTATCGGCGAGCGCCCCGACGCCGGTGTTGACGCCATAGGCGCGCACGCCGGTCGCAACGATGCTGGCGACGATGCGGCTTGCCTGCTCGACCCGTGCCCAGGCGGCCGGCGATAGCGCAAACGCTTCCCCTGCCCCGACGCTGGCGATGTCGCGCCAGGTCAGCCCATTATCGATGGTGATGGTCATTGACCGCTTCCGAAATGGCCGATGAACTGGCGGAAGGCAGGTGTGGCGCCGCCGGTGAACATCTCATCCGGCTTTCCGGTGCTTTCGATCAGCCCTTCGCGCATGAAAACGACGCGGTTCGATACGTTGCGGGCAAAGCTCATCTCATGGGTGACGACAAGCATGGTCATACCTTCCTCGGCAAGCGCCCGCATGACGCGCAGCACCTCGCCGACGAGTTCCGGATCAAGGGCGGAGGTCGGCTCGTCGAAGAGCATGACCTTCGGTTTCATCGCCAGTGCGCGGGCGATCGCGGCGCGCTGCTGCTGGCCGCCGGAGAGATGAGCGGGATAGGCGTGGCGCTTGTCTGCGATACCGACCTTTTCGAGCAGCGCTTCGGCCTCGGCAATGCAGTCGGCGCGCGGCCGCTTCAGCACATGGACGGGGCCCTCGATGACATTCTGCAGGATCGTCATATGGGACCAGAGATTGAAGGACTGGAACACCATGCCGAGCTCGGAGCGGATATGGTCGACCTGCTTCTGGCTGGCCGGCTTGCTTCGCCCGTTCTTGTGCACCATTTCAACATGCTCGCCATCGACCCAGATCTCGCCGTCGCTGGCGGTTTCGAGCATGTTGATGCAGCGCAGAAAGGTCGATTTGCCCGAGCCGGAGGCGCCGAGCAGCGAAATCACATCGCCGTCTTCCGCATCGAGGGAAATGCCGCGCAACACTTCGTGGGTACCGAAGCTCTTGCGGATATTGCGGACCGAAAGTCTGGTGACGCCTGGCATGATTGCTCCAATCAGGTCAAAGACCGCCTATGCCTTCAGCGGCTGCGGGGCCGCGCGGCGGTGTCGGGACAGCGAATATTCAAGCAGAGCCATGCCCTGCAGGATGATGAAGTTCAGCACGAGATAGATGATTGCCGCGCAGAGGAAGACTTCCATCGTGCGGTAGGTCTGCGAAATGAGCCGCTGGGCAACGCCGGTGACCTCCCAGACGGTGACGAGGCTGGCAAGCGCCGTCGACTTCATCATCAGGACGATCTCGGTGGAATAGGCCGGCAGTGCATGGCGCAAGGCGATCGGCGCCAGGATGCGGCGCACCAGCAGGAAGCCGGACATGCCGATCGAGCGCGCCGCCTCGATCTCTTTCGGTGAAACGGCGCGAATGCCGCCGCGGAAAATCTCCGCCGTATAGCCGGCGGTGCAAAGCGCCAGCGACAGCACGGCGCAGACCATCGGCTCGCGCAAGAACGGCCAGAGGAAGGAATAGCGGATGACCCCGAACTGGCCGAGGCCATAGAATATCAGGAACATCTGGATCAACAGCGGCGAGCCGCGGAAGACGAAGATATAACCCTTGGCAAAGCCCGAGAGCACCCGGTTGCCGCTCACCCGCATCGAGACGATGACGAGGGCCAGCAGGCCTCCGAAGAAGATCGACAGCGAAAACAGGATCAGCGTCGTCGGCACGGCCTTGAGCAGCGTCACCATGGTCGAAGCAAGAAAGGTAAAATCCATCATCGCCTCCTTATGCCTGGCCCATGGCGGATGCCGGCATGCTGCGGTTGGCGCGGCGTTCCGCACCGTTGAAGATGCGGTCGGAAAGGCTGGTCAGGATCAGATAGAGGCAGCCGCCGGCGATGAAGAACAGGAAATATTGCCGCGTCGAGCCCGCCGCCACCTGACTGGTGCGCATCAGTTCGGCAAGGCCGGTCACGGAGATCAGCGCCGAATCCTTGAGGCTGAGCTGCCAGACATTGCCGAGCCCGGGAATGGCCAGCCGCAGCACCTGCGGCATGATGATGCGGCGAAAGCGCAATCCGCGATGCATGCCGATTGCCGAGGCCGCCTCCAGTTCGCCCTTGGAGATGGCGAGGAAGGCGCCGCGGAACACTTCCGCCTGATAGGATCCGGAGATGATGCCGACGGCAAGCGCGCCGGCGGCAAAGGAGGGCAGCCCGAGGAAACCCTCGAACCCCATCGCTTTACCGATCGAGGTGACGGCCGAAGAGCCGCCGAAATAGATCAGATAGATGATCAGCAATTCCGGTACGCCGCGAAACACGGTCGTATAGACATTGCCGAAGGCGACGAGGAAGGGGTTCCCGGAGAGCTTCGCGCCCGCAACGATCGCACCCAGCACCGCGCCGATCGCCAGCGCCGTCGCCGTGACGGCCAGCGTCATCAAGGTAGCGAGAATGAGCAGCGCGCCCCATCCCGTCGAGCCGAAGCCAAGCAGTTCCAAACTTGCCATATCGTCCGTTCCCCGTCCGCGGCAGTGTTTTGTGGATTGAACAATAACACGCGGTCTCCGGCGGGAAAGCCGGAGACCGGTGGTTGCGGCCAGAAGGCCGAAACGCTTATTGCTGCGGGCTGACGTCCACCTTGAACCACTTCATCGAGAGGTTCTTGACGGTACCGTCGGCGAGCGCCGATTTGATCGCCTCGCTGAACTTGTCGCGCAGGTCGGTATCGGCCTTGCGGACGCCGAGGCCTTCGCCCTCACCCCAGATCGAACCGACGATCTCGGGACCGGTGAAGTCGAGCGCGCCATTGGCGCTTGCAAAAGCGTTGGCGAAATAGACGGCATCGTCGAAGCCGAGGTCGATGCGGCCGTTCTGCAGGTCGAGGTCGCGATCGGCGCCGGTCTTGTATTCGCGGATCTCGGCGATGTCGCCGAAATTGTCATAGACGAACTTCGCGTAGACGGTCGCTGCCTGGATGCCGATCGTCTTGCCCTTGAAGGCAGCCTTCAGCGCGTCGATCTCCTTCACGCCGGTCTGGCCGGGCGTCATCTTGATCGTGGATCCGGTGCCAGCAGCTTTGGCCAGCGGGCTGTCCTTGGCGGTGGCGAAGGCGGCCGGCGTGGCGGCATAGGGAATGGTGAAATCGATCACCTGCCTGCGCTCTTCAGTGATCGACAGCGCGTCCATGATGACGTCGAACTTGCCGGCATTGAGCGCCGGGATCATGCCGTCCCAATCGGAGGCGACCAGCGTGCATTCGATCTTGGCGCGTTCGCACAGCACCTTGGCGAGCTCCGGCTCGAAGCCGCCGAGCGTGCCGTCGGCATTGGTGAGATTCCAAGGCGCATAGGCGCCTTCGAGGGTGATGGTCGCCTTCGTCCAGTCCTTGGCGAAGGCGGGCGCGGCAAAAGTGGAAAGAGCGGCGACGCCGCAAAACAGGATTGCAGTGAATTTCATTGATGAATTCTCCTCTGGAATTGAAACAGACCTTGCGGCACCCGGGCCGATCTTCGCCGGCTTGCCCATTCCTGTCCTATTTCTGTATCAAGGACCGATTGGGAGGTTGTATATGGTACCATATGAGATATTTTGTGATATGCAAGAGGAAAGTCGGTTTATGTGGCGAATTCCATTCGTGCAAAAGGAATAGGCAATGAAGCGTTCCGGCGAAATGAAGCGCGAGCTGGCAGAAAATGATAGCACGCCCCTTTATGCGGGCGTCAAGCAGGTGATCCTCGACCGCATCCACAGCGGCGAATGGCCGCCGAAATACCGCGTGCCATCGGAAAACGAGCTGGTCGTCGAGCTTGGCGTCAGCAAGATGACTGCCAACCGGGCGCTGCGCGAACTTGCAAACGAGGGCGAGCTCGTCCGCATCCAGGGTGTCGGCTCGTTCGTCGCCGAGCGCAAGGGCTATTCGGCGCTGTTTGAGGTGCGCAACATTGCCGAGGAAATCGCCGAGCGCGGCCATGTTCACGAGGCAACGGTCGTCGTTCTCGCCCAGGAAACAGCCTCTCCGGAGATCGCCGACGCATTGGAACTTGCAATCGGCGCGGCAGTCTTCCACTCGCTGATCGTGCACAGCGAAAACGGCGTTCCGGTGCAGATCGAGGATCGTTTCGTCCATCCGGAGGCCGCCCCCGAATATCTCGACCAGGATTTTACGACACTGACACCGAACGCCTATCTGACGGCGGCAGCCCCGCTTAGCGGCTCCGAGCACGTCGTCGAGGCGGCGATGCCGCAAGCTTGGGAATGCAAGCTGCTGACGATCCTGAAGACCGAACCGTGCCTGACGATCCGCAGGCGCACGTGGTCGGCAAAGCAGGTGGTCTCCACAGCCCGTCTGGTCTATCCCGCCTACCGCTACCGGCTCGAAGCGCGCAGCGGCAAGATGTTCGAGGAATGAAAACAGTCGCCATGTTGTATATGGAACATGCGGGCTTATTGTGATGCCGGCGTGAAACGCGCCACCAGCGCATGGCGATCGCCGGGATAGGTGAAGCGCACATGGGTCACCGGGCCGGCGCCGCTCCAGGTGCGGCGTTCGACGACGAGGCAGGCGGTATTGCGGGCGATGTCGAGCGCGGCCGCCACCTCGGCACTGGCCGAGACGGCGTGGATCCGGTGTTCGGCCGTGCTCCACGGCACCTGGTTGAGCAGCCAGGGCCCCGGGGCCACCGTCAGAAAATCGGCATCGGCAGCCTCGGGCACGGTTGCAAGGCTGATCAGCCGCTCCTCCAGACAGAAGGGCCGCGTGCCGGCATTGTGGATGCAGACGACCTCGACGACCGAGGACGCCACCGGCAGTTCAAGCCGGCGACTGTCTTCGGCCTTGGCCTTGCGGCTCGTCTTCTTCGAAACCGCATAGGAATAGGCGAGATTCAGCGACTGCACCTCGGCCTTGATGTCGTGGATTTCCAAAACGGCCGATTGCGCCTGCGGCTGGGTGACGAAGCTGCCGGATTTCTTGCGACGCTCGATGAGGCCGGCCTTGGCGAGCTGCGTCAGCACCTTGTTCACCGTCATGCGCGAGCAGTCATACTGCGTGGCGAGATCGACCTCGAAGGGAATACGATGCCCCGGCGGCCAATCGCCAGAGACGATACGGCCCTCGATCTCGCCGAGGATGCGCTGATGCAAGGTCAGGTCCCTGCTTTGGTTCATCGACACGTTCCGATTGGTCCCCCCGCTCTAATTCGAATAGCTTGACAGGAAAAGCTCTTTTTCAGGCAGCCAGCAATTCGCCCATGGCGGCGAGGAAACGCCGATCGATGGCGTCTCGCCTGACATGGCGCCCGCTCTCCACCTGTTTGCGGCCCCCTGCCCAGACGCAGTCGACGGAAATGCCGCCGGCAAACAGCCAGTGATCGAGAATCTGGTCGCCTGAGAGATAGGGAACGGCTGAAGTATCGAGCGAAACCAGATCGGCGTGATGGCCCTCGGTGAGGCCGGCCGGCGCCTTCAGCGCGGCGCCGCCGCCGGCAAGCGCCTGGGTAAATAGCGATAGCGCCGTCGAACCGCCGGGTGCTGCGACGACATTGCGGGCGCGAAGCGCCAGGCGCTGCGAATATTCGAGCTGACGCAGTTCCTCCGGCACGGAGATCAGCACGTTGGAATCCGAACCGATGCCATAACGCCCGCCCTCTTCGAGGAAGAGCGGCGCGGCAAAGGCGCCGTCGCCGAGATTGGCTTCGGTGATCGGGCAGAGGCCGGCAATCGCGCCGCTTTTTGCCATCCGTCGCGTCTCGTCCTCGGTCATGTGCGTCGCATGGATCAGGCACCAGCGCTCGTCGACCGGCGCATGATCGAGCAGCCATTCCACCGGCCGCGCGCCCGACCATGCGATGCAGTCCTCGACTTCCTTCACCTGCTCGGCCACATGGATATGTATCGGACCGTCGCCGGCCATCGGCACGAGCTTCGCCAGTTCCTCAGGCGTTGCGGCGCGCAGGCTGTGCGGCGCCAGCCCAAGCTCGGCGCCGTCGAGCCGGCCGGCCACCACGCGGCAACCCTCCATCAGCCTTTCGAAGCTTTCCAGCGAATTGATGAAGCGCCGCTGGCCGTCGATCGGGGCGGCACCGCCAAAGCCGGAATGGGCATAAAAGACCGGCAGCAAGGTCAGGCCGATGCCGGACTCCTGGCTCGCCGCACCGATGCGTTCGGCAAGCTCGGCGATATTGGCATAAGGGCTGCCATCCCGGTCGTGGTGGAGATAGTGGAATTCGCCGACGCGGGAAAAACCTGCCTCCAGCATCTCCGCATAGAGCTTGGCCGCGACTGCCTCGACATGCTCCGGCGTCATCGACAGGGCAAATTTGTACATGACCGTGCGCCAGCTCCAGAAGCTGTCATTGGCCGGGCCGCGCACTTCGGCAAGACCGGCCATTGCCCGCTGGAAGGCATGGCTGTGCAGGTTACCCATGGCGGGAACGATCAAAGCATGGCGCTCATCGCCCGGCGCGGGAGACGCGCCTGATACGACGCGGGCGATGCGCCCGGCTTCGAGCGTCAGACGTACGTTCTGCTGCCAGCCTTGCGGCGTCAGTGCAGTGCCTGCGTGAAGTATGGTCATGGCCTTCCCTTTCCTCCTGCCGCGCCACAGATCTTTCTTTTCCAGAAGAGCGCGCAAAATTTCTCTTGTCACCTGCTGATTATGTATATACATGTTTTGGCATAAGGAAAGGCGCAAAGCTGATGACCGGGAACAATTTTTCAGAGGAAGCCCCATCTGCCGACACCCGTCCGGTGCTGTGGCGCAATGCCCGCCTGGCGACACTGGCGCCTGAAAGCGCTGGGCTCGGCATCGTCGAAAAGGGCGCAATTCTGGTCGAAAACGGCCGCATCGCCTTTGCCGGCGCCGAAAGCGACCTGCCGGCGTCGGCCATCGAGCACTCCGAAATCGTCGACCTCGAAGGCCGCTGGGTGACCCCCGGTCTCGTCGATTGCCACACCCACATCGTCCACGGCGGCAATCGCGCCCGCGAATTCGAAATGCGCCTTCAGGGCGCGACCTATGAGGAGATTGCGCGCGCCGGCGGCGGGATCGTCTCCTCGGTGAAGGCCACCAATGCGATGTCGGTCGAAGACCTTGTCAGCGAGGCTCTGCCGCGGCTGGATACGTTGCTGGCCGAAGGCGTGACGACGATCGAAATCAAGTCCGGCTATGCGCTGAACAGATCAGGCGAAGTGAAGATGCTGCAGAGCGCCCGCCTGCTCGGCCATGTGAGACCGGTCCGCGTCGCCACCAGCTATCTCGGCGCACATGCGACGCCTGTGGAATACAAGGGCCGCAACGGCGACTATCTCGACGATGTCGTGCTGCCCGGCCTCGACGACATGTATAATCTCGGCCTTGCCGACGCTGTCGACGGTTTTTGCGAGGGCATTGCCTTTTCGACCACTGAGATCGCCCGCGTCTTCGACAAGGCGAAGGCGCTCGGCCTGCCGGTCAAGCTGCATGCCGAACAACTCTCCAATCTTGGAGGCGCCAAGCTTGCCGCCTCCTACGGTGCGCTTTCAGCTGACCATCTCGAATATCTCGACGCGGAAGGCGTTGCCGCGATGGCTGCGTCCGGCACCGTCGCCGTGCTGCTGCCCGGCGCCTTTTACGCCATCCACGAGAAGCAGAAGCCGCCGGTGGAAGTGTTGCGCCAGGCGGGCGTGCCGATCGCCATCGCCACCGATTGCAATCCGGGCACCTCGCCGCTCACCTCGATGCTGCTGACGATGAATATGTCGGCGACGCTTTTCGGCCTCACCGTCGAGGAATGCATTGCCGGCGCCACTCGCGAAGGCGCCCGCGCGCTTGGCCTCATCGGCGAGACCGGAACGCTTGAACTCGGCAAGTCGGCCGATCTTGCTATCTGGAATATCGAAAGACTTGCCGAGCTCGTCTACCGCATCGGCTTCAACCCACTTCATGCACGCGTCTTCAGGGGCGAAAGGAACGGTCGATGACCATCACGCTTCATCCGGGCTCCGTCTCGCTCAAGGATCTGGAAATCATCTATTGGACCGGCGAGCCGGCCAGGCTCGATCCCGCCTTCGATGTCGGTATCGCCAAGGCCGCCGCCCGCATCGCCGAGATCGCCGCCGGCAACGCGCCGGTTTACGGCATCAATACCGGCTTCGGCAAACTCGCGTCGATCAAGATCGACAGTGCCGATGTCGCCACGCTGCAGCGCAATCTCATCCTGTCGCATTGCTGCGGCATCGGCGCGCCGCTGCCCGAAAATGTCGTGCGGCTGATCATGGCACTGAAGCTGGTCTCGCTCGGGCGCGGCGCTTCCGGCGTGCGGCTGGAGCTCGTGCGGCTGATCGAGGGCATGCTGGAAAAGGGCGTCATCCCGCTGATCCCGGAAAAGGGCTCGGTCGGCGCTTCCGGCGATCTTGCGCCGCTCGCCCATATGGCGGCGGTAATGATGGGCGAGGCCGAAGCTTTCTTCGCCGGGGAACGCCTGCCGGGCGCCGAGGCCCTCGAAAGGGCCGGTCTGAAGCCGGTCGTGCTCGCCGCCAAGGAAGGCCTGGCGCTGATCAACGGCACCCAGACTTCGACGGCGCTCGCACTTGCCGGCCTCTTCCGAGCCCACCGCGCCGCACAGTCCGCCCTGATCACCGGCGCCATGTCGACGGATGCGGCCATGGGCTCTTCGGCGCCCTTCCATCCGGATATTCATACGCTGCGCGGCCATAAGGGCCAGATCGATACGGCATCCGCCCTTCGCGCCCTGCTCGAACAATCGGTCATCCGCCAGAGCCATATCGAAGGCGACGAGCGCGTCCAGGATCCCTATTGCATCCGCTGCCAGCCGCAGGTCGACGGCGCATGCCTGGATCTGCTGCGCTCGGTCGCCCGCACCCTCGAAATTGAAGCCAATGCGGTCACCGACAATCCGCTGGTGCTGTCGGATAATTCGGTCGTATCCGGCGGCAACTTCCACGCAGAGCCGGTCGCCTTCGCCGCCGACCAGATCGCGCTTGCCATCTGCGAGATCGGCGCGATTTCGCAGCGCCGCATCGCGCTGCTGGTCGATCCGACGCTGTCCTACGGCCTGCCGGCCTTCCTCGCCAAGAAGCCGGGCTTGAATTCCGGCCTGATGATCGCCGAGGTCACCTCGGCAGCGCTGATGTCGGAGAACAAGCAGATGTCGCATCCGGCCTCGGTCGATTCGACCCCGACCTCGGCCAACCAGGAAGACCATGTCTCCATGGCCTGCCACGGCGCCCGCCGCCTGTTGCAGATGAGCGAGAACCTGTTCGGCATCATCGGCATCGAGGCGCTGACCGCGGCCCAAGGCGTCGAGCTGCGCGCGCCGCTTTCGACCAGCCCGGAGCTGACCAGGGCGATCGAAATGATCCGCGAGAAAATTCCGAGCCTCGAGACCGACCGCTACATGGCAAATGACCTCGCCGCCGCCGCCGAACTGGTGGCGACGGGCGCGCTCAACGCCTCGGTTTCGAATGGCATCCTACCGGTTCTGGAGGGTTGATCGTGATGTCTCTGTATTTGGCACCCCCCTGCACTATCGGAGTGCTTTGCCCATGACCGCACCCTACGAAATCCGCCAGGGCACCTCACCCGTCATCCTCGGCTTCCCCCATACAGGAACCGACGTGCCGGCTGAGATCGCCGACCGGCTCAACGACAATGGCAGGTTGCTTGCCGATACCGACTGGCACATCCACCAGCTCTACGACGGCCTGCTCGATAGCGTCACGACCGTGCGCGCCACCTTCCATCGCTACGTGATCGACGCCAACCGCGATCCCCAGGGCGTCAGCCTCTATCCCGGCCAGAACACCACCGGCCTGGTTCCGGAAACGGACTTCGACGGCAAGCCGATCTGGAAGGATGGGCAGGCGCCTGATCAAGGCGATATCGCGGCGCGGCTGCGGGATTTTCATGCGCCCTATCATGCGGCACTTGCCGCCGAGATCGAGCGCGTCAGAGCCATCCATGGCGTGGCGATCCTCTATGATTGCCACTCGATCCGCTCCCACATTCCCTTCCTGTTCGAGGGCAAGCTGCCGGACTTCAATATCGGCACCGATATGGGCAAGACCTGCGACAGCGCCATCGCGCAGGCGACGCTCACCGTCGTCGAATCCGCCGAAGGTTACGACAGCATCCTCAACGGTCGCTTCAAGGGCGGTTGGACGACACGCCATTATGGCCGACCGGAGACCGGCGTGCACGCGATCCAGATGGAGCTCGCGCAATCGACCCATCTCCAAACCGAGACAACACCCTTCGCCTACGACGCGGCTAAGGCCGACAAGCTTCGCGTCCATCTCAAAGACATTCTGGTGCGCATCGAACAGATCGCACCCGACCTGAAACGATAACGATCATTTGACAGGGGAATCGCCATGAACAATCCACGTCACAACATCCGCGAAATCCGCGCACCCCGCGGCAACGATCTCAATGCCAAGAGCTGGATGACCGAAGCGCCGCTGCGCATGCTGATGAACAATCTCGATCCCGACGTCGCCGAAAATCCGAACGAGCTCGTCGTTTATGGCGGCATCGGCCGCGCCACCCGTACCTGGGAGGATTTCGACCGCATCGTCGCGACGCTGAAGACGCTGACGGAAGAAGAAACGCTGGTCGTTCAATCCGGCAAGCCGGTCGGCGTCTTCCGCACCCACAAGGACGCGCCGCGAGTGCTGATCGCCAATTCCAATCTGGTGCCGCATTGGGCGACCTGGGATCATTTCAACGAGCTGGATAAGAAGGGCCTTGCCATGTACGGCCAGATGACGGCCGGCTCGTGGATCTATATCGGCACGCAGGGCATCGTCCAGGGCACTTACGAGACGTTTGTCGAGGCCGGCCGTCAGCATTATGACGGCAATCTCAAGGGCAAATGGATCCTGACCGGCGGCCTCGGCGGCATGGGCGGCGCCCAGCCGCTCGCCGCCGTCATGGCCGGTGCCTGCTGCCTCGCCGTCGAATGCAATCCCGATTCGATCGATTTCCGGCTGCGCACCCGCTATCTCGACGCCAAGGCCGAGACGCTCGACGAGGCGCTTGAAATGATCGATCGCTGGACGAAGGCAGGCGAAGCCAAGTCCGTCGGCCTGCTCGGCAATGCCGCCGAGATCCTGCCGGAAATGGTCCGCCGCGGCATCCGCCCGGATATGGTCACCGACCAGACCTCGGCGCACGACCCGATCAACGGCTACCTGCCGAAGGGCTGGACCATGGGCGAGTGGAAGGCCAAGCGCGAAAGCGATCCGAAGGCTGTGGAAAAGGCGGCACGCGCCTCGATGCGCGAGCATGTCGAAGCAATGATCGCCTTCTGGGACGCCGGTGTTCCGACGCTCGACTACGGCAACAATATCCGCCAGGTCGCCAAGGACGAAGGCCTCGAAAACGCCTTTGCCTTCCCCGGCTTCGTGCCTGCCTATATAAGACCGCTTTTCTGCCGTGGCATCGGCCCCTTCCGCTGGGCGGCGCTGTCCGGCAATCCGGAAGATATCTACAAGACCGATGCCAAGGTGAAGGAGTTGCTCCCCGACAACACGCATCTGCACAACTGGCTCGATATGGCCAGGGAGCGCATCGCCTTCCAGGGCCTGCCGGCTCGCATCTGCTGGGTGGGCCTCGGCGACCGCCACAAGCTCGGCCTCGCCTTCAACGAGATGGTGAGATCAGGCGAACTCTCCGCCCCGATCGTCATCGGCCGCGACCACCTCGATTCGGGCTCCGTCGCCTCGCCGAACCGCGAGACGGAGGCAATGAAGGATGGCTCTGACGCCGTCTCCGACTGGCCGCTCCTGAACGCCCTGCTCAACACGGCGTCGGGCGCCACCTGGGTATCGCTGCATCACGGGGGCGGGGTCGGCATGGGCTTTTCGCAACATTCGGGCATGGTCATTTGCGCGGATGGCACCGATGATGCGGCAAGGCGTCTCGAGCGGGTGCTGTGGAACGATCCGGCGACCGGCGTCATGCGCCACGCCGATGCGGGCTATGAGATCGCCCTCGACTGCGCCAGGGAAAAGGGCTTGCGCCTGCCCGGCATTCTCGGGAACTGAGCCTCGTGAGGATCCTGCGCGCCGGCGATTACAAACGCATGCCTTGGAAAAACGGCGGCGGCGAAACGGTGGAGATCGCCGTTTCGCCCGAAGACGCCGGGCTTGCCGGTTTCGACTGGCGCGTCAGCATGGCGACCGTCGCAACCGATGGGCCGTTTTCGATCTTCCCGGGCATCGACCGCACGCTGGCTATCCTTGACGGCAACGGCATGACGCTCGACATCGACGGCAGCGCGCCGGTTCTGCTGACGACGGCAAGCGATCCTTTGGCCTTCCCGGCGGACATCCCGGTCGCCGCCAGGCTGCGGGACGGCGCGATCACCGATCTCAACGTCATGACCCGCCGCGAGGGATTTGGCCACACGCTGATCCGCATCAACGTCAATGGAGGCAAGACCGTGCCGCTGACGTCGTCGACATGCCTGTTGCTCTGCCACCGCGGCGCCCTGTGGTTCCGGCAAAGCAATGAGACCGGCACGCTTGCGGCCGGCGATGCGCTGCTGATGACGGATGCGGCCGGATCGGAACTCAAAATCGATGGCGAGGCAACCTGTTATCTTGCGTCGATCACGACCGACTAATCTTGGCGCAACAGCCTGAAAAAATTGGGCAATCGAATAATGGTCCGGGCGTTCGCGCGGACCATTTCAATTTCGGGCCATGGACGTCATTCCTGCTTTCGGTCTAAACTTCGCCTTTCTGATGCAGAAGAAGACCTAGACTGTCCGGGCGTGCCGGGTAGCAATGGAGCAGGCGTGACGGATCCCTACGATATTCTCGGCGTTGAACGCGATGCGGATGAGGCAAAGCTGAAGGCCGCCTATCGGCGCCTGGCAAAGGTCGCTCATCCCGATTCGGGCGGCGATACCGAAGCTTTCGACATCCTGCAGAAGGCCTATGCGCTGCTTCTCGACCCGGTCCGGCGCAAGGTTTACGACGACACCGGCTATGACGTCGAGTTCGCCGATGCCGCCGAGCTGCAGGCGCTTGTGATGATCGAGAAACTGGTCACCGACGCGGTGCTCGACGAGCGCGAGCCCGGAAGTTTCGATCCGGTCGCCGTCATGCAGGACAGCCTTTCTGAGGAACTGCGCAAAGCGCGATTCAGCAAGAGCGAGCTGCAGCGCCACGCCTCGCGCGTCGCGCTGCATCTGGAGCGGCTCGAAAAACAGTCCGGCCGCGATGTACTCGCCCACATGTTCCGCGCCCGCATCGAAGCGATCTCCAAGGCGGTCGCGGAAACCGAGGCGAAGATCAAGGCGACGGAACGCGCCGCCGACATGCTGAGCGGCTATGTCTACGACATCGATGCGACGCCGCTGCCGGAGGCCTCGGTCGCCAACCTCGAATGGGTCGAGACCTCCAGAAGCCGCTCCACCGGCTGACCAAGCGGCCGGCTTTAGTCTTAATAGGACAGCTTCGGATACCAGTCGGGCGCCCGGCCTTCAGGTGTGCAATCGAGCACGGTCCAGAGTGGCATCAGATCGGGCGCGCCGCGCGGGTCCTCGCCGGGATCGGCCGTCACCCCGCCCATTTCCTGGCTCCAGAAATGGCGAATGGTGCCGTCGCGGCGCGTGAAGACGTTGTAGGCGGCATCATCCCCGCCGCCCGTGCCGATGGCGTGATAGTCGCGGCTGTAGTCGCCCGTCGGGTCGGAATAGAGCGGCAGGTGATGCCAGCCGCGCTCCTTCTTGAAGGCAAGCAGCCGGCCGATCGGCGAAAGCGCGACGACGGCAAGGGCGACGCGCTGCTGCATATCAGGCACCTCGCCGTCCCAGGCCGACAGCAGCGAGGTGCACATCGGGCACGGGCGCTCCCGCTCCGGGCCGAACATATAGCTGTAAACGACCAGCGTGTCCTTGTCGGCGAAGAGCTCGCTGAAGCTTATCGGCCCGTCAACACCTTCGAAACGGTAATCCTTTTTCACTTCGCCGCCCGGCGGCAGCGCCCGGCGCTGTTTCGCCACGCGCTCGATGTGCCGGCGCAATTCGATCTCTTCGGCAAGGAGCGCATCCCGAGCGATGCGATATTCCTCGCTCTCATTGGGGAAGCGGACGCCGTTCTTTGCCGCGAGCACGGCTGCGGGAACCAGATGCTGATGATCCATGACATATCCTCCTTCTGTTGCCGCGCGTCCTAGACGCGCCAAGAACGTGCTGAAGCCACAGCGGGAATTGCGGCACACGTTAGCATGACGATCGGCGTATACGAAAATCGACAGTACCGGCGCGAAAAAATGGACTCTCGAGGAGCTCCAGAACAGAACAATTGCATCAGCGGCCGAGAGACCGGCATGAAGAGCGTCATGCCGGTCGATGACGGTTCACGTGGCGTGGAGCTGCGTGTCTGTCTTTCAGTGTTGGAGAACCACCTTCCCGGGAGCCCCTGCGGCAACCGCGCTTTGGGCGAGGCCGATCTGGTCCAGAGTAAAGGTGTGGGAAATCGGGATCACCAGCTCACCGCTGGCGGCAGACGCCAGAATAGCGTCGAGCATGGCCGCGTCGGTGCGGTGGTAGAGTTCACGGATGGTAACCCGGTTTCCGGCATTGGCGCCTTCGGGCACCGGGACAATGCTCGCAACCGTGCCGCCGTCGCGAACATTGCCGATGAGGTTGCCGGCCACGGGGCCGGCCGTACTGATCGCATAGTCGAAGCTCGGGCTTGCGGCGGCAACGGTGATATCGAGCGCTTCGCCCGCCTGTTCCAGGCCCTCGCTCAACCGCTCGGGCCGGACCCCGGCCACCGGCTTTGCGCCGATCTGCTTGAGATATTGGATGGCTGACCGCCCGACCGTGCCGAGGCCGCCGGAAACGAGAACCCGGTCGCCGGCCTTGACGCCGAGCGCTTCGACGGTCTGCCGGCCGGTAAGGCCTGCCTTGACCAGTGAGGCGCCCTGCTCGAAGCTCAATGCGGCGGGCAGCTTTGCGATGGATGTGAAGGGAACGACACCGTATTCGGCATGTGCGCCTTTGCCGTTTGCGGCAAAATCGGCGACGACACGGTCACCGACCGCAAAACCGCTCACGCCTTCGCCGAGGCCTGAAATGGTACCGGCGGCGTCACCTCCGAGAATTGCCGGCAGCGGCAGCGGGATGAGTTTGGCCATGAAGCCCTGGCGCAGGATCAGATCGAAAGGATTGACGGCGGATGTCTTGATCTTGATGAGGACTTCGCCCGGTCCGGGTTTCGGCGCCGGAATATCACCGATTTCGAACTGATCGACATCGCCGTAGGATTTGAGAAGTGCGGCTTTCATTGCGCGTCTCCAGAATTGATCGTCTTATTTGTGCTGCTGCCGGCTGCCGCTCGGCAGCCAGGCATAGGCCGGTTTCCGGCTGGCGCCGCCTCAGGCCGTGGAGGGCCGACGAGCATTGTCGAGCGTCCAGGCTCCGCCGCCGGCAAAGGCGATGTAGAGGAAGATGAAGCAGAACAGGATCGCGCCTTCACCCATGTTCAGCGCGGGCCAGAAGCCATAGGGCATATGGCCCATGAAGTAGGCGGCGGCCATTTCGCCGGAAGCGATGAATGCTGCGATGCGCGTTTGAAATCCGACGAGCATCAGAGCCGAGGTGATCACCTCGATTGCCCCGGCCACCAGCATGATGGCGGGCAGCGGATAGGGTACGCCTTGAATCGGGCCCGGAAACTGCAGAAACTTCATGGTCGCGTGTTCGAGGAAGAGAAGGGCCGCCATGATGCGCAGAAGGGCGAGGACATATGGCCTCCATTTACCGGTATCGGTCATCGAGATTCTCCAGAGGTTGATGAGAGAGATCAGGCGGCGGGGGCCGCCTTCTTGAGTTCCTGGTTTCTTTCCAGCCTTATCGCCCTGCGAAATCGGCCCGGAGTTTCCGCTGGTCATTGCGGGTCGCCGTTCGACGGCATGGCTGAGGGGGCGTGACCGAAACGGAAGCTCGATGCGGTGAGCCCGCCCGCGAAGTCTTTCTGATGATAGGTGGTCACACCCGGTTCGTTCTCGGCAGCGCCGACCACCACCAACAGCGGGATGAGGTGGTCTTCGCGCGGATGCGCCGCCCGGGCGGCCGGCGCCTGCTCCCACGCAATCAGCCGCTCGGTGCGCTCGTTGGATGGCGCGTGCACCAGGGTTTCCTGAAGCCAGGCGTCGAACCGGCGAGACGGCTCGTATCCGCCCGTGCCGCGCATGGCCGACAGATTGTGATAGCTGAGGCCGCTGCCGATGATCAGGACGCCTTCGTCACGCAGGGGTGCGAGCGCCCGGCCGACCCTTAAATGCAGCGCCGGATCGTAACCCATATCCATCGAAAGCTGCACGACAGGGATGTTCTCTTCGGGATAGAGCGGCTTCATGATGCTGAAAGTGCCGTGATCGTAACCGCGCGTCGGATCGAGCGCCGCTTCGATGCCGCTGACGCGTAGCAGCTGCTGCACGCGGTTTGCGAGCTCTGGCGAACCGGGGGCATCATAGGTGATGTGATAGAGGTGTTCCGGAAAGCCGTGATAATCGTAGACCATGCCCGGCTTGACGCCCGACGAGATGGCAAAACCTTTTTCTTCCCAGTGACCCGAGACCATTAGGATCGCCTTCGGCGTGCCACCGAGTTCGGCGCGCATGTCGACCAGCGACCTTTCGAGCACATCGAAGTTGCGGCGGAATTCGCCCGTCATGTAGGGCCAGGGGCCGCCGCCGTGGCTGACGAAATAGGTTGGAAGTCGAGAAACTGTCACCGGGTGTGTCCTTCACAACATAGCCGCGCGTGTCGGCGGGGCTTTCGAGGATCCTGTTGCGGAAGACTTTGATTTTTTCTCGAGCATTGATCAATGTAGCCGATATTGAAGAACCATTTCCTGGATGTTGATGATCGATGGACACGTTGACCAGCCTGCGGGTGTTTTGCACCGTCGCCGAATTGAAAAGCTTCACCGCTGCCGCCGATCGCCTTGGCATCTCACCAGCGATGGCGAGCAAGCATGTGATGCAGCTCGAGAACCGGCTGGGCACGCGGCTGCTCAACCGAACCAGCCGCCACGTCAGCCTGACGGAAACCGGGCGGCTTTATTTCAACCAGACCAAGGAGATGCTCGAACGGCTGGACGAGGTGGAAGACGCCATCGGCAATGTAACGGTGGCGCCTCGTGGGACCCTGAAATTGAGCGCGCCGGTTTGGGCGGCAACCAGCTATTTTGCCGACATGCTGGCAGAGTATAATCGGCGCTATCCCGACGTCTGCCTGGACGTGGACCTCAGCGGCCGGCTGGTCAATCTGGTTGACGAAGGTTTCGACCTTGCTCTGCGGGCAACCGCGCACGACCGGCTCGATCCGGGCCTCGTCGCCCGCCCGCTGACGAATGTGCAGTTCCGCCTCATGGCCTCGCCGGATTACCTGAGGCGAACGGGGCGCCCCGAGAATGTCGCCGATCTCAACGGCCACGCTCTGCTTCGCTACTCTGCCGTCAACTTCGGGGAAAGCATATCGCTGGACGGTCCGGACGGACCGCACAAGATCACATTCCGCACCGTGATGCTGAGCGACAACGAGACAATCATGCACTTGGCGGCGCTGCGGGGTATGGGCCTCGCCTTCCTGCCGAAATGGATGGCGGACCAGGATATCGAAGCGGGTCGGCTGGAGATTGTGCTTCCGGCAATTATGCTCGGCTTCAACAGCACACTTTACGCAGTCTATCCGAGCCGCAAATATCTCTCGGCCAAGGTCCGCACTTTCATCGATTTTCTGACGGTGAGCACGCGGGAGATGCGATAGACGCTCTCACTGGAACTGGATGCCATTCTTTGCCAAGCACGGCGGCGGCGCGAAAAATGCGGCGGCAGTAAGAATCCCACATATAGGAATCCCGATATTCCTCCGCTTCGGGATTCCGAAATTCGCCGCCTTTTCAGGCCGATTCACATAAAATATGCAATAATTTCAACGCCGCAGCCAAGTGCGGGAATCCGAAGTGCTTATAGATCATGGTGGGAGTTCCTCGCGATCGCCGTTACCACAAGACCAACGCCTTGATCTGAGGCGATGTCCGGAAAACAAAAAGGGCGCTCGACCCTTGCGGGGAGCGCCCTTATCCTGTCGGACAGCGAACAGTTCGACGGCGTCGATACCGCGCGCATCCGTTTTTCAGGCAGGGCCGGTATATGTACCTTTTGCGACGCGGTTTCAAGGGCCGTTCTGCAGGATAGTTCCGGTCAGCCGCTAGAAGGCGACGCCAGTCACCGGATTGACCACCGGCCGCTCACTCTTGTCCTTGACGCCGCCCGGCTGCACGACCGGTGTCGCCATGGATTCTTCGTCAGCGGGCTCCGGTTTTTCCGGAACGGTTCCGACATCCTTGGGGCGGCGCTGTTCGGGCTTTACGTTTTCGTCATTCGTCGACATTGTCCGTCTCCTTTCGAGGAAAAAGTCACGGATGCCGACATGGTTCCGATGACGGGATGGAGGATCGACGATGTCTGAGAGATTTCTGCTCCAGGGGCCCGAGAATGCGCGCTTCACGATCCTGCTTGCGCATGGCGCCGGCGCGCCGATGGATTCGGCCTCGATGACCTCAGCGGCAGAGGCGCTCGCCGCCGTCGGTTTCCGCGTTGCCCGTTTCGAATTCGCCTATATGGCCGCTCGCCGCAGCGGAGGTCGCAAGCCGCCGCCGCGGGCCGAAACGCTCAATCCAGAATATGAGGCGGCCATTGCCGAACTTGACGCGAGCGGGCCTCTGATCCTCGGCGGCAAGTCGATGGGCGGCCGGGTTGCCAGCATGATCGCCGACGATCTCCATCGTCAGGGGAAGATCGCCGGCCTCCTCTGCCTCGGCTATCCCTTCCATCCGCCCGGCCAGCCGGAAAAGCTGCGCACCGCTCACCTCAAGGGCCTCGCGACGCCCGCGCTGATCTGCCAGGGAACACGCGATGAATTCGGCACGCGGGACGAGGTTCCGGGCTACAATCTCTCCGACAAGATCGAGATCCTCTGGCTCGAAGACGGCGATCACGACCTAAAGCCGCGCAAGAAAATCTCCGGCTTCTCCGCTGCCGATCACCTCGCCACGATGGCGAAGACGGCAAAGGCGTGGGCCGAGCGGCTCGCCATCTAGGCGGCAAGCTTCCTGACATCGATGCGCCGGTCGGCGGCGAAAACGGAGATTTCGAAGTGGTCGGCCTGGACCACGTCGCGAATGTTCTTCGGCCGGTGCGCGGCGATGTTGACCCCGCCTCTCAACCGCACACTGTCATAGAGGATGCCGGCGCCGCCGCTCGAACGAACCTGTTCGCCCAGCACCTGCGAGGCCGTATAGCTGGTACCGTCATAGACATCGGGCCGCAGCCTCTGCTCGCCGCGAATATCGAGATAATCGCCCATCAGCGTAGCCGAATAGCTTCGGTAGGTTCGCGCCATCGTCGCCACCCCGCGGGCCAAGACCTCGCGCCGGAGGTGATGCCCGACCTCGGCGGCGGCGGTCTTCAGATTGTCGGCGCCATACCAGGCGCCGAGATCGGGACCGTTGAAGCGCATGCCGCCGGGGGCGACATGCAGGAAAGCCGCCATGACGATGCTGGCGTTCGGCACGCCGAAAACCCATTCATGCTCGGGAAGCCGCCGGATGCGGTCGGCGACAAGACGGTCGTTGGTCCAGCCGACGAGTTCCATCACCGCTTCGAGATCGGACGCCCTCGCCACCGTGTCGAAGAGACCGATCGGCGGAAATTGCGAGGGGATCAGCCGGTGGGACGGGCGCGGCGCCTCTGTAAAACGGTCGTTCACCGGAAGACGATGTCCGTATCTTCGTAAGGCGTGAACGCTTCGTCGAGCACATTCGGCTGCATATAGACACCGCCTCTGGCGCCATCGAGAAAGCGGCGGACGGTCATCAACCCGTCCTGGGTTCCGTTGGTCGCGACGTCAAGCGGCGGATGCCCGCCGAAAACCGGCGCCTGATGCGGCATGCGCAGCCAGGCGACGCCGGCGTGTTCGTCGGAAAAAAGCACGCCGAGCGCCTGATGGATACCGAGCACCGCAGAGATCCGGGTCAGCGTATCGACATCCAGGGTGAATGCTCCGTGCTCGCGCGCCTGCTTGGCCCAACTGTGATAGGTCGACCGGGAGGGATAGCCGAGCACCAGCAGTCGCTGCTCTTCGCTTAAGCCCCAAAGATCGGCGATCGCCAGGAAGGTTCGCAACGCCGGTGCGCTCAACCTTTTGCGGTTCGCCGGCGCAAATCGTTCGGTCTCGAGCCGCTGTGGCCCCTGGCTTTCCCGTTGTTCCCTGCGTCGTGCATGCTGCATCAAAATCTCCCGTCTTGAATTAGACATAGTCCAAATCTGGGCGTTTTACAAGGAGAGTAGATCCCCGAGCTCTCAGGAAATCTCCGCTGCCGCCTCGCGGATCGTCTGCATCAGGATCGATTGCGGCACAGACGGCACTGCATCGGCACGCATCGTCAAGCCGACCGGCCCCCGGGTCTCGCCGGTATCGACCGGCAGCAGCGCCAGGCGTTCGTCGGCGACATCGGCGGCCACCACGCCGTTGGAAATGATCCAGATCGCGTCGCTTGAGCGAAGGAAGGCGCGACCGAAGGAATCGGAGACCGTCTCGATCTGGTTCGGCAGGCTGGAGACGCCGTTGGCGATGAGGAAGTTTTCCACCACCGGCCGGATAATTGAACCCCGCGTCGGCATCAGCACCATATAGTCGCCGAAGCCTGAAAACAGCGATTGCCGGCCGTCGAGCAGTGGATGGCCGGCGCGCACCGCAAACACCACCTGCTCGGAATAAAGATGCTCGAAGGAAAAGCCCGCCATCTTCTCGGCACCGGCCAGGCGGCCGACGACCACGTCGAGATCGCCGACACGCAGCTGCTCCAGCAGCACGGCGTTCTCGCCGGTGACGATTTTCACCCGGCTCCAGGTCCGCTCCTTGAGGAAGAGTTCCATCGCCCGTGGCATGATGCGCGACGACACCGTTGGCAGCGCGCCGATGCGGATCGGCGGCGCGTCGGCGAACTGCTCCTGCGAGACAGAATCCAGCCCCTGGCGTAGCGCCGTCAGCGCCGCTCCGGCATGACGCAGGAAGACCTCGCCGTAACGGGTGATCTTGATGCCGCGGCCGTCGCGCTCGAAGACGGCTACACCAAGCGCCTGTTCCAGCTCGCGGATCGTCTTCGTCACCGCCGGCTGGCTGACATGCAGTAACTCGGCCGCCTTCATCACACTCTTTTGCCGCGCCACCTCGACAAAGGTTTGCAGATGGCGAAACTTGACGCGGCTGTCGATCATTGCTCCCATAACTCCAAGGTTATCGAAAAGCCGAAAAATATCATTTTACTTAACCGGATCAACCATTCAATTTCGCGGTGGGAATGCTGCCCTGATTCATCGGATGAACATTGTAGCTGCCCCCTCACCCTGACTCTCCCCGCGGGGCGAGGGGAAGCGCCAAACGCGGCGTCGAGGTTGAGGGAGCCGTTGCGGCATATCCCCTTTCGACCGAGGCAGAGGTGGCGGCAGGCGGACGAGGGGCTACAGCGGTGGCCGAGCACGGCGGAGGAGTAAAGGGCCGCGCAGATCAATGGCGGCCTCCAGCTGAATTGACGTGAGGAGGAAACGGACGTGCAATTTGCCCGCATCAACGACGTGACAATCCATTATCAGGTCATCGGTGCGCCAGCCGACCGGCCGGTGATCGTCTTCACCAATTCGCTCGGAACGGATTTCCGCATCTGGCGCGACGTCGTGGTGCGGCTTGCCGGCGAATTTGCCATCGTGCTTTACGACAAGCGCGGACACGGCCTGTCCGATGTCGGCCAGCTTCCCTCCTCGATCGAGGACCATGCGACCGATCTGGCCGGGCTGCTCGATCTGTTGTCGGTCAAGGATGCCGTCATTTGCGGGCTTTCCGTCGGCGGCCTGATCGCCCAGTCGCTCTACCAGCGCCGGCCGGATCTCGTCCGCGCTTTGATCCTTTGCGACACCGCCCATAAGATCGGCACATCGGAGAGCTGGAACGCCCGCATCGCGGCGATCGAGCAAAACGGCATTGGCAGCATCGTCGACGCCATCATGGAGCGCTGGTTCACGCCGGCCTTCCGCCGACCCGAGAGCACCGCCTATTCAGGCTATTGCAACATGCTCACGCGCCAGCCGGTCGAGGGTTATATCGCCGCCTGCGAAGCGATCCGCGATGCCGATTTCACCGAGGCGGCGAAGAGGATCACTGTGCCGACGATCTGCATCGTCGGCGACCAGGACGGTTCGACGCCGCCCGATCTGGTGCTGTCGACCGCGAAGCTGATCTCGGGCGCCCGTTACGAGGTCATCCCCGATTGCGCCCACATTCCCTGTGTCGAGCAGCCGGAGGCGCTGACGGCGATCATCCGCGCATTCCTCGCATCTATTCCACACGGAGAAACCCGCCGATGAAAGAGACCGCCTCCTCCGAACGCTACCGACAGGGCATGGTGACCCGGCGCGCCGTGCTCGGCGACGCCCATGTCGACCGCGCCGCAGCGGCAGCGACCGAGTTCGACCGGCCCTTCCAGGAACTGATTACCGAAGCCGCCTGGGGCCATGTCTGGTCGCGCCCGGCGCTGAGCAAGCGCGAGCGCTCGATCGTCACCATCGCGCTGCTGGCAGCACTCGGCCAGGACGACGAGGTCGCCATGCATGTGCGCGCCACCGTCAATACCGGCGCCACTCGCGAGGATGTCTGCGAGGCGCTCTTGCATGTGGCTATCTATGCCGGCGTCCCCGCCGCCAATCACGCGATCAAGATCGCCAAGCAGGCCTTTGCACAAATGGACGCCGAAAAGGCGGCCTGAGGGAGAGAAATGTCCGAACGACCCAACCAAAAGCCCGAGACCGGCGCCTTCTTCGCCCGCGACCGCGCCTGGCATGCGCCCGCCCTGACCCCCGGCTACAAAACCTCGGTGCTGCGCGCACCACAGCGCGCGCTGCTGTCGCTCGACGGCACAATCTCCGAAACGACGGGCCCGGTCTTCGGTCATTCGATGATCGGCGATCTCGACAATGACCTCATCCTGAACTATGCGCAGCCCGGCGAAAGCGCCATCGGCGAGCGCATTATTGTCCATGGCCGTGTGCTTGACGAGCGCGCAAAACCGGTTGCCGGTGCCCTGGTCGAATTCTGGCAGGCCAATGCCGGCGGCCGTTATCGCCACAAAAAGGAAAGCTATCTCGCGGCGATCGACCCGAATTTCGGCGGCTGCGGCCGCGCCATCACCGACGAGGAAGGCCGCTATCATTTCCGCACCGTGCGGCCCGGCGCCTATCCCTGGCCGAACGGCGTCAACGACTGGCGCCCCGCCCATATCCATTTCTCGATCTTCGGCCACGGCTTTGCCCAACGGCTGATCACCCAGATGTATTTCGAGGGCGACCCGATGATCTGGAAATGTCCGATCGTCGGCACCATCCCGGACAAGGCGGCGATCGAACAGCTGATCGCGCCGCTCGATTGGGGCAATACCATTCCGATGGATTCGCGCGCCTATAAATTCGATATCGTATTGCGCGGCCGCCGCTCGACGATGTTCGAAAACAGGCTGGAGGGCAATTGACCATGCAGCAACTCGGCTATCTCAAGGAAACCCCGTCGCAGACGGCGGGCCCCTATGTCCATATCGGCCTGACGCCGAATTTCTGCGACATCACAGGCGTCTACGACAGCGATCTCGGCACCGAGATGGTGAACGAGAAGACCCTCGGCGAACGCATTACCGTCACCGGCCGCATCTTCGACGGCGCCGGCGCCCTGGTGCGCGATGCCGTTGTCGAGATCTGGCAGGCGGACAGCGCCGGCCTCTACAACAGCCCCTCGGAAATGCGTGGCACCGCCGACCCGAATTTCACCGGCTGGGGCCGCTGCCCGACCCGCGCCGAGGACGGTGTCTACAGCTTCGAGACCATCAAGCCCGGCCGTGTTCCCTTCAAGGACGGCCGCAGACAGGCCCCGCACATCACCGTCTGGATCGTCGCCCGCGGCATCAATATCGGCCTGCATACGCGCATGTATTTCCCCGAGGAGACGGAGGCCAACGCCAGCGACCCGCTGCTTCTGCGCATCGAACATCGCGAGCGCGTCGCAACGATGATCGCCAGCCGCGACGGCGCGACCTGCCATTTCGACATTCGTTTGCAGGGTGCTGACGAAACGGTATTTTTGGATATTTGAGGGGTGCCGGCTGCTTGTTCGGGAAGTCCCGCGCAAGTAGCCCCCGCACCCTGCCCTCTCCCCGAGGGGAGAGGGGAATAGTGCCATACGAGATCGCCAGCTCATACAGCGCCGGCGTTGCCCCAAATCCCTTCTCCCCTTGGGGTCCGAAGGACGGGTCGAGACCGATGGCTCGACCCCGGGGTGGCGGCAGCCGGATGAGGGGGCCACCATCATAAACGAGCACCCCATGACCACATCGCCCTTCGACCATCCCTTCCTCTCCGGCCTGCTCGGCGACGATGAAATCGCGCCCTATTTTTCCGTTGAGGCCGATCTTCGCGCCATGCTTTCCTTCGAGGCCGCGCTGGCAAAGGCCGAAGCCGCCCATGGCCTCATCCCCACTGAAGCGGCAAGGGCGATCGCCGCAGCCTGTACCAGCTTTTCTCCTGATCTCCCCAGTCTGCGATCGGCAACTGCAAGGGATGGCGTCGTCGTTCCCGGGCTCATCAAGCAGCTGCGCACCGCTGTCGGCGAGGAAGCGGCCAAGAGCCTGCATCTCGGCGCCACCAGCCAGGATGTGATCGACACCAGCCTGATGATCCGGCTGAAGGCGATCACCTTCCTGTTTGCCGGGCGGCTTTCCGCCATTGTCGCAGGGCTCGATGGACTCGAACGCCAGTTCAGCGGCAACCGGCTGATGGGGTACACCCGCATGCAGGCTGCGGTCTCGATCACTGTCTCCGACCGTCTCGTCGCCTGGCGTGCACCGCTGATCACCTATCGCGACCGCCTGACCGAGCAAAATTTTCCCATCCAGTTCGGTGGAGCCGCCGGTACGCTCGATAAACTCAGGGCGCAAGGTTCCGTAATCCGCGCCTCGCTCGCCCAGGAACTCGGCCTGACGGATGCACCGCAATGGCAAAGCCAGCGTCTGCCGATCGCCGATATCACCGGCCTGTTCTCTTTGATTTCGGGAAGCCTCGGCAAGTTCGGCCAGGATATCGCCCTGCTCGCTCAGGCAGGCCCTGAGATCGAAATCGCAGGCGGTGGCACCTCGTCGGCCATGGCCCATAAGCAGAACCCGGTTGCAGCCGAAGTCCTGGTCTCGCTTGCCCGCTTCAACGCCACGGCGCTCTCGGGCATCCACCAATCCCTCGTCCATGAACAGGAACGCTCCGGTGCCGCCTGGACGCTCGAATGGCTCTTGTTGCCGCAGATGACGATTGCAACTGCCACCTCGCTGCGGTGGGCGGGTGAACTGGTGGGGAATATCAAGCGGCTTGGAACGGCCTAAAGCGCATCGCGATCTTTCAGATCCGCCCCTTGCGGCTTTACGTGAGGCGAAACGAGGCAAGTTTCATCGAAGGAGTGCATCGTTTCTTTGTCGGCTGTGCCGGCAAGATGCATGGCTTCGACCGAATTGTGGATCGCTTCGAAAACATCGCTTTTGAACTTCCGCTTTGTCTTCATCATTGCCTCCGCGAGCGCGCCGCGGCATCGATATTCGCGCGATCTTGAACAATTCCGGTTCAGTGATCAACCGAGCTTGGCTATCGCCCGCAAATTGTCGGCCGTCGTTGTCGGGAATTCGAAGAATTCGAGATAGGCCGGGATTTGTTCAAACAGCATATCCGTGCCGACTTGAAAGGCGCAGCCCCGAGCCCGAGCTGCCTCGAGAAAGGGGGTGATCTCCTTGCTCATCACAACTTCGCCGACGAAGGTCGATGGCGAGATGCGCTCGACATCGATGGGCAGAGGATCGCCCCGTCGCATTCCAAGAGGGGTCGCATTGACGACGATGTCGAATCCTGCCGGATCGAGAGAGCCGATCGTGAGCTGCAGCTGCGGATAATATGTCTGCAACCGGTCGAGCAGCGCGGTCGCAGTCGTCGCATTGGCGTCGAAGATTGCCAGATGGGCCACACCGGCCTTTGCCAGCGACGCGGCGATCGCCGAGCCGACGCCGCCGGCGCCGACGACGAGCGCATGTGCGCCCTCGACTTTTTTGCCCTTGCGCAAAACGCCGCGGACGAAGCCCTCGCCGTCGAACATGTCGCCGATCAGCCTGCCGTCCGAACCGAGACGCACCGCATTGCACGAGCCCGCGACTTTGGCATTGGTCGATGTTTCGTCGAGCAGTGCCATCGTCGAAATCTTGTGCGGCATGGTAATCAGCGCGCCGTGGATATTGGAGAGCCGGAAGACAAGCTTGAAGAACGCCGGATAGTCCTCCGGCCTGCAGCCCATCGGCACGACGACCGCGTCAATCCCGGTCTTTTCGAAATAGGGATTGTAGATCAGAGGCGCCTTGAAGGACTCGGTGGGATAACCGAGATGCGCGATCAGTTTGGTCGTCCCGGTGATCATAGGGCTAGACTTTCTGGGGATCGGGAAAGGCGCTGACGTCAGAAAGGCGGATCATCTGCCCCGAGCGCGCCGACCTCTTGATCGCTTCGACGACCCTGAGGGTCGCGAGCCCCTCCCGGCCGCTGACGAGAGGCGATGCATCGCCACGAACGACATCGCAAAAATGCCTGAGCTGAACACAAAGTGGATCGGCTGCAGCGTAAGGCACCCGCTCCTCGGCAAGCGGCTCAAGCCAATTGGGCTTCGACGTGCTCGTCCAAAGCGTCAGGTCGGGAATTCCGAGCGATCCCTTCGTGCCGCCGATCTGGTAGCAGAACTGATCATAACGGGGAAAAGCCGGATTTTCACCGGTGGTAGCCTCCCAGCTCCAGGGCGCGGCGACGGCATCGCTGCCGTTGAGCGTGGCGAGAACACCGCTTGCGAACCGCAACGAGACGACGGCGCTATCCTCGACAGCGTGGTGCCGCACGGCGTGCGATTCCATTGCCTGCACGGCATCGACGTCACCGAAGAGAAAGCGGAAGAGGTCGATATCGTGGATCAGGTTGACGAAGGTCGGGCCGGCGCCCGCTTCACGCCGCCAGGCGATGTCGAAATAATCGTCGGGTTTGGCGACCCAGAACGTGCCGTGGACGGTGACGATCTGGCCAAGCCTCCCGCCGTCGACGATCTGTTTGGCCGCCTGGATCATCGGATTGTGGCGCCGGTGATGGCCGACGAGGATCGGTACCCCTGCCCTCTCGCCGGCGGCAACGAGCCTTGCTGCAGCATCGACGTCGTCGGCGATCGGTTTCTCCAAGAGAACGGGAATGCCGGCTGCGACAAGCTCCATTCCGTTCTCGACGTGAAGCTGGTTCGGCGTCGCCACGATGACGCCGTCAGGTCTGTCTTCGATACTTATGTCCTGGAAGTTCGCGTACCAGCGGATGCCGGCCCCCTGGGCAAAATCACGACCGGCGGCGGAAGGATCGATAACGGCGGAAAGAACGGTTCCGGGCTCGGACATCACGCGTTCGGCATGGCGTCTGCCGATCAGGCCGGCTCCCATGACAGCAATCTCTAGCGGTTTCATGATCGGCTCCCGGATTTTGACGACGGATCGGCCTTGTCCCTATTTCCGCAGGATCTCTCCGAGAAATTTTCGGGTCCGCTCGTGCTGCGGATTGGTGAAGAATTCGGCGGGCGGGGCTTCTTCGACGATCGCGCCGCTGGCCATGAAGATCACCCGATCGGCGACCTGGCGGGCAAAGCCCATCTCGTGGGTGACGCAGATCATCGTCATGCCCTCGTCGGCCAGCGCGATCATCGTATCCAGCACCTCCTTGACCATCTCCGGGTCGAGCGCCGACGTCGGTTCGTCGAACAGCATCACTTTCGGCCGCATGCAGAGCGCGCGGGCAATGGCGACACGCTGCTGCTGGCCGCCTGAAAGCTGGACCGGGTATTTGTCGGCCTGCTCCAGGATCTTGACCCGCTCGAGCAGTCCGCGGGCGCGCTCCTCGGCTTCCGCCCTGCCGACGCCGATCGCCTTCATCGGCGCCAGCATGCAGTTCTGCAGCACGGTCAGATGCGGAAACAGATTGAACTGCTGGAAGACCATGCCGACCTCGCGGCGGATCGCATCGATGGTTTTGGCCTGGTCGCTGAGTACGATGCCGCCGACCCGGATTTCACCCTTCTGGTAGGTCTCGAGATGGTTGATGCAGCGAATGAGCGTCGACTTTCCGCTGCCGGAAGGGCCGCACAGAACGATCCTCTCGCCGCTGCGCACCGTCATGTTGATGTCGTGAAGGGCCTGGAACGAGCCGTACCACTTTTCCACCTGCGCCATGGAGATCATCGTTTCTGCGGCCTGGGCGGGAATGGGACTGGTCATCGGAGAACTCCAGGAGAGGCGGGCACGGCCGCATCGAATAACAAGGGGATGCGGTTTCAGCGCGCGGAGACGGCGAACTTTCGCTCGAGGCGCGCGCCGAGAATTGTCAGCGGGCAGCACATCAGGAAGTACAGGATGCCGACGATGCCGAAGACCGTCAGCGGCTGGAAGATCTGGTTGGAGATGATGTTGCCGGCCCGCGTCAGCTCGGTGAAGCCGACGATTGAGGCAAGAGAGGTGCCCTTGATCAGCTGTACCAGGAAGCCGATCGTGGCAGGCAGCGAGATACGCAGCGCCTGGGGCAGGATGACATCCCTCATGCGGGAGACGTATCGGAGGCTGAGCGCCTTTGCCGCTTCCGTCTGGCCGCGCGGCACCGCTTCGATCGATCCGCGCCAGATCTCGCCAAGATAGGCGCTGGCATGCAGCGTCAGCCCGATGGCGACGGCCACCCAGGCATCGAGCATCAGCCCGATCAGAGCCAGTCCGTAATAGACTACGAAAAGCTGCATCAGCAGCGGCGTTCCCTGGAAGACGGCGATGTAGCCGGCGGTGACGCGTTCCAAGAGCGGGTTGCCCGAGACACGGGCGAGAGCAACGCCGAGCCCGGCAATGCAGCCGCAGACGAAGCCGACGGCGGACAGCACCACGGTCCATTTCAGACCGATCAGGAGGAAGACGAACTCGTCGTGACCCATAAAATTCCTCCTACTTGATGGGATATTTGAAGTAGCGGGCCGAAAATAGCGCAAACAGGCGCATCATCACCCAGGAAATCACGAAATAGAAAAGCGTGACGGTGAAGTAGACCTCGAAGCTGCGGAAGCTCTCCGATTCGATGCGCTGGGAAACCGAGGTCAGCTCATAGGCGGAGATCGCCGATGCAATGCTGGTGGTCAGCGTCAGCAGCACGAACTGGCTGGTCAAAGACGGATAGATTGCCCGCAATGCCGGCTTGAGAATGATCAGTCGGAAGACCTGCGCTTTATGCAGGCCTAGGGCCAGTCCGGCTTCCATCTGCCCCTTGGGGATCGACTGGACGCCGCCGCGAATGATCTCGATCGCATAGGCGCCGCCGTTGATGCCGAGCGCGATGATCGCCGTCGGCGTTGGATCCAGCCGGATGCCGGTGAGCGGAAGCGCGAAGTAGATGAAGAAGATCTGGACCAGGAACGGCGTGTTGCGGATCAATTCGACGAAGGCTATGACCAGCCAGCGCGCCGGCTTGACGGCGGAGTCGCGCAGGGCAACGCCGCCAATTCCGATGATGATCGCCAGCAGCATTCCACAAATGGCAAGCAGGAATGTCCCGAGGCAGCCGAGCAAGAGGCTCGGCAGGCCATCGATAACGGGGGTGAAATCCAACTTGTAATTCATGCCTTCGAAGCCCCCACCATGCCGGCCATGGCTTCTATGGCGAGCTCATAACCGCGGGCGCCGAAGCCGATCATGATGGCGGTGGCGACGCGCGAGACGAGGGATTTGTGATAGATCTCCTCGCGGGCATGGACGTTGGAAATATGCAGCTCGATTTTCGGCGGATCGAACATCTTCAGCGCATCGAGCAGCGCGATCGAGGTGAAGGTATAGCCGGCCGGATTGATGATGATGCCGCAGGCCTCTTTGCGTGCCTGATGCACGCTTTCCACCAGCTCGCCTTCGAAATTGGTCTGGCGGAAATCGATGGCAAAGCCGAGGCTTTCCGCCTTTGCCAGGCACTTGTCCTTGATGTCGGCCAAGGTCGTCGAGCCGTAAATGGCGGGCTCGCGCTCACCGAGCAGGTTCAGGTTCGGTCCGTTGAGCACAAAGATGGTTCTGGTCATGTCGCGCACCTCAGGGCCTCGGGTTAGGTCGATTGGATGCGGGCATCGGCATGCCCGCCTTCATGGATAAGGTTCGTCTGGAGATCGCCGCCTGCCCTTCATCCGGCTGCCGCCACCCGGTCGGGTCGAACCTGTGGTCTCGACCCCTCCTTCGGACCCCCGCTCGCGGGGAGAAGGTGATATGCGCCAACCTCTCCGTCCCCACCAACTCTTCGCAGGGCAAGTTCCCTCTCCCCGCGAGCGGGGAGAGGGTTAGGGTAAGGGCAGCCATCCTCTACCGTTCGCTCACTTCGCTGCGAACGGGATACCTTCCAGCGTTTCCGGGAATTGCGGCACCGGGACCTTCATCCATTTGTCATAGACGGCCTTGAGATCGCCGTTTGCCTTGATCTTGTCGATGAAGGTGTTGATCGCCGCATTGATTTCCTTCTCTCCGAGACGCGTGCAAGCGCCGTTGTAGAGCTTCTGGAATTCAAGCTTGTTTTCGAATTCGCCCGGGCGCGCCTTGTTCACCCGGTCCATATAGAAGATGTTGCCGCCCAGCGTATCGACCTGGCCGGAAACCAGGGCCTGAACGCTCGCAGCGTCTCCATCATAGCGGCGGATCGTCGTGCCCTCAGGCGCATTCTTGGTCACCTGTGTGTCCTGTGCAGCGCCCTTGGCGACGCCGACCGTGAACTTGGCCATATCGGCGTTGGTCTTGATCTCCGCCGATTTGGGACCGATCAGAACGATGGCATTGGCAACATAGGGCTTGCTGAACTGCACGGCCTTGGCGCGATCCGGCAGCATGGCCATGGTTGCAAACAGAACGTCGACGCGGCCGGCCGTCAGTGCCGGAATGCGGTTGTTGACTTCAAGCGGCACGAACTCGACGGTAACACCCAGTTCCTTGGCAAACAGTGTCGCGATGTCGGCGTCGAGGCCGTCCTGTTTGCCGCCGCTGGTCACAAAGCCCCAAGGCGGGTTGTCACCCTGGATTCCGACGATGATCTTACCGCGAGCCTTGATTTCGTCAGGCGTGATGGCGGCGGCCGGTTGTGCGAAGGTGACGGCAGCCACCAGGGCCGCAGCACCGAGCATCGCGTTTCGGCGCGTCAGCATAGATTTGAACATTATGTTTCCTCCTCTTTTGGCGGCCTTTCGACCGGACAGCCACCTCACCTTTTGACTGTTGGAGAAATGATTGCCAGAGACAGACGGCTAAATCAACAGAGTTTTTCAAAATCATATGAGAATTTATGATACATCGAGCTATTTGAATTCCTCAAGAGATTTGCAATAATAGGTGAGAGCGATTTTTCGCGGCTGGCTGTGGATGCCGAAAGGGTTTTGATATGAAGACCTCGATTGCGACTGTGACGATCAGCGGCGAACTGCCGGAAAAGCTCGAGTCGATCGCCCGGGCGGGGTTCGACGGCGTCGAGATTTTCGAAAATGATTTCCTGGCCTTCGACGGAAGCCCGGCCGATGTCGGAAAAATCGTCCGCGACCATGGCCTTGTTATCACGCTGTTTCAGCCGTTCCGGGATTTCGAGGGCATGCCGGAACCGCTGCGCAGCCGCACCTTCGATCGCGCCGAACGGAAGTTCGACGTCATGCAGCAGCTTGGAACGGACCTGGTGCTGGTATGCTCGAACGTCTCGCCGGCGGCCTTGGGCGGCATCGACCGGGCAGCTGAGGATTTCCGGGAACTCGGCGAGCGTGCCGCCCAGCGTGGACTGAGGGTCGGCTACGAGGCGCTCGCCTGGGGTCGCCATATTAGTGACCACCGCGACGCCTGGGAAATCGTGCGGCGCGCCGATCATCCGAATGTCGGTCTCATCCTCGATAGTTTCCACACCTTGTCACGCAAGATCGACGTCAATTCGATCCGCTCGATTCCCAAAGAGAAGATCTTCATCGTCCAGCTTGCCGATGCGCCGCTGATCGACATGGACCTGCTCTATTGGAGCCGCCACTTCCGAAATATGCCCGGCGAAGGCGACCTTCCGGTCACGGCCTTCACAGAAGCCGTCGCTGCCACAGGTTATGACGGCTATTTCTCCCTGGAGATTTTCAACGATCAGTTTCGAGGCGGCCTGTCGCGGAGTATCGCCGCCGATGGCCACCGCTCGCTGATCTATCTGGGCGACCAAGTGCGCCGCCATCTGGGCGCCGCCAGCATGACCGGGGCGGCGATGCCGCAAAGGGCTGCCGTTCAAGGTGTCGGCTTTGTCGAGTTTGCCACGGACGAACAGGATGAAGTCGAACTGGTGGCCTTGCTGCGCACGCTCGGATTCAAACAGACCGCCGTCCACCGCACGAAGAAAGTCTCTCTGTTCGAGCAGGGCGAGATCCGGATCCTCGTTAACGTCGACCAGGCAGGATTTGCCAATGCAGCCTATGCCGTTCACGGCACGTTTGCCTATGCCATCGCGCTTATCGTCGACGATGCGCCAAAGGCCTATGCACGCGCGCTTGCTCTCGATGCCGAACCCTTCACCCAGCCGGTCGCCGAGGGTGAACTCGAGCTGCCGGCCATTCGGGGCGTTGGCGGCGGGCTCGTCTATCTCATCGACGACAAGAGCGCCCTGGGGCGTTTTTCCGAAATCGACTTCCGGCCGGTCACTGATGATACCAACACGGCGTCGGCCGGTCTTTTGCGCGTCGATCACGTCGCCCAGACGGTCGGCTATGATGAAATGCTCACTTGGCTGCTGTTCTATACCTCGATTTTCGAGACCCATAAGACCCCGATGGTCGACATCATCGATCCGGCCGGAGTGGTGCGCAGCCAGGTCGTCGAGAACCAGTCAGGCGCGCTGCGCATTACCATGAACGGCGCCGAAAACCGCCGCACCCTGGCGGGGCATTTCATTGCCGAGAAGTTCGGGTCCGGGATCCAGCACCTGGCATTTTCAACCGATGACATATTTGCAACCGCCGAAAAGCTCCGCGCCTGCGGTTTCAGATCCTTGCATATTTCGCCGAACTATTACGATGACGTCGAAGCCCGCTTCGGCCTCGATCCTGCAATGACCGACCGGGTGAAAGCGGAGAACATCCTCTATGACCGCGACGAGCATGGCGAGTACTTCCAGCTCTACAGCGGCACCTATGGAGAGGGTTTCTTTTTCGAGATCGTCGAGCGGCGCGGCTATCGTGGATATGGCGCGCCGAACGCCATTTTCCGGATCGCCGCACTGAAAAGGCAGATGCGCCCGGAAGGCATTCCGAAAGATGCCGATTAATTTCCTGGTTCAGAGAATGCGGCCACTCTTCAGCACGTGTTCGACGCCGCTTTGAACGTGCCGTCTGACCACCTCGGTGGCCCCAGTGACGTCACGCTGAATGGATAGTTCGAACAAAAGCCTGTGGTCGTCGACGACAGGCTTGCCGCGAAAGCTTTCGGCCAGCATGTGGTAGCGAAGAAAGCGGTCGAAGACGGACGACAATGTCGCCATCAGCGTCGCTGAATTGCAGGCCGAAACGATTGCCTGATGGAATTCCCAATCGTAGCGGACCCAATCGACCGTGCGCGAGACGTCGCCTGCGAGCAGCTTGCGCTCGGCGGCAGCCAGACGGTGATGGGCAGCGACGATGCGCCCTTCCCATTCGAGATTTCCCGCCGCGAATGCAAGGCCGATCGCATGCGTTTCAAGCACGATCCTCAGGTCGGCGAGTTCCAGCAATTCCCGCCGCGAAGCCGGGCTGACTTCGAAACCACGCTGCCCTTCGGCGAGGACGAGGTTCTCCGTGGTCAGGCGGCTCAGAATTTCGCGCAGCGACGAAATGCCGATGGAGTAGCGCTCCTTTGCCTGCTCCAGCTTGATCTTGGCCCCCGGCGGCAATACCCCCGATATGATATCCTCGCGGATCTGCCGGAAAACGACATCGCTGACCGTTTCGGCGGGGTCGTGGACTTGTTTGAGCGTGGCTTTTCCTGGTGAGATGGCCCGGCGAGCATCCGCTGTCATTTCAACGTCCCCCGCGCCAAGGCATGCTCGACGCCGCCTTGGATATGGAAGGCGAGCACCCGCTTGGCGGTCTCCGCATCCCGCCGCAGCGCCGCGTCCAAAAGCTGTTGATGTTCGACGGCGGCGACGTCACCCCGGTAGGACAGGGCGACCATTTGATAGCGCAGATATTTGTCGAAGATGACCGAATGGGTCTGCATCAGCAGCTTCGATCCGCAGGCGGAAATCAGCGCCTGGTGGAACTCCCAGTCGTAGCGCTTCCAGTCCTCGGCCCTGCTGGTATCGCCGGATGCCATGACCTTCTCCATCCGCGCCAATTTGTAGTGGGCGGCGACTAGCGGCGCCTCCCATTCCACATCTCCATGCGCGAATGACTGCTCCAAGGCATGGCTTTCGAGCAGCAGTCTCATCGCCGCCGTCTCCTTAAGATCGGAAACCGACACCGGAGAGACCTCGAACCCCTTCTGTCCCTCGGCGACAACAAGACCCTCGGAGGAGAGCCGGTTCAGCACCTCGCGCAGCGTGCTGATGCTGGTCTCGTAGGACTCCTTCAGGTTTTCGAGCTTGAGCTTTTGGGCGGGCACCAGCCGCCCGAAAATGATGTCGGCCCGAATGCGCCGGTAGCTGCTCTCGGCGATGGTCTCGTTTACGACAGGCTGCAGCATCACCGAGTCTCTTATATTTCTCATATCATCCGATATATCGCTTTTCGGCGGGGCCGATCAAGGAAACATTCGCGCCTGAGCCAATAGAATTTTCTCATATGATACGGGGTTCTGCGGTTGAGACGGGACGAGAAATCCACCCACGCCCGCCAACGTGGGGTCCCGGCTGCACGGCGTTTCGTGGAGACTTAACGCGAGCGGTTCACAGTGGATTCGGGCCTAGAACGACGGCAATTGTTTTTTCAATCGCGCGCAACCATCTAATAGGCATGAGTACGGGAGAATGTCCCAGCCCCAGCAGACCGTTTACCGAAAACCAACCATACCGGGTTGCTTTCCGACGCGAAAGCCGATTGCTTAGGAAAATCTACTCCTTCTTCCGCTAGCGGTTAGGAGAATGAAAGGGACACAGGCAAACCCGTAAAATTCTGCTGCTTCGCATCGGGATAAACTATGATTACGATGGCGATGCGGGAAGGCCGGTTTGAAGAAAGATGACGACAGAACTGTTTCAGGTAAAATTTTGGGGCGTCCGCGGCAGTATTCCCGTTTCGGGCCCCGAGTTCGACCGCTACGGCGGTAACACATCCTGCATCGAAATTCGCTGCGGAAAACATCGGATGATCTTCGACGCGGGCTCAGGCCTGCGCGAGGCGGGCCTGTCGTTGCTCGCCGACGGCGTCAGCGACGTCGACCTGTTCTTCAGCCACTGCCACTACGACCACATCATCGGCCTGCCCTTTTTCAAGGCGATCTATTATCCTTCGATCAACGTCAACATCTGGTCGGGCCATCTCGACGGCAAGATGAGCACGCGGGAAATGGTCGAGCAGTTCATCAGCCCACCGTGGTTTCCGGTCAAGACCGACATCTGCCAGGCGACGATGAACTTCCGCGACTTCCACCCCGGCCAGGCACTGACGCCCTACGAGGGTATCGAGATCAAGACCTTCATGCTCAACCATCCGGGTGGCGCTATCGGCTACCGCATCGAATGGCAGGGCCGCTCGGTCGCGCTGATTTACGACATCGAGCATATTCCGGGCGCTCACGATCCGATCTCCTTGGAGATGATGCGGGATGCTGATCTCGTCGTCTACGACTGCACCTACAATGAAGACGAGATGCAGCGGTTCAAGGGTTTCGGCCATTCGACCTGGCAGCACGGCACCGAGTTGGCAAAGATCGCCGGCGCTAAGCGCTTCGCGCTCTTCCACCACGCTCCCTCGCGCACGGACGAGCAGCTGGCGGAGATGGAAACGCAGGCACAAGCCGTCTTCCCCGAAACCTTCGCCGCCCGCGACAATCAGACGGTCTTGATCTGATAGCTGCAGGCCGGTTTCGCCGGCTGCAGGGGGCCGCGCTTGAGCTTCCTGCGGAACCGATCGCGAGCCAGACCGTTTTCTCGGCATCGCAAGAACGCCAAAACGGGTATCAGCCATGACCGTATTTTCCGGACAATGCCTTTGCGGGCAGGTGAACCTCTCTGTTCGCGGCGAGCCCTTACGCGTCGGTATCTGTCATTGCACGGACTGCAGGAAGGAAAGCGGTTCGGCCTTCACCTTCTATGGAATGTGGCCCGCCGGCCAATTTGAGCACTCGGGAGCAACCCGCGAGTTCAAAGGCCGGCATTTCTGCACCGGCTGCGGTTCACGGCTGTTTTCCCTCGATGACGAGGAGGCGGAAATCAAACTCGGCATCCTGTCCGATGCGCCAACGCCGCTGGTCCCGGGCTACGAACTTTGGATCAAGCGCCGCGAACCTTGGCTGCAACCGGTAGAAGGCGCCGAGCAGCATGAACAAGACCGAAGATGAGCGGGACGTTGGAAGCGTTCCGATGGCCGCCCTCGTCCGGCATCGCCGCATCACCGTGGTGGGCGTCAGACTTTTCGTCGCGAAGCCGGGCGACCGGATGCCTATGCGTCCTCGCCAGATACCCAAATCCGCAATTCGCCGACTGACCTGAAACCCAGTCCTATCATCTCGTCTAGTGCTTCGCCCCTGTCATATCCGACAAGTGGCAAACCAGGTAAAAAGGCAATAGCGGCCACAGAAATGGCGTCTCTGAGGGCTGGCGGCGTGCCGGGCAAGTGAAAAATGTTGGAAACGCCCACAACCTCCGCCGAACGGTTCACGATGCAGCCAGCTTCAAATCTGTCGCCGGCTGGTTGACCGTAGATATGCATGTCGGGATCGGCCAGCAGGGCTGGCGTGAAGACTTTTGCTTCGGTGGGGCTACCCGATTGCTTCCAAGCCTGCTCCCAAAGATTCAGTTCCGCCGCATCGCGAACGCGGCTCCAATCCTCAGGCACACGCGCTGCCATCGTCGGAGACTCAGCCCATATCCATGACGCCGAAAATAACAGCCGAAATCCCTTGCTGATGAGATCGAGCGTGGAAAACCCGTCTTTCAAGCCGCATCGCCGCCCAAGCCGATCTGTCAGCCGGCCGATTTCGGCGAGTTGTTCCTCGATGGCCTCCGGATCGAGTGTCGTCAGGTTCGAATAATATGGCGGTGCAATCGCATCGCTTGACCAGAACGCATCAGTGCGCTGGTCAGGCAGTCGATGGGCGCGAAAAATCGCCTGATACAGGTCCGCATTGTTGGCGGCGCAAAGGCGGGCCTTTTCCGCGTCGGAGCGTATCCTGTGTTTCAGGAGACTGCTTTGCGGAGAGCGGTTTATCATAAGAACACCCGTTGCCCTGAGCGGTTAACACTCAGGTCTAACTCCTGAGAAGTGCCGCCGCCGGCAACCAGCAGACGGCGGGATGGCTCGTCACCGCAAATAAGGCCGACAAGAAATGCCAGGCTGCCGCATCGTGCACCAGATGGTGGGTAAGCACGCCGATCGGCTCGTCGCTGCCGGCAAAGCGGTCGCGCAACTCCGCCACCAGCTCTGCCACCAGCTCCTCTTCGGCTCGGCCGCCGCGCGTGCCGTGCCAATCGATGATGTCGACATGGGTGTTGAGAAGCGGTATCGGCCCGCCCTGCTTTGCCCGCCCATAGACCGAAAGTGCTGCGAATCCGAGGTCCGGCAGCGCTGGTATGAGGGCGGCGTCGAGGCGGTTCCACGGCGGCACCAGGACCGGCTGGAAGCGGGCTGGATGCAGACGCTGGAGCAGCCGGAACCCGTCCCGCAGCTCGCCGAGCACGATTTCCGCCGGCCGCTCGGCCCCCAGTTCCTGCTTTTTCCGTTCCGGCCCGGCATGGTTCGTATGCGACCAGCCGTGCACCGCGACGCTGACACCTGCTTCCTCCGCCAGCCGCGCCGCCAATGCTTCTCCGGTCAGGCCGGGAATGACGGCAAGCGTCAGCGGGACCGCGTTGTCGCCGGCCGATGCCAACAGCGTCTCCAGATCAGGCGTCGGTTCGATCGCATCGTCGTCCCGCAGCCAGAAGCGGGCGACGCGGCCGGCGGTCTGCCAGCGGTCGAGCTCGCGGCGCAGCGGCTCCCAGCGCATCCTGTCGGTCATCCCATCACTCCTGTTGCTGCATAATCCTGCAAAATTCCGTCCAACCGCTCGGCCGCCATCGCCAACGAGCGCTTCTCGAGTACGAAACGCCGCGCAGCCTGCCCCATGGCCTCGCGTCTTTCCGCGTCGTCAACCAGGGCTGCCATGGCCGCAGCATAGGCTGCGACATCACCATCGGGCGTCAGCAAGCCGGTCACCCCAGCCTCGACCACCGCGGGTACCCCCGCCGTTTCCTGCGCAACGACAGGCAGGCCGGCGGCCTGGGCTTCAAGATAGGCAAGGCCGTAAGCCTCGCCGCAGCCCGGCCAGACATAGAGGCCGCCGCGCCCGAGCATGCCGGCGATCTCTGACGCATTCCGCTCGCCCAGCCACTCGATGCGGCTGGCGGGGAGGTCTGCAAACAGGGCCTGCACCTCGTGTCGCATCGGACCATCGCCGATGACGGCAAGCGTCCAGGGCCGGTCTTCGACCAGCCGCAGCGCTTTTGCCAACATTGCATAACTCGCCATCTTGTCGCCGGCCCGCATCATCGCCACCGTCATCAGCCGGCGTGGATCGGGAACCGGCAACACCTTCTCGAACAACGCCGTATCGATGAAGGGTTTCAGGCCGGCAAGCCGCGCCTGCGGGATGGCGGCAGCAAGGCCCGCCCTGTCGCGCTCGGTGAAGCTGATATTGACCGCCGCCCGCCTGATCGCTTCGCCCACGAGCGTCTGTTGGCCGGCCCAGCCGGTCCGGTCGCGTTTGGCCGCATAGGAAGCTTCGACCGTTACATAGGGAATAGCGAATTCGGCTGAAATCACCGGACCGAAGTAATCGGGCGATCTGTAATAGGGGTGGTAGCAGAACCAGAGCTCGGGTCGCTGCGCTGATGTCCACTTTTCCCGTAGCCGCTGCAGCTCGGCACGGATTGCCGGCTCGAGGCCCGCTGCCGCCTCCGGTGTCGCGGCATAGCTGCGGAATTCGGAGACAATCTCGACCTCATGCCCGGCGATCTCCAGCGCTCGGATCAGCAGCCGCGCCATCAGCCGGTCGCCTGACGGCACCGGATGGTTCGGCGATTTCATCGGCGCGTAAAAAGCCACCCGCATGCACAACCCTCATATGAAGACACAGTGTTTCCGGCCGGCATGCCCGGTTGCGAAACTCCACTATTGTCCATTTCCCTAAAACTTGCGCATAAGCATATGGAATGTGATCGCGATCGAAGCAATTCCGCCTCTTTCTCAATTTCTATGAGGCTGCGGTTGCATCGACAAGAACGGGAATGAATGACGACGGCCTCAGTCACAGGGATTTTTTCGGAGCGCTCGATCAGAAGGGCAAGGCTTGGTTCCGGCCTGGTCATTTTCATCTTTGTCCTGATGCATCTGTCCAACCATGCGATCGGGCTGATTTCGCTCGCCGCCGCCGACAAGGCCCGCCACCTTTTCCTCGCCATCTGGCGCAATCCCGTCGGCACGGCGGTGTTCTATTCGTCGGTGCTGATCCATATGGCGCTGGTGCTGCGCGCGATCTACATGCGCCGCAGCCTGGTGATGCCCAAGGGCGAAACGGCGCAGATCGTGCTCGGCCTGCTGATCCCGCTGCTACTCATCGATCATGTCATCGGCACGCGTATCGCCCACGCCCTCTATGGTTATATCGACGATTACGAGGCGGTCGTCGAACTGCAGTGGATCAAAGCGCCGGCGACGGGTGTACGGCAGGTGCTCGGCGTCATCGCCGTCTGGTTTCACGGTTGCATCGGCATCCATTTCTGGCTGCGCTACCGCCCATGGTATGCAGGCGCCGCGCCACTGCTCCTGGCGCTGGCAATCCTCGTGCCCGTGCTCTCGGTTCTCGGCTTCGTGCAGATGGGCCGCACCCTTGCCGACCCCTCCTATCAGCTGACGACCAATCCCTACGAGGTGAACCTCAACGCCCACTATCTCTCCGATCCTGAGGTTCGCACCCAGATCGCCGGCGTCCGCGCCGGCCTCTACGGCGCCTTCTCGGCCTCGCTGCTGGTCGTCGTCGCCGCCCGCGCCCGGCGCCGGCTAAAGGAGCGGCTCGACCAGGTGGCCGTGCATTATCCGGGCGGCGAGGTGATCCGCGTGCCGCGCGGCTTCACGGTGCTGGAAGCTAGCCGGCTCGGCGGCCTGCCGCATTACTCCGTCTGCGGCGGCAAGGGCCAGTGCTCCACCTGCCGGGTGCAGATCCTCGGGGATTACGACAGCCTGCCTGGCCCCGACAAGATGGAACAGACGACGCTGAGGCGCATCAATGCCGGCCCGGATGTCCGGCTCGCCTGCCAGCTTCGCCCGAACCGCGATGTTGCGGTCGCGCCGCTGCTCGTGCCGGCAGTCGAAGCCGCCCTTCCCGCCAACAGCCAGGAGACCAGCCCCGGCCGCGAACGCGAGATCGCCGTGCTGTTCGTCGACATCCGCCATTTCACCACGCTGACGGAAACCCGCCTGCCCTTCGATGTCGTCTTCCTGCTGAACCGCTATTTCGCCATCATCGGCAAGGCGGTGGAGCAGGCCGGCGGGCGGCTCGACAAGTTCATCGGCGACGGGGCCATGGCGCTCTTTGGCCTCAACACCGCGCCCGATCAAGCCTGCCGCCAGGCGCTGACGGCCGCCGCGGCGATCGTCGCCGAGATCGAGAAACTCGCGGAGGAATTAGCCGAGGAACTGGCGCTGCCGCTGCGCATCGCGATCGGCATCCACACCGGCCCGGCCGTCGTCGGCACGATGGGATATGGCCGGGTGCGCAGCATGACGGCGATCGGCGATACGGTCAATGTCGCGAGCCGGCTGGAAAGTGCGGCCAAGGAGTTCGAGGCGGCGATCGTCATCTCCGAACCGGTGGCGAACCTTTCCGGCGCCGATCTTTCCGGCATTGAAAGCCGGGAAATCAGTGTACGCGGCCGGGCTCTGCCCTTGAAAGTCTATGTCATTCCGAGAGAGAAAGCGGTAGCACCGCTCAAAGGAAAAGACTGATGCCCGGCAAGCCATGGCTGACCGCCAAATACTGGAGCCGCCGGCTGCGCAAGGCGCGCAACAGAGCCGCCTCGCGCTTCTTCGACACCCGCTTCGGCCGCCGGCTGTTAATCGAGAATATCGGCCCCCGCGTCGTCTCGATGACGGTCGATGCCGGCGACCACCTGATGACCTTCTCGCCCGCCGACTATATCGGCCGCAAGGTCTTCCGGAAGGGCCATTTCGAGCGCGACGCCGTCGACCGGTTGATCGTTATCCTGCGCGAGCGCGGCCTACTGCGAAAGGATGCGACGCTGCTCGAGATCGGCGGCAATATCGGCACCCAGACCGTCTATTTTGCGCTCAGCAACACCTACGCTCATATCGTCAGCGTCGAGCCGGATCCGCGCAATTTTCCGCTGCTCGAACTCAACATTCGGCAGAACCGGCTGGAGGAAAAGGTCCGGTTCGTTAATTGCGCCGCCGGTGAGAGCGAAGGCGAGATCGACTTTTTCCTCAACCTCAACAACCACGGCAAGAGCAGTGCCATCCGCCAGAGCAAGACCGACAGGAAGATCAGCGTGCCGGTGAAGCCGGTCTCCGAAATCCTCGCCGGCCTTTCGATCGATCCGGCCGCAATCGGCCTGATCTGGATGGATATCGAGGGCTACGAGCCAGTCGCCTGTCGGTCGATGCAGCCGCTACTTGCCCGTCGCGTGCCGCTCCATATGGAGTTCACGCCGCTGTTCTACGGCCCGGAGGGCACGAAGGCCTTCATATCGATGCTGTCGGGCTTCTACGAGGACTGCCTCGTGCTGTTCGAGGATCGCGAGGAGGAGATGAAGGTGCGGGATCTGCCGGGGGAGTTTGAGCAGTACAATGTGCTGTTTTTGCCGTAGAGGCGGCTTCAGAGCCGCACCTTTGCGCGCCATGCCCTAAGGTATCAGCAAAATGCTGCCTGCGGCCCGCCCTGACTCCAGTTCGAGATGCGCTCTTGCAACATCTGCCAGGCTGAATTCGGCAGCGATCTGACAGACGATCCCCGTTTCCATGGCCTGGACTGCCGCCTGCGCCGCCTCGCGGTATCTTTCGATATCGCCACACCAGGCCATGATGCTCGGGTGAGAGAGCGACTTGCCGGGTCGAAGTTCCTCGACCGGAACCGGTGGAACCGGTCCGGCGGCTTGCCCGATGGTGACAGCCATCCCGAAGGCTCGGACCGAACGAAGACTTTTGACCAGCATATCACCGCCAATTCCATCAAAGGCGACGTCAACGCCATTGCCATTGGTGAGCAGCTGGACTTCTGCGACGATATCGGCCCCTCGCCCGACGATCAGATGATCCGCGCCGAAGGACTTGGCGAGCACCCCCTTTTCGGGAGTGCTGACGGTGCCGATCACCGTGGCATTGAGCGACTTGGCCCAGCGAACGAGGATGCTTCCCAGCCCACCAGCGGCCGCGTGGATTAGAATACGACTTCCGCCGCCAACATCGCTCGTCTTCTTCAGCAGCATATAGGTCGTCATGCCTTTGAGCAGCGAACTCGCAGCCGTTTTGGTCGAAACCGCATCGGGAAGCCTGACCACTCTTTCAGCGGCAATGGTCCTTGTCGAACAATAGGCTCCGACCGGCGGCCCCGCATATGCCACCCGGTCGCCCTCTTTCAAGTCGGTGACGTCAGGACCGATCGCTGTCACGACACCTGCAGCTTCAACACCGATCACGGCCGGATAGGAGGGCATCGGATAGATGCCCTTCCGATGATAGATGTCCAGGAAGTTGGTCCCGATCGCTTCATGAAGAATTTTTATCTCGCCCCGACCGGGATCAACGGAACGATGATCCTGTAACTGAAACCGCGTGACGTCGCCTGGGGCGTTCAACATTACGATCTGATCTGGCATCCTTGGATCTCCTTGATGCGCATAGGTTAGCGGCTGGCCAAACGTGTGAAAATTCCCTATTGCTGCACAATGAATGGGAACAAATTCACACAACTTGACTGGGACGACTTGCGGCATTTTCTGGCTTTGGCGCAGTCGGGAACACTTCTCGGCGCGGCGAAGCAGCTGGGCGTCGAACACGCGACGATAAGCCGGCGCGTCTCATCGCTTGAGGCAACGCTGGATCGCAAGCTCATCGACCGTCGCGGGCGGCGCGTCATTCTCACTCCGGAAGGCGAGAAGGTTGCCAAGCATGCGGCCGTCATTGCCTTGCAAACTGCTGCAGTCGAGCAGATTGGGCGCAGCAGCGCTACGGAAGTGCATGGCCACGTGAGGATCAGCGCCCCTCCCGCTCTTTCGAGCGTGCTTCTGGCAAAACCGATCGTGGCAATCCGGCGAGATCATCCGGGTGTTCAGATTACGCTTGTTGGCGAGAAGCGGTTTACGTCCTTGAACCGGCGCGAAGCGGACATCGCGGTCCGACTGTCAAGACCGGAAGATGGCGACTATTCGATCGTTAAGCTCCACGAGATGACTTTCGGTCTCTTCGCCTCGAAGCGTTACCTCGAAACCTTTGCGCCGTCCGAATGGACTTTTATTGGCTACGATGAAGCGATGAATGCCTCGCCGCAACAGCTGCGTCTCAAGGAGGTGGCCGCGGGCCGCCAAATTGCGTTGAGATCATCCGTTCTGGAGTTTCAGGTCGCAGCCGCAAGGCTTGACGGGGGTGTCGTCATGCTCCCCGATTTCGCAGTCCCTGGGGATCTCCAGCTCATCGAGAGCGAACATGCTCTCGTAAGAGAGCTTTGGTTGGTCGTGCACTCGGAGATCAAGGACGTTCCGTCTATTCGTGTCGTCCTTGATGCGGTCAAGAGCGCGTTCAAAAAGAAGTCTCATTCCGACCAGCCCCATTTGTCCGAGTAAATCAACGGCCAGAAGAGGAAGGTCGACCTTGCGCGCTTCCCGGCGTTGGCAGGACCGGCAACCACGCTGCAACATCCTCTCAGGCCCCGGACGCTGCGCACGCCATGCCATCGTAGGGATCAGGGGAAAATGCCGATTCAACAGCAACGCCACCAAGTCAAACCTGCGGCTATATCGTCTGGACCTTCAGGCTTAAGGAACCGTAGTCGCTACCCCACAACACCTACGTCCTCCGATACAGAAAATACCGCCCTTCCTTGATCCCCTCCGGCAGCGGCAGCGCCGCCAACTCCGGATGCTCCAGCGGCAGGCCGCTGACGGCGATGCCGTTTGGGGTGAGCACGCCGGCCATGAGCTGCGGCAGCCAGGTCAGCGTTACCGCGTCGATCTCGTCATGGCCGGTGCCGATATCGGCATGGGCAAGCGCGGCACCAATACCGAGGAAGGCCTGGCCGGAGTCGCGGATATTGCCGGTCACCATGTCTTCGGCCTCCGGTGTCGAGGCCGAATAGGAGCGGACTTCCCAGTCGAAGGCGACGATGCGGCGGTCGGGAAAATTTTCGCGCAGGTGATCATAGGTGCGGCCGTTGCCGAGGCCGAATTCCAGCACCGGGCCGTCGATTTCGCTGACCAGATCGATGATCGCGTTCAGAATGTCGCGTTGAGCCGTCAACCGGCGAATGAAGCTGTCGAGGCGGCTCATCTATTCCGTATCCGTCGTGAAAAATCGTCAGCGGGTGCTAACACATGAAACCTTGCCAAGTCGATTGCCGTAAAATGGGAAATGGCGTTGCAGTGGCAACATGGGTCTGTGCTAAGGTCAATGACATGAAAACCGTGACCGACGAAGAATTCTTTGCCGCCGTGCCGCTGTTCAGCGCCTTCGAGGGCGTGACCGATGCCGCCAATTACAGGCCCCTGCCGGATGGATGGGTGCTGGCGCTTGCCGATATCGTCGGCTCGACGCAGGCGATCGCCGGCGGCCGCTACAAGGACGTCAACATGGCGGGCGCCAGCGTCATTTCGGCGGTGTTGAATGCCGTCGGCAAGGGCGACTATCCCTTCGTCTTCGGCGGCGACGGCGCTCTGATTGCACTTCCGGGTTCGCTGGAACCGGCGGCGCGCGAAGCGCTTGCCGCCGTGCAGGTCTGGGTCGAGGAGGATCTCGGCCTGATGCTGCGCATCGCCATCGTTCCGGTCACTGACACCCGCGCCGAGGGTCTTGACGTCCGCGTCGCCCGTTATTCCGTAAGCCCTCATGTCACCTATGCGATGTTTTGGGGCGGCGGGACGAGTTGGGCCGAAAGACAGATGAAGCTCGGCCATTACAATGTCGAGCGCGCGCCCGCAGGCACCCGCCCCGATCTCACCGGCCTCTCCTGCCGCTGGAGCCCGATCGATGCGCAGAATGGTGAGATCGTCTCGATCATCGCCGTTCCCGGCGAAGGCCGGCCCGGCGAAGAATTTCGCTCCCTCGTCAATGGCATCGTCGCCATCACCAGCGAGCAGAGCCGCGGCAGCCATCCGGTGCCGGCCGAGGGCCCGGAGCTCGCTTTCTCGCTGCACGGCATCAATCGCGAGGCCAAGGCCACCGCGCCAGCCGGAAGGCGTCTGCGGCAGAAACTCTTCATCTTCCTGCAGCTTGCCATCACGGTCGTGTGCTACCGGCTGGGCATTCCGCTCGGCCGCTTCGATGCGCGCCGCTACAAGCGCGACGTCGCCGGCAATTCCGATTTCCGCAAGTTCGACGACGGGCTGAAGATGACGGTTGACGTCGACGCCGAGCACCTGAAACGGATCGAGACGCTGCTGGAAGCGGCCCGCGCCAAGGGCATTGCCCGCTACGGTCTGCATCGACAGACTTCGGCGCTCATGACCTGCTTCGTGCCGACGCCGATTTCGCGCGACCACATGCATTTCATCGACGGTGCATCTGGCGGTTATGCAGTGGCCGCCAGCCGGATGACCGGCAAGTCGCTTTCCGCCGTTTCCGTCACGCCTTGATGATGTGATGGGCCGAGAGGCCTAGCCGGTTGAAGACGTTGCGCGTGTCGATGATCAGTGCAGCGCTTTTCGAAAGCGCGGCATAATCCACCCCATCATGATCGGTCGCGACCAGCACGGCATCGTAGCCGGCGATCGTATCAGGCGTCAGCGCCACCGATTTGCGGCCCTTCAGCGCCTGGTATTCGCGTGTCGGCGGGATCTCGGCGACGAAGGGGTCGTGATACTCCGCCCGTCCGCCGCGTTCCTCGATAATCTCGATCAGCCGCAGCGACGGGCTTTCTCTTATATCGGCGACGTTCTTTTTGTAGGCTAGCCCGAGCACCAGCACCCGGCTGCGGCTCAGCGCCTTGCCGGCGCGGATGTCGAGCGCTTCGGCAAGCTTGCCGACGACGTAACGCGGCATCGCCGAGTTGATCTCGCCGGCGAGTTCGATGAAGCGGGTGGGCAGCTCGTATTCGCGCGATTTCCAGGTGAGGTAGAAGGGATCGATCGGAATGCAGTGGCCGCCGAGGCCGGGGCCCGGATAGAAGGGCATGTAGCCGAAGGGCTTGGTCTTGGCCGCGTCGATCACCTCCCAGACATCGATGCCCATCGCCGCATAGACGGTCTTCAGCTCGTTGACGAGAGCGATGTTGACCGAACGGAAGATGTTTTCGGTGAGCTTCACCGCCTCGGCCGTCGCATTCGAGGAGACCGGAACGACGGTCGAAACCGCGGCACCATAGAAGGCTTTCATCAGCGACAGCGCCTCAGGACCATCGCCGGCGACCACCTTCGGGATGGTGGCGGTATGATAATGCTGATTGCCGGGGTCCTCGCGCTCCGGCGAGAAGCCGACGAAAAAGTCGGAGCCGGATTTCAGCCCGGTGCCCTCGAGGATGACCTTGACGATATCGTCGGTAGTGCCGGGATAGGTGGTCGATTCCAGGACGACGAGTTGGCCGGGGCGCAAATGCTGGGCGATCGAGCGCGACGTCGCCTCGACGTAGGAAAGGTCGGGATCGCGGTGTTTGGTGAGCGGGGTAGGCACACAGATGATAATGACGTCGCAGTCAGCAAGACCGGCGAAATCGGTGGTCGCCTGGAAGCGCCCGGCCTCGATCTCGGCTGAAAGCGCTGCGTCGCTGACGGCGTCGATATAAGAGCGGCGGGCATCGAGCGCCACCATCTTTGAGGGATCGATGTCGAAGCCGGTGACCGCAAAACCGCTGCGTGCCACCGCCATCGCCAGCGGCAGCCCGACATAGCCGAGCCCGATGACGCCGGCACGCGCCGCGCGGGTTTCGATCTTCTGCAAAAGCGTGTCGAAAGTGGAGATGGCCAAGGCGGGATCTTTCAAACGGGGAAGAGAGGAAGCTGATCTAATGCATGATCCGGGCAAATTAAACCCGGCTCCTCTTCTCCCCGGCGGCAGTGCTGTCCGGTTTGCGCCAAAAACTGCCCCTCACCCATTCTGGCCGTCCTGGCGCGGACAGGAGACGTGCCACGCGAGAGGGTATTGGGAACCGAGGAGGCCGCCGCACGTCGTCCCCTCGCCTGTCTAACCGGAGAAGGCGCCGGCAGGCGTACGAGGGGATGAACCCTTAGCCGGGTGTGGCCGAAAAGCCCCGGCGATGACCTTTGCTGCAACTTCAGCGCACAAAAAAATTCCCATCCCATTGTTTCGCATCTGCAGCATCCCTATTTTGATTCTTGATAATGAACCACAGTGAAAGGACTGCCCGTCCGGTCCTCCGACATGGGGAACAGAGGGGTGCCCTTGCCGGGCTCTCGGCACATCGTTGACAAATAATACCGCTCGTACATCCTGATTTCCTTTTGACCTGCGCATGAAGATGTGCCGGCCGGGGAATTTTTGGCTCTTGGGGATGGCGTGCCTTATGAGGATCATACCGAGAATGAGCACGATCGAAACCAGCGTGTCCTCCATCCTGTTGGATCGGGTCGCTGAATGGCTGACGAACTCTTCGCTGGCCGGAGACGAGCTTGAAAACATCGTGCGCGGCTTCTGCGAAAGGCTTGCCGCCGCCGGCCTGCCGATTGCGCGCGTGCATCTGACCTTTTCGATGCTGCATCCGCTTTATGACGCGCTGAGTTTTACCTGGCGGCGCGCGAGCGGCGTTACCATCGAGGGCTTCCGCATGCCGGCCGGGCAGAAGCCGGACCGCTTCCTGCAGAGCCCCTATTATTACCTGCTCGACAACAACCTGCAGCACATCCGCCGCCGGCTGATGCAGGAAGGGCCGGCGGAATTTCCGATCTTCGAGGATCTGCGCAAGGACGCCATCACCGATTACCTCGCCTTCGTGCAGCCCTTCGGCGACGGCTCGGTGCAGGGCATGATGGGCTCCTGGTCGACCGACCATCACACCGGCTTTTCCGACGATATGATCGACGCGCTGCTCAGGATGCAAAACCATCTGGCGGTCGCCGCCAAGATGGCGGTGCTCGGCAAGCTCGCCAACAACATGCTGACCACCTATCTCGGCGGCGATGCCGGCAAGCGGGTGCTGAACGGCCAGATCCGCCGCGGCGATGGCGAAACCATCCGTGCCGCGCTTGTCATGGGCGATATGCGCGAATCCACCATGTATGCCGAAAAGGAAGGCCGTCAGGCCTATATCGACACGCTGAACCAGTTCTTCGACGCGATCGCCGCCCCCTTCAACCGGAATGGCGGCGAGATCCTGAGCTTCCTCGGCGACGGCTTCCTTGCCGTCTATCCCTGCGGGCGCCACAAGGACCCGTCGAAAATCGCCTGCGAGGCAGCCCTTTCCGCCGTCCATCAGGCGCAGGCGCGGGTGGCCGAGCTCAATAGGGACCGCGAGGCGAAAGGCCTCAGCAAGGTCGGCTACGGCATCGGCCTGCATGTCGGCAACGTCATGTTCGGTAATGTCGGCCTGAAAGACCGGCTGACCTTCTCCGCCTTCGGCTCAGCGGTCAACGAGGTGCAGCGGCTGCAGATCCTGACCAAGAAATACGGCCGGGAGGTCGTCGCCAGCCAGGCTTTCGCCGGTTATTGCGGCGGCGAATGGACGACGCTCGGCGAAGAGAAGCTGCGCGGCATCCGCCAGAAGGTGACGGTGCTGCAGCCGCGGGCGCCGGCTCCCGAGATCAACGTCGACGAGGGCTTCCGCGAGGCGGTTCAGAACGGGCTTTCTGAAGCCGAGCAAGTCATTCTCCTGCACCGGGACGCGAAGAAACACGTCGAGCGCACAACCACGGAGAAGTTCATCCAGTAAACCTCGAACGCCTGCTCTGAATCTGCGCGACTCGTCTGGGGAACTTCGGCGAGATGTGGCAGTTTTCCTGTGATTGTCATCTGCTAGACACCCCGTTTGCGGTACGATAGTGTGCCTTAACGGGAACACAGAAGACTGGGGAATTTCATTGGTATGGCGTCTGCAGCCGATTTGTTGCGTATTGAAAATCTCGACGTTTCCTTCTCGGTTTTCGGCGACCGGCTGCGCGTCGTAAAGGAAGCCAATCTTCGTATCCTTCCGGGCAAGGTCACCGCGCTCGTCGGCGAGTCCGGTTCCGGCAAATCGGTGATCAGCCAGTCGATCATGGGCATCCTGCCCAACCCGGCCAAGGCCTCCGGCAGCATCCTCTTTACCGATCCGCTCGATGGCAGCACGACGGATATCCTGTCGCTTTCGCGCGACAGCGAGGAAATGCGCGACCTGCGCGGCCGGCGCATGGCGACGATTTTCCAGGAGCCGATGACCTCGCTTTCGCCGCTGCACACGGTCGGCAACCAGATCAGCGAAGCGCTTTTGATCCATACCGAAGCCGACAAGCAGGAAGCACGGGAAAAGACCGAGGAAATGCTCGGTCTCGTCGGCTTTTCCAATCCGCACCGCACCTACGACATGTACCCCTTCGAACTGTCCGGCGGCATGCGCCAGCGCGCCATGATCGCCATGGCGCTGATCTGCAAGCCGGCGCTGTTGATCGCCGACGAGCCGACGACAGCACTCGACGTGACGATCCAGGCGCAGATCCTCGAGTTGCTGCGCGACCTGCAGGCCAAGCTCGGCATGGCGATGCTTCTCATCACCCACGATCTCGGCATCGTCGCCAACATGGCCGACGAAGTGGTCGTCATCTATCACGGCGAGATCATGGAAGCCGGACCGGTCGAGGCGATCTTCCGCAATCCGCAGCACCCCTATCTCAAGGCACTGATGGCCGCCGTTCCGCATTTTGACATGAAACCCGGCGAGCGGCTGAAGGCGCTGCGCGACGTGCCGGTCAATCTCGAAACCCTTGTCGGCAAGAAGAAGCCGCTGCAGGCGGAGGCGCCGGGCACACTGCTTTCGGTTGCCAATCTCTCGAAGACCTACAAGACGCGCAAGCGCAGTTTCCTCGGCAAGCATGAAGCCGCGGTCGTGCACGCCGTCGACGATGTCAGCTTCGACATCCGCCGCGGCGAATGTCTCGGCCTCGTCGGCGAATCCGGCTGCGGCAAGACGACGCTCAGCAAGATCCTGATGCGCGCCGTCACACCCGATAGCGGCGCGGTGGTGTTCAACGACGGCAAGGACGTGATCGACGTACTTTCGGTGCGCGGCGAGGCCCTGCAGGATATGCGCACTAAGATCCAGATGGTGTTCCAGGATCCGGTCTCCTCGCTCTCACCGCGCATGACGGTGCGCAATATTTTGAGCGAACCTCTGGAGATCCACGACCGCGGCGACAGTGACGAGCACAAGCGCAAGGTCGAAGGGCTGATGGCGGCGATCGGCCTCGACAAGCGTTACCTCAGCCGCTACCCGCACAGTTTTTCCGGCGGCCAGCGCCAGCGCATCGGTATCGCCCGCGCGCTTGCACTCGGCCCGAAGCTCGTCATCCTCGACGAGCCGGTCTCGGCGCTCGACGTCTCCGTCCAGGCACAGATCCTCAACCTGTTGAAGGACCTGCAGAAGGAGCTGGGGCTGACCTATCTGTTCATCTCCCACAATCTCGCCGTCGTCGACTATATGGCCGACCGCATTGCGGTGATGTGCAAGGGCCGCATCGTCGAGATCGCGCCACGCGAGATCATCCTGCGCGACCCGGTCCACCCCTATACGAAATCTCTGCTCGCCGCCGTCCCCTTCCCCGATCTCGACCGGCCGCTCGATTTCAAGGCGCTCCGGGAAAACGGCGCCGCCGACAAGCAGAACTGGGGCGCGACCTTCACCGCCGAGCATGACGACGCTTCCGAGCTTGCCTATGCCGATCTCGGCGACGGCCATCTGGTGCGCGCCCGCAAAGGCGCCGATGCCAGGGAGTTGCGCTGATGGTGACGCGTCGCATTTTTCTGGGCGGCCTTGTCGGCGCGGCGATCGCGCCCACGGTGCTTCGGGCCGAACAGGCCGGCGAGCCGGAATTCCTGAAGGAGCAGTTGACATCAGGCAGCCTGCCGCCGATGGCCGCGCGCCTTCCCGCCCGCCCGCGCATCGTCAACCTCAAGGAAATGGGGCTCGAACCGGGCAGCTACGGCGGCACGGTGCGCACCATCATCGGCAGCCAGCGCGACATCCGCTTCATGACGATCTACGGCTATGCCCGCATGGTCGGCTACAACAAGCACCTGCAGTTCCAGCCTGACATTCTCGCCGATTTCCACTCGGAAGACGACACGGTCTTCACCTTCACGCTGCGCGAGGGCCATAAATGGTCCGACGGACAGCCGTTCACGGCCGACGATTTCCGCTACTGGTGGGAAGACGTCATCTTGAACGACAAGCTGACGCCGGGCGGCGGTGCGCTGGAGCTTCGCCCGCACGGCAGCCTGCCGCGTTTCGAGATGCTCGATCCGCTGACGGTGCGCTACACCTGGGACAAACCCAACCCGATGTTCCTGCCGACGCTGGCCGGCCCCATCCCGCTCGTCATCGTCGGGCCGGCGCATTATCTCAAGCAGTTCCATAAGAAGTTCCAGCCCGACCAGGCGAAGATGGAACAGATGATGCAGGCCAACCGCGTCAAGAAATGGCAGGACCTGCACATCAAGATGGCCCGCTCCTACCGGCCTGAGAATCCCAACCTGCCGACGCTCGATCCCTGGCGCAATACGACGCCGCTGCCGGCCGAGCAGTTCGTCTTCGAGCGTAACCCGTTCTTCCACCGCGTCGACGAGACCGGCAGGCAGCTTCCCTATCTTGACCGGTTCATCCTCAACGTCTCCTCCTCGTCGATCATTGCCGCCAAGGCGGGTGCCGGCGAGGCCGACCTGCAGGCGACCGGCATCGACTTCAACGACTACACCTTCCTGAAGGAGGCCGAGAAACGCTTCCCAGTGAAGGTCAATCTCTGGAAGGTGGCGCGCGGCTCGCGCATTACACTGCTGCCGAACCTCAACTGCGCAGACGAGGTGTGGCGCGGCCTTTTCCGCGACGTGCGCCTGCGCCGGGCCTTGTCGCTGGCAATCGACCGGCACGAGATCAACATGGTCGCCTTCTACGGCCTGGGCACGCCGAGCGCCGATACCGTCCTGCCCGACAGCCCGCTGTTCAAGCAGGAATATGCCGATGCTTTCGTCAAGTTCGATGCCGACGAGGCTAACCGTTTGCTCGACGAACTCGGCCTGACCAAGCGCGGCAGCGACGGCATCCGCCTGCTGCCGGACGGGCGGCGCGCCGAGATCACTGTCGAAACCGCCGGCGAGAGCAATCTCGATACCGACGTATTGGAGCTGGTGCACGATCACTGGGCCAATATCGGCCTTGCGCTCTATACCCGCACCTCGCAGCGCGACGTCTTCCGTAACCGCGCCATGAGCGGTTCGATCATGATGTCGATCTGGTACGGCCTCGACAATGGCGTGCCGACGGCCGACATGTCGCCCGCAGGACTGGCGCCGACGCTCGACGATCAGCTGCAATGGCCGCTCTGGGGGATGCACTACCTCTCGGCCGGCCAGGAGGGCACGGCCCCGGACCTGCCGGAAGCCGCCGAACTGGTCGACCTGCTAGGCCAATGGGGTTCGACGGCGAAATTCGAGGAGCGTCAGGTGATCTGGCACAAGATGCTGTCGCTCTATACGCAGCAGGTGTTCTCGATCGGTCTGATCAACAGCACGCTGCAGCCGATCCTTCGCGCCGCCAAGCTGCAGAACCTGCCGGAAAAAGCCCTCTACGGCTTCGATCCCACCTCCTATCTCGGCATCTACATGCCGGATGCATTCTGGTACAAGGAGGCCTGAGGCGTGCTCAGATACATTCTCTGGCGCATCGCCGCCATGGTGCCGACGCTCTTCGTCATTTCGGCGCTGGTTTTCACCATCATCGAGCTGCCGCCGGGCGACTTCTTCGAGAGCCAGATCGCCGAACTGCGCGCCTCGGGCGAAACCGCCAATCTCCAGGAAATCGAGGAGATGCGCCAGCAATACGGCTTCGACAAGCCGGAGATCGTGCGCTATTTCTACTGGGTCGGCGGGATGCTGCATGGCGATTTCGGCTATTCCTTCGAATACCAGCTGCCGGTGTCGGACGTGGTCGGCGAGCGCCTGTGGCTGACGATCCTCGTCTCCTTCACGACCATCCTGCTCACCTGGCTGATCGCCTTTCCGATCGGCATCTATTCGGCCACGCATCAGTATAGCTGGAGCGATTACGGTCTGACCTTCCTCGGCCTGCTCGGCATCGCCATTCCGAATTTCATGCTGGCGCTGATCCTGATGTATTTCGCCAATATCTGGTTCGGCATCTCGATCGGCCATCTGATGGACCAGCAATATATCTCGGCGCCGATGAGCTGGGAGAAGGCGCGCTCGATCCTCTCTCACCTGTGGATCCCGGTGATCATCGTCGGCACGGCGGGGACTGCAGGGATGATCCGGCGGCTGCGCGCCAACCTGCTCGACGAGATGCAGAAGCAATATGTGACGACGGCGCGGGCCAAGGGCCTGCATCCGATTCGGGCGCTGCTCAAATATCCGCTGCGCATGGCGCTCAACTTCTTCGTCGCCGATATCGGCTCGATCCTGCCATCGATCATCTCGGGCGCCGAGATCGTCGCGATCGTGCTGTCGCTCGAGACGACGGGGCCGATGCTCATCAAGGCGCTTCAGAGCCAGGACATGTATCTGGCCGGCTCCTTCCTGATGTTCTTGGCCTTCCTCAACGTCATCGGCGTGTTGATCTCCGACATCGCGCTCGGCTTCCTCGATCCCCGCATCCGTCTGCAAGGCAGGAGCACCAAATAATGTCGCCCCTTCCCGCACCCGGCGCCCCGCTGCCGCATTACGTCTCGACCGCACCTTTCGATCCGCTGGCGACCGAGACCATGACGGCGGCGCAATCGCGCATCCATCTCGCCTCGCAGAAGCAGCTGATGTGGTGGAAGTTCAAGCAGCACAAGCTGGCCTTGATCTCCGGCATCTTTCTTGCTGCTGTCTACCTGATGATCCTGATCGTCGAGTTCCTGGCGCCCTACGGCCTGCATACGCGCAATGTGGATTTCATCCATGCGCCACCGCAGAGCATCCACTTCTTCGACAAGGGCAATTTCGTCGGCCCCTTCGTCTATGGCCGCAGCATGACGCTCGATCTCGACACGCTGCACCGCGTCTATACCGACCGGCCGAACGACGTGCAGCCGATCCGCTTCTTCTGCCGCGGCGATGCCTACAAATTCTGGGGCTTTGCCGCCTCGAACTATCATCTGGTCTGCCCGGCAATCGGCGGCCAGATGTTCCTGCTCGGCACCGACCGGCTCGGCCGTGACGTGCTGTCGCGCATTCTTTACGGCGCGCGGATATCGCTGACGATCGGTCTGATCGGCATTTCGATCAGCTTCGTGCTCGGCATCGTCATCGGCGGCCTTGCCGGTTATCGGGGTGGCATTTTCGATCTCATCGTCCAGCGCCTGATCGAAGTGCTGCAATCGCTGCCGAGCCTGCCGCTATGGATGGCGCTGGCCGCCATCATGCCAGTGACCTGGAGTCCGATCGTCATCTATTTCGGCATTACCGTCATTCTCGGCATCATCGACTGGACGGGGCTTGCACGCGCCGTGCGCTCCAAGCTTCTGGCGTTGCGCGAAGAGGATTACGTCCAGGCCGCGCAACTGATGGGCGCCAGCACGCCCCGCATCATCGGCCGGCATCTGGTGCCGGGCTTCATGTCGCATCTGATTGCCTCGGCAACGATTTCGATCCCCGGCATGATCCTCGGCGAGACCGCGCTCTCCTTCCTCGGCCTCGGTCTTCGCCCGCCGATCACCAGCTGGGGCATTCTGCTCACCGAGGCAAAAAGCGTCAGCGTCATCGCCTTCTATCCTTGGCTGCTCTATCCGATCATTCCTGTTGTTCTTGTCATTTTGGCGTTCAACTTTCTGGGAGACGGCTTGCGTGATGCGGCAGATCCCTACAAATAGCAGAAAACCCGGCGGCGCCTTATGGCACCGCCCACGCCACGTGGCCTCCGGACGGTGGGGGTACTAACGCATGTTGTTCACCCCGGAGGGAACACCCATGGTGAGACGTCTCGAAGATGCACGCATCCTCATGTACAGTCATGACACCTTCGGTCTCGGCCATCTCAGGCGCTGTCGCGCCATCGCCCATGCGCTGGTCGAGGATTATCGCGGCCTCAACATCCTGATTATTTCGGGCGCGACGATCGCCGGCGCCTTCGACTACCGCGCTCGCGTCGACTTCGTGAAGATCCCGAGCGTCATCAAGCTGCGCAACGGCGAATACACGTCGCTTGCCAGCCACATCGACCTGCACGAGACGCTGAAGATGCGCGAGTCGAGCATCCGCCACACGGCCGAGACGTTCCAGCCTGATATTTTCATCGTCGACAAGGAGCCGATGGGACTGAAGGGCGAGGTCGAGGATACACTGGCCTATCTCAAGGCCCGCGGCACCGTCCTGGTGCTCGGCCTGCGCGAGATCATGGACGCGCCGCATCTGCTCGACGCCGAGTGGAAGAGGAACGGCATCATGCAGAAGATCGACCAATATTACGACAGCGTCTGGGTCTATGGTCCGCCTGACTTCTACGATCCCCTGATCGGTCTCGATGTGCCGGCCAGCCTGCGCCGGAAGATGGATTTCGTCGGCTTCCTGCAGCGCAGCGTCTCCAAGGGCAAGACCTCGATCAACGCCCGCAAGGATAATTACCTATTGGTCACCACAGGCGGCGGCGGCGACGGCTCCGATCTCGTCCACGACGTGATGAACGCCTACGAGGCCGATCCGACCCTGACGCAGAAGGCGCTCGTCGTGCTCGGGCCCTATATGCCGGCGGCCGAGCGCGCCAAGCTGGTGCAGAAGGGGGACGCCATTCCCTATATCGAGGTGATCGAGTTCGACAACCACATGGAAGAGCTGATCGACGGCGCCGCCGGCGTCGTCGCCATGGGCGGCTACAACACCTATTGCGAGATCATCTCCTTCGACAAACCGGCGCTCATTGTGCCGCGCGTCAAGCCGCGCGAGGAACAGCTGCTGCGCGCCAAGCGGGCAAGTGAGCTCGGCCTCGTCGATATGCTGCTGCCGGAACAATCGGTCGATCCCACCATCATGGCCGAGGCTCTGAAGCGCCTGCCCTCCCGCCTGCCGCCATCGAAGAGCGGCAGCAATATGCATCTCGAAGGGCTGGACCACATCTCGCAGACCGTCGGCCGGTGGATCGACGGCCGCGCCAGCCATCTTTCCCTCGTCGGCGCGGAATAGGGCACAGAATTGCCGCCACGCCGCAAGATTCTCGTCGTGCTGAAAGGCTATCCCCGCCTTTCGGAAACCTTCATCGCCCAGGAGCTGCTTGGTCTGGAAAAGGCCGGCTTCGACCTGACGTTGATTTCGATGCGCCGTCCGACCGACAAGAAGCGCCATCCCGTGCATGATGAGATCAGAGCCCGCGTCGTCTATCTGCCGGAGTATCTGCATGAGGAGCCGATCCGTGTGCTGAAAGGCCTGATCGCCGGATTTTCCAAACCCGGCTTCAAGGCGCTGATCAAACGCTTCCTCGCCGACCTCAAGCGCGACATCTCGCGCAACCGCTTCCGCCGCCTCGGCCAGGCGCTGGTGCTGGGACGCGAATGGCCGGACGGCGGGCAATGGCTGCATGCGCATTTCATTCATACGCCGGCCTCGGTGACGGAATATGCGAGCATCCTCACCGGTACACCCTGGACCTGTTCGGCCCATGCCAAGGATATCTGGACATCGCCCGACTGGGAATTGCAGGAAAAACTCGGCAGCGCCCGCTGGGCCGTCACCTGCACCCGGACGGGCTATGAACACATGCGGATGCTGACATCCCGCAAGGATGCCGTGCACCTGAGTTACCACGGTCTCGATCTCGCCCGTTTCGGCCATTTTGCCGGCGAGTGTTCGGACCGCACCGGCAGCGACCCCGACGACCCTGCCGTCATCCTCAGCGTCGGCCGGGCCGTCGAGAAGAAGGGATACGACGTGCTGTTGCGGGCGCTGGCGCTGCTGCCCACAGACCTCCACTGGCGCATGGACCACATCGGCGGCGGCGAGGCGCTGGCCAAATTGAAGGTGCTCGCCAGCGAGCTCGGCCTCTCCAACCGCATCGCCTGGAAGGGCGCCATGGCGCAGGAAGACGTGCTCGATCACTACCGCCGCGCCGACCTCTTCGCGCTGGCCTGCCGGATCGCCGCCAACGGCGACCGCGACGGCCTGCCGAACGTGCTTGTGGAGGCTTCGAGCCAGCGGCTCGTCTGCCTGTCGACTGCGGTATCCGGCGTGCCGGAGCTTTTGGAGGACGGCGAAAACGGCTTGGTCGTGCCGCCGGAGGATCCGGAGCTGCTTGCCAAAGCGCTGGAGACGGCGATCCGCGACCCGGCGCTCCGCAAGCGCCTTGGCGATGCCGCAGAAAAGCGGGTGCGCGCCGATTTCGACTATCACTCCAGCATCCGGCAGCTCACCGGCCTGTTCGAGGCCGAATGGCAGAAGGCGTCATGACGGCACCGCGCATCTTCTTCTACGTCCAGCATCTGCTCGGCATCGGCCATATCGCCCGTGCCAGCCGCATCGCCAATGCTTTGGTCAAGGACGGTTTCGACGTCACGGTCGTCACCGGCGGCCTGCCGGTGCCGGGCTTTCCCGGCGAAGGCGTCAAGACCTTGGCCCTGCCGCCGGTCGTCGCCAGCAATGCCGGTTTCTCCGGTCTTGCCGATGCCGATGGCCGCCCCGCCGGCGAGGATTTCCTCAATGCCCGCCGCGATCTGCTGCTCGACGCCTTCCATGTCGCAAGACCGGATGTCGTCATCATCGAAGCCTTCCCCTTCGGCCGGCGGCAGATGCGCTTCGAGCTGCTGCCCCTGCTACAGGCGATCGACAAGGCCGAACCGCGGCCGAAGCTTTTGAGCTCGGTGCGTGACATCCTGCAGGAAAACCGCAAGGCCGGCCGCGACGCGGAGACTGCAGCAACGGTCAGGGACCATTTCGATGCGGTGCTCGTCCATGGCGACCCCGATTTTATCAGGCTCGAGGACACGTTCCCGCTGACAGCGGAGATCGCCGACAAGCTGCGTTATACCGGCCTCGTGGCAGCGCCGCCCGCGCCGGAACCGACCGAAACCTTCGATATTATCGCATCGGCAGGCGGCGGCGCGGTCGGCGCCGCGCTGATCGGCGCGGCAAAAGAGGCGGCAGCGATGCTGCCCACCGATCTCCGCTGGCTGCTGATATCCGGCCCGAACCTGCCGGAGGCCGATTTCGCCGCGCTGTCTCAGAATACGCCTGCCAATGTTACGCTGGTGCGCTTCCGCAAGGATTTTCCCTCGCTGCTGCGCCGTGCCAGGGTCTCGATCTCGCAGGCGGGCTATAATACGGTCGGCGATCTCCTGCGCACCGAATGCCGGGCGATCCTGATCCCCTTCGTCGCCGGCGGCGAGACCGAACAGACGGTGCGCGCAGAACGGTTGCAGGCACTCGATCTCGCCGACATCCTGCCGGAAACGGGACTGACGCCGGGGCATGTGAAAGAGGCGGTCGAAAAGGCGCTCGCCGCGCCGCGCCGCGGGCCGGTCCCGCTCGATCTCGATGGGGCTGAGAAGACCGCCGGCATCATTCGCTCCCTGATTGCCGGCAAATCGAGGTTTTGAGGCACGGCTTCCGCAAGTCGTCCGAATAGCATCCTGCCACTATCTGGCAGCAGCAAGCCTGTATAAGCTTGCCGCATGTCCCGCTCCGAACGCCTCCTCGATCTTCTTCAGGTATTGCGCCGCCACCGTCGGCCGGTGAGTGGCGGGGTGCTGGCCGAGGAGATCGGCGTCAGCATTCGCACCCTCTATCGGGATATCGCCAGCCTTCAGGCCCAGGGGGCGGCTATCGAGGGCGAACCGGGTGTCGGTTATATCTTGAAACCGGGATTTCTCCTGCCGCCGCTGATGTTTCCCCCGGAGGAGATAGAAGCGCTCGTCCTCGGCTCCCGCTGGGTTGCGGATAGAGGGGACGATCACTTACGGCATGCTGCGCGAAATGCGTTGGCGCGCATCGTTGCCGTGCTGCCGCCGGAATTGCGCGATGCACTGGATTCATCCGCCCTTCTTGTGGGGCCGGGCGTTAAGATCCCTGTCGACGCGGTCGATCCGGCCCTTCTGCGCAAGGCGATCCGCACCGAACGCAAGCTTTCGCTGTCATATAGCGACGGAGCCGGCGTGGCGTCGGAGCGTGTGGTGTGGCCGTTCGCTCTGGCCTTTTTCGACCAGGTGCGCCTTCTCCTCGGCTGGTGTGAACTCCGCCAGGATTTCCGCTCGTTTCGCACGGATCGAATTGTTCATGCGCAAGCGCTCGACGCACGTTATCCCAAGCGCAGGCAGGCGCTGCTGAAACAATGGCGGGAGATTCAGGGAATATCGCATCGGGACGTGTGATACTGCCAGAATTTGGCAGTATCGGGTCATAAGCTTCTGCTGTCCAACGAACAACAGGAGATCCTTATGACCGCCAGCAACAGCATTCTTCTCTACGTGACCGACGCCCCGACGAGCGCCCGCTTCTACACCAACCTGCTCGGGAAGGAGCCCGTGGAGGCGAGCCAGACCTTCGCCATGTTCATCTTGCCATCCGGCCTGGGGCTCGGTCTCTGGGGCAGAGCGGGCGTCGAGCCCGCGCCGGGAGCAGCCGGCGGCGGCTGCGAGATAGGCTTTAAGGTGGCCACGAGCGGTATGGTCAACTCGACCTACGCCGATTGGCAGGCCAAGGGGGCGAACATCGTCATGGCGCCGACCGACCTCGATTTCGGCCGAAGCTTCGTTGCCGCCGATCCCGACGGGCATCGACTGCGCGTCTACACCCTGGCCGAGGAGGTTTGAGCGATGGCCAAAGCCTGGATCGCCGTCGCTTGCGCAGCGCATGTCCGCATCGGCCGTCAAGCCGGCTTCATGCAGGTCTGTCACGGCAAGGCATCACCCCTCAGGCAAATCACGGCCGGGGACCGCGTGATCTACTACTCGCCCACCGTCGTCTATGGCGGCAAGGACCGCCTGCAGGCTTTCACCGCGATCGGCGCGGCACGCGACTGCGCGCCTTACCAGGTGGAGATGGAAAGCGGTTTCAGGCCCTGGCGGCGGGATGTCGAATGGCGGCCTGCAGAGGAAACGCCGATCCGGCCTCTGCTTGACCGGCTGGCCTTCACACGGGTCGGCCCCAATTGGGGCTACCAGCTTCGCTTCGGCCTGTTCGGGATCAGCAATGAAGATGCCGATATGATCGCGGAAGCGATGAGCCACTCGTCTGCGAACACCATGCTGCGAAAGGTCGCCGCTTGAGTACGATCTCTTCAGATCTTCCACGACGAGCCCCCGGATTTTTCCGGGGGTATCTTTTGCTCGCGGCACCGATCTCTACATGATTGCCGAGCCGTCTGCTGCCGCAAAATTCCGTAATCGAAATCGATTTACGCATAAAATTATGCAGCAATTCCAAGTGTTACGCTGCCCTTTGGGCGTCTTTTAAGACGCACGGCGCTGTAATCCAAAATTCCTGTGATATAAGCAATATTCCGGCGAGAATCGGCACATCTGCAGCCGGTCCCTTCGCCTTGTTTTCATTGCGATATCGGCGGTCCGAAGGCATGGTCCTGTTCTCAGAATTGCTCCCCATCCCGGCCGCCGGAATTTCCCAGCACGCTGACGGTTAGCCATGGAAAAAAGCCTCGCCCGCTACATCTGGAAGAACACGCGGCTGCAGCAGCTGTGGATTCTGGCTGTCGTCGCCGCCTCGATGGTGCCCTATTTCCTGTCCTTCGACCTGCCGAAGCAGATCGTCAACGGACCGATCCAGGGCGACGGTTTCGAAGGTCCGGGTGCCAGGCAGACCTTCATGCACATTGCCTACGACATTCCGCTGATCGGCCATGTCGAATTCTTTCAAGGTTTGCAGCTCAACCGCTTTCAGATGCTGATGGCCCTCAGCCTGGTGTTTCTGGCGCTGGTGGTGCTGAACGGTCTCTTCAAGTTCTATATCAACACCTACAAGGGCCGGCTCGGCGAGCGTATGCTGCGCCGCATCCGCTTCGAATTGATCGACCGGGTGCTGCGTTTTCCGCCGATCCACTTCAAGCGGGTGAAATCGGCCGAGATCGCCACAATGATCAAGGACGAGGTGGAGCCGATGGGCGGCTTCACCGGCGATGCCTTCGTCTCCCCTGCGCTTCTCGGCGGCCAGGCGATCACCGCGCTCGCCTTCATCATCGTCCAGAATTTCTGGCTCGGCATGATTGCCGCCGGCATCGTTGGCGTCCAGGCCATCGTCATCCCCCGCATGCGCAAGCGGCTGTTGGAGCTTGGCCGCCAGCGGCAGCTGACGGCACGCGAACTTTCCGGCCGCGTCGGCGAAATCGTCGACGGCATCGGCACGATCCACGGCAACGACACCTCCAATCTCGAACGCGCCGACATCGCCTCGCGGCTCGGCCGGATCTTTTCGATCCGCTACGACCTTTACCAGTGGAAGTTCCTGGTGAAGTTCATCAACAACTTCCTCGCTCAGGTGACGCCCTTCCTGTTCTACGCCATCGGCGGCTACTTGGCCCTGCAGGGCAGGCTCGACATCGGCCAGCTCGTCGCCGTCATATCAGCCTATAAGGACCTGCCCGGGCCGCTGAAGGAATTGATCGACTGGGATCAGATGCGCCAGGACGTGCAGGTAAAATACCAGCAGGTCTACGAACAGTTCAATGTCGAGCCGCTGATCGACAGCCGGATCCAGGAACTCGCAACGACCCCCGTCGGCGCACTGACCAGCGCACTCGTGGTCACCAATCTGTCACTCTCCGACGACAGCGGCGCCCGCCTCGTCGACCACGTCTCCGTCGAAATCAAGCCGAACGAGACGGTGGCGATCGTCGGCCCGAACGGCAGCGGCGCGGAAGCCTTCGCCGAAGCGCTCGGCCGTATGGTCTGGCCGGATTCCGGCCGCATCACTATTGACGGCCGTGATCTCCTGGACTTGCCGGAATCGATCACCGGTCGGCGCATCTCCTATGCCTCGGCCGACACCTTCTTCTTTCATGGCTCGCTCGCCAGCAATCTGCTCTACGGCCTCAAGCACGCGCCGATGACGGATCCCGTTTACGACGAGAAGGAAGCGCTGGAGTATAAATGGCATTCCATCGAGGCGGTGAAAGCCGGCAATCCGACGCTCGACCTCAACAGCGACTGGGTGGATTACAAGGCCGCCGGCGCCAATGGGCCGGAAGACCTGCTGAAAGCGATCCGCCCGGTGCTCGACGCCGTTCTGATCTCGCAGGACATCCTCGATCTGGCGCTGCGCTCGACTGTCAACACCGACGTGCATGTAGCCGTCAGCGACCACGTCGTCGCGTTGCGCGCCTCGTTGCGCGACCGGCTGCGCGAAGAAGGGCTCGACACGATCGTCGTGCCTTTCGATTTCGACGCCTATAACGCCCAGGCGACGGTCGGCGAAAACCTGCTTTTCGGCACGATGAAGCGGCCGCTGATGACCAATCGCCGGCTGGCCGCGCATCCCTATTTCCAGCAGCTGTTCCGTGAGACGGGCTTGAGCACCGATCTCTACGCCATGGGCCTTGAGATCGCCGAGAACGCCGTCGAACTCTTCCACGATCTGCCGCCGGACCATCCGTTCTTCCAGCAGCTGACCTTCATGACGGCCGACGACATCCCGACCTACCAGGCGCTGCTGCAGAAGCTGCAAAGCCGCCGCTTCGAAGACGCCACGCCCGAGGAACGTTCGGCCATCATCCGGCTGAGTTTTGCCTATATCGAGCCGCGCCACCGCTTCGGCCTGCTGACCGACGAGCTGATGGCCAAGATCGTCAGCGCCCGCAAGCAGTTCCACGAGCATATTCCCGCCGATCTCGCCGAGCTGATCGAGCGCTATGACGCCGAGCGTTTCACCCCGTCGGCAAGCCTGATGGACAATGTGCTCTTCGGCCGCATCGCCTATCAGCAGGCCGACGCCTCCGACCGCATCCGTGGCATCATGGGCGAACTTTTCGACGCGCTCGACCTTTATGACGATGTGCTGTCGATCGGGCTGGAATTCGACGTCGGCTCCGGCGGCAAGCGGCTGACCATGGTGCAGCGGCAGAAGCTCAACCTTGCGCGCGCGCTCCTGAAACGCTCGGACTACTTCATCTTCAACCGGCCGCTGTCGGCACTCGACCAGCGCGTCCAGGACCAGATCACCCGCAACATCGTCGAAGGCCTTCATGAGGAAGGTCAGCGCCCGGCGATCATCTGGGTGCTCTCCAATGCGCGGCTCGCCGAGATGTTCGACCGGATCCTGCTCTTTGACCGCGGCGGGTTGGCGGAGGCCGGAAACTATCCGGAACTTTCCGAGAAAAACGGGATGTTCAAGGAACTGTTATCGTAATATTCTATCGGGGCGGCGATGGTAGGCGGTCCCGACGGGACGCCTCGGAGTTATGAAGACGCCCGGTCCCGCGGACCCTGCGTCAGGGGGTTGAAACGTGCTGTTGAGAGACGAAGTCGAAATGCTGCGACGGGTGCCGATCTTTTCGAGGATCGCACCAGCCAAGCTCAAGCTCTTGGCCTTCACTTCCGACCGTATGACCTACAAGGCCGGGCAAAACCTCTTCCACCAGGGCGATGTCGGCGACGCCGCCTATGTCATCCTCTCCGGCACCGCCGATATCATCGTCTCCTCGCCGGCCGGTGAGATCAAGGTCGCCGATGTCGAGCTCAATTCCATCGTCGGCGAAATCGCCATCCTCTGCGACGTCTCGCGCACGGCAACGGTGCGCGCCACCTCACCGCTCGAGGTGCTGCGCATCAGCAAGGAACACTTCCTGAAGCTGCTCAGCGACTTTCCGGAGATGGCGGTGGAAATCATGCGGGTGCTCGCCGACCGCCTGAATCACACCACGGCAGAGCTGACCGCGGCCCGGGCGGCAAAGCAGCCGCAGATGGCGCAGTAAGGCTTCAGGACTTTGGCGGCCATTTCTGCGCGCCGTGGACGAGGCGCAAAATTTCCACTTGTTCGATTTCCTGGCGAACACGATAGATCACGATAAAAGATGTGCGTGAAATCACCAGTTCGCGCGTTCCTCCAATTCGACCGGGCCTGCCGATCTCCGGCTGATCGATGAGCAAATCGGTCTGACGCTCGATCTCATCAAGTTGGCTTATCGCGGCGCCGACATTCTGCTCGGCGAAAAACTGAATTGCTTTCTTGCGATTTGATGCAGCTCTCGCACGCCAGACGAGCTTCACTCGGCCTTGCCCTTCAGCCGCGCCACCAGCTCCGCCCGTTCGCGCGCCATCTCTTCCTTGACGACTTCATGCGGGATCCAGACCGTGTTGGGATCGTCGGCTTCCCGGATCGCTTCCTCGACCTGTTCGCGGAACCACTTGTCGTATTCCGCCGCCTCATGGGTCCGACGCAGAGCTTCGGCCCGATCCGGCCGCGAGGTCGTCGCGGAAACGTAGTCGGCCGCATCGACATCGAACTGCGAGATGCCGACATCCTTGAGATAGGAAACCAAAGTGTCTATGCGCTTGAACACCCGCACCTGCCGGCTGCGCTGGGCGGCGAGCGGACGCTCGGCCTTGCCATAGCGGATGACCACGGACCAGCCGCCGGTCTTGCCGACGACATGAGCGGCATCGACCGCGCCGGCTTCAACAAGACGGGACAGGGTCGAATGATCGATGGTTTCTGCGGTCATGGCATATCCTCGCTGATCACCAACAAGAATATGCATTTAATTATAGATTGCAATGCATTCAATAATTAGACTTGCACCAATGGTCGGTACGGCGGATGTCAGGCAAAGGCACGACTGTTCGTTTGTGCGACGAACGACTGGTATTTGCCGAGCATGGCAGCGAGTTCCGTCTGGGTGAGCCCCACCACCTCACGCTTTTCAATGAGCAGCGCGATAGTGCTTGTGTTTTGGTGATCAGAGTGTCTTTGCAACAGCTATCCATCTCACCCAGTGACGGGGCAACGCCATGTGATGCTTGATGAAATCGTAGAGCTTTCATGGAACGGATTATGTATTCTGTCTTTCCGCCAGCATGTACTACCGAACTGGTTATTAGACTCAGTGCGATGATTGATGTATTTCTGACATTCCAGAAATAAGCTGGGGGACGTACTCCACGGGTAGCTTCGGAGAGGAGAGTTTTGAGTGGCTAAGGCCGCTCAAACTGTGTGGACGTATGCCTTGGCGGGCACGAGTTACATTAGCACGCCGCAATTCCGAGCTGCTGTCAGCGTCGAGCAAGTCTTCCTGTTGTCATCAGGGGTATGCTATGCCGACCAAATTGTTAAAGACCAACAAGATCACCTCAGTTCGTTTCAAGGATCAACTTTCCAATATCAAGTTGATCGGAACGGACCAAGACGGAACGGTCTCAGGTTCTGTTCTGACGCCATTGCCTGCGAACGGCACATCCTACCTTTACGCTGCGCGCGCAGTCATCACTACGGTTCGCGCGAGCGCTAAGTCTTACTTGCCTGCATCGAATTTCAGTGGTGTTGTGTCGCTCAGCGCGGGCGATCACGCGCCAGACGTGCCGGCAATTGCCGGCACGGCGACGAAGAACCAAGTGCGTAAGGCGCCTCGGGAAATCGTCTTCATTGACCAAGGCATCAGCGACCTGGACACCTTGCTTGGCGGTCTGCGCCCAGAAGTCGAGGCTGTTGTTTTATCCGACCGCGAACCTGCAATTCGCCAGATGGCACGTCACCTGTCTGCCTACAGCCGCCTTGACAGAGTTCATGTCGTAGCGCACGGCGCTCCGGGTCAAATCAGGTTCTCGTCTGGGACGTTCTCAGAGCGGGATTTTGCCGGCTCAACCGAATTATTCGCCAAAATTAGCGCGGCGCTGGGCAAACATGGCAGCATGCAACTATGGTGCTGCGCCACCGGCAAGAATGAAGTCGGTAAGAGTTTCGCCGAATTCCTCCACCGCTGCTTGAACCGGTCCGTTGCTGCAGCATCTGGCTTCATTGGCGCGGTAGCCCTCGGGGGCTCATGGTGTCTTGATCTGCAATTCGGGAACGCGGCACCTAGACCACCCCTTACCCGTTCTGGCTTAGCCACCTACCGAGGCGTATTGGCGAATTTCAGCGCCACCGCCGGTCAGGATAATCAGGTTGGAGGTCCGGGGGCCGATACCTTCAAAATAGGCGCCGGCACGGTGCAAGCGAGTGACATCTTCGATGGCCGCGGCGGTATCGACACTTTGAATGTTACGGCAGCAGCTGATTTTTCCGTCCTCCCGGCAAGTAGGCTCCTGTCTATGGAAATTCTTTCCATTTCGGGCAGTGGAACTGCTGTTACCTTCAATTCGAATCAATTTAGTGCAACAGGTCTATCGTTGTCGCTCGATTTACGTGGTTCGACCGGAAATCAAACGGTCACTGTTCAAAACGCTTCGAATTTCAGTGCGGCGGCTTGGACATTCGGTGGCAATGGGAGTTCGGCATGGGGCAACAATGGTAACGACATCATTGCAATAAATGGTACGTCGGGCGCGGACACCATCACTGGCAGCTCGAGCGCGGACACCATCACCGGCGGTTCGGGGGTGGATACGCTGGTGGGCGGCGGCGGGGACGACGTATTTGTCGTCAACAACGGCGACTTCACGGGCGCGGAATCGATCGATGGCGGAGCTGGCGCCAATATACTTTTCGTGGCAGGTACCAACAACTTCACCACCGGAACGTTGAGCAACCTTCGGACTCTGAATGGTTCCTCGGGCAGTGACACTGTCACGCTCACAGGCACCGAAATGAACGGATTTACGACGGTCAACCTCGGCAGTGGCAGCGACACGGTGAATCTCACTTCGACATCCACCGGTCTGAATGGCCGCAACGACAGCCAGCTTTCTGGCGTCGAGGCTATTTCCGCCGCCGCTGCGTTGGCCGGCGTTGTTATTAACCTGTCAAGTCAGGCCGAAGGTTTCACCGTCACCGGCAGCTCGAGTGCGGACACCATCACGGGCAGCTCGAGTGCGGATATCATCACCGGCGGCTCGGGGGTGGATACGCTGGTGGGGGGTGGCGGGGCCGACACATTTGTCGTCAACAACGGCGACTTCACAGGCGCGGAATCGATCAATGGCGGAGCTGGCGCCAACATACTTTTCGTGGCGGGCACCAACAACTTCACCACTGGCACGTTGACCAACCTTCAGACTCTGAACGGTTCCTCGGGCAGTGACACTGTCACGCTCACAGGCGCCGAAATGAACGGATTTACGACGGTCAACCTCGGCAGTGGCAGCGACACGGTGAACCTCACTTCGACATCCACCGGTCTAAACGGCCGCAACGACAGCCAGCTTTCTGGCGTCGAGGCTATTTCCGCCGCCGCTGCGTTGGCTGGCGTTGTTATCAACCTGTCAAGTCAGGCCGAAGGTTTCACCATCACCGGCAGCTCGGGTGCGGACAGCATCACCGGTGGCGCTGGCAACGACAGCATCAGCGGTGGCGCCGGCAATGACGTTCTGTCGGGCGGCGCCGGCAACGACTTCATCGACGGCGCTGCGGGTGCGTTCTTTGGAGCCGGCGGTCCCGGCAACGACACCATCGATCTTGGTGCAGGCGACGATTCGAGCTGGGCTCTGATTGCGTCTGGCGGAACCATCTCGGTGAGCGGCGGCGATGGCAACGATTCCATGGCGCTGTTCGGGGCCACCGCCGCCAGCGGCGTCATCGATGGCGGCGACGGGCTGGATACCCTGCAGGCGCAGCAGTCGGGCGACATCTCGACGCTCTCGATCTCCAATGTCGAACGGCTGGTGACCTATAACGCCTATGGCAATCCCAGCATCAAGGCGACAGCGACGCAGTTCGAAAGCTTCGACACCATCGTCAGCTATGTGGGCCAGGAGTCGGCCACCGTATCGCTGACCCTGGCGGGACCGGGAAGCGTCGATCTGACCGACGAACTTCTCGGCCGCAGCGTGATCTTCACCGGCAGCAGCGGCGACGACACCATCACCACTTCCAACGGCAACGACACCATCACTGGCGGCGCCGGCAACGACAGCATCACCGGCGGGTCGGGGAACGATACCATTAGCGGCGGCGCCGGCAATGACGGCATCACCGGCGGCGCCGGCAACGACGTTCTGTCGGGCGGCGACGGCGACGACTTCATCGACGGCGCGGCGGGCGCCTTCTTCGGAGGGGGCGGCCCCGGCAACGACGTTATCGACCTGGGTGCTGGCAATGACGGCAGCTGGGCGCTCATCGGTGAAGGCGGCACAATCTCGGTCAGCGGCGGCGAC